>NZ_FCOP01000001.1 GCF_900021175.1 Pseudenterobacter timonensis
GCACAGCAGTAAAGCTATTTCTGTGTCATCAATGATGATTGTCAATGGTAAAAAAGTGGTGCTCATTGGTGATAAAACCCATTGTCATTCAGCGTGTCGGATCTTACATGGAGTAATTAAATATGAGCCTGACGGATACGTTACAGAATACCCTTTCCGGTTTGATGAATACCACCCTGAATCGCTATCAGCTTGACATTCCCTCCTGTACCTCGCCGCTGGATGTTGAAGATTTTTGCGGGACAGAAACTAGCAATAATGCTTTGCTTCAAGTGGGTGCAGAGTAAGGCTGATTATAATAATGTGATGCAGCATATGACGGCAAAACCTGCTGCGGGAAAAGGGAATGCTAAGGTCAATGAACAAGCATTGTTGGGTTTTTTAGGGATGACGGAGTTCGGATTCATGGGGAGTTACTCGACACAATACGAAAAAAATCTTCATACTCTCTATGAAAGACTTCCTGACACTGTTGATCCTGATGAACTATTTAAATCAATTCCTCAAGATGAGATGAAACAGTATATTGCGTTGATTAACGAGAGTCATAACTCAAATGCACAGATGGCAGAGGGAGAGTTGTAATGAAAAATAGTGATAACAAAAAAATTTTCATTTTAATTATTTTCTCACTTGTTGCTTGTGACAATTCCTCAAAAAAATCAGAGTTAGCAAATCAATTGGTTAAAAAATCCATATCAAACATGAATGCCGTTAAAGGTGGAGAGTTTTTGATGGGGGATTTTGGTCCTTTGGTAGGTGAGC
This sequence comes from Pseudenterobacter timonensis, assembly GCF_900021175.1. Lineage (GTDB taxonomy): Bacteria > Pseudomonadota > Gammaproteobacteria > Enterobacterales > Enterobacteriaceae > Enterobacter > Enterobacter timonensis. The sequence continues at coordinate 766 of NZ_FCOP01000001.1, forward strand.
ACGTGCCCTTCAGTATTCAGCAAGATGACAAGGAATTACATAAAGTTATACTTAGTGATTTTATGATTTCAAAATATAAGGTAACTAATAAAGATTATAATGCGTATCTTGGAATAACAGGCAAAAAACGACCACCTGTTAGCCCTTTTACCAAAGACTATCCAATTCTTCTTGGAGATAACTATTCGGTAAGCGCAACTTGGCAGCAGGCAAAAGATTATTGCTTATGGCTTGGAGAGCAATCAGGTAAAAAAATTGATTTACCTACTGAGGCTCAATGGGAGTATGCCGCGCGCTCAGAAGGTAAGTTTTTACCTTTTGCAACCGATAATGGGAAGATTGAACATGGAAGAAATTATCCAACATATGATGAAATGCAAAAATTCACTGGCGGGTTATATTTGCCATTCTATCCTATTGGTAAATATCCACCAAATCCTCTCGGTCTATATGATATGGGGTTAAGTGGCAAAGAATGGACTAATGACTGGTACGCACGTGATTACTATAAACATTCTCCTTTAAATAATCCTCAGGGGCCAGCTAGCGGGAATAAAAAAGTCTTGCGTGGAGCTGTAGGTGGAGATAACCAGTATGCTTTAACGATGTTCAGGCAATCAGCATTACCAATTCCGAAGATTGATAAAGACGATGATTATGGAAAATATGGTGTTGGGCCGCAGTATGTTTTTCGTTGCGTAATAAATAATTAATATCTTTTCATTATTACCCTATATCTCAGTTTAACCGAAGCAAAGACGTTAGCGTTAGTACCCCAGACATCCTGGTGTCAGAATATCTTGCCATGATTGATGATCAGCACCCGACTTTTACAATGACTGCATGATGCAATGGCTAAGGTGATAAGATGAGAAAATTAATTGTAGTTGCTTCCGTTGCTGCCGGTTTACTGACCGGGTGCGATCAGGGAAATACCGCCGGGAGTGAAAAAGCGGCTAAAGCACTTGTGGATAAATCGGTCTCTAATATGGTCCCCGTTCAGGGCGGTGAGTTTTTAATGGGCGATTTTGGACCGTTAGTCGGTGAAAAACTGCCTTTCAGCATA
>NZ_FCOP01000002.1 GCF_900021175.1 Pseudenterobacter timonensis
TGTCAGAATATCTTGCCATGATTGATGATCAGCACCCGACTTTTACAATGACTGCATGATGCAATGGCTAAGGTGATAAGATGAGAAAATTAATTGTAGTTGCTTCCGTTGCTGCCGGTTTACTGACCGGGTGCGATCAGGGAAATACCGCCGGGAGTGAAAAAGCGGCTAAAGCACTTGTGGATAAATCGGTCTCTAATATGGTCCCCGTTCAGGGCGGTGAGTTTTTAATGGGCGATTTTGGACCGTTAGTCGGTGAAAAACTGCCTTTCAGCATACAACAGGATGATAAAATTTTACACAAGGTTATTTTAAGTGATTTTTCGATGTCAAAATATAAAGTTACCAACGATGATTTTAATTTTTATTTAAAAGTAACAGATAAAAATCCACCTATGGATATACTGGCAAAACGTCATCCTTCTCTGCTAAAGGGGGATTATCCTGCAGGTGTTATCTGGCAACTGGCAAAAGATTATTGTCAGTGGTTAGGTAAAAAATCCGGTAAAAAAATTGATTTGCCGACAGAGGCACAATGGGAGTTTGCGGCAAGATCCAGAGGTCAGTATTTTCCGTTTGCTACTAACAATGGTGAGTTTTTACCAGGAAAAAACGTCCCCAGCCAGGATGAACTGAATAAATACACTGACGGGATGGGGCTTCCCATTTATCCAGTAGGTAAATACCCATCAAACCCCTTAGGCCTGTATGATATGGGATTGAGTGGTTCAGAATGGACCAATGACTGGTATGCAGCAGATTATTACTCCCACTCTCCGGTAAACAATCCTCAGGGACCAGAGCAAGGGACCGAAAAAGTGTTGCGTGGGAATGTTGGCGGCGACAGACAATACGCATTGACTATGTTTAGACAATCTGCTTCACCACTCCCAGAAGAAGTTGATGGTGATTATGAAAAATATGGTGTTGGTCCACAGTATGTTTTTCGTTGCGTCATTAATAAATAACATTGTTTGACGGTGATGCATCTTATTTTAACCGAAGCAAGAACGTTCAATGTCTAAGGTTTCATTATTCTGGGTGATAAAACCACGCACAGCAGTAAAGCTATTTCTGTGTCATCAATGATGATTGTCAATGGTAAAAAAGTGGTGCTCATTGGTGATAAAACCCATTGTCATTCAGCGTGTCGGATCTTACATGGAGTAATTAAATATGAGCCTGACGGATACGTTACAGAATACCCTTTCCGGTTTGATGAATACCACCCTGAATCGCTATCAGCTTGACATTCCCTCCTGTACCTCGCCGCTGGATGTTGAAGATTTTTGCGGGACAGAAAC
>NZ_FCOP01000003.1 GCF_900021175.1 Pseudenterobacter timonensis
ATTAAACTTCGTAATGAATTACGTGTTCACTCAATGAGACTTGGTATTCATTTATTGTCCGAAGACATTAAGAATCCATGTCACCTGAGTGCCCACACAGATTGTCTGATAAATTGTTAAAGAGCAGTGCCGCTTCGTTTTTCGCTGCGGCGCGGGGTGTGCATATTACGCTTTCCCGCTTCAGAGTCAAGCTTTTATTTTCGCTTTTCTCCGGGATCCTTCAGCGGCTTTCGCCGGGAGAACCCTGCTGACCCGGCGGCTTGCGTGCCGTTGTTCCGTGTCAGTGGTGGCGCATTATAGGGAGTTCTCAGACGTTGACAACCCCTCTTTTAAAAAAAACTTTCAACCGTCTCTTTTTTGCTCAAAACCGTGCTACAGCGCTAGTTTTTCGAGCGTTTCGAAACCGTAACGCCGCAAAACGGGTGAAAGTTGCTCAGTTTCTGCGGTTAAGGCCATGCAGAACGCCTTATTCATATCAGCAGATTTTGCATCTGGCGCTTCATGTTCAAGAAGCCAGGCGGTTCGACGTGCAATCGCCGCACCCGAATCGACCAGTCGTGTTCCTTCCGGCAGTACCTGAAGTAGCTCTTCCTTCAGTAAAGGGAAATGGGTACATCCCAGCACCACCGTGTCTGGCGGCTCCGGCATACGCAGCCACGGACGTAAAATCCGCCGCAGTTCGTCCAGCGAAACGGCGTCACCGTGCAGTTTTGCTTCGGCCATCTCCACCAGCTCCGCCGAGCCGAGCATTTCGATCTGGCATTCATGCGCGAAGCGTTCAATAAGCTCGTGGGTATAAGGACGCTTGACGGTGCCCCGCGTGGCCAGTAATCCCACGATGCCATTCGCCGTTAATCGCGCCGCAGGCTTAATCGCTGGCACCACGCCGACCACAGGAAACTGGAACTTTTCTCTTAGCGCGGGCAGGGAGACGGTACTTGCCGTGTTGCAGGCAATCACCGCCAACGCGAGGGGGTAGCGCTTCTGGACCGCAGTGACGATTTCCACCACGCGTTCGACGATAAACGCTTCGCTCTTCTCCCCATACGGGAAAGCGACATTATCAAAAGCGTAAATATAATGCAGATCCGGCAGGAGTTGCCGAATCTCGTCGTAGACTGAAAGCCCACCGACGCCGGAGTCAAACACCAGCACGGTGGGACGTGCATCAGAAGGTGTAGCTGCCAGACAAGGTGTATTCCCGTCCTGCAGTTTCGTAGCCATAAACTGTCTCGTAATCTTTATCGAACAGGTTGGCTATTTTACCATGAACTGTCAGATGTGAGGTGACCGGATACGAAACTGCGACATCCCACAGGCTTACGCCGCCCATTTTCACTTTCTCAGACGGAGAGGTGGTGAAGTTGGTGTCGTAACGCGTGCCGAGATAGTGATAAGTCAGGCTCCAGTCAAAATCATAGATCTGCGTATCAAGCTGATATTTCACCTGCTGTTTCGCCCGGCGGTCCAGCGGCTTGTCCGTTTTCGCATTGCGGGCATCCACATAGTCATAGCTGACGCTGTGTGTAACCGGCCCGGTATCGAACGACGCGGTGGCCTCCACGCCTTTAATACGCGCTTTGCCGACGTTGTAATACTTCATCAGGCCATTGTCATAGTCGATCAGGTTATCGACATCATTTCGATAGCCCGAAACCCGCCAGTTGACGCCCGCCGTCAGCCCTTCGAACGCCCCTTCCCACTGCTTGCTCTCTTCAGGATCAAGCTTGTCATTGCCATAGAAGCCATAGAGTTGACCCAGGTTTGGTGCCTTATAGGCTGTACCGTAAGAGGCCACGAAGCGGTAGCCGTCGATAAACTCCCAGGCGGCGCTGCTCTGCCAGGTGCCGTGTTGACCAAATTGCGAGTTGTCGTCGCTGCGCACAGCGCCTTCCAGCGTAAACTCACCTACCTGTTGCAGCGCCGTCAGGTAGATACCCGTGTTTCGCAGTTCATAAGCGTCCGTAACGTAGTTGGTGCCCGGCTCGGTGCTCTGCTTTTGCCAGTCGATACCCGCACCAATGTTGCCGTGCCCCACGACCACGGAGTTAGACCACTGCACGTTATACTGCTGGATTTCATCCAGCGTGGCGGAGGAGTCGTAACGTCCCAGATGGGGATCGTAGTTATAGTCCTTGCTGTGGCTGTAGCTGGAGAGCAGCTGCGAATGGAAGAAATCGTTGTTAAAACGCAGCCCGGCATCCCAGGTCTGGCTGTAAAGCTGGCGGGTATCCACCAGCACGTCGGGTGTATAGCTGCTGTAATAACCATCGTAGGCGGTACGGTTGCTGTAGCCATACCCGCGGATCACGCCGCTCCACTGGTCAGAAAAAGCGTGTTCGAGCGCGCCATAGACCGTTTTATTCATAAAGCCGTCGCGATCGGTCTGGGCCAGGCCGCCGGTATTACCGTCCGCCACGACGTCATAGCCTTTGGTATAGGTATAGTCGCCAGCCAGCGTGACGCGCGTGCTGTCGCCAAGCGTCTGCTGCGTACTGCCGCCATAATTCTGATAGCCGTGGGAGCCCACGCCAGCATTCAGCGTGGTGCCATCTTTCTCGCGCGTGGTGATGATATTCACAACCCCGCCGATGGCGTCGGAACCGTAGACGGCGGATCGCGGCCCGCGAATATATTCGATACGCTGTACCAGCGAAATCGGGAACTGGCTCAGATCTGACGATCCGCTGACGCCCGCCTGGTTAAGGCGGATACCGTCGACCAGTATCAGTACGTGGCTGGAGTTAGTGCCGCGAATAAAAAGAGAGGAGAGTTGCCCCATACCGCCATTCTGCGCGATATCCACACCGGGCAGGCGACGCAGAACGTCAATCACCGTGTTTGACTGCCAGCGGTCAATATCCTGGCGCGTCACCACGCTCACCGGAGCGAGCACCGTATTACGAGGTTGCTGAAAACGGCTGGCCGTTACTACCATCGTGCTGTCGCTATCCTGCGCCCAGCCCGAAAATGCCGTGACGGAAAGCACCGTCAACAGCGAGACTTTTTTAATCATTGTTAAAGCATCCACACTCTATAAAGGATGCCGCAGGTCTCATCCATAGCACGCGATGACGGGACCAAATGCGACGTGATTCCGGCAGGTCTTCGGGCTGGGTGGCGTGTTGTGGATAAAGACTTCCCGCTTTCGCAGTGTCTGCTGCTCTTATCCCGCCAGTCGTTACCGCTGCGCGTCAGCTCCAGATTTGCACTGGATTCCCTTTTCACTCTCAGGAGACCGGAAGCAGGATGCTACAATCAGATATGTATAGATGTCCAGACTTCCATGACCGATAAAGGCTGGACATCCCCTGTACAATCCCTACAATCCCCGCGTTATTTACTCTCATTCAGGATGCATCATGACCCCCGAACATCTCCCGACAGAACAGTACGACGCGCAGCTGGCAGAGAAAGTGGTCCGCCTGCAAAGTATGATGGCGCCTTTTGCCGCGCCGGTTCCTGAGGTGTTCCGCTCGCCGGTCAGCCACTATCGCATGCGTGCCGAGTTCCGCATCTGGCACGACGGGGACGATCTCTACCACATTATTTTTGATCAGCAGACTAAATCGCGTATCCGCGTCGACAGTTTCCCGGCGGCGAGCGAGCTGATTAACCAGCTGATGGGCCTGATGATTGAGGGGGTGCGTCATAACCCGGTGCTGCGCCACAAGCTGTTTCAGATCGATTACCTGACCACGCAGAGCAACCAGGCGATTGTCTCGCTGCTCTACCATAAAGCGCTGAACGATGAATGGCGCGAGCAGGCTCAGGCGCTGCGCGATGCGCTGCGGGCGCAGGGTCTTAACGTCCATCTCATTGGACGGGCTACCAAAACCAAAATCATGCTGGATCAGGATTATATCGATGAGCGACTGCCGGTCGCCGGAAAAGAGATGATCTACCGCCAGGTGGAAAACAGCTTTACCCAGCCAAATGCGGCGATGAACGTGCAGATGCTGGAATGGGCGCTCAACGTTACCGAAGGCTCGAAGGGCGACCTGCTGGAGCTGTACTGCGGCAACGGTAACTTTTCGCTGGCGCTGGCGCGCAACTTTGACCGCGTGCTGGCCACCGAGATCGCTAAGCCATCGGTCGCGGCGGCGCAATATAATATTGCGGCGAATCAGATCGAAAACGTGCAAATTATCCGCATGGCGGCCGAAGAGTTCACCCAGGCGATGAACGGCGTGCGTGAGTTTAACCGTCTGCAGGGGATTGATTTAAAAAGCTACCAGTGTGAGACCATTTTTGTCGATCCGCCGCGCAGCGGGCTGGATAGCGAAACCGAAAAAATGGTGCAGGCCTATCCGCGTATTCTCTATATCTCCTGCAACCCGGAGACCCTGTGTAAGAATCTGGAAACGCTGAGCCAGACGCACAGGGTTGAGCGTCTGGCGCTCTTCGACCAGTTCCCCTACACGCATCATATGGAGTGCGGCGTCTTACTGACCGCGAAGTAACAGGGTTATCGTAGGGCAGGTCAGCGTAGCGCCACCTGCCAAATGCCGGATAGCGTTTCGCTTATCCGGCCTACAACATCCAGAACCCTACTCCGGCAGCCGGCTTTTACGGCTACGCATACGCGAGCCGATCCAGAATACCAGCGCCACGGAGAGCACCGCCGGCAGGAAGTTCGAGCCGATATCGGGATATTCCGCGCGCACGACGGTACTATAAAGCAGGACGCCAAGCACGAAAAAGGCCGCCGCCAGGCCGGGTAAGCCCACCGGCATGGTGCGATTCTGATAGCGCTGATGGAGACAGTAGACCGTTAACGCCAGCGCGATAATCGGGAAAATCGAAAACGGCACGACAGAGCTAAACAATGCTGCAAACGTGCCGTTGATGGACAAGCCAGCGATCAATGCCAGCAACAACGTACCTTTATCCTGACCTGACTGTTTCATTACTCACCTTCACTCATCAACCTGATGCGCCAGTTTTTCCTGTTCACGGCGATACCAGTAATAAGCGCCTTTGGAGATCATTCGCAACTGTAGCACCAGTCTCTCCTCAAGCTGCTTGCGTTGTTCCGCGCCCACATCCAGTGCTTCGGCGCCCGCACTAAAGACAATGGTCACCATCGCCTCGGCCTGCGCTTCGGTAAAGGCGCGCGGCATATGGTTTTCGAGTTCAAGATAGTCGGCAAGTTCCGCGATGAAATGCTGGATTTCGCGCGCTACCGCGGCACGAAACGCCGCCGACGTGCCAGAACGCTCCCGCAACAGCAGGCGGAAAGCGTTGGGATTATTGCCAATAAACTCCATAAATGTGGAGACGGAGGTGCGGATCACGCTGCCCCCTTTAGCGATACGCTGTCGGGCCTGGCGCATAAGCTGGCGCAACATCAGGCCGCTTTCGTCCACCATGGTCAGACCCAGTTCATCCACATCGCGAAAATGGCGATAGAAGGATGTCGGCGCGATCCCGGCTTCGCGTGCCACTTCGCGCAGGCTCAGGCTGGCAAAGCTCCGCTCGGCGCTCAGTTGACTGAATGCCGCTTCCACCAGCGAACGGCGGGTTTTTTCTTTTTGTTGTGCTCTTACGCCCATCACGATAATTGAATCCTTCCAAAGGCCTGCTGGCACTATACCAGAGAATAAATTAGATCGGTTTGCGTCACTTTGTGAATGATTGTTTACGCGCGGTTTGTGCTTCAGGACCGGAAAAAAGCACAACGATAATTGGGTTATCCCGGCAATGATGTTACCATTCTGTTGCTTTTATGTATAAGAACAGGTAAGCCTTACCATGCCACATACCTACGATTACGACGCAATAGTTATTGGTTCCGGCCCGGGCGGCGAAGGCGCAGCCATGGGACTGGTGAAACAGGGAGCCAGAGTCGCGGTGATTGAGCGCTACCATAACGTTGGCGGCGGATGCACTCACTGGGGCACCATCCCCTCCAAAGCCCTTCGCCACGCCGTTAGCCGCATTATCGAATTTAACCAGAATCCCCTCTACAGCGACCATTCCCGACTTCTTCGATCTTCATTCGCCGATATTCTGAACCACGCTGACAACGTGATTAACCAGCAAACGCGAATGCGACAGGGGTTCTACGAACGTAACCACTGCGAGATTTTACAGGGCAACGCCCGCTTCGTGGATCAACACACGCTGGCGCTGGAGTGTCACGACGGCTCTGTTGAAACCCTGACGGCAGAAAAATTTATTATCGCCTGCGGCTCGCGCCCTTATCATCCGGCGGACGTCGACTTCAGCCATCCGCGTATCTACGATAGCGACTCCATCCTGAGCCTGCACCACGAGCCGCGCCACGTCATTATTTACGGCGCCGGGGTGATTGGCTGCGAATATGCTTCTATCTTCCGCGGGATGGATGTCAAAGTAGATCTCATCAACACCCGCGACCGCCTGCTGGCCTTTCTCGATCAGGAGATGTCTGACTCCCTCTCCTACCACTTCTGGAACAGCGGCGTGGTGATTCGCCACAACGAAGAGTATGAGAAGATCGAAGGCTGCGACGACGGGGTCATCATGCACCTCAAGTCCGGCAAAAAGCTGAAGGCCGACTGCCTGCTTTACGCGAATGGCCGCACCGGCAACACCGACTCGCTGGCGCTGGAGAATCTCGGGCTGGAAACCGACAGCCGCGGCCAGCTGAAGGTCAACAGCATGTACCAGACCGCTCTGCCGCACGTTTACGCGGTGGGGGACGTGATTGGCTATCCGAGCCTGGCTTCTGCCGCCTACGACCAGGGGCGTATCGCCGCGCAGGCCCTGGTGAAAGGAGAAGCGACCGCACATCTGATCGAAGATATTCCTACCGGGATTTACACTATTCCGGAAATCAGTTCGGTCGGAAAAACCGAACAGCAGCTGACCTCCATGAAGGTGCCCTATGAGGTAGGACGCGCGCAGTTTAAACACCTGGCGCGGGCGCAGATTGTGGGCATGAGCGTGGGTACGCTGAAGATCCTCTTCCATCGTGAGACGAAAGAGATCTTAGGGATCCACTGCTTTGGCGAGCGTGCGGCGGAGATTATCCATATCGGCCAGGCGATCATGGAGCAAAAAGGTGGCGGTAACACCATCGAATACTTCGTTAACACCACCTTTAACTACCCGACCATGGCGGAAGCCTATCGGGTAGCGGCGCTGAACGGCTTAAACCGCCTGTTTTAAGGTCCGGTCAAAGTGGCCATCCATCGTTCCACGGATGGCCTCTGCCAGCTGCTCATAGCGGCTGCGCAGCGGCGATCCCGGACGGTATACCAGGCCAATGGTGCGGCGTGGTTCCGGCTTGATACAAGGCAGATAGATTACGCCGTCGCGTTTACGCTCGCCCGGTACGGCCAGCGCCGGCAGCAGCGTAATGCCGCTTCCCGCCGCGACCATATTTCGCAAGGTCTCCAGACTGGTGGCGCGGAAATGGGTATCTTCATCCGCCCCCGCTTCAAAACAGAAGCCCATCGCCTGGTCGCGCAGACAGTGACCATCCTCCAGCATCAGCAGTTTTTCACCCGCCAGCTCACCCATGGAGACGCGATCGCGGTTCGCCCAGGGGTGATCTTCATAGATCGCCAGCATCATCGGCTCGTCAAACAGCGGCACCTCGATAAAGGCTTCGCTCTCTTTTACCAGCGCCAGGATCGCGCAGTCGAGCTTACCGCTGTCGAGTTGCGCCAGCAGCTGATGGGTTTGCGCTTCGTGCAGGTACATTTCCAGTTTAGGGAATGTCTGGTGCAGCATCGGGATAATTTGCGGCAACAGGTAAGGGCTAATCGTTGGGATCAGGCCAATATGCAGCGGGCCGGACATGGTTTCACCCTGCTGGCTAGCCATCTCCTTAAGCACCTTCACTTCACGCAGTACGGTACGCGCCTGATCGACCAGCAGCAGGCCCGCCTGAGTAAACAGGACCTTACGGCTGGTACGCTCCAGAAGCATGACGCCCAGCTCATCTTCCAGCTTACGGATCTGGCCGCTCAGCGTGGGCTGGCTAACGTGGCAGGAATCCGCCGCACGGCGGAAATGACGATGCTCGGCTAATGCCACCAAGTATTCAAGATCGCGAATATTCATTATTCATCCTCCATCGCCACGATAGTTCATGGCGATAGATAGCATAGCAACGAACGATTATCCCTATCAAGTGTTCTGTTGAATAATAGACCACAGAGACGAGGCGGGAGCTGTTTGACCCTTGCAATTCCGCCCCTCTGACGAGTTTCTCTCAAACTCGAACAACTAAAGCCAACGTGAACTTTTGCGGACCCCGTGGTCCGCTTTTTTTTGCATAAAAAGCCCAGGGTAAAAGCAAAATGGCAACCGAAGTTGCCATTTTTAGTGTTTGCTCCCTCTCCCCAAAGGAGAGGGCCGGGGTGAGGGCACCAGCCCGCACTATTCAAACTAAATCAAACCAACCGGTTTTTCGCATCCGCAATTGCCTGCGCCACCTGCTTCGGCGATACGCCGCCTTTCGCTGCACGTTTATCCAGGCAGGATTGCAGGGCCAGAATCGGGTAGACATCTTCCCCGATAACCGCGCTAAATTTTTGCAGGTCGGCAAGCGTCAACGCTTCCAGGGCTTTACCCTGACGAATCGCTTCCACTACCGCTTCGCCCACAATATGGTGCGCCTCACGGAACGGTACCCCTTTCGCCACCAGGTAGTCTGCCAGCTCGGTAGAGTTAGCATAGCCCTGCTGCGCCGCTTCCTGACAGCGCGGGCGTTTCACCTGAATGCCATCCAGCACCAGCGCGCCCATATGCAGGCAATCCAGCCAGGTGTCGAGCGCATCGAACAGCCCTTCTTTATCTTCCTGCATATCTTTGTTATACGCCAGCGGCAGCCCTTTCAGGGTCATCATCATGCCGGTCAGCGCGCCCTGCACGCGGCCACACTTACCGCGAATCAGCTCCAGCGCGTCCGGATTTTTCTTCTGCGGCATCAGGGAGGAGCCGGAGGTAACGCGGTCGGACAGCTCCACAAACCCGGCTTCGCCAGAGTTAAAGAAGATCAGATCTTCGGCAAAGCGCGACAAATGCACCATCCCAATAGACGCATTCGACAGCAGCTCCAGCACGTGGTCACGGTCAGAGACGCTATCCAGGCTGTTGCGAGTCGCACTGGCAAAGCCGAGCCAGCCCGCCAGCTGTTCACGGTCAATCTCATAGGCAGTCCCCGCCAGCGCGCCGCTGCCCAGCGGACTCACGTCCAGGCGCTTCAGGGTATCCTGCAGACGGCTTTCATCACGCGCCAGCATCTCCACGTAGGCCAGACACCAGTGCGCAAAGGTCACCGGCTGCGCGCGCTGCAGGTGAGTGTAACCCGGCATCACCGCATCCTGGTTGTTCTGCGCAGTCTCCACCAGCGCGCTCTGCAGCTGACGGGTGGCAGCCAGCAGTTCGGCCACGGTCTCTTTACACCAGAGCTTAAGATCGGTCGCTACCTGATCGTTACGGCTGCGACCCGTATGCAACTTTTTACCGAGCTGGCCAACTTTGTCGATCAGCTTGCCTTCCACCCAGCTGTGAATATCTTCCGCGTCGCTTTCCAGAATTTGCTGCGGATTGAGGCGTACCTCTTCCAGCAGGGTGTTCAGCGCCTCTTCCAGCTGAATCTGCTCGTCCGCCGTCAGCACGCCAACGGTGACCAGCGCTTTGGACCAGGCCACAGAGCCGACAATATCCTGCTCGGCCAGACGGTAGTCGAAGCGCAAAGAGTCATTGAACTGTTTGAACCGCTGATCCGCTGCCTGTGTGAACCGCCCACCCCAAAGTGCCATAACATGCTTCCTTAATATCTTTAAATTTCATTGCCGGGTGGCGCTGCGCTTACCCGGCCTACGGTCATGTAATAAAACTTACGCCAGAATACGCGTGCCAATCGGCGTGCCGTTAAACAGCGCCGGCAGTTGTTCCGCGTGACGCCAGGAGGCGATATCCACCGGGCGGCCAAGCGTACGCGCGGCGTCCAGCGCGGCGTTGACCTTAACGATCATGCCGTCGGTGATAATGCCCTGATCGATAAGCTGCTCCGCTTTCGCCGCGGTCATTTCCGCAATGCGCTGCCCTTTGCCGTCAAGGATGCCGCTTACGTCGGAGAGCAAAATCAGGTCTGCGCCGAGCGTTGCCGCCAGCGCGGTCGCCGCCTGGTCCGCATTGACGTTCATCAGCTTGCCCTCGTCGGTCACGCCAATAGAGCTCACCACGGGCAAATAACCGCCTTTCAACAGGGTGGCGATCAGCTCAGGCGAACCGGGCTGCGCCAGCCCAACGTGGCCGAGCTCTTCATCGAGCTGGGTCACTTTTACGCTGTCGCCATCGCCCAGAAAGAGGCCAACGGCGGCGAGATGGTGCTTCTTCGACCAGGCCAGCAGCGTCTTGTTGGCGGTGCCCGCCAGCGCGCCGGTAATAATGTCGATCTGATCGGCAGGCGTTACGCGCAGGCCATTTTTCTTTTTCACCGGCAGGTTGAGCCCTTTCATTAGCTCGTCCACCACGCAGCCGCCGCCGTGCACAATCACCAGCGGACGCTGGTGCGATTCGCGGTAGTTCACCAGTGCGGTAAACAGGCGCTCCAGCGCCTCTTCGCTATCAAGCAGTACACCACCGAGTTTGATAATTAATGGGTTCATCATCACACCTTAAATAAGAGACTGCGTTTCAGGATAGCCAAAACGGATGTTGGCGCACTGCATAGCCTGCGCTGCGGCGCCTTTCAGCAGGTTATCTTCCGCCGCCACGACGATCAAATGCTCGTCCTGAACCGCAAAGCCAATATCGCAGAACGGCAGGCCCACCACGTTTTTCAGCGCCGGAACGCCTTTGTCATACAGACGCACCAGCGGTTTATCCGCGTACGCCTGCGTATAGATATCGCTCACCTGTGCTTTCGTCACGCCAGGCTTCAGGCGGCAGGTGATGGTTTCAAGGATCCCGCGCGGGAAGCTGCCGAGATGTGGCGTAAAGATGACATTCGCGCCCAGATGGGTGGCGATTTCCGGCTGATGGCGATGGGTAAAAACGCCATACGGCTGCAGGCTCACCTCACAGAAGCTGTTCGAGAGCGCCGCCTTGCGCCCCGCCCCGCTCACGCCGCTGGTGGCGTTGATCACCGGCCACTGGTTGAGATCCAGCAGGCCCGCATCGATCAGCGGTTTCAGGGCGAGCTGCGCCGCCGTCGGGTAGCAGCCCGGCACAGCGATCAGATTCGCCTCTTTTAACTTATCCCCGCTCCACTCCGCCAGGCCATAGGCCGCCTGCTCAAGCAGTTCAGGGTAGTGATGGGTAAAACCATAATATTTTTCATAGAATCCGGCATCGTTTACACGGAACGCGCCGGAGAGATCGAACACCACGCAACCCGCATTCAGAAACTGCGGCGCCAGGTCGTGGCTCACTTCGTGTGCGGTGGCGAGGAAGACCACATCCACGCCGCCGGTGAACTCGCGAATATCGGACATCGGCTGCAGGGGCAGATCGACAATCCCTTTCAGCTGCGGGTGCAGATCGGAAATCAATTTCCCGGCATCATTGCTTTGCGCTGACACGGTCAAAGCGGTTATGGTCATATCTGGGTGGCGATTCACGTAGCTTACAAGCTCTGCGCCCGCATAACCGCTAGCGCCCACAATCAGCGTATTCAACATCGGGTTCCTTTATGCTCAACGTTAGTGTATTTTTATTCACATTTATTGCATGAATATTGATACTATCACGACCTAAGGTGTGTCAACAATGAAAATGAATTTACCGCCATTTATCGAGATCTACCGCGCTTTGATTGCCACACCCTCCATCAGTGCAACGGAAGAAGCGCTGGACCAGAGCAATGAGTCTTTAATCACTCTGCTGGCGGGCTGGTTTAGCGATCTTGGGTTTAACGTGGAGGTACAGCCTGTACCCGGCACGCGCCATAAATTCAACCTGCTGGCCAGCGCCGGGCATGGCGCGGGGGGACTGCTGCTGGCGGGACATACCGATACCGTTCCGTTTGACGACGGCCGCTGGACGCGCGATCCCTTCACCCTGACCGAGCACGATAACAAGCTCTACGGCCTGGGTACTGCCGACATGAAAGGCTTCTTCGCCTTTATCCTCGACGCGCTGCGCGATGTGGATGTCAAAGCGCTTAAAAAGCCGCTCTATATTCTGGCGACCGCCGATGAAGAGACCAGCATGGCGGGCGCACGCTATTTCTCTGAAAACACGTCGATTCGCCCGGACTGCGCGATCATCGGTGAGCCGACCTCCCTGCAGCCAATTCGCGCGCACAAAGGCCATATCTCGACGGCGGTGCGGGTGCTCGGCCAGTCGGGTCACTCCAGCGATCCGGCGCGCGGCGTCAACGCCATTGAGCTGATGCACGACGCCATTGGTCGTCTTATCCAGCTGCGCGACTCGTTAAAAGAGCGCTATCACTACGAGGCGTTTACCGTCCCGTATCCGACGCTGAATCTTGGCAGCCTGCACGGCGGGGATGCCGCCAACCGCATCTGCGCCTGCTGCGAGCTGCATATGGATATCCGCCCGCTGCCGGGCATGACGCTTAACGATCTTAACGGACTGGTGAACGATGCGCTGGCACCGGTAAGCGAACGCTGGCCGGGCCGTCTGAACGTGTTTGAACTCCATCCGCCGATTCCGGGTTATGAATGTCCGCCGGATCATCAGCTGGTAGAGGTGATTGAAAACCTGCTCGGCGAAAAAACGGATGTGGTGAACTACTGCACCGAAGCGCCGTTTATCCAGACGCTCTGCCCAACGCTGGTGCTGGGGCCGGGATCTATTAACCAGGCGCATCAGCCGGACGAGTATCTGGAAACCCGCTTTATCAAGCCGACCCGCGAGCTGATTACCCAGGTTGTGCATCACTTCTGCTGGCACTGACGCTCACCCCTCACCCCGGCCCTCTCCCCAAAGGGGAGAGGGGGAAAAGAAGCCCTCTCCCAAAAATTGCCGCCGAATGGTCCCCTCTCCCGGAAGTTGGCGCCGAACGGTTCCCTCTCCCGGAAGTTGGCACCGAACGGTTCCCTCTCCCGGAAATTGGCGCCGAACGGTCCCCTCTCCCGGAAATTGGCACCGAACGGTTCCCTCTCCCCTCTGGGGAGAGGGTTAGGGTGAGGGGAACAACCCATGATCGCCATCACATTTTCATAAGCTTCACTTATTAAACACAAAGCGAATTAAATTTCGTAAATTCTACACAAATATTCAATTGCTGAACCGTTTTCGCAGCAATTGACGACCGGGGTTTTACGTGGCTTTATAAAGAGAGATGACAAAATAATGTCCAGAAGTTTTCTGAATGGACATAAACATAATGATGGGGTGTCTGGGTTTATATGAACGAACAATATTCCGCGTTGCGTAGTAATGTCAGTATGCTCGGCAAAGTGCTGGGGGATACCATCAAGGATGCGTTAGGCGAGAACATTCTCGACCGCGTAGAGACCATCCGCAAGCTGTCCAAATCTTCCCGCGCAGGCAACGAAGCCAGCCGTCAGGAGCTGCTCACCACGTTGCAGAATCTCTCCAATGATGAACTGCTCCCGGTAGCCCGCGCCTTCAGCCAGTTCCTGAACCTGGCGAATACCGCTGAGCAATACCACAGCATTTCGCCAAAGGGCGAGGCCGCCAGCAACCCGGAAGTAATTGCCCGCACCCTCAGAAAACTCAACGATCAACCCAACCTGAACGAAGAGATCATTAAAAAAGCGGTAGAGTCCCTCTCGCTGGAACTGGTGCTGACCGCCCACCCGACCGAGATCACCCGCCGCACGCTGATCCACAAGATGGTGGAAGTTAACGCCTGCCTTAAGCAGCTGGATAACAAAGATATCGCTGACTACGAACGTAATCAGCTGATGCGTCGCCTGCGCCAGCTTATCGCCCAGTCCTGGCACACGGATGAGATCCGTAAGCACCGTCCAAGCCCGGTCGATGAGGCCAAATGGGGTTTTGCGGTTGTGGAAAACAGCCTCTGGGAAGGGGTGCCAAACTACCTGCGCGAGCTGAACGAGCAGCTGGAAGCGAACCTGGGCTACCGCCTGCCGGTCGATTTTGTACCGGTTCGCTTTACCTCCTGGATGGGCGGCGACCGCGACGGCAACCCGAACGTTACCGCCGAAATCACCCGCCACGTGCTGCTGCTGAGCCGCTGGAAAGCGACCGATCTCTTCCTGAAAGATATTCAGATGCTGATTTCCGAGCTGTCGATGGTGGAAGCGACCCCGGAACTGCGCGAACTGGCCGGAGAAGAAGGCGCCAGCGAGCCGTATCGCTACCTGATGAAAAAGCTGCGCAGCCAGCTGATGGCAACCCAGGCGTGGCTGGAAGCGCGCCTGAAAGGTGAGAAACTGCCAAAACCGGCCGGCCTGCTGACGCAAAACGAGCAGCTGTGGGAGCCGCTCTACGCCTGCTATAAATCGCTCCAGGCCTGCGGCATGGGCATCATCGCCAACGGTGAACTGCTCGACACCCTCCGGCGCGTGAAGTGCTTTGGCGTGCCGCTGGTGCGCATCGACGTGCGTCAGGAGAGTACCCGCCATACCGAAGCGCTGGGCGAACTGACCCGCTATCTCGGTATCGGCGACTATGAAAGCTGGTCGGAAGCCGATAAACAGGCGTTCCTGATCCGCGAACTGAACTCCAAACGTCCGCTGCTGCCGCGCAGCTGGGAGCCAAGCGAAGAGACCCGCGAGGTGATCGATACCTGTAAAGCGATCGTCGAAGCGCCGAAAGGATCGGTCGCCGCCTATGTGATCTCCATGGCGAAAACCCCGTCCGACGTGCTGGCGGTCCATCTGCTGCTGAAAGAAGCGGGCATTACCTTTGCCCTGCCGGTAGCGCCGCTGTTTGAAACTCTCGACGACCTGAACAACGCCAACGACGTGATGACCCAGCTGCTGAATATCGACTGGTATCGCGGCTTTATTCAGGGCAAGCAGATGGTGATGATCGGCTATTCCGACTCGGCAAAAGATGCGGGCGTGATGGCCGCCTCCTGGGCGCAGTACCAGGCGCAGGACGCGCTGATCAAAACCTGTGAGAAAGCGGGCATTGAGCTGACCCTGTTCCACGGACGCGGCGGCTCTATTGGTCGTGGCGGCGCCCCGGCCCATGCGGCGCTCCTCTCTCAACCGCCGGGCAGCCTGAAGGGTGGTCTGCGCGTCACCGAGCAGGGGGAGATGATCCGCTTCAAATATGGCCTGCCGGAAGTGACTATCAGCAGTCTTTCCCTTTATACCAGCGCGATTCTGGAAGCGAACCTGCTGCCGCCGCCGGAGCCGAAAGCCTCCTGGCGTCACATCATGGATGAACTGTCTGCGATCTCCTGCGAGATGTATCGCGGCTATGTACGTGAAAACAAAGATTTCGTCCCCTATTTCCGCTCGGCAACGCCGGAGCAGGAGCTGGGTAAACTGCCGCTCGGCTCGCGCCCGGCTAAACGTCGCCCGACCGGCGGCGTAGAATCGCTGCGCGCCATTCCGTGGATCTTCGCCTGGACGCAAAACCGTTTGATGCTCCCCGCCTGGCTGGGCGCAGGCGCGGCCCTGCAAAAAGTAGTAGAAGATGGCAAGCAGAGCGAACTGGAGGCGATGTGCCGCGACTGGCCGTTCTTCTCCACCCGTCTCGGCATGCTGGAGATGGTCTTCTCCAAAGCGGACCTGTGGCTGGCGGAATATTATGACCAGCGTCTGGTCAAACCGGAGCTGTGGGCACTGGGCAACGAGCTGCGCACGCTGCTGGAGGGCGACATCAAGGTAGTACTGGATATCGCCAACGACTCCCATCTGATGGAAGATCTGCCGTGGATTGCCGAGTCGATCCAGCTGCGTAATATCTACACCGACCCGCTGAACGTGCTTCAGGCCGAGCTGCTGCACCGCTCCCGCCAAGCGGAAAAGGAAGGCAAAGCGGCAGATCCTTGCGTGGAACAGGCGCTGATGGTGACAATCGCAGGCGTTGCGGCAGGTATGCGCAACACCGGCTAATCGACCGTGCCGGGCGGCGTTGCTGCTTACCCGGCCTGCATGCAGGCCCGGCTGCCAGCGCCGCCGGGCATTGCTCCGGTATCTCACCATGCAACACGATCTTACCCAGACCCTGACGGACCTGATCGACGGTACGCTCCCACTATGTCAGGTACATTTTATTCCTTCTGCCATGCAGGACACCCACCTGTCGCCTTCTCTTACCATCACGCTGGAGACGGTATGTGAGGCGTTTTTCTCCTTATCGGGTCGGGCTGCGCTTCAGCCTGCTCTCTCGCTCAGCATCAGCTTCGGTAAGCAGCAGATGACTCTGCAGTTACAGCGTGGCCATACCCTTCTGAAACAGGAGCAGATTGCCAGACGAGGTCCCCGAACGGGAGCTTTTCTTCTGCAAACGCTGAACGAATTACAGATGCAACCCGACGAGCAGGAAACGGCGAGGCTGGTGGTATTAAGCCTGCTCAGCCACTGCCGGGATCTGCTTGGCAGCGACATACACACAGCCAGCCGCAGTCGCGCCTTGTTTGAAGCCATACGTCACTATATTGAAGAGCATCATGCTACGGCGCTGACCCGCGAGTCGGTAGCCCATGCGTTTTACATTTCACCCAACTACCTTTCCCACCTCTTTCAGAAAGCCGGCAACGTGGGGTTTAATGAATATCTGACGCAAACACGCCTCGAACATGCGCGTCAGCTGCTCAAAGGGTACGATCTAAAAATTAAAGAGATTGCTACCACCTGCGGGTTTACCGACAGCAACTATTTTTGTCGCCTGTTTCGCAAGCACACCGAGCGCTCCCCGTCTGAATATCGTCGTCAGTACCACAGCCAGCTTATCGTCAAAAACTAGCACTGTGATCGCCTTCGCACTTCGCTGAGGAGAACACATTTGTCCAGTATTTGGCAAAATTAACCTGTATCTCCCGCCTGGCGCCCCGCCTTA
Organism: Pseudenterobacter timonensis; assembly: GCF_900021175.1. Lineage (GTDB taxonomy): Bacteria > Pseudomonadota > Gammaproteobacteria > Enterobacterales > Enterobacteriaceae > Enterobacter > Enterobacter timonensis. The sequence continues at coordinate 16,921 of NZ_FCOP01000003.1, forward strand.
TCCTGAATGTAGCCCATCTGACTTAAGGAAAAATAATGGAACTCTATCTGGATACCGCCAACGTGGCGGAAGTTGAACGTCTGGCACGCATTTTTCCTTTGGCTGGCGTGACCACTAATCCGAGCATCATCGCCGCCAGCGCCGAATCTGTCTGGGATGTGCTGCCGCGCCTGCAAAAAGCGGTGGGCCCGGAGGCGATTATTTTCGCCCAGACCATGAGCCGCGATGCGAAAGGCATGGTCGAAGAAGCCCGTCGCTTAAGCAAAGTCGTGCCTGGACTCGTGGTGAAAATTCCGGTAACCCCGGAAGGACTGGTCGCCATCAAAGCACTTAAAAAAGAAGGGATTATTAGCCTTGGTACCGCCGTCTATAGCGCCGCGCAGGGGCTGCTGGCAGCGCTGGCAGGGGCCAGCTATGTCGCACCCTATGTGAATCGCGTCGATGCCCAGGGCGGGAACGGTATCCAGATGGTGCAGGAGCTGCAAACCCTGCTGGAGCGGCACGTTCCCGGCAGCATGGTGCTGGCTGCCAGCTTTAAAACACCGCGTCAGGCGCTGGATTGCCTGCTGGCTGGCTGCGAAGCCATTACTCTCCCGGTCGATGTCGCGCAACAAATGCTTACGAGCCCCGCGGTCGCGTCTGCCATAGATAAATTCGAACAGGACTGGCAAAACGCATTTGGGACTCTCCATCTCTAAAAAGGAACAAAACATGGATAGTATTATTCAGTCTCCCGGCAAATATATTCAGGGTGCAAAAGTCCTTACCCGTCTTGGCGACTACCTGAAGCCGCTCGGGCAACGCTGGCTGGTTGTCGGTGACAAATTTGTCCTCGGTTTTGCCCAGGAGACATTGCAAAACAGCTTTAAACAGGCGGAACTTCACGCAGAAATCGCGCCTTTTGGCGGTGAATGTTCGCAAAGTGAAATCGATCGTCTGCGCGAACTGGCAGAGGGCATAGGTTGTCAGGCGGTACTGGGTATCGGCGGCGGAAAAACGCTGGATACGGCCAAAGCGCTGGCGCACTTTATGGCGGTGCCGGTGGCGATCGCGCCTACCATCGCCTCCACCGACGCCCCGTGCAGCGCCCTCTCCGTTATCTATACCGACAGCGGCGAGTTCGCCCGTTACCTGATGCTGCCGCACAATCCGAATATGGTTATTGTCGACACCCAGGTGGTGGCGGGCGCACCGGCGCGTCTGCTGGCGGCGGGCATCGGCGACGCGCTGGCCACCTGGTTTGAGGCTCGCGCCTGTTCCCGCAGCGGAGCGATAACGATGGCGGGCGGCAAATGCACCCGCGCGGCGCTGGCGCTGGCTGAACTGTGCTACAACACGCTGCTGGAAGAGGGTGAAAAAGCGATGCTTGCCGCCGGACAGCATGTCGTTACGCCCGCACTGGAGCATGTCATTGAGGCCAATACCTACCTGAGCGGCGTCGGCTTTGAGAGCGGCGGCCTGGCGGCGGCGCACGCCATCCATAACGGCCTGACCGCCATAGCGGATACGCATCACTACTATCATGGTGAGAAGGTCGCGTTTGGTACGCTGACCCAGCTGGTGCTGGAGAATGCGCCGCTGGAGGAGATCGAAACCGTCGCTGCGCTCTGTCACCGCGTCGGTCTGCCGATTACTCTGGCGCAGCTTGATATCAAACAGGATATTCCGGCGAAAATGCGTCAGGTGGCTGAGGCTGCCTGCGCGGAAGGGGAAACCATCCACAATATGCCGGGCGGAGTATCGCCGGATCAGGTATATGCCGCGCTGCTGGTTGCCGACAGCTATGGGCAGCAGTTTCTGCAGGAGTGGGAGTAAACGATAAAATCCCCGCGGCTGCGGGGATTTTTATTACGTTAGTTTCCATGCCGGGCAAGGCGTCGCCACCACCCGGCATGAGGGTTACAGCACGTCAAACCTGTCCAGATTCATCACTTTCACCCATGCGGCAACAAAGTCTTTCACAAACTTCTCATGACCGTCGCTGCTGGCGTAAACCTCGGCCAGGGCGCGAAGCACAGAGTTGGAACCAAATACTAGGTCGGCGCGGGTGGCGCTATATTTCACTTCGCCGCTCAGACGATCGCTGCCCTCAAAAAGCTCTTTCGACTCGTCGGTGGCTTTCCACTGCGTGCGCATATCCAGCAGATTGACAAAGAAGTCGTTGCTCAACACGCCCACGCGATCGGTAAAGACCCCGTTTTTACTGCCGTCGAAGTTAGCGCCCAGCACGCGCATCCCGCCCACCAGCACCGTCATCTCCGGGGCCGTCAGCGTCAGCTGCTGCGCTTTATCAATCAGCAGCGACTCGGTGGTGGAGACATCCATACGCTCGCGATAGTTACGGAAACCGTCAGCAATCGGCTTAAGCAGTTCAAACATTTCGACATCGGTCTGATCCTGGCGCGCATCAACGCGACCCGGCGTAAACGGCACGCTTACTTCAACGCCAGCCGCTTTCGCCGCCTGCTCGACGCCCGCCACCCCGGCCAGCACAATAATGTCGGCCAGCGACGCTTTATTGGTGGTCCGCTGAATCGCCTCCAGCGTTGGCAGGACGCGTACCGCCGCGGCGTTGACATCCCAGTCGCGCTGCGGTGCCAGCGCCAGACGCGCGCCGTTGGCTCCGCCACGCTTGTCGCCGCCGCGGAAGGTGGAGGCAGACGCCCAGGCCACCGACACCAGTTCGCTCACGGAAAGTCCGCTGGCGACAATCTCCGCCTTCAGGCTCGCAATATCTTCGCTGGTCGGGTTAAAGACCGCCTGCGGCAGCGGATCCTGCCAGATGAGATCTTCTTTCGGCACTTCCGGCCCGATGTAGCGCGCTTTCGGCCCCATATCCCTGTGGGTCAGCTTGAACCACGCGCGGGCAAAGGCTTCATTAAACGCCTGCGGATCGTTGAGGAAGCGGCGGGAGATTTTCTCAAATTCCGGGTCGAAACGCAGCGTCAGGTCGGTCACCAGCATGGTCGGCTTGCGCTTTTTCGACGGGTCGAAAGGATCGGGCATAATCTCCGGCGCATCAACGGCCTCAAACTGAATGGCCCCGGCCGGGCTGCGGGTCTGTACCCACTCATATTTGAAGAGGTTTTCGAAGAAATAGTTGCTCCACTGGGTCGGCGTTTGCGACCAGATCACTTCCAGGCCGGAGGTGATAGCGTCCGCGCCCACGCCGCTGCCGTAGCTGCTGCTCCAGCCGAAGCCCTGCGCTTCAATCGGCGCCGCTTCCGGGTCAACCCCGACGTGCGTCGCTGCCGCCGCGCCGTGGGTTTTACCCAGCGTATGGCCGCCCGCGATCAACGCTACGGTCTCTTCGTCATTCATCCCCATGTTGCCGAAGGTGGCGCGAATCGCCGCCGCTGCCGACAGCGGCTCGCCGCTATGGTCTGGCCCTTCAGGGTTAACGTAGATAAGCCCCATCTCGGTGGCGCCCAGCGGCGCTTTGGCCAGCGCTTCAGGATGACGATGAGTCAGCCAGGCCTTCTCATCGCCCCAGTTAACATCCAGATCCGGTTCCCAGACATCTTCGCGTCCGGCACCAAAGCCGAAGGTGCGGAAACCGGAGTTTTCCAGCGCCACGTTGCCCGCGAGGATAAAGAGATCGGCCCAGGAGATTTTCTGGCCATATTTTTGCTTAACCGGCCACAGCAGACGGCGCGCCTTATCCAGGCTGACGTTGTCTGGCCAGGAGTTCAGCGGTGCGAAACGCTGTTGTCCACGCCCCGCGCCGCCGCGACCGTCGATGGAGCGATAGGTGCCTGCGCCGTGCCACGCCATACGGATAAAGAGTCCCACGTAGCTGCCCCAGTCGGCTGGCCACCAGGGCTGCGATTCGGTCAGGACCGCCTTGAGATCGCCTTTCAGCGCGGCGTAGTCCAGCTTGCTAAATTCTTTGCGGTAGTCAAAATCTTCCCCGAACGGGTTCGATCGGCTGGAATGTTGGTTTAGAAGATCTACTCGAAGCTGTTTTGGCCACCAGTCATGGGTGCTTGTACCTGCACCTGCGCTCTGGTCACGGCCGCCCTGATGAAAAGGGCATTTTCCGGTAGACAAGGTGTTGTGATTAACGTCTGAGGTGCTCATTTTTCTGATCTCCTGGGGTGTTACCGTTACGATATACACCCCCGGCAATCAGAGATAGTTGAATTAATCCACAGATTCGATAGTTAATACCTTTTAATTTAACCGATCGATTAAAAACCACTCAGATAGTATGGTTAAGGGTTAATTCCCTGGTCTGACGCCCAGCGTATGGCAGATGGCGTAGCTCATTTCAGCGCGGTTCAGCGTGTAGAAATGAAAATCTTTCACCCCTTCGCGGCTTAAAATTTTCACCATATCCATGGCGATATTGGCTCCCACCAGCTTGCGGGTCTCCGCGTCGTCATCCAGACCTTCATACATTTTTGACATCCACAGCGGGATGCGCACGTTGGTCATATCGGCAAACTTTTTCGCCTGCTTAAAGTTAGAGACCGGCAGGATGCCCGGGATAATCTCCACGTCGATACCGGCGGAGACACAGCGGTCGCGAAAGCGCAGGTAGCTCTCCACATCGAAGAAGAACTGGGTAATGGCGCGGTTCGCCCCGGCTTCAACTTTACGCTTCAGGTTGAGCAGATCGGCCTGTGCGCTTTTGGCCTCCGGATGGACTTCCGGGTAGGCGGCGACGGAGATATCAAAGTCGGCTACCTCTTTCAGCAGCGCCACCAGGTCGGCCGCATACATGTCCGGCTTGCCGCTGCCCGGCGGCAGGTCGCCGCGCAGGGCGACGATATGGCGAATACCGTTGTTCCAGTAGTCCCCGGCAATGGTGCGCAGCTCGTCGCGGGTGGCATCGATACAGGTCAGGTGCGGCGCGGCTTCCAGCCCGGTGCGATCCTTAATACCTTTGATAATGCTGTGCGTACGGTCGCGCTCGCCGGAGTTCGCCCCGTAGGTGACAGAGATAAATTTCGGTTTCAGGCTGCTCAGGCGATCGATAGAGGCCCAAAGGGTTTGCTCCATTTCACTGGTGCGCGGCGGGAAAAATTCAAAAGAGACGTTAATATGGCCCTGCACTTCGGCCAGGCTCTGATTCAGGGCTTCCCGCTGGTTGGCGTGAAAAAAGCTCATACCTTACCTCATCAATCGCATGTCGTTGTTTGTTGTTTTGTGAACTTCTATACGTTTAGACGTCCAGAAGTAAAAATGACGGAAAAGGGGCCGGGCGTCAACAGAAAAAATGAGCAACAGCGGTGAGGAATGTTCAGGGAAGATGAGAAAAATTCATGACGGGTGGGGAAGCCCCTCACCCCGGCCCTCTCCCCAAAGGGGAGAGGGGGAAAAGTGGATCGAGCGCATGATTTAAACTGTGCTCTCGTCACATCCCCTTCTCAGGCGGGGCAAGGGGGAAAACCCTAAACCTTCGCTCGGTCTGTCCCCTCTCCCCTGTGGGGAGAGGGTTAGGATGAGGGGAAATCCCGCACCTTACTACAGCATCTGCGCCAGACGATTAATATCCGACTGAATCGCCCCGGCGGTCACGTCACGCCCTGCGCCAGGCCCGCGGATCACCAGCGGGTTATCGCGATACCAGCGGCTCTCAATGGCAAAGACGTTATCGCATGGCAGCAGGGCCGCCAGCGGATGTTCAGGACGAACCGCCTCCACGCCAACGCGTGCTTTCCCGTTGGCGTCAAAGCGCGCCACGTAGCGCAGCACCAGGCCCATTTCGCGCGCCGCTTCCAGCCGTTGCAGCATCTGCTCGTTTAATTCGTCGCCATTCTCAAAAAAGTGATCGACGGAACCTTGCTCACAGCCTGCCGGTACCAGCGACTCTACGCGCACCTGCCCGGGCTCAATGTCATAACCTGCTTCACGCGCGAGGATCACCAGCTTGCGCATCACATCCTTCCCGGAGAGATCCACGCGCGGGTCCGGCTCGGTTAACCCCTGCTGCCACGCCTGATCCACCAGATCGGTGAAAGGCACTGTGCCGTCAAACTGCAAAAAGAGCCAGGAGAGCGTACCCGAGAAAATTCCGCTGATGGACAGGATGGTATCGCCGCTGTCGATCAGATCACGTACGGTGTGGTTCACCGGCAGTCCTGCGCCAACGGTGGCGTTATAGAGCCAGTGACGGCCCGTTTTCTCAAACGCATCGTGGATCTGCCGGTACTTGTCGCTACTGCTCGCCCCCGCCAGTTTGTTGGCGCTGATAACGTGAAAGCCGTGACTGGCAAAATCAAGATACTGGTCGGCCAGCTGCTCGCTGGCGGTCACATCCAGCACCACCAGATCATCATACGGATGCGCGCGCATCCACAGGAACAGCGACTCCTCATCCTGCTCGACCGCCTCATCGTTAAAGAACGCGAGCGCGCGGCTGGCGTCCAGCCCTTCATAGTTGAGCAGGCTACGGCGGCTGTCCACCACTCCTGCCAGTACAAATTCAAACCCGGTGCGACCGGAAAGGGTCGACTGCTCGCGGGCGAACAGCTCCAGCCAGCGGGAACCGATATTGCCTTTACCAAACAGCACCAGGCCGATACGCTTCTCGGCGCGGAACAGCGTGGCGTGCAGCCCCTGAATCAGACTTTCGGTCGGCCCTTTACGCAGCACGGCGACCAGGCTAATCCCCTCTTCCGATTGCCAGGTAAACTCCACCGGCTGCCCTTTCAGCTGCTGCCAGAAGCGGTGGCAGTGAAGCGGGTTACGGGTGACGCCCGCCCCGACCATCGCCACCAGCGCCAGCTCCTGTCGCAGACGAAGCTCGCCCGGCAGCCCCGCCTCTTCGAGAATTTTCAGCGCGCTGTCTGCCACTTCTGCGGTGTAGCAGAACTGCAAAAGATGGCGATCGGTATGAACGCCAACCGCCAGCGGGCGGGTCTGGGCGCGCTTCAGAATCAGGTCGATCTCTTTATGCGCCAGCTTCACGTCCTGGCCCGCCGGAACCAGAAACTCAACCAGGCAGATATCATCATGGCTGGTGACAATACGCGCCCCGGTGCCGGAAGCCAGTACGCGCTCGATACGGGTAGAACCTTGATCCGGCGTATAGCTACAGCGTAACTGCAAGTCAATATCGCTGCCGGAGACCGGCTGAAGAGTACGCGCGTGCAGTACCGGCGCCGCCAGACGGGCCAGCTCGCTGGCCTCATCCAGACGCAGCAGCGGCAGCAGGCAGGCATCTTTTACCTTGCGCGGGTCGGCGCTGTAGACACCCGCCACGTCGCTCCAGATGGTGACGCGGGAGACGCCCGCCAGGGCGCCAATCTGCGTGGCGGAATAGTCAGAGCCGTTACGCCCCAGCAGTACCGTTTCGCCGGCGCTGCTGCGGCTGATAAAGCCGGTCACCACGATGCGTTTGCCCGGGTGCTGCACCAGCAACTGTTGCAGCAGCGGATATGAGAGCCCTTCGTCCACCTGCGGCTGGGCGGCGCGCTCGGCGCGCAGGAAATCGCGGGCATCCAGCCAGGCGGCGTCCATCCCCTGTTGCTGCAGCACCGCCGCCATCAGGCGGGCGGACCAGACTTCACCGTGGCCCACCACTTCAGCGTAAACCGCATCGGTAATGCCGCTGTCGAGCAGCACCGCCAGACGCTCCAGATCGTGAATAAAAGCGCTAATCAGCCCGTCGGCCACCTCAGGCGGCAGCAGGCCGGAAATCAGCTCGCTCTGGTAGCGGCGCAGGGACTGCTGAACCTGATGCGCAGAAAGGCGATCGGTCTGGCTTAGCTTCAGCCAGCTAATCAGCTGGTTGGTGGTACTGCCGGCAGCGGAGACGACCATCATGTCGCCCGGCATGGAATACTCCGCCATAATACCCGCGACACGCAGATAACATTTCACATCCGCAAGACTGCTTCCACCAAACTTATGCAGCTGACGACCCTTCGCCCCTGCCTGCGCTATCACACTCATGATTACCCCTTGGCTGCGACCCGGAAGCCATTTTCCAGATCGGCAATTAAATCTTCACAATCTTCAATACCGGTTGAGATACGCAGCAGCGTCTCAGAAATTCCGGCGGCGGCACGCGCCTCTGGCGCCATGCCTGCGTGCGTCATTGTCGCGGCGTGGGAGATTAAACTTTCAACACCCCCTAACGACTCCGCCAGCGTAAACAGCGACAGCCCGCTCAGGAAGCGACGCAGCGTCTGCTCGTCGCCCTCCAGTTCAAAACTTAACATCGCGCCAAAACCTTTCTGCTGGCGCGCAGCAATCTCATGCCCCTGGTTTTCCGGCAGCGACGGATGATAAAGCTTCTTAACCAGCGGCTGGGTTTTCAGAAATTCGACAATCGCCTGAGCGTTGCGTTGCGCCATCTCCATCCGCGGCGCCAGCGTCCGCAGGCCGCGCAGCAGCAGATAGCTGTCGAAGGCGCTGCCGGTCACGCCAATATTATTGGCCCACCATGCCAGTTCGGTGACAAGCTCAGGATCTTTCGCAATCACCACGCCCGCCACCACGTCGGAATGGCCGTTCAGGTATTTAGTACATGAATGCAATACCAGATCCGCACCCAGTGCCAGCGGGTTCTGAAGCGCCGGACTGAGGAACGTATTATCCACGACACTTATGGCTCCCGCATCCCTTGTCAGCTGACAAATTTTGGCGATATCCACCACGCGCAACAGCGGGTTGCTCGGACTTTCTACTAATACCAGCTTCGGTTTCTCTGCAAGCGCCTGTTTTAACGCCTCTTCATCCCCCTGATCGACAAACAACACGCGGTAACAGCCGCGCTTCGCCAGGCTGTCAAACAGACGATAGCTGCCGCCATAGCAGTCGTGCGGCGCCACCAGCAGATCGCCAGGTTTCAGGAATACCGTCGTAACCAGATGAATGGCCGACATGCCGGTATTGGTCAACACCGCGCCAGCTCCCCCCTCCAGTTCCGCCAGCGCGCGCTGGGTGACATCACGGGTCGGGTTACCGCGACGCGAGTAATCATGCGCACGGGGTTCGTTAAATCCGGTGAAGTTATAGGTGCTGGAGAGATGAATCGGCGGAACAACACAACCGTACTGCTCGTCATCATTCAATCCGCTACGCACTGCGATGGTGGCCTGTTTACGCGTCATGGTGAAGGCTTCCTGGCTTATTTAGATGAAAAGTCAGGCAACAGAGTAAACATTGAACTTATGGACGTCAATACATCTGGACATCTAAACTTCTTTGCGTATAGATTGAGCAATTGCGCAAATGCCGTTAAAATTACTGCTTTAGCGCACGCCGCAGGCGCAATATCCGTGTCACGGTATCGTCTCTACGGTAAACTACGCGAGATTATGGTACAAAACCCCGACTTCGACAGGGTTTTGCATCTTTAGACTAATGACTGAGAGGATTAAAGGTATCTCATGGCTGAATGGAGCGGCGAATATATCAGCCCATACGCTGAGCACGGTAAGAAGAGTGAACAGGTAAAGAAAATTACGGTTTCCATTCCTCTGAAGGTGTTGAAGATCCTCACCGATGAACGTACGCGTCGTCAGGTGAACAACCTGCGCCACGCCACCAACAGCGAGCTGCTGTGTGAAGCGTTTCTGCATGCGTTTACCGGTCAACCGTTACCTAACGATGAAGACCTGCGCAAAGAGCGTAGCGATGAAATCCCGGAAGCGGCAAAAGCTATTATGCGTGAACTGGGTATCGACCCGAAGACGTGGGAATACTGAGAAGTGGATACAAAAAAGGCACCGTAAGGTGCCTTTTTTCGGGAATCTTATTTAGAACCCGGGATGCTGAAGCGCTTGTTGAAGCGGTCAACACGGCCACCGGTCGCAACGTCACGCTGCTTGCCAGTGTAGAACGGGTGGCATTTGCCGCACACGTCCAGGTTCAGATCGTGACCCACGGTGGAACGGATCTGGATAGAGTTACCGCAAGAGCAGTTCGCAGTAATCATTTCGTATTTCGGGTGAATATCTTTTTTCATGGGAGAACCTCAGTTAAGGCCGCGTCGCTCTTCCAGCCCTAACGCCAGACACCACGCGATGTTGAATGTTTAGTTCTTTGACGCAAATTGCACCAAAGGCGGCGAATCATACAGAATTTGACCTGCATATGCAAACTGATCCGCACGCCGCCTTCTCTAATGTGTATACTAACGCGCCAGTTTTCAAGTCAGGAAGTTTCGATGCCCGTCGCTCACGTTGCCCTGCCCGTTCCGCTTCCCCGTACCTTTGACTATCTCCTGCCTGAGGGCATGAGCGCCAAAGCGGGCTGCCGCGTCATCGTGCCGTTTGGCACGCAAAAGCGCGTGGGAATTGTGGTTTCGGTCAGCGAGAACAGCGAGTTGCCGCGCCATGAGCTGAAGCAGGTAATGGAGTTGCTCGATAGCGAGTCGCTCTTTTCCACCAGCATCTGGCGCCTGTTGCTGTGGGCGGCGGACTATTACCATCATCCGGTGGGCGATGTACTTTTTCACGCCCTGCCGATCCTGCTGCGCCAGGGCAAAAGCGCCAGCCATGCGCCGATGTGGTACTGGTTTGCCACAGAGCAGGGCCAGGCGGTGGATATTAATAGCCTGAAGCGTTCGCACAAACAGCAGCAGGCGCTGGCGGCGCTGCGTCAGGGAAAAATCTGGCGACATGAGGTGACCGCTCTCGAGGTCAGTGAACCTGCGCTACAGGCGCTACGTAAAAAAGGGTTAAGCGATCTCGCCAGCGAAGCGCCCGCGCTGCACGACTGGCGAGACGGCTTTTCCGTTTCGGGCGACAGGCTGCGGCTCAATACCGAGCAGGCGACCGCTGTCGGCGCGATCCATAGCGCCTCGGACCGTTTCTCCGCCTGGCTACTGGCGGGTGTTACCGGCTCCGGCAAAACGGAAGTCTACCTGAGCGTGCTGGAGAATGTACTCGCCCAGGGCAAACAGGCGCTGGTAATGGTGCCGGAAATCGGCCTGACGCCACAAACCATCGCCCGCTTTCGCGAACGCTTTAACGCGCCGGTAGAGGTGCTGCACTCCGGGCTGAACGACAGCGAGCGGCTCAGCGCCTGGCTGAAGGCGAAAAACGGCGAAGCGGCGATTGTGATCGGCACCCGTTCATCGCTGTTTACCCCTTTCAAAAATCTCGGGGTCATCGTTATCGATGAAGAGCATGACAGCTCCTATAAACAGCAGGAAGGCTGGCGCTATCACGCCCGCGATCTGGCGGTCTGGCGCGCCCATAGCGAGCAGATCCCGATTATCCTCGGCTCCGCGACCCCGGCGCTGGAGACGCTGCACAACGTCCGCCAGCGCAAATACCATATGCTGCGCCTGTCGCGCCGCGCGGGTAACGCCCGTCCGGCTATCCAGCATGTTCTGGATCTCAAAGGCCAGCACCTGCAGGCTGGCCTGTCGCCCGCGTTAATCAGCCGGATGCGCCAGCATTTGCAGGCGGACAACCAGGTGATCCTCTTTCTGAACCGCCGCGGCTTTGCCCCGGCGCTGCTGTGTCATGACTGCGGCTGGATAGCGGAATGCCCGCGCTGCGACCATTACTACACGCTGCATCAGGCCCAGCACCAGCTGCGCTGTCACCACTGCGACAGCCAGCGTCCGGTGCCGCGCCAGTGCCCGTCGTGCGGCTCTACCCATCTGGTGCCGGTGGGACTGGGCACCGAGCAGCTTGAGCAGGCACTCGCTCCGCTCTTTCCCGGCGTTCCCCTCTCCCGCATCGACCGCGACACGACCAGCCGCAAAGGGGCGCTGGAGCAACAGCTGGCAGAGGTGCATCGCGGCGGGGCGCGTATCTTGATTGGCACCCAGATGCTGGCGAAAGGACACCATTTTCCGGACGTTACGCTGGTCGCCCTGCTGGATGTTGACGGCGCGCTCTTCTCTGCCGACTTCCGCTCGGCGGAGCGCTTTGCCCAGCTCTATACCCAGGTGGCTGGCCGCGCCGGCCGCGCCGGCAAACAGGGAGAGGTGGTATTACAGACTCACCACCCGGAACACCCGTTGCTGCAGATCCTACTCCACAAGGGCTACGATGCGTTTGCCGAACAAGCGCTCGCCGAACGTCAGACCATGCAGCTCCCCCCCTGGACCAGCCACGTCATCATCCGGGCGGAAGATCATAATAATCAACAGGCACCCCTGTTCCTCCAGCAGCTACGCAACCTGCTGCAGGCCAGCCCTCTGATGGATAATCAGCTGTGGATTTTAGGCCCGGTCCCTGCGCTGGCGCCCAAACGCGGAGGACGTTATCGCTGGCAACTGCTGCTGCAACACCCCTCCCGCGTCCGTCTGCAGCAGGTAATTCATGGCACGATGGCGCTGGTCAACACCCTGCCGGAAGCGCGTAAAGTGAAGTGGGTACTTGATGTTGATCCCATTGAAAGCTAAACCGCTTTGCGAGCGTGATCGAAAAATTTAATACTCCTCACACTTTTGATGAAAATTCTGTAACCGCTTCCATCTACTATCTGCAAAAATGAGTCGGTCAGAAGTTCGGTGGTCCCGCGAGGAGAAGACGTGAAGTCCAGGAAAGAGGTCGCTGCCGCGACCATGAAAGACGTTGCCCTGAAGGCGAAAGTATCCACGGCAACGGTGTCCCGCGCGTTAATGAACCCGGATAAAGTTTCCCAGTCCACCCGTAACCGGGTTGAGCAGGCCGCACTGGAAGTGGGTTATCTGCCGCAGGCGATAGGGCGTAATGTCAAACGCAACGAGTCGCGCACTATCCTCGTGATTGTGCCGGACATTTGCGATCCCTTCTTCAGTGAAATTATTCGCGGCATCGAAGTGACCGCCGCAGAACAAGGTTATCTGGTGTTGATTGGCGACTGTGCTCATCAGAACCAGCAGGAAAAAACCTTTATCGATCTCATTATCACCAAGCAGATCGACGGCATGCTGCTGCTGGGCTCGCGTCTGCCCTTTGACGCCAGCATAGAGGAACAGCGCAACCTGCCGCCGATGGTCATGGCGAACGAATTTGCGCCCGAACTTAAGCTTCCTACCGTCCATATCGATAACCTGACCGCCGCGTTCAACGCTGTTAACTACCTTCTGGAGCTGGGGCATACGCGTATCGGCTGTATCGCCGGACCGGAAGAGATGCCGCTGTGCCACTACCGCCTGCAGGGTTATGTCCAGGCGCTACGCCGCGCGGGCATGATGGTTGACCCGCACTATATTGCTCGTGGTGACTTTACCTTCGAGGCGGGCGGCCTGGCGCTGGAAAAACTACTGGCGCTGCCGGAACCCCCAACCGCCGTCTTTTGCCATAGCGATGTGATGGCGCTGGGGGCGATCTCCTGTGCGAAACGCCACGGGTTGCGCATACCGGATGATTTATCTGTCATTGGTTTCGACAATATTTCATTGTCAGAATTTTGCGATCCGCCGCTCTCTACCGTCTCCCAGCCGAGATATGATATCGGACGTGAAGCGATGCTTTTGCTGTTAGATCAGCTGCATGGGCAGACGGTAAACAGCGGCTCCCGATTACTGGATTGCGAATTGATCGTCCGCGGCTCTACCCGGGCAAGGCAGTAAAGTCGGGCGCTTTCGGACTCCCTCATCTGGTCAAAGGCCCGCCGCTTAAGTAACATGGCGGGCTGACGAACGAATAAATACAGCGAAACGATAGTGGCACAACGAGATTATGTACGTCGCGGCCAGCCGGCACCTTCGCGACGCAAAAAGAGCAGCTCTAAGAGTAAGCAGCGTAACCTTTCTGCCGTCTCACCAGCGATGGTGGCTATCGCCGCAGCCGTACTGGTGGCCTTTATCGGTGGTCTGTACTTCATTACGCACCACAAAAAAGAGGAATCGGAGACACTTCAGGGCAACAAGGTTGTCGGAAACGGCCTGCCGCCGAAACCTGAGGAGCGCTGGCGTTACATCAAAGAGCTGGAGAGCCGTCAGCCGGGCGTGCGCGCGCCGACGGAGCCATCTGCGGGCGGCGAGGTGATGAACCCCAATCAGCTGACCGACGAACAGCGTCAGCTTCTGGCTCAGATGCAGGCCGACATGCGCCAGCAGCCTACCCAGCTCAACGAAGTACCATGGAACGAACAGACGCCGGAACAGCGCCAGCAAACGCTGCAACGCCAGCGTCAGGCGCAACAGGCACAGCAGGAGTGGGCGAGAAGCCAGCCGGCGCAGCAGCCACGCGCCGCAGAACAACCGTACCAGCAGCCGGCGCGCACCGTACAGGCGCAGCAGCCGAAAGCGCAAACGCAAAAACCCACCTCGACCTCGCAGCCCTATCAGGATCTGCTGCAAACGCCTGCGCACACCACCACGCAGCAGCCAAAGGCTCAGCCGTCGGCACCCGTTACTCAGTCGCCGCAGCAAACGGCGGAGAAGAAAGACGAGCGCCGCTGGATGGTACAGTGCGGTTCGTTTAAAGGGGCTGAACAGGCGGAAACCGTCCGCGCCCAGCTGGCGTTTGAGGGCTTTGATTCCCGTATTACCACCAATAACGGCTGGAATCGCGTGGTGATCGGCCCGGTAAAAGGCAAAGAAAACGCGAACGGTACTCTCAACCGTCTGAAGATGGCAGGTCACACAAACTGCATCAGGCTCGCCGCGGGGGGTTGAAACCCCCAAAATCTCCCCCATCTAACATTCTATTCAGCCCCGGGCATCCGCCCGGGGCATCTGTTCCGAATTTGTAACCAGGGGGTCTGATCGTGACAACAATAGTAAGCGTACGCCGTAACGGCCAGGTGGTAATTGCCGGTGATGGTCAGGCCACGCTGGGTAATACCGTCATGAAAGGCAACGTGAAAAAAGTGCGTCGTCTTTACAACGACAAAGTGATCGCCGGTTTCGCAGGCGGCACCGCGGATGCCTTCACGCTGTTTGAACTGTTTGAACGTAAGCTGGAAATGCACCAGGGTCATCTGGTGAAAGCTGCCGTTGAGCTGGCAAAAGACTGGCGTACCGACCGTATGCTGCGCAAGCTTGAAGCGCTGCTGGCGGTGGCCGATGAAAACGCCTCGCTGATCATTACCGGTAATGGCGATGTCGTGCAGCCTGAAAACGATTTGATTGCGATTGGCTCCGGTGGCCCGTATGCCCAGGCCGCGGCCCGTGCCCTGTTGGAAAATACCGACATGAACGCGCGTGATATCGCCGTGAAGGCGTTGGATATTGCAGGTGATATCTGCATTTATACCAACCACAACCACACCATTGAAGAATTAAACTCCAAAGCGTAAGGATCTCCCATGTCTGAAATGACCCCACGCGAAATTGTCAGCGAACTGAACAAACACATTATCGGCCAGGACAACGCCAAGCGTTCCGTGGCGATTGCCCTGCGTAACCGCTGGCGTCGTATGCAGCTTGAGGAAGAACTGCGCCACGAAGTCACGCCGAAAAACATTCTGATGATTGGCCCGACCGGCGTCGGTAAAACCGAAATCGCCCGCCGACTGGCGAAGCTCGCCAACGCGCCGTTTATCAAAGTGGAAGCCACCAAGTTCACCGAAGTAGGCTATGTAGGTAAAGAGGTGGACTCCATTATCCGCGATCTGACCGATGCCGCCGTGAAAATGGTGCGCGTCCACGCGATCGAGAAAAACCGCTATCGCGCCGAAGAGATGGCGGAAGAGCGTATTCTGGATGTCCTGATCCCACCGGCCAAAAACAACTGGGGACAGCCGGAACAGCAGCAGGAGCCTTCTGCCGCACGCCAGGCGTTCCGTAAAAAGCTGCGTGAAGGCCAGCTGGACGATAAAGAGATTGAGATCGATCTCGCCGCAGCGCCAATGGGCGTGGAAATCATGGCGCCTCCGGGCATGGAAGAGATGACCAGCCAGCTGCAGTCCATGTTCCAGAACCTGGGCGGCCAGAAGCAGAAAGCGCGTAAGCTGAAAATCAAAGACGCCATGAAGCTGCTGATTGAAGAAGAGGCGGCGAAACTGGTGAACCCGGAAGAGCTGAAGCAGGATGCCATCGACGCGGTAGAGCAGCACGGTATCGTCTTTATCGATGAGATCGACAAAATCTGTAAGCGCGGCGAATCCTCCGGCCCGGACGTCTCACGTGAAGGGGTTCAGCGCGACCTGCTGCCGCTGGTGGAAGGCTGCACCGTCTCCACCAAACACGGCATGGTTAAAACGGACCACATTCTGTTTATCGCGTCCGGCGCTTTCCAGATTGCGAAACCGTCCGACCTGATCCCGGAACTGCAGGGCCGTCTGCCGATCCGCGTGGAGCTGCAGGCGCTGACCACGGAAGATTTCGAACGTATCCTGACCGAGCCGAACGCCTCTGTGACCGTACAGTACAAAGCGCTGATGGCGACTGAAGGGGTAAACATTGAGTTTACCGACGACGGGATCAAGCGCATCGCGCAGGCCGCATGGCAGGTGAATGAGACCACCGAAAACATCGGTGCCCGCCGTCTGCACACCGTTCTGGAACGTCTGATGGAAGATATTTCCTACGACGCGAGCGACCTCAACGGACAGACAATCGTGATTAATGCCGATTATGTCAGCAAGCATCTTGATGCGCTGGTGGCAGATGAAGATCTGAGCCGTTTTATTCTATAATCGCGCTCAACGCATTTTCATCACTTTTGATGGGGCTGAAAGGCCCCTTTTTTATTGGCAAAAAATACCTATGTCTGAGATCAGCCGTACGCAAGCCTGGCTGGAAAGCCTGCGCCCCAAAACGCTCCCCCTCGCCTTCGCTGCGATTATTGTTGGCACCGCGCTTGCGTGGTGGCAGGGACATTTCGATCCGCTGGTAGCGCTGCTTGCGCTGATTACCGCCGGGCTGTTGCAAATCCTCTCTAACCTCGCGAACGACTATGGCGATGCGGTGAAAGGCAGCGATAAGCCAGACCGTATCGGGCCGCTGCGCGGTATGCAAAAGGGAGTGATAACCCAGGCGCAGATGAAGCGGGCATTAATTATCACCGTGGTGCTGATCTGTCTCTCCGGTCTGGCGCTGGTCTCGGTAGCCTGCAAAACCACCGCTGATTTTATCGGCTTCCTGGTGCTGGGCGGCCTGTCGATTGTCGCGGCGATTACCTATACCGTCGGCACGCGTCCCTATGGCTATATTGGCCTTGGCGATATCTCCGTCCTGGTCTTTTTCGGCTGGCTGAGCGTGATGGGGAGCTGGTATCTGCAGGCCCACTCGCTGATCCCGGCGCTTTTCCTGCCGGCCACCGCGTGCGGGCTGCTGGCAACCGCGGTACTCAATATTAATAACCTGCGCGATATCGACAGCGACCGGATTAACGGCAAAAACACGCTGGCGGTACGGCTTGGCGCGGGCAATGCCCGCCCCCACCACGCCTACCCGCTGATGGGCGCCCTGCTATGCCTGGCGCTGTTTACCCGCCGCTACCACGCCTACCTGCTGATGGGCGCCCTGCTCTGCCTGGCGCTGTTTAATCTTTTCTCCCTGCACAGCCTCTGGGGCTGGCTGTTTATTCTGGCGGCTCCGCTGCTGATTAAACAGGCCCGTTACGTGATGCGTGAGCAAAACGCCTCAGCTATGCCGCCAATGCTGGAACGTACGGTAAAAGGGGCGTTGCTTACTAATCTGTTGTTTGTCATCGGGATTGTTTTAAGCCAGATGCTGGGTTAACTGACAAATATCAATTAACAATTGATGATTTTGCCAACAATACGTTTCGCGCGATATACTGAAAGCACTCGCAGCAACTGAATGTTAAGCCTATGAAATACGATACTTCCGAGCTTTGTGACATCTACCAGGAAGATGTCAACGTCGTAGAACCGCTGTTTTCCAACTTTGGGGGACGGTCGTCGTTTGGCGGACAAATCATCACGGTGAAATGTTTCGAGGATAACGGGTTGCTTTACGATCTGCTCGAACAGAACGGCCGTGGCCGTATCCTGCTGGTAGACGGCGGCGGTTCCGTACGCCGGGCGCTTATTGACGCCGAACTTGCCCGTCTTGCAGTGCAGAACGAGTGGGAAGGGATTGTGGTGTATGGCGCGGTCCGTCAGGTGGACGATCTTGAAGAGCTGGACCTGGGCATTCAGGCCCTGGCGGCTATCCCGGTCGGTGCGGCCGGTGACGGCATCGGTGAAAGCGACGTGCGCGTCAATTTCGGCGGCGTGACCTTCTTCTCCGGCGACCATCTCTACGCCGATAACACCGGCATTATCCTTTCCGAAGATCCGCTGGATATTGAGTAGCTAAAAAAGGCCATCTGATTTGCAGATGGCCTTTTTTCACTTGGTTTCATCCATATCATAGTGAATGACGCGTATTTCCACCTGCCCGTTTGATTTCTCAACCGAAACATTCATTGTTTCGTGGCGTTGCGGATACGTATTTATCCAGTCATCAAGCTGTTCAATGAGCGCATGAACATCGCTTTTCTTTATGTTGGTAAAAACTATTTCATTCGTTTTTAACCCACTCCCCTCGTCTGTTTGACTAAGGAAATACCATTGTTTTGATACCCTTGGAACCTTTTTAAGAACATCTGGCGTCATCAACTGGTAACGAAAAAAATCATCTTGCGTATAACATTCTGGTACAAAAACTCTTGCCGCCAGGAATATGTATACCGCTCCTGTAATAGTAATAAAAATTCCAGAGATGATGAGTTTAGGGCTTTTCATAAGCGAAGCTCACGAACATACTCTGGGCTTGCCACAGGCGTTATCGAACTCATAAATGTGGGCAACGTCCCCGAATACGGTTTAAGATTACCTGTCTTTTCAATCGGATCGGGGAAAATAAGCGGAAGCACACTTTTATTTTTGTATTCACCAACCGGACCATAATGGTCCCAGATTCGGTATGCTTTCTCTTTTGGGCATATATGCAGATAAGCAGTATAATCCGCATAGTTAACTGCCTGACAAAAGCCCAATAAATTTGAAACAAGGTCCTCAGCGCTATACCCACTGTCGGTTAAAACAATATAGGGCCATAAGTTCTGCAGTGATTCAAATTGGTGAGATGTCCCCATAAATATTGATAGCGCCACTCCCTGTAAAACATGCTCACTAAGCCCTCGACGGACTAAAAATCGCCTGTATATTCCGGTAGTAATACCTGTTGCAAAAACATTAGTAGACATACTCTGGTGATAATTAACTTCGAACCATGTGTCGTCACCGCCATATGGCATAACCATTTGTTGCCATAGCCTTTCTGCGCCTCCAGGATTGGCATGGCCAAGATCGATCCATCCCAGATTATCGGTATAGACAAGGCCTTTTGGGGTATCACGCGTAATATATCTGTCAGAATTATCAATAATATCGCTTCGTTTTGTCATCTCGTATTCCCTGAGAACAACGTATTGCGCGATGATATTCCTCCATAACAAAAAAGGCATCCATTAAGGATGCCTTATGCAAGAAATCAGAATCAGACCTCTTCCATACGTCCCAGCAGCGCCTGCAGCCGCTCCTGCCAGCCGTGCTGCTGCTCACGGAGCTGATGGTTTTCGCGCTCAAGTTCTTCGCGGCTGTGCTGAGCCGTCTGCATTTCCTGCGACAGCGAGTTGTTTTTCTCTTTCAACTCTTCAATTTCCATCTGCAACAGGGTGATGGTATCAATCGCCTGCTGTACTTTCGCTTCCAGTTTCTCAAACACTTCTAAAGACATGATGCTACCTCTCCTGAATTGCAAGGCGACGCCTAAACGTAAACGCGCACAACATATAGTGCCGATTGTATGAAGCCGCGCACGCCCTGTCCAGCGACATACCGCGCAGATCGCGGTTTGCAACACTTTTCAGTCAAGACCTGGTGCATTCATCTCATATACCCTTAATTGTTAACATATTCGTTAAAGATATGATTCACTCGTCAATCATCATCCGGCGCATAAACGCGCTTTACAGCGCGGAAACGCTCATTTTATTGACACAGCACACACATTTTGATTTCGATATTTCTCGTTTTTGAGCGTTAACGATAAATTAACACGGTGTCTACATGGCATCGTGACCGGTTTTGGCCGTCACGCTAACGACAAACATTCATTTTTCTTCAGGATCCGATTATGAGTCAAACCTCAACCTTAAAAGGCCAGTGCATCGCCGAGTTTCTTGGTACCGGGTTGTTGATTTTCTTCGGAGTGGGTTGTGTCGCTGCACTGAAGGTGGCCGGCGCCAGTTTCGGGCAGTGGGAAATCAGCATCATCTGGGGGTTAGGGGTGGCTATGGCTATCTACCTGACCGCAGGGGTTTCCGGGGCACATCTTAATCCAGCGGTTACCATCGCGCTGTGGCTGTTCGCCTGCTTCGAAGGTCGTAAGGTCGTTCCCTTTATCATTGCACAATTTGCCGGCGCCTTTTGCGCAGCGGCATTAGTTTACGGGCTTTATTACAATCTTTTCATCGACTTCGAGCAAACGCATCATATGGTGCGCGGCAGCGTCGAAAGTCTCGATCTGGCAGGAATTTTCTCCACCTATCCAAACCCGCATATTAACATCGTGCAGGCTTTCGCGGTTGAGATGGTCATTACCGCTATTCTGATGGGCGTCATCATGGCGCTGGGCGATGATGGTAACGGCATACCGCGCGGCCCGCTGGCGCCGCTGCTGATTGGCCTGCTGATTGCGGTTATCGGCGCCTCCATGGGCCCCCTGACCGGCTTTGCCATGAATCCGGCGCGCGATCTTGGGCCTAAAACGTTTGCCTTCTTTGCAGGCTGGGGTGAGGTGGCTTTCACCGGCGGTAAAGATATTCCTTACTTCCTGGTGCCGCTGTTCGGGCCTATCGCCGGGGCGGCGCTGGGCGCTTTTGGCTATCGCAAGTTGATTGGCCGCCATCTGCCGTGCGATACCTGCGTGGAAGAGGTAAAAGAAACGGCTGCCACTACGCACCAAAACGCTTCGCTCTAATCTGACTACGGGACACATACTATGACCGACAAAAAATATATCGTTGCGCTCGACCAGGGCACTACCAGCTCCCGCGCTGTCGTTATGGATCATGACGCGAACATCATTAGCGTTTCACAGCGTGAATTTGAGCAAATCTATCCGAAGCCGGGCTGGGTAGAGCATGACCCGATGGAGATCTGGGCATCGCAAAGCTCAACGCTGGTCGAAGTGCTGGCGAAGGCCGATATCAGTTCCGATCAGATTGCCGCCATTGGCATTACTAACCAGCGTGAAACCGCGATTATCTGGGAGCGCGAAACCGGTAAGCCTATCTATAACGCCATTGTCTGGCAGTGCCGCCGCACCGCGGAAATCTGCGAGCAGCTCAAGCGCGATGGCATGGACGATTATGTCCGTGATACCACAGGTCTTGTCATTGACCCTTACTTCTCCGGTACCAAGGTGAAATGGATTCTGGACCATGTGGAAGGCTCCCGCGAGCGGGCGAAGCGCGGCGAACTGCTGTTCGGCACCGTCGACACCTGGCTTATCTGGAAAATGACCCAGGGGCGCGTACACGTGACCGATTATACCAACGCCTCGCGCACCATGCTGTTCAACATTCACGATCTCGACTGGGATGACAGAATGCTGGATGCGCTTGATATCCCGCGCGCGATGCTCCCGCAGGTGCGTAAATCCTCTGAGGTGTATGGTCAGACCAACATCGGCGGCAAGGGCGGCACCCGTATCCCTATCGCCGGGATCGCCGGCGACCAGCAGGCGGCGCTGTTCGGCCAGCTCTGCGTAAAAGAAGGGATGGCGAAAAATACCTACGGCACCGGCTGCTTTATGCTGATGAACACCGGCGAGAAAGCGGTCAAATCTGAGCATGGCCTGCTGACCACGATCGCCTGCGGCCCGCGCGGGGAGGTGAACTACGCGCTGGAAGGGGCGGTATTTATGGCCGGCGCCTCTATCCAGTGGCTGCGCGACGAAATGAAGCTAATCAGCGATGCGTTCGACTCGGAGTATTTCGCCACCAAAGTGAAGGACACCAACGGCGTGTACGTGGTGCCAGCCTTTACCGGCCTCGGTGCCCCCTACTGGGACCCGTACGCGCGCGGCTCGATCTTCGGCCTGACCCGCGGCGTGAATGCTAACCACATTATTCGCGCCACGCTGGAGTCCATCGCCTACCAGACGCGCGACGTGCTGGAAGCGATGCAGGCTGACTCCGGCATCCGTCTGCACGCCCTGCGCGTGGATGGCGGCGCGGTCGCCAATAACTTCCTGATGCAGTTCCAGTCAGACATTCTGGGCACCCGCGTGGAGCGCCCTGAAGTGCGCGAAGTCACGGCGCTCGGCGCGGCTTATCTCGCCGGTCTGGCGGTTGGCTTCTGGCAGAATCTGGACGAGCTGCAGGAGAAGGCGGTAATTGAGCGCGAGTTCCGCCCGGGCATTGAGACGACCGAACGTAACTACCGCTACAGCGGCTGGAAGAAGGCGGTGCAGCGCGCGATGGCGTGGGAGGAGCACGAGGGGTAATGTCCCTTCCCCCTCACCCTAACCCTCTCCCCAATGGGGAGAGGGGACGATCGAGCTCAACGACCAGAGTTTTCTTCCTCTCCCAAACGGACCCAGGGTTTAGGGGTTCCCCCTCTCCCCGCCGGGGAGAGGGGGGACGATCGAGCTCAACGATCAGAGTTTTCTTCCTTTACCAAACGGACCCACGGTTTAGGGGTTCCCCCTCTCCCCTATGGGGAGAGGGCCGGGGTGAGGGGCCCACCCTGCCGGGTTGTGATAAACTTCGTGCAACTCCTTTTGACTGCACGAGTATCTGATGAGACGTGAACTTGCTATCGAATTTTCCCGCGTAACCGAGGCCGCCGCGCTGGCTGGCTATAAATGGCTGGGCCGGGGCGACAAAAATACCGCTGACGGCGCAGCCGTCCACGCCATGCGGATTATGCTCAACCAGGTAAACATCGACGGCACAATCGTCATTGGCGAAGGCGAGATCGACGAAGCGCCCATGCTCTATATCGGTGAAAAAGTGGGTACCGGCGACGGCGACGCGGTCGATATCGCCGTAGACCCGATTGAAGGCACCCGCATGACCGCCATGGGGCAGGCCAACGCGCTGGCCGTGCTGGCCGTCGGCGATAAGGGCAGCTTCCTGAACGCACCCGATATGTACATGGAAAAGCTGATCGTCGGCCCCGGCGCGAAAGGGGCTATCGACCTTAACCTGCCGCTGGCAGACAACCTGCGTAATGTCGCCGCCGCGCTCGGCAAGCCGCTCAGCGAACTTACCGTCACCATCCTCGCCAAACCGCGTCACGACGCGACCATCGCTCATATGCAGCAGCTTGGCGTGCGCGTGTTCGCCATTCCCGATGGCGACGTGGCGGCCTCCATCCTGACCTGCATGCCCGACAGCGAAGTCGACGTGCTCTACGGGATCGGCGGCGCGCCGGAGGGTGTAGTGTCCGCGGCGGTGATCCGCGCGCTCGACGGCGACATGAATGGCCGTCTGCTGGCGCGTCATGAAGTGAAGGGCGACAGTGAAGAGAACCGCCGCATCGGCGAGGAGGAGCTGGCACGCTGTAAAGCGATGGGTATTGAGGCCAACACTGTGCTACGTCTCGACGACATGGCGCGCAGCGACAACGTCATCTTCTCCGCGACAGGTATTACCAAGGGAGACCTGCTGGACGGCATCAGCCGCAAAGGGAATATCGCCACCACCGAAACGCTGCTGATCCGCGGTAAATCACGCACCATTCGTCGTATTCAGTCGATTCATTATCTGGATCGCAAAGACCCGAACGTACAGACCCACATTTTATAAGGGCATTTGTTTGATTGAGCTTTCCGGCCCGCGCAGGCTGGAAATCTCAGCGGCGAGGCAGGAAGATAGAGTCAGAATAACAGAGGAGACGATTATGGCGGACTGGGTAACAGGTAAAGTCACCAGGGTACAATTCTGGACCGATGCGCTTTTTAGTCTGACCGTGCATGCGCCCGTCCATCCCTTTACGGCGGGGCAGTTTGCCAAGCTGGGTCTGGAGATTGACGGCGAACGCGTGCAGCGCGCCTACTCCTACGTGAATGCCCCCGACAACCCGGATCTGGAGTTTTATCTGGTTACCGTGCCCGACGGCAAACTGAGCCCGCGCCTGGCCGCGCTGAAGCCGGGGGATGAGATCCAGATCGTGAGCGAAGCGGCGGGCTTCTTTGTGCTGGATGAAGTGCCCGACTGCGACACGCTGTGGATGCTGGCGACCGGCACCGCTATCGGCCCTTATCTCTCTATTCTGCAGTACGGCAAAGATCTGGAGCGCTTTAACAATATTGTGCTGGTCCACGCCGCGCGTTACGCCGCCGATCTCAGCTATCTGCCGCTTATGCAGGCGCTGGAAGCCCGCTACGCAGGCAAGCTAAAAATTAAGACGGTGGTCAGCCGGGAAACGGCGGCGGGATCGCTGACCGGGCGCATTCCGGCGCTGATTGAAAGCGGCGAGCTGGAAGCGGCGGTCGGCCTGCCGATGAATACGGAGACCAGCCATGTCATGCTCTGCGGCAACCCGCAGATGGTGCGCGATACTCAGCAGCTGCTGAAGGAGACCCGGCAGATGACCAAACACCTGCGCCGTCGACCGGGCCATATGACGGCCGAACACTACTGGTGAGCGCCGTACTTCACATCCTGCGTCTCTTTTCCGTACCGGTTTTCGCCCTGGGTGCCGACAAACGCGCCCAGATCGACCACAAACATCACAAATATCAGCGTGGGAATAAAACGGCCCACCAGCCAGGGGAGCATGGAAGGCAGGATTGACCAGTTCCCGGCCAGCAGCATCCACGCCACAATCACCAGCAGCGCCCACAGCCCGGAACGCCCGCGATCGTGCAGGCGCTTGACGATAACCGAGGCGGTCGGCCAGAGCAGGCAGACCAGCGCAAAGGCCGCCATCTGCGAGCTAAGCCACGTGCTGCCCGCCAGGGAGAAAAGCGCCACCATGGTGACAAGCCAGAGGACAATCCAGATCCAGAAGTCGCGGCGTCCGATACGCCCTTTAAATGAAAACAGCCACTGCTGTATGGTCATGTAAGGTTCCTTATAATCGTGTGCTGCGCATTCTACCCTGGTGTCGCGACTTTTTGACAAGCCGCGCGGATATCGTTTTAATCATGAGCAGTTATGACCAGGGATTCAAAATTGATGAAAAGATGGGCTCACTCTTTTTTGCTATGTTTGACAGCGTTGAGCGCCAGCTTTTCTCTGCACGCCACTGAAACCGCCGCGCAGGTGACTGCGCCTTACCTGCTGCCCGGCGCGCCCTCATTCGATCTGTCGATCAGCCAGTTCCGGGAACATTTTAACAAGGACAATCCCAAACTGCCGCTGGGCGAGTTTCGGTCTATCGAAGGGCCACGCGATACCCCTACCCTGACGCGCGCCGCCAGTAAGATCAATGAGAACCTCTACGCCTCGACGGCGCTGGAGCGCGGCACTCTGAAAATCAAAAGCATGCAGATCACCTGGCTACCGATTCAGGGGCCGGAGCAAAAGGCGGCCAAAGCGAAAGCGCTGGAGTATATGAGCGCCATTTTAAAGGCCTTTAGCCCCACGCATACCCGGGCCCAGAGCCAGCAAAAGCTGCAAAAACTGCTGGCTGCAGGCAAAAACAAACGCTATTACGCCGAAACCGAAGGCGCCGTGCGCTATGTTGTCGCAGATAACGGCGAAAAGGGGCTGACCTTCGCGGTTGAACCGATTAAGCTGGCGTTATCGGATACGCCCTGAGCGGTGAATTAATGACGAAAAGCAAAGCCTTTCAGGGGAAAATCTCTATACTGATTCACAGACCATGCTGCCCGGACGGGCGGCCATATTCCTTAATTCGCTGACAAAGCGTGGAGAATTGAAATGCGACATCCTTTAGTGATGGGTAACTGGAAACTGAACGGCAGCCGCCACATGGTAAACGAGCTGGTTGCTAACCTGCGTAAAGAGCTGGCTGGCGTGGCTGGCTGTGCTGTTGCTATCGCTCCGCCGGAGATGTATCTGGACCTGGCTAAACGCGCCGCTGACGGCAGCCACATCATTCTGGGCGCGCAGAACGTGGACGTTAACCTCTCCGGCGCGTTCACCGGTGAAACTTCCGCTGAGATGCTGAAAGATATCGGCGCGAAATACATCATTATTGGTCACTCCGAGCGTCGTACTTATCACAAAGAGTCTGACGAACTGATCGCGAAAAAATTCGCGCTGCTGAAAGAGCAGGGTCTGACTCCGGTACTGTGCATCGGTGAAACCGAAGCGGAAAACGAAGCGGGCAAAACTGAAGAAGTGTGCGCGCGTCAGATCGACGCCGTGCTGAAAACTCAGGGCGCAGCAGCATTCGAAGGCGCGGTCATCGCCTATGAGCCAGTCTGGGCGATCGGCACCGGCAAATCCGCAACCCCGGCACAGGCGCAGGCGGTTCACAAGTTCATCCGTGACCACATCGCAAAAGCTGACGCGAAAGTGGCTGAGCAGGTTATCATCCAGTACGGCGGCTCTGTTAACGCCTCTAACGCGGCAGAGCTGTTTGCCCAGCCGGATATCGACGGCGCGCTGGTTGGCGGCGCATCCCTGAAAGCAGACGCTTTCGCGGTGATCGTTAAAGCAGCAGAAGCGGCTAAACAGGCGTAATGTTGCTGTGGCGGGTGGCGCTTCGCTAACCCGCCCTACGGTTCTGTAGGCCCGGTAAGCGCCAGCGCCACCGGGCTTTTTTACAGCCGTCCCAACAGGCTAAACCACAGATAATCCAGCGGCAGCAGCACCAGATACGTCGCAATCGCCAGCGCCAGACAGAGCAGCATCCCCGCCTTTGCAGGCACTTTCCCTAAGCCCATCGCCACCACAATCGGCGACGCCTGATAGGGCAACAGCGGCGTGGAATAACCCAGCACCTGAATCATGATCACCGACAGCAGCGGAAAACCGGTGGCGTCCGCGAAGCTTTGCGCCAGCGTCGTGTAGAGCGCCGGTACGCCATTGGCGGTCATAATAAAGTTCAGCGCCGTGGTGATCCCCGTCAGCGCCAGGAAGCTGATAAAGGGTTTATCCGGGTCCAGCGGCATCACATGTAGCAACGCCTCCCCCACCGCGCTGCCGATGCCGGTCTGCGTCACGGTGACCGCCAGCCCGAGAATACCTGCCACATAGATGCAGGTGCGCATATTCACGCCGCCAGAGAACTCCTCGCCGGTGATAAAGCCCACGCGCGGGAGCATAACCACGACCGACGCCGCCAGTCCCGTCCATGCCGGACCAATGCCGTGCCAGCTCTCCGTTACCCACATCACCAGCACCACCGCCAGCAGCCAGGCGAGCCGCTTCTCCTGCGCGCTCATCGGCGCGGGCGGCGTCATGTCGCGAGGCGGCTGCGGCGCGCCGGGAAAGAGCCAGCAGATCAGGCCAATCAGAATGGTGCCTTTCAGGATACCGAGCACCGGTGTATGCAGCAGCAGGTAGGGAACGTAGTTGAGGTGGATGTTATAAGAGCCTTCTGCCGCGCCGCTCATCACCAGATTGGGCACGTTGGCCGGCAGGATGGTGGCAGAGAGCTGGAACGTACCAAATCCCACGGCCAGCGCCAGGCCATACCATGCGCGGCTGCCGTCAGCGATCCCGGCACGCTTCGCCATGGCCGCCACAATCGGCATCAGCAGCGCGATACGCCCCATATTGGAAGGCATCACAAACGCCAGCGCGTAGCTCAGCAGCACAACGCTTGCGACCATGAGCGGCCAGGAGTCGGTGAGCCGGGCGGAGAGCGCCCGGGCAGCCCGGTCCGCCAGCCCGGTCTTGCGGATCGCCACGCCCAGCACAAATCCGCTGAACACCAGCCAAAACGCGGAGGAGGCAAAGCCGCCAAAGACCACCTCCGCCGGAGCGATTTTGGTCGCCATCGCCACGGTAAAAAAGAGCAGCGCGGTGATAAATTCCGGCAGCAGCGAGGTCGCCCACAGCACGATAGTGACACCCACGATCAGCGAGGGGAGAAACAGCGGATGGGATAGCCAGAGCGACATGCCTGTCTCCTGTTGTATTTTTCAGCAAGTCTACGGAGAGAGGCGTCGCGCGTAAACGCTATTTATGGTGGGGTCACTTCAGAATAGCGCATTGATGATCCTGCAGCTCCTCGGCGGAGGCGCGGTTAAGGAGCAGCAAATTACGTTCGGTCGCCAGCAGCACAAAGGAGCCATCCGCCTGCTGCGCCATCGCCAGCGCGTAGCGTCCCATATGGTCACGCGCCTCCGGTACCTCTTCCGCCAGCATGATAAACGGGCTGCGCTGCATTAGCTCCTCATCGGTAACCCGCCGCGCCAGATAAGTGTGTCCGGCCAGCCCGCCCGGAAACGCCAGCCAGCGGGTGCCTACCTCTCCCTGATGGGCGTCGAGTTTTTCGCGTATATCCGGGCGCAGGCAGGAAATATGGATATGAAAATGATTTTGCGTGCGGCCCGTGGGGGAGTTAATGGCCAGCGAGACGGCGCTGTCCGGCACCGGCGCGCCCCGCTTCTGGCTCATAAAGGTGCGGGCCTGCCATGCCAGCCAGAAGAAGTCAGGGGTGTGCGGCTCGGTGAGCAGCGGGCTTTCCGTGCCGTTGATGCGCCAGGTGGGCATCAGCAGATACTGTAACGGTCCGTTTCGATCCTTGAAGATGACGTAGCCCGCCTCCTGATTCACCTCGGCACAGGGCGAAGGATCGTTTCGCTGCTGCTGGTTTACCAGACACTGGTCAAAGACGATATGGCGCAGGGCGTTCGGGTTGCCGGAGCTGAACCAGAACCAGCCGCCCGAAGCGAGCACAATCATTCCCAGCGCCATTGCGATAATTTTTTTCATCACGCGTTCCCTGTTGTTCTTTGAGGGAAGAGCGTAACGCAAAATGATGACCAAATAAAAAACCCGGCGCATTCTTTACGCCGGGTAATTTTTGTGTGCTGTCAGCGCTTGCTGATCTGGTCGAAAGTACCGCCGTTAGAGAAGTGCTCTTTCTGCGCTTTCGTCCAGCCGCCGAACGCTTCGTCAATCGTGAAGAGCTTCAGCTTCGGAAAGGCGTCCTCATATTTCTTCGCCACATCCGGGTTGCGCGGGCGGTAGTAGTTTTTCGCCGCGATCTCCTGGCCTTCCGGCGAGTAGAGATACTTCAGGTAGGCCTCCGCCACCGCTTTGGTCTCTTTCTTCTCGACCACTTTATCCACGATGGAGACGGTCGGTTCCGCCAGGATAGATTCGCTCGGGGTCACGATCTCAAATTTATCTTTCCCCAGCTCGTGCGTGGCGAGCAGCGCTTCGTTTTCCCAGGCGATCAGCACATCGCCAATTCCACGTTCAACAAAGGTGTTAGTGGCGCCACGCGCGCCGGAATCGAGCACTTCTACATTTTTGTACAGCGCTTTCACGAAATCCTGCGCTTTTGCCCGATCGTTGTTGTTGTGGTGCAGGGCGTAGCCCCAGGCGGCAAGATAGTTCCAGCGCGCGCCGCCGGAGCTTTTCGGGTTCGGGGTGATAACCGATACGCCCGGCTTAATCAGATCGTTCCAGTCATGGATCTGCTTCGGGTTGCCTTTACGCACCAGGAAAACAATGGTGGAGGTATAGGGCGCAGAGTTATCCGGCAGGCGTTTGATCCAGTTTTTGTCGATCCGACCGCGTTGCGCGATTGCATCCACGTCATAGGCCAGCGCCAGCGTTACTACGTCAGCCTCGATGCCGTTAATTACGGAGGTAGCCTGTTTCCCGGACCCGCCGTGAGACTGCCGGATAACCACGTTATCCCCCGTCTCCTGCTTCCAGTGTGCCGCAAAGGCTTTGTTGTACTGATCGTACAGTTCACGTGTCGGATCGTAAGACACGTTGAGAAGCTGAATATCCTTCGCCAGAACGCTGGTCGATGCCAGCAATAACGTTAACCCCACGCCCCATTTATTCATCGCACGACTCGCTTTATATGTGTTTGATGAATGCAGCGTGCCAGAAAGCTAACCAATGATTAAAGAATAAAAAAAGATTGGCTATAACGTGGGGGAATAAAAAGCAGACATTGTGCGCAAAAAAGCCGGGAGGCGGCTACGCCTTACCCGGCCTATGGGAGCTGTACTGACTGACGTCTGTTGACCGGTGGCGCTACGCTTACCGGGCCTACAAATGCACGATTCGCAGGCAAGCCACCCGGCGTAATACAGACTATCAGTAGAGTTTTTTCGCGCAGTCCAGCCAGTCGCTTTTGAACGGACGCTTCATGTTGTCAATCGCGTCGATGATATCGTGGTGTACCAGTTTTTCGTTCTGGATGCCGACGCAGCGGCCACTGTAGCCTTCCAGCAGCTTCTCAATGGCATACGCCCCCATACGGGAGGCCAGAATACGATCGTAAGGGCATGGAGAACCCCCGCGCTGGATGTGGCCCAGAACGGTCGCACGCGTTTCACGTTTGGTTTCCGTTTCAATATACTTCGCCAGCTCGTCCACGTCGCAGATATGCTCTGTGATCGCCACGATAGCGTGTTTCTTCCCTTTCGCGATACCGGCTTTGATCTCCGCAACCAGATCTTCGCGGTTAAATTCCACTTCCGGCACCACGACAAATTCACAGCCGCCCGCGATAGAAGCTGCCAGGGTCAGATCGCCGCAGTAGCGTCCCATCACTTCAACGATAGAGATACGCTGGTGGGAAGAGGAGGTGTCACGCAGGCGGTCAATCGCTTCAACAACGGTGCCCAGCGCGGTGAAGAAACCGATGGTGTAGTCGGTGCCTTTGATGTCATTGTCGATGGTGCCCGGCAGGCCGATGCACGGGAAGCCCGCTTCAGAGAGGCGTTTCGCACCCATGTAGGAGCCGTCGCCGCCGATAACAACCAGCGCATCAATGCCGCGCTTTTTCATGTTATCCATTGCCACCTGGCGGATATGCTCTTCGCGGAACTCAGGGAAGCGCGCAGAGCCGAGGAAGGTGCCGCCGCGGTTGATCATGTCGGAAACGCTGTAACGGTCGAGCTGCACCATACGATCTTCATACAGACC
This sequence comes from Pseudenterobacter timonensis, assembly GCF_900021175.1. Lineage (GTDB taxonomy): Bacteria > Pseudomonadota > Gammaproteobacteria > Enterobacterales > Enterobacteriaceae > Enterobacter > Enterobacter timonensis. The sequence continues at coordinate 47,778 of NZ_FCOP01000003.1, forward strand.
GAGGTAGCCATCATAAATACCAAACACTTCCAGACCTTCCGTCAGCGCTGCACGCACGACACCACGGATTGCTGCGTTCATGCCTGGCGCATCACCGCCGCTTGTCAACACACCGATTTTCTTAATCATGACTACCTCTGAACTTAGGAATGCAAAAATGAAATCTGTTGCCGGAAGAGATCAGTTCGACCAACGTAATGGTGCAAATAATATATCAATCGCCTCCAGCTGAATTGATTCAGGTCAGACCCTATGGCGGTAATTTATACACTAAATGCTGGCCTGGCTCACTTTTTTACAACGAATGGCGCAGCTCATCTGGCCGTTTATCGTCCGTGGGCACGACCGAGCAGGGGTCCTGGTGAATAATCACATCCGACCCCGGGAAACGCCGTAAAATCGCCTGCTCCACCTGTTCGGCAACGAGATGCGCCTGAACGAGCGGGAGGTTGTCTTCCATTTCTAAATGAATCTGTATGAAGCGGGTCGGCCCTGACTGCCGCGTGCGTAGATCGTGTGCGCCGTTGACCCCAGGCCAGGAGGACACGATAGTAAAGATTTCCTGCCGTTCCGTATCGGGAAGCGCGCGGTCCAGAAGCGACTGCACAGCGTCATAACCCATACGTAACGCGCTATACAAAATATAGATCCCGATGCCTAACGCAAAGAGCGCATCGGCGCGATGCCATCCATACCAGGCCAGACCGAGCGCAATCAGAATCGCACTATTCATCATAACATCAGACTGATAATGAAGCATATCCGCCCGCACCGCCTGGCTTTGCGTTTTACGGACAACCCAGCGCTGGAACGTTACAAGAATTAATGTACTTATAAGCGCCACAATGGTCACGATAACGCCGACCTCGGGATCGCGCATCGGCGTCGGGGTTATCAGATGCTGAATGCCGGTTAAGAAGAGAAACAGCGCCGACCCGGAGATAAACATACTTTGCGCCAGCGCTGCCAGCGACTCCGCTTTGCCATGGCCGAAGGTGTGCTCCTCATCGGCGGGCTGGAGGGAGTAGCGCACCACCAGCAGGTTAGTTAGCGACGCGGCGATATCCACCAGCGAATCGACAAGCGCCGCCAGAATACTGACCGAGCCGGTATACCACCATGCAAAAATCTTTATCAACAGTAGCGATGTTGCCATGACTGTCGCTGCAATCGCCGCCCGGCTCACCAGCCGCCCATAGGTTTGATTCATAAACACTCCTGTCCTGCAATGCGGCTAGTATAACGGATGCGCAGACGGAGAAAGGATGAATAAAGGGTTAACAGGGGTGAATGCCGGGCAAAAAAAACCCCCACGTCATGTGGGGGAAGACAGGGATGGTGTCTATGGCAAGGAAAACAGGGTTACTGGTTACTACGGGTACTGCTACTAAAAAGCTTCGTATCTGAGCTTTGCTGCATCCGTGCAACCTCACGCAACTGTTCCATTCGCTGCTGATGTTTCTGGTTCAAAACCGCCTGCTGCTCCGGTGTGAGGAGGTGGTACATCTGGTTACGCACCCGGGCCATTTCGACCTGGCGGGTCACCTGCTCCTGCGCCATCTTCTCTGCCTGAGCGCGCACGGCGTTTTCGTCAAAATTTTCTGCGGTGACAAGGCGATGCATTGTCTCCATTTCGCTAACATTAACAGGGGACTGATCGTGCCGTGCCCTCTGCATCAGATCTCGCATCTGTTGACGCTGATGTTCGGTTAAACTTATGCCTTCAAACATGTGGCTCTGGCTGCCGCGCTGCGCGATCCCCTCCATCGGAGGTTCGTTATCGCCGGTGATGCCTCCAGCAGCCTGGCTAAACGCACTGAACGCCAGTGTTGAGGCCATGACGGCAGCGGTAACTTTGCGCATCACTTGCTCCCAAAATCTTTCGTGTCGCGATTCAACGAGAGCCAGTCTACGATTCGGGCTGCAAACATGCGTCAGGGGGTGTAAAACAACGTAAAGTCATGGATTAGCGCGCTTCGATGACGTAATTTTTGCCTCGGAGGTATTTAAACAATGAATAAAATACTGTTAGTTGATGATGACCGCGAGCTCACATCGCTTTTAAAAGAGCTGCTTGATATGGAAGGTTTTAACGTGCTGGTTGCCCATGATGGCGAGCAGGCGCTGGCCCTTCTTGACGACAGCATCGATTTGCTTTTGCTTGACGTGATGATGCCGAAGAAAAACGGTATTGATACGCTGAAAGAGTTGCGCCAGACACACCAGACTCCCGTTATCATGCTCACCGCCCGCGGCAGCGAGCTGGACCGCGTCCTCGGCCTTGAACTGGGCGCCGATGACTATCTTCCTAAACCCTTTAACGACCGCGAACTGGTCGCCCGTATCCGTGCCATTCTGCGTCGTTCCCACTGGAGCGAGCAGCAGCAGACTACCGACAACAGCTCCCCTACGCTGGAAGTGGACGCCCTGAGCCTCAATCCGGGCCGCCAGGAGGCGAGTTTCGACGGCCAGGCGCTGGAGCTGACCGGCACAGAGTTCACCCTGCTCTATCTGCTGGCGCAGCATCTTGGTCAGGTAGTGTCACGTGAACATCTGAGCCAGGAGGTGCTGGGCAAGCGCCTTACGCCGTTCGATCGCGCCATCGATATGCACATCTCTAACCTGCGCCGCAAGCTGCCGGAGCGCAAGGATGGCCACCCCTGGTTTAAAACGTTACGTGGCCGCGGCTATCTGATGGTTTCGGCTTCATGATAGGAAGTTTAACCGCCCGTATTTTTGCCATCTTCTGGCTTACGCTGGCACTGGTATTAATGCTGGTTCTGATGCTGCCCAAGCTCGATTCGCGCCAGATGACGGAGCTGCTTGATAGCGAGCAGCGTCAGGGGGTGATGATCGAGCAGCACGTTGAAGCGGAGCTGGCAAACGATCCGCCTAACGATTTGATGTGGTGGCGGCGGCTGTTTCGCGCCATCGACAAATGGGCGCCGCCGGGGCAACGTCTGCTGCTGGTAACCAGCGAAGGGCGCGTGATCGGGGCGGAACGCAGTGAAATGCAGATCATCCGCAACTTTATCGGCCAGGCCGATAATGCCGATCATCCGCAGAAGAAAAAATATGGTCGGGTAGAGATGGTAGGGCCATTTTCCGTCAGGGATGGGGAAGATAATTACCAGCTCTATCTGATTCGGCCGGCCAGCAGTTCCCAGTCTGACTTTATCAACCTGCTGTTCGACCGGCCTCTGCTGCTGTTGATTGTGACCATGCTGGTCAGCGCGCCGCTGCTGCTGTGGCTCGCCTGGAGCCTGGCGAAGCCGGCGCGTAAGTTAAAAAACGCGGCGGACGAGGTGGCGCAAGGCAACCTGCGTCAGCACCCGGAACTGGAAGCGGGGCCGCAGGAGTTCCTGGCGGCGGGCGCCAGCTTTAACCAGATGGTGTCGGCGCTGGAAAGAATGATGACCGCTCAGCAACGGCTGCTTTCCGACATCTCCCACGAGCTGCGTACGCCGCTCACCCGCTTACAGCTCGGCACTGCCCTGCTGCGCCGCCGTAGCGGGGAGAGTAAGGAGCTGGAGCGTATCGAAACCGAGGCACAGCGTCTGGACAGCATGATTAACGACCTGCTGGTGATGTCGCGCAACCAGCAGAAAAACGCGCTGGTCAGCGAGACGATGAAAGCCAACCAGCTCTGGGGCGAGGTACTTGACAACGCCGCGTTCGAAGCCGAACAGATGGGCAAGTCGTTTACCGTTAACTTCCCGCCAGGGCCGTGGCCGCTGTACGGTAACCCTAACGCGCTGGAGAGCGCGCTGGAGAATATCGTACGTAACGCCCTGCGCTATTCACATACGAAGATTGAAGTGGCGTTTTCGGTGGATAAAGAGGGGGTAACCATCAACGTGGATGACGATGGTCCTGGCGTCAGCCCGGAAGATCGGGAACAGATTTTCCGCCCCTTCTACCGTACCGATGAGGCCCGCGACCGCGAGTCCGGCGGCACGGGGCTGGGGCTGGCGATTGTTGAAACCGCTATCCAGCAGCATCGTGGCTGGGTGAAAGCGGATGACAGCCCGCTCGGCGGACTGCGGTTAACCATCTGGCTGCCGTTGTATAAGCGTTCTTAGTTTTCCTCTGGCAACGTATTGTAGGCCCGGTAAGCGCAGCGCCACCGGGCAATAACAGGCGCAGAGGCAAAAAAGCCGGGTGGCGGCTTCGCCTTACCCGGCCTACTTTCTACGGAGGTCTACTTTCCCCACAATCTCCGCGAACTGCTCTCGATCTTCCCGCTTATCCGCCGCTTCTGCATCGTTCTGGTCCAGCTGGTAGATAATCCTGCCGCCGAGAGCAGGCGGTGATACTGTTCATCGTCGAACGGCATATGCCAGGCAATTGCACAGGCCTCGTATACCGACACCTCACTCAAGCGCGAAGCCAGCTCAAGCGGCGCATCCGCCGAAACCTGTCCCGCCTGCACAACGCGATACAGCCAGCCGGTTTTACCCGCGTTTTGCAACTGGGCCGACATATCCTGAATACCAAAATGGTAGTTAAGCTTGAAGCACGGCGAGCGCGGCTGGGTGACCTGAATCAGAGCATCGCCCCAGCGGTATATATCGCCAATAAAGACGTTCTTCTCCGTCAGCCCTTCCGTTGAGAGATTTTCGCCAAACGCGGGGGCGACGAAGAGGTCCGCCTGTTCAGGAAATTCGGTTTTCCAGTGCTGATAGTGTTCCCGCGGATAGTGGCAGAGCGCGCGATCCGGCCCACCGTGGATCTTCTTCTCGGCCTGCTCATCTCCCACCAGCCTCCGCCCGGTCAGCGTCAGTTCTCCATCTACCTGAACTTTAGCGATAGCGCTTGGACGGCTGCCGTCGTAATCCCTTACTTTGCCTGTGAAAACGTTAACCGGATAGTGCATTCCGACTCCCTCAGATACAAAAAAAGCGAGTCATCAGACTCGCTTCTCACAGGCGTCAATGCAACCTTATTTTTTCGCTGCGAAACGCGCCGCGGCTTCGTCCCAGTTCACCACGTTCCAGAACTCTTTGATGTAGTCCGGGCGGCGGTTCTGGAATTTCAGGTAGTAAGCGTGTTCCCAGACGTCCAGGCCCAGGATTGGGAAGCCGGATGCGCCAGAGATCGCTTCACCCATCAGCGGGGAGTCCTGGTTCGCAGTGGAGACGACAGCCAGTTTGTCATCTTTCAGTACCAGCCACGCCCAGCCGGAACCGAAGCGGGTCGCTGCCGCTTTCTCAAACTCTTCCTTAAATTTCTCAACAGAGCCGAAGTCGCGCTCGATGGCGGCTTTCAGATCGCCCTGCAGCGTGGTGCCTTTTTTCAGGCCTTTCCAGAACAGGCTGTGGTTAGCGTGGCCGCCCGCGTTGTTGCGCAGTACGGTTTTCTTATCCGCCGGAACCTGGTCCAGTTTGGTGATCAACTCTTCAACCGGCAGGTTAGCCAGTTCCGGCAGGCTTTCCAGCGCCGCGTTCGCGTTGTTCACATAAGTCTGGTGGTGTTTGGTGTGATGGATTTCCATCGTCTGCTTGTCGAAATGCGGTTCCAGTGCGTCATAGGCATACGGCAGGGATGGCAGTGTGTAACTCATAATCCTCTCCATTAGTGTCGGGCGGCACAGCTGTTAATGCCGCGTAAGCATTCGGTTCATTATAGTTAATTAAATGATATTGAAAATGATTATCAATGCCGCACTTTTTATACGGTTATTTGAGTGTAGACCATTGCCAAAAATGTGATGCCAGACACAGGATTAAGGCGCTTATTGCCACGCGCTGACGAAGGACGGCAACCCTCCGAAGGTTCAGATAGCGCTTAATTTTTACACTCATTAAGCCGGGGGAACACCGGCTTATAAAAACGATGAGGATGTAAAAATGAATCATGCGATTACGATGGGTATTTTCTGGCATTTGATAGGCGCGGCCAGTGCAGCCTGTTTCTATGCTCCCTTTAAAAAGGTCAGACACTGGTCATGGGAAACGATGTGGTCGGTTGGCGGCACCGTCTCCTGGCTGATTTTGCCCTGGACCATCAGCGCCATACTGCTGCCCGATTTCTGGGGCTACTTCTCCTCCTTCAATATCTCCACTCTGCTGCCGGTCTTTCTGTTTGGCGCCATGTGGGGCATCGGTAATATCAACTACGGCCTGACCATGCGTTATCTCGGCATGTCGATGGGGATCGGTATCGCTATCGGCATTACGCTGATCGTCGGTACGCTGATGACGCCGATTCTTAACGGCAATTTTGATGTGCTGATTAACACCACCGGCGGGCGGATGACCCTGCTCGGCGTGGCGGTTGCGGTGGTGGGCGTCGGTATCGTCACCCGCGCAGGCCAGCTTAAAGAGCGAAAAATGGGCATTCAGGCCGAGGAGTTTAACCTCCGGAAAGGGCTGCTGCTGGCGGTGATGTGCGGCATCTTCTCCGCGGGTATGTCGTTTGCCATGAACGCCGCGAAACCGATGCATGAAGCCGCCGCCGCGCTGGGCGTCGACCCGCTTTACGTGGCGCTGCCAAGCTATGTGGTGATCATGGGCGGCGGCGCGCTGGTGAACCTCGGCTTCTGCTTTATTCGTCTGGCAAAAGTGAAGAACCTGTCGGTAAAAGCGGACTTCTCGCTGGCAAAACCGCTTATCATTACCAACGTGCTCCTCTCGGCGCTGGGCGGCCTGATGTGGTACCTGCAGTTCTTCTTCTACGCCTGGGGCCACGCCCGCATTCCGGCGCAGTATGACTACATGAGCTGGATGCTGCATATGAGCTTCTATGTTCTCTGCGGCGGACTGGTCGGGCTGGTGCTGAAGGAGTGGAAAAACGCCGGACGTCGGCCGGTGAGCGTATTGAGCCTCGGCTGCGTGGTGATTATTATCGCCGCCAACATCGTCGGCCTTGGCATGGCGAGCTGATTAGGCCGCCTTTCGACTGCGATGACGCCACTGAACCGGCGTCATCCCCACCTCCCGGTTAAATACCACCGAAAAGTAGTTACTGTCCTCAAAGCCGCAGTGCATTGCCACCTCACTCACCATCAGCTCCGTGTGCTGGAGCAGATACTGGGCGTGGCAGATGCGCAGCTGGCGCAGATAGTGGTTAACGGTCATCCCTGTCTGGGTCCGGAACTGCTGGCGCAACGCCCGCTCGCTGCACTGCTCCTGCTCGCAAAATTTCTCCAGCACAAAGCTGCGGTTCAGGCTGCCGGCCAGGGTAGTGATCAGCTTATCCAGCAGCGCTTCCTGCTCGCTGGCGGAGGGGTTATCGATAGCGTAGCGGTAGCGTTTCAGGGTTAGCGCCAGCTGGGCGAAGAGCAGTTCCGCCATATCAAACGCCTGCGGGTCCGCTTTCTGGCTCTCCTGCTCAAGCTGGGCAATCACCTGCCGGACCTGCGCCATGCCGCTGCTGCCAAGCCGCCAGTGCGGCGCGGTGCGCGCGCCGTTAAAACCGGGGATAGCGGCCGCCCAGTCGACATTGAGCTTCAGCCGCTCCGGGCAGTAGATCACATTCTGTAAGACCAGGTCGTTTACCGAGGCGTAGGAGTGTTTATCTTCGGCGCGGATGTAGAACAGATCCCCGCGGGTAATGCGGTAGGGGCGGTCGTTGAGGACGTGTAAGCCGTTACCGCGCCAGACAATTACCAGCTCGCAAAATTCATGGGTATGTTCGGCAAAGACATTTTGCGGATAGCGGTCCGCCACCGCCACGGCCTGCCCGTCGCCGGTGAAAAAGTCGGCTTTACGAAGAACTAACTGAGCGCTCACGGCTTACCTCAACGACCAATAACCTGACATTATTAGCTGTTTTGCCGTCTGAAAACGGTGACTGGCCTCGCGTTACTGAAGCGACGCGTCCCTGCCCTGCCGGATGTCGCGCGGTGACCAGCTAAACTCCCGGCGAAAAAGGGTCGAAAAGTGGTTACTGTCGCCGAAACCGCAGCGATAGGCGATATCCGTTACGCTGTCGTCCGTATGGCGCAACAAATGGCGCGCTTTGATGAGCCGCAGGCGATTGAGATAGCGCTGAGGCGTGAGGCCGGTGTGCTGCTTGAGCTGCCGGTGCAGGGTGCGCAGCGACAGGGAGAATTTCTCCGCCAGCGTCTCCCAGCTGACATCCTCCGCATAGTGATCTTCCAGCCAGGCCATCAGCTGGTTCAGCCGCGCGTCGTTATTTTCCGCCCCTTCCACCAGGCTGCCACGGCGCAGCAGCACCAGCAGTTGCATAAAGAGCATTTCGCGCGTCGCCAGCGCGTGGGTCTCCGTACTCTCTTCAGCCTGCTCCATCTGGGTCACCAGCTGGCGAACCTGCTGGAGGGTGGACTGATTTACCCGCCAGTGGGAGGGATAGTGGCCGTCCTTCTCCTGCGGCAGCAGCTGATTCAGCCCTGACAGGAACTGAAACGCGGCCGGGGAACGGTAGAGCACATTGGTCAGGCAGAGGTTGTCGGTATGTTCATAGAGGTGCCGGTCATGATCGCGCACAAAACAGACCGTTCCCCCGCTGATGGTATAGGGCTGACCGTTAAAGACATGAATGCCGGTGCCATGTTCAACGATCACAATCTCATGAAAATCATGGTGATGCTCAGGAAATGCCGCCTGAGGCAGACGGGGTTCGATCGCCACAGGCGAACCGCCAGAAGGAAAAAAATCCACGCTATGTAGTACGGTCATAACGGCCCCCACCGATGAGAAAGTTTCTCAAATAGTAATGAAGGGTCGGCGATCTGACCTTCAATTTTTGACAGCAAAGCGCGCAAAGCCTGTCGGTTTTTCAAGAAACGAGCGGAAAGATCCGGAAATGCGGAGAGGGTCACATTGTCCCGGATAGCGGGGTTTACTGGAAACTGTGAACTTTCTCACGTTCACCTTTGCTTTCTTGCCAGCCGCACTAACGGGCTGTCAGTTACGAGAAGGTCATTTTTTCTTCCCTTTTTTAGACTTCCCCCTGATGACTTAAGAAAGGACGTAATCATGACTTTTCGCCATTGTGTGGCTGTCGATTTGGGCGCCTCCAGCGGTCGCGTAATGCTGGCCCGCTATAACTCTGACACGCGTGCCTTATCGCTTCGGGAAATCCACCGCTTTGTGAACTGCCTGCAAAAGCAGGAGGGTAAAGAGACGTGGGATATCGATCGTCTGGAGGCGGAGATCCGCACCGGCCTGAACAAGGTGTGTGAAGAGGGTATCCGCATCGACAGCATCGGGATTGATACCTGGGGAGTGGATTACGTTCTGCTGGACGACCGGGGCGAGCGCGTCGGACTGCCGGTCGCTTACCGCGATGGCCGCACCGACGGCGTAATGGCCCGCGCCGTTGAGCAACTCGGCAAAGCTGAGATCTACGGACGTTCAGGCATTCAGTTTCTGCCCTTTAACACGCTCTATCAGCTGCGGGCGCTGGCGGAGCAGCAGCCGGAGCTGGTCGAAAAGGTGGCGCACGCGCTGCTGATCCCGGACTACTTAAGCTACCGTCTGACCGGCAACCTGAACTGGGAGTACACCAACGCCACCACCACGCAGCTGGTCAATATCAACACCGATAGCTGGGATGAGCGCCTGCTGGCCTGGACCGGCGTGCCGCGTAGCTGGTTTGGCACCCCGACGCACCCGGGCAACGTGGTGGGTCACTGGATCTGCCCGGAGGGCAATGCGATCCCGGTGGTCGCCGTCGCCAGCCATGATACCGCCAGCGCGGTTATCGCCGCGCCGCTCGCCGATAAAGATGCCGCTTATCTCTCCTCCGGCACCTGGTCGCTGATGGGCTTTGAGAGCAAAACGCCTTATACCAGCGAACAGGCGCTGGCTGCCAATATCACCAACGAAGGCGGCGCGGAAGGCCGTTATCGGGTGCTGAAAAATATTATGGGACTGTGGCTGCTGCAGCGCGTGCTGAAGGAGCAGAACGTGAGCGACTTGCCGCAGCTTATCGCCGATACCGCCAGGCTGAGCGCCTGCCGCAGCCTGATCAACCCCAACGACGACCGTTTTATCAACCCGGCGCACATGAGCGCCGAGATCCAGGCGGCCTGCCTTGAAACCGGACAGCCCGTGCCGTCCAGCGCCGCCGAGCTGGCGCGCTGCATTTTCGACAGCCTCGCCCTGCTCTATGCCGACGTGCTGGAGGAGTTGTCGGCGCTGCGCGGCCACCCCTTTACCCGCCTGCACATCGTGGGCGGCGGCTGCCAGAACCAGCTGCTTAACCAGCTTTGCGCCGACGCCTGCGGGATCACCGTCGTCGCCGGGCCGGTTGAAGCCTCCACGCTCGGCAACATCGGTATCCAGCTGATGACGCTGGACGAACTCACCAGCGTGGACGATTTCCGTACGGTGGTCACTGACAACTACCGGATGACCACCTTTACGCCTAACCCCTGCCATGAAATTGCCCGCTACCGGACGCAGTTTCAGCAAACACGACTGACAAAGGAGCTTTGCGCATGACCACTCAACTTGAACAAGCCTGGGAACTGGCTAAACAGCGTTTCGCCGCCGTCGGCGTGGATGTCGAAGAGGCCCTGCGCCAGCTCGACCGCCTGCCGGTTTCCATGCACTGCTGGCAGGGCGATGACGTGGCGGGCTTTGAGAATCCCGGCGGCGCGCTGACGGGTGGTATCCAGGCAACCGGCAACTATCCGGGCAAAGCGCGTAACGCCGCTGAACTGCGCGCCGACCTGGAGCAGGCGCTGAGCCTGATCCCGGGGCCGAAACGTCTGAACCTGCACGCCATCTATCTGGAGTCCGACGAGCCGGTCGCGCGTAACGAAATCAAACCGGAACACTTTAAGAACTGGGTGGAGTGGGCAAAAGCCAACAGACTGGGACTCGATTTTAACCCCTCCTGCTTCTCGCATCCGCTGAGCGCGGACGGTTTTACCCTCTCCCACGCTAACGATGAGATCCGCCAGTTCTGGATCGACCACTGCAAGGCGAGCCGCCGCGTCTCCGCATACTTTGGCGAACAGCTCGGCACGCCGTCGGTGATGAACATCTGGATCCCGGACGGCATGAAAGATATCACCGTTGACCGCCTCGCCCCGCGCCAGCGTCTGCTAGAGGCGCTGGATGAGGTGATTAGCGAAAAACTGAACCCGGCGCACCACATCGACGCCGTAGAGAGCAAGCTGTTCGGCATTGGCGCCGAAAGTTATACCGTCGGCTCTAACGAGTTTTACATGGGTTACGCCACCAGCCGTCAGACCGCGCTCTGCCTGGATGCGGGCCATTTCCACCCGACCGAGGTGATCTCCGACAAAATCTCCGCCGCCATGCTCTACGTGCCGCGCCTGCTGCTGCACGTTAGCCGTCCGGTACGCTGGGACAGCGACCACGTGGTGCTGCTGGATGACGAAACCCAGGCGATTGCCAGCGAAATCATCCGCCACGACCTCTTTGACCGCGTACATATCGGCCTCGACTTCTTCGACGCCTCCATCAACCGCATCGCGGCGTGGGTTATCGGCACCCGTAACATGAAGAAAGCCCTGCTGCGCGCCCTGCTGGAGCCGACCGAAGCGCTAATGCAGCTGGAAAATAACGGCGACTACACCGCGCGTCTGGCGCTGCTGGAAGAGCAAAAATCCCTGCCGTGGCAGGCGGTGTGGGAGATGTACTGCCAGCGACACGATACTCCTACGGGCAGCCAGTGGCTGGATAACGTGCGGGCGTATGAGAAAGACGTTCTTGCCGCTCGTCAGTAAAAAACATCGCCCGGCGGCGCGTTGCTTGCCGGGCCTACAGGTAAAAGTAGGCCGGGTAAGCAACGCGCCACCCGGCATTTTCAAAGGAAACACAGTATGCAGACCATCACCACTTCCTGGTTCGTCCAGGGCATGATCAAAGCCACCTCTGACGCCTGGCTCAAAGGCTGGGACGAGCGCAACGGCGGCAACCTGACGCTGCGTCTGGATGATGCCGATATTGAGCCCTACGCCGCCGATTTCCATCAGAAACCGCGCTATATTGCGCTGAGCCAGCCGATGCCGCTGCTGGCTAACACGCCGTTTATCGTCACCGGCTCCGGCAAATTCTTCCGGAACGTGCAGCTCGATCCCGCCGCCAACTTAGGCGTGGTGAAAGTGGACAGCGACGGCGCGGGTTACCACATTCTCTGGGGACTGACGGACGACGCGGTACCGACATCCGAACTGCCGGCGCACTTCCTCTCCCACTGCGAGCGCATCAAGGCGACGAACGGTAAAGATCGCGTGATCATGCACTGCCACGCCACCAACCTGATCGCCCTGACCTACGTGCTGGAGAACAATTCCGATCTCTTCACCCGCAAGCTGTGGGAAGGGAGCACCGAGTGTCTGGTGGTCTTCCCGGACGGGGTGGGCATTCTGCCGTGGATGGTGCCGGGCACCGACGAGATTGGCCAGGCCACCGCGCAGGATATGCAGAAACACTCCCTGGTGCTGTGGCCGTTCCACGGCGTCTTCGGCAGCGGCCCGACGCTGGATGAGACCTTCGGGCTTATCGACACCGCCGAGAAGTCCGCCGAAGTGCTGGTGAAGGTCTATTCCATGGGGGGAATGAAGCAGACCATCACCAAAGAAGAGCTGATTGCGCTGGGTAAACGTTTTGGCGTTAACCCGATGCAGTCAGCGCTTGACCTCTACGCATAACAACATCGCGCCCCGCTCATGAAGACGGGGCGAAGTTTCACCTGCACCCTACAAAACTAACTCGTGGAGTATAAGCAATGAAAATAAAAGCAAGCTTGATCCTCACCGTTGCCGCCCTGGCGTTGTCCGGTTCCGCATTAGCAGAAGTCAAAATCGCCCTGGTGGCGAAATCGTTAGGCAATGGATTCTTCGAAGCCGCCAACGTCGGCGCGCAGGAAGCGGCGAAAGAGTTAGGCGATGTCAAAGTGATCTATACCGGCCCCACCACCACCACGGCGGAAGCGCAGATCGAGGTGCTGAACGGGTTGATCGCCCAGGGGGTGGATGCGATCGCCATCTCGGCAAACGATCCCGACGCGCTGGTGCCGGTACTGAAAAAAGCGATGCAGCGCGGAATTAAAGTTGTCTCCTGGGATTCCGGCGTGGCGAAAGCGGGCCGCCAGATCCATCTAAACCCGTCCAATAACGCGCTGATTGGCGAAACCAACGTGAAGCTGGCCGCCGACGCGCTGAAGGCGCTGAACGTGGAGAAAGGCGACGTGGCTATTCTGAGCGCTACGCCTACCTCCACCAACCAGAACACCTGGATTGCGGAGATGAAAAAGGTGTTGCCGAAATATCCGTCGGTCAATCTGGTGACGGTGGCCTACGGCGACGATCTCTCTGACAAGAGCTACCGCGAGGCGGTCGGGCTGCTGAAAACTTACCCGGATCTGAAGGTCATTGTCTCCCCCTCCTCCGTCGGAATTGTGGCGGCGGCCCAGGCGGTAAAAGACCAGAACAAGATTGGCAAAGTGTATGTGACGGGCCTCGGCCTGCCCTCTGAGATGGCGGGGGCGGTGAAATCCGGGGCGAGCAAAAGTTTTGCCATCTGGAACCCGATTGATCTCGGCTATGCCGCGACTTACTTAGCAGACGATCTGGTGAAAGGGACCGCCACCAAAACCGAAGCGAGCATGGGCAAGCTGGGCAAAGTGAAGCTGGATGCAGACGGTAACGGCGCGATGGCGGAGCCGTTCGTCTACGATGCGAGCAATATTGATAAGTTCTCGAAAATCTTCTGACAACGTTACCCCTCACCCTGGCCCTCTCCCCAAAGGGGAGAGGGAAATGATTGAGCCTCTTTCCCCATGCTCGATCGAGCCCCTCTTCCCTCCGGGGAGAGGGGTTGGGGTGAGGGGAAATTCACCGGAGAACTATCATGACCCCTTTGCTTCAGCTAAAAAATATCACCAAAGTTTTCCCCGGCGTGCGCGCGCTGGAAAACGTGCAGCTTGAACTCTGGCCCGGCAAAGTCACCGCCCTTATCGGCGAAAACGGCGCGGGTAAATCCACGCTGGTCAAAGTGATGACCGGTATCTATCAGCCCGACGAGGGCGAGATCCTCTATAAAGCGATCCCCATTCAGCTCCCGACGCCGGATGCGGCGCACCGGGTCGGCATTACCGCCATTCACCAGGAGACCGTCCTGTTCGACGAACTGTCGGTCACCGAAAATATTTTTGCCGGTCAGTACCTCTATAAAGGCTTGCTGAAAAAGCTCGACTGGCCGGAGATGCACCGTCGGGCGCAGGCGCTCCTCACGCGCCTGGAGGTCTCCATCGATCCGCGCGCCACGCTGAAAACCCTGAACATCGCCCAGCGGCATATGGTCGCCATCGCCCGGGCGCTGTCGTTCGAGGCGCAGGTGGTTATTCTCGATGAACCCACCGCGGCGCTCTCCCAGCATGAGATCCTCGAGTTTTACCAGATCGTTGAACGCTTAAAGCAGGAGGGCAAAGCGATCCTCTTTATCTCGCACAAGTTCGACGAAATTTTTGAGCTGGCGGATCACTACACCATTCTGCGCGACGGCGCCTTCGTCGGCGCGGGGGCGATGAGCGAGATCACCGAAGAGCGGATGGTGTCGATGATGGTGGGACGCGCCATTAACCAGACCTACCCGAAAGTCGAGTGCGAGAAGGGCGAAACGGTGCTGGAGGTGCGCGATCTCTGCCATCCCACCGAGTTCTCCAGTATCTCCTTCTCTCTGCGCAAAGGGGAAATTCTCGGCTTTTACGGGCTGGTGGGCGCCGGGCGCACCGAGCTGATGCAGGCGCTCTCCGGCGTCACGCGGCCCTCTTCCGGCGAGATTATCCTGAAAGGAAAAACGCAGCGCTTTCGCCAGCCTGCGGACGCGATTAAAGCAGGGATCGTCTGTGTCCCCGAGGAGCGGCAAAAGCAGGGGGCCATTATCGAGCTGCCCATCGCCCAGAACATCAGCCTGCCGCAGCTCAGCCGCCTTAACCCCAACGGCGTGCTGCATGACGACCGCGAATGGCGTCTGGCGGAGGAGTACGCCCGGCGGCTCCAGGTAAAAGCCTTTAGCTGGAAACAGCCGGTGGAAACTCTCTCGGGCGGCAATCAGCAGAAGGTGGTGATTGGAAAATGGCTGGCGACCCATCCGGACGTCATCATCCTCGATGAGCCGACAAAAGGGATCGATATCGGCTCCAAAGCGGGCGTGCATCAGTTTATGTCCGAGCTGGTGGCGCAGGGGCTGGCGGTGATTATGGTCTCGTCCGAGCTGCCGGAAGTGATGGGCATGGCGGATCGCATTATCGTGATGCACGAGGGGCTAATGGTGGCGGAATACGCGGCGGACGGCGCCACGGCGGAGACCATCGTCAGCGCCGCCAGCGGTGCCAGACAGGAGGCGGCGTAATGTGGCAAAAACTCCTTAAACACCGCGAGGCGCTGCTGGCGGCGGTCATTGTACTGATGATTATCGCTGTCGGCAGCCGCGCACCGTCGTTTATCGCGCCGGGCAACCTGGTGGAGATGTTTAACGACACCGCGATACTCATCATTCTCGCCCTCGGGCAGATGATGGTGCTGCTGACCAAAGGTATCGATCTCTCGATGGCGGCCAACCTGGCGCTCACCGGCATGATTGTGGCGCTAATTAACTTCCACTATCCGACGGTCCCCGTCTGGGCGCTACTGCTGGTGGCGACCGCGCTGGGGCTGCTGATGGGGGTCATTAATGGCCTGCTGGTCTGGAAGCTCGGTATTCCGGCCATCGTGGTAACGCTTGGCACCATGAGCATCTACCGCGGCATTATCTTTTTGCTCTCCGGCGGCGGCTGGGTGAACTCTAACCAGATGGGAGCCGATTTTCTTGCCCTGCCGCGCACCGCGCTGCTGGGCTTGCCGGTACTGAGCTGGTGCGCCATCGCCGCGCTGCTGCTGGTGGGCTACTTCCTGCGCTACAGCCGCACCGGACGGGCGCTCTATACCGCGGGCGGCAACGCCACGGCGGCCTGGTACACCGGCATCAACGCCGGAAAAATGCAGTTCGTCAGCTTCTGCCTCTCCGGAATGCTGGCCGGTTTCTGCGGCTATCTGTGGATTTCCCGCTTTGCCGTGGCGTATGTCGACGTGGCTAACGGTTTTGAATTGCAGGTGGTGGCAGCCTGTGTGATTGGCGGCATCAGCACCATGGGCGGCACCGGGCGCGTACTCGGCTGTCTGTTGGGCGCGCTGTTCCTCGGCGTAATCAATAACGCCCTGCCGGTGATTGGCGTTTCGCCCTTCTGGCAGATGGCCATCTCCGGCACGGTGATTGTCATTGCGGTGCTGCTGAACGAGCGTGGTAACAGGCGTAAAGGCAGGCTGATCCTGCGCGACGCGGCGCTGGCCCGTCAGAAACAGGCGGTTAAATCATGAGCAAAATGCTGACTACTGAAGAGATAAAACAGCCCCCGGCGGCGGGCCTGCTCCGGCGTCTGCTCTGCTGGGAGGGCTTTCTGCTGGCGGTGACCCTCGCCGTGTTTGTGGTCAACGCCCTGGCGTCGCCCTGGTTTCTCGATATCTGGAATCTTTCAGACGCGACGTTCAACTTTACCGAGAAGGCGATCATCGTGCTGCCGATGGCGATGCTGATTATCGCCCGGGAAATTGACCTGTCGGTGGCCTCCACCATCGCGCTCAGCTCTACGGTGATGGGCTTTTGCGCGGCGGCGGGGGTGGATACGCCGCTGCTGGTCTGCGTGGGGTTAGGGGTCGGGCTGCTGTGCGGGCTGTTCAACGGCATTCTGGTGACGCGCTTTAACCTCTCCTCCATCGTCATCACCATCGGCACCATGAGCCTGTACCGCGGGATCACCTATATCCTGCTCGGTGATAAGGCGTTGAACAGCTACCCGGAGAGCTTCGCCTGGTTTGGTCAGGGCTACGTCTGGGGCGCGCTGTCGTTTGAGTTTGCGCTCTTTATCGTGCTGGCGGCAGCGTTTGTCTTTCTGCTGCATAAAACCAACTTTGGTCGCCGCACTTACGCTATCGGCAATAACCCGACCGCCGCGTGGTATTCGGGCATTAACGTTAAGCGCCACAACCTGATGCTGTTTGCGCTGGTGGGGCTGATGTCCGGGCTGGCCTCGGTGCTGCTCACCTCGCGCCTCGGCAGCACGCGTCCGACGATTGCGATGGGCTGGGAGCTGGCGGTAGTGACGATGGCGGTGCTCGGCGGCATCAATATTCTCGGCGGGTCCGGCAGTATGGTGGGGGTGATTATCGCCGCCTTCCTGATGGGGCTGGTGACCTTTGGCCTGAGCCTGCTCAACGTGCCGGGCATTGTGATGTCGGTAATTATCGGCGCGATGCTGATCGTGGTGATTTCCCTGCCGATTATTACCCGACGGGTTATGCAACGAAAACGGATTTAAATTACCCCTCACCCCTGCCCTCTCCCCAGAGGGGAGAGGGTGAAAAGAGCAGTTCCCTTCTCCCGTTGGGAGAGGGTGAAAACCGCACCGGACAGTCTCCTCCCCCTAAGGGGAGAGGGTGAAAAAACGCACCGGGCGGTCCCCTCTCCCCTTTGGGGAGAGGGTTAGGGTGAGGGGATCGGATTACCCAAAAATCATATTAAGGAGAATTATCATGAGCTTTATGTTGGCACTCCCCAAAATCAGCCTGCACGGCGCGGGCGCTATCGGCGATATGGTTAACCTGGTGGCGAACAAACAGTGGGGGAAAGCGCTGGTAGTCACCGATGGCCAGCTGGTGAAACTCGGCCTGCTCGACAGCCTCTTTACCGCGCTCGATGCGCATCAGATGACCTGGCATCTCTTTGACGAGGTCTTCCCTAACCCGACGGAAGCGCTGGTGCAGAAAGGTTATGCGGCGTACCAGAGCGCAGAGTGTGATTACATTATCGCTTTCGGTGGCGGCAGCCCGATCGATACCGCCAAAGCGATCAAAATCCTCACCGCCAACCCGGGCCCGTCCACCGATTACTCCGGCGTCGGCAAAGTGAAAAACCCCGGCGTGCCGCTGGTCGCCATCAACACCACCGCAGGCACCGCGGCGGAGATGACCAGCAACGCGGTCATTATTGATTCCGAACGCCAGGTGAAAGAGGTGATTATCGACCCGAATATCATCCCGGATATCGCCGTGGATGACGCCAGCGTGATGCTCGATATTCCCGCCTCCGTGACCGCCGCGACCGGCATGGATGCCCTGACCCACGCCATAGAGGCTTACGTCTCCGTGGGCGCCCATCCGCTTACCGATGCCAACGCGCTGGAGGCGATTCGCCTGATCAATCTCTGGCTGCCGAAGGCGGTCGACGACGGTCATAACCTGGAAGCGCGCGAGCAAATGGCCTATGGCCAGTATCTGGCGGGCATGGCGTTTAACAGCGCTGGCCTCGGTCTCGTGCATGCTCTGGCCCACCAGCCGGGCGCGACTCACAACCTGCCGCACGGTGTCTGCAACGCCATCCTGCTGCCGATCATCGAAAACTTTAACCGCCCCAACGCCGTGGCCCGCTTCGCCCGCGTGGCGCAGGCGATGGGTGTGGATACCCGCGGGATGAGCGATGAAGCGGCAAGCATGGCGGCCATCCAGGCGATTCGCGATCTGAGCGCCCGCGTCGGTATCCCGTCCGGCTTTAGCAAGCTGGGCGTGACGAAAGAGGATATCGAAGGCTGGCTGGACAAGGCGCTGGCCGATCCCTGCGCCCCCTGCAACCCGCGCACCGCCAGCCGTGACGAGGTTCGCGAGCTTTACCTGGAGGCGTTATGATCCGCAAAGCCTTTGTCATGCAGGTCAATCCTGACGCCCATGAAGAGTATGAGCGCCGCCATAACCCCATCTGGCCCGAGCTGGAGGCGGTGTTAAAAGGCCATGGCGCGCACCACTACGGTATCTGGCTCGACAAAGAGCGCAACCTGCTCTTTGCCACGGTGGAGATTGAGTCGGAGGAGCGCTGGAACGCCGTGGCGGAGACCGAAGTCTGCCAGCGCTGGTGGAAATATATGCGCGACGTGATGCCCGCTAACCCGGACAACAGTCCGGTGAGCGCGGAGCTGAAAGCGGTGTTTTACCTGGCGTAATAGTATCGCGAGGGGCGCGCCCCTCGCGTTTCTCGTAAAAAAGAACTAGCTGAACGCTTTTTTATCTTCTTCGGTTATCTCGCGTAACACCCGGCAAGGAACGCCAACCGCGACGACGTTCGGCGGAATTGACCGGGTAACCACGCTCCCGGCGCCAATCACCGAATTACGGCCAATCGTCACACCGGGATTAATCATCACGCCGCTACCGAGCCAAACGCCATCTTCAATAACTACCGGCAACGAAAATTGTCCGCGAAGGCGCAGCTCAGGATCGATTGGGTGACCCGCCGTGGAAATCGTAACGCCGGGCCCCATCATCACATTGTTGCCGATAGTCACAGTCGCATCGTCCACCAGCGTCAGATTGAAGTTGGCATAAAAATTATCGCCTATTACCGTATGTGAGCCATAAGCTACATTGACGGGGGGCTCGATCCAGCAATTCTCTCCAATCTGATTAAACATCCTGCGTAAAATATCATTCCGTAAATCCATATCAAAAGGATGGGACTGATTGTATTGCCAGGCTAACGCCTTTCCTTTCATTCTTTCTTCCGGTAAGCCATCCCCGCCATCGGTGTACAGCTCTCCGCTATTTAAAATATCGCGTATATTCATCTTTCACGTCCTGTCAGAATCATTTATACCGTCACCGCAGATTCAGGTGATTTTTCGGGTGCCTTCGTGTTGGTTAATGTAAACACTGACACCACCGTAATCGCCAGCACAAAGCAGCCCAGCATCAGATAGGTCTCCTGAAACCCGATCCGATCATACATATTCCCGGCGAAGGCGGAGAGGAAAATAGCCGCCGACTGCTTGGCAAACTGGAAGCCAATCAGATAGATAGTGGCCGACAAACGGGTATCGAACACGCCGGTGATATATTTAAACGCGCCCACCAGCAGGAAAGGCACTTCCAGCGCGTGCAGCATTTTGAGCGCGACCACCTCCGCCACCGTCGTGGCAAAGGAGGAGCCGATAATGCGCGCCGCCATGATCGTCCCGGCGATCAGCAGGGTATTTTTTGCGCCGATGCGGTTAATGATCCACGGAGAGCAGAACATAATGACGGCGTTGCAGAGTTCCCCCGCCGTGGTGGCGAATCCGAACGCCCGGGTGCCCGCTTCCGGTGTGGCGAAGAATGATTTGAAGAAGGTGGCGAACTGCTGGTCAAAGACGTCATAGACGCAGGCGACACCGATCACGTAGAGGATAAACATCCACATTTTGCGCTGGCGGAACAGGTTGAACACCGTTCGCCCGTTGATCTGCGGCTGGTTGGCGCCCAGCGCGTCCATCACCTGCGCGGTCTGGTTGGGTTTTGGCTTCGCCACCAGCAGCAGCACCATCAGAACCACTGCCGCGGCCGATCCCATCCAGAAAACAAACGCCGGATCGATGCTGAACAACATCCCTGCCGTCGAGGCGCACAATCCCCAGCCGAGACAGCCGAACATCCGCGCTTTGCCGTACTCAAAGAAGCTGTTGCGGCTTACGCGCTCGATATAGGCCTCAATCGCGCCTGAGCCCGCCGAAAAGACAAAGCCGATATAGAGCCCGCCGCTGAGCGCCCCCAGCCAGATGCTGGTTTTTAACAGCGGCGCAAAGACGTAGAGAAAAAAGGGGGCGAAGAGAAAAAGCAGGATAGCTATCACCCACAGCAGATGTTTTTTCAGCCCCAGCTTGTCCGATATCACCCCCAGCACCGGCTGGAAGGCAATGGCAGAGAGCGAGATACAGGAAAAAACGATCCCGGTATGGGTTTTATTGAGGCCAATGATATCCGACAGCCAGATAGGCAGAAACGGAAAGCAGGTGGCCATGATGAAGAAGTAGAGAAAGAAAAACAGCCCAAAGATCCAGAAGTTCGGGTTGTTCTTGTGGGTACAGGCGGTGGTGTTCATTTTTTTATCCTCAGCCTGGGCCGGTTGCCCGGCCCGTTACCTTATACGCGCTCAACGCCAATCAGCATGGCGGATTCCGGGTCCAGCACCGGCAGGGCAAGGCCAGCTTCCATTAGCCATTCGCCGCTGACGACCTGCGGCGCCTCCATCCACGCAGGCAGTTTGCGCATGGTGTGGCCCCCCTCGCCCGTCAGGCGAATATTGGGATGATCGAGCAGCGTGATGCGGTAGCGCGCCCCCGCCTCCAGACCCGCCAGGCGCAGCGGCATCATCAGGGTGTAGTCCGGCATCTGCAGCTGGCTGACGATAAACAACCCCTGCCCGCCATCGTCGCTCACTATCCCCTGCGCCAGCGTGGTGGCGTCCGGCATGTCGATACGCCACTGCGTGCCGTGGTGAATCACCCCGCGCCACCGTTTGTAGAGCGCGGCGTAGTGACGGTAGCCCTCGCGTTCGGCTTCATCCACGCTGAGCGGATCCAGCTCCAGCCCCATATGGCCGAACAGCGCGGTCAGGCCGCGAAAAGCAATATCATGCTGGCGGAAAGTGGCATGGCATTTATGATGACCGATATGCGCGCCCATCACCTCCGGCGGGAAGAAGTAGCTCATGCCGCGCTGGATGGTATTGCGCTCCAGCGCGTCGTTATTGTCAGAGGCCCAGAAGCGGTGGCAGCGGGTCAAAACTTCATAATCGATACGCCCGCCGCCCGAGGAGCAGGACTCAAATTCGATATGCGGGAAGCGCTGACCGAGCGTATCAAGCAGGCGATAAAACTGACGGGTCTGCGCATCGGCAGCGGCTCTCCCCTGATGTCCCGGCTGCACCAGCTCACGGTTCATGTCCCATTTCACATAGTCGACCGGGTGCTCGCCCAGCAGCCAGCTCATGCGCTCCAGCACATAATCAAAGGCCTGGGGAATATTGAGGTTCAGCACCAGCTGATGGCGTCCGGTAGCCTGCGGGTAGCCGGGCAGCGCCAGAACCCAGTCGGGGTGGGCGCGATAGAGATCTGAGTCGGGATTGATCATCTCCGGCTCGATCCAGATACCAAACTCCATGCCCAGATTTTTGACATGATCAATGACCGGCATCAGCCCGTCGGGGTATTTTTGCCTGTCGAGATACCAGTCCCCCAGCGCGGCGCGATCATCGTTACGCCCCTTAAACCAGCCGTCGTCGATGATAAAGCGCTCCACTCCCAGCGCCGCCGCTTCATCGGCCATGCGCATAATGTAGGCGGGGTCGTGGTTAAAGTAGATCCCCTCCCAGGTGTTGAGGTGAACCGGACGCGGTTTGTTTTCCGGGAAGCGAATGACGTTGTCGCGCAGATAGCGGTGGAACTGCTGGCTCATGCCGTTCAGCCCCTGCGGGGAGTAGCTGGCGTAGAGGCGCGGTGTCCAGAGGGTTTCCCCCTGGTCGATTGCCATTTCACCCGGCAGATAGAGCGCTTCGGCCTGCAGGTAGCGGCGGCCATCGGTTTTTACTTCCGCACGCAGCCGGTGGTTGCCGCTCCAGCCCAGATGGACGCCCCAGACGTCGCCGCGCATCTCGCTAAACGCCGGTGTGCCGGTAATCAGTGCCGGGAAGTGTTCATGGGAGGTTCTGCCGCGACGGTTTTCCAGCACAAAACTGTCGTGCTCAAGGGTCAGGCGATGCGGCTGGAACTCGCGGACCCAGCGACCATGAAACGCCATCACCTCCCGGGCGCGCTCCGCCACGGGCAGCGTGACCGCCAGCCGATCGACCTGCCAGGGCTGCCCCTTCAGGTTGGTTACCCCGTGGCGCACCACCAGCACGCCGGTCGCGTCGAGGGTGATTTCGCTGGTCAGACGCAGCCCGGCCTCCCTGTCAGCGGCCACAATGGTCAGGGTTTGTTCCTGCAGCGAAACGTCAACGGTGCGAAACACCGGCGAGCCATCCAGCCCCTGGCGATGGCCTTCAATTCCGGGCGAGCCAAAGAGACCGTGCCCCGGCTCCGCCATCAGCGTGATCGGGGAGTCCACATCCAGCCGCCCATTGGCGACAGGTCGGGTCAGGCTGAGCGCATCCTGCGGTGAAAAGTGGGCAAGATGGGGCCCCCAGTAGAGAATTTCGGTAAAAGGATGAGTTTTTATCGCTACATCCACGGCGCGGCTTTCCAGCCGTAAAATCGAATCATGCATCAGACATCTCCTGTCATCGGGATAGTCTGAGTGTTGATCCGAAACGTTTCGGATAGAAACCAAAACGTTTCGGATCTGTGATCGAGCTTAGAATTTAACCATTATCAGGCGGTCTGGCCGGGGGAAAATTGCGGCTGCCATAGCACCTGGAGACGGGAGAGATCTTCGCCATTGATCAGCTGGCGCACCATGTCGGCTATCTGTTTGCCCACACCCTGACGGGTGGACTGGATCACCGCCGCCACGTCGACATCGACAATGCTGTCCTGCGGTAATCCGTCGTAGACCACCAGCGCGACACCGTTTTCGCCAGTCAAACGCCCCAGCTGCGCCAGCGCCATCGCCGCGCCATCGCCGTGGGTGTTGCAGTCAGTCAGGATGGCAGTCGGAGGGGTTTCCAGCGCCAGCAGTTCATGGGTCGCAGCGTAGCCCGTGCGGCGCGACGGCGGCAGCGTGCGCAGCCACTCGCTGGAAAGCCCCGCTTCGCGAAGGGCGTCGAGATAGCCCTGCCGACGCTGAATGATAAAGGCCTGACTGTTATTTTCCCCTAACAGCGCGATGCGCCGGTGGCCTTTCTCAATCAGCCAGCGGGTGGCCTGGTACGTTCCGGCATAGTTATCGAAATCGAACCACGCGTAGGGCTGCGGGAGCTGGCTGCGGCCCAGCGCCAGGAAGGGGAATCCGGCGGCCTGAAGCTGCTCAAGACGCGGATCGCGATCGAGCGTATGGGCCACAATCAGGGCATCCACCCGGCGGCTTTGTACCATTCGCATATAGCTGTGCTTGTCGGCGTGGTCATCGTCGGCAATCAGCAGAAGATCGATCTCATGTCGCGCCAGCTCGTGGCTAATTTCGCCGACCATCTCCATAAAAACGCTGTTATTGAGCGGAGCGGGATGGACCGGGAAGACCAGCCCCACGGCGTCGATTTTGCCCATCTTCAGACGACGGGCAAAGGTGTTAGGACGATAGCCACGACGCTGCGCCTCCGCCTCTACGCGGGCGCGCGTCTCGTCTGAGACGTCATCATATCCGTTGAGGGCCCGGCTGACGGTGGTAACCGACAGCCCCAGTTCTTTGGCAATGGCTTTAAGCGACATGGTGTTTCGTGTCCGGTTTAGTTTTGTTCCGCGACCAGCAACGCATGGGTGTCCGGTTCGAGGGCTTTAAAAATATGTTCCTGGTCAGCCGGATAACAGATGTAATCCCCTTCTCCTAACTCTTCCGGCGCGTCGGTCAGGCCTACCAGCGCCCGCCCTTTCGTCACAATAATATGCTCCACTGAGCCAGGCGGGTGCGGCTGAGAAATACGATCCGCGCCGGGCTGCGTCAGGAGCAGATAGACATCGCGACGCGCCCCCGGCGGGCAGGCAGCCAGCAGGATAGCCTCGTAATTGGCCTCTCCGGCTACTACTTTTGTGCCCTCGCCACGGCGGATCACCTGAGTGGCGGGCTGCTGCGGCTCCAGCAGGCGGGCAAAGGGAATATCCAGCGCCACGCAAAGCGACCAGAGCGTCTCCAGGCTGGGGTTGCCGTTGCCCGATTCGAGCTGCGAGAGCGTGGATTTAGCAATGCCTGCGCGACGGGCAATCTCCGCCAGCGACAGCCCGGTCCGCAGGCGTTCCCGCAACAGGCTTTTGGCGATTACGCTGATTGGCTGCGTCATAACGGCCTCTTGTTCTATAAAACGAACGAATCGTTCATCTTGAAATACGATCCTGTTGCGTTCATTATAATGAAAACTCGTTCGATATGGCTAAGATTGTATGAAGCACTTCTCCTCCCTCAGCGGGGACACGGTTAAAGCGATAGTTCTGGTCTGCCTCGCGGTGGGGGTGGTGGGGATGTCCTACGGCTCGCTGGCGATGGCGTACGGTTTTCCGCTCTGGGTCCCCTTCCTGCTCTCCATCACCGTCCTGGCGGGGGCGTCAGAGTTTATGTTTATCGGCATTGTCGCCAGCGGCGGCAATCCGCTGGCAGCGGCGGCCGCTGGCCTGCTGGTCAACGCCCGCCATGTGCCGTTTGGCGTGACGGTGCGCGAACTGGTGGGCAAGCGCGGCCTGAGCTTTTTGGGTTGCCACATCATGAACGACGAAAGCGTGGTGTTTGGCCTGTCGCAGAAAACGCCCGAACAGCGGAAAGCGGCCTATTGGCTGTGCGGCCTGGGTGTGGCAATCATCTGGCCGCTCGGCGCACTGCTGGGGGCGATGGTGGGTAAATTGCTGCCGGACCCGGAAACCATCGGGCTGGACGCGGTCTTTCCGGCCATTCTGCTGGCGCTGGTGATCCCTGCCTTTAAAAATCGTACCACGCTGATACGTGCGCTGAGCGGGGCGGCGCTGTCGCTCGCGGCGGTGCCTTTTGCGCCGGTGGGGCTGCCGGTGCTGCTCTCATTACTGGGTCTGGCCGCGAGGAAAAAATAATGGGCAATATGACGGTTTTTATTCTCGGCATCGCCATTCTCTCTGCCGGAACCTATCTGATGCGTCTCGGCGGAGCTAAACTCGGCAGCCGGCTGGCGCTGTCGGAACGCTCTCAGGCGCTGCTCTCCGATGCGGCCACGGTGCTGCTCTTTTCGGTCGCTCTGGCGACGATGTTTTATGAAGGCGACCACTTCGCCGGCATGGCACGGGTGCTCGGCGTGGCGTTCGCCCTCTTTCTTGCCTGGCGCAAGATGCCGTTAATCGTGGTGATTATCGCCGCCGCCGTGGTGACGGCGCTGCTGCGTTACGCCGGACTACATTGATAAAACGCTGCCCCTGGCGATGAATCTTTCGCCAGAGGCAAAAAGGGTGGACAAGCATCCGGTGAAGGCGCGTTGCGTCATCACCGGCCCCTACCCCCTCAATGTATGGAGACCTTCATCTTTTTACCATAAGGGCACGTTTTAAGCGCGCACTGAACAGGAGAAGGACACCAGGGCGATTCAGTATCCCTGTTTTCGGGACAGTGTACTTTTTGTTTCAGCTCCTTCCAGAACTGTTTTCTAAACGGCGTAACGTAATAGAGCGTTACCGGTTTAAACAGGCCGTTAATTTTCATACCAGATGAATAGGGCTCTATTGTCGCACCCGGCGGGAGGATAATATTACTGTCATACCAGATTATCAGCTTGAGCATTTTAAAGCTGCTGATGGCTGAGAATACAATCCCTGTGTTGGGGCATGCTACGGTGTCTATGACTTTCCATTTCATAAAGCTATACGTATATGTGTGAGGTTAACTGTGTATACCGTTGAAGTATATGGCTATACTCCGGCGTATTAAGGACGCAAAAATGTAAAGGCAGGGGTTTTGTCTTGCAAGAAAATTAAAGTAATTAACCGCTTAATTTTATTTATCTTTTAAAGAAAAGCATTCTTTTCCTGGCGCAATGTAATTTACTTTCTGTGCGTAATTACATTTCTTGACAAGGGAACCATTAAAGAGGATGGGCAACGGATCTGCATACGCGGTCTGGTTTCTGAGCTGTCCCGATCGGCAGTATGCTGTTACGTGCTCAGACCTGATCTCATGCAGCGCTTTCCGTCTCGTCAGCAGAGAATCTCAGGTCTGATAAATTATAGAGTCTGGTTTTTCTTAATAAGGCGGTAGACAACATCCGCGTAAGCATGACCGTATGTTTGATAGTGCTTAGCTTTAATACCGCTGTTGATAATCAGGTACTTTCCGGCAACATAATATGACGGCGTACCGTTCACACCAAACTTCTCAGCCATCTCGTCCTGTTTCCTGGTTAGCGCCTTAACCTGGAAACTGTCTTTGGCATTTTTGTAATCTATTTCTGAAACGCCCGCGTCCATAAACACCTTCTGGATTTCTTTTTCAGAGGGGGTGATTTTTTTGCACTGAACCGCGTCGTATAAAAGTCCTTCGACCTTAGCTTCAACGCCCAGCGCTCTGGCTACAGACCAGGCTTCAGTCAGCGCCTTTCCCATGCTTCCCGTCGAGCTGACATGGTACCTCTCGGCTCTGTACCTTGGCGGCAGAACGGCTGTTACATGCTCGTTGACCTTATGCTGGTACGTAAAGCCGTAACAGGGCTGGCAGTAGAACGAGAAGAACTCAATAACAACAGGTGCATCGGATACCGATTCTTTTAACTCAATATAGTGTTCTCCAGCATTTATCTCTTCTGGTCTGAACAAGTCAGCAGCAATGCATGAAGAAGACAGACAAGCCAAAAAAACAGTGGCCAAATTTCTCTTGAGCATAACTTCCTCTTATTCTAAATAACAGCATTAAGAATGTTTTAAAAGTTTGTGAACAACAGAGACCTGGTTATTTATCAGGCAAGGCGCAGAAAAATTATATTTTTATCATGGATTATCCTTTGCAGCTTATTCTGAACAAAGGATACATTTATCCAGGAGCTCGTTGCCCACTCTCTTTGGCTTTTAACATAGATAAAAGCCACCACCTCCTCTGGAATAAATAATTCCTCAGGAAGAAATCAGTAATAAATTATTTTTCGACTGCAAAAGGAGTGCTAATATCAAAAACGTACAACTGCATTGTTTCATCATCCTTACTTTTTGATAACAAAACAGCAGCTATTGACGGAGAGTTAAGGCTACGCTGATTTCCGCCGTCACACTCTTTTGCGGCGCATTATATTTTAAAAATCACAAGCAGATCATTTTTTATACAAATAAGTTATACCACCTTACGTGGTAACGTTTCAGAGAAAACTTTTAAGCGATATTGTTTTTACAGATTCATATAATCATGACTGAGATAAGATCATTTCTGAATGGACTGATAGTTATCGGTGGTATTTACAGGTATCGGGCAGGCAGGTTATGAGGATTTTAACGCGCGGTGGAAAGGCCATCGTGTCCATACAAAAAAAGCGCCCGCAGGCGCTCTTTCGACAGTACTTCCAGGCTTATTTATTCAGTTCCGCCGTCATGTGCACGTGGTTACCGGTGAACGCCTGGGTAATTTTGTAGGAGGAGGCGCCCGCTTCCTGCGCCTGGGCGGCGATTTTCGCTTCTGCGCCATCCAGCGTGCTGGAAGAGGCGGTCACGGGCTGCGCGGCGAAAGAACCTACAGAGGTAGCAAGTGCGATAACTGCAACAAAAGTTTTGACGATTTTCATGATGTAAACCCTTTCAGTTAGTTGTCTGTATAAGGCGTTGTGCCTTGATGTGATAAATCATAGGCCCAGACGCCGCTAACTAAAAGCGGAAGGATTTGCTCATATCATTCAAAATTACTGACCAACAATTAACCGTTGCGGATGGGTATAAATGGTCGCCCTGCCCGGCTTGCAAAAGCCGACCAGCGTCAGGTTGCACCGCTCCGCCACCTCCACCGCCAGCGTCGTGGCAGCAGATACCGCAAAGAGGATCTCCACGCCGCACATCGCCGCCTTTTGTACCATCTCGTAGCTTGCCCGGCTGGAGACGAGCGCCGCGCCCTGCTGCCACGCCTCGCCTTCCCCGGCGCGGCGGCCCAGCAGTTTATCCAGCGCCACGTGGCGGCCTACATCCTCATGGCCGCCGGCAATCCGGCCACCGGGAAGTACCCAGGCAGCGGCGTGGGTACAGCCGCTGAGCTGGCCGATGGGCTGCACGTCGTTAAGGTGCGCCAGAGCAACATCGAGGTTTGCCAGGTTAAAGGTCTGGGTAAAGGGCAGCGGGGCGACAGGTTTACCGATATCGTTGAGTTGCTCCACGCCGCAGACGCCGCAGCCGGTACGCCCGGCCAGCGCGCGTCGGCGCTCCTTCAGCCCCATAAAGCGACGGCTGGAGAGCTCAATCTGCACCTCCAGTCCATTGCAGGCCTCCACGACGTCGATACCGTATATCTCACGCGGATGGGCGATGATGCCTTCAGAGAGGGAAAAGCCGATCGCAAAAAGCGCCAGGTCTTTGGGCGTTGCCATCATCACCACGTGGGAGATGCCGTTATACACCAGCGCGACGGGCACCTCCTCGGCAAGGTAGTCCGGGGTCGGGCGGGTGAGATGAGGCGGACGAAAAACGGAACGGGTGGCGACGCCTGCGGGAAGCAAGCTCTCTTCCGTTTTAACATTTGAGTTCGGCACAACGTGTTTCCTGAGCAATCGGTAAGGCGAAGCCCCTATTGCAACACATTTTGCGGGGCTTCGCGCCGGGTATGGATCAAAATACCACCTGCTGGCTCATCTTTACGCCGTAAACTTACGGCGCCGTGTGCTCCTCGCTGAGCGTCAGTGTCTCTTCAATCTCTGCCGTGTCCCGCGTCTGGAACGCTTTCGGCGACAGGTAGGTGGTGAGTTCCACTGTGACCATAAACTGCCGTCCGGCGATCTCCTGGCCGTCATACGGCGCCACGCCAAAGCCCGGCCTGACCGCTACAGTATTTGCGCCTTCAGTGAGTACCGCCCCCCGGGAGCCAGTAGCAATCTGCACGGTTCGGTCGTCGATACGGGCATTTTTCACACGCAGGTCGAGCACCCCTCGCTGCCCGAAGCGGAACAGCGTGCTTTTGCGGGCAGGCCCGTCAAAGTAGAGGCGAATTTTCTGCGGCTTATCGCAGAGCACCGTGACGTCAAATGTGCGGGTTTGCGTCGCCAGCCAGTCGTATGAGACTCCCTGCACGTTGGTTTTCCCGGCGCGCATCTCTTCCTGGATAAAACGGCCGTGGTTGATCTGCTGTGTACCGGAGATTATCTGGCATTCATCCGCCGCCACCGCCGCCTGACAAAAGAGCAGCAGCGCAGCGGAAGCGGTCATTTTGCTTAACGCGGAAAGAATTTTCATTGCCGGGCACTCCCTGTTGTGGCGACGCATTTTCCTGTCACTTCCTCGTAGAATTTATTGGGATCTGCCTCAGGCAGCGTAAACAGCAGCCGGCAGCGCCCGTCATCCACCCGCGCATAAAGAGTCTGGCTGGCGGAGATATCGTTTATAAACACCATGCCGTTTTCCGGCGCGCTGGTCAGATATTCCCCCCGCTCGCTGAGAATGGAGGTGCCCTGCGGCAGCGGCTGACCGTTTTCCAGGGTGATATGCAACAGCACCCGACGATAGCTCAGGGTATCGAATTGCCATTTCGCCACCGCCCCATGCGAGGCTTTAAGCACCGCTTTACCGTTTTTCACATCCATATTGCCCGGCAGGCTTTGAGTGTTAAGGTTGAGGGAGCTGGGCTGCCAGGCTGCCAGCGACGGGATCACCGCCTGGCCCCATTTGTCGGTCCACACTGCCCCGCGCGCGGTTTCAATCTCAATACCGGCGACCGGTTTATCGAGAGAAACAATGCCGAAGGTGTCGTCTACCGAATAAGGCGAGAAGGTGACCCCGTGGCTGTGCGCCACTACGCCGCCGCTAATTTGCGCGGAATAGTTGTGGCTATTGTTATTGTCGCCGCCTGCGGCGAGGCTCAGGTTGGTATAGTGGAGGTTGCTGTTCAGCGAGCCGTCCCAGGAGGTGGTGTTATCATCCTGATCCTCCGTCACGCCGAGCGTGTACTGGTTCTCACGATTGAACGAGCCGGACATGCGCGAGCCATAAGAAGCTTCGCCTCCACGTTCACGATACCAGGAGTTTGTCGATACGCCGTGGCCAAGCGGAATGGAGATGCTGGCATAGAACATATCCTCATCCGTATTTTCGTTTTTACTGACGTCCGATTGCCAGTTAACGCTAACCGTACCCCAGCGGAAGGTTTTCGCCCAGGAGCTGATGATACGGCGGCTGTCGTAGTCCGAATCCCTGGTTTTGTTGTTGTAATAGTTAACGGAAAAGTAGCCCAGCGTCTCGTGCGTCCAGTTAATGCCGATGCTGTTGTCATATTTGGTCGTCGAGAAATCATCGTCCTCGTTGTAAAGCTCAGAGAGCTCACGGTAGTGCGGCGAGCCATAGCTGCCCCCGAGCGTAAAGCCCATGTTGTACGGCAGGGCGTAGCTGATATCAAGGGTGGTTTTCGCGCCATCGGTGGCCGACATATTATCGACGGAGCCAAGAAACCCGAGTGAGGTATAGAGATTCTGCACCGGTACGGTATTCAGGTTGCCGGAAAAGCCGTAGTAGTGGTTATCGGCCATCACCATTCCGGCGGCGGTACTGACACGGCGGTTCAACGCCCAGCCGTCGGAGAGGGACATAATCCACGGTTCCTCAAAGCGGGTATTAAGATCTTTCGCCCGGCCAACGGCGAAAGAGAAGCCCACTGGCCGCATGGCGCTGTTGCCGCGAAAGCTGCTGGCGGCAACGGTAAAACGGGACTCGCTACCGTCCGTTTCGGTGACCGTGACGTTCAGATCGGTTGAACCGCTAATCACCGGCACGTCTGACAGGGTGAAAGGCCCGGCGGGGACCAGCGTGGAGTAGATAAGCTGACCGGCCTGGCGGATATCCACCCGCGCCTGCGGGCTACGGGCGATGCCCGAAACATCAATCCCGCTGCCGCTATTTTGCGCCAGCGCGTTGTCAGGCATCATCTGCACGCCGTAGATCGTCGGCAGGCTGAAGCGGCTATTATTAATGTTAATTTCCCCACCCTGCACCATAACGCCATAATCGGCAAAGGTGCGTTGCGCGTAGGTGTAGAGCGAGTCGGACGAGAACGCCTGATGGTTACCGTCGGAGAGCAGTTGAGTGGTACGGAAAATCCAGTCGCCTGCGTTAAACCCCATATCCAGCGTTGCCTGGACATTATCGCTCGCGGTGTCGCTGTAATCATAATGGGTGCCGAATATGGAGTAATTCAGCATCGCGGCGCTGCCGCCGTTAATATCCGAGTAGGTACGGCCACTGTTGGGATCCACGGCCCCGGGTGGCACCACCAGTTCAATGGTTTCGGAATCCGGGTGCAGCGCAACCGTTGCGTTGCGCCAGTATTGAGTTAACTGCGGGCAGGCGTTTCGTTGGGTGGTGTAAAATAACCCCGCGTTGTTGATAAACTCTTTGTCTGCGCAGAGTTCGCCATTCGCATTAAATTTTGCGGCGACAAGGCCTTTCTCTTCCCCGTTTATTTTCAGCGTCACATTATGATAACCCGGCGTAAATCGTGCGCCTGTCGCCAGATAATCGGCAAGTTGTGGGTCCAGGCCATTATTTTTAAGCATTGAGGTGTCAAAAGAGAGACGCGCCAGTTCCATCGTCCCCTCTGACGAATTATTTATCTCGGCACGTACGCTTAATGCAATAAAAATTAAAGGAAACGCCATCAGGCGTGCCTGTTGTGTTGGTGTCAGCATTATATCCCCGGTAAAACCGTTTACCCTGCCCGCGTAATTCATTCTTTTATTTCAACTGGTCGATAAATTTATCTACCTGGTAGCCATAGCGCGTGGCCGGATAAAACTCGACCTGTCTGTCTGCGGCGCTGGCGGGCTGTTTATTTGGCGTGGCAGTAAGCGTTTCTCCGGGCAACAAATAAGTTTTACTTAAATGCTGCGTATTACCCGATGGCAACGTTTTTATTGTCTGCTCTAAACGGACCACATACGGCGTGTCATTTTTCACTACGACATTTCCCCCCTTAACCGACCAGGTTAATAGCCGCCAGGGATCGGCCATCGGTTCTAATCCTGCCGGGTGGATAATGACGGGAATATTTTGAGTGAAGATCATCTTCACTTTATTTTGTTCGATTTGCGGGATCGCCGAAAAAATAATGCGCTTGAAATGCTCCACCTTCATCTTTTGCGGCGTGTCCTGGAGAATAACGCGTACCCGCTGAATCTTTCCGGCTTCAACGCGGACCACCGGCTGGGTAACGATCAGATCGGGTCCGCTGATATCGTCCGGTAGGTTAAAAATTTTGCTGTAAAGCAGCTGCGTCTGATCGTCGGTATTAGTGATATCGATACTGGCACCGTGATCTTCTTCATTGACCAGAAGTAGCGAGGTCTCCGGCACCATACCCGCCGCCGTCGCGCCTGTTGAGCAGAGCAGGCCAATGATTAACGCCAGGCCTTTTAAATTATTTCGCATCCTGATTTCCTTTGTCTGTGCTGAATACCATTCCGCGCAGGAACAACACTCCACCCCTGGATTAATAAAAATCCTGCGCAGAATGGTTTTATTAATTTAATTAGCTAAATAAATTACAGATAAACCAGGTTAATGGAGGTTAAACCATCCAGCGTAATCTGGTCAGTAACGTGCAGCGTTTGCAGATCCTGAATAATCGCTGCAACAGCCACATTAAAAGCCAGGGAGCTTTCAGGTGAAACCTGAGATTCGCCATCTTTTGCGAAAGCGGTAATCTGGGTACCATTATTTTTTAGAGGGTTATACCATTGACCGTCCGGGCTACTAAGCGCTTCAGTCCAGGTTCTGCCATTATCATCACTATAAATCGGATAACGGGTTTCACCCGTGGCGTTTTTTGCCCCATTTGTATTAATACCTAATGCATAAACGCCAATCTGTTTTTGTTCAGCGGTTAAACCCAGGCCGAAAAAGTACCCCACATCATTAGGAAAATCAGTGGTAATAAAACCCCTACTCATCGGTGTGGTAGAGCGAGAGTTAGCGCGCTGATCGGTAAAGGTTATACCGACACGGGTAGGCGCGTCACAGGTAATGGTGACGGGAACCTGTTTTACGTCCTGAAGGGCTGTATCATTAGTCGTGCTCAGCGTAGAAACCAGAATATTGCCGAAATCCACCGTACCGCCGCCCGCGCCAAATGTTGGCGTACAGGATGGCGGAATGATTTTCCCGGTCACCCTCAGATCAATAGAACTTGTCGCCATTGCCGACGAAGCAGCAAAGGCCAGCGCAGTGGTCAGTAGCCCCACCTTAAATAAAGTGCTCATTTTTATTTCCTTTAGTGACTAAATTATCTTTTAAGAAAAAGAGTGTGCTTTGTTTATTTCAATAAATGGAGTGGCCAGTGGAGGCTGGCGCAAAGAAATTATCACCAGCAATAAAGCCAAACAATAAATCAACATAATTTTAAGAATAACGCCCGAAAATTTCCTTATGGGAAATTTCTGGATGATTTAACTCATAAATATTTCAGAGCTGATTTTCGATATTTTATTCTGAACTAATAGCTACACATTATGCTTCTCTATAGAAAAGTCAGAATAACCCCGTTAAATTCATAAACTACGGAAATAGATCGTGCTTTTATCACGCACCAATCGTGCCGGTGAGTGATAATTTCACAACAAAACAACATTCCCCGTCAGGCGGCGCAAAGTATTCGCTCTCCCGTGCGGATAAATGTGATAAAAGTCACGTTTCAGTATTAAGGATGTGAACATTAGTTCACTTTGTTTTAACGCCGTTGGAACACGATTAACGACAATGTGGTATTCTCTGCAAATCCCTCGAGGAAATGAGGGTTTAAACAGATTCTAGCCTTGCGCCCCTCCTCTCGGCGCAAAGAAAAGTTAAAGCAATGTCGACATGAACTAAGGAGCGACCCATGCAGGTCAGCAGAAGGCAGTTCTTTAAGATCTGCGCTGGCGGTATGGCAGGCACCACGGCAGCCGCGCTGGGCTTTGCCCCCGGCGTAGCGCTGGCGGAAACGCGGCAGTATAAACTGCTGCGCACCCGCGAAACCCGTAATACCTGTACGTACTGCTCCGTCGGCTGCGGGCTATTGATGTATAGCCTCGGCGACGGCGCGAAAAACGCCAAAGCATCCATCTTCCATATCGAAGGGGACCCGGATCACCCGGTTAACCGTGGCGCGCTCTGCCCGAAAGGGGCCGGTCTGGTGGACTTTATCCACTCGGAAAGCCGCCTGAAATTCCCGGAATACCGTGCGCCAGGCTCGGATAAATGGCAGCAGATCGGCTGGGAAGAGGCGTTTGAGCGCATCGCTAAGCTGATGAAAGAAGATCGCGATGCCAACTTTATTGCGAAGAATGCCGAAGGCACCACTGTTAACCGCTGGCTCTCCACCGGTATGCTTTGCGCCTCGGCATCCAGTAACGAAACCGGCTATTTAACCCAGAAATTCACCCGCGCGCTCGGTATGCTCGCGGTCGACAACCAGGCGCGTGTCTGACACGGACCAACGGTAGCAAGTCTTGCTCCAACATTTGGTCGCGGTGCGATGACCAACCACTGGGTCGACATCAAGAACGCCAACCTTATTGTGGTGATGGGCGGTAACGCCGCTGAAGCTCACCCGGTCGGGTTCCGCTGGGCGATGGAAGCCAAAATTCACAACGGCGCGAAGCTGATTGTGATCGATCCCCGCTTTACGCGTACAGCGTCAGTGGCGGATTTCTACACCCCTATTCGTTCAGGTACTGACATCACTTTCCTGTCAGGCGTATTGCTGTACCTGATGACCAACGAAAAATACAACCGCGAGTACACCGAAGCCTATACCAACGCCAGCCTGATCGTGCGTGAGGATTACCACTTCGAAGATGGCCTCTTTAGCGGTTATGACGCCGAAAAACGCAGGTACGACAAAACCAGCTGGAACTATGAGCTGGACGAAAACGGCTTTGCGAAACGCGATACCACGCTGCAACATCCGCGCTGTGTCTGGAACCTGCTGAAAGAGCACGTTTCCCGCTATACGCCGGAGGTTGTCGAAAATATCTGTGGGACGCCGAAGGCGGACTTCCTGAAGGTGTGCGAGCTGATCGCGGAAACCAGCGCGAAAGATAAAACCGCGTCGTTCCTCTACGCGCTCGGCTGGACACAGCACTCTATCGGCGCGCAGAACATCCGCACCATGGCGATGGTGCAGCTGCTCCTCGGCAACATGGGGATGGCTGGCGGCGGCGTTAACGCCCTGCGCGGTCACTCCAATATTCAGGGTCTGACCGATCTCGGCCTGCTCTCCCAGAGCCTGCCGGGTTACCTGACGCTGCCAAACGACAAGCAGACCGATCTGCAGAGCTATCTGACGGTCAATACGCCGCACCCGCTGCTGGAAGGCCAGGTCAACTACTGGGGCAACTATCCGAAGTTCTTCGTCTCCCTGATGAAAGCTTTCTTCGGCGACAAAGCGACAGCGGAGAACAGCTGGGGCTTTGACTGGCTGCCGAAGTGGGACAAAGGCTACGACGTACTTCAGTACTTCGAGATGATGAACCAGGGCCAGGTAAACGGCTATCTCTGCCAGGGCTTTAACCCGGTGGCGTCGTTCCCCAACAAGCACAAGGTGGTTGAATCGCTGTCGAAACTGAAGTTCCTGGTGACGATTGATCCGCTCAATACCGAAACCTCGACCTTCTGGCAGAACCACGGCGAATCGAACGATGTCGATCCGTCGAAGATTCAGACCGAAGTGTTCCGTCTGCCCTCCACCTGCTTCGCCGAAGAGAACGGTTCTATCGTTAACTCCGGCCGCTGGCTGCAGTGGCACTGGAAAGGGGCGGACGCCCCCGGTATCGCCATGAACGACGGCGAGATCCTGGCCGGTATCTTCTTACGCCTGCGTAAGATGTACGCCTCCGAAGGCGGCGCGAACCCGGAACCGGTGCTCAATATGACCTGGAACTATTCGACGCCGCATAATCCGCTGCCGGAAGAGGTGGCGATGGAGAGCAACGGCAAGGCGCTGGCGGATATTGTCGATCCGAAAACCGGGGAAGTGCTGGCGAAGAAAGGCGATCAGTTAAGCAGCTTCGGCCTGCTGCGCGATGACGGCACCACCTCCAGCGGCTGCTGGATCTTCTCCGGTAGCTGGACGACAAAAGGCAACCAGATGGCCAACCGCGATAACGCCGACCCGTCGGGCCTCGGCAATACGCTCGGCTGGGCATGGGCGTGGCCGTTGAACCGTCGCATCCTCTATAACCGCGCCTCCGCCGACCCGCAGGGTAAACCGTGGGATCCGAATCGTCAGCTGCTGCAGTGGGACGGGGCCAAATGGGGCGGCGTGGATATTCCGGACTACAGCACCGCCGCGCCGGGCAGCAACGTCGGGCCGTTTATCATGCAGCCTGAAGGGATGGGTCGTCTCTTTGCGCTGGATAAGATGGCGGAAGGGCCGTTCCCGGAACACTACGAGCCGTTTGAGACGCCGCTGGGGACGAACCCGCTGCACCCGAACGTTATCTCCAACCCCGCCGCCCGTATCTTTAAAAGCGATTTCGAGGCGCTGGGTAAAAAAGATAAGTTCCCGTATGTCGGCACTACTTACCGTCTGACCGAGCACTTCCACTACTGGACCAAGCACGCGCTGCTGAACGCCATCGCGCAGCCGGAACAGTTTGTGGAGATTGGCGAGAAGCTGGCGAACAAGCTCGGCATCGTCCAGGGCGATACCGTCAAAGTCTCCTCCAACCGTGGCTATATTAAGGCCAAGGCGGTGGTGACTAAGCGCATTCGCACGCTGAACGTCCACGGTCAGCAGGTGGATACCATCGGCATCCCGATTCACTGGGGCTATGAGGGCGTGGCGAAGAAAGGGTTTATCGCGAATACCCTGACGCCATTCGTCGGCGATGCGAATACGCAGACGCCGGAGTTCAAGGCCTTCCTCGTGAACGTAGAAAAGGTGTAACGGAGACGACCTATGGCTTATCAATCGCAAGACATCATTCGTCGTTCCGCGACTAACGGCTTCACCCCCGCGCCTCAGGCGCGGGACCACCAGCAGGAGGTGGCGAAGCTTATCGACGTCACCACCTGTATCGGCTGTAAAGCCTGCCAGGTGGCCTGTTCCGAGTGGAACGACATCCGTGATGAAGTGGGGCATAACGTCGGGGTCTATGATAACCCGGCGGATCTCACCGCCAAATCCTGGACGGTGATGCGCTTCTCGGAAGTGGAGCAGAACGACAAACTGGAGTGGCTAATCCGCAAGGATGGCTGTATGCACTGTGCCGATCCGGGCTGCTTGAAGGCCTGCCCGGCGGAAGGGGCAATCATTCAGTACGCCAACGGCATCGTCGACTTCCAGTCCGAGCAGTGCATCGGCTGCGGCTATTGCATAGCGGGCTGTCCATTCGACGTGCCACGCCTCAACCCGGAAGACAACCGCGTCTATAAATGCACGCTCTGCGTCGACCGCGTGGTCGTGGGCCAGGAGCCCGCCTGCGTCAAAACCTGTCCGACCGGCGCCATTCACTTTGGCACCAAGGATGAGATGAAAACGCTGGCCGCCGATCGCGTGGGTGAGCTGAAAACCCGCGGTTATGAGAACGCAGGCCTGTACGATCCGGCGGGCGTAGGGGGTACGCACGTGATGTATGTGCTGCACCATGCCGACAAACCGAATCTCTATCACGGCCTGCCGGAGAACCCGGAGATCAGCGAAACCGTCAAATTCTGGAAAGGGATCTGGAAACCGCTGGCCGCCGTTGGCTTTGCGGCCACCTTCGCAGCGAGCATCTTCCACTACGTGGGTGTCGGTCCGAACCGCGCGGAAGAGGAAGAGGACAACCTGCATGAAGAGAAAGACG
Organism: Pseudenterobacter timonensis; assembly: GCF_900021175.1. Classification (GTDB taxonomy): domain Bacteria; phylum Pseudomonadota; class Gammaproteobacteria; order Enterobacterales; family Enterobacteriaceae; genus Enterobacter; species Enterobacter timonensis. Next base: position 86,156 of record NZ_FCOP01000003.1, read on the forward strand.
AGGTGCGCAAATGAGAAGACGTGACACCATCGTGCGCTACACGGCGCCGGAACGCATTAACCACTGGATCACCGCCTTCTGCTTCTTGCTGGCGGCGATAAGCGGGCTGGGCTTTTTCTTCCCGTCCTTTAACTGGCTGATGCATATTCTCGGTACGCCGCAGCTGGCGCGCATCCTCCACCCGTTTGTAGGGGTGGTGATGTTCGCCTCGTTCATCATCATGTTTTTCCGTTACTGGCACCATAACCTAATCAATCGGGATGATATCTTTTGGGCGAAGAATATTCGTAAGATCGTCGTCAACGAGGAAGTGGGTGATACCGGGCGCTATAACTTCGGTCAGAAATGCGTTTTCTGGGCGGCGATTATCCTGCTGGTGCTGTTGCTGGCGAGCGGCGTGGTCATCTGGCGTCCGTACTTTGCGCCTGCTTTCTCAATCCCGGTGATCCGATTTGCGTTAATGCTGCATTCATTTGCCGCAGTGGCGCTAATTGTGGTTATCATGGTGCATATTTACGCCGCCCTTTGGGTAAAAGGCACCATTACCGCGATGGTGGAAGGATGGGTTACCAAAACGTGGGCAAGAAAACATCACCCGCGCTGGTACCGTGAAGTTCGCCAGAAACAGGAAAAATCATCTGAATGAGTATTCGCATAATCCCGCAAGATGAGCTGGGTTCGAGCGAGAAACGCACGGCGGAATATATTCCGCCGTTATTGTTCCCCCGGCTCAAACACCTCTATAACCGCCGCGCCGAACGTCTGCGCGAACTGGCTGAGAGCAACCCGCTGGGCGATTTCCTGCGCTTTGCCGCGCTAATCGCCCACGCGCAGGAAGTGGTGCTGTATGACCATCCGCTGGAGATGGACCTGACCGCCCGCCTGAAAGAGGCGAACGCGCAGGGCAAGCCGCCGCTGGATATCCACACGCTGCCGCGCGATAAGCACTGGCACAAGCTGCTGCATTCGCTGATTGCTGAGCTAAAGCCAGAGATGAGCGGTCCGGCGCTGGCGGTGATCGAGAATCTGGAAAAAGCCTCTGACCAGGAGCTGGAGGAGATGGCGAGCGCGCTGTTTGCCTCTGACTTTGCCTCCGTCAGCAGCGACAAAGCCCCGTTCATCTGGGCCGCCCTGTCACTCTACTGGGCGCAGATGGCGAGCCTGATCCCGGGTAAAGCGCGCGCCGAATATGGTGAAGCGCGCCAGTTCTGCCCGGTCTGCGGCTCGATGCCGGTCTCCAGTATGGTGCAGATTGGCACCACCCAGGGGCTGCGCTACCTGCACTGCAACCTGTGCGAAACCGAGTGGCACGTGGTGCGTGTGAAGTGCAGCAACTGCGAGCAAACCCGCGATCTCAACTACTGGTCGCTGGAAAACGAAGCCGCGGCGGTGAAAGCCGAAAGCTGCGGCGACTGCGGCACCTACCTGAAGATCCTCTATCAGGAAAAGGACCCGAAAGTCGAAGCGGTCGCAGACGATCTCGCCACGCTGGTGCTGGACGCACGCATGGAGCAGGAGGGCTTTGCCCGCAGCTCTATCAACCCGTTCCTGTTCCCGGGTGAAGGGGAGTAAATTCCTGTGACAGTGCCGGGCGGCGCAAGCTTGCCCGGCCTACAGCTGATAGGGTGAAATGACCCCATCAATTCCCGCAAAGTCTTTTGTATTGCGTGAGAACAGCGAACAATTTCTGCTCCGGGCAGTTGCCAGAATAATGGCATCCGGCAATTTCATTCCGTGTGCCTCGCGGAGCAATACGCTTCGTTCAGCAATATCGCGCGACACATCAATAATCTCAAAAGCGCCCAACACTGCCGCCGTTTTCGCTTCATGACCATATTTACGCGCGCCCACCATCACTTCCATCCAGGTAATTAAGCTAATGGCGCGATGCGATGCTGCGTTTTCAATCGCACTGGCAGCCTCAAGGCGGTTATTGAAAAGATCGATAAGGATATTGGTGTCGAACACTGCCATGTGTTCCATGATTACCACTCCTCACGCAGCTTACGCTCATACTCCAGCCCATCTTCCTGCTGGTTTCCCCACAGACCAAGCGCATCACGGATAACCGAAGAACTCTGCTGATCGAGATATTGTTCTATTGCTTCCCGAAGCAATTCGGCACGCGGCTGGTTCCGCAACTGTTTAAGGTTATCCAGCCGTTGAATGACGTCATCAGATAAATCGATCAGTATTCTGCCCATATCAAGATTCGCCAAAAGAGACATATATCACCTTAGTATATCATCGACGGTTGATTTTTAGGCAACATACTCTTTAACAGTTTCGCGGGAAAGCAAATTCTCAAGGTAAAAGTACCTTTTGCGAGCCGCTTCCAGAATATTATTCCTCCTCGTTCCCGCCCTCTTCATACGCGCCGTAGGGCTTCGCGGGCAGAACGATATAGATCCCTTCAAAGACCGCGCCGGGCGCGTCGTCGCCAAAGAGCTCCACCTGCATTTGCACGCGCGCCTTACGGCCGCGGGCAAGACGGTCAAGGTCGCCGCTGAGCGAGCCGAGATCGGCCACCGCGCTCGGTTTGCCGCTGATGGGGTTGCTATAACGGATATGGGCATCGGCCAGAATAATGGTGCCGCCGAGGTGGCGCTCGCGCAGCATCAGCCAGATCAGCCCCCAGCCGGTGAGCGTCGCCAGGGAAAAGAGGCTGCCGGCAAAGAGGGTGTGGTGCGGGTTCTGATTGCCCGCCTCCGGCATGGTGGTGATAAATTTCTGCCCGGTATATTGCTGGATACGCACGCCCATCTTTTCACTGAGGGGAATATGCTGATACCAGGCCTGCTGGAGCTGACCACACCAGTCGGCGCGGTGGAGAATGTCATCCAGGGTGGCGATAGGCTTGATCATCAGAAAGTGGCGAATCGGCGTGGTTTGCGGAGCGGTAATCTCCCCCTGATTCACAAAACCGAGTTTGGCGAAAAACTCCACCGCATCTTCGCGGGCGCTACAGGTGACGCGCTTGACCCCTTCCTGACGGGCGACCGACTCCAGGGTCATCGCCATCAGCGTGCCCAGCCCTTTATCCTGCACCTCCGGATGCACGGCCATAAAGCGGATGGAGGCCTCGTTGTCAGCGTTAATATATAACCGCCCCACCGCCACCAGGTTGCCCTCTTCGTCCATCACCATCTGGTGATGCGCCATGGCATCCCAGGCGTCGCGTTCAGAGCCCTTCGGCTGATGCAGCGGCTTACGTAACATCTCCCAGCGGAACTGGTAATACAGAGCTAACTCTTCTTCAGTTTGCGGTACTCGAAGGTGATACATGGCAGTGTTCTCTCTTGTTGTCCGCGGCCATACCGGAAGGCCACTCATACCTGAAGCCAGAAGGTGACAGGCCCGTCGTTCACCAGCGAAACCTGCATATCCGCCGCGAATCGTCCGGTTTGCGTGTTGATTGCCTGCTGACGGCAACGCTCGACAAAGTATTCATACAGCGCTTCGGCGCGATCCGGCGTGGCCCCTTTAGAAAAAGAGGGACGCATGCCGCGTTCTGTATCTGCCGCCAGCGTAAATTGCGACACCACCAGCACGCTGCCGCCCGCCTGCTGAACGTTAAGATTCATCTTGCCATCGGCGTCGCTGAAAATACGGTAACCCAGCACGCGCTCGCACAGGCGGTTGGCCTTCTGTTCATCGTCCTCTTTTTCGACACCTAACAACACCAAAAGTCCTGGGCCGATTTCACCCGTCACCTCTCCCTCCACGGTGACGCTGGCACGGGTTACGCGCTGAATTAATGCAATCATAGTTTGTCTGCTTCTTGTCTTTTTTCAGCTTCTGCTGCTTGTTTGAGTTCGCGGTAGACCCCGAGAGTGACAGTTATTTCCGCGCCAAGCAAGACGATGCACCAGGTCCAGTAGACCCAGACAAACAAAATCGGCACGACCGCCAGTACGCCGTAGATCAGCTGATAGGAAGGGAACATGGTGATGTAAAGCGCAAACCCTTTTTTGCCCAACTCAAAGAGCATGGCCGCTACCAACGCCCCCACCACGGCATCCCGGTTGGGTACCCGCGTGGTGGGCACGACGCTATAGAGTAGCCAGAAGGTAAGCCAGGAGAGGATCAGCGGGAAGAGGCGCAGCACGTTGTCGATAACGGTATTAAGCTCGCTGGCCCAGCGCAGAGAGAGCAGATAGGAGCTGATCGCCAGGCTTGCCCCCGCGAGCAGCGGCCCGAGCGTCAGAATCATCCAGTAGACCGCGAAGGAGTAGACTTTTGGCCGCGTTTTTTTGCTGCGCCAGATGGTGTTGAGGGCACTGTCGATGGCATACATCAGCAGCAGTGCGGTGACAATCAGGCCACACGCCCCCACCGCCGTCATTTTGCTGGAGTTCGCAACAAACTGCTCAATGTAGCGCTGAATGATATCGCCCGTGGCGGGCATAAAGTTAGCAAAAACAAAGTGGCGAAGCTGGAGGCTGACTTCAGAAAACATCGGGAACGCGGCGAACAGGGCAAAGATCACCGCTACCAGCGGCACCAGCGAGAGCAACGACACGTAAGCGAGATTTCCCGCCAGCGTGGTCATGTTGTCTTCGTCAATGCGATGCCAGAGTAGCTTCAGCCACGCCCGTAGCGGACGAGTATGGTGCGTGGCTTTTTGATGAACGGTTTTTAGCATAGCTGCTTCGCAAAGTAGTTCGGTATCGTCTCTTTTCCGGTCACCAGAATTGAGGTGATACCCACCTGGTTAGCCCCTTCTATATTATCGGCGTTGTCGTCAAAAAAGACCGCATCGGCGGCGCTGAAACCCTCTTCCTGTAATACGGCCTGGTAGATACGCGCTTCCGGCTTACGCATCCCCATCTCCTGAGAGAGATAAATTTTATCCGCGGCGGCTTTGATTTCCGGATATTCGTCCGGCCAGAAGGTGGTGTGCAGACGGTTGGTATTGGAGAGCACCACCACGCGATGCCCCTGCTCGCGCAGTTTATGCATAATCGCGATGACCTCCGGGCGAAGCGCCACAAATACCGCCTGCCAGCCGTGGGAAAACTGCTCGTAGCTCAGAGGGAGATCCATTTCATGGCAGAGCTTCTCGGCAAAGCATTCATCGTCGATCTCACCCCGCTCATGCTGATGAAACGCCTCGCCCATGGTGAATTTCTGCCTGAGCGTCGCCAGCGGAACACGGCTGAAATTGCTCCATGCGCCTAACACCCGATTAAAATCGATATCGACGATTACGTTTCCTAAGTCAAAGATATAAAGCATGTTTATCTCCTTCTGCGCCGTGGAGAAATAACTGTAGCGGGAAAGCCAGGCTTTGGCTATGCGCCGGTTCGCACTTAAAAAAGGCGGGTCAAGACGACGGGTGAACGGCCAAAACAGGCGCGAGAGGAATAATTTGGCGAAAAAAAGCCGCTGAAATCAGCGGCTTTTTATTTGCACCGGTAGCGCGGACGCTTTCCAGGCTTACGGATGGAACGAATTACTCTTCTTTCGCACCGCGGTTTGCGCGTTTACGATCGTTCTCGGTCAGGTGACGCTTACGGATACGGATAGAGAGCGGAGTCACTTCTACCAGTTCGTCGTCATCGATAAACTCCAGAGCCTGCTCCAGGGTCATCTTGATCGGCGGAACCAGAACCGTCGCTTCGTCCGTACCGGACGCACGCATGTTGGTCAGTTTCTTACCGGTCAGGCAGTTAACGGTCAGGTCGTTAGAACGGCTGTGAATACCGATGATCTGGCCTTCATAGACTTCCGCGCCGTGACCGAGGAACAGCTTACCGCGATCCTGCAGGCCGAACAGGGCGAACGCAACCGCTTTACCCTGACCGTTGGAGATCAGCACGCCGTTGTTACGCTGGCCCACTTCGCCCGGACGAATGTCGTCGTAGTGGCTGAAGGTGGAGTAGAGCAGACCGGTACCGGAGGTCATGGTCATGAACTCGGAACGGAAGCCGATCAGGCCACGGCTTGGGATCACGTAGTCGAGACGTACGCGGCCTTTGCCGTCCGGATTCATGTTTTTCAGGTCGCCTTTACGCTCACCCAGTGCCTGCATGACAGAACCCTGGTGCTGCTCTTCAACGTCCAGCGTCACGTTCTCGAACGGCTCTTGTTTACGGCCATCGATTTCACGGAAGATAACTTTCGGACGGGATACCGCCAGCTCGAAACCTTCACGACGCATGTTTTCGATAAGAACAGACAGGTGCAGTTCGCCACGGCCAGATACGCGGAACGCATCGGCGTCTTCAGTCTCTTCCACGCGCAGCGCCACGTTGTGCACCAGCTCTTTGTTCAGACGGTCAAGGATCTGACGTGAAGTCACGAACTTACCTTCTTTACCACAGAACGGCGAGGTGTTGACGTTGAAGAACATGGAGACGGTCGGCTCATCAACAGACAGAGCAGGCAGCGCTTCAACCGCCTGCGGATCGCAGATGGTGTCGGAGATGTTCAGCTCGCCCAGACCGGTGATAGCGATGATGTCGCCCGCTTCAGCGAGATCGGCATCAATACGCTCCAGACCCAGGTGGCCCAGCACTTTACCCACTTTACCGTTGCGGGTTTTGCCTTCGCTATCGATGATAGTGACCTGCTGGTTCGGCTTCACTTTGCCGCGTTTGATACGGCCGATGCCGATAACGCCAACATAGTTGTTGTAGTCCAGCTGAGAAATCTGCATCTGGAACGGACCGTCCAGATCTACGTCCGGCGCCGGCACGTGGTCGACAATCGCCTGATACAGCGGGGTCATATCTTCCGCCATATCTTCATGATCCAGACCCGCGATACCGTTCAGCGCAGAGGCGTAAACGATCGGGAAGTCCAGCTGTTCGTCGGTGGCGTCGAGGTTAACGAACAGGTCGAATACCTGATCGACAACCCAGTCAGGACGCGCGCCAGGACGGTCAACCTTGTTGATAACCACGATAGGCTTCAGGCCATGGGCAAATGCTTTTTTGGTCACGAAGCGCGTCTGCGGCATCGGGCCGTCAAACGCATCAACCACCAGCAGCACGGAATCCACCATGGACATCACGCGCTCAACTTCACCACCGAAGTCGGCGTGCCCCGGGGTATCAACGATGTTGATACGATAATCATTCCATTTGATCGCGGTGTTTTTTGCGAGGATGGTAATCCCACGCTCTTTCTCCAAATCGTTGGAGTCCATCACACGCTCTTGTGTTTCAGCACGCTCGTCGAACGTACCGGATTGCTGCAGCAGCTTGTCAACCAGGGTCGTTTTACCATGGTCAACGTGCGCAATGATGGCGATGTTACGCAATTTTTCGATCACAACTTTGCCTCAGGCATTAGAAATAGCGCGTTATTGTACACGTATTAATCGAAGGACTAAACAGGATCACAAACATCCTCCGCAAACAAGTATTGCAGAGTTGCACTGTGATCGCTTTCACGCAGCGTAAAAAGGGCACTTTAACGAAAATTGCACCAATATGGTGCTCAACGCTCATGTTGAGGCACTATATTGGTGCAACATAACCATCGTGGTGCAGCACTTTTGCACTATGGCGTGCATGATAACGCCTTTTTGGGGTGTTTTAAAAGTTGGCACAGATTTCGCTTTATAAAAATTATGGCACGACCGCCAGCAATACGCTGATTAGATGACCTCGTTACCACGACGACAATGACCATTCTGGAGAGTAAGTATGTCCGCTGAACACGTTTTGACGATGCTGAATGAACACGAAGTGAAGTTTGTCGATCTTCGCTTCACCGACACCAAAGGTAAAGAACAGCACGTCACGATTCCTGCTCATCAGGTAAACGCCGAGTTCTTTGAAGAAGGCAAAATGTTTGACGGCTCCTCCATCGGCGGCTGGAAAGGCATTAACGAATCTGACATGGTTCTGATGCCGGACGCCTCCACCGCGGTCATCGATCCGTTCTACGCTGACTCTACCCTGATCATCCGCTGCGATATCCTGGAGCCGGGCACCCTGCAGGGCTACGACCGCGATCCGCGTTCCATCGCCAAGCGCGCTGAAGAGTACCTGCGCTCTACCGGCATCGCCGATACCGTTCTGTTCGGGCCAGAGCCAGAGTTCTTCCTGTTTGATGACATCCGTTTCGGCGCGTCTATTTCCGGTTCTCACGTGGCGATCGACGACATCGAAGGCGCATGGAACTCCTCCACCAAATACGAAGGCGGCAACAAAGGCCACCGCCCGGCGGTGAAAGGCGGTTACTTCCCGGTTCCGCCGGTAGACTCTTCCCAGGACATCCGTTCTGAAATGTGTTCCGTCATGGAGCAGATGGGTCTGGTTGTTGAAGCGCACCACCACGAAGTGGCAACCGCTGGTCAAAACGAAGTGGCAACCCGCTTCAACACCATGACCAAAAAAGCGGACGAAATTCAGATCTACAAATATGTGGTTCACAACGTCGCGCACCGCTTCGGCAAAACCGCAACCTTTATGCCAAAACCGATGTTCGGTGATAACGGCTCCGGTATGCACTGCCACATGTCCCTGTCGAAGAATGGCACCAACCTCTTCTCTGGCGACAAATATGCGGGTCTGTCCGAGCAGGCGCTCTACTATATCGGCGGCGTGATTAAGCACGCGAAAGCGATCAACGCCCTGGCGAACCCGACCACCAACTCCTACAAGCGTCTGGTCCCGGGTTACGAAGCGCCGGTTATGCTGGCTTACTCCGCCCGTAACCGTTCCGCCTCTATCCGTATTCCGGTTGTCGCGTCCCCGAAAGCGCGTCGTATCGAAGTGCGCTTCCCGGACCCGGCGGCTAACCCGTACCTCTGCTTCGCCGCGCTGCTGATGGCTGGCCTTGACGGTATTAAGAACAAGATCCACCCGGGCGAAGCGATGGATAAGAACCTGTACGACCTGCCGCCGGAAGAGGCGAAAGAGATCCCACAGGTTGCCGGTTCTCTGGAAGAAGCGCTGAACGAGCTGGATCTGGACCGCGAGTTCCTGACCGCTGGCGGCGTGTTCACCGACGAAGCGATTGATGCCTACATCGCGCTGCGCCGCGAAGAGAACGACCGCGTTCGCATGACGCCGCACCCGGTTGAGTTTGAGCTGTACTACAGCGTTTAATTGATTTGTTTTACCCGGCGCGTCAGCGTCGGGAGTAGTTGCCGTGGAAACTTTAGCCCATCCCAGGATGGGCTTTTTTCTCCGCCAACACCCTAATCCTGCGCGCTTTGGCACATCAAAAAGCTATAATGCACTAAAATAGTGCAACCACTCCAGGAGACTGCTAAATGGCAACTGGCGAGCTGCCCGATGCTGGGCAGATCCTTAATTCTTTAATTAACAGTATTCTGTTGGTCGACGACGAGCTGGCGGTGCATTACGCCAACCCGGCGGCGCAACAGCTGCTGGCGCAAAGCTCGCGTAAACTTTTCGGCACCCCATTGCCGGAACTGCTGAGCTATTTTTCTCTCAATATCAGCCTGATGCAGGAGAGTCTGCTGGCGGGCCAGGGCTTTACCGATAACGAAGTGACGCTGGTAATCGACGGCCGCTCGCATATTCTGTCACTCACGGCGCAGAGGCTGCCGGACGGGCTGATTCTGCTGGAGATGGCGCCGATGGATAACCAGCGCCGCCTCAGCCAGGAGCAGCTCCAGCACGCACAGCAGATTGCGGCGCGCGATCTGGTGCGCGGCCTGGCCCATGAGATCAAAAATCCGCTGGGCGGCCTGCGCGGCGCGGCGCAGCTGTTAACGAAAGCGCTGCCGGACCCGATGCTCGCGGAGTACACCAACGTCATCATTGAGCAGGCCGATCGCCTGCGCAACCTGGTGGACAGGCTGCTTGGCCCTCAGCATCCCGGTATGCACGTGACGGAAAGCATTCATAAAGTGGCGGAGCGCGTGGTGAAGCTGGTTTCGCTGGAGCTGCCGCCCAACGTTCGCCTGGTGCGCGATTACGATCCGAGCCTGCCGGAGCTGCCGCACGACCCGGATCAAATTGAACAGGTACTGCTGAATATCGTCCGTAACGCCTTCCAGGCGCTGGGGCCGGAGGGGGGCGAAATCATCCTGCGCACCCGCACCGCTTTCCAGCTGACGCTGCACGGTGTTCGCTACCGCCTGGCGGCACGGATTGACGTCGAGGATAACGGTCCCGGCATACCGCCTCATCTTCAGGACACGCTTTTCTATCCAATGGTGAGCGGCCGTGAAGGAGGGACCGGGCTTGGGCTTTCTATCGCCCGCAGCCTTATCGATCAGCACTCCGGCAAAATTGAATTTAACAGCTGGCCAGGTCATACCGAATTTTCGGTCTATCTGCCCATCAAAAAATAAAGGTGACGACGATGCAACGAGGGATAGTCTGGGTAGTCGATGATGATAGCTCTATCCGCTGGGTGCTTGAACGCGCGCTCACCGGGGCAGGGCTTAGCTGCGTGTCGTTTGAAAGCGGCAGCGAGGTGCTTGATGCGCTCACCACCAAAACACCGGACGTACTGCTCTCAGATATTCGTATGCCGGGGATGGACGGTCTGGCGCTGTTAAAACAGATTAAGCAGCGACACCCTATGCTGCCGGTCATCATCATGACCGCCCATTCCGATCTGGATGCGGCGGTAAGCGCCTATCAGCAGGGAGCGTTTGATTACCTGCCCAAGCCGTTTGATATCGACGAAGCGGTGGCGCTGGTCGAGCGCGCCATCAGCCATTACCAGGAGCAGCAGCAGCCGCGTCATGCCCCCGAATTTGGCCCGACAACCGATATTATTGGCGAAGCACCCGCCATGCAGGATGTGTTTCGCATTATTGGCCGGCTGTCACGCTCGTCCATCAGCGTGCTGATTAACGGCGAATCCGGTACCGGGAAAGAGCTGGTCGCCCATGCCCTGCACCGCCACAGCCCGCGGGCGAAAGCCCCTTTTATCGCCCTGAATATGGCGGCCATCCCGAAAGATCTTATCGAGTCGGAGCTGTTCGGCCATGAGAAAGGGGCGTTTACCGGCGCAAACACTATCCGTCAGGGCCGCTTCGAGCAGGCTGACGGCGGGACGCTGTTTCTGGATGAAATCGGTGATATGCCGCTGGATGTGCAGACCCGTCTGCTGCGCGTGCTGGCCGATGGCCAGTTCTACCGCGTCGGCGGCTATGCCCCGGTAAAGGTGGATGTGCGGATTATCGCCGCCACGCACCAGAATCTGGAGCGCCGTGTGCAGGAGGGGCAATTTCGCGAGGATCTCTTCCATCGCCTGAACGTCATCCGCGTACATCTGCCGCCGCTGCGTGAGCGTCGGGAGGATATCCCCCGCCTGGCCCGCCATTTCCTGCAGATTGCCGCCCGCGAGCTGGGCGTGGAGGCTAAGCAGCTTCACCCGGAAACGGACGCCGCGCTGACGCGTCTGGCCTGGCCGGGCAACGTGCGCCAGCTGGAAAATACCTGCCGCTGGCTGACGGTCATGGCCGCGGGCCAGGAGGTGCTTATTCAGGATCTTCCGGCCGAACTGTTTGAGGCGACCGTTCCGGAAAGCACCACCGGCCAGACCCTGCCGGACAGCTGGGCGACCCTGCTGGCGCAGTGGGCCGATCGGGCGCTGCGTTCCGGTCATCAAAATCTCCTTTCCGAGGCGCAGCCCGAAATGGAGCGCACGCTGCTGACCACCGCCCTTCGCCATACCCAGGGACATAAACAGGAGGCGGCCCGCCTGCTGGGTTGGGGGCGAAACACCCTGACACGCAAGCTGAAAGAGCTGGGAATGGAGTAACGCGCAGTCGTAATGTAAAGATGAATAATTGAGCGCAAAGTGACGTTATTTTGCGCTTTACTGTTCCGATGAGTTTTGTATGATCGTGCCCGGAAATTTGGGGGGGACCATCATGCTGGAATCATTAATGACTTTGCTTTCGAGCGGAGCTGCGGAAAGCCACACGCCGCAAACCGCCGTCGCTGCGGTACTGTGTGCGGCGCTGGTTGGGCTGTTTAGCTAGCACGTTGTCGATGAAAAGCCGGGCGGCAACTTCGCCTTACCCGGCCTACAAAATCTCAAATGTAGGCCGGGTAAGCGAAGCGCCACCCGGCGATGCGTCTTAAATCACGCGCGAAAATTGCTGCAGACGCGCCTTCTGGCGCAGATATGCGTCGAAACACATGCAGATATTACGAATCAACAACCGTCCCTTCGGCGTCACCTCGATACTGCTTTCCGCGATCTCCACCAGCCCGTCTTTTGCCAGCGGCGCGAGCAGCGCCAGGTCCTCTGCAAAATAGGCTTTAAAGTTCAGATCCCACTGCGTTTCCGTTGCGGCAAAATCGAGACGGAAATTACAGATCAGCGCCTTAATCACATCACGACGAATGCAGTCGTCGCGGGTTAATGCGATGCCGCGCCACAGCGCGTTGCCGGTTTCGTCTACCTGCTGATAGTAGAGCTTCAGCTCTTTCTGGTTCTGCGCGTAGCAGTCGCCAAGCATGCTAATGGCCGATACGCCCATGCCCAGCAGATCGGTATCCCCTTGGGTGGTGTAGCCCTGGAAGTTACGATGCAGCACCCCTTCCCGCTGGGCGACAGCCAGCTCGTTATCCGGGCGGGCAAAGTGATCCATGCCGATAAACTGATAGCCCGCCCCGGTCAGCGAGGCGATGGTCTGCTGCAAAATATCAAGCTTCTGCTGAGCGGAAGGCAGATCGGCATCCTTAATTTTACGCTGCGCCGCAAAGAGCGTCGGCAGATGCGCGTAATTAAAGACGCTCAGGCGATCCGGGTTAAGCTCAGCCACGCGCTGGAGCGTAAAGGCAAAGCTCTCCGGCGTCTGTTTCGGCAGGCCATAAATCAGGTCGATGTTGGTGGAGGTAAAACCAATTTCGCGGGCATGGTTGAGTAAGGCAAAGATAAACTCTTCATCCTGCTCGCGATTGACCAGCCGCTGCACCTCTTTATTGAAATCCTGCACGCCCATGCTCAGGCGGTTAAAGCCTTCGGCGCGTAAGTGATCCAGTACATCCAGCTCGATTTCACGCGGATCGACCTCGATCGAGATCTCCGCGTCGTCGTTAAAACGGAAATGCTGGCGCAACAGCCCCATCAGGCGGCTGATCTGCGCTTTGTTCAGATAGGTGGGCGTGCCGCCGCCCCAGTGGAGCTGGCTGACCTGCCGTCCGGCGAACAGCGGCGCGCGATGGCGAATCTCCTGCTCCAGCGCATCAAGATACTGATCGGCCTTGTGCTGCTGCCGGGTGACAATTTTATTGCAGCCGCAAAAGTAGCAGAGCTTATGGCAGAACGGGATGTGGACGTAGAGAGAGAGCGGGCGCTCAGGGTAGCGCCCCACCGCCTGCTGAAACTCAGCCTCGCCGAAGGATTCGTTAAACTCCAGCGCGGTGGGATAGGACGTATAACGCGGCCCGGAATAGTTATATTTCTGGATAAGGGCCAGATCCCAGTCGATGGTTGGTACAGACATGCTCACTCCTTCCGTTGGTGTCGCGTTCGTATACGGCGGCCCGTTCTGGCCCCATTGCGGGCCATCATCCGGGTGCGCAGCCACTTCTGTCGCCGCGACAACCGCCGTAGTTTAACGAATAACCACACCAGATAACATATAACCGGAAGGGTTATAAGCAGGACCAAAGTACCTGCCGGGTGCAAATGTTAGTTTCCACCCTTCAGAAGACGCATCATATCTTCCTGCTTGTCGTCTTCCTCTTCTTCCTCTTCATCGTCATAAGAGAGGCCGAGCTTCTGCATCAGCTCGTCGATGCGGTCCAGTTTGGCATCGACCCAGGTCTGCTCTTCGGCGGTCAGGGTTTCGCCCTCTTCCAGACGCTCCAGCAGCGCATCCAGGCGCTCATCGTTCTCCAGCATTTCCAGCTCATCCTGCGGTGAAAGCATAGGTTTCTCGCTCTTTGGTTTGTGCTGCTTTGTTACCGGGGTGTCAGTCACGCCCAGCGGAACCGGTTTTTTACTGCCGATACGCGGATCTTTATTTTTGTTGTTTTGCGCAGAGGAGCCAGATGCACCGCCTCCGGTTGCACGACTGCCCGCAGCGTGACCGCGGTGCTTCTTCGCACGTTTGCGGTCGCGTGCTTCCTGGTTTATTTCTTCACGCGATTTGCGGCGCGCTTTTGCAGGGCGTTTTGCAGCCGGTGCGGAGGTCGGTTTTTTCATAATCTTTATCTTTAAGCCGTTTTCTTCAGTATAGAATTGCGGCGAAATCTAGCAGAAAGCAAGCAAAGAAAAAAGGCGACAGAGCAATCTGTCGCCTTTTTTCCTGACTCATAACCCTGAACGGGTCTTATCGTCCTTGTTTGCCTACAACCGACCCTGGCTATCCTTTGGCTGCTACCGTCCCTGATACGGTTCCTTTTCCCTTTTAAACGCCTCCTGGCGCTATCATCCTGACAATCCTGAGTCTTCGCCTCCTGGCGTTCCTGACCCTTGTCCTTAAGTCGTAATCCTGTCAGCGTCCTCGCTATAAACATTACTTTACCTTACTTCGCATAACTAACAAGGCTCTGTGCGATGCAGAAATGGATTTTAAGAATATTACTTAATATTAAGTTATTGTTTATTAATGATTTGCTATTTTGTTCACCTGAAGCGTCTCTTCAATCTCCCAGGGTATAAATAGCCAATGTCTTACAATCTGAAGGGTTATAACTTACATTGCTGGCGCGATGGGAAAAGCCTTTTGTCCGCATTCAGGTATAATCCTCTCAGATAACGATTTTCGGAGACGACCACGTGACCCAATGGAATTACCAACAGACGCGTTTTGTAACCAGCGCGCCTGACATTCGCCATCTGCCTGCCGACACAGGGCTTGAAGTGGCATTCGCTGGCCGCTCCAATGCGGGAAAATCCAGCGCCCTGAACACGCTTACTAATCAGAAAAACCTGGCGCGTACCTCAAAAACGCCGGGCCGTACCCAGCTGATTAACCTCTTTGAGGTGGCCGACGGCAAACGCCTGGTGGATCTGCCCGGTTATGGCTATGCAGAAGTACCGGAAGAGATGAAGATCAAATGGCAACGCGCGCTGGGTGAATACCTGGAAAAACGCCTCTGCCTGAAGGGCCTGGTGGTGCTGATGGATATTCGTCATCCGCTTAAAGATCTCGATCAGCAGATGATTCGCTGGGCGGTTGAGAGTGATATTGCCGTGCTGGTGCTGCTTACCAAAGCCGACAAGCTGGCGAGCGGTGCGCGTAAGGCGCAACTGAATATGGTTCGCGAAGCTGTGATTGCCTTTAACGGCGATGTGCAGGTGGAAGCATTCTCTTCCCTGAAGAAACAGGGCGTGGACAAGCTGCGTCAGAAGCTGGACAGCTGGTTTAACGAACTGGAGCCCGCAACAGAAGCGGAAGAGTAACAGGAAGCGCGGCGATGTCCGCGCTTTTTTTATCGCCCATTTTCTTTGGCGCATAAAAAACGCCCCAGTCATTACTGACTGGGGCGGCTAAAATATTCAGCCAAATCCGATTACGTGAAGTAAAAGGTCTGAAAGATAGAACATCTTACCTCTGTACCCTACGTCGTTAACTCTACCCTTTTTTTGTCGCTGGAAAAAGCACTTTTTGTAGTTTTTTTTCATTCTTTACAGAAGAAATTTTAATTACCGTCACAAAAAGTTCTTATTTATGTTGCTTACTTACGGAACATCGCTCTTGTTCCGTCAACCTTTAGTGAGCCTGATCCCAGTTTTCGCCCACACCCACTTCCACCAGCAACGGAACGTCCAGCTTCATGCTGTTTTCCATTAGTTCGTGGATCTTTTTCGAGACGGCGTCAACATCGTCACGATGCACTTCAAACACCAGTTCATCGTGTACCTGCATGATCATCCGCACACGCGGTTTCTCTTTTTCCAGCCAGGCGTCAACCGCGATCATGGCGCGTTTGATGATATCCGCTGCGGTCCCCTGCATCGGCGCGTTAATTGCCGCACGCTCGGCGCCAGCCCGGCGCGCCGCGTTGCTGGATTTGATGTCCGGCAGGTAAAGACGACGACCATCCAGGGTCTCTACATAGCCTTTCTCTTTCGCCTGCGCGCGGGTACGCTCCATATATTGCAGTACGCCCGGATAGCGTTCGAAGTAGAGATCCATATACTTCTGCGACTCTTTCCGCGGAATATTCAGCTGACGCGACAGGCCGAAAGCGCTCATACCGTAAATCAGACCAAAGTTAATCGCTTTCGCGCTGCGGCGCTGCTCGCCGGTGACGCTCTCCAGCGGCAGGCCAAATACTTCTGCCGCCGTTGCCCGGTGAATATCCTTTCCTTCGGCAAACGCGCTCAGTAAGCCTTTATCACGCGACAGGTGCGCCATGATGCGCAGCTCAATCTGCGAGTAGTCGGCGGAGACGATCACATACTCTTCCGGCGCGATGAAGGCCTGACGAATACGGCGTCCCTCTTCGTTGCGCACAGGAATGTTCTGCAGGTTCGGATCGGTAGAGGAGAGTCGGCCGGTTGCCGCCACCGCCTGGTGGTACGAGGTATGGACGCGACCGGTTTTAGGATTGATCATCAGCGGCAGTTTGTCAGTATAGGTCGACTTCAGCTTAGCCAGGCCGCGATATTCCAGAATGACCTTCGGCAGAGGGTAATCCAGCGCCAGCTCTTCCAGCACCTCTTCCGAAGTAGAGGGCGCCCCACCAGGGGTTTTCTTCAGCGGCTTGATGCCCTGCTTTTCAAACAGAATGGTTTGCAGCTGCTTGGTGGAGGAGAGGTTAAACGCCTCGCCTGCAATATCATGCGCTTTTTGCTCCAGCTCGTTGAGGCGCAGGGCGATCTCTTCGGAATGTTTGTGCAGCACGGCAGGATCGATTTTGACGCCGTTGCGCTCAATACGAGAGAGAACAGGCACCAGCGGCATTTCGATATGTTCGAACACGTTCAACGGACCGGCAAACTTTTGCAGTTTAGGCCACATCTTCAGATGCAGCTGAAGCGTGACGTCGGCATCTTCCGCCGCATAACGTCCGGCCTCCTCCAGGGCAATCTGGTTAAAGGTAAGCTGATTTTTACCCTTCCCTGCGATCGCTTCAAAGGTAATGGTGTTGTGCTTCAGCCAGCGCGCAGAAAGGGAATCCATATCGTGGCGGCCAGCGACGCTATCAAGGATATAAGATTCCAGCATGGTGTCGAAGGCGATACCGCGCAACTCAATACCGTAGTTTTGCATAATCCCGCGATCGAACTTCAGGTTCTGCCCCACCTTCAGCGCCTTTTCATCTTCCAGAATGGGCTTTAACAGTTCCAGTACGCGCTCACGCGGGATCTGATCCGGCGCATCAAGATAGTCATGGGCAACCGGAACGTAAGCGGCGATGCCGGGTTCCGTGGCGAACGAGAGTCCCACCAGGTTGGCAGAGACGTTGTCCAGACTGTCGGTTTCAGTATCGAACGCAAAGACCGGCGCTTTTTTCAGCTTCTCAATCCAGGCGATGAGCTGTGCCTCTTCCAGCACCGTCTCATAGTGCTCAGAGGAGAGCGCCGCGGCTTCTTCTTCTGGCTCTTCAGCGCTATCCGCTACGCTTTCCTGCGGCTTAGCCACAGGTTTAGCGCCTTTTGCCTGCAGCCATTTTCCGGCCTCAACGTCGGCAGTCCAGCGCTTGAACTCATACTTTCTGAACAGGGAGAGAAGCTCATCCGCCAGCGGCGGCTGCACCTCAAGCCGATCGCAGGTGAGTTCAAGCTCCACGTCGGTTTTGATGGTTGCCAGCTGGTAAGAGAGGTAGGCCACCTCTTTGTTTTGTTCAAGCTTCACCGCCATGGTTTTGGCGCCGCGGAAGGTAAGCCCGGCGATTTTTTCCGGCTCCGCATAGAGCGTATCCAGCCCGCCCAGCCCCTGCAGCAGCGCCTGGGCGGTCTTTTCCCCGACGCCAGGAACACCCGGAATGTTATCCGACGAGTCGCCCATCAGGGCGAGGAAGTCGATGATCAGCTCCGGCGGTACGCCATATTTCGTGACCACCTCGTCCGGGCCAAGAATGGTATTGGTCATGGTGTTGATCAGGGTGATGTTCGGCGTGACCAGCTGCGCCATATCTTTATCACCGGTGCTGATCAGTACCGGACGGCCCATTTTTTCAGCTTCGCGCGCCAGCGTACCGATGACGTCGTCCGCTTCTACGCCGGATACCGCCAGCAGCGGCAGGCCCATCGCTTTCACCATGGCGTGCAGCGGCTCGATCTGCGCACGCAGATCGTCCGGCATCGGCGGGCGGTGGGATTTGTAATGTTCAAATAGCTCATCACGGAAGGTTTTCCCTTTCGCGTCAAAGACCACGGCGGCATGCGAAGGGTGATACTGCAAAATCAAGCTACGCAGCATGTTCAGCACGCCGTACATTGCGCCGGTAGGCTCTCCTGCGCTGTTGGTCAGAGGAGGAAACGCATGATACGCCCGATACAGGTAAGAGGAGCCGTCGACGAGAATAAGCGGGTTTTCTGGGATCTGAACCATAATGTCGTGCCTTTTATCAATTTATGGATAAAGGATGCCACAGAAGGATGAAAACATCAGTTTTTAGGGCGCAATACAGGAAAAGATTTTGCGGTCGTCTGGATCGGTCGCAAAATTTCTCTGTGGATAACTTTGTGAATATTTTATTTTCCGCATTAATAATTGTTAATCTTTCGATCCTGCAGATCGCTTTTGATTAAATTATTCAATGGGTTAATAAGGTATTGTCGCTGAATTTTTACCCGTGGTGACTATTTACGCGATGTGGATATTCAGCGCGACAGGATCAGCGAGCCAGTATTTTCCTCTGGTACAGCGCAAAACGCCAAGGATTCCAGTGTGAAACCACCAATCTTCTGATGCTTTTCTGGTAAAATCAGCGCCCTGCGCCTACAACCTGGCCGCCTTTTTACATATAACTTTTTGAAAATAAAAGCCATGTCGAGATTACTCGCTGCGATAACCCTGCTTCTGAGCATCGCTTTAACTATTCTAATCACCATCGCCTGTTCCGTACCGATCATCGTGGCCGGGATCGTTAAGTTGCTTCTGCCTGTGCCTCCTGTCTGGCGAGCCGTATCGACATTTTGTAATTTCATGATGTACTGCTGGTGCGAAGGGCTGGCGGCGCTGCTGCATTTAAATCCATATCTGAAATGGGATGTGGAAGGGCTGGAAGGTCTGAATAAGAAAAACTGGTATTTGCTGATCTGTAACCACCACAGCTGGGCAGATATTGTGGTGTTGTGCGTCCTGTTTCGCAAACATATCCCGATGAATAAGTATTTTCTCAAGCAGGAGCTGGCCTGGGTACCGTTTATTGGTCTCGCATGCTGGGCGCTGGATATGCCTTTTATGAAACGCTATTCCCGCAGTTATTTAATCCGTCATCCGGAACGGCGCGGCAAAGATGTCGAAACCACACGCCGCTCCTGCGAGAAATTTCGCCTCCATCCCACTACCATTGTGAATTTCGTTGAAGGCTCCCGCTTTACCGAAGAGAAACGCCGCCAGAGCCGGTCACCCTATAAAAATCTGCTGCCACCCAAAGCGGCAGGTATTGCCATGGCGCTCAACGTGCTCGGCAACCAGTTCGATAAAATGCTGAACGTCACGCTCTGTTATCCGGAAAATGATAAAACTCCTTTCAGTGATATGCTCAGCGGTAAGCTGACACGCATTGTGGTTCGGGTAAATATGCTGCCCGTCGCGGAGGAGTTACACGGGGATTATGTTAACGATAAAAACTTCAAGCGGCATTTCCAGCTCTGGCTGAATACCCTGTGGAACGAAAAAGATATGCTGATTGAAAATCTCAAAGCCTCAAACAAAAACGCCGGTCATTGACCGGCGTTTTTGCTTCTTTCACTTACTTCTTTTCAACCAGATATTTTACGGTATCCGCATATTGCTGAACGAAAATATCCATGCTGCTGGTATCCATTCCCTGCATGTTCAGCTGGTATTTGCCGTTAACAAACATTGCCGGCACACCCTGCAGCTGCAGATCCGCCGCGGCTTTTTCCTGCTGGGCCACCAGAGATTTCACGACAAAACTGTTCCAGGCCGCGTCATACTCTTCCCCTTTTACGCCCGCATCCACAAAGACCTTGCGGATGTCCGCAACGGTTTGTACGGTCTGGGTTTTCTGCACGGCTTCAAACATCGGAGCGGTGACTTTGTCTTCCACGCCCAGCGCCATCGCAACGGCCCACGCCTGAGTCAGCTCTTTGCCCAGCGGACCAAGGAACTCAACGTGATACTTAGTCATTTTGGTGCCTTCCGGCAGCTTTTTCTTCACGTTGTCAGAAACATGAAGCACTTCCTCGAACTGGTAGCAGTGCGGGCAGTAGAACGAGAAAAATTCCAGTACCTGCGGTTCGCCTGCAACCGGCTTTTCAAGCGTGGTGTACTGTTTACCGTCGGTAAACTGTGCCGCAGATGCGCTAAATGCCAGAATCATTCCTGCCAGCGCCAGCCAAATTTTTTTCATGATCAACTTTCTCCTGGGTGTGTCGATTAATACATTGGCGTTAATTGTAGAGGCGGTTCCTGCAGAACCTTCACCTGTTCAGTAAAAATGGTTATCTGATTGCGCCAGTAATCTTCTCCGCTTAACCACGGGAAGTTTCTGGGAAATGCGGGATCATCCCAACGCCTGATTAACCACGCGAGATAATAGACAAAACGCATGGCACGTAAAGGCTCAATCAGGACGATTTCGTCTGAATTGAAAGGGCTAAACTCCTCATAGGCTTCGATAATCGTTTCAAGCTGCATACGTTGCTCAGCTTTATCACCGTTGAGCAGCATCCACAGATCCTGAATAGCAGGCCCCATACGGGCATCGTCAAGATCGACAAATAGAGGGCCGTCGCGCCAGAGAATATTTCCGGCGTGGCAGTCGCCGTGCAGACGAAGCACCGGAACGTTATTATCCCAGCGCGCTTTGGTCGCATCAATAAGCGCATCTGTCGCATTCAGGAATGCCACTTTTAAGGATGCGGGAATAAGCGATGTGGCTTCAAATACCTGCCGCGGCGCAGTCAGGTATTCCTCAATTCCCATTGTCGGACGCACCTGGAAAATACGCTTACGGGCTGTCTGATGGATCCGACCAAGATAACGCGCCACAGACTCCATCTGATCGATATTATCAGCTTCAAACTGACGACCACCGAGACAGGGAAAAACGGCATAGAAGAAGCCCTGATGCGTGAGCAGAGTCTGCTGATTAAAGAGCAAAGGCGCGGCGACAGGAACTTCATCATCAAGCAGATCGAGAGCGAACTGGTGTTCTTCCTGAATTTGCTCAGCCGTCCAGCGGTGAGGGCGATAGAATTTAACAACGAAGCGCTGCCGATCCTCGTCCTGAAACTGATAAACGCGGTTTTCGTAACTGTTTAAAGGGGTAAGCCCGGAGTCCACGCGGATACCCTGCTCGAACAGCGCATCCATAATGGTATCCGGGTGTAGTGTCTGGAAAGTAAAAGCGTTGTCGTTCATCCGATCATCCGGAAACTATACGAATGATTCAGGATATCATTTAACGGCGGACTCGGTGGCGCCAATTACACGCTTTTACTCTTTGATTACGCCACGCGCGCGCAGCAGCGCCGTTTTAAAATCTTCTTCATAATCTTTCTGAATACCCGGGATAGCCGCATCTTTTGCGGAATCACGCATCTTAAGATGATAGATAAGGATGTCATCAGAAAGGTCGGCCAGCTCGCCCTCATAACCTGACTCTTTCGCCAGTTTCTGTAAAAATTGCATCAGATTGAGTTCTGGCTCTTTCTGCCAGGCAGGCTGGAGGAGTTCGATAACTTCATTCAGACGTTTGCATTTCATAGTGTGCTCCTTTCGTGTAGAAAGACACGTTAACAGGGTCAATCCCACAATAAAAGAGGCGATATTTTTGGATCAGCACCGGAACATAACGGGCGTCATTCTGGCCGGGGGCCGGGCCAGGCGTATGGGCGGAAAAGATAAAGGATTGCAGTTACTTAACGGCAAACCGCTCTGGCAGCATGTGGCTGACGCCCTGAAAAATCAGGTATCAGCGATAACCATCAGCGCCAACCGGCATATCGATACTTATCAGCAAAGCGGATTCCCTGTGATTAGGGATACGCTTGCGGATTTCCCGGGGCCGCTGGCCGGCATGTTAAGCGTTATGCAGCAGGCGTCAGGCGAGTGGTTTGTCTTTTGCGCCTGTGATACCCCTTTTATTCCCGCCTGTCTGGTGGAAAGGTTCGTTCAGCAGCGCGAGGACGCCCCCGTAGTATGGGCCCATGACGGCGAACGGGATCATCCCACTATTGCTTTGATTAACAGAGGGTTAGTTCCAGACCTGCAAAATTACCTTACTACCGGAGAACGACGGGTAATGATGTTTATGCGTCGTTCCGGCGGCCATCCGGTTGATTTTAGCGATCTGAAATCAGCGTTTGTGAATGTGAATACTACGGAAGATTTACTGATGATGCAGGAGCATAAATGATTCCCGTATTAGCGATTGCGGCATGGAGCGGTACAGGAAAAACCACGCTGCTGAAGAAACTGATACCTGCGCTTTGCAGCAAAGGTATTCGTCCCGGATTGATTAAACACACTCACCATAATATGGATGTCGATAAGCCGGGAAAAGACAGCTATGAGCTACGTAAGGCTGGCGCGGCCCAGACAATAGTGGCTAGTTCCCGGCGCTGGGCATTGATGACAGAAATCCCGGATGAAGCGCCGCTGGATCTCGCTTATCTGGTCAGTCGTATGGATCATTCCACTCTGGACCTGGTGCTGGTTGAAGGGTTTAAACATGAAGCGGTTGCGAAAATCTTACTGTTCCGAAGCGATGCCGGGCATGATGTCAGCGAATTAACGCTGGATGAGCATGTGATTGCAGTGGCCAGTGATGTTTCGTTACCGCTGGAAATTCCGGTGCTGGATTTGAATGATGTAGATGGGATTGCAGCGTTTATTGTGACGTGGAGTACGCTCTGATTTGCCGAGTGGCGGCTTCGCCTTACCCGGTCTACAAAATTCAGTGGTGCAAAAACGCAAAAAGGCCATCCTTGCGGATGGCCTCTTCACTTGTTTGATGCCTGGCAGTTCCCTACTCTCGCATGGGGAGGCCCCACACTACCATCGGCGCTGCGGCGTTTCACTTCTGAGTTCGGCATGGGGTCAGGTGGGACCACCGTGCTAAAGCCGCCAGGCAAATTCTTGTCGCTCTGTCCTGTGTCTTTTGTGCTGATACTGCGTTGGCTGCGCTCGTAAAGTCAGTCACATACTTCAGTATGCTCCTTCCTTTTCTTCGCTTGCCGCCTTGTCTCAGCGCAAAATCCTTCGGACGTCTGAATCTAAGCTGAAAATCGGTCTCTCACGCCAAAACATCTTCGGCGTTGTAAGGTTAAGCCTCACGGTTCATTAGTACCGGTTAGCTCAACGCATCGCTGCGCTTACACACCCGGCCTATCAACGTCATCGTCTT
>NZ_FCOP01000004.1 GCF_900021175.1 Pseudenterobacter timonensis
CGCCTTCCTCCCCGCTGAAAGTACTTTACAACCCGAAGGCCTTCTTCATACACGCGGCATGGCTGCATCAGGCTTGCGCCCATTGTGCAATATTCCCCACTGCTGCCTCCCGTAGGAGTCTGGACCGTGTCTCAGTTCCAGTGTGGCTGGTCATCCTCTCAGACCAGCTAGGGATCGTCGCCTAGGTGAGCCGTTACCCCACCTACTAGCTAATCCCATCTGGGCACATCTGATGGCAAGAGGCCCGAAGGTCCCCCTCTTTGGTCTTGCGACGTTATGCGGTATTAGCTACCGTTTCCAGTAGTTATCCCCCTCCATCAGGCAGTTTCCCAGACATTACTCACCCGTCCGCCACTCGTCACCCGAGAGCAAGCTCTCTGTGCTACCGTTCGACTTGCATGTGTTAGGCCTGCCGCCAGCGTTCAATCTGAGCCATGATCAAACTCTTCAATTTAAAAGTTTGATGCTCAAAGAATTAAACTTCGTAATGAATTACGTGTTCACTCAATGAGACTTGGTATTCATTTTTCGTCCGGGGACGTTAAGAATCCATGTCACCTGAGTGCCCACACAGATTGTCTGATAAATTGTTAAAGAGCAGTGCCGCTTCGTTTTTCGCTGCGGCGCGGGGTGTGCATATTACACTTTCCCGCTTCAGAGTCAAGCTTTTATTTTCGCTTTTCTCCGGGATCCTTCAGCGGCTTTCGCCGGGAGAACCCTGCTGACCCGGCGGCTTGCGTGCCGTTGTTCCGTGTCAGTGGTGGCGCATTATAGGGAGTTCTTCGGCGCTGACAAGCATAAAATTCAAAAAACTTTTTGTTCGCTTATTTTTCAAACTTTACGCTTATTAAAAGTGCGAATAGTCTGCTAATTGAGCAATATCACGGGCAAAACTGGCTACCTGCCGCCAGTCCGTATAGACCACTTCTTTACGCGTATCCGTTTCGCCGCCCGTCATCTTCATAATGAAGCGAATCATAAAACGGTCATACCAGCGGTAGCGGGGATAACGCAGCGCGCCCGCGAAAACGGCGCACAGCTCCGGTCGCCAGGGAGAGTGCATCAAAAACTTTCGTGTATAGCTGTTAGTCTGCGGGGTACGCTTTTCCGCTTTACGGGCGACCAGGTTGACGGAATAGAAGGCGCCCGGCAATCCATTGAGCGTTGCCGCATGTTTTTTCACAAAACGATCGAGCGCCGGATGGAAATGGCCATAGCGGATTGACGCGCCAATCACCACGCGATCGTATTGCTCCCAGCTAATCTCCTCCGCA
Organism: Pseudenterobacter timonensis; assembly: GCF_900021175.1. GTDB lineage: Bacteria > Pseudomonadota > Gammaproteobacteria > Enterobacterales > Enterobacteriaceae > Enterobacter > Enterobacter timonensis. Next base: position 1,275 of record NZ_FCOP01000004.1, read on the forward strand.
CGGTTGAGATTGACCACATCGGCGCAGATGCCCAGCTCCTGGAGTTCAGACGCCATATAGTGGGCGATTTCACGCGTCTGCCCGTCACGGGTGGAAAAAAGAATTAATGTTTTCACCGGTCTGTCCTTACTCACGCCAGAATGTAGGGGTAAACAGCACCAGCAAAGTGAACACCTCAAGACGGCCAAATAACATATTGGCAATCAGGATCCACTTCGCTACCGGGTTCATGCTGGCAAAGTTATCCGCCACCACACCAAGCCCCGGCCCAAGGTTATTAAGCGTCGCCACAACCGAAGCGAACGCCGAGAAATCATCTACGCCCGTGGCGATAATCGCCAGCATACTGACGATAAATACCAGCGCGTAGGCGGAGAAAAATCCCCAAACAGCTTCAAGTATACGTTCTGGCAGCGCGCGGTTGCCCAGCTTGATGCTATAAACCGCATTTGGATGCACAAGTCGTTTCAGTTCACGGTTCCCCTGCTTAAAGAGCAGGAGGATACGAATCACCTTCAGACCGCCCCCCGTTGAACCGGCGCAGCCGCCGATAAATGCAGAACAGAGAAGCAGCACCGGCAAAAAGAGCGGCCAGCGGGCAATACTGTCGGTAGTGAATCCGGCGGTGGTCGCCATCGACACCACCTGGAAGAAGGCCTGATTGAGCGTCGTCATCGCCGAGTTATAGACATCGTGGAACCACAGCACCAGCGTACAGATCACAACCAGCGTCAGTTGAACGCCAATAAACATCCTGAACTCCGGGTCGCGCCAGTAGACCTTCAGGCTACGCCCGCTCAGCAACGAGAAGTGCAGGCCATAGTTACAGCCGGAGATAAGCAGGAAGATGGCAATGATGGTGTTGATGGTCGGGCTGTCGAAATAGCCAACGCTGGCATCGTGGGTGGAAAAGCCGCCAATCGCGATGGTGGCAAAGCTATGCCCGATAGCGTCAAAGGCGGGCATACCGGCAAACCACAGCGCCAGCGCGCAGGCGATGGTCAGCAGAACGTAGATAAGCCACAGCGTTTTGGCCGTCTCGGCTATACGCGGGCGCATCTTATTATCTTTCAGCGGCCCCGGCATCTCCGCCCGGTAGAGCTGCATTCCCCCTACGCCCAGTATCGGCAAAATCGCCACGGCCAGCACGATGATCCCCATACCGCCGAACCACTGCAGCATCTGTCGATAAAAAAGAATCGCATGCGGCAGTGAATCAAGCCCGACCAGCGTCGTCGCCCCGGTGGTGGTTAACCCGGAGAAGGATTCAAAAAAGGCGTCTGTGACGGTGAGATTAGGCTGTTCAGAGAAGATAAACGGCAGCGCACCCACGCTCCCCAGTACGGTCCAGAAGAGCACCACGATAAGAAACCCCTCACGGGATTTCAGTTCGCCTTTCTGCCGGCGGTTCGGCCACCACAGCAGCGAGCCAATGACCAGCGCCACAAAAAAGGTCTGGGTAAACGCGCGCCCCGCGCCGTCCCGATAGATAAGCGCGACCAGCCCCGGCAGGATCATCGTCCCGGAAAAGAGTATAACCAGCAGTCCAACGATTCGGGTAATGGCGCGAAAATGCATCTCTGCCGCTTCCTTAGATAGTCAAAAAGTAAGGTGGGGATTATTCGTCAATCGGCATTAATTGCAACGCACCACGGCTAAAATCCGCCAGTTTTGCCGAAAAAGCCGCCCGTTCCGCCTGAGGAAGCGCCACGCGCAATTGCACCATAGCCTGATAGTCGCTGTGGACAATCACGCCGTTAAACTGTTTAAGCAGCGTTTCAATACCGGACAACTGTCCGTAATCACACAACAGAGTATATTCGGTCAGCGGCGTTTTGCGGACGGAGACCAGCTGATTTAGCGCCTGCTGTACGCCGCCGCCATAGGCTTTTACCAGCCCACCGGTGCCCAGCAATATGCCGCCGTAGTAACGCACCACGACGGCGGTAATTTCCCCAACGCCGCTTCCCATAAGCTGGGAGAGCATCGGTTTGCCTGCTGTACCTGCGGGTTCGCCATCGTCGGAAAAACCCAGCTGCTGAGAGTCATCCGGCGGCCCGGCCACCCACGCCACGCAGTGGTGGCGTGCGTCAGGATGTTCCGCGCGGACCGACTCCACGAACGCCTTCGCCGCCTCCACGCCGTCGGTGTGCGCCAGCAGCGTGATGAAGCGGCTTTTCTTGATCTCTTCAACAACGGTGACCGGCCCCGCCGGTATCAGCCAGCTTTCCATCAGGCCAGCTTCAGATCCCGCGTCATGTTCTCGATACCGTTTTCATGGATCACCACGTTATCTTCAATGCGGATACCACCAAACGGTTTCAGCGCCTCAATTTTCTGCCAGTTGAAGTGCTTGCTGAACTGCCCTTCACGCCACGGATTGAGCAGCGAATCGATGAAGTAGATCCCCGGTTCGATGGTCAGCACCATACGCGGCTGCAGCACGCGGGTGCAGCGCAGATAAGGATATTTCGCTGGCGCAGCGAGGTGGGTGCCGGTGTCATCCTGCATAAAGCCTGCGACGTCATGCACCTGCAGCCCCAGCGGGTGGCCGATACCGTGCGGCATAAACGGCCCGGTCAGATCGTTTTCCACCATCGCCTCTTCGCTCATGTCGGTCACGATCTGATGTTTGCGCAGCAGCTTCGCGATGCGCTGATGGAACTGAATATGGTATTCCACGTAGCTGACGCCCGCCTTCATGGTGTCGATCAGCGCCAGCTGTTCACCGTTAACGTCTTTGATCAGTTCCGCAAATTCCGTATCGCCATTCGCCGCCCAGGTACGGGTGAGGTCTGCCGCATAGCCGTTATATTCCGCCCCGGCATCCAGCAGGAAGCTGCGCAGCTCAGAAGGCGCCTGATGGTCAAGTTTGGTGTAGTGCAGAACGGAGGCGTGCTCGTTGAGGGCCACGATGTTGCTGTACGGCACATCGGTATCACGATGGCCGGTCGCGGTGAGATAAGCCTGGTTGATATCAAACTCGCTCATGCCTGACAGGAACGCTTCTTGCGCCGCCCGATGGCCGTTTACTGCCGTTTTCTGCGCCTCGCGCATGCAGGAAAGCTCATAATCGGTCTTATAGGCGCGGTAATAATGCAGATAATCAAGCACCCCTTTCGGGTTGATTTTATCAGCGACGATATCCAGCCCCAGAGCGCGCTCCGGCACCGGGCCGATATAGGCGATGTTGCCGCGCGCGGCAGGCAGCTGGCTGCCGATACCGTCAGCCTTCGGCAGCGCAATAACCTCCACCTCTTCAGTCCAGAAGGAGGTGGGCAGCGGTTCAACGTTGTGCCAGTAATCCACCGGCAGATAGAACCAGAGTTTCGGCTTGTTCACACCGTCCACCAGCAGCCAGCAGTTTGGCACCTGTGTGACCGGCACCCAGGCTTTAAACTGCGGATTGACCTTGAAGGGATAAGGATGGTCATCAAGAAAGACGTTTACGAGCTCGCCGGAGTGAATAAGTAACGCATCCAGTTTAAAACGCGCCAGCACATCACGGGTGCGCTCCTGTAACGTAACGATATGATTTTTATAAAGTGCGGCCAGGGAGTCCATCGTTTTTCCTTTCGTTTTTCAGACCTCAAGTTATCGCATATTAGCACACCTGCCCTGTGCTGCGTGATTTCCACCAAGCGTGATCGGACCAGCAAATATTTAAAGACTAATTTGCATTTTATTAACATAAATTCCACACTCCGCTTCATCTGGTATGACCAGATCCCATTAGTGGATTCAGGAGACTGACATGCTCTACAAAGGCGACACCCTGTACGTAGACTGGCTGGAAGATGGCATCGCCGAACTGGTGTTCGATGCCCCCGGCTCAGTGAATAAGCTGGACACCGCGACGGTAGCCAGCCTTGGCAACGCGCTGGACGTGCTTGAAAAACAAACCGACCTGAAAGGTCTGCTGCTGCGCTCCGAAAAAGCCGCGTTTATCGTCGGCGCGGACATTACCGAATTTCTGTCGCTGTTCCTCGTTCCGCAGGAGCAGCTAAGCCAGTGGCTGCACTTTGCCAACAGCGTTTTTAACCGCCTGGAAGATCTGCCGGTCCCTACCCTTTCCGCTGTAAATGGCTATGCGCTGGGCGGCGGCTGCGAATGCGTGCTGGCCACCGACTACCGCCTTGCCACGCCGGATCTGCGTATCGGCCTGCCTGAGACCAAACTGGGTATCATGCCTGGCTTTGGCGGCTCCGTACGTATGCCCCGCATGCTGGGCGCCGACAGCGCGCTGGAAATTATCGCCGCCGGTAAAGATGTGGGCGCAGAGCAGGCGCTTAAAATCGGCCTGGTCGACGGCCTCGTGAAGCCGGAAAAACTGAAAGAGGGGGCGCTTGCCGTCCTGCGTCAGGCTATCAACGGCGATCTGGACTGGAAAGCTAAACGTCAGCCGAAACTAGAGCCGCTGAAACTTAGCAAGATCGAAGCGACCATGAGCTTTACCATCGCGAAAGGGATGGTGATGCAGACGGCGGGTAAACACTATCCGGCGCCGATTACTGCGGTGAAAACTATCGAAGCCGCCGCATGCTTTGGCCGCGAAGAGGCGCTGAAGCTGGAGAATCAAAGTTTCGTTCCGCTGGCGCATACCAGCGAAGCGCGCGCCCTGGTTGGCATCTTCCTCAACGATCAGTATGTAAAAGGCCAGGCGAAAAAACTGACCAAAAACGTTGAGACGCCAAAACAGGCTGCCGTGCTGGGCGCGGGGATTATGGGCGGCGGCATCGCTTACCAGTCGGCCTGGAAAGGCGTGCCGGTCGTCATGAAAGATATCAACGATAAATCCCTGACGCTCGGTATGACCGAAGCGGCCAAACTGCTGAACAAGCAGCTGGAGCGTGGCAGGATCGACGGCCTGAAGCTGGCGGGCGTCATTTCAACAATTCACCCTACGCTCGACTATTCCGGCTTTGACCGTGTGGATGTCGTGGTCGAAGCGGTGGTCGAAAACCCGAAAGTGAAAAAGGCGGTGCTGACGGAGACCGAAGATAAAGTTCGCCCGGATACCGTTCTGGCGTCTAATACTTCCACCATTCCTATCAGCGAGCTGGCGAGCGTGCTCAAGCGTCCGGAAAACTTCTGCGGCATGCACTTCTTTAATCCGGTGCATCGTATGCCGCTGGTAGAGGTCATTCGTGGCGAAAAAACCTCGGATGAGACGATTGCCAAAGTGGTGGCGTGGGCAAGCAAAATGGGCAAAACGCCGATTGTGGTCAACGACTGCCCCGGCTTCTTCGTTAACCGCGTACTGTTCCCTTACTTCGCCGGTTTTAGCCAGCTGCTGCGCGACGGCGCTGATTTTCGCAAAATTGATAAGGTGATGGAAAAACAGTTCGGCTGGCCGATGGGCCCGGCTTATCTGCTGGATGTGGTGGGTATCGATACCGCGCATCACGCCCAGGCGGTGATGGCGGCGGGCTTCCCGCAGCGTATGCAGAAAGATTACCGCGACGCCATCGATGCGCTGTTTGAAGCAAACCGTTTCGGCCAGAAAAATGGCCTCGGCTTCTGGCGCTATAAAGAGGACAACAAAGGCAAGCCGAATAAAGAAGAAGATGCGGCGGTAGACAGCCTGCTGGCAGAAGTGAGCCAGCCGAAACGCGAGTTTAGCGAGGAAGAGATCATTGCCCGCATGATGATCCCGATGGTGAACGAAGTGGTGCGTTGCCTGGAAGAAGGCATTATCGGTAGCCCGGCAGAAGCGGATATGGCGCTGGTCTACGGCCTTGGCTTCCCTCCGTTCCATGGCGGCGCGTTCCGCTGGCTGGATACGCTCGGTAGCGCGAAATATCTCGATATGGCCCAGCAGTACCAGCACCTCGGCCCGCTGTATGAAGTGCCTGAGGGCCTGCGTAACAAAGCCCGCCATAACGAACCGTACTATCCCCCGGTTGAGCCTGCCCGTCCGGCTGGCGAACTGAAAACGGCTTAAGGAGTCACAATGGAACAGGTTGTCATTGTCGATGCAATTCGCACCCCGATGGGCCGTTCAAAAGGCGGCGCATTCCGTAACGTGCGTGCGGAGGAGCTCTCCGCGCACCTGATGCGTAGCCTGCTGGCGCGCAACCCGGCGCTGGAAGCGGCCACGATTGACGATATCTACTGGGGCTGCGTGCAGCAGACGCTGGAGCAGGGCTTTAACATTGCCCGCAACGCCGCGCTGCTGGCGGAAATCCCCCACTCCGTACCGGCGGTCACCGTCAACCGGCTGTGCGGATCGTCCATGCAGGCGCTGCACGACGCGGCGCGTATGATCATGACCGGCGACGCACAGGTCTGCATGGTAGGCGGCGTGGAACATATGGGCCATGTGCCGATGAGCCACGGCGTCGATTTTCATCCGGGCTTAAGCCGTAACGTCGCCAAAGCGGCGGGTATGATGGGACTGACCGCTGAAATGCTCTCCCGTATGCACGGTATCAGCCGTGAAATGCAGGACGCGTTTGCCGCACGTTCCCATGCCCGCGCCTGGGCCGCCACGCAATCCGGCGCGTTTAAAAACGAAATCATCCCGACCGGGGGCCACGATGCCGACGGCGTGTTGAAGCAGTTTAACTACGACGAGGTGATTCGTCCTGAAACCACTGTCGAAGCGCTCTCCGCGCTGCGTCCAGCCTTCGATCCGGTGACCGGCACCGTTACGGCGGGCAGCTCTTCCGCCCTCTCCGACGGCGCCGCCGCAATGCTGGTGATGAGCGAAAGCCGCGCCCGCGAGCTGGGGCTGAAACCCCGCGCCCGCGTGCGTTCTATGGCGGTGGTCGGCTGCGATCCGTCAATTATGGGCTACGGTCCGGTGCCGGCCTCTAAGCTGGCGCTGAAGAAAGCGGGGCTGGCTGCCAGCGATATCGACCTGTTTGAGATGAACGAAGCGTTTGCCGCGCAGATCCTGCCGTGCATTAAAGATCTGGGGCTGATGGAGCAGATTGACGAGAAGATCAACCTCAACGGCGGCGCCATTGCGCTGGGTCACCCGCTGGGCTGCTCCGGGGCGCGCATCAGTACCACCCTGCTGAATCTGATGGAACGCAAGGATGCCCAGTTTGGTCTGGCCACCATGTGCATCGGGCTGGGTCAGGGTATCGCGACGGTATTTGAGAGAGTGTAAATCAGGAAAAGTATCTCAAAGCCAGTGACGTCATAACGAGCGTAGCCAACGCCGTTATGGCTCACTGGCGAAGAGAGACAGTTTAGTTGCCGTTCTTCCCGCCTGTCAGGGGCGGGTTTTTTATTTAAACTTTAAATAAAAGCAAACGCATCCCCGAACAGACGATCTTCACGCGCCTGGCGCTCGTTGCAGAAGAGGTCGCGGGCAATTTTCGCCATTTCAAAACGACCAGCGATATAGATATCGTGATCCGCCAGCGTGCCATAGTCCTGCAGTACCGCCGTCAGCACCGTCCCGTTACGCCCGCGCCAGCCCTCTTCCGGCTGCTCCACGACCGGCTCAATGCGCAGGTTCGGGTGCGTGACGCTCAGCGCTTCCAGTTCGGCCAGATCGTAGAGATGTTTCTCTTCCCGGCCACCCCAGTAGATGGTGATATCGCGATTTGGATTGCGCGCCAGCGCGGTAAGCAGAATGGAGCGCACGTATGAGAAGCCCGTTCCGCCAGCGATCAAAATCAGAGGACGATCCTCGTCGTCGCGCAGCCAGGCTTCGCCGTGGGGAATATCCACCACGATCTGGCGCTCTTTGAGAATGCGGTCCATGACCGCCATGGCATAGAGGTTAAGCTCTGACGCACCGATGTGCAGCTCGATAAACTCCTTCTCCGCAGGCGTAGAGGCCATAGAAAAGGGACGCTTATCACGCTCATCCATCACCACCATCAGGTATTGGCCCGCACGGAAAGAGAAGGGTGCTTCTGGCACTAAACGGACGCGATATACGGTGTCGGTGATAGCATCTACCGAGGTCACTTTACAGCTTAAGGTTGTCATTCGCTCTCTCTGTCGGGAAGTCTATAGGGCTAACGGTCACTTTTACCGTTACTCATTATGGCCAGCTCGTCCCAGATCGCATCCACGCGTGCGATGACGTCAGGATCTTTTTTGATCGGGCGTCCCCATTCACGCTGGGTTTCACCGGGCCATTTATTGGTGGCGTCCAGTCCCATTTTTGAGCCAAGACCGGAAACCGGCGAGGCAAAATCCAGATAATCGATGGGCGTATTTTCCACGAGCACGGTATCCCGCGCCGGATCCATACGCGTAGTAATAGCCCAGATAACGTCATTCCAGTCGCGGGCGTTGACGTCATCATCACAGACGATCACAAACTTGGTATACATAAACTGGCGCAGGAAAGACCATACTCCCATCATGACCCGTTTAGCGTGACCCGCGTACTGCTTCTTCATGGTCACCACGGCGAGACGGTAGGAACAGCCTTCCGGCGGCAGGTAAAAATCGACAATTTCCGGGAACTGCTTTTGCAGGATCGGCACGAACACTTCGTTCAGCGCCACGCCCAGCACCGCCGGTTCATCCGGCGGGCGACCGGTATAGGTGGAGTGATAGATTGCATCTTCACGCCGGGTAATGTGCGTGACGGTAAAAACCGGGAAATTATCCACTTCGTTATAATAGCCCGTATGATCGCCGTACGGCCCTTCCGGAGCCATTTCGCCCTGCTCAATATACCCTTCCAGCACGATCTCCGCGCTGGCGGGCACTTCCAGATCGTTGGAAATACACTTAACCACTTCGGTTTTGGTGCCGCGCAGCAGACCCGCAAACGCATATTCAGAGAGGGTATCGGGCACCGGTGTTACGGCGCCAAGAATGGTGGCCGGATCGGCGCCCAGCGCGACGGAGATGGGGAAACGCTCGCCCGGATGAGCCGCGCACCACTCCTGGAAATCAAGCGCGCCGCCGCGGTGGGACAGCCAGCGCATGATGAGCTTGTTTTTGCCAATCACCTGCTGGCGGTAAATACCTAAGTTCTGCCGCTCCTTGTGCGGGCCGCGCGTGACGGTCAGCCCCCAGGTGATCAGCGGTGCGGCATCTTCCGGCCAGCATTGCATAACCGGGATAGCCGTCAGGTCAACCTCGTCTCCCGTCAGCACTTTTTGCTGGCAGGGCGCGCCACGCAGGCGTTTGGTTGGCATATTAAGCACCTGCTTAAAATGCGGCAGCTTATCAAAGAGGTCGCGGAAGCCTTTCGGCGGTTCCGGCTCTTTCAGAAAGGCCAGCAGCTTGCCCACTTCCCGTAACGCGGTGACATCTTCCTGGCCCATGCCCAACGCCACGCGGCGCGGGGTGCCAAAGAGGTTGCACAGAACCGGCATCTCATAGCCTTTGGGATTTTCAAACAGCAGCGCCGGACCGCCGGCACGCAGGGTGCGGTCGGCAATTTCTGTTATTTCCAGATGAGGATCAACAGGCAGCGTAATGCGTTTAAGTTCACCCTGCTTTTCGAGCAGCGTCAGGAAGTCGCGTAGATCGTGGTATTTCATGCAGTTAATCAAGGCCTCTCTGTAAGCGCTTCATTATACGGCGTTCCCCCGCGTGATGCTGTAATTTTGTTAAATTTGGGTGAACTTATACCGTATTATCAACGTCCGGCCATTATAATCAACTTAGCGATCCCGTCGGGGTTTTGGTATGCTTGCGCCCCGAACCAAGGGAAAGAGTGACTATGCAGGCCTGGTATTTACTGTATTGCAAACGTGGGCAGCTTCAGCGCGCACAGGAACATCTTGAACGTCAGGCGGTGAACTGCCTGACGCCCGTTATTACGCTCGAAAAAATTCAGCGCGGCAAACGGGTTAAAGTGAGCGAACCGCTATTCCCTAACTACCTCTTCGTGGAGTTTGACCCGGAAGTGATCCACACCACGACCATCAACGCCACGCGCGGCGTCAGCCACTTTGTGCGGTTTGGCGCGCATCCGGCCATTGTGCCCTCCTCGGTCATCCATCAGCTCTCCGTCTATCAGCAACCGGAGGACCTGACCGATCCCGCTACCCCCTTCCCGGGCGATAGCGTGGTGATCACCGAAGGGGCGTTTGAAGGGTTGCAGGCTATTTTCACCGAGCCAGACGGTGAAGCACGCTCCATGCTGCTGCTTAATCTACTGAACAAGCAGGTGCTGCAGAGCGTGAAAAACACCGACTTCCGTAAAGCTTAAAACTGCACGCCAAAAAGGAGGCGGACGTTATTATCCGTTTGCTCCTCCAGCCATTCGGTCTCTTCGCCCCGCCAGTGCGCCACGCGTTCAAGAATATGCCCAAGGTAAGCGGGTTCATTGCGACGGGATTTGGGCTTTTGCGGCATATCGCGGGGAAGCAGATAGGGCGCGTCGGTTTCAATCAAGAGCCGATCGGCGGGAATGTGCGGTAGCAGCTCCCGCAGCGCCAGCCCACGACGCTCGTCACATACCCAACCGGTAATGCCCAGATAAAGCCCGCGATCCAGGCAATCCTGCGCCTCTTCCCGGGAGCCGGTAAAACAGTGCAATACCCCGCCAGGCAGCTTATCAAGCCAGGGATCAAGCAGCGCCAGAAAACGCGCATGCGCGTCACGACAGTGCATAAATACCGGCATCTCCAGCTCCGCTGCCAGCGCAAGCTGTGCCGTAAAGGCCCTTTCCTGCTCGGCGGGCGTCGAGAAATTACGGTTAAAATCCAGCCCACATTCGCCAATCGCCGCCACCTGTTCCGTTTGTGCCAGGGCGTAAAGAGCTTCTGCGCTCCCGGAGGTCCACTGGCTGCTGTCGTGGGGGTGAACCCCGGCGGTTGACCAGCAGCGGGCGTAACGCTGCGCGAACTGCTGCGCCTGCCGGCTCTCTTCATGGTTAGTGCCGGTCAATAGCAGCCCTTTCACCCCGGCGGCGAAGGCGCGGTCCACCACCTCATCTCTGTCTCTGGCAAACTGCGAACTGGTCAGATTCAGACCGATATCAAACATGGGATCCCCTATATGACAACCGCCCTGACGGGCGGCTGATTTTACTCTTCTGTCGGCGTGTCTGACGTCTCGTCATCCTCATCCGTGCGGCGTTTGCCCACATAGAAGCGCGAGAAAAAGACCCCCACTTCAAACAGACAATACATGGGTATTGCCAGCAGCGTCTGGGAGAAAACATCCGGCGGCGTCAGCAGCATGCCAATGACAAAGGCCGCCACCAGGATATAGGGGCGTTTCTTACGCAGATCCTCCGGCGTGGTTACTCCTACCCAGCAGAGCAGCACGATAGCGACCGGCACCTCAAACGCCACGCCAAACGCCATAAAGAGCGCCATAACAAAGCTAAGATAGCTGGCGATATCGGTGGAAACCTGCACCCCTTCGGGCGCGGTATGGGTCAGGAAACCAAACGCCAACGGAAAGACCACAAAGTAGGCAAACGCCATACCGATATAAAACAGCAGCGAACTGGAGACCAGCAGCGGGATCACCAGCTTGCGTTCATGCTTATAGAGGGCTGGCGCCACAAAAGCCCAGACCTGATAAAGAATGACGGGCGCCGAAGCGATGAGCGATACCCAGAACGTCAACTTGATAGGCGTAAAGAACGGCGAAGCGACGTCAGTAGCAATCATGGTCGCGCCCAGCGGCATCTGCTTGATCAGCGGCGCGGAGACAACCTGGTAGATGTCGTTGGCAAAATAGACCAACCCTAAGAAAATTACAAAAACTGCAATAATGCAGTTTAACAGGCGCTTACGCAGCTCAATAAGGTGCGTAATCAGCGGTTGAGTATCATCGACTGCCATATTTACGCTTTATCACTCGACGAGGGGGAAAGTCCGGAGACGGCTGCGGAGGTTTTCGGCTCGGTTACCGCTGCTTTCGCAACGGCAGCGTCCGCTTCTGTCTGCTTTTCGTCAGACGCGTCTGGCGTCTGCTCCGGCGCGGCGGCCTGATGCTCCGCGCTGGCTGGCGTCACGCCTTCGCGCTGCGCTTCGCTGCCTTTTACTACCGGATTATGGATGGTGTTGGCTTCGTCACTCTCCTTTTCAGGATCGTGAATGCTGTAGGAGCGTTTCATCGACTCCGCCGCTTCGCGCAGCTCGTCCATGGAGGCTTTCAGTTCCGGCGTCAGGTTGTCCATGCTCGCCTTTTCCACCTTTTTCAGGCTGTCCTGAAACTCCTGCAGCTTAAGCTCCTGCGCCAGCTCATTCTGAACCGTTGTCGCCAGCGAGCGCAACGCGCGCACCCAGCCAACTACGGTTTTGACCGCGACCGGCAAGCGTTGCGGGCCGAGCACAATCAGGCCAATCACAAAGACCAGTACCAGTTCACTAAAACCAATGTCGAACACAGCTTACACCTGCTCTTTATCGTGGCGTTTAGCGTCATCCTTGTTGGCTTCACCCTTGCTGGCATCATCTTTTTTATCGGCGATGGATTTAGCGGTAAAATCTGCGTCCTGCCCCGATTTTTCCTGCTTGTCATCATCGCTCATCGCTTTTTTAAAGCCTTTGATAGATGCGCCGAGATCGGAACCGATGGAACCCAGCTTTTTAGTGCCGAACAACAGCACGACGATAACGGCAATGATCAACAATTGCCAGATACTGATACCACCCATACAACTTCCTCAAGCAGTAGATGATTAATTAAACAACCCGCATTATACGTATGCGGGCTGGTGATAGCGATGCCCAATCAGTGCGTTTTTCTCCACCCCATCAGCCAGACGACCACCCCTCCGGCCATCAGCCAGGCGGGCATCATCTCCCAGTCAGGGCGATTAATGAGCAGCAGCGTGCCGCTAATAAGCAGCGTTGCGCCAATACCGAAAAGATAACGGGATTGTCCCTGGCGCACGCGGTTAGAATGCAGTTCGCTTGCGATTCTATCCATACTTTGCTGAAGGTTCTTGCTCTGACGCAAACTGTTGTAAACCAGTTCAGGAATTTCGGGCATTTTTTCACTCCAGAACGGCGCCTTCTCCTTCAACGAGCGCACAAATGCCGGAATGCCGACCTGATCTTTAATCCATGTCTCCAGGAACGGTTTCGCCGTTTTCCACAAGTCTAACTGAGGATAGAGCTGGCGGCCTACGCCCTCTACGTAAAGTAATGTTTTTTGAAGTAAAACCAGCTGAGGCTGTACTTCCATATTAAAGCGCCGCGCGGTGTTAAACAGGTTGAGCAGCACGTGGCCAAAGGAGATTTCCGCGAGTGGTTTCTCAAAAATCGGCTCGCAGACGGTACGGATCGCAAACTCAAACTCTTCTACGTTGGTGTCTGGCGGTACCCAGCCGGAATCAACGTGCAGCTCCGCCACCCTGCGGTAGTCGCGGTTGAAAAACGCGATGAAGTTCTCAGCCAGATAGCGCTTATCTTCTTTATTCAGCGACCCGACGATGCCGCAGTCGATACCGATATATTGCGGATCGTCCGGGTGTTCATAGCTGACAAAAATGTTGCCGGGATGCATGTCGGCATGGAAGAAGCTGTCGCGGAACACCTGGGTGAAAAAGACCTGCACGCCGCGTTCGGCCAGCAGCTTCATATTGGTGCCCTGCTTTTCCAGCGCCGCGATATCCGATATCGGAATGCCGTAGATGCGCTCCATTACCATCATGTCCTGGCTGCAGTAGTCGGAATAGACTTCCGGCACGTAAAGCATTGGGCTGTTTTCAAAGTTACGACGCAGCTGGATCGCGTTGGCTGATTCGCGCAGCAGATTGAGTTCATCGATCAGCGTTTTTTCATACTCGCGCACCACCTCCATCGGGCGTAGACGGCGGCCGTCAGGCAGCAGTCGCGGAACCCAGCGGGCAAGGCGGTAGATAAGGTTCATATCCGCTTTGATAACCGGCAGGATATCGGGGCGGATCACCTTGATGACCACCTCTTTGCCGTTCTCTTTCAGACGAGCGGTATGGACCTGCGCGATAGAGGCGGACGCCAGCGGATTAATATCAAAGTCATCAAACCAGGTTTCGATCGGCACGCCGCCCATCGCCCTTTCGATCTGCTCTTTCGCCCGTTCGCCGTCAAACGGCGCGACTTTATCCTGCAGCAGCGCCAGCTCATCGGCAATGTGCGGTGGAAAGAGATCGCGACGGGTAGAGAGCATCTGACCAAATTTAATCCAGACCGGCCCCAGTTCCTGTAGAGCAAGGCGGAGGCGTTCCCCCAGCAGTCTCTCTTTATGGCGATTGGGCATCCAGAACAGCGTCTGGCGCCAGAGTCGCAGCGGCAGCGTGATACGCATTTTGGGAATGAGCTCATCAAGCCCGTAGCTCAAAAAGGTTCGGATGATAAAGTACAGGCGCCGAATTTCACCAGGCGTCATTTGCCCTCCAGTTTTTCCAGGCGTTTCGCCAGTGCATCAGCCGCGCGTTCAACGGCGGCGGTCTCTTCGGCAAACCAGGCCACTTCAAGTGGCCCTGGCGCCAGACGCCACTCTTCGGTTACCACTTCCGCCGCGTAACGCTGCTGGCGTTTGGCCCCTTTAAGCAGGAGAGAGGCGCCACCGCGAACGATTTTGCCCAGCCCCTCGGCGGCGATATCGCCAATATAGGGAGCCAGCAGCTCCGCCGGGTCAAACTCCGCGAGATCGGCCAGAGCAACGAAGTTCTGTACAACCTGCAGATCGCCTTCTACTTCCAGCTCGCCGCTGCGGATCAGCGCGGTAAGCCGCTGACGATCGCGCAGCTTCGGCAGGGTGTTAAGATGGGTAATAACAGAGCAGTCCGCCTCGCCTTCCCACTCGCCCAGCACGTCAAGCTGGCGTTCGCTGAAGATCAGCACCAGCGGCGTTGAGAACTCTTTCAGGACCACGCGAAGCACTTTGCCATTCAGACGCTGCCGGGCGGTTTTCAGCGCCGGCGAACGATAGAGAAAGGTGTTCAGTACGCTCTCAATTCCGGCTGTGACCAGCGGTTTTACAGGCATAAGCGGCCTCCATTCAGAACTTATACCCGCGGTGCAGGGCAACAACGCCCGCCGTCAGGTTAAAATATTCAACGTTTTCGAACTCTGCATCCTGCATCATGGCCTTCAGCGTGTCCTGATCCGGGTGCATACGGATAGATTCCGCCAGATAGCGGTAGCTTTCCGCGTCGTTTGCCACGACTTCCCCGATACGCGGTAACACGTGGAAAGAATAAGCGTCGTAGGCCTTACTCATCGGCTCAATAATCGGTTTGGAAAACTCCAGTACCAGCAGACGTCCGCCTGGCTTCAGTACGCGATACATCGAGCGCAGCGCCTTCTCTTTATCGGTAACGTTACGCAGACCAAAGGAGATGGTAATGCAGTCAAAGGTGTTATCCGGAAAAGGCAGCGCTTCGGCGTTGGCCTGAACGTACTCCACATTGCCCACCACGCCGATATTACGCAGCTTTTCACGCCCCATTTTCAGCATGGAGTCGTTGATATCTGCCAGCACAACGCGACCGCTTTCTCCAACCATACGGGAGAATTTCGCGGTGAGATCGCCCGTACCGCCGGCCAGATCCAGCACGGTCTGCCCGCGGCGCACGCCGCTACAGTCGATAGTGAAACGCTTCCACAAGCGATGAATGCCGAATGACATCAGGTCATTCATGACATCGTACTTTGCCGCCACGGAGTGAAACACGTGGGCCACCATATCCGCTTTCTGCGCTTTGGCGACAGTCTGGAAACCAAAGTGCGTTGTTTCTTGTGAATCTTCAACCATCTCAGAGCCTGCTTATCAATCAAATGTTCGTGAAGTGTAACAGATTGGGCGCATTTGCCCTACGATTCAACCCCCATGGAATAATCGATCTGACCGGGTATTATCGGCATTCTGCGGGGCTAACTTATTGTCTTTATAGTCCAAATTCTGTTCATTTGCCCCTTCGCGCAGGCGATACTCCTCATCCTGCGCCATCGCCTGTTCTGCCAGTTCAGGATTAATCTCCCTTTTTACCTCCACGCCAAGCCCGCGGAACGCCTCCGCCTGCGCCAGCAGGTTGCCGCGCCCGGAACTGAGTTTTTTCATCGCCTGGCGGTAGTTATCCTGCGCACGCTCCAGACTGCTCCCGACGGCGGACATATCATCCACAAACAGGCGCATTTTGTCGTAAAGCTTGCTGGCGCGATCGGCGATCTGCTGCGCGTTGCGGCTCTGGTGCTCGTAACGCCAGAGGTTAGAAATGGTGCGCAGCGCCACCAGCAGCGTGGTGGGACTGACCAGCATAATGTTATTTTTTAACGCTTCGTTAATCAGCTCCGGCTGCCTGTCGAGCGCCAGCAGAAAAGCGGGCTCAACCGGAATAAACATCAGCACATAGTCCAGCGACCGCAGTCCCGGCAGCTGTTGATAATCTTTGCGTCCCAGCAGGCGGATATGGTTGCGCACCGAGGCGATATGCTCCTGTAGTGCCGATTCGCGGGTATAGTCATCTTCGGCATTGAAGTAACGCTCGTAAGCGACAAGCGTCATTTTGGCATCCACCACCACATCCTTTCCCTGCGGCAGGCGGACTATCACATCCGGCTGCATACGCGCACGCGCCTCGGTCTCAATGCTGACCTGGGTTTCATATTCATAGCCCTCCCGCAGGCCAGACGCCTCCAGCACGCGGGCCAGCACTACCTCTCCCCAGTTGCCCTGCGCTTTGTTATCGCCCTTCAGGGCGCGCGTAAGGTTGAT
Organism: Pseudenterobacter timonensis; assembly: GCF_900021175.1. Lineage (GTDB taxonomy): Bacteria > Pseudomonadota > Gammaproteobacteria > Enterobacterales > Enterobacteriaceae > Enterobacter > Enterobacter timonensis. The sequence continues at coordinate 17,871 of NZ_FCOP01000004.1, forward strand.
AGCCTCCTGGGCCATCCGGGCGTTGAGCTGCTGAAGCTGACGGATTTCATGCGCAAGGGTGTGGCGCTCACGCGCCTCCTGACCAAAACTCTCCTGTACCTGACGCCGGAAGCCGTCCAGTTGCTCGCGCAGAGGAGTGAGAACGCTGTTCAGGCTCTGCCGGTTTTGTTCATCTACGCGGCGGTTGCTCTGTTCGAAGATACGGTTAGCGAGGTTTTCGAACTGTTCGCTCAGGCGCTGTTCGCTGTTGATCATCTGGCGGATTTTATCTTCCGCATGCAGCTGGGTGGCTTCGAGACGGGTGGTGACTTCGCGCAGGTCGGCTTCAAGCGAGCTATTGATATCCCGCAGGCTGCGCAGTTCGTTATTGAGCAGTTCGCACTCGTCGCGCCAGTGGCCGCTCTGGGCGAGCTGTTGCCTGACTGCGCTCAGCTCGGCGATCATCTCTTCACGATCGGCCAGCAGGTCGGCACGGTGTTGCGTATGCTGGAGGCTCGCGGCGAGCCAGCCGATGCCCGCGCCCACCAGCGCAATAACCGCATAAATCAGGATTGAGATATCCATAACGTCCCCTGCATTAACCTTTCCCGCACAAAATAGGATTGTGCTGTATAAACGTCCAGTTTGAAAGGCTTTTCCTGCGAGGCGCTACGCAAAAAGAGAAGGCCGAACGGGTCGGCCTTCGTTATCAGAGGGGGAAATTAGATCAGACGACGAGCCGCTTCAACCACGATTTTCACCGCATGGCTTTCGGTCTGTTTCATCGTTTCGGCGTTCGGGATCTCCTGCTGGGTGCGGTTAACGATCACACCCGCCACCATACCGGCACGCAGCCCCTGGCTGGCGCACATTGTCAACAGCGTAGCTGATTCCATTTCGTAGTTCATTACGCCCATCGCCTGCCACTCTTCCATTGAGCCTTTAAAACGGCTGACCACGCGGCCGGAGAAGGTGTCGTAGCGCTCCTGGCCCGGATAGAAGGTGTCGGAGGAGGCCGTTACGCCCACATGGGTTGTGGCGCCGACCGATTTCGCCGCTTCAACCAGCGCAGTGGTGCATTCAAAATCGGCTACCGCCGGAAATTCCATCGGTGCAAAGTGCAGGCTCGCGCCATCCAGACGAACGGAGGCGGTGGTGACCAGCACGTCGCCCACGTTGATGTGCGGCTGAATCGCGCCGGTGGTACCGATGCGCAGGAAGGTACGGATGCCCAGCTGCGCCAGCTCTTCAACGGCAATGGAGGTCGATGGACCGCCGATCCCGGTTGAGCAGACGATCACCGCTTTGCCATCCAGCTCGGCACGCCAGGTGGTAAATTCACGATGGGATGCCAGTTTTACCGGCTTATCCATGAGCGCGGCGATCTTTTCCACACGCTCAGGATCGCCCGGGACGATCGCAAGCGTAGCCCCTTGTAAATCGTTTTTAGTGAGGCCGAGATGAAAAACATCAGACTTAGACATAGGGTGACTCCTCTGTGGGTCGGTTTGTCAGAAGAAGTAAAACGGTACTTTACAGAAGCACACGGTGAAATTTCGTGACTCAACTCACCATGAATGAAAATGGTTGCAGTTGATTTCCATAAAATAGTGATTTACATCACATTAACAAGTTATATCAATATAGGCTGCCCAAAAGATAGCCCGTTTCGGGCACTGTGGGTTGTTAACCTGGTGTCTATATTTACCTTTGCGCTAACTCATTGGTACGGAGAATGCCATGACTGAAAAGACCGGTTTTGCACCCGCTGCAGCCCCGCATGCCTCAACCATCGTTTCAACGTCAGAAGCGGCCATTACGGCTGGCGAGACGACTATCCCCTCTCAGGGCGAGAATATGCCCGCTTACCACGCTCGTCCAAAATCAGCCGCAGGCCCGTTGCCGGTTGTGATTGTGGTACAGGAAATTTTCGGCGTACATGAGCATATTCGCGACATCTGCCGCCGCCTGGCGCTGGAAGGGTATCTGGCCGTGGCGCCGGAGCTCTATTTCCGTCAGGGCGATCCGAACGAGTATACCGATATTCCGACACTCTTCAGCAACCTGGTTTCAAAGGTGCCGGATGCGCAGGTGCTGGCCGATCTGGACCATGTCGCCAGCTGGGCGGCGCGCAACGGCGGCGATCCGCACCGTCTGATGATCACCGGCTTCTGCTGGGGCGGGCGTATCAGCTGGCTCTATGCGGCGCACAATCCGCAGCTCAAGGCCGCCGTCACCTGGTACGGCCGGCTGGTGGGTGACAAAACGCTGAACTCGCCAAAACATCCGGTGGATATCGCCACGGATTTGACCGCGCCGGTGCTCGGGCTCTATGGCGGACAGGATACTGGTATCCCACTTGAGTCGGTGGAAACGATGCGCCAGGCGCTGCGCGCGGCAAATGCCAAAGCTGAAATCGTGGTTTACCCCGATGCAGGGCATGCGTTTAATGCCGACTATCGTCCGAGCTACCATGAAGAGTCGGCTAAAGATGGCTGGCAGAGGATGCTGGACTGGTTTCGCCAGTACGGCGGTAAAAAATAATCGCGCCGGATGATAAAAGCCGGGTGGCGGCTGCGCCTTACCCGGCCTACAGTCCTGCTCCGATACTGCCCCGCTTCACGGCGTGTTGCCGGGTGGCGGCTGCGCCTTACCCGGCCTACCGTCCTGCCCCGATACTGGCCCGCTTCACGGCGTGTTGCCGGGTGGCGGCTGCGCCTTACCCGGCCTACCGTCCTGCTCCGATACTGCCCCGCTTCACGGCGTGTTGCCGGGTGGCGGCTGCGCCTTACCCGGCCTACAGAACTTCATCGGTAGGCCCGGTAAGCGAAGCGCCACCGGGCAATGGCGTGTTGCGACTACGCCTGACGCAAATTCTGCGCCGCTTTCACCATGTTCGCCAGCGCGCTACGGGTTTCCGGCCAGCCACGGGTTTTCAGGCCGCAATCCGGGTTAACCCACAGGCGCTCTACCGGGATACGCTGAGCCGCCTTTAACAGCAGCGCTTCAATCCACTCTACGCTCGGTACGTTCGGGGAGTGAATATCGTATACGCCCGGCCCGATTTCGTTCGGATAGTCGAACTCCTCGAACGACTCCAGCAGCTCCATGTCGGAACGCGAAGTTTCAATGGTGATCACATCCGCATCCAGCGCGGCGATGGAGTCCATAATGTCGTTAAATTCGCAGTAACACATGTGGGTGTGGATCTGGGTATCATCCTTCGCCACCGCCGCGTTGATGCGGAACGCTTCCACGCCCCACTTCAGGTAGGCGTCCCAGTCGCTGCGCTTCAGCGGCAAACCTTCGCGCAAAGCTGGCTCATCAATCTGGATAATACCGATACCGGCCGCTTCCAGATCGGCCACCTCATCACGCAGCGCCAGAGCGATTTGTTTGGCGATGGTTTCGCGGCTCACATCTTCACGCGGGAACGACCAGCAGAGAATAGTCACCGGACCGGTCAGCATCCCTTTTACCGGCTTGTCGGTGAGCGACTGGGCATATTTCGCCCACTCTACCGTAATCGGTGCCGGGCGGCTGATATCGCCAATCACTACCGGCGGCTTCACGCAGCGGGAGCCGTAGCTCTGTACCCAGCCGTTCTGGGTAAAGACGAATCCATCCAGGTGTTCGCCAAAATACTCCACCATGTCGTTACGCTCGGCTTCACCGTGTACCAAAACGTCCAGCCCTAACCGCTCCTGTTCAGCAATCGCCTGTTTGATATGCCCGGCGATGCCGGTGCGATAGCTGCTGGCATCCAGATTGCCCTTTTTAAAGTCCAGGCGCAGGCCGCGGATTTCCGTTGTCTGCGGGAAGGAGCCAATTGTGGTGGTCGGCCACGCCGGCAGCTTAAAGCGTGCACGCTGGGCTTCAGCGCGAACTTCATAAGGATTATTGCGCTGACTCTCTTTCGCGGTGACGGCCGCCAGACGCTTTTCTACCGCCGCGTAGTGAACCCGGCTGGAGTGACGGCGCGCCTGTATCGGGGCGCTCCACTCACTGATGGCCGCCGTATCGCCGCTGTTCAGCGCGTCGCGCAGCAGGGCCAGTTCCTGACATTTTTGAAGAGCAAAGGCAAACCAGCTTTTGACTTCTTCATCCAGGCGGGTTTCGACGCTGAGGTCAATCGGACTGTGCAGCAGCGAGCAGGATGAAGCAACCCACAGCTCACGTTTACCGACGATCTCCTTAATTTGGGCATATTTTTCTGTCAAATCGGCGCGCCAGACGTTACGGCCGTTTACCAGTCCTGCCGAAAGCAGCCAGTCGGCGGGCAGACGGGCGTGTAGCTCCGCCACCTCATCGTGACCATGCACCAGATCCACATGCAGCCCCTGTACCGGCAGCGCAGCGATGGTCTCAAGGTTATGGGTGATCCCTTCGAAATAGGTGGTCAGCAGCAGTTTCACCTGCCCTGCAAGCGCATCGTAAGCCGGCTTCCAGGCCTCCAGCCACGCCTGCGGCAGCTCCAGCACCAGCGCTGGTTCATCAATCTGCACCCACTCAATACCGCGTTTCGCCAGCTCTGCCAGCACCTCCTGATAGACGGGCAGAATATCGTTAAGCAGGCTCAGACGATCAAACTGCTCGCCTTTCACCTTGCCCAGCCACAGGTAGGTAACCGGCCCCAGCAGCACCGGCTTGACCTTGTGGCCCAGCGCCAGCGCCTCGTCGACTTCATCCAGCAGCTGTCTCCAGGTGAGTTTAAACTGCTGGCCTTTCACAAACTCCGGCACCATATAGTGGTAATTGGTGTTAAACCACTTGGTCATCTCCGCCGCTGCCGCCGGTTCGCCGGTCGGGGCGCGTCCACGGCCGATCCGGAACAGGGTGTCGATATCCACCGAGCCGTCGTTGTTCTGATGACGAGCCGGCACATTGCCAAGGAGCAGGCTGGTGGTCAGAACATGGTCGTACCAGGCGAAATCGCCCACCGGCAGCAGATCGATGCCTGCCTGTTTCTGCTGCTCCCAGTGGCGCGCGCGCAGCTCGCGGCCCGTTGCCAGCAGCTCTTCACGGGTAGCGTTACCGGCCCAATAGCTCTCCTGCGCTTTTTTCAGTTCGCGACGCAGGCCGACGCGAGGGAAGCCCAGGGTGTGATTGCGGATTGTCATGTTCTCTTCCTCTAGTTAATTGTAAATCCTGTGGATTTTGAATTTAGGGAAGGCGGCAAGTTTGCTCATCCCCGGGAGCTTACTCAAGTAAGTGACCGGGGGGAGTAAACGCAGCCAACGCACCATAAATTTAAAAGACGAGGGATTTTAGCCGTCCAGATGTTTACACATCCATAATTGACAGTTACTGTATATTCCTCAAGCGCAAAATGTTCATGGCGAAGTGAAGGACTTTCATGATCGAGATAAAACACCTGAAAACGCTCCAGGCGTTGCGGAACTGCGGCTCGCTCGCGGCGGCGGCGGCCACGCTGCACCAGACGCAGTCTGCTCTTTCTCACCAGTTCAGCGATCTGGAACAGCGCCTCGGCTTTCGTCTGTTTGTGCGTAAGAGTCAGCCGCTGCGCTTTACGCCGCAGGGCGAAATCCTGTTGCAGCTGGCAAATCAGGTGTTGCCGCAAATTGCCAGCGCCCTGCAAGCCTGCAACGAGCCGCAGCAGACCAAACTGCGCATCGCCATTGAGTGCCATAGCTGTATCCAGTGGCTGACGCCCGCGCTGGAGAATTTCCGCCAGAAGTGGCCGCAGGTGGAGATGGATTTTAAATCCGGCGTGACCTTTGATCCGCAGCCTTCCCTTCAGCAGGGGGAGCTAGATCTGGTGATGACCTCGGATATCCTGCCGCGCAGCGGCCTGCACTACTCCCCGATGTTCGATTTTGAGGTGCGTCTGGTGCTGGCGCCGGATCATCCGCTGGCCAAAAAAACCCGCGTCACGCCGGAAGATTTAGCCAGTGAATTGCTGCTGATCTATCCGGTGCAGCGCAGCCGTCTTGATATCTGGCGTCACTTCCTGCAACCGGCAGGGATTAGCCCGCAGCTGAAAAGCGTCGATAACACGCTGCTGCTGATTCAGATGGTGGCTGCCCGCATGGGTATTGCCGCGTTGCCGCACTGGGTGGTGGAGAGCTTTGAGCGCCAGGGTCTGGTGGTGACCAAAACCCTGGGCGAGGGATTGTGGAGCCGGCTGTACGCCGCCGTGCGCGACGGCGAACAGCGCCAGCCGGTTACCGAGGCGTTTATTCGCTCAGCGCGGAATCACGCCTGCGACCATCTTCCGTTTGTGCGGAGCGCGGAGCGACCCAGCGGCGATGCACCCACAGCGAAGCCAGAATCACCGTTGCGCCCGTAATAAAGCTTCCCCAGTGCGGCTGCTGATGCCAGATCGCCAGATTAACCAGCAGCCCGGCGGGCACATGCATATTGTTCATGATGCCCAGCGTACCGGCATCCACCTGCGTGGCGCCATAGTTCCACATAAAGTAGCCAATCCCGGATGCCGCCACGCCCAGGAAGAGCAGAATGCCCCACTGGAGCGATGTTTCCGGCATATTTTGCGCATTTCCAAGCCCACGCCAGGCGATCGCCGCCACGATAAACGCGCCGACGTAGAACCAGGCGAAGGCGTTGTGCTGCGGCATGGGTCTGGTCTCCATCAGCCGCTTATAGCCCACCATGCCGATGGCAAAGCTGATGTTAGAGAGCTGCACCAGCAGCAGCCCCGTCCAGAAGTGGCCGGTCACCTGATCGTAGCGGATGATCCCCGCGCCAATCACCGCCAGCAGCGCGCTGAACGCGTAGCCCCAGCGCAGCCGGCGCTTACTCATCAGATCGTAGATTAGCGTGATGTAGAGCGGCGTCAGAACGGTAAACAGCAGCAGTTCCGACACGGTGAGATAGAGATAAGCATGGAAGCTCAGCATATACATAATGCCGAGCTGCATCGCCCCCACCAGCATATAAAGTCCCACCGTTTTCAGGCTGTGCCCGCGGGTGCGCAGAAAGGGGAGAAAGACCAGCGCTGCCAGGCCAACCCGCACCAGTACGGCAAAATAGCTGTCGACATGGCCCGCGAGGTATTCGCCAAACAGACTAAAGGAGAAAGCCCACAGGATAGTGGTGATGATAAGTAGCGCCACAATGCATCTCTCTTTGAACAGGGAGAAGCATTGTAGCGAACTATTCGGTTGACATCTGGATGATAATTAGCCTGTCGCCAGAGCCGTACGATTATTCAAGAAAGAGCTTACGCAGGTAGCGCGGCACGGCGTTATCCACGTTGGTGCCGATAACCTCCAGCTCCGGGTAGAGATCTTTCAGGCGCTGGTGCGCATTACCCATGATGCAGCCTTTGCCCGCCATGGTCAGCATCTCCGCATCGTTCATACCGTCGCCAAAGGCGATGCATTCGGTAAGGGAGTAGCCGAGACGCTTTGAGACCGCCTCCAGCGCGTGACCTTTCGATACACCGCCCGCCATTACTTCGAGGCAGGTCAGCGTAGAGAAGCTGACGTTCACACGGTCGCCCCAGCGGGCATTAATCGCCTGCTCCAGCGGCAGCAGCGTTTCGTGGCTTTCACAGGTGAAAAAGACTTTACTCACCCCTTCCGGCTCCAGCAGGCCCGGCTCGTAGAGGGAGTAGTTAAAGACCGCCTCTTTAAAGAAACGCATTTCCTCCGGGCGGTGGCGGTTCATAAACCACTCATCATCGCGGTAGACGTTGGTCACGATAGCCGGGTTATTGTGCATCACGCTAAAGAGATCGGTGGCAATATCGCGATCGAGGTTATGGGTAAAAATCAGATTACCGTCCAGGTCGTGCACGCGCGCGCCGTTGGAGGTGATCATATAGGATTTGATTTCCAGATTATCGCGGATCTGTCCTACATCAACGTGGTGGCGACCGGTGGCAAACACAAAGTTTACCCCCTGCGCGGTGAGCAGTTTTAAGGTCTCCTTCGCATAAGGCGACAGGGTATGATCGGGAGAAAGAAGCGTGCCGTCGAGATCGGATGCGACAACCTGGTACATAGGAGATATAACCTCTGGTGGTAAAACAGTAATCAGTTATGCCTGTCGAAAAATTCAACAATGGCGCTAAGCGCGACTGAGCGCATGGCGTCCTTTTCAAAAAGGATCTCATGATACGCGCCGTGAATGACCTGCGGCGTCTCCCCTTCGCAGGGGTGACCGGCAGCGGCGCGCAGTTCGCAGAAGCGGTCATGGGCGCGATTATCCACCACGCGCTCCTCTTCTGCCTGCAGTAACAACGTGGGGGTCGTATCCTGATCTACCCCTGCCAGCGCCTGCTCACCCGCCAGGATGCCCTCCCGCACCCAGTGGTAGGTCGGACCGCCCACGCGCAGGCGCGGCTCATCGGCATAAAAACGCACGTTGCGGCGATAGCGCTGGCGGCTGTGCGTCAGCACGTTGATGGCGAACGGCAGCGGACGCCAGCGCCCGGTGCCGATGGCGTACCCTTCCCGAATGCGCTGATGGCCCTCAGCCCAGTCGAGGATCTGCCGTACCATCCAGTCCGGCAGACGCATGACGATACCAAACATCGGCGCGCAGAGCGCTATCGCGTCACAGTTATGGGCATGACGCTGCAAAAACAGAGTGGCGATAGCCCCGCCCATCGAGTGGGCGAGAATATAGCGTTTACGCCACGGTCCGGGCTGCACTTCCTGCTCCCAGAACGCCGCGAGGTCGTCAACGTAATCGCTGAAATTAACGACATGCCCCCGGTGCGTATCGGAGAGCAGACGACCCGACCGCCCCTGTCCGCGATGGTCGATAATCAGCACATCAAAGCCAAGATGGAAAAGGTCGAAGGCCAACTCGGCATATTTGACATAGCTTTCGATACGGCCCGGACAGACCACAATAACCCGGTCGTTTTCGGTGGAACGAAAACGGACGAAGCGCACCGGCACGCCATCCACGCCCGTCAACTCCGCCTCTTCACGCTGGCGCCAGAAATCCGTTAATGGCCCCATCGAAAAAGCAGCGAATGAATTTTCTCGTGTTTCCCAGTCCTTTTTCGGTTGAAACATCGGGTATTCACCCCTGTGATCCAGGTAAAATCATTTTTTGTACGCCACCCCGTACACGGGCGGAGCAATAGCGTATTGTGGCATAAAAACAGACATACCGGGAGTTGCAAAAATGACCTTCGAGTGGTGGTTCGCCTACCTGCTGACATCCATTATCCTCAGCCTCTCACCGGGCTCCGGCGCGATCAACACCATGACCACCTCCATTAATCACGGCTATCGCGGCGCAGCGGCTTCCATTGCCGGCCTGCAGACCGGGCTGGGCATTCACATCGTGCTGGTGGGGGTTGGTCTGGGAACACTCTTCTCCCGTTCGCTACTGGCGTTTGAAGTGCTCAAGTGGGCGGGCGCCGCTTACCTGGTCTGGCTGGGGATCCAGCAGTGGCGGGCCGCGGGAGCTATCGACCTGAACGCGGTCGCCCGTACGCAGTCCCGTGGACGGCTCTATAAACGCGCCGTTTTTGTGAACCTGACCAACCCGAAAAGCATTGTGTTTCTCGCCGCCCTGTTTCCGCAGTTTATCGTGCCGCATCAGCCCCAGGTGATGCAGTATGTGATTCTCGGGACGACGACCATTGTGGTCGATATCATCGTGATGATTGGTTACGCGACGCTGGCGCAGCGGATTGCGGCGTGGATAAAAGGGCCTAAGCAGATGAAGGCCCTTAATAAAGTGTTTGGTTCGCTGTTTATGGCGGTGGGCGCGCTGCTGGCTTCAGCGCGACATGCTTAACGAGAGATAATCAGATGGATGCCAAAGCCGGCGAACAGCGCGCCGGCGATGCCGTCGATCCACTTCGCCAGTCGCTGATAGCCGCGACGCATCGTCGGCAGGGCAAACAGGCTGGCCACCAGGGTAAACCAGGCGAAAGTTTCCACGACGATCAGCACGAATATCCCCCAGCGCGCCCCCGCGCCGACGCTATCCCCGACAAACAGGGAAAAGACCGAGCCAAAATAGATAATCGCCTTCGGGTTCGCCAGGTTGGTGAGCAGCCCTTTCACAAAGCTGCGTCCACCCGTCGCCAGCTCCACGCGCGGCTCCTGCGCTGTACCTTTCTCTTTTTTCAGCGCGCCGCGCAGCATCTGGTAGCCCATCCAGCACAGGTAGAGCCCGCCGCCCACCATAATAATGTTATGCAGCCACGCCATTTTGGTGAGGATCAGGTTCAGACCCAGCAACGCGAGGGCAGCCCAGACCATAACGCCCATCGTAATACCGAGAACACCCATCATCGCCTCTTTACGGGAGCGGCTAATGGCGGTCTGCGATACGAAGAAAAAGTCGGGGCCAGGGCTCATCAGCGCCACGATGTGCACCAGCGCCACGGTGAGGAATAACATCAACATAATAGTCTCGCGGGGGAAAGTTCAGGGAGTCATCATCCTGCCACTTTTCAGGCTGGCTGACTACTCCTCATCATCGCCGTCGACATGGGTGCGAATAAGCGCCATAAACTCTTTCCCAAAGCGCTCCAGCTTGCGGGTGCCGACCCCGTTGACGCTGAGCATCTCCCCGGCGCTGAGCGGCATCTGCTCCGCCATTTCAATTAGCGTGGCGTCGTTAAAGACCACATAAGGCGGGATATTCTCTTCATCAGCGATAGCCTTACGCAGCTTACGCAGTTTGGCGAACAGTTTGCGATCGTAATTACCGCCGTAGGATTTCTGCATCACGCGCGGCTTAAGCGCCACCACGCGCGGTACGGCCAGTTGCAGGGCGATCTCGCCGCGCAGCACCGGACGCGCGGCGTCGGTCAGCTGCAGGGCGGAGTGCTGGGCGATATTCTGGGTGGCCAGTCCCAGGTGAATCAGCTGGCGAATGACGCTGACCCAGTGTTCATGGCTTTTATCGCGCCCCATGCCATAGACCTTGAGTTTGTCATGGCCCAGCTCGCGGATACGCTGGTTGTTTGCCCCGCGAATCACCTCCACCACATAGCCCATCCCAAAGCGCTGGTTAACGCGGCCAATGGTGGAAAGCGCCACCTGCGCATCGTTCAGGCCATCGTACTGCTTCGGCGGATCGAGACAGATATCGCAGTTGCCGCACGGCGCCTGGCGCCCTTCGCCAAAGTAGTTGAGCAGCACCAGACGGCGGCAGGTCTGCGCTTCGGCAAACGCGCCCATCGCGTTGAGCTTGTGACGTTCAATATCCTGGAGCTGGCCGGGCTGTTTCTCCTCCAGGCAGCGGCGCAGCCAGGCCATATCCGCCGGATCGTAAAAGAGCATCGCCTCGGCGGGCAGACCATCGCGTCCGGCGCGTCCCGTCTCCTGGTAGTAGGATTCGATATTACGCGGAATATCGAAATGGACCACAAAGCGCACGTTCGGTTTGTTGATCCCCATACCAAACGCCACCGTCGCCACGACAATTTGCAGATCATCACGCTGGAATTTTTCCTGCACGTCGGCGCGAATGTGATTTTCTAGCCCGGCATGGTAGGCCGCTGCGCTAAAGCCGCGGCTCTGCAGGCGCGCGGCGGTATCCTCGACCTTCGCGCGGCTGTTGCAGTAGATGATGCCCGATTTGCCGCGCTGCTCCTGCACGTAGCGCAAAAGCTGATCCAGCGGCTTAAATTTCTCCATCAGCGTGTAGCGGATGTTGGGGCGGTCAAAACTGCTGACCTGAATCAGCGGATCGTTTAGCCCGAGCAGGCGAACAATATCCTGCCGCGTGGTGTCATCCGCCGTGGCGGTGAGCGCCATAAAAGGCACCGCCGGAAAACGCTGGCGAAGCTGGCCCAGCGCGGCGTATTCAGGACGGAAGTCATGTCCCCACTGTGAGATACAGTGCGCTTCATCCACCGCCAGCAGCACCGGATTCCAGTGGGCGAGATGCTCGAGAAAGTTGTCCAGCATCAGGCGTTCGGGGGCGATATAGAGCAGGCGAATCTGCCCGGTACGGCAGCCTGCCATGATCTCAAGCTGCTGTTCACGGGTCTGGGTGGAGTTGAGACAGGCGGCCGCCACGCCGTTAGCCAGCAGCTGATCCACCTGATCTTTCATGAGCGAGATAAGCGGCGATACCACGACCGTCAGGCCATTTAACACCAGCGCCGGCACCTGGTAACAGAGCGATTTACCCCCGCCGGTGGGCATAACCACCAGGCAGTCGCGCCCTTCCAGCACGGTTTCAATGATGGTTTCCTGGCCGGGGCGGAACTGCTGGTAGCCGAAGGTTTCATGCAAAACCTGTTTAGCCAGCGACTCCTGATTCAAAACTTCCGCCTGCGCCACATTAACCCCATCTACTAAAAATCAAACAGGCGCTATTTTCAGCGCCTGAGAGATAAACTTCAACGTTTAACGTAAAAACATTCGATGTGGTTAGAAAAGATCGTTCAGCATCACACCCACGCCGACACGGGTCTGGTTGAAGTTGTAATCGATAAGCGACTCGCCATAGCCGCTGTAGACCTGGGTATACAAACGGACATGTTTCGTTATCGGATAGCTTAAGCCAAGCTCCGCCCCGCCGTAGCCGGTATTCCAGTTGTACTGGCCTTTGGCGCTCAGAATCGCATCGCCAAGCTGATAGCCAATCTTCAGCTGGTAGTAACCCATATATTTGGTGATATCCGGGTTATCGTCGGTGCTGCCCACTACGTACCAGGGTTTAACCTCCACCAGCCAGTTGCCATTTTCCGCCATCAGACGGGTATAGACGCGGTTCCAGCTACGCGACGTCGGGTCGGAGCGCCCGTTTGAGTCGTGGTTGTAGCCCACCTCCACATCGCGCAGCGTCCAGCCGGCAAACTCGTAATCGGTAGCAAAGCCGAGGAACAGCTGCGGCTCATAGTTAGTTTCACGGAACGGCGCCGATTCGCCGCTGTTGGAGAGCTGCCACCAGGATTTTTGCGTATAGGAGGCACCGAGCACCGAGTTCGGCCCCAGGATGCCGCGCCAGAACGGGAAGGCCAGGCTGAGCTGGAATTTCACCTCATCCTTACGCGCATTATCCGACCAGCTATAGGAGCTGATGGCCTCTTTATTGAGATCGCTGGTATCGGTGTAGATGACATAGTTTGTATCGTAGGGATAGAGCGTGAACGGATTGTCATGCTCCTGAAGAAGGTTAGCAATAACGCTGCCGCGTACGGCCGGTTTGTCATGTACCTCTTTAACTGTCGCTTCCTGCGCATAAGCTGTGAAGGGCAGCGCAACCGCTGCCAGTAACCAACCCAGATACGTCCGCATCGCTGGTGTTCTCCTGCAAAAAATAGAATATGTGAATAGTTATGTCTCGCTCATTCTACCTGTTTCCATCCGAACGTCGCCTCATGATTTCTTAAAGTGGAAATCCTTTCTTGCGAAGCATAAAATCAACATTTTATTAACATAAGGATGTTGTACCTCATGTCTGCAACGCTAACCGCCGAAGAAGCATTAAAACTCGTTGGCGAAATTTTTGTTTATCACATGCCTTTCAACCGCGCCCTGGGGCTGGAGCTGGAGCGTTATGAGAAAGCGTTCGCCCAGCTGAGCTTCAATAACCAGCCGATGATGGTGGGGAACTGGGCGCAGAGCATTCTGCACGGCGGCGTTATCGCCTCGGCGCTGGATGTCGCGGCAGGCCTGGTCTGCGTCGGCAGCACGCTGACCCGCCATGACACCATCAACGAAGATGAGCTGCGCCAGCGCCTCTCGCGGATGGGCACCATCGATTTGCGCGTCGATTACCTGCGCCCCGGGCGGGGAAATCGCTTCACCGCAACCAGCAGCCTGCTGCGTGCGGGCAATAAAGTCGCCGTCGCCCGCGTGGAGCTGCATAACGAAGAACAGCTCTACATCGCCAGCGCAACGGCCACTTATATGGTGGGTTAAGCGGCTGAAATCGGGTAAAGTTAATTTACTTTTTTGTAACGGATTTTCCTGATGGATGCTAAGCAGACGCGGCAGGGCGTTTTACTCGCCCTTGCCGCCTATTTTATTTGGGGCGTGGCCCCCGCCTATTTCAAACTGATTCACTTTGTACCGGCGGATGAGATCCTGACGCACCGCGTCATCTGGTCGTTCTTTTTTATGGTGGCGCTCATCAGTATCAGCCGCCAGTGGTCAGGCATCAAAACGCTGCTACAGACGCCGAAAAAAATCTTCCTTCTGGCGCTCTCTGCCGTACTGGTTGGCGGTAACTGGCTGCTCTTTATCTGGGCGGTCAATAACCACCATATGCTGGAGGCCAGCCTCGGTTACTTTATCAACCCGCTGGTCAACATTCTGCTGGGGATGATCTTTCTCGGCGAACGGTTTCGCCGCCTGCAGTGGGTGGCAGTCGCGTTGGCCTTCTGTGGCGTGCTGGTTCAGCTCTGGACCTTCGGATCGCTGCCGGTTATCGCCCTCGGGCTGGCGTTCAGCTTTGCGTTCTATGGTCTGGTGCGGAAAAAAATCGCCGTGGAGGCACAGACCGGCATGCTGGTGGAGACGCTCTGGCTCCTTCCGGTGGCGGCCTTCTATCTGTTTGGTATTGCCGACAGCCCGACCAGCCATATGGGCGAGAACCCGTGGTCGCTTAATCTGCTGCTGATGGCGGCGGGCGTGGTAACAACTATCCCGCTGCTCTGCTTTACCGGCGCGGCGACGCGCCTGCGTCTCTCCACGCTGGGCTTTTTTCAGTACATCGGCCCGACGCTGATGTTTCTGCTGGCGGTGGTCTTTTATGACGAGCATCCGGGCGCGGATAAGATGGTCACCTTCGCCTTTATCTGGGTGGCGCTGGCGATTTTTGTGATGGATGCGATTTATACCCAACGCAGGACGCGTAAAGGGTTGTAGTGCCTTTTTGCCGGATGGCGGCTACGCCGTATCCGGCCTACGGGATCACGGGCCCGGTAAGCGTAGCGCCACCGGGCGGGATATCAAAGCCAGTTCTTCCGCTTGAAGTACAGATACGGCGCCAGCCCGGCCAGGATCATAAAGATAATCGCGCCAGGGTAGCCAAAGCTCCACTTCAGCTCCGGCATAAACTCAAAGTTCATCCCGTAGCTGGAAGCCACTAATGTCGGCGGCAGGAACACCACGGAGACCACCGAGAAGATCTTGATGATGCGGTTCTGCTCGATGTTGATGAAGCCCATCGCCGCCTGCATCAGGAAGTTCACCTTCTGGAACAGGGATTCGTTGTGCGGCAGCAGGGATTCGATATCGCGCAGGATCTCCCGCGCCTGCTCCAGCTGTCCGCCCGGCAGACGCGCCTTGCGCACCAGGAAGTTCAGCGCACGCTGTGTATCCATCAGGCACAAACGTACCTTCCAGCCGATATCTTCCAGTTCCGCCAGCGTGGAGAGCGCTTCGTCATACTCGTCGCCCTGGTGCCCTTCCATGATGACACGGCTCAGCTTTTCCAGGTCGCTGTAAATATTTTCAATCTCGTCCGCCAGCTGTTCAATTTTGGTCTCAAAGAGATCGAGCAGCAGTTCGTAGGCGTTGCCGTCGATCATCGCCTGGCTGCGGGCGCGCATGCGGTAGAGGCGAAACGCGGGCAGTTCGCGCTCGCGCAGGGTGAACAGGCGGCCATCGCGGATGGTAAACGCGACGGTGGAGTTACCGGCGTGATCTTCCGCATCTTCAAAGAAGAAGAAGGAGTGGATATGCAGCCCGTCCTCATCTTCAAAAAAACGTGCGGATGCTTCGATATCTTCCAGTTCCGGGCGGGTCGCCAGGCTTTGTCCGAGTTCAGATTGTACGCGGTGACGCTCGTCATCGTCTGGCTCGACCAGATCCACCCAGACGGCGTCAATGAGGGGCTGCGCCTCCTCGGCTTCAAGCCGGGTCAGACGATTATTTTCCAGTTGAAATGCGCTCAACATGACCGGGACTCCCAATGCAAAAAATATCGGACAGTTCGGTGGGCACACAGAAACAATATGGGTTTCAGACCATTAAACAGCCTGACTCAGCGCGACGGGAAGCATTGTCGCTGACAACCACTAAGGCCATCAGCAAAGAGGAGATAGCCTTAGGAGTTGTTCCTGGATGACAGGGAAATGAGCCAGTATCTACTGGGTGTGTCCAAGGCGAATGTCCTCTTAGCGTAATCGTGCGCGCATGTTACGCCAGCAATAACTGCGGCGTCAACACGCAACGGAACGCTGAAGGGCATTAATTGACCTTCAACGTATAAGGCTAGCAGATAATTGCAAAATAGTGATATTTTTCTGAAAGTTACACTGTTTCCAGCTTCGCGTAAGCCGCCACCAGCCATTTAATCCCCTGCCCCTGAAACGCCACCTGCAAACGGCTATGCTCGCCGCTGCCTTCCAGGTTAACGATGGTACCCTCGCCGAATTTGGCATGGCGTACCCGCTGGCCGAGCTTATAGCCGGTATCGTTTTCAGAGATCGGGGCGCCCATGCGCTGATGGCTGACCGGGCGGCTGACGCTGGCACGCAGGCGAACCTCCTCAATGCACGTCTCCGGCAGCTCGCCGATAAAGCGCGACGGACGGTGATAAACCTCTTTGCCGTAGAGGCGGCGGGTTTCTGCGTAAGTTAAGGTCAGCTTCTGCATGGCGCGCGTAACGCCCACGTAGGCGAGACGGCGCTCCTCTTCCAGACGGCCGCCCTCGTCGAGCGACATCTGACTCGGGAACATCCCCTCTTCCATCCCGACGATAAAGACCTGCGGGAATTCCAGCCCTTTCGCCGAGTGGAGGGTCATCAGCTGCACCGCATCCTGCCAGGTATCCGCCTGCCCTTCGCCCGCCTCCAGCGCGGCGTGAGAGAGAAACGCCTGCAGCGGCATCAGATCTTCATCTTCTTCGTTGTAGCTGAACTGGCGCGTGGCCGTCACCAGCTCCTCTAAGTTTTCGATACGCGTCTGGCCCTTCTCACCTTTCTCCTGCTCGTACATCATCCACAGGCCGGAATCTTTGATCACCCGGTCGGTCTGGACGTGCAGCGGCATATCGGCGGTCTCCTGCGCCAGCGCATCGACAAGTTCAATGAAACGTTGCAGCGCGCTGGCGGCGCGCCCGGCCAGCGCCTTCTCCTGCAACAGCGCGCGGCTGGCCTGCCAGAGCGTAAGCTGACGGTCACGCGACGCCTGACGTACCACGTCCAGGGTGCGATCGCCGATGCCGCGCGTCGGCGTATTCACCACGCGTTCGAACGCCGCGTCGTCGTTACGGTTGGCAATCAGGCGCAGATAGGAGAGCGCATCTTTTATTTCCTGACGTTCGAAGAAGCGCATACCGCCGTAGATGCGGTAGGGCATGCTCGCCTGCAGCAGCGCCTCTTCCAGCACACGCGACTGGGCGTTGCTGCGGTAGAGGATCGCGCAGTGTTCCAGCGCGCCGCCGTTCTCCTGCCAGGTTTTGATGCGGTTAACTACAAAGCGCGCTTCGTCGAGTTCGTTGAAAGCGCAGTAGAGGGAGATCGGCTCGCCGTCGACGCCGTCGGTCCACAGTTTTTTACCCAACCGCCCGTTATTGTGTTCAATCAGGGCGTTAGCCGCGCTCAGAATGTTGCTGGTGGAGCGGTAATTCTGCTCCAGGCGGATGGTTTGCGCGCCGGGGAAATCGTTAAGGAAGCGCTGGATATTCTCCACCTGCGCGCCGCGCCAGCCGTAGATGGACTGGTCGTCATCGCCTACGATCATCACCTTGCCGGTATCGCCCGCCAGCAGGCGGATCCACGCGTACTGAATGTTGTTGGTATCCTGAAATTCGTCCACCAGGATATTGGTGAAGCGCTCGCGGTAGTGCTGCAAAATGTGCGGCTTGTTGAGCCACAGCTCATGGGCGCGCAGCAGCAGTTCGGCAAAGTCCACCAGACCGGCGCGATCGCACGCCTCCTGATAGGCCTGATAGACTTTCTGCCAGGTCTGTTCCACGGGGTTGCCGAAGCTCTGGATATGGTGCGGACGAATCCCCTCGTCCTTCTGGCCGTTGATATACCACATCGCCTGACGCGGCGGCCATTGCTTCTCGTCGAGGTTCATCGCCTTGATTAGGCGCTTCAGCAGGCGCAGCTGATCTTCGCTGTCGAGGATCTGGAAATCCTGCGGCAGGTTAGCGTCCATGTGATGCGCGCGCAGCAGGCGGTGCGCCAGACCGTGGAAGGTACCAACCCACATGCCGCCCTGGCTGGTGCCCATCAGCTGCGTGATACGGTGGCGCATCTCCGCCGCCGCTTTGTTGGTAAAGGTCACCGCCATGATGGAGTACGGCGAGCAGTTCTCCACGCTTTGCAGCCAGGCGATACGGTGCACCAGCACGCGCGTCTTACCACTGCCCGCCCCAGCCAGAATCAGCAGATTGGTGCGCGCGGCGGCAACCGCTTCGCGCTGTTTGTCATTGAGGCTGTCGAGCAGGTAAGAAACGTCCATTGGCACCGTCACATAGTCTTCAGAAACAGGCAAAACGCCGGATGGCGCTTCGCTTACCGGGGCGGTAACTGCAAAACCCTGGTAATTTATACAATATTGCTGGTGATTATATCAGCGAGGTCAGAGATGCCAACCGCGAAATTTCAACGTGCGGCAGCAGGCGGCTGTCGAGGGTTTGCATCAGGTCGGCGCTGGCCGGTTTGATCCAGCAGGCCTGCATGCCGCAGCGGATAGCCCCCGCCACGTCGGTTGTCAGGTCATCTCCCACATGCAGGATCTCCCCTGTCGGCAGGTTAAGTTTTTCCGCCGCCAGATGGTACATATCGTTAAACGGCTTGGAGCGACCGTGGGGGCCGGCGCGCAGCACAAACTGAAAATAGTCTCCTAAACCAAACAGTTCCGGCTGAGCGTTGCCGTTGGTGATCGCCACCAGCGGCCATTTTTCGGCAAGCTTCGCCAGCGTCTCATGGGTCTCCTGAGGTACGTCGATGCGGCTGCGCCATTTGGCGAAGTTTTCCATCGCCGCCGCCGCGCCGATAGCCGCCTCTTCCGCGCTTAATCCCGCATCCCGCATCGCCTGCTCTATCGCCCGGCGCCGCCACTCGGTCACGTCATGGTAAATCTCCGGCTCCGATGCCCGCAGCGCCTGGCGCAGCTTCTGAAAGTCGGCGGTCTGTAGCGCGCTCAGGGAAGGGTGGTAGTTCTGCACAAACGCCAGCGACTCCTGCTCGGTGCGCAGGATCACCGGACGGTTATCATACAGGGTGTCATCAAGATCAAACGTCAGGGCGGAGATCGCCCCCAGTGGACGGTAAAAACGCATTATTTCCCCCGTTTGGCGCGCGGGTGCGCCGAGTCATACACCGAGGCCAGGTGTTGAAAGTCTAAATGGGTATAGATTTGGGTGGTGGAGAGGTTGGCGTGACCGAGGAGTTCCTGCACACCGCGCAGATCGCCGCTCGATTCCAGCATGTGCGTGGCAAAGGAGTGGCGCAGCTTGTGCGGGTGCACGTGGCTGTTAAGCCCCTGCTTAATGCCCCACTCGGCAAAACGTTTCTGCACGTTACGCGCGGAGATCCGCTTGCCGAGCTTCGACAGGAAGAGCGCCTCTTCTTCAGCGCTAAACAGTCCGCGCAGGTCGAGCCAGTGTTCAATCCACACCACCGCGTTACGGCCGATAGGCAGGCGCCGCTCTTTGCTGCCCTTGCCCATTACCCATACTTCGCCGGTATCAAGATCGAGATGCTTCAGGTCGAGATTCACCAGTTCGGAGAGACGCAGCCCCGCGCCGTACATCACCTCCAGCATCGCCCGATCGCGCACGGCCAGTGGATCGTTAAGATCGATATCCAGCAGGCGGTTAACATCGTCGACATCAATATTTTTCGGCAGATGACGCGGTGCTTTCGGCGTCGCGATGCCTTTTGCCGGGTTCGCCTTCAGCTCGCCCTGACTCACCAGCCAGTCGAAGAAGCTGCGCAGCGCGGAGAGCCTGAGCGCCAGGCTCGCCGGGCCAAGCCCCTTGCGACGGCTACGTACCACGATACCGCGCACGGCGGCGGCATCACACTGCTGCCAGCTTTTCAGCCCCGTCTCTTCCACAATCTCCATGATGGCGTCGAGCTGGCGCTGGTAGTTGAGCAGCGTGATCGGGCTAAGCTGGCGCTCCACGCCGAGATAGCGCAGAAATCGCGTAACAAGCGTGGCGAGCGGCGCGGCGGTCATACGCGCTCCACCCACCGTTCAAGCAGTTCCGGCAGCATCCGCGCGATTTCCTCTAACAGCTGCGTTCCCTGCCCACGCTCATAGTGATGGGCGTCGCGGCTGGTAAAAAGGATAACGCCCAGATCGCCTTCGCGTCCCATCAGCGACATCGCCACCGAGCCGATCGCCTTCGCGTCGGGCAGCACCACCAGTAGTTCAGGCCCGTTCAGCGGCCCGAGATAATGGCGCGTCTGGCCCAGACGCTGGATGCGCAGCGGCTCAAACGCCTGGCGGCTGAGCGCCAGATGGGTAAAACGGGAAGGTGCTCCGATGCGCCAGCGATCGGGGAAAAGCCGCAGGGTGGCCCCCGCCAGCCCCAGATCCCGCGCCCAGCGGTTCAGCCGGTTGAGAAACTCCTCCAGACTCGGGGCCGAGGCCAGACGCGCCTGCAGACGCAGCAGGCGATAGAAGAGGCTTTCGTTGCTGCTGGCCTGTTCCATCAGCAGCGACATATCCTCTTCAAGCTGGCTTATCTGATTACGCGCCCGCGCCATATGCCACTCTACCAGCGACACGCTCTCCCTTACCGGATGCGGCACGCGCATCTGTTCGACCACGCGGGCGTTGCGGATAAAAAAGTCGGGATTCTTCAGCAGATAATCAACGACGGCCCGATCGTCCAGTTCCGTCCCTGCTAACAGCTCTTCTTCCCCTGGTTGCTTCATAGATGAATAAACCCGTCATAAACATGTGCCGCCGGGCCGGTCATAAACAGTGGCTGTCCCGGACCTTTCCAGGCGATATCAAGCCGGCCGCCTGGAAGCTCCACGCGCACCTCTTCCGCCAGTAAGCCTTGCGAAATGCCCACCGCGACGGCGGCGCACGCGCCGCTGCCACAGGCCTGCGTCTCACCCGCGCCACGCTCGTAGACGCGCAGGCGAATATGATCGCGCTTCACCACCTGCATAAAGCCGATATTGGCACGTTCAGGAAAGCGCTCATGGCTCTCCAGCACCGGCCCCAGCGTCTCTACCGCGGCGGTTTCAACATCCTCCACCTGAATTACACAGTGGGGATTGCCCATTGAGACGACGCCGCACAAGACTGTCTGCTCCGCCGCGCGCATGATATAGGTCTTTTCCGCTTTGTTGGCGCGAAACGGCACCTGAGAGGGCTCGAAATTGGGCTCGCCCATATTCACGCGAACCAGTTCATCCTCGTTCACGGTGAGCACCATGCGTCCATTAGCCGTACTGACGCGAATGTCGCGCTTGTTGGTTAACCCTTTGAGCCGCACAAAGCGGGCGAAGCAGCGGGCGCCGTTACCGCACTGCGAGACTTCGCTGCCGTCGGCGTTGAAAATGCGGTAGTGAAAATCGAGATCGGGATCGTAGGGCGGCTCGACCACCAGCAGCTGGTCAAAGCCGACCCCCAGGTGCCTGTCCGCCAGGCGACGGATCAGCTCCGGCGAAAAGAAGACATTCTGCGTTACCGCGTCGACGACCATAAAATCGTTGCCAAGGCCATGCATTTTAGAGAACTGCATTATCTACTCCAGTACGCGGTTCAGACAGTGTCGATCAGAAATTCACCTGGCTTGGGCCACCATCGTTGCCACGATCGTTGGTGACGGGCGTTGTGGACTCAATGCCGGTATCCACCGGTTTGGTTGGCGGCGGCGCGCTTTTATCCTCAGGCGGAAAGTAGAGCGGCCCTTTCAGTCCACAGCCCGTAAGGCTGAACAGCGTCACGAGAACAGCAAGCGTTCGAAAAACGTTTTTCATTATTTGGTTGCCCGTCGATTCAAATCTTTTTTCTATCATCGCAGGAGAAGACACAAAAGCAAGAGTTTGCCGCTTTCCTGCAATGGGAATTATTTAGCGTTATACTGCCGCCATCACGAAAAACAGGAATACCATCATGAACGACAGTGAATTTCATCGCATTGCCGACACCCTCTGGCAGACCATCGAAGAACGTCTGGACGACCGTGACGGCGACAGCGATATCGATTGTGAAATCAACGGCGGCGTGCTGACCTTAAGCTTCGAGAACGGCAGCAAAATTATTATTAACCGCCAGGAGCCGCTGCATCAGGTGTGGCTGGCGACCCGACAGGGCGGCTACCATTTCGACCTGAAAGGCGACGAATGGATTTGCGATCGCAGCGGAGAGAACTTCTGGGATCTGCTGGAACAGGCGGCGACCGCGCAGGCGGGCGAAGAGGTGAGTTTCCGCTAGGATCTTTTGCCGGATGGCGCTGCGCTTATCCGGCCTACGGTTCGAGCTGCGACAGGCCCGGCAGGCGTAGCCGCCCCCGGGCAAAAGGTTCAGGAGAAATACTGCTGCAGTAGCGGCGCGGTTTCCTGGTTAGCGGGCACGGCAGGAGTAATCGCCTGCGTGCGGAACGGAATCACCTGCGCGCGGCCATCCACCTTCACAATCTGGTAGAACTGCGGCAGGTTAAAGTTGATAAAGCTCGAGCCGTAGGTAAACCGGTCGTGCGAGGAGGAGTAGAAGCGGCTGACGTCGCGCACCAGCTCCTCTTTGCTGCCTTCGCAGTGGTGATAGACCTCTGCCCTGTTAGTCTCATCCAGAATGTAGATGTTGAAACCGGCATCGTCCCCGGACTCTTCAAAGAAGAACTGAATAATCCCTTCGCTGGCAAAGCCATCCACCACCGGCGGCAGCTTAACGTGGTTGGTCTCCACCTGCACCGACAGGCCATGCAGCTTGTTATGAGAAATGGCCCCGTAAAATTCGATCGCGTTTTCCAGCTTCTGCACCGACACGTTGAGGCGCTCGAAGAACAGCCCCCAGGTCTGGCCGGAGACGCGCAGCGCTTTAAAGCGGCCGGTTTCCTGACGGGTACTGGAGAGACGCAGCTCGATACACTCCGACACCAGCTGCTGCACACGGGTACGGATCAGGCCGCGCAGATGCTGGCTGTAGCAGAACACCTCCACGCTGTCCGGCGGCGCGGCGTCCTGGTGCATCTTACCGAGGATGGTTTTCAGCGCCTCGATCATCGCCTGCTCGCCGTTAAAGTGCAGGGTACGCACCTCGTTCCACGAGTTGCGATAGAGCAGATCGACGCTCCCCACCAGGCAGTTTTGCTGCTCGCCAAAGCTAAAGACATCCAGCTTGCGGAAGTCAAAATGGACCACCTGATTGCGGAAGGCCGCCGTCGGGTCGTACTCAAGGTTGACGATAATCGCCAGATGGCGAATTTCACACGGGCTGTAGAGCGCTTTCGGCGTCGGCGCGGGCAGGCGCAGCGGGAAGTGGCTCGACACGTCCGCCACCATCTCCTGCAGTTTGGCCAGGTCGACGACGTCGTTACCCTTGATAAACAACCGCGTGCGAGAGGTCAGCAGGCCGTTAAACCAGGCCCAGGCCACCAGCTTGTTGAGATAGCGGTTATATTCCAGCGGCTGATGGCTGATGATCGAATCCATGCTCGGCGCACGGTTGTAGAGATACCACCCGGTGCGGTTGGCGCGGCCCGGCGGTACATAGATAAAGGTCAGGTTCGGTTCGGAGAGGTCCGGCGAAATCTGCGGGTTCACCAGAGTGACTTTACCCGGCAGCGCTTCAAACGCGGCGTAGAGTTTACGGGTCAGAACGCCGATATCCTGCGGGCTGGCGGAGACGCTGAGGTTGTTACGGCGCGCGAAGCGGATCAGGTTACGGTAGCTCTGCATCATCGCGTCGAGCAGTTCGTTATGCGCCTCGCGCACCTGGTCTATCTTCCAGTTGGCGCGGTTGTCGAGCATTGCCAGACGCGCCTCGTCCCATCCCCACTCTTTGACTAACTGACTGACTACCTCGCGACGCCAGCCTACGCAGGCGCGTTCGCGGCTGAGCTTCTCGCACACTTTGAGGTAGAAACAGCGGCGCACCAGATCAAGACGCGTCTCGTCATCGATCGCCTTCAGGTACTCGGTGACGCGCTCAAGCATCATGCAGTAAGCGTCAAGCCCGAAGGAGACAATCTCTCCGTCGTGCAGGCGCTGTTTGATATCTTTCGCCAGCAGGCGCGGCGTGGGGTATTCCCAGGAGTATGCTTCCAGCAGCAGCGTTTTCAGCACCGCTTTATAGGGGGAATCGATACTTTTATAGAGCTGCCAGAGACTCGCACCGAAATACTCTTCGGCGGAGAGGGAGCTTAAGCCGCCCAGATCGAGCCATTCGTTAGGGGTCAGCACGCCGCGCGCGTAGAGTGACATCACATAATCGTCGTAATGTTCCTCTTCTTCGCACGGCACCATATTCCACAGAATACGCTTACCGGCCAGACGCACGGCGGTACGATAAAATTCATCCAGCAGCAGGATGTGCTGGGTTGAACCGCAGTCTTCTCCACCAAGGCTGCCGCTTTCGTTATGGCGGAAGCGGTTTTCATCGATCAGGAAGAAGCTGACTTCAACGCCAAGCGAGGCTGCCCAGCTCTCAAGCAGGCTGCATTTACGCTGCAGCAGCTGACGTTCTTCATTATCGAGCCAGGCCTGATGACAGACCCAGATATCGAGATCGGAAGAGCAGCTTTGCCCTACCGACGAGGTACTGCCCATAGAGTAGACGCCGGTAATGGGCAGTTCACCCTTCGGCGACTCCTGGGGCGGCATGCCGCGATAGAGTTCGAGTTCCTGCAGATAATGCTGTTGTGTTTCATCAGGCGTGAAAAGGCAGATGCCTCTGGGAACGTTACCGTCAAGGTAGCCAGGCATCAGCGGGTGGTGATAGTGCAGTAATGTTGGCAGCAGACTGTAAACCTGCTGGAAAGCAGGGCCCATAGCAGCCAGCGCGCGATCGACACGCAGCTGATTAATGGCATCCAGTCTCTGTTTCAGAGTCTCAATATAGAGGTACAAGACATATCGCCTGATGTTTCCGGGCAGCGCTACCGTTTAATGACGCGAAAGGTGGCGGGCCCGCAGTATTTCAAAAATAGCCGTAACCCTTTTCGTCCTTATCTTTGTCATGGCGCAGACGAAAAAATGGTCTAAAACGTGATCAATTTAACACCTTGCAGATTGACCGTAAAGAAAGATGCGCTACCTGTAAGTGTAGCACCGTTCTGTACGTATAAATTCCCGCATACGGCAAGGAGCGCTTTGCGTTCCGTCCTGTCCCGCGTGCCATCATCGACCGTAAAACTGACATCCCGGAGACAACAATGTTAGGATGGTCAGCGACTGATAATGACGGTAACAAGCATGTTAGACAAGGTTTTAAGAATTGCCACACGCCAAAGCCCTCTTGCGCTCTGGCAGGCACATTATGTTAAGGAACGCCTCGAGGCGTGCCATGCCGGCCTGCGCGTCGAGCTGGTGCCAATGGTGACGCGTGGCGACGTGATCCTTGATACGCCGCTGGCGAAGGTGGGCGGAAAAGGGCTGTTTGTTAAAGAGCTGGAGATGGCGCTACTGGAAAACCGCGCCGATATCGCCGTACATTCCATGAAGGATGTCCCGGTGGAGTTCCCGCAGGGGCTGGGGCTGGTGACCATCTGCGAGCGCGACGATCCGCGTGATGCCTTCGTGTCGAATAAATATGACTCGCTTGACGCGTTGCCCGCAGGCAGCGTGGTTGGCACGTCAAGTTTACGCCGCCAGTGCCAGCTGGCCGCCCGCCGCCCGGATCTGGAGATTCGTTCCCTGCGCGGTAACGTGGGCACCCGCCTGGGCAAGCTTGATAACGGCGAGTATGACGCCATTATTCTGGCGGTCGCGGGTCTTAAGCGCCTCGATCTGGAGTCGCGCATTCGGCTGGCGTTGCCGCCGGAACTCTCTTTACCCGCCGTAGGCCAGGGCGCGGTGGGGATCGAATGCCGTCTCAACGACCTGCGCACCCGCGAACTGCTGGCACCGCTGAACCATGAAGAGACCGCGATTCGCGTTAAAGCGGAGCGCGCGATGAATACCCGCCTCGAGGGAGGCTGTCAGGTGCCGATTGGCAGCTATGCTGAATTAACCGAGGGCGAACTGTGGCTTCGCGCGCTGGTCGGCGCGCCGGACGGCTCGCAGATGGTCCGCGGTGAACGGCGAGGCCCGCCGCATGAGGCGGAAAGCCTCGGTATCTCGCTGGCGGAGGAGCTACTTAACAATGGCGCCCGCGAAATTCTGGCAGAGGTTTATCAGGGAGAACCCCCGGCATGAGTATTCTCGTCACCCGCCCTTCTCCTTCGGGAGAGCAATTAGTGAGCCGTCTGCGCGCACTCGGGCAGGTGGCCTGGCACTTTCCGCTGATTGAGTTCTCCCCCGGCCGGGAACTTCCCGCGCTCACCGACGCGCTCGTCGCCCTCCGGGAGGGCGATCTGCTTTTCGCCCTCTCGCAGCATGCGGTGACCTTTGCCCATGCCCGATTGCAGCAGGCGGGTCGCCTGTGGCCCACCGCGCCGCGCTATTTTGCCATCGGGCGTACCACCGCGCTGGCACTGCATACCGCCAGCGGAATTGACGTTCGCTATCCAACGGATCGGGAAATTAGCGAAGTATTGCTACAATTACCTGAATTACAAACTATTGCGGGAAAACGCGCGCTAATACTGCGCGGCAACGGCGGACGCGAACTGCTGGGCGAGACGTTAACCCGGCGCGGCGCCGACGTCACTTTTCTGGAATGCTACCAGCGCTGCGCGAAACATTACGATGGTGCGCAAGAGGCGATGCGCTGGCAGGCGCGTGGCGTCAATACCCTGGTGGTCACCAGCGGCGAAATGCTGCAGCAGCTCTGGACGCTGGTACCGCTTTGGTATCGTGAAAACTGGTTACTCCGCTGTCGGCTGTTGGTCGTCAGCGAGCGTCTGGCGAACCTCGCCCGGGAGATGGGCTGGAATGATATTCGGATCGCTGATAACGCTGACAACGATGCGCTGCTGCGCGCATTACAATAACTCTCAAATGGGAAGCCATAATGACGGAACAAGAAAAATCCTCCGCCGTGGTTGATGAAACCAGGGAGACTGTGGAGACCCCGCCCCAGTCAGAGACGATCGAGACGACGGCTGAAAAAAAGCAGGGCAGTAATAAAACCAGCCTGGCCCTGAGCGCGGTTGCTATCGCCATTGCGCTGGCGGCAGGCGTTGGCCTGTATGGTCTGGTGAAAAAGCAGGCCGTAAACCAGTCCGAAACCAGCGATGCGCTGGTCACGCAAATCAGCGCCCTGCAAAAAGCCCAGCAAACGCAAAAAACTGAACTGGAAGCGGTGATTAAACAGCAGTCCACCGTCCTTGCCGACGCCGCCAGCAGGCAGGAGCAGCTGACGAAGCAGCTGGACGATCTCCAGCAAAAAGTCGCGACTATCTCCGGCACCGACGCCAAAACCTGGCTGCTCTCCCAGGCCGACTTCCTGGTGAAGCTGGCCGGACGTAAGCTCTGGAGCGATCAGGATGTCACGACCGCCGCCGCGCTCCTCAAGAGCGCCGACGCCAGCCTGGCGGACATGAACGACCCCAGCCTGATTAATGCGCGTCGCGCCATTACCGCAGATATCGCCAGCCTGGCGGCCGTCTCCCAGATCGACTACGACGGCATTATCCTCAAGGTGAACCAGCTGTCGAACCAGATCGACAACCTGCGTCTGGCGGATAATAACGATGACGATTCCCCGATGGATGATGACGGCGGCGAACTCTCCAGCTCCATCAGCGAGTGGCGCATCAACCTGCAAAAAAGCTGGCAGAACTTTATGGACAGCTTTATCACTATTCGCCGCCGCGACGAAACCGCCGTTCCACTGCTGGCCCCGAACCAGGATATCTACCTGCGCGAGAACATCCGTTCCCGTCTGCTGGTAGCCGCCCAGGCCGTGCCACGCCATCAGGAAGAGACCTACAAGCAGGCGCTGGACAACGTATCGACATGGGTACGCGCCTACTACGATACCAGCGACGCCAGCACCACCGCTTTCCTGGATGAGGTAGATAAGCTGAGCCAGCAGAACATCGCCATGAACGTACCGGACAAGCTGGAAAGCCAGCCCGTACTGGAGAAGCTGATGCAGACGCGCGTGCGTAACCTGCTGGCGCAGCCCGGCGTACCGGCAGCACCGACGGCAGCCGCCCCTGACAGCGCGCCGCAAGGAGAGTAATCATGCTAAAAGTTCTGTTACTCTTCTTACTGCTGATCGCCGGGATCGTGCTTGGCCCAATGCTGGCCGGACATCAGGGTTACGTGCTGATCCAGACCGATAACTACAATATCGAAACCAGCGTCACGGGCCTGGCGATCGTCTTGATCCTCACTATGGTGGTGCTCTTTGCGATCGAGTGGATCCTGCGGCGCATCTTCCGCACCGGGGCGCATACCCGCGGCTGGTTCCTCGGTCGCAAGCGTCGTCGCGCCCGTAAACAGACCGAACAGGCACTGCTGAAGCTGGCCGAAGGGGATTATCAGCAGGTTGAAAAGCTGATGTCGAAAAACGCCGATCATGCCGAGCAGCCGGTGGTGAACTATCTGCTGGCGGCGGAAGCGGCGCAGCAGCGTGGCGATGAGGCGCGCGCCAACCAGCATCTGGAGCGCGCCGCCGAACTGGCTAACGACGATCAGATCCCGGTTGAAATTACCCGGGTTCGTCTGCAGCTGGCGCGTAATGAAAACCACGCGGCCCGCCACGGCGTTGACCGGCTGCTGGAGGTCACTCCCCGCCATCCTGAAGTGCTGCGCCTCGCCGAGCAAGCTTATATCCGTACCGGCGCGTGGAGCTCCCTGCTGGATATCATCCCATCAATGGCAAAAGCCAACGTGGGCGATGAGGAGCACCGGGAAGCGTTGCAGCGCCAGGCCTGGATTGGTCTGATGGAGCAGGCGCGCGCCGATCGCGGCAGCGACGGTCTGAAAGAGTGGTGGAAAAACCAGCCGCGTAAAACGCGTCAGCAGGTTCCGCTGCAGGTGGCCATGGCGGAACATCTTATTGAATGTGACGATCATGACACCGCCCAGGAGATCATTCTCGACGGCCTGAAGCGCCAGTATGACGATCGTCTGGT
The DNA here is from genome assembly GCF_900021175.1 of Pseudenterobacter timonensis. Classification (GTDB taxonomy): domain Bacteria; phylum Pseudomonadota; class Gammaproteobacteria; order Enterobacterales; family Enterobacteriaceae; genus Enterobacter; species Enterobacter timonensis. Next base: position 46,887 of record NZ_FCOP01000004.1, read on the forward strand.
GATGGTGATCCCGCGTCTGAAAACCAACAACCCGGAACAGATCGAGAAGATGCTGCGCCAGCAGATTAAGAACGTGGGCGACCGCCCTCTGCTGTGGAGCACGCTGGGGCAGTCGCTAATGAAGCATGGCGAGTGGCAGGAGGCGAGCCTGGCTTTCCGCGCCGCGCTGAAACAGCGCCCGGATGCGTTTGATTATGCGTGGCTGGCGGACGTTCTCGACCGGCTGCATCAGCCGGAAGAGGCTGCGACCATGCGTCGCGACGGCCTGCTGCTGACCCTGCAAAATAACGGCAGTTAAAATACCAGGAGGCCAACCGGCCTCCTTTTTTTATTCTCTTACCCCTGCTACATTCTTCTCACGTCAACGAGACTTTAGCTGCCAATGTAACGAACTCCTTTCATTAACTTTTTTCGTACACGTGCTTTCGCGCGTGGAATAAACCGTTTTTGAAAGGATCGTCTTCATGAATACTCTTCTGTACGCGCTTTTTGGAGCGCTGCGACACCATCGCTGGCTCCGCTGGCTTAGCTGCGCCTTCATTTTTACCTCCCTGGGCAATGGATTAACGCAGGTCGTCATCCTCGGCCTGTTGTTGGACTGGAATACGCCCGGCTCGCTCCTGACCCTTGCCTGGCTTTTTGCCACCCTCCCCGGCTTTGCAGGTAGCCTGTTGGGTGAAAAGCTTTGCCAGCGATTTTCGCCCTTTGCGGTGCTAATCGTGGCTGAAATGGCAGGCCTTCTCGCCCTGCTTTTTCCCCTCGCAGCGCTTCATTTCCACAGCGTCAGCGCGCTGTTGATGGTGCAAACCATGGAAGCCCTGCTGGGGGGAATGAGCTGGCCAGCGCTCACGCTGTTGTTCAAGCGTGGGTTAACGCAGGCGGAACTTCCCGCCGCCACGTGCCTTGAAAATATTATTTTTGCGTCGCAGGTACTCCTGGGAACAGGCGTGGGAGTGATGTTATATCAAGAGGTCTCGCCAAAAGTCTTGCTGGCGTTCGATGCCGCTAGTTTTGCTGGTTCCCTGCTGATGTTACGCCTGGCAGGTGGGGCTTTTGCCGCTCCGCACGGGAACGCTTTTGCAGAGAGTACGCCTCCACCCGCGCTCCGCTGGCGCACGCTTAAGCCAGCGCAGAAACGGGCCCTGCTGATGTTGCCTGCCCTGGCGGCGGTGGGGGCGCCTGCCATGTCACTTCTCCCCGCTCTTGCCCAGCAGATATCGCCTTCGGATGCCACCGGGCTGGCGCTCCCCTTACTTTTTGCGCGAAGTATGGGGCAGCTATGCGGCCCGCTGCTGCTGAAGAAAGAACAGCTTCCCCGTTACGCCAGTCAAAACAGGCTCCTGTTGTCCTGCCTGAGCATATTTCTTCTTGCCTACGGCGTCGTGCCGTTTTTAACCGGATTGCAAACGCTCGCGTCAGGAATGATTTTTATCGCCCACGTGGCGTCGAATATCGTTTTTGCGGTGGGGACATTTGGGATATTGCACCATTTCCAGACGGCGTCGATAGCCGAGGCCAGTGGTAAAGCCTGGCGATGGCAGACGGTAAGTGGCGCGTGCTTTACCTGCATCACAGCGCTGGTTTCCGCCAGACTTGGCGCAACAGGGGCGTTTTATACCGTTTCAGGTTGCGCGCTCGTACTGGTAGCCATTCTTGCGCTCCGCTATCAGAAATAACCATAAAAAAACGCCTGCTATAAAAGCAGGCGTTAAACAGGTCTGTTTGACAACATAGTGGTGCTTCACTCAACGTTATGCCCATGGTGTTTGATGAGGCCGAAGCGACATCTGTCTGTGGACGATAAGCACCGTAAATTGGCTCTGCGTCATTCCGGGGTATATGAGGCACGAAGGCGAACATAAAAAGTGGAATGAGCATCTACACGTATATTATTGCATGTAACGTGCCAACGTTACAGGCAAAACTTTTACATTGAGCAACATTTTAAGATAAAAGGCGTTTTTAGCCTTAAGTTTTATCTTACGCGTGGGCGACACGCAGCACCGCAGGCCGTAAAGTGTCGTTATATAGCGACATCAAATTCAAAAAAGCAGAATTATTCTTTTATTTTTAATGAGTTAAATGTCGTTAATACGAGACAGGATTGAACAGCGCTGTCGGGGGATTGAGACAAATACATAAATCGCAGAAAACAAAAAACCCCGCCGAAGCGGGGTTCAAAATTGGTCGGCGAGAGAGGATTCGAACCTCCGACCCACTGGTCCCAAACCAGTTGCGCTACCAAGCTGCGCTACTCGCCGATGTACTGCTTTTTGAATTTTTAGTTCAATACCTTAAAGTCGTGGTGCGAGGGGGGGGACTTGAACCCCCACGTCCGTAAGAACACTAACACCTGAAGCTAGCGCGTCTACCAATTCCGCCACCTTCGCATTTCACAACTTTTTAATAATGGGGTGGCTAATGGGATTCGAACCCACGACAACTGGAATCACAATCCAGGGCTCTACCAACTGAGCTATAGCCACCACTACTTTATTCTTTCACGCGGTATGTACTTTACAGACCACCGCAGCTCAAGCGCCGGGACAAAATGGCGCGCCCGACAGGATTCGAACCTGAGACCTCTGCCTCCGGAGGGCAGCGCTCTATCCAGCTGAGCTACGGGCGCTTAGCGCCGTTGCGGGGCTGGATATTACGGACCTCCAGCCTCGCTGTCTAGTGCTTTTTTAAAATAAATGCGCGTTTGGTTACGCTTTGCGCATTTCGCCGCTTATTCCCCCACTCTTTGGCTCTCGCCACGGCGGCCAAGTCCAAAAAGTTTGTACCCCACGCTTACCGCGGCCATAAAGATAGCCCCGACAAACAGCGACATGCGGGTATCCTCATTAAAGTACATCCCGATTAAAACGCAAATCAGGAACGCCATCGTCAGATAATTGGACCAGGGGAACAAAATCGAGCGGAACGGATGGCTGGCGATCGCTTTTCTGTGGGCATGGCGAAAACGCAGCTGGCTTATCAATATGACAAACCACGGCACCATACCCGGCAGAACGCTGGCGCTGTAGACATAAACAAACACGCGCTGTGGATTGGGGATAATGTAGTTCAGGCAGGAGCCCACCAGCAGGATAATAATCGACACCGCCACGCCCGCCACCGGCACGCCCGCGCGGGAGACCTTACCCATCACCGCCGGAAGCTGGCGGTTCTTCGCCAGCGCATAGAGCATACGTCCGCAGCTGTACATGCCGCTGTTACAGCCCGACAGCGCCGCCGTCAGCACCACAAAGTTAATGATCCCCGCCGCCGCGGTAATGCCAATTTTCGCAAAAGTGAGGACAAACGGGCTGCCGGTGGTACCGATCTGGTTCCACGGGAAGATGGTCACAATAACGAAAATCGCGCCCACGTAGAAAATCAGGATACGCCATAGCACCTTACCCACCGCGCTGCGCAGGGTAACCTGCGGATTCTTCGCTTCACCAGCAGTAATGCCGATCAGCTCCACCCCCTGATAGGAGGCGACTACAATACAGAGCGCGGTGAGGAATCCCTTCCAGCCGCCGGCGAAGAAGCCGCCGTGCCCGGTCAGATTGCCAAAACCAATCGGCTGCCCGCCATTGCCAAAGCCGAAGAAAATGACCCCCAGACCAACCACAATCATCACGATAATGGTGGTCACTTTGATCATGGCGAACCAGAACTCAATTTCACCGTAAAGCCGTACGGCGGCCAGGTTAGCCAGCGCCACCAGTCCGACGGCGATAAGCGCCGGTATCCACTGGGCCATCTCAGGGAACCAGAACTGAACGTAGACCCCTATCGCGGTGATTTCTGATATCCCGACCGCCATCCACATGAACCAGTAGGACCAGGCGGTGAGATAGCCGAAGAAGGGGCTCATATAGCGGTGCGCGTAGACGGCGAAGGAGCCGGTTACCGGCTCCAGAAAGAGCATTTCGCCCATAGAGCGCATGATAAAAAAGACAAATAGTCCGGCGACAATATAGGCCAGCAGAACGGAGGGTCCCGCCCACTTCAGCGTGCTGGCGGAGCCCATAAACAGGCCAACGCCGATGGTTCCCCCCAGGGCGATCAATTCAATATGTCGAGCTTCCAGCCCACGCTGTAGCTCCGGTTTCTTCTCTGCCATAGTTCCTCTGTTGCGTGCTGCTTTCCGGCCAGGCCGGTTATTGTTATGCATAACGATATGCGCTCTGGCAGGCCATGCGGCGCGCCATAAGTGAGCGAATGGTTTCTTAAAATGTGTCAAATGGCAAACGATGCATTAAAAAAATGATCGCAATGGATAAAAATGCAGCAGTTTTACAGGGAAAGGGCAGCGCGATCGGCATATCGCGCTGCGTAACGATCAGAGTCGGCCGGTATAGTGCCAGGCCAGGTAGCGCAGGAGTTTAATCTGGCGGGTGATGCGGCTCGGCTGGGATAACAGCCGATAAAGCCACTCCAGCCCCAGGTTTTGCCACACCTTCGGCGCACGCTTAACGTGGCCGGTAAAGACGTCATAGGTACCGCCGACGCCCATATAGAGCGCGTCGGGGCAGACCTGCCGGCAGTCGCGCATCAGGATCTCCTGGCGCGGCGAGCCCATGGCGACGGTGACAATTTTCGCCCCGCTATCGCGAACCCGCTCAAACAGCGCCTGGCGATCCTCGGGCCTGAAATAGCCATCCTGGCTCCCCACCAGGTTGACGTTCCACTGGGTGCGCAGCTTCTGCTCCGTCTGGGCGAGCACATCCGGCTTGCCGCCAATCAGGAAAACGGGCGTGCCATCCTCTCCGGCGCGTTCCATAAGCGCCTCCCACAGATCGGCGCCCGCCACGCGGGAGACCTGCGCCTGCGGATATTTTTTACGGATGGAGCGCACCACGCTGATGCCGTCGGCATATTTAAACTCGGCGGCCTCTATCAGGCTTCTCACTTCAGCGTTATTTTCTACCGCCAGCATTTTTTCGGCATTAATCGCCACCAGCGTGCCCGATTTCATACTGCCGCCGTCCCAAAGATAATCCAGCGCATGCTGCATATCACGCCAGCCGATCAGCTTCAGCCCGCGTAACGCGTAGACCGGCGCAGAAGTCGTTTCACTCATTCTTGTCCCTATTTACACTTGCGACAGCGTTCTGGCAGCGGCCTGAGGCTGGCGTTTATGCACCAGTCCCGCGCTATCAAACAGCCAGTACAGCAGTTTTGCCAGCACCACGCAGGCGCCAAATACCACCATAAAAAACACCACGCGGGAGACGAATGAATCCAGCCCCTCGCGCGCCAGCACGATCATATTGAAGATGGCACCGAAACAGAAACTGTGCAAAATCGCTGACTTATAGCAGTTAGTCTCTTCATTGCCCCGCACGTAGAGCCAGTCGAACCATTTGATGATCAGCCCGACCACCAGCGCCCCCGGCAGAATAAACCAGACGCCGCCCATTACCACCAGCGAGCCGAGCAGCGTCGGGGAGATCGCCAGCCCCGAGTGGTTGTTAAGCACTTCCCAGGTAAAGTAGTTCGCGGTATTCAGCACCACGCCCGGTCGGTCCGGCCACAGCCAGGTCGGGATAAAGACGTAAAAATCACGCACGATGGGCGCCAGCCCCTGAAACTCGATTTTGTCGTAGTTTTGCAGCAGCAGCGCCAGGTTCTCCCACGGCGAGAAGGTATCGCGCGTGAGATAGAGGAAGGTGTAAAACGCCTCATCGCCGCTCACGTTCAGTCCGTAGCGTTTGAGCGCCAGCCAGAACATGCCGACGATGCCGAAGACCCCAGCCGCCGCCAGCATCCACAGCGAGATCCAGCCGCGAATGATGCCAATAAAGAGGAAGATGGCGAAGGCGATGATAATGTTGGCGCGGGTGCCGCCAACGATCATATAGGTCAGCAGGCCGAAAGCGACGGTACTCACCAGGAAGAAAAGCCACGCCTTGCTGTCCTGGCGCAGGAAATAGACCACCAGCATCGCCGGAATGAAGAAGTAGAAGAAGCGCTTAAGGGCAACACCGGAGACTTCCGCCGAGAATATCTGGCTGTAAGAGTGCAGCTTAAACAGCAGGAAGCCGTTGTGCATAAAGAAGATGCCCACGCTCACCAGCGCGATAGCCGTCAGCATCACCCAGGTGAGATGTGTCTCCACCCGGTTCATGGTAAAGAGCGCGCGGCGCGGTGCGGCGCCGCCAGCCGGACGCAGCCGTGTTTTGTAGGTCACGTAGTAGACGGCATAGAAACAGGCCGCCGAGAGCAGCGCCTGCATCAGGATCTCCGGCGGCGCGACGCTGACATCAAAGCGAAAGACCAGAATACTGGTCAGCGGAAAGCCGAAGAAGAACGTCAGCAAGAACAGCAGCGAGAAAAAGACGTTGAAGTTAAAACGCACCCGGCGGAACTCAAACCAGGTGAGCGTAGCGATAAAGAGCGTGCTGAGAAGCCAAATCACCAGCAGGCCGCTAAATTGTAACGGGCTCATGCCTCTTCTCCTGCTGCAATCCGCAACGCGTTATGCCACGGGGCCAGATAGTTAGGACGGAAAAAGGCGATCGCATTTTTATCGACCGCCGCCAGCTGGCGCTGCGCTTCCCGCACCACCGCCTCGTTCAGCGCGTCAGTTGTGAACAGGACCGGAATATGCTGCTCCGCCATATCCTGCCAGAAAGGATTCTCGCGGTTAAGCACGCAAGGCACACCCGCCTGTATCAGCAGGCAAAGCGTGCCGATCCCCTGCTGGCGCGCAAAGATAAAGTAGCCCAGATCGCACCGGCGCAGGAGCGCCAGGTAATCGTCAAATTCCAGCTTTTCGCGCAGCACGGTGAAGTTCTCAGGGGAAAAGAGCGCCAGCCCCTCCCGCTGCACTTCGTCAATCCAGGCCTCATTATGGGCAGGGTAGCCCATCGGCACAATCACGTTCACCGTGTCGCCAAACTGCTGATGTACCGCCCTGAGCGCAGCCACATGCTCGTTGCTGCGATCGCCGGAGTTGCCCACCAGAATCGTCAGCTTGCCCTCACCCGGGCGGTCGTTGGCCATAGCGTTCAGGGCCGGATCCATTCGCGTCGGGAAGTAGAGCAGTTCGCCCCGCACGTTGGGGTGCTGTTTTGCAAAGTAGCTGAGATCGCCGCGGGTGGCGAACACGCAGCCGACCCGCCCCTGCGCCAGCCGCCGCAGCGGATAGAACAGACGGAATTTCCAGCCGCGCGAGACTTCATAGAGATCGGCCCCCCAGATATGCCAGCTCACCTGCGACGGCTTTAACCCGCCGCTCAGCAGCGCCAGCCAGAGGCTCGCGTTAAACTGGCCGTGGAAGAAAAAGCGCCGGGCGCGGTTGGCCTTCGCTTTGGCGACCACCGCGCGGGCCAGCTGGGCTTTGTCCGGGAAAAAGGCGATCGACAGCGCCGGGCAGGCTGCGCTCAGGCCGTTATCCGCCCCCGCGACCATAAATTCGCGGGCGCTGGCGTGCTGTTCCGCCAGTTCATCGTTGAAAAACCGCAGAACGGTCTGGTTGTGATGTGGGATATCCGATCCCAGAACATGAATCAGTGCAGTCATGCGCGTTTACGCCAAATCACGAATACGCCGCAACAGGCGGCGAAATAAACAATATAGGTTGCCATATAGGCCTGAGCCGCCCCCAGCGCACCGTGGCTCGGGATCAGCCAGTGAGAAAAGGCGGTCAGCAGCGCAAACTGGCTCAGTTCCGCCAGCACATAGAGGCGCAGCGAGGCCTTCGCAATCACCAGGTAACCGAATACGTAAGCGCCTACTTTCAGCACATCGCCCACCAGCTGCCAGGCGAACAAATCGCGCATGGCGGTGAACTTCGCGGAGAAGAGGAGCCAGATGGCAACATCGCGCAGCAGCCAGACGGTAAAACTCGCGGCGGCCACGGCCGGCAGCACAAAACGCAGAGAACGCAAAATTTCGCGGGTGATCTCTGGCTTTGCGCTCAGGCGCGATAAGGTTGGCAGCAAATAGACGGTAAAGGAAGCCGTTATAAATTGGAGGTAGGCATCGGAGATACTGCTTACCCCCTGCCAGATCCCCACTTCATCCCAGCTATAGTGCGCCGCCAGCAGGTTTCGCATCATCACATAAGCCACCGGCAGCGTGACGGAGGTGATCAGGGCCATCAGGGTGAATTTCCCCAGCTGGCCCGCCAGCGCGCGATCCCAGCGCGGCCTGAGGTAGTGCAGCGGTATCGTACCTCTGCGCATCAGCATAAAGGCCGCCGGAATGACCACCAGCGCCGGCACCAGCGCCAGCCCCAGCAGCGCGCCGGTATAACCGCCCAGCCGGTAGCAGAGGTAATAGGCAATGACGCCGATCACGCTGCCCAGAATGAGCGACAGCGCATTACCGGCCGCATCCCGGAAGCCTTTCATCAGCGCCAGCAGCAGGTTAGCCCAGGCGATCCCCATCTGTACCAGCGCCACCAGGCGTACCAGCCCCTGGTAGTGGTGATTACCGAACAGCCCCTGACTGATGGGCGCCGCCGCCAGCAGGAAGACCAGCGCCAGCAGCGTGGAAAAGCCCAGCACCATCGCGGAGGAGGTCCCAACCACGGTACGCAGTTTTTGCGCATCGTCATGATGTTGAGCCACATATTTGGTGACACCGTTGAAGATGCCCGCCCCGGCCAGCACGCCGAGAACGGTCACCAGCTGGCGGAAGTTACCCGCCTGCCCGACCCCGGAAGGCCCAAATGAGACCGCCAGCAGCTTAACCACCAGCAGTCCGGCGCCAATTTTTACAAGCGTGGACGCGGCGGTCCACACCGATGCTTTCGCCAGCGACATATCAGCGGAAATAGCTCAGAAGCGTATTGCTCACCGTGCGTTGATTCACCGGCGTGAGGTTGTAGAACAGCGGCAGGCGAAGCAAACGCTCACTTTCACTCGTGGTGTAGCGATCTTCGCCCGCGAACCGGCCAAAGGCTTCTCCGGCGGGGCTGGAGTGCAGCGGGATATAGTGGAACACCGCCAGGATTTCCGCCTCTTTCAGCCACTCAATCAGCGCGCTGCGATCGTCGTTATCGCGCAGTTTGATATAGAACATATGCGCGTTGTGCGCGCACTCTGCCGGGACGGTGGGCAGTTCAATGCGACCACTCTGCGCCAGGGGGGCCAGCGCATCGTAGTAGGTTTGCCACAGGGAGAGACGCTGCTGGTTAATACGATCCGCCGCCTCCAGCTGCGCCCAGAGGTAGGCCGCCTGCAGATCCGCCATCAGGTAGCTGGAGCCGAGATCGCGCCAGGTATATTTATCCACCTGCCCGCGGAAAAACTGGCTGCGGTTGGTCCCTTTCTCGCGGATGATTTCCGCGCGCTCCACCAGCTCACGGTCGTTAATTAAAGTCGCGCCGCCTTCACCGCCTGCGGTGTAGTTTTTGGTTTCGTGGAAGCTAAAGCAGCCAATATGGCCAATGGTGCCCAGCGCGCGCCCTTTGTAGGTGGACATCACCCCCTGCGCGGCATCTTCTACCACGTAGAGATTGTGCTTTTTGGCAATCGCCATGATGGTATCCATCTCGCACGCCACACCCGCATAATGAACCGGTACGATAACGCGCGTTTTGTCGGTAATCGCCGCTTCGATCAGGGTTTCATCGATATTCATGGTGTCCGGGCGAACATCCACGAAGACAATTTTTGCCCCGCGCAGCACAAAGGCGTTAGCGGTGGAGACAAAGGTGTAGCTTGGCATGATGACTTCATCGTCCGGCTGGATATCCAGCAGGAGAGCCGCCATCTCCAGAGAGGCGGTACAGGATGGCGTCAGCAGCACCCGGGCGCTGTGAAAGCGCTGCTCCATCCACTGCTGACAGCGGCGGGTAAAGCCGCCGTCGCCGCACAGCTTGCCGCTGCCCATCGCAGACTGCATGTAATCGAGTTCGGTTCCCACAACGGGAGGCGCATTAAATGGAATCATGGTTTCACCTGTATAACCAGTAAGCGGTTGCCTCTACGTTGGCCCCGCTTGCAATATATCGTTTAAGCGCGGCGGTGTTGCCCAGCTGGGTCGCCACCCGCAATATTGAAAGCTTTCGCATCTGCGCCCACGTTAGCGCGGCCTGCATCAGCTTATCGCCCATCCCGCGACCGGCCAGCAGGCCGATGCGCGCCTCGCGCGCATTAAGCTGGCGCAGGGAGACAAAGGCTTTAATCTCGCCATCCGGCGCGCGGAAAACCAGACACTCATGATCGAACGTGCCTTTTACCGCATTCTCGATCCACTGCGCGTAAAAGCGTCCGCTGGCGTCCGGGGCATACCACGGCGCGCGAAACCGGCTGCGGGCAAACGCCTGAGCAGCCAGCTCGCGCAGCGCGGGGATATCCTGCTGCGTGGCAACTTCCGCGCCCGGCGCGCTGTGCTGCGTAACCGGCATCGCCAGATCCACTTCGCCTTCCACCAGCTGAAACCCCAGCGACTGCAGCGCATCCAGCAGATCGGTACGCTCCGCCGGCACCTTAACCTGCACCCGCTGCCACGCCGCGAGATCGGCCTCAGTCAGGGCGGACGCCGCGTCGTTTACACGCACAATGGCTGACGAGAGTCCAAAAAAATCGCTCTCCCAGGCGAGCGGTTCAATACTGGCGTGGACGGGCACGGAGCAGCTCCAGCAGATAGTGGCCGTAGCCGGTTTTTGAGAGCCGGGCGGCGGCGCGCTTCACGCCATCGTCGTCCAGCCAGCCGTTACGCCAGGCGATCTCTTCCAGGCAGGCGATTTTGAAACCCTGTCGTTTTTCAACCGTCTGCACAAAGGTGCTGGCCTCGATCAGGCTGTCATGAGTACCGGTATCGAGCCAGGCAAAACCGCGACCCAGCAGCTCGACGGTGAGCTTCCCCTCCTCCAGATACATCTGGTTAATGGAGGTGATCTCAAGCTCGCCGCGCTCGGAGGGTTTCACCCGCTTCGCGTAGTCAACCACATTACCGTCGTAAAAATAGAGCCCCGTTACCGCCCAGTTTGATTTTGGCTGTTTCGGCTTCTCTTCCAGCGAAACGGCGCGGAAGTTATCGTCAAACTCCACCACGCCGAAGCGCTCAGGATCCATCACCTGATAGCCAAAGACCGTTGCCCCCTCGGTACGGGCCGCCACGCTGCGTAGCTTCGGGCTAAATCCCTGGCCAAAGAAGATGTTATCTCCCAGCACCAGGCAAGCGGGTTCGCCGTTCAGAAAAGTTTCGCCGATGATGAAGGCCTGTGCCAGTCCGTCCGGGCTGGGCTGCTCCGCCCAGCTCAGGGCGATACCAAACTCCGAGCCATCTCCCAGCAGACGCTGGAAAGCGGGCTTATCTTCAGGCGTGGTGATGATCAGAATGTCGCGGATCCCGGCCAGCATCAGCACGGAGAGCGGATAATAGATCATTGGCTTGTCGTAAATGGGCAGCAGCTGTTTCGATACGCCGCGCGTAATGGGATGCAGCCGTGTGCCGGAACCGCCCGCCAGGATGATGCCTTTCATAAACTCCCCCTCTGCTTAGCCCTTCAGGCCCAGCCGTTCGCCCTGATAGCTACCGTCAAGAACCTGCTGCCACCAGGCTTCGTGAGTGAGATACCACTCCACCGTTTTGCGGATGCCGCTCTCGAAGCTTTCCTGCGGTCTCCAGCCCAGTTCGCGCTCAATTTTTGAGGCGTCGATGGCGTAGCGCAGATCGTGGCCCGGACGGTCGGTGACATACGTGATGAGATCGCGATAGCGGTTCACGCCCTGTGGTTTGGCAGGTACCAGCTCCTCCAGCAGATCGCAGAGGGTGGTAACCACCTCAAGATTCTTCCGTTCGTTGTGGCCGCCAATATTGTAGGTCTCACCAGGCTTGCCTTCGGTCGCAACCAGATAGAGCGCCCGGGCGTGATCTTCCACGTAGAGCCAGTCGCGGACCTGCTGGCCGTTGCCATAAACGGGCAAAGGCTTGCCCGCGAGGGCGTTCAGTATCATCAACGGGATCAGCTTTTCCGGGAAGTGGTACGGACCGTAATTATTTGAACAATTGGTAACCAGCGTTGGCAGCCCGTAGGTGCGCAGCCAGGCGCGAACCAGGTGGTCGCTGCTGGCCTTCGACGCGGAATAGGGGCTGCTCGGGGCATACGGCGTGGTTTCGGTGAAGAAATCATCCGCGGAGTGCAGGTCGCCATAAACCTCGTCGGTGGAGATATGGTGGAAACGGAACTGCGCTTTTTTCCCGGCTTCCAGCGTGCTCCAGTAAGTGCGGGCAGCTTCAAGTAGGGTATAGGTGCCGACGATATTGGTTTCAATAAACACCGCCGGGCCATCAATGGAGCGGTCAACGTGGCTTTCCGCCGCCAGATGCATCACCGCGTCTGGCTGGTAGGCGTCAAAAATCCGCGCCAGCGATTCACGGTCGCAGATATCCACCCGCTCAAAGGCGAAACGCGGATCGTCGGCAACCGGCGCCAGCGAGGCCAGGTTACCCGCGTAGGTCAGCTTATCGACCACCACGACAGCGTCGGGGGTGTGCTGAATAATATGCCGCACCACGGCGGAGCCAATAAAGCCCGCGCCGCCGGTAATCAGGAGCCGTCTCAACGCCACACTCCTTTGGTATCAACGATGTACTGCTGGCGCACCGCTTCACCGTCAATCGCCCTGAACGGGCTGTGATCGACCAGCAGCACCAGTACGTCCGCCGTCGCCAGCGCCTCGTCAATGGTGACCAGCTGGCAATGCCCCGCCAGCGCTTTCGGCAGGGAGTGGATATTCGGCTCGACCACCAGCGTCTCGCCCGCGTGCCACTGGGCAACCATCTGCGCAATTTCCATCGCCGGGCTTTCGCGCAGATCGTCAATGTTTGGCTTAAAGGCCAGGCCAAAGCAGGCGATTTTCAGTTCGCTGGCGCGCTTGCCGCTCTGCGCCAGACAATCCGCCACGGTGGCTTTCACCTGATTCATCACCCAGTGCGGCTTGCCGTCATTCACCTCGCGGGCGGTACGGATCAGGCGCGCCTGATCAGGGTTCTGCGCCACGATAAACCACGGGTCGACCGCGATGCAGTGGCCGCCGACGCCCGGGCCCGGCTGAAGGATATTCACGCGCGGATGGCGGTTCGCCAGGCGGATCAGCTCCCAGACGTTAATCCCCTGGTCGGCACAGATCAGCGACAGCTCGTTGGCAAAGGCGATGTTGACGTCGCGGAAGCTGTTTTCCGTCAGCTTGCACATTTCAGCGGTGCGGGAGTTGGTCACCACGCACTCGCCTTCAAGGAAGATGTTGTAGAGTTCGCTGGCGCGGGCGGAGCAGACCGGCGTCATGCCGCCGATAACGCGATCGTTCTTAATCAGTTCCACCATCACCTGCCCCGGCAGCACGCGCTCCGGGCAGTAGGCCACGTTGATATCGGCCTGCTCCCCCGCCTGCTGCGGGAAGGTCAAATCCGGGCGAGACTCGGCGAGCCAGGCCGCCACCTGTTCAGTGGCGCCGACGGGGGAGGTGGATTCGAGGATCACCAGCGCCCCTCTCTTCAGCACCGGGGCGATTGCTTTCGCCGCCGCTTCCACATAGGCCATATCAGGCTCATGATCGCCTTTAAATGGCGTCGGAACGGCAATAAGGTAAGCGTCCGCTTCTACCGGCGTGGTGCTGGCTTTCAGGAATCCCCCTTCGACGGCGGTTTTCACCACCTTATCGAGATCTGGCTCCACGATATGAATTTCACCCCGGTTAATGGTATCAACCGCATGCTGGTTGATATCCACCCCCACAACCTGTTTTTGACGAGAGGCGAAGGCGGCCGCAGTAGGCAGCCCGATATAGCCCAGACCCACGACAGAGATGGTAGTAAAACTCATAGCGATACCCGATTGTGTTTAAGTGCATGCAAAATACGGCTACAGGCCTGACCGTCGCCATAAGGGTTATGGGCGTGGCTCATGGCCTGATACTCTTTTTCATCGCGCAGCAGCCGCGTTACCTCTTCAACAATATGATGAGAGTCGGTGCCGACCAGGCGCACGGTGCCGGCATCAACCGCTTCCGGCCTTTCGGTGGTTTCCCGCATGACCAGCACCGGTTTGCCCAGCGACGGCGCCTCTTCCTGAATGCCGCCCGAGTCGGTGAGGATCAGCCAGGCGTGATTCATCAGCCAGACGAACGGCAGGTAGTCCTGCGGCTCAATCAGCATCACGTTTTTAACGTGGCCGAGAATGCGGTTAACCGGCTCGCTGACGTTAGGGTTCAGGTGAACCGGATAGACAATCTGCACATCCTCGTTGTTAGCCGCGATTTCCGCCAGCGCATGGCAGATTTGCTCAAAGCCGCGACCAAAGCTTTCGCGGCGGTGCCCGGTGACCAGAATCAGCTTTTTGTTGCTGTCGAGGAAGGGATAGCGTTCCGCCAGCTCGGCACGCAGATGGTCGCTCGCCATGACGCGGTCGCGCACCCAGATTAGCGCGTCGATGACCGTATTACCGGTGACGAAAATTTTGCTGTCGCTGATATTCTCCCGCAGCAGATTCTGACGGGAATTTTCAGTTGGTGCGAAGTGATACATTGCCAGATGGCCGGTCAGGGTGCGGTTCGCCTCCTCCGGCCACGGCGAATAGAGATCGCCCGTGCGTAAACCCGCTTCCACATGCCCAACCGGAATACGCTGGTAGAACGCGGCGAGGCTGGTGGCAATGGTGGTAGTGGTATCGCCGTGAACCAGCACGACGTCAGGCTTGAAAGACTCCAGAATAGGTTTTAAACCTTCCAGAATACGGCAGGTAATTTCAGTCAGTCCTTGTCCCGGTTTCATAATATTGAGATCGTAATCCGGGACAATAGAAAAGAGATTTAAAACTTGATCAAGCATCTCCCGATGCTGCGCGGTAACACAGACTTTTGCCTCAAAACAGGCGTCGTTGGTCAGCGCATGGACCAGAGGCGCCATCTTGATGGCTTCCGGCCTTGTGCCAAATACGGTAAGTACTTTCACATCGATTCTCTTCGAGTAGGCGATGAAGGCTACAGCCTTCATCGTAGACGGCGTTTTTAATGTGTGCGACGACGCGTTAACGCGACGCCTGCGCCGACCAGCGCGCCCACAATCCCCCACATGATCATCAGGAATGCACGACGTGGGCTATCGCGTTTTACCGGTTCTTCAGGAGTTCTTAAATAACGATAGGTCTGAAAACGCGGATCTAAAACCGGCCCAACGTTCAGTGTGTTGAGCATGGCGCGGTTTTGGTCGTAGTCAAGATCGTAGTCCGGCCCCACCGCCTGCAGGTTTTCCAGGCGCGCCTGCAGCATAGGGCGGCCCAGCAGGAACATTTCAGAATCGGGAAGTTCGTCGGCCGGCACGTCGGTTTCACTGCGGGAAATATTGCTCTTCTCGGCAATAATCAGCGCCTGCTGCAGGTTATGCACGCGGCGGTTAAAGATCGTCCGTGCGACCTCTTCCTGACGTTTGACCTGCGCCTTCATCTGGATAGTACGCGCCGCCCAGGCGCCTTTAAGCTCCTCGTTAAGATGGCTCGCCGCACGCTGGCTTGCAAAGGCGACATACTGACGGAGAAGATTATTGGCATCCGGCGCGGTCTCAGCAATCAGCTTGACGCTGTCGTTGATATTGCGCAGCGGATCGGCGGGCATGAACTGAATGTTGTTGATAAGCTCATCCAGCAGTGCAGCGTCCGCTTTGGTGTTATCCACCCGGCGCTGCTTGTAATAGTCGGTCTGGGACCAGAAGTCGCGGCGCGTATCCCAGGAGGCGAGCTGCATGATGAACTCTTTATAGGATTCGTCCATCACCGACGGCTGATCCGCCGTCGCCGGATTCGCTTTAATGTCGAGATTACGCAGGAACTGCTGCTGAGAGTAGAACCCGCTCAGCATATTCACCGTTGGCCTGTCGGTAATTGCTGTGGCGCTCCACTCCTGTTTAGCAAAGAAGGTGTAAGCCAGCGCCAGCAGGGCGAACCCCAGCGCGCATCCTGCGATCCAAAGCTTGCCAGCCCACAAAACACGAAACAAACCACGAATATCCAGCTCGTTTTCTGTTACCACTGATTTCGCTCCTGCCAACGGTTCAGTCATCACAATCCCGGTTTACTTAGTTAATGTTGGATTTTTACCACTGCTTCTGCGCATCCGACGTTTAAGACGCTTTATGAAGCGCGCCACTTTCCAGGCGCGTTTAATGCAATAGCCGTACAGGAAAAAGGCAAGCAAGAATAGTACCAACATGACCCATTCAGGAATGAAATGGGCATATTCTGCAGCGACGCCAATCCCCGCGAGGATAGCGGCGGCAAGGGTAATCAGCACAAATGCCTGACGAGAGGTAAAACCGGCGCGCATGATCAGATGGTGAATATGCTGACGGTCAGGCGAGAAAGGACTCATCCCTTTACGCAGACGGCGGTACATAATCGCCACCATATCCATCAGCGGAATGGCAATAATCCACAGCGCCGTGACCGGGCTGATAGGATGCGTCTTGCCCTGGGTGGTTTCGAGCAAAATCCAGATAACCGTAAAGCCAATCAGCGTACTGCCCGCATCGCCCATAAAGACTTTATAGCGACGGCCCAGCACGCCAAGATTGAGACAGATATAGGGAAGGATGGCGGCGATCATGGCGAAACACCACATGGAGAGGCTGTACTGGCCGTCAAACCACAGGATAATGCCAATCGCGGCGAAGGAGACGGAAGAGAGCCCGCCCAGCAGACCGTCGATACCATCCACCATATTAAAGGCGTTGATGGCGGCCCACACGGCAAAGAGAGTGAGGAAGTAGCCAAACGGCCCCAGCACCATCTCCCATGAACCGAAGATATAGCCCAGGCTGCTCAGATAAAGCTTGCCCACTACCATCATGATAATACCGATGGCGGCCTGAACCGAGGCGCGGAACTTAACGCTGATATCAAAGCGATCGTCGAGCGCGCCAACCAGGACCAGCACGCCCGCACAGGCGAGATAGAGCGCCGCATGAGGAATATAGTAATCGGCAATGGCGAAGGTAAAGCAGATACCTGCGTAAACAGAAATCCCCCCGACCAGAGGAATCAATCCCTGATGACGTTTACGAAAATTTGGTTTATCCACCAACCCGACTCTTTTTGCCACTTTACGCGCAATAAACAAAAAGCAGGTTGTGAATAGAAAAATACTGATTAGCTCAGTTGCCGCAGTGAGTAGATTCACAATGGTTGCTCTCAACAAAAGTTAGTCCCGGAAGTATACCCATGAAGAGTCTGCCGCTGAAGAATCGAAGCAGCTCTCTTTCAACTCCCTTTGTATATTTTTCAATCAATTAATTTTTTAACGGTGCTACTAACGCATTGTCGCACTGGTTAGACCAAAATGGGAGCGCGCGTTAATAGCCTATAGTCCATAAAAGAAAAACGCCACGTAAAAACGTGGCGTTTAGCGGCTTTATTTTGCTTACGAGCGCTTCATCATGTCGAAAAATTCGTCGTTAGTCTTGGTCATCGCCAGCTTATTAATGAGGAATTCCATCGCGTCGATTTCGCCCATAGGGTGAATAATCTTACGCAGGATCCACATTTTCTGCAGCTCTTCCTGGGTGGTGAGCAGCTCTTCTTTACGGGTACCGGAACGGTTGTAGTCGATAGCCGGGAAGACGCGTTTTTCAGCAATCTTACGCGAGAGGTGCAGTTCCATGTTGCCTGTACCTTTAAACTCTTCGTAGATAACCTCATCCATTTTGGAGCCGGTATCGATAAGCGCGGTCGCGATGATGGTCAGGCTGCCGCCCTCTTCCACGTTACGCGCGGCGCCGAAGAAGCGCTTCGGACGGTGCAGGGCGTTGGCATCCACACCACCGGTAAGAACTTTACCTGATGCAGGCACCACGGTGTTGTAGGCGCGCGCCAGACGGGTAATGGAGTCGAGCAGAATAATCACGTCTTTCTTATGCTCAACCAGACGCTTCGCCTTCTCGATCACCATTTCGGCAACCTGAACGTGGCGGGATGCCGGTTCGTCGAAGGTAGAGGCAACCACTTCGCCTTTCACCAGACGCTGCATCTCGGTCACTTCTTCCGGACGTTCGTCAATCAGCAGCACCATCAGTACGCAGTCGGGGTGATTATAGGCGATGCTCTGCGCGATGTTCTGCAGCAGCATGGTTTTACCCGCTTTCGGCGGCGCCACAATCAGGCCACGCTGACCACGACCAATCGGTGAAGCGAGATCCAGAACGCGTGCGGTCAGGTCCTCGGTAGAACCGTTACCACGCTCCATACGCAGGCGAGAGTTCGCGTGCAGCGGCGTTAAGTTCTCAAAGAGGATCTTGTTGCGCGAGTTTTCCGGCTTATCGTAGTTAACTTCATTAACTTTCAACAGCGCAAAGTAGCGTTCACCCTCTTTCGGAGGACGAATCTTACCTGAAATGGTGTCACCAGTGCGGAGGTTGAAACGGCGGATTTGGCTGGGGGAAACGTAGATGTCATCGGGACCGGCAAGGTAGGAGCTGTCTGCGGAGCGGAGGAAACCAAATCCGTCTTGCAGTATCTCCAGCACACCGTCGCCAAAGATATCTTCGCCACTCTTAGCGTGCTGCTTCAGGATGGCAAAAATGATGTCCTGCTTGCGCATGCGAGCCTGGTTTTCCAGTCCCATATTTTCGCCGAGAGTAATCAGCTCAGAAACCGGCGTATTCTTTAATTCGGTAAGATTCATAATGGTGTGGGTTCTTAAACTCGGGGTAATTCTCGAACTTAATGTTGTGAATGGTATGGCAGGGTCATCCATGCCTGTTAACGGCCATCATCTCATGTCTGATCGCGGTCTGGTCAAAGAGAAAGAGCACAGAACTGAAACGACAAGACGGATTGAGTGACAAGCCCGGAATCTATCCACTTCTCGCGCCGTTTACATACGGCGGAAAGTATCGGGTAAAACAGAACGACAAGGTATGTTTAAAACGAAGTCATAAGTAACTTAGCATGACTAAAGCCGGGCGTCCAGAGATCCGGCTTAAATCGGATCCCAGACGCCACGGACAGAGAAGCCTTACGCCAGATTCGCGTCCAGGAACTCTTTCAGCTGACCTTTGGACAGCGCGCCTACTTTGGTTGCGGCCACTTCGCCGTTTTTGAACAGCAGCAGGGTCGGGATACCGCGAATGCCATACTTCGGCGCGGTGCCCGGGTTCTGGTCGATGTTCAGCTTGGCAACGGTCAGTTTGCCCTGATATTCGTCAGCGATCTCATCCAGAATCGGGGCGATCATTTTGCAAGGACCACACCATTCAGCCCAGAAATCGACGAGGATCAGCCCGTCGGCTTTAAGTACGTCCGTGTCAAAACTGTCGTCAGTCAGGTGAATAATTTTATCGCTCATATATAACTCCACAGGAATAAGCCTGGCGTGTTGGTGTAGGATAAATCAACGGCCTGTTGATGTCGCATTAACCAACTAAAGGTTGACTTTATTTCACCGGATACGCTTTCGTAAAGCAATAGTAAGCTGATATTCTACCACACTATGAGCAAAACACATTTAACAGAACAGAAGTTTTCCGACTTCGCCCTGCACCCTAAAGTCATCGAAGCCCTTGAAAAGAAAGGGTTTCATAACTGCACGCCCATTCAGGCTCTCGCACTGCCATTAACCCTGGCAGGCCGCGATGTTGCAGGGCAGGCGCAAACCGGTACTGGCAAAACGATGGCGTTTTTGACGTCAACGTTTCATTATTTACTCTCTCATCCCGCAATTGCTGACCGAAAAGTTAACCAACCGCGCGCGCTAATTATGGCTCCGACGCGAGAACTGGCGGTGCAGATTCATGCGGATGCAGAACCGCTCGCCGAGTCCACCGGGCTTAAGATTGGTCTGGCCTACGGCGGCGACGGCTACGATAAACAGCTCAAGGTGCTGGAAAGCGGCGTCGATATTCTTATTGGCACCACCGGTCGCCTGATTGACTACGCCAAGCAGAACCATATTAACCTCGGCGCCATTCAGGTAGTGGTGCTGGACGAAGCCGATCGCATGTACGATCTCGGCTTTATCAAAGATATCCGCTGGCTGTTCCGCCGCATGCCGCCTGCTGCCCAGCGCCTGAACATGCTCTTCTCCGCTACGCTCTCTTATCGCGTGCGCGAACTGGCGTTTGAACAGATGAACAACGCCGAATATGTCGAAGTGGAGCCGGAACAGAAAACGGGCCACCGCATTAAAGAAGAACTTTTCTATCCGTCTAACGAAGAAAAAATGCGTCTGCTGCAAACGCTCATTGAAGAAGAGTGGCCGGATCGTGCGATCATCTTCGCTAACACCAAGCACCGCTGTGAAGATATCTGGGGCCATCTGGCTGCGGATGGGCACCGTGTCGGCCTGCTGACGGGCGACGTGGCGCAAAAGAAACGCCTGCGCATTCTGGATGAGTTTACCCGCGGCGATTTAGACATTCTGGTGGCAACAGACGTGGCTGCGCGCGGTCTGCATATCCCTGCCGTCACCCACGTGTTTAACTACGATCTGCCGGACGATTGCGAAGATTACGTTCACCGCATTGGCCGTACCGGTCGCGCGGGGGCCAGCGGCCACTCCATCAGCCTCGCCTGTGAAGAGTATGCGCTGAACCTGCCGGCGATTGAGACCTATATCGCGCACTCGATCCCGGTCAGCAAATATAACCCGGACGCTCTGTTGAGCGAACTGCCGCCGCCGAAGCGCCTGACCCGCGCCCGCTCCGGTAACGGTCCGCGCCGTACCGGCGCACCGCGTAATCGTCGTCGTTCAGGTTAAAAAATGTTATGCGCACCACGCCCTCGCTCTATGCAGCTATTGATCTAGGTTCAAATAGTTTTCATATGCTGGTTGTGCGCGAGGTGGCGGGAAGCATACAAACCCTCACGCGCATCAAACGTAAGGTCCGCCTCGCCGCGGGCCTGAGCCACGACAACATCCTCTCCCGGGATGCGATGGAGCGCGGCTGGCAATGCCTGCGCCTCTTTGCCGAACGCCTGCAGGATATTCCTCACAGTCAGACCCGTGTTGTGGCTACCGCCACGCTGCGTCTGGCGGTAAACGCGAAGGAGTTTCTTGCCAAAGCGGAGGCAATTCTCGGCTGTCCGGTACAGGTCATCTCCGGTGAAGAAGAGGCCCGCCTGATTTATCAGGGCGTTGCCCATACAACCGGCGGGGACGATCGCCGCCTGGTCGTCGATATCGGCGGCGCCAGCACGGAGCTGATTACCGGCACCGGCGCGCAGGCAACCTCGCTGTTCAGCCTCTCGATAGGCTGCGTTACCTGGCTGGAACGCTACTTCTCAGACCGCCATCTCGCGCAGGAAAATTTTGACGAGGCGGAAAAGGCGGCCCGCGACGTGCTGCGTCCAGTAATCGAGGCGTTGCGTTATCACGGGTGGAAGGTCTGCGTCGGCGCCTCCGGCACCGTACAGGCGCTGCAGGAGATCATGATGGCGCAGGGGATGGATGAACGTATCACCCTTGCCAAGCTCCAGCAGCTGAAGCAGTGCGCCATTCAGTGCGGGCGTCTGGAAGAGCTTGAAATCGAGGGGCTGACGCTTGAACGGGCGCTGGTATTCCCGAGCGGGCTGGCGATCCTGATCGCTATCTTTACCGAGCTAAACATCAGCGGCATGACGCTGGCTGGCGGCGCGCTTCGCGAAGGGCTGGTCTATGGCATGCTGCATCTGGCGGTCGATCACGACATTCGCAGCCGCACGCTACGTAACATCCAGCGTCGGTTTATGGTGGATACCGAGCAGGCCAACCGCGTGGCAAACCTGGCCCTCGCCTTGTTTAACCAGGCGGAAAAAGCCTGGAAACTGGAGCCAGTCGGCCGCGAACTGCTGGTAAGCGCCTGTCAGCTGCATGAAATTGGCCTGAGCGTTGATTTCAAACAGGCGCCTCAGCACGCCGCCTATCTGGTGCGTAACCTGGATCTGCCCGGCTTTACCCCGGCACAGAAAAATCTGTTAGCCACGCTACTGCTCAATCAGACCAACCCGGTCGATCTCTCGTCCCTCCACCAGCAGAATGCGGTGCCGCCGCGCGTGGCGGAGCACCTCTGTCGCCTGCTGCGCCTGGCGATCCTCTTTGCCAGCCGTCGTCGCGACGATCTTCTGCCGCAAGTCATGTTGCAGGCCGAAGAGGAGAGCCTGGCGTTAACCCTGCCTGATGGCTGGCTGGAGACCCATCCGTTAGGGAAAGAGTTAATCGTGCAGGAAAGCCAGTGGCAAAGCTATGTTCACTGGCCTTTACGGTATAACGATAAATCTGAGGCCAGCATCGCAGGATAAGTGTCGCAAGGAGTCGCCATGCGGGAAGAGCTGGATTTTAAGTCGCTGCGTTTTTTCTCTGCGCTCTACAGACTGGGAAACGTCTCACCGGCGGCCGACGCGCTGAACATCAGCCAGCCGACCGGCAGTCAGCTTCTGAAAAAGCTGCGCGACTATTTTGACGATCCGCTTTTTGTCCGGGTTGGACAACGTATGTCGCCCACTCCTCGCGCCGATACGATTGCCCATACGGTCTTCGCCATTCTGCAACTGGCAGATAACGAGCTGCCTGCTAATCCTGAATTTGTTCCGCAAACCAGCAGGCGAAATTTTACGCTCGGCATGACCGACATCAGCCAGATGACCCTCCTGCCCTCGCTGCAAAAACAGCTGCAGCAGCAGAATGCGGAAGGCATCACCTTCTCCATTCTGAATATTGATGAGCAAACGCTGGGGGCGCTCGAATCCGGGAAATGCGATTTAGCCGTTGGCTATCTGATGCAACTGCCGGATAACGTCTACCAGCAGCGCCTGTTTAACCAGTCCTTCGTTTGCCTGGCGGCGGAAAATCACCCGCGTATTCACGAGGCTTTTACCACGACCCACTGGCGGGAAGAAAAACATCTGGCGATCCATGTCAACGGAACCGGACATGGCGATATCGATAAATGGCTTCATGAATATGGTATGCCCCGGCATATTGCCCTTACCCTTCCCAGCTTTCTCGGCATCGGCGAACTCATTGCCGACAGCGATCGGGTAGCGGTGGTGCCTGAGCAACTGGCGCACTATATCAGCAAGCGCTATCCCTGCCGCTGCTGGCCGTTACCCTTTGGACTGCCGGACATCGCCATTCGCCAGATCTGGCATCAGCGTCTGCATCGTGATCCGGGCCATGTCTGGCTACGCTCGCTGGTCGCGGCCGTGAGCGCAGACTATAGCTGAAGAGCAACCTTCTATTCGTTTTCCCGATAGTCACTATAAAGATCCCGATATTGCTGGCCGCTTATTAAACGCTCTATTCTCCTCTCATCGATTCTCGTGAATGAACAAAGCAGAGGAATAAATTATGCGTGGTAAAATCGCTCTAGAAGAACATGTATCCACACCCGCAAATAACAGCCTGTGGGATTCTACCGGCGAAGCCGCAAGAAACGGCTCAGAATATATGAAAGATGTTGAGCGCCGCTTATTGGATCGCAGCTATCAGCTTGATGAAATGGCGCAAAGGAATATCGATCACGTTATTCTTTCTCTGACCTCCCCGGGTGCACAGTCTATTCTGGATAAAGCTAAAGCGGTAACTTTTGCCCGCGAGACTAACGATTATATTATTGAAAATTACGTTAAGCCTAACCCGGATAAATTCAGCGCCTTTGCTACGCTGGCGCTGCAAAATCCTGAAGCCGCAGCGGATGAACTGGAGCGTGCGGTGAAAAAACTGGGCATGAAAGGGGCATTAATTAACGGCTATACCAATATTAAAGATAATGAGCATGGCCTCTATCTGGACGATGAATCCATGCTGGTTTTCTGGGATAAAGTGAATGAGCTGAAGGTGCCGGTTTACCTGCATCCGCGTGAACCGCTGGAAGGCCCGGCGCGCGGCATTTACACCGGCTATGAAAGCCTGATTGGTTCCGCCTGGGGTTTTGCGCAGGAAACCGCCGTTCACGCTATCCGCCTGATGATGAGCGGTTTGTTTGACCGTTACCCTGACCTCAACATCGTGTTGGGTCATCTGGGTGAAGGCCTGGTGCATATGTTGCCGCGTACCCAGCACCGTCTTTATCGCCAGCGCTTCGGCATTGGTCTGGGTAAAGCGGAAAAACCGCTGATGCATTATCTGCAGAATAACTTCATCGTGACCACCAGCGGCCATTTCAATACCTATTCTTTACAGAATGCGATTGATATTATGGGCCCGGACCGCGTGATGTTCTCGGTTGATTATCCTTATGAAGATATCCATCAGGCATGCGACTGGTTCGATCCGCTGGAGCTGGAGACCGAACTGAAAAATAAAATCGCCTGGGGTAACGCCAGCCGCGTCTTCCATATTGATTAATTGCTTTTTTATTACGAGGGCCTGTCATCAGGCCCTTTTCTTTTTTAGCACAAGGAGAAAATGCCATGCCGGTAGGTATTTTTGTTTGCAGTGGCTCATTATTAGCCGGGGCACTATGTGGAGCCTCCCTTAACCGTTATATCCCGGATCATTTTAAAAAGACATTACCGCTAATTGCCGGGCTAATTTCAATCAGCATGGGGGTATTCTTCCTTAACAAACTGATAAATTTACCCCCGATTGCGCTGGCAATTATTGTCGGGACGATTATTGGCGGTCTGCTAAATATTGAAAAGCGGATCGAGAAAATAGGTGCCAGGCTCCGCGTCCCGATTGAGCGAATCTTTCCGGCTAAAGAGAGCGCCGTCATGGATGCGGAGGATTTTATTAACCAGTTTATTGCGGTCCTGATTCTGTTTTGCGCCAGCGGCACCGGTATCTTTGGCGCCTTAACGGAGGGTATGACGGGCGACGCCACCATCCTGTTTACCAAATCGATTCTCGATTTCTTTACCGCGGCTATCTTCGCCTCCGCGTTAGGTTACATTATCGCCGTGATCTTTGTACCGCAGCTGATCGTATTTGCCATTCTCTTTGTCGCCGCTGGCTTTATTATGGCGATGATCAGCCCTTCCATGATCGCTGACTTCACCGCCTGCGGCGGCATTATCATGCTGGCAACCGGGTTTCGCCTGTGTGGCATCCGCGCGTTTCCTACGGCGAACATGCTACCGGCGCTCGTTCTGGTGATGCCCTTCTCAGCATGCTGGCAACACTTTATCGCCTGATAGTTACGCTTTCTTCGCTTTCGCCATCATCGCCCGGATATTGGCGATGTTGGCCTGCCCTTTTTGCATCCTCTCTTCAGGCGTAATGACCTTTCGCTCCTGCTCCCAGATGAGATCGTCCTGCGGCAGCTCCAGCAGAAAGCGGCTCGGCTCCGGACGCACCAGCTCGCCATACTGACGTCGCTCTTTGCATAGCGTAAAGGTCAGCTCCTTCTGGGCGCGGGTGATGCCTACATAGGCCAGACGGCGCTCCTCATCGACATTATCTTCATCGATGCTGCTCTGGTGAGGCAGTAATCCCTCTTCCATTCCCACCAGATAGACGTAAGGAAACTCCAGCCCCTTCGAGGCATGAAGCGTCATGAGCTGCACCTGATCTGCCTCTTCTTCGCTTTCGCCGCGCTCCATCATATCGCGCAGGGTAAAGCGGGTGACCACCTGGGTGAGCGTCATCGGCTCATCAATCTCTGATCCTTCCAGCATCTCGGTCATCCAGCTGAAGAGCTGGTTAACGTTTTTCATGCGCATCTCCGCCGCCTTCGGGCTGGCGGAGGTTTCATAGAGCCAGGATTCATAGTCGATACCGCGGATCAGATCGCGTACCGCTACCACCGGCTCGCGCTCGGCAAGACGCTGGATCTCCCCCAGCCAGTGGGTGAAACGGGTGAGCGACTCATAGCCGCGCCCGCTCAGCGTCTGGCTTAGCCCCATATCAAAACTGGCGGTAAAGAGGCTTTTATTACGGGTCATCGCCCATTCACCCAGCTTTTGGAGGGTGGCGGGGCCAATCTCACGCTTCGGCGTATTAACGATGCGCAGGAAGGCGCTGTCGTCGTCCGGGTTGGTCAGCACGCGCAGATAGGCGAGCAGATCCTTAATTTCGGGACGCGAGAAGAAGGAGGTCCCGCCGGAAATTTTGTACGGAATGCGGTTCTGCATCAGCATCTTTTCAAAAACACGCGACTGATGATTACCGCGATAGAGAATAGCGTAATCTTTATAGGCAGTTTTATTGACGAAATGGTGGGCGATAAGCTCCCCGGTAACCCGCTCGGCCTCATGATCCTCGTTGTTGGCGCTGAGTACTTTCAGTTCCGTGCCGTAGCCCAGCTCGGAAAAGAGGCGCTTTTCAAAAACGTGCGGGTTATTGGCGATCAGGATATTGGCCGCTTTCAGGATGCGCCCTGAGGAGCGATAGTTCTGCTCCAGCTTGATCACCTGCAGCGCCGGGAAATCCTTGCTCAGCAGCACCAGGTTCTGCGGACGTGCGCCGCGCCAGGAGTAGATGGACTGATCGTCATCCCCTACCACGGTGAATCGCGCGCGCTGCCCTACCAGCAGCTTTACCAGTTCGTACTGGCTGGTGTTGGTATCCTGATATTCGTCCACCAGCAGGTAGCGGATCTTGTTCTGCCAGCGTTCCCGCACCTCAGCGTTACGCTGCAGCAGCAGGGTCGGCAGCAGGATCAGATCGTCAAAATCCAGTACGTTGCACGCTTTCATATGCGCATCATACAGACCATAGCAGTGGGCGAAGATCCGATCGCGCTCACCTTTCGCCGCAGCCGCCGCCTGCGCGGGCGTCAGCAGATCGTTTTTCCAGTTAGAGATCGTCGAGATCAGCTGTTGCAGCAGCGTCTTGTCGTCTTCGATCAGCCCTTCGGTCAGCTCTTTCAGCAGCGCAACCTGATCGGTATCGTCAAACAGCGAAAAGTTAGATTTCATCCCCAGCGCCGCGTATTCGCGCTTAATGATATCCAGCCCCAGGGTATGGAAGGTGGAGATCATCAGGCCGCGCGCCTCTTTACGCCCCAGCGTTTGCGCCACACGCTCTTTCATCTCCCGCGCCGCCTTGTTGGTAAAGGTTACCGCGGCGATATGCCGTGCCTGATAGCCGCAGCCGCGGATCAGGTGGGCGATTTTATTGGTGATCACGCGCGTTTTGCCGGATCCCGCCCCCGCCAGCACCAGGCAAGGTCCGGTGACAAATTCGACGGCGTGTTGTTGTCCGGGGTTTAAACGCATAAGCAGGTCACTCAATGAAAGTCGGGAGGGGGAATTTAGAGCGTGGTAGTATAGCCAGCCTCAACCACCCCACTCAAGGTACGATCATGGCAAAAACGGCAGCAGCACTGCATATCCTTGTTAAAGAAGAGAAACTGGCGTTAGATCTTCTGGAGCAGATTAAAAACGGCGCCGACTTCGGCAAACTGGCGAAAAAACACTCTATCTGCCCGTCAGGTAAACGCGGCGGCGACCTGGGCGAGTTCCGCCAGGGGCAGATGGTACCGGCGTTCGACAAAGTGGTTTTCTCCTGCCCGGTACTGGAGCCGACTGGCCCACTGCATACGCAGTTCGGCTATCACATCATTAAAGTGCTGTACCGTAACTGATAACAAACCCGGGGGAGCCAAAGCTCCGGGCTTTGCCGGATGGCGGCTGCGCTTTATCCGGCCTACAAAATGCAAAAAAGCCGGGTGGCGGCTGCGCCTTACCCGGCCTACGTCTTAACGTTTGGTAGGTCGGGTAAGCGAAGCGCCACCCGACGAGGGTATTAACCCGCTACCGCGATACGCTTCATATCGGTCATGTAGCCGCGCAGTTTCTGGCCTACCTGCTCAATAGCGTGGCTACGAATTGCGTCGTTCACATCGCGCAGCTGCGCGTTGTCTACCGCACCTTCCACAATCGCTTTGCCCAGATCGCCCGGCTGGATTTCCGCCATAAACGGCTTCAGCAGCGGTACGCAGGCATAAGAGAAGAGGTAGTTGCCGTACTCAGCGGTATCGGAGATAACCACGTTCATCTCGTAAAGACGCTTACGGGCGATGGTGTTGGCAATCAGCGGCAGTTCATGCAGCGATTCGTAGTAAGCGGACTCTTCGATGATGCCGGAATCAACCATGGTTTCAAATGCCAGCTCAACGCCCGCTTTCACCATCGCGATCATCAGTACGCCCTTGTCGAAATACTCCTGCTCGCTGATTTTGCCCTCATACTGCGGCGCGGTCTCAAACGCGGTTTTACCGGTCTCTTCACGCCAGGTCAGCAGTTTCTTGTCGTCATTCGCCCAGTCCGCCATCATGCCGGAAGAAAATTCGCCAGAGATGATGTCATCCATATGTTTCTGGAACAGCGGCGCCATGATCTCTTTCAGCTGTTCAGAGAGCGCATAAGCACGCAGTTTCGCCGGATTGGAGAGACGGTCCATCATCAGCGTAATGCCGCCCTGCTTCAGCGCTTCGGTGATGGTTTCCCAGCCGAACTGAATCAGTTTCTCGGCGTAGGCCGGGTCAGTGCCTTCTTCCACCAGCTTGTCGAAGCAGAGCAGAGAGCCCGCCTGCAGCATACCGCACAGGATGGTCTGCTCGCCCATCAGGTCAGATTTCACTTCCGCGACAAAAGAGGATTCCAGCACGCCCGCACGGTGACCGCCGGTGGCGGCTGCCCATGCTTTGGCAATCGCCATCCCTTCGCCTTTCGGATCATTTTCCGGGTGAACCGCGATAAGCGTCGGTACGCCGAAACCACGCTTGTACTCTTCACGCACTTCCGTACCCGGGCATTTCGGCGCCACCATCACGACGGTGATGTCTTTACGGATCTGCTCTCCCACTTCAACGATGTTGAAGCCGTGGGAGTAACCCAGCGCCGCACCGTCTTTCATCAGCGGCTGTACGGAACGCACAACGTCAGAGTGCTGCTTGTCCGGAGTCAGGTTAACCACCAGATCCGCCTGCGGGATCAGCTCTTCGTAGGTACCCACTTTAAAGCCGTTTTCGGTCGCTTTACGCCAGGAAGCGCGCTTCTCGGCAATCGCCTCTTTACGCAGGGCGTAGGAGATATCCAGACCGGAGTCGCGCATGTTCAGGCCCTGGTTCAGACCCTGTGCGCCACAGCCAACGATAACCACTTTTTTACCCTGAAGGTAGCTCGCGCCATCAGCAAATTCCTCGCGGCCCATAAAGCGGCATTTGCCCAGCTGCGCCAGCTGCTGGCGCAGGTTCAGTGTATTAAAGTAGTTAGCCATGGGTGATACCTCGTGATGTTGTGTTGTCGTGCTTATTGTTCGGTTCGCAAATTTGATTTGCGAGAATGTACCCACATTACAACAGGAAATTTATTGCGGAAATTGATATATTCACAACGTCACATTGCAATTTTTGCAATGTAAAAAGAGGGAGTGGAATCGGTGGATTTACGCGATCTGAAAATGTTCCTGCATCTGGCGGAAAGCCGCCACTTTGGCCGCAGCGCCAGGGCGATGCACGTCAGCCCTTCCACGCTGTCGCGCCAGATCCAGCGCCTGGAGGAAGACCTCGGCCAGCCGCTTTTCGTGCGCGATAACCGCACCGTCACCCTCACGGAAGCAGGTGAAGAGCTGCGCATCTTTGCCCAGCAAACCTTGTTGCAGTATCAGCAGCTGCGGCACACCATCGACCAGCAGGGGCCGTCGCTTTCCGGCGAGCTGCATATTTTCTGCTCCGTCACCGCCGCCTACAGCCATCTGCCCCCCATCCTCGACCGCTTCCGCGCGGAACATCCTTCGGTTGAAATTAAGCTCACTACCGGCGATGCCGCCGACGCGATGGAAAAAGTGGTCACGGGCGAAGCGGATCTCGCCATTGCCGGGAAGCCCGAAACCCTGCCGGGTGCGGTGGCGTTCTCGATCCTGGAGAATCTGGCGGTGGTGCTGATTGCCCCGGCGCTGCCCTGCCCGGTGCGTAACCAGGTATCGGTAGAGAAACCGGACTGGTCCACGGTGCCGTTTATCATGGCCGATCAGGGACCGGTACGCCGCCGCATCGAGCTGTGGTTCCGCCGTCAGAAAATCAGTAACCCGTTGATTTACGCCACGGTCGGCGGCCATGAGGCGATGGTGTCGATGGTAGCGCTCGGCTGCGGCGTAGCGCTGCTGCCGGAAGTGGTGCTGGAAAACAGCCCGGAGCCGGTGCGCAATCGCGTGATGATTCTGGAGCGCAGCGACGAGAAAACGCCGTTCGAGCTTGGCGTGTGCGCACAAAAAAAGCGGCTGCATGAGCCGCTTATTGATGCGTTCTGGAAGATATTGCCCAACCACTAAAGCCGGGTGGCGCTGCGCTTACCCGGCCTACACGCAGTTCAACCCTTAGAACGTAGGCCTGATAAGCGCTGCGCCATCAGGCATTTTCCCGAACCATTTAACCCGCCAGGAAGAACCGGAACGCCGGGTTATGGGTTTCGTCATGACACTCATAGCCCAACTCGTTCAGCCGGGTTTCGAAATCCGGCTCATGCTCGCCCAGCTCGAACGCTGCCAGCACACGGCCATAGTCGGTGCCGTGGCTGCGATAGTGGAACAGGGAAATATTCCAGTGAGTGCCGAGCGTATAGAGAAACTTCAGCAACGCACCCGGTGATTCCGGGAATTCAAAGCTGTAGAGACGCTCCTGTAACGGTTTGGAAGGCCGTCCGCCGACCATATAGCGCACGTGTAGCTTCGCCATTTCGTCGTCGGAGAGATCCACCACGCTGTAACCGCCCTCGCGCAGCAGGCTCAGGAACTCTTTGCGCTCCTCCAGTCCGCGGCTTAAACGCACACCGACAAAAATGCAGGCATCTTTCGCATCGGCAAAACGGTAGTTAAACTCCGTCACCGAACGGCCGCCGAGCAGCTGGCAGAACTTGAGGAAGCTGCCCTTCTCTTCCGGAATGGTGACAGCCAGCAGGGCTTCACGCTGTTCCCCCAGCTCGCAGCGCTCGGAAACGTAGCGCAGGCCGTGGAAGTTCACGTTAGCTCCCGAAAGCACGTGCGCCAGACGCTCGCCGCGAATGTTGTGCTGTACGATATATTTCTTCATTCCCGCCAGCGCCAGCGCGCCGGACGGTTCTGCCACCGCACGCACATCTTCAAACAGATCTTTCATCGCCGCACAGATGGCGTCGCTGTCCACGGTGATAATGTCATCCAGACAGGCTTCGCAGAGACGGAAGGTTTCATCGCCGATGCGTTTCACCGCCACCCCTTCGGCAAACAGCCCGACGCGTGGCAGATCCACCGGCTGTCCCGCATCCAGCGCCGCCTTCAGACAGGCTGAATCTTCCGCTTCCACCGCGATCACTTTGATCTGCGGCATCAGCTGTTTGATCAACACCGCCACGCCCGCCGCCAGCCCGCCGCCGCCGACCGGCACAAAGACGCGGTCAAGATGGGCGTCCTGCTGCAACAGCTCCAGCGCCAGCGTCCCCTGTCCGGCAATAACCATCGGATGGTCGAACGGTGGCACCCAGGTGAAACCCTGCTGCTGCGCCAGCTCAATCGCCTTCGCTTTTGCTTCATCGAAATTGGCGCCGTGAAGCAGCACTTCGCCGCCGAAGCCGCGCACCGCATCCACTTTGATATCAGCGGTGGCGACCGGCATAACAATCAGCGCCTTCAGGCCGAGCCGCGCAGCGGAAAAGGCCACCCCCTGCGCGTGGTTACCCGCCGAGGCGGTAATAACGCCGCGCGCTTTTTGCGCGTCGCTCAGTCCCGACATCATCGCGTAGGCGCCACGCAGCTTAAAGCTGTGGACGGGCTGCCGGTCTTCACGCTTCACCAGGATGACGTTATCGAGGCGCGAGGAGAGTTTTTCCATCTTTTGCAGCGGCGTAACCTGTACCGCTTCATAGACCGGCGCACGCAGTATCGCCCGAAGATATTCCGCCCCATCGGGGGCGGCGGATAAGGGTTGCGATTCGGCCATGATTAGCCTCCCAGTTTGGACTTGTCGCGCACGGCGCCTTTGTCCGCACTGGTCGCCAGACTCGCGTAGGCACGCAGGGCGAAGGAGACTTCACGCTGACGATCTTTCGGCGTCCAGGCTTTATCGCCGCGCGCTTCCTGAGCTTCACGACGGGCAGCGATCTCCTGGTCGCTCAGCTTCAGCTGAATGCCGCGATTCGGAATGTCGATTTCAATCAGATCGCCATCTTCGATAATGGCAATATTGCCGCCGCTTGCCGCTTCCGGAGAGACGTGGCCGATGGAGAGGCCTGACGTGCCGCCAGAGAAACGACCATCGGTGATCAGCGCACAGGCTTTACCGAGGCCCATCGATTTCAGGAAGGTGGTCGGGTAGAGCATCTCCTGCATCCCCGGGCCGCCTTTCGGCCCTTCGTAGCGAATAACCACCACGTCGCCTTCCACCACTTTGCCGCCGAGAATGGCGTCTACCGCGGCCTCCTGACTCTCATAGACTTTTGCCGGACCGGTGAATTTCAGAATGCTGT
Source organism: Pseudenterobacter timonensis (assembly GCF_900021175.1). GTDB lineage: Bacteria > Pseudomonadota > Gammaproteobacteria > Enterobacterales > Enterobacteriaceae > Enterobacter > Enterobacter timonensis. The sequence continues at coordinate 79,192 of NZ_FCOP01000004.1, forward strand.
CATCCACGCCCGCCGTTTTCACGATACAGCCGTTTTCCGCGAAGTTACCGTACAGCACGGCCAGACCGCCATCTTTGCTGTAAGCGTGTTCCAGCGAGCGGATGCAGCCTTCAGCGCGGTCATCATCCAGCGTCTCCCAGCGGCAATCCTGCGAGAATGCCTGGGTGGTACGAATGCCTGCTGGCCCGGCGCGGTACATATTTTTCACCGCGTCGTCTTTGGTCAGCATGACGTCGTATCTGTCCAGCGACTCCGGCAGCGTCAGGCCGAGCACGTTTTTCACGTCACGATTTAACAGCCCGGCGCGATCCAGCTCGCCGAGAATACCAATAACGCCCCCCGCACGGTGGACATCTTCCATATGGTATTTCTGGGTACTCGGGGCGACTTTACACAGCTGCGGCACTTTGCGGGAGAGCTTGTCGATATCGCTCATGGTGAAGTCGATTTCCGCTTCCTGCGCGGCCGCCAGCAGGTGCAGAACGGTGTTGGTAGAGCCGCCCATGGCGATATCCAGAGTCATCGCGTTTTCGAACGCCGCTTTACTGGCGATATTGCGCGGCAAGGCGCTTTCGTCATCCTGCTCATAATAGCGTTTGGTCAGCTCCACGATGCGTTTACCAGCATTCAGGAACAGCTGCTTACGATCGGCATGGGTCGCCAGCAGCGAACCGTTGCCCGGCTGAGAAAGGCCCAGCGCTTCGGTCAGGCAGTTCATGGAGTTGGCGGTGAACATACCGGAACAGGAGCCACAGGTCGGGCAGGCGGAACGTTCAACCTGGTCGCTCTGCTCGTCGGAGACTTTCGGGTCCGCCCCCTGAATCATCGCATCGACCAGGTCGAGCTTGATAATTTTGTCGGAAAGCTTTGTCTTACCCGCTTCCATCGGACCGCCGGAGACGAAGATCACCGGAATGTTCAGGCGCAGGGAGGCCATCAGCATCCCCGGGGTGATTTTGTCGCAGTTGGAGATACAGACCATCGCGTCAGCGCAGTGGGCGTTGACCATATACTCTACCGAGTCGGCGATCAGCTCACGTGACGGCAGGGAGTAGAGCATGCCCCCGTGCCCCATCGCGATACCGTCATCCACCGCAATGGTATTGAACTCTTTCGCCACACCGCCGCTGGCTTCGATTTGCTCGGCAACCAGCTTGCCAAGATCGCGCAGGTGCACGTGTCCCGGCACGAACTGGGTAAAGGAGTTGACCACAGCGATAATCGGTTTGCCGAAATCGGCATCGGTCATTCCGGTTGCGCGCCACAGTGCGCGGGCGCCCGCCATATTGCGGCCGTGTGTCGTGGTGGCGGAACGGTACTTAGGCATGCTTTTTACTCCCAGTCTCTGTCTGATAAATGGGACGGTGCGTGCCGTCCCATCTTTTATTTATTGATTAACCTGATCCAGCCAGCCGTATTTATCTTCTGTTTCGCCAGTAAAGAGGCCAAAGAAGGCTTGCTGTATACGCTTGGTCACCGGGCCACAACGGCCTGCGCCCACCTGAATACCATCTACGCTACGCACCGGCGTGATTTCTGCCGCAGTGCCGGACATGAACACTTCATCCGCCAGGTAAAGGGACTCACGGGAGAGCACCTGCTCGCGCACTTCGATACCGAGGTCTTTCGCCAGTTTGATGATCGCGTCGCGGGTGATGCCCGGCAGCGCGGAGGAGGTAAACGGCGGGGTAAAGAGCACGCCATCTTTTACTTCAAACAGGTTTTCGCCCGCCCCTTCGGAGAGGTAACCATTCACATCCAGCGCGATCCCTTCCTGATAGCCGTGACGGCGCGCTTCGCTACCCACCAGCAGGGAGGAGAGATAGTTACCGCCCGCTTTTGCGGCGGTCGGAATGGTGTTTGGCGCGACGCGGTTCCAGGAAGAGACCATTGCGTCGATCCCCTGATCCAGCGCTTCCGCGCCCAGGTAAGCGCCCCACGGGAACGCGGCAATGATCACATCGGTGGTATAGCCTTCTGGCGGGTTGACCCCCATACCGACGTCGCCAACAAAGACCAGCGGACGAATATAGGCGCTGGTAAGGTTGTTTTTGCGCAGCACGTCGCGACACGCTTCCATCAGTTCATCCACGCTCTGGGAAACCGGGAAACGATAAATTTTGGCTGAGTCATGCAGACGCTGCATATGTTCGCGATGGCGGAACACCACCGGTCCTTTGTGAGAGTCGTAGCAGCGGATACCTTCAAAAACGGAGGTACCGTAGTGCAGCGCGTGGGACATCACGTGGACTTTAGCCTCTTCCCAACGAACCATCTCGCCATTGAACCAGATGTAATCAGCTTTTTTTGTTGTCATTTTTTCTTCCTGTCACGCTTAAGCGCGGATTTGTTGTGATGTTGTGGTGCTCTGACAGATGGCGACGTGGGCGACATCCACCAGCTTGCTTAACTGACTAAACAGTAAGTCCACTGACCGCGGGCTGGCAACGGTCAGCGCGATATTTATGTTCTGCGCATCGGCAGCGGTTTCCATATTCATGGAACAAATTTGAAAGCCGCGATGACGGACCACGCGTAATACGCGCTCCAGCGTTTCCGGGTTGAAGCGAGCCTGAACGGCGACCTGATGTTGCATCATGATAATTTCTCCATCATTTGGGCATTACTGGCACCGGGAGGCACCAACGGCCAGACGTTCTCAAGTTCATCGATTGAGACATGAAGCAGGTAAGGCCCTTCGCTTGACAGCATGGCGTCGAGAGCCGCTTCAACCTGGTCTTTACGAGTGATGTGCTGGCCCGGGATGCCGAAGGCACTGGCCAGAACGAGGAAATCGGGGTTATCGGTCAGGGTGGTTTCGCTGTAGCGCTCCTCGAAAAAGAGTTGCTGCCACTGGCGAACCATCCCTAAACGCTGGTTATCGAGCAAGACGATTTTCAGCGGTAACTGTTTACGCTTAACGGTGCCGAGCTCCTGGACATTCATCATGAAAGAGCCGTCGCCGGAGATACAGATCACGGTATCGTTCGGACGGGCAACCTGTGCGCCAACGGCGGCTGGCAGGCCAAAACCCATGGTCCCCAGCCCACTGGAGGTGATGAAGTTTTCCGGGCGGGTGTAGGTCATGTGCTGGGCTGACCACATCTGGTGCTGGCCCACGTCGGTGGTAACGACGCAGTCTGCTGGTTTACGATCCGAGAGCTGCTTTAATAACAACGGCGCGTAGATTCCCTCCCCCGGATGGTCATAACGCCAGGCATAGTCGGCACGCATGCCGGTGGTATGCGAACGCCACTCATCAATGTGCAATGGCTGTTGTAACGCAGGCAGCAGCGCGTTCAGATCGCCCTGCAATGCCACATGCGCCTGGCGCAGTTTGTTCATTTCCGCCGGGTCGATATCCATATGGATCACGTTGGCGTTGGGGGCGAAGGTATTCAGCCTGCCGGTCACGCGGTCGTCAAAACGTGCGCCAACGGCGATAAGCAGATCGCACTCCTGCACCGCCAGGTTAGCCGCTTTGGTGCCGTGCATCCCCAGCATGCCCAGATAGTAAGGAAAATCTGCCTCTACCGCGCCCAGTCCTTTCAGCGTACAGACCGCCGGCATCACCGTTGTCGCAAGGAATGTACGCAGCGCCGGTACCGCCTGCGCCATGCCAACGCCACCGCCTGCATAAAGTACCGGTTTCTGCGCCTGCGCCAGCATCCGGCGTGCCTCTTCAACCGCCTCATGCGGGAAAGCGTCTTCATTTTCTACAGTGGAGAAATGGGGTTCCAGATCGCCCTGGGCTAACTGGATATCTTTCGGGATATCGACCAGTACCGGACCGGGGCGGCCTGAGCTGGCGACCTGAAAAGCTTCCGCCATAACGCGTGGCAGCTCTTCGATGGACTGCACCAGAAAGCTGTGCTTGGTGCAGGCCAGCGATAACCCGAGGACATCCACCTCCTGAAACGCATCCGTACCGATAAATGGCGCGGCGACCTGACCGGTAATCGCCACCACAGGAACAGAATCAAGCAGGGCATCAGCCAGGCCGGTAATGAGGTTAGTCGCACCCGGTCCGGAGGTGGCCATACAGACACCGGTCCTGCCCGTCGCACGCGCGTAGCCGATGGCCGCCATCGCTGCGCCCTGCTCGTGTCGGCACAGGAGGTGTTCAACGCCGCCGTCATACAATGCATCGTAAATCGGCATAATTGCGCCGCCTGGATAACCGAATACTGTTTCGACTCCCTGCGCCCGCAACGCATGTACTACCCACTGTGCCCCGTTCATAGTTAGTTCCCCGTCATAAATCGGGAGAAACAGAATTTTGTGCTATTACTCATTCTCTGCTCCTCATTATTATTTTTTAGTCATAAAAAAACCCCCGGACCTTTCGGTGCGGGGGTCTTAGTTCGTTAAGGCCTGATTTTTAAGCCTTTCCTCGTCCAAGTGCAGCCCCGCACGGTGGGATAATAATCACCACCACGCTAATCACGACCAGGCTAATCACTCGTAGAAGGGCTGTCATTTTCAGTTCTTTTTGCATCTTGTTCGAAGGAATGCCTAAAGAGTTATCACAGATATCAAAGCAAGCACAAGATTTTTTTATGACGCACTTACTTAGCAGGCGAATGGATTTAACTAAAACGATTGTTTTATAAGGCTAAAAATTAAAAATGAATAATTTTCATTTTTTTATGCACAAGGGCGACCGATAAAACGTGAATCAGGGGATTGCGAGCCTGGTTCCGAAAAAATGTAAGACTTACATTATGCTGCGAAAAGAGAGGAAACTGCCTCGTAATGCTAACAAATCACATTAAAAAAACGGCAAAGAGAATGGCATAGTCGCAGCCTCAGGAGGAGTCATATGTCATTGTCGGTTGTTTACACACGCGCCGCATTAGGAGTTAAGGCACCCCTTATTACCGTTGAGGTTCATCTCAGTAATGGCCTGCCGGGGCTGACGCTGGTCGGGCTTCCGGAGACCACGGTTAAGGAAGCCAGAGACCGTGTCCGCAGCGCTATCATCAATAGCGGTTATACCTTCCCTGCCAGGAAGATCACCATTAACCTGGCGCCTGCCGATCTGCCTAAAGAGGGAGGGCGATATGATTTACCTATCGCTATCGCGCTTCTCGTCGCGTCTGAGCAGCTAAACAGCCCGAGGCTTAGCTCGTACGAGTTTATCGGCGAACTGGCGCTCACAGGCGCACTGAGAGGGGTTCCCGGGGCGATATCGGGCGCGCTGGAGGCCCTGAAGGCGGGACGCGAAATTATTGTTGCCAGTGATAATGGTGCTGAGGTAAGTCTTATAGAAGATAAGGGATGTCTGATAGCTGGTCATTTACAGGAGGTCTGCGCTTTTCTCGAAGGGAAACACCTCCTGGCAGAACCTGAGGACAATCCGGCTGTTTATACAGAAAGCAGGGATGACTTAAGTGATATTATCGGACAGGAGCAGGGAAAGCGGGCACTGGAGATTACGGCGGCGGGTGGGCACAACCTGTTGTTGATAGGCCCGCCAGGCACAGGCAAAACGATGCTGGCCAGCCGTTTGAATGGCCTGCTGCCGCCCCTGACCAATCATGAGGCGCTGGAAAGCGCAGCGATCCTGAGCCTGGTTAACGCTACTTCCCTCTATACCCAATGGCGACAGAGACCCTTTCGCGCCCCTCATCACAGCGCTTCCCTGAACGCAATGGTTGGCGGCGGCGCTATTCCTGCGCCGGGGGAGATCTCCCTTGCCCATAACGGTATTTTATTTCTGGATGAATTACCCGAGTTTGAACGTCGTGTTCTGGATGCGCTCAGGGAACCCATAGAATCCGGGCAAATCCATATCTCGCGTACGCGGGCTAAAATCAGCTACCCGGCACGCTTTCAGCTCGTGGCGGCGATGAATCCCAGCCCCACAGGCCATTATCAGGGCAATCATAACCGCTGTACGCCTGAACAGACGTTGCGCTATCTCGGACGTCTTTCTGGCCCCTTTCTCGACCGCTTTGATCTATCCATTGAAATTCCGCTTCTGCCTCAGGGATTTCTTAGTCAGACAAATAGGCGGGGTGAATGTACAGCTACCGTCAGGGCGAGAGTGATCGCCGCACAGGCCCGGCAGTATGCCCGTCAGGAAAAACTTAATAGCAGGCTCGAAAACGCGGAAATCCGTCAGTTTTGCGAACTTGAAGAGGCAGATGCGCGCTGGCTGGAGGAGACACTGACACGGTTTGGCCTTTCGGTAAGGGCCTGGCAGCGGTTGCTGAAAGTTTCACGCACAATTGCCGATCTGGAAGCGTGCGACTTGATTACACGGAGCCATTTACAGGAGGCACTGAGCTACCGGGCCATCGATCGACTTTTACTGCACTTACAAAAATTGCTGGCATGAAAAAAGGGGCCGAAGCCCCTTTCATCATTAATCGTCTGAATCGGTGTAATCTTCAGCACCTTCTACCTGTGGCTTACCGCCAGAAAGGGTGTGAAAACGCTTCGGACGCTTGATACGGGACATGTACTTACTCCATACACGTTCCGCTTCAGTGACTGGCTCACGTTCACCGCGGCAAACAGCAACGAAAGCCTTTTCGTCTTCAGTTGCCGGTTCGCGTTTGCCCAGATCCAGCTCGTTAAAGGCATAACCATGGCGCTCTAACAGTTGCGCCTCTTTAATGGTGAAATCGCCGTGACGAGAGAACCCACGTGGATAATGTTTATTGTCGAAAAATCGATTAGTCGTCGTAAAGCTTTCCGCCATCCTACACGCTCCTAATTCTTTGGCCGAGCTATTTATGGCGCGGAGTATTAGTTACGCTTGACAGAGAGTAAAACAAAACATTTAAATCATAACGACAAATAAATTTGCGGAGAGAGATGTGGATACGGAATTGTTAAAAACCTTCCTTGAAGTGAGCAGAACACGCCACTTCGGGCGTGCCGCGGAAGCGCTCTACCTGACGCAGTCAGCGGTGAGTTTTCGTATTCGTCAGCTGGAGAACCAACTCGGCGTAAATCTCTTTACTCGCCACCGGAATAACATACGTCTGACACCTGCCGGTGAAAAGCTTCTGCCATATGCAGAAACGTTGATGAGCACCTGGCAAACAGCGCGTAAGGAGGTGGCGCAGACCTCCCGGCATAATGAATTTTCAATCGGTGCAAGCGCCTCTCTGTGGGAGTGTATGCTGAGCGCCTGGCTCAGCCGGCTGTATCGTTCACACGGGTATCTGCAATTTGAAGCACGAATTGCACAGCGGCAATCACTGGTTAAGCAGCTGCATGAGCGCCAGCTGGATCTGCTGATCACGACGGAGGCGCCGAAAATGGATGAGTTCAGCAGCCAGGTCTTGGGGCAATTCAGCCTTGCGCTTTACGCCTCGGAACCGGCCAGAACGAAAGCCGAGCTGAGCTATTTACGTCTGGAATGGGGTCCTGATTTTCATCAGCATGAGGCGGGTTTGATTGCCGCTGACGACGTGCCGGTTCTGACAACCAGTTCTGCAGAGATCGCCTGCCAGCAGCTCTCTTCTCTCAAGGGTTGCACCTGGCTGCCGATGAATTGGGCCAATAAAAAGGGTGAATTACATACCGTGACTGATTCGGCTACGCTGCAAAGACCGCTCTATGCGATCTGGCTGCAGAACAGCGATAAACAGGAACAGATAAAAGATGTTTTAAAAATCAATGTAATGGAATGATACAAAATTGCATGGATGCAGACAGATAAAAACGAAAGGGTATCTTACAGACAAAAAAAATCCTTTGCCGAAGCAAAGGATTTTTCTCTTTCTGGCAGGGGCGGAGAGACTCGAACTCCCAACACCCGGTTTTGGAGACCGGTGCTCTACCAATTGAACTACGCCCCTAAATAGGGTGGCGGAACGGACGGGACTCGAACCCGCGACCCCCTGCGTGACAGGCAGGTATTCTAACCGACTGAACTACCGCTCCACCGAATACTTCTTTACACACCGGTTTAATGCCCCGGTTTACTGCTTAATTTGATGCCTGGCAGTTCCCTACTCTCGCATGGGGAGTCCCCACACTACCATCGGCGCTGCGGCGTTTCACTTCTGAGTTCGGCATGGGGTCAGGTGGGACCACCGTGCTAAAGCCGCCAGGCAAATTCTGTTATCTGTATCAGGCTGAAAATCGGTCTCTCACGCCAAAACATCTTCGGCGTTGTAAGGTTAAGCCTCACGGTTCATTAGTACCGGTTAGCTCAACGCATCGCTGCGCTTACACACCCGGCCTATCAACGTCATCGTCTTTAACGTTCCTTCAGGAGACTCGAAGTCTCAGGGAAGACTCATCTCGGGGCAAGTTTCGTGCTTAGATGCTTTCAGCACTTATCTCTTCCGCATTTAGCTACCGGGCAGTGCCATTGGCATGACAACCCGAACACCAGTGATGCGTCCACTCCGGTCCTCTCGT
>NZ_FCOP01000005.1 GCF_900021175.1 Pseudenterobacter timonensis
CAAAAAGCAGCATCAGCATTGCCGACCCGGACGGGGGGCGAAACATCCGACTGAAGGGAGCCATCTATGAACAGTCTTTTAACGCTGGCGAAGGACTTAGAGCAGAAATCGAAAGCGCAGCAGCAGAGTACCGGCGAGATGCTGAAAGCCGCATTCAGCGAGCACGAGAAGTCTGTCAGAGCGGAACTGAGCGAAAGCGAGAAGAGAATCAGCGCCGCCATCCTCGACCACGACCGGAAGCTGTCCTCAGCCATGAGCCAGCGTACGAAAGGGATGCTGCGCATGGTCAGCCAGACGTGGCTGACCATCGTCCTGGTCTCCGTGCTGCTGATCGCCTCGAACGCGGCCATTCTGTGGTGGCAGAGTCAGCAGATACTCGACAATTACGTGAGCATCCGGGAGCAGAAGAGCACGCAGGCGATGCTGTCCGAGCGGAACAGCGGCGTGCAGCTCTCGACCTGCGGCGAGCAGAGACGCCGCTGCGTGAGGGTGAACCCGGAAGCGGGACGGTTCGGAGAGGATTCGAGCTGGATGATACTGGCGGGGAAATAGCACATGACAGAGCTGGAAAAACAGTTGCTGAGCGCATTAGAGCAGCTACAGCAGGACTACTCGAAAAGGCTGGACGAGTGGGAGAGCGCCTTCGCGGAATGGCGGACGATGTCTGGTCTTATGCAACGGGAGAACGCGGCGCTGAGCGAGCGCGTCACGGGCTTGAGCAGGCAGGTGCAGAGTTTGAGCGATCAGCTGCGCCGGTTGTCGAGCGGCTGAATGCCGTCGAGCTGCAGCAGGTGCGGGAGGCGCGGCATCAGAAAGCGCTGGAGCTCGAACGATCACAGCGACAGCGGGTATATCACGGTCCGTCCCTTTGATTCATTTCAGCATAATTCCTGCTGAAATCCTCTCTGCCTGTGTAGTAGATATGTTCTGGTGAAGCTTCGATTATACTATTGATAAATAGCATTTAGATTATAATTTAAGTGCATTCATTATGTTATCTTTAAGAGATTTTTATTATTGGCGTGAACAAGGAATATACACATGCTGTCACTTATTATTATTTTTGTTTTTCTTATCAGTGTATTGTATGCGCATTCTCGCGGTAAAATAAAACAAAAGTTTTCCAGGCAGTTATTTGATCATTCAACATTTATGGCTCCGATAAATATGTTTATGACAGGCTTTTCGAAGCTGCCGTCAAAGCAGGCATGGTTTCCCCCAGAAACATTTCCTGAACTTCAACCATTAATTGATAACTGGCAGGTTATAAGAGACGAAGCTGTTAATTTGCAAGGGCACATTAAATCATCTGAAAAAAATAATGATGCAGGATTTAATACATTTTTTAAGCGCGGTTGGAAGCGCTTTTACCTCAAGTGGTATGGAGATGCTCATCCATCAGCGGAGCGGCTTTGCCCAGTAACAACCCAACTGGTTAGCTCTATTCCCTGTATTAAAGCAGCGATGTTTGCTGAATTGCCTTCAGGAAGCCATTTAGGAAAGCATCGTGACCCTTATGCCGGTTCAGTTCGTTATCATTTAGGATTATCAACACCAAATGATGAACGGTGTTTTATTGAAGTTGATGGTGTACGCCGCAGTTGGCATGATGGTGAAGTGATAATTTTTGACGAAACTTTTGTTCACTGGGCTCAGAATGATACCGAGCAGACACGTATTATTTTGTTCTGTGATATAGAAAGGCCGATGAAGTGGCGGTGGTCACAAAAAATAAATAGGTGGATAGGTGGGGTGCTAATGTCAGCGGCAGCATCACCCAACGATAATAATGACAGGACTGGTGCTATAAATCATTTATTTAAATATGTTAATGCTATTCGTGATGCAGGTCAGAAGCTAAAAAAAAGGAATCGAAAACTATATTATTTGATTAAAAATGGAGTTATTTCTTTGATTTTTGTTTGGCTTGCTGTCTCAGTGTTTAGATGGCTGTGATTTGTTTTTTTCTATTGAGTCATACATAAATTTGGGTCTTCTATGCTCAATGTATGGTTATAGATAAAAATCGCCTGCTAAAAAATTCTATTGAAATCTTTTTAGTAAGAAAGGCCCGAATCTGACGCTCAGCGGGCCTTTCGTGAAGAAGTGCGGCAGTAGACAGATTTCATCTGATCACGTTCATGTGCTGCTGTGCAATTAAGCGTTTCTTTCGGAGCTTTCACGGTATTTCCTTCACGAAACCGGCCGCCATTCACTCTTGTGCATAGCCATGCAGCCGCGCAGAAATTATCAGGGGCGTTTTTCAGGGTTTGGGCCGGGGAAAGGTGCCGGAAACGGCCCTCAGGCCGCAGAAACGCGCTGAGGGGCTCTCAGGGGGTGCGGCCAAGAACTCTTATGTTAAATGCGGCGGTGTGGCGGGTTCTTACTTCACACATCATGTTGTCACTCAGACTGAGTCCAGAGAGAAAAAGCCCTCCGGCCGAAGTCGAGTAGTGTTTTACTGGTTTTTTTGCAGCCTCAGGAGTAATCGTCGTAGTACTTCGGATAGTTATTTGTATATATCTTGTGGTTTTATGTTGAGCTCTTCCGTTTTTGATGCTAAAAAGATTGTCATTACGCGGTGACTTGCCTTTTTTAAAACAAAAATGGAGATATCTATGCTTGATACTGACTGCATTACTGTTCTTACGGCCAGGGGTATTACTGAGATTTTAAATAGTGGAGGAAGCCAGGCTTGGAGACTTGATGCTACTCACGTAGCTAAGCTTCCGTACCTGGTTTGCGTCCAAAATTCGAAAAAAGACTGGGGTAGTCAGGAGGCTAAGCATCATCATGCATTTATGATCGGGAAAATATCCGGAGTAAGTCGAGCCCATGAAAACCCTAAGCGCTGGATCATAAATATTGATTCCTATGCTGAAATTGATATCCCTGGGCAGTGGGACGGCAATCGTAATCCAGTCTCCTATAGAAAACTTGAAGACATGGGAATTGATATCTCCAAAGTGGATTTCCAACCCCTACCTAAAGAGGATTCCTTAGTCTTGAATACGATAAAAGGCGGGGATGAATATGATGAGTATGAGGAGGATAGCAACAGAGTTAGGCCGATAAATCTAAAAGAGGCTAAAGCAGGGTTGGCTTTATATTTTGGTGTGAATGAGGATGATATTCAGATCACAATTAAGGGATGACCTTATGCCGTCACTCTCTGTTGAGCGCTGGTTAGCACTAGCTACTGCTGGAGATAGCCAGGCTAGATTTCATCTGGGTAAGATATTCTCATGCGGTCTTGGTGTGCATCAGGATTATAAGCAGGCTATATACTGGTTTCAGCTTGCAGCTGAGCAAGGCCATGATGATGCCCAGTTTAGTCTTGGTTGGGCATATCATCTGGGGTTAGGTGGATATAAAGATGCTCAAAAAGCTTCGGAATGGTATCAGAAAGCTGCTGAGCAAGGTCATGCAGAGGCTCAGTTTCAGCTTGGAAGGCTGTATGCTTTCTCTGATTTAAGAAATGATGCGTTAGCAGTCGAATGGTTTCTCTGTGCTGCGAAGCAAGACCACAGTAGTGCCCAATTTAAACTTGGCTGGATGTACCATCTCGGTATGGGCGTTGAGCAAAGTGATAGGCAGGCTTTCCATTGGTTTATTCTGGCCGCTGAGCAAGATCATGCAGGAGCTCAGGCATCTCTTGGTGAGATGTATAAAAATGGATGGGGGGTCGAGCAAGATGATGTTGCTGCGCAGGATTGGTTTTATCGTGCCAGAACCATGCACTATCCCTAAACCCGCCCTGTGCGGGTTTTTTTACGCCTACGTGTAAGAGGCTTGCGGAGCTGGCTGCTGCTGATTCATAACATGAAGCGTTATGGTAAATACATATTATGGTTATTTATTAGGAGTAACTCTGGGAGAGTGGGCTATGGGATCAGATGTTCAATGGCAGATAGATAATGGTTATTTGGCGCAAGTTATGGGGGATTTTTCGACAGAGTCGCCTAGCTTTGAAACGCCAATGTTTGGGCGATATTTTGATACCTTTCAAGCTGCTATACATGTTGCAAAAGCTTTCCCAGGGAGTACGTTGCAGCCATCAGAGTACGAAGATAAAACTGGGATGCTAATACGTCATTATTATGTGGATTGTCATCCGTATTATGATCGACTCCCTCCTGAAAAAAGCGATAATTTTCAGTATGATGAGTACCCTTCTGCTATTCATGTGGCTGCGTGTATTGATCAAGCTAGCAAAGAACTCGACGAACTATTGTTTGGTGGTGGATATGGGGAAAATGGTGAGGGGCATGCAAGCCCGATAATTTTATATTAGTGTTAGGGGCGGAGGGATATTATCCAATTTGTAAAATGATCTTCTTGAGATCGTTTTGCTCTGCGCGTAATCTCTTGCTCTGAAAACGAAAAAACCACCTGGGGAGGTGGTTTTTCGAAGGTTCAGTAAGTTGGGGAACTTCTGAACCGTGGTAACAGTCTTGTGCGAGACGTGTCACCAAATCTGTCCTTCCAGTGTAGCCGTAGTCCGGCCACCACTTCAAGAACTCTCGATACATCTCTCGCACATCCTGCTTACCAGTGGCTACCGCCAATGGCGATTTTGTCGTGTCTTTCCGGGTTGGACTCAAGTTGATAGTTACCGGAATGGGCGTGGTAGTCGGACTGAACGGGGGGGTCGTGCATACAGTCCAGCTTGGAGCGAACTGCCTACCCGGAACTGAGTGTCAGGCGTGGAATGAGACAAACGCGGCCACATAACAGCGGAATGACACCGGTAAACCGAAAGGCAGGAACAGGAGAGCGCACGAGGGAGCTACCAGGGGGAAACGCCTGGGATCTTTATAGTCCTGTCGGGTTTCGCCGCCACTGATTTGAGCGTCATATTTCGTGATGCTTGTCAGGGGGGCGGAGCCTATGGAAAAACGGCAACGCCGCATCCTTTTCCCAGCCCTTCCTGATTTGAGCGCCATCTCTTTATCCCGCCATTCGTGAGCCGGTAACGCCCGCCGCAGTCTCACGGCAGGAGCGTAGCGACCGAGTGAGCGAGGAGGCGTCATTTCATCGTCCCCAGCATTTCGCACTTACGCCCCACAGACGCATTTTTTACCTGCCACATGAAGCACTTCCCTGAATTCCCACTTCGATTTACCATATTAAGCCAGTATACACTCCGCTAGCGCTACGTGACTGGTTCAGGGCTGCGCCCCGAAACCCGCTAAAACCACTGACGCGCCTGCGGCTTGTCCAACACCGCGCCGACCGGGAAAAGATTTCCCGCCCGTCCCGGCGTTATCAGGAGGCCGGATTGGCAGACAAACGCAGCAAAATGCTCACGATGTGGGTGACCGAGGATGAGCACCGGCGTCTGCTGGAGCGCTGCGACGGTAAACAGCTTGCAGCCTGGATGCGCCAGACGTGCCTGGACGAGAAACCCGCCCGCGCCGGCAAGCTTCCCTCGATCTCGCCGGCGCTGCTTCGTCAGCTTGCCGGCATGGGGAACAACCTTAACCAGATTGCCCGGCAGGTTAACGCCGGTGGTGGCAGCGGGCACGACCGCGTGCAGGTCGTCGCCGCGCTGATGGCCATAGATGCCGGACTCGAGCGGCTGCGGCATGCCGTGCTGGAAAAGGGTGCAGACGATGATCGTTAAGTTTCACCCGCGAGGGCGCGGCGGTGGCGCCGGTCCGGTGGATTATCTGCTGGGGAAAGACCGACAGCGCGAGGGCGCCACCGTTCTGCAGGGGAAGCCGGAAGAAGTCAGGGAGCTTATCGACGCCTCACCCTACGCAAAAAAGTACACATCCGGCGTCCTGTCCTTTGCCGAAAAGGATTTACCGCCCGGGCAGCGCGAAAAGCTGATGGCGAGCTTTGAACGGGTTCTGATGCCCGGACTCGACAAAGACCAGTACAGCGTGCTGTGGGTTGAGCACCAGGATAAGGGGCGGCTGGAGCTGAACTTCCTGATCCCGAACACGGAGCTGCTGACTGGCAAGCGTCTCCAGCCGTATTACGACCGCGCCGACCGTCCGCGCATTGATGCCTGGCAGACCATCGTGAACGGCAGGCTGGGGCTGCATGACCCGAACGCGCCTGAAAACCGGCGGGCGCTGGTCACGCCGTCCGCGCTGCCGGAAACGAAGCAGGAAGCCGCTCAGGCAATTACACGGGGTTTACTGGCCTTGGCCTCGTCCGGGGAGCTGAAAACCCGCCAGGACGTCACTGAGGCGCTGGAAAGCGCAGGTTTTGAGGTGGTACGCACCACAAAAAGCAGCATCAGCATTGCCGACCCGGACGGGGGGCGAAACATCCGACTGAAGGGAGCCATCTATGAACAGTCTTTTAACGCTGGCGAAGGACTTAGAGCAGAAATCGAAAGCGCAG
>NZ_FCOP01000006.1 GCF_900021175.1 Pseudenterobacter timonensis
CTTTCGATTTCTGCTCTAAGTCCTTCGCCAGCGTTAAAAGACTGTTCATAGATGGCTCCCTTCAGTCGGATGTTTCGCCCCCCGTCCGGGTCGGCAATGCTGATGCTGCTTTTTGTGGTGCGAACCACCTCAAAACCTGCGCTTTCCAGCGCCTCAGTGACGTCCTGACGCGTTTTCAGCTCCCCGGACGAGGCTAAGGCCAGTAAACCCCGCGTAATCGCCTGAGCGGCTTCCTGCTTCGTTTCCGGCAGCGCGGACGGCGTGACCAGTGCCCGCCGGTTTTCCGGCGCGTTCGGGTCGTGCAGCCCCAGACTGCCGTTCACGATGGTCTGCCAGGCATCAATGCGAGGACGGTCGGCGCGGTCATAGTATGGCTGGAGCCGTTTGCCGGTCAGCAGCTCCGTGTTCGGGATCAGGAAGTTCAGCTCCAGCCGCCCCTTGTCCCGGTGCTCAACCCACAGCACGCTGTACTGGTCTTTATCGAGTCCGGGCATCAGAACCCGCTCGAAGCTCGCCATCAGCGTTTCACGCTGCCCGGGCGGTAAGTCCTGTTCGGCAAAGGACAGCACCCCGGAGGTGTACTTTTTGGCGTAGGGCGAGGCGTCGATAAGCTCCCGGACTTCCTCCGGCTTCCCCTGAAGAACGCTGGCACCGTCGCGCTGGCGGTCTTTCCCCAGCAGATAATCAACCGGGCCGGCACCGCCTCCGCGTCCCCGGGGATGAAACTTAACGATCATCGTCAGCCCCCTTTTCCAGTACGGCATGCCGCAGCCGCTCGAGTCCGGCATCGATGGCCATCAGCGCGGCGACGACCTGCACGCGGTCGAGACCGCTACTGCCACCGGCGTTAACCTGGCGGGCAATCTGGTTGAGGTTGTTCCCCATGCCGGCAAGCTGACGAAGCAGCGCCGGCGAGATCGAGGGAAGTTTGCCGGCCCGGGCGGGCTTCTCGTCCAGGCACGTCTGCCGCATCCAGGCCGCGAGCTGTTTACCGTCGCAGCGTTCCAGCAGACGGCGGTGCTCATCTTCTGTTACCCACATCGTGAGCATTTTGCTGCGTTTGTCTGCCAATCCGGCCTCCTGATAACGCCGGGACGGGCGGGAAATCTTTTCCCGGTCGGCGCGGTGTTGGGCAAGCCGCAGGCGCGTCAGTGGCATTTAGCGGGTTTCGGGGCGCAGCCCTGAACCAGTCACGTAGCGCTAGCGGAGTGTATACTGGCTTACTATGGTGGCACGACGGGAATCGGGATGAAATAGTCAGTCATGAAAACTGTGAGATGAGGCTCAGGTGCGTAAGAGGCTGATGCCTGTCCCGGTGGATATTCCGCTTCCTCGCTCACTGACTCGCTACGCTCGGTCGTTCGGCTGCGGCGAGCGGTACGGACTCACGGATAAAGACGTGGCGGGGAAATACGTGAATGCAGGAGGGGGAGAAAGGATGCGCCGCTGCCGGGTTTCCATAGGCTCCGCCCCCCTGACAAGCATCACAGAATCTGACGCTCAAATCAGTGGTGGCGAAACCCGATGCGGCTTAAAGATACCAGGCGTTTCCCCCTGATGGCTCCCTCGTGCTCCCCCGCATTCCTGCCTTTCGGTTTACCGGTGTCATTCCGCTGTTATGGCCGCGGTTTCTCATTCCACGCCTGACACTCAGTTCCGCGAAGGCAGTTCGCTCCAGGATTGACTGTATGCACGAACCCCCCGTTCAGTCCGACTGCTGCGCCTTATCCGGTAACTATCGTCTTGAGTCCAACCCGGAAAGACACGAAAAATCGCTACTGGCAGCAGCCATTAGTAACTGGAGGTATACGAGAGACAAATTAAGAGGTCTTGAAGTATGGGCCTGAGAGAGGCTACACTGAAAGAACAGTTTTGGTTTCTGCGGTCTCGTATACCCAGTTACCTGGTTAAGCAGTTCCCCAACTGACTTAACCTTCGATCAAACCACCTCCCCAGGTGGTTTTTTCGTTTTCAGAGCAAGAGATTACGACTGTAACGACAGGATCACAAGAAGATCATTTACTCAGAGAGACTAACTACCACTATGTTTGCCTATCAACATACTTAGGAAACATTACTTGAGTTAACG
>NZ_FCOP01000007.1 GCF_900021175.1 Pseudenterobacter timonensis
CGCCTTCCTCCCCGCTGAAAGTACTTTACAACCCGAAGGCCTTCTTCATACACGCGGCATGGCTGCATCAGGCTTGCGCCCATTGTGCAATATTCCCCACTGCTGCCTCCCGTAGGAGTCTGGACCGTGTCTCAGTTCCAGTGTGGCTGGTCATCCTCTCAGACCAGCTAGGGATCGTCGCCTAGGTGAGCCGTTACCCCACCTACTAGCTAATCCCATCTGGGCACATCTGATGGCAAGAGGCCCGAAGGTCCCCCTCTTTGGTCTTGCGACGTTATGCGGTATTAGCTACCGTTTCCAGTAGTTATCCCCCTCCATCAGGCAGTTTCCCAGACATTACTCACCCGTCCGCCACTCGTCACCCGAGAGCAAGCTCTCTGTGCTACCGTTCGACTTGCATGTGTTAGGCCTGCCGCCAGCGTTCAATCTGAGCCATGATCAAACTCTTCAATTTAAAAGTTTGATGCTCAAAGAATTAAACTTCGTAATGAATTACGTGTTCACTCAATGAGACTTGGTATTCATTTTTCGTCCGGGGACGTTAAGAATCCATGTCACCTGAGTGCCCACACAGATTGTCTGATAAATTGTTAAAGAGCAGTGCCGCTTCGTTTTTCGCTGCGGCGCGGGGTGTACATATTACGCTTTCCCGCTTCAGAGTCAAGCTTTTATTTTCGCTTTTCTCCGGGATTTCTCAGCGGCTTTCGCCGGGAGAACCCTGTTGACCCGGCGGCTTGCTTGCCGTTGTTCCGTGTCAGTGGTGGCGCATTATAGGGGGTTATTCGGATGTGACAAGAGGAAATTTAAAAAAACTTTCCGACCGCCTTTTTTTTCACCAAAAGCACCCTTCACAAGCTACAAATTGTTCTATTTGGTCTCTTTCCCGCCATAAATGCGCACCAGATGGCATACTTACCCGCAGGACATATACAGGAATAGACGCAATGCCTTTAAGTGCACAACAGCTGGCGGCACAAAAAAATCTCTCTTATGTACTGGCAGAGAAGCTGGCACAACAAATCCTGGCGGGTCACTATGCGCCGGGCACCATCCTTCCGGGGGAGATGGAGCTGGGTGAACAGTTTGGCGTAAGCCGCACCGCCGTGCGCGAAGCGGTCAAAACCTTAACCGCGAAAGGTATGGTTCTGCCGCGTCCCCGCATCGGTACGCGCGTTATGCCGCAGGGTAACTGGAATTTTCTCGATCAGGAGCTGCTCTCCTGGTGGATGACGGAGGAGAACTTCCGCCAGGTTATCGAACATTTTCTGGTAATGCGCAGCAGCCTGGAGCCACAGGCCTGCGCGCTGGCGGCGACGCTTGGCAGCGCCGAGGAAAAAGCGCAGCTCAATACGCTAATGGAAGAGATGATCGCCTTAAAGAAAGCGTTCAACCGCGAACGCTGGATAGCCGTGGATACGGCCTGGCACGAACATATTTATCAGATGAGCCGTAATCCTTTTCTGACCTCTTTCGCCTCGCTGTTCCATTCGGTTTATCACACCTATTTTGCCTCTATTACGCAGGATGAAGTGGTTAAGCTGGATCTGCACCAGGCGATTGTTGATGCGATACAGGATAGCGACGCATCCCGGGCCACCCGCGCCTGTCAGGCTTTACTGGCCACACCGAACCCATAACAGGAAATACCATGACAGAAAAAAAAGCGCGCAGTATGGCTGGCTTGCCATGGATCGCGGCGATGGCTTTCTTTATGCAGGCGCTGGATGCCACCATTCTCAACACCGCCCTGCCAGCTATCGCGCAAAGCCTTAACCGTTCCCCCCTGGCGATGCAGTCCGCCATTATCAGCTATACGCTGACCGTCGCGATGCTTATCCCGGTTAGCGGCTGGCTGGCCGATCGCTTTGGTACGCGCCGCATCTTTATGCTCGCCGTGACGCTTTTTACCCTCGGCTCGCTGGCCTGCGCCCTTTCCACCTCGCTAACCGAACTGGTGATATTCCGTGTGCTTCAGGGGATCGGCGGCGCGATGATGATGCCCGTGGCCCGCCTTGCCCTGCTGCGCGCCTATCCGCGTAGCGAGCTGCTACCGGTTCTGAACTTTGTCACCATGCCCGGCCTGGTTGGCCCGATTCTCGGCCCGGTGCTGGGCGGCGTGCTGGTTACCTGGGCGAGCTGGCACTGGATTTTCCTCATTAATATTCCCATTGGCGTGGCCGGGCTGTTTTATGCCCGCAAATATATGCCGAACTTCACCACTCCCCGGCGCAGCTTTGATATGGCCGGTTTTTTCCTGTTTGGGCTTAGCCTTGTGCTCTTTTCCAGCGGGATGGAGCTCTTCGGGGAGAAAATCGTCGCCACCTGGATCGCGCTGTCGATTATCTTCAGCGGCATTCTGCTTCTCTTTCTTTATATCCGCCATGCGCGCCGCCATCCCACGCCGCTGATATCGCTCTCGCTGTTCAACACCCGCACCTTCTCGGTAGGGATTGTGGGAAACATCGCCTCGCGCCTCGGTACCGGCTGCGTTCCCTTTTTAATGCCGCTGATGCTGCAGGTAGGATTCGGCTTCCCGGCGCTGATTGCCGGTATCATGATGGCCCCCACCGCGATTGGCTCCATCCTGGCAAAATCCGTGGTGACGCAGATCCTCCGCAGGCTGGGCTACCGTAAAACGCTGGTCGGTATCACAGTCTTTATTGGCGCTATGATTGCGCAATTCTCGCTGCAATCCCCCGCTCTGCCCGTATGGATGCTTATCCTGCCGCTCTTTGTTCTGGGGATGGCGATGTCGATTCAGTTCACGTCGATGAATACCATTACGCTTGCGGATCTCTCTGATGAGAATGCCAGCAGCGGCAACAGCGTCCTGGCAGTGACCCAACAGCTCTCTATCAGCCTCGGGGTGGCGGTGAGCGCGGCAATGCTACGCGTTTATGAAGGGTTTGAAGGCACCAATACCGTGGAGCAATTCCACTACACTTTTATTACGATGGGCATTATCACGGCAATCTCTTCGCTGGTCTTTATGCTGTTGAGAGCGAGGGATGGCCGCAACCTGATTAAAGAACGCCATTTGGCAAAACCGAGTCGCGTTCCATCAGAACAGGAGTAAGCTGGAGACGCTGCTGCTGCAACGCGGGCTGCGCCATACGATGAATCAGCACGTCGATGGCCAGTTCGCCTAGTTCATCTTTGGGCTGATGGATAGTGGTGAGCGGCGGCGTCATGTATTGCGCCAGCTCGATATCATCGTAGCCGATAATGGCCATATCCTGCGGGATACGCAAACCAGCCTGATAGAGTGCCTGATAAGCGCCAAACGCCATTGCGTCGTTGCCGATAAAAACCGCCTGTGGGCGCTGCGCCTGCGTCAGCAGCATCTTCATCGCCTCGAAGCCGCCATTAAACTCAAAGTCGCCGGTAATCCGGTACTCCTCAGGAGCGGCAAGCCCCGCCCGCGCCATCGCCGCCAGGTATCCTTCAAGCCGCAACCGCGCTGGCGTTTTATCCAGCGGACCGGTAATACAGGCAATTCGGGTATAGCCTTTATCGATCAGATACTGGGTAGCAATATCACCGCCCAACAGCGAGTTATCCTGAATCAGATCGCTGGTGCCATCAAAGGGCGCCCAGTCCATCATTACCGTCGGCACTGAAGGATAACGCTGCATAATCTCCCTGGAGGGCTGATGCGTTTCGGTACAAAGCAGCAGTAATCCATCGACGCGTTTTTGCATCAGCGTCTCCAGGCTGCGGTTCATGCGCTGCTCGTCGCCTTCGGTATTACACAGCACCAGGCTATAGCCGCGCTCAAAGCAGCTACGCTCGACGCCGCGAACCAGTTCGGAGTAGAAAGGATTAGTACTGGCGGTAATCAGCATACCGATGGTACGCGTCTGGTTGAGCTTGAGGCTACGCGCCAGCGCCGAGGGGGCGTAGTTAAGCGTTTTGATGGCGGCTTCGACCTTCTCCCGTATCGCTTCGCTAACAAAGCGATCGTTATTAATGACGTGGGAAACGGTCGAGGTAGAAACGCCCGCCATGCGGGCGACATCTTTCATGGTGGCCAAGCGCTACCCCTGCTGATTTAAGAATGCATCAATCTCTTTACGCCATGGAACGGAAGGCTGCGCGCCTTTACGGGTCACCGCGATGGCGGCTGCCGCGTGAGCGAAACGGATAGCCTCATTCAGGCCATTGCCTTCCAGCAGTGCGGTAACCAGCGCACCGTTAAACGTATCCCCCGCCGCAATGGTATCGACGGCGTTAACCTTAAAGCCCGCCACACGTCGGCCGTTACCGTCAACGCTTGCCCATACGCCACGGCTGCCGAGCGTAATGATTACCGTCTTAATGCCTTTAGCGTGTAGCGCCGACGCCGCACGCGCAGCGTCATCATCATTTTCAACGCGAATACCGGTAAGCTTTTCCGCTTCGGTTTCGTTGGGGGTGATGATATCCACCAGCGCCAGCAGCTCGTCTGATAGTACACGGGCAGGAGCTGGATTCAGTACGACGGTGGTGTGATTTTCATGCGCGATTTTCGCCGCCGCCAGCACGCTCTCTACCGGCGATTCAAGCTGCATCAGCAGCGCATCCGCCTGTGCGATCAGCGCGCGCTGCGCCTCTACCCGGTCGAGGGATAAGGCCGCATTGGCTCCCGCATGAATGCCGATGACATTCTCACCTTCGCCGTTGACGAAAATCAGCGCCACGCCGGTGGATTCGCCTTCAACCACGCTGACCGGGGCGATATCAATATTGTCGCGAACCAGCTGCTGGCGCACACGCTCGCCGGTATCGTCATCACCGGTGCAGGCGATAAAGGCAATACTTGCGCCGCTGCGACCGGCAGCTACCGCCTGGTTTGCCCCTTTGCCGCCAAACGCGACCTGATAGTGATGACCGGTGACGGTTTCGCCCGGGGTGGGGAAGGCGTCAAGGTTAAGAATGTGATCGGCATTAATACTGCCAAGGACAATAAGCTTTGCTGAGGTTTTCATTTATGGGGTGTCCACCTGAGAGCGCCACCGGTGTTACCCGGTGGCGTATGCCACACTTTTCTTTTATAGGATGTCCCTCAGGCAGCCAGCGACTGCCTGAATCGCCGGTTACTGCTTAATGACCAGCTTCAGGTCTACCGGATATTTGGCCTGAACCTTTTCACCCTTCAGCACCTTATCAGCAGTCTGTACGCCAGTAGCGCCGATCTGCTCTGGCAGCTGGGCGATGGTCGCTGCCAGTTTGCCATCATTTACTGCTTTTTCACCATCCGGCGTGCCGTCAAATCCGACAACCATCACATCAGATTTTCCTGCGGTCTGCAAAGCACGCAGCGCGCCCAGCGCCATTTCATCGTTCTGCGCGAACACGGCCTGCACGTCAGGATGCGCGGTCAGCAGGTTCTGCATGACGTTCAGACCTTTGGTACGGTCGAAGTCTGCCGGCTGGCTCGCCAGAACGTTAAATTTGTGCGCCGCCACGGCCTGCTGGAAACCTTCGCCACGCTCGCGCGCCGCAGAGGTACCGGCAATCCCCTGCAGTTCGATGACTTTCGCGCCTTCGCCCGCTTTCTTCGCTATGTAGTCGCCCGCGATTTTGCCGCCCAGCACGTTATCGGAGGCGATATGGCTGACTACGTCACCCTTGGTGGCCTGACGGTCCAGAGTAATAACCGGGATATTCGCCTGGTTTGCCATCTTCACGGCGTTACCCACCGCATCGGAGTCGGTCGGGTTGATCAGCAGGATTTTGGTGCCGCGAACGGTTAAGTCCTGAACGTTAGCCAGCTCTTTCGCCGGGTTGTTCTGGGAATCCAGCACCACCAGGTTGTAGCCCAGCTTGTCCGCCTCTTTCTGCGCGCCATCCTTCAGGGAGACGAAGAAAGGGTTGTTGAGCGTGGAGATCACCAGCGCGATGGTATCTTTCGCCATAGCGTTAGCACTTACGGTTGCGCTCAGCGCCACGGCCGAAACCAGGGTAGCCAGTTTTTTCATGTTCATATCTAAGATGTCCTGTAGTGTCGTCAGTTACTGTTTTTTGTTGTCTACCAGTACCGCCAGCAAAATCACTACCGCTTTAACGATCATCTGGTAATAGGAAGAAACACCTAGCAAATTCAAACCATTATTCAGGAAACCGAGAATCAGCGCGCCGATCAAGGTCCCAACAATGCGACCTTTACCACCCGCCAGGCTGGTACCACCCAGCACAACCGCCGCAATGGCATCCAGCTCATAACCTGTTCCCGCCGTCGGCTGGGCGGAAGAGAGACGCGCCACTTCGATGATACCCGCCAGAGAGGCCAGCAGCCCGCTCAGGGAGTAGACGATGATTTTGACTTTATTAACGCTAATGCCGGAGAGGCGCGTTGCCGCTTCGTTACCGCCCAGCGCATAGATATAACGTCCAAGACGGGTATGGTGCAGCATGTACCAGGCGGCAATAAAGACGATAGCCATGATCCACACCGGCGTCGGGATTCCCAGCGGGCGCCCAATACCAAACCAGCCAAAGAGGTCGGCGTTGTCGGTAAAGCCAGTATTCACCGGACTGCCGTTGGTGTAAACCATGGTTACCCCGCGCAGCAGCAGCATCATCACCAGCGTGGCGATAAAGGCCTGCACCCGGCCTTTGGCCACTATCACCCCGGTCACGGCGCCAATCGCGGCGCCTAACGCCAGCGCGGCGGCGATAGCCACCAGCGCATTGACTTCAATTCCTACAATTGAAGCGGCAACCGCACCGGTGAGCGCCAGCAGGGAACCGACTGAGAGGTCGATGCCCGAGGTTAAAATAACCAGCGTCATCCCCACGGCCATAATGGCGTTAACGGAGGTCTGCTGGAGAATATTGAACAGGTTATTAAGGGTAAAAAAGTTCGGGCTCATGGTAGAGACAATCGCGATCAGCACCAGCAGGGCAATCAGCGATTTCTGCTCCATCAGCCATGCCTTAGTGAAATAACGGCGTCCAGAAACGGCCTGGGTAGTCATTGTCTTACTCCTGATTCACGCGATTAAGCTTGCCCACAGCGGCAGCCATCAGAACTTCCTGGGTGGCCTGCTCGCGAGTAAATTCACCGCCGAGGTGCCCTTCATGCATGACGATAATACGATCGCTCATGCCTAATACTTCCGGCATCTCGGAAGAGACCAGAATGATGCTTAAACCTTCCGCCTTGAACTGGTTGATCAGCTGGTAGATCTCTTTTTTAGCCCCCACGTCCACGCCGCGGGTCGGCTCATCCAGGATCAATACTTTCGGGCGGGTCATCAGGCCGCGGGCGATGGCCACTTTTTGCTGATTGCCGCCGGAGAGCAGCCCGATCGCCTGCTCCATAGAGGGGGTTTTGACGTTAAAGAGACGGATAAAATCGCTGACCGCCTGCTGCTCATCTTTATGCTTCAGGCTGCCGCCGCTGCGGCTGAAATAGCGCAGCGCGGTGAGCGACATGTTCTCTTTCACCGACATCCCGAGCACCAGGCCATCGCGCTTACGATCCTCTGAGATATAGACGATACCGTTCGCCAGGCCATCCTGCGGCGTGCGGGCGATCACTTCGCGTCCGTCGAGCGTAACGTAGCCGCTGGAGCGCGGCAGCGCGCCGTAAAGTACTTTCATCAGCTCGGTGCGCCCGGCCCCCATCAGCCCGGCCACGCCGAGGATCTCCCCTTTACGCAGGGTAAAGGAGACATTATCCACGCCCGGTCCGCAGAGGTTATCCACCTTCAGGCGGATCTCGCCCGGCGCTTTCTCCAGATGCGGATACTGATCTTCCAGCTTACGGCCCACCATCATTTCGATAAGCGTATCTTCAGTGAGCGAGGAGACTTCACGCTCGGCGATGAATTGCCCGTCGCGGAAAACCGTCACGTCGTCGCAAATTTCGAAGATCTCTTTCATGCGGTGAGAAATGTAGACAATGCCGCGCCCCTGCGATTTCAGCTCGCGGATAACGCGGAACAGGGATTCGGTTTCGGTATCAGTGAGGGCATCGGTCGGCTCATCCATAATGATGACCTTCGACTCGAAGCTCAGCACCTTGGCAATCTCCACCATCTGCTGATCGCCGATAGAGAGATCGCCGACCATACGGTCGCTCTTAAAACGCAGGTTTAGCTTCGCCAGCAGCTTGTCCGCCTCGGCATACATGGTTTTCCAGTCGATTTTGCCAAAGCGATTCACAAACTCGCGGCCGAGGAAGATATTCTCCGCGATGGTCAGCTGTGGGATCAGGTTTAGCTCCTGGTGGATAATGCCAATCCCGGCTTCCTGGGAAGATTTGGGGCCGTTAAAGGTGGTCTCTTTTCCCAGCCATAGCAGCGAGCCGGCATCACGCGTGTAGATACCGGTCAGCACTTTCATCATGGTGGATTTGCCGGCGCCGTTTTCGCCCACCAGCGCCATAACACGGCCAGGATAAACGTTCAGCGCCGCGCCGGAGAGGGCCTTGACGCCCGGGAACGATTTATCTATCCCTTTGAGTTGCAGTAATGCGTCCATGATGGCCTCAGAAGGTGACGCCAGCACAGAGAATGATATTCGCAAACGGGGAACACTCCCCGCTGCGAATCACCGCCTGACTGTCTGCGGTTTGTTGTTTGAATTGCTCGTGTGTCGTGTAATGCACCACGATAGTATTTCCCTGGCGTTGCTGCAGCAGCTCTATAAACTTCAGCAACGTTTCGTGGAGCTGCGGATTATGTTGTTTAATCTCCGCGGCGAGAATGGCTGCCTCAACCTGCATCTCCGCCGCCACCACTTCCAGCACCTGCATAAACGAGGGTACGCCCTGCGTTAACGCCATATCGATACGGGTCGTGTTGCGCGGAACCGGTAAGCCTGCATCGCAAACCACCAGCGTATCGGTATGCCCAAGACGGGAGATAACCGACGAGATTTCAGAGTTGAGAATCGTGCCTTTCTTCATTTTCATGCTCCACTGGCGAAACGTTTCGCTGACCTGAGTGTACGACCAGCCATGCACAGAAAACCATCACGACGTTATAGATTTGTGATCGTCGTCGAAACGTTTCGCTAAGTGAAATACAGAGGAGGTAAATGCAAAACGGTAACCGTCAGGTTACCGTTTTTATGGTTGCGCCCTCTCCTCGTGGAGAGGGTCGGGGTGAGGGCATCAGGCCGCACGGAGGCTTAAATCTCGACCTGGGTACCCAGTTCGATGACGCGGTTAGGCGGGATTTCAAACTGGTCCGGCGCGCGCAGGGCGTTGCGTTGCAGGATCAGATAGAGCTTACCGCGCAGGCGCAGATACCACGGGCGTTTGCCGATAATCAGCGATTCGTGGGACATAAAGAACGATGTTTCCATCATGCGACAGCTCAGGCCTTCCAGACCGCAGCGGTGGAACACCTCCTCCACGTTCGGGGTTTCGCGCCAGCCGTAGCTCGCCACAACGCGCCAGAAAGTCGGGGAAAGCTGCTCAATCTGCACGCGTCGCACGTTATGGACGTAAGGCGCATCTTCGGTGCGCAGGGTGAGGAGGATCACCCGTTCGTGCAGCACCTTGTTGTGCTTGAGGTTATGCATCAGCGCAAAGGGGATGACGTTCAGCGCGCGGGACATATAGACCGCGGTACCCGGTACGCGAACCGGCGGCGATTTTTCCAGGGAGGCGATCATCGCCTCCAGGGAATTGCCGTGTTCATGGATACGACGCAGCAGGCGGAAGCGCTCGCTTTTCCAGGTGGTCATAATCAGGAACATAATCAGACCGAGCGTCAGTGGCAGCCAGCCGCCGGAGACAATCTTATCGAGGTTCGCAGAGAAGAGCGGCACGTCGATGCAGAGGAAAGCCACCAGAATCAGCCCAACGAGAAACTTATTCCAGTGCCAGTTACGGTAGGCCACGGTGGTGGAGAGAATCGAGGTCAGCACCATGGTGCCTGTAACCGCGATACCGTAAGCCGCCGCCAGGTTGCTGGAATGTTCGAAGCTGATGATGACAATAACCACGGCGAAATAGAGCAGCCAGTTAATGAACGGGATATAGATCTGGCCGGACTCCATCTCCGAAGTATGAATAATGCGCATCGGGGAGAGATAACCCAGACGCACCGCCTGGCGGGTCAGGGAGAAGACGCCGGAAATCACCGCCTGCGACGCGATAACCGTCGCCAGCGTCGCCAGGATCAGCATCGGCACCAGCGCCCAGTCCGGGGCCAGCAGGAAGAAGGGGTTTTTAATCGCTTCCGGGTGGGCTAACAGCAGCGCCCCCTGGCCAAAGTAGTTGAGCACCAGCGAAGGCAGTACCACCAGGAACCATGCCACGCGGATGGGCAGCTTGCCAAAGTGCCCCATGTCCGCATAGAGCGCTTCAACACCGGTAATAGAAAGCACCACCGCGCCCAGCGCCACGAATGACACCACTTTATATTCAAGGAAGAAATGGACCGCCCACATCGGGTTCAGCGCGTGCAGTACGTCAGGGTTGGCAATAATGCTGCGTAAACCGAGCACGGCCAGAATCAGGAACCATGCCAGCATAATCGGCGCAAAGAGTTTGCCCACCAGCCCGGTGCCATGTTTCTGGATAATAAACAGCAGCGTCAGGACAATAATGGCCAGCGGGACGACCCAGGTATCAAGCTGCGGGGCGATAATCTCCAGCCCCTCAATCGCCGACATCACCGAAATCGCCGGCGTAATCACCACTTCGCCATAGAAGAAGCTGCCGCCAATAAGTCCGATAATCACCAGTACAGAGGTCATCCTGGCCGAGGTGTTGCGCCCGGCAAGGGACATCAGCGTTAAGATCCCGCCTTCGCCCGCGTTATCGGCACGCATCACAAAAGATAAATATTTTACGGAAACGACCAGGATCAACAGCCAGAAGATAAGAGAGAGGAAGCCAAAAACGGCATCACGTTCAACGCCAAATCCAAACTGTCCGGAGAGACATTCTCTTAGCGTATAGAGTGGGCTGGTACCAATATCACCGTAGACAACCCCGATTGCCGCAAGCGTTATAGCGGGTAATGATTGCTTTTTATCAGTGCTCATAGACTAGTCTTTTCGTTTAAATAACAAATGTGTGCCTAGTCCCTTGGCCCACAAAAAGCGCACAGTATGCACGATTCACGATGAAATCGTACCCCTAAATGCAATCGCGTTAATGTAGCGCAAAGAAAATAGCGCCGCACTTAAGCCGCTTATCTTCCCAAAGCAAAACCGCTTTTCCCGTACAACCGCGGCGCTGACTTTAGTAAGCTCCTCAGAATGGCCTGATATACCGGCTTCCTGCAACGGGGATTATTTCCGGTATATACTCGCATCAGTTCAGTCGGCTCCACGGAGAAAGGACGCAACACTATTATGGCTCACCCACATCTGTTAGCAGAAAGAATTTCTCGCCTCAGCAGCGCGCTGGAAAAAGGGCTTTTTGAACGTAGCCATGCCATCCGGCTCTGCCTGCTGGCGGCGCTCAGCGGCGAAAGCGTTTTTTTGCTTGGCCCGCCCGGGATCGCCAAAAGCCTGATTGCCCGCAGGCTGAAGTTTGCCTTCCAGAACGCCCGGGCCTTTGAGTATCTGATGACGCGCTTCTCCACGCCCGAAGAGGTATTTGGGCCCCTTTCCATACAGGCGCTAAAAGATGAAGGGCGCTACGAGCGCCTGACGGCGGGCTATCTTCCTGAGGCTGAAATTGTTTTCCTGGATGAGATCTGGAAAGCAGGTCCGGCAATACTCAATACCCTGCTGACCGCCATCAACGAACGCCGCTTTCGCAACGGCGCCTTTGAAGAGAAGATCCCCATGCGCCTGCTGGTGGCCGCCTCGAACGAGCTGCCGGAATCAGACAGCAGCCTGGAAGCGCTCTATGACCGCATGCTAATCCGTCTGTGGCTGGATAAGGTACAGGATAAAGGAAACTTCCGCTCCATGCTGGTGAGCCAGCAGGATGAAAATGAAAACCCGGTCGCGCCGGGACTACAGGTCTCTGACGAGGAGTACCAGCAATGGCAGGAGGCGATTGGTAAAATTGCCCTGCCGGACAGCGTCTTTGAGCTGATCTACTGGCTGCGCCAGCAGCTGGAGCTGTTGCCCGCCGCCCCTTACGTCTCCGATCGCCGCTGGAAGAAAGCCATTCGCCTGTTACAGGCCAGCGCCATGTTCAGCGGGCGGGACGCCGTCGCCCCCATCGATCTCATCCTGCTAAAAGATTGCCTGTGGCACGACATAGAAAGCATGCATGTGATGCATCAGCAGCTGGAAATATTGATGACCGGGCAGGCGTGGCGGCAGCAGGCGATGCTGAGTGAGCTGAGCGCAATTACCCAGCGTCGTCTGCAGCTTCAGCAACAGCAGAGTGACAAAACTGCCCTTAAGGTCACGCGTCTTGGGGGAATGTTCGCCCGTAAACCGCACTACGAGCTGCCTGCTGATCTGACGGAGCCGACCCTGACGCTCCTGCTTCAGCAGCCGCTTAAGCTGCATGATATGCAGGTGGCGCATATTACTCTGGAGCGTGACGCGCTGGCGCAATGGCTGGATAAAGGCGGCGAGATCCGTGGCAAGCTGAACGGCATCGGCTTTGCGCAGCTACTGCATATGGAAGTGGACGCGAGCCAGCATCTGTTGGTGCGCGACGTCAGCCTGCAGGGTTCGCGCCTCGCCTTGCCCGGCAGCGCCGCAGAAGAGGTGCCGGAAGAGATCAAACAGCAGCTGGAGGCGCTGGAGACCGAGTGGCATCAGCAGCACACCCGCTTTAGCGAGCAGCAAAAATGCCTCTTTATACATAGCGACTGGCTGGGACGTATCGAAGCCAGCCTCCAGGATGTCATTGCGCAGATCAAACAGGCGCGTCAATGCTAAGCCTGGACACGCTCAACGTCATGCTGGCGGTCAGCGAGGAGGGGATGATCGAGGAGATCGTGCTTACCCTCCTCGCCTCGCCTCAGCTCGTCGCCTTTTTTGAAAAATTCCCGAAGCTCAAACGCGCCGTAACCGACGATCTTCCCCGCTGGCGGGAAGGGCTGCGCCAGCGGCTGAAAGAGACGGAAGTGCCGCCCGATCTGACGGAAGAGGTCGCCTGTTATCAGGAGAGCCAGCGGCTTTCCACGCCGCAGTTTAACGCTCAACTTTCGCAAATCCTCGCCTTACTTGAAAAGGTTCACTCCCCCTACGCCAGCCAGGCAAAAACGCTGGCGGCGGATAACGCCACCTTTACCCCTGCGTTGCATACCCTGTTTTTACAGCGCTGGCGGCTGAGTCTGGTGGTGCAGACCACCTCCCTTAACCAGCAGCTGCTGGAGGAGGAGCGCGAACAGTTGCTCAGCGAGGTGCAGGAGCGCATGACGCTGAGCGGCCAGCTGGAGAAGGTGCTGGTGGAAAACGAGAATGCAGCCGGCAGGCTCTGGGATATGAGTGCCGGGCAGCTTAAGCGAGGCGACTACCAGCTCATCGTCCGGTACGGTGATTTTCTCTCCGGGCAGCCGGAACTGATGGAGCTGGCGAAACAGCTTGGCCGCTCGCGGGAGGCAAAATCGGTACCGAAGAAAGATGCGCCGATGGAGACATTCAGAACCCTGGTACGCGAGCCGGCGACCGTGCCGGAGCAGGTGGACGGGCTTCAGCAAAGCGATGATATTCTGCGTCTGCTGCCCACTGAACTGGCGGTACTTGGCATTACCGAGCTGGAATATGAATTTTACCGGCGGCTGGTGGAAAAACAGCTCCTCACCTATCGCCTGCAGGGCGAAGCCTGGCGGGAAAAAGTCAGCCAGCGCCCGGTGATCCATCAGGATTTTGACGAACAGCCGCGCGGGCCGTTTATTGTCTGCGTGGACACCTCTGGCTCAATGGGCGGGTTTAACGAGCAGTGCGCCAAAGCCTTCTGTCTGGCGCTGATGCGCGTTGCGCTGGCCGACAGGCGGCGCTGCTTTATTATGCTTTTTTCCAGTGAGGTGGTGGGTTACGAACTGACCGGACCTCAGGGGCTGGAGCAGGCCATTCGTTTTCTAAGCCAGCGCTTTCGCGGCGGTACCGACCTCGCCAGCTGTTTACGCGCCGTGACTGAGCGGATGCAGGGGGGCGACTGGTACGACGCGGATGCGGTGGTGATTTCCGATTTTATCGCCCAGCGGCTGCCGGACGAGCTCGTTCATAAGGTGAAAGAGCTGCAGCGCGTGCATCAGCACCGCTTTCACGCCGTGGCCATGTCAACCCACGGTAAACCCGGCATCCTGCGCATTTTCGATCATATCTGGCGCTTCGATACCGGGTTACGTAGCCGCCTGATTCGGCGCTGGCAGCGTTAGTTAAAGCAGGGAGCTCACGCTATCGCGGACCTGCTGCGGCCACACGCCGCACTGAACCTGGCCGATATGCGAAAGCTGCAGCAACAGCATGGTCAGGCGAGACTGACCGATACCGCCGCCGATGGTTTGCGGCATCTCACCGCGCAGCAGCGCCTGGTGCCACTCCAGCTGCAGACGATCTTCGTCGCCGGTAATGGCAAGCTGGCGCTTCAGGGCTTCAGCATCCACCCGGATCCCCATAGAAGAGAGTTCAAACGCATCTTCCAGTACCGGGTTCCATACCAGAATGTCACCGTTAAGCCCGGCCGGGGCGCCATCGCACTCGGTGCTCCAGTCATCATAATCCGGGGCACGCACGTCGTGACGTTTACCGTCAGAGAGCTTACCGCCGATACCGATCAGGAATACGGCTCCCAGCTCTCTGGCAATCGCCCGCTCACGGCCTTTGGCATCCAGATCCGGGAAACGGCTCAGTAGATCCTGGCTGTGAATGAAGTGGATCGTCTCCGGCAGAAACGGCGTCAGGCCAAACTTTTCGCTCACCGCCGCTTCGGTGGCTTTGATCCCGGCGTAGATCGCCTCTACGGTCGATTTCAGCGTGCCGGGGTGACGTTCGCCATCGCCCATGACGCGCTCCCAGTCCCACTGGTCGACGTAGACGGAGTGAATAGCGGAAAGACGGTCTTCATCGGGGCGAAGGGCCTTCATATGCGTGTAAAGCCCTTCGCCCGCGCTGAAGTCGTGTTGTCCCAGGGTCTGACGCTTCCACTTCGCCAGTGAATGAACCACTTCGAAGCGGGCGTCCGGCAGTGTTTTCACATTTACCTGTACCGCTTTCTCGCAACCAGAAAGGTTATCCTGCGTCCCGTCACCTACGCGGCTTAAGATCGGCGCCTGCACTTCTATCAGGCCCAGCCGCTCTTCCAGCTGGCGGGAAAAATGGGATTTAACGAAACTGATCTGGCGTTGTTTTGCGATGTAAGCGGTTTTCATTTTTTATACTCCTGCGTCCTGTTGATATTGATTAAGCAACAAAACTGGCATCCGATTCAATAATCAAACAACAAAAAGCCTTACCTACTTTTAATTCATTAAAATAAACCGCTAAAATAGAGTGAAACATTAATCTTCATAAGAAAAAGCTATGGAAAATTATCAGATCGACAATCTGGATCGCGGCATCCTCGAGGCGCTCATGGCCAATGCGCGCACCGCCTATGCGGAGCTGGCGAAACAGTTCGGCGTCAGCCCGGGCACCATTCATGTGCGGGTAGAGAAGATGAAGCAGGCGGGCATCATTACCGGCGCGCGCATCGACGTCAGCCCCAGGCAGCTTGGTTATGACGTCTGCTGTTTTATTGGCATCATCCTCAAGAGCGCGAAGGACTACCCTTCCGCTCTTGAGAAACTGAACGCGCTGGATGAAGTCACCGAGGCGTACTACACCACCGGGCACTACAGCATCTTTATTAAGGTGATGTGTCGATCCATCGACGCGCTGCAGCAGGTACTTATCAACAAGATCCAAACAATTGATGAAATACAGTCCACCGAGACGTTGATCTCCCTGCAGAACCCGATCATGCGAACCATTCGCCCGTAACGGGCGATTTTCATTCCCACATTTTCCACAGGTAGATCCCAGCTCGTTCACAGCGTACAATAGCCCCCTCTTTATATGAGCGAGCGATCATGGCGGACATTACTCTTATCAGCGGCAGCACGTTGGGCGGCGCAGAATATGTAGCAGAACACCTGGCGGAAAAACTGGAAGAGGCGGGATTTACCACCGAAACGGTCCACGGCCCGCTGCTGGAAGATCTGGCGACCGACAATACCTGGCTGCTGGTCTCCTCCACGCATGGCGCAGGGGATCTTCCGGATAACCTGCAACCTTTCTATGACGATCTTCTGGCCCAGAAGCCGGATCTCAGCCATGTGCAGTTTGGCGCTATCGGTATCGGCAGCCGGGAATATGACACTTTCTGCGGCGCGATCGAGAAAATAGAAGCGGCCATGAAGGTCTGTGGAGCAAAACAGCTCGGCGAAACGCTGAAGATCAACATCCTCGATCATGATATTCCAGAGGATCCGGCAGAGGTTTGGCTGGATGAATGGAAAAATTTACTCAAAAACGATTAAAGATCAGGCGATCGAGTGTGGATAACTCTGGTTAAAAGCTTGGATCAACCGGTAGTTATCCAAAGAATAACCGTTGAGCAGTTTTTGTCCTGTGTATAAACCCGCGATCTGATCCCAGCTTATACGGTATGGGATCACCGATCATTCACAGCAAACGATCCTTTCTAACGCCATGATCTTTCATGAGAGATCGCACTTATCCACACGATCCGGCGATCCTAATAAGAGATCACAATAGAACAGATCTCTAAGTAAAGAGATCTTCTTTTTAATAGCCCAGGATCCCGGTGCTTTCTCGAAAGGCTAAAGTTAAGTAGAATCCACGGCCCGGGCTACAATCCATTTTCTTACCGCTTTACGCGAGGCAGACCACCATGTTTTATCAGGATCCTTTTGACGTCATCATCATTGGCGGGGGTCACGCAGGCACTGAGGCCGCAATGGCCGCGGCGCGAATGGGTCAACAGACCCTGCTTTTGACACACAATATCGACACGCTGGGGCAGATGTCCTGTAACCCGGCAATTGGCGGCATTGGGAAAGGACACCTGGTAAAAGAAGTGGATGCGCTTGGCGGCCTGATGGCGAAGGCAATCGATCGGGCAGGTATTCAGTTTAGGATACTAAACGCCAGCAAAGGACCGGCCGTTCGCGCCACCCGCGCTCAGGCGGATCGTGTGCTCTATCGCCAGGCGGTACGCACCGCGCTGGAGAATCAGCCGAACCTGATGATCTTCCAGCAGGCGGTAGAGGATCTTATTGTCGAAAACGATCGTGTCGTGGGCGCAGTCACCCAGATGGGACTCAAGTTCCGGGCTAAAGCGGTTGTGCTGACGGTAGGGACCTTCCTGGATGGTAAAATTCATATCGGGCTGGACAATTACAGCGGTGGTCGTGCGGGCGATCCGCCTTCAATCCCGCTGTCGCGCCGTCTGCGCGAACTGCCGCTGCGCGTCAGCCGCCTGAAAACCGGTACGCCGCCGCGTATTGATGCGCGCACCATCGACTTTAGCGTGCTGGCGCAGCAGCATGGCGATAACCCGATGCCGGTCTTTTCGTTCATGGGCAATGCGGCTCAGCATCCGCAGCAGGTGCCATGCTACATCACCTACACCAACGAAAAGACCCACGAGGTGATCCGTTCGAACCTCGACCGCAGCCCGATGTATGCCGGTGTGATCGAGGGGATCGGCCCGCGTTACTGTCCGTCGATCGAAGATAAGGTGATGCGCTTTGCGGATCGTAACCAGCACCAGATCTTCCTGGAGCCGGAAGGGCTGACCTCCAACGAAATTTACCCGAACGGCATTTCCACCAGCCTGCCGTTCGACGTACAGATGCAGATCGTCCGCTCCATGCAGGGCATGGAGAACGCGAGAATTGTCCGTCCGGGCTATGCGATCGAATATGATTTCTTCGACCCGCGCGATCTGAAGCCGACCCTGGAGAGTAAATTTATCCACGGTCTGTTCTTTGCCGGACAGATTAACGGCACCACCGGTTACGAAGAGGCCGCCGCGCAGGGGCTGCTTGCGGGTCTGAACGCCGCGCGTTTCTCGGCGGAAAAAGAGGGCTGGGCGCCGCGTCGCGATCAGGCCTACCTGGGGGTGCTGGTGGACGATCTCTGCACGCTGGGCACCAAAGAGCCGTACCGGATGTTTACCTCTCGCGCGGAGTACCGTCTGATGCTGCGCGAGGACAACGCCGATCTGCGTCTGACCGAAGCGGGTCGCGAGCTGGGCCTGGTGGATGATGAGCGCTGGGCACGCTTCAACGAGAAGCTGGAGCGTATCGAAACCGAACGTCAGCGTCTGAAGGCGACCTGGATTACGCCAAACGCCGACTCTGCCGCCGAAGTGAATGCTCACCTGACTACGCCGCTTTCACGTGAAGCCAGCGGCGAGGATCTGCTGCGTCGTCCGGAAATGAGCTACGAACAGCTCGTTCAGCTGGCGCCGTTCGCGCCGGGTCTGGAAGATGCCCAGGCGGCTGAGCAGGTAGAGATTCAGGTCAAATACGAAGGGTATATCGCCCGTCAGCAGGATGAGATCGAAAAACAGCAGCGTAACGAGAATACGCTGTTGCCGGCCACGCTGGACTATCGTCAGGTTACCGGGCTCTCCAATGAGGTGATTGCTAAGCTTAACGACCATAAACCGGTTTCGATCGGCCAGGCATCACGCATCTCTGGCGTGACGCCTGCGGCGATTTCGATTCTGCTGGTGTGGCTGAAAAAGCAAGGTATGCTGCGCCGCAGCGCGTAATATCTCGCTTTTCGGCAGGTGGCGCGTAGCGATCCCGCCCTGGAACTTCGTAGGCCCGGTAAGCGTCAGCGCCACCGGGCAAATTATTTCTCAACAGGTATTCACCGTGCTCAATAAACTTTCTCGTCTGCTGGAACAAGCAGGTATTTCGCTCACCGATCACCAGAAAAACCAGCTGGTGGCCTATGTCGATATGCTGAACAAATGGAATAAAGCGTACAACCTGACCTCCGTACGCGATCCCAACGAGATGCTGATTCGCCATATTCTCGATAGCATCGTCGTGGCGCCGTATCTGAACGGTGAACGTTTTATCGACGTTGGCACCGGCCCGGGGCTGCCAGGCGTTCCGTTGTCTATTGTCCGTCCGGAGAGCCATTTCACGCTGCTGGACAGCCTGGGCAAGCGCGTGCGCTTTTTACGCCAGGTCCAGCATGAGCTGAAGCTGGAAAACATCACGCCGGTGCAGAGCAGGGTAGAGGAGTTCCCGGCAGAGCCACCTTTTGACGGTGTGATCAGCCGTGCGTTCGCCTCGCTTAACGATATGGTGAGCTGGTGCAAGCACTTACCCGCTGAGAATGGCCGTTTTTATGCCCTGAAAGGGCAGCTGCCGGAGGAAGAGATCGCCAGTTTGCCGGAAGAGTTTTTCGTCGAAACGGTAGCAAAACTCCAGGTTCCCCGTCTCGAAGGGGAGCGACATTTGGTTATTATTAAGCCAAAAAAAGCTGAGTAAATATCAAAAAAATGTGGAATTTGTGCTGTTCTTATTGTGTTAAAAAAGCATAGCCGCCAGGAGATCGAAACGCAGTCAATTTAACCATATTGTTACTGCGTCTTTTCGATTGTTTAACCAGGCAGTGGTAGTTCACATTTTAGATAGTCAACAGCGAAAATATCAGCTTGCTAAAAATGGAAATTAGCAATGAATTGGCGCTGTTAAATTTTTATTAAAAATGTCAATGAAAGGTTTTTGTCGTATACCGGTCTGTTTTAAAAATAGTTGCCATAATTATTGTTTAATTTCAGTACGATGAATTACGACGATTTTATGGTTTGATAAATAAGACCTTAACTGAAATGGCTATTTTGTGATCCCGTGCACGCTTTGCCGTCAATGTTTCCGCGCTGTTTGCAGTTTTGCCGCGTGCCTGACGTTCCATGATAAAGTTGAAAAATAGCGCCGGGGAAAAATATTTAAACATTTATTCACCTTTTCGCTACTTAATGTTTGAAATCACGTGTGCGCCCCGTATAATTTGACCGCTTTTTGATGCTTGACTCTGAGCCTTAAAGGACGTTTTATACGACACGCGGCATACCTCGAAGGGAGCAGGAGTAAAAACGTGATGTCTGTGTCGCTCTTGAGTGGAAACGTTGCTCGTAAGCTTCTGTTCGTTCAGATACTGGCGGTGATAGCAAGTGGATTGCTGTTCTGCCTCAAAGACCCTTTTTGGGGCTTCTCTGCGTTATGCGGAGGATTGGCGGTAGTGCTGCCAAATGTGTTGTTTATGATTTTTGCCTGGCGTCATCAGGCGCATACACCTGCTAAAGGCCGTGTGGCCTGGACCTTCGCACTCGGTGAAGTCTGCAAGGTGTTGCTGACCTTCCTCCTTCTGGTGATGGCGCTGGCGGCTTTGAAAGTGGTATTTTTGCCGCTCATCGCGACGTGGGTTTTGGTGCTGGTGGTACAAATTCTGGCGCCAGCTGTAATCAACAACAAAGGGTAAAAGGCATCATGGCTTCCGAAAATATGACGCCGCAGGATTACATAGGTCACCATCTGAATAACCTTCAGCTTGACCTGCGTACATTCTCGCTGGTGGATCCGCACAACCCCCCGGCCACCTTCTGGACGCTCAATATTGACTCCATGTTCTTCTCGGTGGTACTCGGTCTGCTGTTCCTTGCCATGTTCCGCAGCGTTGCTAAACGAGCAACCAGCGGCGTTCCAGGGAAATTCCAGACTTTCATCGAAATGATTATCGGGTTTGTCCACGGTAGCGTAAAAGATATGTACCACGGCAAGAGCAAGCTGATTGCGCCGCTGGCACTGACCGTCTTTGTCTGGGTTTTCCTGATGAACCTGATGGACCTGCTGCCGATCGACCTGCTGCCTTACATTGGCGAAAACGTATTTGGCCTGCCGGCGCTGCGTGTGGTTCCGTCTGCTGACGTGAACATCACCCTCTCTATGGCGTTGGGCGTGTTCATCCTGATTCTTTTCTACAGCATCAAAATGAAAGGCGTAAGCGGCTTCGTGAAAGAGCTTACCTTGCAGCCGTTCAACCACTGGGCGTTTATTCCGGTCAACCTGATCCTGGAAGGCGTTAGCCTGCTGTCCAAACCGGTTTCTCTCGGTCTGCGACTGTTCGGCAACATGTATGCGGGTGAGCTGATTTTCATTCTGATCGCGGGCCTTCTGCCGTGGTGGTCACAGTGGATTCTGAATGTGCCTTGGGCCATTTTCCACATCCTGATCATTACGCTGCAAGCCTTTATCTTCATGGTTCTGACGATCGTCTATCTGTCGATGGCGTCTGAAGAGCACTGATTCTTTACCAACACTACTACGTTTTAATTGAAATAAACTGGAGACTGTCATGGAAAACCTGAATATGGATCTGCTGTACATGGCTGCCGCTGTGATGATGGGTCTGGCGGCTATCGGTGCTGCGATCGGTATCGGCATCCTCGGGGGTAAATTCCTGGAAGGCGCTGCGCGCCAGCCGGATCTGATTCCTCTGCTGCGTACTCAGTTCTTTATCGTTATGGGTCTGGTGGATGCTATCCCGATGATCGCTGTAGGTCTGGGTCTGTACGTGATGTTTGCTGTCGCGTAGTAAGTTGATTTAAAGAACCCTAAGCCACAGTTGTGAAATATTAAGAGGTATTGTGCTGTGAACATGAACGCAACAATCCTCGGCCAGGCCATCGCGTTTATTCTCTTTGTCTGGTTCTGCATGAAGTATGTATGGCCGCCTTTAATGGCTGCCATCGAAAAACGTCAGAAAGAAATTGCTGACGGTCTGGCTTCCGCAGAACGCGCTAAGAAAGATTTGGACCTTGCACAGGCCAACGCGACAGACCAGCTGAAAAAAGCGAAAGCTGAAGCCCAGGTAATCATCGAACAGGCGAACAAACGTCGTTCTCAGATCCTGGACGAAGCCAAAGCTGAAGCAGAACAGGAACGTACCAAGATCGTGACACAGGCGCAGGCTGAAATTGAAGCCGAGCGTAAACGTGCTCGTGAAGAACTGCGTAAGCAGGTTGCGATTCTGGCTGTAGCTGGCGCCGAGAAGATCATCGAACGTTCCGTGGATGAAGCTGCTAACAGCGACATCGTGGATAAACTTGTCGCTGAACTGTAAGGAGGGAGGGGCTGATGTCTGAATTTGTTACGGTAGCTCGCCCCTACGCCAAAGCAGCTTTTGACTTTGCCGTCGAACACCAGAGTGTAGAGCGCTGGCAGAATATGCTGGCGTTTGCCGCCGAGGTAACGAAAAACGAACAAATGGCAGAGATTCTTTCTGGTGCTCTGGCACCAGAAACGCTTGCCGAGTCGTTCATCGCCATTTGCGGTGAGCAGTTAGACGAAAACGGCCAGAACCTGATTCGGGTGATGGCTGAGAATGGTCGTCTGAAAGTGCTCCCGGATGTTCTTGAGCAGTTTGAGCACTTACGTGCCCTCAGTGAAGCCACCGTCGAAGTTGAAGTAACCTCTGCGAACGAACTGAGTAACGAACAGCTTGCGAAAATCACCGCCGCGATGGAAAAACGTCTGTCACGCAAAGTTAAGCTGAATTGCAAAATCGATAAGTCTGTAATGGCAGGCGTAATCATCCGTGCGGGTGATATGGTCATTGATGGTAGCGTACGCGGCCGTCTTGAACGCCTTGCAGACGTCTTGCAGTCTTAAGGGGACTGGAGCATGCAACTGAATTCCACCGAAATCAGCGAACTGATCAAGCAGCGCATTGCTCAGTTCAATGTTGTGAGCGAAGCGCACAACGAAGGTACTATTGTTTCTGTAAGCGACGGTGTTATCCGCATTCACGGCCTGGCCGAATGTATGCAGGGTGAGATGATCTCCCTGCCGGGTAACCGTTACGCTATCGCACTGAACCTGGAGCGCGACTCCGTAGGTGCGGTTGTGATGGGTCCTTACGCTGACCTCGCCGAAGGCATGAAGGTTAAGTGTACTGGCCGTATTCTGGAAGTGCCGGTTGGCCGTGGCCTGCTGGGCCGTGTGGTTAACACCCTGGGCGCGCCAATCGACGGTAAAGGTCCGCTGGATAACGACGGCTTCTCCGCCGTTGAAGCGATCGCACCGGGCGTAATCGAACGTCAGTCGGTCGATCAGCCGGTGCAGACCGGTTATAAATCCGTTGACGCCATGATCCCAATCGGTCGTGGTCAGCGTGAGCTGATCATCGGCGACCGTCAGACCGGTAAAACCGCTCTGGCTATCGACGCCATCATCAACCAGCGCGATTCCGGTATCAAATGCGTATACGTGGCTATCGGCCAGAAAGCGTCCACCATCTCTAACGTGGTGCGTAAGCTGGAAGAACACGGCGCGCTGGCGAACACCATCGTTGTGGTGGCTACCGCTTCTGAATCTGCTGCTCTGCAATACCTGGCGCCATACGCAGGTTGCGCAATGGGCGAATACTTCCGCGATCGCGGTGAAGATGCGCTGATCGTGTACGATGACCTGTCTAAACAGGCTGTTGCTTACCGTCAGATCTCTCTGCTGCTCCGTCGTCCGCCGGGACGTGAAGCATTCCCGGGCGACGTATTCTACCTCCACTCTCGTCTGCTGGAGCGTGCTGCGCGTGTTAACGCCGAATACGTTGAAGCCTTCACCAAAGGTGAAGTGCAGGGGAAAACCGGCTCTCTGACCGCGCTGCCGATTATCGAAACGCAGGCAGGTGACGTTTCCGCATTCGTTCCGACCAACGTAATCTCCATTACCGATGGTCAGATCTTCCTGGAAACCAACCTGTTTAACGCCGGTATTCGTCCTGCGGTTAACCCGGGTATCTCCGTATCCCGTGTAGGTGGCGCAGCACAGACCAAGATCATGAAGAAACTGTCCGGTGGTATTCGTACCGCGCTGGCGCAGTATCGTGAACTGGCAGCGTTCTCCCAGTTTGCATCTGACCTTGACGATGCAACCCGTAAACAGCTTGACCACGGTCAGAAAGTGACCGAGCTGCTGAAACAGAAACAGTATGCGCCGATGTCCGTCGCGCAGCAGTCTCTGGTTCTGTTCGCGGCAGAACGTGGTTATCTGGCGGATGTCGAACTGGCGAAAATCGGTAGCTTCGAAGCCGCTCTGCTGGCATACGTTGACCGTGATCACGCTCCGCTGATGCAAGAGATCAACCAGTCCGGTGGCTACAACGACGAAATCGAAGGCAAGCTGAAAGGCATCCTCGATTCCTTCAAAGCAACCCAGTCCTGGTAACGTCTGACGGCCTGTCTCAGGGCAGGCCGTAAGGCATTGAGGAGAAGCTCATGGCCGGCGCAAAAGAGATACGTAGTAAGATCGCAAGCGTCCAGAACACGCAAAAGATCACTAAAGCGATGGAGATGGTCGCCGCTTCCAAAATGCGTAAATCGCAGGAGCGCATGGCGGCCAGCCGTCCTTATGCAGATACCATGCGCAACGTGATTGGTCACCTTGCGAACGGTAATCTGGAATATAAGCACCCTTACCTGGAAGAACGCGACGTTAAGCGCGTGGGCTACCTGGTGGTGTCGACCGACCGTGGTCTGTGCGGCGGCTTGAACATTAACCTGTTCAAAAAAGTGCTGGCGGATATGAAAGCATGGTCCGATAAAGGCGTTCAGTGCGATATCGCAATGATCGGCTCTAAGGGCGTCTCTTTCTTTAACTCCGTAGGCGCAAACATCGTCGCGCAGGTGACCGGTATGGGTGATAACCCGTCCCTGTCTGAACTGATCGGTCCGGTTAAAGTGATGTTGCAGGCCTATGATGAAGGCCGTCTGGACAAGCTGTATGTTGTCAGCAACAAATTTATTAACACCATGTCTCAGGTTCCGACTATCACTCAGCTGCTGCCGCTGCCGGCATCAGAAGATGAAGAGTTGAAGCGTAAATCCTGGGATTACCTGTATGAGCCCGATCCGAAAGCGCTGCTGGATACCCTGCTGCGTCGTTATGTGGAATCTCAGGTTTATCAGGGTGTGGTAGAAAACCTGGCCAGCGAGCAGGCCGCACGTATGGTGGCGATGAAAGCCGCAACCGATAATGGCGGCAGCCTGATTAAAGAGCTGCAGTTGGTATACAACAAAGCTCGTCAGGCCAGCATTACTCAGGAACTCACCGAGATCGTCTCGGGGGCCGCCGCGGTTTAACCAGGTTATTTCGTAGAGGATTCAAGATGGCTACTGGAAAAATTGTCCAGGTAATCGGCGCCGTAGTTGACGTCGAGTTCCCTCAGGATGCCGTACCGCGCGTGTACGACGCCCTTGAGGTGCAGAATGGTAATGAGCGTCTGGTGCTGGAAGTTCAGCAGCAGCTCGGTGGCGGTATCGTACGTACCATCGCCATGGGTTCTTCCGACGGTCTGCGTCGCGGTCTGGATGTTAAAGACCTCGAGCACCCGATCGAAGTCCCGGTAGGTAAAGCAACCCTGGGCCGTATCATGAACGTACTGGGCGAACCGGTCGACATGAAAGGCGAGATTGGCGAAGAAGAGCGTTGGGCTATCCACCGCGCGGCGCCGTCTTATGAAGAGTTGTCTAACTCTCAGGAACTGCTGGAAACCGGCATCAAAGTTATCGACCTGATGTGTCCGTTCGCGAAGGGCGGTAAAGTAGGTCTGTTCGGTGGTGCGGGCGTAGGTAAAACCGTAAACATGATGGAGCTGATCCGTAACATCGCGATCGAACACTCCGGTTACTCTGTGTTTGCGGGCGTAGGTGAACGTACTCGTGAGGGTAACGACTTCTACCACGAAATGACCGACTCCAACGTTATCGACAAAGTATCCCTGGTGTATGGCCAGATGAACGAGCCGCCGGGAAACCGTCTGCGCGTTGCGCTGACCGGCCTGACCATGGCGGAGAAATTCCGTGATGAAGGTCGTGACGTTCTGCTGTTCGTCGACAACATCTACCGTTACACCCTGGCCGGTACTGAAGTATCTGCACTGCTGGGCCGTATGCCTTCAGCGGTAGGTTATCAGCCGACCCTGGCGGAAGAGATGGGCGTTCTGCAGGAACGTATCACCTCCACCAAAACCGGTTCTATCACCTCCGTACAGGCGGTATACGTACCGGCGGATGACTTGACTGACCCGTCACCAGCCACCACCTTTGCGCACCTTGACGCAACCGTGGTACTGAGCCGTCAG
The DNA here is from genome assembly GCF_900021175.1 of Pseudenterobacter timonensis. GTDB lineage: Bacteria > Pseudomonadota > Gammaproteobacteria > Enterobacterales > Enterobacteriaceae > Enterobacter > Enterobacter timonensis. The sequence continues at coordinate 26,035 of NZ_FCOP01000007.1, forward strand.
ATCGCTTCCCTGGGTATCTACCCGGCCGTTGACCCGCTGGACTCCACCAGCCGTCAGCTGGACCCGCTGGTGGTTGGTCAGGAGCACTACGACACCGCGCGTGGCGTACAGTCCATCCTGCAGCGTTATCAGGAACTGAAAGACATCATCGCCATCCTGGGTATGGATGAACTGTCTGAAGAAGATAAACTGGTGGTAGCACGCGCACGTAAGATCCAGCGCTTCCTCTCCCAGCCGTTCTTCGTAGCGGAAGTCTTTACCGGTTCTCCGGGTAAATACGTTTCCCTGAAAGACACCATCCGTGGCTTTAAAGGCATCATGGAAGGCGAATACGATCACCTGCCGGAGCAGGCGTTCTACATGGTTGGTTCCATCGACGAAGCTGTGGAAAAAGCCAAAAAACTTTAACGCCTTAATCGGAGGGTGATATGGCAATGACTTACCACCTGGACGTCGTCAGCGCAGAGCAACAAATGTTCTCTGGTCTGGTCGAGAAAATCCAGGTAACGGGTAGTGAAGGTGAACTGGGGATCTTCCCCGGGCACGCACCGCTGCTCACCGCCATTAAGCCTGGTATGATCCGCATCGTTAAGCAGTTCGGTCATGAAGAGTTTATCTATCTGTCCGGCGGCATTCTTGAAGTGCAGCCAGGCAGCGTGACCGTTCTGGCTGATACCGCAATTCGCGGCCAGGATCTCGACGAAGCGCGAGCCCTGGAGTCCAAGCGTAAAGCGGAAGAGCACATTAAGAGCTCTCACGGTGACGTGGATTACGCACAGGCGTCTGCGGAGCTGGCCAAAGCGATCGCGAAACTGCGCGTTATCGAGTTGACCAAGAAAGCGATGTAACACCGGCTTGAAAAGCACAAAAGCCAGTCTGGTTATCAGGCTGGCTTTTTTTATGGCTGCGTTTCCACTTTTATGAAACTGAAATCGGGTTTTATTATTTTGTGATATTCGTCACAAAAATATTGATCGGTCAAATTTTGAGGTATAGACTTGTTTTGTGATGCAGGTCACATTATCAACGCCAACAAAATCAGGATGCCCCTATGAAACTGATCAATAAAATCATCGCTCTGTTCAGCAACATGAATTTCTCTTTCGGTACATTCAACCACTAATTTGCTGAACGCCGAGAGGCGCCGCGCTTACCGTTGTGTGATAAGCAACGCGCCATCTGGCGAAGTCCTGACTGTTCTTACTCCTCCCCTCCTCCCCTCCTCCCATAAAAGCTCTCCCGATCTTTATTCATAAGACGAAAAAATAGCTAACCTGTTGTGGTGTCTGACGAGTTGCTGCAAGAAAGCTATTTTCCGAAGGAAAAGTGATTTACTCTGACCGTAAAACTGGCCTGAAACGCCTGTCAGAAAGCGTTATTGCGTGTTTTAACAGCGTTCCATTTTATGCTGCAAAATATGTAGAATTTTCAACGTTAAAGGGTTTTACTTTCCACCTAAATTACAGTCAGGACGCGTATGTTGAATAATACGATGAGCGTGGTCATCCTTGCCGCTGGCAAAGGTACCCGTATGTATTCCGATATCCCAAAAGTGCTGCACACCCTCGCAGGAAAGCCGATGGTGCAGCATGTTATTGATGCGGCAAATGAATTAGGCGCGACTAACGTGCATCTGGTTTACGGTCACGGCGGCGATCTGCTTAAAAAAACGCTGCGTGATGACAATCTTAACTGGGTGCTCCAGGCAGAACAGCTTGGAACAGGCCACGCTATGCAGCAGGCTGCGCCGCACTTTGCCGATGACGAAGATATTCTCATGCTCTACGGGGATGTTCCGCTGATCTCCGTGGAGACGCTCTCCCGTCTGCGTGAAGCGAAACCGCAGGGCGGTATTGGTTTGTTAACCGTTGTGCTGGACGATCCCACCGGCTATGGCCGCATCACCCGCGAAAACGGCCAGGTGACGGGTATTGTCGAGCATAAAGATGCCACCGACGAACAGCGCCAGATTCAGGAGATCAATACCGGTATCCTGATCGCTAACGGCGCAGATATGAAGCGCTGGCTGTCGAAGCTGAACAACAACAACGCGCAGGGTGAATATTACATCACCGATATTATCGCGCTGGCGCATCAGGAAGGACGTGAAATTGCCGCCGTGCATCCGGCGCGTATTAGCGAAACGGAAGGCGTGAACAACCGCCTGCAGCTTTCCCGCCTTGAGCGTATTTATCAGGCCGAGCAGGCGGGAAAACTGCTGCTGGCGGGGGGCATGCTGCGCGATCCTGCACGTTTTGACCTGCGTGGCACCCTGAATCACGGGCGCGACGTGGAGATCGATGCGAACGTTATCATCGAAGGCAACGTGACGCTGGGCGATCGCGTCAAAATCGGCGCGGGCTCGGTGATTAAAAACAGCGTGATCGGCGACGACTGCGAAATTAGCCCCTATAGCGTGGTGGAAGATGCGCGTCTTGATGCGGCCTGCACCATCGGTCCGTTTGCGCGTTTGCGCCCGGGCGCCGAGCTGCTGGAAGGCGCGCACGTCGGTAACTTTGTTGAGATGAAAAAGGCGCGTCTGGGTAAAGGCTCCAAAGCCGGTCACCTCACCTATCTGGGCGATGCGGAAATCGGCGATAACGTGAACATCGGCGCAGGGACCATTACCTGCAACTACGATGGCGCGAATAAGTTTAAAACCATCATCGGTGACGACGTGTTTGTTGGCTCCGACACGCAGCTGGTGGCGCCTGTCACCGTCGGGAATGGCGCAACCATTGCCGCCGGAACGACCGTAACGCGCGACGTAGCGGATAATGAATTAGTGTTAAGCCGCGTGCCGCAGGTGCACAAGCAGGGCTGGAAACGCCCGGTGAAGAAAAAGTAACGGATTTACCCCTCACCCTGCCCCTCTCCCGCAAGGGAGAGAGGATCGTTCGGTGCGGTGTTTTTCTCCCTCGCCCCTTTGGGGAGAGGGCCGGGGTGAGGGGATAATATAATCCTCCCCCCAAAAGCAGTACCCATAAAAATAACCCCACTCTCTACAAGGCTCGGGGCGCCCGGAAAGGGCAAAACAGGTCAGCGACAACGCATGGCATATCGCCATAATCAGGAAATTTAACTATGTGTGGAATTGTTGGCGCAGTTGCGCAGCGTGATATTGCTGAAATCCTTCTCGAAGGTTTACGTCGTCTGGAATACCGTGGTTACGACTCTGCCGGTCTGGCCGTTGTCGATGCTGAAGGGCATATGACCCGTCTGCGCCGTCTCGGTAAAGTACAGATGCTGGCCCAGGCGGCGGAAGAACATCCGCTTCATGGCGGAACCGGTATCGCACATACCCGCTGGGCGACCCATGGCGAGCCGTCAGAAGGCAACGCTCACCCGCATGTTTCTGAACATATCGTGGTCGTGCATAACGGCATTATTGAAAACCACGAACCGCTGCGCGAAACGCTGAAAGCGCGCGGCTACACCTTTGTTTCTGAGACCGACACCGAAGTGATTGCGCACCTGGTTCACTGGGAGCTGGCGCAAGGCGGTACGCTGCGTGATGCGGTACTGCGCGCTATCCCGCAGCTGCGCGGCGCTTACGGTACGGTTATCCTGGACTCCCGCGATCCGGATACCCTGCTGGCGGCCCGCTCCGGTAGCCCGATGGTTATCGGCCTGGGCATGGGGGAAAACTTCATCGCCTCCGATCAGCTGGCTCTGCTGCCGGTGACACGTCGCTTTATCTTCCTGGAAGAGGGCGATATTGCGGAAGTCACTCGTCGCAGCGTCACCGTATTCGATACCAGCGCCGCTGAAGTTAAGCGTCAGGAGATTGAATCTAATCTGCAATACGACGCGGGCGATAAAGGCGCTTACCGTCACTACATGCAGAAAGAGATCTACGAGCAGCCGAACGCGATTAAAAACACGCTAACCGGCCGTATCAGTCACGGTGAAGTGGATCTGAGCGAGCTGGGCGCCAACGCGAACGACATGCTGGCGCAGGTGGAGCATATCCAGATTGTCGCCTGCGGTACCTCCTATAACTCCGGTATGGTTTCCCGTTACTGGTTTGAATCGCTTGCAGGCGTCCCTTGCGACGTGGAGATCGCTTCCGAGTTCCGCTATCGCAAATCCGCCGTGCGCCGTAACAGCCTGATGATTACCCTGTCGCAGTCGGGCGAAACGGCAGATACGCTGGCGGCGCTGCGTCTTTCGAAAGAGCTGGGCTACCTTGGCTCGCTGGCTATCTGTAACGTGCCGGGCTCCTCGCTGGTACGTGAGTCCGATCTGGCGCTGATGACCAAAGCCGGGACGGAAATTGGCGTGGCCTCCACCAAAGCCTTCACCACACAGCTGACCGTGCTGCTGATGCTGGTGGCGAAGCTGGCGCGTCTGAAAGGCCAGGATGCTGAAGTTGAGCATGAGATTGTTCATGGTCTGCAGGCGTTGCCGAGCCGCATTGAACAGATGCTTTCCCAGGACAAACGTATCGAGCAGCTGGCCGAAGATTTCTCCGACAAGCACCACGCTCTCTTCCTGGGGCGCGGCGATCAGTATCCGATCGCGCTGGAGGGGGCGCTGAAGCTGAAGGAGATCTCCTACATCCACGCCGAAGCCTATGCGGCAGGCGAGCTGAAACACGGTCCGCTGGCGCTGATTGATGCCGATATGCCGGTTATTGTCGTGGCGCCAAACAATGAGCTGCTGGAAAAATTGAAATCCAACATCGAAGAGGTTCGCGCCCGCGGTGGTCAGCTTTATGTGTTTGCCGATCGCGACGCTGGTTTTGTCAGCAGCGATAATATGCACATTATCGAGATGCCACACGTCGAAGAGGTGATTGCGCCTATCTTCTACACGGTTCCGCTGCAATTACTCTCCTATCACGTCGCGCTGATTAAAGGCACCGACGTCGATCAGCCGCGTAACCTGGCGAAATCCGTTACCGTCGAGTAATCCCTCCAGGCTCCACCTCCGGGTGGAGCTTTTTTACCCTGCCTGGTTTATTTATTTGCTCAATTCTTGTGCTTTTTTAATGATGTCACTTTGTCATCTTCAGCGACTTTTTTCGGTGTCATATAAAGAAAATAGTACTGAAAAAGTACTGTCATGTTTGTAGCTAAATATCTGATTATTATAAACTATTTTGCTGATTTTTAAGTGAAATTTTCTTTGTCATAAAACTGTCATATTTCGTACATTTAACTGTCACCTGTATGTCCTATTTTGCTCAACGTAGCAACTCAAACAACGATTTACGAAACCGTGCAGGAGACATTATGAAAGTTATGCGTACCACCGTCGCAACTGTTGTCGCCGCGACCTTATCGATGAGCGCTTTCGCTGTAAACGCAGCGGCAAGCCTGACTGGCGCTGGTGCAACCTTCCCTGCGCCGGTGTATGCCAAATGGGCAGATACCTACCAGAAAGAGACCGGAAATAAGGTCAACTATCAGGGTATCGGCTCCTCCGGTGGCGTTAAACAAATTACCGCGAATACCGTCGATTTCGGGGCATCCGACGCGCCGCTGTCTGACGAGAAGCTGGCTCAGGAAGGGCTGTTCCAGTTCCCGACCGTAATCGGTGGCGTGGTGCTGGCCGTGAACATTCCGGGCCTGAAATCTGGCGAGCTGGTGCTGGATGGTAAAACCCTGGGCGACATCTACCTTGGCAAAATTAAAAAATGGGATGACGAAGCGATCGCTAAGCTCAACCCTGGCCTGAAACTGCCGTCACAGAACATTGCCGTGGTTCGCCGCGCGGACGGTTCCGGCACCTCCTTCGTCTTCACCAGCTACCTGGCGAAAGTGAACGAAGAGTGGAAATCGAAAGTAGGCTCCGGCTCTACGGTTAACTGGCCGACCGGTCTGGGCGGTAAAGGCAACGACGGTATCGCCGCGTTCGTACAGCGTCTGCCTGGCTCTATCGGCTACGTAGAATATGCTTACGCCAAGCAGAACAACCTGGCGTACACCAAGCTGGTTTCTGCTGATGGTAAGCCGGTAAGCCCGACGGAAGATAGTTTCTCCAACGCCGCGAAAGGCGTGGACTGGAGCAAATCTTTCGCTCAGGATCTGACCAACCAGAAAGGTGACGACGTGTGGCCAATCACCTCCACCACCTTCATCCTGGTGCACAAAGAGCAGAAGAAGCCCGAGCAGGGCACTGAAGTGCTGAAGTTCTTCGACTGGGCCTATAAAAACGGCGGCAAACAGGCTAACGACCTGGATTACGCCAGCCTGCCGGAGAGCGTGGTTGAGCAGGTTCGTGCGGCATGGAAAACCAGCGTAAAAGACAGTAGCGGTAAACCGCTGTACTAACAGGATATTTTTGACGAAGATGGCGGGTGGCGCGTAGCGATCCCGCCCTACGGTTCATCCTGTAGGCCCGGTAAGCGCCAGCGCCACCGGGCATATTCGTAAGACGTCTCATAAAGAAGAGTAATTTATGGCTGCAACCAAGCCTGTATTTAACCCTCCGGGTAAAAAAGGTGACATGATTTTCAGCGCGCTGGTAAGACTGGCTGCGCTGATTGTGCTATTGCTGCTGGGCGGCATCATCGTCTCCCTGATTTTCTCCTCCTGGCCGAGCATTCAAAAGTTTGGTTTCTCCTTCCTGTGGACCAAAGAGTGGGATGCGCCAAACGATATCTACGGGGCGCTGGTGCCGATTTACGGTACGCTGGTTACCTCTCTGATCGCTCTGCTGATTGCGGTGCCGGTAAGCTTTGGTATCGCCCTGTTCCTGACGGAGCTGGCGCCAAACTGGCTCAGACGCCCGCTGGGGATCGCCATTGAGCTGCTGGCGGCTATTCCGAGTATCGTTTACGGCATGTGGGGGCTCTTTATCTTCGCGCCGCTGTTTGCCACTTACTTCCAGGAGCCGGTGGGCAACGTGCTTTCCGCCATCCCGTTTGTCGGCGCGCTCTTCTCCGGCCCGGCGTTTGGTATCGGCATTCTGGCCGCTGGCGTGATCCTCGCTATCATGATTATTCCCTACATCGCGGCGGTGATGCGCGATGTCTTTGAACAAACCCCGGTGATGATGAAAGAGTCGGCCTACGGTATCGGCTGTACCACCTGGGAAGTGATCTGGCGCATCGTTCTTCCGTTCACCAAAAATGGGGTGATCGGCGGCATTATGCTGGGCTTAGGGCGCGCGCTCGGTGAAACCATGGCAGTGACCTTTATCATCGGCAACACCTACCAGCTCGACAGCGCGTCGCTCTATATGCCGGGTAACAGTATTACCTCGGCGCTGGCGAACGAGTTCGCCGAAGCGGAGTCCGGTCTGCACGTTGCGGCGCTGATGGAGCTGGGGCTGATTCTGTTTGTGATCACCTTCATCGTACTGGCGATCTCTAAGCTGATGATTATGCGCCTGGCGAAAAACGAGGGGGCACGTTAATGACGACGCTTGAAATGCAACAGACGGCTCAGCTTGCGGAATCCCGCCGCAAAATGCAGGCGAAGCGCCGTTTTAAAAACCGTATCGCGCTGACGCTCTCGATGGCGACCATGGCGTTCGGTCTGTTCTGGCTTATCTGGATCCTGTTCTCCACCGTCACCCGCGGTATTGACGGAATGTCGCTGGCGCTCTTCACCGAGATGACGCCGCCGCCAAACACGGCGGGGGGGGGCCTGGCGAACGCCCTGGCGGGGAGCGGCCTGTTAATTCTGTGGGCGACCGTTTTTGGTACACCGCTCGGCATTATGGCAGGGATCTATCTGGCGGAGTATGGCCGCAAATCCCTGCTGGCTGAGGTGATCCGCTTTATCAACGACATTCTGCTCTCTGCCCCCTCGATTGTGGTCGGCCTGTTTGTCTACACCATCGTCGTGACCCAGATGGAGCATTTCTCCGGCTGGGCAGGGGTAATTGCGCTGGGGCTGTTGCAGGTGCCGATTGTTATCCGTACCACCGAAAACATGCTGAAGCTGGTGCCGGACAGCCTGCGCGAAGCGGCCTATGCGCTGGGTACGCCGAAGTGGAAGATGATCTCCGCTATCACCCTTAAGGCGTCGGTTTCCGGGATCATCACCGGCGTTCTGCTGGCGGTGGCACGTATCGCCGGGGAAACGGCCCCCCTGCTCTTTACCGCGCTCTCCAACCAGTTCTGGAGCACGGATATGATGCAGCCGATTGCCAACCTGCCGGTGACCATTTTTAAATTTGCGATGAGCCCGTTTGCTGAGTGGCAGCAGCTGGCCTGGGCAGGGGTGTTAATCATCACCCTGTGCGTATTGCTGCTGAACATTCTGGCGCGCGTCATTTTCGCGAAGAAGAAACACGGTTAAATTTTTACGGCGCGGCACATCGCGGCGCCGAATGAGGAAATGAGTCAATGAGTATGGTTGATACTGCACCGGGTAAAATTTCGGTTCGCGATCTGAACTTCTACTACGGCAAATTCCATGCCCTGAAGAACATCAACCTGGATATCGCAAAGAACCAGGTTACGGCATTTATCGGTCCGTCCGGCTGCGGGAAATCGACGCTGCTGCGCACCTTTAACAAAATGTATTCCCTCTATCCGGAACAGCGCGCCGAAGGTGAAATCCTGCTGGATGGCGAAAATATCCTTAACCATTCCCAGGATATCGCGCTGCTGCGCGCTAAAGTGGGCATGGTGTTCCAGAAGCCGACGCCGTTCCCGATGTCCATTTATGACAACATCGCTTTTGGCGTACGCCTGTTTGAGAAACTCTCTCGCGCCGATATGGATGAGCGCGTGCAGTGGGCATTGACCAAGGCCGCATTATGGAACGAAACCAAGGATAAACTGCACCAGAGCGGTTACTCTCTCTCCGGCGGTCAGCAGCAGCGTCTGTGCATCGCGCGCGGTATCGCCATTCGCCCGGAAGTGCTGTTGCTGGACGAGCCTTGCTCGGCGCTGGACCCGATCTCCACCGGTCGTATCGAAGAGCTGATCACCGAGCTGAAGCAGGATTACACCGTTGTTATCGTGACGCACAACATGCAGCAGGCGGCGCGTTGTTCCGACCACACGGCGTTTATGTACCTGGGCGAGCTGATCGAGTTTAGCGATACGGACGCGCTCTTCACCCGCCCGGCGAAGAAACAAACGGAAGATTACATCACAGGCCGCTACGGCTGATTGAGGAGTGCGCTATGGATAATTTGAACCTTAACAAACACATTTCAGGCCAGTTCAACGCTGAACTGGAAAGTATCCGCACTCAGGTCATGACCATGGGCGGCATGGTGGAGCAGCAGCTCTCCGATGCGATCACCGCCATGCACAACCAGGACAGCGAGCTGGCAAAGCGCGTCATCGAGGGTGACCAGAAGGTCAACATGATGGAAGTGGCCATTGACGAGGCCTGCGTGCGCATTATCGCCAAGCGCCAGCCAACGGCGAGCGACCTGCGCCTGGTGATGGCGATTATCAAGACTATTGCCGAACTGGAGCGCATCGGCGACGTGGCGGATAAAATTTGCCGCACCGCGCTGGAGAAGTTCTCCCAGCAGCACCAGCCGCTGCTGGTAAGCCTGGAGTCGCTGGGGCGTCACACCGTACAGATGCTGCACGACGTGCTGGATGCCTTTGCGCGTATGGATCTCGACGAAGCGGTACGTATCTACCGTGAAGACAAGAAGGTCGATCAGGAGTACGAGGGCATCGTGCGTCAGCTGATGACCTACATGATGGAAGATTCCCGCACCATTCCAAGCGTGCTGACCGCGCTGTTCTGCGCGCGCTCGATCGAGCGCATCGGCGATCGCTGCCAGAACATTTGTGAATACATCTTCTACTTCGTGAAGGGGCAGGATTTTCGTCACGTGGGCGGCGACGAGCTGGATAAGCTGCTGGCCGGTAAAGATCCGAAAGAGTAATCCGCGGTAATATGCCCGGTGGCGCTGCGCTTACCGGGCCTGCGAGCCCTGTAGGCCGGATAAGCGTTAGCGCCATCCGGCTTTGTTTTTTCAGCGAGTAATATCCCACCCGCGCGCCTTCCACAGCGCCGGCAGCTGCGCCAGTTCGGTAAAGGTCGTCACGTTAGGATGATCGATTGGCTTGTTATGCGGATCGGCGCAGAAGTAAAACACCTCCATGCCTGCATCAATCCCCGACTGCGCGCCCGCGGTGGAGTCATCCACCAGAATGCAGTTCTCCACGTTCACGCCCATCGCTTTCGCTGCATGGAACATCAGTGCCGGATCGGGTTTCCAGCGCTGAATATCGTAGCCGCTGAACAGCTTTTCCGGGAAATGGTGCAACATATTGAGCTTGCCAAGCGAATGCTGCATTTTGCTGACCGGGCCGTTAGAGACCACGCAGATTGGCACCGTCATCGCGTCCAGCAGGGCGTTTGCGCCGGCAATCACCTCCAGCTCCGCATCGAACAGACGTGCGACCTCGGCGCGGTAGACCGGCTCCAGTTCAGCCTTTGCCAGGCTGACGCCATGCTCGGCGTTAATAATGTCGATAATCTCGTAAAGCTTCACGCCCTTAAAGCGCTTAAACACTTCACTGAGATCGAGCGTAATGCCAAATTCCTGGAACATGGTGACATACGCGCGGGAACAGATGACCTCACTGTCGACCAGCGTACCGTCGCAGTCAAAAAATACCGCTTCAATCTTAGACATGCCTTTCCTTCTCACCAGTTTAACGTTTACGTCTTCTTTTTTACCGGGACGCAATCGTTGCCGTATAAGCAAAATCAATGAAAAAAAGTATTACGCAACCGCCCCTATTGTCGCATTTTGGTATAGGATAGCGACGAATTTTCCCTCCTTGTTCGGAAATTGATGATGAATCAACCACACACTACCCAGACGTCTGGTCAGGGGATGCTGGAGCGCGTGTTCAAACTGCGCGAGCACGGCACAACGGCACGCACCGAAGTGATCGCCGGTTTTACCACCTTCCTGACGATGGTTTACATCGTTTTTGTGAACCCGCAAATTCTTGGCGTAGCTGGCATGGATACCAGCGCCGTCTTTGTCACCACTTGCCTTATCGCGGCCCTTGGCAGCATTCTGATGGGCATATTCGCTAACCTGCCGGTGGCGCTGGCACCCGCGATGGGTCTGAACGCCTTCTTCGCCTTTGTTGTGGTTCAGGCGATGGGCCTGCCGTGGCAGGTAGGGATGGGCGCAATTTTCTGGGGCGCGATTGGTCTGCTGCTCCTGACCATCTTCCGCGTGCGCTACTGGATGATCGCCAATATCCCGGTCAGCCTGCGCGTCGGCATCACCAGCGGTATCGGCCTGTTCATCGGCATGATGGGGCTGAAAAATGCCGGTGTTATCGTGGCAAACCCGGAAACGCTGGTCAGCATCGGTAACCTGACCTCACACAGCGTGCTGCTGGGCGTGCTGGGCTTCTTTATTATTGCGATTCTGGCATCGCGCAATATTCATGCGGCGGTGCTGGTCTCCATTATCGTGACGACGCTGCTGGGCTGGATGTTTGGCGATGTGCATTACAACGGTATCGTCTCCGCGCCGCCGAGCATCGCGAACGTGGTGGGGCATGTCGATCTGGCAGGCTCCTTTAACCTGGGGCTGGCCGGGGTCATTTTCTCCTTCATGCTGGTTAACCTCTTTGACTCCTCCGGTACGCTGATCGGTGTGACCGATAAAGCCGGACTGGCGGACGAGAAGGGCAAATTCCCGCGCATGAAGCAGGCACTGTATGTGGATAGCGTCTCGTCGGTAGTCGGCTCTTTCATCGGTACCTCATCCGTGACCGCCTATATTGAATCGTCCTCTGGCGTTTCTGTGGGTGGCCGTACCGGTTTGACCGCCGTTGTCGTCGGGCTGCTGTTCCTGCTGGTGATTTTCCTCTCGCCGCTGGCGGGCATGGTTCCGTCTTACGCGGCAGCAGGCGCGTTGATCTACGTGGGCGTGCTGATGACCTCCAGCCTGGCGCGCGTAAACTGGCACGATTTAACCGAAGCGGTACCGGCGTTTATTACCGCGGTAATGATGCCCTTCAGTTTCTCCATCACCGAAGGCATTGCGCTGGGCTTTATCTCCTACTGCGTGATGAAGATTGGGACCGGCCGTCTGCGCGATCTCAGCCCGTGCGTCATCATCGTGGCGCTGCTGTTCGTGCTGAAGATTGTGTTTATTGACGCGCACTAAGGTGCGGTTTGTGGTGTCAGGTGGCGCTTCGCTTACCTGACCTACTGACGAGTGTAGGCCCGGTAAGCGCTAGCGCCACCGGGCTTTTTTATCAGGTTTTAACCCGCTTAATATAATCCCCAAACGCGGTAAGTTGGCCAGAGAGATGGTCACGCGTACCCTGATCAACCACTTCCCCCGTTTGCACATCGACCTTGTTCTGAATCACCCCGCCCATAAATTCCGGTTTGTTCATGACCATCGCATCAAGAAAGACGAGGATCTGGCGCAGGTGATACTGGCAGCGCGCACCGCCGATCGCGCCCATTGAACTGGTCTGGAGCAGCACCGGTTTACCGGCCAGCGGCTGTTCCGGAAGGCGCGAAAGCCAGTCGATAGCATTCTTCAGGCCGCCCGGCACCGAATAGTTATATTCCGGCGTCACAATGACCACGCCGTCCGCCTGGCGGATCTGCTCTGCAAGCGTTTCCACGCTCTGCGGAAATCCCTCTTCCTGCTGGATATCGGCATCGTAAAGCGGAATGTCGCGGATGGAGGGCAGAGCGGCGATCTCCATGCCCGCGGGGGCGAGTTTTGGCAGCATATTAGCCACCATCCCGTTAAATGAACCTTTGCGCAGGCTTCCCAGTAACGTAACAACCTTTAACGTCTCAGACATGACTACTCCTTTCATCATGATGATCCGGAACGGATCAGCTAAGAGGATATGCTTTTTCTGTCGGTAAGCTGGTTAATCTCATCAGGCGTGCCGCAGGCTCGTTAGCGCGTTCAGGCACATCCGCAAGCGTATGCCATCCTTCCCTGCTGTCAAATTCCCAGAATTTTAGCCGTTCGATGGCGGGTGTCGCCGCCACCGACCAAATCAGCACATCTTCCGCATCGCTCACCGCCTCTACTCGCGTGCCCCTGGTTACCCGCAGGCGACCCGAACCTGGCAGTAACTGCAGCAGGCTGGCATCGTCTGAGGCGCATCCGCAGAGCTTACGCACCGCCTGACGCAGCGTGATCAGCTGCGCTCTGGCTTCATTCGGGTCGTTTTGGTTACGTACCCACAGCGCCTCATTGCTGGAGAGGGGGTAGGCATCGTGGGCGTGCAGCCCGCCGTGAAAACCGTGCGTGGCGCGCCTGAGTTCCATATCCAGGCCGCAGTCGCCTTCGGTGGTCAGCGCCACGCCAACGATATTGCCCGTATAGGCGATGGAAAAACGAGGAAGCTCAGGATCGGCAAAGACCGGCCGGCCTTCCGGTTGCGTAAGCATCTCGGGCAGTTCGTGGGTGCCGTAGAGCATAAAGAGCAGTTCAGCGAGCAGCGCCCGGGAGGCTAAAAATCGTGAGCGGCGGTGCTCCGGCATCCTGCGCGCTGCATCGTGGCAGGCGGTGGAAAGCCTGACGGATACCAGCCGTCCTTCTGTAAGTCTCCCTCTTGCAAAATGCGTTGCCATTTTTCGCTCCGTGATAATGGTCTGTATCATAAGTTAAACGGTTACATCATTATCGCTTAACTTACGCCAGGTTTTAATCGCTAAATAGGACAATGGGAAGCTTGTGGACCGAACTTTACATTCGGTTAGACCGAAAAGAAGAAACGAGTGTGGTTTTAGCTGAGCTTTATAAGGCGGACGAAAAACCAGTAAGCCCGGCCTTGCTGTCAGAGTGAATGAATGGCTTTTACGCCGATGAAAGCCAATAAAACCCGCTTTTACCGGCGGTGAATGCGGGTTTGTGAAAACAATACAGAAGCTGGAAAATCGAGCTAACTCGTTAATCTGTCAGCGATATGTGCCTTGAAAGCATGGCTATGGGCACATTCAAGGACACAAAAGCGGGATGTTTGCTGATCCAGATGACAACGTTACCCCCAGACTCTCGCCATTCCTTCGCTTTCCGGCCGGACTAACTCAAAACCGAACTTCGCATAGAGTTCCGGTACATCAGCCACCAGAGAGACATAAGCGCCTTTATAAGCGTTGCTGTCCAGCCATCGAATAATGTTTTCCATAATGATTCGGCCAAGGCCACGCCCCTGATGGGCGGGGTCGACGGCTATATCGACTATTTCGAAGTTTAATGCACCATCGCCAACGATACGCCCCATACCGACAGGCGCTCCTTGCCAGAGAATGTGTACGCCATAACAGCTTCTCGGCAAACCCACCCTGGCAGCCTCAAGCGGTCGTGCTGACAACCCCGATATACTTCGTAAATGACAAAAAGCTTCGGCAGAGGGAACAGATTCAACAACGGTATATTCGGTAGTCATGACCATCACCATTAGCAAACAATCAACATAGTTAGCAGGCTGACTCTGTAGTGGCAATAGCTTTTGCCAATGAATCTCGCCTTCTTAATAACTGAATATAAGATTTTATGCGGTACGCATAAGCCTTTTGTTATGAGGCGATAAGCATAGTTTTTGCGTACTGCCTTGCGCCATAGTCCCCACGTTGCGGCAAAAACGCAACCGGAATTGGCGTTCCGAATTATCACGAGTGTCGGTAGCGATGTTTGCAGAGCTACTGGCGCGGCCTGCGCTCGCCCCTTTAATGGTGGCTCAGGCAGAGGTTTCGAAAGAAGCGCCGGGTCGTGATAACCGGTACGCCAACCCTGTCTGGGTCACCGCCAGTGAGCCTGGCGTCTCCGGTGGTGGTGTTAACCTGCTTATCACGAAGCGGAGCGTTGCGTATGTGTCCTGTTCCTGAATTTCCCATTGCACCAGCCCCCGCCGGAGGTATCTATGAAATCACCGTAGAACAACCCTCATCCAGAGAACTGGTCGATCGCTCGCGAGTCCTGGTGTAAGTATCCCGCATAATCGTGCCATTCACATTTAGAGATCCTCCGGCATAATCAATCTGCCAACAAAGGAGATCGCTATGCGTAAAGCCCGTTTTACTGAGCATCAGATCATCGCCGTGATTAAGTCGGTTGAAGCCGGACGAACGGTTAAGGATGTCTGCCGGGAGGCCGGTATCTCTGAAGCGACTTACTACAACTGGAAGTCTAAATACGGCGGTATGGAAGCTTCTGATATTAAAAAGATCAAGGAGCTTGAGGACGAGAACCGACGCCTCAAACAAATGTTTGCCGACCTGAGCCTTGAGAACCGGGCGCTGAAAGACGTTATCGAAAAAAAGCTTTAAAACCAGCCTTTAAGCGTGAGCTGGTCACTCATCTGATAACGGCATTCGGACTCAGTATCCGTCAGGCCTGTCGGAGTCTCAATCTGAGCAGAACGGTTTATCATTACCGTCCGGATACCACGCGTGATGAACCCGTTATTACCGCATTGCAGGCGGCAGCTGAACGATACCCACGATACGGTTTTCCAAAACTTTTCCAGGTTCTGCGGCGGCAGGGATACGCGTGGAATCACAAAAGGATCCATCGTATTTATTGTTTGCTGAAGCTGAATTTTCGCCGTAAGGGTAAACAACGGCTGCCGGTGCGTAATCCCTCGCCACTGGCCACACCGGAAGCGCTGAACCAGAGTTGGTCTGTCGATTTTATGCATGATGCCCTGGTCTGTGGCCGTCGTTTTCGCACGTTCAATGTCGTTGATGACTTTAACCGTGAGGCGTTGTCGATTGAAATAGATCTGAATCTGCCAGCTCCGCGAGTGGTCCGTGTGCTCGACAGGATCGCGGCAAATCGCGGCTATCCGCTCATGCTACGCATGGATAATGGACCGGAATTTATCTCGCTGGCACTGGCTGAATGGGCAGAGAAACATGCAGTAAAGCTGGAGTTTATCCAGCCGGGTAAGCCGACACAGAACGCTTTTATTGAGCGTTTTAACAGGACATATCGTACAGAAATACTCGATTTTTATCTGTTCAGAACGCTGAATGAAGTGCGGGAAATCACGGAAAGATGGGTGTCAGAATATAACTGTGAACGCCCTCATGAATCACTGAACAATATGACGCCGGAGGAATATCGGCAACACAATCATTTGGCCGGGATCTCAAAAAATGCCTGGAACTAAAACGGGTCTATTTACAGAATGTTTTGACTGTCGTTGGGTCTTTCTGTTTTAGCTTTTCTTCCTGCTTTTTCTGCGCCGGATTGATGCTATGGGCAACCACTGAGCGACACTTTTTACGCCAAAGCCGCGCTTCTGCAAGTGAGAAAGCCGGGTATTCGTCCAGCGTGATCTTTTGCGATTTGTTGTCAAAGCGGTAGCGGAAACGCCAGATTTTGTGTCCGGTGGGAAGAACAACCCGCATTAACAGGAAGTTTTTGCGGGTTAGTGAACGTTCACGTAAAACTTACTTACCGATACAGAAACTAAAAATGTAAAACCACTCAAAGTGTTAGAAAGCTATTGGCGCACATATGGAGTGCAACCTTTTGTTAGGTTTTGCCATGGAAGAACCCATTCTAGGCGATTTGTTGCATTTTTAAAGTGGGATATCTGGGAAAGTGGGACAAAATTATTATCTTTATTGTTACTCATTTTGAAGTTTGTTCTATCAGAACAAACTATTGATTTTTAATAATAAAATAGCGAATCCTCTTGCGTTTTTCTGCCTCCATGCGAATCTTTATAAAGCAGGAGGTGATCATGAAAAAATACCCGTCTTTATCATTAATTGCTTTATGTGTGTCCTTGTCAGGTTGTGCAGCCGGACCTCGTCATTATGCTCAAGGCGAATCTCGGGCTTTGAATTTGGCGCGAGCCGGGGGCATCTACGATTTGGATTTGAGAGATTCCCACGATGGTACTCACTCTTATAGCAAGGGTATGTTGGTTCCATTGCTTGATCTCGCCAGGCTAACTACTTCATTTGATGATCCGCTTCGGCGTCTTTCTGGTACGCAGACGTTCGCGTTTAACGCTACCGATATAATGATGACACCGGACAATCCCTCGGCTAGACCAAGTCTAATGGGATGGATGCCCGCATCTGCTGCTACTTCAGAATCTCAGGCTTATGAGAAATATGTGCATCTTGTCGATCTGGCAATCCAGCATGTGGCCGATGATATGGCGTTGAATGTCACTAAACTGAGTAATGTAGAAACGCCAGAAATTGATGGTCATCCCATGATTCTTTGGTCTGTTGAAAGCGCCGAGCATGGATGCGGTATTGGTCAATGTGTGGTTGCTTACAACATTACTACTCCTTATCTCTGGAAGAGCCCGCTCTACATTAAAGATGGTGAGTCCGAAAGCTATAACATCGCCGCTAATCACCTGAAGAACTATTCTCGCTTTGTGTTCCGTCAGTCAGGATCACAAGACTTTCCAATTGATGAGTTTTATAGAGCCGTCAGTGCTGCATTGCCATCGTGGATGGTGATCTATTTTCCACCAAACCATGTGGTGAAGAATGGCCAATCTCTTCCATATCCAGTGTTGTATGAGCAAGGGGAACAACTGCTGTTTAAGGAGCCTGCATTATGAAAAGTGAATATCAGGATCTAGACAATATTGTTTTGGCGATGGATGAAGTCCAAATGGATCCCATAATTCTTACTTACCTGATCAGTCATCTATTGACGAGAAATTCGGTGTTTCATCAGCCTAGAGTTGGATGTGTCAAATGCAAGAGCACGGGAGAATTAGTCTATCCCCATAGCTGGATTGAGCTTTCAGGTGGTTGGACTGTTGATCTTAGACTGAATCAGGCTTTCAACACGTTCGACCGCTATCCGCAAGGCATTTTCGAGCCATCATCCTACCGGAACCTTCAGTATTTCGGTATGCCTCTTACCGTGCCTGAATTCGAACCATCTGAACTCGATGAAATGACTGATTTTATGTTTTCCAAGTTATTCAGTGTGAAAGGACTGGATATTCGAGTGAGCGGAGGTTGCTATGACTGCATTTGAGTGGGGAATGCTTGGGCTATTCCTATTTTTTAGTTTGGTCACCTTCTGGTGTCTTTACAGCTATAGAGCCAACCAGAAATTGTCAGGCCAAGGCAAACCTCAAGCCGAAAAGTGGGAGGGGAAACATGATTCAAAATCTTAAAAATGATCTAGTAAATATAATGTTGCTTGGTGTTTTGCTACTCGGATTGATGCTGGCTCAAGACTCTGGATGGGGATTCTTGCTCGTTGCTTTGCCATTGTCCATTTAGTGCTTTAAAGCTTTCAGATTTATCCAACGCAGATGGTGGTTAGCCGTACCATTTTGGTGTGCACTTACTTATTTGTGTTGGCAAATGTCCTTGGCACTTTGGGCTGGCTATCTATTCGTTGCGTTTGTCAGAAATATGATGGAGTTGAATAGAACTTACCCCATGCCAAGTCGTCATAAGCGAATGAAACCTGATCTTTCCGTTTTCCCGGATAGCTTTGATTACGACTACCGAAACCATATTGGGTTTGATGACTGATTTTTGGTCCTTAGCTGGTTCCTTTTGAGTACACATCAACGGCACTAGCCATCAGACTGGTTTTACTACCAACAGAACCACCTAAACCAGACCATAGATAAAGCACCACTTATAACGAACTGTGGAGACCAAGATGTTCATTCGAGCTTACCTTCGCGCATCAACCAAAGAACAAAATGCTGAACGGGCACGCGAATCACTCATTCAGTTTGCTGCTCTGCATGGCCAGCGAATTGCTGCCTTTTATATCGAGAATGTCTCTGGCGCCACGTTGCACCGACCTGAGTTGATGCGTTTGATTGCCGAGTCAGGTGAGGGTGACATTGTGCTGGTTGAACAAATCGACCGTCTGGCACGGCTTAAGCGAAGCGATTGGGATACGTTGAAACAAAAGCTGGCCAGCAAACGCCTAGCCATTGTTTCACCAGAACTTCCTACCAGTTGGCTGGCTTTGCAACAACATAGCGAAATTGACTTTACTGGTGCTATTTTACAGGCGGTGAATGCCATGATGTTGGACATGCTCGCTGCCGTTGCTCGCAAAGATTATGATGACCGGCGACGTCGTCAATCACAGGGGATCGCAAAGGCTAAATCCGATGGAAAATACAACGGGCGTCAGCCTGATCTCAAACGGCATCAGCACATAGCTAGCCTATTGAAGACTGGCCATAGCTATAGTGACATTCAAGATATGTTGGGGTGTTCGCGGCATCTGATTGCTGCGGTATCAAAGAATATGAGCAGTGATACAATTAGTTGAGCAGAATGACATTAGCCATTCCATCCAAACGTTCTTTGACCTCCTCCCAGTGAGGCATAACTTGCGTCATAAGGCGATAGAATCTCTCACTGTGGTTAAACTCCGCTAAGTGGCATAGTTCGTGTAATACCACGTAATCAACACACTCTCTGGGCGCTTTCACCAAATAGGGATTCAACGTGATTTTACCATTTGGAGAGCAACTACCCCATTGGGTTTGCATGGTCTGAATACGCAGTAGTGGCCGTTCTGTTACCCATAAGGCATGTTCAAGGACGGCATCAAGACGTTTAGCAAAGGTTTCTTTAGCTCGCGCTTTGTACCAGTCTGTCAGAAGTTCTCTTACTTTCTCAGCATTTTTAATACGTACGGATACTTCGAGTTTTCCACGTAGTAATTTGACACCCTGAACACTATTTGGAGCTTCTATGACCTTCAGTAAATATTGTTTGCCAAGATAGTAGTGGCTTTCGCCACTGATGTACTTTCTTGGCGAGGTATACTCCAATTGCTTACGAAAATCCCGCAACTGCTCGTATATCCAACGTCCTCTCTTTTTAACGGCATTAAGAACAGCATCATTATCAGCATCCGTGGGGGCGGATACGACAACACGACAATCAGGGTGTACTTTAATCAATACTTTATCGCTTGCCTGTTGGCGAACAACTCGCTCAAAAGCGATTTGTTCATCACCGTAGTGAAAGTTCATCATATGACCGTTTTGTTTAATAGGAACATTCATGGTTACTCAATGGCTTTAGAGGCCGCTCAGTCCGACGCGCGTAATCTGCACTACCATCTCAACAATTTTCTTGGCTTGATCCATACCCCCACCAATTGCTTTGCACTCTTGGAACATTTTTGGCAGCAACTTCTTACGGATGTCGGCTTCAATGTTTTGTGAGTTTATGGAGTTCTCTGCAACTGAAATATCAACAGCCTCATCAACTTCAAAGGCTAGTTTGACCCATTTGTCCTGGACTTGTTGATCCTGAACAGCAAAGGCTTCAGGTAATACCTTCTTGAGTACTCCAAAATAAGCCTGCGCATGATGATTTCCAGCGAAAACATCAGGAATTTCATTCAGGCGTCGGTCATGAACTTGTTCTTCAAATTCACGAAATAGCATGTATTGTTTCAAAGGGTGGTCAAACAACTTCTCAGCGTCTTCGATAGCTTGGCGCAACAGTTTTGAGAAGGCTTCCTGAGCGTAAGGATCATCGCGTAAATTTTGTTCAATCATTCGCGTAACGCGAGTTTTTATTATGTCAGTCTCGTTACGAGTTTTATCTTCGCTCCAGTCTTCAGGTTGTTGCTTCTGTCCCATTTTCCCGACTTCGTACACACCGTCAGGTTCTTTGACTTCGACACCGACAACATGCTTATCCAATAGTTTTTTCACTTGTTCGGCATATTCGTCGTAATCAATTTTTTCACCGGCATCTTGTTGTACTAATTGACGCAGACTAGAAAATTGCTTCACAGTTTCCTTATAGTGACGGCGGTCATCATCGCTGAAGCTTTTATCTTCAAAGAAGGTTGCTGACTGCAAGGCGACTTTTAAACAGCTAGCGAAAGCGGTTAAGGCTTCATAGAAGTCTTCGCGAACCTTGAGGTTTACATCAGCTAACTCGCCATTTTGATCTTCAATTTTGGGAACTAATACCTGGCGTAATTGTTCAATATCATTCTTATTTTTTACGCCATCAAAAATGGCCCACAGCTGTTTGTATAGCTGTGGTAATCGCTTGTATTCAGTGCTCATTTGATTATAGAGACCAGCTATATCATTGATGTCATAGCCACCCTGAGTGCGAGCTGCGAGATCCTGATATTTAGCAATTGTGGTATCTAACTCAGCAAGAATGCCGCGATAATCAATCAGCAAGCCAAATTTCTTCTTCGGATGTAGTCTGTTAACCCGAGCGATGGCCTGAATCAAATTGTGTTCTCTTAATAACTTATCGATGTATAAAACCGCATTTTTGGGTTCATCAAAACCTGTCAGCAGTTTATCGACCACAATCAGCATTTTTAGCGGGTCGTTTTCGTCAGCAAATCGCTCGATGATTTGTCTGGTATAGGCCTGCTCATCTTGGTTACCGACATTCTCTTTCCACCACAATGTTACTTCTGGTGTGGCTTTGTCATCAACAGAGGTATTTCCTTCTCGGCTGTCAGGTGGACTCATTACTACCGCTGACTCGAATAAACCGGCTTCATCAAGGTATTTTTTATACTTGATAGCGGAGGATTTGCTGTCGCAGGCTAATTGTCCTTTTAAACCATCATCAATGTTTTTAATGAAGTGATTGGCTATATCCAGAGCAATTAAACGAATGCGATCATCTGCGCCGTATACTTGACCTTTTTTTGCAAATTTACGTTTGAGATCGGCTTTTTGCTCGTCTGAAAGCCCTTCTGTGATACGTTCGAACCAACTGTCGATAGCTCGCTCATTGACGTCCAGATCAGGAATACGTTCTTCATAAAGTAATGGCGTGACAGTTTTGTCTTCTACAGCGCGTTGCATGGTGTAGGCATGTACTATCGGACCAAACTTGTTGGTTGTTTTATCGTCTTTTAATAACGGGGTGCCAGTAAAGGCTATAAATGCAGCGTTGGGTAGTGCCTGCTTCATGCGAACATGGTTTTCACCACCTTGACTACGGTGACCTTCATCAATCAACACAATGATGTCCGAGCTTGTATTGATGCACTCTGGCAGTTTAGTGGCGGTATTAAATTTCTGAATCAAGGAGAAGATGATACGCTCTGTTCCTTCACCAATCTGTTGTGCTAAGCGTTTGCCCGATGTGGCTAACGCGGCAGCTTTATCTTTTTTACCCGCAAGTTCTCCGCCTGAGGCAAAAGTTTTACTGAGCTGAGTTTCTAGGTCTACGCGGTCGGTTACCACCACTATTCGGCACTGCTTCAGACTATCGTGTAGAATGAGTGCCTTACTTAAAAACACCATAGTGAACGACTTTCCAGAGCCGGTGGTATGCCAGATGACTCCACCTTCACGACCACCATGGATGTTGTGAGTATTTATTCTCTCTATGAGTCGTTTAATACCAAACACTTGTTGATAACGGGCAACAATTTTGCCGACTTTCTTATCAAACAGCGTAAAGTAACGTGTCATTTCCAATAAGCGCGATGGAGTGAGTAAGCTGATAAGTAATTTATCCTGGCCGGTTACTGCTAAGTTGCCTGTTGCCACAAGGCTTTGATACCAATCCAAATCCTTATCCGAACGATGGCTAAACAAGCTCGTAACTTGCGCTTCAGATAGTTTTTTATTTTTGATGGCATACATTTCGGCGTCTGAAATGTCTTCTTCTCGCCAGACCGCCCAAAATTTAGCGGGGGTGCCGCAGGTGCCATAGCGACCTTCATTGCCATTGATAGCAAGCAGCATCTGGCTATAGGCGAACAATAAGGGGATTTCATCATGGCGCTGGTTACGCAGGCTTTGCGAAATACCTTCGCCAATGGTTGGGCCTTTTTTCGCATTACCATCAGGGCGCTTAGCCTCTATCACAACCAGAGGAATACCGTTTACAAAGCAGACAATATCCGGTCTGCGACTTTCCACTCCTCCAGAGCGGGTAACGGTAAATTCTTCGGTAAATATAAAGCTATTATTGCTAGGAGTCTGCCAATCAATCAGTGCAATGGTTATGTTGGCCTTTTTGCCTTCAACAAACTCTGTGACAGAAATGCCGTACAACAGATGGTTGTACAGGCGTTCGTTTCCAGTTAATAGTCCCTCGTTTAACCCAGGGCTGCACATTTCAGCAATTAAGTTGTCGATAGACTTCTCTGACAAAGGGTAGCTTTTTCCCGCAAATGTAAAAGTACGTTTTTGCAGTTCACGGCGAAGCACCTGCCGAAGCACAACCTCATCAGTTTTGCCGCCACGAGCAGCTAATGCCTGTTCAGGCGCAAGAAAAGACCACCCTAAGTTGGTTAGCAATGTCAGGGCCGGTAGCTTAGCACTGTACTCTTCTTGAAATTTGGGCGTGTACAGGGTCATTTTGCTTGCTTCCTTTTCTGGCTTAGACGCTGCTCCAACCGCTCCAGATCTTTTAGTTCTTTTTCATCTTCCGCCAGAGCTTCCAGTTTGTTGCGCTGCAAGTTGAAAGTCTCATAATGTTTGTGAGCGATTTGCTCCATCTGTTTTCGGCTGATGCGGCCTGCGCTGTTTAACAGTGGTTGCTCGTTAAAGTCCATAAACTTATCGACGTACTCACGCCAATCTTGCAAGCGAAGGTGAGCTTTGCTTTTTGCCCTAAACTCGGCAAACTCGAAGAACATGCTGACCAAGCGATTCAGGTTTTCTAATTCGCCTGCTTGTAGGTAATTTTTAGCAATTACGACATCAGCTTTACGAACCTTATTACCCGCAAAGCTAGTGAGGTTCATATTGGGCTTGGATGAGTCTGCACGTTCAACAACCAGTTCAGCGGCAGTATGGCCTGTGACAGCGAAGAAGAGTTTGTTCTGAACCTCGGCAAACAACAATCCTGTTTCTTTTTCGTTTGCCCGGTAGTCTTCAGATAGCGCCAGCAAATCGCGGATTTTTTGATAGAAACGCTTCTCCGACGAACGTATGTCGCGAATGCGTTCAAGCAGCTCATCGAAGTAGTCCCATCGGGGATCTTTAAGACGTTCGTCATCCATGGCGAAGCCTTTTATTAGGTATTCCCCAAGAGTACGGGTGGCCCATTGCCTAAACTGGGTGCCACGGGTAGAACGTACGCGGTAGCCTACTGCGATGATCATGGGTAGTGCATAAAGCTGAGTTAGGTATTCTTTACCATCAGCAGCAGTTGTAAACTTTGAGTTGACAACTGCCCCTTCAGCCAGTTCCCCGTCTGACAAAACGCTTTTAACATGCTTGCTGATATTCTGCTTGCTGGTTTGGTACAACTCCGCTATTTCTAACTGAGTAAGCCATACCTGACCACCTAATTCGCGCAGCACCAATTGTGATTGACCATCATCGGTTGTGTAGAGTATTAAGTCGTTATCGGCCATAATTTACCTTAGTCATTTCATCCCACATATCGGCAGCTGCACTTTCTATCTCTAGATATGATTTCGATATCAAAGGTGTCCTAATTGGTGCTGATGACTTATCCCAATCCAGTATATTGCCCACCTTATCTTTGCGCCGTAGTTTTGAACCACTACCGAGGCTCATAGAAAACAGATCGAGGAAGCGACGAGGCCCAACACCAATGAATGGTTCAAAGCTGACTAATTCGTTTGTATTGTTGGATATCTCTTCTAACTCGGATTTGAGCTGAATGGACTCAGAATGAAAGTCTAATGCACGACTTTTCGGATAAGGTTCGACATAAACCACTCGCGTAATACCGCTTGCGATAATATGTTTCGCACAATTATGACAAGGGAACGTCGTACAGTAGAGTGTTGATCCTGTGGTAGGTATGCCAGCGCGACTGCACGATAAAAGTGCATCCATTTCAGCGTGTACAACACGACCGAACTCCGTGAGGTCAGAGATCTTACTTTCTTTTAACACCTTATGTAGTTCTAACTCCTGTTGACCATCAACTAAGCCTTTCTCTAGAAGTTTTTTGGCTATTTCATTGATAATCTCAGCTTGAGCCTGTTTGTTTGAATCAACTTCTCTGGTGTAGTCTTTCCCATCTTGGTTATCTTCAACTTTCCCTGTTGCTTCATCCAGCTCTGCCCAATATAGACCCCCGCCGGATTTGGGAACATCATTTGCTCCGGTTGCAATAATCTGTTTTTCTCGACTAATAACTGCTCCCACCTGACGGGATAAATCTCCAGAACGAACAGAGCTATTGAATGCCATAAACATCGCAAACTCGTCGAACGTAGGATTTTTATAAGGATGAGAAAATATCAACTCTAAAAAGCGTTGTAAGCGATTCTTAACCTGATCGTTGTTGCTACCCAGATTTAAGAAAAAATCCGCTAGATGATAGGTGTCTCTAGTTTTTTGCCCATGATCAAAACTTTCATCTTCATCAATACGAATAAGCTCATTGGCTTGCACTTGGGTCATACCTTTGTCATCGGTTAAGTGTTGATGACGCCGTTTTTCATCAGCATGGATACCTATTAAGTAGAAACCATCGCCGTATACTTTTCTAAGAAACTCAACTTCCCGAGGATGTTTCAATGAATTGACAACATAAGCACGTTTTGAATTGGATGGTGTTCTCGATTCCGAGATGTTTTTTGCAACGCCAGCAGCTAAAATGGCGTTGTTTTCGCTCTTTTCTCGTAGCTGATCCCCAGCATGCATATAGTGTCTAATGCGCTCATACTCGCTGGCTCCTTCAAAAACAGGCAAACAAGAAGATACTCGGATTTCTTGTACTGCGTATCCGAACCCTCGCAGGCGATCCGTTAGGGGTTCTGTCACTCGTTTGTATTCTGTGCCAACAGCACTCACTATCCCAATGACCAACTCCCCTTGATTTATACCTGTTGTTAGGTATTGCTTCTCAATTGATTGATTTGGGACAACCTGTGATGGGGTTTGAACGACAGTTGAAACCACTGGTACGTTAGTTGAGACTGTCTCTGTGGGATAGAGAAGCTGCGGCACACCGGTTTCTAGTGTCG
Organism: Pseudenterobacter timonensis; assembly: GCF_900021175.1. GTDB lineage: Bacteria > Pseudomonadota > Gammaproteobacteria > Enterobacterales > Enterobacteriaceae > Enterobacter > Enterobacter timonensis. The sequence goes on from NZ_FCOP01000007.1 coordinate 51,856, forward strand.
TTTTGCCTGGATCTTTACCTTGAAAGCTAATAGACCCTGTGGATTCGAACCAGTTCATTACACCGTAATTGAGTCTAAGCACTTTTTTGTTTGGCTGTGAATCATCCCAATGTCCACTGAGAGTAACTAGTTTGGCTTTCAGCTCCTCAAATGTGCCAGAAAATTTCAAGACCATTATGCAACCTCCTTATTATCAACTTTTACCCGTCGTTTACCCGTCAACAATTGCTGCATCAGGGCTTTCTTCTCTTGTTTCAGGGCATCGAGCTTTTGTTGCAAAGCGGTGATTTCCTGATCGGCGGTGGATAGTACAGCGGCGATTTTTCTCTGTTCTTCCAAGCTCGGCATTTTGAATCCGAAGTCACACAAGTTCTTGTAATAGAGTCGAGTTCTCGTCCCGCCTTGTTTCTGTTGTACAGCAAACTTTTTGAATGCAGGACCATAGTTCAGCTGAGCTTCAAGGAAGACCGAATCCAAACCATCGGTTTTGAATACAGGATATTCTTTACTTATTGCACCACGCTCCCACGAGCGATTCAGATTGAATTTGAAGATCAAGTCATCACTCATGTGTCTGTATGTGAAATACCCTTTCGGTAGAACACCATAACTGCCCTCATTGATGACAGATCGCTCTTGCTCAAACAGTCCTGTTCTGGACGAAGTAAGGATTGGCAGATTAGTATCTGCTGATACTAATTCCTTGTATGGTGTGAAGAATTTTCCAACCTTATGGAACTTCCACTCAGGGTACCTAGCCCCATTCTTATCCAGCAGGCGTTTTTTGCCGGTGAGCAGTTGTTGCATAAGCGCTTTTTTCTGCTGTTGGCTGTTGGCGAGCAGTTTTTCGGTGGTGGTGATAGCCTTATCCCAGGTGGAGAGGATTTGGGCTATTTTCTTTTGTTCGGGATATGGGGGAACAGGAACTTGAATGGACTTTACGATTCCGCCACTCAAGTTTTCTTGGCCTCCACTATTCGCCATTTCCCGGATATTTTCATACTGGCTTATGAGAAATTGATAGTAGTAATCAACTTCATAACCCGGATGCAAAACTATTGCTGCACACGCCTGATTGGTTGAGGCCTCAATACCTAACTTGGCAACTTGCCCTCTCGTCTTCCCTTGCCCATACATCGCCATAAGGATGGTATTTACCGGAAACAACTTGGCAGACGAGTTTGCAAGACCTTCTTCAGTAATCTTTTCAGAAGTATCTTCTATAACCTTAAATTGAACCTCTGCAGTTGTGACCCAAGGAATATTGCCGTTCCAATATGTGTCGTTTTTCCTGCTAGGAGTCCCACCAGAAGAAACATTGGATACCTCTTCAATGGTACTTAACTTCCAACCTTCAGGCACCATATCCCAACTCCTCCAGATACTTAGCCATCACGGTTTCCAGCTCAGTCAGTTGAGCTTTGAGCTGTTCGCGTTCTGCTCGCACGGCCATCAAGTCGATCTCTTCCTCTTCCTCAAAGGTATCGACATAACGCGGAATATTGAGGTTGTAGTCGTTGTCTTGGATCTCTTTCAGGCTGGCCAAATAAGCATATTTATCGACGTTTTCTCCCGCTTTGTAGGTCGCGACGATCTTGGCAATATTCTCTTCACTGAGTTGGTTTTGATTTTTACCCGATTTAAACTCGCGTGAGGCATCGATAAACAGCACGTTGTCATCGATCTTCTCTTTTTTGAAAATCAGAATGGCAGCTGGAATGCCAGTCCCATAAAACAGCTTCTCTGGCAGACCAATCACAGCATCCAGTAGATTTTCATCGATCAATTTCTGGCGGATTTTGACTTCTGTTGAGCCACGGAACAGCACACCGTGGGGAACAACGACTCCCATACGACCCGTCTTCGGTTTAAGTGTCTCAATCATATGCAGAATGAAGGCATAGTCGCCTTTGGTTTTTGGCGGTATGCCTCGGCGGAAACGGCTGAACTTGTCTTTTTCCGCGTCCTCATGACCCCATTTATCCAAAGAAAACGGCGGGTTGGCTGTTACGATATCAAACAACATCAAGTCGCCGTTTTTATCCAGTAACTTAGGATTGCGAATGGTGTCGCCCCATTCAATTTTGTGGTTGTCTTCGCCGTGCAGGAACATATTCATCTTGGCCAGTGACCAAGTAGAACCTATAGCCTCCTGTCCATAGAGAGCATAATTCTTACTATCAAAGTTGCTGCGGACTTTACTGCCACACTTCATCAACAGTGATGCAGAACCACATGCTGGATCGCAGATGCTGTCGCCTGGTTGTGGTTCAAGTAGTTCAGCAATCAAGTCGCTGACTTCTGGCGGCGTATAAAACTCGCCAGCTTTTTGGCCGCCACTGGCGGCAAAGTTTTTGATTAAGTACTCGTAGGCGTTACCAATCACATCCAGTGTACCGACGCGACTAGGTTTGAGGTTGAGATCTGGCTTGGCAAAGTCTTCCAGCAGATAACGCAAGATGCTGTTTTTCTGTTTCTCTTCACCTAAGCGGTCAGTATTGAAAGAGATATCTTGGAACACGCTTTTCCCAGCATCTTTGAGTTTGGTGCCATTAGCTTCTTCAATGGCATGCAATGCTTGGTCAATGCGCTCGCCATTGCCTGGTTCATGGCGACGTTCATACAAGGCATAAAAGTTTGCTCTGAATACTTCCTTCAAATTACCTTTATTGTCTCTAATTTCTACATCAGGGATGACAAAACGCTCATTCTTCATCATTTCTTCGATGAGCTCTGGTTCATCGCCGTACTGTGCTTTGTAACCATCGTAATGGTCCTGCCATACATCAGATATGTACTTAAGGAACAGCATGGTGAGGATGAAGTCTTTGTAGGTGTCTGCGCTGATGGTGCCACGGAAAGTGTCGCAAGCGGCCCACAATGCTTTGTTAATACTGTCTTGGTTGATTTTATTGTTAGTTGTTACTTGGTTATTCATGAGTGAGTTCCCTTAATCATTTGTTGAAACATGCCTTGCAGCATGATTTCACGATTCTTTAGCAGCGCTTTGGTGAGTTGTTGTTCCTGCTCCCACAGCGTATTGATGTGCAGAATTTTTTGTTGTGTCGCTACTGGGGGGATATCCAGTTTTAGTTCACCAACTACTTTGGTATTCAACATGACAATGTTGCTACCTTGACTGCCTGTTCCTTCTGATAGCCAATATTGAACGGCCGGTTGATTGAGAGACCAACAAAGAAATTCTGGTATCACATCTGCTTTAGGTGTGATCACTACAAACTGGCTGCTAACCACTACGGGTTTTGAAGACCGTTCGTCAGTGACTAAACAAGAGGCCCTGAAATAGCCGCCTCTAGAACCTCTCGCAGGGAGCAATACTGTGCCAGGGCTGACAAAAGCATTACTTTTGCCTGTCCACTTTATCAAGGGCATTTGGCTAGCTTGTAGAGTAAAGAGATTGGATGTTTCCCAAGCCTCTCTAACGTCTTTAATTTGCGCCACATGGGCATTGCCGGCCTCTTTATCGACTTCCTCTATTTTTCCTCGGAAGGTAAAGCCTGTTCTTAGGTCAGCAATGTCACTGAGCGCTCTGATGCTAGTGCGTTGTGGCATCGATAACTCCTTTAGTTGGTGTAACAAACAGCATGCAGCCTGCAATACGGTTGTTGTGTACATGGGGCACGAATTTAGCAATCTCCCAACCAGCTGCCAGCGCTTTATGTTCAAACCACTGTTGAATTTTGACTGTCATTTTTTGGCGTTTAGCGCTTTGTTTTTGGTGCTCTTTGTTATAAATGGCGATAACTCTCTCTGTATCACAGAAACACTCATTACTTTCAGTTGCTTCTGGTGTAGGGAAAGCAAATTTTTCTCGCGATACTTTAGGTTGGGAGCCCTTGCTTACAAGCAGTTGGGGTGGCTTCGTGATTTGTTGGGTATGAACCAAGTAGACTCGATGTTCAACTTGAATTTCTTGCATGGCTAGCTGGGTTTGGTATTCTTTCATTATTCGATCTCCTATGTGTTTCTCGGCACTGTTGGTATTGAATGGAGCGACAGGTTGCAGCCTGTCGCTTTTTATATGGTTGTGATTCACTCAAAATCACAGAAAAAACGCAGTAAGAGCTCTATGCACAACCAGTGTGTGTATAGTTGCTGATCTTTTTTTATCCGTCAAGCTAAAATTGTGCGGTTTTTTTTCTACTGCAATAAAAAGTTTGTTCTGTTGGTACAAATTTAGTGATTAAGGCCGTGATCAACCGTTGGGCTACTTTATTTACTGCTGCTCTCTTCCTTGAAATCTTGGATATTGCCTGCCATTTGGAAGAGGTTAGTGTCATTCCACTTACATAGCTGGCGCATTCTCATCAGGTTGGTATTGGCTCTACGGATTATTGAGAAAGCATCCTCAACAACTTCAATTACTGGCTTTTCCCAATCTTGTGCTCGGGTAAAAGTTGTCTTTGGGTAGCGATAATTGCCTTCACGGGGAAGGTAATGGCTGATCACCTGGAATCCGTCAGAATTCTTTTTAGGCTTAAACTGGTTATAAACCCAGAATATTTCCAACTTCATCTCTCGCAATCTTACTCGACAGCCAAAATGGCCTGAATACCCTGGTGAGTCTTTTCTTCTATGAGCTCGGTTGTGCTGCCAATACAGGTCGGCTATTCGCTGGGCAATATAGTAATAGCGTAGCTGTTCCAGCTCGGTAGATTTATGTATGTAACGTAGATACATTTCTGACGTTGAAAGTGCATAAATTGTGGCTTCGTCATGATCTATCTGTTTGTTTTCGCTTTTTAAAAAAGTGTTCCACGCTGTTATTTGCTTATCCAAGGTTGTAAACGGGGTTGAATTGTCACTCATGATTCGGTCCTCTGTATGTTGAATACAGAGTCAGTCTATTGTTGCATGCCCACTTTCATCCGCCGTCTTCATGCCCTTTTTGGGCACTTAGGCCTTTTGGTATGACGCCTTAGCCAGGAGACCTAGCCAATTCCTATCCAGATAATTATCTGATGGGGGACCTAGACTGGTTTATTCCAAGTAAGCACGGTAATTTCCAAAAGAGCTGAGCCCAATTATTCCACTTTTTATGGGGGACCTGGCTTTGTTCCGTGTAAATCGTTAGGTCTCTTAAGTTTCACATGTGAAAGTTTTTCTCTGGGGATTCACTGGCGCACAAATTGATACGGTAATGTCGAGCAACTCATTGGTGGCTAGGTTTTTCGTACTCACAAGGCTGTTTTTCAAGGTGGCACTAAACAAATTTAATTAAATATCAGTTAGTTGTGCCTTTTTACTGATGTGCCCGAAAAGGGCAGTTTCAGCGGTCTGTTTAATAACTGATTTTTAGGATGATGCTGCATGAAGGTCCAATAATTTTCAGGAGGCATCGTGAACCAAGTTACTTCAACTACCAACGAAAGGTTACTCACATACCAAGAGGTGTGTTCTCTCACCCAAATATCACCGGCGACACTGCGGCGTTATGTCCAAAGTGGCAAATTTCCATCACCAATAAAACTCAATGCTCATGGCCGCTCAGTTCGCTTTCGACACAGTGAGGTGTTGGCTTGGATGCAATGCCTGTAGGTGGAGTCATGCAGTTTGAACTACGTGACACAGGCTTATTTCATCTTCGAGCTAATGAGAAGCGGAAAATTTCCGATCCAATTCGTGTACTTTTCAGAGTGCGTAGCGATGACCGAATACGGAGTAATGGTGTGCTATGCGAGTGGCTCAATCTGGATGGCTGCTCCGTCCAGGAGGTATTTTTGATGAAGATATTGAATGGTAGCCAGTCTATGTTAATTCGAGAGCGGTTATTAGACAGTGGTTTTTGGATAGAGCCGGGCACCGATACGTGGAAACTGATTCAACAATATTTAGTTCAAGAATCGCGCAAAGCGAGTACTGCAACCATAGTGGAAAGGACAGGTTGGCATCGTGAGGTATTTGTTACGTCCAGTTGGATTTCTGGTATGAGTGATGAACCGTATCAGTACCTATCTCCCCGTATTGCTCCAAATTTTCAGCAACAAGGAGCTTTGGACGATTGGCAACGAGAAGTAGGGTATTTTTGTCGTGGTAACCCATATTTAATTTTCGCTATTGGCTGTGCCCTTGCCGCACCACTGTTAAAACCCGCAGGTTTGGAGAATGGCGGCATTCATATTGTTTCCAATTCTGCTGATGGTAAAACTGCAACTATTCAAGTGTGTGCAAGTGTCTGTGGTGCTCCTGACTTTATGAAAAGTTGGATTGGCACTGCCAATGGGATTGCTGCTGTCGCGAGTGAACATCACGACCTAGTTTTACCGCTTGATGAAATTGGCATGGCCAAAGCGGAAGATATCGATACCTGTTTGTATCAGATTTTTAATGGCGCCGGGAAATTGCGGGCAGATAAAACCGGCAAGCTTGCTGAATCTGAGCATTGGCGTGTGCTGGTATTAAGTACAGGTGAAAAGTGGCTCGCTGAGATATTTGAAAGCTTGGGTCGTAGCCCGATGGCCGGGCAAGAAGTTCGTTTGATTGAACTTCCGGTAATTGGTCAGCATGGGGTGCTGAATGATCTTCACAGCTTTTCCACACCTCAAAAGGCCATTGATCATCTGAAGTCTGCAAGTGCGAGAACGTACGGATCATTGCTGAGATCATTCATCGAATTGATCACGACCGATGTAGTGGATCTTAATCAATACGTGCCGAAGGAATTACAGCGCATTGTTGATAGCTGGCTACTGCCGGATTCATCCTCACAGGTGCAGCGAGTCACCCGGCGTTTTGCGCTGATTTTAGTGGCCTTGCAGCTTGCCTCTCGTAACTTTCTGGTTAATTGGAGTGAGGACGAATCAGAACAAGCAGTGCACAGCTTATATCGGGTTTGGTTGGGAAGTCGCGGTCATTTAATGAATCTTGAGGAGTATCGCTTACTACAAAAGATTGGCGGTGTTCTCGCTAAGTGGGATAAACGACTTGCTAAAGAAGGCGATGTATCTCGGCCAACAAGCATAGGATATCGACGGTTTATCGATGGTGAGGAGCTTTGGCTCATCCACAAAGATGAATTTTTGAAAGGCTTAAATTTGCCAACTCATTATATGCGTGATGTTGAGCTGCTCTTCCGCCGTCAATGCCTTGAAAGTAATGAACGCAGCCGTGGTACCTATAAGCTAAAGATGAGCGGTCGCTACTATCGTTTTTTTGCCCTTTGGCCTGACAGGGTGAGGCAAGCAATGCTGAAGATGGAGCAAGTCGATGATGAATAATTCAAATATCCCACTTTCCCACATTTCCCTGTTCGATTTTGAGGTAAAGGAGTATCAACATGACTGAAAAAGAGATGCTTCAGCGCATGCTGATGGATATGTCATTGCTTAAAAAACTGATTACCGATCATATCAAAAACGAGCAACGTCCTGACACAACAAAGGAAATCCTGACAGTTGAGGAATGTGCTGAGCTGACAGGGTTAAAGAAAAGCACTTTGTACCGGTTGACTCACGAACGCAAGATCCCATTTTTCAAACCTAATGGCAATCGGGTGTTCTTCAGGCGAGCAGATATCTTGGCTTGGCTGCAGAGTAATCGTGTGGCGTCTTCTGATGAGATTGATAAAGCCGCTGCTGATCATCTAGTTGCTAACCGAAAATTGTATGGCCGGAGATATTAGGTTGTGGATTAACGTTATGAAAATAAAAAGGAATGATTAGATACGTTACATGTCACATTTTTTAACCGTGACATGTAGCGGTTACTCGTTGGATTGACAGCTCAGGCTTGGGTTAATTCCCACGAGAAAATCACATGTGATAAGAACGGCTGTAAAAACTAACGATCTTATGTGGTTGATGGAGGGCACTGTCGAGGTGCCCTTTTCTTTGTAAAGATATAGTAGTTTGGTCGTAATAATGCTCTTAGTCTGATGACTCATCGAAGATATCAGGAAAGGTCCGCATGGCCTCTGTGCGGCGGGTTTCCAGAATATCTGCGTAGATTTCTGTCGTTCTGAGTTCGCTATGGCCAAGCAATCTGGAAAGGGAATAGATGTCCAAGCCACGGGCAAGTTGGTTTACTGCAAAGGTGTGTCGGCCTGCATGAAAGGTCACGTGTTTGGTTATCCCTGCTCGTATAGCCCACTGCACTAGCGCGACGTTGCTGTAACTGTCGTAACGTAAGCCCTTAAAAACCCGTTCTGTCGGTTTTCCCCTGTTTTCCAAGTTGAGCAAACGTACTGCTGAATCCGGTAAGTCGAGATATTGCAGGCCATTGCCCGAGTTTTTGAGCTTTTTCTGGGAAAAGATGATTCGGTAGTGGCCTTGAGCAAACAGTTCAATTTCACCCCACACCAGTTTATGAATGTCTGACCAGCGTAGTCCTGTCGTGCAGGAGAACAGAAATGCTCTCCGTAGTACATTGTAACGGCATTCTGCCTTGGTAAGGGCCTTTACCTCATCCAGAGTGAGATAAGTGCGCTGTGTCCTCTCTGCTTTGATGGATTTGACTTGTTCAACAGGGTTGTCTCTGATGATTCGGTCTCGTTGTGCTTGGTTGAGCGCCGCTCTGATTTTATTGAAGTAGCTACAGGCGGTATTCCTGGATAGGCAGGTATCTGATTTTGTTATTGCCTCATGCTGTAGGTAATGGCGGAACCCTTCCAAGAAGTATTTATCTACCTGTTCAAAAGTAAGTTCTGCGTGGCCGTGGTATCGGTGGAGATGGATGCCCGCTGAAACCCAAATTGAGTAATTGGATTTACTACCGGATGCTTTACTTGCTGTTACTTGATCGAAGTAGTCAAAGAAGCTGGCATTGAGTTTAGTGCGATCATCTAAGCCGTGTTTGGCTGATTCCATTTCCAGTAGACGTTTGGCACGAATAGCTTCGGCCTTTTGCAATGTGGTTTTGTTGTGCTCGCGCTCAACTGCGTTTTTGGGCTTGTTGTAGAGGAATAGATTCAGCGGCTCGTAAGAGCGCTTTTGAGCCCTTGAACCGTCTTCCGAGGTCTTTGAGCCGTAATAGTACACAAGCCTGATGGAGTGCAGGCCATTCTTATCTGGTTCTCGCTTTTGTATATTGATTTTCATAGGTTTTTCTCATCTTGTGCTCCGCATGTGCTCCAGAATTTATCTTCGGAGCACATACGGAGCAAGAATCGACAAAACCCTTCAAATCACTTCCCACCAAGTAAAACAAAATTATTTTAAAATCATAATGTTGTTTTGATTTGGTTTGATACGTTTTACTATTTTACTTCCCAATACAGAAGCTCGAAAATATCCGGCCCAGCAGATCGTCGGAGGTAAATTCTCCGGTGATCTCACTTAGCGCCTGCTGCGCCAGACGCAGCTCTTCCGCCAGCAGTTCGCCCGCCCAGGCGCCTATCAGCTGCGCTTTACCCTGTTCGAGATGGTTTGCCGCCTCTTCCAGCGCCTGAAGATGACGACGGCGCGCAAGGAAGCCGCCCTCCATGCTGGTATCAAAACCCATGCTCTGTTTGAGATGGTTGCGCAGCGTATCCACCCCCTCGCCGGTTCGCGCCGAGAGGCGAATCAGTGAGTGACCGTTCACATCGCTCAGGCCCAGCGTTTCGCCAGTGACATCGGCTTTATTACGCACGACAGTAATCGGCAGGTTCGCCGGCAGACGGGCGATAAAATCGGGCCAGATATCGGCGGGATCGACGGCGTTAGTGGTGGTGCCATCCACCATAAACAGCACGCGGTCCGCCTGCTCGATCTCCTGCCAGGCACGCTCAATACCGATGCGTTCTACCTCGTCGCTGGCATCGCGCAGGCCGGCGGTATCAATAATATGCAGCGGCATCCCGTCGATGTGGATATGCTCGCGCAGCACGTCGCGGGTGGTCCCGGCAATATCGGTCACAATAGCTGCCTCACGGCCCGCCAGCGCGTTTAGCAGGCTCGATTTCCCGGCGTTCGGACGCCCGGCGATGACCACCTTCATCCCTTCGCGCAGCAGGCTCCCCTGGCGCGCCTCGGCGCGCACCGCGTCGAGATCGCTCATCACGTCGTTAAGCTGGGCTTCGATTTTACCGTCAGAGAGAAAGTCGATCTCCTCGTCCGGGAAGTCGATAGCCGCTTCGACATAGATCCTGAGGTGAGTAAGTGCTTCCACTAAGTGGTTCACGCGCGCGGAAAAGGCCCCCTGCAGGGAGTTCAGCGCAGAGCGGGCCGCCTGTTCTGAGCTGGCGTCGATCAGGTCAGCAATCGCCTCCGCCTGGGCCAAATCGAGCTTATCGTTAAGAAACGCCCGCTCAGAGAACTCGCCAGGCCGCGCAATACGCAGGCCTGGCAGGGTCAGAATACGTTTTAACAGCAGGTCGAGGATCACCGGGCCGCCGTGGCCCTGAAGCTCTAATACATCCTCGCCGGTAAAAGAGTTGGGGCCAGGAAACCACAGGGCGATCCCCTGATCCAGCGCGGTACCGTCCGCATCTTTAAACGGCAGATAGTCGGCGTAGCGCGGCTTAGGTAGCTTGCCCAGCACCGCTTCGGCCACCTCGCGCGCCTTAAGGCCGGAGATACGCAGAATGCCCACACCACCGCGTCCCGGTGGGGTTGCCTGGGCGACGATAGTGTCGTTATGGCTCATGGTTTGTCTCTTTATGAATGTAAAAAAGGCGGTCTATTGACCGCCTTCTCTGGCATTAACTTTACCGTAGTTACTCGAAATAATTCAAGTTGCAGGAAGGCGGCAAGTTTGTGAGCCCCAGGAGCTTACTGTAGTAAGTGACTGGGGCAAGCAAACGCAGCCAACGCGCCTGCGACTAGTATCAGGATTTTTTCTTCTCGCGGCTATGCAGGCCACGTTTCTCCAGACCACGGTAAATCAGCTGCTGCTGGATGATGGTCACCGTGTTACTCACGATGTAGTAAACCACCAGACCAGCCGGGAACCACAGGAAGAAGACCGTGAAGATGACCGGCATAAAGGTCATGATCTTCTGCTGCATCGGGTCGGTGACGGTTGTCGGCGACATTTTCTGAATCGCGAACATGGTCAGACCCATCAGGATCGGCAGAATGTAGTACGGGTCCTGTGCAGAGAGGTCGTGGATCCAGAGGATAAACGGCGCATGGCGCAGTTCAACCGAGGCGCTCAGCATGTAGTAGAGCGCCAGGAAGATCGGCATCTGAATCAGCAGCGGGAAGCAGCCGCCCAGCGGGTTCACTTTCTCCGCTTTATACAGGGCCATCATCTCCTGGCTCTGACGCTGTTTGTCATCGCCCAGACGCTCACGCATCGCCTGAATCTTCGGCTGCAGCATACGCATCTTCGCCATGGAGGTGTACTGCGCTTTGGTCAGCGGGTACATGATGCCACGAACGATAAAGGTGATAACGATAATGGAGAAGCCCCAGTTACCCAGGAAGCTATGGATCCACTTCAGCAGTTTAAACAGCGGCTGAGAGATGAACCACAGCCAGCCGTAGTCCACGGTCAGATCCAGGTGCGGCGCCACGGCAGCCATTTTGTCCTGAATTTCCGGGCCGACCCACAGAGTGCTGGCAAGCTTACCGGTTTGACCCGGCTGCACCAGTACCGGCTGAGATTTGTAGCCGATAGCCGCCACGCCGTTACCGAGGTTAGCGGTATAGAAGTTGTTGGTGCCGTCGTTGTTCGGAACCCATGCTGTCGCAAAGTACTGCTGCAGCATCGCAACCCAGCCGCCTTTCGCGCTGACGTTCAGGTTTTCGTTATCGGCGATGGTATCGAACTTATATTTCTCGTACTTCTCGTCCGGCGTAGAGTACGCCGCGCCGCGGAAGGTATGCAGCGCAAAGTTGCTGCTGCCGGTATCGCGGTGGGACGGCAGTTTGATGGATTGCTTCAGCTGACCAAAGGTCGACAGCTCCAGCGGTTTCGCGCCGGTATTCTGCACGCTATAACCCACGTTCACCGCATACTCACCGCGTTTCAGGGTGAAGGTTTTGGTGAAGGTGTTACCCGCGGCGTCGGTATAGGTCATCGGGATCGCCAGTTCGTTCTGACCATCAGCCATAACGAAGGTATCGCTGGTGACGTTATACAGCGGACGCGGACCGTTGGACGGGTTGTCCGGGCCGTCGCGACCGGTCAGGCCGCTCTGCGCCTGGTAGATAAACTCAGGCGTGGTTTCGAGTAACTGGAACGGTTCCGTTGATTTCAGCTCTTTCGGGTAGGTCAACAGCAGCGCCTGCTCAACATCACCACCACGGGTGTTGATAGTCAGCTCAAGCACGTCGGTCTTAACCGTAATCAGTTTCCCCTGGCCACTGGCCGGTACGCCCTGGTCGGCGGCGCTACCCGCTGCGGTGGTCGTTGTCTGCGTGGTCTGCTGCTGGGGCTGAGGATTTTTATCCTGCTCCCATGCCTGCCAGATCATGAAAGACACGAACAACAAAGCGATGATAAGAAGATTGCGTTGCGAATCCATCGTTAGTGTTCTCTGGTATCAAATGGTCCTGGGGGGACGGGATCGTCTCCACCGGGGTGTAAAGGGTGGCATTTTAATACGCGTTTCACCGTCAACCAACTGCCTTTTATCACTCCAAACCTGCGCAATGCCTCAATTCCGTATTGCGAGCAGGTTGGTCTGAAACGGCAGTGCGGCCCGAGTAGCGGACTAATCAGGCGTTGATAAACCCGAATGAGGGCTATCAGGACCCGCGAGCCAGGCGACAGTGGCGGCGCCATAATTTTTCCAACGCTTCCGAGAGAGCACGGTTATCGAGGTCGGCAACCCCTTTTTTTGCCACCACCACGAAATCCATCGAGGGGAGTTCATGCTGACGTAAACGGAAGCTTTCACGCGTCAGACGTTTAATCCGGTTGCGTTCATGGGCGCGCTTGACGTTTTTCTTGGCGACAGTAAGACCGATGCGGGGATGCCCCAGCGAATTTTGGCGGCCGAGGATGGTGATTTGCGGCGTGCCGGCCCGTTGTGGCTGCTGGAAGACGAATGTGAAATGAGTGGGAGTTAACAAACGTAACTCCCTGGGAAATGCGAGCTTAACCACCAGGGGTTAGCTTTATTACTTGGAAACGGTCAGACGAGCGCGGCCTTTAGCACGACGACGTGCCAGAACCTGACGACCATTTTTAGTAGCCATACGAGCACGGAAGCCGTGAGAACGGTTGCGCTTCAGTACAGACGGTTGAAAAGTGCGTTTCATGGCGATTTCTACCTAAACTTGAATAAATTCACTGACTTTTGCGTGTACCCGAACGAAATTCGAACGACTAACGCCTCAGCGTGGGTGATTAAAGAGGCCGGATTGTAATAATTGTACACTCCGGAGTCAATTCTCTTTCCTTATTTCCCGGCTATTTCCGCACGATTTCGCGTGGAAAATGAGCAGCGTCCGACGCTGGAAGGCGAGCATCACGCGCCGGGTGGGGGATTATACGGCCTCCCCGTCAAAGCGCAAGGATCGTCCCGGATCTTCGTTAGATCGTTTAGGTAAAAAAGCGGCTGTGCTCATTAAATTTTCCAATATGCGGGCTAAATCGCGCGGCGCTGCCGCCAGGATCGTTTACACTTACCCGGTTCGAGATCGTCCTGTGGATAAATCGGGAAGAATCTGTGAGAAACAGAAGATCTCTGGCTCACTTTACGCTATGATCCGCGGTCCCGATCGCGATCCAGGATCCTGGCCGGGTAAAATTGCAGATAGCAATTCGCACGTCACCCTGTTGCACCGGGTCTTTCCGACGTGTGCCAACAATCATGAATATTCAATAGTTTTCTTTTATTGTTCGAGTGGAGTCCGCCGTGTCACTTTCGCTTTGGCAGCAGTGTCTTGCCCGATTGCAGGATGAGTTACCAGCCACAGAATTTAGTATGTGGATCCGCCCGTTGCAGGCGGAGTTGAGCGATAACACGCTGGCTTTGTATGCGCCAAACCGTTTTGTGCTCGACTGGGTAAGGGACAAGTACCTGAACAATATCAATGGACTGCTGAACGATTTCTGCGGCTCTGATGCGCCACAGTTGCGTTTTGAAGTGGGGACCAAACCGGTCACCCAGACCGTGAAAGAGGCGGTCAATGTGGCCGCGCCTGCGCAGGCTGCTCCGGCACCCGCGCCGCGCGCCGCGCCAGCGGCCCGCCCCGGTTGGGATAATGTGCCGGCTCCGGCTGAACCCACCTACCGCTCCAACGTTAACGTTAAGCATACGTTCGATAACTTCGTTGAGGGTAAATCGAACCAGCTGGCGCGCGCGGCGGCCCGCCAGGTGGCGGATAACCCCGGCGGCGCCTACAACCCGCTGTTTCTCTATGGTGGCACTGGCCTCGGTAAAACCCACCTGCTGCATGCGGTCGGCAACGGCATCATGGCGCGCAAGCCGAACGCGAAGGTGGTCTACATGCACTCCGAGCGCTTCGTGCAGGATATGGTCAAGGCGCTGCAAAACAACGCTATCGAAGAGTTTAAACGCTATTACCGCTCCGTTGACGCGCTGCTGATCGATGACATCCAGTTTTTTGCCAATAAAGAACGATCCCAGGAAGAGTTTTTCCACACCTTTAACGCCCTGCTCGAAGGTAATCAGCAGATCATTCTCACCTCGGATCGTTATCCGAAAGAGATCAACGGCGTCGAGGATCGTCTGAAATCCCGCTTCGGCTGGGGGCTGACCGTGGCGATCGAGCCTCCGGAGCTGGAAACCCGCGTGGCGATCCTGATGAAAAAGGCTGACGAGAACGACATCCGCCTGCCGGGCGAGGTCGCGTTCTTTATCGCCAAGCGCCTGCGCTCTAACGTTCGTGAGCTGGAAGGGGCGCTGAACCGCGTCATCGCCAACGCGAACTTTACCGGACGCGCCATTACTATCGATTTTGTGCGCGAAGCGCTGCGCGATCTGCTGGCGCTGCAGGAAAAACTGGTCACCATCGACAATATTCAGAAGACGGTGGCGGAGTACTACAAAATTAAAGTGGCGGACCTGCTCTCTAAACGCCGTTCCCGCTCGGTGGCGCGACCGCGCCAGATGGCAATGGCGCTGGCAAAAGAGTTAACCAACCACAGCCTGCCGGAAATCGGCGATGCCTTTGGTGGCCGTGACCATACCACCGTGCTGCATGCCTGTCGCAAGATTGAGCAGCTGCGCGAAGAAAGCCACGACATAAAAGAAGATTTTTCCAATTTAATCAGAACACTATCATCGTGACGCTATGAAATTTACCGTTGAACGTGAACATCTCTTAAAACCGCTGCAACAGGTGAGCGGCCCGTTAGGCGGCCGTCCGACGCTGCCTATTCTTGGAAACCTGCTGCTTCAGGTCGCAGACGGTACGCTGTCGCTGACCGGTACAGACCTGGAAATGGAAATGGTCGCACGCGTGACGCTCTCTCAGCCGCACGAGGCGGGAGCGACCACCGTTCCGGCGCGTAAGTTTTTTGATATCTGCCGCGGCCTGCCGGAAGGCGCCGAGATCGCGGTGCAGCTGGAAGGCGATCGCATGCTGGTGCGCTCTGGCCGCAGCCGTTTCTCGCTTTCCACGCTGCCTGCCGCCGACTTTCCGAACCTGGACGACTGGCAGAGCGAGGTCGAATTTACCCTGCCGCAGGCGACCATGAAGCGTCTGATCGAGGCGACCCAGTTCTCGATGGCGCATCAGGATGTACGTTACTACTTAAACGGCATGCTGTTCGAAACCGAAGGGGAAGAGCTGCGTACCGTCGCCACTGACGGTCACCGTCTGGCGGTCTGCTCCATGCCCATCGGGCAATCACTGCCCAGCCATTCGGTGATCGTGCCGCGTAAAGGGGTGATTGAGCTGATGCGTATGCTCGACGGCGGCGAGACGCCGCTGCGCGTGCAGATCGGCAGCAACAATATTCGCGCTCATGTGGGCGATTTTATCTTTACCTCCAAGCTGGTGGATGGCCGTTTCCCGGATTATCGCCGCGTATTGCCGAAGAACCCCGACAAAACGCTCGAAGCAGGCTGCGATATTCTCAAGCAGGCCTTTGCCCGCGCGGCGATCCTCTCTAACGAGAAGTTTCGCGGCGTACGTCTCTATGTGAGCGAAAACCAGCTGAAAATCACCGCCAACAACCCGGAACAGGAAGAGGCGGAAGAGATGCTGGACGTCACCTACGCCGGTACGGAGATGGAGATCGGCTTTAACGTTAGCTACGTGCTGGATGTGCTTAACGCCCTGAAGTGCGAAAATGTGCGCATTTTGCTGACTGACTCGGTGTCGAGCGTACAGATTGAAGACGCTGCCAGCCAAAGCGCGGCTTACGTTGTTATGCCAATGAGACTTTAGTGAAAAATAGCGGGCTATCTTACTTGCCAGTTTTAACCCGGGCTGTGCTCGCCCCTGTCACGTACTTCGTGTACGCTCCAGGGTCTGCGCGCAGTCCGCGTTGAAAGTGGCTGCGCCGATTACACCCTGGCCCGAAGAAACCCAGATATGTCACTGACGCGCCTTTTAATTAAAGATTTCCGCAATATCGAAAATGCGGATCTCGCTTTATCCCCCGGCTTTAATTTCCTGGTTGGCGCGAACGGCAGCGGCAAAACCAGCGTGCTGGAAGCCATCTACACGCTCGGCCATGGCCGGGCGTTCCGCAGTTTGCAGATTGGGCGTGTCATTCGTCACGAGCAGGAGGCCTTTGTCCTGCACGGGCGCCTGCAGGGGGCGGAGCGGGAAACCGCCATCGGCCTCACCAAAGACAAGCAGGGTGACAGCAAGGTGCGTATCGACGGCACCGATGGCCACAAAGTGGCGGAGCTGGCGCTGCTGATGCCGATGCAGTTAATTACCCCCGAGGGGTTTACTTTACTCAACGGCGGCCCCAAATACAGAAGAGCGTTCCTCGACTGGGGATGCTTTCACAACGAACCGGGCTTCTTTAACGCCTGGAGCAACCTGAAGCGCCTGCTTAAACAGCGCAACGCCGCGCTGCGCCAGGTCTCCCGGTATGCCGAGCTGCGTGCGTGGGACAAAGAGCTGATCCCGCTGGCGGAACAGATCAGCCGCTGGCGCGCCGATTACAGCACCGGGATCGCCGCGGATATGGCCGATACCTGCAAACAGTTTTTACCCGAGTTCTCTCTCTCCTTCTCCTTCCAGCGTGGCTGGGAGAAAGAGACGGACTATGCTGAGGTGCTGGAGAGAAGCTTCGAGCGCGACCGGATGTTGACCTACACCGCGCACGGCCCGCACAAAGCGGACTTCCGCATCCGCGCCGACGGCGCGCCGGTGGAAGATACGCTGTCGCGCGGGCAGCTTAAGCTTCTGATGTGCGCCCTGCGCCTGGCGCAGGGGGAATACCTCACCCGTGAGAGCGGGCGGCGCTGCCTCTACCTGATAGATGATTTTGCCTCGGAACTTGACGACGCGCGGCGTGGGCTGCTTGCCAGCCGCTTAAAAGCCACGCAGTCGCAGGTTTTCGTCAGCGCCATTAGCGCTGAACACGTTATGGACATGTCGGACAAAAATTCGAAGATGTTCACCGTGGAAAAGGGTAAAATAACGGATTAACCCAAGATAAAATGAGCGAGAAACGTTGATGTCGAATTCTTATGACTCCTCCAGTATCAAAGTCCTCAAAGGGCTGGATGCGGTGCGTAAGCGCCCGGGTATGTATATCGGCGACACGGATGACGGCACCGGTCTGCACCACATGGTATTTGAGGTGGTAGATAACGCTATCGACGAGGCGCTCGCGGGTCACTGTAAAGACATTATCGTCACCATCCACGCCGATAACTCCGTTTCCGTACAGGATGATGGACGTGGCATCCCGACCGGGATCCACCCGGAGGAGGGCGTGTCGGCGGCAGAAGTGATCATGACCGTTCTGCACGCGGGCGGTAAGTTCGACGATAACTCCTATAAAGTTTCCGGCGGTCTGCACGGCGTCGGCGTCTCCGTGGTGAACGCCCTGTCGCAGAAACTGGAGCTGGTTATCCAGCGCGAAGGCAAAATTCACCGCCAGATCTATCAGCATGGCGTGCCTGACGCGCCGCTGGCCGTGACCGGCGAAACCGATAAGACCGGTACGATGGTACGTTTCTGGCCGAGCCTGGAGACCTTCACCAACGTAACCGAATTTGAATACGAAATTCTGGCGAAACGTCTGCGCGAACTGTCGTTCCTCAACTCTGGCGTCTCGATTCGTCTGCGCGACAAACGTGATAACAAAGAAGATCACTTCCACTACGAAGGCGGCATCAAGGCGTTTGTTGAGTACCTGAACAAGAATAAAACGCCGATCCACCCGAATATCTTCTACTTCTCCACCGAAAAAGATGGTATCGGCGTTGAAGTGGCGCTCCAGTGGAACGACGGCTTCCAGGAAAATATCTACTGCTTCACCAACAACATTCCGCAGCGCGACGGCGGTACGCACCTGGCGGGCTTCCGCGCGGCGATGACCCGTACCCTGAACGCCTACATGGATAAAGAGGGCTACAGCAAAAAAGCGAAAGTCAGCGCCACCGGCGACGATGCGCGCGAAGGGCTGATTGCCGTGGTCTCCGTGAAGGTGCCGGACCCGAAATTCTCCTCGCAGACTAAAGACAAGCTGGTCTCCTCCGAGGTGAAATCGGCGGTTGAGCAGCAGATGAACGAACTGCTGAGCGAATATCTGCTGGAAAACCCGTCCGACGCGAAAATCGTGGTCGGCAAAATTATCGACGCCGCGCGTGCCCGTGAAGCGGCGCGTAAAGCGCGTGAAATGACCCGTCGTAAAGGTGCGCTGGACTTAGCAGGCCTGCCGGGCAAGCTGGCGGACTGCCAGGAACGCGACCCGGCGCTGTCTGAACTCTACCTTGTGGAAGGGGACTCCGCGGGCGGTTCTGCGAAGCAGGGCCGTAACCGTAAGAACCAGGCGATTCTGCCGCTGAAGGGTAAAATCCTCAACGTGGAGAAAGCGCGTTTCGACAAGATGCTCTCCTCTCAGGAAGTGGCGACGCTGATCACCGCGCTCGGCTGCGGCATCGGCCGTGACGAGTACAACCCGGACAAGCTGCGTTATCACAGCATCATCATCATGACCGATGCGGATGTCGACGGCTCGCACATCCGTACGCTGCTGTTGACCTTCTTCTATCGTCAGATGCCGGAAATTGTTGAGCGTGGCCACGTCTACATTGCCCAGCCACCGCTTTACAAGGTGAAAAAAGGCAAGCAGGAGCAGTACATCAAAGATGACGAAGCGATGGATCAGTATCAGATCTCTATCGCTCTGGACGGCGCGACGCTGCACACCAACGCCAGCGCCCCGGCACTGGCGGGCGAGCCGCTGGAAAAACTGGTCTCTGACTTCAACGCCACGCAGAAGATGATTGGCCGCATGGAGCGCCGCTATCCGAAGGCGCTGCTGAAAGCGCTTGTCTATCAGCCGACGCTGACCGAAGCGGATCTCAGCAACGAGCAGACGGTTACCCGCTGGGTGAACGCGCTGGTGACCGAGCTGAACGAGAAAGAGCAGCACGGCAGCCAGTGGAAGTTCGACGTACGCGAAAACGGCGAGCTGTTTGAACCGGTGATCCGCGTGCGCACTCACGGTGTAGACACTGACTACCCGCTGGAGCACGAGTTTGTTACCGGGCCGGAATACCGCCGTATCTGTGCGCTCGGTGAGAAGCTGCGCGGTCTGATTGAAGAGGATGCGTTTATCGAGCGTGGCGAGCGTCGTCAGCCGGTTGCCAGCTTCGAGCAGGCGCTGGACTGGCTGGTGAAAGAGTCCCGTCGTGGCCTCTCTATCCAGCGTTATAAAGGCCTGGGCGAAATGAACCCGGATCAGCTGTGGGAAACCACCATGGACCCGGAAAGCCGCCGCATGCTGCGCGTGACCGTCAAAGACGCGATTGCCGCCGACCAGCTGTTCACCACCCTGATGGGCGATGCGGTAGAACCGCGTCGCGCCTTCATCGAAGAGAACGCGCTGAAAGCGGCGAATATCGATATCTAAGTTGTAATTTCCCTCACCCTAACCCTCTCCCCATCGGGGAGGGGGATAGCCCGGGGCCCTCATTTCTCCCTGGCTTCTGTCGGGAGAGGGCCGGGGTGAGGGCAAATTCTGTTTCCCAAAAGAGGAATCCCCTCGCCAGTCTCAGCCTCCTTTCTTCCCGTGTTTTTTGAGCCGAATCGCGTTAGCATGAGTTCAGACTCATTCAAACCGGGGATCCCATGGCTATCAAACTCATTGCAATTGACATGGACGGCACGCTGTTGCTGCCGGACCACACCATCTCTCCTGCCGTTAAAAACGCGATTGCCGCCGCCCGTGAAAAAGGGGTCAACGTGGTACTCACCACCGGTCGTCCCTATGCGGGGGTGCATAACTACCTGAAAGAGTTGCATATGGAACAGCCGGGCGACTACTGCATCACCTATAATGGTGCGCTGGTACAAAAGGCGGGCGATGGCAGTACCGTGGCGCAGACCGCGCTGAGCTATGACGACTATCGCTACCTGGAAAAACTCTCCCGTGAGGTCGGTTCCCATTTCCACGCCCTCGATCGTAATACGCTTTACACCGCCAACCGTGATATCAGCTACTACACGGTGCATGAATCCTATGTGGCGACGATCCCGCTGGTCTTCTGCGAAGCCGAAAAAATGGACCCGGAGACGCAGTTCCTGAAGGTGATGATGATTGACGAGCCCGCCATTCTCGATCGGGCCATCGCCCGTATCCCGGCAGAGGTGAAAGAGAAATATACCGTGCTGAAAAGCGCTCCCTATTTCCTTGAGATCCTTGATAAGCGCGTGAATAAAGGCACAGGGGTGAAATCGCTCGCTGATGCGCTGGGCATTGAGCGCGACGAGATCATGGCGATTGGCGACCAGGAAAACGATATTGCGATGCTTGAATTTGCGGGCGTAGGGGTGGCGATGGACAACGCGATTCCGGCTGCGAAAGAGGCGGCGAATTTCATCACCAGGTCGAATATTGAAGATGGCGTAGCCTGGGCAATCGAAAAATACGTCTTGTCCTGATCGTTCGTCGGCCCGATCCCGGTCGGGCCGACAGAAAGATAAGCATTTGCAGGCATCGCTTTTCAGAAGATGTAAGTTCACAGTTTTCTATTGCAAAACATAAATCCGCACGGAAATCCCTCTAAAAAGTGCGACATTCCTTTATTCTTAGCCCCCTTCGATAAACCGGCGTTTCTCGCCAGAATAAACAATTAATAATTATGAAAAAAAGCTCCCTTTTGGTGCTGACAACGCTGCCGTTTGCGGCGTTTTCGACCTGGGCTGCAAACAGCTCACCTGCAGACTTATCGCCACTCTATCGTTATCACGATGACGACGTCGCAACCCCGGCAGAAGAGATCGCGCCGACGCCGGAAAAGGCAAAAGCAGAGAGTACGTCAGTGCTCCCTTTGTGGGGCGACGAAGCCAGAAAGCGGGGCTATGAACTTCCTGCGCCGTTCGGTATCAACATCAACTATATGAATATGCGTCAGAATATTGACGTTGATAGCATCAATTTCAACGGGCTGGCTTTAACCGGTCCTTTCGGCAAATCTATCCCACTGGATAACGCCTTTAAAATCAACGTGGGTGATACCCGGGAAAAGAGCCAGACCGAAACGATGAAGCTGGACGCCTGGCTGCTGCCGTTTATGAACGTCTACGGCCTGATAGGTCATACCGAAGGCCATTCTGTTTCGCAAATTGGCGTCGGGATTAACGGGCCTGCAGGGAAAACCTACCACCCGGCAAATCTGCAAAATCTGCAGTTTAAGCTCGATTTCAAAGGCACGACCTACGGGGTTGGCACCACGCTGGTGGGGGGCGTCGGCAACTGGTTTACCGCCCTTGATGCCAACTACACCCAGACGCAGTTCGATATTCTGGATGGCAGCATCGACGCGTTTACCGTTTCGCCGCGCATCGGCTATCGCTTCTCCACGCCGGGAATAGACCGCTTTCATTTGCCGTCGGGCAAGCTTAACGTCTGGGTGGGTAGCATGTATCAGGATGTGCAGCAGGAGTTTAAGGGCAGCCTGGACGATCTGAACATGCCATCCGCGATGCTGCAGCAGATGGTGGATCTGGCGAACCAGTCGCATAACGGCCGCTTCGATGTGAAACAGCATCTGCAATCGCCATGGAACGTGCTGCTGGGGGCGCAGTATGAGATCACCCGCAGCTTTAACATTACCACCGAAGTCGGTTTTGCCGAACGTAACAGCTTCTTTGTAGCAGGCGAGTACCGCTTTTGAACCGCCCTCTTTTACTCTGCGCCGTCGGGCTGCTGGCCGTTCCGGCGGCCCGGGCGAATTTGCCGGGCCGCGAGCAGATAGACGCATGGCTGCAAAAAATGGGTGACAGCGAAAGCTTCGATGCCGCAAAAGGGGTTAACTGGGGCGTGATGCCTGGGCCGTTCTACACCCCGGAACTGGGGGTGGGTATCGGAACGGCAGTAGTGGGGATGTATCGCCCCGATCCCGATGACAAGGTCAGCCAGAACTCAACGTTGTCTCTCAGCGGTTATGTAAGCTCCACCGGCGCGTTTGGCCTGACCATGCAGAATTACGCCTTTTACGCGCAGGATCGCTGGCGTTTCTTTCTCGATGGCGCCATTAGCCATACGCCGACCTGGTACTGGGGAAAGGGATTCACCGCTGGCGATAAAGAGAGCGCCAAAGAGGAGTACACCGCCCAGGTGTTGGATCTTCGTCCGACCATCTACCGACGGCTTGCCCCCCATGTCTATCTGGGGGTTGGCTGGACGCTGGATCTACAGCACGCCGCGCAAATGGACGTCAACGATCCGCGCAAAATTGAAGATACGGCGCAGGGGCCGTCGTCGGTCAGCAACGGCGGCAGCGTGGAGTTTAGCTGGGACGATCGCGATTTTATGCCCAATCCGCGCAAGGGTCAGTATGCCCGGCTCCGTTATACCCATTTTTCACCGGATGTCGGAAGCGATACGCAGTTTGATGAGTATCAGCTACATTACAGCCGCTACCATTCGGTTGATGAGAATACTGTGCTGGCCTGGGAAACTGACGGCGCGTTCACCCAGGGAGAGGTGCCGTGGAACATGTTGCCGCTGCTGGGCAGTAACCATCGGATGCGCGGCTATTACGAAGGACGCTACCGCGATAAGAACGCGGTCAGCGGCCAGCTGGAGTACCGGCGCAAGCTAAGCTGGCGGCATGGCGTGGTGGGCTGGATAGGCGCCGGTACGATGGGACCGTCGTTCTCATCGCTGGATAATGGACGCTGGTTGCCCTCCGCGGGGGTGGGCTACCGCTTTGAATTTAAGCCCCGTATGAATGTGCGGCTGGATTACGGTATCGGCAAAGGCAGCAGTGGTTTCTATTTTCAGGCAGGAGAAGCATTTTGAAAGGAATAAGCCGGGTTTTATCTCTGTTGATGCTGGCATGGGGCACCCTCGCACCAGTCTGTGCGGCGTTGCCGCTTAATCTGAATTTATCGACGAGCGCGCCGCCCGCCGCCAGCGAAGCCTGGCCGGTCATGTCGCCGCAGCCTCAGCCCAACGGGCTCCGTCCGTGCTGCGCGTTTGGCTACGACCTGCACGCTGAGCTGCTGGGTATGCCGGTGCCGTTTTATCAGCTGAATAATACCGTGACGGTGGACGAGCTGGGCCAGCATCAGTACAACGACCATCTGCTGACCGGGCTGGCGAATCTGGCAGGGCTGGGCCGCGAGAACAACGGTATTCTCTATACCTCGCGAGGCGGATTTATCGATACCGCGCATGTCCGCGATACCGCCGACATTACGGTCTACGTGTTCAGCCAGCTCCTGCCAAAGCTGGGACAGGCTTTTACGCTTAGTCTGGGGGATGAGCTGGCGGAACGCCGCCTGGTCTTTACTGCCTTTACGCCGCCAGACGATGCTGCCGAACGTTATTCTCTGGCCGCCTGGCTGGCGGCGCATGTGGCCTATCAGGTGGCGGAATGGCATGAGATTGCGCAGTGGTACGGTTTTGAGTCGGTGCCTGGCTTTTCAGAAGGGGTGTCGGCGTTTTCGCCGGAAGATCTCTACTCCAATCTGCTGGGGGCGCGGCTGGCGGCGTCGTTAATCCTTAACGGACAGACGGCTTCCCCGGGCATGTACAATATGGCGATGGGCACCGCCCTGCGACAGGCGCTGACCAACCTGGGGGCGCAACCGGCGGAGATCACCCGTTTTCAGTTTGATATGCTGAATGGCCGCTGGTGGAGCAGCCAGCGCAGGGTGCCGGAAAAGTATCTGGTGCTCTACCGTAACTTCCGGATGGGCGACAGCCGCCTGCCCACGCCGGTTCCCGGCGAACAAACGGTGCCCGTCCATCTTAGCCTGCCGCATCGCTGGAAAGGCTTTGATCTGAACGCGCTTGGCGAAATGCAGCTCTGGCCCGGCGATAATATGGCGCAACTGCCGCCGCCTTCCCCTTATTATACCCCGAAGGATTTCCCCTCCCTGGCTGAGCGGGCCAGGGAGCAGGATGCGCAAAGAAACGCCTCGCGGGATCATTAACCCCGGCCCTTTACGGGGCGGGACATGAAACGAGTAGGCTAATTCCTTTCGATGTTTTACCCTGATGCGATAACTGCGCATCAGGGTTCTCTTATGAAACAAATCACCTTCGCTCCCCGCAACCATCAGCTTACTAACATCAATACCTGGACGGCGGACAGCCGCTGGCTGGTGTTTGACGTGCGACCATCAGGCGCCTCTTTTACCGGCGAAACGATCGAGCGGGTTAATGTCGAAACGGGTGAGGTGGAGGTGATTTACCGGGCCACCCGGGGCGCGTGCGTGGGCGTAGTGACCGTTCATCCCACGTCGGAGAGCTATCTCTTTATTCACGGTCCGGAAAACCCGGACGCGGACTGGCGCTATGACTTTCACCATCGCCGCGGCGTAGTGGCGCATAAGGGTGAAATCAGCAACCTGGACGCAATGGATATCACCGCGCCCTATACTCCAGGCGCGCTGCGCGGCGGTAGCCACGTGCATGTCTACAGTCCCAACGGGAAGCGGGTGAGTTTTACCTATAACGACCATGTGCTGCATGAGCGCGATCCAAAGCTCGATTTACGCAACGTAGGGGTTGCCGTGCCCTGCGGGCCGGTGCGGGTGCCGGGTAACCATCCGCGTGAATATGACGGCACATTCTGGAGCGTGCTGGTAAGCCGCACCACGCCGCATCCTGCGCCGGGCAGCGATGAGATCAATCGCGCCTATGAAGAGGGGTGGGTCGGTAACGATCGGCTGGCTTTTATTGGCGATACCCTCTCCGCAGGCGGCGAAAAGGTGCCGGAGCTGTTTATCGTTGATTTGCCGAAAGGGGAGGCGGACTGGAAGCGCGCGGGGGATGCGCCGCTGCAGGGCACGCCGGAGACGATGCCCGCGCCGCCTGCGGGCGTGGCGCAGCGTCGCTTGACGTTCACCCACCATCGCCGCTACCCCGGGCTCGTCAACGTGCCGCGCCACTGGGTACGCAGCAATCCGCAGGCGACGGAGATCGCTTTTCTGATGCGCGACGATAGCGGCATTGTGCAGCTTTGGCTTATCGCGCCGGAAGGGGGCGAGCCTCGCCAGCTTACCCATAACCACAGCGATATCACCTCAGCCTTTAACTGGCATCCGTCGGGACGGGCGCTCGGCTTTGTGCTGGAAAACCGCATCGCCTGCTGCGACGCCCGCACCGGCGACGTGACCTTTTTGACTACCGATCACGGCAATCCGCCGTCCGGCGACGCGGTGGTCTTTTCGCCCGATGGCCGACAGGTGGCGTGGATGGAAGAGACGGGCGGTTTCCGGCAGATTTGGACGGCACAAACCGGGTGGTAGTTACTCCCCAGGCATCTGAGCGGGCGGGATGACCGAGTTGGTCGCCAGGTTTTGCTGCTCGCTCTTTTCCACGCGCGAACGCACCGATTTATCGGTACGGAAGAAATCCCACGGCAACAGCAGCGTGTCCGCCACCGCCGTAAACGGCATATCAAGGATCACCAGCGATTTGGTGCCCCAGTTCGTCTCGCTATCGCCCAGCATCGCCGCACTGGCGCGCGTCCCCGGGTAGGTTCCTTCCTTACCCCCGGTGTGGGACATGACGCTTGAGCACCCGCAAAGCAGTAGTGTGCTGAACAGCGTCAGCGTAACCAGAATATTTTTCATCATCCGTTTGTCATCGTTAATGGGGCTCGCCTACTTACCTCTACGGTTATAGCGAGCCCCATCTGAAATGAATAGCTGAAAAGCGCCGCTCTGTGGCGGCCCTCGCAATTTAACCTTTTGTGCTCACGTCCCAGTCTATGCAAGCCTGGGGAAAGTGCAAAAAAAAGTTGCGTTAAGTTGCTTGAAAAGATCGAATCCAGACCCATTTTCACAGTGTGGCCCAATAACGAACACGCCTGCGGGGTGTTTCGGGCGCCATAGCCTGTCCATTGTGGAAGGCGCAATGACTCTCGCTGATTTCAGGAGCTTTAACTATGCGTAATTTCGATCTCTCTCCGCTTTATCGTTCAGCCATCGGTTTTGATCGTCTGTTTAACTTGTTAGAAAACAATCAAAATCAGGGGAACGGCTATCCTCCGTACAACGTTGAATTAGTCGACGAAAACCACTACCGCATCGCCATTGCCGTTGCCGGTTTTGCAGAAAGCGAACTGGATATCACCGCACAGGACAACCTGCTGGTGGTTAAAGGGGCGCACGCGGCTGAACAGAAAGAACGTACCTATCTCTACCAGGGCATTGCCGAGCGCAACTTCGAACGTAAGTTCCAGTTAGCCGAAAACATTCATGTTAAAGGGGCAAACCTGGTGAACGGCCTGTTGTTTATCGATCTGGAACGCGTAATTCCGGAAGAGAAAAAACCGCGCCGTATCGAAATTAATTAATGATCCGGGCGGCTTGCGCTGCCCTCTGAATTGCTTGCCGAAACGGGAGCAGATGCGAATCCATGCGGATTTGCAGGTAAACACTCGCGCAAAAAGCGCGGAACTCGCTTCTCAGAAGGAGACATACCATGCGTAACTACGATTTATCCCCCCTGCTGCGTCAGTGGATCGGTTTTGACAAACTGGCTAACGCGCTGCAAAGCACCGCAGAGCAGCAGAGCTTCCCCCCGTACAACATCGAAAAAAGCGATGACAACCACTATCGCATCACCCTGGCACTGGCGGGCTTCCGTCAGGAGGATCTTGATATCCAGCTTGAGGGTACGCGTCTGACGGTAAAAGGCACCCCGGAAAAACCGGCCGCCGAAACCCACTGGCTGCACCAGGGGCTGGTCATGCAGCCGTTCAGCCTGAGCTTTACGCTGGCTGACCATATGGAGGTCTCCGGCGCGACCTTTACCAACGGGCTGCTGCATATTGATTTGACCCGCAACCTGCCGGAACCTGTCGCTCCGCAGCGTATCGCCATCAGCGAACGCCCGGCGCTGAACAGCTAATCTTCCGACATCGCCCTCCGCTCAGGAGGAAAAGCGCTAAGCCCCGCATTTTTGCGGGGCTTTTTTGTGCGCCATCGCCCATACAGCGTGGTCAGGCTCTGAGAAAATCCCTATATTAAAAAGGGTTTTTCACAGGAAGTGATCATGAGTGATATCGCGTTAACCGTCAGCGTTTTAGCTATGGTAGCGGTGATCGGGTTATGGATTGGCAACGTCAAAATCCGCGGCGTCGGGTTTGGCATTGGTGGCGTGCTGTTTGGCGGCATCATCGTCGGCCATTTTGTCGACCAGCTTGGCATAACCCTCAGCGCTGACATGCTGCACTTTATTCAGGAATTTGGCCTGATTCTCTTTGTCTACACCATCGGTATTCAGGTGGGGCCGGGCTTTTTCGCCTCTTTGCGCGTCTCCGGCCTGCGGCTGAATCTCTTTGCGCTGGGGATTGTGGTGATGGGTGGGCTGGTCACCGCTATCGTACATAAACTCTTCTCCGTTCCGCTGCCGGTGGTGCTGGGGATTTTTTCCGGCGCCGTCACCAATACCCCCGCGCTGGGGGCCGGGCAGCAAATCCTGCGCGATCTGGGTATCTCCTCCGGCATTGTCGACCAGATGGGGATGAGCTACGCGATGGCCTACCCCTTCGGGATCTGCGGCATATTGCTGACGATGTGGCTGGTGCGCGTGCTCTTTCGCGTGAACGTCGAAGAGGAGGCGCAAAAGCATGAATCGACGCTGACCAATGGTCATCAGCTGATTAAAACCATCAATATTCGCGTTGAAAACCCCAATCTGAACAACCTGATGATCCAGGATGTTCCGATACTCAACAGCGCGAAAATTATTTGCTCCCGCCTCAAAAGGGAGGAGACGCTGATGGTGCCGTCCCCGGCGACGGTGATCCAGACCGGCGATCTCCTGCATCTGGTCGGGCAGCCGGAGGATTTGCATAACGCGCAGCTGGTCATCGGCCAGGAGGTGGATGTCTCCCTCTCCACCCGCGGCACCGACCTGCGCGTGGAGCGCGTGGTGGTAACCAACGAAAAGGTGTTGGGCAAAAAGCTCCGCGAGCTGCGCGCCAAAGAGCAGTATGACGTGGTGATCTCCCGCCTTAACCGCGCAGGGGTTGAACTGGTCGCCAGCCCCAGCGCCAGCCTGCAGTTTGGCGATATCCTCAATCTTGTTGGACGACCATCCTCCATCGACGCGGTCGCCAATATCGTGGGCAACGCGCAGCAAAAGCTCCAGCAGGTGCAGATGCTGCCGGTCTTTATCGGTGTTGGCCTGGGGGTGCTGCTTGGCTCCCTTCCGCTCTACGTACCGGGCTTCCCGGCGGCGCTGAAGCTTGGGCTGGCGGGCGGACCGCTGATTATGGCGCTGATCCTGGGGCGTATCGGCTCTGTCGGCAAGCTCTACTGGTTTATGCCGCCAAGCGCCAACCTGGCGCTGCGGGAGCTGGGCATCGTGCTGTTTCTGGCGGTGGTGGGGCTGAAGTCGGGTGGCGATTTTATCGATACTCTGACCCAGGGCGACGGCATGAGCTGGATTGGCTACGGGATATTAATCACCGGGATGCCGCTGCTGACCGTCGGCATTCTGGCGCGCATGCTGGCGAAGATGAACTATCTCACCCTCTGCGGCATGCTGGCGGGGTCGATGACCGACCCTCCGGCGCTGGCCTTTGCCAACAATCTGCATAGCACCAGCGGTGCGGCGGCGCTCTCCTATGCCACCGTCTACCCGCTGGTGATGTTCCTGCGCATCATCACCCCGCAGCTGCTGGCGGTGCTGTTTTGGGGGATAGGTTAGTCACTTCTCAGGCTGGATGCGTCGCAGATGATAGTCCACCTGGTAATCGCCGGTATTACGGAACATCACGGAATAATTTAGAAATTCGCCGCTGTCGCTGTAGGAAAGGGAGGTGATCCGCAGCAGCGGCGTCTGTTCCGGAATGTTCAGGTAGCCCGCCAGCTGTTTGTCCGCCAGTACCGGCGTCAGGCTTTCGTAGTTACCGCTGATGGTTATCCCGCACTCCTTTTCAATGTAATCAAACTTTGACCCTTCCAGATGCGCGAGCGAAAGATTACGGAACAGTTTTACGGGCATAAAGCTGTCCTCCAGCATCAGCGGCTTTCCTTCCACATAGCGTAGCCGGCGAGAAAAATAGATCCGCTCATTCGCCTGGATGCGCAGCTGACTGGCAATGGCGGGCGGAGCAGGCATCATCTCGAACTGCAGCACTTTACTCTGCACCTCTTTGCCCAGCTGGCGCAGCACCTCTACCAGCCCGGTGAGGTTGGTTGTCTCGTGATGGACATCCTTGCGTGACACAAACGTCCCGCTACCGTGTCGACGCTCCACCAGTCCCCAGCCGACCAGCAGATCCAGCGCCTTACGAATCGTCATCCGCGCCACGCCAAACTGCTGCGCCAGCGCTTTTTCGCCGGGAAGCGGACTGCCGATATGGTAATCCGAGGAATTGAGCCGCAGCCGTAACCTGTCGGCGATAGATTTGTAGATCACCTGTAGACCTCTCTGCGCCTGTCAGGGCGAGCGTTGCGCTTCACTTGTCCATCTTTAGCGCTAAAAGTAGACCTGATCGACCAAATTTAAACCATGAATACGATCACGAATCGCAGCGGCGCGCCATGTCCGCCGATCCGTAAATTCTTATGCTCACTTCAGGCCAGTACAAAACCATAAAGGCCTCTACTCCCTACAGGTTGTTTCATGAGGATTTAAATATGCTCAGTCAAATACAACGTTTTGGCGGCGCGATGTTTACCCCGGTGCTGCTGTTCCCGTTCGCCGGGATCGTGGTGGGAATCGCCATCATGCTTCAAAACCCGCTTTTTGTGGGGGAAGCCTTAACCGCCCCCGATAACCTTTTTGCGCAAATCATTCACATCATTGAAGAGGGCGGCTGGGCGGTGTTTCGTAATATGCCGCTGATTTTTGCTGTGGGTTTACCGATTGGCCTGGCGAAGCAGGCGCAGGGGCGGGCCTGTCTGGCGGTGCTGATTAGCTTCCTGATCTGGAACTACTTTATCAACGCGATGGGGATGACCTGGGGAAATTACTTTGGCGTCGACTTTACGGCAGAGCCTGTTGCCGGAAGCGGGCTGGCGATGATTGCCGGGATCAAAACGCTGGATACCAGCATCATCGGGGCGATCGTCATCTCAGGCATCGTCACCGCTCTCCACAACCGCTATTTCGATAAACCGCTGCCGGTTTTTCTGGGCATTTTTCAGGGCACGTCGTTTGTCGTCATCCTTGCGTTTTTTGTGATGATCCCCTGCGCCTGGCTGACCCTGCTGGGCTGGCCGAAGGTGCAGA
This sequence comes from Pseudenterobacter timonensis, assembly GCF_900021175.1. Lineage (GTDB taxonomy): Bacteria > Pseudomonadota > Gammaproteobacteria > Enterobacterales > Enterobacteriaceae > Enterobacter > Enterobacter timonensis. Next base: position 82,564 of record NZ_FCOP01000007.1, read on the forward strand.
TGGGCATTGAGTCTCTGCAGGCCTTTTTACGCTCCGCCGGCGCGCTGGGCGTGTGGGTTTATACCTTCCTGGAACGCATTCTGATCCCAACCGGGCTGCACCATTTTGTCTACGGTCCGTTTATCTTCGGCCCGGCGGCGGTAGAGGACGGCATACAGGTCTACTGGGCGGAACACTTACAGGCGTTTAGCCAGAGCAGCGAACCGCTGAAAACCCTCTTCCCGGAAGGCGGGTTCGCGCTGCATGGCAACAGTAAAGTCTTTGGCTCCGTCGGGATTGCGCTCGCTCTCTGGTATACCGCGTCAGCGGAAAATCGCGTTCGGGTGGCGGGGTTGCTGATCCCCGCCACGCTCACGGCCATGCTGGTAGGTATTACCGAGCCGCTGGAATTTACATTCTTGTTTATTTCGCCGCTGCTGTTTGCGGTCCATGCCGTGCTGGCGGCGACCATGGCGACGGTGATGTATGCCTGCGGGGTGGTGGGCAATATGGGGGGCGGTCTGCTGGACCAGTTCCTGCCGCAAAACTGGATCCCGATGTTTCATCACCACGCGTCGATGGTATTTATCCAGATCGGCATCGGTATCTGCTTTACCGGCATCTATTTCGTGGTTTTCAAAACGCTGATCGAGCGTCTTAACCTCCCTACCCCGGGCCGTGAGGCGAGCGAAATCAAGCTCTATAACAAGGCTGACTATCAGGCCGCACGACGCCATACCACCGCACCGGCTGCGGCCAGCCAGCAGACCGGCCAGGCCGCCGGATTTTTACAGGCGCTCGGCGGCGCCGCCAATATCGAAAGCATTAACAACTGCGCCACCCGCTTACGTATCACGCTGGTCGATATGGCCCACACCCAAAGCGACGACATTTTTAAGGCGCTGGGGGCACACGGCGTGGTCCGGCGCGGCAACAGCATTCAGGTGATTGTCGGTCTGCATGTACCCCAGGTACGTGACCAGCTGGAATCACTGATGAGGATCCCTGTAATGAACGAACATTCCACCATGACGGAGGCAGTATCATGAAAAAATTCTCAGTCGTTATCGCCGGCGGAGGCAGCACCTTTACCCCGGGCATTGTCCTGATGCTGTTAGCCAACCGCGACCGCTTTCCGCTGCGCGCGCTGAAGTTCTATGACAATGACGGCGCGCGCCAGGAAATTATCGCTGAGGCGTGCAAAATTCTGCTCAGAGAGCAGGCGCCGGAAGTTGAGTTTAGCTATACCACCGATCCAAAAACCGCCTTTACCGATGTCGATTTCGTGATGGCGCATATTCGTGTGGGTAAATACCCGATGCGTGAAAAAGATGAGAAAATCCCGCTGCGCCACGGCGTGCTGGGGCAGGAGACCTGCGGCCCGGGCGGGATCGCCTACGGAATGCGCTCTATCGGCGGCGTGCTTGAGCTGGTGGATTATATGGAACAATATTCTCCGAACGCCTGGATGCTCAACTATTCCAACCCGGCAGCGATAGTGGCGGAAGCGACCCGGCGCCTGCGCCCGAACGCCAAAATTCTCAATATTTGCGATATGCCTATCGGCATTGAAGGACGCATGGCGCAGATTGTCGGTCTTAAGGATCGTAAACAGATGCGCGTACGTTACTACGGCCTGAATCACTTCGGCTGGTGGTCAGCGATAGAAGACCTGAACGGCAACGATTTAATGCCGAAACTGCGGGAATATGTGGCGAAAAACGGCTATGTTCCGCCTTCTCAGGATGGTCATACCGAAGCGAGCTGGAACGATACCTTTGCCAAGGCGAAGGATGTACAGGCGCTCGATTCCGAGACGTTGCCCAATACCTATCTGAAGTATTACCTCTTCCCGGACTACGTGGTGGCGCACTCCAACCCGGAACGCACCCGCGCTAACGAAGTGATGGATCACCGGGAAAAGCATGTATTCAGCGCGTGTCGGGCGATCGTTGAAGCCGGTCATTCTTCAGCCGGTGAGCTGGAAATTGATGAACATGCGTCGTATATCGTCGATCTGGCGACGGCGATTGCCTTCAACACCCAGGAACGAATGCTGCTGATTGTGCCAAACAACGGGGCTATCCATAACTTCGACGCCGATGCGATGGTGGAAATCCCCTGTCTGGTAGGGCGTAACGGGCCACAGCCGCTGACCATTGGCGATATTCCGCACTTCCAGAAAGGGCTGATGAGCCAGCAGGTGGCAGTCGAAAAACTGGTGGTGGATGCCTGGGAACAGCGTTCATATCAGAAACTCTGGCAGGCGATAACGCTCTCTAAAACCGTACCGAGCGCGTCAGTCGCTAAAGCGATTCTCGATGATCTGCTGGAAGCCAACAAAGATTATTGGCCTGAACTGCATTAATCTCTCCGACCGGCATCTCGCGATGCCGGTCTCCTTGTCCTTGTCGATTTACGCTATGCTGAAGCCTGCCTGCAGCACGACAAGGAATCTTCATGAAACTTTCCCGCCTCGGCGAAGCGCCGGACTATCGCTTTTCGCTGGCTAACGAACGTACTTTTCTGGCCTGGGTACGTACCGCCCTCGGCTTTCTGGCGGCAGGCGTCGGGCTTGACCAGCTCGCGCCTGATTTCGCCACGCCGCTTATCCGCGAAGCGCTGGCTCTGCTGCTCTGCCTGTTCTCCGGCATCCTGGCTATCTACGGCTATCTGCGCTGGCTGCGTAATGAACAAGCGATGCGTCTGAAGCAGGATCTCCCCTATACGCGCGGGCTGCTGATTATCAGCGTTATTCTGCTGGCGGTGGCGCTGATGGTGATGGCGCTGGTGTTTTATGGCTGAGCAGCGTAAGGCGCGGCGGGAAGCGGATCCCGGCCTTCAGCCGGAGCGCACCTCCCTGGCCTGGCTGCGTACCCTGCTGGGCTATGGCGCGCTGCTCGCGCTGGCGATAAAAAACAACTGGCAGCAGAACGGCCTGCCGTTCTGGATTGCGATAAGTGTGCTGGCGCTGGCGGCACTGATCCTCTGGCGTTATACCCGCAGCCGCAACGTGATGAACGTCAGGGAGGATCTTTTTCTGCAGCCCGGCGCGGTGCGTGACAAATTCTTGATCGCCCTCGCAGTACTTTCCCTCGCATTACTGTTTGCTGTAACACATCTATACAAAATATTAACGTTCGCAGGGTAAGTATGACAGGATGTCAGGTTGTAGCAGCAAACGTTATGGTCGATAACCATGTTGCGTTTGAACCGGAAGCGATCTATTGCCAGCTGCGGGGGCAGGGACAGGCCCGTATCCATTTTATCCCCCTGAGTACAGGTAAGAATGCCGTAACCCCGTCACGCTGGGCCGCTTTTCTGATTGGCGTGTTCGACCTGTGGTGCCAGGAGGATATCGGACTTATCTCCATCCAGCTCTTTGATGAGACGCTGCAAACCTGGTGTGATCCGGGCTGCTGCGCGGATAGCTCCCGGCCACGATGCCGGCTCTGTCCCGGCTACCGCACCTGCCTGTCGGAGAACGAGGCGCTCTGCGAAGGCTATCTTGCCTTTTATCGCTACAGTGCCCCCTTTTTTAAGGTGATGCGCGATTTAACCCGCCAGCAGCGTTCGCCAGCGGAGCTGATGGACCTGCTGCGTCAGAGCGGGCTCAGCCGGTGATGGGCTAACTCGCGCCCTTTCGCCAGATAGTGCGCCATCTCGTCGTCCGGCACCATGCCGCCGCCGGTCGCCCATACCAGATGCGTGGCGTTGCGAAGATTGTATCGTCCCGAGGCGGCAATGCGCAGCGGCCCTGCCATCCCGGCCAGCGCGGAGGGCTCCAGGCAAATCGCCTCCTCCTGCGCCAGCCAGCCGAGCATGGCATACATGCTTTCGTCCGGGAGGGTATAACAGCCGTCCAGCAGGCGCTCCATCGCGCGGCCCACAAAGCCGGAGGCGCGTCCCACCGCCAGCCCATCCGCCGCCGTCACGTTATCAATCCCCAGATCCTGCACGGCGATGTTATCGTGCAGGCCGGTATAGATCCCCAGGAGCATACAGGGAGAATGGGTCGGCTCGGCAAAGAAGCAGTGGACGTGATCGCCAAAGGCCAGTTTCAGGCCGAAAGCGACGCCGCCGGGGCCGCCGCCCACGCCGCAGGGCAGGTAGACAAAGAGCGGGTGTGCGGCATCGACCACCCGCCCCTGGGCGGTAAACTGCGCCTTCAGGCGTTCGCCCGCCACGGCATAGCCTAAAAAGAGCGTGCGGGAGTTTTCATCGTCGATAAAAAAACAGTTTGGGTCGTCCGCTGCCGCCCTGCGTCCTTGCTCCACGGCCACGCCATAATCCTGCTCATATTCCACCACCTTAACCCCGTGGCTGCGCAACCGGGCTTTCTTCCATTCGCGCGCATCGGCAGACATATGTACTGTCACCTTAAAGCCGAGGCGGGCGCTTATGATGCCGATAGAGAGGCCGAGATTGCCGGTCGATCCCACCGCAATGCTGTGCTGGCTAAAAAAGCGCTGACATTCCGGCTCCAGCAGCCTGCTGTAGTCATCCGTAAGCGTAAGCAGCCCCGCCGCCAGCGCCAGCTTTTCGGCGTGAGCCAGTACCTCGTAAATACCGCCGCGCGCTTTGATTGAGCCGGAAATGGGCAGATGACTGTCTTTTTTCAGCAATAGCGTGCCGTCGACAGCGACGCCTGTTTCCTTCGCCAGCCGTTGCTGCATGGCGGGGATAGCCACCACTTCCGATTCGATAATGCCGTGGCTGGCGGCGGTTTCAGGAAAAGCTTTCGCCAGAAAGGGGGCGAATCGCCGGAGGCGGGCGTGTGCCGCCGCGACGTCATCCCGGGTTAGCCCGACAAAGGGAAGCCCTTCGGCCAGAGTTGTTGCGCGCGGATTAAACCAGGTGGTCTCCTCCAGAGCGATCAGCTTTTCAAGCAGAGGGAATTGCGCGATGCGCTGAGCAAGGGTGCTGTTTTTCATAATTTATCTCAGAATAAGAACACCCCTGACTCTATACCAGATATGGAAAAGCGTGCTAAACACAGGTTACTGCTTTGCGATTTTCGTAAGGTTTAGCGTGCTCAAGCCCGGCGGGAAGCCGGGCCACGGGACGGTTAAACGGGCTGCTCGTGATGCGGCGCACGCAGCGCCAGCGGCAGCCAGCACAGCAAAATCATCAGCCCCATCAGCGTCATCAGCAGGCCGAGACTGGCCTGCCCGTTTTGCGGCATCATCGCTGAAAGCCAGGCCAGCGCGCCGGAGCCGATATTCTGCAGGCCGCCCACCAGCGCTCCTGCGGTACCGGCGAGGAACGGAAACGGCTCCATCGCGCCGCTGGTGGCGAGCGGGAAGAGCATCCCTGCGCCGAAGAAGAAGAGCGCCGCCGGGATCAGCAGCGTCCAGACGTTCATTATGCCCAACAGCCCCGGTATCCACATCGTCAGCCCCGCCAGCAGGCAGCTGATCACCGACTGCCACATCAGGGTGGAGAAGCGTTTATTGGGGCGTCCGGCAAACCAGGCGCCAAAAAAGGCCGCCGGGATCGGCAGAATAAAGAGAATACTCACCGCCATGCTGCTGAGGCCCAGCCCTGCGCCGAGCAGCACGCCGGAACTGGCTTCGAATACAGCGATCCCCGCCAGGCCGCCTATCAGCATCAGCAGATAGCAGTTAAACGCGCCGTTGCCGAAAAGCTGCTTATAGCTGGCGATAAGCCGGGTACGCGGCGCGTTAACGGGGCGGGTTTCGGGCATCCAGCGCACCATACTGAAGGTAACAACCACGCACAGCACCAGCAAAAAAGCGTAACAGGCGCGCCATGAGCCAAGGGTCGTTAACAGCCCGCCAATCAGCGGCGCCAGCAGCGGGCTGACCAGTATCCCCATGTTCAGCAGGCTATTGGCATGGCGGAGCTGAGTTCCTTCATAGAGATCGCGCGGCAGCGTGCGCGCCATCACTCCGCCCACACCGGTGCCGACCCCCTGCAGGGCGCTGGCGGCAATCAGTATCGTGAGGCTGTGGGTGGTCATGGCCGCGATGGTCGCCACCATAAAAATCACCATTCCCGTCAGGATCACCGGAAGTCGGCCGATGCGATCGGAAAGAGGGCCATAGAAGAGCTGGGAGAGGCCATAGGTGAGGAGATAGGCGCCCATTACGCTCTGCACTGCGCCTTCGCGCACGTGGAGCGCCTGCGCCATATCGGCGATCGCCGGGATATAGATGGTTTGCGCCATCTGTCCGACGGCCACCAGCAGGACCAGCATCAACAGCAGGTTAACGTTCCTTTGTCTTTTCATGTCGCTGAATACGTTTTAAAAATAGAAAAATAAAGAATAAGTGACTATGCATTCCCATAAATGCGGGAGGAATCTACCACACCCGTTGGGCAAGTTAAGCCCCGGCAGGGTGAATGGCAGGAAGGGGAAAGGCAGGATTTGTAAACAAAACTCGGCAAGTAATGTTGCCAGCGCGTGAGAGTTATACCGAGCAAAACAGGCGGTGGGTAATGCGTGATTCGCCATGAACGACGATGAACCCAGCTTTACGGTAAAAAGCATCCGCCGTGGCGGGGGCGTGAGTGTTAAGAAAATCGAACCAGATACCGGCATCGGCCATCACGGCCGCCAGCAGCTGTTTGCCTATTCCCATGCGGCGGCACTTTTCGCTGATATAAAGATGACGAATGCGGCCAGCGCGCGGCTGTTCGCTGAACGGATCGCGATTTAGCCCGCAGATGCCCACCAGTTTGCCGTTCAAAAAGGCGCCCAGTAGCTTTTCACCCGGCGCATTAAAGCGATTTTCACCGCGGAGCCAGTTCTCTTCCAGCCTGCGCAACATATTAAATTCTGAGGCGAAGCTTTCAGCTTTCAACGCGATAAAGCCCGGTTCGTCTGGCGTAACAGATTCAATCAATAAACGCGACATGGTGCTCCCTCGTTATGAAAGGGGAGCGGTTTCCCGCTCCCCTTTGGTGCGACTTGAACCTGAATCACCGTTGGTATTTCAGGACAGCATCAAGCAGTTGCATAACAGCAACAATGAGTTTGAGGATAAGAATAATCATATCCACGACGCTCATACGCTTCTCCTTTCGGTAAAAGGAGCACGGTGCTGACGTGCCTTTCCGCCGCCTGTTGCCAGCACCTTTGTTGACGTAACACAGTGTGCTCACTCAGGGTTAAGGCGCTGACGGCACCACCCGTTTCAGCCAGGACATGGTCGCGCCGGTATCTACCCTGCGGCCCCTAACTCACTGTGAACACAACCAGTATAGATAAACACTGTATATATGAACAGTATTTTGTAGACAAAATGTGAAGCGCCATCCATACTCATCTGTATCAACATTTATGCCGAAAATTGCGCCTTCATCTGCGATCGCGTATACTTCTGGCGTTGACGTAACACAGTGTGTTTCGCGGCTACCAACCGCAAACCCTGATAAAAACCTCGCTCCGGCGGGGTTTTTTGTTTTCTGACATCCTGACAAAACCGACGCCGGTTGACTTAGTGGCAACATATGTTATTGTTGCCAAATTGGCAACGTACGCGGCAGGCATGCAGTATGCATTTAATATCTATGAAGGCTATTGTGGATGCGGTGAAGCTTTATCCGCAGCACAAAGAAGCACTCCTCTTTTTGGGGCGAACCATCGAAAAGAGTCACTGCCAGACGCCTGCGGCGCTAAAAAAACTATTTCCGACGCTGGATAACTTCAAGTATCTGGATAAGCATTATGTTATTGATATCGCGAATAACAATCTTAGAGTAGTGGCTCTCATATTTTTCGAAAGCCAAAAGTTTTATCTGCGCGATGTTTTTACTCATAAGGAATATGACCGTTTTACGGAAAAACATCGCGTTAAGGGGAAGAGATGATGATCGTCGCTGATGCCATAAAAGCCACGCATGCCCTTGTTGCGGCTGTTCCTCTGTTGGGTGAACATCCGAACGAGAAAGATTACAAAGACGCACTCGAGCTGGTTGAATATCTGCTCATGAATGAGCCAGAGAGCCTCCTGCTGGATATCGTAAGCTCCAGAATTAGCCGTTACGAAGCCAGTCAGCCAGAAATCGTCGCGTTACGTAAGGAGATGGAATCAGTACCTGTCGGGATTGCGGTTTTAAGAACTCTGATGGATCAATATAAACTGACAACCTCTGATTTTCAGGATGAAATTGGTAGTAAATCAATGGTTTCCAGGGTTTTGAATGGTCAGCGGCAGCTTACTCTGAACCATATTAAAAAGCTGGCGTCCCGATTCGGTGTATCGCCTGCGCTGTTCATTGAATGAGATAAACACGGCTGTTGACGATCTTTCCTGACAAAAGAAACGTGATCCCTGACGCAAATTTGTACGGATGAAAATAATTCCGTTGTCACGCTTCCAAAGCTATGTTTGTATAAATCTACTTTATATTTCCAGACACAGGTCCCTAATGAACGCTTCCATGATGACGTCGACTCTACTAAAAACCGCGCACTCCGCCGCGGTGGTCGTCGTGCGTGTGGTGGTGGTCGTCGGCAATGCGCCGTAGGGACTGGAACAGCACGCAATTCCAAAACCCCGCCGGCGCAAACCGGGCGGGGTTTTTCGTTTAAACGCCTCCCGGAAAGCCGGCCCATAAAAGGACTGGAGCATGGCAATCTCAGGCACAACATCCCCGAAGACGCGTTTTACCGGCGCGCAGCTGATCGTTCACTTACTGGAACGGCAGGGTATCACCACCGTCACCGGCATCCCTGGCGGAACGGTGCTGCCGCTCTATGATGCGCTGAGTCAGAGCACCACCATTCGCCACGTGCTGGCGCGCCACGAGCAGGGAGCGGGCTTTATCGCGCAGGGCATGGCGCGCACGCAGGGCAAACCGGCGGTCTGCATGGCCTGCAGCGGCCCGGGGGCGACCAATCTGGTCACCGCCATTGCCGACGCGCGCCTCGACTCCATTCCGCTGGTATGCATCACCGGGCAGGTGCCTTCGTCGATGATTGGCACCGACGCTTTCCAGGAGGTGGATACCTACGGCATCTCTATCCCCATCACCAAGCATAACTATCTGGTGCGCGATATCGCGGAACTGCCTCAGGTGATCGTCGATGCGTTCCGGATTGCCCAGTCCGGTCGTCCGGGTCCGGTGTGGATAGACATTCCTAAGGATGTGCAGACCGCCGAAATTGAGATAGAGGTTCTGCCTGAGCCTGGCGAGTGCTCCCCGGCGCCCGCCTTTAGCGCCGGGAGCGTGCGCGACGCGGCGGCGATGATTAACGCGGCGCAGCGTCCGGTACTGTATCTGGGCGGCGGGGCAATTGACGCCGCTGACGCGGTGCGTGCGTTTGCTGAGAAAGCCAGCCTGCCCACCACCATGACGCTGATGGCGCTGGGTATGCTGCCAAAAGCGCATCCGCTGTCGCTGGGTATGCTGGGGATGCACGGCGCGCGCAGCACCAACTTTATTCTGCAGGAGGCGGATCTGCTGATCGTGATGGGCGCGCGTTTTGATGACCGGGCGATTGGCAAAACCGAACAGTTCTGCCCGAATGCGAAGATTATTCACGTGGATATCGACCGCGCCGAGCTGGGGAAAATCAAGCAGCCGCACGTGGCGATTCAGGGGGACGTGGGCGAGGTTCTCGCTCAGCTGCACCCGCACATCGCAGAGAACGCGCGCAACGACTGGCGCCAGCTGGTGGCGGATTTACAGCAGGAGTTTCCGGGCGCCATTCCCACCGGGGGCGACCCGCTCAGCCACTACGGGCTGATCAACGCTGTGGCCGCCTGCGTGGATGACAACGCCATTATTACCACCGACGTCGGTCAGCATCAGATGTGGACCGCGCAGGCCTACCCGCTGAACCGTCCGCGCCAGTGGCTCACCTCCGGCGGGCTGGGGACCATGGGCTTTGGCCTGCCGGCGGCGATTGGCGCGGCGCTGGCCAACCCGGATCGCAAAGTGATCTGCTTCTCCGGCGACGGCAGCCTGATGATGAATATTCAGGAGATGGCGACCGCCGCCGAAAACCAGCTGGACGTGAAAATCATCCTGATGAATAACGAAGCGCTGGGGCTGGTGCATCAGCAGCAGAGTCTCTTCTACCAGCAGGGCGTGTTTGCGGCCACCTATCCGGGAACGATCAATTTTATGCAGATTGCGGCCGGATTTGGCCTTCACACCTGTGATTTAAACGCGGAAGAGGATGCCCACGCCGCGCTGCAGGCAGCCATTGCGCGCCCCGGCCCGGCGCTGATCCACGTCCGTATTGACGCGCAACAAAAAGTCTATCCGATGGTGCCGCCGGGAGCGGCGAATACTGAAATGGTGGGGGAATAAGCCATGCAGAAACAACACGATAACGTCATTCTGGAACTCACCGTACGTAACCACCCCGGCGTCATGACCCACGTCTGCGGGCTCTTTGCCCGCCGGGCGTTTAACGTGGAGGGGATCCTCTGCCTGCCGATCCTGGGGAGCGATCAGAGCCGCATCTGGCTATTAGTAAATGATGACCAGCGTCTGGAACAGATGATGGCGCAGATCGACAAGCTGGAAGATGTAACGAAAGTGGTGCGTAACCAGTCAGATCCCGCCATGTTCAATAAAATTGCCGTCTTTTTCGAGTAACTACTCGTCACCCCCCTCCGGGGTGATGACCTTTACGGAGCCGTTCCGGCAGTGGGCAGCGTAGTCTGCCGGTAACGGACGGTCGCTCACCAGGATATCAAAGGCCGAGAGCGGCGCGATGTTGGCAGGAGCGACCTCATCAAACAGGGCGTAACGTGCCAGCAGGATCTTGCGGATGCCGTGCTGCATCGCTTTGCGCTTGGTGGCGAGGTCGTCGAGATTAAACCAGGTAACGCCATATTGTTCGTGCACGCCGCTGGCGGAGATAAAGACTTTGCGCGGGTTCAGCGAGTCGAGCATGGAGGTGTTGCTGGTATCGTAAAAGGCGTCGCTTTTGGCACGATAGGTGCCGCCGCACAGGATCACGGTGGCGTTAGGCTTTTCATTGAGCGCCATAAAGACCCGGTGCGAATAGCAGATGCCGGTAAAGGTAATATCATCGGGGATCATACTGATAACCAGCGCCATCTCCGGCCCGTTATCAAAAAAAACCAGATCGTTTTCCGCCACCATCCCGGCGGCGAGGATGGCGACGGCCATATCGTCCGGGCGATGCGTCTGGCTGCGCACAGGCGGCACGACGGGCGACAGGGCGGGCTTGTTGACCATCACAATATAGCCGCCGAGCAGGGTAAGGGGCAGCGCCTGGTCATGGTTATCGGGGCTTAAGTCGCGGCGGATGGTCATCACCGAGACCTCCAGCATTCTCGCGGCCTCTTTCAGATGAATACGATCGGTTTTTTTCAGCAATTCAACCAGCCGCCGGATGCGCTCTTTCTGTTTCGTCTCCATTCACCTTCTCCGCTCGCGACACACACATGTTCCGTGAGTAACATTTTTTGTGACGTCTACTATACTGCCGCGCCGCGAGAAAAGAAAGCTGTCCCGGTCGCGCTTTTAATCGTTAAATCACTTTATTTCAGCTATTTATAGCAATTTTCGTAGCGATAAAGCCATCGGGGAGATAAGCGATGCGGTGATAAAAGAATCAACATGATGATCCCTTAATCGCGATCGCAATCACAAATGATACTAAAATAACATGATAATGTTACGATAATATCATTGTTATAAGATTGTTTCAGAGAGGTAGTGAACATGGATATCGCGGTCATCGGCTCCAACATGGTAGATCTCATCACCTATATCAACCAGATGCCTAAAGAGGGCGAAACGCTGGAAGCGCCGGCCTTTAAAATCGGCTGCGGCGGCAAAGGGGCAAACCAGGCGGTGGCGGCAGCCAAGCTCAACTCAAAGGTGATGATGCTGACAAAGGTGGGCGACGATATCTTCGCCGATAACACCATCCGCAACCTGGAATCCTGGGGCATTAATACCCGCTACGTGGAAAAAGTGCCCTGCACCAGCAGCGGTGTGGCGCCGATTTTCGTCAACGCTAACTCCAGCAACAGCATTTTAATTGTCAAAGGGGCGAATAAATTTCTCTCGCCGGAGGATATCGACCGCGCGGCGGAAGATTTGAAAAAATGTCAGCTTATTGTTTTACAGCTCGAAGTGCAGCTGGAGACGGTTTATCACGCCATTGAGTTTGGTAAAAAACATGGCATTCAGGTGTTATTAAATCCGGCGCCGGCGCTGCGGGAACTGGATATGACCTATGCCTGTAAATGCGATTTCTTTGTTCCTAACGAAACCGAGCTGGAAATATTAACCGGCCTGCCGGTCAATAATTACGACAATATCTGCATCGCCGCCCGTTCGCTGGTGGATAAAGGGCTTAACAATATTATCGTCACCATGGGCGAAAAAGGGGCGCTGTGGATGACGCGCGACCAGCAGGTTCACGTCCCGGCGTTTAAGGTCAGCGCGGTGGATACCAGCGGCGCGGGGGATGCCTTTATCGGCTGCTTTGCCCACTACTACGTGCAGAGCGGCGATGTCGAAGCCGCCATGAAAAAAGCGGCCCTTTTCGCCGCCTTCAGCGTGACCGGTAAAGGCACGCAATCCTCTTACCCCAGCATCGAGCAATTCAATGAGTTTCTCGCATTGAACGAATAACACCCTACATAATAAAAGGTAGCACTATGAACGATAAAAACATCATTCAGATGCCGGACGGCTATCTGAATAAAACCCCTCTGTTCCAGTTTATTTTGTTATCCTGTTTATTCCCGTTATGGGGATGCGCCGCCGCATTAAATGATATTTTAATTACGCAATTTAAAAGCGTATTTGCGCTAAGCAACTTTGCCTCCGCGCTGGTGCAAAGCGCCTTTTACGGCGGCTATTTCCTGATCGCCATTCCCGCCTCGCTGGTCATTAAAAAAAGCAGCTATAAGGTGGCGATTTTAACGGGGCTGACGCTCTATATCGTCGGCTGTACCCTCTTTTTCCCCGCCTCGCACATGGCCACCTACACCATGTTTCTGGCGGCGATTTTCGCCATCGCCATTGGCCTGAGCTTCCTGGAGACGGCGGCCAATACCTATAGCTCGATGATTGGCCCGAAAGCCTACGCCACGCTGCGTCTCAATATCAGCCAGACTTTTTATCCCATCGGCGCAGCCTCGGGCATTCTGCTGGGTAAATATCTGGTCTTTTCCGAAGGTGATAGCCTGGAAAAACAGATGGCCGGAATGAACGCTGAGCAGATCCACCAGTTCAAAATCCTGATGCTGGAGAACACGCTCGAACCTTACAAGTACATGATTATGGTGCTGGTCGTGGTGATGGTGCTGTTCCTGCTCACCCGCTTCCCCACCTGCAAAGTGGCGCAAACCCCGCAGCACAAACGCCCCTCCGCAATGGATACCCTGCGCTATCTGGCGTCTAACGCCCGTTTTCGCCGCGGTATCGTGGCGCAGTTCCTCTATGTGGGGATGCAAGTGGCGGTCTGGTCGTTCACCATCCGCCTGGCGCTGGAGATGGGCGATATCAACGAACGCGACGCCTCTACCTTTATGGTCTACAGCTTCGCCTGCTTCTTTATCGGCAAGTTTATCGCCAACATCCTGATGACCCGCTTCAACCCGGAAAAAGTGCTGATCCTCTACTCCATCATTGGCGCGCTGTTCCTCGCTTACGTGGCGCTGGCGCCGGGCTTTAGCGTGGTCTACGTGGCGGTGCTGGTGAGCGTGCTGTTTGGCCCATGCTGGGCGACCATTTATGCCCGCACGCTGGATACGGTCGACAACGAACACACGGAGATGGCAGGCGCGGTGATCGTGATGGCGATTGTCGGCGCGGCGGTCGTCCCGGCGGTGCAGGGTTACGTGGCGGATATGTTCCACTCGCTGCAGACCTCCTTCCTCGTATCGATGCTCTGTTTCGTCTACGTGGGCATCTACTTCTGGCGTGAAAGCAAGGTGCGCCGCGAGCTGACCGCCGCTACCGCCTCATAAGGAGAAGAGAGATGACGCAAATAACGCTCTGGCGCGACCTGTTCGGCGAACAGCCGCGCACCCTACTGGAGAATGACCATTTCACCGTCACCGCCTTTCGCTACGCCAGCGGCGTGGAGGGGCTGCGGGTGCAGAATAGCCGCGGATATCTGGTTATTCTGCCCTGGCTTGGGCAGATGATCTGGGATGCGCAGTTTGACGGTCACGACCTGACGATGCGCAACATGTTCAGCCAGCCGAAGCCAGCGAAAGAGGTGGTGGAAACCTACGGCTGCTTCGCCTTTCACTCCGGTCTGCTGGCGAACGGCTGCCCGTCACCGGAAGATAACCATCCGCTGCACGGCGAAATGGCCTGTGCGCCGATGGACGCGGCGTGGCTGGAGCTGGAGGGCAACAGCCTGCGGGTGGCCGGCCGCTACGAGTATGTGATGGGCTTCGGTCATCACTATGAGGCGCGGCCCACGGTCACTCTGCATCAGAACAGCGCCCTGTTTGATATCGCGATGGCGGTCACCAACCTGGCCTCGGTGGCGATGCCGCTCCAGTATATGTGCCATATGAACTACGCGTATGTGCCGGGCGCCACCTTCACGCAGAACGTGCCGGAAGAGGCGATCGCGCTGCGCGAGACGGTGCCTGCGCACGTTATTCCTACCGAACAATGGCTCGCCTTCAACCAGCGCCTGCGGGAGGGCGAAGCAACGCTCAACTCCCTGACGGAACCGCACTATTACGATCCGGAGATTGTCTTTTTTACCGACCGGCTCGATCGCTACACGGACCGCCCGGAATTTCAGATGATCGCCCCCGATGGCGTCACCTTCGTCACCCGTTTCTCAAGCAGCGAGCTGAACTACGCCACCCGCTGGATCCTCTATAACGGCGATCAGCAGGTGGCCGCCTTCGCGCTGCCCGCCACCTGTCGCCCGGAAGGATTTTTGGCCGCCCGGCGCAACGGCAGCCTGATCCAGCTCGCGCCGCAGGAAACCCGCTCGTTTACGGTGACGACCGGCATTCTCTGAACAGTACCGCGAACAACGCGCTTATCGCAGGGTAAGCGCGACCTTTACCCCGCTTTACACACCCGCCGCTCTCCATGCTCTACAGTGTTTTTTGCTGCCGCCTTTCGTGCAGCCTTAACCCCTTTGCTAACGGAGAGCTTGCATGTTGACCCGACGATTGTCCTGCCTTGCGCTGCTGATGGCGCTGGCCTCCCCCGCGATCGCTGCGGATGCTCCTACCTACGGCGAGAAGCTGGAAGGTTTCGACTACGGCTGGCCGGTGGAGCACTTCACCTTTACCTCGCAAAATCAGTCGCTGGATATGGCGTATCTCGACGTGAAGCCGGAAAAACCCAACGGCCGTACCGTGGTGCTGATGCATGGTAAGAACTTCTGCGCAGGTACCTGGGACGGCACCATTCGCGCGCTCTCCGCCAGCGGTTATCGCGTGGTGGCGCCCGATCAGATTGGCTTCTGTAAATCCACCAAGCCGGAGCATTATCAGTACACTTTCCAGCAGCTGGCGGACAATACCCACGCCTTGCTGGCAAAGCTGGGCGTCGATCGGGTGACGGTAATCGGCCACTCCACTGGCGGCATGCTGGCGACCCGCTACGCGCTGATGTGGCCACAGCAGGTGGAGCAGCTGGTAATGGTCAACCCCATCGGGCTGGAGGACTGGAAAGCGCGCGGCGTGCCGCATATTACCGTCGATAAATGGTACCAGCGGGAGCTGAAAGTGAGCGCTGACGGCATTCGCCAGTATGAAAAAAATACCTACTATGCGGGGGAGTGGAAGCCGGAATATGAGCGCTGGGTCACTATGCTGGCGGGGCTGAACAACGGCCCGGGTAAAGAGCGCGTCGCCTGGAACTCGGCGCTGCTCTACGACATGATCTACACCCAGCCGGTTGTCTACGAATTTAGCGAGCTGAAAATGCCGGTATTATTGATGATCGGCACGAAGGACAACACCGCCATCGGTAAAGACCTGGCGCCACCGGAGATCCGCAAAACGCTTGGCAATTACGCGGTGCTGGGCAAAGAGACGGCGAAACGTATTCCGCACGCCACGCTGGTCGAGTTTAACGACATGGGCCACGCGCCGCAGATGCAGGATCCTGCACGCTTCCACGAGGCGCTGCTGAAAGGGCTTCAGGCCCGCTGACTGGTCTCCAGCAACAACCCGCGCAGCCACGCCTGCGCGGGATGGCGGTGCGCTCTTCCGTGCCAGGCCATGCTTTTGGTAAAGCCCGGCACCGGCAGCGGCGTTTCGCAGACAAACATTTCCGGGCGGTTTTCCGCCATGCGCTCCGGCACCACGGCAATCATATCGCTGATAGCCAGCACTTCCGGCAGAACCAGAAAACTGCTGACCGATAGCCCGACGCGGCGCTCGCGGCCTCTGTCAGCCAGCGCATCGTCCGTCACGCCGTGAAAACTCTCCCCTTCATACGAGACCAGCACGTGCTCCAGCGCGCAAAAGCGATCCAGCGAGAGGGGCGCGCCCGCATCCGGGTGATCGGCGCGCATCATGCAGACGTAGCGTTCATCGTAGAGCGCGCGGCTGTGCAACTCTTCAGGGGTGGTGTGCGGCGTCAGGAGGGCGAGATCGACACTGCCCTGTTCAAGCCGGGAGAGTAAGCGCTCAGGCTCCACCGGGACCACCCGCACGCGGATGTCGGGCGCCCGAAGCTTAAGGGCGGCGATAAAGGGAACGACGACCGCCCGCAGCGCATAGTCGGTGGCGGCGATGGTAAAGGTCAGCCGGGTCGTTAGCGGATCGAAGGTGACGGGCTGTAGCAGCAGGTCTATCTCCGCAAGGATACGCTTCACCGGCGCGGCAAGCGCCTGCGCGCGCGCCGTGGGGACGATGCCGTGCGGGGCGTGAATAAACAGCGGATCGTCGAAATAGTCGCGCAGACGGTTGAGCATGCCGCTGACCGCGGGCTGGGTGAGGGAGAGACGCGCCGCCGCGCGGGTGACGCTGCGCTCGTCCAGCAGTGCATCAAGCGTTTTCAGCAAATTCAGATCCAGCGTGCGGATATCCGCTTTCATATCGTTATGCCACCTTTTTTCTGTTCACTTATAGTGCACCGTTGACTGTCGACAACGCCGCGTTTCCCGATATCATGAATCCCTCAAAAAAGGAGAACTCATGGTCTGGATCATGTTAGCTACGCTTGCCGTGGTGTTTGTTGTTGGATTTCGCGTGCTGACGTCCGATTCCCGCCGGGCGATTAAAAGATTAAGCGAGCGTCTGGGGATCACCTCTTTGCCGATAGAGTCAATGATCGACCAGTTTGGCAAAACCGCCGGTCACGAGTTTATTCGCTACCTTGAACGCCCGGACGAAGCCCATCTGCAAAATGCCGCGCAGGTGCTGCTTATCTGGCAGGTCTGTATCGTGGACGGCAGCGAAAATAATCTGCAAACCTGGCATCGCCTGCTGCGTAAGGCGCGTCTCGCGGCACCGATCACCGATGCGCAGGTCCGCCTCGCGCTCGGCTTTATGCGCGAGATGGAGCCGGATCCGCAGGAGCTGTACGCTTTCCAGCAGCGTTACAACCCGCTTTTCCTGCCGGACGAGGGAGTATTTTACCTGCACTGATATCACGTATTGTGATGAAGAGTATAAATCATCGCCATTAGATTTATATCACTCCTGCGCGCATCCTTACCTCATCCACAACGATGAGGTGAACCATGAAACAATCCGCCATTATCTGGCCGAACGATTATCTGCCAGGCACCACCGATAATTTCGCATCTAACGAAATCATTGTCGCCGGGCTGACCGCCCGGGAGATTTGGACGCAGCTTAACGATACTTCTCTTTGGCCCGCCTACTACAGCAATGCCGAAGATATCCGTTTCCACGACGGTAGCGGCCCGTTACTTCATGCGAATGCCCGGTTCCGCTTCACCACCTTCGGCTTCCCGGTTGAAGCACAGGTGACGGAGTATGTTCCGCCGACAGAGGGTGAAGCGGCGCGCATCGCCTGGCATGGCTGGGTGGAAGGGGATGCCCATACCCGTCTGGATGTGATTCACGCCTGGCTGTTTGAGGATCTGCCGGGCAACCGCGTACGCATCCTGACCCAGGAGTCGCAGAAAGGCGTACCGGCGCAGGAGCTGGCGCGTACCGTGCCGAACCCGATGATTAACGGCCACCAGGAGTGGATCGTGGGGTTGGCGACTGCTGCCCTTAAGGCGCGCGGGTGATTTCGCCCGGCGGCGCTTCGCTTACCGGGCCTGCAAGCCCCGTAGGCCGGTGCAAGCGCAGCGCCGCCCGGCATTAAAAAACTGCAAAAGTTGTCGAAACGTTAAATTCGTCACACTTTTGATGATAAACTGCGCGACTTTTCCGCGCGTTTTTATCATCAGGTGATGCCATGACAGAACATATTCAGACTACGCCCACGCCACAGATCAAAGAGGTGACCCGTCCCAACTGGTCGGCTGTTTTTTCTGTGGCGTTTTGCGTCGCCTGCCTGATTACCGTTGAATTTCTGCCGGTCAGCCTGCTGACGCCCATGGCGCAGGATCTCGGTCTTTCTGAGGGGGTGGCAGGCCAGTCGGTGACGGTTACCGCCTTTGTCGCCATGTTTTCCAGCCTCTTTATCACGCAGGCGATTGGGGCTACCGATCGCCGCAGGGTGGTGATCCTTTTTGCCGGGCTGCTGACCCTCTCCTGCCTGCTGGTCTCCTTTGCCAACAGCTTTGCCCTGCTGCTGCTGGGGCGTGCCTGCCTGGGGTTAGGGCTGGGCGGCTTCTGGGCGATGTCCGCTTCGCTGACCATGCGACTGGTGCCGGCGCGCACCGTACCGAAAGCGCTCTCGGTTATCTTTGGCGCGGTCTCTATTGCGCTGGTGATCGCCGCGCCGCTCGGCAGCTTCCTCGGCGGGATTATCGGCTGGCGTAACGTTTTTAACGCGGCGGCGGTGATGGGTTTCCTCTGCATTCTCTGGGTCTGGAAGGCGCTCCCCTCTCTGCCGGGCGAGGCGGCGCATCACAAGCAGAATATGTTCAGTCTCCTGAAGCGCCCCGGCGTGCTGGCGGGGATGAGCGCCATCTTTATGGCCTTTGCCGGGCAGTTTGCCTTCTTTACCTATATCCGCCCGATCTTCACAACCATGGCGGGTTTCGACGTGGATGGCCTGACGCTGGTGCTGCTGAGCTTTGGTATCGCCAGCTTCGTCGGCACCTCGCTTTCCGCGCAGTTTCTGAAACGTTCGCTGAAGCTCGCCCTGGCGGGCGCGCCGCTGGTGCTGGCGTTAAGCGCCGTCGTGCTGATGCTGTGGGGAAGCGATAAATGGATCGCGTCTGCCGTGGCGGTGATCTGGGGCTTTGCCTTCGCGCTGGTGCCGGTAGGCTGGTCCACCTGGATCACCCGGTCGCTGGCGGATCAGGCGGAAAAAGCCGGGTCGATTCAGGTAGCGGTTATTCAGCTGGCGAACACCTGCGGCGCGGCGGTGGGTGGTATCGCGATTGACCACCTGGGGCTGACCTCGCCGCTGGTGATCTCCGGCACGCTGATGCTGCTGACTGCGCTGCTGGTGGCGGGGAAGGTTAAAGCTAAGTAGTCATTACCCCTCACCCCGGCCCTCTCCCCAAAGGGGCGAGGGAGAAAAGATCGCACCGAGCCGTCCCCTCTCCCCAATGGGGCGAGGGAGAAAAGATCGCACCGAGCCGTCCCCTCTCCCCAATGGGGCGAGGGAGAAAAGATCGCACCGAGCCGTCCCCTCTCCCCAAAGGGGCGAGGGAGAAAAGATCGCACCAGGCCGTCCCCTCTCCCGAAAGGGGCGAGGGAGAAAAGATCGCACCGAGCCGTCCCCTCTCCCCTATGGGGCGAGGGAGAAAAGATCGCACCGAGCCGTCCCCTCTCCCCAATGGGGCGAGGGAGAAAAGATCGCACCAGGCCGTCCCCTCTCCCCAAAGGGGCGAGGGAGAAAAGACCGCACCAGGCCGTCCCCTCTCCCCTATGGGGAGAGGGTTAGGGTGAGGGGCAGCAGCCTACGCCGATGTCTGAACCCGTCTGCGTGAATCGAGTGAAATCAACACCACCGACGACACAATCAGCAGCGTCCCCAGCCAGTCCGGGAGGGTAAACGCCACGCCAAGCAGGAGCACCGATAAGAGTGCGCTGCTCAGCGGCTCGGCGCAGCTCAAAATGCTCGCCTTTGGCCCGCCAATCATTTGCGCCCCTTTCAGATAGAGACTGAAGGTCAGCGCCGTGCCAATCACCACAAAATAGAAAAAGGCCAGCAGCAGGCCGCCATCAATAACGAACGTGGTGCCGCGCCCGGCATAGAATGGCGTGAGCATCAGCCCCGCCAGCAGCATGCTCCAGCCGACAATCGGCAACGTGCCGTAACGGGCGATAAGCGCAGAGGGGTAGGTGGTATAAAACGCGGCGGCAAACGCCGAGGCGATCCCGAAGAAGAGCGCGGCAGGCGAGATGGAGAGCGAGGTCGGGTCGCCGTGGGTCACCAGCAAGAAGGTGCCGACAAGCGACGTCAAAATCGCAGAAAGGACAAATATGCCGGGACGTTTTTTCCGCGCCAGCGCAAACCACGCCACGATGATCGTCGGGGAGAGAAATTGCAGTACGGTGGCGGTCGCGGCGTTGGATTTTTCAATCGTCAGCAGGAAGGTGAGCTGTACGGTGAGCGCCCCCACCAGAGAAAAAATCAGCAGGCTGATGGCGTCCTTGCGATTTTTGATGACCGAGAAAATCCTGTCGCCGTGGACGAAGGATAAGGTCAACAGGATCACGCCGGAAAAGAGCAGGCGGACCATGGTCAGGTAAGGCGAAGAGATATGGCTTTTCTCCATGATGTACTGCGCGCAAACCCCGGAACTGCCCCACAAAACGGCGGCGATAAGGACGTTCAACATCCCTTTACGTGTGGAACCCATGCTCTCCCCTGTTATGACAATTTTTTTGTAGCATAACATGGGAGCCAGCCGGGTGGCGCTGCGCTTACCCGGCCTACCAGATATGGGTTGGTCGCACGGGTGTTGCCGGGTGGCGCTGCGCTTATCCGGGCTACCAGATATGGGTTGGTTGCATGGGTGTTGCCGGGTGGCGCTGCGCTTACCCGGCCTACCAGATATGGGTTGGTCGCACGGGTGTTGCCGGGTGGCGCTACGCTTACCCGGCCCACAAAACCTTGTAGGCCCGTGCAAGCGCAGCGCCGCCGGGCGAAACAAACGGCGCTATATCAGAACCAGGCTTCCCACATCGCGCCGACGTTGAAATCGTCCAGCGTTTCGTCATCGGTACCGTTCACGCGCGCGGTGCGTTCGTTATCCACCTTGCCGCCGGTGACGTAGAAGCGCAGCATCGGGCGGAACTCCGGCCCCATGGCAATGGAGATGTTCTGGGAGAGCGTCAGCTTCCAGCCTTTGTTATCGCCGCCGTTGTCATAATCTACATGCTGCCAGCCCGCCTCCAGCCAGGTAGAGTGAACGTCGTTCCACCAGTGCATCGGGCGCACAATCGCGTTGTAGTTCTTGCGGTTATCGGTATTGTCGTCGCTGTTATCGTAGTCGTGGAAGGCGAGGAGATACTCGACCTGCGTCTGCGGCGTGAACTTGTACAGTCCTTCGAAGCTGGCGTAGACCGTGGTCAGCCCCTCGGTTTTGTTGTAGACGCTGTTGTCCGAGTTATCGGAGTAGCGGGCAATCACCTTGTTTACGCCGCTGTCGTTGGTATGGCTCAGCACCACGCCGCCCTGCCAGGCCTTCATGCGATCGTCACTATCCACCCCTTTCGAGTCGAAGCCGTAGTTGGCGTACAGCTCCAGATCCAGCGGGCCAAGCTTCATGCCGTGGATTTTGGAGGTGGCGGCGTAGTTGCCCTTGTCGCCGGTGCCGGAGCCGCCGGTACAGGTGATGCGCGACGGGTTCGCCTCATCCTCCATCACTTCCGGGCTACAGGATTCCACCGCCGCCACGGCCGCCACGTCAAACTTCACGCCGCCGATATCGAAGTTTTTCACCCCGGCGCCCTGGCCGTCGTGGTTCATCCAGAAGTAGTCGTTGATGCCCTGTTGCGGACGCTGGTGGAAGTCACGCCCCGCCCACAGATAGGCGTTCGGGTTGGAGGCCAGAATATTGGTCACCCCTGCGTAGGCCTTTTTGAGGTTCACCTCGTCGCCCCAGTGGTCGATCATCACGTTGACGTCCCAGATAGCGCCGTTATCGCCCTTAAAGGCTTTGGAAAGCTGAAATTCGCCGCCGTTGCTCTCGTTACCCAGACGACCAATCGCCGAGGCGCCGTTGTAGGAGCCATCCACGCCAACATATTTCTGGTCGCCCGCCTGGAAATGGGCGCCATAGCGGGCGTAACCGGTAAATTTAATCCCGAATGGGATCGCCATATCGGGCGACTGCGCGGGGGTTTGTGGATCGGTGATAACATCCACTTTTTTGGCCTGCGCCGCATCCATTTTAGCCTGGCGTTCCGCCAGCGCTTTATCCACCGCTCTGGCCACAATGGCGTCGATTTGCTCCTGAGTAAATTCTTGTGCGAGTACAGAAATCGGGCAAAGCGTGGCGATAACCGCCATTGTTAATGGAAGTTTTTTAATCATATTCATGGTTATCTCAATATTTATTTACGTATTATTCAGACAATAACCACCCAGCTCCGATCTGACAGAATATGTCGCTATCATCAGAACAAGTTGATTTTTTTATTTTATAGGTACAGAGGCTTTAAATTAACGTAAGAATATCTCCTGATATTATCGCTGATAGAGATGGATAATTTCTTCGGATAATTCACGGGCCAGCAGAGAGTTCATTAAATGGTCCTGGGCGTGGACCATAATTAATGTCATCGGCTGGCGCGCTTCACCCGCGTCCTGCTCAATCAGTTTGGTTTGCATATGGTGCGCCTGGCGCGCGTAGCCATCGGCTTCGCGCAGCAGGTTTTTCGCTTCGTCAAAATCGCCCTGCCGCGCAGCGTGCAGTGCTTCAAAGCACAGGCTGCGCGACTGACCGGCATTGACGATGATCTCCATTACGGCATCTTCGAGTGCGATCATTATTAGTTACTCTCTGGTAAACCCATTATTTTGTGCGGTAGCGGCAAACCACTCCCCGCTCTTTTTAATGGTGCGTTGTTGCGTGGCTAAATCGAGCTGGACAAAGCCATAGCGATTTTTATACGCATTGCACCATGACCAGTTATCTATAAATGTCCACATATGGTAACCGAGACAATTACAGCCCTCGCTAATACCTTTATGCAGCCATTTAAGATGTTCGGAAATAAAGTCGATACGGTATTGATCGTTAATCTGTCCATTTTCAATAAAGCGCTGCTCATTTTCGACACCCATTCCATTTTCTGAAATAAAACAGCGTGGGTTGGCGTAATTGTCGCGCAGATTAACGAGAATATCGTAAATACCCGGCTCGTAAATTTCCCAGCCGCGGTACGGGTTCATTTTGCGCCCCGGCATCTCATAGCTGTCGAAAAACCACTCCGGCATAAACGGCGCGTCTGGATTTACCGCGCTGTCACGACACTTCACGCGACGCGGCTGATAGTAGTTAATGCCCAGCAGGTCGATTTTCCCTTGCGCAATCAGCTCACTGTCTCCCGGCTGGCAGGCGGGAAGCTGGTCGTACGATTTTAACAGCGCGACCAGATCCTGCGGGTATTCGCCTTTCAGCACCGGATCGAGGAAGCTGCGGTTGAACATCAGGTCGGCGATATGCGCAGCCTTCAGATCTGCCGGATTCTGCGAGCGCGGATAGGAGGGGGTGAGATTCAGCACGATACCGATTTCACCGGCGTGGTTGCCGGCGCGGAACGCGCGCACCGCCTCAGCGTGAGCCAGCACGGTATGATAGGCCACCGTCGCCGCGCGGCGAAAATCGACCACGTTCGGATAGTGAAAATCATACAGATACCCGCCTTCCACCGGCACGATTGGCTCGTTGAAGGTGAACCAGTGGTTCACGCGATCGCCAAACAGCTCAAAGCAGATCTGCGCGTAGCGGGCGTAGGCCGCCACCACCTCACGGTTCTCCCAGCCGCCGATTTCCTGCATCGCCATCGGCATATCAAAGTGGAAGAGGTTGATAAACGGCGTAATCCCCTGCGCCAGCAATTCGTCGATCACCTGGTTGTAAAAGGTCACCGCCTGCGGATTCACTTCGCCGATACCGTCGGGGATAAGGCGCGCCCAGCTAATGGAGGTGCGGAAGCTGTTATGGTTCAACTGCTTCAGCAAGGCGATATCCGTTTTCCAGTGCTCATAGAACGTGGAGGTCTGCTGCGGCCCCACGCCGTTATGAAAACGGTTCGGCTCCCGGGAGAACCAGTGATCCCATGTGGTCTCCCCCTCACGTGCGCCCTCGGTTTGCAGCGCCGAGCTGGCGCTTCCCCACCAGAAATTATCGGGAAATGAATAGTACATACGTCTTCCTCTTTGACTTAATTGCTAACGGTTTCCACGGCGCCGACGGTCGCTTGCGCTTTCTGCTCTTCGGTTTTCATCAAAGAACGTTCGTAGGCGCGCAGGAACGGTAAATAAATTAATGCCGACATCACCATACAGATAACACACATCACCACAGGACTGAACGCCCAGTTTGCCGCCCAGGAGGCGCCGATGGGGGCAGGGGTAGTCCACGGCGTCAGCGACACCACCTGCGCCAGCCAGCCGAGACGGGTGGCAGCGTAAGCGAGAACGGCGTTAATCAGCGGTACAAAGACAAACGGGATAAAGAGCATCGGGTTCATGATGATTGGCGCGCCGAACAGAATCGGTTCGTTGATATTAAAGAAGCTCGGCACAATGCCCATTTTGCCGATGGTGCGCAGATGGGTGGCGCGGCTGCGCAGCAGCAGGAACGCCAGCGGCAGGGTGGAGCCGACGCCGCCAATCAGCAGGTAGTGATCCCAGAAACCCTGCAGATAGACGTGCGGCAGCACGCTACCCGCCGCCAGCGCCGCCTGGTTGGCAGAGAGGTTCGCCATCCAGAACGGGTTCATGATGCCGGTAACAATCAGCGAGCCGTGAATGCCGGCGAACCAGAAAATCTGGCACAGCAGAACCGAGAGCAGGATCGCGGGCAGGGAGTCGGAGGCGGAAACCAGCGGCTCCAGCAGATGCATAATCGCCTGCGGGATAATCATGCCGGTCTGTGCTTCGATAAACAGGTTCAGCGGGTGCAGCGTGCCGATTACCACCATCACCGGAATAAGGATCTCAAAAGAGCGCGCCACGCCGGTCGGCACCTCTTTCGGCAGACGGATGGTGACGTTGTGCTGCTTCAGCCAGGCGTAAACGCGGGTAGAGTAAATCGCGGTGATCAGCGCGGTGAAAATCCCCTGGCCGGAGAGGTACTGGGTGGAGATTTTGCCGTCGGCATACGGCGCGGCGACCAGCAGAAACGCCATAAAGGCCAGCAGGCCGGACATCACCGGGTCGAGGTTAAACTGGCGGCCAAGCGAAGCGCCAATCCCCACCGAAATAAAGAAGGTCATTACCCCCATGCTGAGGTTAAACGGCAGCATCAGCTGCTCGCGGTAGGTCTCGGAGAAATCGAGCCAGCCGCGGGCGAAGCTGTTGGTGGTTTCCGCCGAGAAGGGGGGAAAAATAAAGACCAGCATAAACGAGCCGATGATCATAAACGGCAGCGCGGCGGTAAAACCGTCGCGGATAGCGATAACGTACTTTTGTTGCCCGAGCTTGCCCGCCAGCGGCGTGATGGACTGCTCAATGACAGCGACCATAGACTGATATAACGAACTCATGGGTTCACCTTTTAGTGCGCCGCTTCGATCAGCGACAGTGCATAGTCCAGGACCTTATCGCCACGCTGCATGCCGTAATCCATCGTATCGATGGCTTGCACCGGTATGCCCTGAGTAGCGGCCTTGTCTGAAAGGGTTTTTAACATGTATTTCACCTGGGGTCCGAGAAGCACCACCTGATATTGCGGAAACTGGATGTCAAATTCGGAAACGCCGTAGGCGTCGATTTTGACCGGCAGACCACGGCTTTCCGCCGCTTCAACCATTTTCCTCACTAAAAGACTGGTGGACATCCCCGCAGAACAGCACAGCATAATCTTGAACATCGACAACCATCCTCAAAATGTAAAAAGTTATTGCGTGGATGATTGGATAACAGATGGAAACCGGTTTCCATTTATAAAAGACAGAATTGTGACAACCATCAATAACGGTTGCTTATGAGGCTAATTATCACGATTTTGATCACATTATTTGGCTGCTTTTAACGCAATTTGAGGGGAAACGGAAAATCGGTTTCCATGAAAAACGGAAACGGCTATACTCCTTTCTGGCGATTATCTGAGCCACAGAAGTGACAGGATTTACAGGGACAGCGGTTGTCCGCAAGGGGAGAGAGATGTCTACAATCAACGATGTATCACGTCTGGCCGGGGTGTCGAAAGCCACGGTATCGCGGGTGTTGAGCGGGTCGCGCGGGGTCAAGGAGGCCAGCCGCCAGGCCGTATTGAAAGCGGTGGATGAGCTGAACTATCGGCCAAACGTTATCGCCCAGTCGCTGCTCAGCCAGTCTACCGGCTGTATTGGCGTTATCTGCGCGCAGGAGAACGTCAACCAGACCACCGGCTACCTCTATGCGCTGGAAAAACAGCTCAGCCAGCACCAAAAGCATCTCCTGCTGCGTTTCGCCAATACCCGGGCGGAGGTGATGACCGCGCTCGAAGAACTCTCCTGTGGACTGTGCGACGATGTGTTGATTATTGGCGCGCGTTTCCCGCTACATATCGACCAGGAGAATGTCATTCTGGTGGACTGTATGGAGACGGAGAACGCTAACAGCATCCATTTCGATCACGCCTTCGCCGCCGAGACGGCCTGTAACTACCTGGCGAGCCAGGGTCGTCGCCAGATCGCGCTGATTCACCCTTACGGCAGCGGCTTTGCCGATCAGGTGCTGCTGGGCTACAAACATGCGCTGGAGAAAAATTTCCTGCCCTTTAATCGCAACCTGGTCTTTATGGAGGCCACCTCCTCCTCCGTGGCGCTCCAGGAGCTGCTGAATAACGCCTCGACCCTCAATTTCAACGCGCTGCTGGTGGCGGATGAGCAGGAAGCCCAGCGCGTCATTCCGCAATTGCAGGCCTTTAACAAGTCGGTGCCGGAAGAGATTATGGTCTTTAGCCTGGCGGGATCGCTGCATCTGCCTGGTATTCCCGTCATCCCGGCGATTGAATATTCGATGGATGCGATGGCGGCGCGCATCGCCGACTGGTTAACGGCGAAAACGCGGATGCTCGGCGCTTATGTATTGCGCGGGGATCTGATTATCCCGGATATTCGCAAGCGCTAACCTGCGGGGGAGGAGTTAATAATCCTCCATGCAATCCACCTTGCTCACCGCTTCCCAGTAGTTGTCGAGGTTATCCCGCTCGACGGCCAGCAGGGCGTTTTTTACCAGGATGCGGTTCACCTCGGATGACATTATCATCGCCTGCCACTCTTTATCGGTCTGCCTGCGCTGCGGCGCGCAGACTTTTTTGATGTCCTTCATCACCGCCTGACGCAGCTTTGCCTCTTTTGCCGGGTCCGACTGCTCCTGCGCATGTACAAATACAGCGAAGAGGAGACAGAGTATCAGACAGAACAGGTGCGCGACTTTCATAGAACCTCCGCAGTAATAACAGACCCTCTCTGAAATATATCGTTACAAACGGCAGCATGATTCAAGCCAAAAGTATGATTTCCCGCGACGAAGAGTATGAGTGTACTGACCGTCCAAAGCGTGCAATAGTGTGACTTATCAATATACAGGAGGGGATATGCAGCTGAGCGTCACCGATAACATTGCCGAACAGGATCACAATGACCTTCTCGCCGGCTTACGCGCCTATAACCAGCAGTTTATCGACCTGCCGCTCGCCCATGGCGACATCGGCCTCTTTGCGCGTGACGACAAGGGCACACTGCAGGGCGGGCTGACCGGGCAACGCACGGGCGAATGGTTCTGCATCAAATACCTCTGGGTGAGCGAGGCGGCTCGCGGCACCGGGCTGGGCAGTCGACTGATGCAGGCGGCGGAAGAGGAGGCCAGGCGCAAGGGCTGCGGCCATGCGCTGGTGGACACCTTCAGCTTCCAGGCGCGGCCATTTTACGAGAAGCAGGGCTACCGGCTGCAGATGACGCTGGAGGATTTCCCCTACCAGGGAATGCAGCGGTATTATCTTTCTAAGCCGCTTTAACCCGCCATTCCCGAGCCCGTCACCGCCAGCGCATGACGCACGATCGTCTCCGGCGAGAGGGATGCTAACCTTTCGTCGTTGCGCATCCTTGAGAAGGGCACCAGCACAAGGCTGAGTAAGGTCGTGAAGAGAAGCTCAGGGGCGAGGGCGGGGTTCAGTTTGCCCTCCTGTTGCCAGCGGATGAGCAGGGCGAGCGTGGCGCAATATTCCTCTTCTCCCCAGCGGGCATACAGATGGGCGCGCAGCGGCGACATTTCGCCAATGACTTCCTGCATCCACAGCGGGGCGAACCAGGCGTGGCGTTCCGCCAGCCGGGCCAGCGTCTGTACCGTCTGCGTGAGCGCCGTAACGGGGTCGTCAGGATGGGCCTTAAAAACAGCGACAATCTCGCTGCGCAGCGGTAAAAAACGCTCTTCAATCATGGCGTCCAGCAGCTGTTCGCGCGAGTTGAAGTAGTAGTTCAGCATGGCGGGGGTGACGCCTGCTTCCTTCGCGATGGCGTTAAGCGACGTCTGCGCCATCCCCTGTCTGGAAAAGAGACTTAGCGCGATATCCAGCAGCCGTTCGCGTCTGGCCGCGTTATCCTGGCCGCCGCGCGGGCGCCCGGGACGACGGCCTGCAGAGCCAGGCTGAGAATTGTCTGTTAGTGCTTTCATGGCGTGTTCATCTCTTGACCGAAATCATAATTTCTACAAATATTAATTATGCATTTAATTAATTTCAAGGTTTCCTGATGGCGTTTGAACCCACAAACAAGGCTGAAGCCGCCGTGACGCAGAAAGCGCCGTCGGTGCGGCTTCTGTTCAGCGCGCTGCTGCTGGTCATGCTGCTCTCTGCGCTCGATCAAACGATTGTCTCTACCGCCCTGCCCACCATTGTTGGCGAGCTGGGCGGGCTGGATCGGCTCTCCTGGGTCGTGACGGCCTATATTCTCTCCTCCACCATCGTCGTTCCGCTGTATGGCAAATTTGGCGACCTTTTTGGCCGTAAAATCGTCCTGCAAATCGCGATTGTCCTGTTTCTGCTCGGTTCCGTCTTATGTGGGCTGGCGCAGAATATGACCCAGCTGGTGCTGATGCGCGCCCTGCAGGGGCTGGGCGGCGGCGGCCTGATGGTGATCAGCATGGCGGCCGTGGCGGACGTCATTCCCCCGGCGGATCGCGGGCGCTATCAGGGGCTGTTTGGCGGCGTGTTCGGGCTGGCGACGGTCATCGGCCCGCTGATCGGCGGTTTTCTTGTGCAGCACGCCTCCTGGCGGTGGATTTTCTATATTAACCTGCCGCTTGGGCTGTTTGCGCTGGTGGTGATTGGCGCGGTATTCCACGGCAGCGCCCGGCGTAACGCCCATGAAATTGACTATCTGGGAGCCTTTTACCTCAGCATGGCGCTGCTCTGCATTATCCTCTTTACCACCGAAGGGGGGACGGTACGGCCCTGGAGCGATCCGCAGCTCTGGTGCATTCTGGCGTTTGGGTTAACCGGTATCGCCGGGTTTATTTACGAGGAGCGCCTGGCATGGGAGCCGATCATTCCGCTGTCGCTCTTTCGCGATCGCAGTTTTCTGCTCTGCAGCCTGATAGGTTTTATCATCGGCCTGGCCCTGTTTGGGTCGGTCACCTTCCTGCCGCTCTATCTGCAGGTGGTTAAAAACGCCACGCCAACCCAGGCGGGATTACAGCTTATCCCCCTGATGGGCGGGCTGCTGCTGACCTCGATTGTCAGCGGGCGCATCATCAGCCGCACCGGGAAGTATCGTCTGTTTCCCATTCTCGGCACCTTGCTGGGGGCGATCGGCATGGTGTTGTTAACCCGAATATCGATCCACTCCCCGACGTGGCATCTCTACCTGTTTACCGGCGTGCTGGGGATGGGGCTTGGGCTGGTGATGCAGGTGCTGGTGCTGGCGGTGCAGAACAGCGTCTCCAGCAGCCAGTACGGGGTCGCCACCTCCGGCGTGACGCTGTTCCGCTCGATTGGCGGGGCCATTGGCGTGGCGCTCTTTGGCGCCGTGTTTACCCATGTACTGCAATCGGGGCTGATATCGCGCCTGCCTGAAGGGACGGTACTGCCGCGGGAACTGAACCCCGTCTCGGTAAATCATCTGCCGGACACGCTGCGGCTGGGCTACCTCGACGCCTTTGGCTCGGCAATCCACGCGGTATTCGTGATGGCGGCGGGCATTATGGCGCTGGCGTTTATCCTGTCTTGGTTCCTGCGCGAAGCGCCGCTGCGCCGAAGCCACCAGCAATAAAAATGGTCGTCCGATTTTCGGTTGTGAGGGGTGAGCGGAAAGCGCCACACTCATCCGACACCCTTTACCGGAGTCGACCATGGATTTCACCTCGCTTCACCACTCATCTTCGCCGCTACTCGTGGCTAACGTCTGGGATGCCAGCAGCGCGCTGGCGGCCCGGCAGGCGGGATACCGCGCACTGGGCACCTCCAGCGCCGCGATTGCTGCCATGCTGGGCTATGAGGATGGCGAACAGATCGCCCTGGATGAACTGCTGTTCATCGTCTCGCGCATCCGAACGGTTACCGATCTGCCGTTAAGCGTTGACCTCGAAGCGGGCTATGGCGATACCCTTTTCGCGATCCAGCGTCTGGCCCGTATTGGTGTGGTGGGCATCAATCTTGAGGACAGTCATGTGGTCAACGGCGTACGTCAGCTTGATGATGCCAATAGCTTTGCCGACAAGCTGGAGACCATCGCACAGGCACGCACCGGCCTGTTTTTAAACATCCGTACCGACAGTTTTGTTGTCGGTTGCGAAAATGCGCTGGAAGAGGCGCTGCGCCGTGGCCGTCTCTATGCCGGACGCGGCGCGGATGGCCTGTTTGTTCCGGGTGTGACGCAGAATGAAGATATCGCCACGCTGGTGCGTGAAATTCCCCTGCCACTAAACGTCATGTGTATGCCCGGCCTTGCCGATTTTGCCACCCTGCAGGCGTTGGGCGTGCGGCGCATTTCTATGGGCAATTTTGTGCATGGCGCATTACAAACAGCGTTAAACGCTTTACTGTCTTCCCTTCAGCAACAGCAAACTTTTGCGGGGTTATTCAGCCATGAAAGTCACCGATAGCGTTCAGTGCGATATCTGGTATCAGGCGCTGCTCGATCGTGCGGCAGAATATACCGGCGTGTTTTTCGTAGGTGTAAAAACAACCGGGGTGTTCTGTATCTCCGTCTGCCGGGCGCGTAAGCCAAAGCGGGAGAACGTAGAGTTTTATCGTGATGTGAAATCGGCGCTCGACGCGGGCTTTCGGCCTTGCAAAGTCTGCTGTCCGACAGAAAACGCCTGCTCTGCGCCGGTTTTTATCGGCCAGGCGTTGCAGCTGGTACGGGATAATCCCAAAACGCGCATCAGCGACGGTGAACTGTGCCAGCGTGGGATCAGCCCGGAGCGCGTGCGGCGCTGGTTTTTGCAAAACCATGGCATCACTTTCCAGGCTTTTCAACGTATGCAGCGGGTCAACGTTGCGCTGCAGGAGATCAAAAGCGGTCGCTCCACCACCGATGCGGCGTTCGACAGCGGCTATGAGTCGTTAAGCGGATTCGGCTATATCTGCAAAAAGCTCACAGGCCATGCGCCAGGCGAAGGGCAAGCGGTTATCGTAATCCATCGCTTCACCACCCCTCTCGGCCCAATGTTTGTTTGCGCGACGGAGCGGGGCGTTTGCCTGCTGGAATTTGTTGACCGGCGGATGCTGGAAACGGAATTTAGCGATCTGCAAAAACGGTTCAAAGCCAGGATCGTGGCGGGTGAAAACCACCATACCCGACAGGCGGAAACCGAGATCGGCGACTATTTTGCCGGGCGTCGCCAGCAGTTTGATATGGCGCTGGATATGCCCGGCAGTGCGTTTCAGCGCGCCGTATGGGAGGGATTACGGGCGGTACCGTTTGGCGAAACCACGCACTATCAGGCGCTGGCGGTCACCCTTGGCCATCCCGCTGCGACGCGGGCCGTCGCGGCGGCCAACGGCGCTAACCGCGTGGCGATTGTCATTCCCTGCCACCGTATTATCGGCAAGGACGGGTCGATGACCGGTTACGGCGGCGGGCTTGCGCGCAAGGAGTGGCTTATTAGCCATGAAAAAAAACACCGCCAGGGCGATATAACTTTTCCTTCTGGCTGATAGCGTTTCGTTTTTTAGCCTGCCGTTTCGTTGCCGTTATAGTCGTGAAAACAGTTAAAAAGGAACAGTCTGGTGAAACGTCGATTCGGTGCATTACTTCTTGCGGGCCTGCTGCTGGCGGGCTGCGATCAGAGTGGCGGCAATGGCAAACAGATTAAAGTTGGCGTGATTAACGGCGCCGAGCAGGAGGTGGCGGAGGTCGCCAAAAAGGTGGCGAAGGAGAAGTATGGCCTCGACGTGGAGCTGGTGGGATTCAGCGGCTCGCTGCTGCCGAACGACGCTACCGCGCATGGCGAGCTGGATGCCAACGTCTTCCAGCATCGCCCGTTCCTGGCGGAAGATAATAAGGCGCATGGCTATAAGCTGGTGGCGGTTGCCAATACCTTTGTCTTTCCGATGGCGGGCTATTCACGCAAAATTAAATCGGTTGCCGAACTGAAAGAGGGGGCGACCATCGCCATTCCTAACGATCCCACCAACCTCGGCCGGGCGCTGCTGCTGTTGCAAAAAGAGAAGCTGATTACGCTGAAGCCGGACGTAGGGCTGCTGCCCACCGCGCTGGATATCACCGCCAACCCGAAAAACCTGAAGATTATGGAGCTGGAAGGGGCGCAGCTGCCGCGCGTGCTGGACGATCCGCAGGTCGACGTGGCCATCATTAGCACCACCTATCTGCAGCAGACAGGGCTGTCGCCGGTGCATGACGGTATCTTTATTGAAGACAAAAATTCGCCCTACGTGAATATCGTGGTGACGCGTGAAGAGAACCAGGGGGCGGAAAACGTGAAGGAGTTTATCCAGTCCTACCAGTCGCCGGAGGTGGCGAAAGCGGCAGAGACCATCTTTAACGGCGGGGCGGTGCCGGGCTGGTAAAAAAAGGCGTATAGCGTGCCGCTATACGCCTTCTCTTATGCGTTCAGCGTGGCGATATCCATCACGAAACGATAGTGAACGTCGCCTTTCAGCATGCGTTCATAGGCCTCGTTGATCTGATCCGCGCGGATCATCTCGATATCGGCCACGATCCCGTGTTCGGCGCAGAAATCGAGCATCTCCTGGGTCTCCGGAATGCCGCCAATCATGGAGCCGGCAATCGAACGGCGCTTCATAATCAGGTTAAACACTTCCGGGGAGTCGTGCGGCGTGGCGGGTGCGCCCACCAGCGTCATGGTGCCGTCGCGCTTCAGCAGGACGGTAAACGCGTCCAGATTATGCGGCGCGGCCACGGTGTTTAAAATAAAGTCGAAGCTTTTGGTGTGCGCCGCCATCTCGTCGGCGTTACGGGAGACCACTACTTCATCCGCGCCGAGCGCTTTCGCCGCCTCGCGTTTTGATTCTGAGGTGGTGAAGGCGACCACGTGCGCGCCCATCGCGTGCGCCAGCTTGATACCCATATGGCCCAGCCCGCCGATACCAACCACGCCCACTTTTTTACCCGGCCCCACGTTCCAGTGGCGCAGCGGAGAATAGGTAGTGATCCCTGCGCAGAGCAGCGGCGCGACGGCGGCAAGCTGCGCGTCCGGATGGTTGATGCGCAGGACATAGCGCTCATGGACGACGATCTGCTGCGAATACCCGCCCAGCGTGTGGCCCGGCGCGTCATCGGTAGGACCGTTATAGGTGCCGACCATATGGTCGCAGTAGTTTTCCAGCCCGTCGTCGCAATCCTCGCAGTGCTGACAGCTATCAACGATGCAGCCGACGCCCACCAGATCGCCAACCTGATAGCGTGCTACGTGGTCGCCGGTCGCGACGACGCGGCCAACGATTTCATGGCCCGGCACGCACGGGTAGAGCGTTCCCGCCCACTCTGAACGCACCTGGTGAATATCTCAGTGGCAGATGCCGCAGTAAGCAATCTCGATCTGCACGTCGTGCGGGCCAGGCTCGCGGCGGCGAATATCCATCGCTTCGAGCGGCTGGGAGGCCGAAAAAGCGCCGATGGCTTTGATTTCCATGACTAGCTCCTGTGTTGAGGATCGTTGCGTATAGTGAACAGGGCCAGCGCGGCGGCAATGACTGACAGAGCGCCGATCGGGGGAGGCAGACTCGATAGTCCGGCGCCAGCGCAGGCAAACAGAAAAGTTTTTCAGGACAGGATGTTATTCTGGCACGCAGGCGGTAGCCTTACTAGCTAATGAATACTTAATGGGCTTATAAGTCTGGCTTATTAATGAGGCATGATGAAACGTAATCTGAACGATCTCTACGCGTTTGTCACCGTGGCGCGCGAAGGGAGCTTTACCCGTGCGGCGGCGCAGCTTAGCGTCACGCAGCCCGCCCTCAGCCAGGCGATCACCGGCCTGGAAAACCGTATGCAGATCCGTCTGCTTACCCGCACCACCCGCAGCGTTTCGCTGACGGCCGCGGGGGAGCGTCTGCTGAACGCTATCGGCAACCGGTTCGATGAAATCGAAGCGGAGCTGGAGATGCTCAACGCGCTGCGCGACAAGCCTGCCGGCACGGTGCGCATCACCTGTGTCCCGGGCGTGCTGACACGCACGCTGTTGCCAAAATTGACCCCGCTTTTGCGGGAATACCCCGATATCCATATTGAGTTCGATGCCAGCCACGGCTTTCGCGATATCGTGGCCGATCGCTTCGACGCGGGCGTGCGTATCGGCGATACCATCGACAAAGATATGATCGCCGTTCCCATCGGCCCGCAGCTGCGCATGGCGGCGGTCGCCTCGCCGGACTATTTTGCCCGCCATCCGCTGCCGCAAACGCCGCACGACCTGACGCAGCATCAGTGCATTAACCTGCGGATGATCAAATCTGGCGGCATCTACGTATGGGATTTCGACCAGAAGGGGGGCGATCTGAACGTACGGGTAAACGGGCAGCTAACCTTTAACACCGCCGAACATATCGTCGATGCTGCGCTGGCGGGTTTTGGCATCGCCTTTTTGCCGGAAGAGGAGTTTGGCGATCTGATTGACCAGGGGCGGCTGATCCGCGTGCTGGAGCCCTGGTGCCAGCCTTTTCCAGGCTATTACCTTTACTACCCCAGCCGCAAGCAGCCTTCCCCGGCCTTTTCGCTGGTGGTCGAGGCGCTGCGGGTATGATGGCGCAGCCTGGCCCGATTTCATCGATCATTGCCCTTTCGCCCACATTATGTCGGGCGGCGTGCGGCTATTCTCCTTATATCTGATAAAGAGGAGAGCCCATGAACATTACCCAGATTCGTAACGCCACCCAGCTTATTACCTACGGCGGGAAGCGTTTCTTAATTGATCCCATGCTGTCGCCGAAAGACGCATTTCCTGGTTTCCCGGGCACCGCGCGCGCCGGGATCCGCAACCCCATGGTTGATTTACCGGTCAGCGTTGAATCGCTGCTGGAGGTGGATGCTGTTATTGTGACGCACACGCATGAAGATCACTGGGATCGGGCGGCAAGCGAGCTGATCCCCAAAACAATGCCGATCTTCGTTCAGAACCAGCACGATGCGGATCTGCTGCGTTCGCAGGGATTCACGCAGCTGATGCTGTTGTCCGCAACAAGCGCGTTTGGCGATATTCAGCTTTACAAAACGGATGGCGGGCAGCACGGCAGCGATCGCGCCTATGCTGTACCGGAGCTGGCGGAGCGTCTGGGCGAAGCGTGTGGCGTTGTCTTTCGCCATCCGGATGAAAAAACGTTATATCTTGCAGGGGATACCATCTGGCGTGCGGAGGTGGCAGCCGATCTCCGCAAGCATCAGCCGGACGTGATTGTGCTCAATGCGGGCTATGCCCATGTGCTCGGCTTCGGGCCGATTATCATGGGCCAGGAAGATGTTCTGAACGTCCATTTTCTGCTGCCTCAGGCCCGGCTTGTCGCCACGCATATGGAGGCGATAAATCACTGCCTGTTAACGCGCAGCGCCCTGCGTGATTACGCCAAGGCGAATCAGTTTAGCGACGTGCTCGCTATTCCGCAGGATGGCGAAACGCTTACCTTTTAAGCAGGAGCGGGGAAGGAGAAGCCGTGAAACTTATCAATGTCGCGATTATCGCTGTGGAAGGGTTTATTCCTTTTCACTACTCCGTTCCCTGTATTCTCTTCAGCGATATGGTGGCGGGGAAAAAACGCTTTAACGTGACGTTGTGCGCCGAAATACCCGGTATTTATACGGCGCATGATGGCTTTACGTTACTTAACGCCACGCACGATTTTTCGGCGGTCCGGCAGGCGGATATCGTTATCGTCCCTTACTGGCCCCCTTCGACGGAGATTCCGCCGCAGGCGCTGCTCGACGCACTGGTAAAAGCCCGGGACAACGGCGCGGAAATCGTCGGACTCTGCCTGGGATCGTTCGTGCTGGGTCACGCCGGGCTTCTGAAGGGGAAACGCGCCGTGACTCACTGGGAGTTTGAACGCCAGTTTCAGGCGCTGTTTCCTGAAGTGCAGCTGGATATCAATGCGTTATACGTGGATGACGACCGGATCATTACTTCGGCAGGCACTGCCGCCGCGCTGGACTGCTGTTTGTATATTATTCGCCAGCGCTTTGGCAGCGTGGTGGCTAACCAGATCGCCCGACGCATGGTCGTCTCGCCGCATCGTGAAGGGGGGCAGGCGCAATATATCGAACAACCCGTTCCCGGTGACACCCGTGACGCCCGCATTAACGGCCTTATCGACTATCTCCAACAGCATATTCATGAGCCACTTACGCTCGACGCGCTGGCAGAAAGGGTCTCCATGAGCCGCCGCTCGCTGACCCGCCATTTTATGAAAGCGACCGGCATGAGCGTTGCCGACTGGCTCACCGCCGAACGCCTTCGTCGTAGCCAGATTTTACTGGAAGCCGGCAATGTGTCGATTGAGCGGATTGCGGAGAAGGTGGGGTTTTTATCTGCCGTCACCTATCGCCAGCAGTTTAAAAAGCGATTTGGCGTGAGTCCGGCACAGTGGCGTAAAACCTTCAGAGATCCATAAAAAAAGACGACAGTGAGGGTGTCGTCTAAGGGTGTTGCTTATGGGGCCTTTAGGGCCAGAGGCCTTCGCTTTATAGGACGTCAGGCGACAGCAAGACGTAAGCCTAAATCGTCGGGATAGGGATCGAAGTAATTCTGCGTCAGCAGGTAGCGGTCAGGGTATTCCGCCAGATAGTGCTTCAGCAGGGTGAGCGGCGCGAGAATGGGCAGCAGCCCGGCGCGGTAGTTGAGAATGATCTGCCGCAGCTCGGCGCGCTGGCGTACGTTAAGCTGCTTATGAAAATAGCCCTGGATATGCATCAGCACGTTGGTGTGATTTTTACGCGAGGCGGGCTGTTTCAGGATCGCCATCAGCTTCTCCCGGTAGGCGACAAAAAATGCCTCCAGATCGTCCCACTCGTGCATAGCGGCGACAAACGGCCCGATTTCGCGATATCCCGCCTGATGGTGCGCCAGTAGCTGCAGCTTGTAGCGGCTGTGGAAGTCCAGCAGGGCGCGGCGGGTCAGGCCGCGGGCGTGCAGCGTGTTTAGCTCATGCAGGGCAAAGACCCGCTCGACAAAATTCTCCCGCAGTATTGGATCGTGCAGACGACCATCCTCTTCCACCGGCAGCCACGGGTAGCGCGCCAGCAGGGCGGCGGTGAACAGCCCTACGCCCTCCTTGCGGCCACGGTTGCCTTTCTCATCATAGAGCCTGACGCGCTCCATGCCGCAGCTCGGTGATTTGGCGCAGACAATGAACCCGGCCAGATCGCCGATGCGCGGGAGATAGTTTTCCGCAAATTCCGCCATCTTCGCCGACACGTCATCGTGTGGCGCGTGGCTGAACCGCATCTGCACCTCGCCATCCGTGGTCTGGATCAGGCGCAGCGCCGGACGGGGCACCGGCAGGCCAATCGCCATCTCCGGGCAAACCGGCCTGAAGGTCACCCACTGGGCCAGCTCATCCATGACAAAACCCATGCGCTTGTGCCCGCCGTCAAAGCGTACGGTCGAGCCGGTCAGGCATCCGCTAATTCCGAGTATGGGCTGAGTCTGCATGATGAGCCTCTTCTGTTTTCAGGTGATGAAACCAGTATAGCCCAAACTTACACAAATGTGTTTTTATGTGGAAGTTTTATCTCAGCTGCCTTTATAGGTGGAGTAGCCGTACTGGCTGAGCAGCAGGGGAATATGCAGTTTTTCGTTGGTGCGGGTGACGGTAAACAGCACCGGAATTTCCGGGAAGAAGGAGTCCAGCTTTTGGCTGCGGAAATATTCCTGGGTCTTAAAGGTCACCTTATAAACACCCGGCTGCATATCCTGATCCTGCGGGAAGAGCGACTTAATACGGCCATCCTGGTCGGTTTTAGCGCTGGCGAGCGTGGTCCACTTATCCTGCTGCTGTTTTTCCAGCGTGACGGTAACCGCCGGGGAAGGCTGGCCAGTCTGCTGGTTAAGGATGTGCACGCTCAGCGTCCCGGCGGGGGCGGCGCTAAAGGCGGACGGCGCGGCAAAGGCGGATAACAGCAGAAATCCGGTGAGTTTTTTCATTGTTTTGTCCTGTTTGAATGATGGTGAACAGGACGAAATGTAGCAGCCCTTTTGGCGGAAAATGTTCAATTTTCCGTGATAAAAGGGCGGGTCAGAGGATGATAATCTCCAGCGAGTCGAGCGTTTCGCGCCAGCGCTCGGCCTGTTTCTGACGGGCGGCAGTGAGTTTGCCGCTGGTCACCAGCAGCCAGCGGCGAGCCGGGAACAGCTCCGGCGCCAGCGTCCCGGGCGGAACGGGGAGCAGGTCGATACGGTGCCCCTGTCCGGTACGCTTCAGCGCCTCCAGCCAGATTTCACACGCATCATTCAAATGCCAGCCGCTGATCAGACAGTTATCCCCCGGCGCTTTTTTATCCCCCTCCAGGCAAAACGCCGTGTAAGAGAGAATCACCCCGTCCAGCACCGCGCGCAGGGTCATCATCGCGGCCGTATTGCCCGACAGACGGCTGCGCAGGGGGCGCAGCACCTCCGTGACCAGCTCCGGACGTGGATATTCGCGGCCCGCGTTGTAGATCTGCTGGCGCAGGGAGTCGATTTTCCCCTCCTGCAGTCGCGCCAGCAGCGTCTCCTGCAGGACGAGCCAGTTATTGGTGCGCTGCGGTTCGGGGCGCTCCAGCAGAGCCTTGACCTGGCTTACCGGCACCCCTTTTTTCACCCAGTCGAGGATCTTCAGCGCCTGCTGCACGTCGGCGTCGCTGTAGAGACGATGCCCCCCTTCGGTACGCAGCGGCTTCAGCAGACCGTAGCGGCTCTGCCATGCCCGCAGCGTGGTGGCGTTGATTCCGCAAAGCCGGGCAAATTCGCCGATGGAATATGACATGGGAGATCCGCAGAGAGAGAAATGTCTCAATATTCTACGAATATTTCCCCGACTGCGGTAGAGCCTGCCGCCTGCACTACACTTAAACACAACGCATAGACGAAAGGAGTTCATATGAAGCTATGGCCTGTTGTCACCGGCGTCGCAATCGCGCTGACCCTGGTGGCCTGTCAGTCCCCCACGCCGCCGAAGGGCGTTCAGCCCATCACCAACTTTGACGCCAGCCGCTACCTTGGTAAATGGTATGAAGTCGCCCGCCTGGAGAACCGCTTCGAGCGCGGTCTGGAGCAGGTGACCGCGACCTACGGCAAGCGCAGCGACGGCGGGATCTCGGTCCTCAACCGCGGCTATGATCCGCAGAAGAACAAGTGGAACGAGAGCGAAGGTAAAGCCTACTTTACCGGCGCGCCGACCACCGCCGCGCTGAAGGTCTCCTTCTTCGGGCCGTTCTACGGTGGTTATAACGTGATCGCGCTGGATGATGAGTATAAATATGCGCTGGTGAGCGGGCCGAACCGCGACTACCTGTGGATCTTGTCCCGCACGCCGACCATCCCGGAGAAGGTGAAACAGGATTATCTGAACATCGCCCGCGGGCTGGGCTTCCGGGTGGATCAGCTGGTGTGGGTGAAGCATCAGTAATGTCGATATCGCTAACGCCCCAGGCTCACCATCCCGCCTGCCTGGGGCGGAACCGCGCCGCTTTTTTTCGCCACGTCCATCACAATATAAATAGAACTCATACCTGCCGCTGGTTTTTTGAACCGGACAGTGCCCCCTATCTGCCTTAAGTTGGTGACGAAAGTTCAATACATAACGCTAACCAGAACATTCGTACCGCCTGCTTAAGGAAGTGACCCTATGAATCACCCGAACGCTGTAGATGTGAAAGCGTGGATCGATGCCCGACCGATCTCGCGCTTTCAGTGGAATGTCCTGCTGCTCTGCTTTGTAATCATCATGCTGGATGGTTACGACGCGGCGGTTATGGGTTTTATTGCCCCTGCGCTGCTGGAGGACTGGGGTATCAGCCGTGCCGAACTCGGTCCCATTCTGGGGGCGGCCATGTTTGGCGTCGCCATCGGCGCGCTGGTAGCCGGACCGCTGTCAGACCGCTATGGCCGCAAGCAGATCCTGCTCTGGTCGGTGGCCTTTTTCGCCATTTTTAGCCTGGCGGCGGCGATGGCGCAAAGCCCGTCACAGCTGGCGCTGATGCGCTTTCTTACCGGTCTTGGGCTGGGGGCGGTGATGCCCAACTGCGTCACGCTGGTGGCGGAATATATGCCTGAGCGCCGCAAGGGGCTGATGATCACCCAGACCAAGCGGCAGGCCGCCGGATATTTTAAGCCCGGTGCTTACGTGGATGTGGCGGTCATGGCCCCGGTGCCGCCCGCCGGGCTTAACACGCCGCTGCTCACCGGCGGCCCGCAGGCGCAGGCCGTGACCTCTCTGCTGACTTCCCTGGGCTTTAATGCACGTTATGGCGCAGAGCGCGTCGGCAGCGTGTCGGCCATCAAAATGTGCCGCAGCGTGATGATTAAAGGTCTGGAAGCGCTGACCACAGAATGTCTGTTTGCCGCCCGGGAATATGGCGTGGAAGAGAAGGTGCTCGCCTCGCTGCACGCCAGCTTCCCGTCGCTGGGCTGGAACGCGACGTTCCCCGGCTACCTGATAAGCCGCGTCGCCGAGCACGGCATTCGCCGCAGCGAGGAGATGGAGGAGGTGGTCAAGACCCTGCGCGACGCGGGTGGAGAAGGGCTGATGAGCCAGGCGACGGCTGCCGCCCAGCGCCAGCTTCCCGAACGCATGGCGGCGTGCGGCGTGACCTATGCGCAGCTTGAACCCTTTGACTGGCAGATGCTGGCGCAGAAGGTGAGGAGTAGGGGAAGGCGAGCCTGAAGAGGAATTTATCTCTTCAGGCTCTTGCAGCCCAATGTTTGAAGAGGCCGATTTTTAGCTCATTTCCGCGTTGCTGGTGGTGGATAATCGGAACTATCCACCACCTGTTTTTGCGAGAGTTTTAACTCTTCACGTATCACTTGTGAATGGGTTTCGAAGATCATCTCATCCGCCATTTCCTTGATCCTTGCCTGGCTTTCTGGCGAGCGGGAAGCAATAATTTCGTTTAGAGTTTTCATTTTGTTGCCTCCATTTTTGTTATTCCCTTTCAGGGCCAGAGTATGCCTGAACAGCTATTAAACCGGATGGTTTGTGGTCGATTTTGCGAGCGTCTTTCCAGAGCGCTGAGACTGAATGGCCGCGAACGCTTCT
Organism: Pseudenterobacter timonensis; assembly: GCF_900021175.1. Lineage (GTDB taxonomy): Bacteria > Pseudomonadota > Gammaproteobacteria > Enterobacterales > Enterobacteriaceae > Enterobacter > Enterobacter timonensis. The sequence continues at coordinate 124,415 of NZ_FCOP01000007.1, forward strand.
TCTAAATGAACGAGCTGAGCTTTCGTCTGTTTGTAATCGTCCAGTAACTGCTGCTCTTTCTCGCTATACGCCACCAGAACGATACATCCTTTCATTACCTTTACCGTAACCTGATTGCCGGTATCAAACCCCGCCGCGCGCAGCCATTTTCCGGAAAGGATGATTTTGGGCGTAGATTTGTCGAAAACATTTGGGCGGTATCCCACTATTATCGAATGCTCGGTTCCGGATTGGTCGGTGTCTGGGGTAGAATGCGAATCAGCCATAATCAACTCCTTGATAGTTGGTGAGGTTAGACGCCATTTAGTGTTCCAACACTGCTGGGCGTTGCTTGAATTGGGAATCCATGTGGTAGGTACCACATGTAGATAAACTAACCGAAGTGGTACCTACCATGCAAGAGAAAAAGAAACCAAATTTTGATCGAACCAAAAGCACTATGAAGAACATTCGGTTCGAGGATGAGCTTTTGGAGCAGATTGAGAAAGCTGCGGGGAAAGGAAATTTTAGTAAGTGGGTTAAGGAAGCTTGTCGTAAAAGATTATTGGAAAAATAGCACAAAGGTAAGATACGAATTACCTTTGTGCGCAAACATAATTTAACCCCAAATAGTATCGTATGAAAGCTGTGCAAGAGCTGTTGTACGATTTTCTATATCTACTTGTGTCCATTGATGATTGTGTAAATTGCTCGATAAGAATTCTGCTACTACCCTGTAATCAGACTGCTCATATATGGCTTTTTTGGCGGAGAAATCAGCAATGTTTGCTCTGCCATTAATATCTTGTCCAAGAGGCAACAAGTTTCCTATAGTAGTTACTATAAAAGGATCAATAATCCTGTCTGATTGTGGTGCTATGTGTTCTAATGAAAGGTCTGCTGGCTCAAATTCGCTCGTTTGCCTCAAATATCTTTCATATTTGGTAAATATATATTGGATTAGTTTTTTATTTGCTGTGTTTTTGTTGGAGAATTGTAAGGTGTTAAATTTATCAATGAAATTCTGACGCGTAGGTTTTTTTTGTTGCAATGTATTTGTTAGCTCATTGATAACCGCTGAAGCTTGTTGCCTGTTGGATGCCGCTGATAAATTTCTGGCGCATTTGGCATAAAGACCTTCTATACCCGATGGGCGTAAACTACAAATCGCATTAAACATAAAATGAAAACTTTCTATTTTATTTAAAGTCATAATTAATTTTCTTTGCGAGATAATACTATTCATTCTTGCTTTAAATAAAGATAATAGAAAAGATCGCATTATACTTACGTTGAAAGTTTTAAGCGCAGCCAATGAATTATAGATTGGTCTCTGATCAGCTTGTCTCCAATCAGTTAATTGCGGTGATATAATTTTTACATAGATATCGCAATCTGAATGTAAACTATTTAAATATTGTTCTGCGGTAAAAGAACCTGCAGTCCATTGTTTTTTGAAAGCCTTATACAAATTTCTTTTACTTGTATAGGCAAAGGATGTTGTCCAATGGTGAATAGAATATTCTTCTAATCCTGCCGAAGTATCTCGTGACGATAATAATGTTACAATCTCATTCCATTTCTGTTTTGCAAAATCAATTGGATAAGTACCGCTCCATTCTTGTAGTATCTTATTTTTAATTAAGTCCACTGGACTTAAATTTATGCCTCTCGCATTGAGAATCTCAAAAATGGTGTACGCATCATCATTGTTTATTACATTTACTCTTATTATTTTTAAATGATCCGCTATAAGATCAATAAGAATATTTAATGTATCTACATAGGCAGCATCGTTGAAATCACCTTCAATACTGAAGGATTTTTGAAGAGAGGGTTTACTTACAATTTTATTTATTTGATTGAAAGCATTTTGTACAAGAACATCTTCTTCCGATATAACTTCTGTATCATGCTGCTCTAAATCTTGGATCATTAATCTAAAGTAATTAGTCGTGGAGCGTTTATCTAGTTTGGCAAATTCATTGCCCTGCCTATCTGAACCTTTTATAAAAGTTTCAAATAATGCACGTGACTGCCGTTCAGCACCTGCTGATTTTAGGGCTCTACAAATAGATGATAGAAACATTGTTATTACAGTTAATCGTTGCTGACCATCGACTACTTCTACTTCAAAACTATCATCTCGACCAGCCAAAACAAGAGTGCCAATGAAATATTCTTCGCATGTTAAATTTCCATTATCATCCTTTTCAATGCTATTAATTAAATCTGACCAGAGTTCATCAATATTATCTTTTGTCCATGAAAAGCCACGTTGATATCGTGGGATGAAATACTGTTTATTAACAGATAGTAGTGTGTTAATAGTAACCGGTTCAGCTTGGAAATTCATTCCTTAGTCCCCAATTTTCTACAGATCGAAAAGCGTAAGTGATATGTGCAAAATGTATTTATGAAAAGAAATAAAGAACTGGCGGAAGATCACAGGAGTCGAACCTGCCCGGGACCGCTGGCGGCCCCAACTGGATTTGAAGTCCAGCCACCTCACCGGAGATGACGATCTTCCGCGCCTGCATTGCTACATGGAGGCGGGGCGCATTATAGCCACTTTCCCTCCGTAACCACATACCCACACACACTTTTTTCGCCCTTCTTTTGACCTGCATTACCCCCTTTCGGTTAAATCTTAAGAAAATCCTCAGGTTAGCATTTCGTGCCTCGCGATCTTTATCGCGATCACAAAAAAGAAGAAACGTAACCTGCTAACCAGATATCAGAATACCCGTTTTCGAAACAATGGTTTAAAAACAAGAAACCGGTCTCAGCGCCCCCTACAGCGTGAAGGATAAAAAATATGAGCGAAGTTCTGTCTGTAAAAGAGAAGATTGGCTATGGCATGGGAGATGCCGCCAGCCACATCATTTTCGACAACGTCATGTTGTATATGATGTTTTTCTATACCGATATCTTTGGCATCCCCGCCGGATTCGTCGGCACGATGTTCCTGCTGGCGCGCGCGCTGGATGCCATCTCCGACCCCTGCATGGGGCTTATCGCCGACCGCACCCGCAGCCGCTGGGGTAAGTTCCGGCCATGGATTTTGTTCGGCGCGATCCCGTTCGGCATCGTCTGCGTGCTGGCCTACACCACGCCGGACCTCAGCCATAATGGCAAACTGATTTATGCCGCCATCACCTACACCCTGCTGACCCTGCTCTATACCGTGGTGAATATCCCTTACTGCGCGCTGGGCGGTGTTATCACCAACGATCCGACGCAGCGTATCTCCCTTCAGTCCTGGCGCTTCGTGCTGGCCACGGCAGGCGGCATGCTCTCCACGGTGCTGATGATGCCGCTGGTCAACCTGATTGGCGGCGATGACAAAGCGCTGGGCTTCCAGGGCGGGATCGCCGTGCTGTCAGTGGTCGCCTTTATGATGCTCGCTTTCTGTTTCTTCACCACCAAAGAGCGTATCCAGGTGCCGCCGAGCACCACCTCCATGCGGGAAGATCTGCGCGATATCTGGCGCAACGACCAGTGGCGCATCGTCGGTCTGCTCACCATCCTCAACATCCTCGCCGTCTGCGTGCGCGGCGGGGCGATGATGTACTACTGCACCTGGATTATGGGGTCGCCGGAGATGTTCGTGGCGTTCCTCACCACTTACTGCGTGGGCAACCTTATCGGCTCCGCGCTGGCCAAGCCGCTCACCGACTGGAAATGCAAGGTCAGCGTCTTCTGGTGGACCAACGCCCTGCTGGCTGTGGCGAGCGTGGCGATGTTCTTCGTGCCGATGCACGCCACAGTGCTGATGTTCAGCTTTATCTTCGTGATTGGCGTCCTACACCAGCTGGTGACCCCGATCCAGTGGGTGATGATGTCCGACACCGTCGATTATGGCGAATGGACTAACGGCAAACGCCTCACCGGTATTAGCTTTGCTGGCACCCTGTTTGTCCTCAAACTCGGCCTGGCGCTCGGCGGCGCGCTTATCGGCTGGATGCTGGCGGGCGGCGGCTACGACGCCGCAGCCAAAACCCAGAATGGCACCACCATCACCATTATCATCAGCCTGTTTACCATCGTGCCGGCCATCTGCTATCTGCTGAGCGCCGTGATCGCCAAACGCTACTACACGCTGAAAACGCCGTTCCTGACCAAAATCCTGGGCGAGCTGGCGCAGGGCGCGCGCCGCAATCAGGAAGAGTTTGACGCGATGCCGGTCGGTAAAGAGTTACAGAACTAAGAGGAAGAGAAGATGAAAATCAGTGACGGAAACTGGCTCATTCAACCGGGTCTTAACGTGGTCTATCCGGTGCAGGTGTTCGATGTCGAACAGCAGGACAATGAGCTGGTTGTCTATGTTGCGCCGCGCGACGTGCGCGAACGTACCTGGCAGCTGGATACGCCGCTCTTTACGGTCCGCCTGTTCTCCCCGCAGGAGGGGATCATCGGCGTTCGCCTGGAACACTTTCAGGGCGCGCTGGATAACGGCCCCCACTATCCCCTGAACGTTCTTAAGGATCTGCCGGTAGAGATTGAAAACACGGCGGAGTATGCGGAGCTGAAAAGCGGCCATCTCAGCGTGCGCGTCACCAAAGGGGAGTTCTGGTCGCTCGATTTTCTGCGCGACGGGCAGCGTATTACCGGCAGCCAGTTGAAAAACAACGGCTACGTGCAGGACAGCAATACCGATCGCAACTATGTGTTTGAACGTCTGGATCTGGGCGTGGGGGAGACGGTCTACGGCCTCGGAGAGCGTTTTACCGCGCTGGTGCGTAACGGCCAGACGGTGGAGACCTGGAACCGCGACGGCGGCACCAGCACCGAACAGTCCTATAAAAATATCCCCTTCTATCTCACCAACCGCGGCTACGGCGTGCTGGTCAATCACCCGGAAAACGTCTCCTTTGAAGTGGGCTCCGAGAAGGTCTCTAAGGTGCAGTTCAGCGTTGAAGGGGAGCATCTGGAATATTTTGTCATCGACGGCCCGACGCCAAAAGCGGTGCTGAACCGCTATACGCAGTTTACCGGCCGCCCGGCGCTGCCGCCCGCGTGGTCCTTCGGCCTGTGGCTGACCACCTCGTTCACCACTAACTACGACGAAGCGACGGTAAACAGCTTTATCGACGGTATGGCCGGGCGCAATCTGCCGCTGCACGTCTTTCATTTCGACTGCTTCTGGATGAAGGCCTTCCAGTGGTGCGATTTTGAATGGGATCCGGTCACCTTCCCGGACCCGGAAGGGATGATTCGCCGCCTGAAGGAGAAAGGGCTGAAGGTCTGCGTCTGGATCAACCCTTACATCGGCCAGAAATCGCCGATCTTTAAAGAGCTGAAGGAGAAGGGCTATCTGCTCAAACGTCCGGATGGTTCCTTGTGGCAGTGGGATAAATGGCAGCCGGGGCTGGCAATCTATGACTTCACCAACCCGGAGGCCTGCAAATGGTACGCCGACAAGCTGAAAGGGCTGGTCAATATTGGCGTTGACTGCTTCAAGACCGACTTCGGCGAGCGCATCCCGACCGATGTGCAGTGGTTTGACGGTTCCGATCCGCAGAAAATGCACAACCATTATGCCTACATCTACAACGAACTGGTGTGGAACGTGCTGAAAGAGACGGTCGGCGAGGAAGAGGCGGTGCTCTTTGCCCGTTCCGCCTCCGTTGGCGCACAGCAGTTCCCGGTGCACTGGGGCGGCGACTGCTACGCCAATTACGAATCGATGGCGGAAAGTCTGCGCGGCGGGCTGTCGATTGGTCTCTCCGGCTTTGGCTTCTGGAGCCACGATATTGGCGGGTTCGAGAATACCGCCCCGGCGCACGTCTATAAGCGCTGGTGCGCGTTCGGGCTGCTCTCCAGCCACAGCCGCCTGCATGGCAGCAAATCCTATCGCGTGCCGTGGGCTTACGATGAAGAGTCCTGCGACGTGGTGCGCCACTTTACCGAGCTGAAATGCCGGATGATGCCCTATCTCTACCGGCAGGCGGCGCTGGCGCGCGAGTGCGGCACGCCGATGCTGCGCGCCATGATGCTGGAGTTCCCGGACGATCCGGCGTGCGACTATCTCGATCGCCAGTACATGCTGGGCGACGCGGTGATGGTGGCCCCCGTCTTCTCCGAGGCCGGGGAGGTGCAGTTTTACCTGCCGGAAGGGCGCTGGACGCACCTGTGGCGCAACGATGAGATCGCGGGCTGCCGCTGGCATAAACAGCAGCACGATTTCCTGAGCCTGCCGGTCTATGTGCGTGAAAACACGCTGCTGGCGCTGGGTAATAACAGCCAGAAGCCGGACTACGCGTGGAACGAGCAGACAGCGTTCCAGCTCTTTAATCTGCAGGATGGGGCAACAGCGGTGAGTGAAGTGCCGACGGCGGATGGAACGGTGATCTTCACCCTTACGGCATCCCGTCAGGGCGACACCGTGACCGTGAAGGGTGAAGGTGATGCGCGGAACTGGTCGCTCTGTTTGCGCAATGTACAGCAGATTAGCGGTGTTGAGGGCGGTTCACACAGCGGCAGCGAGTGGGGCGTGGTGGTGAGTCCGCAGGGCAGCGAGGTGGTGGTTAAGCTGTAGTGGCCTTCCCCTCACCCTAACCCTCTCCCCAAAGGGGAGAGGGGACGGATTGTGCCAGCGGGTAACTTTTTATCTTTGTAGGCCAGGTAAGGCGCAGCCGCCACCCGGCTTATTTACTGCGCCGGAGCGGTGGATACCACACCGCCCCTAACCCTCTCCCCAAAGGGGAGAGGGGACAGATTGTGCCAGCGGGTGGCTTTTTATCTTTGTAGGCCGAGTAAGGCGCAGCCGCCACCCGGCTTATTTACTGCGCCGGAGCGGTGGATACCACACCGCCCCTAACCCTCTCCCCAGAGAGGAGAGGGGACAGATTGTGCCAGCGGGTAGCTTTTTATCTTTGTAGGCCAGGTAAGGTGCAGCCGCCACCCGGCTTATTTACTGCGCCGGAGCGGTGGATACCACACCGCCCCTAACCCTCTCCCCAAAGGGGAGAGGGGACGGATTGTGCCAGCGGGTAGCTTTTTATTTTTGTAGGCCGGGTAAGGCGCAGCCGCCACCCGGCTTATTTATTGCGCCGGAGCGGTGGATACCACGCCGCCCCTAACCCTCTCCCCAAAGAGGAGAGGGGACAGATTGTGCCAGCGGGTAGCTTTTTATCTTTGTAGGCCGGGTAAGGCGCAGCCGCCACCCGGCTTATTTACTGCGCCGGAGCGGTGGATACCACGCCGCCCGTCATTATCTGCGTGACCTGCTGCTTGTCCATATTCACCGCGCTCAGCTTGCCATTCACCGTCGGTTTTAACGGCGTTTTCGCCTGCACGCTCCCGCTGGCGGTCAGCTGGATATTGCCATCGCCGCTAACGGGCAGCGCGGGCCAGCCCCATTGCTCGAGCACGTTGAGCGGTACGCCGCGCCCGGTCAGGCTCACCGTGGTCTGGCGCTGCGGCAGTTGCGACACGGTCGCGGTCGCCTCCAGGATGCCCTTCTCGGTAAAGGCGCTCAGCTCGGTGATGTTAACCGTGGAGGCATTAGCGTTCAGCGTCATCGACGGACGTCTCACGTCCACCCGGTTAAAGGTTGCCGCCGCGCCGTTCAGTTTGGCGCCGCCGCCCCAGATCCCCCACTGTCGGTTCTTCACCAGCTGTAACCCGCCGCCGTAGCCGTCAAGGGCGGTGATCTGCCACGGGAACGCCGGGTCGATATCAATCACCAGGTTACGGCTCAGGCCAAATTTCTTCAGCGTCACGCTCTGCAGCCAGGCCGGCAGCGGCTCCAGCCAGAGGGATTTCCAGTTTTCCGGCAGGGTATATTCCAGCCCGGCGATGGCGGCGTCATCCAGTACCAGCGCTTTGCCGTTGCGCAGCCAGTTGCCGGAGGTCCGCACCATGCCCCCTTCCCAGCGGGAAGTAAACTGGCGCAGCGCAATGCCCTGGGGGGAGAACTCAGCGTTGATGATGGGATCGAAAAGATGCAGCGAACCGTATATAAACTCGCTCGCGTTCATAGAGAGCCGTCCCTCCTCGCTCTGCCAGTCGTCCTTGCTGAGCGTCAGCCCGCGCAGGCTTAAATCGAGATCGGTCACCGCCCAGTCAGGACCCTGTAGCCGGGCATCGGTCACCTCCAGGCGGCCAATTTTCAGCGAGGGCAGCGTGGTGACAGGGGCGAAAAATTCTGCCAGAGTTTTGTCGCTTTGCAGACGGATATCGGTTAAGCGCAGGGTATCGATAACCCAGCTACCGTCCGCATTGCGGCGGGCGGTGCCGGTCAGCGCGCCGCGCGCCATATCCGCGCCGATCGTGTCCAGCGTCACTTCGTTACCGTTCAGCGTCCCCTGAATCAGCACGTTGCTGGCGGGAACGCCGTTCAACGTCAACGATCCGGCGCTCATCTGAATGTGTGCCTTTTTACCCAGCACGTTACCCGCTTCCGGCTGCCAGGGGGTGACGCCACCGGTCACCTTCTGGGCGCTCAGATCCCAGCCGGTGTTCGGGCTGTTGAAGGCCATATTGTTCAGCTGTAACCGGTCGGCCCGGAAAGGGAGGGGAGCGGTCTGCGAAGAGAGATTCAGCGTCCCGTCGGCCAGCGTAATGGTATCCATATGCATCGGATCGGTGACCTGACGGCTGCTCAGGCCGATATCAACCGTTTTCGCCACCAGCGTGGCGGGTTTGCCGTCGCGCCCGAAGGTAACGTTTTGCAGAACGAGGTGCGATGGGGAAGAGAAACGGTGGTCCATCAGATCAAAATTGAGTTCGTAATCCGTATTCACCGTGATCCAGCTGCTGACCTGCGCCGCGCCCCAGCGCGTCTGGATAAGGAAATAGAGAGCCAGAATGGCGATAAGAATCGCTATTAAAACAAAAAGGATCAGCTTTCCAATAAATTTCATGGTCTTCCATCCGGTAAAACGCAGATAGAGGAGTTATGCACGATTTATATGCAATGCTCAAGGCGGGAATAGTGTAATTAGGTTACCCGGCAGGTATTGACCGCCTGCCGGGATAACGATTAGCGCTTTTCGGGCGGGAGGATGAGATTGAGCACAATGGCGGTAATACCGCCTGCGGCGATGCCGGAAGAGAGCAGGTTTTTCACCCAGTCCGGCGCAAACTGCAGGATCAGCGGCTGCTGAGAAACGCCGAGACCCACCGCCAGCGACAGGGCGATAATCATAATCGCGCGGCGGTTCAGCGGCTCGCGGGAGACGATACGCACGCCAGAGGCGGCGATGGTGCCGAACATCACCAGCGTGGCGCCGCCAAGTACCGGCTCAGGAATGTGCTGCACAAAGCCGCTGACCGCCGGGAACAGGCCCAGCAGGATCAGCATCAGCGCTACCACAAAGCCCACATAGCGGCTGGCAACGCCCGTCAGCTGAATCACCCCGTTGTTCTGCCCGAAGCAGGAGTTGGGGAAGGTGTTAAACAGCGCCGAGACAAAGGAGTTCAGACCGTTCGCCAGCACGCCCCCCTTCAGACGTTTCATATAGAGCGAGCCGGAAACCGGCTGCTCAGAGACATCAGAGGTGGCGGTAATATCCCCGATTGTCTCCAGCGAGGTGATCATAAAGACCAGCATCAGCGGCAGCAGCAAACTCCAGTCGATGCCCAGGCCGTAATAGAGCGGCGACGGCACCATGATCAGCGCAGTGCTGGCAGGCGCACTGTTTTCCGGCAGCATGTCCAGCGCCCATGCCAGCAGGTATCCCGCCGCCATAGCGATCACCAGCGAGGCGACGCGCAGATAGGGGTTACGCTGTCGGTTAAGCAGGATGATGATCGCCAGTACCACGCCCGCCAGCAGCAGGTTTTTTGGCGCGCCGAACGTATGATCGTTCATGGCCGCATACCCGCCGCCGATAGAGGTCAGGCCAACCTGGATCAGCGACAGCCCGATAATCATTACCACGACGCCGGAGACCAGCGGGGTAATAATGCGCCGCGCCAGATGCAGCACACGGGAGATCACCATTTCAGTACAGCTGGCGAGCATCAGCGTGCCAAACAGCGCCGCCATCATAGTCGGCACATCCGCGCCGCCAGTTTTCAGCGCCGTCCCGCCCATGATCAGCGGGGCGACAAAGTTGAAGCTGGTGCCCTGAATCGACAGCAAACCCGACCCCACCGGCCCCCAGGCTTTAATCTGAATAATCGAGGCAACACCTGAGGCGAAGAGCGACATGCTGATAATGTGCTGTGTATCCTGGGCGGGTAAACCGAGCGCCTGACAGATCAGCAGCGCAGGTGTAATCACGGCAACGAACATCGCCAGAAGGTGCTGACAGGCGGCGAAAAGCGTCTGCGCGAGCGGCGGTCGGTCCTCAAGTCGGTAGATAAGTTCACTATTATGTGGCTGCGCAATCGGTTGCGCATCGGGTTGCTCTACGGCATTTACGGACATTTGCGACAATTCCAGGGGTGAAAAGCGGGCATTTTAGCTGACCAGTTGGTAAAAGCAAACGATTGCAGTGTAAAAAAAGGGGTAATCAGCCCATTCAGTAAAGGGTTTTTCTATAAGCAAACGTCAAAGTTCATTACAATTTTGGGCCGGTTGTTCATGAAGAGCGCAAACCGGCCAGGAAAACGACGCGACGCATGAAGCTCGCGCTATAAGGAGCCACCTATGATTCATCTTGATACGTTATCGACGCTTGTTGCGGCAACGCTTGTGTTACTGCTGGGCCGAAAGCTGGTTCAAACCGTTCCCCTTCTTAAAAAATATACTATCCCGGAGCCCGTTGCGGGCGGGCTGCTGGCAGCGCTGGCGCTGCTGGTGCTGAAAAAAAGCATGGGCTGGGAGATCGATTTTGATATGTCCCTGAAAGATCCCCTTATGCTGGCTTTCTTCGCCACGATTGGTCTGAACGCCAACCTGGCGAGCCTGCGCTTTGGCGGCAAGGTGCTGGGGACATTTCTGATTGTGGTGGTGGGGTTGCTGCTGGTGCAGAACGCCATTGGAATCGGCATGGCTTCCATGCTGGGGCTGGATCCGCTGATGGGTTTACTCGCCGGGTCGATCACCCTGTCTGGCGGCCACGGTACGGGCGCGGCCTGGAGTAAGGTCTTTATTGAGCGCTACGGCTTTCAGAACGCGACTGAAGTGGCGATGGCCTGCGCCACCTTCGGGCTGGTGCTGGGGGGGCTGATTGGCGGGCCGGTGGCGCGCTATCTGGTTAAACACTCCGCGACGCCGGATGGCCGGCCGGATGACGAGCTGGTGCCTACCGCCTTTGAAAAGCCGGAAGTGGGCCGCGTGATCACCTCGCTGGTGCTGATTGAGACGATTGCGATGATTGCCATCTGTCTGACGGTGGGCAAAATCGTTGCGCAATGGCTGGCGGGCACCGCCTTCGAACTGCCCACCTTTGTCTGCGTGCTGTTTGTGGGGGTCTTATTAAGCAATGGCATGGCGATACTGGGTTTCTATCGCGTCTTTGATCGTGCGGTATCGGTGCTGGGCAACGTCAGTTTGTCGCTCTTCCTGGCGATGGCGTTAATGAGCCTCAAGCTCTGGGAGCTGGCTTCGCTGGCGCTGCCGATGGTCGCCATCCTGGCGGTGCAGGCGGTGGTGATGGCGCTCTATGCGATCTTTGTCACCTGGCGGATGATGGGGAAAAACTACGATGCGGCGGTGCTGGCGGCGGGTCACTGCGGCTTTGGCCTGGGGGCGACGCCGACCGCTATCGCCAACATGCAGGCGATCACCGACCGGTTTGGTCCGTCGCATATGGCTTTTCTGGTGGTACCGATGGTGGGCGCGTTTTTTATCGATATCGTGAACGCGCTGGTCATTAAGCTCTATCTGATGCTGCCGATCTTCGGCTGACCGTCAGACGTTGGAATAACGCTCGGTTTCGGGCATCCAGCGCTCAATTAACGCTGCCGCCTGTTCGGGGTAGCGTTCATGAATATGACGCGCCAGGCGCTGAACGTCGGGGATCATCGCCTGGTCGCGCAGTAAGTCAGCCACTTTAAATTCCGCGTTACCGGTCTGGCGCGTACCCAGCAGCTCGCCGGGGCCACGGATTTCCAGATCTTTTTGCGCAATGACAAACCCGTCGCTGCTGTCGCGCAGCACCTGCAGCCTTTTTTGCGCGGTTTTAGAGAGAGGCGATTTGTAAAGCAATACGCAGTGGGAGGCCACCGCGCCGCGTCCGACGCGACCCCGCAGCTGGTGGAGCTGGGCCAGACCCAGACGTTCCGGGTTTTCGATAATCATCAGGCTGGCGTTGGGTACGTCCACCCCCACTTCAATCACCGTGGTGGCGACCAGCAGGTGCAGCTCGCCCTGCTTAAAGCTCTGCATCACCGCCTGTTTTTCAGCCGGTTTCATGCGCCCGTGCACCAGGCCCACCTTCAGCTCAGGCAGCGCCAGCTTCAGCTCTTCCCACGTCGCTTCCGCCGCCTGCGCTTCCAGCAGATCGGACTCTTCAATAAGGGTGCAGACCCAGTAGGCCTGGCGGTTCTCCTGCGTGCTGGCGTGGCGTACGCGATCGATAATTTCGCCGCGGCGGGTATCGGGAATAGCGACGGTGGTCACCGGCGTGCGGCCCGGCGGCAGCTCGTCGATGGTGGAAGTATCGAGATCCGCGTAGGCGGTCATCGCCAGCGTGCGGGGAATGGGGGTTGCGGTCATGATCAGCTGATGCGGGTGAAAGCCCTGCTGCAGCCCCTTCTCCCACAGCGCCAGACGCTGGTGTACGCCGAAGCGGTGTTGTTCGTCGATGATCACCAGCGCAAGGCCGTGAAACTGCACCTGCTCCTGGAAGATAGCATGGGTGCCGACAATCATCTGCACCTGCCCGCTGGCGATCGCTTCCTGTTGCGCAAGCCGCGCCTTGCCTTTCTGTTTACCGGCAAGCCAGCCCACCTCAATGCCTAACGTGGCAAACCAGTTGCGGAAGTTAACGGCGTGCTGTTCGGCCAGTAGCTCCGTCGGGGCCATCAGCGCCACCTGTCTGCCGTGCGCGATGGCGCGCAGCGCGGCCAGCGCCGCCACCAGCGTTTTGCCGGAGCCTACATCGCCCTGTACCAGCCGCATCATCGGTACGTCCAGCGCCATGTCGCGCTCAATCTCGGCCACCACCCGCGCCTGCGCGCCGGTGGGTTTAAAGGGCAGGGAGGCTAACAGCTTATCTTTTAAATCGTCTTTTACGGTAAGCGGCTGCGCGTGGAAGCGCTGCGCGCCGGCACGAAGCGCCAGCATGCTCAGGTTATGCGCCAGTAGCTCCTCAAGGATGAGCCGCCGCTGGGCCGGATGCTGGCCGCTCTCCAGCTCCGTAAGCTGTAACGAAGGAGGCGGGCGGTGCAGAGTGCGCAGCGCCTCCGGCAGGCTCATCATCCCCTGCGCCAGCTCGGGCGGCAGCAGCTCGGCAATGGCACAGGTATCCAGCAGATCCAACGCCTGATCGGTTAGTTTGCGTAGCGTTGCCTGCTTCACCCCTTCTGTGGTGGGGTAGACCGGCGTAAGCGTCTCCTGCATCTCCGGCGTGCTGAGATCGCCCTGTACGCGGTATTCCGGGTGGATCATCTCCGCGCCATATTTACCACGTTTGGCTTCACCGTAGGCCAGAACGCGCCGTCCGGTGGCAAGGCTATTTTTCATCGCCGCGCTGAAGTTGAAAAAGCGCAGAGTGAGGATGCCCGAGCCGTCGCTGATCTGGCAGGTCATCATCCGTCGTCCGCCGAAAGTGACGTTGCAGTTCAGCACTTCGCCTTCAACGGTGGCGTAGACGCCCGGCAGCAGATCGCCAATCTGGTAAAGATGGGTGCGATCTTCATAGCGTAAGGGGAGATGCAGCAGGAGATCCTGCACGGTGTGCAGGCCGATTTTAGCGAGCTTGCTGCTTTGCGCCGCACCGACGCCCGTCAGCGAATTTAGCGGAATGGCATCCAGCAGACGGCCTTTCATGGGTTAACCTGCGTACTGCATGGTGGCCCACCACTGTGCATCGGCTTCGATTTCGCCCTGCGCGTTGACGTGGGGGTAGGGTAATTTTTTCTGCTTCGCCACGCGGGCCAGCACGGGATAGCCGCCTTCAAACAGCAGGCGCTGCTGCTCCTCTTCCGGCAGCATGCTGTTGCTGCGCTCGTACATCCCGGCGTTCTGCCGCTGGCGCTGCGCTTCGTAAAGGATCAGCGCGGAGGCGACGGAGACATTCAGCGACTGCACCATGCCGATCATCGGGATGATTATGTCGCGATCCGCCAGATCCAGCGCTTCCTGGGTGATCCCGGTTTTCTCCTGACCCATCAGAATGCAGGTCGGGCGGGTATAGTCAATTTCGCGAAAATCAACGGCCTTGTCGGAGAGATGGGTCGCCAGTACCTGCATACCGCGTCCTTTGAGATGCGAGACCGCTTCATGAATGGTTTTGTGCGTCTTTACAGTGACCCAGCTATTACTGCCTGCGGCGGTGGACGCCATGGTACGCATACGGTTACCGGGCCAGACGGCGTGGACTTCGTGCACGCCTACCGCGTCTGCGGTACGGACGATAGCCGAGACGTTATGAGGTTTATGGACCTGCTCCATGCAGACCGTCAGATCGGGCTGACGTCTGGCGAGCATCTCGCATATACGCGCATAACGCTGTGGATTCATAAATACTTTACCCTTCAAGTGGCCCCGACGTTGTTCCGGGGGCTCGGCCTGGCGGTAAGCCTCGCCCCTCGTGAACCGTGCGGATGCGTTTTTGTCTGCGGCTAGTTACGGTTACGGGTGACTTTAATCACGTCCGGCATCACGCGGATTTTACGCATAATATTTGCCAGATGTACGCGATCGCGGGCCGTCAGACGGATAAAGGCGCTGTAAACGCGGCCATCTTTCTCTTCCGTATTCAGGCTTTGAATGTTGGAGGTCGCCGTGTTAATCGCCGCCGTCAGGTTCGCCAGCGCGCCCTGATGGTTGAACATATCCACCTTGATTTCGGTGATAAATTCCTGCGCAGTCTCTTTATCCCACTCAACGGCCATAAACTTCTCTGGCTCTTTCTGGTAGCCGCGGATGTTACGACAGGATTCGTGGTGGATAACCAGACCTTTACCAGGGCTGACGTGGGCGATAATCGGGTCGCCCGGGATAGGACGGCAGCATTTGGCGAAGGTAATCAGTACGCCGTCCGCCCCTTTGATCGGCAAATGACCATGGCTCGAGGTCGGTTGCGCCGCAGTGCCTTCACCCTGCTGGAGGTTTTTCGCCACCACCACGCTCATGGCATTGCCCAGACCAATTTCGGCCAGCAGATCGTCAAGCGAGGCGAGCTTCATGCGCTCCAGCTCTTGCTGAATGTTTTCTGGCGGGATCTCCGTCAGCTTGCGGCTACCGCCCAGCGCATGGTTAAGCAGACGGCGCCCAAGGCTTACGGAGTCGTCGCGCTTGAGGTTTTTCAGCAGCTGACGGATTTTGGCGCGCGCCTTGGAGCTGACGACAAAGTTCAGCCACGCCGCGTTCGGACGGGCGCCCGGCGCGGTAATAATCTCCACCGTCTGGCCGCTGGCCAGCGGCTGCGAGAGCGGGTAAGGCTGCCTGTCGACGCGAGCGCCCACGCAGGCGTGACCGATATCGGTATGCACCGCATAGGCGAAGTCAACCGGCGTGGCGCCAGCGGGCAGTTCGACGATGCGCCCCTCTGGCGTGAAAACGTAAATCTCATCCGGGAAGAGATCGGATTTAACGCTTTCAATAAATTCAAACGAGCTACCGGCGCTCTGCTGCAGTTCCAGCAGGCTTTGCATCCAGCGCTGGGCGCGGATCTGCGCGGTAGTGCTGGTCTCGCCATGTTCTTTATAAGCCCAGTGCGCCGCGACACCCATCTCTGCCATCTGATCCATATCTTCCGTACGGATCTGAACCTCAACCGGCACGCCGTGCGGCCCAATCATGGAGGTATGCAGTGACTGATAGCCGTTCGCTTTCGGAATGGCGATGTAGTCTTTCATCCGCCCCGGACGTGGCTTATAGAGACTGTGCATCTGGCCCAGCACGCGGTAGCAGGTGTCGGCGTCATGAACAATCACGCGAAACGCGTAGATATCCATGATCGAGTGAAAACGCTGCTCTTTGAGCACCATTTTGCAGTAAATAGAGTACAGATGCTTTTCGCGACCGCTTACGCGGCAGGGGATCCCCGCTTCCTGTAAACGCCCTTCGATTTCAGAGAGGATTTTCTGGATCATCTCTTTACGGTTGCCGCGCGCCGCTTTCACCACCTCTTTAATCACCCGATAGCGATTCGGGTAAAGCGCTTCAAAACCCAGCTCTTCCAGCTCGGTTTTAATGTGATGAATACCTAAACGGTGCGCCAGAGGGCTATAGATTTCCAGGGTTTCGCGGGCAATACGGCGGCGTTTATCCGGGCGTAGCGAGCCCAGCGTGCGCATATTGTGGGTGCGGTCGGCAAGTTTGATGAGAATGACGCGGATATCCTGCACCATCGCCATAATCATCTTGCGAAAGTTTTCGGCCTGCGCCTCTTTCTTGTCGCGGAATTTCAGCTTATCAAGCTTAGAGACCCCTTCCACCAGCTCGGCAACGCTTTTGCCAAACAGCTGTTCCATATCCTGGTAGGTGGCGGGGGTATCTTCAATCACATCATGCAGCAGCGCGGCCATCAGCGTTTCGTAGTCGAGTTTCATCTCGGCCAGAATGCAGGCTACCGCCACCGGGTGCGTGATGTAGGGTTCACCGCTTGAACGTGCCTGGCCCTCGTGAGCGTCACGTGCAACGAGATAAGCCTGCCTGAGACGTTTGATCTGGTCTTCAGGCAGGTAGGTTTGAATCAGCTGATTCAGGCTTTCAAACAGATACAAGGGCGACCCGCTTTGTGATTAACGACGACCTTCAGCAATAGCGGTAACGGCTTGTAATTCAGCGGCTTCCTGCTCTTGCTGTTCCTGGCGCTCACGCACGTCGAGGATCTGGTTGTTGATCAGACCTTCTTCAATTTCGCGCAGCGCGATAACGGTGGTTTTATCGTTCTCTTCCGGAACCAGCGGATCCTTTCCGCCTACCTGCATCTGACGAGCGCGACGCGCGGCGACCAGTACCAGGTCAAAACGGTTACCAATTTTCTCTACAGCGTCCTGAACAGTTACGCGTGCCATACTTGAAATGCTCCACAGATGTTGATGGACTGGGCATGATACTGAAAGTGGGTTCAGTCTGCCAATAGTTTGGTGATTAATGCGTCATGTCGCTGCTTCTGGCGGCTCATACGCAGACGTTCGGCGCGAAGGATGGTTTTGAGATCGCTGAGCGCGGCATCAAAATCATCATTCACAATCAGGTAATCATACTCGGCGTAGTGGCTCATTTCTGCCACGGCCTGCGCCATACGTTTCGCGATCACCTCTTCGCTGTCCTGGCCGCGCCCACGCAGGCGGCGATCCAGTTCCTCTTTCGACGGCGGCAGAATAAAGATGCTGCGCGCCTGCGGCATTTTCGCGCGGATTTGCTGCGCTCCTTGCCAGTCGATATCCAGAAAGACGTTCACGCCAGTGGCGAGCACCTGCTCAATGGTTTCGCGGGAGGTACCGTAGTAGTTACCGAAAACTTCCGCATGTTCAAGGAACGCCTCTCTGCCAATCATCGCTTTGAACTCTTCATGATTAACAAAGAAATAGTGTTCACCGTGTACCTCACCCGGACGCGGCGCGCGCGTGGTGTGAGAAACAGAAACCTGCGTATCGTACAACGGTTGGGTTTTTAACAGCGCCTGAATCAGGCTGGATTTACCCGCGCCACTGGGGGCAGAAACAATATAAAGCGTGCCTTGAGCCATGAGAGTCTTTTGTATGTGTTAGCGTTAAAGTCCTACATACGGGCTTATTATACACGTCGCCGCTGTGTGACGTAGCCTTTGTCACACTTTTTCCTGGTGTTCCTTGAATTTTGCGTGCCGTTTTCCGGTTTTATCTCCTTTTTGTTGCAACAAAAACAAAGCGCTGAAGCGTGCTCGTAAAACGCACTTTTGCGGCTGGTTTGTGGCCGTGAGGCAGGGTATACCCTTCGCAAAACAGGGAGGGGGAATGATGGTGAGATGGATAAGCATGCTGCTGTTGTGCTTCAGCGGCGGGGCGATGGCCATTTGCCCGGTCTGGTCTCCGGCGAAAGCCGGGCAGGAGATGGCGGCGTTAAAGGCGCAGCTGGCCCGCTGGAATGACGACTACTGGAAGCAGGGCAGCAGCGAGGTGAGCGATGACGTTTACGACAGGCTTAGCGCCCGCTTAAAGCAGTGGCAGCGCTGTTTTCACGAAGAGACGCAGCAGGATGCCCTTTCCGCCCTCAGCGGGACGGTAAAACATCCTTTCGCCCATACCGGGGTACATAAAGTAGAAAACCAGCAGGAGCTTGGCCGCTGGATGGCGACTCAAAAGGATCTCTGGGTGCAGCCAAAGGTGGATGGCGTCGCGGTAACGCTGGTCTATAAAAACGGCAGGCTGGCGCAGGCGATTAGCCGGGGCGATGGCTTAAAGGGCGAAGAGTGGACGGCCCAGGCGCGGGCGATCCCCGCTATTCCGCAGACGCTGAGCGGGCCGCTTGCCAACAGCGTGCTGCAGGGGGAGCTTTTTCTGCTGCGTGACGGCCATATCCAGCAGCAGATGGGCGGGATGAATGCGCGTGCGAAGGTCGCAGGGGCGATGATGCGCGCGAACGATCGCGCTGCGCTGAAGCAGACCGGCATTTTTATCTGGGCCTGGCCGGACGGTCCCGGGACGATGAAATCCCGCCTTGCTGCCCTGGCAGAGGCGGGATTTACCCTGACGGCGCGCTATACCCTGCCGGTTAAAAGCGTGGCTGATGTCGACGCGCAGCGGACGGCCTGGTTTCGTACTGCACTGCCTTTCGCTACGGATGGCATCGTTATCCGCGCGTCTGCAGAGCCGCCTGGCGCGCAGTGGCTGCCGGGAGAAGGGCGATGGGTGGTGGCATGGAAGTACCTTCCGGCGGCCCAGGTTACCGAGGTGAAAGCCATTCACTTTACCGTCGGGCGCACCGGACGCGTCACCACGATCGCGCAGCTTGAGCCGCTTAAGCTCGATGATAAACGGGTACAGCGCGTGAATCTGGGTTCGGTCAACCGCTGGCGGAGGCTGGATATCGCTCCCGGCGATCAGGTGCTGATAAGCCTGGCGGGACAAGGCATTCCGCGGCTGGATAAGGTCGTATGGCGCAGCGTGGATCGCCGCAAACCGCAGCCGCCCTCAACGCACTATAACGGCTTAACCTGTTTTTACGCCTCCCCGGAGTGCATGGAGCAATTCTTTGCCCGCCTGACGTGGCTAAGCTCCCGGCAGGGGCTGGATATCGAAGGGATGGGCGAGTCGGGGTGGCGAACCCTTTATCAGGCGCACCGGTTTGAGCACATCTTCTCCTGGCTGCAGCTCACACAAGCGCAGCTTAACGCGACGCCGGGGATATCGGCAACGCATGGCGCTGCGTTATGGCACCAGTTTAACCTGGCACGAAAACAGCCTTTTATTCGCTGGATCGCGGCGATGGGAATACCTCTGACAAAAGCCACGATGAATACGGGCGTTGCGATGTCGTGGCGAGCGCTGAATCGGCGAAGTATTGCTGATTGGCAGGCCTTGCCGGGTACAGGTGAAAAAAAGGCACAGCAGATCGTTAATTGGCTGCATGCGCCTCCCGTTGATGGGCTGGCAAAGTGGCTGGCTGAGCAGCGCATCAACGGGTTTTGACGTTAATGCGCATTATGCTTGTAGTGAAAAACGGGCAGCCCTAGCTTCAGGCGCAATGCGAGCATACGCGCGGTAAAACCAAACAACAGCGTGGAGATGACCACCACTTCGTGATTGGTGACATAGTGCTGTAGGGCCACATAAAGCACCGCAGCGGCAAAGGAGATGCCGGCATACAGTTCCTTCTGGAAAACCAGCGGAATGCGTTTGCAAAACATATCACGCAGCACGCCGCCAAACACGCCCGTGATCACGGCCGCAATGGTGGCGATAATTGGGCCTTCGCCCATATCAAGAGCGATTTGTGCACCAATGATGGAAAAGACGATAAGCCCAAGCGCATCAAGCACCAGAAACAGACGACGCAGGTGAGGCATCACCGGAGCCATAATGGTAGTTAACACGGCAGCCGTCGCCACGATAACCACGTACTCAGGGTTTTTGACCCAGCCGAGCGGGTAATGCCCGAGCAGGATATCGCGCACGGACCCGCCACCGAGCGCGGTGGCTGTGGCAATTATGATTACGCCGAAGGTATCCATACGACGACGTCCGGCTGCAAGCGCGCCGGTCATGGCTTCTGCCGTAATGCCAATGAGATAGAGAATGTGAAGCAGCATAAGACCTCCGGAGTGAAGAGAGGGAGGTTAGCGATTTGTGCGGAAGATCACGATTGAGATTTTCTAAGGCGATGTGGTTTGCCCTATAAATATTTATCAATTTATTAGGAATAGGGTTGATATATGGCGGGGTGAAATGAAAAACTCATTCTGAGCAGATTAGAAAAAGTAATGGGTGGTGTGCAAGGCAGCACCACCCAGAAAGGGGTTACTCAATATTCTGGATCTGCTCGCGCATCTGCTCGATTAACACCTTCAGTTCAATCGCCGAATTGGTCACTTCCGCGTTGATTGACTTCGACGCCAGGGTGTTCGACTCGCGGTTAAACTCCTGCATCATAAAGTCGAGACGGCGGCCTACCGCTTCTTTCTTCTTGAGGATGTTGTAGGTTTCTTTAACGTGCGCTTCCAGACGGTCGAGCTCTTCAGCCACGTCGATACGCTGCGCCATCAGCACCAGCTCTTGTTCCAGACGGGTGTTTTCCAGCTGGACTTCCGCCTCTTCCAGTTTGGCGACAAGACGCTCACGCTGCCACTGCAGCACTTCTGGCATATGGGTACGAACTTTAGCGACTTCGGCGCTCACGCCTTCAAGGCGCTGTTCAATCATCGCTTTCAGTGCCTGGCCTTCGGTTTCGCGGGCGACGATAAAATCGTCCAGCGTTCCGTCGAGGGCGGTAAGGATTTCTGCGGCAATCGCATCCAGGTCCTGCTCGCCTGCGGCCATCACGCCGGGCCAGCGCAGAATATCCAGCGGATTGATCTCGCCTTCATCGCTCTGCATTTTGACCCAGTTCGCGGCGTTAACCAGCTGCTTCGCCAGTTTCTCATTAAGGATCAGCTCCCCTTGCGCGCTTGCGTCGGGTTCAAAACGCAGGTTGCATTCGATCTTCCCCCGCGTCAGACGGGCACGGATACGCTCGCGGACCACTGGCTCCAGACTACGGAACTGCTCCGGCATACGGAAATAGGTTTCCAGATAACGCTGGTTTACCGAGCGCATTTCCCAGGTTGCGCTGCCCCAGCTACCCTTGATTTCACGCCGGGCGTAGGCGGTCATACTGCGGATCATAGGTGTTCCCGTTTTTAAAGGAGAGATGGGGGGATTATAGCTTTCGCAGGCTTCTCAGGATAGGAATAAGCGCCCTTTATCCGTATAATGCGCAGCCACATTCGTTTCAAAGCCGGAGAATATCATGCGTCCAGCAGGTCGTAGCGCCAATCAGGTGCGTCCCGTTACCCTGACCCGTAACTATACCAAACACGCTGAAGGCTCCGTGCTGGTGGAATTTGGCGATACCAAAGTGCTCTGCACCGCCTCCATTGAAGAGGGCGTTCCGCGCTTTCTGAAGGGGCAGGGCCAGGGCTGGATCACCGCAGAATATGGCATGCTGCCGCGCGCTACCCATACCCGTAACGCGCGTGAAGCGGCGAAAGGCAAGCAGGGCGGGCGCACCATGGAAATTCAGCGCCTGATCGCGCGTGCGCTGCGCGCTGCGGTGGATCTGAAAGCGCTGGGAGAATTTACCATCACCCTCGACTGCGACGTGATCCAGGCGGACGGCGGCACCCGAACCGCCTCGATTAGCGGTGCCTGCGTGGCGCTGGCGGATGCGCTGAATAAACTGGTAGCGGCCGGCAAACTGAAAACCAACCCGATGAAAGGGATGGTCGCGGCGGTCTCCGTCGGTATCGTGAATGGCGAAGCGCTCTGCGATCTGGAATATGTCGAAGATTCTGCGGCAGAAACTGACATGAACGTGGTGATGACTGAAGACGGTCGCATCATTGAGGTGCAGGGCACGGCAGAAGGCGAGCCGTTCACTCACGAAGAATTGCTCACCTTGCTGGCGTTGGCCCGAGGGGGAATCGAATCTATTGTAGCGACGCAGAAAGCGGCGTTAGAAAACTAGTTTTTAAGGCGACTGAGAAGTCGCCTTTTTTTTGCCTTAAAGAGACAAAAGAAAGGAGCAAACCCATGAAACCGTATCAGCGCCAGTTTATTGAATTTGCGCTTAACAAGCAGGTACTGAAGTTTGGCGAATTTACGCTGAAATCCGGGCGTAAAAGCCCCTATTTCTTCAATGCCGGGCTGTTTAATACCGGGCGCGATCTGGCGTTGTTAGGCCGTTTCTATGCCGAAGCGCTGGTGGATTCAGGGATCGAGTTTGACCTGCTGTTTGGCCCGGCCTATAAGGGCATCCCGATCGCCACCACCACCGCGGTGGCGCTGGCGGAGCACCATGAACGCGATGTGCCCTACTGCTTTAACCGTAAAGAGGCGAAAGACCACGGCGAGGGCGGCAACCTGGTCGGCAGCGCGCTTGAAGGCCGGGTGATGCTGGTGGACGATGTGATTACTGCCGGTACCGCGATCCGCGAATCAATGGAGATTATCCAGGCGAACGGCGCTACCCTTGCGGGCGTGCTGATCTCGCTTGACCGCCAGGAGCGCGGACGCGGCGAGATCTCCGCCATTCAGGAAGTTGAGCAGGACTACGGCTGCAAAGTGATTTCTATTATCACCCTGAAAGATCTGATTGCTTATCTGGAAGAGAAGCCGGAAATGGCGGACCATCTGGCCTCGTTGCGCTCTTATCGGGAAGCGTTCGGCGTTTAATGTAAAAGCCCGGTGGCGCGCAGCGATCCGGGCCTACGGTCCTGTAGGCCGGATAAGGCGGAGCCGCCATCCGGCAATATCGTTACTGCAGCTGTGCCGCCACTAAAGGCCAGCGGGCGTCGAAATCGTCCGTGGGGCGATACTTAAACTCGCTGCGTACAAAGCGGGAGAGCACCCCTTCGCAGAAAGCCAGAATCTGGCTCGCCAGCAGCGTTTCGTCGGTATTATAGCCTTCGCCTTCCCGCATTCTCTTTTCGCGCAACACCTGACGCAGCTGCGCCTCAATGCGCTCAAAAAGCTGGTTAATCCGCCCCTGCAGCCGGTCTTGCTCAAACATCAGCGCATGACCAGTCAGGATGCGGGTCAGCCCCGGATTGCGTTCGCCAAACCCCAGAATCAGCTGAACAATCAGGCGAAGGCGCGTAGTGGTATCCTTTTCATCTTTCAGAATCAGGTTAATGCGCGTGATCAGGCTATCTTCAATAAACTCGATCAGGCTATCGAACATTTTGGTTTTGCTCGGAAAATGGCGGTAGAGCGCCGCTTCCGAAACGCCAACTGAGGCAGCCAGTTTCGCCGTAGTGATACGTTGACTGCCGTCGCTGGATTCAAGCATCAGAGCCAGAGATTGAAGTATTTCTTCGCGACGGTTCCGTTTCGCGGTTTGTTTTTCTGCCATGTTGCAAAATACCCCTGAAAATAAGCATTTGTCAGGCTGGCATCCACAGCGCGACCGCAAACAGAGGTTTGCGGTGATGTTATTGCATTATTGCGCGCTGGGATGCGTTGAATCGGGCTTAGCGACGCCCGGAATGGCCAAAGCCGCCTTCACCACGATCGGTGGCGTCGAACGCTTCCACCAGATTAAATTCAGCCTGTACGACAGGGACAAATACCATCTGCGCGATACGCTCGCCAGGCTCAATGGTAAAAGCAGTCTGCCCACGGTTCCAGACGGAGACCATCAGCTGACCCTGATAGTCAGAGTCAATAAGCCCTACCAGGTTACCCAGTACGATACCATGCTTATGACCCAGCCCGGAGCGCGGCAGGATCACCGCCGCCAGAGACGGGTCGGCGATGTGGATAGCCAGGCCGGTCGGCAGCAGCGTCGTTTCGCCCGGTGCCAGATCTACGGCGTCATCGAGGCAGGCGCGCAGGTCAAGTCCGGCAGAGCCGGAGGTGGCATAGGTAGGCAGCGGAAATTGCGTGCCTACGCGCGGGTCCAGAATCTTAACGTCGATTTTTTTCATCATAACGGGTAACGATCTCGTCCAGTAATTGTTGGCCCAGGAGTTCTTTGCGCTCAAGCGGTAAGACTTTATCTCCATCCTGCCAGAAAAGGTGCAGCGCATTGCTGTCGCTGTTAAATCCTTGCGTTGCCAGCGATACGTCGTTCGCGCAAATTAAATCGAGGTTTTTGCGGGTACGTTTTTGCCGCGCATATTCTTCCACATTATTCGTTTCTGCGGCAAACCCCACGACATAAGGGCGATTCGTTTTTAACGCGGCCACCCCCGCGACGATATCGGGGTTTTTGACCATTTTTATTGTTAATTCATCGCCTTGCTTTTTAATTTTGGACCCGGCGATGGTGTGCGCGCGGTAGTCCGCGACGGCGGCGCAGCCTACAAAAATATGCTGCGTCTGCGCGTGAGCCTGTACGGCGGCCTCCATCTCCAGCGCGGTGGTGACGTCGATCCGCTGAACGGACGGAGGCGTCGGCAGCGATACCGGGCCGCTGACCAGCGTGACGTTAGCGCCCCGTTTTGCCGCGGCGGCGGCAAGAGCAAAGCCCATTTTGCCGGAGCTGTGGTTCGTTATGTAGCGCACAGGATCCAGCGGTTCGCGCGTCGGTCCGGCGGTAATCATGATG
This sequence comes from Pseudenterobacter timonensis, assembly GCF_900021175.1. GTDB lineage: Bacteria > Pseudomonadota > Gammaproteobacteria > Enterobacterales > Enterobacteriaceae > Enterobacter > Enterobacter timonensis. Next base: position 149,196 of record NZ_FCOP01000007.1, read on the forward strand.
TTCAGATGTTGCAGATCGTTGACAGGGGCGAAATGGGAGGCTGCCAGATCGACAATCGCAAGCGGGTCGAGCATTCGGCCTGGGCCGATATCGCCGCAGGCCTGGCTGCCACTGTCCGGCCCCCAGATCAGCAGACCGCGCGCGGCCAGCGTCTCCAGATTATGCCGGGTCGCCGCATTGCGGTACATCTGCTGGTTCATGGCCGGCACCACCGCCACCGGCGCTGGCGTGGCCAGGCAAATAGTGGAAACCAGGTCGTTAGCCATGCCCGCCGCGACGCGAGCGATCAAATCCGCGGTAGCCGGAGCGAGAATGACCAGATCGGCCCATTTCCCCAGCTCAATATGGCCCATTGCCGCCTCGGCTGCGGGATCGAGCAGGCTGTCGGATACCGGATATCCGGATACGGCCTGCAGACTCAGCGGAGTGATAAAAGCTTTACCGCCTTCGGTTATCGCCACACGCACCTCGGCCCCGCGATCGCGCAGTCGGCGGACCAGCTCCGGCGCTTTATAGGCTGCGATACCGCCGCTCACGCCCAGAACGATTTTTTTACCAGCCAGGCTCATCATGATTCTTTCCAGTTGGTTTCACCAGGACGGCCATTTTATCACATTACCCAAAACGGCGGCATGATGTGCGTGCGCGACTTTGCGAAGCGCTACGCAGGAAAAAGATGTGACGGTCGAAGCGCGCCGATGGCTGTGGCAGCATGGAGACCAGAAGGGAGGAGAAGGCGATGGAACAGGTGGAGCCCGCACTGCCGCGGGAAAAATTGCTTCAGTATGGCGTTCATTCACTCACCGACAGCGAGCTGCTGGCGATCTTTTTACGCACTGGCACGCCGGGCAAAAGCGTCTTTACGCTGTCGCAGGAGCTGTTGCGTCATTTTGGTTCGCTTTACGGCCTGCTGACGGCCGAACTGCCGGCGTTCCGGCACGTGGAGGGTATTGGGCTGGCGAAATATGCGCAGCTCAAAGCAATTGCCGAGCTGGCGCGTCGTTTTTATAACGTCCGCCTGGAGGAGGAGAGCGCGTTGCTCAGTCCGCAAATGACGCGGGAGTTTTTACAAAGCCAGCTGACCGACATGGAACGCGAGATCTTTATGGCGATCTTTCTCGACAACAAAAATCGGGTGCTCAAACACAGTCGCCTCTTTTCCGGCACCTTAAGCCACGTGGAGGTTCACCCGCGGGAAATTGTGCGCGAAGCGATAAAAGTGAATGCAGCCGCCGTGATCCTCGCGCATAATCACCCCTCTGGCTGCGCCGAACCGAGTAAAGCCGACAGAGACATTACCGAGCGCATCATCAAATGCTGTCAGGTCATGGATATTCGTGTGCTGGACCATCTGATAATTGGCCGCGGTGAGTATGTTTCTTTTGCAGAACATGGGTGGATTTAGAACAATTCAGGCGATCCTTCGGGATCTTTGTCTGTTCGGGACTTGAGCACATCGCTCAGTCAGCGTATACTACGCCACCTTTGAGAATCTCGGGTTTGGCATTTGGGCCTGGCAATCGAGAGTTCACTTAGACACGAAATCCTTCATGCTGCGTTAAGGCGGTTTGAAAGATGAGGTGTAGAACTGCGATGACCGGGCTGTAAAGCCTGACGAGGCGCCAATACCCCATACGAAGCTCGAGCTAATTTGATTTTTGGAGAATAGACATGTCCCGAGTCTGCCAAGTTACTGGCAAGCGTCCGGTGACCGGTAACAACCGTTCCCACGCACTGAACGCGACTAAACGCCGTTTCCTGCCGAACCTGCACTCTCACCGTTTCTGGGTTGAGAGCGAGAAGCGTTTTGTCACCCTGCGCGTATCTGCTAAAGGTATGCGTGTAATTGATAAGAAAGGCATCGATACAGTTCTGTCTGAACTGCGTGCCCGTGGCGAAAAGTACTAAGTACTTAAAGAGGAAATAAATCATGGCTAAAGGTATTCGTGAGAAGATCAAGCTGGTTTCTTCTGCTGGTACAGGTCACTTCTACACCACCACGAAGAACAAACGTACTAAGCCGGAAAAACTGGAACTGAAAAAGTTCGATCCAGTTGTCCGTCAGCACGTTTTATACAAAGAAGCTAAAATCAAATAATTTTAGTGGATTGTACGAAAACCTCGCTTCGGCGGGGTTTTTGCGTTTTCAGGCCCAGGAGAATGCGCTATGCCAGAATTACCAGAGGTTGAGACCAGCCGCCGCGGGATTGAGCCGCATCTGGTGGGTCACACCATTCTTCACGCTATCGTGCGTAACGGCCGTCTGCGCTGGCCGGTCTCCGATGAGATCCATGCGCTGAGCGACAAGCCCGTCCTTAGCGTGCAGCGTCGCGCCAAATATCTTCTGCTGGAGCTGCCGGACGGCTGGATAATCATCCATCTTGGCATGTCCGGCAGCCTGCGCATCCTGCCCGAAGAGCTGCCGCCCGAAAAGCATGACCATGTGGATCTGGTGATGAGCAACGGCAAGGTGCTGCGCTATACCGATCCGCGCCGCTTTGGCGCCTGGCTGTGGACCAAAGCGCTGGAGGGGCATAACGTACTGGCGCATCTGGGGCCGGAGCCGCTTTCCGACGCCTTTAGCGCAGCCTACCTGAAAGAACGCTGCGCGAAGAAGAAAACGGCGATTAAGCCCTGGCTGATGGATAACAGGCTGGTGGTGGGGGTTGGCAATATCTACGCCAGCGAATCGCTCTTTGCCGCCGGGATCCACCCCGATCGGCTGGCGTCATCGTTGTCGATGGAGGAGTGCGAGCTACTGGTGGAAGCCATTAAGGTCGTACTGCAACGCTCCATTGAGCAGGGCGGCACCACGCTGAAGGATTTTCTGCAGAGTGACGGTAAGCCAGGCTATTTTGCCCAGCAGTTGCAGGTTTACGGACGTAAAGGCGAACCCTGCCGGGTATGCGGCACGCCGATCGTGGCGGCAAAACATGCCCAGCGTGCGACCTTCTACTGCCGGCAGTGCCAGAAGTAAGTTACTTCAGTTTATCCATCAGCGCCTGGTGAACGTTCGCAGGCAGGAAGTGGGTCACATCTCCGGCGTGGCGCGCCACCTCTTTCACCAGCGTGGAAGAGATAAAAGACCACTCTTTGGAGGGCATCAGGAAGACGCTCTCCAGCTCCGGCATCAGGTGGCGATTCATATGCGCCAGCTGCATCTCATATTCGAAATCCGCCACCGCGCGCAGGCCGCGGATCAGGATGTTGGCCTGCTGCGCCCGGGCGAAGTTGGCCATCAGATCGCTAAAACCCACCACCTCAACGTTGGGCAGATGGGCAATCGCCGTGGAGGCAAGCGCAACGCGCTCGTTCAGGTCAAACATCGGCTTTTTACTGGGGCTGGCGGCAATCGCCAGAATCACCTTATCAAACATTCCCGCCGCGCGGGTGATGATATCTACGTGACCGTTAGTAATGGGGTCGAACGTTCCGGGATAGATCGCTTTTGTGCTCATGGCTCACGCTTTTTCTGAGTAGCCGCGGTTCAGCGCCCACAGCTCGGTATATTTATTAAAAGTATACTGGGCATTCACTACCGCCAGCAGCCAGCCCTGTTTTCCGTCAAGTACGCCGCCGCGCAGCAGCAATGTTTTCATAAAGGCCCCCAGCGTGTGGGTGAAGATGCCTGTAAGCGACACCTTCTTGCCGCGATGATGACGCTCCTGCGCCCAGGCGGTGGCGTAGTTGAGCTGTTTACGCTGGAAGCTGGCGAAATCCCGGCAGGTGAGGTGGCGCAGGTCACCCTTCAGCGCCACGACTTTCGCATTTTCACAGGCCAGCGATTCATGTACCCGGTTGGCGTTGTACTGGTAGCGCTCGCGCTCATACAGGCGCAGCACGCGGTCGGGATACCAGCCGCTGTGGCGCATAAAACGCCCGAGAAAATAGTTACGGCGGGCGATGCTGTAAACCACGCCAGGTTGCGGCGCCTGCAGCACCGCCTGAATCGCCTGCTGAAGCTCCGGCGTGACGCGCTCGTCGGTATCCAGCATCAGAATATAGTCACCGGTGGCGAAGGATTGCGCCCGCTGGCGCTGGATGCCGTAACCCTGCCAGTCGGTGTCGATATAGACTTTTGCCCCTGCCGCGCGAGCGATATCAATGGTGTTGTCTTCGCTGCCGGAGTCGAGAAGAATAATTTCGTCTGCCCAGGCGACGGAAGCGAGCGCCTGCGCAAGCAGATCGGCGCTGTTTAGGGCGATCAGGACGACCGACAGGCGTTTAGGCATTAATGACTCCGCTGCGGCAGATAAGGTTGCAGAAGCGTCAGCAGGCGGGTCAGGGCGCCCTGATTCTGGTGCAGGACCTCGACGGCGTGACGACCATACCAGAGGCGGTAATCTTCATCGGTAAGCAGGGTCGACACCTCTTTTACCACCGAATCGGCATCGGTTACGGTAATCAGGCCATCGGCCTCCTGCAGCCTCGCGCAGATATCCTTGAAGTTAAAGGTGTGCGGACCCATCAGCACCGGGATGGCGTGAGCCGCGGGCTCCAGCGGGTTATGGCCGCCGCGCTCTACCAGGCTGCCGCCGACGAAGGCGAGATCGGCGATGCCGTACAGCAGCATCAGCTCACCCATGGTATCGCCAATGACCACCTGCGTGCTGCCGGACGGGATCTCACCGGTGCTGCGCAGGGTATAGCTGAAGCCCGCCTTCTGAACCATTTCACGTGCGTCCCTGAAACGCTCCGGATGACGCGGCACCAGAATCAGCAGTAAATCGGGAAATTTCTCAAGCAGCTGGCGGTGCGCCTGTAAAATAATCTTCTCTTCGCCGTCGTGGGTGCTGGTGGCTATCCACACCTGTCGGCGCGGGGCCCACTGGCGACGCAGCGTGACCGCACGGGCGGCCAGCTCCGGAGTTACGGAGATATCAAACTTCAGGCTGCCGGTGACGGCGAGCTGATTACGTTTCAGGCCGAGGGCGATAAAGCGCGCAGCGTCCTCTTCATTCTGGGCCGCGATCAGGGTAATTTTACTGAGCAGACGGCGCATAAACTTGCCAAGCTTGCCGTAGCCCTTCGCCGAGCGCTCCGACAGGCGCGCATTGGCGATCACCAGCGGGATCTTGCGGGCGTGCAGGGCGGAAATCATATTCGGCCACAGCTCCGTTTCCATGACGATCACCAGTTTCGGGCGCACAGTCTCCAGGAAACGGCTCATGGCGCAGGGCAGGTCGTAAGGCAGATAGACGTGATGGACATCTTTGCCAAACGCGGACATGACCCGCTCGGAGCCGGTCGGCGTCATGGTGGTGACGGTAATCGGCAGCGAAGGGTAGCGGTGGCGCAGGGCGCGTACCAGCGGGATCGCCGCCAGCGTTTCGCCGACGGAGACGGAATGCAGCAATATACCGTCAGGCGCTACCTTGTTCTGGCAATAGCCATAGCGTTCAGCCCAGCGTTTACGGTAGGCAGGCGCTTTGCGGCTGCGGAGCAATAAACGCAGCCAGACCAGCGGCTGGATAAGGTAGAGCAGTGTGGTATAAAGCAATTCCAAGGGTTCTGTCCGTTTTTCTGTTTTGGCGGGCAAATTCTAAGCATTTAGCCTGCGTAAAGCTATCCCTTATGGCAGATACCTTTTAAGGCGGAAGTAGCGGCGGCCCAGTCGCCAGCGCAGGCGCGGACTTTTCGCGTTCTTCCAGATGAGTTTCCAGATCCCTTTTTCGAAAAACTCACGAATAATAGAGGCTTTCTTCGCGTCATCCTTCATATTGTCGAAAGTATGGATGATGCCCAGCCCCTCTTTGGCGATCTGCCAGTGGCAGGCGGGGATATTTTTTACTTTATCCGGGTAACGCTGGTTGATCGCCTCCAGCATCTGCAAAATCTTCATATAGTGACGCGCCGAGCGGATCAGCGTGTCGTCATTGTCCGGCATATGGGAAACCGATGCCGAATGGATGTAATAGTCGTAAAAACGCTCACTGGTGTACTGCACGCGTTCGGCGGCAAGCAGCACCTCGGTGGTCCAGGGGATATCCTGATGGCGCAGGCCTGGCTCAAAACGGAAGCCGTGCTGACGAATAAAGTCGTGACGGTAGATGTTGAGCCAGGTGACATGCAGGAACTTGCGTGAATCGAGCGCTTTTTTCAGCCAGACCGGCCCCGGCAGAACGTCGGTTGACTGCAGCTTATCCTCAGGGAAAATCGGGCGCGACGGCTTCTTGTTATTTTCCCAGACGTAGTTGCCGTTGCAGGTGGCGACATCCAGATTGCCCGCCAGCGCCATATCCAGCAGACGCTGGTACATGCCTGGTTTAAATTCATCATCAATATCGGGGAAAGAGAGATACTGACCGGTAGCGACCGCCAGACCGGTATTGCGGGCAACCGACACGCCCTGGTTCTCTTGTTCAATCACCTGCATCTGCGGCAGTTTTTCACGCCATTTTTCCACGATCTGCATGGAGTTATCGGAGGAGCCATCGTTAACGATGATGATCTCCATACTGTCGATATTCTGGCTGGCGAGGCAGGTAAAAAATGGGTCGAGAAATTTTTCACCGTTATAAACGGCGACCACCACGCTTAATAATGGCGCTCTGTTGTGCAACGTTTGCATAAGAAACCTGATTACTTTTGGTTGTCAGCCAGCGCAACATACTGCTGGCAAATCGCGTTGATACCGTATGAGGCGATAGTATCACTGTCGACGACGGGGGGATTGTGATAGATGTCAGCCAGCGTTTTCGCCAGCGCCTCGTCATTGACGTCGGAAAGGCCGCGAGCCAGCGGGCCGGTCAGGATTTCCGCCGGGCCGCCGGGGCAGTTGGTGCTCACCGGCGGTGTGCGGCAGATGATCGCCTCCACCAGCACATTGCCAAACCCTTCACAGTCTGAACTGAGCACTAACAGGCGTGCGCCCTTGATCCACGGGTAGGGGTTGGCGTCAAAGGGGCGAAAAATAACGTTTTGTTCAATACCTAACGAGGCGGCCAGCTGCTTCAGCTGCCGGATCCGGCCATCGGAGCCGTTGCCCATCATCACCAGCTTCGCATCAATCTTGCTCATGGCGTAGGCGCGCAGCAGGCGGTCGTGCCGTTTATGCTCATGAAAACGGCCCACGTGGATGAGGTAATTTTCATGCTGGAGCTCAAACGGTTCTTCGGCCTGACGCTGGATCGCAGGGATATCAAACGGGTTATGGATCACCGCCTGGTTTCGCAACGGGATATTCAGCGTCCTGGCCAGATCGCTCAATACGGCGCCGGAGACGGCCACCACGTTGCGGTTTTCATAGGTACGGCGAATTTTACGGTGCTTAAACCAGCGGGAAATCCCGCGGCGGTGGCGCAGATAGGCAAACGAAAACATCCCGTGCACGCAGAACCAGACTTTATCCCGGTCCAGCACGCGGCTGTGGGCCACGATACGGTCGGTTTTATGTAAATGGGAGAAAACAATATCGAACTTGCCGCTGCGTTCTGCCTGCTGAATGGCGCGATCCAGAAGCTGCGCCCGGCGCGGGATTTCGGTGAGCTTTCGCCACGGTTTTTTGCACTTGTCCTGGATGACCTGAAAATCAATGCCTTCTGGAATGGCGTAGTCGCACACTCTCCTCAGGGAGAAGAGGGAGACCTGATGACCCATTTCCATCAATCCGGCGGAGAGCGTAAGAACGGTTTTTTCCGCTCCGCCACCGGGTAAACCATCAATAATCATTAGGATGCGCATCATTAATCCAGGAATTTTTGATAAAGCGAAATAAGCTGGTTCGACAGCTTTTCAGGCGTTGCGTCCCGGACTCTGTCACGGGCCGCCATCCCCATATCGTTATTTTTTTCCAGTAACGGTATTGCCATCACCGCCTCCCTTAGCCTGCTGATATCAAGCGCATCACAGAAAAAGCCGTTGCGTCCCTGTTCGATAAATTCCGCGCCGCCGCAACTATCGGAGGTGACGATCGGCAGACCGCAGGCCATCGCTTCCAGAATTACGTTTGGAAACGGATCGTACAGCGTGGGCAGCAGCAGGCCATCAGATAGCTGGTAAAACGGCAGCGTCTCTTTCTGCATCCCCAGAAATCGGATTTGTCCGTCACATCCGAGGGTGCGGGCCAGCTCGCGATAGCGCTTTTCCGCTTTATCCTGACCTACAACGATCAGGTGAGCCGGGGTGCCCGCGATCGCCTGAATCGCGCCGGCAAGCCCTTTACGCTCGAAGCCGGAGCCTACAAAACAGAGCACTACCCCCTCCGCCGGCAGGCTTAACGACTGGCGAAGCATGGCTCGCTGAGCGCCGGTTGCCGGAACGAAGCGGCTGGAATCAATTGAATTATAAATCACATGTATCTTTTTTGCGTCGACGGCGAAGTCTTCAACGATCTCTCTTTTGATCATTTCGGCATTACAAATCACCGCCTTAAGCTCCGGCGCCTGATACATTTCCCGCTCGGCGCTCATCACGTAGCGGTGATAGCGGTCATGCATCAGCATCTGCGCGCGCCAGCCTGGCAGAATGCGCGTGCGCTGCAACAGCCAGCGGCGATGCACGCCGTCGCCGGCGCGGTAGATATCGCAGCCCGGAATGCGCTCGTGGCTCTGCACAATATCAAACTGCTGCGCCTGCCAGAGGCCGCGGGCGGCGCGGGCAAAGCCGCGTTCGCGGCTGATGCGCCCCCATTTTCGTGGGTCGCAGATATGAATATGCCAGTCGTTCTGTTTTTCCCCCTGCCATTCACGGGTGATGACGTTCAGCTCAAGGTTCTGATTGCTCAGCGCGGTGAGCGCCCGGGAGACAAAACGTTCGGCTCCGCCGTCCGGACGATACTTTTGGCGCACGATGGCCAGACGATGGCACCGGGTCACAGGTATCTCCTTGCGGCTGCCACCACGGCGTCCACCGGGATCGCATCGAGATAGCGCTCTTTGGTATGGGTATCGACGGCGTCAGGATCGGGAAGCGGGCCGTAATCGCCCGCCCAGATCACTTCGCCGTTCACCTGCCACGGGGACCAGAATGTGAGCTTCGATGGGCCGAAGAGCGCCACGCAGGGGGTTTGCAGCGCCGCCGCCATATGCATGGGCACGGAATCGACGCCAATAAAGAGCCGGGCATGGTCAATCAGCGCGGCGAGCTGGCGCAGCGTCAGTTCACCTGCCAGCGAGACAACGCCGTCATGCGGCGAGGCGGCAAGAATACGATCAATCATCGCCAGCTCTTTTTTATCCGGCCCGGCGGTGAGAACCACGGTGTGACCATCCTGACGGAGCGCGGCGATGGTCTGCGCCATTTTCTCCTCATCCCAGCACTTGAAGAACCAGCGTGACGTGGGTTGAATTACGACGTAATGATCGTCCACCCCTCTGGCAGAGAGTTTTTCCCGGGCCGTTTGCCAGTCCTGCGCGCTGTAGCTCATGGTGACAACAGGCAAAGGGGGGACCGGCAATGGTGCAAGGATAGAGAGGTTCTGTTCGACGGTGTGCAACGTTTTGTGGTTGGTCACCGGGACGAGCTGCGTGTGGCAGAAGCGCCAGAATGCGCTGTCGCGTTTGTTAAAGGCGAAGCCGAGACGAACGGGGGCGCCAGTGAAGCGGGTCACGAAAGCGCTGCGCCATTGGTCGGCGAGGTTAATCACCAGATGGTAGTGCTGCGCACGCAGCGTCTTCAGAAGCTGCCACTCTTTTTGCAGATGTTTGCGTGTGCCAAGCTGTTTCCACTTGCGGTCGATGCCGTAGATTTTGCCGATCGCCGGGTGGGCGGCCAGCATGTCGCGCGTCTCTTCATACAGCAGCATATCAATCTGCGCATCGGGCCACCGCTGGCGTAACGAGTTAATGACCGGCGTAGTCAGCAACATGTCGCCATGATGACGAAGTTTGATAAGTAAAATGCGTAAATGTGGCGTATTAAGGTGGTTATTCATCATCATCTTATCGGCTGCAATCTATTGATGATTCTAATAGACCTGCCAGCGACTTGCACTCTTTCTCCATAATGTTTGGAATTTATCTGTAAGGGTTTACTCCCCGTCAGGAGAGTGCGTAACATAGCGCTAACTTTTATGTCTGGCGGGTAAACTATGACCAAACCGGCGTTTATCATCACGATTGATACAGAAGGCGATAATCTCTGGCAAAACCATCGTGAAATCAAAACGGAAAATGCGCGCTACCTCAGCCGTTTCCAGTCCCTGTGCGAGCGATTTGGTTTCAAACCCGTCTGGCTGACTAACTATGAAATGGCGACCGAGCCGGTATTTATTGAATTTGCGAAGGACGTGATTGCCCGCAGGCAGGGGGAGGTGGGCATGCACCTGCACGCCTGGAACAGCCCGCCGGAGCACGATCTGACCGGCGATGACTGGCGCTGGCAGCCCTATCTGATTGAGTATTCAGACGAGGTGATGCGCGAAAAGGTGTTCTATATGACGCGCCTGCTGGAAGAGACGTTCCAGACCAAAATGGTGAGCCATCGCGCCGGACGCTGGGCGTTCGACAGCCGTTACGCCAGACTGCTGATTGAGCTGGGTTATCAGGTGGATTGTTCCGTCACGCCGCGCGTGAACTGGCGCAATGCGAAGGGGGCCCCGCAGGGCAACGGCGGTACTGACTATCAGCATTTCCCTGACCGTGCCTATTTTATGGATGTGGATGAGATTTCGAAGCCGGGCAACAGCCCGCTGCTGGAAGTGCCGATGAGCATTCAGTATAAACATCCCGCATGGCTGAATGCGGTGAAGCAGGGATACGATCGCCTGCGCGGTAAATACCGTTCTCCCTCCGTTAACTGGCTGCGCCCGTCCGGCGGCAACGCGCAGCAGATGATCGGTGTGGCGCAGCAATGCCTGGCCCGGGGCAACGATTATGTGGAGTTTATGCTGCACTCCTCGGAATTTATGCCCGGCGGCAGCCCGACCTTTAAAGATGAGGCGGCTATCGACGGGTTATATCAGGATCTGGAACAACTCTTTAGCTGGCTGGCCGATAAAACGCAGGGAATGACGCTGGCGGAGTTCTACCAGTATAAAAAAGGCGCCGCATAACCGGCGCCTGTCAGCTATTTTTGCAGCACGTTTTTTACCGGCGTGCTGAAGACAATCGCCAGCGGGATCCAGAAGAGTACCCAGTATTCCCGCGGATTGCTGATAACGAACATCCCCTGCGTCGAGTAAAAGACCAGCGCGAAAACCAGTACCGCAACTTCGGCCTTATGATCTGCCGCGAGGTGGCGCAGGCACTGCCTGAAGGCATAAACGATCATTGCTAAAAAGAGCGCCAGCCCAATCAATCCACCCTTCAGGAACACACCAAAATAGAGGCTGTGGGTGGTGGTGACATGCTGTTTAAAGCCGTTAACAAACGAAAGCTCTTTATTAAAGCCCCAGCCGAAAAAGAGTCGCTCTTTAGCAACTTCAAAGGCGTGCTGCCAGATACCCAAGCGTACGGAGCCTGCTCGCGTAGAATCTTCGGCTCGTCTTAATATCATTTCAAAAAAGCCGCTATAGTACAGGCCGATCCCAATAATCAGCACTAGTGCCAGTGACATAAAGGCCAATTTACTGTTCCATTTCGGTTTAACACAGCATACTAAACCAACTGATACCAGTAACGCTAAAAGCGGACCACGACTCTGCGTTAACAGTAAACCGACCAGCAACAACGGTGCCGGCAGATAAAACCAGAAGTTACGTGTTTCACGCACCAGAATTGCGCTTAGTATGATGCCCAACGCCATATAGCCGCCAAGGTCGATAACATTATCAGGGGCATAAGGGAATGCTCCGTTTAAGCGGTTAAAAAGCAAGCGAGTTTTATCGATATAAATTAAAGTCAGAAGCGTAAGCGCAATAATACCGAAATAAGCGGCACCGATAATATATCGCTTTTTATTTTCCAGCTCGCACTGCCGGTATAAGCAGAAAAAAATGAAAATGTAAAAAGAGTGGCTGAGTGCTGAGCTTAAATGTGACGTTTCGGCCCAAAGATTAGAGAGAGAAAAGTAGAGTAAAAAGGCGACCAGTAACCCCAGTGCGGGTAAAAATTCCTTATCGTTAAGAAAACGCTCCCGGACATCTTTTGCAACCGCCATGGTGATAAGAAACAGTATCAGCGCAAGGTGAAAAAAGAGATTAACCCGGGAAACGCCGCAAAATACCATGCTCAAAAACATGAAAGCCGCAAACGGGTAAAAAGTGGCACGCTGTAATTTACTTGAATACATCCGTAAAATCCTTTCTGGTAAACACAGTAGATGGTATCGCACTCTCGGTGGAGAGATTCACTACCTCGATTTGTGCAGAAGAGAAAAGCTCGCTTGCCAGAGTCAGGGCAGGCAGCACGATATCCTGTACTTTATCTTCAAGAAACGAAGGCAGCATCGTTGCGCTGTTCTCATAAAATCGCGGCTGAGAAAAATGGGTCATATCTAAACCGGCGATATAAATTTTCGAAAACCCCAAAAAATATAATACCTGCAACGCCCAGTACACCACCGTACCTGCATCCACCACGCCGCGGCGTACGTCCAGGCTAAAGGCGGTATTTGGATCGGTTTTTGAAAAAACAATCTGCGGATTGTCTTTAAAAACCTGGCGAAGCTCGTGGCGCTGCAGAGAAGGTTTATACGTTTCGTAGCAGATATCTTCAATAATCACGAGCCGGCAGCGGATATTTTCATACGAAAAACGGTTTATCAGCTTCACTACACCCATCACGGTCGTGAAAAAAATAAGCTTTTTATTGCTGATAATCCGCTTAAGCAGGGCCGTTTGCCGGTCGATGAAGGTCATATCGACCACGAAATAGAGGCTAAAATTGAGCACGCCGTGCAGATGCCATGCCCCGTTCACCCCTGCCCGCGTGACGGAGGGGGGCAGCGCGCTAAAATCGATTTTTTTGATCGAGGGGCCGGTCGCGGCGAGCAGTATCTCTCCGCTATATTTCTCTTTCAGCGAGGAGAGGGAGGTGAGCGCTACCGGCTGACCTTTATAGCTGAGCGCCGTGATTTCTCCCTGTTCATTGCGCTTAATCTTAACAAAAGGCCAAAGATTTTCATTGTGGCGCATATTTCTTTTATGAGTGTAACGATACAGCTGCTTGGTAAGCGTTCCCATCTTAAGCCTTAGCGGATTCGTTTTTATTCTCTACAACTGCTTTTAGCAGGTCGCTGATCCTGTTCAGGTCCCGATCGTTTACCTCAAACAGCTCTTCCTTAGGCTGGCTGAAGTAATAGCGGGTTTCAAAAACGTAGGAGTTAATATTCTTGTCATCGCCAATTAAAAGCACGTTGCCTAGAGGCCGCTGTTCATAATGGCAGCATGGCCCAAACAGTAACACCACCGGCACGCCCACCGCGTCGGCGATGTAGATATTTCCCGAGTCAGAGGCGATATAGCAGTCCATTTTCGATATTGCCCACGGCAGCTCCTCCAGGGAAATCTTGCCAATCATATTGATAAAATTGGGAATTTCTCCATAGGCGCGGGTAATGTCATCCAGCCACGGCTGTTCGTTTGGCGCGCCGAAGACATAAAACTGGCATGGCAAATCGGCCAGATGGTCAACGATACGCTTCCAGATCGCCGGCGGCACGGTTTTGGCTTTGTTACCTGCGGAGATACTGATGCCGATGCGGATAACATCGGGCTTATCCAGAATCTCCGGATAGACGGCAGGCTTAAACAGCGGTCTGGTGGCATGTTTTGGTGAGTCCTGCCAGCTCAGATTGCGGTTTGCCAGCTGGAGATAGTTCGTCACCGACAGCGTTCGCTTGCCGTGATTAACGGTGCCATCCGCCGTGGCATAGAAAATAGCGTGATACCACCTGCGGGTGTAAGTGCTTAAAAATTGCTTATTTTTGGCGTTACAGACCGCGGCGAAAAAGAGATTAACGCTGTTGGGTTGCAGCAAATAGACATTATCGTAGCGGTTCATAATGCGGCAGGCGAAACGCAGCTTACGCCACCACCCGCGCTTATGCTGTTCGATAAAAAAAGCGGTTTCGATGGTGTCGTCATGCTTTGCCAGCGCGCTCACGCTGCGGCTAATCAGCACATCGCTTTTTTGCAGATAAGCGAGAAGCGGTGTGGCATTGATAAAGTCGCCAATTTTTGCCGTCTGAATCACCAGATTTTTACCGGTATCTTTTCGGAACAGCTTGCCGATAAGCTTTACCGGCAATAGTAAAATCAGCAGAAATACATAACTCATGGGTTAAATATCCCTGTTGGAGAGCAGCTGGTTGTCCTGCAAAAATGTAAAAATCTCATCCGCGGTAATGTCTCCCATCCGCTTTGTAGGACTCACCATCTGATGCTGGTTTTTACCGTAGCCGCCAATCAGTCCGGGATCGGTCGGGCCAAAAAGGGTGATGTTGGGGCGATCCAGCGCCGCAGTCAGGTGACTCAATCCGGTATCGACGGAGACAACCGCCTGTGCGCCCGCCAGCTGCGCCGCCACCTCTGCCAGCGTCAGTTTTGGCAAGACCTCGACGTGGGAAAAGCCCGCCGCCAGGCGTACGGCACGCTGGTGCTCATGCTGCGCACCCCAGGGGAGTTTAATATGGATACCGGTTGGCTGCATTAGTTCAATCAATTTACGCCAGTCTGATTCCGGCCAGTGCTTCTCGTCGCGGGTCGTCGCATGCAGGAACACCAGATAAGGCTCTACAGGAGAGGCCGCATCGTGCAGGAAATGTTGTGCGATAGCGTAATCGCCCGCCGCATCGGGTTTTTGATAGCCAAGGCTTTTTGCGAACAGCTCGCGGATTCGCTCGACGGCATGCTGCTCTTTAGCGATATGATGACGACGGTTATAGAACAGGCTCGCCAGCGGCTCGCGGACGGAGTGCCAGTCCAGACCATGCTTTACGCCGCGAGCCTGACGGGTCACCAGCGCGGCGCTTTTAATCAGCCCCTGCGCGTCGATGATGGCGTCGTAGCGCTGCGCGCGAACCGCTTCACGAAACGCCTTGCGCTCCGCTCGCACCGGCGCGGAAAACCAGGCCTTGCGCCAGCGACGGATAGCCACAGGAATCGCGCGATCTACCGCCTTATGCCAGGTCGGAATTTGGGCGAAGCCCTCTTCCACAACCCAGTCAAAACGAATGCCGGGAATGGCGCGTGCCGCGTCGGTTAACGCCGGGAGAGTATGGAGTACATCGCCCATGGACGAGGTTTTAACGATCAGGACTCGCATCCGTTACCCTTCATCCTGTAACAGCAGTTCATTCAGCTCAGTGAGCACGCGCTGCGGCGTGATATCGATCAGGCTCTGGTGGTAGCCTTCCGCCGCGTCGCCTTTACGTACTTTGTGATAACCGGTGATCAGGCGGATCACGCGCGCTTTATCCGAGAGCGGTGGGGTAAAGTCCGGGCTGCTGGGGCCATAGAGCGCCACCAGCGGGCGGTTCAGGGCGGCCGCGACATGCATCAGCCCTGAGTCGTTGGTCACCACCGCTTTACAGGCGGCAATCAGGATCACCGCCTGCTCGAGCTGGGTCTCTCCCGCCAGGTTACGGCACCAGGCCTGCTGCTCGATGCTGAGCGCGGCGAGGATTTCATTGCCCGCCTGGTGATCTTTCGCCGAGCCGAACAGTACCACCTGGTAACCTTCGTCAATCAGCTGTTTCGCCAGTTCCGCATAGTGATAGTGCGGCCACCGTTTCGCCGGACCAAACTCCGCCCCGGGGCAGAAGCCGATCATAGGGCGCTCAGAGGAGAGCCCGAACGCGTTGCAGGTTTGCGATTTTTCGCCGTCGTTAACCTGCAGCTGCGGCCAGAGCAGCGGCTGCGGCAGATCTTTGGCGCTTTGCATCACCCCTTTATCGTAGGCGAGGGCGACGTAGCGTTCGACCATCAGCGGCCATGCCGTTTTATCCAGCACCCGCGCATCGTTAAGCAGCCCGTAGCGCATCTCGCCGCGCCAGCCGGTGCGGTGAGGAATACCGGCAAAGAAGGGGACCAGCGCCGACTTAAACGAGTTCGGCAGCACATAAGCGCGATCGTAACGTTTCTCACGCAGGCTGTGGCCGAGCCGACGCCGCTCGCCTATCTCCAGCGCCCCGTGGCCGAGCGGCATCGGGATCGCCTCGTTGACTTCCGGCATGCGCGATAACAGCGGACGGCACCACGCGGGTGCCATCACGTCGATAATCGCCTGGGGATAGCGCGCCTTGAGCGTGCGATAGAGACTTTGCGACATCATCATGTCGCCCACCCATGACGGACCCACCACCAGTATTCTCATCGGTTATCTGCCTTACGCGTTGCGGTTCAGCCAGGCCATATATTCCGTCACCCCTTCGGCAACGGTCTTGAACGGCTTGTCGTAGCCAGCCGCGCGCAGCCTGGTCAGATCGGCCTGGGTGAACGCCTGGTAACGGCCTTTCAGCTTATCCGGGAACGGGATGTATTCGATACTGCCTTTTTTGTGGTAGGCCAGCGTCGCGTCGGCCACCGCCTGGAAAGATTCCGCGCGACCGGTTCCCAGGTTAAAGATGCCGGACACGCCGTTTTCCAGGAACCACAGGTTTACGGCGGCCACGTCGCCTACGTAGACGAAATCGCGCTTAAAGCCGTCGCTGCCTTCGAACAGTTTCGGGCTTTCGCCGTTGTTCAACTGGGTATTCAGGTGGAACGCCACGCTTGCCATGCTGCCTTTATGACCTTCACGCGGTCCGTAGACGTTAAAGTAGCGGAAGCCCACAATCTGGGAGTTCGCTTCCGGCAGAATTTTGCGCACATACTCATCGAACAGGAACTTTGAGTAGCCGTAAACGTTCAGCGGCTGCTCATACTCGCGGGATTCGATAAAGTCGGAGGTGCGCCCGCCGTAGGTGGCGGCAGAGGAGGCGTACAGGAACGGGATTTCACGTTCCAGGCAGTAGTGCAGCAGCTCCTTGGAGTACTGATAGTTATTATCCATCATGTACTTACCGTCCCACTCGGTGGTGGAGGAGCAGGCGCCTTCATGGAAGATGGCCTCGACATCGCCGAACTCTTCGCCCGCCATAATCTGGATTAAGAAATCTTCTTTATCCATGTAGTCGGCAATGTTCAGATCCACCAGGTTAACAAACTTGGTGCCATCTTTCAGGTTGTCCACTACCAGGATATCGGTGATGCCTTTGTCATTGAGGGCTTTAATAATATTGCTGCCGATAAAGCCCGCGCCGCCGGTAACGATGATCATAACTGTAACCTTTGAAGTAGAAAGCCCAGGGAGAATCCCGAACGCTAATAGCCATATCATATCATTACTCTGGCGGCCCTTCAGCCATTCACCGACATACACTTTATCCTTCAGGCTACCTCGGCGTTGGCTGCCAGCCACTGGGTTATCTGTGCGCCCGGGGATCGCTTCGTTTGCCGCTTTGAGGTATTCAGAATCGTTTTATGTATGTGTAATAAATGTTACACGTGATTTATGCTGCAAAAACGAGAACAGATGATGCGTCATCTCGTATCAATGTATAGCTTTGGGTAATATGTGCCGAAATTTGCCGAGTCTGGAGAATTGCAATGCGTGGTGATTTTTACAAACAGTTAAACAGCGACCTTGAAACCGCCCGGGCGGAAGGGTTGTTCAAAGAAGAACGTATTATCACATCCGCGCAGCAGGCGGATATCACCGTCGCGGACGGCAGCCATGTGATCAACTTTTGCGCCAACAACTATCTGGGGCTGGCGAACCATCCGGATCTGATCGCCGCTGCTAAGCAGGGTATGGATAGCCACGGTTTCGGGATGGCTTCGGTGCGCTTTATCTGCGGCACCCAGGACAGCCATAAGCTGCTTGAGAAGAAACTGGCCGACTTCCTCGGCATGGAAGATGCCATTCTCTACTCCTCCTGTTTTGACGCTAACGGCGGCCTGTTTGAGACCCTGCTCGGCCCGGAAGATGCGATTATTTCCGATGCCCTGAACCACGCCTCTATCATCGACGGCGTGCGCCTGTGCAAAGCGAAGCGCTTCCGCTACGCCAACAACGATATGGCGGAACTGGAAGAACGGCTGAAAGAGGCGCGCGAGGCGGGCGCCCGCCATGTACTGATCGCCACCGACGGTGTCTTCTCTATGGATGGCGTGATCGCCAACCTGAAGGGCGTCTGCGATCTTGCAGATAAATATGACGCGCTGGTGATGGTCGATGACTCCCACGCGGTGGGCTTTGTCGGCGAAAACGGCCGGGGCTCCCACGAATACTGCGACGTAATGGGCCGCGTGGACATCATCACCGGCACGCTGGGTAAAGCGCTCGGCGGCGCCTCCGGCGGCTACACCGCGGCGCGCAAAGAGGTGGTGGAGTGGCTGCGCCAGCGCTCCCGCCCCTATCTCTTCTCCAACTCCCTGGCCCCGGCGATTGTCGCGGCTTCCATCAAAGTGCTGGAGATGGTTGAGAAAGGCAGCGATCTGCGCGATCGCCTGTGGGCCAACGCCCGTCTGTTCCGCGAGAAGATGACTGCCGCCGGCTTTACCCTGGCGGGCGCCGATCACGCCATTATCCCGGTAATGCTGGGCGACGCGGTCGTTGCGCAGGAGTTTGCCCGCGAACTGCAAAAAGAGGGGATTTACGTCACCGGGTTCTTCTATCCGGTGGTGCCGAAAGGTCAGGCGCGTATCCGCACCCAGATGTCCGCGGCGCACTCGCCTGAACAAATTGAACGTGCGGTGGAAGCTTTCACCCGCATCGGTAAACAGCTGGGCGTCATCGCCTGAGGACGTGTAATGAAAGCGTTATCCAAACTGAAAGCGGAAGAAGGGATTTGGATGACCGACGTGCCGGAGCCGGAAGTCGGTCATAACGATCTGCTGATTAAAATCCGTAAAACCGCCATCTGCGGAACGGATGTGCACATCTACAACTGGGACCAGTGGTCGCAAAAAACCATTCCGGTGCCGATGGTAGTAGGTCACGAGTATGTGGGCGAAGTGGTGGGCATCGGTCAGGAGGTGAAAGGCTTTAAGATTGGCGATCGCGTCTCCGGCGAAGGCCATATCACCTGCGGCTACTGCCGTAACTGCCGCGGCGGGCGCACCCACCTGTGCCGCAACACCGTCGGCGTGGGCGTAAACCGCCCGGGCAGCTTTGCGGAGTATCTGGTGATCCCGGCCTTCAACGCCTTCAAAATCCCGGACAATATCCCCGACGAACTCGCTTCCATCTTCGATCCGTTCGGCAATGCGGTGCATACCGCGCTGTCGTTCGATCTGGTTGGAGAAGATGTGCTGGTCTCCGGTGCAGGCCCAATTGGCATTATGGCGGCGGCAGTGGCGAAACATGTCGGCGCGCGTAACGTGGTGATCACCGACGTTAACGAGTACCGTCTGGAGCTGGCGCGCAAAATGGGCGTCACCCGCGCCGTAGACGTTTCTAAAGAGAGTCTCACCGACGTGATGGCTGAGCTGGGTATGACCGAAGGTTTTGATGTCGGTCTGGAGATGTCCGGCGCGCCGCCGGCGTTCCGCACCATGCTCGACACCATGAACCACGGCGGGCGTATCGCGATGCTGGGTATTCCGCCGTCGGATATGTCCATCGACTGGAACAAGGTGATCTTCAAGGGGCTGTTCATCAAGGGCATCTATGGCCGCGAAATGTTCGAAACCTGGTACAAGATGGCGGCACTGATCCAGTCCGGCCTGGATCTCTCCCCGATCATTACCCACCGCTTCGGCATTGACGATTTCCAGAAGGGTTTCGACGCCATGCGTTCGGGCCAGTCCGGGAAGGTTATTTTGAGCTGGGATAAGTAAGAAAAAAGGGGCCGCTGGCCCCTTAATCATTGCTGATTCTTCTTCTCTTCGTCGGTCAGATAGCGCACCTTGCGGGTGTAGTCCTGACCTTTAAACAGCAGCTTGTTATCCGCTGATTCAAGGTATTTTCGCCACTCGGAAAGCGGGAAGCCGCCGTGTGCGCCGATCACCTCTTTCGGTACCACCGCCTCCTGGCCGCCGATTTTTTTCGACACCGGCCAGTTCATCCAGTCGCCGAGGTTCACGGTTTTTAAATCGAGCATATCAAGCAGGGCCGCCAGCGGCAGCTGATCGGTCGGCGGCTGGGTATCATCCATCAGCTCCCAGGTATCCTGGAACAGCGTCAGCCACAGCGGGCAGATGCGCCGCCAGGTTTTCTTCGTCGCAGCCAGAAAGGCGCCGTTCACATGATCCACCAGATAAGGGCGTACCGTCTCTTTGTAGTAGGCGGGGACTTTTTCAGGCGCCGCGCCGTCGAGCTTGGCGATCATTTTGCCCTGACGGAAGCTCGAATAGATATGCATCTCCGTCATTTTAATTTCAGGCATTTGCAGCAGATTCAGGTCGGAGTCGATCATCAGCACCCCTTCGCCACGCGCCTGAAGCGGGGCGTTCAGCTTCACCAGGCGGCTGAGGTAGATCTGCTTGTAGCGATAGCTCGCTTCGCGCTGCGGCAGATCCAGTGTGACCACGCGCGTTTTGGCGGGCAGCTCGCCAAAGGCCGACTCCGGCTGATCGGTCACGATGACGATTTCGCTCACGTCGGTGGCATAACGCTCCGCAAAGGTGGCGGATAAGAGCGCTTCTTCCACGAAGTCTGCGCCGGTGCAGGGGATCACTACCGAATCGACGGCGATACGTTTATCCGCTGCCGGCAGCGAGGCGTAAGGAATATTGTGGCGACCGGTAATATGGCGGTATCTGGCGTTAAGAAATTTAAACATAACGGTCTCGTTTTCAGGAAGGATTGTCTAGCACGGCTTCAACGCCAGCCACATAATTTTCAATAGCATAGTGTCGGCACACCTTTTCCCGGGCGCCGTTCACCAGCCGCGCGCGCAGCGCGTCGTCTGCCCACACCTGCTCCAGATGTGAGGAGAGCTGTTCGGTATCGCTCCACGGGAAGAGCAGCCCCGTCGCGTCATGTTCCACCAGCTCGGCAGTACCGGTCACCGCGGAACCAATCACCGGGATCTTCAGCAGCATCGCTTCCAGCACCACCCTGGGCAGCCCTTCGCTACTGGATGCCAGAATAAAGGCGTCAAAGGTAGAAAGATAATTAAAGGGGGTATTCTGGAAACCGGTAAACAGCACCCGCTCCGCTATCCCCAGCCCGGCCGCCTGGCTGACCAGCGCATCGTGCTCCGGTCCGGCACCCACCAGGATCATCTTCCACTTCGCCTGCGGATGACGCTTCGCAAAGCGGGCGAGTGCGCTGAGGGTGTGATGATTCGCTTTTCGTGGGATAAGCGAGCCGATGCTGCCAAATACAAAGGTCTCATCGTCCAGCCCTAACTGCTGGCGCATCGCCGCGCGATCCGGCAGCGGCTGGTGGATATCTATCGCGTTATTCACCGTAACGCAGAGCCCCGCCTGTACGCCGTGCTCGCGCAGTACACGCTCCACCCCGTGGGAGACGGCAATCACCTTATCAGCGCGCGCGTTCACCAGCTTCACGAGCGAGGGGGTGAGCACCGGCTCGATGCGGCAGTGCTGGATCACGCGAACGGGCACACGCGCCGCAGCGAGGTAACCCTCTTCGTTGGAGCCAGGCTGATTATTCATATAGAGCGTATCAAAACCGCCGTCCCGCAGGATTTTTTCCAGCGCGTTGACGTTCGGCTGAATGCGCCAGAGACGATCGATGCGGCGGGTAAAGGCTTTGCGGGCGTCACGCGAGAAGAAGAGCAGGCTGCGGCCCAGCTCTTTTATCATTTTCGCCCAGACGGGCTGTTTACGCTGGGGGATCACCAGCAACGGAATACCGATGGCGTTCAGCACCTGGCCGATGGTCTGCCCCTCTGCGCGGCTATAGTCGCGATAAAAACAGCAGGTCACCGCAAACTTCTCGCGATCGATGCGCTTGAGAAGCTCGAGCATGCTGTTGGTGCCTCCGCCCCACTCGTTTCCGGTATCCAGCAGAAGAATTTTTTGTTGTTGCGGCATCTCTGTACCTTTTAGCGCGTCACATACTGACGCTTACACGGCGAATCTACGCCTTTTTACCCCATCCCTGCCACTGCAGCTGAATATAGTGCACCAGCGTGCTCTGACGGATGCTTTCCCCCAGCACGGTGAAGAAACGCGTCGCATAGACCGGCTCCGGCTTCTGCTTCGGCGCGCAGAGCTTCACGCCGCTAAAGGGGTTGCGCGGCGTCGTTTGCGGCGACGGCTCGCTGACCGGACGGGAGGTATCCACTTGCGGCTCATTCAGCAGGCTGCTGGGCCGCACCAGAGTGATATCGGACGGCAGCGTGGGGAGCATCTGCTGCAGCACGCGAACCGTGGAGGGGTGTGGATGCCCGATCGCAATGGCAGACCCGTTACGGCGTGCCAGCTGCACCGCGCGGTTGAACTGGGCGCGGATATCCGCCTCGTTCTGCGTATCATCCAGGAACACTTTACGCTTAATCACCTTCACCCCGGTTCCCTGGGCGGCGCGCATCGCCTGGCTGTTACCGATGGTCATGCTGTCAAGAAAGTAGAGATTATACCGCTCCAGCGCCTGCATCACCTTCTGCATCCCGAACAGGCTGGAGGTCATGGCGCTACCCATATGGTTATTCAGCCCGACCGCGTAGGGAACCTTCTGGTAGGCCTCGCGAATGATACGCTCAATCTCATCGCTGCTCATCTGCGGGCGCAGGGTATCTTTTTCCAGCGGCTGCTTGCTGATGGGTGCCATCGGCAGATGGATTAAAACCTCATGCCCACTGTTATGGGCTTTGGTGGCCATTTCGCGCGCGTGCGGCGCGTTGGGCAGGACGGCGACGGAGATGGCCTGCGGCATCGCCAGGATCTGGTTTTCGTTATGTGGCCGATAGCCAAAGTCGTCGATAACGATCGCCAGTTTACCGGCGTAAACCGGGGCAGCCAGCGCCAGCGCGCTGACGACGGAAAAAACGATGTGACGAAATTGAAGCAAAACTTATCTTCCCAACCACGGCTGTGGATTGACCGCCTGACCCTGGCGACGAATTTCGAAATAAAGTGACGGGCGGCCCTGACCGCCACTGCTGCCCACAAGGGCGATAGGTTGTCCGGCGCGAACCTGGGTGCCGACGCTGACCAGCGCGCTCTGGTTGTAACCGTAAAGACTCATGTCGCCTTTACCGTGTTCAACCACCACCACCAGGCCATAGCCCTGTAGCCAGTCGGCGAGGATCACGCGGCCATCGGCAATGGCTCTGACCTCGCTGCCTTCTGACGCGGCGATGACAATCCCCTTCCAACGTAGCTCACCCTGCAGCTGTTCGCCATAGCGATGCAGCAGAGTACCGCGAACCGGCCAGTAGGCCTGGCCGCGCGGCGAGCCGAGGCCACCGGTACGCGACATCAGGGAGCGTTCGCTTTCGGTTGGTTTGTAGGTAGTGCCTTTGCGGGAGGCTTCCTGCTGCTTATTACGCACCACCTGCGCCTCGCGCGCCTCTTTTTCGGCGCGTGCTCTGGCGGCGGCTTCCGCCCGGGCAATGCTGTTGCGCAGGCGGGATTCGTTAGCGCGCAGTTCGCTTAGCTGCGCCTGGCCCGCCTGGATGGAGGACTCCAGCCCGGCGAGGGTTTTCTTACGCTCGTTACGCGCCTGCTCAAGTTTGGCCTGCTGCGCCTGCTGTTCGTAGAGCAGCGTCTGCTGCTGGCTCTGCTTTGTCTCCAGCTCGGCTTTTTGGCTGTCCACCTCGTCACGCGTCTGCTTAAGCTGAGCGATGGTCTCCTGACGGGCCTGGTTGAGATAGCCGAAATAGGCCTGCAGACGCTGGCCGCGCTGGCTCTCCTCGCCGCTCAGGATGAGCTGGATACCGGTATGTTCACCCTGGCGAAAGGCGGCGTCGAGCTGGGCGGCGAGATTACGTTCCTGAATCGCTTTCTGACGCTCCAGCTTCGCGATCGAGGCGTTCATCTCGTCGATCTGCTTGTTGAGCTGGGTGAGGGTGTTTTGCGTTTCCCGCAGCTTACGCGTGGCGGCGGAAATCGCCTCTTCCTGCTTCCTGAGCTGGGCCAGGAGCGCGGAACGTTGTTGCTGCTGCTGGCGTACCGCGCGCTCTTTGGCGGCGATATCGGCCTGAATAGATTTAAGCTGATCGCGGTCGTCCGCGTGGGCGAATGGCGCGCACAGCAATACGCCAGCGCTGAGCGCGCTGGCGTACAACAGAGGCCTGACTGAAAACCGTAGCGGCTTCACGACCCATGTGATTGAAAAAATCGCCTTTCCCCTCATGGGGAGGGATTATTCCACGATGAACAGCGGCTTGCCAGTCATCTCTTGCGGGATTTCCATGCCCATCAGCGAGAGCATGGTCGGCGCGATGTCGGAAAGCTTACCGCCTTCCACCGCTTTCAGCGTTTTATCGCCCACGTAGATCAGCGGCACCGGCAGGTTGGTGTGCGCCGTGTGCGCCTGGCCGGTGGAGGGATCGCGCATCTGCTCGGCGTTGCCGTGGTCAGCGGTGATCAGCAGCTGGCCACCAACGGATTCAACGGCTTTCGCCACCTGCTCCACGCAATGGTCAAGCGCTTCAACCGCTTTCACTGCCGCTTCCATCACCCCGGTATGGCCGACCATGTCACCGTTCGGGTAGTTACAGATGATGGTGTCGTACTTGCCGCTTTCGATAGCGGCAACCAGTTTTTCGGTCAGCTCGGCGGAGCTCATCTCCGGCTGCAGATCGTAGGTCGCCACTTTCGGGGAGTTGATCAGAATGCGATCTTCGCCTTTAAACGGCTCTTCTACACCGCCGTTGAAGAAGAAGGTAACGTGCGCATATTTTTCAGTCTCGGAGATGCGCAACTGGGTTTTGTCATGCTTCGCCATCCACTCGCCAAAGGTGTTCGCCAGGGAAGCCGGCGGGTAGGCGCATGCGACTTTAATGTCTGCGGCATATTCGGTCAGCATCACGAAATTGAGCTTCACGCTTTTCTTACGGGCAAAGCCGCCGAAGTCGGCGTTAACAAACGCGCGGGTGATTTCGCGGGCGCGGTCGGCACGGAAGTTCATGAAGATCAGCGCATCGCCATCTTCCATCGCCGCATCGGCCTGACCTTCCGCACGAATTACGGTCGCTTTAACGAACTCGTCGTTCTCATCGCGCGCATAGGCGGCTTCCAGACCTTCCACCGCCGTCGCGAACTGGAAATCGCCTTTGGCCAGGGTCATCAGGTCATAGGCCTGTTCAACGCGATCCCAGCGGTTGTC
Source organism: Pseudenterobacter timonensis (assembly GCF_900021175.1). GTDB lineage: Bacteria > Pseudomonadota > Gammaproteobacteria > Enterobacterales > Enterobacteriaceae > Enterobacter > Enterobacter timonensis. Next base: position 174,308 of record NZ_FCOP01000007.1, read on the forward strand.
GCGGTCCATGGCATAGTAACGGCCAATGATAGAGGCAACGCGGCCTTTACCCAGCGCGGCAAACTTATCTTCAAAGGTCTGCAGGGAGGATTTCGCGCTGCGCGGCGGGGTATCGCGACCGTCGAGGAAAGCGTGCAGGTAGATTTTTTCTGCGCCGCGTTCCGCCGCCAGTTCGACCATCGCCATGATGTGATCTTCGTGGCTGTGTACGCCGCCCGCAGAGAGCAGGCCCATGATATGCACCGCTTTGCCCGCCGCGACCGCGTTATCCACGGCGCCGGTCAGGACCGGATTGGCGAAGAAAGTACGTTCTTTGATCTCTACGTCCAGGCGAGTGAGGTCCTGATAAACGATGCGGCCTGCGCCGAGGTTCACATGTCCTACTTCGGAGTTGCCCATCTGGCGATCCGGCAGGCCCACTTCCAGACCGGAAGCATCGATCAGGGTGTGCGGACGTTTAGCCCACAGCGCATCCATGACCGGGGTTTTAGCACTGTAAATAGCGTTATCCTGATGTTCTTCCCGGTAGCCATAGCCATCCAGAATCACCAGTACCATAGGTTTTTTAGAAACCGACATTGCGACAACCTCATGCTCAAGAGTCAAAAAATTTGCGTAATTTTACTACAGCTGAATCGATCAAATAGCCGCAGAAGATCAAAGAAAGCGCTGCGGCTGGCGGAGCGCGAGGTGATTTTTACGCTTTTTTTTCGTGGCATGCCGCAGAAAATAGATTAGCTTCATGTCGCTGGCTGTATTTGCCACAACGCGCAGGTATACTCCTGTCCTGGTTTTTTAATTACTCAGTCGGGAGTTGTTACCCCCCATGCAAGAAATTATGCAATTTGTTAGTCGCCATCCGGTATTGAGTATCGCGTGGATTGGTCTACTGGCAGCCGTGCTTTTCACCACATTTAAGAGCCTGACGTCTAAAGTTAAGGTAATCACCCGCGGTGAAGCGACGCGTCTTATCAACAAAGAGGACGCGGTGGTCGTGGATCTGCGTCAGCGTGATGACTTCCGTAAAGGTCACATTGCGGGTTCGATTAACCTGCTGCCGACCGAAATCAAAGCTAACAACGTTGGCGAACTGGAGAAGCACAAAGACAAGCCGATCATCGTCGTGGACGGTACCGGCATGCAGGCGCAAGAGCCGGCAGCTGCGCTTAACAAAGCGGGCTTTGCCAACGTCTTTGTACTGAAAGAGGGCATCTCCGGCTGGAGCGGCGAGAACCTGCCTTTAGTTCGCGGCAAATAAGAGGAATGTAGTTATGGCCAATATTGAAATCTATACCAAAGCGACCTGCCCATTTTGCCATCGCGCTAAAGCGCTGTTGAGCAGCAAAGGCGTCAGCTTCCAGGAGCTGCCGATTGATGGCGATGCGGCAAAACGTGAAGAGATGATCAAGCGTAGCGGCCGTACCACGGTTCCACAGATTTTTATCGATGCGCAGCACATTGGCGGCTGTGACGACTTGTATGCGCTCGACGCGCGCGGCGGGCTCGATCCGCTGCTGCGCTAAGAGACATTAGGACAATTAAAAAGGGTATTTTCATGTCAGAACAAAATAGCACCGAGATGACTTTCCAGATCCAGCGCATCTATACCAAAGATGTCTCTTTCGAAGCGCCGAATGCGCCGCATGTTTTTCAGAAAGACTGGCAGCCAGAGGTTAAACTTGATCTGGATACCGCTTCTACCCAGCTGGCAGAAGATGTGTATGAAGTCGTACTGCGCGTGACCGTTACCGCCTCCCTGGGAGAAGAGACCGCATTCCTGTGCGAAGTACAGCAGGGCGGCATCTTCTCCATCGGCGGCATCGATGGCAACCAGATGGCGCATTGCCTGGGCGCATACTGCCCGAACATCCTGTTCCCGTATGCCCGCGAATGCATCACCAGCCTGGTCTCCCGCGGTACATTCCCGCAACTGAACCTTGCGCCGGTTAACTTTGATGCGCTGTTCATGAACTATCTGCAGCAGCAAGCTGGCGAAGGTGCTCAACAACATCAGGATGCCTGATGAGTACTGTTAATGCCTCTATGACAGTGATCGGTGCCGGCTCTTACGGCACCGCTCTCGCCATCACCCTGGCGAGAAATGGTCACGACGTGGTGCTATGGGGCCACGATCCTAAACATATCGCGACGCTGCAAGCCGACCGCTGCAATGTGGCGTTTCTTCCTGACGTTCCGTTCCCCGACTCACTGCACCTTGAAAGCGATCTCGCCACCGCGCTGGCCGCCAGCCGCAATATTCTGGTGGTGGTGCCAAGCCACGTCTTTGGCGAGGTGCTGCGCCAGATTAAGCCGCTGATGCGCAAAGATGCGCGCGTGGTCTGGGCGACGAAAGGGCTGGAGGCCGAGACGGGCCGCCTGCTGCAGGATGTGGCCCGCGAAGCGCTGGGGGATGAAATTCCGCTGGCGGTGATCTCCGGTCCCACCTTTGCGAAAGAGCTGGCCGCAGGGCTGCCGACCGCCATCTCGCTCGCCTCAACCGACCAGGCGTTCGCCGAGGATCTGCAGCAGCTGCTGCACTGCGGGAAAAGCTTTCGCGTCTACAGCAATCCCGATTTTATTGGCGTCCAGCTGGGCGGCGCGGTCAAAAACGTCATCGCCATCGGCGCGGGCATGTCGGACGGTATTGGCTTTGGCGCCAACGCCCGTACCGCGCTCATCACCCGCGGCCTGACCGAGATGTCGCGTCTTGGCGCGGCGCTGGGTGCCGATCCGTCCACCTTTATGGGCATGGCGGGCTTAGGCGATCTGGTGTTGACCTGTACCGATAACCAGTCGCGTAACCGCCGCTTTGGCATGATGCTCGGCCAGGGCATGGATGTTAACAGCGCGCAGGAGAAGATTGGCCAGGTGGTGGAAGGCTATCGTAACACCAAAGAGGTTCGCGAACTGGCGCACCGTTTTGGCGTCGAAATGCCAATAACCGAGGAAATTTATCAGGTATTGTATTGCGGAAAAAACGCGCGCGAGGCAGCATTAACCTTATTAGGTCGCGCGCGCAAGGACGAGCGCAGCAGTCATTAATCGGGAAGGTTAGCCATCCCACGATACGGCCAGCAGAGACTGGCCGATCGTTCTGTTACGTCTGGAGTAAGCAATGCCGTGTGAAGAGCTGGAAATCGTCTGGAAAAATATCAAAGCAGAAGGCCGGGCGTTGGCCGACTGTGAGCCCATGCTTGCCAGTTTCTATCATGCGACGCTGCTAAAACATGAAAATCTCGGTAGCGCGCTAAGCTACATTCTTGCCAATAAACTTGCCTCGCCCATTATGCCCGCTATCGCCATTCGTGAGGTGGTGGAAGAGGCCTACGCCGCCGACCCGGAGATGATCGCCTCCGCCGCCTGTGATATCCAGGCGGTGCGCACCCGCGATCCGGCGGTGGATAAATACTCCACGCCGCTCCTCTACCTGAAAGGGTTTCATGCGTTACAGGCCTACCGCATCGGCCACTGGCTATGGAAAGAGGGGCGTCGCGCACTCGCTATTTTCCTGCAAAATCAAGTCTCCGTGACCTTCCAGGTGGATATTCACCCGGCGGCGGCGATAGGGCGCGGCATTATGCTCGACCATGCCACCGGCATTGTGGTGGGTGAAACGGCGGTGATTGAGGATGACGTCTCGATTCTGCAATCGGTCACTCTCGGCGGGACGGGTAAAACCAGCGGTGACCGCCATCCGAAGATCCGCGAAGGGGTGATGATTGGTGCAGGCGCCAAGATCCTCGGCAATATCGAAGTGGGGCGCGGCGCGAAGATTGGCGCAGGCTCCGTGGTGTTACAGCCCGTTCCGCCGCATACCACCGCCGCGGGCGTGCCGGCGCGCATTGTCGGCAAGCCGGACAGCGATAAGCCGTCGATGGACATGGATCAGCATTTTAACGGGATCCACCATACGTTCGAGTACGGCGACGGCATCTGATAACCCGCCCGGTGGCGCTGCGTTTACCGGGCATGGCGTTCTATCACGAGCGCAACACCGCTCCCGGGTAGCCCAGCTGCCGCCACGCCTCATAGACCACTACCGACACCGCGTTAGAGAGATTCATGCTGCGGCTGTCCGGCATCATCGGAATACGGATTTTCTGCTCAGCGGGCAGAGCATCGAGAATGGAAGCCGGCAGGCCGCGCGTCTCCGGGCCAAACATCAGATAGTCGCCCTCCTGGTAGCTCACCGCGCTGTGGGCAGGGGTACCTTTGGTGGTCAGGGCGAAGAGGCGCTGCGGGTTTTCGGCTTGTGCGAAAGCGGCGTAATCGTGATGGCGAATGACGGCGGTAAATTCATGGTAATCCAGCCCTGCGCGGCGCAGGCGCTTGTCGTCCCAGGTGAAGCCCATCGGCTCAATGATATGCAGGCGAAAACCGGTATTCGCGCAAAGCCGAATGATATTGCCGGTGTTAGGCGGGATTTCTGGTTCGAATAAAACGATGTTAAGCATTCTGCCCCCTTAATTGCGCGGGCAGAATAGCATAACGGGGAAAGGATGCCAGATCGTGCGGAGCGGTTCCCCTCACCCCGGCCCTCTCCCCATAGGGGAGAGGGGGAAAAGCGGATCGAGCGCGTCTCTAAACCTTGCGCCAGACGTTGCCCTCTCCAACGGGGAGAGGGCCAGAGCGAGGGACAGAAAGCGACACTAAACGGTTCCCTCTCCTCTATGGGGAGAGGGCCAGGGTGAGGGGCAGAAAACGGTGCCAGACAGTTCCCTCTCCCCTATGGGGAGAGGGTCAGGGTGAGGGGCAGAAAACTGCACTGAACGGTTTCTTCTCCCCTATGGAGAGAGGGCCAGGGTGAGGGACAGAAAACGACACTGAACGGTTCCCTCTCCCCTATGGGGAGAGGGTTAGGGTGAGGGGCAGAAAACTGCACTGAACGGTTCCCTCTCCCCTATGGGGAGAGGGTTAGGGTGAGGGGCCTACGCCGCACTCTCCTGCGACAGCGGCGCCAGCGCGGCGGGTAGCTTGCTCAGCTCCTGCACCAGCGACTCCTTGCTGATTTCGCTAATAGATTTCGCCCCGGTCAGGGTCATCGCCACCTTCATCTCTTTCTCGATCAAATTCAGCAGATTCGCCACCCCGGCCTGGCCGTGGGTCGCCAGCGCATACAGCCAGGCGCGGCCCAGCAGTACGCTGTCGGCGCCCAGCGCGATCATACGCACCACATCCAGCCCGTTGCGAATGCCGCTGTCGGCCAGAATAGCGATATCGCCTTTCACCGCGTCGGCGATGGCGGGCAGCGCGCGGGCGGAGGAGAGCACCCCGTCAAGCTGGCGGCCGCCGTGGTTAGAGACCACAATCCCGTCGGCGCCAAAGCGCACCGCGTCGCGCGCGTCCTCAGGATCAAGAATCCCCTTGATCACCATCGGGCCGTCCCAGAACTCCCGGATCCACTCCAGATCTTTCCATGAGATAGAGGGATCAAAGTTATTCGCCAGCCAGCCGATATAATCCTCCAGGCCGGTCGGTTTACCGAGATAGGTGGAGATATTTCCCAGGTCGTGCGGACGACCGTTCAGCCCCACGTCCCAGGCCCACTGCGGATGGGTCACCGCCTGCCAGTAGCGGCGCATCGCCGCGTTCGGACCGCTCATGCCGGAGTGAGCGTCACGGTAGCGGGCGCCCGGCGTCGGCATATCGACGGTAAAGACCAGCGTCGAGCAGCCCGCCGCTTTGGCACGCTCCAGCGCGTTGCGCATAAAGCCGCGATCGCGTAGCACATAGAGCTGAAACCACATCGGGCGCTTGATGGTCGGCGCCACCTCCTCAATAGGGCAGACGGAGACGGTAGAGAGCGTAAAGGGGATGCCTTTGGCATCCGCCGCCGCTGCCGCCTGCACCTCTCCGCGACGGGCATACATACCGCACAGGCCCACCGGGGCGAGCGCCACCGGCATGGAGAGCGTTTCGTTAAATAGCTTCGTCTCGAGGCTCAGATCGGACATATTCTTCAGTACGCGCTGACGCAGGGCCACCTCAGAGAGATCTTCCACGTTGCGGCGCAGGGTATATTCGGCATACGCGCCGCCATCAATATAGTGGAACAGAAACGGCGGCAGGATGCGCTGCGCCGCGGCGCGGTAGTCACTGGCTGCGGAAATAATCATGCTTTGTTCTCCCTGGGAAGGTCGTGGTCATCGGGCAGACGGGTAATACGCGCCTGCCGGGCCTGATCTTCATCGAATCGTTTAATGGTGGTATGGACGAAGCCGAGATGCGCCATCATCGCCTTGCGGGCGGCGTCGGCATCCCCCGCGAGGATGGCGTTAAGCACCGCTTCGTGCTGTTCGGTAAGCTGTGCAAAGACCGGGGGCACTAAATACATACGCTGACGGCTCTGCTTCACGGAGGATTGCAACAGGTCGAAGAAGCCGCGCATGGTCTGCAGCAGCACAATGTTGTGTGATGCTTCGGCAATGGCCAGATGAAAGCGTACATCCGCCTGCGAGGCGATATCCGGGTCGCTGCTCTGGGTCGCTTCAAAGCAGGCCTTTAGCTTCTCTTTATCTCCCGCCGTGGCGCGCATCGCCGCATGCCAGGCGGTGCTGGCCTCGATGGCATGCCGCGCTTCGAGGATGTCGAAGCTGTAGTCCGGGTCGTTTTCCATCAGCGTCTTGAGCGGCTGGACGATGTTTTGCTCCGACCAGTCGTCATGCTGCCAGCGCACAAAGGTGCCGCCGCCGCGACGACTGAGCAGCACCCCGTCGCTGATGAGCGTCGCCAGCGCTTCGCGCAGTGAATTGCGCGAGACGCCAAGCTGCGCCGCAAGCTGTCGTTCAGCGGGCAATTTCATGCCCGCCTCCAGCTGTTGTTCTTCAATCAGCGCCCGTACGCGAGCGGCAATCTCGTCGGACAGGCGTCTGGGCATCACTATCATGGAATCATCCAGGTTAAGACGTAGGCCTGCAGCGTGGTGATGACGCCCACCATGCAGGTGAAAATCAGGCTGTGTTTGACGGTGAAACGGAACAGATCCGACTCTTTACCCACCAGACCCACCGCGGCACAGGCAATGGCGATAGACTGCGGCGAGATCATCTTGCCGGTCACGCCGCCGGTGGTGTTGGCCGCCACCAGCAGCACGTCCGAGACGCCAATCTGCTGCGCGGCGGTGGCCTGCAGCGCGGCAAACAGCGCGTTAGACGAGGTATCCGAACCGGTAAGGAAGACCCCCAGCCAGCCGAGGAACGGCGAGAAGAAGGTAAACGCATGGCCGGTATGCGCCAGCGCCAGAGCCAGCGTGGAGGAGAGGCCGGAGTAATTGGAGATAAACGCAAAGGCCAGCACCATACCGATGGAGTAGATCGGCAGCGCCAGCTCCCGGAGCGTGCTGGCGAAAGTTTGCACCGCGGCGGCAGGCTTCATGCGCAGCCAGATGATGGAGAGCAGCGCCGCCACGAAGATTGCCGTACCGGTCGCAGAAAGCCAGTCAAACTTAAAGACCGCTGCATAAGGGGTGGCGTCGTGAACCACCGGCGGCATACGGGCGACGGTTTTATCCAGGAACGGCACGGCAATATTGATCACCATGTCATACAGCGCGCCGCCGGGGGCGAAGAGCGCTTTAAACGGCGGCACGCTCCACAGGGTCACGGTCGCGGTGAGGAACAGGAAGGGCGACCAGGCGCGGATCACCTGGCCCGGGGTATAGCGGGTGCGGGCCAGCGTCTGATCAACCTGGGAGGCGCCCATATCGCCGAAACGGAAGATGCGCACCGGCTGCCAGCGCTTGAGGAACAGCGTCAGGCAGACCAGCGACACCAGCGACGAGATGATGTCCGGCAGCTCCGGGCCGATAAAGTTTGAGCTGAGATACTGCGCGATGGCAAAAGAGCCGCCTGCCACCATTACCGCGGGCCAGGTCTCCTTAATGCCGCGCCAGCCATCCATAATCGCCATGATCCAGAAGAGCACGATGATAGTCAGGAAAGGCAGCTGACGACCCACCATCTGGCCAATCTGGAAGCTGTCCAGCCCGGTCACCTGTCCGGCCACCAGGATGGGAATACCCATCGCGCCAAAGGCGACCGGGGCCGTATTGACGATCAGGCACAGGCCAGCGGCATAGAGCGGGTTAAAGCCCAGCCCCACCAGCAGCGCGGCGGTAATCGCCACCGGTGCGCCAAAGCCCGCCGCCCCTTCCAGGAATGCCCCGAAGGAGAAACCGACAATCAGCATCTGTAGGCGCTGGTCCGGCGTAATGGAGAGAATCGACGAGCGGATGATGTCGAACTGGCCGGTTTTGACCGAGATCTTATAGACAAAGACGGCGGCGATGATAATCCAGGCGATGGGCCACAGACCGTAGAAGAAGCCATACACCACCGACGACAGCGCGCGGTCGACCGGCATTTTGTAGAAGAAGAGCGCCACCAGCAGCGCGATGACAACGGTATAGGTCGCAGCGAGATAGCCCTTCAGCTTGAGCTTAATCAGCGCAAAGAAGAAAAAGAGAATGGGTAGCGATGCGATAAGACTCGACAGCCAGATATTGCCAGCCGGGTCATAGTTTTGTTGCCAGAGGCTCATTGCAGGTCTCCTGAGGATCACCTCTACCGTTTCGTGCCGAGTCTCTGCTCCGCTTCACAAGGCCAGTATCGTAAAGGTGGTCCTGCCAATATGTAGGGTTAATGACAATGAATGGTTAAGCAAATGTTGCATTAAGGCAATGGCTTTGTGAGGTATAACGATCAAACTGTGAACAGGAGGCAGATTTTGCTCAGCATTGGTAGGACCAAAGTTCCCGGAAAACGATAAGCGCTGGTTAAGCGAAGCGCGTCGCGAATCGCACAAAAAATGTACCGCAGGAAGCGTTGCTGTATCAGAAATGAAGGGTGAGTAGTTTTAGGAGATAGTTTTATACACAGCATAAAATTTGACGTTATGTTTATTTTATGTTTTTTAAGTGTATATTTCAGGTTATTAAAAAGGGTGGGAATCCTGCGTTTTTCATATTAAAAAAATTTTTTTGCTGAATTGTGCGGAATCGACTGTTTAGCATTAAATTTAGATTAAGTTAAATATTGCCCACGGCTTTTAACAGAATATCACAAACGATCAATTGCTGATCAATAAGTATTTCTTCTGCAATACTTATGTTTGGTAGCATAAAATTCAAGTCCAATCGTGATTAACAATGATTTATTCTTTTGCATTGAGAAAAAAAGTTGATCAAACATTGATCAGTTTGACTCCTTTTAGTTCAGGAAGGAAATTGCGAGCTGCGTCATTATCAGCTTTGTTAAGCAAAAAATGTTAATTTTGTATACTCGTTGTTAATTTCCCCGCCTGTTATGCCCCCTGGCAGACATAGATCTCAATTTTAAATTGATCTACCATTTATTTATTGACGGATTTGAGGGAGCCATAAATAAGTTGTAGAAGAATTTGTAGCAGTGAATTTTATCTGTCAAAGCTGCAACGCGTTATCTCTGTTTTTCTCTTGCTTAACTGCAAGGACCAGGGATTGCCATTATTGGGATGGAACCCATTTTTTATTTAATGAGGTTGCGTCTCCTGCCCTGAATATCTTCTTCTGGCTGTGTTTCGCTACTTTATGGTTATTTCTGTATGGCGTTACAGGATGCGTTTTCTGTTATATCTCGACAGAGGGAGAATTTTGAATGAAAGCAAATAAGCTGACCCAGGTATTATTTACAGCGGGCATACTGCTTGCAGCACCTTTGGCTGCGAATGCCGCAGGGTCGGGTGTTGATACGGCGCTGAATAACGATCAGGGCACTCAGGGTGCAGGTGGGGTGGTGAACTTTACCGGCAAAATTACCGAAATGTCCTGTGATGTTACTCCCGACTCGAAGAACAAACAGGTTGAACTGGGTGCCTGGGCAAAAAGCTATTTCAATGAACATGATGAGACAACCCGCCGCGAATTTAAGATTAACGTCGAGGAGTGTCCGGATTCTGTAACAAGCGTCGCCGTCCTGTTTGATGGCCCGAAGGATGCGAACAATAGCACGCTTTTCCAGGTGACGCCCGGCGCGGATTCAGCAACTGGCGTAGGCGTAAAGCTGATGCAAGAGGATGGTACCACCCAAATTAAACCCGGTACGGTTTCGAAGGCGGTAGAGCCAAAAGCCGATGGGACCGCCGAACTGGTGTTCTACGCGAATTACGCTACCGACGGGCAAGCTGTTGAAGCAGGCGCTGCGAACGCCGTCTCTAATTTCTTGATGGTTTATAACTGATTTTTTATCTGCCACCTTCAGGACTAATTCAATGAAACGCTTAACGAGTCTGATGCTCTCATTTTTGCTGATCGCCTCTCCTGCGGCGCTCGCCGGCGTAGTTATGGGCGGGACCCGCGTTGTTTATCCGCAGGAAAGTAAGGAGGTGGCTTTTTCGGTGACAAATAAGGAGAGTGATACTCCCTATCTTATTCAGTCATGGGTAGAAAACAGCGATCGGAATAATTCATCCGAACCGCCGTTTATTGCTACGCCGCCGCTGTTCAGACTCGACCCGGAACAGACTAACTCTCTGCGTATACAATATACCGGCGCGCCGCTGCCGGAAGATCGTGAATCCGTTTTCTGGCTGAACGTAAAGACCATTTCGCCGAAGCCAAAAGGGAGCAATAACCAATTACAGATAAATATTAAATCGAAATTCAAAATTTTCTTTCGCCCCGCAAATCTGACCAGCGGCGCGGAGACGGCCTGGAAGAAAATTACCTTTTCCCGCACCGCCACCGGCGTCACCATGATTAACCCCACGCCGTACTTTATCTCTTTAAGCAGTCTACGCGTGGCAGGAAAAGAGATCCCTGAGCCGGGGATGATTGGGCCAGGAGAACAACGCCAGCTGCCCGGCCCGACCACGGGGGAAGCGGTCTGGACGGCGATTAATGACTTTGGCGCCATTACGCCTCCCGCCTCGCAACACTTCTAACGCCTTTTGCCCGGGCTCGCATGATGGCTTTTCGATTCGCTCGCAAAGTCCCGCTCGGCATACTGCTGATCCTGTGCCATAGCCAGGCAGGGCTCACGGAAGATTATTTCGATCCCGCCGCGCTTGAACTCTCTTCATCGGAGCAGGAGCGGGCCGACCTGAGCTATTTTTCGCGTCAGGGGGGCCAGATGCCGGGCACCTGGCCGGTGATGGTGGCGCTAAACAATCACGATGCGCAGCGGGAAACCGTCACTTTCATTGTGGAAGAGGGCGAACTACAGCCGGTATTATCGGTCGATTTTCTGGCGAAGCTCGGGGTAAATGTCGGGGCTGTTCCGGCCTTTTCCCGGCTGCATGAAGGTGAAACCTTTACCCGGATCGGTGATTTTATCCCTGCCGCCAGCGCCAGATATGATTTCTCTCAGCAGCGCCTGTCGCTGAGTATTCCTCAGGCGGCGATGAAAACCCGCAGCCGCGGCTATGTGCCACCTTCGCAGTGGGATGACGGCATAACGGCAGGATTTGTCGACTATAGCCTGAACAGCGCTTCCAGCCACAGAACGGAGGGGAACTCCCGCTCCAGCTATCTTAACTTGCGCAGCGGGTTTAACCTGGGCGCGTGGCGGCTGCGTAACATCGCCTCCTGGAGTCACAGCGACAGCGGGGGCGATCGCTGGCAGTCGCAAAGCAGCTGGCTGTCCCGGGATCTGCGCGCGCTAAAGAGCCAGCTGCGCGTCGGCGACGCCTGGACATCCGGCGAGATCTTCGACAGCGTGTCGTTTCGCGGCCTGCAGGTAGCCTCTGACGATAATATGCTGCCCGACAGCGAGCGGGGCTATGCGCCTACGGTCCGCGGCGTGGCGCACAGCTTCGCGAACGTTTCCATCTCTCAGCATGGTTACGTGATTTACGAAACCTGGGTGGCCGCCGGGCCGTTTGTGATAAACGACCTCTTTCCCGGCGCCCAGAGCGGCGATCTGCTGGTGACCATCACCGAGAGCGACGGCTCCAGACGAACCTTTACCCAGCCCTGGTCCGCCACTCCCTTTATGCTGCGCCAGGGGCGGTTTAAATACAGCGTTAACGTCGGCCGTTTTCATAGCGGCGATCCTGATGAACGTCGTCCCGATTTTGTCGAATCGACCTTTTTTTACGGGCTGCCTGCCGCGACGACGCTCTACGGCGGGCTCCGCATGGCGGAAAACTATCAGGCGTTTGCGCTGGGGGTAGGACACGGATTCGGCGAGCTGGGATCGTTAAGTGTGGATAATATCGTCGCCAGAAGCGAGCTGCCCGATGGCGAGCGGGCGTCAGGGCAATCCTGGCGCATTCAGTATCAAAAAGATTTCATCTCCACCGGCACCGCCTTTAGTCTCGCGAGCTACCGCTACGCCACGGGGAATTTTTATGAGTTTAGCCAGCTTAACCAGTCGGACACTCATCAGCTCTGGCTCAATAACCGGCGCAGCCGCTCGCAGCTGACCGTCACGCAGTCCATGGGCAAGCTGGGCAGCCTTAGCCTCTCCGCCTGGCAGCAGGATTACTGGCATACCCACGGGCAGGACAAGACCATCCATCTTGGCTGGTACACCAGCTGGAACGGGGTGAATGCCGGGCTGAGCTATGACTATACCGACTCCGCACAGGAGAGAAATCCGGACCGGATCCTCTCCTTCAACATCAGCGTGCCGCTGAATAAATGGTTGCCGGGAAGCTCGGTCAACTACTTTACCAGCCATAACAGTCAGGGGGTGGCCACGCAGCAGGTTTCGCTCAGCGGCACGGCGCTGGAGAACCGCAACCTGAACTACAACCTGCAGCAGAGCTATGTCAGCGGCGGGCAGTCGCAGAGCACCAGCCTGGGCATGCAGTACAGCGGCGGCTACGGAAACGCCAGCGTGGGCTATGACCAGAGCGGCGACAGCCGCAACCTGAGTCTGGGACTCTCCGGCGGTATTGTGGCGACCCGGTATGGCGTAACCCTCAGCCAGCCGCTCAGCGATACCCTGGCCCTGATCCGCGCGCCGGGGGCGGAAAACGTGGCGCCGGAAGGGTATAGCACGATCCACACCGACAGCCGCGGCTACGCCGTTATCCCGTCTGTTTCGCCTTATCGCAAAAATACGCTCAACCTCAATACCGAAACCCTGGGCGAAAACGTGGATGTCGGGCAGAGCGGAAAGATTGTCATCCCCACCAGCGGCGCGGTGGTGCTGGCGGACTACCAGACTCACATCGGCTATCGCGTTCTTTTCTCGCTGCGCCACCGTGGCGTGCCGCTGCCCTTCGGCGCCGCGGTCGAGGTGCTGGATCAAGAGGGGAGTCAGGGGATGGTCGCCGACCGTGGCCTGGCTTACCTGAGCGGGGTACCGGAACAGGGCACGCTGCGGGTGCGCTGGAATAAAGAGGGGAAAGAGGTCGTCTGCCGCGCCCCCTTTACCCTCGCCGCCGTCCATAAAGCGCCCGGTATTGCCACGCTTTCACTTAACTGCCAATAGAGGTTTGTCATGCGCACGTTTTTGAAATTGGCCATCTATTTCGGCCTGCTGGCGTTATTTGGCGCCCTGAGCTTTCACGCTCACGCCGCCAGCTCTACCTGCCGCACCACCCGCGACCAGTGGGTCGTTCAGGTGCCTTTCACCATTGGCTACGCCCCCGGTGTGGCTGACTGGAGCCCGCTCTCTGCGCCGATCCCCTCTACCGGCGCCGAATTTTTTAGCTGTAGCGGCGGGCCGGATGGCTATCGTAGCCTGGGGTTTATCGGGGCGGACAGCGCTGTCGGTACGGTGACGGGCGAAGATGGATCAAAGCGCTACGTCTATAAAACGCAAATCGACGGAATTGGCTATGCGATAGGGATGCGTGAGCCGCAGTACTGCGCGGATGGGGGCGTGCGCTACATCGACGGCTCCGCCACCTTCAGCGGTAAAGATTCCCGCCGCATCTGCGACTCGGCGCAAAACAGCGCCGTGGCCAGCGCGCCCGGCTATACGCTGCAGTTTTACGTGGTGTTCTACAAAATACCCGCCACCAATCCGATGCAGGGGGATAACGCCAATACCCAGGAGCAGAACGCGGGTAGCCTGGTGCTACAGACCGGCGACAGCCAGAGCAGCGCCACCAGTGCGGTCAGCCCGGTACAACTACGTCTGGCGAGCTTCAGCGTGCGGCGCACCAGCTGCCTGGTGGGAACCCGCAGCATTAACGTCAATATGGGAACGGTAAACAAAAACGCGTTTAGCGGCGTCGGTTCGACCGCCGGTAACGCCCGGTTCGCGATCCCGGTGACCTGCGCACAAAACACCTCCGTGAAGATCGGCTTCTTTGGCGATACGGCGGGGACGGACAACCATGTGCTGGCGCTGACGCATCAGCCGGAGAGCGCCAGCGGCGTCGGTATCCAGCTTCGCTATGGCGACAATACCCATGCGGTGCAGGGGCAGGTAATAGAGTTTAATACGCAGCAGGTGCCGGAGCTGGGACAAAGCGAGGGCGGGCAGAGCCAGACCTACTCCTTCGAAGCGAGCTATATCCAGACGGAGGAAAAGATCGCGGCGGGGAAAGCGGATGCAATGGCGACCTTTAACCTCATTTATAACTAAGCGCTCCCTGCCTGTGGGCAGGGAGGCGGCTTACACCGTTAAAGGAATCCTTTTTGGGAAAAAGTGATGCGGGTAGCCTCGTTTAAGTCCATCTTTTTAAGCTTTTCAGGGGGTACCCAGATAATTTCCTGAAATTCTTCATTAAAGGTAATATTCCGGTTAGTACTCACGCAATCAAAGATAAGATAAATCATGTAAATTTCTTCGGTAGTTCCATCCTGATAGGTTTTAGTTCGGGTATCGTCACGAAATGCCCACGGTCGAATGTCAGTGATATTAAGCTCTTCACCTAACTCCTCCATGATTTCTCGTTTTAGCGCAGTTTCTATCGTCTCACCCGGCTCCATACCACCGCCAGGCAAAGCCCACTGCCCAGGAAAAACACCACGGTCCGATGCCATTTTACAAAGTAGAAACTCACCATTATTTTGGATAACAGGGCAAACAATTATTCTCTGGCGCATTTTATCTCCTTATAAAGATAGCTTTCTGAATTATCATATCAGAAAAGGTCTCGATATCATCAGGATGATTACAAACCAGCACTCGCTGGCGAAGATGTTCTGGAAGGTTATCTCTATAATTCTTGTATTCTGCATGCCAGCCTGTTATCCATTTATATTTCATCTCTTCATTTGGAAATTCTTCTGGCCGTATCCCGTGCATTTCATCATTTTTAAGATGCGCAAGCGAATGTTCAACGGGATAATCAATGAAAGCAATAATGTCGGGCTCTTCTAATAAGTTACTAATTTCTTTCCAGAGAAGAATGTAAGAGTCATACTGAGTCTTGTTAATGTACCCAGCCTTGAACATGAAATTTATGAAGATATAATCTTCAAGGTGAGAGCGCTCCATTATTAAATTACAACCCTTGTGAACCAGGGTTGTGATGCCTGGAATAACTGCACTTTTTTATGGAAAGACATGGATATTAGGCATCATCTCTAATTGAGGGCGGAAGGGAATTTGTAGAGTATGAAAACCCAATGCATTCTTTATATGAATGCATTGGGGCGTTAAAGATATACTTTGAACTTCTTAGAACGCCGTCTTACTAAAACCTGTCATCTCTTTCAGATCCATCTCGCGACCCAGCGCGGTCATCGGGTGGACGACCACCAGGCCGCGCACGCTTTTCTTCAGCTTGCCCATATCCGCCTGCTCTTTTTTGGTTATGGCGCGGCGAAACGGCATTTTCATCAGCTTCTGCGCCTCTTTGCTCAGCTTCTGGCTGTGCACTTCGCGCAACCGCTCGATTTCCGCTTCCAGCTTCGCTTTCTCTTTTTCCAGCTCGGCATACTTCTCGGCGGCGTCGACCAGGGAGAGATCGGCTTGCTGATGACGAATCGCATCCAGACGGTCGCTGAGGCGTTTAATTTCGTTCTTTTCGACTTCTTTCATAACAGATAACTCTAAAACAGGGGGAAATTAGGGAAAGGATACACCAATGCGCGCGGGGTTACTTCTGAAACGCTTTTTTTAAGCTGATCCGGGAAATCAGCTCAGTCAGGGAGAGGACCATGGTTGAGCGAACGGCCTGCTGATAGCGAAGCTTCTGCATCGCATAAAGTTCAGGATCGCTGGTGTCAAAGGTCGGCGGTGGCGGCAGGGCGTTTACGCAGTGCAGCTCGCCAAAAGGGCCCAGGATCTCATCATCGGTGAAGGTATAGTCGTCACCGTCGTGATTAAGCTCCTCCCGGAGGGCCATCAGCAGCTCCGCATCCTCATACTCAGGCCGGTTCAGCACGCCGAGCCCGTAAATGAGCTTCAGGCGCACCGAGAGATCGCCCAGCGGTCCGTCACCGTCCAGCAACGGCTCAACCGCATATTTCACCGCGTAGTCGTCTTTGCGAAACACCTGAAGCACCAGAATATTGACCGCCTCGGTCAGCAACTCGACGGCGGCAATAAGAAAGCTTCTTACGGTTTTGCCAGCATTCAGACGCTCAAGCACACGATTTTCAAAGGCCTGGGTTTGTTCCATTATTGCCTGCATATCTGACAATCTGTTGTTCGGGCGCAGGATAACCTGCGCCATATCCTGCATCATTTGGCCGCGAGGTATGCGTTGACCGCCTCCGCCACCACGTCGCTGTTCATATCAAGACCGGAAACCTGCGCCAGCGCGGCCTGCGGGCCTTTCTCGTTAATCAGCTGCGCCAGCTCCTGCGCCTGCGAATCCTGCTCGCTGCGATAGTGCATAGCGGCGGCGATCCCTTTCACCAGGTTAGCGTGCGGCAGGCCATACTCCAGCGTGCCAAGCAGCGGCTTGATCAGGCGATCGCCCGCGCTCAGCTTACGCAGCGGCTGACGGCCCACGCGCTCAACGTCATCTTTCAGATACGGGTTTTCAAAACGTCCGAGGATTTTCTGAATATATGCCGCATGTTTATCGGCATCAAAACCGTAGCGTTTGATCAGCACCGCGCCGCTCTCTTCCATCGCCCCTTTTACCACGGCGCGAATGGATTCATCGAGAATCGCATCACGGATTGTCTGATGACCAGCCTGCTGTCCGAGGTAGGCGGTTATAGCATGACCGGTGTTCAGCGTGAAGAGTTTACGTTCAACAAACGCCATCAGGTTATCGGTCAGCTCCATGCCGGGAATGGTCGGCAGCGCGCCTTTAAACTGGGTTTTATCGACGATCCACTCGCTGAAGGTCTCCACGGTTACCTCCAGCGGATCGCTGGCGGCGGACTCAGACGGCGGCACGATGCGGTCCACGGCGGAGTCGACAAACCCGACATGTTCTTCCACCCAGGCTTTATCCGCATCCGCCACGGCGGCCAGCACGTGGCCTTTCAGCTGGGTGGTGCCGCGCACCATATTCTCGCAGGCGATGATGTTCAGCGGCGTCTCCACGCCCTGCGCTTTACGCTTCGCCAGCCCTTTGGCGATGGCCGGGGCGATACGCTCCAGCACTACCGGGCCGACGGCGGTGGTAATCAGGTCAACCTGGGCGATGAGGTCGATGACCTCGTCACCAATGCTGCTGACGGCGTTAACCCCGGAGACGGTATCCACCTGCTCTTTTTCGCCCACTACGTGAACCTGATAGCTATGACGGGCATTCAGGGCGTCAAGCACCACCTGATTCACATCGGCGAATGTCAGCGTGATCCCCGCGTCTGCCAGCAGTTTGCCGATAAAGCCACGACCGATATTACCTGCGCCAAAATGTAATGCTTTCATAGATTCAACCTTTATCAATGTTTTTACCCGAGAGGGCTGGGGTGAGGAACCGCGTGAATTTCCCCTCACCCTAGCCCTCTCCCCGGTGGGGAGAGGGAGGAAAAGCCGTTACTTGTTCAGCAGCGCCAGTACTTCTTCAACGCTGTTGGTATTGGCCAGACGTTCGATTACCGTCTCATCATCCAGCGCGTTGGTCAGGCTGGTGATCACCTGGATGTGCTCGTTGTTACGGGCAGCGATGCCGATAACCAGACGGGCGATATCATCCTCTTCTTCGCCGAAGCGCACGCCGTCAGGATACTGGCAGAAGACCACGCCCGTTTTCAGCACCCGGTCTTTCGCTTCCACCGTGCCGTGCGGCACCGCGATCGATTCGCCCAGGTAGGTCGGCGTCAGTTTTTCGCGCTCCAGCATGGCGTCAACATATTCTGGCTGAACGTAACCGCCCGCCACCAGCTGCTCCCCGGCGAAACGGATCGCCTCTTCTTTGGTGGTTGCGGTACGGCCCAGGAAGATATTCTCCGCGCCCAGCTTAAAGAGGTGGCTGTTGCTCTCGTCAAAGCTGTCCTGCAGGCTGGTGCGTACCTTCACTTCGTTCTCGTTATGACGCTGCGCCGCCACCAGACGTTCCGTCAGGCTGGTATAGAGGCCGCTGTCAAGGAAGTTGGTCAGCGAAATATGCTGCGCCTGCGGAACCTGGCGCATGGCGCGTTCGGTCAGATCGCGGTGGGTGATCACAAGGTCCACATCCGGCGGCAGGCT
Source organism: Pseudenterobacter timonensis (assembly GCF_900021175.1). Classification (GTDB taxonomy): domain Bacteria; phylum Pseudomonadota; class Gammaproteobacteria; order Enterobacterales; family Enterobacteriaceae; genus Enterobacter; species Enterobacter timonensis. The sequence continues at coordinate 192,787 of NZ_FCOP01000007.1, forward strand.
GTTGATAGCGCTGTTGGTCACGGAGATGTGGGAGAGACCCGCATCCTGCACCTTTTTACGCAGCACCCCTGCGCCCATGGCGCTGGAACCCATACCGGCGTCGCAGGCAACGATGATTTTACGCACGTGGCTCAGGTCGTTAGAGACATCGCCTGCTGCCAGTGGAGAGCCTTTAGACTCCGCCTTCATGTCCTGCATACGGCGGGTAGCCGCTTCGATATCGTCATCTTCTTTTACTTTGCTGGTTTTCAGCAGGATAGCGGAGACCACGAAGGAGACGACAAGCGCTGCCAGAATCGCCGCGATGTTAGCAAAGTAGGCGCCTTTCGGGGTCATCGCCAGCACCGCCAGGATAGAGCCCGGAGAAGCCGGAGAGACCAGGCCGCCGTTCAGCACGTTCAGGGTAAAGACGCCGGTCATACCGCCGAGGATAACCGCCAGAATCAGGCGCGGGTTCATCAGCACGTACGGGAAATAGATTTCGTGGATACCGCCGAGGAAGTGGATAATTGCCGCACCGCCCGCAGACTGCTTCGCGCTGCCGCGACCGAAGAACATATACGCCAGCAGCACGCCCATACCCGGACCCGGGTTCGCTTCAATCAGGAAGAAGATAGACTTGCCGAGATCGTGGGACTGCTGAATACCCAGCGGCGAGAAGATGCCGTGGTTAATGGCGTTGTTAAGGAACAGGATTTTCGCCGGTTCAACAAAGATAGAGGCCAGCGGCAGCATCTCATGCGCCACCATAAAGTTCACGCCAGCCGCCAGCAGTTTGGAGAGCACTTCCACCGCCGGGCCAATGCCAAGGAAGGCCAGAATCGCGAGGATCATCCCGATGATGCCCGCGGAGAAGTTGTTTACCAGCATTTCGAAGCCGGATTTGATTTTGCCATCCACCCAGACGTCGAATCGCTTGATCGCCCAGCCGCCCAGCGGACCGGCAATCATCGCGCCGAGGAACATCGGCATATCCGCACCGACGATAACACCCATGGTAGTAATCGCGCCCACCACGCCGCCGCGATCCCCGCCCACCAGACGGCCACCGGTATAACCGATAAGCAGCGGCAGCAGGTAAGTAATCATCGGGCCAACAAGCTTCGCCAGCGTTTCGTTCGGCAACCACCCTGTCGGAATAAATAAGGCGGTGATAATCCCCCACGCGATAAACGCGCCGATATTGGGCATCACCATATTGCTGAGGAATCGACCAAAGCTTTGCACTTTGATCTTGATATCGGATGACATAAAACACCCCTTCTTTTTGTTTACGCTTAGGCTTGTGGCCCGAGGTTTTTTGTTAATGTACGGCGATAGAGGTAGCCGGGCCCTGTTCAGATGTTGTGAAATTTGGCACTGAATCGTTCAACTGTCCAGACAGCGAAAAATTGTGTGATCTAAGTCACTTAAAGGCAGGGGGTGGGCGGTTTATTGTCGTGATTTCGATCACATAATTAACCCTCTCTTTCATCGTGATGGCGATAAAATAATCAGAAACAGGGTGTTTATGTGATAAATATCACATTTTTTCTTTGCGTTTTTGTTGAGTATTCGTGATCTGTTTCACAATAAATTTCGATGCGGATTTCTCCAGATGTGATCTTCCGCACCTTCTGGTTCTGCCTTTTTTAACCCCGTTATGTTTATATGCTGGCTCATTTTTTTACCGCGCTGAGCCATACTTCTCTTTTACGGGGCATTCAGGAGCAGGCTATGAAACTTATCGGCAGTTATACCAGTCCATTTGTGCGTAAAATTTCCATTCTCCTGCTGGAGAAGGGGATCACCTTTGAGTTCGTTAACGACCAGCCCTACAGCGCAGAGAGCAGCGCGGCGCAGTACAATCCGCTCGGGAAAGTGCCGGCGCTGGTCACTGACGATGGCGACTGCTGGTTCGACTCTCCCATTCTTGCCGAATATATCGAACAGCTCGGGATTGCCCCCGCCATGATCCCGCGCGAGCCTGAAGCGGCGCTGGCGGTCAAACAGATCGAAGCGCTGGCGGACGGGATTATGGACGCGGCGCTCACCTCGGTACGCGAGCAGGCGCGCCCGGCGGCGCAACAGTCTGAAAGCGAACTGCTGCGCCAGCGGGAGAAAATCAACCGTAGTCTGGACTACTGTGAGGCGCTGATTCGCGACGGTAAAATCGCACCCGATGCGTTTGACCTCGGCACAATCGCCATCGCCTGCGCGATTGGCTACCTTAATTTTCGCCGCGTGGCGCCGGGCTGGTGCGTGGAGCGGCCGCTGCTGGTCAAACTGGCCGAAGCGCACTTTTCGCGCGAAAGCTTTGCCCGCACCGAACCGCCAAAGGCTTGATGCGGGTTATAACACTTCCCCTGTCGGACGCTGTACAATCCCACCTCACATTGACTCCCTCTCCCGGCGGGAGGGGGGAAAATACCCAACCGGCAGGCCTTTTTCATGACGACTCTTCGTTCTCTATATAGCCACATTCCCGCGACCGACCGTCTGCTTCGCGATCCGCTCTTTACCCACGTGTTGAGCCAGTTCGGCCATACCCGTACGGTGGAGATGCTGCGTTTGATGCAGGATGAGGCGCGCCAGCATATCCAGGCGCACGACGCGCTGCCGCCATGGTGCGCTGACTGGGCAAACGAAGCGACGAGCCGGCTTTGCCAGCAGACGCAGAGCGCCCTGCGCCCGGTTTTTAACCTGACCGGGACGGTGCTGCACACCAATCTGGGGCGCGCGCAGCAGGCGGAAGAGGCGATAGAGGCGGTAGCGCAGGCGATGCGCTCTCCCGTCACCCTGGAGTATGACCTGGACGGCGCGGGGCGCGGCCATCGCGATCGCGCCCTGGCGACTATTCTCTGTCAGATTACCGGCGCGGAAGATGCCTGCATCGTCAATAACAACGCGGCGGCGGTACTGCTGATGCTGGCGGCGACGGCGGCGGGACGGGAAGTGGTGGTCTCTCGCGGGGAGCTGGTAGAGATTGGCGGCGCGTTTCGTATTCCCGACGTGATGCGCCAGGCAGGCTGTACGCTCCATGAGGTGGGCACCACCAACCGTACCCACGCCAGAGATTATCGCGCGGCGGTGAATGAACAGACTGCCCTGTTGATGAAGGTGCACACCAGCAACTACCACATCGAGGGCTTCACCAAAGCGGTGGAGGAGGCGGAGCTGGCCGAGATGGGTCGTGAACTGGACGTGCCGGTGGTGGCCGATCTGGGCAGCGGTTCGCTGGTGGATCTCAGTCAGTATGGCCTGCCGAAAGAGCCGATGGTGCAGGAGATGATCGCCGCGGGCGTCAGCCTGGTCAGCTTTTCCGGCGACAAGCTGCTGGGCGGCCCGCAGGCGGGGATCATTGTCGGCAAACGGGCGCTGATCGCAAAACTGCAGCAGCATCCGCTGAAACGCGCGCTACGTGCCGATAAAATGACGCTGGCGGCGCTGGAGGCGACGCTTCGGCTCTATCTGCACCCGGAAAAACTGGCGGAACGGCTGCCGACGCTGCGCCTGCTGACGCGGGACGCCGCCTCTGTCCAGGCCCAGGGCGAAAGACTGCTGACACAGATAGCGCCCCACTATCCTGAATTTGAACTGCGCGTGGAGCCATGCCAGTCGCAAATCGGCAGCGGTTCGCTGCCGGTGGACAGGCTGCCCGGCGCAGCGCTGACCTTTACCCCGCGCGACGGACGCGGCAGCCGACTGGAGGCGCTCTCGACACGCTGGCGCGCGCTCCCGGTGCCGGTTATCGGGCGGAGCTATGACGGGCGCCTCTGGCTGGATCTGCGCTGCCTCGAAGATGAAAAGCGGTTTCTGGAGATGTTGCTGAAATGATTATTGCTACCGCCGGTCATGTCGACCATGGCAAAACGACGCTGCTGCAGGCGATCACCGGCGTCAATGCCGACCGCCTGCCGGAAGAAAAACAGCGCGGCATGACGATCGACCTCGGCTACGCCTACTGGCCGCAGCCCGATGGCCGCGTGCTGGGCTTTATCGACGTGCCCGGGCACGAAAAATTTCTCTCCAACATGCTGGCGGGGATGGGCGGTCTCGATCACGCCCTGCTGGTGGTGGCGTGCGACGATGGTGTGATGGCGCAGACCCGCGAGCACCTGGCGATCCTGCAACTCACCGGCAACCCGCAGCTCACCGTGGCGCTGACCAAGGCGGATCGCGTGGACGAGAGCCGCGTTGACGCGGTTCGCGAAGAGGTGCAGGCGGTACTGCGCGATTACGGTTTCTCTACAGCATCAATTTTTGTCACGGTGGCGACAGAAGGGCACGGGATCGACGATTTACGCCACCACTTACAGCAGCTCACCACGCGTAAACGTCCGGCGGAGAGTCGTTTTCGTCTGGCCATCGACCGCGCCTTTACCGTCAAGGGGGCGGGGCTGGTGGTGACCGGTACGGCGCTGAGTGGCGACGTGAAAGTAGGGGATAGCCTCTGGCTGACCGGGGCGAACAGGCCGATGCGCGTGCGCGGCCTGCATGCTCAAAACCAGCCGACAGAAGCGGCCCACGCCGGGGAGCGTATCGCTCTGAATATCGTCGGGGATGCCGGGAAAGAGCAGATTAGCCGCGGCGACTGGCTGCTGGCAGAGGCGCCGCCGGCCCCTTTCCAGCGGGTGATTGTCGCCCTTCACACCCATACGGCGCTGGCCCAGTGGCAGCCGCTGCATATTCATCATGCCGCCAGCCACGTTACCGGGCGCGTCTCGTTGCTGGAGAACGATCTCGCCGAACTGGTGCTGGATACCCCGCTGTGGCTGGCCGATAACGATCGGCTGGTTCTGCGCGATATCTCCGCCCGCGTAACGCTCGCCGGGGCGCGGGTGGTGACGCTTAATCCGCCGCGTCGCGGCAAACGTAAGCCGGAGTATCTCCAGTGGCTGACCGCGCTGGCGCGCGCGCAGGAGGATCGCACCGCGCTCGATCTGCATCTGGATCGTGGGGCGGTTAATCTTCGCGACTTTGGCTGGGCGCGCCAGCTTAGCCCTCAGGGGCTGCGTCAGCTCGCTTCCCAGCCCGGTTTTATCCAGGCGGGCGAGAATGTGCTGAACGCGCCCGTGGCCGCCCGCTGGCAGCGTAAGGTGCTCGATACGCTGGCGACCTATCACCAGCAGCATCAGGACGAGCCGGGGCCGGGACGGGAAAGACTGCGGCGCATGGCGCTGCCGATGCAGGATGAGGCGCTGGTGCTGCTTCTGATGGAGCGGATGCGCGAAAGCGGCGAGATTCACAGCCACCACGGCTGGCTACATCTGCCGGACCATAAGGCGGGCTTTACCGCTGACCAGGAGGCGATCTGGCAGAAAGCGGCGGCGCTCTTTAGCGACGATCCCTGGTGGGTGCGCGATCTGGCGCGGGAAACCGGCACCGAGGAACAGGTGATGCGGCAGGTGCTGCGTCATGCGGCACAGCAGGGGCTGATTACCGCGATCGTAAAAGATCGCTACTACCGTAACGATCGCATTGTCACCTTCGCCAGCCTGATCCGCGAGCTGGATGATGAGCGCGGATCAACCTGCGCCGCCGATTTCCGCGACCGGCTAAACGTGGGGCGCAAGCTGGCTATCCAGATCCTGGAGTATTTTAACCGCATCGGCTTTACCCGCCGTCGCGGCAACGATCATCTCCTGCGCGACGCGCAGCTCTTTCCGCAAGATAGGCGAGAGAGTTAACAGGGGGCGCGGTGGCCATGCTTAAGCGCTTGCTTCGCCAGCCATACCGCGCCGAGCCTGCCCGCCTGGTTGCCCAGCTTGCAGGGTAAAATAGGCACCTTCAGCGCTTCCCACTCCTCGAAGCGTTGCAGATATTTATCCATCAGCGTGTAAATCTTCTTTTGCTCGCTGATACCGCCGCCGATCAGCACCGCCTGCGGATCGAACATCGATATCACGCTGTAAACGCCACGCGAAAGCATGTGCGCCCACTTTTCGATAGCTTCGCGAAGGTGCACATCGCTCTCCATTCGTTCGAACAAGGCCTCTCCGTCGGGCATCTCCTCTTCCGGCAGCGCCAGTGCCCGGCGGCACGCCTTCATTAGCGCGCTGGTCGAGGCCACCTCGTGCATACCTTCACCTTCAGGGCCGACAGGGATGACGCCAAACTCACCCGCCCGGTAGTGTGAGCCGCGATAGAGATCGCCTTCCACGACGATCCCGCCGCCGATGGCGGTACCGATGGTGATGCAGACAAAGCTGTCGTAGTCCTGCCCGGCGCCTCGCCAGCGCTCACCCAGCGCAGCGCAGTTGGCGTCGTTTTCCGCAGTGACAGGCAGGTCGGTAAGCTCCCCGAAAAGATCGTGAAGGTTCACGTTATCAAGGTATGCCAGCGACCCCGCTTTCGCTGCCTGGCCGGTGTGAGGATTAATATGGCCCGGAAAACTCACCCCAATGGCGGCGATATCATGCTTCTGCTGATGCTCCTTCACCACCGCCTGCCATTGCTGCTTGAAGCTCTGTTCATCTTCAGGCGTGTCGTACTCCCCCGATGCCAGCTCATTGCCGTTCTCGTCAATGACCCCGTGTTTAATATGCGTTCCGCCGACATCAAATCCGATAAAAAGCTGCATTGCGCTACTCCTCGACATACCATTTGTCTGAGTATGGCTCAGCGGCGGAAAGGAAACGTAAAGTATGGTAATCCGTTACGCCTGTCGCTTTTACTGCCCGTAATAGGCCCCGGACGCGTGCCTTACGCCATCTCAATATCGCTCTCCACCTCGCGGATGAAGCAGGTCGGTGAGAAGAATCTGCTGAAGCCATTGCGCGAGACCGCAGAGGCGATCTCCCGCGAGCTGGGCTTTAACGTGCGCGAGCAGGCGTAGGGCAAACAGCCATAACGCATGGCAGATCCCACAAATCTGGCCGCAATTCTGTGTTGGATCAAAGCGCTTTTCCGTCGCTCTCTGGCAAGCTGGCCTTTTCCGCGTCTGCCTGGGGGGCAGGATGAAGCGTTTTATCATGGCCGATGCGGCGAAGTGCATCGGGTGTCGCACCTGTGAGGTGGCCTGCGTGGTCTCTCATCAGGAGAATCAGGACTGCACGGCGCTCTCCGGCGCGGCGTTCGCCGCGCGCGTGCGGGTGGTGAAGGGGGATACCTTTTCAACGGCGGTCGCCTGCCACCAGTGCGAAGATGCGCCGTGCGCTAACGTCTGCCCGACCCAGGCCATTCGCGAGCAGACGGGCGTCTGGTGGGTGGAGCAGTCCCGCTGCATCGGCTGTAAAAGCTGTATGGTGTCCTGCCCGTTTGGCGCGATAGAGGTGATACGTGTGGAGGGACAGGCTCAGGCCCTGAAGTGCGATCTCTGTCGCCATCGCGAGGAAGGGCCCGCCTGCGTGCAGGCTTGCCCGACCGGGGCGTTACGCTGCGTTGAACCGGCCAGCCTGCGCGCCGAACGGCTGCGCTGGCTGGCCTGAGCGAACTTAACTTTCCTCGCTCCAGGCGCGTTCGATCTCTTCGGCGAGGATCTTCACTCCCGCCTCGATTTTCTCTGGCTCCGGCACGTAGTTCATCCGCATGCACTGGTGGGTGTGGGGCCAGGGTTTATCCAGTCCCGGGAAGAAATAATCGCCCGGCACCATCAGCACGCCGCGTTTTTTCAGGCGCTGATAAAGCAGCTCGGTGGAGACAGGTAAATCCTTAAACCACAGCCAGAGGAAAATAGCCCCTTCCGGCTTATGGATCAGGCAACGCTCTGCCGGCAGGTAGCGGCGAAGGATGGCGATCGTCTCCTGGACGCGCTGGTAGTAGAACGGCTTGATCACCTCATTTGACAGGCGCAGCAGGTCGTTGCGCTTGATCATCTCGCACATCATCGCCGGTCCCATGCCGCCGGGTGAAAGGCTGATAATGCCGTTCATATTGGTGATGGCGCTGATGATCTTTTCACTGGCGATAATAATGCCGCAGCGGCTCCCTGGCAGGCCGAGCTTGGAGAGGCTCATGCACAGCACAATGTTGGGGTTCCACAGGGGACGCGCCTCGCTGAAGATAATGCCCGGGAACGGCACGCCGTAGGCGTTATCAATCACCAGCGGGATATTGTGCTGGTGGGCGAGAGCGTCCAGCTTGATCAGCTCTTCGTCGGTGATGACGTTGCCGGTCGGGTTGGTGGGACGCGAGACGCAGATCATCCCGGTCTCTTCGCCGATATGCAGGTGCTCGAAATCCACATGATATTTAAACTGACCTTCCGGCAGCAGCTCGATATTCGGGCGCGCGGAGACGAACATCTCCTCTTCCAGCCCCGCGTCGGCATAGCCGATATACTCCGGCGCCAGCGGGAAGAGAACTTTTTTGCTGGAACCGTCGGCGCGGCGGCCGGCGAAGAGATTGAACAAGTAGAAAAAGGCGCTCTGGCTGCCGTTTGTTAGTGCAATATTCTGCGGTTCAATATCCCAGCCCAGTTCGTTACGTAACATGTCGGCGAGCAGAGAAAGTAGCTCGGTTTTACCCTGCGGACCATCGTAATTACAGAGCGCCTCCGCCGCTTTGCCGCTTTGCAGCATATCGGCCAGCAGGGCGTTAAAGTAATCGTTCATGGCCGGGATTTGCGCCGGGTTACCGCCGCCAAGCATGATGGCGCCCGGGGTACGCAGCCCGTCGTTGAGATCCTCCATCAGGCGGGTGATGCCTGAATGGCGGGTGAATTTGTCGCCGAAAAGTGAAAAGGTCATAGCAGGTGTTCTGTCGAGCTTATGGTTAAAGGGGATAACCATAACCCTGGCTTCGTGCAGGTGCAAATCAGGGAGTGTGGTCGGGTTTGTTTCTTTGTATTGTGGGGAAGGGAATATGCAGAGGATTATGCTGGTGGTGTTGCCCCTCACCCCAGCCCTCTCCCGGAGGGGAGAGGGAGTTGTCCGGCGTGGTGTTGCCCCTCACCCCAACCCTCTCCCCGGAGGGGAGAGGGAGTTGTCCGGCGTGGGGTTCGCTTCTCACCCTCTCCAAAGGGGAGAGGGGGGTGCCCGGCGTGGGGTTCGCTTTTCACCCTCCCCGGAGGGGAGAGGGAGTTGCCCGGCGTGGGGCTTGCTTTTCACCCTCTCCCCTCTGGGTGTACAGTCCGGGGACATGGTAGACAGATGTTCGGGGACATGGTGAACACTTTTTAACATCCCTTACCCATGGTGATCGACTTTTTCTTCAGGTCGATCACCCCCACTTTCGTGCTGTACCACCAGACTTCATAACAGCCGTCCTCCTGCGTTTCCTTCAGCCCCACACGCTCTCCCCTGAAGGCCTTGCCTGCGTTCAGACTGAGACCCTTTATGCTCAGCTTCCCGCTGATATCCACCTTCCTCACCATCACCCCTTCGTCATATTCCGGCGGCATGACGGTGGCGCTGTACTGACGGGCGGACGGCTGATAGCGCGAGGCCGGCACCGCCATACCCAGCGCCTCGTGCGGACGCTCAAGGTTATAGACAGCCCGCCACTGGTCGAACGCCCGCTGCAGCCCGCTGCTGTCGGCGAACCATCTTCCCTGCAGGAGTTCCGCCTTCAGGCTGCGGTGAAAACGCTCCAGCTTGCCCTGGGTCTGTGGATGATAAGGCCGGGAGTGACCGACACGGATACCCAGACGCATCAGCCACAGCTCCGGCCCCGTCCAGCTGCCGGTGGTGTCGCCCCACGGCGCGCCGTTGTCCATGGTCATCCGGTCCGGCAGACCGTAGTGTTCAAAGACCCTGACGAGCTGCCGCTGTACGGTCTCACGCCGTTCATCCCCGCAGTGCGCCAGACACAGGGAGAACCGGGAGTGGTCGTCCAGCAGGGTGAGCGGATGGCAGCGGCCGCCGCCAAAGGGAAAATGGCCCTTGAAATCCATCTGCCAGAGCCGGTTCGGGGCGGAGTGTTCGAAGCGGCCGGTAGCCGGTATGCCGGGAGGCATACCGGGCAGCAGGCCGTGACGGGCCATCAGGCTGTGAACGGTGCTGAAGGCGGGCATGGGATGCCCGCGGTCCTCCAGCCAGCGCTTAATCTTGCGCGCGCCCCAGCGTTCATGGCGGGCATGGGCCATACGCAGCAGGTCAGTGATGCCGTCCGGTGAACGGTTCGGGGAGTGATGCGGCGTGCGCGGCCGGTCCTGAAGCCCGGCTGCGCCGTCTTCAGCCCAGCGGCGAAGCCACTTGTAGCCGGTGGCCGGTGAAATGCCGTAGTGGCGGCAGAGTGAACGGATGTTCGCCCCGTCCTGCGAGGCGAACAAAACAAACTCAGTACGTAATGACATGGTATCTCTCGCATCCCAGGGCATAAGCGGCTCCATAAACGGGTTCTTATGCCTCAGTTGTAAGTGTCTACCATGTCTCCGAACAAGTGTTCACTATGTCCCCGGACTGTACATGGGGAGAGGGAGGGGTGAGGGGAGGCGTTACCGGTTACCCGCCCACACTACCATCACCTTATCGCCCTGATGCTCACGTATAAAGCCATACCCTTGCGGCAGCGACAGCGTTTTTTGCCTCCCTTCGCCAATGGCCGGGTGGCGGGCGCGGAACTGTCCCAGCGTTTGCCAATGGGCGACCGTTTGCGCCTCTTTACCGGTGACATCCTGCCAGTTCATATCCGAACGCGTGCCCTGTAGCGGGTCAGATCCGGTCGGGCCGAACGGGCGCTCCGATTCGTCGCCGTAAAAAATTTGCACCGTGCCGGGGGCGAGCAGCAGAAGCTCGGCCGCGCGCGGGCCGCCTTCGCGGAAAAGACGCGTATCGTGCGACGAGAGGTAGCTCAGGACGTTAAAGCCCTGCATTTTTTCAGCCATCTGCTGCCAAGTGAGATCGATACTGGCCAGGCAATCGACCGCCTTTGCCGCCTGCTCCTGGTAGTCAAAGTTGATCATCGCATCAAAGCCGTGACGATAGTAATCGCTCTGCATCACCCCGTGTCCCCAGGACTCACCGGTCATCCAGAAGGGGGCATCGTCAGGTTTTTTATCCGGGTTGGCCTCTTTCCATGCTTTTAGCGCCTCGGTTGCCTGCGTTTTTAACTGTTGCCAGGCGGCCAGCTCGACATGTTTCGCCGTGTCGACGCGAAAACCATCGATGCCATAGTCGCGCACCCACTGGCTTAACCAGTGGGTCAGATAGTCACGGGGCGTATAACCGGCGATCGCTTTGGCATGAGTATCAGGCTTGTGCTGATAAAAGAGCGGCAGCCCCGACGCGGTGGTGGACTCCGTTTTCAGGTCGGGTAAAAAGGCCAGCGACATAGTGAGATCGTCAAAGCCGGGGTTGTCATAATCGCCAATGTCGGTTCGGATCCACGCCTTGCCCCACCACTTCTCCCAGGCGGCTTTATCGCTGAAGTTGATGTAGTCGTTAAAACTGTGCCAGCTTTGCCCGGCGGCGGGCTTCCAGTCGGTCCAGCGTTCACCGAGCGTTTTTTTCAGCTCGTCTCCCTTTAAATAGAGCGCGCCGAACTGATATTCCTGCATATCCGCCAGCGTCGCGTAACCAACGTGGTTCATCACCACGTCAAAGAGAATGCGAATGCCGCGCTTATGGGCCTCGTCGACCAGATGGCGGAGATCGTCCTCCCCGCCCATGTTGGCGTCCAGTTTCGTCCAGTCCTGGGTGTAATAACCGTGGTAGGCGTAGTGGGGAAAATCACCTTTGGTGCCGCCGCCTACCCAGCCGTGGATCTGCTCCAGCGGCGAGCTAATCCACAGCGCATTCACCCCCAGCTTTTGCAGATAATCCAGCTTACTGGCGAGTCCCTTCAGATCGCCGCCGTGAAACGTACCGATCTCCTCCATGCCATCTTTATGACGACCGTAGCTGCTGTCATTGGTGGGATCGCCATTCACATAGCGATCCGTCAGGACAAAATAGACGGTGGCGTTCTGCCAGCTGAACGGCGCGGCCTTGTCCGTCTCCGCACGCTCAAGGAGCAGCAGACCGCCACTACCGGCGGCGGGTTGCAGGGTAATTTTTCCCTGCTGCACCGTGGCGGTCTGTTTGCCGTAGAAGTCGCGCACCACGGAGCCTTCCGGGAAGAGGGCGCTAACGTCGAGCGTGAGCGGCTTGCCGTCCCATTTCGGACACTGGCGCAAAACGTTTGCAACTGGCTTCTCCGCTTCGCGTTGTACCGAGAGCATCAGCGTGGGTGTGCCGGAGCGCGTATCAATACGCATCTGATAGTTCCCTTCCCGGAACAGACGCCACTGTGCAGGCTCCCCTTCACACGGTTTAAGCGAGAGCATCTCATTGAGTTTTATCGCGCCTGAGGGCTGCCAGCACGCCTGGTCAAAACGTAGCGTCAATGGACGCGTACCTTTTTTAAGCTGCGCCTCGCTGGTAAACACGCCGGTAGCCTGCTCATGGAAGGCGGGAAAACCGGGCGATGACCAGTCGGCGCAGGCCATGGCAGGGAGCAGCAGAAGGGCTAAAGCAGAGCGTTTCATTCCATTTTCCTGTTGCATCGTTTTTAATCAGTGTGGCATCAGGTGCGCTTAAGGGACTCCTCCCCCCGCGCTTTCTCGCAGGAGGATGCGAAAGGATGAGTGATCTCGCGCAAAATTAGGGAGTTATCTGCGAGATCGCACACAGTTTTGCAGGAATGATGCTTTTATAAGCAGATTCTTAGTGACAGCTTTTAGGAAATGGACTATTCCTTTTGCTGCTCTGGAAGAATATTTTTGATACAATTTGAGATTCCGCTCTCAACTTTTTGAAAAAAATAAGGTGTTGGAATGTTCATATCCGACCAGGAGACCTAATGATATCGACTCCCATTCGACGATTTGGGGCTACGATACTCATGTTGCTCACCGTAGCGTTTTCAGGTGAGGTGCTTGCGAAGACGCACACGGATACACAGAGTCATAAAGCCCACGTTATAAAGACGACGAGTAAAAGTAAGGTAAGCAGTAAACAAGAGTATTCTCGCAATAGTGTTATGAGCAGTTCACTACCTGATTTGCGAAAATACCCTTCCGGAACACCACGAAAGAAAGCGTTTCTCCGGACGGTAATGCCTTATATTAAAAGTCAAAACGCTGCGATTATTGCTGAGCGTAACTGGTTGATCTCTAAGCAGTACGATAGCCGGTGGTCGCCGAGCGAGCGCTCGCGCCTGAAGGATATCGCCAAACGCTACAAGGTGCGCTGGAACGGTAACACCCGACGTGTGCCGTGGAACACGCTGCTGGAACGTGTGGATATCATTCCAGGCAGCATGGTTGCTACCATGGCGGCAGCTGAAAGCGGCTGGGGTACCTCTAAGCTGGCCCGCAGCAATAATAACCTCTTCGGCATGAAGTGCGGCAAAGGCCGCTGCACCAACGCGCCCGGCAAGGTAAAAGGCTATTCGCAATTCGAATCGGTGAAAGATTCTGTGAATGCCTATGTGGTGAATCTCAATACCCATCCGGCTTACAAATCTTTCCGTAAATCCCGCGCGCAGCTGCGTAAAGCGGATCAGGAGGTGACGGCGACCGCCATGATCCATAAGCTGAAAGGTTATTCCACCAAGGGACAGAGTTATAACAACTATCTGTTCGCCATGTATCAGGATAACCAGCGTCTGATCGCCGCCCATATGTAATACCTGAAACGCCTTCCTCCGGAAGGCGTTTTCATATCATTACTTCGCTGTGGCGCTCCCGGTACTCTTTTGGCGTGGTGTCATACTCTTTTTTAAAGACCGAATAGAAATATTGCAGGGACGGGTAGCCGCACATCTGTGAGATTTCGTTGATGGAGAGCGACGTGGAGACCAGAAGGCTGCGAGCTTTCTCCAGCTTTTCCGCATGGATCACCGCATGAATTGTCTCCCCCACCTCTTCCTTAAAGCGCTTCTCAAGGTTAGAGCGTGAAATACCCACCGCATCCAGCACCTGATCGACTTTGATGCCTTTGCAGGCGTGATTGCGAATGTAATGCATCGCCTGAATCACCGCGGGATCGTTTAACGAACGGTAGTCCGTTGAGCGGCGCTCCACCACACGCACCGGCGGCACCAGCAGGCGCTGAAGCGGCAGCGTTTCATTGTCGAGCAGGCGGTGAAGCAGTTTTGCCGCCTGGTAGCCCATCTGCCGGGTACCCTGCGCCACGGATGAGAGCGCCACGCGCGACAGATAGCGCGTCAGCTCTTCGTTATCAATACCGATCACGCAGAGCTTTTCGGGCACCGGAATATGCAGATGCTCACATACCTGCAGCACATGGCGCGCGCGGGCGTCGGTGACGGCAATTATGCCGGTTTGTGGCGGCAGGGTTTGCAGCCAGTCCGCCAGGCGGTTCTGAGCGTGCTGCCAGTTTTCCGGCGCGGTCTCCAGCCCCTGATAGACCACTCCGCGATATTTCTCTTGCGCCACCAGCTGGCAAAAGGCGTATTCACGCTCTGTCGCCCAGCGTTTGCCGCTGGAGGCGGGCAGGCCGTAAAAGGCAAAGCGGTGGACCCCTTTCTCCTTCAGATGCAAAAAAGCGCTCTCCACCAGCGCGTGGTTATCGGTGGCGATGTAGTGTACCGGCGGGTAATTTTCGGGGATGTGGTAGGAGCCGCCGACGCCCACAATCGGGACGTCGACGTCGGCGAGCATGCGCTCGATCACCGGGTCGTCAAAATCGGCGATCACGCCATCTCCCAGCCAGTCTTTGATGTTTTCAATACGGGCGCGAAAATCTTCCTCAATGAAGATATCCCACTCCGATTGCGACGCCTGCAAATATTCACCCACCCCCTCGACCACCTGCCGGTCGTAGGCTTTGTTGGCATTGAATAACAACGTAATGCGGTGACGCTTTTCAAACATGGCTTACTTTGTCCTCGTGAGTATCGACGCTCCTCTCAGGCCCGTCGCTTGGTTGCGGAGTCCATCCAGACCGCAAGCAACAGGATGGCGCCCTTAACGATATACTGCCAGAACGTTGGCACGTCCATCATACTCATTCCATTATCCAGCGAAGCCATAATAAATGCCCCCATCACCGCGCCCGCCACGCTGCCGATGCCGCCCGCGAGACTGGTGCCGCCGATGACGCAGGCCGCGATCGCATCCAGCTCGGCAATGTTCCCGGCAGAGGGGGAACCCGCTCCCAGGCGCGAGCTCAGGATCAGCCCGGCAATCGCTACCATCAGGCCGTTAATGGCAAAGACCGCCAGCTTGGTGCGCTCGACGTTAATGCCCGACAAGCGCGCGGCTTCAAGGTTGCCGCCAATCGCGTAGATGCGTCGGCCAAAGGCGGTACGTGTCGCCATAAACATGCCGGCCAGCAGCAGGAGCGTCAGGATCAGCACCGGCGTCGGCACGCCGCGATAGTCGTTCAGCAGCCAGATTGCCCCGAGCACGATAATAGCCGTCAGCGCCTGCCGCCCGACCACGCCGGTTGACGGCGCGGTGGCGAGTCCCAGTGCCTGACGGCGCATGCGTCCCCGCCACTGCCAGGCGATAAAGGCCATCAGCCCGATGGCGCCGAGGGTAAAACCGATGCCGTCAGAGAGGTAGCTCTGACCAATCTGCGACATGGATGCGCTGGTCGGCGAGACGGTGGTGCCGTTGGTGATGCCGATTAAGATGCCGCGAAAGGCGAGCATGCCCGCCAGCGTGACGATAAAAGAGGGGACTTTACGATAGGCCACCCACCAGCCGTTCCAGGCGCCAAGCACCAGGCCGAGCAGCAGGGTTACCGCTACCGTCAGGGGGAGCGGCCAGCCCAGCCAGACGTCAAAAATCGCCGCGACGCCGCCGAGCAGCCCCATCATTGAGCCGACCGAGAGGTCGATCTCCGCGGAGATAATCACAAATACCATGCCCACCGCCAGAATGCCGGTGATCGCGGTCTGACGAAGCAGGTTAGAGACGTTGCGGGCGCTCAGATAGGAGCCATCGGTCATCCAGGTGAAAAAGAGCATAATGACAATTATCGCCGCGATCATGACGAAAACCTGCAGATTTAGGGCCTTAAGTCCAGAGAACGGCCCCGGCGCAGGTACGGTGACGTTAAGTTCAGACGGATTGCTTTTCGACATGACGTTCGCTCCTCAATGCGGCTTCCATTACCTGCTCCTGAGTCAGGTTCTGGTTAATCAGGTTGGCTTTCAGTTTGCCTTCATGCATGACCAGTACACGGTCGCTCAGACCGAGCACCTCCGGTAGCTCAGACGAGATCACAATGACGGCGATCCCCTGTTGCACCAGCTGGTTAATCAGCTTGTAGATCTCATACTTCGCGCCGATGTCGATGCCGCGTGTCGGTTCATCAAGGATCAGGATGCGCGGATTGAGCAGCAGACAGCGCGCCAGAATCGCCTTCTGCTGATTGCCGCCGCTCAGACGGCCAATGGCCAGCTCCGGCGACGAGGTTTTGACCTTCAGGCGCGCCAGAGACTGAAGAATGCACTGCTGCTCGGCGGCATCGTCAAGGCTGCTTAGCGTGCCGGCAAAGCGATCGAGCGCTGCTAGGGTGATGTTTTTACCCACCGCCATGACCGGCACGATGCCATCTTTTTTACGATCTTCCGGCACCATAGCGATGCCGTGGGCAATCGCCTGCTGACAGGAGTTGATCTGCACAGGCTGGCCGTCGATAAAAATTTTCCCCTCCCAGCGCCCTGGCCAGACGCCAAACAGACACTGTACGGCTTCGGTTCTGCCTGCGCCGACCAGCCCGGCGATACCGAGGATCTCGCCGCGCTTAAGGGAAAAGGAGACGTTGTTAACGCGCCTGATGTGGCGGTTAACCGGATGCCAGGCGGTGAGATTCTCGACGCGGAGAATCTCCTCCCCTGCCGTATGCGGTTCGTTGGGATAGAGCGCCGTCAGTTCGCGGCCCACCATCATGGTGATAATGTCATCTTCGCTCATGCCTGCGGCGTCCCGCGTGCCGATGTGCTGACCATCGCGGATCACGCAGATGGTGTCAGATATGGCTTTGACCTCGTTGAGCTTGTGCGAGATATAAATACAGGCGATACCGTGGTGCTGGAGATCGCGGATAATATTCAACAGGATGGCGGTCTCCTGCTCGGTCAGCGAGGCCGTGGGTTCATCAAGGATCAACAGCCGCACCTGCTTGTTAAGCGCTTTGGCGATCTCCACCAGCTGCTGCTGGCCAAGACCCAGATCGCCCACCCGCGTGTCGGGCGAAATCGCAAGGCTCACCTGCGCCAGCAGCTTTTCACAGCGCAGGGTCATGGTGTCATAGTCGAGCACGCCGTGACGCACGATTTCCGCGCCCAGAAAGATATTTTCCAGCACCGTCAGGTGCTTCACCAGCGCCAGCTCCTGGTGAATGATGGCAATGCCTTTGCGCTCCGTATCACGGATGTGCGTCGCCTGGATGGTTTCGCCCCCAAAGAGAATGTCACCCTCATAGCTGCCGTACGGGTAGATACCGCACAGCACTTTCATTAACGTCGATTTACCTGAGCCATTCTCCCCGCACAGCGAGAGTACTTCCCCGGCGTTGAGCCGCAGGCTGACGTTATCAACCGCTTTCACCGCACCAAACGCTTTGGTGATGTTTTTCATTTCCAGTAAATAAGGCATAACCGCATGTCCCGAAAGTAATAGGGGAGGCGCCCCGTCAGCCGGGGCGCGTTGGATTACAGTTCGCTCTTTTTATGGAAGCCATCTTTGATGACAGTGGCGTCGATGTTCTCTTTATTGACTTCGATTGGCGTCAGCAGGCGTGCAGGGACATCCTTCAGGCCATTATTTAACGAGGAGTCCGCCTTCGGCTGCTGGCCATTGCCCAGCTCAACGGCGATTTCCGCTGCGGTGTTAGCAAGTTCTGTAATGGGTTTATACACGGTCATGGTCTGCGTACCGGCGATAATACGCTTCACACCGGCGAGGTCCGCATCCTGTCCGGAAATCGCCACTTTGCCCGCCAGACCCTGCGCGCTCAGCGCCTGGATCGCGCCACCTGCCGTAGCGTCGTTAGAGGCGACCACCGCGTCAACTTTGTTATTATTGGCAGTAAGGGCGTTTTCCATAATTTTCAGCGCGTTTTCGGGCAGCCAGCCGTCAACCCACTGATCGCCTACTACTTTAATTTTGCCCTCATCAATATATGGCTTCAGCACTTTCATCTGCCCTTCACGGAACAGCTTGGCGTTGTTATCCACCGGCGAACCGCCCATCAGGAAATAGTTCCCTTGTGGCACCTTCTCAACCAGGCTTTTTGCCTGCAGTTCGCCAACTTTTTCATTGTCGAAGGAGATATAAAAATCGATATCGGCATTATTAATCATGCGATCGTAAGCTAATACTTTAATGCCTTCCTGTTTTGCTTCTTTTACGACGTTACTTAATACCTGACCGTTATAGGGAATAATAACCAGTACATCTACGCCGCGGTTAATCATATTCTCAATTTGCGACATTTGCGTCTCTTCGTTGCCGTTGGCCGACTGAACGAAGACTTGCGCGCCAAGAGATTCCGCTTTTTTCACAAAAATATCGCGATCTTTTTGCCAGCGCTCCAGGCGAAGATCGTCAATAGCCATTCCGATTTTGACCTCTTTTGCATGCCCGGCAACGCTTGCGAGTAAAAGCGAGGCGCAGAAAGTAAGGCACAGGTTCTTTATCTTCATAATTGTATTACCTTTTTTTTGTAGGATTGTCATGCTGAGATAAAAGAAACATTTACTGCTAAAGACGCAGCAAATTCTTAACGGGGAATGGCGTCCCCGCAATTACAGATTTTTATCCTGGCGTTATGATATTTGGTTTATTTGTGAATTTATGACCGCGATCGGATTTTATGAAAGGGTAAGTATTAATTACATGAGAACCCTGGAATGTATGCCATCAAATCTTTTTTGATGACCTGTTTTGCGAGCCAGCGCACGTTTGCGCATTCTCTCAATAGCAGTGTGAAATAACGTAATTGAGCAAGCCGGAATGTATATTCACTATTACTCCAGTATCGGTTATCGCCGCACCTCTTGATTATGGAGCTCAATATGCAAGCTTATTTCGACCAACTCGATCGCGTCCGCTACGAAGGCCCGAAAACGACCAACCCATTAGCCTTTCGCCACTACAATCCAGACGAGCTGGTGCTGGGTAAGCGCATGGAGGATCACCTGCGTTTTGCCGCCTGCTACTGGCATACCTTCTGCTGGAACGGCTCAGATATGTTTGGCGTGGGCGCATTCGACAGGCCCTGGCAGCAGCCGGGTGAAGCGCTGGAGCTGGCAAAGCGTAAAGCGGATGTCGCGTTTGAGTTTTTTCACAAGCTGAACGTGCCTTACTACTGCTTCCACGATGTGGACGTTTCGCCAGAAGGGGCCTCCCTGAAGGAGTATCTGAACAATTTTGCGCAGATGGTCGACGTGCTGGCGGAAAAACAGCAGCAAAGCGGCGTGAAGCTGCTGTGGGGAACGGCTAACTGCTTCACTAACCCGCGCTACGGCGCAGGCGCTGCCACCAACCCGGACCCGGAAGTGTTCAGCTGGGCGGCAACCCAGGTCGTGACGGCAATGAACGCGACCCATAAGCTGGGCGGCGAAAACTACGTGCTGTGGGGCGGACGGGAAGGTTACGAAACGCTGCTCAATACCGATCTGCGCCAGGAGCGCGAGCAAATTGGCCGTTTCATGCAGATGGTGGTGGATCACAAGCATAAAATCGGCTTCCGCGGCACTCTGTTAATCGAGCCAAAACCGCAGGAGCCCACCAAGCACCAGTATGATTACGACGTGGCGACCGTCTACGGCTTCCTCAAGCAGTTTGGCCTGGAGAAAGAGATTAAGGTCAATATTGAGGCGAACCACGCCACGCTGGCAGGCCACTCTTTCCATCATGAAATCGCCTCCGCCATCGCGCTGGGCATCTTCGGCTCCGTTGACGCCAACCGCGGCGACGCACAGCTTGGCTGGGATACCGACCAGTTCCCAATCAGCGTGGAAGAGAATGCGCTGGTCATGTATGAAATCATTAAGGCGGGCGGGTTCACCACCGGCGGCCTGAACTTTGACGCCAAGGTGCGCCGTCAGAGCACTGACAAATACGATCTCTTCTACGGCCATATCGGCGCGATGGATACCATGGCGCTGGCGCTGAAGGTAGCGGCGCGCATGATTGAAGATGGCGAGCTGGATAAACGCGTGGCGAAGCGTTACAGCGGCTGGAACAGTGAGCTGGGCCAGCAAATTTTGAAAGGCCAGTTATCGCTTGCGGATATCGCGAAGTACGCTGAGCAACACCAGCTGGCGCCGCAGCACCAGAGCGGTCATCAGGAGCTGCTGGAAAATCTGGTCAATCACTATTTGTTCGACAAGTAAAAACGTAGGCCCGGTAAGCGGAAGCGCCACCGGGCATTTCTTTCAAAGGAGCCACCACAATGTATATCGGGATCGATCTTGGCACGTCGGGTGTGAAAGCCATCCTGTTAAGCGAGCAGGGCGACGTCTTAGCCACGCAGACTGAAAAGCTGCAGGTTTCACGCCCGCATCCGCTATGGTCGGAACAAGATCCGGATCATTGGTGGCAGGCGACGGACCGCGCGATTACAGCCTTAGGCGAGCAGCACAGCCTGCGCGACGTGAAAGCGCTGGGTATTGCCGGCCAGATGCATGGTGCAACGTTGCTGGATAGTCAGCATCGCGTTCTGCGCCCGGCTATTCTCTGGAACGACGGCCGCTGTGCAGAAGAGTGCGCGCTTCTTGAAGAGCGTGTGCCCACATCCCGGGAGATCACCGGTAATCTGATGATGCCCGGCTTTACCGCGCCGAAGCTACTCTGGGTGCAGCGCCATGAGCCGGCGATTTTTCGCCAGGTGGCGAAGGTGCTGCTGCCAAAAGATTATCTGCGCTTTCGCATGACCGGCGAATTTGCCAGCGACATGTCGGATGCGGCGGGCACGATGTGGCTCGACGTGGCGAAACGCGACTGGAGTGAGACGATGCTCGACGCCTGCCAGCTTACCCGGAAGCATATGCCCGCGCTGTTTGAGGGGAGCGAAATCACCGGCGCGCTGCTGCCAGAGGTGGCTGAACGCTGGAAAATGCCCGCCGTGCCGGTGGTGGCCGGAGGCGGGGATAACGCCGCTGGCGCCGTCGGGGTAGGAATGATCGAGGCTGGCCAGGCGATGCTCTCCCTCGGGACCTCAGGCGTCTATTTTGCGGTCAGCGACGGCTATCGCAGCAATCCTGAAAACGCCGTGCATAGCTTTTGCCACGCGCTGCCGGGCAAATGGCATCTGATGTCGGTGATGCTGAGCGCAGCCTCTTGTCTCGACTGGGCGGCGAAGCTCACCGGAATGAATGATGTTCCAGCCCTTATCGCCGCGGCGCAGCAGGCGGATGAAAACGCCGGTGCGATCTGGTTTTTACCCTATCTTTCCGGCGAGCGTACGCCGCATAACAACCCGGAAGCGAAAGGGGTGTTTTTTGGCTTAACTCATCAACATGGCCCGGCGGAACTGGCCCGCGCGGTGCTGGAAGGGGTGGGATATGCGCTGGCGGATGGGATGGATGCGGTGCATGAGTGCGGGCTTGCGCCCGCAAGCGTCACGCTCATTGGCGGCGGCGCGCGCAGCAGTTACTGGCGGCAAATGCTGGCGGATATCAGCGGGCTCACGCTGGATTACCGCACGGGGGGAGATGTCGGGCCTGCGCTTGGCGCGGCGCGGCTGGCGCAGATTGCAGTGAACCCTGACAGGCCGCTGAAAGAGCTTCTGCCACAGCTTTCGCTGGAGCAGCAACATCTTCCTGACGCAGATAAACATGCCCGTTATGCCGAACGACGCCAAGTGTTCCGCAAGATTTATCAGCAGCTTTTGCCTCTGATGTCGTGAAAATTCGCCGGGTGGCGCTGCGCTTACCCGGCCTACGGAACTGCCGGGTAGGGCTGACGCTTACCCGGCCTACGAGAACTGCTGTGCAAAACCCACCGGCTAACTGACAAATCTGCGGGTATCGATTTTTTGCAACAGCATCGACAGCAGCAGGCTGACCACCAGCGTGGCGGTAAAGATCCAGACAATATCCAGCAGCGGCCAGCGTTTAATCTCCACGCCATGCGTGCGCAGGGCGTGGATCACCAGCGCGTGAAAGCCATAGATGCCGAGCGAATGGCGGGAGATCAGCCCCAGCACCGGCAGCGGGCGGGTATTGAGCGTGTTTTTGACCAGCGTCAGCAACGAGACGGCGCAAATAAAGACCATCGGGCCGCAGTAGAGATACCAGGTATCGGCGAAATTGCCGCGCCAGCGCAGCTCGTGCAGCGTCCCGCGGGAAATGATGAACACAGCGGCGATAAACAGTGCCGCGCACAGCCCCGTCAGCCACCGCTTTTGCGTATCCATCATGCCGATAGCGCGCCCGAGCATACCGTAGAGAAGATAATAAAAGGTATCGCCATTGATATAGAGGTTAACGGGCAGCCACTCCATGCCCCCTGTTTTCAGCGTCACGGTGTTGGGGTTGGCGATTAAACCAGCCACGATCATTAGCGCCAGCAGCATTTTACCGCTGACCTGTTTAACCTGAATCAGCGGCGAAACCAGATAGATAACGATAATGGCGAAGAAGAACCACAGGTGGTAAAAGACCGGCTTTTGCAGGAGGTTCTTTAACGCCAGTTCGCCATTGATAGAGGTAAAAAGCACGATATAGAGCAGCGCAACGGTGCTGTAAAAGAGCAGGCACAGGGCGATCCGCAGAAAATGGCGCGGCCGGGCGCTGCGCTCGCCAAAAAAGAGATAGCCCGAAATCATAAAGAACAGCGGAACGCTGACGCGGGACGCGGAGTTAAGGATATTCGCCATATCCCAGTTCAGAAGGGTGACGCTCTGCGCATTGGTGATATACCAGGTGGTGGTATGAATCATCACGACCATTAAGCAGGCAATCCCTCGCAAATTATCAATCCAGCTAATTTTTGACGGCATCAGTTCCTCAGTATTTTTGTAAAAACAGTCTGACTTTCATTACGTCTCCTCTCTCCCTGGAAAATTCTGATAGTTTTTAACGGGACTTGTGAGGCGCCGGAGAGATTCGCAGAATGGCTCTGCATAATCTATAAAAGCATTGATATTAAAAAT
Organism: Pseudenterobacter timonensis; assembly: GCF_900021175.1. GTDB lineage: Bacteria > Pseudomonadota > Gammaproteobacteria > Enterobacterales > Enterobacteriaceae > Enterobacter > Enterobacter timonensis. The sequence continues at coordinate 215,769 of NZ_FCOP01000007.1, forward strand.
AACAGCCCGGCAAAAAGGCGGTGAAAAAAATGATGAAGCGTGCCGCGTCGCTCATTCTGCTGACGATCCTCGCAGGATGCAGCGCAACGCCAGAAGCCCCTGCGCAGAAGGCGCAAAAAACCAAAGTCAGCCCGGAGCGCTCGCTGGATATGGAGCAGCTTTGCAAGGACAGGGCGGCCCATCGGTACAATACCGGCACGCAAAAGATCGACGTTACCGGCTTTGAACAGTTTCAGGGAAGCTATGAGGTACGGGGCTATACTGCTCTGAATGAGAGCTTTGTCTGCAGTTTTGACCCGGAAGGCCATTTTTTGCACCTCTCCATGCGCTGACGGCCCCTGCTGTGCCCCGGCTGAGATGCTTATTTCCCAATTTTCCCTAAACATCCCCGTTTCGTACTGTATATCTTGCAGGCAGCGGGTATACTGATCCCTTCCATTTAAAACCACACGTATCCAGCACGAAATACTATGCAAAAGTTTGATACCAAGACCTTCCAGGGCCTGATCCTGACGTTACAGGATTACTGGGCTCGTCAGGGCTGCACCATCGTCCAACCTCTGGACATGGAAGTCGGCGCCGGCACTTCACACCCGATGACCAGCCTGCGCGCGCTGGGGCCTGAGCCGATGGCGACCGCCTACGTCCAGCCTTCCCGCCGCCCGACCGATGGCCGCTATGGCGAAAACCCGAACCGTTTACAGCACTATTATCAGTTCCAGGTGGTGATTAAGCCCTCCCCGGAGAATATTCAGGAGCTGTATCTCGGGTCGCTGAAAGAGCTGGGTATGGACCCGACTATCCATGATATTCGTTTTGTGGAAGATAACTGGGAAAACCCGACGCTGGGCGCATGGGGCCTGGGCTGGGAAGTGTGGCTGAACGGCATGGAAGTGACTCAGTTTACTTACTTCCAGCAGGTAGGCGGCCTGGAGTGTAAGCCGATTACCGGCGAGATCACCTACGGTCTGGAACGTCTGGCGATGTATATTCAGGGCGTAGACAGCGTCTATGACCTGGTCTGGAGCGACGGCCCGCTGGGGAAAACCACCTACGGCGACGTCTTCCATCAGAACGAAGTGGAGCAATCCACCTATAACTTCGAATATGCGGATGTGGATTTCCTCTTCACCTGCTTCGAGCAGTATGAGAAAGAGGCCCAGCAGCTGCTGGCGCTGGAAAACCCGCTGCCGCTGCCTGCCTACGAGCGTATTCTGAAGGCCGCCCACAGCTTCAACCTGCTGGACGCCCGCAAAGCCATCTCCGTGACTGAACGTCAGCGCTATATTCTGCGTATTCGCACGCTGACCAAAGCCGTTGCAGAGGCTTACTATGCGTCCCGTGAAGCCCTTGGCTTCCCGATGTGCAACCGAAATAAATAAGAGGCGGTCATGTCTGAGAATACTTTCCTGGTAGAAATCGGCACCGAAGAGTTGCCACCAAAAGCCCTGCGCAGCCTGGCGGAGTCCTTCGCTGCGAACGTGACCGCGGAGCTGGATAATGCCGGCCTCGCCCACGGCAAAATCGAATGGTTTGCCGCGCCGCGCCGCCTGGCGCTAAAAGTGGAAAACCTTGCTGCATCCCAGCCGGATCGCGAAGTGGAAAAACGCGGCCCGGCGATTGCCCAGGCGTTTGACGCCGAAGGCAAACCGAGCAAAGCGGCCGAAGGCTGGGCGCGCGGCTGCGGGATCACCGTCGATCAGGCCGAGCGTCTGACCACCGATAAAGGCGAATGGCTGCTCTATCGCGCCCATGTTAAAGGCGAGAGCGCTGAAGCGCTGCTGCCGAATATGATTGCCACTTCGCTGGCTAAACTGCCGATCCCGAAACTGATGCGCTGGGGCGCAAGCGACGTACACTTCGTGCGTCCGGTACATACCGTGATTTTGCTGCTGGGCGATAAAGTAATCCCGGCGACCATTCTGGGCGTTCAGTCCGATCGCGTGATCCGCGGCCACCGCTTTATGGGTGAGCCGGAGTTCACCATCGACAACGCCGATCAGTATCCGCAAATCCTGCTGGAGCGCGGTAAGGTCAATGCCGATTACGAACAGCGTAAAGCCAAAATTAAAGCGGACGCAGAAGAGGCGGCGCGCAAGATTGGCGGTAACGCCGATCTGAGCGACAGCCTGCTGGAAGAGGTGACTTCTCTGGTCGAATGGCCAGTTGTGCTGACCGCGAAGTTCGAAGAGAAATTCCTGGCGGTTCCGGCTGAAGCGCTGGTGTACACCATGAAGGGTGACCAGAAATACTTCCCGGTCTACGCCAACGACGGCAAGCTGCTGCCGAACTTTATCTTTGTGGCGAACATTGAGTCCAAAGATCCGGCGCAGATTATCGCCGGTAACGAGAAGGTGGTGCGCCCGCGCCTGGCGGATGCCGAGTTCTTCTTTAATACCGACCGTAAAAAACGTCTGGAAGATAATCTGCCGCGTCTGCAAACCGTACTGTTCCAGCAGCAGCTGGGTACGCTGCGCGACAAAACCGACCGTATCGAGGCGCTTTCCGGCTGGATCGCCCGTGAAATCGGCGCGGATGTGAACCACGCGACCCGCGCAGGCCTGCTCTCCAAGTGCGACCTGATGACCAACATGGTGTTTGAATTTACCGACACCCAGGGCGTGATGGGGATGCACTACGCGCGTCACGACGGCGAAGCTGAAGATGTGGCCGTAGCGCTGAACGAGCAGTACCAGCCGCGTTTTGCCGGCGACGAGCTCCCCTCCAGCCTGGTCTCCTGCGCGGTGGCGATTGCCGACAAGATGGATACCCTGGCGGGGATCTTCGGCATTGGCCAGCATCCGAAAGGTGATAAAGATCCGTTTGCGCTGCGTCGCGCCGCGCTCGGCGTGCTGCGCATTATCGTTGAGAAGAACCTGAACCTCGATCTGCAGACCCTGACCGAAGAGGCGGTGCGTCTGTATGGCGACAAGCTGACTAATGCCAACGTGGTCGATGAGGTGATCGACTTTATGCTGGGCCGTTTCCGCGCCTGGTATCAGGACGAAGGCTACAGCGTCGACACCATTCAGGCTGTACTGGCGCGTCGTCCGACCCGCCCGGCGGATTTTGATGCGCGCATGAAGGCGGTGTCCCATTTCCGCACCCTGGAAGCGGCCTCCGCGCTGGCGGCGGCGAACAAGCGCGTCTCCAATATCCTCGCGAAAGCGACTGAACCGCTGAACGATATCGTTCACGCTTCGGTGCTGAAAGAGGCGGCGGAGATTAAGCTTGCCGGTAACCTGGTGGTGCTGCGCGACAAGTTACAGCCTTACTTTGCACAAGGCCGTTACCAGGAGGCGCTGATCGAGCTGGCGGCCCTGCGCGAGCCGGTGGACGAGTTCTTTGAGAACGTGATGGTAAACGACGAGGATAAAGAGGTGCGTATCAACCGTCTGACGCTGCTCTCTAAGCTTCGCGAGCTGTTCCTGCAGGTGGCGGATATTTCTCTGCTGCAATAACTGCCGTAAGCCAGCCAAAAAAACCCGCTTCGGCGGGTTTTTTGTTTCGGGCAGTACGAGGAGGTTTTCTCAGGCCTTAAAACACAAACCCCCGCAGATGCGGGGGTGCTCTCAAATCTTAATCTATTAACTGCTTGCTGAGTGCAGGGTTAGCCTGAATCAGGCTCATCAGCTTTAGCTCGGTCATGGAGGGTTTTACTCGCTTGGATTCCCATTCATGCACCATCGCTACGCTGACACCCATAGCTCGGGCAAAATCATCGGTTTTAAGGCCGGTCCCTTTACGCAAACGCTCAAATTCGGTAAAGGGATTAGACTTCTGTGACTTACTCATTGTCTGAGTAACATCTTTAAAAACAATTTGTTCAAGGCTGCTCAGCAGCTCCGACATCGGATCTTTATATTCCATTGAGAACTCCTCTTAAATCACACTGCGGGATCGTGAACATCAGAGAGCACATTAAGAATAGTCGGTAAAAAAGGGGCTGGATCGTCACGTATGTAACTATTTGTGCGATAAATGTTGCTTTGACGTTTCAGCTAACTGGAGCATATTGCTAATTAACTGATTAATCATGTTCCAGTATGTGCGCGTATTTTTTTGTAAATGGAAAGGACGAAACTGCAAAAGCCGTTTTGCATGAAAAGAGTTTATTGCGCGCGTGACCTGGACTATTCTTGTGTGCGTCAGGCACGCTCGTGCCGGTGTGCGCTTTTTTGGGTGAAAGGAGTAAGAAAATGGCGACAGGAAAGTCCTGCTCTCGCTGGTTTGCGCCTGTTGCGGCGTTATTGTTGGTTGTTAGCCTGAGTGGGTGTTTCGATAAAGAGGGCGATCAGCGCAAAGCGTTTATCGACTTTCTGCAGAACACGGTAATGCGTAGCGGCGAACATTTGCCGACGCTGACCGCAGATCAGAAGAAGCAGTTTGGCCCGTTTGTTTCCGATTACGCCATTATTTATGGCTATTCACAGCAGGTAAACCAGGCGATGGACTCGGGTTTACGCCCGATGGTGGACAGCGTGAACGCGATTCGCGTACCGCAGGATTATATGACCCAGCGCGAACCGCTGCGCCAGTCTAACGGTGCGCTTGGCGTACTGAGCCAGCAGCTGGAAAATGCGAAAATGCAGGCGGATGCCACACGTTCTGCGCTGAAGCAGGCTGACGATCTGAAGCCGGTCTTCGATCAGGCTTATGAGAAGGTAGTTACTAAACCTGCGCAGGCGCTGCAGCCGCTGATCCCGGCCGCGCAGATGCTGACCCAGCAGCTGGTGCAGGTGGGCGACTATATCGCGCAGCAGGGGACGCAGGTGAGCTTTGTCGCGAACGGCATCCAGTTCCCGACCTCCCAGCAGGCCAGCCAGTATAATACGCTCGTTGGGCCGCTGGCCTCGCAGCATCAGGCTTTTTCACAGGCCTGGAGCGCCGCGGTCGCCGCTACAGAGTAATCTTAAAAACCCCGCGGCAGGCGGGGTTTTTTATGAATGTTGAAAATAGTGCTTGTCTTTCGCATACCAAATATGTGTTAATACACCTCGTCGGTTTGTTACACAGACCTAAAGCAGTTTAGTTAAGCAGTCCAGATGAGTTATCCAAAGATACCCTTCGTTGTGACCCTTCCTTCATCGCTTAAAAATCTGTAACGCAACCCATCGCGCCGGAAGGCACAACGTATATTTAAATAAGGTAATTCTATGTCTGGTAAAATGACTGGTCTGGTAAAATGGTTCAACGCTGATAAAGGTTTCGGCTTCATCACTCCTGACGATGGCTCTAAAGATGTGTTCGTACACTTCTCTGCTATCCAGAACGATGGCTACAAATCTCTGGATGAAGGTCAGAAAGTTTCCTTCACCATCGAAAGCGGCGCTAAAGGCCCGGCAGCTGGTAACGTTGTAAGCCTGTAAGCTTCCAACCCAGCAGCACAAGAATTTAAAAACCCGCCTTCTGGCGGGTTTTTTCGTTTTAGCGTTGCACCTGCGGATTCACGCAGTTTTGCTCAACCCTGCCGCTGAGCGCCGCAATCAGGTTATCCACCGCCGTCGCCGCCATGTTATAACGCGTCTCATGCGTCGCGGAGCCAATATGGGGCAGGGCGACCACGTTGGGCATCGCCAGCAGCGGCGAGTCAACCGGCAGCGGCTCCTGTTCAAATACATCCAGCCCCGCCGCGTGGATCTCGCCGTTTTGCAGCGCCGCAATCAGCGCCTTTTCATCCACCACCGGGCCGCGCCCTGCGTTGATGAAAATCGCCGATTTTTTCATCTTCTCAAACTCCGCTTTACCCATCAGATGGCGCGTTTCATCGGTCAGCGGCAGGATCAGGCAGACATAATCCGCCTCCCGCAGCAGCGTATCCAGATCGCAGTAGCGGGCATTGAACTGCTCTTCCGCTTCGCTGTGATGGCGACGCGCGTTATAAAGAATCGGCATGCTGAAGCCGAAATGGGCGCGCCGGGCCAGTGCAAGACCGATGCGTCCCATGCCGACAATGCCCATCGTTTTGCCGTGAACGTCTACGCCAAACCAGTCGGGGCCAATGCTTTTGGTCCATTCACCTGCTTTGACGCGTTCCGCCACCTCCACCACGCGGCGGGCGGTGGTCAGCACCAGCGCCATCAGCGTATCGGCCACCGTTTCGGTCAGCGCGTGCGGAGTATGCATCAGCAGGATCTTACGATCGTTTAGCGCCTCCACGTCGAAGTTGTCATATCCCACGGAGACGGTGGAGGTTGCACGCAGCTTCGGCATTTTATCCAGCAGCGCGGCATCCACTTTTTCGCTTGAGCCTAACAACCCTTCGGCGCGGGCAAACGCATCCGCATGCTGCGCGACGGTATCAGGATGGAGATTTCTCACCTGCGTGACGGTGAAGTGCTCCTCAAGGCGTTTTTGCAGAGTCTCAGGCAGTGCCTTATATAAAATGACGGACGGCTTCATGCTAATCTCCGTGAAAGATAAAAGATTTAGGCGTGGCGTGCGCCAGCCGGGATTTGTTGATTATTAGCAGGCTTAACGATAAGAGTTAGCCATACCGAGGCGAAAAGCGCTACTCCCATAAAAATATATGAGGCGGAGGGGCTGCCGGTTGCGCCATTGAGATAGCCCACAAACCACGAGCCACAGAACGAGCCCAGCGCCCCCATGCTGTTGATCAGCGCCATCGCGCCGCCCGCCACGTTGCGCGGCAGCATCTCCGGGATGATGGCGAAGAACGGGCCATACGGGGCGTACATCGCCGCACCGGCAATAACCAGCAGGGTATAGGAGATCCAGAAATGGTTGGCCCCCACCGCCCAGGAGCCGATAAAGGCAAAGGCGGCAATCAGCAGCAGCGGCCAGACGAACAGCTTACGGTTTTGCAGTTTATCCGAGGCCCAGGAAGCGATAATCATCGCAATGGTTGCCGCCAGGTAGGGGACGGAAGAGAGCCAGCCCACCTCCACCATGCCCAGATTATCTCCACCGCTGTGGATGATTGACGGCAGCCACAGCACAAAGCCATAGACGCCGATACTCCAGGCGAAATATTGCATGCAGAGCAGGATCACGTTGCGCGAACGGAAGGCTTCCCCGTAGTTGCGTACCACCTTCAGCCCCTGCTGTTCTTTATCCAGCTGCGCCTGCAAAGCCGCTTTTTCCTCTGTGGAGAGCCAGCTCGCCTGCGCGGGCTTATCCTTGACCAGCACCCACCAGCAGAAGGCCCAGATCACCGCCGGCACCCCCTCAATAATAAACATTTCCCGCCAGCCGAAGGATTGGATCAGATAGCCGGAGACCACGGACATCCACAATACCGTCACCGGGTTACCGAGGATCAGGAAAGTATTGGCGCGTGAACGTTCCGATTTAGTGAACCAGTTGCTGATATAGATCAGCATGGCGGGCATCACCGCCGCTTCCACCACGCCGAGGATAAAGCGGATGGCGGCCAGCGCCGGAATGTTATTCACAACACCCGTCAGCGAGGCGCAACCGCCCCAGAGGATCAGGCAGACAAAAATCAGCTTTCGCACGCTGCGGCGTTCCGCGTAGACGGCGCCGGGGATCTGGAAAAAGAAGTAGCCCAGAAAGAAGAGGGCGCCCAGCAGGGAGGAGACCCCCTTCGTGATCCCCAGATCTTCATTGATTCCCGCCGCGGAGGCGAAACTGAAGTTAGCGCGGTCCAGGTACGCCAGGCTGTACGTGATAAAAACGACAGGCATAATGTACCACCAGCGTTTGACTGCATTCGTTGAACTGTTCATAGGCTTGCCTCTGTGGTTGAGGTGTGTGCCGCCGGTGTCTGTAGGGTACACGGTGGCTGAATGTCGTTATTACTGTAAGAGAGCTATTCGCCCAGCTGCGCTCTGGTCGGCAGTCCTTCGCTGTCGCCCTGTACCTGGATGGCCAGCGAGCCGATTTTATTGCCGCGCATCACCGCCTGAGGCAGCGTCTTGCCTTCGAGCAGGGCGCTAATCACGCCCACGGCGAAGCCGTCCCCGGCACCGACGGTATCCACGACGTTCTCAACCCTGATCGCCGCGACCGCCCCTTTTTCGCCTTCGGCGGTTTTGAACCAGGCGCCGTCCGCGCCGGTCTTCAGGATCACCGCCTTCACGCCTCTCTCCAGATAGAAGTCGGCGATGCCTTCCGGCGTTTTTTCGCCGGTGAGGATCATCCCTTCCTTCACGCCGGGCAGCACCCAGTCAGCCTGAAACGCGAGGTGATTGAGCTTTTCCACCATCTCCGCTTCGCTCTGCCAGAGCACCGGGCGCAGGTTGGGATCGAAAGAGATCGTTTTACCTGCGGCTTTCATTTTTGCCGCCGCATGATCGAGCAGCGCATAAGAGCTGGCCGACAGCGCCGCCGCCACGCCGCTCAGATGCAGGTGGCGCGCCGAAGCGAACAGCGCAGCGTGATAATCGTCAGTTGAAAGATGGCTTGCCGCAGAGCCTTTACGGAAATACTCCACGATGGGATCGGTTCCATCTAGGACCTTTGATTTCAGCTGAAAGCCGGTGGGGAAACGCCCGTCAACCGTGACGCCAGAGGCGTTGATTCCCTCTTTTTTCAGCGAGGCGAGCACGAACTCGCCGAGACTATCGTTGCCCACGCGACTCACCCAGCTGACCGCAAGGCCGAGACGCGCCAGACCAGTCGCCACATTCAGCTCTGCGCCTGCAATGCGTCTGATAAAACTCTCCACGCGGCTGAGTTCGCCGGGCTCTGTCGCGACAAACATGGCCATCGCTTCGCCGATGGTGATGACATCTGAGGATTCAGACATGCCTTACGCCTCCCGTAGCAGATTGACATAATGGCGGGTGACGGCGGTAAGGTCCGGCCCCTCCAGTGGAAACTCAATGCCGCGCGGCGCGTCAGGCGGCAGTTGCGCCAGCAGCTCAAGCCAGCGCATATCGCCGTTATCCGGCGCGATAGCGCGAAACTGCGCCTTGTGTTCTACCGCCGCTTTGACGTGGATATAGCTCACCGACGGGGCGAGGTGGCGCGCCGCCTCTTCCGGCGACTCTCCCACCCACAGCCAGTTGCCGGTATCAAAAGTGAGCGTAACGGGCAGCGCCATCACCCGGCAGGCGGCCTGGAAGCGCCGCATCGGTGCCAGCTGTCCGCAGCGGGTCTGATCGTTTTCCACCACCAGCGCCATGCCGCTTTCATTCAGCTGTCCGCGCAGGTCGTCCAGCGGTGTTTTGCTCTGGAAATGGCCGAGCGACATCTTCAGCCACAGGGCGTTAAGGGTGCTGGCCTCCGCCAGATAGCGGGGCAGATCGGGGTTGAGCGCGCCGTCGGGCATAAACAGCGGGGCGGGGGCCGAATAGCAGGCCAGCAGTCCCAGCAGCTCAATGGACTGGGCAAGCGTTGGCAGTGACTTTAGTTCTGCATCACTGAACAATTCCCGGCGGATTTCCACCCCGTCGGCGCCTGCGGCGGCGATGACAGGGAGTATCGCCCGCTGCCCGCCCGCCTGACGAACCTGATCCGCGCCATACGCGGCCGTAACCACCATAATTTTTCTGCTCATAGCCTGACTCCAGCGTCATGAATACTATTACGCTAGGTGGAACCGGTTCCAAAGGAAAGGTCAGGATGTTGAATTTTTGATCGTCATCACGAAGGAAGGTTAACGTGTGGTAGAGCCGCGCACGATCAGTTCACCGGAAAAGTGCTGCTCGCGCACCGCTTCATCGGCACCGTTGATACGCCGCACCACCTGCTCAACGGCGGCATAGCCAATCTGCCAGGTAGGTTGTTTAAGCGTGGTAATGCCGACGCCTGCCAGCTCTGCCCACTCCAGCTCGTCAAAGCCCAGCAGCCCGATGTCGCTCCCCCAGTGCAGGCCGATGCGCTTGAGCGAGCGGGCGACCTGCAGTGTGAGCGCCCCGTTGGCGGAGATAACAGCTTTGCGCAGGCCGCGGTGCTGGGTGTGAAACTGACGCAGGATATTATCGAGCCGATCCGACTCGTGAAGCGGCGTCTCCGCCTGCCCGGCAAGGGTTCCCGGGTAGCGTGCCAGCGTGGCGCGAAAGGCGTTTAGCCGTTCGCGGCGGGTGTTGACCGTACCCAGCGGCTCGCTGAGAAAGAGGATCGCTTCGAATCCTTGTTCAACCAGATGTTCCGTGGCGGTGGTCGCGGCCTGGGCGTTATCCAGCCCCACCACGTCGCAGGCGAAATCGGGGATTTTACGGTCGATAAGCACCATCGGCAGCGATGACTGCTGCAGGCGGTTTAGCCCCTCTTCCCGCATTCCCACCGCATTCACCACGATGCCCTCCACCTGGTAGCTGCGCAGGAGATCGAGATAGTGTAGCTCTTTATCCACTTCGTTATTGGTGTTACAGACCAGCGGCGTAAAACCTTTTTCCCGGCAGGCGGCCTCGATGCCGCTGAGCACGTTCACAGAGTAGGGATTGGTGATATCGGCGATGATCAGGCCAATGAGCCGGGTGCGGCCACGCTTCAGGCCGCGGGCCATCAGGCTCGGGCGATAATCGAGATCGGCGATCGCCTGCTCAATACGGGCCAGCAGCGCGTCGGACAGCAGATGTTTTTCACCGTTGAGATAGCGTGAAATGCTTGTTTTGCCGGTTCTGGCGGCTTTCGCTACGTCGCTGATAGTGGGCCGTGTGGATTTGCGCATCGCTGATTTCCCTGAATTTAGTGAGAATACCTTAGCGGGAAAATCTGACGAATCAAGCAATTTGCCGGGTGGCGGCTTCGCCTTACCCGGCCTGCGTTTGGAGTATAGGCCGGGTAAGCGCAGCGCCGCCCGGCACAACGGTTACTGCAGTGGGCTGAGGGTGATCTCGACGCGGCGGTTCTGCGCTTTGCCTTCCGCCGTGCTGTTGCTGGCGATAGGGTTGGCCGGGCCCATGCCGCTGGTGCGGATGCGGCCAGCGGCCACGCCCTGGGTAATGAGCGAGCTGGCGACCGCGTCGGCGCGCTCCTGAGAGAGACGCATATTGAGCGACTGGCTGCCGGTACTGTCGGTGTAGCCAATCACGTTCACGGCGGTTTTCGGATACTCCTTCAGCACCATCGCCACGCCGGTAAGGGTATTGGCCCCGGCAGGTTTCAGCGTCGCGCTGCTGCTGTCGAAGGTGACGTTATTGGGCATGTTAAGGATGATGTTGTCGCCGCTGCGGGTGACGCTGACGCCGGTGCCCTGCATTTTTTCACGCAGTTTGGCTTCCTGCACGTCCATATAGTAGCCGAGGCCGCCGCCCAGCGCTGCGCCTGCCGCGGCGCCAATCAGGGCGCCTTTGCCGCGATCTTTTTTGGAGGAGGAGAGCACGCCTACGCCCGCGCCGACCAGCGAGCCGATGCCCGCTCCGATACCTGATTTACCCGCTTCGCGCTCGCCGGTATAGGGGTTGGTTGTGCAGCCTGAAACAGCCAGTGCGCCACTGACAATAGCGGCAATAACGAATACGCGTTTTTTCATCTTATTTCCTTAATCCTTTTTTATTCTTTGCCACGACGCGCGTGGCGGTTGATTATGACGCCCCGACAGGGTGAAAATTTCGGGGATAACTCTGAAATTTTGTGTCAAACCATAAATGGCCCCGAAGAGGGCTGTACCTGCAACAGGCATTTCAGGAGCGCACGCGTGACCACTGCTACAAAAACCATTCTGACCGCCGCCCACTGGGGCCCCATGCTGGTTGAGACCGACGGCGATAACGTCCTCTCATCGCGCGGAGCACTGCCCACGGCTCACCCCAATTCGCTACAAACCGCGGTGCGCGATCAGGTGCACAGCAAAGCGCGGGTGCGCTGGCCGATGGTGCGAAAAGGTTTTCTTGCCTCGCCGGAGAAGCCGCAGGGAGTGCGCGGGCAGGATGAGTTTGTTCGCGTGAGCTGGGAGGAGGCGCTGGATCTGATCCACGCGCAGCACAAGCGTATTCGGGAAAACTACGGACCCGCCTCCATTTTTGCCGGCTCCTACGGCTGGCGATCCAACGGCGTACTGCACAAGGCGGCGACGCTACTCCAGCGCTATATGAGCCTGGCGGGAGGCTATACCGGCCATCTTGGCGACTACTCGACCGGCGCGGCGCAGGCGATCATGCCCTACGTGGTGGGCGGCAACGAGGTCTACCAGCAGCAGACCAGCTGGCCGCTGGTGCTGGAGCATACGGAGGTGGTTGTGCTCTGGAGCGCCAACCCGCTGAATACGCTGAAAATCGCCTGGAACGCCTCCGATGAGCAGGGGATGTCCTATTTCGAGGCGCTGCGTAAGAGCGGCAAGCGCCTGATCTGCATCGATCCGATGCGCTCGGAAACGGTGGATTTCTTCGGCGACAAAATGGAGTGGATTGCCCCGCATATGGGCACCGACGTGGCGATGATGCTCGGCATCGCCCATACGCTGGTGGAAAACGGCTGGCAGGATGAGGCGTTTCTGGCGCGCTGCACTACCGGTTATGACCAGTTTGCGCGCTATCTCACCGGCGAAAGCGACGGCGTGGCAAAAACGGCGGAGTGGGCGGAGGCGATCTGCGGCGTCAGCGCAACGACTATCCGCGAGCTGGCGCAGCTGTTTCATCAACATACCACCATGCTGATGTCGGGCTGGGGGATGCAGCGCCAGCAGTATGGCGAGCAAAAACACTGGATGCTGGTGACGCTGGCCGCCATGCTGGGGCAGATTGGCACGCCGGGCGGCGGATTTGGTCTCTCCTACCATTTCGCCAACGGCGGTAACCCCACGCGCCGCGCGGCGGTGCTCGCCTCGATGCAGGGGACGGTCAAAGGGGGCCACGACGCGGTGGACAAGATCCCGGTCGCCCGCATCGTGGAGGCGCTGGAGAACCCGGGCGGCTTTTATCAGCATAACGGGATGGATCGCCACTTCCCCGATATCCGCTTTGTCTGGTGGGCGGGCGGGGCTAATTTTACCCACCATCAGGATACCAACCGCCTGATTCGCGCCTGGCAAAAGCCGGAGCTGGTGGTGATCTCCGAATGTTTCTGGACGGCGGCGGCGAAACACGCCGATATTGTTCTGCCCGCCACGACTTCATTTGAGCGTAACGATCTCACCATGACCGGTGACTACAGCAACCAGCACATGGTGCCGATGAAGCGCGTGGTCGCTCCCCGCGACGAGGCGCGGGATGACTTCGAGGTGTTTGCTGACCTCAGCGAGCGCTGGGAAGCGGGGGGACGGGAGCGCTTTACTGAAGGCAAAACCGATCTTCAGTGGCTGGAGAGCTTCTACCGGATTGCCGGAGAGCGCGGCGCGGCCCAGGGAGTGACGTTACCGCCGTTTGCAACGTTCTGGGAAGCGAATGCGATCCTGGAGATGCCTGAAAGCGAGCAGAACGCGCGGTTTGTGCGCTTCGCCGATTTTCGTCGCGATCCGGAAAAGCATCCTCTCAAAACTGAAAGCGGCAAGATAGAGATCTACAGCCGGCGGATCGCCGAATTTGGCTATGGTGACTGCCCGCCGCACCCCATGTGGCTTGCGCCGGACGAGTGGCACGGCAATGCGCAGCCGGGACAGCTACAGCTGTTGTCGGCGCATCCGGCGCACCGTCTGCACAGCCAGCTTAACTATTCGTCGCTGCGCGAGCATTACGCGGTGGCGGGGCGTGAGCCGATGGTGATCCACCGGGAGGATGCGAAGGCGCGCGGCATTGCCGACGGGGATCTGGTGCGCGTCTGGAACGGGCGCGGGCAGGTGCTGGCCGGCGCTGTCGTGAGCGACGGCATCAGGCCGGGGGTGATCTGCATTCATCAGGGCGCCTGGCCCGATCCCGACGAAGGCGGCCTGTGTAAAAACGGAGCGGTGAATATGCTGACCAAAGATCTCCCCAGCTCGAAGCTGGGGAACGGCTGCGCCGGGAATACGGCGCTGGCGTGGGTGGAGAAATATCACGGCGCGGCACCCGCGCTTACGGCATTCGATCCGCCTGCCAGCGCATAATCCACGTCGGGTGGTGCGTTTCATCCTGCCAGGCGCTGTCCTCGATGCGAAAGCCCTGCGCGTGGTAGAAGTTCACTGCCCGGCTGTTTTTCTGGTACACCTCCAGGCTTAAGGAGGGGTAGCGCTGCTTAACGTGTGAAATCAGCGCCTGGCCTATCCCTTTGCCGATATGGTCGGTGGCGACAAACAGCGCGCCGATAAATTGCGACTGCATGACGCTGATAAAACCGAGGATTTCATCCGCCTCCGTCCAGACCCAGGTTTCAGAGCCGGGAAGGTAAGCGTCGCGTACCAGCGCTTCGCTCTCGATCCAGTAATTTGCATCGATAAACGGGTGGGCTGCCGTGGTGCTCTCCAGCCATAAACGCAGCAGGGCTGTGATATCGTCACTTTGCCATATGCGAATCATGCTGACCTCCGGGGTGACAGAAACAGCGCGTGATATGGTCATTTACCAGCCCGCAGGACTGCATAAAGGCGTAGCAAATAGTGGAGCCGACAAACTTAAAACCGCGCTTTTTTAGCGCCCTGGAGAGCGCGTCCGAGGCAGCGGTGGACGAGGGGATCTGATCCTGAGAAACCGCCTGCGTCAGCTGTGGAGTATGGTCGACAAAAGACCAGACAAAGCGGGAGAAGGATTCACCGTTTTGTTCCATCGCCAGCCAGGCGCGGGCATTGTTGATAATCGCCTCAATTTTCCCCCGGTGGCGGATAATGCCCGCATCAAGCATCAACCGCTCCACATCGTCCCCGGTCATGGCGGCGACCGCCACGGGATCAAAATTGTGAAAGGCGCGGCGGTAGTTCTCACGTTTTTTCAGCACCGTGATCCACGACAGCCCCGCCTGTTGCCCTTCCAGACAGATCATCTCAAAAAGCTTTTTCCCGTCGGTTTCCGGCACGCCCCACTCGTTATCGTGATAGTCGATATAGCATGGGTCCTGGCTCACCCAACCGCAGCGTTGCATAGGTTATCTCCCTTACTGATTCTGATGCCGAAATTTTTTATCGCCCGGCTTGACGTGCCTGTTAAAGAGACAATAGTTAAAGAGGGGATATACCCCGATATCTCTTTATGAACAACGACTAATATCGCCGAACTCGGCTCTCTCTGGAGTCGCTTTGATGATGATAAAAATAAACAGTGGTCGCCAGGTCCTTTATCGCCTGGCGGGTCTGGGAACCTGTCTGCTTTTTTGTCACACAGCATTTGCCTGGCAACAGGAATATATCGTTTCAGACGCCCAAAATAATATGACCGAGCGTTATACATGGGACGCCGATCACCAACCGCGTTATGAGGATATTCTCGCAGAACGTATTCGCTCGTCGCAAAACGGCCCGGGACTGCAGATGAATACGCCGGATAACTATCCTGCGGATGCGCAAAGTACCATGAGCGTAGGGTGGAGTATGCCCGTGGGGCGGCGTATCAGAACCGGGCCGGTGGCGGAATGGCATTACGACGGTTCACCACAGTCGACCTACAACGAATTTGGCGACAGCGTAAATACTACCTCGCTGACCGATCCGCTCTGGCATGCCAGCGTCAGTACGCTTGGCTGGCGTCTCGATACCCGCTACGGTAATCTCCGTCCCTGGGCGCAAATCAGCTATAACCAGCAGTTTGGGGAAAACCAGTGGAAGTCTCAGTCAGGGATGAGCCGGCTGCCCGCCTCCCTGCAGTATGGCAACTGGACAGATGTGACGGTCGGCGCCGATATGCTGTTCCATCCCCATATGGCCGCCTACGCCTCGTTATCACAGGCGGATAACACCGCCACCGGGGAGAATTTCCTCTACACGCTTGGGGTGAGCGCACGTTTCTAAAAAAACTTAATTATTTCAACGCATAAGTAACATTCCATATACAATATGAGCCCGGTCTGCGCGAGTCTTTTTGCGGGGCAAGGTCATTCATGCCTCAATCCAGGCATTTCATTCCGTTTCTGCAGCATCTCATGCCGTTTTCCCCCGGCCAGCGCAGGGTTTTGTTTATTGTTGTCAGCAGTGAATTTCCTTAATTTCTCTTGCAGGACAACTGCCATGAATACTTCTTCTAATAACCGTACGCGCTGGTTGACCCTTTTCGGCACCATTGTGACGCAGTTTGCGCTGGGCTCGGTCTATACCTGGAGCCTGTTTAACAGTGCGCTTTCCGATAAGCTGGACGCGCCGATAAGCCAGGTGGCGTTCTCCTTCGGCCTGTTAAGCCTCGGGCTGGCGCTCTCCTCCTCCGTGGCGGGAAAATTACAGGAACGTTTTGGCGTGAAACGCGTCACCATGGCGTCGGGAATTTTGCTCGGCGTAGGCTTTTTCCTCACCGCCTGTTCCAATAACCTGATGATGCTCTGGCTGAGCGCCGGGGTGCTTGTTGGGCTGGCTGACGGGGCAGGGTATCTGTTAACCCTTTCCAACTGCGTGAAGTGGTTCCCGGAGCGTAAAGGGCTGATCTCCGCCTTCTCCATCGGTTCTTACGGGCTGGGCAGCCTCGGCTTTAAGTTTATCGACTCGCAGCTGCTGGCGACGGTAGGGCTGGAAAAGACCTTTATGATCTGGGGCGCTATCGTGATGGTGATGATCCTCTTCGGCGCGACGCTGATGAAAGATGCGCCACTGCAGGAGGTCAGCACCAAAGGCGGCGTGGTAGAAAATGACTTTACCCTGGCGCAGTCCATGCGTAAGCCGCAGTACTGGATGTTGGCGGTGATGTTCCTGACCGCCTGCATGAGCGGCCTGTATGTTATTGGCGTGGCGAAAGATATCGCTCAGGGTATGGTCAAACTGGATGCGGCCACGGCTGCGAATGCGGTGACGATTATCTCCATCGCCAACCTCTCCGGCCGTCTGGTGCTGGGTATTCTCTCCGATAAGATCGCCCGTATTCGCGTAATTACTCTGGGCCAGGTGGTTTCACTGGTGGGTATGGCGGCGCTGCTCTTTGCTCCGCTGAACGCCATGACCTTCTTTGCCGCTATCGCCTGCGTCGCCTTTAACTTCGGCGGCACCATCACCGTATTCCCGTCGCTGGTAAGTGAATTTTTTGGCCTCAACAATCTGGCGAAAAACTACGGCGTCATTTATCTGGGCTTCGGAATTGGCAGTATTTGCGGTTCGCTTATCGCATCGCTGTTTGGCGGCTTCCATGTCACCTTCTGCGTTATCTTCGTCCTGTTGATCCTCTCGCTGGCGCTCTCCACAACCATTCGTCAGCCGCAGCGTGAACGCTTAAGCGAAGCACACGCCTGAGGCAATGTAAGAGGCCGCCATGCGGCCTCTTTTTGTATCTTTTGTCCGGAATCGTCCTGTTATTTTGTAAATATCTGTTCCGATCACATTCTCTGCTGCCACTTTTACCTTCCTCTGTGGTCTACTTACCGCGCTTGTAGACGTTTCTGATAACGATTTCTATCGCACTTACTTAGTCTGTCTGGTATCCCAGCGATATTCAGCGGGTTTATATACCCCTTTTCCCAGGGTTGTTTGCATGAAATACATTAGGTCCCTTACCCAGCAGAGGCTTTGCCTGTTGCTGGCTGTCTATATTGGTCTCTTTCTGAATGGCGCAGTTTTGTTCAGACGAGTGGAAAGTTATCTCGAACACTTCACTTTAAGAAATGGAATTTTTGCTGCGATTGAGCTGTTCGGCTCCATTCTGGCGACCTTCTTTTTATTACGGCTCCTCTCTCTGTTTGGCCGTCGGGCATGGCAGATCCTCGCCTCGCTGGTGGTAATTATCTCCGCCGCGGCAAGCTATTACATGACCTTCCTTAACGTGGTGATTGGCTACGGGATTGTAGCCTCGGTGATGACGACCGATATCGACCTCTCAAAAGAGGTGGTGGGGCGTGGCTTTGTGGTCTGGACGATCCTGACCTGTCTGATTCCGCTGTTCTTTATCTGGAGCAACCGCTGCCGTTATACGCTGCTGCGCCAGCTGCGTACCCGCGGTCAGCGACTGCGTAATATTACCGTGGTTATACTGGCTGGCCTGCTGGTCTGGGCGCCGATTCGCCTGATGGAGAAGCAGCAAAAGCGCATCGAGAAAGCGACTGGCATCGACATGCCAAGCTACGGCGGGGTGGTGGCGAACTCCTACCTGCCTTCTAACTGGCTCTCTGCGCTGGGTCTTTACGCCTGGGCGCAGGCCGATGAGTCTACGGACGTGAAATCGCTGATCGATCCAGCTAAAAAATTCACCTATGTGGCGCCGGGCAACGAGCTGGATGACACCTATCTGGTCTTTATTATTGGCGAGACCACGCGCTGGGATCACATGGGTATGCTCGGCTATGAGCGCGACACGACGCCGAAACTCGCCCAGGAGAAGAACCTGGTGGCCTATCGCGGCTACTCCTGCGATACCGCCACGAAACTCTCCCTGCGCTGCATGTTCGTACGTCAGGGCGGGGCGAGCGATAACCCGCAGCGTACGCTGAAAGAGCAGAACGTGTTTGCGGTGCTAAAACAGCTTGGCTTTAGTGCCGATCTCTTCTCGATGCAGAGCGAGATGTGGTTCTACACCAATACTCTGGCGGACAATATCGCCTATCGCGAGCAGATTGGCGCCGAGCCGCGCAACCGCGGTAAGAACGTTGACGATATGCTGCTGCTGCAGGAGATGTCCCGTTCGCTGGAAAATCATCCGAACGGCAAGCATATGATTATCCTGCATACCAAAGGGTCGCACTACAGCTACTATCAGCGTTATACGCGTGATTTTGCGAAGTGGCAGCCGGAGTGCGTCGGCATTAATAAGGACTGCAGCAAGCAGGAGCTGATTAACGCCTACGATAACTCCATCCTTTATGTGGATACCTTTATTGACCGCGTTATTGATGAGCTGCGTGATAAAAAGGCGATTGTGATTTACGCCTCTGATCACGGCGAGTCGATTAACGATAAACAGCACCTCCACGGTACGCCGCGCAAGCTGGCGCCGCCGGAGCAGTTCCGCGTGCCGATGATGGTCTGGATGTCGGATAAATATCTTGCCCAGCCGGATAAGGCGAAGATGTTTGCGCAGCTGAAGCACGAGGCGGAAATCAAGGTGCCGCGCCGGCATGTGGAACTGTATGACACCATTATGGGGTGCCTGGGCTACACCTCGCCAGATGGTGGGATTAACGAGCACAATAACTGGTGCCATATTCCCGACGGGACGGCAAAAGCTGCTAAATAACCGGTCTGGCGAGTTTCTCGCCGATCGAATGGCTTTTTTATGATAAGGGATTGACGGGCGGGCGCCTCAGCAGTAAGATGCGCCCCGCATTCGGTGATTGGCGCAGCCTGGTAGCGCACTTCGTTCGGGACGAAGGGGTCGGAGGTTCGAATCCTCTATCACCGACCAAATTTAAAACCCTGCTCAATGAGCAGGGTTTTTTGCTATTGAAGCCCGTGAGGATGAGAACCTCCGGCGGGCGAGAGGTTCGACCCGAGCGAAGCGAGGGAACGTTGCGCCAGCAACGGCCCGCAGGGCGAGCCACGCAGTGGCGAGTTATCCTCTATCACCGACCAAATTTAAAACCCTGCTCAATGAGCAGGGTTTTTTGCTATTAAAGCCCGTGAGGATGAGAAGCTCCGGGGGCGAGCGCCATTTGTAGGCCGGGTAAGCGAAGCGCCACCCGGCAAAATAACAAACTCGCTGCGCTAACCCGGCACAGCCTGTTTTACCCTTTTTTGTGCGCTAACGTAGAAAAATTCCCCTTATCCCCGTTTTCCCCTGCCTGTTAACGTTTTTGTGACATATTCCATTGTATTTTTTTATATATGGATTGATCTTTTTTCGCGTTGCTTATGGATAACCTCAGCATTTTTGCCTGTGCGTTTTAACGTTCGCGGCATTTAGTGCTCAGATATTCACCGGTTTGTAAGAAAATTGACGATAACTGAATAAAAGTTAATCACTGAATGTTGCAAATTATGAAGCGAATTGTGCTGAGTATCGGCGGGTAGCATAAATTTCCCTGCTGCAAACACACCCGATGAGTTTTTTTAATCTTTGTTTGCCGTTTCTCACACTCTGCGTAAATCCCCGCCACCTGTATTGACGTTTTCACATTCTGTTGACAGATTGTAGGGCACGAGGGGCATTTCAGGGAGGATCTGCGCTGCTGCTCAGATGCTTACCTGAAAGGAATCTCCATCCCTCATAACGCCTTCGGGCATCACCGACCAGACCGGGTAAAAAATAAATAAAGGCTGGCGGAGTAACACAACAAGCAAAACATCACATTGGAGCAGAATAATGAGTATTTCCTTGAAGAAGTCAGGGATGCTGAAGCTTGGTCTCAGCCTGGTGGCAATGACCGTTGCGGCAAGCGTGCAGGCCAAAACCCTGGTTTACTGTTCTGAAGGCTCGCCGGAAGGCTTTAACCCACAGCTTTTCACTTCAGGCACCACTTACGACGCAAGCTCTGTGCCTGTTTATAATCGTCTGGTTGAATTTAAAACCGGTACTACGGAAGTTATTCCGGGTCTGGCGGAAAAGTGGGAAATCAGCGAAGACGGTAAAACCTATACTTTCCACCTGCGTCAGGGCGTGAAGTGGCAGGACAGCAAAGAATTTAAACCAACGCGCGACCTGAACGCCGATGACGTGGTCTTCTCTTTCGATCGCCAGAAAAACGCGCAAAACCCGTATCACAAAGTATCAGGCGGCAGCTATGAATACTTCGAAGGGATGGGCCTGCCGGATCTGATCAGTGAAGTGAAAAAAGTAGACGATAAGACCGTCCAGTTCGTGCTGACCCGTCCGGAAGCGCCGTTCCTCGCTGACCTGGCGATGGACTTCGCCTCTATCCTCTCTAAAGAGTATGCGGACAACATGCTGAAAGCCGGTACGCCGGAGAAAGTCGACCTGAACCCGATCGGCACCGGTCCGTTCCAGCTGCTGCAATACCAGAAAGACTCCCGCATTCTCTATAAAGCCTTCCCGGGCTACTGGGGCACCAAGCCGCAGATCGATCGTCTGGTTTTCTCCATCACGCCTGACGCCTCCGTGCGTTACGCCAAGCTGCAGAAAAATGAGTGCCAGGTGATGCCATACCCGAACCCGGCAGATATCGCCCGCATGAAGCAGGATAAAAATATCAACCTGATGGAGCAGGCGGGTCTGAACGTGGGCTACCTCTCTTTCAACACCGAGAAGAAACCGTTTGATGATGTGAAGGTGCGTCAGGCGCTGACCTACGCGGTAAACAAAGAGGCGATCATCAAAGCCGTTTACCAGGGTGCCGGCGTGGCGGCGAAAAACCTGATCCCGCCAACCATGTGGGGCTATAACGACGACGTTAAAGACTACTCCTACGATCCTGAAAAAGCGAAAGCGCTGCTGAAAGAGGCGGGTCAGGATAAAGGCTTTACCGTTGAGCTGTGGGCGATGCCGGTACAGCGTCCTTACAACCCGAATGCGCGCCGTATGGCCGAGATGATTCAGGCTGACTGGGCGAAAATTGGCGTTCAGGCCAAGATTGTTACCTACGAGTGGGGCGAGTACCTGAAGCGCGCCAAAGCGGGTGAACACCAGGCGGTGATGATGGGCTGGACCGGTGATAACGGGGATCCGGATAACTTCTTCGCCACCCTGTTCAGCTGCGCGGCGGCGAAAGATGGCTCTAACTACTCTCGCTGGTGCTATAAGCCGTTTGAAGATCTGATTCAGCCGGCGCGTGCAGCAGAAGATCACAACAAGCGTATTGAGCTCTACAAACAGGCTCAGGTAGTGATGCATGACCAGGCGCCAGCGCTGATCATCGCCCACTCCACCGTCTATGAGCCGGTGCGTAAAGAGGTCAAAGGCTATGTGGTTGATCCGCTTGGCAAACACCACTTCGAAAACGTATCTGTCGAATAATTAAAAGTCAGGGGGTGCGACTGCACCCCATGCCCGGCGGCGCTGCGCTTGCCCGGGCCTACGCGTGTAGGCCGGATAAGCGTAGCGTCACCCGGCAGCAGTGCTTTATTCCCGTTTATCGGGAATGAGATTGTGAGCAATACAGACGAACCGTCACCAGGCGGGGCGTCATTACAGAGAATCCGGGTTATGTTGCAGTTCATCCTCCGACGTCTGGGGCTTGTCATCCCGACGTTTATCGGTATTACCCTTCTCACCTTCGCTTTCGTCCATATGATCCCCGGCGACCCGGTAATGATTATGGCGGGCGAGCGTGGTATCTCCCCTGAACGTCATGCGCAGCTGCTGGCCGAACTTGGCCTGGATAAGCCGCTGTGGCAGCAGTATCTCCACTATATCTGGGGCGTACTGCACGGTGATTTAGGGATCTCGCTGAAAAGCCGTCTCCCGGTGTGGGACGAGTTCGTGCCGCGTTTTAAAGCGACGCTGGAGCTCGGTATCTGCGCCATGATTTTTGCAGTCGCGGTAGGCATTCCTGTCGGCGTTCTGGCTGCGGTGAAACGCGGCTCTATCTTTGATCATACTGCGGTTGGCCTTGCGCTTACCGGGTATTCCATGCCCATCTTCTGGTGGGGCATGATGCTGATCATGCTGGTTTCGGTTCAGTGGAACCTGACGCCGGTTTCCGGCCGCGTCAGCGACATGGTCTTTCTCGATGATACGAATCCGCTCACCGGCTTTATGTTGATCGATACGGCCATCTGGGGCGAAGAGGGCAACTTTATTGACGCGCTGGCCCATATGGTGCTGCCTGCCGTAGTGCTCGGCACCATCCCGCTGGCGGTAATCGTGCGTATGACCCGCTCCTCCATGCTGGAGGTGCTGGGTGAAGATTATATCCGCACCGCCCGCGCCAAAGGGCTGACCCGCATGCGCGTGATTATCGTACATGCCCTGCGCAACGCCATGCTGCCGGTAGTAACCGTTATCGGCCTGCAGGTCGGTACGCTGCTGGCCGGGGCGATCCTGACGGAAACCATCTTCTCCTGGCCAGGCCTGGGTCGCTGGCTGATCGACGCGCTACAGCGCCGCGATTATCCGGTGGTGCAGGGCGGTGTGCTGCTGGTAGCGACGATGATTATCCTCGTCAACCTGCTGGTCGATTTGCTGTACGGCGTGGTGAACCCGCGTATTCGTCATAAGAAGTAAGGGGCCATCATGTCACAAGTAACGGAAAATAAAGTGGTTGCTGCACCGGTGCCGATGTCGCCGATGCAGGAGTTCTGGCACTACTTCAAGCGTAACAAAGGCGCGGTGGTGGGGCTGGTCTATGTGGTCATTATGATCGTTATCGCTCTGTTCGCGAATGTGCTGGCGCCCTATAACCCGGCGGAGCAGTTCCGCGACGCGCTGCTGGCGCCGCCCGCCTGGCAGGAAGGGGGTAGCCTGGCGCATCTGCTCGGAACCGACGACGTGGGCCGCGACGTGCTGTCGCGTCTGATGTATGGCGCGCGCCTGTCGCTGCTGGTGGGCTGCCTCGTAGTGGTACTGTCGCTGGTGCTGGGGATTATCCTCGGGCTGGTAGCGGGCTACTTTGGCGGCATTATCGATAACATCATTATGCGCGTCGTCGACATCATGCTGGCGCTGCCGAGCCTGCTGCTGGCGCTGGTGCTGGTGGCGATCTTCGGCCCGTCGATTGGTAACGCCGCCCTGGCGCTGACCTTCGTCGCGCTGCCGCACTATGTACGCTTAACGCGTGCTGCGGTGCTGGTGGAGGTCAACCGCGACTATGTCACCGCCTCTCGCGTGGCGGGCGCCGGTGCGATGCGCCAGATGTTTGTGAATATCTTCCCGAACTGCCTTGCGCCGCTGATCGTTCAGGCGTCGCTCGGCTTCTCTAACGCCATTCTCGATATGGCAGCACTCGGCTTTCTGGGCATGGGTGCGCAACCGCCGACGCCGGAGTGGGGCACCATGCTCTCCGACGTATTGCAGTTCGCGCAGAGCGCCTGGTGGGTTGTCACCTTCCCGGGGGTGGCAATTCTGCTGACGGTGCTGGCATTTAACCTGATGGGCGACGGGCTGCGCGATGCGCTCGATCCCAAACTGAAGCAGTAAGAGGCACGAGATGGCGTTATTAAATGTAGATCAACTATCGGTTCACTTCGGCGACGTTGGAACCGAATTTCGCGCCGTGGACCGCATCAGCTACAGCGTAAATCAGGGCGAAGTGGTAGGCATTGTAGGCGAATCCGGCTCCGGTAAATCGGTCAGCTCGCTGGCGATTATGGGCCTGATTGATTACCCGGGCCGCGTGATGGCGGAGAACCTGCTCTTTAACGGTCAGGATCTGAAGCGTATCTCCGAACGAGAGCGCCGCCAGCTGGTGGGCGCCGAAGTGGCGATGATCTTCCAGGATCCGATGACCAGTCTTAATCCCTGCTACACCGTCGGCTTCCAGATTATGGAAGCGATCAAGGTTCACCAGGGGGGCAACAAGAAAACCCGCCGCCAACGGGCGATTGACCTGCTGACTCAGGTGGGGATCCCCGATCCGGCGTCGCGTCTGGACGTCTACCCGCATCAGCTCTCCGGTGGCATGAGCCAGCGCGTGATGATCGCCATGGCCATCGCCTGCCGGCCGAAGCTGCTGATCGCGGACGAACCGACTACCGCGCTGGATGTGACCATCCAGGCGCAGATTATCGAGCTGCTGCTGGAGCTCCAGCAGAAAGAAAATATGGCGCTGGTGCTGATCACCCACGATCTGGCGCTGGTGGCGGAAGCGGCGCATAAAATCATTGTGATGTACGCCGGGCAGGTGGTTGAAACGGGCAGCTCGCACGATATCTTCCGCGCGCCGCGCCACCCCTATACCCAGGCGCTGCTGCGCGCCTTACCTGAGTTTGCGCAGGATAAAGCGCGCCTGGCATCGCTGCCGGGCGTGGTGCCGGGCAAATATGACCGCCCGAGCGGCTGTCTGCTCAATCCTCGCTGCCCCTATGCTACCGACAGGTGCCGCGCGGAAGAGCCCGCGCTCAATACCGTTGACGGCGGCCGCCAGTCCAAATGCCACTATCCACTCGATGATGCCGGGAGGCCCACACTATGAGTACGCAAGAGGCCACCCTGCAACAGCCGCTGTTGCAGGCTATCGACCTGAAAAAACACTACCCGGTTAAGAAGGGGCTGTTCGCCCCGGAACGCCTGGTGAAAGCGCTGGACGGCGTCTCCTTTAGCCTTGAGCGCGGTAAGACGCTGGCGGTGGTGGGGGAGTCCGGCTGCGGGAAATCAACCCTGGGCCGCCTGCTGACCATGATCGAAACGCCGACCGGCGGCGAGCTTTATTACCAGGGCCAGGATTTGCTTAAGCACGATCCGCAGGCGCAGAAGCTGCGTCGCCAGAAGATCCAGATTGTGTTCCAGAACCCCTACGGTTCGCTTAACCCGCGCAAAAAGGTGGGGCAGATTCTGGAAGAGCCGCTGCTGATTAACGCCTCGCTCAGTAAAGCGGAACGGCGCGAAAAGGCACTGGCGATGATGGCGAAGGTGGGGCTAAAAACCGAACACTACGACCGCTATCCGCATATGTTCTCCGGTGGTCAGCGTCAGCGTATCGCTATCGCCCGCGGTCTGATGCTCGATCCTGACGTGGTGATCGCCGATGAGCCGGTCTCCGCGCTGGATGTGTCGGTGCGCGCCCAGGTGCTCAACCTGATGATGGATTTGCAGCAGGATCTGGGGCTGTCATACGTCTTTATTTCGCACGACCTCTCGGTAGTCGAGCATATTGCGGACGAAGTGATGGTGATGTATCTGGGCCGCTGCGTGGAGAAAGGGACGAAAGAGCAGATCTTCTCTAACCCGCGCCATCCCTATACTCAGGCCCTGCTCTCCGCCACGCCGCGCCTGAACCCGGACGATCGCCGCGAGCGCATTAAGCTCACCGGTGAACTGCCGAGCCCGCTTAACCCGCCGCCGGGCTGCGCCTTTAACGCCCGCTGCCGCCGCCGTTTCGGCCCCTGCACCCAGCTTCAGCCGCAGTTGAAGGAGTACGGCGGCCAGCTGGTGGCCTGCTTCGCGGTCGATCAGGATGAAAACGGCGAAAAGCCGGTGCTGTAACCACAAAAAAACCGGCGATTGCCGGTTTTTTCCTTTCGGGCGGTCAGCTATTTACGCAGCCGGACCTGGTCTACCGCGTGATCTTCGCTCTTGGTCAAAATCAGGCTCGCGCGCTCGCGCGTCGGCAGAATGTTCTCTTTGAGGTTAACGTAGTTAATCTCATTCCACAGCGAGGTCGCCACGTTAATCGCTTCCTCTTTTGAAAGCTGGGCGTAGTTGTGGAAATAGGAGTCGGGATCGGTAAACGCCCCTTCGCGGAACTTCAGGAAGCGGTTGATATACCAGTTTTTTAGCAGATCTTCCGGCGCGTCAACATAAATTGAGAAATCGACAAAGTCGGAGACAAAAACATGGTGCGGATCGTGCGGATAGTCCATGCCGCTTTGCAGCACGTTTAACCCTTCCAGAATTAAAATATCGGGCTGGGCGACCGTTTTATCGCCATCCGGGATCACGTCATAAATCAGATGCGAATAGACCGGCGCGGTCACGTTTGGCGCGCCCGATTTGATATCCGAAACGAATTTCACCAGACGGTGCATATCGTAGGAGAGCGGGAACCCTTTTTTCTTCATCAGGCCACGCTCTTTCAGCACCTGGTTGGGGTGCAGGAAGCCGTCGGTGGTGATCAGCTCAACGCGGCGATGCTCGGGCCAGCGGCTCAGGAGCGCCTGCAGCACGCGCGCGGTGGTGCTTTTGCCGACCGCGACGCTGCCTGCGATGCTGATGATATAGGGAATGCGCTGGCCGTTCGTGCCGAGAAACTGCTCCAGTACCGCCTGACGGCGCAGGTTGGAGCTGTAGTAAAAGTTAAGCAAGCGCGATAACGGGAGATAAATTTCCGCCACCTCTTCCAGAGAGAGATCTTCGTTTATCCCTTTTAAGCGCGCGATTTCACCTTCCGTCAGCGTCATCGGCACGGAGTCACGCAGGGCAGCCCACTGGCTACGATTGAACTGCAGGTAGGGTGTCGTCAACAATTGCTCTTTTTTGCTCATAAGCATGCTTCAGCGAACCTTTTACATCAGCGCAACAGCGGCGGCTGACGTGGGTTCGTTACAGTTATTTGGACAATGGGCAGGAGGTTAACACCAGATGAGACGAATAATAAGAAAAAAGATGGAAAGTGATGCGTTACGCTGACGTCGTCACGGTAGTGAATAACCGCCTGAAACGGGCCTTTTATGCTGAATAATTAACCGTGAGCGTATGAAATGGCAGCGTTTGTTGCTCCGTTCGTGCAAAATGTGAGCGAAAGAGCGTTTTATGCAAATTTTTAGTTGCATGCGCGTCCATGTCTCCCTAGAATGCGCGCTACTTGATGCCGACTTAGCTCAGTAGGTAGAGCAACTGACTTGTAATCAGTAGGTCACCAGTTCGATTCCGGTAGTCGGCACCATCAAGCCAGGTGGGGTTCCCGAGCGGCCAAAGGGAGCAGACTGTAAATCTGCCGTCACAGACTTCGAAGGTTCGAATCCTTCCCCCACCACCATCTTCGGCAACGCGATTGCGGAGCCAGAGTCGGAAGCAGTACTCACCGGCTCGAATGGAGAGTGTTCTTCTCCTTTAATACAGAAAGAACTGGGTAGCCGAGTTTCAGGATGCGGGCATCGTATAATGGCTATTACCTCAGCCTTCCAAGCTGATGATGCGGGTTCGATTCCCGCTGCCCGCTCCAGACGTGCTGATATGGCTCAGTTGGTAGAGCGCACCCTTGGTAAGGGTGAGGTCCCCAGTTCGACTCTGGGTATCAGCACCACTTCACTTCTCCTTCCCGTTTCTCTCTGTTTACATTTAAAAGCATTCAACAGTTCAGGCATATTGCCTGGTTGATGTGGTGATATCACCGATTTATCCGTGTCTTAGAGGGACAATCGATGTCTAAAGAAAAATTTGAACGTACAAAACCGCACGTCAACGTCGGTACTATCGGCCACGTTGACCATGGTAAAACTACCCTGACCGCTGCAATCACTACCGTTCTGGCTAAAACCTACGGTGGTTCTGCTCGCGCATTCGACCAGATCGATAACGCGCCGGAAGAAAAAGCTCGTGGTATCACCATCAACACCTCTCACGTTGAATATGACACCCCGACCCGTCACTACGCGCACGTAGACTGCCCGGGCCACGCCGACTATGTTAAAAACATGATCACCGGTGCTGCGCAGATGGACGGCGCGATCCTGGTTGTTGCTGCGACTGACGGCCCGATGCCGCAGACCCGTGAGCACATCCTGCTGGGTCGTCAGGTAGGCGTTCCGTACATCATCGTGTTCCTGAACAAGTGCGACATGGTTGATGACGAAGAGCTGCTGGAACTGGTTGAGATGGAAGTTCGCGAACTGCTGTCCCAGTACGACTTCCCGGGCGACGACACGCCGATCGTTCGTGGTTCTGCTCTGAAAGCGCTGGAAGGCGAAGCTGAGTGGGAAGAGAAGATCATCGAACTGGCTGGCTTCCTGGATTCCTACATTCCGGAACCAGAGCGTGCGATTGACAAGCCGTTCCTGCTGCCGATCGAAGACGTATTCTCCATCTCCGGTCGTGGTACCGTTGTTACCGGTCGTGTAGAGCGCGGTATCATCAAGGTTGGCGAAGAAGTTGAAATCGTTGGTATCAAAGAGACTGCGAAGTCCACCTGTACTGGCGTTGAAATGTTCCGCAAACTGCTGGACGAAGGCCGTGCCGGTGAGAACGTTGGTGTTCTGCTGCGTGGTATCAAGCGTGAAGAGATCGAACGTGGTCAGGTACTGGCTAAGCCGGGCACCATCAAGCCGCACACCAAGTTCGAATCTGAAGTGTACATTCTGTCCAAAGACGAAGGCGGCCGTCACACTCCGTTCTTCAAAGGCTACCGTCCGCAGTTCTACTTCCGTACAACTGACGTGACTGGCACCATCGAACTGCCGGAAGGCGTAGAGATGGTAATGCCGGGCGACAACATCAAGATGGTTGTTACCCTGATCCACCCGATCGCGATGGACGACGGTCTGCGTTTCGCAATCCGTGAAGGCGGCCGTACCGTTGGCGCGGGCGTTGTTGCTAAAGTTCTCGGCTAATCGCTGATAACATTTGACGCAATGCGCAATAAAAGGGCATCATTTGATGCCCTTTTTGCACGCTTTCACACCAGAACCTGGCTCATCAGTGATTAATTTTGTCATAATCATTGCTGAGACAGGCTCTGAAGAGAGCGTATAATCCGAAAAGCTAATAAGCGTTTCGATTTGGTTTGCCTCGCGATCGCGGGGTGAAAATGTTTGTAGAATACTTCTGACAGGTTGGTTTATGAGTGCGAATACCGAAGCTCAAGGGAGCGGGCGCGGCCTGGAAGCGATGAAATGGGTAGTTGTAGCCGTACTGCTGATCGTAGCGATTGTCGGCAACTACCTTTATCGTGACATTATGCTGCCGCTACGCGCGCTTGCAGTGGTTATTCTGATTGCTGCGGCGGGTGGTGTCGCGCTGTTGACGACTAAAGGCAAAGCGACCGTCGCGTTTGCCCGCGAAGCGCGTACCGAAGTCCGCAAGGTAATTTGGCCGACTCGCCAGGAAACATTGCACACCACGCTGATCGTAGCGGCGGTTACCGCTGTAATGTCACTGATCCTGTGGGGACTGGATGGTATTCTGGTTCGCCTGGTATCCTTTATCACTGGCCTGAGGTTCTGAGATGTCTGAAGCCCCTAAAAAGCGCTGGTACGTCGTTCAGGCGTTTTCCGGTTTTGAAGGCCGCGTAGCGACTTCGCTGCGTGAGCATATCAAATTACACAATATGGAAGAGTTGTTTGGCGAAGTTATGGTTCCAACCGAAGAAGTGGTTGAGATCCGTGGCGGCCAGCGTCGCAAGAGCGAGCGCAAATTCTTCCCGGGTTACGTGCTGGTTCAGATGGTTATGAACGACGCAAGCTGGCATTTAGTTCGCAGCGTACCGCGCGTAATGGGCTTTATCGGCGGCACGTCCGACCGTCCGGCGCCAATCAGCGATAAAGAAGTTGATGCGATTATGAACCGCCTGCAGCAGGTAGGTGATAAGCCGCGTCCGAAAACGCTGTTTGAACCGGGTGAAATGGTTCGTGTTAACGACGGTCCGTTCGCTGACTTTAACGGTGTGGTGGAAGAGGTGGACTACGAGAAGTCCCGCCTGAAAGTATCCGTCTCTATCTTCGGTCGTGCGACCCCGGTAGAGCTGGATTTCGCCCAGGTCGAAAAAGCCTAACCAGCGATCAAAAAAGCGGCGATTTAATCGTTGCACAGGGCGCGAGATTGGAATACAATTTCGCGCCTTTTGTTTTTATGGGCTACGCCCGTAAAACGATTTTTTATCACGGGGAGCCTCGCTGAGGCGTTATTACCCATTCAGAGGAAAGTTACATGGCTAAGAAAGTACAAGCCTATGTCAAGCTGCAGGTTGCAGCTGGTATGGCAAACCCGAGTCCGCCGGTTGGTCCAGCACTGGGTCAGCAGGGCGTTAACATCATGGAATTCTGCAAAGCGTTCAACGCAAAAACTGATTCCATGGAAAAAGGTCTGCCGATTCCGGTTGTTATCACCGTTTACGCTGACCGTTCTTTCACCTTCGTTACCAAGACTCCGCCGGCAGCAGTTCTGCTGAAAAAAGCGGCTGGTATCAAGTCTGGTTCCGGCAAGCCGAACAAAGACAAAGTAGGTAAAATTTCCCGCGCTC
The DNA here is from genome assembly GCF_900021175.1 of Pseudenterobacter timonensis. Taxonomy (GTDB): domain Bacteria; phylum Pseudomonadota; class Gammaproteobacteria; order Enterobacterales; family Enterobacteriaceae; genus Enterobacter; species Enterobacter timonensis. The sequence continues at coordinate 246,330 of NZ_FCOP01000007.1, forward strand.
AGCTGCAGGAAATCGCGCAGACCAAAGCTGCCGACATGACCGGTGCCGACATTGAAGCGATGACTCGCTCCATCGAAGGTACTGCACGTTCCATGGGCCTGGTAGTGGAGGACTAAGAAATGGCTAAACTGACCAAGCGCATGCGTGTGATCCGTGAGAAAGTTGATGCGACCAAACAGTACGACATCAACGAAGCTATCTCTCTGCTGAAAGAACTGGCTACCGCTAAGTTCGTAGAAAGCGTTGACGTTGCCGTAAACCTCGGCATCGACGCGCGTAAATCTGACCAGAACGTACGTGGCGCGACTGTACTGCCGCACGGTACTGGCCGTTCCGTTCGCGTTGCCGTATTTACCCAGGGCGCAAACGCTGAAGCAGCTAAAGCTGCTGGCGCAGAGCTGGTAGGTATGGAAGATCTGGCTGAACAGATCAAGAAAGGCGAAATGAACTTTGACGTTGTTATTGCTTCCCCGGATGCAATGCGCGTTGTTGGCCAGCTGGGCCAGGTTCTGGGTCCGCGTGGCCTGATGCCAAACCCGAAAGTCGGTACTGTTACCCCGAACGTTGCTGAAGCGGTTAAGAATGCTAAAGCAGGTCAGGTTCGTTACCGTAACGACAAAAACGGCATCATCCACACCACCATTGGTAAAGTGGACTTTGACGCTGACAAACTGAAAGAAAACCTGGAAGCTCTGCTGGTTGCGCTGAAAAAAGCAAAACCGACTCAGGCGAAAGGCGTGTACATCAAGAAAGTTAGCATCTCCACCACCATGGGTGCAGGTGTTGCAGTTGACCAGGCTGGCCTGAGCGCTGCTGCAAACTAATACCTTTACGTGGGCGGTGATTTTGTCTACAATCTTTGCCCACGTTTGCTAACGATGGTTAGCAGGTAACCAAATTGTTCGTTGGAGCCTGGCCTATCCAGGCCTCCGTCGAAGACCGCAGGCGTCTCGCAAGAGGCTTAATCCCCTGCGTAGACGGTGACAGAACGCTAAGATTATTTTTGGATATTCTGGCTTGTTTCTGCTCACCGTATTAAGACGCTCTTTCCGTTGGGGAGAGTGAAGTGAGTTCCAGAGCATGAGCTCTGGCAAACATCCAGGAGCAAAGCTAATGGCTTTAAATCTTCAAGACAAACAAGCGATTGTTGCTGAAGTCAGCGAAGTAGCCAAAGGCGCGCTGTCTGCAGTAGTTGCGGATTCCCGTGGCGTAACTGTAGATAAAATGACTGAACTGCGTAAAGCAGGTCGTGAAGCTGGCGTTTACATGCGTGTTGTTCGTAACACCCTGCTGCGCCGCGTCGTTGAAGGTACTCCGTTCGAGTGCCTGAAAGACACGTTTGTTGGTCCGACCCTGATTGCATACTCTATGGAACACCCGGGCGCTGCTGCTCGTCTGTTCAAAGAGTTCGCGAAAGCGAATGCAAAATTTGAGGTCAAAGCCGCTGCCTTTGAAGGTGAGCTGATCCCGGCGTCTCAGATCGACCGCCTGGCAACTCTGCCGACCTACGAAGAAGCAATTGCACGCCTGATGGCAACCATGAAAGAAGCTTCGGCTGGCAAACTGGTTCGTACTCTGGCTGCTGTACGCGATGCGAAAGAAGCTGCTTAATCGCAGTTTTCTTTATCAAGCATCTGCTTACGTATAAACTTATTCTGATATTCAGGAACAATTTAAATGTCTATCACTAAAGATCAAATCATTGAAGCAGTATCCGCTATGTCCGTAATGGACGTTGTTGAGCTGATCTCTGCAATGGAAGAAAAATTCGGTGTTTCCGCTGCTGCCGCTGTAGCTGTAGCTGCTGGCCCGGCTGCTGAAGCTGCTGAAGAAAAAACTGAATTCGACGTAATTCTGAAAGCTGCTGGTGCGAACAAAGTTGCTGTAATCAAAGCAGTACGTGGCGCAACTGGCCTGGGTCTGAAAGAAGCTAAAGACCTGGTAGAATCTGCTCCGGCCGCTCTGAAAGAAGGCGTGAGCAAAGATGACGCTGAAGCTCTGAAAAAATCCCTGGAAGAAGCTGGCGCAGAAGTTGAAGTTAAATAAGCCAACCCTTCAGGTTGCAGCCTGAGTAATCAGGCTGATGGCTGGTGACTTTTTGGTCACCAGCCTTTTTGCGCTGTAAGGCGCCAGTAGCATTTCACACTGTTTGACTACTGGTTGTCCTGACAATGCTTGTTTCTATCGACGACTTAATATACTGCGACAGAGTGCCTGCTCTGTGTAAATCGCAATGAAATGGTTTAAGCGTGATAGCAACAGGCATTGCGGAAAGTGTTCCATTTTCCGGTCAACAAAATGGTGTTGCACAAACTGTCCGACCAATGGACAGATGGGTCGACTTGTCAGCGAGCTGAGGAACCCTATGGTTTACTCCTATACCGAGAAAAAACGTATTCGTAAGGATTTTGGTAAACGTCCACAAGTTCTGGATGTGCCCTATCTCCTTTCTATCCAGCTTGACTCGTTCCAGAAGTTTATCGAGCAAGATCCTGAAGGGCAGTATGGTCTGGAAGCTGCATTCCGTTCCGTATTCCCGATTCAGAGCTACAGCGGTAACTCCGAGCTGCAGTACGTCAGCTACCGCCTTGGCGAACCGGTGTTTGACGTTCAGGAATGTCAGATCCGTGGCGTGACCTACTCCGCACCGCTGCGCGTAAAACTGCGTCTGGTGATCTACGAGCGCGAAGCGCCGGAAGGCACCGTTAAAGACATTAAAGAACAAGAAGTCTACATGGGCGAAATCCCGCTCATGACCGACAACGGTACTTTCGTTATCAACGGTACCGAGCGTGTTATCGTTTCCCAGCTGCATCGTAGCCCGGGCGTCTTCTTCGACAGCGATAAAGGTAAAACACACTCTTCCGGTAAAGTACTGTACAACGCGCGCATCATTCCTTACCGCGGTTCTTGGCTGGACTTCGAATTCGATCCGAAAGACAACCTGTTTGTCCGTATCGACCGTCGTCGTAAGCTGCCGGCAACCATCATTCTGCGTGCGCTGAACTACACCACTGAGCAGATCCTCGACCTGTTCTTTGAAAAAGTGATCTTTGAAATCCGCGACAACAAGCTGCAGATGGAGCTGGTGCCGGAACGTCTGCGTGGCGAAACCGCGTCGTTCGACATCGAAGCCAACGGCAAAGTGTATGTGGAAAAAGGTCGCCGCATTACCGCGCGCCACATCCGTCAGCTGGAAAAAGATGATATCAAACACATCGAAGTACCGGTTGAATACATTGCTGGAAAAGTAGCCGCGAAAGATTATGTGGACGAGTCCACCGGTGAGCTGATCTGCCCGGCGAACATGGAGCTGAGCCTGGATCTGCTGGCGAAGCTGAGCCAGTCTGGTCACAAGCGTATCGAAACGCTGTTCACCAACGATCTGGACCATGGCCCGTATATCTCTGAAACCGTACGCGTCGATCCAACCAATGACCGTCTGAGCGCGCTGGTAGAAATCTACCGTATGATGCGTCCGGGCGAGCCGCCGACCCGTGAAGCGGCTGAAAGCCTGTTTGAGAACCTGTTCTTCTCCGAAGACCGCTACGATCTCTCCGCAGTGGGCCGCATGAAGTTCAACCGTTCCCTGCTGCGCGATGCGATTGAAGGTTCCGGTATCCTGAGCAAAGAAGACATCATTGATGTCATGAAGAAGCTCATCGATATCCGTAACGGTAAAGGCGAAGTGGATGATATCGACCACCTCGGCAACCGTCGTATCCGTTCCGTGGGCGAAATGGCGGAAAACCAGTTCCGCGTTGGCCTGGTGCGTGTAGAGCGTGCGGTGAAAGAGCGTCTCTCTCTGGGCGATCTGGATACCCTGATGCCGCAGGACATGATCAACGCCAAGCCGATTTCGGCGGCGGTGAAAGAGTTCTTCGGTTCCAGCCAGCTCTCTCAGTTTATGGACCAGAACAACCCGCTGTCTGAGATTACGCACAAACGTCGTATCTCTGCACTCGGCCCGGGCGGTCTGACCCGTGAGCGCGCAGGCTTCGAAGTTCGAGACGTACACCCGACCCACTACGGCCGCGTATGTCCAATCGAAACGCCTGAAGGTCCGAACATCGGTCTGATCAACTCCCTGTCCGTGTACGCACAGACGAACGAGTACGGCTTCCTTGAGACTCCGTACCGTAAAGTGACCGACGGTGTGGTAACCGACGAAATTCATTACCTCTCTGCTATCGAAGAGGGTAACTACGTTATCGCCCAGGCGAACACCAACCTGGACGAAGAAGGTCGCTTCGTTGACGATCTCGTTACCTGCCGTAGTAAAGGTGAGTCCAGCTTGTTCAGCAGCGACCAGGTCGACTACATGGACGTTTCCACCCAGCAGGTGGTTTCCGTCGGTGCGTCCCTGATCCCGTTCCTGGAACACGATGACGCCAACCGTGCATTGATGGGTGCGAACATGCAACGTCAGGCGGTTCCGACTCTGCGCGCCGACAAGCCGCTGGTTGGTACCGGTATGGAACGTGCTGTTGCCGTTGACTCCGGTGTTACCGCGGTTGCTAAGCGTGGCGGTACCGTTCAGTACGTGGACGCATCCCGTATCGTTATCAAAGTTAACGAAGACGAGATGTATCCGGGCGAAGCGGGTATCGACATCTACAACCTGACCAAATACACCCGTTCTAACCAGAACACCTGTATCAACCAGATGCCTTGTGTATCTCTGGGTGAGCCAGTTGAACGCGGCGACGTGCTGGCAGACGGTCCGTCCACCGACCTCGGTGAACTGGCGCTCGGTCAGAACATGCGCGTAGCGTTCATGCCGTGGAACGGTTACAACTTCGAAGACTCCATCCTCGTTTCCGAGCGTGTGGTCCAGGAAGATCGTTTCACCACGATTCACATTCAGGAACTGGCATGTGTCTCCCGTGACACCAAGCTGGGGCCGGAAGAGATCACCGCTGACATCCCGAACGTGGGTGAAGCTGCGCTCTCCAAACTGGATGAATCCGGTATCGTTTACATCGGTGCGGAAGTGACCGGCGGCGATATTCTGGTTGGTAAAGTGACGCCGAAAGGCGAAACCCAGCTGACGCCAGAAGAGAAACTGCTGCGCGCGATCTTCGGTGAGAAAGCGTCTGACGTGAAAGACTCTTCTCTGCGCGTACCGAACGGCGTTTCCGGTACGGTTATCGACGTTCAGGTCTTCACTCGTGATGGCGTTGAGAAAGATAAGCGTGCGCTGGAAATCGAAGAGATGCAGCTCAAACAGGCTAAGAAAGACCTGTCTGAAGAACTGCAGATCCTCGAAGCAGGTCTGTTCAGCCGTATCTATGCGGTGCTGGTTGCCGGTGGCGTTGAAGCTGAGAAGCTCGACAAACTGCCGCGCGATCGCTGGCTGGAACTGGGCCTGACCGACGAAGAGAAACAGAATCAGCTGGAACAGCTGGCTGAGCAGTATGACGAACTGAAACACGAGTTCGAGAAAAAACTCGAAGCGAAACGCCGCAAAATCACCCAGGGCGACGATCTGGCACCGGGCGTGCTGAAGATTGTTAAGGTTTATCTGGCGGTTAAACGTCAGATCCAGCCTGGTGATAAGATGGCAGGTCGTCACGGTAACAAGGGTGTTATCTCTAAGATCAACCCGATCGAAGATATGCCGCACGATGCTAACGGTACGCCGGTAGATATCGTACTGAACCCGCTGGGCGTACCGTCTCGTATGAACATCGGTCAGATTCTTGAAACCCACCTGGGTATGGCTGCGAAAGGTATCGGCGACAAGATTAACGCCATGCTGAAACAGCAGCAGGAAGTCGCGAAACTGCGCGAGTTCATCCAGCGTGCGTACGATCTGGGCGCCGACGTTCGTCAGAAAGTCGACCTGAACACCTTCAGCGATGAAGAAGTGCTGCGTCTGGCAGAGAACCTGCGCAAAGGTATGCCGATCGCAACGCCGGTATTCGACGGTGCGAAAGAAGCTGAAATCAAAGAGCTGCTGCAGCTGGGTGACCTGCCGACTTCCGGTCAGATCACGCTGTTTGACGGCCGTACCGGTGAACAGTTCGAGCGTCCGGTAACCGTAGGTTACATGTACATGCTGAAACTGAACCACCTGGTCGACGACAAGATGCACGCTCGTTCTACCGGCTCTTACAGCCTGGTTACTCAGCAGCCGCTGGGTGGTAAAGCGCAGTTCGGTGGTCAGCGCTTCGGGGAGATGGAAGTGTGGGCGCTGGAAGCTTACGGCGCCGCCTACACCCTGCAGGAGATGCTCACCGTTAAGTCTGATGACGTGAACGGCCGTACTAAGATGTATAAGAACATCGTGGACGGCAACCATCAGATGGAACCGGGCATGCCGGAATCCTTCAACGTACTGTTGAAAGAGATTCGTTCGCTGGGTATCAACATCGAACTGGAAGACGAGTAATTCTCGCTCAAACAGGTCACCGCTGTCGGGGTAAAACCCGACAGCGGAGTGTGCTAACTCCGACGGGAGCAAATCCGTGAAAGACTTATTAAAGTTTCTGAAAGCGCAAACTAAAACCGAAGAGTTTGATGCGATCAAAATTGCTCTGGCTTCGCCAGACATGATCCGTTCATGGTCTTTCGGTGAAGTTAAGAAGCCGGAAACCATTAACTACCGTACGTTCAAACCTGAACGTGACGGCCTTTTCTGCGCGCGTATCTTCGGGCCAGTAAAAGATTACGAGTGCCTGTGCGGTAAGTACAAGCGCCTGAAACACCGTGGTGTGATCTGTGAGAAGTGCGGCGTTGAAGTGACCCAGACCAAAGTGCGTCGTGAGCGCATGGGCCACATCGAGCTGGCCTCTCCGACCGCGCACATCTGGTTCCTGAAATCTCTGCCGTCCCGTATCGGCCTGCTGCTGGATATGCCGCTGCGCGATATCGAACGCGTTCTGTACTTCGAATCCTATGTGGTTATCGAAGGCGGTATGACCAATCTGGAACGTAACCAGATCCTGACCGAAGAGCAGTATCTTGACGCGCTGGAAGAGTTCGGTGACGAATTTGACGCGAAGATGGGTGCAGAAGCGATCCAGGCCCTGCTGAAGAGCATGGATCTGGAGCAAGAGTGCGAGCAGCTGCGTGAAGAGCTGAACGAAACTAACTCTGAAACCAAGCGTAAGAAGCTGACCAAGCGTATCAAACTGCTGGAAGCGTTCGTACAGTCTGGCAACAAGCCAGAGTGGATGATCCTGACCGTTCTGCCGGTTCTGCCGCCAGATCTGCGTCCGCTGGTTCCACTGGATGGTGGTCGTTTCGCAACGTCTGACCTGAACGATCTCTATCGTCGCGTCATCAACCGTAACAACCGTCTGAAGCGTCTGCTGGATCTGGCTGCGCCGGACATCATCGTACGCAACGAAAAACGTATGCTGCAGGAAGCGGTAGATGCCCTGCTGGATAACGGTCGTCGCGGTCGTGCGATCACCGGTTCTAACAAGCGTCCGCTGAAATCTTTGGCCGATATGATCAAAGGTAAGCAGGGTCGTTTCCGTCAGAACCTGCTCGGTAAGCGTGTTGACTACTCCGGTCGTTCTGTAATCACCGTAGGTCCATACCTGCGTCTGCATCAGTGCGGTCTGCCGAAGAAAATGGCGCTGGAGCTGTTTAAACCGTTCATTTACGGCAAGCTGGAACTGCGTGGCCTCGCCACCACCATCAAAGCCGCGAAGAAAATGGTTGAGCGTGAAGAAGCTGTCGTCTGGGATATCCTGGATGAAGTGATCCGCGAACACCCGGTACTGCTGAACCGTGCGCCGACCCTGCACCGTCTGGGTATTCAGGCGTTTGAACCGGTTCTGATCGAAGGTAAAGCGATCCAGCTGCACCCGCTGGTTTGTGCGGCCTATAACGCCGACTTCGATGGTGACCAGATGGCTGTTCACGTACCGCTGACGCTGGAAGCCCAGCTCGAAGCGCGTGCGCTGATGATGTCTACCAACAACATCCTCTCTCCGGCGAACGGCGAACCGATCATCGTTCCGTCTCAGGACGTTGTACTGGGTCTGTACTACATGACCCGCGACTGTGTTAACGCCAAAGGCGAAGGCATGGTGCTGACTGGCCCGAAAGAAGCTGAGCGTATTTATCGCGCTGGCCTGGCCTCTCTGCATGCGCGCGTTAAAGTGCGTATCACCGAATATGAAAAAGATGCTAACGGCGAATTTGTCGCGAAAACCAGCCTGAAAGACACGACTGTTGGCCGTGCGATTCTCTGGATGATCGTGCCGAAAGGTCTGCCTTTCTCCATCGTCAACCAGGCGCTGGGCAAGAAGGCTATCTCCAAAATGCTGAACACCTGTTACCGCATTCTGGGCCTGAAGCCGACCGTAATTTTCGCTGACCAGACGATGTACACCGGCTTTGCTTATGCAGCGCGTTCAGGTGCATCTGTTGGTATCGACGATATGGTAATTCCGGAGAAGAAACACGAGATCATCTCCGAAGCGGAAGCTGAAGTTGCCGAAATCCAGGAGCAGTTCCAGTCTGGTCTGGTGACCGCGGGCGAACGCTACAACAAAGTTATCGATATCTGGGCTGCGGCGAACGATCGTGTATCCAAAGCGATGATGGATAACCTGCAAACCGAAACCGTGATTAACCGTGACGGTCAGGAAGAGCAGCAGGTTTCCTTCAACAGCATCTACATGATGGCCGACTCCGGTGCGCGTGGTTCTGCTGCACAGATTCGTCAGCTGGCGGGTATGCGTGGTCTGATGGCGAAGCCGGATGGCTCCATCATCGAAACGCCGATCACCGCGAACTTCCGTGAAGGTCTGAACGTACTCCAGTACTTCATCTCCACGCACGGTGCGCGTAAAGGTCTGGCGGATACCGCACTGAAAACGGCGAACTCCGGTTACCTGACTCGTCGTCTGGTTGACGTGGCGCAGGATCTGGTCGTGACCGAGGATGACTGCGGCACGCTGGAAGGTATCGTCATGACTCCGGTTATCGAGGGTGGCGATGTTAAAGAGCCACTGCGCGATCGCGTACTGGGTCGTGTAACTGCTGAAGACGTTCTGAAGCCGGGCACTGCGGATATTCTGGTTCCGCGTAACACTCTGCTGAACGAACAGTGGTGTGACCTGCTGGAAGCGAACTCCGTTGACTCTGTCAAAGTCCGTTCCGTCGTATCCTGTGACACCGACTTTGGTGTATGTGCGCACTGCTACGGTCGTGACCTGGCGCGTGGCCACATCATCAACAAAGGTGAAGCCATCGGCGTTATCGCGGCACAGTCCATCGGTGAGCCGGGTACTCAGCTGACGATGCGTACGTTCCACATCGGTGGTGCGGCATCTCGTGCGGCTGCTGAATCCAGCATCCAGGTGAAAAACAAAGGTAGCATCAAGCTCAGCAACGCGAAGTCGGTTGTGAACTCCAGCGGTAAACTGGTGATTACCTCCCGTAACACTGAACTGAAGCTGATCGACGAATTTGGTCGTACCAAAGAGAGCTATAAAGTGCCTTACGGCGCGGTGATGGCGAAAGGCGACGGCGAGCAGGTTGCAGGCGGTGAAACCGTAGCAAACTGGGATCCGCACACCATGCCGGTTATCACCGAAGTGGCGGGTTTCATCCGCTTCACCGACATGATCGACGGCCAGACGATTACTCGTCAGACCGACGAACTGACCGGTCTCTCTTCTCTGGTGGTTCTGGATTCTGCGGAACGTACTACCGGTGGTAAAGACCTGCGTCCGGCGCTGAAAATTGTTGACGCTCAGGGCAACGACGTTCTGATCCCAGGCACCGATATGCCTGCTCAGTACTTCCTGCCGGGTAAAGCGATTGTTCAGCTGGAAGATGGCGTACAGATCAGCTCTGGTGACACCCTGGCGCGTATTCCGCAGGAATCCGGCGGTACCAAGGACATCACCGGTGGTCTGCCGCGCGTTGCGGACCTGTTCGAAGCACGTCGTCCGAAAGAGCCGGCAATCCTGGCGGAAATCAGCGGTATTATCTCCTTCGGTAAAGAGACCAAAGGTAAACGCCGTCTGGTGATCACCCCGGTTGACGGTAGCGAGCCGTACGAAGAGATGATTCCGAAATGGCGTCAGCTCAACGTGTTCGAAGGTGAACGCGTAGAACGTGGTGACGTGGTTTCCGACGGTCCGGAAGCGCCGCACGACATTCTGCGTCTGCGTGGCGTTCACGCGGTAACTCGTTACATCGTGAACGAAGTGCAGGACGTTTACCGTCTGCAGGGCGTTAAGATCAACGATAAGCACATCGAAGTTATCGTTCGTCAGATGCTGCGTAAAGCCACCATCGTGAACGCGGGCAGCTCCGAGTTCCTCGAAGGTGAGCAGGTGGAATACTCTCGCGTTAAGATCGCTAACCGCGATCTGGAAGCGAACGGCAAGGTGGGTGCGACTTACGCACGCGATCTGCTGGGTATCACCAAAGCGTCTCTGGCAACCGAGTCCTTCATCTCCGCGGCATCGTTCCAGGAGACCACGCGTGTGCTTACCGAAGCAGCCGTTGCGGGCAAACGCGACGAACTGCGCGGTCTGAAAGAGAACGTCATCGTGGGTCGTCTGATCCCGGCGGGTACCGGTTATGCGTACCACCAGGATCGTATGCGCCGTCGCGCGGCGGGCGAAATGCCGGCTGCACCGCAGGTTAGCGCAGAAGAAGCTTCTGCCAGCCTGGCAGAACTGCTGAACGCAGGTCTGGGCGGTTCCGACAACGAGTAATCGTTGATGCCCGGTGGTGAAAATTACCGGGCATATAAATCGTAGGTCGGCTAAGCGTAGCGCCACCCGACAATAAAAAACCCGCCTCGGCGGGTTTTTTTACATCTGTATATCTTCAATTTACTAACGGGATCCGTCGATAAAGCTCAATCATATCCCCCGCCAGATCCTGAATGACCATCGCGTTCATAAGATGGTCCTGAGAGTGGACGGTGATGAGATTCACCGGCAGCTTGCCGGTACCCTCATCAAGCCCGATCAGCTGCGTCTGGATAGTATGCGCATGCTTAACATATTCTCGCGACTCCTCCATCGCCTTTTCGGCTTCGGCAAAGTCGCCTTTACGTGCCATCTGCAGAGCGGTGAGGGCAGCGCTTCGCGCGGCGCCTGCGTTAACCAGCAGTTCCATAATGGTCGTTTCTAAATCTTCCATGGCTCACTCCAGCAGTTTAAGCGCTTTTTCCAGGACGGCATCGCCTTTCATCATGCCGTAATCCATCATATCGATTACGGCCACCTTTTTACCCAGCGGCTCCGCCTGCGCCTGCAGTTTGGCCTGCTCGTATTTCACCTGTGGCCCCAGGAGAACGATATCGGCTGTGGCGATGTTTTCCTTAAACTCCGCAACCGGCACGGCTTTAATCGTGACTTCAACCCCTTTCTTCTGAGCGGCATCTTTCATACGTTGAACCAGCATGCTGGTTGACATTCCCGCTGCACAGCATAAAACGATGTTCTTCATAATCAGCCTCGATGTACATGTGTCTAAGGATAATTAGCCCGTGCGGAGCGCGACAACAATCGCTTTGCGATGATTGTGTGCCAGGCATCACAAAGAAAGGTCTATTTTTATGAAACCGGTTACAATTTTGCCTGCAACGGCAGAAAGCCTGTTGTAACAGGCTTTTTTATCCGCGAACGATCAGCGGGAAGTGACAGAAAGGATACGATCTTTACCCTGTCGTTTAGCCGTGTACAACGCTTCGTCAACGCTGCTGAGGAGATTTTCCAGCGGTTCAAACTGCCACTCGCCATAGCCTGCGCTAAAGGTTACCTGCAGCCCTTTTTCACGCCAGCTTCGCGCCGCCACGCGCTGGCGCCACGCTTCCAGCAGGGGGCAGGCCTCATGCATTTGCGATGCGGTAAAGATGACCGCAAACTCTTCTCCGCCATAGCGGTAGAGAGCGACATTGTGCGGATGAAAAATTTTAAGCCCTTCATGGGCGATATGGCGCAGCACGACATCACCGGTGAGATGCCCCCAGGTATCGTTGATAAACTTAAAGTTATCGACATCGACCAGCGCCAGGATAAATGGTTGATGATCGTTCATCAGCGCCGCGATATCGCTGTCAAAGGCGCGACGGTTCTTACAGCCGGTCAGAGCATCATGGGTCGCCTGCCGGGCATAAGCCTGTTCGCGCGCTTTGCTGGATTCGATCGCCTTGCTGAGCATCGCCTCCAGACGCGGTACGCGATTTACTTCTCCGGTTTTAATGGCCTGGATGATATTCATTAGCACCGTGCGCGAGGCGTGGCGCAGATAGAGCCCGAACAGCACAATGACGAAGGCGGCCAGCGCAAAACCCCAGATCACCATCGTGGTGGCATGGCGGGTGAGGTTATTCAGCGTAGCGTCGGAGACCCGGTAGATGACAAACCAGTCGGGATTGGTGAATGAGTAATAGTAATACCATTCCCGGCTCTCTGGATCGTAAATATGCCCTTCGCCGCTGGTCATTTTTTCCATCAGGGTGTCGCTGACGTAGCGTTTAAAGAGCGCTCCCGTATTGGGATGCAGCACCACCCGGCCGTCACGCTCCACAATGAAAAACTCTCCCTGCGTTGGCGCCGCCATATGACGCAGGGTATAACCCATGGCGGCGAGATCGAGATGAAACGCGAGGCTTCCTTTCAGCCTGCCGCCCGCCGTAATAACCGGTTTGTAGACGGTCACCGTCGGTTGGTGAGTAAAGTTATCCATGTAGACGCGGGTATAACGATTGAAAGTGCTGGCTTCAGCCTGTACCACATACCAGGGCGAGCGACGGACATCAAACCGCTTATTCGCATCGGTTGCGGATACTTCTGGTGCGCGTAAGTAATGCCCTCGGGTATCCGCCAGCGAGATGGATGAAACGGCGGGCATCAGGGTTTGCAGCTGCATCAGGAGCTGCAAACCGCGCCCGGGATCGCGGTTGATCGTCTCCTCCAGCCGATCGTCGACGGAAAAGAAGTTGGCTGCGCGGGCCAGGATATAGTCGTTCTCACGCAGAATCGACTCGGTGTAATTTACCGCCAGGTTATGGGTGAATTTATGGTTAATCTCGTGATAATTCTCAAGAACATCATTTCTCTGAGTAAGAGTGATAAATACAGCAATAAGCAGAAAGCTGAAAAAGATGCCTGCAAAACTCACCAGAATCGGCGTGGTAAAAGAGAGTTTTCTGCTGTGAAATGCCATGAATTGCCTATCAGTCCTGAAGAAAAACAGATGAAAAGAGAAGGCTAACCCCGGTTGTCCGCTAACGAGGCGTATCTATTATAAGCACCGTCAATTTGTTCAAAATGATTTATCTTAAGAACATTCTAAATAATCCCGATTTTTCGGAGGGCAGGGCGAAACGAGGAAGAAGCTTTTTCGCCCTGGTCAGCATCCGTTGCTGACGACGAGAGAATAAAAACGCGGGCCGTACCGGACAACGACCCGTTGCAGGCTTTGCGTCGCGGCTCGACAGTTTTTTATCCTTTTACCGCCGCATTCATCACGTTTGCGAGCTGCGTCCCAGCCAGCCGTCCCAGTCTTTCCAGACCGGCTGTAACCCCTGAGCTGCCAGCGCCTTCGCGACAGCGTCGGGCGTTCGCCCATCGTGCGGAGCAAATTGTTCCAGTTCAGGGCGGTTATCGGCATAGCCGCCGGGCTGCGTTTTCGAGAAGGCGCTGACGTTATTGATGGCCAGCGGTACGACGCTGTCGCGAAAAGCCGGGGATTCACGCGTGGAGAGAGAAAGCTCCACTTCCGGGGCGAAGAGGCGAAACGCGCAGATCGTCTGTACCAGCTGGCGCTCATCCATCAGCGATGCCGGTTCGATACCGCCCGCGCAGGGACGCAGACGCGGAAAGGAGACGGAATAGCGGCTCTGCCAGTAATGCTGCTGCAGCCACAGCAGATGCTCCGCCACCATATAATTATCCACGCGCCAGCTGTCGGAAAGGCCCGTCAGCGCGCCAAGCCCAATCTTATCAATGCCCGCCTTGCCCAGCCGATCGGGGGTTTCCAGCCGGAAAATGAAATCCTGCTTTTTCCCCTTCAGATGGTGGCGGGCGTAGGTCGCCTGATGATAGGTCTCCTGGTAGACCATCACTCCATCCAGCCCCAGGTTTTTTAGCTCCGCATATTCCGCCGTGGAAAGCGGCTGCACCTCCATATGCAGCGAGGCGAAACGGCGGCGAATGGCCGGGATATGCTGGCGAAAATAATCCATTCCCACCTTTGCCTGGTGCTCGCCGGTCACCAGCAGCAGATGCTCAAATCCCATTTCGCGGATCGCCGTACATTCCCGGGCGATATCGTCAGCATCAAGCGTTTTGCGCCTGATGCGATTGCTCATGGAGAAGCCGCAGTAGGTGCAGTCATTAGCGCACAGGTTAGAAAGATAGAGTGGCACGTAAAAGCTCACCGTATTGCCGAACCGCTGGCGGGTCAGACGGCGGGCCTTTTGCGCCATGGGTTCCAGCCAGTCGCTGGCGGCCGGGGAGAGTAGCGCCATCATATCGTCGCGCGTCAGGCGGCGGGCGTTAAGGGCGCGCTCCACGTCGGCGGAGGTGGCTGTGTTGATTTTAAGCCGGATGTCGTCCCAGTCGAGCTCTCTCCAGCGGTCGGTAAAGGTCAGCATCAAAACGCCTCCAGAAAGCCGGTCAGCGGGCTGGTGGCCCGGGCCTCAAAACCGTGTGCGCCTGGCCCCGCCTCACGCGCCAGCACGCCCGCCTCGACGGCCAGCCGGAAGGCCCGGGCCATGGCTACCGGGTCGTTCGCCACCGCAATGGCGGTATTCACCAGCACCGCGTCGGCGCCCATCTCCAGCGCCTGCGTCGCCTGGCTCGGCACGCCAATCCCGGCGTCAATAACCACCGGCACTGTTGCTTGCTCAATAATAATTTCCAGCATCGCGCGGGTCTCCAGCCCCCGGTTGGAGCCAATCGGCGCGCCGAGCGGCATCACCGCCGCGCAGCCCGCCTCCTCGAGCCGTTTGCAGAGCACCGGATCGGCGCCGCAATAGGGGAGGACGGTAAAGCCCTCTTTTACCAGCCGCTCAGCCGCTTTTAGCGTCTCGATGGGATCGGGCAACAGCCAGCGGGCATCGGGATGGATCTCCAGCTTCAGCCAGTGTGTGCCGAGTGCTTCCCGCGCCAGCCGCGCGGCAAAGAGCGCCTCTTCGGCGGTTTTCGCGCCGGAGGTGTTAGGCAGTAGCGTCACCCCGGCTTCCAGCAGCGGCGCAAGGATCGCGTCGCTGTGGTTACGCAGATCCACGCGCTTTAGCGCCAGCGTCACCAGCTCGCTGCCGCTTTCCCGAATGGCATCGACCATCAGCTGCGATGAGGCGAATTTTCCCGTGCCGGTAAACAGATGCGAGGTAAAAGTTTTATCCGCAATACGTAACATATCAGCCCCCTGCAATAACCTGAAAAAGCAGGAGATTATCGCCTTCGCGTACCTGCTGAATCTCCCACCGCTCGCGCGGCAGGATCTGTTGATTAAGCGCCAGCGCTGTTCCCGGCCTGAGCTGGCGAAGCTGGTCGAGCAGTACCGCGACGGTAAACCCGTCCACACACTGCATCGGTTCGTCGTTAAACCAGATTTGCATGATGACCTCCGCATACCGGACAACCCTCTGCCCGCTGCAGCGCCAGCTGGCGCCAGCTTCCTGCGCGGGCATCGAACAGGCGAAGCTGGTTGCGCGGCGTGGCCATACCGCTGAGCAGCGTAATCGCCTCCAGCGCCTGTAGCGTACCCATCAGGCCCACCACAGGGCCAAGCACGCCTGCGGTGCGGCAGTTGCGCTGCGGCTCTGCGTCATCTGGCCACAGGCAGCGATAGCAGCCCTGGCGCCAGGGCGGCGTCAGCACCATTACCTGCCCGCCCAGCCCCACCGCGCTGGCCGTAATCAGCGGCGTGTTGGTCGCCACGCAGGCAACGTTGATCGCCTGTCGGGTGGCTATGTTGTCGGTGCAGTCCAGCACGACGTCCGCCTCCGCCACCTGCTGGCGCAAGGTCTCCCCTGCCAGTTTTTCCTGCATTGCCAGCAGGCGGATGGCCGGGTTGAACGCCGCCAGCCTTGTCCGGGCGGCCTGGGCTTTCGGTGTGGCGATATCCTCCATGGTGTAGAGGATCTGCCGTTGCAGGTTGCTAAGATGTACCTCGTCATCATCTGCCAGTACCAGCGTGCCGACGCCCGCGCCCGCCAGATAGAGCGCCGCAGGGGCGCCTAAACCACCCAGTCCGACAATCAGCACCCGGCTGGCCAGCAGCCTTTGCTGACCGTCAATGGCGATATCCTCCAGCAGGATCTGCCGGCTGTAGCGCATGAAATCGCTGTCATTCATCGCCCACCCCCGCCAGTTCCAGCAGCCGCGCCGTGGCCGCCCGCCAGTCGTGAGCCTGGGTAATGGCGCTGACCACCGCGATGCTGCCCACGCCCGTTGCCAGTACGTCATGCGCGCGTTGCAGGCTGATGCCGCCGATGGCGACGGTAGGGTAATCCTCAAGACGCTGAACATGACGCGCCAGTTGCGCCAGCCCCTGCGGGGAGGAGGGCATCTGTTTGGTTTGCGTCGCAAAGACGTGGCCGAGAGCGATATAGGAAGGGCGGGCCGCCAGCGCTACGTCGATCTCCATATCGTCATGGGTCGAGACGCCCAGGCGTAAACCCGCCTCGCGAATCGCCTTAAGGTCGGTAGTTTGTAGATCCTCCTGACCGAGATGGACGCCGTACGCCTGATGCTTTATCGCCAGCCGCCAGTAATCATTAATAAACAGCCGGGCGTTATAGCGCTGTCCCAGCGCGATGGCGGCCACTACATCGGCTTCCACCTCATCGTCGCGCTTATCTTTGATGCGCAGCTGGAGGGTGCGCACGCCAGCATCCAGCAGGCGCTCGATCCACACCACGCTCTCCACTACCGGGTAAAGCCCCAGGCGAAAGGGAACCGGCGGATAATCGGGCTGATACATTACGCTTCCTCCCTGCGCAGGTAGATTTCGCCGCCTCTGGCGCGGAAGTTTTCTGACTGCTCCGCCATGCCCGCTTCAATGGCCTGGGCCGCCGCGTAGTCCCGCACCTCCTGGCTGATTTTCATGGAGCAGAACTTCGGCCCGCACATGGAGCAGAAGTGCGCCACTTTGCCCGACTCCTGCGGCAGGGTTTCGTCGTGCCAGGCGCGGGCGGTGAACGGGTCTAGCGCCAGGTTGAATTGATCTTCCCAGCGGAACTCAAAGCGCGCCTTAGACATGGCGTTATCGCGGATCTGCGCGCCGGGATGACCTTTCGCCAGATCGGCTGCGTGGGCGGCGATTTTGTAGGCGATTAGCCCCTGCTTAACATCCTCTTTGTTTGGCAGGCCGAGGTGCTCTTTCGGCGTGACGTAGCAGAGCATGGCGCAGCCAAACCAGCCGATCATCGCCGCGCCGATGCCGGAGGTGAAGTGGTCGTAGCCCGGTGCAATATCGGTAGTAAGCGGCCCCAGCGTATAAAACGGCGCTTCGTGGCAGTGCTCCAGCTCCTCGGTCATATTGCGGCGGATCATTTGCATTGGCACATGGCCAGGGCCTTCGATCATCACCTGGACGTCATACTCCCAGGCGATTTTGGTCAGTTCGCCGAGCGTATGCAGTTCGGCAAACTGCGCTTCGTCGTTGGCATCCTGAATAGAGCCGGGACGCAGGCCGTCGCCCAGCGACAGCGAGACGTCATAGGCGGCGCAGATTTCACAAATCTCGTGAAAATGTTCATAGAGGAAATTCTCCTGGTGCCGGGAGAGGCACCACTTCGCCATGATCGAACCACCGCGCGAGACAATACCGGTCAGCCGTCTGGAGGTCATCGGCACGTAGCGCAGCAGCACGCCCGCATGAATGGTGAAGTAGTCCACTCCTTGCTCCGCCTGCTCCAGCAGGGTGTCGCGGAACGCTTCCCAGGTGAGGTTCTCGGCGATACCGTTAACCTTCTCCAGCGCCTGGTAGATGGGAACCGTGCCGATGGGAACCGGGCTGTTGCGCAGGATCCATTCGCGGGTTTCGTGAATATAGCGTCCGGTGGAGAGATCCATCACCGTGTCGGCTCCCCAGCGGGTGGCCCACACCAGCTTTTCTACCTCCTCTTCGATGGAGGAGGTCACCGCCGAGTTGCCGATATTGGCATTCACTTTGACCAGGAAGTTGCGGCCAATGATCATCGGCTCCGATTCCGGATGGTTAATGTTAGCCGGAATAATGGCGCGGCCTGCGGCCACTTCGTCACGGACAAACTCCGGCGTGATGTTTTCCGGCAGG
The DNA here is from genome assembly GCF_900021175.1 of Pseudenterobacter timonensis. Classification (GTDB taxonomy): domain Bacteria; phylum Pseudomonadota; class Gammaproteobacteria; order Enterobacterales; family Enterobacteriaceae; genus Enterobacter; species Enterobacter timonensis. The sequence continues at coordinate 264,573 of NZ_FCOP01000007.1, forward strand.
CGTGCGCCGAAACCCTCTCCCGGATGCTGGCGGCGCAGCACGTCGGCGCGTATGCGCTCGCGGCCCATATTTTCGCGGATCGCGATAAACTCCATCTCCGGCGTCACAATCCCGCGGCGGGCATAGTGCAGCTGGGTAACGCGCTGGCCTGGTCGGGCACGCTTTGGTGTCTGCAGGCCGGTAAAGCGCAGCTCGTCCAGTCCGTCATCGGCAAGCCGCTCGCGGGTATAGGCGGAGCTGCGGTCAGGAAGGGCTTCGCTGTCGCCGCGTGCCTCAATCCACGGCTGACGCAGCTTAGCCAGCCCCTGCTGGACGTTAATCGCGACGTCGGGATCGCCGTAAGGACCGGAGGTGTCATACACCGGAATCGGTTCATTCTCTTCGAACTGCGGCTGCGCCTTCGTCCCACCCGTCAGCGTCGGGCTGAGCTGGATTTCGCGCACAGGAACGCGAATGTCCGGGCGCGAGCCGGTAATGTAAATGCGTGTTGAGTTAGGGAAAGCGGTGCCTTCCAGCGTATCGATAAAGTGTTGTGCCTGTGCGCGCTGTTCGCGGCGGGTCAGTTTTGTTGCAGACATAGCTCATTCCAAAAGTGAAGGATATGGCTTGCCAGACGACGGATGAAGCAAGAGGAGATCGCCCGCAGGCGATGCAACAGCTGATTGACTCTTGTTCCCTTCGCAGGTATTAGCCTGATCAGGTTCCGCGGATCCCGAATTAACGGTCTCAGCCCGAATGGGCACTCCGACAAGAAAAGGCTCCTGCAGAGCAGGAGCGGTGTTTGTAAATTACGCGTTAATGATTAAGAACTCAAGCGGGTCGCACCATGTTCTCTTCGTTGCTGGCGTTAAGCGGATTCGCCAGCGCCAGAACAATCAGGGCATCTTCCAGCGTAAAGCGCTCTTCCAGCGCCTCGCCCAGATCGGATAACGCCTGCTGAAACTCCAGATAGTTATCGTGATCGATGGCGTTCTCCAGCGTGGAGTCGTAATAATCCATGATGCGCTGGGTATTGGCTTCCAGCTGAGGAAAAATATTGGCACCGGCAAAATTCGGGCTGCTCCCTTTTTGACTCCGCAAGTTTAAGATTAAAAGCTGCCCACCAAATGTAAGAATAATGTTACCAACATGCCTGTGAAGCAAAGGTTGTGCAATAGATATGGATCGTATAATTGAAAAATCAGATCGTGGCTGGTGGATCGTCAGCCATGAACAAAAATTATGGATGCCCGGCGGAGATTTACCATACGGCGAGGCTGTAAATTTCGATCTTGTGGGCCAGCACGCACGCGTAATCGGGGAATGGCAGGGCGAGCCGGTGTGGTTGATCCAGCAGGCGCGTCGCCAGGAGATGGGATCGCTTCGTCAGCTACTGGATCGGGATCCCGGCCTGTTTCAGCTGGCGGGACGCGGCGTGCAGCTGGCTGAATTTTACCGCTCGCATAAGTTCTGCGGCTATTGCGGCCACCCCATGCATCCGAGCAAAACCGAGTGGGCGATGCTCTGCGGCCACTGCCGTGAGCGCTACTACCCGCAAATCGCGCCGTGCATCATCGTCGCCATCCGTCGGGAGGATTCCATCCTGCTGGCGCAACATACCCGCCATCGCAACGGTATTCATACCGTACTGGCCGGCTTCGTTGAAGTGGGCGAGACGCTGGAGCAGACGGTAGCCCGCGAGGTGATGGAAGAGAGCGGCATCAAAGTCAAAAATCTGCGCTATGTCACCTCGCAGCCGTGGCCCTTCCCGCAGTCGCTGATGACCGCCTTTATGGCGGAGTATGAGAGCGGGGATATCGTTATCGATCCGAAAGAGCTGCTGGAGGCGAACTGGTATCGCTACGACGATCTACCGCTGTTACCGCCGCCGGGCACCGTGGCGCGGCGCTTAATTGAAGATACGGTGGCGCTGTGTCGGGCAGAGTATGAGTGATGTTACACTAGGCGTCTGACGCATTAAGGAACAGCAAAATGACCGAACTGAAGAACGATCGCTATCTGCGTGCGCTGCTGCGCCAGCCCGTGGATGTTACCCCCGTGTGGATGATGCGCCAGGCGGGCCGCTATCTGCCGGAGTACAAAGCCACGCGCGCCCAGGCGGGCGATTTTATGTCGCTGTGCAAAAACGCGGAGCTGGCCTGCGAGGTGACCCTCCAGCCGCTGCGCCGTTACCCGCTGGATGCGGCGATCCTTTTTTCAGACATCCTCACCATCCCTGACGCCATGGGGCTGGGACTCTACTTCGAGACGGGCGAAGGTCCGCGCTTTACCTCGCCGGTTAAGAACAAAGCGGATGTAGACAAGCTGCCCGTTCCCGACCCGGAGCAGGAGCTGGGGTATGTGATGAACGCGGTACGGACCATTCGCCGTGAACTGAGGGGGGAGGTGCCGCTGATCGGCTTTTCCGGCAGCCCATGGACGCTGGCGACCTATATGGTGGAAGGCGGCAGCAGCAAGGCTTTTACGGTCATCAAGAAGATGATGTACGCCGAGCCGCTGACGCTGCATGCCCTGCTCGATAAGCTGGCGAAAAGCGTTACCCTCTACCTTAACGCCCAAATCAAAGCGGGCGCGCAGTCGGTCATGATCTTTGACACCTGGGGCGGCGTGTTGACCGGGCGCGACTATCAGCAGTTCTCCCTCTACTACATGCATAAAATCGTCGATGGCCTGCTGCGTGAAAACGACGGCCGTCGCGTGCCGGTGACGCTCTTTACCAAAGGGGGCGGCCAGTGGCTGGAGGCGATGGCGCAGACCGGCTGCGACGCGCTGGGACTCGACTGGACCACCGATATCGCCGATGCGCGTCGTCGCGTGGGCGACAAGGTGGCGCTGCAAGGCAATATGGATCCGTCTATGCTTTATGCAGCGCCCGCCCGCATCGAGGAAGAGGTTGCCACTATACTTGCCGGCTTTGGTCAGGGGGAAGGCCACGTCTTTAACCTGGGCCACGGCATTCATCAGGATGTGCCGCCAGAACACGCTGGCGCGTTTGTAGAGGCGGTACACCGACTTTCTGCGCAGTACCACCGCTAAGGAGCTGTTATGGATCTCGCGTCATTACGCGCGCAACAAATCGAACTGGCCTCATCGGTTATCCGTGAGGATCGTCTGGAAAAGGACCCGCCGCGGCTGATAGGCGGCGCAGACGTCGGATTTGAGCAGGGCGGGGAGGTGACGCGAGCGGCGATGGTGCTGTTGTCCTGGCCGGAACTGGAGCTGGTGGAGTACAAGGTGGCGCGCATTCCCACCACCATGCCCTATATTCCCGGCTTTCTCTCCTTTCGTGAATATCCCGCGCTGATGGCAGCGTGGGAGCAACTCTCGCAAAAACCCGATCTGCTGTTTGTGGATGGTCACGGTATTTCACACCCGCGCAGGCTCGGCGTCGCCAGTCATTTTGGCCTGCTGGTGGATGTCCCGACCATCGGCGTGGCGAAAAAACGCCTCTGCGGCAAATTTGAGCCTCTCTCCGCCGAACCGGGCGCGCTGGCGCCGCTTATCGATAAAGGCGAGCAGCTGGCGTGGGTCTGGCGCAGTAAAGCGCGCTGTAATCCCCTGTTTGTCGCCACCGGCCACCGGGTGAGCGTGGATACCGCTCTGGCATGGGTCCAGCGCTGTATGAAGGGCTACCGCCTGCCGGAGCCAACCCGCTGGGCCGATGCCGTCGCATCGGGACGTCCGGCCTTTGTTCGTTGGCAAGAAATTCAGCGCTGATTCAGGTAAACTGCCGCCAATTTCCGATTCGAGAGATCATCATGCTACAAAACCCGATCCATCTGCGCCTGGAGAAACTGGAGAGCTGGCAGCACGTCACCTTTATGGCCTGCCTGTGCGAGCGCATGTACCCTAATTATGCCGCCTTCTGCAAGGAGACCGGGTTTGGCGACGGCCATATCTACCGCCGCATTCTCGACCTGATCTGGGAGACGCTGACGGTGAAGGATGCGAAGGTGAACTTCGACTCCCAGCTCGAAAAGCTCGAAGAGGCGATCCCGGCGGCGGATGATTACGATATCTATGGCGTCTATCCGGCCATTGACGCCTGCGTGGCGTTAAGCGAGCTGATTCACTCCCGTCTGAGCGGCGAAACGCTGGAGCATGCTATTGAAGTGAGCAAGGCGTCTATTACCACCGTGGCGATGCTGGAGATGACCCAGGAAGGGCGGGAAATGACGGACGATGAACTGCGCGTTAACCCGGCCGTTGAGCAGGAATGGGATATTCAGTGGGAGATATTTCGCCTGCTGGCCGCCTGTGAAGAACGCGATCCTGAACTGATTAAAGGGCTGCGTGCGGACCTGCGCGAGGCGGGCGAGAGCAATATCGGTATAAAAATTAATCAATGAGACAACAAAACGTGATTTAACGTCCGTTTTGTCATGCCTCGACTCTTCCCATCCGCCCCCCGTCTGGTCTACATTTGGGGGGCGAAAAAAAGTGGCTATCGGTGCGTGTATGCAGGAGAGTGCTTTTCAGGCCTTTTCGTCGCACTCGATGCTTAGCAAGCGATAAACACATTGTAAGGATAACTTATGAACAAGACTCAACTGATTGATGTAATTGCTGACAAGGCTGACCTGTCTAAAGTGCAGGCGAAAGCTGCTCTGGAATCCACCCTGGCTGCAATTACTGAGTCTCTGAAAGAAGGCGATGCTGTACAACTGGTAGGTTTCGGTACCTTCAAAGTGAACCACCGCGCTGAGCGTACTGGCCGCAACCCGCAGACCGGTAAAGAGATCAAAATCGCCGCGGCTAACGTACCGGCATTTGTTTCTGGTAAAGCACTGAAAGACGCAGTTAAGTAAGACGCGTGGCAGTGAACAGATTTAACGGAGGGGCGGTTTCGCCCCTTTTGTCTGTCTGGCGTATGGCGATGCTGGCGGGAGCGCTGCTGCTCACGGCCTGTAGCCACGACTCCTCTCTGCCGCCCTTCACCGCCAGCGGCTACGCCGATAACCAGGGCGCGGTCCGCATCTGGCGCAAAGATACCGGCAACGACGTTCACCTCCTCACCGCATTTAGCCCATGGCATACCGGCAATACCACGACGGCGGAATACCGTTGGCAGGGGGAGATGCTGGCGCTGATCGACCTCAATATCTACAGCAAAACGCCAGAGCATGTGCGCGTTCGTTTCGACGATAACGGTGACGTGAGTTTTATGCAGCATGAGGTTAGCGGCCATAAACAGCAGCTCTCCAGCGATCAAATCGATCTCTACCGCTATCGCGCCGCACAGGTGCGTCAGACCAGCGATGCGTTGCGTCTGGGGCAGGTGGTGTTACGTCAGGGACGCTGGCATGCCGATGGGTCGGTTACCACCTGCGAAGGACAGACGGTAAAGCCTGAGCTGGAAAGCTGGGAGATCGCGCATATTCAACGCCGGCAGCGTCATTCCTCACTTGAAGTGAGCATCGCCTGGCTGGAAGCGCCGGAAGGGGCACAGCTGTTGCTGGTGGCGAACGAAGATTACTGCACCTGGCAGCCAACGGAAGAGGATTTTTAACGCGCTCCCCTCGTCATTACCGGGAGGAACGCGTTACGGGGAACGTTATTTGCCTTGCTCGCGCGCAATGGCACGATAGCCGATATCCCGGCGGCTGAAGCTACCGTCCCAGTGAATATCCGCCATCAGCGCATAGGCGCGCTGCTGCGCTTCTGCGACCGACGAGCCAAGCGCCGTGGCACACAGTACGCGGCCACCGTTGGTCAGCACCCGGTCGTCATCCGAAAGCGTAGTACCGGCATGAAAGACCTTCGCGGCGTCCAGCGCTTCCAGCGGCAGGCCGTGGATCTCATCGCCGGTACGATAGCTGCCCGGATATCCGCCTGCGGCAATCACCACGCCCAGCGAGGCGCGCTCGTCCCATTCTGAGGTTTTCTCGTCCAGCTTGCCGTCACAGGCGGCCAGGCAGAGCTCGACCAGATCGGATTTCATGCGCAGCATGATCGGCTGAGTTTCCGGATCGCCAAAGCGACAGTTAAACTCAATGACCTTCGGATTCCCCTGTTTATCGATCATCAGACCCGCATACAGGAAGCCGGTATAGGTATTCCCCTCCATCGCCATTCCTTTCACGGTTGGCCAGATGATACGTTCCATGGTGCGCTGATGGACCTCGTCGGTAACGACTGGCGCCGGGGAGTAAGCGCCCATACCGCCGGTGTTCGGGCCAGTATCGCCATCGCCTACGCGCTTGTGGTCCTGGCTGGTGGCCATCGGCAGGACATGCTCGCCGTCCACCATAACGATAAAGCTCGCCTCTTCGCCGTCGAGGAACTCTTCGATAACGATACGGTGCCCCGCGTCGCCAAAGGCGTTGCCTGCCAGCATATCCTGAACGGCCGCTTCGGCTTCTTCGAGGGTCATCGCCACAATCACCCCTTTACCGGCAGCCAGGCCGTCGGCTTTGATGACGATGGGCGCCCCTTTCTCACGCAGATAAGCGAGCGCGGGCTCAACCTCGGTAAAATTCTGGTATTCGGCGGTCGGGATGTTATGTCGCGCGAGGAAATCTTTGGTAAAGGCTTTCGAGCCTTCCAGCTGGGCGGCGCCCTCGGTAGGACCAAAAATTTTCAGTCCTGCGGCACGAAACGCATCCACTACGCCAATGACCAGCGGCGCTTCCGGGCCGACAATGGTCAGATCGATCTTCTCATTCTGCGCAAAGCTTAACAGCGCCGGGATATCGGTGACATCAATCGCGACGTTCTGCAGGGTCGGCTCCAGGGCGGTGCCGGCGTTGCCCGGGGCGACAAAAACGGTCTCCACTTTGGGCGACTGCGCCGCTTTCCACGCCAGCGCGTGCTCGCGCCCGCCGTTACCAATTACTAAAACTTTCATCGTCTGCTCCATTAATGGCGGAAGTGGCGCATATCGGTGAAGATCATCGCAATACCGTGTTCGTCGGCGGCGGCAATGACTTCTTCATCGCGGATAGAGCCGCCCGGCTGAATGACACAGGTCACCCCAACGGCGGCGGCGGCATCGATACCGTCACGGAACGGGAAGAAGGCGTCAGAGGCCATTGCGGAGCCTTTCACTTCCAGCCCTTCGTCGGCTGCTTTGATACCGGCAATTTTCGCGGAGTAGACGCGGCTCATCTGCCCGGCGCCAATGCCAATGGTCATGTTCTCTTTGGCATAGACAATAGCGTTCGATTTTACGAACTTCGCCACTTTCCAGCAGAACAGCGCATCACGCAGCTCCTGCTCGTCCGGCTGGCGTTTGGTGACGACCTGCAGTTCGCCCGCAGTGACCATTCCCAGATCGCGATCCTGTACCAGCAGACCGCCGTTGACGCGTTTGAAGTCCAGGCCCGGTACACGCTCACCCCACGCGCCGCAAACCAGGACGCGAACATTCTGTTTCGCCGCGGTGATGCTCAGCGCCTCTTCTGTTGCAGAAGGGGCAATAATCACCTCCACAAACTGACGGGAGATAATGGCACGGGCAGTTTCCGCATCCAGTTCGCGGTTAAAAGCGATGATGCCACCGAAAGCGGAGGTGGGGTCGGTTTTGTAGGCGCGATCGTAAGCCTCCAGAATCGAGCTGCTTACCGCCACGCCGCATGGGTTAGCATGCTTCACGATCACACAGGCCGGCTCGCTAAACTCTTTGACACACTCCAGCGCCGCGTCGGTATCGGCGATGTTGTTATAGGAGAGCGCTTTACCCTGTACCTGTTGCGCGGTGGCGACGGAAGCCTCTTTGATCTCTTCTTCTATATAGAAGGCAGCCTGTTGGTGGCTGTTTTCCCCGTAACGCATATCCTGCTTTTTAATGAAGTTCAGGTTCAGGGTACGCGGGAAGCGGCCTGAAGGCTCCTTGCTCTCTTCATGGTAGGCAGGAACCATGCTGCCGAAGTAGTTCGCAATCATGCTGTCATAGGCGGCGGTGTGTTCGAACGCTTTAATCGCCAGATCGAAACGCGTCTCCAGGGTCAGAGAGCCGTCGTTGGCATCCATCTCACTAATAATGGCGTTGTAGTCGCTGCTCTTAACGACGATAGCTACATCTTTATGGTTCTTGGCCGCGGAGCGGACCATGGTCGGGCCGCCGATATCGATATTTTCTACCGCGTCTTCCAGCGAGCAACCTTCGCGGGCTACGGTCTGGGCGAACGGGTAGAGGTTCACAACCACCATATCGATCGGCGCGATACCATGCTCTTCCATAATGCCATCATCCTGACCGCGACGGCCCAAAATACCGCCGTGCACTTTCGGGTGTAGCGTCTTGACGCGCCCATCCATCATTTCCGGGAAACCGGTATAGTCAGACACTTCGGTGACCGACAGACCTTTATCTGCCAGCAGGCGGGCGGTACCGCCTGTGGAAAGCAGCTCCACGCCACGCGCAGAAAGCGCCTGAGCAAATTCGACGATACCGGCTTTGTCAGAAACACTGAGCAGCGCGCGGCGGACTGGACGACGTTGTTGCATGGTAAATCCCCTGGATTTCACGATTACAGAGAGCGTTAGATGAATTTTCCTCTGAAAAACTCAGCTAACACATCTGACGGGGCATCTTTATTTAGCGCGAGCATTTTAACGAAAACGTTTGCGCAACGCTCGCGAATTTTCATCTTTTCGAGGTGATGTGGATAACTCTGTGTGTAACAGGGTATAAGGCGGGGTTTTGCTGGGGAATGCAGCAGTCAGTCATTTTTCTGCAATTTTTCTATTGCGGCCTGCAGAGAACTCCCTATAATGCGCCTCCATCGACACGGCGGATGTGAATCACTTCAGAAACAGCCGGTTGGTTGAAGAGAAAAAATCCTGAAAAACAGGGTTGACTCTGAAAGAGGAAAGCGTAATATACGCCACCTCGCGACGGTGAGCTGAAAGCCGCGTCGCACCTGCTCTTTAACAATTTATCAGACAATCTGTGTGGGCACTCAGGTGACATGGATTCTTAATGTCTTCGGACAATAAATGAATACCAAGTCTCATTGAGTGAACACGTAATTCATTACGAAGTTTAATTCTTTGAGCATCAAACTTTTAAATTGAAGAGTTTGATCATGGCTCAGATTGAACGCTGGCGGCAGGCCTAACAC
>NZ_FCOP01000008.1 GCF_900021175.1 Pseudenterobacter timonensis
AGTTAGTCTCTCTGAGTAAATGATCTTCTTGTGATCCTGTCGTTACAGTCGTAATCTCTTGCTCTGAAAACGAAAAAACCACCTGGGGAGGTGGTTTGATCGAAGGTTAAGTCAGTTGGGGAACTGCTTAACCAGGTAACTGGGTATACGAGACCGCAGAAACCAAAACTGTTCTTTCAGTGTAGCCTCTCTCAGGCCCATACTTCAAGACCTCTTAATTTGTCTCTCGTATACCTCCAGTTACTAATGGCTGCTGCCAGTAGCGATTTTTCGTGTCTTTCCGGGTTGGACTCAAGACGATAGTTACCGGATAAGGCGCAGCAGTCGGACTGAACGGGGGGTTCGTGCATACAGTCAATCCTGGAGCGAACTGCCTTCGCGGAACTGAGTGTCAGGCGTGGAATGAGAAACCGCGGCCATAACAGCGGAATGACACCGGTAAACCGAAAGGCAGGAATGCGGGGGAGCACGAGGGAGCCATCAGGGGGAAACGCCTGGTATCTTTAAGCCGCATCGGGTTTCGCCACCACTGATTTGAGCGTCAGATTCTGTGATGCTTGTCAGGGGGGCGGAGCCTATGGAAAACCGGCAGCGGCGCATCCTTTCTTCCCCTCCTGCATTCACGTATTTCCCCGCCACGTCTTTATCCGTGAGTCCGTACCGCTCGCCGCAGCCGAACGACCGAGCGTAGCGAGTCAGTGAGCGAGGAAGCGGAATATCCACCGGGACAGGCATCAGCCTCTTACGCACCTGAGCCTCATCTCACAGTTTTCATGACTGACTATTTCATCCCGATTCCCGTCGTGCCACCATAGTAAGCCAGTATACACTCCGCTAGCGCTACGTGACTGGTTCAGGGCTGCGCCCCGAAACCCGCTAAATGCCACTGACGCGCCTGCGGCTTGCCCAACACCGCGCCGACCGGGAAAAGATTTCCCGCCCGTCCCGGCGTTATCAGGAGGCCGGATTGGCAGACAAACGCAGCAAAATGCTCACGATGTGGGTAACAGAAGATGAGCACCGCCGTCTGCTGGAACGCTGCGACGGTAAACAGCTCGCGGCCTGGATGCGGCAGACGTGCCTGGACGAGAAGCCCGCCCGGGCCGGCAAACTTCCCTCGATCTCGCCGGCGCTGCTTCGTCAGCTTGCCGGCATGGGGAACAACCTCAACCAGATTGCCCGCCAGGTTAACGCCGGTGGCAGTAGCGGTCTCGACCGCGTGCAGGTCGTCGCCGCGCTGATGGCCATCGATGCCGGACTCGAGCGGCTGCGGCATGCCGTACTGGAAAAGGGGGCTGACGATGATCGTTAAGTTTCATCCCCGGGGACGCGGAGGCGGTGCCGGCCCGGTTGATTATCTGCTGGGGAAAGACCGCCAGCGCGACGGTGCCAGCGTTCTTCAGGGGAAGCCGGAGGAAGTCCGGGAGCTTATCGACGCCTCGCCCTACGCCAAAAAGTACACCTCCGGGGTGCTGTCCTTTGCCGAACAGGACTTACCGCCCGGGCAGCGTGAAACGCTGATGGCGAGCTTCGAGCGGGTTCTGATGCCCGGACTCGATAAAGACCAGTACAGCGTGCTGTGGGTTGAGCACCGGGACAAGGGGCGGCTGGAGCTGAACTTCCTGATCCCGAACACGGAGCTGCTGACCGGCAAACGGCTCCAGCCATACTATGACCGCGCCGACCGTCCTCGCATTGATGCCTGGCAGACCATCGTGAACGGCAGTCTGGGGCTGCACGACCCGAACGCGCCGGAAAACCGGCGGGCACTGGTCACGCCGTCCGCGCTGCCGGAAACGAAGCAGGAAGCCGCTCAGGCGATTACGCGGGGTTTACTGGCCTTAGCCTCGTCCGGGGAGCTGAAAACGCGTCAGGACGTCACTGAGGCGCTGGAAAGCGCAGGTTTTGAGGTGGTTCGCACCACAAAAAGCAGCATCAGCATTGCCGACCCGGACGGGGGGCGAAACATCCGACTGAAGGGAGCCATCTATGAACAGTCTTTTAACGCTGGCGAAGGACTTAGAGCAGAAATCGAAAGTGCAGCAG
>NZ_FCOP01000009.1 GCF_900021175.1 Pseudenterobacter timonensis
GAAATCGAAAGTGCAGCAGCAGACTACCGGCGAGATGCTGAAAGCCGCATTCAGCGAGCACGAGAAGTCTGTCAGAGCGGAACTGAACGAAAGCGAGAAGAGAATCAGCGCCGCCATCCACGACCACGACCGGATGCTGTCCTCAGCCATGAGCCAGCGTACGAAAGGGATGCTGCGCATGGTCAGCCAGACGTGGCTGACCATCGTCCTGGTCTCCGTGCTGCTGATAGCCTCAAGTGCGGGCATTCTATGGTGGCAGGGGCAGCAGATACTCGACAATTACACGACCATCCGGGAGCAGAAGAGCACGCAGGCCATGCTGTCCGAGAGGAACAGCGGCGTGCAGCTCACGACCTGCGGAGAGGAACGACGCCGCTGCGTGAGGGTGAACCCGGACGCGGGACGGTTCGGAGAGGATTCGAGCTGGATGATACTGGCGGGGAAATAGCACATGACGGAACTGGAAAAACAGTTGCTGAGCGCATTAGAGCAGCTACAGCAGGACTACTCGAAAAGGCTGGACGAGTGGGAGAGCGCCTTCGCGGAATGGCGGACGATGTGTGGTCTTATGCAACGGGAGAACGCAGCGCTGAGCGAGCGCGTCACGGACTTGAGCACGCAGGTGCTGAGTTTAAGCGAGCAGCTGCGCCGGTTGTCGTAAGGCTGAACGACATCGAGGCACACCGGGAGCAGGAGCGCGCAGCGCAGCACCAGAAAGCGCTGGAGCTGGAACGATCGCAGCGTCAGCAGGAGTATGACGGTCCGTCGCTGTGATAACCGGATAAAACGGGGCTTTCATTGAGGATCTGCGCCGAAACCCGGTGCCATTCACCCGGCTGCATGGCTATGCAGTCGGGTGAGATTTATCAGGCGCAGAATGCACGGTTTGCGGGGTGGTTTACTGTCGGTTTTGCAGGACTGACGCCGCATTCGCGCTGAACCCGTCCGGAGAGGTGCGGGCAAGGGATGTTATGGTAAAAGCATGATGCCTGGCGGGTACGGAAAAATTGTGGCGACCGAGCCTGCAGACGCAAAAATCCGGCCCATACTTATTCGTCTCCTTCATCAGGAATGCAGTACTATCCAGCCACTGCAGGTATTTGGCCCCCAGCGGGGGCTTTTTTTGCCTGTTGTTGGGGCAGATAAAGAAAAGGGCCGCATTAGCGGCCCTTTTCGGAGAGAGCGATGCCTCAATGCGGAATTTCAGAGACTTCTTTAACGTCGGCTTTATTGATCTGCTGTTTGACACCATTTGCGTCTTTATAGCCCAGCAGGCCTGAGTCTGATTCTGTAGGCTTGCCGTCGCTGACAATTGTACGCCCGTCGTTGGTGTGGATGGCATAGCTTGTGCGCGTGCAGCCGGTTAGGGCTGAAAGCGCAACTGCCGCTGCGAACACTGAAACAAAAATCTTTTTCAAAGCCAGCTCCTTTTATCCGTATCAGTTGTCTAGTTCACTCATGTTGGTAATTTTGTCACGGTTGATCTGTTCGGTTCGGCCTGTATGGGCATCTTTGTAGGATACTAATCCCGTATCACTGTCAACTTTGGGTTTGCCGTCTGTAACGATAGTGCGATCATCTGTGGTTTTTATTTCTTGGTTTGAAGAACATCCAGCAGCGGCAAAGGTCACCAACGCGACCATCATGGCCGCCAACAGCGTTTTTTTATTCATAATAGGTTCCCTGCTTAAAGGTAAAGTGGATATGGTCACTAACCATCTAAGTATAGGTCGTTTTTTCATGCGAAAAGAGGATTGAATGGACAAGAATTTCGATTATTGCTGACAGAGCATGGAGAAAAAGAGGCTGTTTTACTGTTCGGAAAGAAATCTTTTGTTGCCGTGCCAGATACGCAGAACCTTTATGGTGGGTGTTATTACCTTTATTTAGAGGATGCTCACAAGAACGAGCTTTTAATTGAGTTAAACGAAAGTGATTTATACCCCGGTGGCGCAATAGAACTTCAACACAACGGCGGTCGGAAGATTCATTGCGAGATACTAAAAGTAAGGTGGAGTCGTTAACTCAAGTAATGTTTCCTAAGTATGTTGATAGGCAAACATAGTGG
>NZ_FCOP01000010.1 GCF_900021175.1 Pseudenterobacter timonensis
AAGACGATGACGTTGATAGGCCGGGTGTGTAAGCGCAGCGATGCGTTGAGCTAACCGGTACTAATGAACCGTGAGGCTTAACCTTACAACGCCGAAGATGTTTTGGCGTGAGAGACCGATTTTCAGCCTGATACAGATAACAGAATTTGCCTGGCGGCTTTAGCACGGTGGTCCCACCTGACCCCATGCCGAACTCAGAAGTGAAACGCCGCAGCGCCGATGGTAGTGTGGGGCCTCCCCATGCGAGAGTAGGGAACTGCCAGGCATCAATTAAAAGAACCCCGTACCGTAAGGTGCGGGGTTTTTGCTTTGTGTACACAGGCCCGTTAAGCGCACCGGGCACGCCAGTTCCCATCCCCCGCCTTGAAACTTTCTCACCTTTCACATGCAGACTCGACATTCTTCCTGTTTCTGGGTAATCTCAGCTGTCTGGATGTCTAAACGTTTATACGTATGTTGTGAGGAAATTAGGTTATGCCGATTCGGGTGCAGGACGAGCTACCAGCCGTCAACTTCTTGCGTGATGAAAATGTCTTTGTGATGACCGCCTCGCGCGCAACAGGCCAGGAGATCCGTCCGCTGAAGGTGCTTATCCTTAACCTGATGCCCAAAAAGATCGAAACGGAAAATCAGTTTCTGCGTTTGCTCTCTAACTCGCCGCTGCAGGTAGATATTCAACTGCTGCGTATCGATGCCAGGGAGTCACGTAATACGCCGGCAGAACACCTGAATAACTTTTACTGTAACTTCGATGATATACGCCATGAGAATTTCGATGGTTTGATTGTCACAGGAGCGCCGCTTGGCCTGGTGGAATTTAATGATGTTGCCTACTGGCCGCAGATTAAGCAGGTTCTGGAGTGGGCAAAAGATCACGTGACCTCCACGCTCTTTGTTTGCTGGGCAGTTCAGGCGGCGCTCAATATCCTCTACGGCATCCCCAAGCAAACCCGTACCGAAAAACTTTCTGGTGTTTATGAGCACCATATACTGCATCCACATGCATTATTGACACGCGGTTTTGACGATACCTTCCTCGCCCCGCATTCACGCTATGCCGATTTTCCGGCACCGCTGATCCGTGATTATACCGATCTGGAGATTCTGGCAGAGACGGAAGAGGGAGATGCCTATCTCTTTGCCAGCAAAGACAAACGTATCGCCTTTGTCACTGGCCACCCGGAGTATGATGCCCATACCCTGGCGGGCGAGTATTTTCGCGATGTCGAAGCCGGACTTAACCCTGAAGTTCCCTGGAACTATTTCCCTAAGAACGACCCACGGAACAAACCTCGTGCCACCTGGCGCAGCCATGGCAATCTGCTGTTTACCAACTGGCTCAACTATTACGTCTACCAGATCACTCCATACGATCTGCGACACATGAATCCTACTCTGGATTAATCTTCTGCTAAAAACGATCCTTAAGCGTTTCAGCATTCCACTACAGGCACCTTCGGGTGCCTTTTTTGTTTCCGAAAAATAATCCAACTGCTCGAAAATTTTTATTATGAATACTTTCAATGAGTTAAATGACATATTTAATTAAAATGGAAATTGTTTTTGATTTTGATAAAAATAGAGATAGTCTTAAATCTGCTGAACGAAAACCGTACAACGATCTTTCGTTCAACCGGGGGAGCATGTGTGATCTTTAACGAGGAGCAGCGTAATGACTCAACAGGTAACAACGGCTGAAGAGCTGGCCTTCAATGAGCCGTACGGCGAGCAGGAGCAGCAGATTCTGACGGCGGAGGCGGTAGAATTTCTTAGCGAACTGGTATCCCGTTTTACACCTGCGCGCAATAAATTACTGGCGGCGCGTATCCAGCAGCAGCAGGAGATTGATAACGGCAAACTGCCAGATTTTATTTCGGAAACAGCTTCCATTCGTGAAGGTGAATGGAAGATCCGCGGTATTCCGCAGGATTTACAGGATCGTCGCGTAGAAATTACCGGGCCTGTTGAGCGCAAGATGGTGATTAACGCCATGAATGCGAATGTGAAAGTCTTTATGGCCGACTTCGAAGATTCCCTTGCTCCCGACTGGCGCAAAGTGATCGACGGACAAATCAACCTGCGTGATGCGGTAAACGGCACGATTAGCTTTACCAACGAAGCGGGGAAAATCTATCAGCTTAAACCCAACCCCGCAGTTCTGATCTGCCGCGTCCGCGGTCTGCATCTGCCGGAAAAACATGTCACCTGGCGCAACGAAGCGATCCCGGGCAGCCTGTTTGATTTTGCACTCTACTTTTTCCACAACCACAAAGCGCTACTCGAAAAGGGGAGCGGCCCCTATTTTTACCTGCCAAAAACGCAGTCGTGGCAGGAAGCGGCCTGGTGGAGCGAGGTGTTCAGCTATGCGGAGGACCGCTTCGCACTGCCGCGCGGCACCATCAAGGCTACGCTGCTCATCGAGACGCTGCCAGCCGTCTTTCAGATGGATGAAATCCTGCACGCCCTGCGTGATCATATTGTTGGCCTCAACTGTGGACGCTGGGACTACATCTTCAGCTATATCAAAACGTTAAAAAACTATCCCGATCGCGTGCTGCCGGACCGCCAGGTCGTGACTATGGATAAACCGTTTTTAAGCGCCTATTCACGTCTGCTAATTAAAACCTGCCACAAACGCGGCGCCTTCGCGATGGGCGGTATGGCGGCCTTTATTCCGAGCAAAGATGCAGAACGCAACAACCAGGTGCTGAATAAGGTGAAAGCCGATAAGGAGCTGGAGGCGCGCAACGGTCACGATGGCACCTGGATTGCCCACCCGGGGCTGGCCGATACCGCCATGGCCGTTTTCAATAATGTGCTGGGCGATAACCCCAACCAGCTTTTTGTAACCCGCGAAGAAGATGCGCCCGTCACGGCGGCCGAGCTGCTTGAGCCCTGCGAGGGCGAACGCACCGAAGAGGGAATGCGCGCCAATATTCGCGTCGCTGTGCAGTACATCGAAGCGTGGATCTCCGGCAACGGCTGTGTGCCGATCTATGGCCTGATGGAAGATGCCGCTACCGCCGAGATCTCGCGTACCTCTATCTGGCAGTGGATCCATCACCAGAAAACGCTCACTAACGGCCAGACGGTGACGCCTGCGCTGTTCCGCCAGATGCTGGCAGAGGAGATGCGGGTGATCCAGGACGAGCTGGGAGAGCATCGCTTCAGCAGTGGCCGCTTTGACGATGCCGCGCGCCTGATGGAGCAGATCACCACCTCCGACGATCTTATCGATTTCCTTACGCTGCCGGGCTACCGCCTGCTTGCCTGATTTCACCTCATAACAATATGGAGCATCTGCAATGAAAACCCGTACCCAACAAATCGAAGAATTAAAAAAAGAGTGGACGCAGCCGCGCTGGGAAGGCATCCGCCGCCCTTACAGCGCCGAGGAAGTGGTGAAACTGCGTGGTTCGGTCAACCCGGAATGCACGCTGGCGCAGCTTGGTGCCGCGAAAATGTGGCGTCTGCTGCAGGGCGAAGCGAAAAAGGGATATATCAACAGCCTCGGCGCGCTGACCGGCGGACAGGCGTTGCAGCAGGCAAAGGCGGGCATCGAGGCGGTTTATCTCTCCGGCTGGCAGGTTGCCGCCGACGCGAACCTGGCGTCCAGCATGTATCCGGATCAGTCGCTCTATCCCGCTAACTCGGTGCCTGCGGTGGTGGATCGGATCAACAATACTTTCCGCCGCGCGGATCAGATCCAGTGGGCCTCCGGCATTGAGCCAGGCGATCCGCGTTTTGTGGATTACTTTCTGCCGATCGTTGCCGATGCAGAAGCGGGTTTTGGCGGCGTGCTGAACGCCTTTGAACTGATGAAGTCGATGATCGAAGCGGGTGCCGCCGCGGTACACTTTGAAGATCAGCTGGCATCGGTGAAAAAATGTGGCCATATGGGCGGCAAAGTGCTGGTGCCAACTCAGGAAGCGGTGCAGAAGCTGGTGGCCGCGCGCCTGGCCGCCGACGTGATGGGCGTGCCGACGCTGCTGATTGCCCGTACTGACGCGGATGCCGCCGATCTGATCACTTCCGACTGCGATCCGTATGATAGCGAGTTTATTACCGGGGAGCGCACCAGCGAAGGGTTCTACCGCACCCATGCGGGCATTGAGCAGGCGATTAGCCGCGGCCTGGCCTATGCGCCTTATGCTGACCTGGTGTGGTGTGAAACCTCCACCCCGGATCTGGCGCTGGCAAAGCGCTTTGCCGATGCCATTCATGCGAAATTCCCGGGCAAGCTGCTGGCCTATAACTGCTCGCCCTCCTTTAACTGGCAGAAAAATCTGGATGATAAGACCATCGCCAGTTTCCAGCAGCAGCTCTCGGAGATGGGCTACAAATACCAGTTCATCACCCTGGCGGGCATCCACAGCATGTGGTTCAACATGTTTGACCTGGCGCACGCTTACGCCCAGGGCGAAGGGATGAAGCACTACGTGGAGAAAGTTCAGCAGCCGGAATTTGCGGCGGGCAAAGAGGGTTATACCTTTGTTTCGCACCAGCAGGAGGTGGGTACCGGCTACTTCGACAAGGTCACGACCATCATTCAGGGCGGCGCCTCCTCGGTTACCGCGCTGACGGGCTCGACGGAAGAGGCCCAGTTCTGATCACGGAAACGCCCGGTGGCGCTGCGCTTACCGGGCCTACGGCTCATCACAGGCCGGATGAGCAAACGCGCCATCCGGCATGAATATGTGCAGGGTGGAGAGAAGCGATGACGCGTGGCCTGGAATTACTGATTGCCCAGACGATTTTGCAGGGATTTGATGCCCAGTATGGCCGTTTTCTGGAGGTGACGTCAGGTGCCCAGCAGCGGTTTGAACAGGCGGACTGGCATGCCGTTCAGCAGGCCATGAAGCAGCGTATTCACCTTTACGATCACCACGTGGGCCTGGTGGTGGAACAGCTGGGCTGTATCACCGAAGGCAAAAGCACTGATGCGGCGTTTTTACTGCGGGTAAAGGCACACTACACCCGCCTGCTGCCCGATTACCCGCGCTTCGAGATTGCGGAGAGCTTTTTCAACTCCGTCTACTGCCGGTTATTTGACCACCGCTCGTTATCTCCCGAGCGGCTATTTATCTTTAGCTCCCAGCCGGAACGGCACTTCCGTTCCCTCTCCCGTCCGCTGGCGAAAAATTTCTTTCCCGACAGCGGCTGGGAAGCGCTGCTCTCTACCGTATTAGCCGATCTCCCCCTGCGTCTCCCCTGGCAGGATCGCGCGCGCGACGTGGATTATATTCTGGCGCATCTCAGGGAGGCTGTTGGTGCCGAAACCCTTCGCCAGAGCCATCTTCAGGTGGCAAATGAGCTCTTCTACCGCAACAAGGCGGCCTGGCTGGTGGGCAAATTAATCACCCCCGCCGCGACGCTGCCATTTCTGCTGCCCGTCCATCGCACCGAGGAGGGAGAACTCTTCGTCGATACCTGCCTGACGACGCACGCCGAAGCGAGCATCGTTTTTGGCTTCGCCCGCTCCTATTTTATGGTCTATGCCCCGCTGCCTGCGGCCACGGTGGAGTGGCTGCGCGAAATTTTGCCCGGGAAAACCACCGCCGAGCTCTACATGGCGATAGGCTGTCAAAAGCACGCGAAAACGGAAAGCTATCGCGAATATCTGCACTATATTGCCAGCGCGGATGAGCAGTTCATCGAAGCGCCGGGTATTCGCGGTATGGTGATGCTGGTCTTTACCCTGCCGGGCTTTGATCGCGTATTTAAGGTCATCAAGGACAACTTCGCCCCGCAAAAAGAGATGACTGCCGCGCACGTTCGCGCCTGTTACCAGCTGGTAAAGGAGCACGATCGCGTGGGACGTATGGCGGATACCCAGGAGTTCGAAAATTTTGTGCTCGATAAATGCCAGATCTCGCCCGCCCTGATGGCGCTGCTTATGCAGGAAGCGCCTGAGAAGATCACCGATCTCGGCGACAGGATCTCCATTAGCCACCTCTACATTGAACGGCGCATGGTGCCGCTCAATATCTGGCTGGAGCAGGTGGAAGGGCAGGCGCTACGCGACGCCGTGGAGGAGTATGGTAACGCCATCCGTCAGCTTGCCGCCGCCAATATCTTCCCCGGCGACATGCTCTTTAAGAACTTCGGCGTCACCCGCCACGGGCGCGTGGTGTTCTATGACTATGATGAAATTTGCTACATGACCGAGGTGAATTTCCGCGATATTCCACCGCCGCGCTATCCGGAGGATGAACTTTCTGGCGAGCCATGGTACAGCGTCTCGCCAGGCGACGTCTTCCCGGAGGAGTTTCGCCACTGGCTCTGCGCCGACCCCCGAATCGGGCCACTATTTGAAGAGATGCACGCCGACCTGTTTCGCGCCGACTACTGGCGCGGGCTGCAAACGCGCATTATGAACGGACATGTGGAGGATGTGTACGCGTACCGCCGTAAGCAGCGGTTTTGCATCAGGTTTTCAGAGGGCATCATGTAGGCCGGGTAAGGCGAAGCCGCCACCCGGCAATGAACGTTTAACGAATCCCGCCATAGGCCAGGGTTACCTCTTTTGCCGCCTTAATTACCAGCGCGCCCAGCTCCGTCACGCGATCGTCGGTCATGCGGGAGATGGGGCCAGAAATGGAGATGGCGGCAAATGGCTCGAGATGCTCGTCAAAAATGCAGGCCGCCAGGCAGCGCAGCCCCAGGGCATGTTCCTCATCGTCAAACGAATAGCCGCGCTTGCGGGTCTGGGCTAAATCTTCTTTCAGATGCAGCGGCGAAACCAGCGTCGCATGGGTGTAGGCGTGTAGCCCCTTACGGTGGAGAAGGCTGGTCACCTGTTCTTCGCTAAGCTGCGAAAGAAACGCTTTTCCCGCGCCGGAGGCGTGCATCGGTAGCTTGCCACCAATGGGAGCCGACATACGCATCAGCTGGGTACACTGTACCTGGTCGATGATAATCGCCTGGTGATCGCTCTGATCGAGCACCGCCAGGTTTACCGTCTCGCCGGAATCTTCCATCAGCTTGCGCAAAATCGGATGCACGATGGCCAGCAGGTTGCGGGTTTGCAGGAAGCTGCTGCCGACGATAAAAGCATGTGCGCCAATCGCCCAGTGTCCCAGCTCGCCGACCTGACGAACAAAACCCAGCTGTTGC
The DNA here is from genome assembly GCF_900021175.1 of Pseudenterobacter timonensis. Classification (GTDB taxonomy): domain Bacteria; phylum Pseudomonadota; class Gammaproteobacteria; order Enterobacterales; family Enterobacteriaceae; genus Enterobacter; species Enterobacter timonensis. Next base: position 7,117 of record NZ_FCOP01000010.1, read on the forward strand.
ATGGTGGTGAGCAGGCGATGGGTGGTGGAATTAGGCAGTCCGGCCTGCTGCGCCAGCTCGGTCAGCGCCACGCTGCTGTGGGATTCCGCAATCCACTCCAGCAGCTTCAGCCCGCGGGTGAGGGACTGGACTTGCCCGGTAGCCTGCTGTGCGGTGGCAGGGGCGGGTTTTCTGCCGCGTTTGGCAGGAACGGGGGCAACCATAGCAGACTCCTTTTTCTGTATCGTGGAAATTATTTTCGTTTTATTTGATTATAATGCAAACACAACCTGACTGATCGGAGGAGTGCAAAGAAACGGCAAGCTGAACATGTCTCATGTTACTGCCGTGTCGCTTTTCCGTCCTGCGAGATTGTGCCAGTATGGACTGCTGGCCTGTTGGCCTGGATGAGCGTTGTCGGGAGCAAGTGTGAGCAGCAAAATAGAACAACTGCGTGCGCAGTTAAATGAACGCATTCTGGTGCTGGATGGCGGCATGGGGACGATGATCCAGAGCTACCGTCTGAGTGAAGCTGATTTCCGCGGCGAGCGTTTCGCCGACTGGCCGTGCGATCTGAAGGGCAACAACGACCTGCTGGTGTTGAGTAAGCCCGAGGTTATCGCCGCCATTCACTACGCCTATTTTGAGGCGGGCGCGGATATCATCGAAACCAACACCTTCAACTCGACAACGATCGCCATGGCGGATTACCAGATGGAATCCCTGTCAGCGGAGATCAACTACGAGGCGGCGAAGCTGGCGCGTGCCTGCGCCGACGAATGGACCGCCCGCACGCCGGAAAAACCGCGCTATGTAGCGGGGGTGCTGGGTCCGACCAACCGTACCGCCTCTATTTCGCCCGACGTGAACGACCCGGCATTTCGTAATATTACTTTCGATCAACTGGTCACCGCCTATCGCGAATCGACCAAAGCGCTGGTGGAGGGGGGCGCCGACCTGATTTTGATCGAGACGGTTTTCGATACCCTCAACGCCAAAGCCGCGATTTTCGCGGTGAAAGAGGAGTTCGAGGCGCTGGGCGTCGAGCTGCCGATCATGATCTCCGGCACCATTACCGACGCGTCTGGCCGCACTCTCTCCGGGCAGACCACGGAAGCCTTTTATAACTCCCTGCGTCACGCCGACGCGCTGACTTTCGGCCTGAACTGCGCCCTGGGGCCGGATGAATTGCGCCAGTATGTGCAGGAGCTCTCCCGCATCGCGGCGTGTTACGTCACCGCTCACCCGAACGCCGGTCTGCCGAATGCGTTTGGTGAATACGATCTGGATGCCGACACCATGGCGGCGCAAATCCGCGAGTGGGCCGAGGCGGGCTTTCTCAATATTGTCGGCGGCTGCTGCGGCACCACGCCGGAACATATCGTTGCCATGAGCAATGCCGTGGCGGGTCTGCCGCCGCGCAAGCTGCCTGAGCTTCCGGTAGCCTGCCGCCTCTCCGGCCTGGAGCCGCTCAACATCGGCGACGACAGCCTGTTCGTGAACGTGGGGGAACGTACCAACGTTACCGGTTCAGCAAAGTTCAAGCGGCTGATTAAAGAAGAGAAGTACAGCGAAGCGCTCGACGTTGCCCGCCAGCAGGTGGAGAACGGCGCGCAGATTATCGATATCAACATGGATGAGGGGATGCTCGACGCCGAAGCGGCGATGGTGCGCTTCCTCAACCTGATTGCCGGCGAGCCGGATATCGCCCGCGTGCCGATCATGATCGACTCCTCTAAGTGGGAGGTGATCGAAAAAGGGCTGAAATGTATTCAGGGCAAAGGCATCGTCAACTCCATCTCCATGAAAGAGGGAGTGGAAACCTTTATTCACCACGCGAAGCTGGTGCGCCGCTATGGCGCCGCCATGGTGGTGATGGCCTTCGACGAAGTGGGCCAGGCCGATACCCGCGAACGAAAAATTGAGATCTGCCGCCGCGCGTACAAGATTTTGACCGAAGAGGTGGGTTTCCCGCCGGAAGATATCATCTTCGACCCTAATATCTTTGCCGTGGCGACCGGCATCGAAGAGCACAATAACTACGCGCAGGATTTTATCGGCGCGTGTGAGGACATTAAACGCGAGCTGCCGCATGCCCTTATTTCCGGCGGCGTCTCAAACGTCTCCTTCTCATTTCGCGGCAACGATCCGGTACGTGAGGCCATCCACGCCGTGTTCCTCTACTACGCCATCCGTAACGGGATGGACATGGGGATCGTCAACGCCGGTCAGCTGGCGATTTATGACGATCTGCCCGCCGAGCTGCGCGATGCGGTAGAGGATGTCATTCTTAACCGCCGCGACGATGCCACCGAACGCCTGCTGGATCTGGCGGAAAAATATCGCGGCAGCAAGGCTGACGACAGCGCCAGCGTCCAGCAGGCCGAATGGCGCTCATGGGATGTGAAAAAACGCCTCGAATATTCGCTGGTCAAAGGTATCACCGAATTTATCGAGCAGGACACCGAGGAGGCGCGTCAGCAGGCAGCCCGTCCGATTGAAGTGATCGAAGGGCCGCTGATGGATGGTATGAACGTGGTCGGCGATCTTTTTGGCGAGGGCAAGATGTTCCTGCCGCAGGTGGTGAAATCCGCCCGCGTCATGAAGCAGGCGGTGGCTTATCTGGAACCCTTCATCGAAGCCAGCAAAGAGAAAGGCTCCAGCAACGGTAAAATGGTTATCGCCACCGTGAAGGGCGACGTCCACGACATCGGCAAAAACATCGTCGGCGTGGTGTTGCAGTGTAATAACTACGAGATTATTGACCTCGGCGTGATGGTCCCGGCGGATAAAATCCTCAAGACCGCGCGCGAAGTGAATGCGGACCTGATTGGTCTCTCCGGGCTTATCACGCCGTCGCTGGACGAAATGGTTAACGTGGCGAAAGAGATGGAGCGCCAGGGCTTTACCATTCCGCTGCTGATTGGCGGGGCGACGACCTCCAAAGCGCATACGGCGGTGAAAATCGAACAGAACTACAGCGGGCCAACGGTCTATGTCCAAAACGCCTCGCGCACCGTGGGCGTGGTTTCCGCGCTGCTTTCCGCTACCCAGCGCGATGAGTTTGTCGCCCGCACTCGCAAAGAGTATGAGACCGTCCGCGTGCAGCACGCGCGCAAAAAACCGCGCACGCCGCCGGTGACGCTCGCCGCCGCGCGCGATAACGACCTGGCCTTTGACTGGGCAAGCTATACCCCGCCGGTGGCGCACCGTCTGGGCGTGCAGGATGTCTCCGCCAGCATTGAGACGCTGCGTAATTATATCGACTGGACGCCGTTCTTTATGACCTGGTCGCTGGCCGGTAAATATCCGCGCATTCTGGAAGATGAGGTGGTAGGCGAAGAGGCGAAGCGCCTCTTTAAGGACGCCAACGACATGCTCGACCAGCTCAGCGCCAGTAAAACGCTTAATCCACGCGGCGTGGTGGGGCTCTTCCCGGCCAATCGCGTGGGTGACGATATTGAAATCTACCGGGATGAAACCCGCACGCATGTGCTGGCGGTTAGCCACCATTTACGCCAGCAGACGGAGAAAGTGGGCTTCGCCAACTACTGCCTGGCCGATTTTGTGGCGCCGAAGCTTTCCGGCAAGGCGGACTATATTGGCGCGTTTGCGGTGACCGGCGGGCTGGAAGAAGATGCGCTGGCGGACGCTTATGAAGCGCAGCATGATGATTACAACAAAATCATGGTCAAAGCGATCGCCGACCGTCTGGCGGAGGCTTTCGCCGAATACCTGCACGAGCGGGTGCGCAAGGTGCACTGGGGCTATGCGGCCAACGAGAATCTCAGTAATGAGGATCTGATCCGCGAAAACTACCAGGGCATTCGTCCGGCGCCCGGCTATCCGGCCTGCCCGGAACATACTGAGAAGGGGACGATCTGGAAACTGCTCGATGTGGAAAAACATACCGGCATGAAGCTGACCGACTCCTTCGCCATGTGGCCAGGCGCGTCCGTCTCCGGCTGGTATTTCAGCCATCCTGACAGCAAATATTTTGCCGTAGCGCAGATCCAGCGCGACCAGGTGGAGGATTACGCCTTCCGCAAAGGCATGAGCGTGGCGGAGGTGGAGCGCTGGTTAGCCCCTAATCTCGGCTACGACGCAGACTGACGGCTAAACAGTACTAACGTCACTTTTCCTTACAACTCACAGGGCACCGTTAAGGTGCCCTGTCTCTTTCTTACGTTTATCCCCTTATACTGGAAGAAGGTTCTTGCCATATTGCCCGGTGCGCGCCGCTATCCGGCAAGACAACGCGCAACGAACCCCAGGAAAATGAATAACGATAAGGAGGAATAGTTTCTGTGCTGACTTTGTTACACCTGCTCTCCGCCGTCGCCCTGCTGGTATGGGGCACCCATATTGTGCGTACCGGTGTGATGCGCGTTTTTGGCGCGCGTCTGCGTACCGTTCTCAGCCGCAGCGTTGAGAAAAAGCCGCTCGCCTTTTGCGCGGGTATCGGTGTAACGGCGCTGGTGCAAAGCAGCAATGCCACCACGCTGCTCGTCACCTCCTTTGTGGCGCAGGATCTGGTGGCGCTCGCCCCCGCGCTGGTGATCGTACTGGGCGCTGACGTAGGCACCGCACTAATGGCGCGCGTGCTGACCTTCGACCTCTCCTGGCTCTCGCCATTGCTGATTTTTATCGGCGTCATCTTTTTCCTCAGCCGAAAGCAAAGCCGGGCGGGGCAGCTTGGCCGCGTGGGGATCGGGCTGGGGCTTATCCTGCTGGCGCTGGAGCTGATTGTGCAGGCCGTAACGCCCATCACCCAGGCGAACGGCGTACAGGTGATCTTCGCCTCCCTGACGGGGGATATCATGCTGGACGCGCTGATTGGCGCGGTATTTGCCATCGTCAGTTATTCCAGCCTCGCCGCCGTGCTGCTTACCGCCACGCTGACCGCCGCGGGCATTATCGCTTTTCCGGTGGCCCTCTGTCTGGTGATTGGCGCCAACCTGGGCTCAGGCCTGCTGGCGATGCTGAATAACAGCGCCGCGCCCGCCGCCGCGCGTCGCGTGGCGCTTGGCAGCCTGCTGTTTAAGCTGGTGGGTAGCCTGATCATTCTGCCGTTCGTCCATCCGCTGGCGAACCTGATGGATGAAATGCCGCTGCCGAAGGCGGAGCTGGTCATCTACTTCCACGTCTTTTACAACCTGGCGCGCTGTCTGGCGATGGTGCCCTTTGCCGGGCCGATGGCCCGCTTCTGCGAGCGTATTATCCGTGACGAGCCGGAGGTCGACGCGCGCCTCAAGCCCCGCCATCTGGATACCTCTGCGCTTGATACGCCAGCGCTGGCGCTGGCCAATGCCGCCCGCGAAACGCTGCGAATGGGCGATGCGATGGAAACCATGCTGGAAGGCCTGCAGAAGGTGATGCATGGCGAGCCGCGCGAGGAGAAAGCGCTGCGCAAGCTGGCGGATGACATTAACGTGCTCTACACCGCCATCAAACTCTATCTGGCACGTATTCCGCAGGATGAATTAGCGGAGGAGGAGTCCCGGCGCTGGGCGGAGATCATCGAGATGTCGCTCAACCTTGAGCAGGCCTCCGATATCGTCGAGCGCATGGGCAGCGAAATTGCCGATAAGTCACTCGCCGCGCGCCGCGCCTTCTCAGTTGAAGGGCTAAAAGAGCTGGAAGCGTTGCATGAACAGCTGGGGAACAACCTGAAGCTGGCGATGTCGGTCTTTTTCTCCGGCGACGTGCCCAGCGCCCGCCGCCTGCGCCGCAGCAAGCATCGTTTCCGTATTCTTAACCGTCGCTACGCGCACGCGCACGTGGAGCGGCTGCACCAGCAGAACGTACAAAGCATCGAGACCAGCTCCCTGCATCTGGCCCTGCTGGGGGATATGAAGCGCCTCAACTCCCTGTTCTGCGCAGTGGCGTATAGCGTGCTGGAACAGCCGGACGAGGATGACGAAAGGGATGAATATTAATCCTGAAAGCGCCTCGCATATTCTTTCTGTCTGACGTGACGTAATCCCTCTCGTTCCATACTGTAATTGCGCGGGTGAAATCACCCGCGCGGCGAACCTTTTTTACTGTGTGTGTATAAAATTTTATACAAGGATGTGTTATGCTTTCAGTCAGACCACCTTTGCGGCCTATCGTCTGGGTAGGAAGCGCTTTTGATGATTTGCTTAGCTTTCCGGAAGCGATCCGCAAGGATGCTGGTTTCCAGCTGCATCGCCTGCAGGCTGGGCTGGAAGCAGCCGACTGGAAGCCGATGGCGGAGATAGGCAAGGGCGTGGCGGAAGTCCGGCTTCAGAATGGCTCCGGCGCCTTCAGAATCATCTATCTGGCCCGTTTTGAAGAGGCGGTGTATGTGCTGCACTGCTTTGTGAAAAAAACGCAGCAAACGTCAAAGCATGATAAGCGTATTGCGCAAGCGCGTTTCCGCATCGTACAGGATGAACAGAGGAGCCGAAAATGAGTAAGGTAACTAACAAGAAGATTGGCCACGTTACGGCCGCGGATGCGAATATCTTTCTTGAGCTCGGATTTGGTGAAGAAGAGGCGAAACGTCTGCAGCAGGATGCAGAAAAAGAAGTTGAGCAGCTGCTGGCTATTAAGCGCCAGCTGATGCGGGAAATTTCGAGCTGGATTACTGAGCATAACCTGCGCCAGGCAGATGCGGCGATAAAACTCAACGTCTCCCGTCCAAGGGTATCTGACGTCGTGAATCTTAAAACCAGCAAATTTACGCTCGATACGCTGGTGATGATGTTGAGCAAGTTGGGAAAACCAGTCTCCGTGACGGTGGGCTGATCTTTTTGCCAGCCCAAACCTAAGGTATATTTCGCCTTTACAGGAGAAACTATGCTGCCCACTCAATCCACCCGACTGAACAAATACATTAGCGAGAGCGGTATCTGCTCGCGCCGTGAAGCTGACCGTTACATCGAACAAGGTAACGTGTTTATTAACGGTAAACGCGCCACGATTGGCGATCAGGTTGCTCCCGGCGACGTGGTAAAAGTGAATGGGCGGCTGATCGAGCCACGCGAGGCGGACGATCTGGTGTTAATTGCCCTCAACAAGCCGGTGGGCATTGTCAGTACCACCGAAGAGGGCGAGCGCGACAATATTGTCGATTTCGTTAACCACAGCAGCCGTATCTTCCCGATTGGCCGTCTGGATAAAGATTCCCAGGGGCTGATTTTTCTCACCAACCATGGCGATTTGGTGAATAAAATTCTGCGCGCCGGCAATGACCACGAGAAAGAGTACCTCGTTACCGTGAATAAGCCGGTGACCGACGAATTTATCCGTGGTATGGGCGCGGGCGTGCCGATTCTCGGCACCGTCACCAAAAAGTGCAAAGTGCGGAAAGTGGCGCCGTTTGTGTTCCGCATTACGCTGGTACAGGGGCTCAACCGCCAGATCCGCCGCATGTGCGAGCACTTTGGCTATGAAGTGACGAAGCTGGAACGCACGCGCATTATGAACGTCAGCCTCTCCGGGATCCCGCTGGGCGAATGGCGTGATTTAACCGATGATGAACTGATCGCCCTTTTTAAGCTTATCGAAAATTCATCGTCCGAAGCGAAGCCGAAGGCGAAAGCCAAACCGAAAACCCCGGCGAAACGCCCGGTGGTAAAAGCGCCGCCAGCGGAAGAGAAGGGGCGCGGCAAGCCAGCCGGAAAGCGCTTCACCCAGCCGGGCCGCAAAAAGAAAGGGCGCTGATTAGCGCCTTCCACGAGTAGAGGTATTGGCTGACCAGGAAAAGGTCGCCTCTGCATCCGGTTTATAAGCCTGCTGCTTTTTCAGCTTGCGGGCTTGCTTCGCCTGAGCCTCACGCAGAGCCATCAGTTTGTCGATGTACTCTTTTTTAACCTGATTGGTTTCGGCGTTAGTCAGCGTGCGGCCGTGGGCGATTCTGGCGCGGTCGAGAAGCGTTTTGAGTTCGCGCTGCTCGGCTTCCGTCATATCTTTCTGGGTTAATCGTGGTGTTGCCATTGCTGAAGCCTCCTGACAGAGAGGCTTCAGTGTAAAGCAAGCGGCGCAAATTAACCCTGTTTCACCACATCTTTTTTCGTTTGTGCTTCGATCGGCTTACCTGACCAGTAACCCGCCAGCAGCGAGCCGGAAAGATTATGCCAGACCGAGAAGAGCGCCCCGGGCAGCGCGGCGAGCGGTCCAAAGTAGATCTTGCCCAGCGCCGCCGCCAGGCCGGAGTTCTGCATTCCCACCTCTATCGCCAGGGTGCGGCAGGTGGATTCATCAAAACCAAACAGCTTCCCGCCCCAGTAGCCGCCGAGCAGCCCGATGGTGTTGTGCAGCATCACCGCAATAATCACCACAAAACCAACAGAGGCGATATGGGCGGCGGAGCCGGCTACCACGGCGCTGATGATGGCCAGAATACAGATCATGGAAAAGGCGGGAAGCCAGGGTTCTACCGCCTTCACCACACGCGGGAAGAGATGGTGGATAACCAGCCCCAGTGCAATCGGGATCACGACGATTTGCAGGATAGAGAGGAGCATGCCCATTACATCCACCTGGATATGCGCGTCCACATAGAGGCGTGTCAGTAGCGGCGTGGCGATGACCCCTACCAGCGTTGAGACGGATGAGATGGTGACGGAGAGGGCTACGTCACCCTTCGCCAGATAGATCATCACGTTAGAGGCGGTACCGCTGGCGACGCTACCGACCAGCACCATGCCTGCGGAAAGCTCTGGCGGCATGTGGAACGCCATCGCCAGTAGCCAGGCGGCGAGCGGCATCACCAGATAGTGCAGGAAGATCCCCGCCGCCACCGGCGCCGGGCGCGACAGCACGCGCTTAAAATCGTCGAGTTTCAGATGCACCCCCATGCCAAACATAATGAGCATCAGCAGCGTGGTGACCCAGGGACCAATGCCGGTAAAGCGGGAGGGCGTGTAATAGGCGAGCAGAGAGAGCAGCAGCGCCCATAAAGGGAACAGCCGCGTGATCACGGATAACATAGTTAATTCCTTGCAGTAATGTCGTGTTGTGTAGTTATAAAAAAGCCGGGTTCGAGCCCGGCTGTAGGTATTGTTTATCGTGCTAAGGAATATTATTCAAATAAATTATGATGAAGTTTCTGCACGACTCGCTCGGCTTCGTCGGCAGGCACCAGGAAGCAGAGGTTATAGCTGGAGGCACCGGAGCAGATCATGCGGATATTAAACGGATCCAGCACGCCAAACACCTCTTTGCCTACGCCGCAGGCGCGGGAGAGTTTGTTGCCGATAATCGCGATCAGCGCCAGGTTCTCTTCCACTTCGACGCGGCACAGGGCGGAGAGATCCATCAGCAGCGACTGGGTCAGCAGGGTATCGCCGGTGGAGGTGGAGCCGGTGGCGTCCAGCGTCAGGGCAATATTCACCTCGGAGGTGGTCACCAGATCCACGGAAATATTGTGGCGCGCCAGAATGCTGAACACTTCGGCCAGGAAGCCGCGGGAATGCAGCATGTTCAGGCTGTGCAGGGTCAGCAGCGTCTGCTTGCGGCGCAGCGCCAGCGCGCGGAACAGCGGCGGGTTCTCGGTTTTTTTACAGACCAGGGTGCCGCCCGCCTGCGGATCTTTGCTGGAGCCGACAAAGACCGGAATGTCGCTGCGTACCGCAGGCAGTAATGTTGCCGGGTGCAGCACTTTCGCGCCGAAGGTCGCCATTTCCGCCGCCTCTTCGAAGGCAATCACGTCGATACGCTTCGCGGTAGGCACCACGCGCGGGTCGGTGGTGTAGATGCCCGGTACGTCGGTCCAGATATCCACGCGGGTGGCGTGCAGCGCTTCGCCCAGCAGCGCGGCGGTATAGTCGCTCCCGCCGCGGCCGAGCGTCGTGGTACGGCCTTTGGATTCACTACCGATAAAGCCCTGCGTGATCACCAGGCTTTCGGCCAGACGCGGCGCCAGCAGCTGGGTAGTCAGTTCGGCGATAGCGTCGACTTCAGGCTCGGCGCGGCCAAAGCGGTCGCTGGTGCGCAGCACCTTACGGGCGTCGAACCACTGGGCCTGCACGTTGCGCTCGCGCAGGATTTCCACGAACAGCAGGGTGGACATCAGTTCGCCGTGGCTCACCAGCTCATCAGTCAGCGCCGTAGAGGTGGCCAGCGACGCGGCTTCCGCCAGGGTGGTGATATTTTCCAGCAGACGTTCCACCTCTTCGCGGATCACCTGCGGGTTGCGCAAACGCTCAAGAATATCGAACTGAATTTTGCGCAGCGCATCGAGTTTTACGAAGCGTTCTGTCGCCTCCAGCCCTTCAGAAAGCGCCACCAGCAGATTCGTCACGCCAGCGGAGGCGGAGAGCACCACCAGGCGGGTAGAAGGATCGGCCAGCACTACATCGGCGCTGCGGTTCATGGCATCGTAGTCAGCCACGCTGGTGCCGCCAAATTTGGCGACCACAAAACTCGTCATAACAACCTCGTGTCAGGGGGAAAAATAAAGCGACCTTGGCACAAGAATGGAATGAATACAGGTGCAGCCGCAAATACGGCCCTATAAATAAAATGTAGGAGGAATCCTGTCAACGCCGGGATTATGCGGATTTTTCATGGGGGGTACCCCCTCAGTAACAGGACTTATAACAGCTATACTTTTTGTGCTTTCCACGCGGCTTTGATGCAGACCAGGGCAATGGCATAAAAACCATCACAATTTTTGTCCGCAGGCGCTACAATCGACCGAAGTCACAATTCTCAAATCACAAGAGTATTGCTAATGAAAAACATTAACCCAACGCAGACCTCTGCCTGGCAGGCATTACAGAAACATTTTGATGCAATGAAAGAGGTCACTATCGCAGAATTGTTTGCGAAAGATGGCGATCGTTTCAGTAAATTCTCCGCCACCTTCGACGATCTGATGCTGGTGGACTTCTCGAAAAACCGCATCACCGAAGAGACGCTGGCCAAGCTACAGGATCTGGCGAAAGAGACCGATCTGGCGGGCGCTATCAAATCCATGTTCTCCGGTGAGAAGATCAACCGCACCGAAGATCGCGCCGTGCTGCACGTCGCGCTGCGTAACCGTAGCAATACCCCGATTATGGTTGACGGCAAAGATGTGATGCCGGAAGTCAACGCGGTGCTGGAGAAGATGAAAACCTTCTCTGAAGCTATTATCTCCGGCAGCTGGAAAGGCTATACCGGAAAAGCGATTACCGACGTGGTGAACATCGGTATCGGCGGCTCTGACCTTGGCCCGTTCATGGTGACCGAGGCGCTGCGTCCGTATAAAAACCACCTCAATATGCACTTCGTCTCTAACGTCGACGGTACTCACATCGCTGAAGTGCTGAAAAAAGTGAATCCGGAAACCACTCTGTTCCTCGTGGCTTCCAAAACTTTCACCACCCAGGAGACCATGACCAACGCCCACAGCGCGCGCGACTGGTTCCTGAAAACCGCCGGTGATGAAAAGCATGTGGCGAAGCACTTCGCGGCGCTCTCCACCAACGCGAAAGCGGTGGGCGAGTTCGGCATTGATACCGCCAACATGTTTGAGTTCTGGGACTGGGTCGGTGGCCGTTACTCCCTGTGGTCGGCGATCGGTCTCTCCATTATCCTCTCCGTGGGCTACGACAACTTTGTGGAGCTGCTCTCCGGCGCGCACGCCATGGACAAGCACTTCGCGACGACACAGCCGGAGAAAAACCTGCCGGTGCTGCTGGCGCTGATCGGGATCTGGTACAACAACTTCTTCGGTGCCGAGACCGAAGCGATTCTGCCGTACGACCAGTACATGCACCGCTTTGCCGCCTATTTCCAGCAGGGCAACATGGAGTCTAACGGTAAGTACGTTGATCGTAACGGCAACCCGGTGGATTACCAGACTGGCCCGATCATCTGGGGCGAGCCGGGTACCAACGGCCAGCACGCCTTCTACCAGCTGATCCACCAGGGGACCAAGATGGTGCCGTGCGACTTTATCGCCCCGGCTATCACCCATAACCCGCTCTCCGATCACCATCCGAAGCTGCTCTCTAACTTCTTCGCGCAGACCGAGGCGCTGGCGTTCGGTAAATCCCGCGAGGTGGTTGAGCAGGAGTACCGCGACCAGGGTAAAGATCCGGCTCAGCTTGAGCACGTGGTGCCCTTCAAGGTGTTCGAAGGCAACCGCCCGACCAACTCCATCCTGCTGCGCGAAATCACCCCGTTCAGCCTGGGCGCGCTGATTGCGCTCTATGAGCACAAAATCTTTACCCAGGGCGTGATCCTCAACATCTTCACCTTTGACCAGTGGGGCGTAGAGCTGGGTAAACAGCTGGCTAACCGTATCCTGCCGGAGCTAAATGATGATAAAGAGATCAGCAGCCACGACAGTTCAACGAACGGGCTAATTAACCGTTATAAAGCCTGGCGCGCCTGATAAGGCGCTTCGCCGTCATCCGGCAAAACCGGAATAAAGTAATAAAACAAGCCGATATTTATATCGGCTTTTTTATAAGATAATTCTGTTTGTCAGTGCTGATGCGCAAATAACGAGATTGAGCTTAATCCTAAAATAACGAATACCCTTAAAATAACCCGGCGTTATTTTAGGAAAATACGGAGGGTCAAATCTTATCGTTAAATTATTAAATCATTGATTTTAAATAATTATTATATTTAACCGGCAATCAATTGCTCATCAAAAGTCCAATTATCCTAAAACCGCCCCGCTATTTATCCCTGCCGTAATCCACATGCTTTAGTTGTGTATACTCGATTTCGCCCGAAACCCTTTTGGGCACATCTCCATTCATTCATTGAAGGGAAATTGTTATGAAGAAAGCTCTGTATGGCATTTTTGCCATAACTGCGCTTGCGGCAACGTCAGCCTTTGCGGCTCCGGTTCAGGTCGGGGAAGCAGCAGGCTCGGCTGCGACGTCTGCGTCTGCGGGGAGTTCTACCGCAACCGCGACCAGCACCGTAGGTTCAGCCGTGGGTGTCGCGCTGGCGGCAACCGGTGGCGGTGATGGCTCCAATACCGGAACCACGACCACAACCACCACCAGCACCCAGTAATAAGGGGTGCCTTAACCATAACCACACTTCGGTGTGGTTATTTTAGATAGCCTCAGCCTGTGGGACTGACGGGCCGGGTTAGAGAGACGCTGCCCGGCAACACTGCGGAGAAGAGTCGTGAAGCGACCTGGAATAATCATGATTTGCCTGCTTTTACAGGCCTGCTCAGCCACTACAAAGGGGCTTGGCAACTCATTGTGGGAGAGCATATTCGGCACGCCTGGCGTCCATCTGACCGATGACGATATCCAGAATATGCCCTATGCCAGCCAGTACATGCAGCTTAATAACGGTCCTCAGCTGTTTGTGGTGCTCGCTTTCTCTGAAAACGGGCAGCAGAAATGGGTGACGCAGGATCAGGCCACGCTCGTGACGCAGCATGGCCGCCTCGTCAAAACGTTGCTTGGCGGCGATAACCTGCTGGAAGTGAATAACCTTGCCGCCGATCCGCTTATCAAGCCAGGCCAGATTATTGATGGCGCCAGCTGGACCCGCACGATGGGCTGGACCGAGCATCGCCAGGTGCGTTACGCCACCGCGCGCTCCGTTTTCCGCTGGGATGGCACTGACACCGTGGAGGTGGGGAGCGATAAAACACCGGTGCGCGTGCTGGATGAAGAGGTCACCACTGACCAGGCCCGCTGGCATAACCGTTACTGGGTGGACGATGAAGGGCAGATCCGCCAGTCGCTCCAGTATCTGGGTGCCGGTTTCTTCCCGGTGAAAACCACGCTGATCAAGGCGGCAAAATCATGAATATAAAAGTGACTGCCCTCCTGACCGGCTGCCTTATCGCGCCGCTGGCGTGGTCCGCGGGCACCGTGAAAGTCTACTTTCCCGGCAGCGATGCACCAAAAACGCTAACCCAGGTTGAACACCTGATCGACCTGGTGGGCCAGCCCCGGCTAGCGACAAGCTGGTGGCCGGGCGCGATTATCAGCGAGCAGGGAGCGACCAACGACGCGCAGCAGCGTCATCAGGCGTTGCTGGCAAGGCTGGCTGTGCTCGCGGCCCAGGAAGAGGGTGACGAGGGGGCGGCGATAAACGCCCTGCGCCAGCAGCTGGCGGCGCAAAAAATAGTCGGACGTCTGCCGGTCAATCTTGATCCCGATAAGGTGCGGACTACAGAGCGCGGCAACCCGACGCTGGAAGGGGAGTATTCCCTGTGGATCGTCCCGCAGCCGGGAACGGTGAGCCTGTTCGGGCTTATCAGCAGCCCCGGGAAAAAGCCATTTACGCCGGGCCGTGACGTGGCGAGCTATCTGGATGAGCAAAGCCTGCTCAGCGGAGCGGATAACAGCTACGCCTGGGTGATCTACCCCGACGGGCGCACGCAGAAGGTACCGGTGGCGTACTGGAACAAAAGACACGTGGAGCCGATGCCCGGCAGCGTGATCTTTGTCGGCTTTGCCGATCATTTCTGGACGCAGGCTTACGACGGCCTCAACGCTGACATTCTCCACTCCCTGACGCATCGGATACCGGATTAATGAAACGAACCTGGCTTTTTAGCACGCTGGCGCTGTGCGTAAGCGCCGCCTGCCATGCAGAAACCTGGCCGGCGCCTGTCGGTCCGTCTCAGTCGGACTTCGGCGGCGTCGGGCTATTACAGACTCCCACCGCGCGAATGGCGCGGGAAGGGGAGATGAGTCTTAACTACCGCGACAACGATCAGTACCGCTACTACTCCGCCTCGGTGCAGCTCTTTCCCTGGCTGGAAACCACGCTGCGTTACACCGATGTACGTACACGGCAGTACAGCACCGTGGAGTCATTCTCGGGCGATCAGACCTACAAGGACAAGGCGTTCGACCTGAAGCTGCGGCTCTGGGAAGAGAGTTACTGGCTGCCGCAGGTGGCCGTGGGCGCGCGCGACATTGGCGGGACCGGTCTGTTCGACGCCGAATATATCGTGGCGAACAAAGCCTGGGGGCCGTTCGACTTCTCCCTCGGGCTGGGCTGGGGCTATCTCGGCACCAGCGGTAACGTCAAAAACCCGCTCTGCTCCTATGACGATAAGTTCTGCTATCGCGATAACAGCTACCAGCAGGCCGGCTCTATCGACGGCAGCCAGATGTTCCACGGCCCGGCTTCGCTCTTCGGCGGGGTGGAGTATCAGACCCCGTGGCAGCCGCTGCGCCTGAAGCTGGAGTATGAAGGGAACAACTATTCGCAGGATTTCGCGGGCAAAATTGAGCAAAAGAGCAAGTTTAACGTGGGGGCGATCTATCGCGTAACCGACTGGGCCGACGTCAACGTCAGCTACGAGCGCGGCAACACCTTCATGTTCGGCGTCACGCTGCGCACCAACTTTAACGATTTGCGCCCCTCCTATAACGACAACGCCCGCCCGGCTTATCAACCGGAGCCGCAGGATGCCATCCTGCAACATTCGGTGGTAGCTAATCAGCTGACGCTGCTGAAATATAACGCCGGCTTCGCGGATCCGAAGATCCAGGTGAAAGGCGACACCCTCTACGTCACCGGGGAGCAGGTGAAATACCGCGACTCGCGGGAAGGGATCGAACGTGCCAACCGGATCATCATGAACGATCTGCCGGACGGGATCCGGACGATCCGCGTGACGGAAAACCGGCTTAACCTGCCGCAGGTGACCACCGAAACGGATGTCGCCAGCCTGAAGCGTCATCTGGAAGGCGAACCGCTGGGACATGAAACTCCGCTGGCGCAGCAGCGGGTAGAGCCGATCGTGCCGCAGAGCACCGAGCAGGGCTGGTATATCGATAAATCGCGTTTCGATTTCCATATCGATCCGGTGCTGAACCAGTCCGTCGGCGGGCCGGAAAACTTCTACATGTATCAGTTGGGCGTCATGGCAACGGCGGACTGGTGGGTCACCGATCACCTGCTGACCACCGGTAGCCTGTTTGGTAACCTGGCGAATAACTACGATAAGTTTAACTACACCAACCCGCCAAATGACTCTAAGCTGCCGCGCGTGCGTACCCGCGTGCGTGAGTATGTGCAGAATGATGCCTATGTGAATAACCTGCAGGCCAACTACTTCCAGTACTTTGGCAACGGCTTCTATGGCCAGGTCTATGGCGGTTATCTGGAAACAATGTTCGGCGGCGCGGGCGCGGAGGTGCTCTGGCGTCCGGTAGACAGCAACTGGGCCTTCGGGCTTGACGCGAACTACGTGAAGCAGCGTGACTGGCGCAGCGCGCAGGACATGATGAAGTTCACCGACTATAGCGTGAAAACCGGCCATCTTACCGCCTACTGGACGCCATCCTTCGCGCAGGATGTGCTGGTGAAAGCGAGCGTCGGGCAATATCTGGCGGGCGATAAGGGCGGGACGCTCGATATCTCCAAACGCTTCGACAGCGGCGTCGTGGTCGGCGGCTATGCGACCATTACCAACGTCTCGCCAGATGAGTATGGGGAAGGGGATTTCACCAAAGGGGTCTACGTGTCGATTCCGCTGGATCTCTTCTCGTCAGGCCCGACCCGCAGCCGTGCGGCAATCGGCTGGACGCCGCTGACGCGTGACGGGGGCCAGCAGCTTGGACGTAAGTTCCAGCTGTATGATATGACCAGCGACAGAAGCATTAACTTCCGCTAAAAAAATACCCTCACCCTTCGGCAGAAGGGTGAGGGTAGAGACATACCTTTCTACGTGCAGCGCCTTAGCGCGGTACGGCAATCGCCTCAATTTCTACGCCAGCATCTTTCGGCAGACGGGCTACCTCAACGCAAGAGCGGGCAGGGAATGCGGCGTTGTGTTCCTTGAAGAACGCTTCATACTCGGCGTTGATCGCCGCGAAGTTGTTCAAATCTTTCACGAAAACGGTCGTTTTAACGATGTTGTTCACACCCAGGCCTGCGGCCTCTACGATCGCTTTGACGTTTGCCAGAGACTGACGCGCCTGTTCTGCGATATCAGCTGGCATCTCACCGGTTGCCGGGTTAACAGGCAGCTGGCCGGAGGTAATGACCATGGAACCGAGGTTGACCGCCTGGACATACGGGCCGATAGCCGCCGGGGCGTCAGGAGTATTAATAATCATTTTAATTCCTTCTTTTCAGGAGTGACTTACATAAAATTATTCAATAAAAACAGGGTGCCGACGCCGCTTACCACCACCCAGACCAGGCCGAGGCGGAAGCTGGCAAGCGTACAGACAATGGCGGCCACAACCTTCGGATTCTTCAGGTCAAATTCCATGTTGGAGTTGACGCTTAAAATCTGAATCGCAATGATGGCCGGCAGCACGGTGACCGGTACGAAACGCAGCGTTTTGATCACCCGCTCCGACATCTGTACCCTACCGGCCAGGCCGATAAAGGAGAAGCGAATCAAAAAGGTTACCGCGGCCATGCCCAGCGTCAGGGCGATAAAGAGATGGTTACTCATTTTCCAGCGCTCCTTCCAGCGGCATTGCATGGCTGTCCTGCGTTTTTGCCTGACGGCGCTCCTCCGCCAGATCAACGCTCAGACCCGCCAGCACGCCCAGCACAGAGGCGACAACGATACCGAGCGAGTAGGGCAGCACGACCAGCAGCACGCCGGAAATGGTCGCGACGATGGCGGCAATGGTACAGGCCTGGCTTTTGATCTGCGGTACTACGATGGCGATAAACGCGGCAACCATCGCGAAATCCAGCCCATATTTCTCAATATGCGGGAACGAAGCGCCCACCAGCGCGCCGAGGAAATCGGCCAGTACCCAGGCGAACCAGAAGGTAAACATGGCAGAAAAATAAAAGACATATTTGTCCTTTTTATTCTGCTCCATCTCTTTCACCGTAGTGGCATACACTTCATCGGTCAGCGCCCAGGACATAAAGCATTTTCTAAAAAACGAAGCTTCACGTACCTGGCTGGAAAGCGAGGCGCTATATAACACGTGGCGTAAATTAATAATCAGCGTCGTGAAAATAATTACCCCAAGGCTGGCGCCCGTTTTCAGCATATTCAGCGCCAGCATCTGCGCGGAGCCGGCGATAACGATGGTAGACCAGGCGGTGCTTTGCCAGACGCTCATACCGGCGCTCACGCTGAGCGCCCCTACGATGAATGAGAATGGAAAGTCACCGATGCAAAGAGGCATAATAGCGCTCATGCCCCGCAGGATTGCTTTTTTACTCATAAATCACACCCGCTGATGTTTATCAGCTCAATAAAAAGTTACATAACAGGCAGAAATTATTTGGCGACCATAATGCTAATAATTTCTTTATCGGTATAGGTCATCGGCTTAATAACCAGACGGCACAGGTTATTAATGGTTTGCTCTACGTCGCCGCAGACAATCCCGTCGTTCGCGCTGGCGCAGCGGTTCTGCATCGCCATCAGCACGGACTTAAAGGCGCTGGAGACCACGGAAGAGACCTTCATGGCGCAGCTGTTAGACGCCCCATCGCAAATCATGCCGGTCACATCGCTCACCATATTGATAATGGCGGTGTTGATGGTGTCGATATTACGGGTGAACAGCCAGGCCATACCGGCCGCTGCGCCCATCGCCGCGGTAGAGGCGGCACACAGCGCCGAGAGACGGGTGTAACGCGAGTGGATGGAGATCGCGGTCAGGTGAGAAAGGGCGAGCGCGCGAGCCAGCGTCTCCTCATCGACGTTGAGATGTTTTGCCACGGTCACAACCGGCATGGTGGCGGCAATGCCCTGGTTACCAGAACCAAAGTTAGACATCGCAACCACTGGTGCACCGCCCATGCGGGCATCGGAAGCGGCAACGGTGTCGATAATCACATTGCTTAACAGGTCATTGCTCATCAGCCCGTTCTGGACTGCATCAGTGAAAGTGCCGCTGATGTTCAGACCATATTTTTTGGCTTTGCCCTCTTCAGAAAGCGCGGAGTTCAGACGCGCCGCTTCCAGAATAAAGGCAATCTCTTCGACCGGAACGGTATTAACAAAATCATACGCTTCCTGCAGGCTGAAGGTCGGCAGCGCTTCGGTTTTTTCCGCACTGTTTTGCGTCTGCGCCAGCGCCTGTTTTTCACCGTTCAGATAGCATTCAACAACGTTAGTGTGCGTACCCTTCACGACGACGCGGCAGGTGTCGTTGCCTGCAGAGAGGGTCAGATCCAGGTGGATAAAGTCCGGCGTGTCCTGAACGTCAATGTTCACCTTACCGGCAGCGGTTAATGCTTCTGCCAGTTCCACGTGGTGCGGGGTGATCCCTTCCAGCGTCTGCAATCCTTTGTCCGGGTTACCGCCAAACGCGCCGATGGCCGCCGCGAGATTCACGCCGGAAACCGTCGTGCCCGGGATGGTTACGCCCATCGCGTTTTTATAGAGGTTAGCGGAGATAAAGCCTTCGATTTTTTCACAAGGCGTTTGCAGATTACGGGCGGCATAGGCAGCCGTAAAAGCGATCGCAACGGGTTCGGTGCAACCCAGTGCCGGAGCGACCTCTTTTTTTAACCACTGAATGAAAATCGGGGTATTTTGTTGACTCATGATTCACGCTTCCAGATTAAAGATGTCCTGAAGCGGTAATTTACGGCAAGTAATCAGAAAAATCTTACTCTATTAGCATGCTAATTATGCGTCTTTTTAGAAAAAAGTTCTCTTTTTAATAAATTGTTTATTCGGTGGGAATTATTAGTTAATCCATTGATTTTCAAATAAATATTTAATAAAATTTTGAACATAAAAAGGGATTTAGTTATCGCGATCACACGCTTTTATAAAGAATAATTTTCTCCTGAGTGAAAATAGCTGTCTCTGTCATACAAATAAAGTAGATCTCCGTCACATTTTTGCGTTATACAGAATCATCGCTCGCGAACCCGGAGGTGCTGCTATGCTGTCATTGTCTCGCCCACGCGCTGAATTTATCGCTATCCTTCTCCAGACGGTGCTTAACCTTGGCTTGTTAAGCCTGGGTCTGATCCTGGTGGTTTTCCTCGGCAAAGAGACGCTGCATCTGGCAGATGTTCTCTTCTCCCCTGAGCAAACCAGCAAATATGAGCTGGTGGAAGGGCTGGTGGTTTACTTTCTCTACTTTGAATTTATCGCCCTGATTGTGAAATATTTTCAGTCAGGTTTTCACTTCCCGCTGCGCTATTTTGTCTATATCGGCATCACCGCCATTGTGCGTTTGATTATTGTCGATCATAAATCACCCATCGACGTGTTGATCTACTCCGCCGCGATCCTGCTGCTGGTGATTACTCTCTGGCTGTGCAACTCCAAAAGACTGAAGCGCGAATAAAAAAATGGCGCTCCGGAGAGCGCCAAACAACAGTCACAGTAAAGGATCAATACAAGTGAGGATAGTAGTGGCATATAACGATAAAACTTAACCTTTCACACCGCCCGCCGTCAGGCCGTTGACCAGCCAGCGCTGGGCCAGCAGGAACACCACGGTAATCGGAATGGCGGAGAGCACCGCCGCGGCGGCAAAGTCCCCCCACAGGTAGTTCTGCGGGTTAAGGTACTGCTGCATCCCGACCGCCAGCGTATAGCTATTCACATCACGCAGCAGCAGCGAGGCAACCGGCACTTCGGTAATGGCCGCGATAAACGACAGGATAAAGACCACCGCCAGAATCGGGACCGACAGGGGCAGCAGCACCAGACGGAAGGCCTGCCATGGGGTGGCGCCATCCAGCGCGGCAGCCTCTTCCAGCGAGCCGTCGATGGTTTCAAAGTAGCCTTTAATCGTCCAGACGTGCAGCGCAATCCCGCCCAGGTAGGCGAAGATTACCCCGCCGTGGGTATTCAGACCGATAAACGGAAGGTACTGGCCGAGGCGATCGAACAGGGCATATAACGCTACCAGTGAGAGTACCGCCGGGAACATCTGGAAAATCAACATCCCTTTCAGCAGCGTCGCTTTGCCGGGGAAACGCATACGGGCAAAGGCGTAGGCGCAGGTGGTGGAGAGCGCCACGATGCCAATCGCGGTGATGCCCGCAATCTTAATAGAGTTCCACAGCCAGAGCAGAACCGGGAAGGGGGGCGGCGTGACGCGGCCATCAGCGTGTTCCACGCTAAAGCCCAGCGCCAGCCGCCAGTGCTCCCAGGAGATTTTTTCCGGGATCAGGCTCCCGGTAGCAAAGTTACCTTCACGCAGGGAGATGGCGATCACCATCAGCAGCGGGAACATAATGGCCGCGATAAAAATCAGCAGACCTAAGTGCGTCGCCAGCAGGCGCAGCTTTTGAGATTTCGGTTGGACCATAGCCATTGTCGTTTTCTCCCTTAATCAAACTTCATGCGCGTGGCTTTAAGGTTCACAATCGCCAGCGCCCCTACCAGCAGGAAGATCAGCGTGGCAATTGCCGCCGCCAGACCGAAGTCCTGGCCGCCGCCGCCCTCAAAGGCGATGCGGTAGGTGTAGCTCACCAGCAGGTCGGTATAGCCCGCCGGCGTGGTCGTGCCGAGACGGTCCGGTCCACCGTTGGTCAACAGCTGAATCAGCACGAAGTTATTAAAGTTAAAGGCGAAGCTGGCGATCATCAGCGGCGTCAGCGGCTTAATGAGCAGCGGCAGCGTGATTTTAAAGAAGTTCTGGAACGGGCCGGCGCCGTCCATCGCTGAGGCTTCATAGAGATCGTCCGGGATCGCCTTCAGCAGCCCCATGCAGAGAATCATCATGTAGGGGTAACCGAGCCAGGTGTTGACGATGATAATCATCGAACGGGCAGTGGTCGGGTCGCTGAACCAGGCTGGTTTGACGCCGAACAGCGTGCTCAGCATCATGTTGATCTCACCGAAGCTCTGGTTGAAGAGCCCTTTGAAAATCAGAATCGAAATAAACGACGGCACCGCGTAGGGCAGAATCAGCAGCACGCGATAGATTGCCTTGCCTTTAAGGGATTCCCACTGCACCAGACAGGCCAGCACCATGCCCACCGCCACGGTCAGCAGCACGGTCAGCACCGAGAAGACCACCGTCCAGACGAAGATGGCGAAGAACGGTTTCTGAATGCCTTCGTCGGTAAAGACGCGGGTAAAGTTATCCCAGCCGATAGTGACGGTATAGCCCGGGCTTAATTTCTCATCGCCCCAGTTGCCGTTGGCGTCGATAGCCTGATAGAAGCCGATATCGTTATTCGGGCGATATTTTACGCCGCTCTGGTTGTTGGTGAGCGTGCCGTCATCGGCAAGCGTATAGAGCGGGCGCGTGCCGGAGAACTGGCGCAGGGAACTCATGATCACCTTGCTCTCATCCGGCAGGATGGCGCTAAGCTGGGTCAGCGCCTGGCGGTTCTGCGTAATCACGCGCAGGCTGGCGCGCTCGCCTTCCGGTAAGGCGTCGGCCTCTTTCAGCGTCAGCTTTTGTTCGCCGCCAAACTTAAAGGGCTCGGAAAGATAGTTTTTACCGCTCTCGCTGTCGGTAAGTGCTAACTTCCATTGATCGCCTGAGGGATAGAGACCAAAGTTAAAGATTTTGCCAGCCTGATAGGTACGATCCATCAGTACTTCCCGGGCGCGCTCCTGAGCGAGCTGGTTGGTACTGCTGTAGTTAGTAAAGGCGATAGCGATGGTACAAATCAGCGGGAAGAGAACGAACAGCCCCATCCCGGCGAGACCGGGGTAAACGTAGCGCCAGGCGTAAGCTTTACGATTGGCAAAAATATAGAGGCCAACAGAGCTTAAAATCAGCGTCATGATGGCAAACAGGTACTCCCCTTGTACGTACATTAAAACAACAAGGTAACCCACCAGCAGACTGAGCAGACCAATCGCTGACCATTTCAGCACGTCGCTTTGCCACCAGTGTTTCTTTTTAATGACATCCATGGGGTTCTTCCTCAACAACTTTAAAAACGTGTTGGTAAGCGTGCCTGATGGCGCTGCGCTTATCCGGCCTACATCCTCTGTAGGGCGGATAAGGCATTTATGCCGCCATCCGGCACGTTCAAAACTACATTACTTGGTAATACGACCCTGAGCATCTTTCAGCGCAGCATCGACGGTCTGACGGCCGCTGGCCGCGTTAATAACGGCGGTGCGGGTGGCGTACCAGAATGCTGACATCTGCGGGATGTTTGGCATGATTTCACCCTTCTGGGCGTTATCCATGGTGGCGGCAATGCGCGGGTCTTTCGCTAACTGATCCTGATAGGATTTCAGCGCGACAGCGCCCAGCGGTTTGTCCTTGTTCACTTCTGCCAGACCCTGATCGGTCAGCAGGTAGTTTTCCAGGAACTCTTTCGCCAGCTCTTTGTTCGGGCTGGCGGCGTTGATGCCTGCGCTCAGCACGCCAACAAACGGTTTAGACGGCTTGCCTTTGAAGGTAGGCAGCAGCGTGACGCCGTAGTTGATTTTGCTCTTGTCGATGTTGGACCACGCCCACGGACCGTTGATGGTCATGGCGGTTTCGCCCTTGTTAAACGCCGCTTCCGCGATGGAGTAATCGGTATCGGCATTCATCTGTTTGTTCTTGATGAGGTCAACCAGGAAGGTCAGGCCCGCTTTCGCGCCCGCGTTGTCCACGCCCACATCCTTCACGTCATATTTGCCGTTTTCAAATTTGAACGCGTAACCGCCGTCGGCGGCAATCAGCGGCCAGGTGAAGTACGGTTCCTGAAGGTTGAACATCAGCGCACTCTTACCTTTCGCCTTCAGCTCTTTATCCAGAGCCGGGATCTCTTCCCAGGTTTTCGGCGGGTTCGGTACCAGATCTTTGTTATAAATCAGGGAGAGCGCTTCGACCGCGATCGGATAGGCGATCAGCTTGCCGTTGTAGCGCACGGCATCCCAGGTGAACGGGTAGAGCTTGTCCTGGAACGCTTTATCCGGGGAGACTTCGGCCAGCAGGCCAGACTGAGCGTAACCGCCAAAACGGTCGTGCGCCCAGAAGATGATGTCCGGGCCATCACCGGTTGCCGCAACCTGCGGGAATTTCTCTTCCAGCTTGTCCGGGTGTTCAACGGTCACTTTGATGCCGGTATCTTTCTCGAATTTTTTACCCACTTCGGCCAGGCCGTTATAGCCTTTGTCGCCGTTAATCCAGATAACCAGCTTACCTTCTTCAATTTTGGCCAGAGCCGGTGCGGAAATCATCATTGCTGCAAGGGCGGACAATGCGAAAACGCGTGCGCCAGTCTTGATCTTCATATCTGCCATCCTTTTGGTGATGTGCTCGTAGTATGACTTCAGTGGTTCAACGTGACTCAGTCTCCTTATTTGACATCCTCTTTCCATCCTCCCCGGGCCTACGCCCCACCGCTTCGTTATGTGATCTTCGTTACATAAATTTGAGTTATGCGTCCTGGCGCACATAAAAACGAGCTGAATTTTGCAGGCGGCTTCACGAATTTCACCAAAGCCCCGCCCTGCGGGTGGCAGAGCCAGCCCTCTCATCCTCCCGCCTCCTCCCCCATAAAAAAGCTGGGGGGTGGAGGATTCACATAAGTAATGAATAACGCATAGTCAGGCCCATCATGAATGTGTCTGTCGATGACAGGTTGTAACGAAGGGAGTGGGGCATGGCGAGCGTACAGCTGCGGAATGTAACGAAAGCCTGGGGCGACGTGGTGGTGTCGAAAGATATCAACCTGAACATCCACGAAGGGGAGTTTGTGGTGTTTGTCGGTCCGTCTGGCTGCGGGAAGTCAACGCTGCTGCGTATGATTGCCGGACTTGAAACTATCACCAGCGGAGACCTCTTTATCGGAGAGAACCGCATGAACGACATTCCGCCCGCCGAGCGCGGCGTCGGGATGGTATTCCAGTCCTATGCACTCTATCCCCATCTCTCTGTTGCCGAAAACATGTCCTTTGGTCTGAAGCTGGCCGGGGCGAAAAAAGAGACGATCAACCAGCGTGTGACGCAGGTGGCGGAAGTGCTACAGCTCGCGCACCTGCTGGATCGCAAGCCGAAGGCGCTCTCCGGCGGTCAGCGTCAGCGCGTGGCGATTGGTCGTACGCTGGTCGCCGAGCCGACCGTTTTTCTGCTCGATGAGCCGCTCTCAAACCTGGACGCCGCCCTGCGCGTGCAGATGCGTATCGAAATTTCCCGTCTGCACAAGCGTCTGGGCCGCACGATGATTTACGTCACCCACGATCAGGTGGAAGCGATGACGCTGGCCGACAAGATTGTGGTGCTGGATGCGGGCCGTGTGGCGCAGGTGGGCAAGCCGCTGGAGCTTTACCACTATCCGGCGGACCGTTTTGTGGCGGGCTTTATCGGCTCGCCGAAGATGAACTTCCTGCCGGTGAAGGTCACGGCCACGGCAATCGAACAGGTACAGGTGGAGCTGCCTAACCGTCAGCAGATCTGGCTGCCGGTGGACAGCGCCAACGTACAGGTCG
Organism: Pseudenterobacter timonensis; assembly: GCF_900021175.1. Lineage (GTDB taxonomy): Bacteria > Pseudomonadota > Gammaproteobacteria > Enterobacterales > Enterobacteriaceae > Enterobacter > Enterobacter timonensis. Next base: position 32,345 of record NZ_FCOP01000010.1, read on the forward strand.
GGGCAAATATGTCCCTGGGTATTCGTCCTGAGCATCTTCTGCCGAGCCACATCGCCGATGTGACCCTGGAAGGCGAGGTTCAGGTCGTCGAACAACTTGGTCACGAAACACAGATCCATATCCAGATCCCCGCCATCCGTCAGAACCTGGTCTACCGCCAGAATGACGTGGTGTTGGTAGAAGAGGGTGCCACATTCGCTATTGGCCTGCCGCCGGAGCGTTGCCATCTGTTCCGTGAAGATGGTACCGCCTGCCGTCGACTGCATGTAGAGCCGGGCGTTTAAGCATTCCCAATAAAAAGCACCAAACCCAACGGGTGACGTGTTTAAAGAAAAGCAATGATCTCAGGAGATAGAATAATGATAACTCTGCGCAAACTTCCTCTGGCAGTTGCCGTCGCAGCAGGCGTAATGTCTGCTCAGGCGCTGGCCGTGGATTTTCATGGGTATGCTCGTTCGGGGATTGGCTGGACGGGTAGTGGCGGCGAACAACAGTGTTTCCAGGCGACCGGTGCTCAAAGTAAGTACCGTCTTGGTAACGAATGTGAAACCTATGCTGAGCTGAAGCTGGGTCAGGAAGTGTGGAAAGAAGGTGATAAGAGCTTCTACTTCGACACCAACGTAGCGTACTCCGTGGCGCAGCAGAATGACTGGGAAGGTACCGACCCGGCATTCCGTGAAGCAAACGTGCAGGGTAAAAACCTGATTGAATGGCTGCCGGGTTCCACCATCTGGGCCGGTAAGCGCTTCTATCAGCGTCATGACGTCCACATGATCGACTTCTACTACTGGGATATTTCAGGTCCTGGTGCAGGTATCGAAAACATCGATCTGGGCTTCGGTAAACTCTCTCTGGCAGCGACTCGCTCTCAGGAAGCGGGTGGTTCTTATGCCTTCAGCAGCCAGAACATCTATGACCGTACCAAAGATACCGCGAACGACGTATTTGACGTGCGTTTAGCTGGCCTGGAAACTAACCCGGACGGCGTGCTGGAACTGGGTGTGGATTATGGCCGCGCGAACACGACCGACGGCTACGATCTTGCCGACGGTGCGTCGAAAGATGGCTGGATGTTCACCGCTGAACATACCCAGAGCATGCTGAAAGGCTACAACAAGTTTGTGCTGCAGTATGCGATGGACTCTATGACCACGCAGGGTAAAGGTCTGAGCCAGGGTTCCTATGGTTCTTCCAGCTTCACCATCACGAATCCTGATGGCACGACCACTAACTACGCCAACGATGTAATTAACAACAACGGCAGCCTCTGGCGCATTCTGGACCACGGTGCAATCACCCTGACCGACAAGTGGGACCTGATGTATGTCGGTATGTACCAGAAACTCGACATGGATGATAACCAGGGAACTGACTGGTGGACCGTGGGTGTGCGCCCGATGTACAAATGGACGCCAATCATGAGCACCCTGCTGGAAGTGGGCTACGACAACGTTAAATCCCAGGAAACTGGCGATCACAACAGCCAGTACAAAATCACCCTGGCGCAACAGTGGCAGGCTGGCGACAGTATCTGGTCTCGTCCGGCAATCCGTATCTTCGCAACCTACGCGAAGTGGGATGAGAAATGGGGCTACGCGAAAAACGGTAATGGCGATGCCACCCGTTACGCGATCTCTGACTCCACCGGTAACGGTCGATTCTCTACCAGCCGCGGCGATGACGATGAGTTCTCCTTCGGCGCCCAGATGGAAATCTGGTGGTAATCGCATCCTGATCTGACGATGTAATCTTGAGGGGCGAAAGCCCCTCAATTCCTGAGGTACTGCGCGCTATTGCCTGGCCACCGCAGTGCTCACGCTTTCTGAGGTGATAACAATGAAAATGAAAAAAAGTCTCGTCGCGCTGTACCTGTCAGCGGGTCTGCTGGCCTGTGCGCCTGCTGTTACGCTCGCTGATGTCAACTATGTGCCGCAGAACACCAGTGCGGCGCCGGCTATCCCGACCGCAGCCCTGCAGCAGTTGACCTGGACGCCGGTGGATCAGTCCAAAACTCAGAGCACCCAGCTTTCGACCGGCGGCCAGCAGCTTAATGTTGCAGGCATTACCGGGCCGGTGGCTGCCTACAGCGTACCGGCAAACATCGGTGAGCTGACCCTGACCTTATCCAGCGAAGTGAACAAACAGACCAGCGTCTTTGCGCCGAACGTGCTGATTCTTGATCAGAATATGACGCCGTCCGCCTATTTCCCCAGCAGCTACTTTACCTACCAGGAGCCGGGCGTGATGAGTGCTGATCGCCTGGAAGGGGTGATGCGTCTGACGCCAGCGCTCGGGCAGCAGAAACTCTATGTCCTGGTTTTCACCACCGATAAAGATCTGCAGCAGACGACAACCCTGCTCGATCCGGCAAAAGCCTATGCAAAAGGGGTAGGTAACGCCATTCCCGATATTCCCGACCCAATCGCGCGTCACACCACCGACGGTCTGCTGAAGCTGAAGGTGAAAACCAACAGCAGCTCCAGCGTGCTGGTAGGACCGCTGTTCGGCTCATCCGGCCCGGGCCCGGTCACCGTGGGTAACACCGCTGCGCCGGCAACCACCTATACCGCCGCGCCGGTTGCTGCCGCCCCTGCCGCTACCGCTGCGCCAGCCAAAAAAGCCGAGCCGGTACTGAACGACACGGAAACCTATTTCAACAACGCCATCAGGCAAGCGGTTAAGAGCGGTGACGTGGACAAAGCGCTAAAACTGCTCGACGAAGCCGAGCGTTTAGGTTCGACCACTGCCCGTTCCACCTTTATCAGCAGTGTAAAAGGCAAGGGGTGACGGTTTCCCCACAGTGCTGATTTTGTCAGTAGCTTAGTGCGCCTTAACGGGCGCACTTTTTTTCGTGCCTGACGATCTGTTGCATACCTGTTGCGATACTGATCGCTAAATAACGTTTACACCCCCTGAATTGTCTTTTCTGCGATACAATAGCGCTACGTTATGTACTGGAGATGCTGGCATGTCACACCCTGCGCTCACGCGATTGCGTGCGCTGCGCTATCTGGATGAAGTTCCCGCGCTTGACCCTGGGCAGCTCGACTGGCTACTGCTCGAAGATTCCATGACGAAACGTTTTGAACAGCAGGGCAAAACGGTAACAGTGACGCTGATTCGTGAAGGTTTTGTCGGCCCGGATGAGGTGGCGGACGAGCGCATGCTCCTGCCGCACGACGAACGTTACTGGCTGCGGGAGATCCTGCTTTGCGCTGACGGCGAGCCGTGGCTGGCCGGACGAACCGTGGTGCCAGACTCCACCCTCAACGGCCCTGAACTGGCGCTGCAAAATCTGGGCAAAACCCCGCTGGGGCGCTATCTTTTTACATCGTCGGAACTGACAAGGGATTTTATTGAGATTGGTTACGAGGCAGAGCTGTGGGGGCGTCGTTCCCGCCTCCGGCTAAGCGGTAAGCCGTTGATACTGACGGAGCTGTTTTTGCCTGCGTCGCCGTTGTACCAGGAGGAAGGATAATGGAGTGGAGTCTGACGCAGAACAAGCTGCTGGCTTTTCATCGTCTGATGAGAACCGACAAACCGATTGGCGCGCTGCTGCTGCTGTGGCCTACGCTGTGGGCGCTATGGGTGGCGACGCCAGGCGTGCCGCCGCTGTGGATCCTTGCGGTCTTTATCGCAGGCGTCTGGCTGATGCGCGCCGCGGGTTGCGTGATCAACGATTACGCCGATCGTAAATTTGACGGACACGTCAAGCGTACGGCTAACCGTCCGCTGCCGAGCGGCCAGGTCTCCGGGAAGGAGGCGCGCACGCTGTTTATCGTGCTGGTTCTGCTCTCTTTTTTACTGGTCTTAACCCTGAACACCATGACCATCCTGCTCTCCGTGGCGGCGCTGGCGCTGGCGTGGGTCTACCCGTTTATGAAGCGCTATACCCACCTGCCGCAGGTGGTGCTGGGGGCGGCGTTCGGCTGGTCGATCCCGATGGCGTTCGCGGCGGTGAGCGAGTCGGTCCCCCTGAGCTGCTGGCTGATGTTTCTCGCCAATATTCTCTGGGCTGTGGCTTACGATACACAGTACGCGATGGTCGATCGTGACGATGACCTGAAAATCGGCATTAAGTCGACGGCGATTCTCTTTGGCCGTCAGGACAAGCTGATTATCGGCCTCTGTCAGGTGGCGGTACTGGCGCTGATGGTGGCGATCGGTCGCCTGAACGGGCTGAACTGGGAGTTTTACTGGTCAGTGTTAATCGCCGGGCTGCTGTTTGCCTACCAGCAGAAGCTGATTGCGAAGCGCGAGCGTGACGCCTGCTTTAAAGCGTTTATGAACAATAACTACGTTGGGCTGGTGCTCTTTTTAGGGCTGGCAATGAGTTATTTTTCATGAAAAAAGCCCGGTGGCGCTAACGCTTACCGGGCCTACAGGTAGTGTCGTTGCAGGCCGGGTAAGGCGAAGCCGCCACCCGGCTTTTTGCTGCGTTGGGCCACAGTGCCTGAAAAAAGCCCGGTGGCGCTGCGCTTACCGGGCCTACAGGTAGTGTCGTTTCAGGCCGGGTAAGGCGAAGCCGCCACCCGGCTTTTTGCTGTTTTGGACCACAGTGCCTGAAAAAAGCCCGGTGGCGCTGCGCTTACCGGGCCTACAGATAGTGTTGTTGCAGGCCGGGTAAGGCGAAGCCGCCACCCGGCTTTTTACTGCGTTGGGCCGCAGTGCCTGCAAAAAAGCCCGGTGGCGCTAACGCTTACCGGGCCTACAGGTAGTGCCGTTTCAGGCCGGGTAAGGCGAAGCCGCCACCCGGCTTTATACGGTTACTCCCCCTGAGTCGCGCTCTCTATTGTTAAGCGCACATCCGGGGTGATCAGCTCCGCCAGCATCTGATAGATCTTCATCGTCTCTTCAGGCTCCGCATCGCCCGTATCGCTGATAAATCCTTCGTCACGCAGCGTCAGCACCAGCGAGCTGAATACCGCCTTGTCGAAAAATTCCGGGGCGTTAATGCCGTGCAGCACCGAGAGACGTTGCGCCAGCGTGCGGCTCTCTTTCTCCAGCGTACCGCGGTTGATGGAGGGATTCGCGCTCAGCAGCCAGAAGGTAATGGCGTAGCGCTGCAGCGTTTCACGCGCGCCGGCTGCCAGCAGCTGCAGCGTGCGGGAACGAGCCGGGTTAATCCGCAGCTCCGTCTCTTTCACGCTAATCAGCCCCTGACGCGCCATCTCTTCCGTCAGCTTATCCAGCTCCAGCGCCAGCTCCTCCGTGCTCCAGCGCAGGAACAGCTCCGCCTTGAGCATGGGGTAAATCGCTTCGACGTGCTGCAACAGCGCCTCACGGGTGATCGCGCGATGCTGCGTCACGATCGCCGCCATCAGCGACGGCAACATCAGCATATGGGTGATGTTGTTGCGGTAGTAGGTCATCAGCACCGCCTGCTCGCGCGGCAGAATGATGATATCGCCGATGGTATCCTTCTCGACTTCGAACTTGTTCATCTGCAGCGCATGGTCAATCAGCTCGCTGGCAGAGGCGTTCGGCACCGTGGCGTCGCTGGCGTAAGGCACGTTGCGCATGATGGCCAGATAACACTCCAGCTGCTCGGTCAGCTGCTCCCGGGTCAGCGAACGTTGACGTGAGGCGAGCAGTGCCGTACAGCAAAGGTTCATGGCGTTGGCCGCGCCCGCATTGTTGATACGCACCATCAGTTCAGCGGCGATGCCATTCACCGTCGGCGTCAGCCAGGCCGGACGCACCGCTTCGATAGGATCGATAGATTCGCGCCAGTCCGGCACATGCTGGTTCAGCCAGCCCATCAGCGGCATCGGCTCACCGAAGTTCACGTACCCCTGGCCGAGGTTACGCAGCTTGCTCAGGCCGCGTAACATTTGCGGCAGGCTCTCTTTCTCTTTGGTCGCGCCGCGCAGCTCTTTGGCGTACGTGCCCACTTCCATCACATGCTCATAGCCGATGTAGATCGGCACCAGGGTGATAGGACGCGTGCCGCCGCGCAGCATCGCCTGAATGGTCATCGACAGGGTGCCTGTTTTAGGATCGAGCAGGCGGCCGGTACGGGAGCGCCCCCCCTCAACGAAGTACTCCACCGAATAGCCGCGGCTGAACAGCTCGCCCAGATATTCACGGAATACCGTTGAGTAGAGCTTGTTACCCTTAAAGGTACGGCGGATAAAAAACGCCCCCAGACGGCGGAAAATCGGGCCGGCTGGCCAGAAGTTCAGGTTGATGCCTGCGGCGATATGCGGCGGCACCAGCCCCTGGTGATAAAGCACATACGAAAGCAGCAGATAGTCCATGTGGCTGCGATGGCAGGGCACATAGACAATCTCGTGGCCATCATGCGCCAGCTGACGCACGCGCTCGGCGTTATGAACGTTAATCCCCTGATAGAGACGGTTCCAGGTAAAGCCCAGAATACGGTCGGTCAGGCGGATCATCTCGTAGGAGAAGTTGGCCGCAATCTCTTCCATCAGAGCGATGGCGTTCTGCTGCGCTTTCTCGTGAGAGATCTTCTTGCTGCGCGCCTCATCTTCTACGGCGCGGGCGATCGCTTTTGACGCCAGCAGCTTATTAAAGAGATCCTGACGCGCCGGCAGACGCGGCCCAACGGCGGCCAGCCGCTGGCGGGCGAAATGCATCCGCGCGACGCGTGCCAGCTTCTGGGCGATAATTTTATCAGTGCCGTGCTCATCCGCCATGCGGCGCAGAGAGACGGAGGGCGAGAAGCGGACAAAGCTGTCGCGTCCCAGCCATGAAACGGCAAAGAATTTTTGAATGCCGTTCAGCATGCGCAGCGGCGGATTCTCTTCGCCTTTTTCGCGGCCCGGACGACGGCCAAACATCACGGAGACCGGCACCATCTGCACATCCAGCGCCGGATTGCTGCGGTGCAAATCCAGGTAGTCGTGGAACAGCTTGATGGACTCTTCTTTCGGCGTGTAATAGGTGAACACGCGCGGACCGCCATGAATAAAGACGTAGCGCGGCAGCTCCGTGCCGTCGATAATCAGCGGTTCAAGCGGATCGGGCAGGTCGTGCGCCAGACACTGGGCGCGAAGCGTCAGCAGGTCTGCCTTTGAGTTATAAGGCAAAACGTACATAATCGGGCGCGAGGTATCGAGCCCTAATTCCAGCGCAGGTTCCGCCGGGATAGACTTACTTTTTACCAGGACGCTTAATGGTAAATTAAGTAACTTGTAGTAAATTCGTGGCCAGCCGGACATAAACGATGTAAAGCCTCTGGTTAATAATGCAAATGCGGCGCAAGGATAACAGAAAGCGCACTAAATTTCCGTTGTTACCCATCATACTTGAGGCAGATCTTAACCCTCTGATAGCAATAGTTATTGACGATTATTTCATAAAAAGGTTCTTTTAATGGCCAACAATACCACTGGTTTAACCCGTATTATCAAAGCCGCTGGCTATTCCTGGAAAGGATTTCGCGCCGCCTGGATCAATGAAGCGGCTTTTCGTCAGGAAGGGGTTGCCGCTATCGTGGCGGTGATTATCGCCTGTTTTCTGGATGTCGATGCGATTACCCGCATTCTGCTCATCGGTTCGGTGCTGTTGGTGATGATAGTGGAAATTATCAATAGCGCTATCGAAGCGGTGGTGGACCGCATCGGCCCCGAATTTCACGAGCTGTCGGGCCGCGCCAAGGATATGGGCTCCGCTGCCGTTCTGCTGGCGATTATTATCGCTCTCATCACCTGGGTCACGCTGCTTTGGTCACATTTCCGATGAGCCTCGAGAAATCAGTAAGCCCCTGGTTTTTTGTGCACTTTGTGGTTCCAAATTCGCCTTTAGCTGTATATACTCACAGCATAACTGTATATACACCCAGGGGGCGGAATGAAAGCGTTAACGACCAGGCAGCAAGAGGTGTTTGATCTCATTCGGGATCATATCGGCCAGACGGGTATGCCGCCAACGCGTGCGGAAATCGCGCAGCGTCTGGGTTTCCGTTCGCCCAATGCCGCTGAAGAACACCTCAAAGCGCTGGCGCGTAAGGGCGTGATTGAGATCGTTTCGGGCGCTTCCCGCGGTATTCGTCTGCTGGTTGAAGAAGAGGACGGGTTGCCGCTGATTGGCCGCGTTGCCGCCGGTGAACCGCTGCTGGCGCAGCAGCATATCGAAGGCCACTATCAGGTCGATCCGGCGATGTTCAAGCCGAGCGCGGATTTCCTGCTGCGCGTCAGCGGAATGTCTATGAAGGATATCGGTATTCTGGATGGCGATCTGCTGGCTGTTCATAAAACCCAGGATGTGCACAACGGCCAGGTGGTGGTGGCGCGCATCGATGATGAAGTGACGGTCAAACGCCTGAAAAAACAGGGCAATACCGTGCAGCTTCTGCCTGAAAATAGCGAATTTTCTCCGATTGTGGTCGACCTGCGCGCCCAGAGTTTCTCTATTGAAGGGCTGGCGGTTGGCGTTATCCGCAACGGTGACTGGCAATAACTTTTCCTGACGGGCTGCGGCGCTGTCGCAGCCTGACGGCTTCTCCTCCGGTAGCTTCCCGTGGCTTTGTTAACTTCCTCAGACAAGGCGTTGTGGCGTCTTGCGCTTCCGATGATCGTCTCCAATATCACCGTTCCGCTGCTGGGGCTGGTGGATACCGCAGTGATTGGTCATCTTGACTCCCCGGTCTATCTCGGCGGCGTGGCGATTGGCGCCACCGCTACCAGCTTTCTCTTTATGCTGCTGCTCTTTTTACGCATGAGCACCACCGGCCTCACGGCGCAGGCGTTTGGCGCAAAAGATCCGCAGCGTCTGGCGCGGGCGCTGGTGCAGCCGCTCATTCTGGCGCTAGGGGCAGGCCTGCTGATCGTGCTGCTGCGTACACCGTTGATTGAACTGGCGCTGCACATCGTGGGCGGCAGCGACGCGGTGCTGGAGCAGGCGCGGCGCTTTTTAGAGATCCGCTGGCTCAGTGCTCCGGCCTCGCTGGCCAACCTTGTTCTGCTGGGGTGGCTGCTGGGCGTACAGTATGCCCGCGCGCCGGTGATCCTGCTGGTGGTGGGCAACCTCATGAATATCGTGCTCGATCTGTGGCTGGTGATCGGCCTGCGAATGAACGTGCAGGGCGCGGCTCTTGCGACCGCCGTGGCGGAATATGGCACGTTTTTTATTGGTCTGTGGATGGTTAAACGCGTACTGGCGATGCGCGGCATCACGCTTGTGATGCTAAAGGGCGCCTGGCGCGGCAGCGTGCGCAGGCTGCTGGCGCTTAACCGCGACATTATGCTGCGCTCCCTGCTGCTACAGCTCTGCTTCGGCGCGCTGACCGTCTTTGGCGCCCGGCTGGGGCCGGAGATTGTGGCGGTGAACGCGGTGCTGATGACGCTTCTCACTTTTACCGCCTACGCGCTGGACGGTTTTGCCTACGCGGTAGAGGCGCACTCCGGGCAGGCCTACGGCGCCCGGCGGCCGGGTCAACTGGAGGAGGTGTGGCGCGCCGCCTGTCGTCAGGCGGGGCTGGTCGCGCTGGCCTTTGCCATGGTCTACGCTCTGTTTGGTAACCAGATTGTGGCGCTTCTCACCTCGCTGCCGTCGCTTCGTGAACTGGCGCGCCACTACGTCGTCTGGCAGATGGTGCTGCCGGTAGTGGGAGTGTGGTGCTATCTGCTGGATGGTATGTTTATCGGCGCGACGCGTGGAGCGGAGATGCGTAACAGCATGGCGGTGGCGGCGGCCGGTTTTGGCCTGACGTTGCTGACGCTTCCCTGGTTGGGTAACCATGGCCTCTGGCTGGCGCTTACCGTTTTTCTGGCCCTGCGGGGAGTCTCATTGGCGTTTATCTGGCGCCGACACTGGCGTAACGGCACCTGGTTTTCGTAGCGGCTTCGCTATCCGAAACGGTAAAAGATTCTGAATAAAACTTCGTACCCAGAACCCCCTACTATAATCATTATCAAGTCCAGAGGAAATGAACGTAACGGACGATATGAACTTTACGCTTAACGACGAGGACATGATGATGAATAAAGACGAAATGGGCGGTAACTGGAAACAGTTTAAAGGTAAAGCGAAAGAGCAGTGGGGTAAGCTGACCGACGATGATATGACCATCATCGAAGGGAAACGCGACCAGCTAGTCGGTAAAATCCAGGAACGTTACGGCTACCAGAAAGATCAGGCTGAAAAAGAAGTGACTGACTGGGAAACCCGCAACGATTACCGCTGGTAATGGGATCTGACTTGCAGGAACAGGGATGTACTTGTAGCAGGGCGGCGCTAAGCCGCCCGAGCTGTTTTTAGCGCGGCTTTTTCTTCATCTGGATGCTATGGTCGTGCTGGCACTCACCCTGATGACGGCAGGCTTCGATCTCCGCACAGGCCGCACAGAGACCATGCGCTTCAATAACGTTATGACGCACCGCAAAGCCCATTCTGGCCGCCAGCGCGTGCATAATATCTTCCACCCCTTCCGCACCTTCCTCTTTCACCGCCCCGCAGCGATCGCAAATAAACATGGCAGAGGTATGCGTCGGCTGGTCAAAGAGATGGCACAGCACGTAGCTGTTGGTTGACTCCACCTTATGCACAAATCCCTGCTCAAGCAGAAAGTCTAAAGCACGGTATACGGTGGGGGGTTTTGCCTGCGGTTCGCTTTCCCGCAGCAGGTCGAGCAGATCGTACGCGCTGATGGCACCCTGCTGAAGGCTCATCAGGCGCAATACCTCCAGGCGCTGCGGAGTCAGGCGCACATTGCGTTGCGCACAGAGCTGTTCAGCTTGCGACAGCAGCTCCTGCGTTGTGGTCTTATCCATAATAGCCCCCGGATGGTCGTAATAATATCCGCTCACTTTACCATATTTCCGGTAAAACGCCGAGATCCGCCGCGGTGTGCTATACCTGAGCCATCTCCCTCAGGAAAAAATCGAATGAAAAGACCCGATTGCATTCAGCACTGGCGCGACGTCGAGGGCGCCGATACCCCTGGCTATCCCGGTAGCGAAGAGCATTTCTCGATTGGCGCGCCGCTGGCCCGCACGCTGGGCCTCAGGCGTATAGGTATCCATCACGAGCGTTTGCCGCCGGGCCGCCGTACCTCTTTCCCCCATGCGGAGAGTGATGAGGAGGAGTTTATCTATGTCCTGGAGGGCTACCCCGAAGTGTGGATCAACGGCTATCTCTGGAAGCTGGAGCCAGGCGATAGCGTCGGTTTTCCGGCCGGCACCGGCGTCTGCCATACCTTTATCAACAATACGCAGGAAGAGGTAAGGTTGCTGGTGGCAGGCGAATCAAACAAGAAACATAACCGCATCTACTACCCGCTCAATCCCGACTATGCCGCCACGCGTCAGGACCGCTGGGTCGACCACCCGCCGCAATTTTTCGGACCGCATAACGGAAAACCTGGGCGAAAATAATAACCTCTTCTATAAATAGTGAGGGCCGTAAAAGATAACAACAGGCCTGCAGGAGATTTTACCTAAGGAAATAACGGGTCTTTTAACTCTTATTCACAGCAATAGTTCACCCCCGTTCAGGCGATAACAATCGGGGGATTTATTAACTGATAATAAGACGAGCATCCTGTGAAAAAACAATTCCAATTTTCGGTGGTAAGCATTGCTGTCTCTTTTTTTGTGGCAAGTCAGGCGGGGGCAGCCAATACCTGGTCAGAAGCGCGTAATGACGCTATGGGTGGGACGGGCGTGGCATCGGCTAACTACGGCAGCGGGGTATTAATTAACCCGGCGCTGTTAGCGAAATCCACACCCGACGATGATGTGACGGTTATTTTACCTGCCGTCGGCGCGCAAATTTCCGATAAAGATAATCTTCAGGACGAGATCGATCATATTAACGATCGCATCGATCATTACGATGATGTCATTGATAATCTCACCCTGACCGATATTCTGCTTGATCCGCGCGGAACCCTGACCCAGTTTCAGGGGGCGGCGGGCGAGCTTGCTGACGAGCTGGAGTATCTGCGCGGAAAAACCGCGCGCGCCAGCGCCGGAGCGGGCTTGGCTGTCGCTATTCCTAACCAGATCCTCTCCGTCGCGTTTGTCGCTAAAGGGTACGCGCATGGCCGCGTCAGCACCTCTATCGATCCGCATGATATCGACTACCTGCGCGGTATTCAGCGCAGTAGCCTGAACAATCCCACCAGTCCGGTTTATGTGGAGGCGCTCAAGGCGGCGGTGGGTGGCTCCGGGGAGATCACCCAGAACCTGAACTCTGTCGCCTCGGGCAAAGCGGCCATTGTCTCTGACTACGGTATCGCCGTGGCCCGTCAGTTCCAGATTGGCGAAGTGCCGGTCTCGATCGGCGTTACGCCGAAGCTGCAAAAAACCTGGCTCTACAACTACACCACCTCCATTTACGATTACGACAGCAGCGACTGGAACAGTAGCCGCTATCGTAACGACGACACCGGCTTTAACGTGGATGCCGGTATCGCCGCCGACTTTGGCGAAAACTGGACGGTGGGCCTCAGCGGTCAGAACCTGATGTCGCGCGATATCGATACCAAAGATATCCGTATCTACAACGGCTACACCAAAGAAGAGGTGAGTTACAAAGATACCTATCAGATCCGCCCGCTGGTGACCGCAGGCGTAGCCTGGCATAACGATCTGATGACCCTGAGCGCTGACGGCGATCTGACCGAAACCAAAGGCTTCAAGAGCGAAGATGATTCCCAGTACGCAGGTATCGGGGCGGAGGTCACGCCGCTGAGCTGGCTGGCGGTGCGCGCCGGTTATCGCGCCGATATGAAAGGTAACGACAGCAACGTCTTTACCGGCGGTCTCGGTTTTGCACCGTTTAACACGGTTCATGTGGATCTGATGGGGCTCTACGGCGAGGATGAAACCTGGGGTGCGGGCGCGCAGCTTAGCGTGGCTTTTTAAATATTGCGCAAATAATATGCCTGCCAGAAGCCTACGGGTGACCCGCCCGAGGCTATATCTGCCTGAAAGGGGTGTGCTATAGTAGCGCCCCTTTTCACCGGATGCTTAAAAGTTCGCCATGTCGTCAGAATCTCAGACCGTATATCCCGCACACCGTTTCTCCATCGCGCCGATGCTCGACTGGACGGACAGACACTGCCGCTACTTCCTGCGCCTGCTCTCCCGCCATACGCTGCTCTATACCGAGATGGTGACCACCGGGGCGATTATTCACGGCAAAGGCGACTATCTGGCCTACAGCGACGAGGAGCATCCGGTTGCACTCCAGCTCGGCGGCAGCGATCCGGCGGCGCTGGCGCAGTGCGCGAAGCTTGCCGAGGCGCGCGGCTATGACGAAATCAACCTTAACGTGGGTTGCCCCTCTGACCGCGTACAAAACGGCATGTTTGGCGCCTGCCTGATGGGTAACGCGGCGCTGGTGGCGGACTGCATCAAAGCGATGCGCGATGTGGTTTCTATTCCGGTCACGGTGAAAACCCGCATCGGTATCGACGATCAGGACAGCTACGCCTTCCTCTGCGACTTTATCGAGACCGTCTCCGGCAAAGGCGAGTGCGAGATGTTTATTATCCACGCTCGCAAGGCCTGGCTCTCCGGCCTTAGCCCTAAGGAGAATCGCGAGATCCCGCCGCTGGATTATCCGCGCGTTTATCAGCTCAAGCGTGACTTCCCCCATCTGACAATGGCGATTAACGGCGGCATTAAATCGCTGGAGGAGGCCAAAGCGCATCTGGAGCATATGGATGGGGTGATGGTGGGACGCGAGGCGTATCAAAATCCGGGGATTCTGACGACGGTCGATCGTGAAATCTTCGGAACACAAGGCCCGGACAGCGATCCGGTGGCCGTGGTCCGCGCCATGTACCCTTATATTGAACGGGAACTGACTAACGGCACTTATCTGGGCCACATTACCCGGCATATGCTCGGGCTGTTCCAGGGCATTCCCGGCGCGCGGCAGTGGCGTCGTTACCTGAGTGAAAACGCGCACAAGGCGGGCGCGGACATTGAGGTGCTGGAGCAGGCCCTGCGTCTGGTCGCCGACAAGCGCTGATTTTCGCTAAAAGTTCGTCAAATTCGCCACGCCCCGCCTGTTTATGCGGGGCGTTTTGCTTTGCAATCAATAAGTTAAAACTGGCACGTTTCTTGTAATATCTCGTTAGTACCATTTTGCGGGAGAGAGCCATGCTGGAACTACTGTTTATTATCGGATTTTTTATGATGCTGCTGGTCACCGGCGTCTCGCTGTTCGGGATCTTGGCAGCGCTGGTTGTGGCGACCGTGGTGATGTTTATCGGCGGGCTGTTTGCGCTAACCCTTAAGTTGCTTCCCTGGCTGCTGCTGGCGGTTGCCGTTGTGTGGGCGATTCGGGCGATTAAATCGCCAAAAATCCCGCAGTATCAGCGTGATAAACGTTTTCGCTATTAAGGTATTGAGGGGTTCGTCACATACCTGCAACTTTTCCGGGCGCTTTGCTTAGAACGGAATAGGATTTACTTATCTGATCTGTCACTATTACCGACAACAAAGCATTCATCGTGCTGTACCCTACATACAGCCGAACTAAAAAAAGAAAGGGCTTCCTGTGGGAAGCCCAATTTCTTTTTTGGAGTCAGGGAATCAGCAGGCTCGATCCCTGCGTCGCCCGGCTCTCCAGCACCTCATGCGCGCGTTGCGCCTCATGCAGGGGATATTTCTGCTCCTGCGCCACCTCGACTTTGATAACCCCGCTGGCGATAAGCGAGAACAGTTCGTTGCTGGCCTCCTCCAGCTCCTCGCGGGTAGTGATATAACCCTGCAGGGAAGGGCGCGTCACATATAACGATCCCTTCTGGTTGAGAATGCCCAGATTGACACCCGTCACCGCGCCGGAGGAGTTGCCAAAGCTGACCATCAGCCCGCGGCGCTGCAGGCAGTCCAGCGAGGACTCCCAGGTATCTTTCCCCACCGAGTCATAGACCACACGCAGCTTTTTGCCGTTAGTGATCTCTTTCACGCGCTCCACCAGGCTCTCTTCGCGGTAGTTAATCACCTGCCAGGCACCCGCCTGCAGCGCCCGCTGCGCTTTTTGCGCGCTCCCCACGGTACCGATAAGCTTGGCTCCCAGTGCTTTAGCCCACTGGCAGGCGATCAGCCCCACGCCGCCCGCGGCTGCATGAAAGAGGAACTGCTCATCGGGTTTAACCTCATAGGTTTTACGCAGCAGATAAAAGACGGTTAACCCCTTCAGAAAGGAGGCAGCCGCCTGCTCAAAAGAGATGGCGTTCGGCAGGATGGCCGCTTTGTCGGCGGGAACATTGTGAACCGTGCTGTAGGCGCCCAGCGGCGACTGAGCGTAAACCACGCGGTCGCCCTCTTTAATATGCGTCACATCGCGTCCGACCTTCACCACCACGCCCGCCGCCTCCGTTCCCAGGCCGCTTGGCATCGACGGCGGGGGATAAAGCCCGCTGCGAATATAGGTATCGATATAGTTGATGCCAATCGCTTTGTTCTCGACCTGGATCTCGTTATCGGCAGGGGCAGAGGGGGTAAATTCCACCGCCTGTAACACCTCGGGGCCGCCATGCTTGTTAAATTCGATGCGTGAAGCCATGCTTCCTCCATAAAGAGTTAATCAGCGAGTGTCGTCATTCAAAATATGATAAAATTTCGACCCATTCTTTACCTCGGTAACTCCATTCACTATGGCAGGAAATAAACCCTTCAACAAACAGACTGAAACTCGCGATCGCGATCCGCAGGTCGCCGGGTTAAAGGTCCCGCCGCACTCGATTGAAGCGGAACAGTCGGTGTTGGGCGGTTTAATGCTGGACAACGAGCGCTGGGACGATGTCGCCGAGCGCGTCGTTGCCGACGATTTCTACACCCGTCCACACCGCCATATCTTTACCGAAATGGCACGCCTGCAGGAGTCGGGCAGCCCGATTGACCTGATCACGCTGGCGGAGTCGCTGGAGCGGCAGGGACAGCTGGACAGCGTCGGCGGGTTCGCCTATCTGGCGGAGCTGTCAAAAAACACGCCAAGTGCGGCGAACATAAGCGCCTATGCGGATATCGTGCGCGAACGCGCCGTTGTCCGCGAGATGATCTCGGTCGCGAACGAGATTGCCGAAGCGGGCTTCGATCCTCAGGGTCGCACCAGCGAAGATCTGCTCGATCTGGCGGAGTCCCGCGTCTTTAAAATCGCTGAAAGCCGCGCTAATAAAGACGAAGGTCCGAAAAATATCGCTGACGTGCTCGACGCAACCGTGGCGCGTATTGAGCAGCTGTTCCAGCAGCCGCACGACGGGGTCACAGGCGTAAATACCGGCTATGACGATCTCAACAAAAAGACCGCAGGGCTGCAGCCGTCGGATCTGATTATCGTCGCCGCGCGTCCGTCGATGGGTAAGACAACTTTTGCGATGAACCTCGTCGAAAACGCGGCGATGTTGCAGGATAAACCGGTGCTGATTTTCAGTCTGGAGATGCCCTCGGAGCAGATCATGATGCGTTCTCTGGCGTCGCTGTCGCGCGTCGACCAGACCCGCATCCGTACCGGCCAGCTCGACGATGAAGACTGGGCGCGTATCTCCGGCACCATGGGCATTCTGCTGGAAAAACGTAACATCTATATCGATGACTCTTCCGGCCTGACGCCGACGGAGGTGCGCTCCCGCGCGCGCCGTATCGCCCGGGAACATGGCGGCATCGGTCTTATCATGATCGACTACCTCCAGCTGATGCGCGTGCCGTCGCTGTCGGACAACCGTACGCTGGAGATTGCGGAGATCTCCCGCTCCCTGAAGGCGCTGGCGAAAGAGCTGCACGTGCCGGTGGTAGCGCTGTCGCAGCTAAACCGCTCCCTGGAGCAGCGCGCCGACAAGCGCCCGGTCAACTCGGACCTGCGTGAATCCGGCTCCATCGAACAGGACGCCGACCTTATCATGTTCATCTACCGTGACGAGGTTTATCACGAAAACAGCGACCTGAAAGGCATCGCGGAAATCATTATCGGTAAGCAGCGTAACGGCCCCATCGGCACGGTACGTCTTACCTTTAACGGCCAGTGGTCGCGCTTCGATAACTACGCCGGCCCTCAGTATGATGATGAATAAATCAGCGTTATTCGTTTAACAAGGAATACCCATGCAAGCGGCAACTGTCGTCATTAACCGCCGCGCTCTGCGACACAACCTGCAACGTCTGCGTCAGCTGGCTCCCGCCAGCAAGCTCGTTGCAGTCGTGAAAGCGAACGCTTACGGACACGGTCTGATTGAGACCGCGCGAACGCTTCCCGACGCCGACGCCTTTGGCGTTGCCCGTCTCGAAGAGGCCCTGCGCCTGCGTGCAGGCGGTATCACCCAGCCTATTCTGCTGCTGGAAGGCTTTTTTGAAGCGACGGATCTGCCCACCATCGCGGCGGAACATCTTCACACTGCCGTGCATAGCGAAGAGCAGCTGGCGGCGCTGGAAGCGGCCGATCTTAGCGAGCCGGTCACCGTCTGGATGAAGCTCGATACCGGCATGCACCGTCTGGGCGTGCGCCCGGAGCAGGCGGAGGCCTTTTATCAGCGCCTGAGCCGCTGCAAAAACGTGCGTCAGCCGGTCAATATCGTCAGCCACTTCGCCCGCGCCGACGAGCCGGAGTGTGGCGCGACGGAACAGCAGCTCGATATCTTCAACACCTTCTGTGAAGGCAAGCCGGGTATGCGCTCCATCGCCGCCTCGGGCGGGATCCTGCTCTGGCCGCAGTCGCATTTCGACTGGGCGCGTCCGGGCATTATTCTCTACGGCGTCTCGCCGCTGGAAAACCGCCCCTGGGGGCCTGATTTTGGCTTTCAGCCGGTGATGTCGCTCATCTCCAGCCTGATTGCCGTGCGCGAGCACAAGGCGGGCGAGCCGGTGGGTTATGGCGGCACCTGGGTGAGCGAGCGCGACACCTGCCTGGGCGTAGTGGCGATGGGCTATGGCGACGGCTATCCGCGCGCGGCGCCCTCCGGCACGCCGGTGCTGGTCAACGGTCGTGAAGTGGCCATCGTAGGCCGCGTGGCGATGGATATGATTTGCGTCGATCTCGGACCGCAGGCACAGGACAAGGTGGGCGATAGGGTGGTGATGTGGGGCGACGGCCTGCCCGTCGAACGCATCGCGGAGATCACCAAAGTTAGCGCTTACGAACTTATTACCCGCCTGACCTCGCGGGTGGCGATGCGCTACATCGACTAGCCATGCTGGGGGAGCGGCGAGCGCGCCGCCACCCCCTGCCTGGAATCCGCTCGATCTTCTGCCACTTCCGGTTTATTGTTGAATTTCCTGCCTCATAATAACCCGGAGAACCATCGCGTGTTTCAGAACGTTGACGCCTACGCTGGCGACCCCATCCTCTCTTTAATGGAACGTTTTAAAGAGGATCCGCGCAGCGATAAAGTGAATCTCAGCATCGGTCTTTACTATAACGAAGAGGGCATTATCCCTCAGCTCCAGGCGGTTGCCGAAGCCGAAGCCCGTCTTAATGCCATGCCGCACGGCGCCTCGCTCTACCTGCCGATGGAAGGGTTGCACAGCTACCGCAGCACCATCGCGCCGCTGCTCTTTGGCGCCGACCATCCGGTACTGACCGCCGGGCGTGTCGCCACCATCCAGACGCTGGGCGGCTCCGGCGCGCTCAAGGTGGGCGCTGATTTCCTGAAAAAATATTTTCCCGACTCCGGCGTGTGGGTGAGCGACCCGACCTGGGAAAACCACGTCGCCATCTTTGAAGGCGCCGGGTTTAACGTAGAAACCTATCCGTGGTTTGACAGCGAAACCAACGGCGTACGCGTCGAGGCCCTGCTGGAAAAACTCAACACGTTACCGGAACGCAGTATCGTGCTGCTGCATCCCTGCTGCCACAACCCCACCGGCGCGGATCTCACTAACCCGCAGTGGGATGCGGTCATCGAGGTGCTTAAGGCGCGCAACCTCATTCCGTTCCTGGATATCGCCTACCAGGGCTTTGGCGCGGGTATGGAAGAGGATGCTTACGCCATTCGCGCCATTGCCAGCGCCGGGCTGCCTGCCCTGGTCAGCAACTCCTTCTCGAAAATCTTCTCGCTGTATGGCGAGCGCGTCGGCGGACTCTCTGTAATCTGTGACGACCGGGAATCCGCTGCCCGCGTGCTGGGACAGCTGAAGGCGACCGTACGTCGCATCTACTCCAGCCCGCCGAACTTCGGCGCGCAGGTGGTGGCGACGGTGCTGGGCGATGAGGCGCTCAGGGCAATCTGGCTGGCGGAGGTTGACGCGATGCGCCAGCGGATTTTAGCGATGCGCCAGGCGCTGGTGGATGTGCTGAAAGAGGCGGTGCCGGGGCATAACTTTGACTATCTGCTGAAGCAGCGCGGCATGTTCAGTTATACCGGGCTGAGCGCTTCCCAGGTGGATCGCCTGCGCGACGAATTTGGCGTCTACCTCATCGCCAGCGGACGCATGTGCGTGGCGGGGCTTAACAGCCGCAACGTGCAGCGCGTGGCGCAGGCTTTTGCCGCTGTAATGTAAGTATTCACTTACCGACTACCCTCTCCGTCAGGAGGGGGTTAATCCACGTCTGGTCTGATTTTCACGCCGTTTGAGCTTTTTTTGAGCGAAAGTGAGCCTTCGGGTTTTACCTTTTGGCGTCTTGCTGCACACTTAATAAGGATCTTTTTCATACGGAGCAGCAGATGTGGTATCAGCAAACCCTGACCTTAAGCGCTAAACCGCGCGGTTTTCACCTGGTAACGGAAGAGGTAATCGACCAGCTGCCTGCGCTGTCCCGCCTCAAAACTGGCCTGCTCCACCTGCTGCTTCAGCACACCTCAGCCTCCCTGACGCTAAACGAGAACTGCGATCCTACAGTGCGTGGCGATATGGAGCGCTATTTTTTGCGCACCGTTCCCGATAACGGGCAATGGGAGCACGACTACGAAGGCCCGGACGATATGCCTTCGCACGTGAAATCCTCCCTGCTTGGGGTGTCGCTTATGCTGCCCGTCCATAACGGCCGGCTGCAACTTGGCACATGGCAGGGGATCTGGCTGGGAGAGCACCGTATTCACGGTGGTTCGCGTCGAATCATCGCAACGCTTCAAGGGGAATAACGATGACAATTTCGGAGATACTGCAGTACTGCATGAACAAAGCGGGTGCTGAACAGAGCGTACATAGCGACTGGAAAGCGACGCAGATAAAGGTCGCGGACGTGCTGTATGCGATGGTGAATGAAGAGGAGGGGCGACCGGCGGTATCGCTAAAAACCAGCCCGGAGCTGGCGGAACTGTTGCGTCAGCAGCACTCCGACGTACACCCCAGCAGGCATCTGAATAAGGCGCACTGGAGTACGGTCTATCTTGATGGTTCGCTACCCGACTCGCAGCTCTACTATCTGGTGGATGCCTCTTATCAGCAGGCCGTGGAACTGCTGCCTGAACAGGTCAGGCAGCAGCTTTCGGTATAACTACTTCAGAAGCGGCTTGAGGAAGCGCGCCGTGTGCGATGCTTCGCATTCGGCGACCGTTTCCGGCGTGCCGGAAACGAGGATCTCGCCGCCGCCGCTGCCGCCTTCCGGGCCGAGATCGACAATCCAGTCCGCAGTCTTGATGACATCCAGGTTATGCTCAATCACCACGATGGTGTTGCCCTGGTCGCGAAGCTGATGCAGCACGTCCAGCAGCTGCTGGATATCCGCAAAGTGCAGGCCGGTGGTTGGCTCATCAAGGATGTAGAGCGTCTGGCCGGTACCGCGTTTTGACAGCTCGCGCGCCAGCTTCACGCGCTGCGCCTCCCCGCCGGAGAGCGTTGTCGCGGACTGCCCCAGACGGATATAGGTCAGCCCGACATCCATCAGGGTCTGCAGCTTACGCGCCAGCGCAGGCACCGCGTCGAAGAACTCGCGCGCCTCTTCGATGGTCATATCCAGCACTTCGTGAATGGTCTTGCCCTTGTACTTGATCTCCAGCGTTTCGCGGTTATAACGCTTGCCCTTGCACTGGTCGCACGGCACGTAGATATCCGGCAGGAAGTGCATCTCCACCTTGATCACACCGTCGCCCTGGCACGCTTCACAGCGGCCGCCGCGCACGTTAAAGCTGAAACGTCCTGGCGTATACCCGCGCGAGCGCGATTCCGGCACCCCGGCAAAGAGTTCACGCACCGGCGTAAAGACGCCGGTATAGGTCGCCGGGTTAGAGCGCGGCGTACGGCCTATCGGGCTCTGGTCAATGTCGATCACCTTGTCGAAATGCTCCAGCCCCTGAATGTCGCGGTAGGGTGCTGGCTCGGCAAGCGTCGCGCCGTTCAGCGCCGTCTGGGCAATCGGGAACAGGGTATCGTTAATTAGCGTCGATTTACCGGAACCTGAAACCCCGGTGATACAGGTGAACAGGCCGACCGGCAGAGTGAGCGTGACATCCTTCAGGTTGTTGCCGCGCGCCCCGGTCAGCTTCAGTACTTTTTCCGGGTTAGCGGGCACGCGCTGCTTCGGCACCTCAATTTTGCGCTTGCCGCTCATGTACTGGCCGGTCAACGACTCCGGCACCGCCATGATCGCCTCCAGCGGACCTTCGGCGACCACCTGGCCACCGTGCACGCCCGCACCGGGGCCGATGTCGATCACGTGGTCGGCGGCGCGAATCGCATCTTCGTCATGTTCCACCACAATCACCGTATTGCCGAGGTCGCGCAGATGCACAAGCGTCCCAAGCAGGCGCTCATTGTCGCGCTGGTGCAGGCCGATGGAAGGCTCATCCAGCACATACATCACGCCCACCAGTCCCGCGCCGATCTGGCTCGCCAGGCGGATGCGCTGCGCCTCGCCACCGGAGAGCGTCTCTGCTGAGCGGGAAAGCGTCAGGTAGTTCAGGCCAACGTTCACCAGGAATTTCAGACGATCGCCAATCTCTTTCAGCACTTTTTCGGCAATTTTCGCCCGCTGCCCGGAGAGCTTCAGGTTAGTGAAGAAATCCATCGCGTGGCCGATGCTCATGTCTGAGATGGTCGGCAGCGCGGTGTTTTCCACAAAGACGTGGCGCGCTTCGCGACGCAGGCGCGTGCCGTCGCAGGTGGCGCAGGGACGATTGCTGATAAATTTCGCCAGCTCCTCGCGCACCGCGCTCGATTCGGTCTCTTTATAGCGGCGCTCCATATTGTGCAGCACCCCTTCGAACGGGTGACGACGCACGGAGGTATCACCGCGATCGTTCATGTATTTGAACTCGATGTTCTCTTTGCCGGAACCAAACAGCACCACTTTGTGCACCGTGGCGCTCAGGCTCGCCCAGGGCGCTTCCACGTCGAACTTATAGTGCTCCGCCAGCGATTTCAGCATCTGGAAGTAGTAGAAATTACGGCGATCCCAGCCGCGGATCGCGCCGCCAGCCAGCGACAGCTCCGGATTCTGGATCACACGGTCGGGATCGAAATATTGCTGCACGCCCAGACCGTCACAGGTCGGGCAGGCGCCCGCCGGGTTGTTAAACGAGAACAGGCGCGGCTCAAGCTCGCGCATGCTGTAGCCGCAGATGGGGCAGGCGAAGTTGGCGGAGAAGAGCAACTCTTCCGCTTTGGCATCGTCCATATCGGCCACTACCGCTGTGCCGCCGGAGAGGTCCAGCGCTGTCTCAAACGACTCCGCCAGGCGCTGGGTCATGTCGTCACGCACCTTGAAGCGATCGATCACCACCTCGATGGTGTGTTTCTTTTGCAGCTCCAGCTTCGGCGGATCGGAGAGATCGCACACTTCCCCGTCGATTCGGGCGCGGATGTAGCCCTGGCTTGCCAGGTTCTCCAGCGTTTTAGTGTGCTCGCCTTTGCGCTCTTTGATAATCGGCGCCAGCAGCATCAGGCGTCTGCCTTCCGGCTGCGCCAGCACGTTATCCACCATCTGGCTGACGGTTTGCGCCGCCAGCGGGACGTCATGATCCGGACAGCGCGGCTCGCCCACGCGGGCAAAAAGCAGGCGCAGGTAGTCATGGATCTCGGTGATCGTCCCGACCGTAGAGCGCGGGTTGTGCGAGGTCGATTTCTGCTCAATGGAGATAGCGGGCGACAGACCTTCAATATGGTCAACGTCCGGTTTTTCCATCAGTGATAAAAACTGACGCGCATAGGCGGAAAGCGATTCCACGTAGCGACGCTGTCCTTCGGCATAGAGGGTGTCGAAAGCCAGTGAGGATTTGCCAGATCCCGACAGCCCCGTCACGACAATCAGCTTATCGCGAGGGATTATCAGGTTGATATTCTTGAGATTATGGGTGCGGGCGCCCCGAACTTCGATCTTATCCATTCACCTTTCCCGGTAGAGACTCGAATGCCTGGTTTGTTTGAAGGACAAACGGCATAAACGGCTAATTATGACACAATTTAACCTGTCTGGATATACAGTATTGGAATGCATTTCGTACAAAAGTATGCAACAATAGCGGGTTCGCGTAAGTTACCGGAATCCGTGTCGCAGCTATCAAAATGCAGCATGGAAATGGTACACTCACGCGTTTACACTATTTAGAAACGTATTCGGGAGAGACGAACATGGCCAGCAGAGGCGTAAATAAGGTGATTCTCGTCGGTAATCTGGGCCAGGACCCGGAAGTACGCTATTTGCCGAGTGGTGGCGCAGTTGCCAACATGACGCTGGCTACCTCTGAATCCTGGCGTGATAAAGCGACCGGCGAAATGAAAGAGCAGACCGAATGGCACCGCGTGGTGATGTTCGGCAAGCTGGCGGAAGTGGCTGGCGAATATCTGCGTAAAGGTTCCCAGGTCTATATCGAAGGCCAGCTGCGTACCCGCAAATGGACTGATCAGAGCGGCCAGGAGCGTTACACCACCGAGATTAACGTTCCGCAAATCGGCGGCGTGATGCAGATGCTCGGCGGTCGCCAGGGCGGCGGCGCACCGGCAGGCGGCGGCCAGCAGCAGGGCGGTTGGGGTCAGCCTCAGCAGCCGCAGCAGCAGGGTGGCAACCAGTTCAGCGGCGGCGCACAGTCGCGTCCGCAGCAGTCCGCGCCGGCGCCGTCTAACGAACCGCCGATGGACTTCGACGACGATATTCCGTTCTGATTTTCTGACGCGAATCGCGTATCAAGCCCTGCTCCTGCAGGGCTTTTTGTTTTCCGAAAGCATAAAGTTCATCGCACCACGCACATCGGCCTGCCCGACACCGGCTCCGGGTGGATCTCCGCCTCCACCTGAAACACCTTTTGCAGCAAGGCGGGCTGCATCACCGCTTCCGGCGTGCCCTGCGCCATCACCTGCCCGTTTGCCAGTACCACCAGTCGATCGCAGTAGCGGCTGGCCTGATTAAGATCGTGCAGTACCGCCACCACGGTTTTCCCCTGCGCTTTCAGCGTCTCCATCAGCCGCATCAGCTCCACCTGATGATTAATATCGAGCCAGGTGGTGGGTTCATCGAGCAACACGATCTCCGTATCCTGCGCCAGCACCATTGCCAGAAACGCCCGCTGGCGCTGACCGCCGGAGAGCGCCGTTAAGCGCTTTTCAGCCAGGCTTTCTGTCCGGGTCTCTCTCATCGCCGCGTCAATTCGCGTATGGTCCGCGCCGCTGAGCCGCCCCCAGCGCGACAGCCACGGGCTGCGGCCATAGGAGACCAGCTCCCGCACGGTGATCCCCTCCGGCGTGGCATGGTGTTGCGGCAGCAGCGTCAGGCGGCGGGCCAGCTGGCGGGCGCGGTAACGCTCTATCGGCGTATCCTCCAGCCATACCGTTCCCGACCGGGGGATGAGCAGACGGGCGAAACAGTTGAGCAGCGTCGATTTTCCGCAGCCGTTGGGCCCCAGCAGCGCGGTAATTTGTCCGGCGGGCAGCGTGAGCGAAAGGCGGTCCAGCACCGTTTGCGTGCCGTAGCGGACGGTCAGATTTTCAGTTCTCAGGATCATTTATCGCATTCTCACAAGCAGCCAGACAAACCATGGTGTGCCGATAATGGCGGTCAGTACCCCCGCCGGCAGCTCCAGCGGGGGATGAAGCGTTCGCGCCAGCAGATCGGCCACCACCAGCAGCAGTGCCCCCGTGAGGGCGGAGAGGGGCATCAGCCAGCGGTGACGTCCGCCGGCGAGGCTGCGCACCATATGCGGCACCACCAGGCCGATAAAGCTAATCGGGCCGCAGGCGGCCACGGCGGTCGCGGTCATCGCCACCGCCAGCAGCAGTCCGCAGAAGCGGGTGCGCTGAACGTTAACGCCGAGCGTGGCGGCGCGCGCATCCCCCAGCGCCAGCAGATCGAGATCGCGGCAATAGCGCAGGCTCAGCGGCAACAGCACCAGCAGCAGTGGAACGGCAACGCTGACAAACCGCCAGTCGCGCCCCCACAGGCTGCCGGTGAGCCACAGCAGGGCGCTGTTAAGATCCTGCGGGCGGGTGAGCAGCAGATAATCGGTCAGGCTGCCCCAGCAGGCGGAGAGGGCGATGCCCGTCAGCGCCAGCCTGACGGGCTCCCGGGACGGGGCCAGCCACCTGAGCAGCAGCAGACCCGCCATACCGCCCACGAAGGCCAGCAGCGGCAGCGCCATGACCGGCAGCGCGGGCAACAGGAGCAGCGCCCCCACCGAGGCCAGGCTGGCGGCATGGTTGACCCCCAGGATATCGGGCGACGCCAGGGGATTGCGCACTATTCCCTGGACCAGTACGCCTGCCACCGCGAGCGCTGCCCCGACAAACATCGCCAGCAGCAGTCTTGGCAGGCGGTACTCCATCAGGACGTAATAGTGCTCGCTCCCGGCGTGCCAGTCGGTGAGCAGCGCGCGCCACGGCACGGGGATAACGCCTTTCTGAAGCGACAGCAGCGCCGCGCCCACAAGCGCGACGGCAATCAACAGACTTATCGCCAGCCTCATCCGCGCCTCCTGACCAGCCAGACAAAACAGGGGGCGCCAGCCAGCGCCAGCACCGCCCCGGCGGGGAGATCTCCCGGAAAGGCCAGCGCCCGCGCCAGCATATCGGCCAGCAGCATCAGCGTGGCGCCCAACAGCATGCTCATCGGCAGAAGCCTGCGCTGATCAAACCCTGCCCAGAAGCGCGCCAGATGAGGCGTCAGCAGACCGATAAAGGCTACCGGCCCCGCTACGCTGACGCAGGCGCCCCCCAGCAGCAGTATCAGCAGGTGAAGGGTAAGGCGCAGCGCCGGGAGATTCACCCCCAGCGTCTGAGCGGTGCTGTCGCTCACGTTGAGCAGGTTAAGCGAATTTGCCAGTAGCAAAGCGACGGGCGCCGCTATCACTACCACCGGCAGCAGCTGCCAGAGATCCTGCCAGCGGGCGTGCGAGACGCCGCCCGCCAGCCAGTAAAAAATACCATAGGCGTGATCTTCTGCGAGCAGCAGGGTGATACGGGTCAGCGCCATGCACAAGGCTGACAGGGCGATCCCGGCCAGAATCAGCCGGTTTCGCGCCTGCGCAGGCTGAAAGCCGCCGCCCGCCGCCATGACCAGCATCCAGCTGACGCCGCCCCCGCAGGCGGCGATCAGCGCCGCCGGGCGACGGCGCGAGCGCGCTGGTGAGCGCCATCGCCAGCGCCGCGCCGCTGTTAATGCCGAGCAGCGACGGCGAGGCGAGCGGATTATGGGTGAGGGTCTGCAGCAGTGCCCCCGCCAGCGCCAGGCTCGCGCCGATCAGCAGGGCGACCAGGCTTCGTGGTAGTCGAAGGTTCTGCACCAGCGCCTGCGGGAGCGTTGGCGTATGGCCAGGCAGCAGGGCGTAAAGGGCATCCGTCCCGGAAACAGGAACGGCTGAGTAGCAAAACAGACTCAGCCAGAAAATAGCGATAAGCGCCACGAGGGGCAAACCCCACCGCAGCGCCGGATGTTTTAACGTCATTTCAGGTCAGCATGGGGGGAGTGAAAGATTGTTACCGTATCGCTGGCGATACGTTCTGCGGCAAAAATACCGCGCATTCGCGCCCAGGCGTTGCTCTCCACCGGGATAACGTGGTGCTGCTGCGCGGCGGTTAACATCTGCCACAGCGGGTCCTGCTGCCAGCGCTTCACGATGCTCTTTTCCCGGTAGTGGGCCACCAGCAGCCAGGCAGGATTGATCGCCAGCAGCTGTTCAAAACCGATGGAGGGCATCGGCGCGCCCGCCATCGCGGCGGGAACCTTCAGCCCCAGGGTGGCGAGTACGCTGCCGGTGTAACTCTCCTCCGTGTGCAGGTTAAACTGCTGCTCGCGGGAGGTGCCAAAGGCGACCTGTGTCCCTTTCGGCAGCTGGCTGGCCCACGCTTTCATCTTCTGCCTGTGCTGCGTGAGGCGGGCCTCCATCTGCGTTTTTTTGCCTGCCACTTCGCCGATTATCTCTGCCGAATGCAGGTTTTCCGCGTAGGTTTCATTGCGTGACTTGAGCAGTAATACCGGGGCGATCTGCTTTAGCGCCGCGTAAATCCCGGCGTGACGGCTGCTGTCGGCAATAATCAGATCGGGTTTCAGCGCGCCGATCGCCTCCAGACTTGGCTGGGCACGCGTGCCGACCGACTGCCAGGGTTTAATCTGCGCGCGTACCTCGGGCAGGATGCGATCGGGATCGTTATCGTCGGCGATGCCGACGGGGCTTACCGCCACGGCGGCCAGCGCATCGGCGAACGACAGTTCCAGCACCACAATCCGCTGTGGGATCTTATCGAGCGTAAATGTGCCCTGTTCGTCCTGAACGGTGGCGGCAAAACTCTGGCTGGTCATCAGCGTCAGCCCTGTAACAAGAAAACGGACAAATGCCCACATCGTCAATTCCTTAGAAAAGCCCGGCGAACCGGGCGTTAACTGTTTAAAACTTCAGCGACCCCTGCATATAAAGGGTGCGTGGCTGGCCCGTGTAGATGCCTTTGTTGTTATCGTCGTAGGAGCGGGTGAAGTACTCCTTGTCGAAGAGGTTCTTCACGCCAAACGCCAGGTTCAGGTCCGCCATCTGCGGGCCAAAATCATAGGCCACGCGCGCGCCCCACAGCATAAAGCCCGGGATACGTCCGGTGCTGCCGTCGGCGCTCTCCTTGACGGTATTGGCGTTATCCGCGAACTGGCTGGACTGGAAATCGCTGTTCAGGTTGAAGGTCCAGTTTCCTGGGGTGTAATCCACGCCCAGCGTCCCTTTGTGTTTCGGTGAGAAGGGCACCTGATTGCCGTAGGTATCGCCTTTTTCACGAATTTCGGCATTCACATACGCATAGCTGGCGTAGACGGAGACGTTATCCAGCGTTGGCGTCAGCGTGCCCAGGTCGTAACGCGCCTGGGTTTCCAGCCCGGTGTGGCGGGTTTTCCCGCGCGCGGTCACGGTGTCGTTAGTCTGGTTGGAGTCATACTGATTATTAAAGTTAATCAGGAACAGCCCCATTTCCGCCGTCAGCGCCCCGTCATCGTATCGGGTGCCGACTTCCCAGGTGCGCGCCTTTTCCGGCTCCACCTTGCCGCTTTGCACAGCCTTGCCAATTTGGCTGTACTGTACGGTCCCAAAGGATCCTTCGGTGTTGGCATAAAGATTCCAGCTGTGATTGAGATGATAGAGGACGTTCAGCGCCGGAAGCGGGGCGTTATAGCTCACCTCTTCGCGCGTGCCTTTAATGTTGTTGTTCTGGTATGACTCGATATGTTCAAAGCGCATACCCGGCGTGATGGTCCAGTTGCCGACGTCGATTTTGTCATCCAGATACCAGGCGTGCGCCTCGGTACCGGAGCGGGTGTCGCGATCGTAGGGGCTGGAGCCGTCCGGCAGCTGTCCGGTACGGGTGAAGGTGTAGTAGCGCATCTCATGCGTCGACTCATTCACGTAGCGGTAGCCAACGCCGACTTCATGGGCGGTCAGGCCGATCATAAAGCTCTGGCTGTAGCGTGGCTCAATGCCGCGCACCCAGTATTTGCGCGGGGAGAGGGTGATGCGTTTGCCCTGCTCCAGGTAGCCGCTGCGCAGGGTCTGGGTATAGAAGCCGAGGATATTAAATTTGTGCTGGCTGTCCGGCTGGTACTGATAGCCGAGGCTTGCCAGCTGGCGGCGTCCCCAGAAGCGGTCGTACGGGCGGGTGGACTGCCAGCGATCGGCATCATAGTCGGCCCGGGAGAGGCCGCCCGGCATATCCGCTTCGCCGTCATAATATTGCAGCAGGCTGGTAAAGGTATGGACCTCGTTCGGCGCATATTTGCTCTTTAGCATCACGTCGTCGATGCGGGTCGCGCTGTGTTCGCGCCAGTCGCTGCCGCGGGTACCGGAGTAGAGCAGGGCGGTACCGAAACCGTTATCTGCCGTGCCGCCCACCATCAGGTTGTGGGTCTCCTTCGGGTTGTTTTGCGAAGAGGTTGGGCTGAGCTGGCCTTCCACCCCCGCTTCAATACCAAAATCCTGCGGGATGGCGCGGGTGACAAAGTTCACCACGCCGCCCACGCTCTGCGGTCCGTAACGCACCGCGCCGCCGCCGCGTACCACGTCAACCGCATCCATATTGCCGAGCGATACCGGGGCGAGAGAGAGCTGCGGCTGGCCGTAAGGGGCGAACGGGACAGGGATCCCGTCCATCAGCACCGTTGAACGGCTGGCCAGCCGCGGGTTGAGGCCGCGAATGCCAAAGTTCAATGCCAGATCGTGGCTGCCGGTGCCGTTGTTCTCCGGGGCGCTGACGCCGGGGATACGGTTGAGCACCTCCCGCATGGTGGTGGCGCCGGTTCTGGCGAAATCCTCACGGCGGATCACGTCGCGCGCGCCGGCATGTTCAAAGACGTCGTTTTCACGCGCCTCTCCCAGCCAGTCGCCCACCACGGTGAGCGCCTCTTCCTGCGGTGCCGGGATCGGCTCCAGCGTCCAGCTGTTGTTGCCGAGCGCTTTAACCTGCAGGCCGCTGCCGTTCAGCAGCTGCTGCAGGCCGGTTTCCACGTCGTAGTCGCCGTGCAGACCGTGACTCTGTTTGCCGCGCGTCAGGCTGGCATCCACCGAGAGGGTGATGCCGCTGCGCGCCGCGTACTGATTGAGCGCTTTATCGAGCGAACCCGGGGCGATATCGATCTGTACCGCCGCAGCGGATAGCGATGCCAGACCCGCCAGCGGCAGCAAAGCCAGACGGATGGCGTGAACCAAAGGTGCTGTGTTAAGAAAAACGCGTACAGGCGTCATACCTTCTCCATCATCATTTTTGTTGTATTCAGTTATGAGTCGAACGGGGAGGGTAAAAGGGACAATCGAAATGAGAATTATTTTTCTTAAAGCGGTGCGATCGTCACCCAGTAACGCGTAACCGAATGAATTTTAACGGGGAGCGTCTGTGCGATAGCGACCAGAATCGCGTCGGTATCGTTCAGGGGAAAAGTACCGCTCAGGCGCAGGTTAGCTACCGCGGGATCGCAGTGCAGCACGCCGCTGCGGTAGCGCCCCAGCGTGGCGATAACCTCCCCCAGCGGCTTGTCGCTGAAGCTCAATACGCCCCGCGTCCAGCTTGCGCTCTCGTCATCCTCCGGCGTGATGGCGCTAAACGTACTGGCGCTGAACTGCAAACGCTGACGGGCAGTGACGAGACGTTTTTCCTGCGGATAGTGAGCCAGGCTGGCCTCAACCGCATCAGCCTGAACGGCCAGACGGGTAAGTCCGTCCTGCTGGCGAACGGTAAACTCCGTGCCTAACGCCGTGAGCTGGCCCTGCTCTGTCAGCACGCGAAAGGGGCGTTTTTGCGGATCTTTGGCGGTGGTAATAGCGATTTCACCGTACCAGAGGCGCACGGTGCGCTGACGGGTATCGAAACGGACATCTGCCGCGCTCTGGGTGTTGAGAGTGAGCAGCGAACCCTCCTCCAGCCGCTGACGGACAACTTCTCCTTTGGCGGTGCGATAGTCGGCCCGTAGCCCTTCGCCGGCCTCCGATTGCCAGAGCTGCCACCCGCCGCCCGCGCCAAGCAGGAGCAGCAGGCCTTTCAGCACGTGGCGACGGGTAAGATGCGAGTCGGTCAGCGCCCGGCTGGCGACATCCCCCGGTACCTGATTCAGCTGGCTGCGCAGCTGTTCTACCTGCTGCCAGGCCCACTGATGATCCTGGTCCTGCTCATACCACTGCTGCCAGCGCGCCGTCTGCCGGGGGTTAACCCCTTTTGCGCTTAAAAGCGCGTACCAGTGAGAGGCGGAGCGAAGCGCCTGGCGGCGGGAATCGGTTAACGCGTTGTTCACAGGCCGTGCTCCAGACGAAACAGCAGGCAGTGCTCTACCGCTCTGGCGACATACTTTTTCACGGAGCTGATCGAGACGCCAAGCTGACGCGCAACGACCTCGTAGGTCAGGCCCTCCAGTTGAGAGAGCAGAAACGCTTGCCGCGTTTTACCACTCAGTCCATCAAGCATGGCGTCGATAAGCTGTAGCGTTTGCAGCTGGCTTTCGCGCTCCTCAGGCGAAGGCGCAAGCGCCTCCGGTAGCCGGGCGAGCATCTCCAGATAGGCTTTTTCCAGCGCGTGACGGCGGAAGAGATCGACCATCACCCGTCTGGCGATGGTGCAGAGAAACGAGCGCGGATCGCGGATAGTGGAAAGCGTGTCGCTGCCCATCACCCGCAGAAAAGTATCCTGTGCGATATCATCGGCATCAAAGGCGGACCGGAGCTTGCGGGTCAGCCAGCTTTTCAGCCAGCCGTGATGCGCGCCGTAGAGCGATTCAAGCGTAAAAGGAGCAGCGGTGGCGGCGCGTTCGGACATGTGGAATGCTTCAAAAAGTAATCATCACGCCGCTATATTAATATGAGAATGGTTATCATTACAATGTAAAAAACCCCACAACGGGGGCTTTTTACATACCTATGAAAATAACGAATCAGGTAATCACCATCGGCCAGTCGGGCGGGGTGTGGCTCATCGCCTCAACCATCACCGTCTTGATATTTTCCCAGACGGCAGCCATCTCCACCAGGCTAATGCCCAGCAGACCGGTGGCGAACCAGCAGGCCGCACCCAGCCCCAGCAGGGTACTGATCACCGCCAGCCCGACGTAGTCAGATTTACGAAATTGAATGTTCAACGTGCTGGCTATAAACATCAGCCCCGCACTCACCAGGGGCCAGCGTAAGAGCACCATGCCGGTTGTAATGGTCACGATAACGCATCCTCAAAAGCAGATGGAGTCAAATGAAACAGTGTTTTGTATTGCACAGGATGTGTGAACTATATCACATTTGTTCTTTTAATCACCAGATCTGTTGCCGCAAAAATGCGCGTTTTTTCGCATCTCAAAACCTGTTTTTCCAGGACGAAAGATATATCTTTGCGGGGCAGCGGCCTGCGGGCGGGAAGTTTTTAAATAATTCAGAAAGATAGGGGAAATTGTGCAACTCTCGCCTGGCTGTACAATATTTACAGGCTGTTAACCATGACTTATGCTTGAATGCGTAATTAGGTCTCTACGTAATTAATTATTCAGGCTCCTGAATTTTCACTTTTTGCTCTCTGGTTATTTAGTTTGCACGCTGCGGCTCGTTTCTATGATTTATATTGCTTATCAGCGATGAGCAGCGTTCGCCTGTTCTTTTCCGGAACCTGAGTCATTCATTGCACTCGCAATGGGTATTCACTGGGCTACGAATAAAAACGATGAGAAAAAGGTGCCGCAATGTGGTGAACGACAGTCGCGAGGCCCTCCATACGCTGGCAACGCTAATGCCGCAATTAACCGCCCATCGATCCCTTCAGGAGATGCTGGAGATTGTCAGCGGTAAGCTGGGCGCCGCGCTGGCCTGGATAAGTGTGGATGATGAATCCGGCTCGCCGCAGGTCGTCAGCACCGGTGAGATCGCCTGCCATTCTTTTGAGGTGACCCATTTCCTCGCCAGTACGCTGCTGGCGCGTCATGCGCGCGCGTGGCGCGTTATCTGCTGGAAAGAGAAAGTGGGCGAAACGCTATTTATTCCCCTCCATCCGGGATATAGCCAGTTGCAGAGCGGCGTACTATGCAAAATTATCTCCCATGACGGGGCGTGCAGCGGATATTTCTTTTTAGGCTTCACCGAACGCCTTAATACCCTCTCGCCTCTCAAGCCTGTCGCCGTAATCGTTATGGATAAACTCAAGGATTATTTCGCGGAAATTATCGCCCGGGAAAGAATGGCCAGGGAGATGCAGCGCGTCGTCACGCAATATAAGATCCTCTTTGAGCGTGCGCCGGTATTAATGAACTCCTTTGATAAAGGTAACCGCTGCGTGCTCTGGAATGCAGAATGCCAGAAGGTATTTGGCTGGACGATGGCGGAAATTAATTCTCATCCCGATCCGCTGATGCTCTTTTACCCGGACGAGGAGGTTCGCCGCCGGATGCGGGCCTCGTTTAGCGACGCGCCGCTGAGTGATATGAGTGAGTGGCATCCGCTGCGCCGCGACGGTACGCCGCTGACCGTCCTCTGGTCAAATATCCTGCTGCCAGACCGCTCGGTGTTGAGCATTGGTCTGGATATCACCGAGCGCAAAAAAGCGGAACAGCAGCTCGCGCTTAAGGCGACAACCGACGATCTTACCGGCTGCCTTAACCGTTCGACCATTCTGCACGAGCTGAAACAGCGTCAGGAAGCGGGCCGACCGTTCTGCGTGCTGATGTTTGACCTCGATTACTTTAAGCAGATTAATGATGAGTGGGGCCACCAGGTGGGCGATGCGGCGCTGGTCCATTTCTGCGACCGCCTGCGTGAGCTGAGCCAGCCCCACGCGGCGCTGGGACGGGTCGGCGGGGAGGAGTTCCTGCTGCTGGTGCAGGGGGATAGCAAGACGGCGGTCGTCCTGTGTGAGACGCTGCGCGCGTCGTTGCTCGCCCGCCCTTTGCTGGTGGGGGATAATGCGCTGGTTCTCTCCTTCAGCTCGGGCGTGGTGGTGGTAGGGCGCGGCCAGCGGGATAGCTCCGCCTTGCTGATTCGCGCCGATAAAGCCTTATATGATGCCAAACGGGCCGGCAGAGGAAAGACAGTAATTTCGGACGACCATTTATAACCCGCCGCGACCCGGCGTCTGAAAAAGGAGAGTTTCCGTGCGCTTTTTTTAGCCGGTCATAAAAAAGTAATATTTTTCTGCCTTCGCAAGCCTGGCCTCAACTTCCTTAAATTATTTCCCGTTATAAAAATAGCGCGCGCACTTTTAGTTTGGCTTACGGGAAAATAATATCGGCAACACCATTTTTAGGAAATTTTATACCAAAAGTCAGTTGCTAACTTCGCATGATTCATGCAACGTAATCACCTGCTTAGCCAGGCATCCGGCCTCATGACGACAGGCACACACATTGCAGGGAAACAGGGCGGAAATGAATCGTAGCGCGCGGCGCAATATGCTGAGGGTGGTAGGGATCATCATGGTAGTACTCCTGCCGGTGATGCTTGCGCTATGGTTTGCCGAGCTAAGAGCGGTAACGGAAACCCGCAGCCAGCTTGAATCTTTCGCGCAGCTGGCTCTTGATAAGACGGAGCGGGTTATCGGGCAGGTGGAGCTGGCCCGCCAGGATGCAGAGCGCTTTTCGGGCCCGGTCTGCTCGCCGCAACACCAGCAATATATGCTGAATATTGTCAGGGGCCGTCTTTATGTCGCCGATGTCATTTACGCGCAAGGGCGGCAATTTCTCTGCTCCACCACGCTGAAGCCGGAGCATACTTATACCATCCCGGGCGCCAGTTATACCCTCACGCCTGATGTGGCTGCCTGGTATTTTCGCGATACCCCCTTTTTCCCGGGATATAAGATGACCTATATCCAGAAGGGGAATTATGTGCTGGTGATCAATCCGCTCTCCTGGAGCGAAGTGATGTCCACCGATCGTACGCTAATCTGGGGAATATATAATACGGTTAATAACGCGTTCTTTTCCTTCAGTCCGAACGCCGACGTCTCGTTATTAAGCTCGCTGGCGGGCCGTGTTAAGGATACCTTTCAGAACCAGAACCGCTTTTATACGGTAGTCCACTCGCAAAAGCGTCCCATCGCGGCGATTATTTCCACCTCCAGCGCCCGCTATTACGAGATGCTTTATCACCAGGCGACCTTAACGCTGCCGCTGGGGATGATTTGCAGCATTATTATTTTATTAGTCTGGTCGCGAACCCATCGGGAGCTTAACTCGCCCGGGCGGCGGCTGCATCGCGCGCTCAATAAACGCCAGCTCTGCGTCCATTACCAGCCCATCATGGATATCAAAACGAATCAGTGCGTGGGGGCAGAGGCGTTGCTGCGCTGGCCTGGCTTTAACGGGGCGGTGATGAGCCCGGCTGAGTTTATTCCGCTGGCGGAAAAAGAGGGGATGATCGAGCGGATCACGGACTATGTAGTAGAAGAGGTCTTTAACGATCTCGGCTATTTTCTTGGCAATCATCCGCACCTTTACGTCTCGATTAATCTCTCCGCCTCTGACTTCCATTCCTCCCGCCTGATTGCCATGATCTCGGAAAAAGCGCAGTACTATGCGGTACGCGCCCGGCAAATTAAGATTGAGGTGACGGAGCGGGGATTTATCGACGTGCCAAAAACCACCCCGGTGATCCAGGCGTTTCGTCAGGCCGGGTATGAGGTCGCCATCGATGATTTTGGTACCGGCTATTCAAACCTGCATAACCTCTACTCCCTGAACGTCGATATCCTCAAGATCGATAAATCGTTTGTGGATACCCTGACCACTAACAGCACCAGCCATCTGATTGTCGAACATATCATTGAAATGGCCCAAAGCCTGCGCCTGAAAGCCATCGCCGAAGGGGTGGAGACGGCGGAGCAGGTGGCCTGGCTCTACAAGCGCGGCGTGCAGTACTGTCAGGGCTGGTACTTTGCGAAGGCGATGCCGCCGCAGGAGCTGATTGCCTGGCTGCGGCAGCCCGAGCCGTTGAGTGTTCCGCAGGCCAGCTAGTTGAGCTGGTGGCGGTAGTCGCTGGGAGTCCGGTCGAACTCGCGGCGAAAAACGCGGGAGAAGGTTTGCTGCGAGACGTAACCCAGATCCATCGCGATATCAAAAATGGGCCGCCGGGTGGTGCGCAGCGCCTGTGCGGCCAGCAGCAGCCTGCGCTGGCGAATATACTCGCCCAGCGTCTGGTGCATCACGGTGCGGAACATTCTCTGCAAATACCATTTTGAATAGCCCGACTTTTTAGCGACGACGTCGATATTGAGCGGCTGGTCGATATGATCATCAATCCATTCGATAAGTGCCTGAATAATTTGCTGGTGCGACATAAGCTTGTCCTCTTTTGATACTACTCGCTTTGTTGCCTGTTCGTTTTCTCTGCAGGGGAGTATAATTCCTCAAGTTAACTTGAGGTAAAGAGGTTTTATGGAAAAGAGATTACCCCGAATTAAAGCGCTCCTGACGCCCGGGGAAGTGGCGAAACGAAGCGGGGTGGCGGTATCGGCTCTCCATTTCTATGAAAGCAAAGGGTTAATTAAGAGCATCCGTAACGCGGGTAATCAGCGTCGCTATACCCGTGACGTGCTGCGCTACGTGGCGATCATTAAAATCGCCCAGCGGATCGGCATTCCGCTGGCGACCATTGGCGACGCCTTTGGCGTCCTGCCGGAGGGGCACTCCCTGAGCGCCAAAGAGTGGAAACAGCTCTCCTCCCAGTGGCGGGATGAGCTGGATCGGCGCATTAATACGCTGGTGGCGCTGCGCGATGAGCTGGATGGCTGTATCGGCTGCGGCTGCCTGTCGCGCAGCGACTGCCCGCTGCGTAACCCGGGCGACAGACTCGGCGAACAGGGGACCGGCGCCCGGCTGCTGGAAGAGGAGTAAAAAACTAAAGCGCCACAAGGGCGCTTTAGTTTGTTTCCGGTCTTTGTCTTTCTCTCTATCCCGCATGTTTACAGGAGGGTTTCCCCCGACATCAGCACCCCTCAGGTCGAACGTTGCAGGAGGTTCCGGTTTGTGCTGACACTTTAATTCTATGTCAGCCTCTGGCCGTTGCCAGCGGAAAAGGCGAAAAACCAGGCGAAATTTTTTCGCCATGTTGTGCAATTTTCTATAGTTAACAGGTGCGCACTACAGGAGAACGCCATGTTAACCGTCCACCATCTTAACCAGTCCCGCTCCCAGCGGGTGATCTGGGCGCTGGAAGAGTTATCCCTGCCCTATGAGATTGTCCGCTACCAGCGTGAAAAATCTATGCTGGCTCCCAAAGCGCTGAAAAAAGTCCACCCGCTGGGGAAATCGCCGGTGGTGGAGGACAACGGTCTGGTGCTCGCCGAGTCGGGCGCAATCCTGGAGTATCTGCAGGAGACTTACGATCCCAACGGCCTGCTTAAACCGCAGGAGCCGACGCAGAAAGTGCAGTACCGCTTCTGGCTGCACTATGCCGAAGGGTCGCTGATGCCGCCGCTATTAATGAAGCTGGTGTTCTCAAGCCTCGGCAAGCCGCCGGTACCGTTTGGTTTGCGCACGCTCGGTAAGGCGCTGGGCAAAGGGGTGGAGAAGGGCTGGCTCAACCCGCAGCTTGAAACCCACGCCCGCTATATCGAATCCCACCTGGCGAGCCACAGCTGGTTTGCCGGGGAACATCTCAGCATGGCCGATATTCAGATGAGCTTTCCGGTTTTTGCCCTGCTGGCGCGCGGCGGTATCGATAATCTTCCCCATACCCAGGCGTGGAAGAAGAAGGTAGAGATGCGTCCGGCCTGGCAACGGGCGATTCAAAAGGGCGGCCCCTTCACCCTGCCGGGAGAGTAATTTTGTTGCCAAATTGCGCATCCGCGGTAACGTTTGCGCACCCTCTGGTTACTTCTTCAGCGAGATAAGCAGAATTTATCCCTAAACCGTAAAGTTCAGTTGAAAAGGGCGTGGTTTAGGCTAGATAATCGTTTGCCTTAATTTGACCACCCGTTGCGTAACCGTGGAGCTAAACGTTTGCTTTTGTTGTGACGCCCCTTTCGTCGCAAATGCTGTAGGGAATTGACGTTTAGCCAGCAGTGGAGACTTCACCACGTTTACCAGCTTTCAATAAAAACTCTCAGGGGATGTTTTCTATGTCTACGCCATCTGCGCGTACTGGCGGTACACTTGACGCCATGTTTAAAATTTCTGCCCGCGGCAGCACCGTCCGTCAGGAGATTCTGGCCGGGTTGACTACCTTCCTGGCGATGGTCTATTCCGTCATTGTGGTGCCGGGCATGCTGGGTAAAGCGGGCTTCCCGCCTGCCGCCGTCTTTGTCGCCACCTGCCTGGTCGCCGGTTTCGGCTCTATCGTAATGGGTCTGTGGGCGAACCTGCCGCTGGCGATCGGTTGCGCCATCTCGCTCACCGCCTTTACCGCCTTTAGCCTGGTGCTGGGCCAGCATATCAGCGTGCCGGTCGCGCTGGGCGCGGTCTTCCTGATGGGTGTGCTTTTCACTGTTATCTCCGCCACCGGTATCCGCAGCTGGATTTTGCGCAATCTGCCGCAGGGCGTTGCACACGGCACCGGCATCGGTATCGGCCTCTTTCTGCTGCTGATCGCCGCCAACGGCGTCGGCTTAGTTATCAAAAATCCGCTGGATGGCCTGCCGGTAGCGCTGGGTGATTTCGACACCTTCCCGGTGATCATGTCGCTGATCGGTCTGGCGGTAATTATTGGTCTGGAAAAACTGAAGGTGCCGGGCGGCATTCTGCTGACCATTATTGGTATCTCTATTGTCGGCCTGATTTTCGATCCGAACGTGCACTTCTCCGGTATCTTCGCGATGCCTTCCCTGAGCGATGACAAAGGTAACTCCCTGATTGGCAGCCTGGATATCGTCGGCGCGCTCAATCCGGTTGTCCTGCCAAGCGTGCTGGCGCTGGTTATGACCGCGGTCTTCGACGCCACCGGCACCATTCGCGCCGTGGCAGGGCAGGCGAACCTGCTGGACAAAGACGGCCAGATCATCGACGGCGGCAAAGCGCTGACCACCGACTCCTTAAGCAGCGTCTTTTCCGGCCTGGTGGGCGCGGCGCCAGCGGCGGTCTATATCGAATCTGCGGCCGGTACGGCGGCGGGCGGTAAAACCGGCCTGACGGCGATCACCGTAGGCGTACTGTTCCTGCTGATCCTGTTCCTCTCTCCGCTCTCCTACTTGGTCCCCGCCTACGCGACGGCGCCAGCGCTGATGTACGTCGGGCTGTTGATGCTGAGTAACGTGGCGAAAATCGATTTCAACGATTTCGTGGACGCCATGGCCGGGCTGATTACCGCTGTGTTCATCGTGCTGACCTGTAATATCGTGACCGGCATTATGATCGGCTTCGCGTCGCTGGTGATTGGCCGCCTGGCCTCCGGCGAGTGGCGTAAGCTGAATATCGGCACCGTGGTCATCGCCATCGCGCTGGTGGCTTTCTACGCTGGCGGCTGGGCCATCTGATTTAACCATTCCTGCTAAATGGGCGGCTCTGGCCGCCTATTTTCTTTTTTAAGCCCCCTCTCATTGTCATTTGCGTTACTCTGAAGAAGATAGACTGAAGGCACGATGCCTTCTGGCAGACAAGATCAAGACACACCGTAAACAGGGATCGCATGGAAATCTTCTTCACAATACTCATCATGACCCTTCTGGTCTCACTCTCCGGGGTGGTTACACGCGTGCTCCCCTTCCAGATACCGCTGCCGCTGATGCAGATCGCCATCGGCGCGTTGCTGGCGTGGCCAACCTTTGGCCTGCACGTGGAATTTGACCCGGAGCTGTTCCTCGTCCTCTTTATCCCGCCGCTGCTCTTCGCGGACGGCTGGAAAACTCCCACCCGCGAATTTCTGGAGCATGGGCGCGAAATTTTCGGTCTGGCGCTGGCGCTGGTGGTGGTAACCGTCGTCGGGATTGGCTTCCTGATTTACTGGATGGTGCCGGGTATTCCGCTGATACCCGCCTTTGCGCTGGCCGCCGTCCTCTCTCCCACCGACGCCGTGGCGCTCTCGGGGATTGTTGGCGAAGGCCGCATCCCGAAAAAGATCATGGGCATTCTGCAGGGCGAAGCGCTGATGAACGACGCTTCCGGCCTGGTGGCGTTAAAATTTGCCGTCGCCGTGGCGATGGGCACAATGGTCTTTACCATCGGCGGCGCGACCGTTGAATTTTTCAAAGTGGCGATTGGCGGCCTGCTGGCCGGTTTTGTGGTGAGCTGGCTCTATGGCCGCTCGCTCCGCTTCCTGAGCCGCTGGGGCGGTGACGAGCCCGCCACTCAGATCGTCCTGCTGTTCCTGCTGCCGTTTGCCTCTTACCTGATTGCCGAGCATATCGGCGTGTCGGGTATCCTGGCGGCGGTGGCGGCGGGGATGACCATTACCCGCTCCGGCGTCATGCGCCGGGCGCCGCTGGCGATGCGCCTGCGCGCCAACAGCACCTGGGCGATGCTGGAGTTTGTCTTTAACGGCATGGTCTTCCTGCTGTTGGGCCTGCAACTGCCGGGGATTATGGAATCTTCGCTGATCGCGGCAGAAGCCGATCCAAACGTTGAAGTCTGGATGCTCTTTACCGACATCGTGCTGATCTATGTGGCGCTGATGCTGGTGCGCTTCGGCTGGCTGTGGACGATGAAAAAGTTCAGCGTTCGCTTTCTGACGAAAAAGCCGATGGAGTTTGGCTCCTGGACCACGCGGGAGCTGCTGATCGCCTCCTTTGCGGGGGTACGCGGGGCGATTACCCTGGCGGGTGTACTCTCCATTCCGCTGCTGTTACCGAGCGGCGACGTCTTTCCGGCCCGCTACGAGCTGGTGTTCCTGGCGGCGGGGGTGATTCTCTTCTCCCTCTTTGTCGGGGTGGTGATGCTGCCGATCCTGCTGCAACACCTTGATGTGGGTGACCATAGCCAGCAGTTTAAAGAAGAGCGCATCGCTCGCGCGGCGACGGCGGAGGTGGCGATTGTCGCTATCGAGAAGATGGAGGAGCGCCTGGCGGCGGATACGGAAGAGAATATTGATACGCAGCTGCTGAAAGAGGTGAGTTCCCGCGTCATCGGTAACCTGCGCCGTCGCGCCGACGGGCGTAACGACGTGGAGAGCTCCCTCCAGGAGGAGAACCTGGAGCGCCGTTTCCGCCTGGCCGCTCTGCGTTCCGAGCGTGCGGAGCTCTACCACCTGCGCGCCACCCGGCAGATCAGCAATGAGACGCTGCAAAAGCTACTGCATGACCTGGATCTGCTGGAAGCGTTATTAATAGAGAATCCGTAGCGTACTTTTCCCCTCACCCCAACCCCTCTCCCCTTTGGGGAGAGGGGCTAGATCGGCTCCCTCTCCAGAGTGGAGCAGGCCAGGGTGAAGCTCGATCGGTTCCCTCTCCTCTGTGGGGAGAGGGTTAGGGTGAGGGGCTCGATCGGTTTGGGGAGAAAACCAGCGCGCGGCCCGATCGGTTCCCTCTCCCCTATGGGGAGAGGGTTAGGGTGAGGGGAGAGGGGGAACCCAAAACCCCTCGCAACATTTCAGCCACGCTTGCGCGCTATGGGAGAGATAAACCCCGTCCCGCCAAATCATCCCCAGCTGCCAGTGCAGATCGCTCTCAAGCGGGAGCCAGCGCAGCGTGTTTTTGTCCAGCCGCTCGCAGATGGGCTGCGGCAGGATAGCGATCCCCACCCCCGCTTCCACCATCGCTGCCAGAAAATCCCACTGGCCGCTGCGCACCGCGATGCGCGGCTTCACGTTGTGGTCGTTAAAAAGCCGCATCAGCTGGCGGCTCAGGGCGAAATCTTCGTTATAGATCAGCAGCGGATGTTCGGCCAGCCGTTCAGGTTTGACGGTGTCGAGGGTGAGCCAGTCGCCGGAGCGTGGCGCCAGCACGCACAGCGGATGGCTGAAGAGGGGGAGCGTCGTCAGGCCGCTCTCCTCCTCTACGGGCAGGGCGGTCATCGCCAGATCCAGTTCCCCGTTGATCACCGCCTGCTGTACGGTAAGGCCGCCAAACTCAGCAATCTTCAGCTCCACGCCGGGGTAGCGCTGGCGAAACAGGCCGATCGGCCCGGCCATCATCATGCCCACCATCGGCGGAATACCGAGGCGCAGCAGCCCCTTGTTGAGATGGTGAATATCGCCAAGCTCCGCTTCCAACTGGCGAAACTCCGCCAGAATCGCCAGCCCGCGTTCAAACACTACCCGGCCCGTATCGGTCAGCAGCAGCTTACGCCCGTCGCGGATAAGCAGGGTACAGTTCAGTTCATCCTCGAGGTTTTTCAGCATCTTGCTGATGGTCGGCTGGGTAACGAATAACTTCTCCGCTGCGCGCGTAAAGCTCTGCTGG
Source organism: Pseudenterobacter timonensis (assembly GCF_900021175.1). GTDB lineage: Bacteria > Pseudomonadota > Gammaproteobacteria > Enterobacterales > Enterobacteriaceae > Enterobacter > Enterobacter timonensis. The sequence goes on from NZ_FCOP01000010.1 coordinate 74,380, forward strand.
CGCACCACCTCGACAAAATAACGCAGCGTTCTGATATCCATGACTATTCCTCGCGACTATACCTTCGATGATTTTAATTCATTTCAGTCCGTTACGTGCGCTCTCTATACTGGCGCCTCGTCTCATTTCTGAGGAAATTATCCATGGCCGTGGCGTTAAGTCGCGTTACGCCTGCCGTTGTGCAACGACTCCAGGTTCCCGTTCAGGTGCTGCTCTATGCGGGACTGTTTATTTTCGCTGAATACCTTGTCGGCTGGCTGCACCTGCCGCTGCCCGCCAACCTGGTGGGCATGGTGCTGATGCTGGCGCTGATCCTCTGTCGCATCGTGCCGCTGCGCTGGGTAAGGGAAGGGGCGCGCTGGCTGCTGGCGGAAATGTTGCTCTTTTTTGTCCCGGCGGTGGTGGCGGTGGTGAACTATGTACACCTGTTGATGGTGGACGGCTGGCGCATCTTCGCGGTTATCGCCCTGAGCACGCTGATGGTGTTGGGCGCCACCGCCTGGGTGGTGGATAAAGTCTATCGCTATGAAACCCGCGGGCAGAAGCATGTCTAACTTCCAGATAAGCGTGCTCTGTCTTGTCGCCACGCTGGTTATCTATTTTGCTAACAAGCGTCTCTACCGCCGCTTCCGCACGCTGCCCCTGATGCCGCTGGTTTTCACCCCGATTCTGCTGGTGCTGATGCTGGTGTTCTGCCATATCTCCTGGCAGAACTACATTGGCGAATCGCACTGGCTGCTCTGGCTGCTGGGGCCGGCGACCATCGCTTTTGCCGTGCCGGTCTATGACAATCTTGCCGTAATTAAACGCCACTGGATGTCGCTGAGCGCAGGGGTGATCACCGCCACGGTAGTGGCTGTCACCAGTTCCGTCTGGCTGGCGCGACTCTTTACCCTGCCGGAGACCATCCAGCGTAGCCTGGCGGTGCGCTCGGTCACCACGCCGTTCGCGCTGGCGGCGGCCAAACCGCTGGGCGGCCAGCCGGATCTGGTGGCGCTGTTTGTGGTGGTGACCGGCGTATTTGGTATGGCGGTGGGCGATATACTTTTTCTGCGCCTTTCCATTCGCGAAGGGATGGCGAAAGGGGCGGGCTTTGGCGCGGCATCGCACGGGGCGGGCACGGCGCGCTCTTATGAACTCGGTCAGCAGGAAGGGGTTGTCGCCAGCCTGGTGATGATGCTCTCCGGCGTGGTAATGGTGCTGATCGCACCCCTGGTGGCGTGGGTGATGTTTTGATACTCCCCGGCCAGACGGCCGGGGAGGGGAGGATCAATGTGCGCGGCCCTGCTCGACGCCCAGACCGGTCTGCGAGCGGATAAACTGGGCGCGGAATTTCTCACGCTCCAGATTCCCCTCCGGTGAGTTGTCGGTTGCCGAGAAGAACCAGATGCCGATAAACGCCACGGCAATGGAGAACAGCGCCGGGTATTCATACGGGAAAATAGCCGTTTCGTGGCCGAGGATCTGCACCCAGATGGTAGGGCCGAGGATCATCAGCACCACCGCAGTCAGCAGCCCCAGCCAGCCGCCAATCATTGCTCCGCGGGTGGTCAGCTTCGACCAGTACATGGAGAGCAGGATGATCGGGAAGTTACAGCTGGCGGCAATGGAGAAGGCCAGCCCCACCATAAAGGCGATATTCTGGTTCTCAAACAGAATGCCAAGCAGGATCGCCACCACCCCCAGCACCAGCACGGTGATTTTCGATACCTTCAGCTCATCGCGCTCGCTCGCCCCTTTGCGAAAGACGTTGGCGTAAAGATCGTGCGAGACCGCGGATGCCCCCGCCAGCGTTAACCCGGCCACCACCGCCAGAATGGTGGCGAAAGCGACGGCTGAGATAAAGCCGAGGAACAGGCTGCCGCCTACCGCGTCGGCCAGATGGACCGCCGCCATGTTGTTACCGCCGATAAGCGCGCCCGCCGCATCTTTAAACGCCGGATTCGCCCCCACCAGCATGATGGCGCCAAAGCCGATGATAAAGGTCAGGATGTAGAAGTAACCCATAAAACCGGTGGCGTAAAAGACGCTTTTACGCGCTTCTCGGGCATCTGACACGGTGAAGAAACGCATCAGAATATGCGGCAGACCCGCGGTGCCGAACATCAGGCCCAGCCCCAGCGAGAGCGCCGAGATGGGATCTTTCACCAGTCCGCCCGGGCTCATGATCGCTTCCCCTTTCGGGTGAACCGCCATCGCCTCGGTAAAGAGGTTATTGAAGCTAAAGCCGACATGCTTCATCACCATAAAGGCCATAAAGCTGGCGCCGAACAGCAGCAGCACCGCTTTGATAATCTGCACCCACGTCGTGGCAAGCATCCCACCGAAGAGGACATACATCACCATCAGCACGCCCACCAGCACCACCGCGACGTGATAGTTCAGGCCGAACAGCAGCTCGATAAGTTTACCCGCGCCCACCATCTGCGCAATCAGATACAGGGCCACGACCACCAGCGAACCGCAGGCGGAGAGCATGCGGATAGGCCCTTGTTTCAGACGATAGGAGGCGACGTCCGCAAAGGTATAGCGCCCGAGGTTACGCAGCCGTTCAGCGATGAGGAAGAGGATAATCGGCCAGCCGACGAGGAACCCGAGGGAGTAGATCAGGCCATCGTAGCCGGAGGTATAGACCAGCGCCGAAATGCCGAGGAACGACGCGGCGGACATAAAGTCCCCCGCTATCGCCAGTCCGTTCTGAAAGCCGGTAATGTTACCGCCCGCCGTGTAATAGTCGTTACGCGAACGCACGCGCTTTGAGGCCCAGTAGGTAATGTAGAGCGTCAACAGCACGAAAATCACGAACATAATAATCGCCTGCCAGTTGGTTGGCTGGCGTTCCACCGCGCCGGTAATGGCGTCAGCGGCGTTGGCTGCAAAGGGAAGGGTGGCGGCAAGCGCCGTCAGGATTCTCTTCATGATGCTTTTACCTCGTGCAGCACAGCCTTATTGAGGCGATCGAACTCGCCGTTAGCGCGCCAGACGTAAACGCCGGTCAGCAGGAAGGAGATGATAATCACGCCGATGCCAATCGGTATGCCGCGCGTGACGCTGGTTCCCGCATGCAGCGGCGTACCGAGCCAGCCCGGCGCGAAGGCGATGAGCAGAATAAAGCCGACGTAGATAATCAGCATGATGATGGAAAGAATAAAGGCAAACCGTTGCCGTTTATCGACGAGCTCCCTGTAGTGCGCACTATTCTCTATCTGCTGACAAATATCGTTATTCATCACAGAAATCTCCAGAAGTAAGGGTGGTTTGTTTTTAGTCCCCTCTCCCCTTTGGGGAGAGGGTTAGGGTGAGGGGAGAGGGGGAAAAATTACGATGGCATTGCGATGGCCTGCTTCTCTTCGAGCAGTTTTTCCACCACGCCAGGATCGGCGAGCGTAGAGGTATCGCCGAGGTTACTGGTGTCGCCCGCCGCAATCTTGCGCAAAATACGGCGCATGATCTTGCCGGAGCGGGTTTTCGGCAGCGAGTCGGTCCAGTGCAGCACGTCCGGCGTGGCCAGCGGACCAATCTCTTTACGCACCCAGTTACGCACCTCGGTGTAGAGCTCCGCCGACGGCTCCTCGCCGTGGTTCAGCGTCACGTAGGCGTAAATCGCCTGGCCTTTAATGTTGTGCGGAATACCGACCACCGCCGCTTCAGCGACCTTCGGATGCGCCACCAGCGCCGACTCAATCTCCGCGGTGCCCAGACGGTGGCCCGAGACGTTCAGCACATCATCCACGCGACCGGTGATCCAGTAATAGCCATCTTCGTCACGGCGTGCGCCGTCGCCGCTGAAGTACATATTTTTAAAGGTGGAGAAGTAGGTCTGCTCAAAGCGCTCGTGATCGCCAAACAGCGTCCGCGCCTGGCCCGGCCAGGAGTCGACAATCACCAGGTTGCCTTCGGTGGCCCCTTCCTGCGGGTTGCCTTCGTTGTCCACCAGCGCCGGCTGTACGCCGAAGAACGGACGGGTGGCGGAACCGGCTTTCAGCTCCGTGGCGCCCGGCAGAGGGGTGATCATGAAGCCGCCGGTTTCGGTCTGCCACCAGGTATCCATCACCGGGCACTTCTCGTTGCCGATCTTCTTCCAGTACCACTCCCAGGCTTCCGGGTTGATTGGCTCGCCCACGGAGCCAAGAATACGCAGGGAGGAGCGGTCGGTCCCCTCCGTCGCCTTATCGCCTTCCGCCATCAGCGCGCGGATCGCCGTCGGGGCGGTGTAGAGAATATTGACCTGGTGTTTATCCACCACCTGGCACATACGCGCAGGGGTCGGCCAGTTCGGCACCCCTTCAAACATCAGCGTGGTGGCACCGCAGGCGAGCGGACCATAAAGCAGATAGCTGTGACCGGTGACCCAGCCCACATCGGCGGTGCACCAGTAGATGTCGCCCGGGTGATAATCAAAGACATATTTAAAGGTGGTGGCCGCGTACACCAGATAGCCGCCGGTGGTGTGCAGCACCCCTTTGGGTTTGCCGGTGGAGCCGGATGTATAAAGGATAAAGAGCGGATCTTCGGCGTTGACCTCTACCGGCTGGTGCTGGTCGCTGGCCTTCTCAATCAGATCGTTCCACCACAGGTCGCGCCCTTCCTGCCACTCGATGTTGCCACCGGTGCGCTTAAACACGATCACGCTGTTCACGCTCTTCACGTTCGGGTTTTTCAGCGCGTCGTCGACATTTTTCTTCAGGGGAATATGGCGCCCGGCGCGCACCCCTTCGTCAGCGGTGATCACCAGCTTCGAACTGGAATCGATAATACGCCCGGCAACCGCTTCGGGGGAGAAGCCGCCAAAAATCACCGAGTGAACCGCGCCGATGCGCGCGCAGGCGAGCATTGCCACCGCCGCTTCCGGTACCATGGGCATATAGATAGCGACCACGTCGCCTTTCTGGATCCCCTGCTCCAGCAGGACGTTGGCAAAACGGCAGACGTCGCGGTGCAGCGCTTTATAGGAGATGTGTTTGCTCTGAGAAGCGTCGTCGCCTTCCCAGATAATAGCCGTTTCGTCGCCGCGTTCGGCAAGGTGACGATCCAGACAGTTGGCCGCCAGATTCAGCGTGCCATCTTCATACCATTTGATAGAAACATTGCCCGGGGCAAAAGAGGTGTTCTTTACCTTATTATAAGGTTTGATCCAGTCAAGAATTTTGCCCTGCTCGCCCCAGAAGGCGTCAGGGTCGGAGACGGATTGCTGGTATTTTTCGTCATACTGCTCCGGGTTGATCAGGCAACGGTCCGCAATAGTTGCGGGAATGGCGTGTTTGTGTATTTGGCTCATGGCTTTTTTTCTCCTTGCAGGATGTTAATAATATGTCGCAAAAACGTTAATTGTAGGGGTATGGAGAGCTTTGTTTATTATTTGGGCGACAGATCACGCATTCCCTGCACTGTGTGAAAATTCAGCAAATGAATCTTTGAAGCTAAATAATAACCACGAATAATTATTTATAATTATCGGCAAAAAAGTTTTTTCATAACAAAGAGTTATTAATGATGATTGAAACAAATTCTTATCCAGAGCCTAATTTTCAGTGAAAAGCCCTGAACTGAAAGGCTTGCACAGCATGCCGCGCAAGTGGTACTGATTACGCGCGTTAAAAAACCCCATAAGCCAACGCAACACAATTCATACCCTTTCAGTATGTGTCCATATTCATGCACTTTTGCGGAAGCGGGCGCTTCATTGAGGAAGTCTGTTTTTATGAAAAATTTGAAAGTCAGCCTGGCCTGGCAAATTTTGCTGGCCCTTGTGCTGGGTATCCTGCTGGGCAGCTATCTTCATTACCACAGTGAGAGCCGGGACTGGCTGATCGCTAATCTGCTCTCCCCGGCGGGCGATATTTTTATTCACCTGATCAAAATGATTGTGGTGCCGATTGTTATCTCGACCCTGGTGGTGGGGATTGCCGGGGTGGGCGACGCGAAGCAGCTTGGCCGCATTGGCGCGAAAACGATCCTCTATTTTGAAGTGATTACCACCATCGCGATTGTCGTGGGCATTACGCTGGCGAACGTCTTTCAGCCGGGCGCCGGGATCGACATGTCGCAGCTGGCGACGGTCGATATTTCAAAATACCAGAGCACCACGGCGGAGGTGCAGAGCCATGCGCACGGCCTGATGGGGACGATTCTGTCGCTGGTGCCGACCAATATCGTGGCGTCGATGGCGAAGGGCGACATGCTGCCTATCATCTTCTTCTCGGTGCTGTTTGGGCTGGGTCTGGCCTCGCTGCCCTCCAGTCACCGTGAGCCGCTGGTTACCGTCTTCCGCTCCATCTCGGAAACGATGTTTAAAGTGACCCATATGGTGATGCGCTATGCGCCGGTGGGGGTCTTTGCGCTCATCTCCGTCACCGTGGCGAACTTTGGCTTCGCCTCCCTGTGGCCGCTGGCGAAGCTGGTGATCCTGGTCCATTTCGCCATCCTCTTCTTCGCGCTGGTGGTACTGGGCATCGTGGCGCGTATCTGCGGACTGAGCATCTGGATTTTGATCCGCATCCTGAAGGATGAACTGATTCTGGCTTACTCCACCGCCAGCTCCGAAAGCGTGCTGCCGCGCATCATCGAGAAGATGGAAGCCTACGGCGCGCCGGCCTCGATCACCAGCTTCGTGGTGCCGACCGGCTACTCCTTTAACCTCGATGGCTCGACGCTTTACCAGAGCATCGCGGCGATCTTTATTGCCCAGCTTTACGGCATTGACCTCTCGCTGTGGCAGGAAATTGTGCTGGTGTTGACCCTGATGGTGACCTCGAAAGGGATTGCGGGCGTGCCGGGCGTCTCCTTCGTGGTGCTGCTGGCTACCCTCGGTAGCGTCGGCATTCCGCTGGAAGGGCTGGCCTTTATCGCCGGGGTGGACCGTATCCTGGATATGGCGCGTACCGCCCTGAACGTGGTGGGGAACGCGCTGGCGGTGCTGGTTATCGCCAAGTGGGAGCACAAGTTCGACCGCAAAAAAGCGCTCGCCTATGAGCGTGACGTGCTGGGACGTTTCGACAAGAGGGCTGGCCAGTAATGTAGAAAGCCGGGTAAGGCGAAGTGACCACCCGGCTCTTATGCACCCTTCGCCTGATGGCGCTTCGCTTATCAGGCCTACAGTATGGATAAGTCGAAAACGCCACCCGGCTTTGTACACTCTTCGCCTGATGGCGCTTCGCTTATCAGGCCTACAGGATGAATAAGCCGAAAACGCCACCCGGCTTTGTAGACTCTTCGCCTGATGGCGCTTCGCTTATCAGGCCTACGGGATGGATAAGCCGAAAACGCCACCCGGCTCTTGCACACTCTTCGCCTGATGGCGCTTCGCTTATCAGGCCTACGGGATGGATAAGCCGAAAACGCCACCCGGCTCTTACACACTCTTCGCCTGATGGCGCTTCGCTTATCAGGCCTACAGGATGGATAAGCCAGAAAACGTAGGCCGGGTAAGGCGAAGCCGCCACCCGGCGTTTTATTCCCCGCTCAGGGCATCAAACTCTTCACAGCCGGTATCAAACCCCTCCGTACAGCTGAGATTAAGCCAGTACATCGCCTTCTGTTTATTGGGCACGATAAAGCCTTTTTCCCCTTGCTGAAACAGCATCCCCGCCCAGTATTCTGCGTAGCCGGTCCGGGAAAGCGCCGAGCTGCGCTTAAACCAGAACGCCGCTTTGACATCATCCTGCGCCACCCCCACGCCACTGGCATAGATAAGTCCCAGGAGCTGCTGCGCATCCACCGCCGCGTCGTTCTCCGTCTCTTCCGCGGCGCTTGTCAGCAGCGCCAGGGCCTGGGGATAGTCGGTTTTTCCCGCCTCGCTATTCACCAGCAGACGCGCCAGCATCACGGCGCCCTGTTTGCTGCCCGCCACAGTCGCCTGCTGCGCCAGCGATTTTGCCCCGGCGTAGTCGGCATGCTTGTACTTAATCTGCGAAAGTAGCGCCATGGCGTCCACATCGCCGCCGCGGGCGGCCTTCTCCGCCCAGACTTCGGCCTGTCCGTCATTGCCGGAGCTATAGTAAGTTTCCGCCAGATAATACTGGGCGCGGCTGTCGCCCGCTTTGGCGCGGGCGGTATAGGCGCTGCCAATCTCTTCGGCGAAGGCATGAGAGGTAAAAAGCATCAGTAACAGGTAGAGAGGTTTCATTTGTTATTTTCACATAGGGAGATGCAGCGAAGTATAAATAAAAAAAGGGGTGAAAAGATCACCCCTTTGCAGACGCTGTGCTCGCTTACCCCAGCGCGCTTTCGCGCAGGCGCGCTTTCAGCTTATTGTACTCATCAATCACATACTGTTCGGCGGCGCGCTGATCGGCGATCGGCTCCACGCGCACGGCGCAGTACTTGTACTCCGGCGTTTTGGTTATCGGGCTCAGGTTCTCCGTCACCAGCTCGTTACAGGCGCCGATCCACCACTGGTAGGTCATATAGACCGCCCCTTTGTTCGGACGATCGCTCACCTGCGCACGAGTAATGATGCGCCCTTTACGCGAGTTGACCCACACCAGCGCTTCATCCTCGATACCAAGACGCGCGGCATCGGCGGTGTTGATCTGCGCATAGCCCGGTTCGTCCGCCAGCGCGGCCAGCGCCGCACAGTTACCGGTCATCGAACGGCAGGAGTAGTGACCGACTTCACGCACCGTGGAGAGCACCATCGGGTACTCCTCGGTGAGCTTGTCGACAGGGGCTACCCAGTCGCAGGTGAAGAACTGCGCCAGCCCGTTCGGGGTATCGAACTTCTCGGCGAAGAGATACGAAGTCCCCTGATCCGCATCTGATTCATCACGGCAAGGCCACTGGATATAGCCCAGCTCGCCCATCTTCTCGTAAGTGGCGCCGTAGAAATCGGGGCAGAGATGACGCAACTCGTCCCAGATCTCCTGGGTGTTGTTGTAGTGCATCGGGTAGCCCATGCGGGTGGCGATTTCGCTGATAATCTGCCAGTCCGTTTTCAGATCCCACTTCGGCTCCACTGCTTTAAAGAAGCGCTGGAAGCCGCGGTCCGCCGCAGTAAAGACCCCTTCATGCTCGCCCCAGGAGGTGGAGGGCAGAATCACGTCCGCCGCCGACGCGGTTTTGGTCATGAAGATATCCTGGACGATCACCAGCTCCAGATCCTCAAACGCCTTACGCACCGCCGACAGCTCGGCGTCGGTTTGCAGCGGATCTTCCCCCATGATGTAGGCGGCGCGAACTTCGCCGTGCGCCGCGCGATGCGGCAGCTCGCTGATGCGATAGCCGGTGTGTGCCGGCAGGCTCTCAACGCCCCACGCCTTCGCAAACTTCTCGCGATTTTCCGGGAACTTCACATACTGGTAGCCCGGATAGGTATCCGGCAGCGCGCCCATATCGCACGCCCCCTGCACGTTGTTCTGCCCGCGAACCGGGTTAACGCCCACGTGCGCCTTGCCGAGGTTGCCGGTGAGCATCGCCAGGCTGGTGAGCGAACGGACCGTTTCCACGCCCTGGTAGAACTGGGTCACGCCCATACCCCAGAGGATGGATGCCGTTTTCGCCCCGGCGTACATCCGCGCGGCCTGGCGGATCTCCTGGGCGCTGACGCCGGTAATGGTTTCAACCGATTCCGGCGTGTAGCCTTCGACGATTTTACAATACTCGTCAAAGCCTTCCGTACGGGTGGCGACAAAGGCCTGGTCGTAGAGCTTCTCTTCAATAATGACATGCCCCATCGCGTTCAACAGCGCGATATTCGAGCCGTTTTTCAGTGCGATGTGCATATCAGCGATGCGCGCGGTTTCAATTTTACGCGGATCGCAGACGATGATTTTCGCCCCGTTCTGTTTTGCACGAATCACATGATTCGCCACGATCGGGTGAGAATCCGCCGGGTTATAGCCGAAAATAAACACAAGATCGGTATTATCGATCTCGTTGATGGCATTACTCATTGCGCCGTTACCGACCGACTGGTGCAGACCTGCAACCGAAGGGCCGTGTCAGACGCGAGCGCAGCAGTCGACGTTATTGGTACCAATAACGGCGCGCGCGAATTTTTGCATCACATAGTTTGTTTCGTTACCCGTTCCGCGTGAGGAGCCGGTGGTCTGGATCGCGTCCGGGCCATATTTGGCCTTAATCTCGCTGAGGCGGCTGGCGACATAGTCCAGCGCTTCGTCCCAGGAGACAGACTCCAGCTTGCCGCCGCGCTCGCGTCGGATCATCGGGGTTTTCAGACGGGGGGTCAGGATCTGGGTATCGTTAATAAAATCCCAGCCATAGTAGCCTTTCAGACACAGGGTACCCTGGTTGGTTTTACCCTGTGCAGCCTCCGCCCGGACGATTTTGCCGTTATCGACCACCAGGTTGATTTTGCAACCCGATGCGCAATAGGGGCAAACCGTGACGACTTTTTTCATCGGTCTCGCTCCAGTTAAACACTTACTCGCGCCCATTATGCAGCTTTTATGCCATGTTTTTATTGTGGGTATCCCCAGACTTTACGGCCTTTTTTTCGACAAAACGCTGACGAAAAGCAGGCAATCGTCAAAATTGACGTGTCGAAGGGGCGGCGGATGTGACATTGGTTGAATTTCCGTCACGTCAGAATGGATTCTGCTGGAGGGGTTTGCAGAATGGACCAGACTAGAGTGAATCCCCTGACGGAACCCTGCGATGAAACCGGCGATACTGGTAGTGGATGATGACCCGGCAGTCTGTGCGCTGCTCCAGGATGTGCTTCATGAGCATGTCTTTGCCGTGCACGTCTGCCATAGCGGGCGGGAGGCGCTGACGCTGGCGCAGACCGAGCCCGCCATCGCGCTGGTCTTACTGGATATGGTGCTGCCGGATATGAACGGTCTGCAGGTATTACAGCAGCTACAGCAGATGCGGCCCGCGCTGCCTGTGGTGATGCTCACCGGGCTGGGCGGCGAATCGGACGTGGTGGTGGGGCTGGAGATGGGGGCCGATGACTATATCGGCAAGCCGTTTAATCCGCGGGTACTGGTGGCCCGGGTGAAGGCGGTGCTACGGCGCACCGGCGCGCTGATGGCCGAGCCGCCCCCGCGCGCGACGGGGATCGTTTTTAACGGCTGGACGCTGGACATTGCTCGCTGCGAACTGAGCGATAGCCAGCGCAACGTGGTGCCCCTCACCCAGGGCGAATATAGCCTGCTGTTGGCGCTGGCGCAGAACGCCCGGCGGGTATTGAGCCGGGAGCAGCTGCTGACGCTCACCCACAGCGAAAGCGCGGAGGTGTTCGACCGCACCATTGACGTGTTAATCATGCGCCTGAGGCGAAAAATTGAAGCCAACCCGCACCAGCCGCGGCTGATTAAAACGATCCGCGGGCTGGGCTACGTCTTTGCCGCCGACGTGCAGCAGGCGGACAGGGCGGCGTAGCGGCTACCCGCTAAAACCTGCCGAAGGAAATCATTCCGCCATCTCAGCCAGCAGCGCGTCCAGCGTTTTGGCGCCATCAATGGCATTAGCCGCCAGCAGGCTTGCCCGGGCGCAGGCATGCGCCAGACGCAGGCTTTTGGCGAGCGGCCACCGCTCATGGCTGGCGTACAAAAAGCCCGCGCAGAAGGCATCGCCCGCCCCGACGCTGCCGACAATCTCCTGCCGGGCCAGCGGTTGTGACGCCACCCAGCCGCCGGTTTCGCCCGCCGCCTCTCCCCAGGCGCCCTCCGGGCAGTGGATCACCACCCGTTTATGCACCCCCGCAGCCAGCAGTTGCGACGCGGCGGCCTGAATATGGGGAATATGCGGCGCGTCGCCGTCACGCATCGCCAGCCCGCTAAACTCGCCCGCCTCCAGTTCGTTAATTACCAGATAATCGAGATAGCGCAGGGCAGGCAGGACCAGCGGGCGGTAGCGCGGATCGCCCTTACGCGATACCAGATCGAGGGAGGTTTCATACCCTTGTTCGCGCATCTGCGCCAGCAGGCGTGCGCTGCGGGTGCCAAACTTCTCGTCCGGCTGGTCGAGACTGTCCAGCAGCAGCAGGTAGCCCAGATGGAAGATTTTCATCGTGCCGTCGAGACGGTCAAAAGCGGGCAGATCCAGCAGTCGGTTGGCGGCGGGAGCGTGAAAAAAAGTGCGCTGCCCGTCCGCGTCGGTCATCACCTGCGACATAGAGGTGGGGGCGGAAGCGGTACGCTGCACCCGCTGGCGGTTTACGTGATACTGGTCAAGCATCGCCAGAATATAGTCACCGTCGCTGTCCTCGCCGATAAGCCCCACCGCCTGCAGCGGCAGACCGGTGTGCATTTTTGCCAGCGTTAGCAGGACGTTGAGCGGCGCGCCGCCGGTGGAACGTTCGCTATGGATAATCTCCGCCAGCCAGCCGCGCTCCGGCCACTGGGCAATCTGATGCACATGATCCACCAGCATATTTCCGGCGGCGATGATCCCTTTGCGTTCCATTATGCTTGCCCCCGGCTGCCAAAAATGCGCATTTGCTCCATGACGGTATCGGTAATCGCCTCTTCGATGCCGAGCAGCAGTTCAGCAAACTCATCATAAATGGGCTGGCGGTTGGCCATCCGCTGTTCGACCGCCGCCAGCGCCGCCTGGGACATACCGGTATAAAAGTTGATTTTATGAATGCCAAGCTCGATGGCGCGACGAAAATCACCATCGCTAATGCCGGAACCACCATGCAGCACCAGCGGCAGGCCGGTCTGCTGGCGGATAGCGTCGAGGCGGGCGAAATCGAGCCTGGGCTCGCCTTTATATTTGCCGTGGGCATTGCCAATCGCCACCGCCAGCGCGTCGATATGGGTGCGATCGACAAAGTCCCGCGCCAGGGCCGGGTCGGTGAAAAAGGCCTCGTCCGCATGGCCGTAGAGCGCGCCGCCTTCATCGCCGCCGACCGCCCCCAGCTCCGCCTCGACCGAGACGCCGACCGCGTGACACATCTTCACCACTTCCCGCGTCTGGCGAATATTCTCTTCATAATCGAGCGTTGAGCCGTCGAACATCACCGAGCTAAAGCCCAGCCTGAGCGCGCGTACCACCGCTTCAAAATGGAGACCATGATCAAGGTTGAGCACTACCGGAATATCGTGGCGGGCGGCTTCGAATTTCACTGCCTCCACCAGCGAGTCGAGGGAGAGATATTTAAAGTGCACCTCGGCGATGTTGATAATAAACGGCGAGCGCTCCCGTTGAGCCGCCGCAAACAGGGCACGCAGGAAATGGGAGTCGAGCACGTTAAAGGCGCCGAGGGCATAGCGGTGCTGACGGGCATGCTCCAGCCCGGCGGCAAGAGAGATGAGCGGCATAATTCACTCCTTATTGGCGAAAGAGGGGTACTCGTTACAGAGCAGCAGCACCGCCGGTTCGTCCTCTTCAATGCTGTTATAGCGATCGAGCGGCTGCAGGAAATGGTTGTCGTGGTCATCATCGTTAACGGAGGAGACTTCCCCCACCAGCACGTCGCCAAAACCGCGCTCGCCCCAGAAGCTGTGGTAGAGGCCGGGCGTCAGACAGATGCTCTCCCCGGGGGAGAGGCGAAGCTGGCTACCCGCCGCGTGGGTCTGCAGACAGCCATCGACCACGACGTTCACCGTGCTGTTGTCGGTCTCTTCCCGCGCATTGCTGTTCCAGAGTTCGATAATCAGGTTGCCGCCGCCGCGGTTGATGATGTCCTCGCGCTTGCGCCAGTGAAAATGCATCGGCGTCATTTGTCCGTCGCGCACGTGCATGATCTTTTCGGCGTAGCACTTCTCATAGGGCGCGCCGCCGGGAGAGCCGTTGCGCAGGGTGAAGAGCGTTAAGCCCTGGCTGGCGAAGCTATCCCCGCCGAAGGCGGTGACATCCCAGCCGAGCTTCAGGTCGAATATTTTGCGCCAGCTGTCATCCGCCTGTCGCCACCGGGCAGGGGTAAAGCTGGCGAACGGCGGCAGGTGGACGTTCTGCATGGAGAAGAACTGCCGCGTGTGGCCGAGGATATCGTTGATTTCGGAGCGTTTCATAAGAACTCCTTTGGGTTTGTGCTGGGTTTCCCCTCACCCTAACCCTCTCCCCAGAGGGGAGAGGGGATAGTCCGGTGCGTTTACTTAACCCGTAGTTCCCCTCTCCCTTCCGGGGAGGGGCCAGCGCGAGCCTTTCCCCCTCTCCTCTCTGGGGAGGAGCCAGCGCGAGCCTTTCTCCCTCTCCCCTCTGGGGTGTACAGTCCGGGGACATAGTGAACACTTGTTCGGAGACATGGTAGACACTTACAACTGAGGCATAAGAACCCGTTTATGGAGCCGCTTATGCCCTGGGATGCGAGAGATACCATGTCATTACGTACTGAGTTTGTTTTGTTCGCCTCGCAGGACGGGGCGAACATCCGTTCACTCTGCCGCCACTACGGCATTTCACCGGCCACCGGCTACAAGTGGCTTCGCCGCTGGGCTGAAGACGGCGCAGCCGGGCTTCAGGACCGGCCGCGCACGCCGCATCACTCCCCGAACCGTTCACCGGACGGCATCACTGACCTGCTGCGTATGGCCCATGCCCGCCATGAACGCTGGGGCGCGCGCAAGATTAAGCGCTGGCTGGAGGACCGCGGGCATCCCATGCCCGCCTTCAGCACCGTTCACAGCCTGATGGCCCGTCACGGCCTGCTGCCCGGTATGCCTCCCGGCATACCGGCTACCGGCCGCTTCGAACACTCCGCCCCGAACCGGCTCTGGCAGATGGATTTCAAGGGCCATTTTCCCTTTGGCGGCGGCCGCTGCCATCCGCTCACCCTGCTGGACGACCACTCCCGGTTCTCCCTGTGTCTGGCGCACTGCGGGGATGAACGGCGTGAGACCGTACAGCGGCAGCTCGTCAGGGTCTTTGAACACTACGGTCTGCCGGACCGGATGACCATGGACAACGGCGCGCCGTGGGGCGACACCACCGGCAGCTGGACGGGGCCGGAGCTGTGGCTGATGCGTCTGGGTATCCGTGTCGGTCACTCCCGGCCTTATCATCCACAGACCCAGGGCAAGCTGGAGCGTTTTCACCGCAGCCTGAAGGCGGAACTCCTGCAGGGAAGATGGTTCGCCGACAGCAGCGGGCTGCAGCGGGCGTTCGACCAGTGGCGGGCTGTCTATAACCTTGAGCGTCCGCACGAGGCGCTGGGTATGGCGGTGCCGGCCTCGCGCTATCAGCCGTCCGCCCGTCAGTACAGCGCCACCGTCATGCCGCCGGAATATGACGAAGGGGTGATGGTGAGGAAGGTGGATATCAGCGGGAAGCTGAGCATAAAGGGTCTCAGTCTGAACGCAGGCAAGGCCTTCAGGGGAGAGCGTGTGGGGCTGAAGGAAACGCAGGAGGACGGCTGTTATGAAGTCTGGTGGTACAGCACGAAAGTGGGGGTGATCGACCTGAAGAAAAAGTCGATCACCATGGGTAAGGGATGTTAAAAAGTGTTCACCATGTCCCCGAACATCTGTCTACCATGTCCCCGGACTGTACATGGGGAGAGGGCCGGGGTGAGGGGCGTTACCGGGCTTATTTCACCGTCCAACCCTTATAGGTCCCGACATTCTTCTTATCGATCATTGTCACCGGGATCAGTACCGGCTCTTTTGGCGCGGGTTTACCCTGCAGGATGTCATAGCCAATCTCCACCGCCTTCGCCGCCATCACCTGCGGGTCTTGCGCCGGGGTTGCCACAAACAGGGAGTTTTCCCGCTTCAGCGCCTCTTCGCCGTCCGGAGAGCCGTCCACGCCAACGATAAAGAACTCGTTACGCTGCGCCTGTTTCGCTGCCAGATCCGCGCCGATCGCCGTCGGATCGTTAATGGCAAACACGCCGTCGATCTTCGGATTGGCCGCCAGCAGGGAGGTCATCACCTCCAGCCCGCCTTCGCGGCTGCCTTTGGCATTCTGGTTGTATGACAACACCTTGATCTCCGGGTGGCGTTTGAACTCGGTCTGGCAGCCCTCTACGCGGTTTTGCACTGCGGAGACCGGCGGCCCGTTGATGATCACCACGTTGCCTTTGCCGTTCAGCCGGTCGGTGATGTATTTACAGGCCATCTCGCCCGCCTGGGTGTTATCGGAGGTGATGGTCGCGTCGGCGCCTTCCGCCGCTACGTCAACCGCCACGACCACGATCCCCGCCTCCTTCGCGCGTTTTACCGCCGGACCGATCCCTTTGGAGTCCGCCGCGTTAAGGATAATCATGTCCACTTTCGCGGCGATAAAGTTGTCGATCTGCGTCACCTGCTGGCCCAGATCGTAGCCGCTGGAGACGAGCGTCACCTTCACGTTGTCGCCCGCCAGCTTGCGGGCCTCCAGCTCTGCCCCTTTGGTAATCTGTACAAAGAACGGGTTAGCTAAATCCCCCACCGTCACGCCGATGGATTTCAGATCTTTCGCCTGCGCAAACGGCGCTGCGGCGAGCAGGGCCCCGGCGCAGAGCGCGGTCACTAAGGGTTTTACTCTCATATTCTCTTCCTCGAAGTAAGATGTTGTTGTTATGCGCTTTGATGGTGTCGGGTGCGATATTTGTCGATCAGCACTGCAATGATGATCACCGCCCCTTTGATCACCAGTTGCCAGAAGTAGGAGACGCCCATTAGCGTCATGCCGTTATTAAGGGTGGCGATGATCAGCGCCCCCACCAGCGTGCCGGTGATCGTGCCGATCCCGCCGACAAAACTGGTGCCGCCGAGGATCACTGCGGCGATGGCGTCGAGCTCATAGCCCACCCCCAGGTTGCCGTTGGCGCTGTAGAGTCGCGAGGCGCTCATTACTCCGCCTAAGCCCGAGAGCAGGCCGCTCATACCGTAGACGAACAGTAATACCAGCCAGACTTTGATGCCGGTTAAGCGCGCCGCCTGCATATTGCCACCCACCGCGTAAATGTGGACGCCAAGCGTGGTGCGCCGCAGGATAAACCAGCAGATAACGATCACCGCCAGCGCAATCACCACCAGCCACGGAATGGGGCCGAGGTAGTTATTGCCGATCCACTCGAAGCCAATATCGGAGTTGATGACCGTCGTGCCGTCCGCCAGCAGGTAGGCGGCGCCGCGTAGCGCCGTATAAGTGCCGAGTGTCACGATAAAGGGCGGCAGACCGGCAAAGGCCACCAGCGCGCCGTTGAACAGCCCGAGCACCATACCGAGCATCAGCGCCGCCGGAATGGAGAGCATGGCGAACTCCGGCATCAGCGAGACCACCATCGCCGCCACCGCCGTGGTGCCAAGGATCGACCCTACCGAGAGGTCGATCCCGCCGGTTAAAATAATGAAGGTCATTCCCGCCGCCAGCACGATATTGATCGACGCCTGCCGGGTAATATTGAGCAGATTGTTTTCGGTAAAAAAGTTAGGCGCGATAAAGCCAAATACCGCCACAATCAGGATAAGAATCGGCAAAATACCGACTGTTTGCATCAGATCGCTCATCAGCATTTTTTTGGCGGAGGCCGATTTTGCCGCCCGCTGCGGAGTGGTAGAAGTTGTCATGGGTGTACCGCCTGTTGGTGAGAGTCGTTCACGCCCGTTGCCAGCGTCATAATGTTCTCCTGGGTAATAGCCGATCCCTGTAGCTCGCCCGCGATGCTGCCTTCGCGCATGATGTAGACACGATCGCTCATCCCCACCACCTCCGGTAGCTCGCTGGAGATCATCAGGATCGCAACGCCCTGGCGCGCCATCTGGTTCATGATGCGGTAGATCTCGCTTTTGGCGCCGACGTCTACGCCGCGCGTGGGTTCATCCAGGATCAGGATGCGGGGGTTAATCGCTACCCAGCGGGAGATGAGCAATTTTTGCTGATTGCCGCCAGAAAGACCGCCCGCCCGCACCTGGGCGTGCGGCACGCGGATATTGAGCAATGCGATAGCATCATCAGAGATCGACTGCGCTTTTTTGCGGTTAAGCATGCCGAAGCTCGCGTCGCGCTCCAGCGTCGCCATGGTGATGTTCTCCTGGGCGGCCAGTTCCAGAAACAGCCCCTGCTCCTTGCGGTTCTCGGTCAAAAAACCGATGCCGTAGTCGATGGCGGCGCGCGGGGAGTGGATCACCACCGGCTCGCCATCGACTTCAATCATGCCACCGGTGGCCTTGCGCACGCCGAAAATGAGCTGCGCCAGCTCGGAACGGCCCGCGCCCACCAGGCCCGCCAGGCCGACGATTTCGCCGGAGCGGACCTGCAGGCTACAGGGCTGCACTTTTGCCCCGTCGGTAAGGTGATGAACGTTGAGGCGCGGGCCGCCGAGCGGGATATCGCGCTCTTTATTGAAGAGGTCGCTTAACGGGCGGCCCACCATCATGCGCACCAGCTCCGCGGCGTTGAGTCTGTCGCGGGTCAGGCTACCCACATATTGCCCGTCACGCAGCACGCTGACGCGATCGGAAAGTTCATACACCTCCGCCATGCGGTGGCTGATATAGATAATCGCCATCCCCTCATCGCGCAGGCGCAAAATCAGTTCAAACAGACGGTGGGTCTCCCGCGAGGAGAGGGCGGCGGTAGGTTCATCCATTACCAGAATACGGCTGTTGCGGTGCAGCGCGCGGGCAATCTCTACCTGCTGCTGCTCGGCGATGGTCAGCTTCATCACCCGATCGGTGGCGCTGAACTGTGCGCCGAGGCGGTCAATGACTGCCTGCGCCTGCGCGGCCATCTCTTTGCGCTGCACCAGCCCGCCGCGCGACAGCTCGCTGCCGAGGAAAATATTCTCGGCGACGGTGAGGTTGGGCGCGAGCTGCATCTCCTGATAGATAAGCGTAATGCCTGCGGCGAGGGCATCTTTCGGCCCCTTGATGTGAAAAGGCTGGCCGTCGATCAGGATCTCGCCGCTGCTTGCCGTGTAGGCGCCTGCGAGGATCTTCATCAGCGTACTTTTTCCCGCGCCGTTCTCCCCCATCAGGGCGTGGATCTCACCGGGATATACCGTCAGATCCACCCCTTTAAGCGCGTGAAAATGGCCAAACGTTTTGGCGATGTTGCGCATCTCTAACACGGGCGTTCTGCTCATGGTGGCGCTCCTCTGAAGGTCGATATACCGCACTTCACCACGCCCAAATAAACGCAACATGTCAGACGCTGTTCATATTTGTCATAGTTATGAATAGTTAACATGCGTCACAAATCGGCGACGTTTTTGCCGCTTTTTGCGGGAAACGGGGCAGGGTGGAAGCTATCGCCTCGTACAGGAGCTTTCGGATATGCCTTCACGCCGCATCCCTTTCTTTGCCAGCGCTCGCGGCCGCCTGTTGATCTTCAACCTGCTGGTGGTTGCCGTTACGCTGATGGTCAGCGGCGTGGCGGTGCTGGGCTTTCGCCACGCCAGCCAGATGCAGGAACAGGTGCAGCAGCAAACGCTGGATGACATGACCGGCAGCATGAATCTGGCGCGTGACACGGCCAACGTGGCGACGGCGGCGGTGCGGCTCTCGCAGGTGGTGGGTGCGCTGGAGTATAAGAGCGAGGCGGAACGGTTGCGGCAGATGCAAGCGGCGCTACGCCAGTCGCTACAGCAGCTGGCCCTGGCGCCGCTGGCGCGGCAGGAGCCTGAACTGGTGGCGCGTATCATTCAGCGCAGCAATGAATTACAGCAGAGCGTGAATGGGATGCTGGAACGCGGCCAGCGCCGCCATCTGGAGCGCAACGCGCTGCTCAGTTCGCTCTATCAGAACCAGAGCTATCTGCGTCACCTGCAGGCGATACAGCGGCGGACCGGGGATAGCGTACCGGACGCGCAGCGGCTTGCCGAGATGGATCGGCTGATTGTCGCCGCGATAGATACCCCCTCGCCGCGGGCAACTATCCTGCAGATGGGGATAATTGCAGGCCGTCTGCCATCCGCTGCCGTCCAGCCGACAATCAACGCCGTCCTGCAGGACTTCAACGCAGAGCTGCGTAAGCTGTCACCGCTGTCAGCCGCGCTGGCGCAGAGCGATCTCGCCATTAGCTGGTATATGTTTCACATCAAAGCGCTGGTGGCCATCTTAAACAGCGATATCAATCAGTACGTTGCGCAGGTGGCGCTGGCGTCGGCGCAGCGAACCGCGCAGAGCCACCAGGAGCTGCGGTCCGGCATCGTCTTTATCAGCGCTTTTGCCCTGCTGGCGCTGATCATCACCGGTTTCGCCGGATGGTATATCTATCGCAACCTCGGTTCTAACCTGACGGCCATCGCCCGGGCTATGTCGCGCCTCGCCCACGGCGAACAGGATGTCTCTGTTCCGGCGCTTCAGCGGCGGGACGAGCTGGGGGATTTGGCGCGCGCCTTCAGCATCTTTGCCCGCAATACCGCGTCGCTGGCGCGCACCTCCCGGCTGCTTAAGGAAAAAACCACCCAGCTTGAAATTGATCGCACTGAACGTCAGGGGCTGGAAGAGGCGCTGCTGCACAGCCAGAAGCTGAAGGCGGTAGGGCAACTGACTGGCGGGTTAGCACACGATTTTAACAACCTGCTGGCGGTGGTCATTGGCAGCCTGGAGCTGGCGGACCCGCATTCGCCAGATGCGCCGCGCATCAGCCGGGCGCTGAAGGCCGCGGAGCGCGGCGCGCTGCTAACCCAGCGCCTGCTCGCCTTCTCGCGTAAGCAGTCGCTCCATCCCCATGCGGTTGAGATGATGCCCTTGCTGCAGAACCTCGGGGAGCTGATGCGCCATTCGCTTCCCGCCACCATCGCGCTGGAGATAGAGGCGCAGCAACCGGCCTGGCCCGCCTGGATCGATGTCAGCCAGCTGGAGAATGCCATTATTAATCTGGTGATGAACGCCCGCGATGCCATGGAGGGGCAAAGCGGAGTAATTAAAATCCGCACATGGAACCAGCGCGTTACCCGTAGCGACGGACGGAGGCAGGATATGGTGGCGCTGGAGGTGATCGATCGCGGTTGCGGGATGTCGCAGGCGGTGAAAGCTCAGGTTTTCGAGCCGTTTTTTACCACCAAGCAGACCGGTAGCGGCAGCGGGCTGGGGCTGTCGATGGTGTATGGCTTTGTTCGTCAATCCGGCGGGCGGGTGGAAATAGAGAGCGCGCCAGGGCAGGGGACAACCGTGCGGCTGCAGCTACCACGCTCCACGCTGGCCGTCACAAGCCATAATGATGCCCCCGTGGCCACCGAAGCCTCGCAGGAGGATCAGCTGGTGCTGGTGCTGGAGGATGAAGCCGACGTGCGCCAGACCCTGTGCGAACAGCTGCACCTGCTGGGCTATATGACTCTGGAGGCGGAAACGGGCGAGCAGGCGCTACAGATGCTGGCGACAACGACGGAAGTGGAGCTGCTGATAAGCGATCTTATGCTGCCCGGCAGCTTAAGCGGAGCGGAAGTGGTTAACCAGGCGCGCACTCTCTGGCCCGCCTTGCCGGTGCTGCTGATCAGCGGTCAGGATTTGCGCCCGGCGCATAACCCGCAGCTGCCGGACGTTCAGTTACTGCGAAAACCGTTTACTCGCGCACAGCTGGCACAGGCGCTACGCAAAATCAGGCGAAATTGAGATTCCTCCACTACAGCGATTTTTAACGATTGATTAACGTTAAGCCAGTTTATTGCTGCGCGAGACGCCAAGATGAAACGTTACTCTACCGCCCTGTTTGCTGTGCTGGCCTTAACCGGCCCGGTCGCTCATGCGGATGTTATCGACGACGCCATCGGCAACATTCAACAGGCGATTAACGACGCCTACAACCCCAACAACAGTCGCGACAGCAGCGACGACCGGTATGATGGTCGCTACGAAGAGAGCCGCCGCAGCGATGACGATCGGCGTAACTATGACGACAGGCGCAGGCAGATGGATGAGCGCCGCCGCCAGCTTGACGAGCGCCAGCGCCAGCTCGATGACGACAGGCGTCGTTTAGAGGACGACGAGCGCCGGCTGGAAGAGGATTATTAACGTTATGCCACAGCGCGATGGTTCCATTCATCGGTATAGATAATGTTGCCATCGCAATGTTTCCAGGTGATTTTCTCATAGCGCATCAGCACGCTTTCGAGGTGGGTTCCCGTGGCCGCACCCGGGTAAAGATCGGGCGTAATGGAGACCAGCTTGACGTTCTCCAGGATAATATTGAAATACTCCGCCTCAAGCCCTGCTTCATTAATCGAATACATCTTTATTACGGCCGACCTGAGGGTGGTGTTGGTACTCAGCGCTTTGTATAAAAGTGGCGTGACCCTGTCGAACTCTTTCTGAAACATAATGGGTGCATGAATACGGGTGCCGGTTAGCTTCCCGGTATTAGCATCGGCAGGGATACTCACATTATGTGTGAAGGATTTAAGCTCAATGGCCCCGACTCTGCCAGAAACTAAAGACGCTCCCTTCATAGGGGAGTCATTTGCATCGGTGAGCCAAAGATAAGCGGGATTGGACATGATAAACTCCTTGCAGAAAGTATTCAGATTTATAAAGATTACTAATTGTATTTGTCATATTTATTGAACATCTTTGGGAAAAGCCAAATGAGGGCGAAAACGCATAATACGGTCAAAGGAAACCAATACTCAGGAAAAAGATAAAAAAGGATGCCTGCACAGCCAAGGATGCAAATCGGGAAGAGTATCTCTGAAATGAGTAGCGATAAAAGACTCTTAAACATGAAACATCCTTTTTTATTTCATATATTAACGCATTAGTATCAGTGAAAAAACCAGCATTCGTTTTGATTATGATTTCATTCAGTACCGGCTCAACGAAGTAATAGAGCATCTCCAGTTTTGCGTTATACAAAATCCAGTAATAGCGAGGATCGAGCGCTTTTAATCTTCGCGCGGCCATTGCCGCTTTTTGTTCAAGTCCGAAAAGCTGTAAAGCTGCCGTAAAAACTGGCGTTATGCCCGCAATTTTTTTGACTACCGCTCCTGACAGAAATTCTGAATGTGCAAGCAATAAAGAAATGGTTTCTGCAATCGCAAGTCGGGTTTCCTTTGCGACAGCTAAATTTGCCGCGAAATGAGTAACGCCTTTAGTTAGATTTCGTACCTGTCCATCAGAATTACCGTTATCAATATCCGCTAAAACCGTTTTAAAATAGAGATAAAGCATATGCTGGAGAACATCCCGGTGCTGAAAGACAGACGCTATAGAATAGAACATCCGGGTTTCTTCCCTCGCCAGTTCATGGCAGACCTCATGATATTGCGGAATCAGACAGGATGTGTACCAGCTTGCCCGCTCTATCCCCGCATAAATATCCGAAGCGACCCCTTTTGCCGTTTGTATGACACCCCTGAAGCCGTTTTGTACAGACATTGCCAGATGCCTGTCGCTTTGTATTTTCATTCTTAAATAGTCAGACGCGTGCATCACCACTCCCTGTAAACCGTTCGCTGCGCAGCATCTTATTACGATTATTTTTCAGGTAGTGTGATGGGAAACGGCCAGACTTTTTTTTAAGAAATATGCCTGAAAACGTTTTTTATTTCGTCAGCACCTTTACTCCAGCGTCAATATCATCCCGTCGTACCCCGCTTCGAACCCTTCCGGCAGCGAGTTATCCATCATCCATACATCAAATTCGTGGCTGATATGGGTCAGAATCACCCGCGGGCAGCCAATGATTTCATTCAGCGCGATGACGGTATTCAGATCGCAGTGGTTGCGCGGTGTTTCCGGGCGCGGAGGATGGCTGCAGTCAATTACCATCGCCCGGGGGCGATTGTTGAGCAGGAATTTCGCCGTTTTATCCGGCAGCCCGGCGGTATCAGAGAGCCATGCCACGCGGCTGTGGGCGCTCTCCAGCAGGTAGCCGTAGGTCAGTTTCGAGTGGTTAAGCGGCAGCGGCGTGACCCGCAGCCCCTGCAGCTCAAAGGTGACAAACGGCTCGACCGTGTGGCTGAAATCGAGAATACCGGGGTGTTTAAACAGGTCGTCGCAGCCCGCTTCGTCCGGCGGGCCGTAAACCGGGATGGTCGCCCCCACGCCCCAGCGCAACGGAAACAGCCCCTGGACGTGATCCATATGGTAGTGGGTCAGCAAAAATTGCTGAAAACTTCCCGCAGGCCATTCATCCATCAGATGCGGTATGCCCGCATCAAGCAGCGTTACCGCCTCGTTGAATTTGACCGTCGCGCTGCAGGGGCGACGGCGATACTGCGCGTCAGCACGCGCCCGGCGGCACGCCGCGCAGTCGCAGCCAAAGACCGGCACCAGCTGTGCGCCACCGGTTCCCGTTAAGGTCAGGGTCAAACTCATCAACACCTCTACAGCGGTTTGGTAAAGCGAAAGTGGCTCTGCGTATAACCTTCGCGCAGATAAAAACGGTGGGCGTCCACGCGCTTGACGCTGGTGGAGAGCTCGGTCATCTCCGCGCCCGCCTTGCGCGCCTCCTCTTCTGCCCAGGCCAGCAGCTGGCTACCCACCTTTTGGCCGCGCGCCTGCGGCAGCACCACCAGCTCCTGGATCTCGCCGATCCAGTTGGCATGATGCAGATGGAACTGCATATGCAGGCCGATCATCCCCACCACGCTGTCGTCGAGCAGCGCCAGCTGATAGCGCATATTGTGATCCTGCAGATTGGCGGCAAACCCGGCGTGAAAGGCGGCGCGATCCAGCTCCGCCTGTTTCAGTTCACAGATCAGGCCGTAGACGATTTCGACATCTTCAGCGGCGGCGGGACGAAGTTTACAGGCAGGCATGGTTGGGCTCCTTTTGGCGGATAAGCGCTAACAGATTCTCGACTGACTGTAGCAAACTTCCGTCATTATTGAGCAGATGACACTCCGCCGGGGTATAGCGGGCGGCGCGCGCCAGGCGTGCCTCTATCTCCTGGGAGCTTTCCCGCCCCCGGCTTTGCAGACGGGCGCGCAGCACCCCCGGGGACACCTGAAGGCAGACCGGCAGCAGCGCCCGTTCATAGCGCGCCAGAGCCTGCGGGAGATGGGCGCGCGAGCCGTTGACCAGCACATCGAAGCCCGCATGCAGCCAGAGATCAATCTCAATGCCCACGCCGTAATAGAGGCCGTTAGCGTGCCAGCTCAGCGCCAGCAGGTTTTGCCCGGCGCGGGTAAAAAATTCCTGCTCGCTTAGCGCGATATGGTTCTCGCTGCCCGCGCTGGCGGGACGGGTAATGTAACGGTGCGCCACCAGCAGACGCGCAGGCTCCTGCTGGCGCAACGCGCTCAGCAGGCTATCTTTCCCGGAGCCGGATGGCCCCATCAGCCAGATCAGTTTTCCCATCAGAACACCCGTTTTCCCTGCCGCCAGACATGGTCGATATGGATATGCTCGCCCTTGCGGTGGGCCAGCACCAGATCCGCTCGTTTACCTTCGCCAATGACGCCGCGATCGTGCAGGTTCAGCGCCTGCGCCGGGTTTTTCGTCACCAGGCGGATCGCCTGCGCCAGGGTGAAGGCGTTGGACTCATCGTCCGCCACGCGAAACGCCGCATCCAGCAGGCTGGCCGGATAGTAATCGGAAGAGAGAATATCCAGCAGGCCGAGGGAGGCCAGTTTGCTTGCCGCCACGTTGCCGGAGTGCGAGCCGCCGCGCACGATATTCGGCGCGCCCATCAGCACGTTCATACCGTGGCTGCGCGAGGCCTGGGCCGCTTCAAACGTGGTGGGAAACTCGGCGATAACGCTGCCAAGCTGATGGGATTCCGCCACATGCTCATGCGTGGCGTCATCGTGGCTCGCCAGCGCGATGTTGCGCTCGCGGCACAGCGCGGCAATCGCCTGGCGATTCGGCTGCGACCATTGTGCGGCGAGGGCGAGCTGCTCTTCTTCGTAGCGCGCCATCTGCTCATCACTGAGCGAGTACTTGCCCTGATAATATTCACGGTATTTTTCAATAATGGCGAACTGACGCTGCCCTGGCGAGTGATCCATTAACGAGACCAGGGTCACCGGCTCGCGGGTGACCAGTTTTTCGAACAGCGGCAGGGTCGTGTGGTGCGGCAGTTCGCAGCGCAGATGCAGGCGGTGCTCGGCCCGGTTAACGCCGCGCTTTTGCGTCTCTTCCACGGCGTTAATCATCTTCTCCAGATTCTCCAGCCGATCGCCGCCGTCGCGCACGTCGCCAATCGCCACCGCATCCAGCACCGTGGTAATCCCGCTCGCCACCATCAGTGCGTCGTGGCTGCTCATCGCCGAGTGGGCGGGCCAGTCCACCTTCGGACGCGGGGTGAAAAATTTATCCAGGTTATCGGTGTGCAGCTCAATCAGCCCCGGCAGCAGCCAGCCGCCTTCGCCATCCATCGCTTCCGGCGCGCGGCTCTGCGTTTCAGCAAAGGCACGAATGACACCGTCCCGCACCTCTACGGAGCCGCCCACTACCTCGTTTTCCAGTACCAGTCTGACGTTGTTGATGATCATACGCGTGTCCCCATCGGGTGCAGCCTGTCCGCTACGCGATCGCGCACCGCCTCGTCGTGAAAGATCCCGACGATGGCTGCGCCCCGTGCTTTGGCCTCTTCAATCAGTTCAATAACGGCGGCGCTGTTTTTGGCATCCAGCGAGGCCGTTGGCTCATCGAGCAATAAAATCGGGTAATCGACGATAAAGCCGCGGGCGATATTCACCCGCTGCTGTTCGCCGCCGGAAAAGGTGGAGGGGGCGAGATGCCACAGATGCTCCGGCACGTTCAGGCGCGTGAGCAGGCGCGCGGCTTTGGCGGCGCAGGTGTCACGCGGGACGCCAAGATCCAGCAGCGGCTGCATTACCACATCGAGCGCGCTGATGCGCGGGATCACCCGCAAAAACTGGCTCACCCAGCCGATGGTGGCGCGACGTACTTCCAGCACCTTGCGCGCCGGAGCCTGCACCAGATCGACCCATTCATCGTTATGGCGAATGTGAATGTGGCCTTCGTCCGGCAGATAGTTGGCGTAGAGGGAGCGCAACAGGGTGGATTTCCCGCTGCCGGAGTGGCCGTGCAGTACCACGCATTCGCCCTGGCTGACCTCTAACGAGGCGTTTTGCAGCACCGGCAGGCGCACGCCGTTTTGCTGGTGGAGTACAAAGGTCTTGCTGACATTTTCAACGTGAATCATTTTTGCCTCGCGATTCGTTTTGCCGGGTGGCGGCTTCGCCTTACCCGGCCTACGGTGCGGTGTTCGCTTTGCCGGGTGGCGGCTTCGCCTTACCGGGCCTACGGTGCGGTGTTCGTTTTGCCGGGTGGCGGCTTCGCCTTACCCGGCCTACGGTGCGGTGTTCACAGTCCGGGTGAGCGCAGCGCCTCCCGGCGACAGCGCCCTCAGTTCTGCAACACGGACGACACCAGCAGCTGGGTATAGGGATGATGCGGATCGTCCAGTACGCGGTCGGTCAGCCCACTTTCCACCACCTGACCCTGTTTCATCACCAGCAAACGGTCCGCCAGCAGGCGCGCCACGCCCAAATCGTGGGTGACAATCACCACCGCCAGGTTCAGCTCCACCACCAGGCTGCGCAGCAGATCCAGCAGGCGCGCCTGGACGGAGACGTCCAGCCCGCCGGTCGGTTCATCCATAAAAACCAGCTTCGGGTGGGTAACCAGGTTACGGGCGATTTGCAGACGCTGCTGCATCCCGCCGGAGAAGGTGGTCGGCAGGTCGTCAATGCGCGAGGCGGGGATCTCCACGTCGGTGAGCCACTTCTGCGCGGTGGCGCGGATCTCGCCGTAGTGACGCGCGCCGGTCGCCATCAGCCGTTCGCCGATATTGCCCCCCGCAGAGACGTGGCGGCGCAGGCCATCCATTGGATGCTGATGCACCACGCCCCACTCGGTGCGCAGCAGGCGGCGGCGCTCCGCCTCGCTCATCGCGTAAAGCGAGCGCGCCTGGTAGCGGATCTCTCCCTGCTGTGGGGTAAGGCGTGCAGAGAGGGATTTCAGCAGTGTGGTTTTGCCGGAGCCGGACTCGCCGACGATACCGAGCACTTCCCCCGGCCACAGGTCGAACGATACCGCCTCAAAGCCTTTTCCCGGCGCGTAGAGGTGAGTCAGGTTATTAACCGAAAGCAGCGGATTCATGAACGTTGTGCCTCGCTCTGTTGGCGGCAGTAATCGGTGTCGGAGCAGACAAACATCCGTTTGCCCGTGTCATCCAGCACCACTTCATCAAGGTAGCTGTGGGTGGAGCCGCAGATAGCGCACGGCTCGTCCCACGCCTGCACCGTAAAGGGATGATCGTCAAAATCGAGACTCTCCACCCGCGTGTAGGGCGGTACGGCATAGATGCGCTTTTCGCGCCCGGCGCCAAACAGCTGCAGCGCGGGCATCATGTCCATTTTAGGGTTATCGAATTTCGGGATTGGCGACGGGTCCATCACGTAGCGCCCGTTCACCTTCACCGGGTAGGCGTAGGTGGTGGCGATGTGGCCGAAGCGGGCGATATCTTCATACAGTTTCACCTGCATCACGCCGTACTCCTCCAGCGCGTGCATGGTGCGGGTTTCGGTTTCGCGCGGCTCGATAAAGCGCAGCGGCTCCGGGATCGGCACCTGGAAAATCAAAATCTGATCTTCCACCAGCGGCGTCTCCGGGATGCGGTGCCGCGTCTGGATCAGCGTCGCGTCTTCGGTTTTCTCGGTGGTCGCCACGCCGGTGACGCGCTTAAAGAAACTGCGGATCGAGACGGCGTTGGTGGTGTCGTCTGCCCCCTGGTCAATCACCTTCAGCACATCCGGCTCGCCGATAATGCTGGCGGTGATCTGAATACCGCCGGTCCCCCAGCCGTAGGGCATCGGCATTTCACGGCCGCCGAACGGCACCTGATAGCCCGGGATCGCCACCGCTTTTAAGATGGCGCGGCGGATCATGCGTTTGGTCTGTTCATCCAGATAAGCAAAGTTGTAGCCGCTTAAGTTAGCCATGTTCGCGCTCCCGTTGCAGGCGTTTCAGCAGTTCCAGTTCGGCCTGGAAATCGACGTAGTGGGGCAGTTTGAGGTGGGAGACGAAGCCTGCCGCCTCCACGTTATCCGCATGGGACAACACAAACTCCTCGTCCTGGGCGGGGCCGGCTACCTGTTCGTCATAGTCCGGGGCTTGCAGGGCGCGGTCGACCAGCGCCATCGCCATCGCTTTACGTTCGCTCATACCGAAGGTCAGCCCATAGCCGCGGGTAAAGTGGGGCGCCTCATCCTGCGGGGCGACGAAACCGTTGACCATTTCGCATTCTGTCATCAGCAATTCGCCGACGTTCACCGCAAATCCCAGCTCTTCCGGCACGATTGAGACGCTGATATAGCCGCTGCGGATCTCCCCCGCGAAGGGGTGGTTGCGCCCGTAGCCGCGCTGGGTGGAGTAGGCCAGCGCCAGCAGATAACCTTCATCGCCGCGCATCAGCTGCTGCAGGCGCGAGGAGCGCGAACATGGGTAGACCGGGGGCGTGCGGGTGATATCGTCCGGCTCCGCGCCGTTATCCTCTTCCGCTTTCGCCAGCCCCTGGTTCGCCAGCAGGCTAAAGAGGTGCGGCGCGGCCTCCTGCTGCGGCTCCGCCGTTTTCAGAGGGGGAGTTTCGCCGTTCGCCAGCAGGGTAAAGTCGAGCAGGCGATGGGTATAGTCATAGGTGGGTCCCAGCAGCTGGCCGCCGGGAATGTCTTTATAGACGGCGGAGATACGGCGCTCCAGGCGCATCTCTGCCGTGTTGAGCGGTTCGCTCACCGCCAGCTTCGCCAGCGTAGTGCGGTAGGCGCGCAGCAGAAAGATGGCTTCCACGTTATCGCCGCTCGCCTGTTTTAAGGCCGGCGCCGCCAGCTCCCGGTCGGCGATGCCGCCTTCGGTCATCACCCGGTCGACGGCCAGGTTCAACTGCTGTTCAATCTGGGCGACGCTCAGCTCCGCGACGGAAGGGGCACCCCGTCGCCTGTGCTCCTGCAGTTGATGCGCGGCGGCGATCGCCTTCTCGCCCCCTTTAACGGCAACGTACATCAGCATACCTCCACATGGGTGGTTCGCGGGATCGCCAGCAGACGCTCGCCGCAGGTCAGGATCAGGTCGATACCGAGCGGGAAAGGGTGCGGGCGCTCGGTCAGCTCATGAATAAGGCACTCCGGCAGCTGCGGGGCGACCATGCGCTCGTCGGCGATGCCCGCGCCGGTAAGACGCAGCATCCGGCCACCGCTGAGGCTCGTGACCTGCACTATCAGGGTAGCGCTGGTTTCCGGCGCCACGGCGGTGCCTGCCGACAGGACGTTAAGCTGCTCGTGGCTAATCTGATCGTCGGCTACGGCGAAAACCGCCTGCTGCGGCTGCTCTACCAGCGGCGCGCCGGTGTGAAAACGCAGGTTAGAGCTGACGATATCGTTATTGATTGCGCCGGAGATCCAGACCGGCGTGTCGTTATCCGCCAGCGTCAGCAACAGGCTGGTCGTGGCGAGGTTGAGCGGCTGCCAGCCATGTTTTATCTGGTGCAAAGCGACAATGACCCCTGGCTCGCTCATCGCTTTCAGCAGGCGGCGAAAGCTCTGCTGGGCATCGTGGACGGGCAGGGTAAAGGCGGTGTGTAGGGTCATGCGTTGTCTCCGCGAACGAGCGTAAAGAAGTCGACCCGGCTGGCGTTCACTTCCGCCTGGCGCGCGGCGATACGCGCGGCGCGGTCGGCTTCCAGCGAGGCAATCAGGGTTTCCATCAGATTCTGAAAATGGGCTGGCTCCTGCAGCAGTGCGTCGAGGGCGGCGCAGCGCTCGGCGTGCTCTTTGTCGCGCCCCAGCACGTAGCCGTAGCCGAGCGTACCGCTCGTCAGGCGCACCACGGCGCGGGTGAGCGTGGCGTCGCCTGCGAAGAAACGTTCGCCGGTCGCGCCCATGCGAGCCTGAAGCTGCACCAGCCCGGTTTCCGGGGCGCGGATCGGTTCATACTGCGGATCGAGGCTAAGGGCCTTCATCCTGGCGGCCAGCGTCGCAGGCTGGCTGTGGGCAAGCGCGGCCATCCAGCGCTGGCGGGTGGCGGTGTCGAAGTGCATTTAGTGCTCCATCGTCAGTTCGATCATGTCGGCGCGGGTCAGGCTGACGGAGTACTCCGCCGCATTCACCTCGCCGTCACGGTGGTTAAGGGTGCGCACGCAGAGCAGCGGCGCCATGTTGGGTATTTCCAGCACCTTGCTCTCTTTGGCCTGCGCGCGGCGGGCGCTGATGCGCGTCTGGGTGCGTCTGAGCACCAGGCCGGTCGCCGTAAAGAGAAAGTCGTGCAGCGAGCCGCTGGCGAAGCGTTGCAGCACCGGCCAGAGAGTCAGGTCGGAAAAGTAGTGATCGATCTGGCAGAGGGCGACGCCGTTGACCCGGCGCAGGGTACGCAGGTGAACCACGTTCTCCCCTTCGGCAATGCCCAGCGCGTCGGCGATATGATTTGAGGCCGGGCGCAGCACCGAGAGCAGTTTTTCGCTGGTGGGGTGGCTGCCCTGATCCAGCAGGTTCTGGCTGAAGCGCGCCTGAGCGTTAAGCGGGTAATCGAACGGGCGCATCAGCACCAGCACGCCTACTCCCTGGCGGCGCTGCACCCAGCCGCGCTCCACCAGCTGGTCGATGGCGCGACGCAGGGTGTGGCGGTTGACCTCGTAGCGGTCGGCAAGCTGCTGCTCGGCGGGAAGATAGTCGCCGCAGCGGTAGTGGTTACGTAGTTCGACCTCCAGCCTGGCGGCAATCTCCTGCCAGCGGGTGGGGTAACTGGTCGGATGTCTGGATAAGTGCATAGAAAACAACGCCTCGCTTATCAGATAAAGTGCTTACGCAGCCGTTGAGAGAGAAAATCCAGCAGGCTGACCGTGACGATAATGAGCACCATCAGGGCGCAGGTTTGCTGGAACTGGAAACCGCGAATCGCTTCCCACAGCGTGACGCCAATCCCGCCCGCGCCCACCATGCCGACCACCGTCGCGGAGCGAACGTTAGATTCAAAGCGGTAGAGGGAGTAGGAGATAAGCAGCGGCATCACCTGCGGCAGCACGCCGTAGAGGATCTCTTGGAGTTTGTTGGCGCCGGTGGCGCGGATGCCTTCAACCGGGCCCGGCTCAATCGCTTCCACCGCTTCCGAGAGCAGCTTGGAGAGCACGCCGGTGGTGTGGATAAAGAGCGCCAGCACGCCGGCAAAAGGACCAAGACCGACGGCGACCACGAACAGCATGGCGAAAACCATTTCGTTGATGGCCCGGCAGGCGTCCATCAGTCGGCGAACCGGCTGGTAGATCCACCACGGGACGATGTTGTCGGCGCTCATCAGGCCAAAGGGAATCGACAGAATGACCGCGAGGGCGGTACCCCAGACGGCGATTTGCAGCGTGACGGCCATTTCCCCGAGATAATCCTGCCACTGGCTGAAATCGGGCGGGAAGAAATCTGCGGCGAAGGTCGCCATATTGCCGGCATCGTTGAAGAGGGTGAGCGGCGCCATTTCGGCGCCCTGCCAGGAGATAACGAGTACCGCCAGCAGAATGGCCCAGCTGAAGAGCGAGAACCAGTTGCGTTTGGGTGGTGGAACGGTGATGGTGTGCATAGTGGCTCCGTTGGTTGGTGTATTCCCCTCACCCCGACCCTCTCCCCAAAGGGGAGAGGGGGGAAGGGCGCCGTGCCTTCGTTTACTCGTGGTCACGGGGAAAGGGCGCCGTGCCTTCGTTTACCCGTGGGCACGGGGAAAGGGCGCCGTGCCTTCGTTTACTCGTGGACACGGGGAAGGGCGCCGTGCCTTCGTTTACTCGTGATCGCGGGGGAAAAGGCCCCACCGTACAATCCCCTCTCCCCTCCGGGGAGAGGGTTAGGGTGAGGGGCACTCTTTTTACTGCACCGCTTTATTCACGCTGGTCATCGCGCCCAGCGCCGCGGTCAAACGATCCAGATCTTCAAGCTGCGCCTGAATTGCCGACACTTTGCTGGTCTTCTCTTCAGCGTTCAGCCCTTTGTTGTCCTTCACGCTCTGCATCTCTTTAAACAGCGCCAGCTGGCGAATCGGCACCAGTTGCAGGTCGCTGGAGGCGCGGAACGGCGCCCAGCCGAGGCGTTCCAGCACCGCTTTCTCTTCCGGCGTCTTGCCATAATTCATAAAGAAGTCATACACCTTGTCCTTGGTGACTTCGGAGAGGTTTTTACGCCAGACGATGGGATCGCCCGGGATCAGCGGCGACTTCCAGATCACCTTCAGCGCTTTCAGTTTGTCCGGCGCGGAGGTTTTGAGCTTGTCGAGGTTTTCGGTGTTGTTAGTGGCGACATCAACCTGCTTATTGGCTACCGCCAGCGCGTTGGTTTCGTGGCTGGCGTTCACGGTGCGCTTAAAGTCGCTGGCGGAGATGTTGTTCTTCGCGAAGACGTAATAGCCGGGCACCAGGAAGCCGGAGGTAGAGTTAGGATCGCCGTTGCCGAAGGTGAGATCTTTACGTTTGGCGATCAGATCGTTGAGGTTATTGATCGGGCTCTCTTTGTTGACGATCAATACGCTCCAGTAGCCCGGCGATCCGTCTGCCGCTACCGTCTGGGCAAAGACCTGACCGTTGGCGCGATCCACCGCTTCCATCGCTGAGAGGTTGCCGTACCAGGCGATGTCGACCTTGTTAAAACGCATCCCCTGGATGATGCCCGCGTAGTCCGGGGCGAAGAAGGCGTTCACTTTGATGCCCAGATTTTTCTCCATATCCTTCAGGAACGGTTCCCACTGGGGCTTCAGGTTTTGCTGTGACTCAGTTGAAATGATGCCGAAATTCAGCGCTTTTTCCTGTTCTTCGGCGTGCGCCGGGCTTAACAGGGTGCTCAGGCTGAAGATGCTGGTAAATGCCAGCGCAGCAACGGTTTTATAACTCATTTCCATTCCTCATGGTGGGGATGTCAGGCAGCCTGCGCGTTCTCATCGACGCGGTTGATGCTGCGGTAGAGATGATCAAAACGGTCGTTATCAAAGGCGTGGCTTGCGCCATCAAAAAAGAGGTGACCCTGACGCAGCGCGACGATGCGCTCGCAGTAGCGCAGGGCGTAATCGACCTGGTGCAGGGTGACGACGACGGTGATGCCGTCCTTCTGGTTGATGTCGCGCAAGATCTCCATCACGATGCGGGCCGATTCCGGATCCAGCGAGGCGATAGGTTCGTCCGCCAGAATGATCTTCGCCTGCTGCATCAGCGCCCTGGCGATCGCCACGCGCTGCTGCTGCCCGCCGGAGAGGGTAGAGACGCGCTGGCTGGCGAAGTGGGCCATGCCGACGCGGGTCAGCGCCTGAAGCGCACGCTGCTTCTGCTCGTGGCTGAACCAGCGCAGGCAGCTGCGCCAGAAAGGGGTACTGCCGAGGGCGCCGATCAGCACGTTCTCCAGTACCGTCAGGCGGTTAACGAGGTTGAATTGCTGAAAGATGCAGCCGGTCTGCGCGCGGCTTTTGCGGATATCGCGTGCCAGGCGTCCGGCGCGCTGTACGGTATTGCCCAGCAGTTCGACGCGGCTTTCCGGGGTATTATCGCCGGTCGTCAGGCCGCTTAAGTGGCGTAGCAGGGTCGATTTCCCCGAACCGGATGGGCCGAGTAGCGCCACCATTTCGCCCTGCTCTACGGTCAGATCAACGGCGTGCAGCGCCCGATTGTGGTGAAAGGTTTTGCTGAGTTTCTCGACGCGAATGACGGTATGCATGAGCAGAGCCTCCAGAATAAGGTGGCCTCATGCTGGCGGATGAACATGACAGTTGGGTTAAGTGTTGATTGCGGGAATTTGAAATATTGAGGGGAAAATGATGACAGGCGGGCCGAAGCCCGCCTGGAGATTAGCTTTTTTTCACAAATTCAGATTTAAGCTTCATCGGGCCAAAGCCGTCGATTTTGCAGTCGATATTATGATCGCCTTCCACCAGACGGATATTTTTCACTTTGGTGCCGATCTTCAGCATGGAGGAGCTGCCTTTTACCTTCAGATCTTTAACAACGGTTACGCTGTCGCCGTCCGCCAGCAGGTTGCCGTTGGCATCCTTAACAATCAGCTCATCGCTCTCCTGTTCGGCCTGGGCGTCGTTCCATTCGTGAGCGCACTCCGGGCAGATATACATCCCGTTATCTTCATAGGTGTATTCGGAGTGGCATTTCGGGCAGTTTGGCAGTGACATGGGGTATCCTCAAAAGGGGCTAAGGGGGCTGGAAAAGCCAGCCGAAAAACGGCGCGCTGCCGTAAAAACGGTAAGTATACCGGAAAACCCTACGGTTGTCGGGGATAGTCTTTTTTTAAGACTTTTTAAAATTGCTGTCGCGCTGGCAGTAAATGAACCATAGTCGCGCAATACTCCGCAGGTTTTTGCAGCCTTAATCGCATAACGCGGTTATATCGAATATTTTATGGCGGCAAATTGCCAGCTATCATCATTTCAGATAAGGTGAGAACCAGGTTGTAATTTAACTGCAACAGCCGTTTCGCTTTACTCTGGTGAGCGGGCACACCTCTCATTTTGGGTAGGTAAACCGGGATGTTTAACGCCGGAATTTGATTAAAAATAGCCTACGTTCTTTCCTTCAGCTTTTCCTGCTGCGAGGGGCGTTGCGGCACGTCTGCTGAGGAAAATAATTAATTCTCTAATCTCTTCAGGCGGTTATATCGATGCACATATTTTCCACACGTAATCATAAAAGCCGAAATTTTAATATTAAAACGATACGGCGTAATAAAAGTAATTAATTTGCGTTAAGGAAAGGCTTTTTATCATGCACACACAAACAATATTTGAATTAAGCCAGGAGGCGGAGCGGCTATTGCAGCTCGCCTTACAAAATCTGGGTTCGTTAAAATCTATTCCGGTCGCCATGCTGGATAACACCACCGCAGCGATAACGGGCGAGACGAATAACGTTTTACCTCTCCATTTTAGCGCCCGCAGCCTGGAGACTCAGCAGGCAATGCTGAACAACGAGCTGAGGAAAATTACCCGTCTTGAGATGGTGCTGGCGATTGTGGGCACCATGAAGGCGGGAAAATCGACCACCATCAACGCTATCGTCGGCACCGAGGTGCTGCCCAACCGCAACCGTCCGATGACCGCGCTGCCGACGCTGATTCGCCATACGCCGGGGCAGAAAGAGCCGGTGCTCCACTTCGCCCACGTTTCGCCCATCGATGCGCTAATCAAACAGCTGCAGCAAAAATTAAGCAATTACGATCGCGGCAAGCTGACGCGGCGGCTGGAGATTGATAAAGATATGAATACCCTGCTTGGCCGTATTGAGCAGGGCGAAGCCTTTGAAAAACATTACCTTGGCGCGCAGCCCATTTTTCAGTGCCTGAAAAGTCTTAACGATCTGGTGCGGCTGTCGCGAGCGCTGAGGGTCGATTTTCCATTTTCCGACTATGCGGCTATCGAACATATTCCGGTAATAGAGGTGGAGTTTGTTCATCTCGCCGGGCTGAATGCGTATCCCGGACAGCTGACGCTGCTGGATACCCCCGGCCCGAACGAGGCCGGGCAGCCCCATCTGCAGCGTATGCTCAGCGAGCAGCTCGCCCGCGCCTCGGCGGTGCTGGCGGTGATGGATTACACCCAGCTTAAGTCGGTATCGGATGAGGAGGTACGGCAGGCTATTTCGGCGGTGGGCAAATCGGTGCCGCTCTTTGCGCTGGTGAATAAGTTCGATCAGAAAGATCGCAACAGCGATGATGAAGAGCAGGTGCGGGCGATGATCTCCGGTACCCTGATGAAAGGGCATATCTCGCCCGGGCAAATTTTTCCCGTCTCCTCCATGTGGGCCTATCTGGCGAACCGCGCCCGCTCTGAAATCACCAGCCGGGGCGTACTGCCGGATCCCCGGGAGCAGCGCTGGGTGCAGGATTTTGCCGAAGCGGCGCTGGGAAGACGCTGGCGAACAGCGGATCTTGCTGACGCAGAGCACATCCGGCACGCCGCCGATCTGCTGTGGGAGGACTCCCTCTTTGAGCAGCCGATCCGCAAGCTTATCTACGCCGCCTACGCTAACGCCTCGCTCTATGCCTTGCGTTCGGCGTCACATAAATTGCTCAACTATGCGAATAACACCCGGGAATATCTCGATTTCCGCTATCAGGGGCTGACGGTGGCCTTTGACGAGCTGCAGCGTAATATCGCGCGGCTGGAGGAGGATATGATCTTGCTGCAGGGGCGGCAGGAGCGGGCACGCGACGAGGTTGATCACGAAGTCTCGCAGGCGCTGGCGGCGGCGGATCGGTTTATCTCCCTGCAGCAAACCCAGCTTCAGCAGGCGATCGGCGCGATTTTTGACGCGGAGAATCTGCTGGAGCTGGCAGGCGTTCGCCCGGAAAGCGGTCCGACCGCGGCGCCGGAACGGCTGGTGCTGGAAGATGAGGGGCAGGCGCAGGTGGTGCTAAATAAAGTCAGCGCCGCCTGCGAAATGGTGATGCTGGATGCGCAGAACAAAATCAGCCGCGAGCTGGCGCTGCGCTTCGATCTGCTGGAGTCGACGCTGGCCCGCGCCCTGAACGAGGCGATGCGGCCCATTGAAACGCGGATTAAAGAGGAACTCAGCCATGCCGGTTTTCGCGCGCGGATTAGCTTTCCCGCTTTCCAGGCCAGCCAGCTTAACTTTAATACCCGCGGGCTGTTTAACGACGCCATCGCCCGGGAGCATCGCCCGGCAGGCGTCGCCTCCGGGACAAGCAGCGTGCGTGAGACGCTTTCACGCTGGCTCAATAATCCGGGCTGGGGGTGGGAAGATTACGTGATGACGCGCACGCACTACGTCATTGATATAGCTCAGCTTTATTCCCGATTCATGGAGCATGTGACGCAGTTTTGTGAACAAATCCGTAAAGCTTTGAGCGCGCAGGTCGATGTCTCTGTTACAGCGGGAATGGCGACCTTTTTTGCAGAGTTTTCGTTATGTCTCGCCAGCTTACAGGAAAGTTTGCGTGACAGCCTCGCAGTGCGGCAACAGAATGAGCACGCCACCCGGGCGCTTGGCCAACTGCTGCAACAAGGCATTTCCACTGCGACGTGGATTCAGGAAGATACCCGACTGTTACGCGATGACATTCAAACCCTATTCGCGGCAGAACAACTATGACAACACAGCTACTGGATGGCCCCGGGCGGATGCTGGAGTCGATTTACCCGAAATTTATGGTGGATCTGGTATCGGGGGCGGAGGCGGGGCGCCATACCGCGCCTGCGCATCAGCAGCAGCAATTTCGTGAACGTTTAACGCAGGAGATCCTCGCCCGGACGAAGCTCCGACCCTGGGCCATGAGCGGAATGTTCAGCGAAAATGCTGCGCTGCGCCTGGGGCTGGCGGAAAAGCTGGCGGGGATGTACGACCCGGGACATCTGGCGCTCTGCCTTATGAGCGATAAGCTGACACGACTGCGTCAGCAGGCGAACCGCCGGGGGGCGATCCCGCCCGGGCTGCAGCAGCAATATGAGGCGCTGTCGGGCCACTTTATGCAGCGGGCCGCTTATAAAGAGAAAGCGTTATCCCAGCGCGGGTTAACGGTGCAGGCGGGGGAGCATAGCGAGCAGATTTTTACCCGCTGGCGCGCCGGGGAGTATGACGGCTGGTCGCTGGCGGGGCGCTGCTATATTGCACTGGAGGAGCTGCGCTGGGGGCCGTTCGGCGACGCCTGTCGGCTGGCGAACCCGGACGTGGCCGCCATGCTGAAGGATAACGTCAGGAGTATTGCGGCGAACCATCTCGCGCAGGGGATTAACGCGTCGGTCGCCACCCGTCATTTTTATCATCAATGGCTGACCACTCCGGTAACGCCGCATTTGATGGAGCACAAAGAGATGCTGGGCTGGCTGGGAGAGGGGTACCAGGCGGAACGCCATCCGGTGAACTGGTCTGTCAGCCAGACCTGGCAGACGGTTGCGCTGGGTATGCCGCGGCTCTGCTCGGCGAAACGGCTGGCGGATGCGATGGTGGAGGAGATTTTCGCAGAACGGTGAGAGGACGCTTTGCCCCTCACCCTAACCCTCTCCCCAAAGGGGAGAGGGAACCGATCACACTTAACGTTAGTGGTTTTCCCCCTCTCCCCAAAGGGGAGAGGAAACCGATCACGCTTAACGTTAGTGGTTTTCCCCCTCTCCCCAAAGGGGAGAGGGAACCGATCACGCTTAACGTTAGTGGTTTTCCCCCTCTCCCCTTTGGGAGAGGGCCGGGGTGAGGGGAAAGGCGCGATCAATGTACCTGCGGATCCGCCGGAGAGGCGTTATTACGGATCTCAGCGATATCCATCGAATTGAACACATAATGCGTCCCGCAGTAGTCGCAATGCATGTCAATTTCGCCCTCTTCGGCGATGATGCTGTCGATCTCTTCATCTGGCAGGGTTTTCAGCGCGCCGGCGCAGCGCTCGCGTGAGCAGGTGCACTTGAACTCGACGTCCTGCGGATCGTACAGGGTCACCTCTTCTTCATGATAGAGACGCCACAACACTTCGTTTGCCGGCAGGGTCAGCAGCTCTTCCGCCTTGATGGTTTCCGTCAGCGTCGCCAGATGCTCAAAGTCATCGCCCTGGGCGTTCTGCGCGGGCAGAACCTGTAACAGCATGCCGCCTGCCGCAGGCTGGCCGTCCACTTCGCCGGTGCGAATAAACAGGCGCGTTGGCAGCTGTTCGGAGCGCAGGAAGTAATCTTCCAGGCAAGCGGCGAGGGTATCCCCTTCCAGACCGACCACGCCCTGATAACGTTCGCCCTCTTCTGGCGTAATGGTGATCACCAGGTAGCCGTTGCCCACCAGCGTTTTCAGGTCTGCGCCTTCCGGCACCTCACCCTGCACGCGCGCGACGCCGCGCATCTGCTGCTGGTTGTTGCCGTTAATGACCGCCAGCGTCATCGGCCCGTCGCCCTGAAGCTGCACGGTAATATCGCCGGCAAACTTCAGCGTGGCGGTCAGCAGGCTGGTCGCTACCAGTAACTCACCGAGCAGGGTCTTAACCGGCTGCGGATAGCTGTGATTCTCCAGGATCTGTTTCCAGGTTTCGGAGACGGTCACCAGCTCGCCGCGAACGGCAAATTTTTCAAACAGGTAGCGATGTAATTGGTCGTGTTGGGACATAATTTTCTCTCGTTCAGGCCAGAATCACTCGTTCTCGCCATATTTAAATTTCATCAGATCGCGGCGCTCTTTTTTATCCGGTCGCCGGTCCGGGTGCGGCATGGTCAGGGCGTTCATTTTACGCGCCAGCGCCGTTTTCTCACGCTTCTCGATGCTTTCCGCCGTCTCTTCATACATCAAAACGGCCTCGGCTGCCGGGCGGCGCTGTTCGGATATCGCCCTGACGATCACGGTGCGTTCGTCGTTTCCCTGGCGTAGCGTCAGCGTGGCGTTCAGCTCCACTACCTTACTCGGCTTGCTGCGCTGGCCATTGTAGTGCACTTTTCCGCCGTCGATCATCTCGCGGGCCAGGGAGCGGGTCTTATAAAAACGCGCCGCCCAGAGCCATTTGTCCAGCCTTACACCCTCAGAGGGTTTCTCTTTCATGGCGTCTCCTTCACGGTGAGGGAGGGGATCATCCGGCGGTAGTCGTTTAACGCCGGATGCCGCAGGTAGCTTTTCTCAGCCAGGCCAGAATCAGGATTGGTGACGCCCAGGCAATAACGGATGCCAAAGGCGGCGGCCGCATCCAGAATCGGCTCGCTATCATCAATAAACAGCGTCCTTTCCGGCTGCAGACCGGTCTCTTTCGCTACGGCCTGCCACAGTCGCTGATCCTCTTTCGGATAACCAAATGTGTGGGTGGAAAGTAATAAATCAAGGTGTGATGCCAGCCCGGTATGTTCAAGCTTTACCGCCAGATTATGTGGATGGGCGTTCGTCAGCAAAATACGCCGCTTGCCGCTCTCCTTCAGCGCGTTGAGGAAAGGCACCGTATCCTCGCGCAGGACCGCAGACGGCCCCTGGGCGGTGGTCATCGCGCAGATGTCCAGCCCCAGGCGTTCGCTCCAGTAATCCAGACAGTACCAGTTTAGCGTATGCTGCACGGCGTGATACTGCTCGCGCAGATATTCCTGCGCTTTGGCTGGCGTGATCCCCTGCTGCGCGCCGTAAGTTTCCGGCACCAGCTTTTGCCAGAAATAGTTATCGAACGCCAGATCGAGCAGGGTGCCGTCCATATCCAGCAGGACGGTATCCACCTCCTGCCAGGCGATATCAAAATGCATAGGGGATTCTCCAGCCAGGGAAAAATGTGCGCGACAGGTTAGCATAACTTGTCGCGCAGCGGCGTTATCCGATCAGGTTTTCCGGGGAAGAGACGAGCTTGGGATTCAGGCAATTTTCATAATATTGCTGGATCTCCGCCAGACGGGTGCGCGAGCGCTGGTAGCGACGCAGAGCGGCCACACCGTTCCACAGCAGGCAGACCAGCAGGGTGAACATCAGCAGCGAGGTCGCAGCGTAGCGCCACAGGCCCGCGCGATCCGGAATGCGGTGGAGGTTGATATGCCGGGTGCCGTTAGCGTCGGTATATATCCCGGTAATAATGCCCTCGGCGCTAAACGGCGTCTGCATCAGCATTTGCGCCAGACGCTGGAACTCTCCCCACTGCTCCTGAGCGGGGAAATCATACAGGGCAACCGGAGGGTAGGGCTGATCGACCAGCTCGCTTCCCTCGTCGCTGGCGATAACAAAGCCGCCCGGCGCCGGGCTGTTAAGCGCCTGCGCCGCGCGGGTGGTTTCGCGCATGACAAAAGGCGCGGTCGAGGTAGCGACCAGATTATCCAGCGACTCGGCGCTTACCGGACGCAGCAGAACGTTCACGCCGTCAAGTCGGCCCGCTTCGGCGCGTTTCACCAGCGCCTCCCAGTCTTTGCTGTTGCCCAGGTTGACCAGCGCGTTTTTCAGCCGGACGCAATCATCCGGCGCTTCGCAGAGATCCTGCGTTTTCATTACGATATCGCCAAAATCATCCAGCAGCACCATGCCGGATTTTTGGATGGCGGAGCGCAGCGACTGGCTGACGCGCGAGTTATCTTCCGGCTGCGGATGGAGCTGGCGGCTCAACGCCTGGGTGAGGGCGGTCGCCTTGCTGACAATATCGGACTCCGGTAGCGGCAGCGGCGGCGCGTTATTCCAGATAATCTGCGAGCAGTCGAACGGCGTAAAGGGCGAGCTTTGTCGCGTACTCCAGGCCCCCGGGGCATGAATACTGCACATGCCGGTTCCCTTCAGCTGCACCGTATCGCCCACGCGGATCTTCGCCTCTTCCAGCGCGTTAACGCTGGTGGCCTCGATGGTTTGCGCCCCTTTAATCCACGACAGGGTAAATTTAACGGGCATATCAAGTGGAACAAACAGGAGCAGCATCACCAGTACCAGCGCCGCGCCGCCTGCGATCACCGCGCTGCGCAGCCAGTGCTGGAGGGGGAAATTTTTGACTTCGTCATGCAGGGATAAATAACGCCCCTGCCGCACAACGTGGCGGTCAAGGTAGATATCGATATCGGTTTTCTGCCCCAAATCCTGGGCGATCCACGGCTGCCAGTGGCGGGGGTAGATCAGATCGATAATGCCAAGGGAGATATTATTGATATGCTCCTGATCGTTCTCTCCGAACAGCCCCCAGCGCTTGGGCGTACCACGCAGGCAGTGGATTTCACGCAGTGCCGTTTTCGACGGCGGCGCAAATAATCCCCACAGGCCCGCCGCCAGCAGCAGCACGCCGCCGCCCGCCAGCCACGGAG
Source organism: Pseudenterobacter timonensis (assembly GCF_900021175.1). Lineage (GTDB taxonomy): Bacteria > Pseudomonadota > Gammaproteobacteria > Enterobacterales > Enterobacteriaceae > Enterobacter > Enterobacter timonensis. The sequence goes on from NZ_FCOP01000010.1 coordinate 116,811, forward strand.
AAAAGACGTCCGGCGTCATCAGGCAGAAGAAGAACAGCAGGAACGACGCCACAATCAGCGCCGCTTCGCGGATCCCGTCCGGGCGGCTCAGGGCGTACTCCTCGTGCGTCTCCTGGCGGATGTTCAACAGCTCAATCTGCTCGCTCTCTTCACCGCGAATCGAGGCCTGAGTCGCGCTGGCGCGCTCCAGCGCGAAACGCGGCGCCTCCTGTACATACTCATTCAGGGTGTGGCCGTTAAGGGCGATTACCAGCGGCAGTGAGTCGGTGTGGATCAGCTCAACGGTATTTTCATCGTTGATATATTGTTCCCAGAACGGCGGCAGATGCACCTCGACCGAATCGAGATAGTAACGCCATTTATTGGGATCGTCGGTGGTAATGCCGTAACGGGTGATGGAGCGCGTTACGCACAAAACGGTGTCGCTCTCGGCGTTGAGCGTTAATGAGACGGGCGCAACGGTGGCGCCGGTCGGCCCCGGCGTCTGGCGGGTACGGTTGAGCGTGTCGAGATAATTTTCGACTGCGCTGCGCTCTTCGGGTGCGAGCTTGCGTGTGGATGCACCAGCAAAAGCGTTTAAAAAAGGTAATCGATGTCGACGTTGCGCACGCCGCCGGTATAACCACCCTGCAATAATTACGCAGGCCAGCATAGCAGCGATAAAAATCAAAATGGTGCTCATGCTTTTCCCATCTTACTTATATTACAGGTGTAGTCAGTTGCACCTTTGACGATTGACTTTCGGTGATTATCTATCGGCCATTCCGGCGTTGAACTTGAGCATTTTCGAAGCGCATCCCACTCATCGCCGATGATAGCAAAGGCGGCGAAATCGGGATATCAGCAAATTCCTGGAATAATTTCAACCTCTTGACTTTTCCAAAAAAATGCGAAATGAGTCAATAAACGTTGCAAATATGTAAATAAAGCGCGATTGACATTGCCCAAACCCTGCAGCGTAACGCACAATAAACGCAGTTCCCACAGCAAAGATCCCTCACTATGAGCAAACCCTTACAAAAGCCCACCATTCTGCATGTTGAAACTGTCGCTAAATCGCGTCTGTTTAACGTTGAGAGCGTGGATCTGGAGTTCAGCAACGGCGTGCGACGCGTATATGAACGTATGCGCCCTTCGACGCGTGAAGCAGTGATGATTGTTCCTGTTGTGGATGAACACATTATCCTGATCCGCGAATATGCCGTGGGCACCGAGTCCTATGAACTGGGCTTTTCCAAGGGGTTGATTGATCCTGGCGAGACGGTATTCGAGGCGGCGAACCGCGAGCTAAAAGAGGAGGTCGGTTTTGGCGCAAAAAACCTGACTTTCCTGAAAAAGCTGAGCATGGCGCCCTCCTACTTTTCCAGCAAGATGAATATCGTGGTGGCGGAAGATCTCTACCCTGAATCGCTGGAGGGGGATGAGCCGGAGCCGCTGCCGCAGGTACGCTGGCCGCTGGCGCATCTGATGGATCTGCTGGAAGAGCCAGACTTCAATGAAGCGCGTAACGTCAGCGCGCTGTTCCTGCTGCGTGAATGGTTGAAAGGGCAGGGACGGCTTTAGCGGTCTGCGGTTTCCCGGGGGCGATATAAAAAAACGGTAACCAGGGTTACCGTTTTTTTTGGCCTGTCAGAACAGCTCGTGCGTTTCGCCGTTGTCGATGAGCGTGGTGCCCACCTCATGCACCGCCCGGGTGGTGGGCTGCGTGCCGTCGATGAAATACTCTTCGCGGCTGTTGCCGCCGTTGGCGAGCTGGCCGGTACTCCTGTCGATATTCACCGTCACGATACCCGGCGGCGGCGTCAGCGGCTGCTCCGGTACCCCTTCCAGCACCGATTTCATATAGGCATCCCAGGCAGGCTGTGCGCTCTTGGCGCCCCCTTCATAGCCGGAAATCTGATCTTTAATCGCGCCGGAGGCGGTGGTGCGCCCCAGATCGCGGCGGTGATCGTCAAAACCTATCCATACGGAGGTCACCACGCCGGGGCCGTAGCCGGAGAACCAGGCATCTTTAGAGCTGTTAGTCGTACCGGTTTTACCGCCGATATCACGACGCTGCAAATCACGACCCGCGCGCCAGCCGGTGCCCTGCCAGCCCGGTTCGCCAAAGATGTTGGTGTTCAGCGCGCTTTTGATCAGGAAGGAGAGCGGCGTGCTGATAACGTGCGGCGCATATTCCGGTGCACCGCTTTGCGCCACCAGCGCCTGGTTCGCCTGTTCAAGCTGCGGCTGTGGTACGGTGGCGTTCTGCTGCTCCCGCGACACCGCTACATCTTCCATATCCTTGTTTTCCAGCACATTTGATTTCGGCGTATCGCCGTAAATCACCGGAATGTTGCACTCCGGGCAGGCAATTTTCGGTTTCGCCTCGAAAATAACGCCACCCTGGTCGTTTTCAATTTTGCTGATGAAATAGGGATCGACCAGGAAACCGCCGTTAGCCATCACCGCGTAGCCGCGGGCGACCTGCAACGGCGTAAAGGAGGCGGAACCCAGCGCCAGCGATTCGGTATGTACGATATTCTGCGCCGGGAAGCCGAAGCGCTGCAGATATTCCGCCGCGTAATCGACCCCCATGGCGCGCATGGCGCGAACCATTACCACGTTTTTGGACTGGCCCAGCCCCTGACGCAGGCGAATAGGGCCGGCATACTGCGGCGGCGAGTTCTTTGGCCGCCAGTCAGAGCCTGCGCCCGCATCCCAGCGGGAGATCGGCACATCGTTCAGGATGCTTGCCAGGGTCAGCCCTTTATCCATCGCCGCCGTGTAGAGGAAAGGCTTGATGTTAGATCCCACCTGACGCAGCGCCTGCGTAGCGCGGTTAAATTTGCTCTGATTGAAGTCAAAGCCGCCCACCAGCGCCATCACCGCGCCATTGTGCGGGTTGATGGAGACCAGCGCGGAGTTAACGTCCGGCACCTGCGCGAGCCACCAGATGTTATCGGCCTGGCGAACCCAGATTTGCTGTCCGGCCTGTACCACGTCGGTCACTTTGCGCGGCGTGGCGCCTTGCTGCGTATCCGAACGATACGGACGCGCCCAGCGAACGCCTTCCATACGCAACGAAACCGATGTTCCGTCCGCCAGCATCGCCGTCGCCTCTTGCGGAGCCGCCTGCGTCACTACCGCCGGCAGCAGCGGGCCGTAGGCGGGCAGCTTCTTCAGCGTGTCGGTAATTTTTTTGCTATCCCACGCGCTTTCGCCTACCCGCCACAGCACCTCGCCCGGGCCGCGGTAGCCGTGGCGCATATCGTAATTCAGCACGTTGTTACGCACCGCCTGCTGGGCAGCCTGCTGCACGTTACGGGTGATGGTGGTGTATACGCGATAGCCATCTTCATAGGCCTGCTCGCCGTAGCGGTTGACCATCTCCTGGCGCACCATCTCCGTCAGATAAGGGGCGGAGAAAGCGATGTTCGGCGCATGGTAGTTAGCGTCAATTGTCTCTGCCCGCGCCTGATCGTACTGCGTCTGGCTGATATAGCCCTCGCTCAGCATGCGCGACAGCACAACGTTACGCCGTGAGGTGGCGCGCTCGAGCGAGTAGAGCGGGTTGAAGGTGGAAGGCGCTTTCGGTAGTCCGGCAATAGTCGCCATTTCGCTCAGGGTCAGCTGATCTACCGGCTTGCCGAAATAGACCTGCGCCGCCGCGCCCACGCCATAGGCGCGGTAGCCGAGATAGATTTTGTTGAGGTAAAGCTCAAGGATTTCGTCTTTGCTCAACAGCTGCTCAATACGAATGGCAAGGAACACTTCCTTGATCTTACGAATCAGCGTTTTTTCAGGGCTAAGAAAGAAGTTACGCGCCAGCTGCTGCGTGATGGTGCTCGCCCCCTGGGAGGCGTGACCGGAGAAAAAGGCCACGCTGGCGGCGCGGAAGATCCCTACCGGATCGACGCCGTGGTGTTCATAAAAACGGCTGTCCTCAGTAGCGATAAAGGCTTTCACCATAACCGGGGGGATCTGGTTCAGCGTCAGCGGGATACGGCGCTTCTCGCCGTACTGAGCCATCAGCTCGCCGTCGGCGCTGTAAATCTGCATCGGGATCTGGAGACGCACATCACGAAGGGTGGCAACATCAGGCAGCTGCGGCTCAATAAATTTGTATAAACCAAAAACCGTGCCTGCTCCCAGCAGAATGCAACAGACTGCAAGGATTAATAAATACTTTACGAACTTCACAGAAGGTTTCCCATTTAGTTTTACCTGGGCAGTTTCTAAACAATCGCGCGGTAGTATAAAGGCAAGCCTGATTCATTGATATAGCCGTCACCTGATGGCAGATAAGGAGATCGTGAAGAATGGCGTTTAAAACATGGCGAACAGGCGTTCATATTCAACAGGATAAGATTGTGGCCGTCTCGCTGACGCGTGAGAAAGTGGCCTGGCGTCTGCGCCGCTGGTGGCAGTTTCCGCTGGAGGCGCAGAACGGGCCTGACGGGGAGCTTATTCAGTCGGAACAGCTGGCTGGCCTCTTATCCGCCTGGAGCAAGGCGCTGCCTCTCCAGCACCGGGTCGCGCTGGCCTTTCCGGCGGTACGCACCCTGCAAAAAGCGCTGCCTTCTCCGGCGGTGGCGCTGCGCGACAGCGAAAGCGCCGCGTGGATCGTCTCCGCCATTTCGCGCGAGCTGGAGATGCCCCCGGAGGCGCTCTGCTTCGACTATACCCAGGATACCTTCAGCCGCGCTTTTCACGTGACAGCGGCGCAAAACCGGGATGTGGCGTCCCTGCTGGCGCTGGCGAAACGGCTTAAGCTGCGGCTGGCCGCTATTACCCCGGACGCCGCGGCGCTGGCGAATCTGCTCCCTTTTTTACCCTCTTCTTTCTGCTGCGTTGCCTGGCGCGATGAGGCGCAATGGCTGTGGGCCATGCGCCACCAGTGGGGACGCAAAGCGGCCAGCGAGGCGGCAAGCGTGGCGGATTTCGCCGCTCTGCTGGCGATATCGCCCCAGGAGGTGGCGCTCTTTCACCCTGACGGGTTCGATCCTTTTACCGTTATCGCCTGAAATCAGCCGCCGTTGCCCGCCCACAGGGCCGATTTTACGGTGGCGCTCGCGCTGGCCCTCGGGGAGAGTACCGCATGAGAAACGTCAATCTTCTGCCGTGGCGCCAGCGGCAACGGCAGCGCACCATCCGCTTCTGGAGCCTGCTTTTTGCTGGCGTCTTCCTGTTGGCGCTGGCGATTGCGCTGAGCCTGCGTATGGAGGAGCAGTGGCGCCAGCAAAGCCTGCAAGCGCGGCTGAGCAGCGACCGGATAATGCAGAGCGAGCTGGAGCGGCGTCACGCGCAGTGGCGGGAGCTTAACGCGCGCTACCAGCAGGGGCAGCAGGCGCTTGCCGGACGGGAGAAGACCGCCGCCTGGCAGAGAACGCTGCTGGCGCTGGCGCAGGCGATACCGCCGCAGGCCTGGCTAACCGAACTGCGCTTTCATCACCCCCGCCTCATTGTGAACGGCTATGCCACCACGCTTTCGGCGCTGACCGCGTTTTCGCAGGCGCTCGGGCGGCTGTCGGGCTTCACTCCGGGCCCTGCGGGAGAGCTGCGGCAGGATGACCAGGGCCGGTGGCGCTTTAGCTTTACCCTTCAGCAGAAGGAGTAGCAGGGGATGCGGGGATATGCGTGGTGCGAGCTGCACGGGCCTGTGCGGCTGCTCGTCTGGGCGATCGCGTCGGCGCTAATCGGGCTGCTGCTTTTTCTGACGCTGGTACGCCCGGTATGGCTTGAGGTAAGGCGGATGCGGGAGGAGATCGTGCGCCTGGAAGCACGCATCGGGCCGCTCAGGACAACGTTGTGTCAGCGCAAAGCGGTACCGGTTATCGCGCCGCCGGAGCCGTTTTCACCGCTCGCTTTTAACGCCTGCGGCGCGCAGCTGGTGCGCTGGACGCCAGGCGCAGGCGGCGGCGAGCTGGTGCTGACGGCGGAGTGGAGAGTGATACCCGCACTCTTTCCCGCCCTGGCGCAGCATGGCGTGCGGGTCAGCGCATTTTCGGTTACGCCGGATCACCCCACCCGCAGAGTATTACAGATGGAGATCGGGGATGCGAAGTGAACGACGCTGCCTGCTGGTCTGCCTGCTTCTGCTGCTAACCGGCATGCGCGATCCCTTCCGGCCGCCGGACGATCGCTGCGGTAGCGCAGAATTAACGCGCTGGCGCTATCGCGGGTTCGTGGCGGAGGTGGGGTTAATGTACGACGGGAAGCAGAGCTGGTATCGCGTCCGGCAGGGGGAAGCGCTCGCCGGATGGCGGGTGGTCAGCCTGGATAAAAATGCGCTGGTGGTTGAGATCGGGAAAGGATGTGAGCCCGCGCAGTGGCGCTGGCAGCGAGAGGGAGAAGGAAATGAAAAGAGCAGGGATAACCGTTCTGCTGCTGATCGCCTGCGCGATGAGCCGGGCAGCCGTACCAAAACCGGTCACGCTGGCGGTGGATGAGGTGCCTGTCGCGCAGGTGTTGCAATCGCTGGCGGGGCTGGAAAAGCGCAATCTTATTGTCGCCCCTGAGGTGAGCGGCACGCTCTCTTTACAGCTGACGCAGGTGCCCTGGCGGGAGGCGATGCAGATTGTGGCGAACAGTGCCGGGCTGGTTCTGCGCGAAGAGAAGGGGATATTTTACGTGCAGACCGCCGCCTGGCAGCGGGAACAGCAGGCGCGCAGGGAAGAGGAGCAGGCGAGACGGGCGCAGAACATACCGCTGGCGTCGCGCAGCTTCTCTCTGGCCTGGGCTGACGCGAGCGATTTGCAAAAACCTGCAGAGAAATGGCTGACTCCTCGCGGCAGCCTGTCGGTGGATAAACGTACCAACCGGCTGCTGGTACGCGATACCCCCGCCGCGCTGACAACGATCCAGCGCTGGGTTGAGGAGATGGATCTGCCCGTGGCGCAGGTGGAGCTGGCGGCGCATATTGTCACCATCACTGAAAAGAGCCTGCGCGAACTGGGAGTGAAGTGGAATCTGGCGGAGGCGCAGGGAACGGGGGCGCCGGGGCAGGTGACCACGCTTGGCAGCGATCTGTCGGTTGCTAATGGTACCACGCGTGTCGGCTTTAATATCGGGCGCATCGACGGCAGGCTGCTGGATCTGGAGCTCTCTGCGCTGGAGCAAAAGCAGCAGGTGGATATTATCGCCAGCCCGCGGCTTCTCGCCTCCCATATGCAGCCAGCCAGTATTAAGCAGGGTAGCGAAATCCCCTACCAGGTCTCCAGCGGAGAAAGCGGGGCGACCTCGGTGGAATTTAAAGAGGCGGTGCTGGGGATGGAGGTGACGCCGGTCGTTCTGGCAAATGGGCGGGTGCGGCTCAAGCTGCATATCAGCGAAAATATGCCCGGACAGGTGCTTAAACAGGCGGATGGCGAAACGCTGGCGATCGATAAACAGGAAATAGAGACGCAGGTGGAGGTAAAAAGCGGCGAGACGCTGGCGCTCGGCGGCATTTTTTCCCAGAAAAATAAAAGCGGCAGCGACAGCGTGCCGGGACTGGCAAATATTCCCTGGCTTGGGCAGCTTTTTCGTCACGACGCTAAAGATAAAGAACGCCGGGAGCTGGTGGTCTTTATTACCCCCCGTCTGGTGGGGCTTCCTTAACGGGTAACGATCCCGCAAGGATTTTGCGTTCAGTTTGTTGCAGATGTTTGACGTGGGGCATGAATTAGCATACAAGGAGTACCGATTTGAGCGTCAGCTTTCCCGGTCTCTCCACTTGTTGATTTAAGCGTCTGATGCGGTGATTTAATCAGTTGCCAAACAAGCCGGACTACTGAGATAATTTTTAGTCTGACTCTCGCACTATCGCATATGAGGTTTCAGTTCATGTCCTGCTACGCCGGAAATCTGCGCGTCGGGGCTTATCATCAACGAATAGTCTTAGTAGTACCGAAAAAATGGCAGAGAAACGCAATATCTTTCTGGTTGGGCCTATGGGTGCCGGCAAAAGCACTATTGGGCGTCAGTTAGCTCAACAACTCAATATGGAATTTTACGATTCTGATCAAGAGATTGAGAAACGAACCGGAGCTGATGTGGGCTGGGTCTTCGATGTAGAAGGCGAAGAAGGTTTCCGTGACCGAGAAGAAAAAGTGATCAACGAACTCACGGAAAAGCAGGGCATCGTACTGGCGACTGGCGGTGGTTCTGTTAAATCTCGCGAAACCCGTAACCGTCTCTCCGCCCGTGGTGTCGTGGTCTATCTTGAAACGACCATCGAAAAGCAGCTTGCACGCACGCAGCGTGATAAAAAACGCCCGCTGCTTCAGGTTGAAACACCACCACGTGAAGTTCTGGAAGCACTGGCCGGTGAACGCAATCCGCTCTACGAAGAGATCGCTGATGTGACGATTCGTACGGACGATCAAAGCGCTAAAGTGGTTGCAAACCAGATTATTCATATGCTGGAAAGCAACTGACGCTGGCTTTAAATACACTCGCCCGCGGGTAAGAGCCTGATGGGCCAGGCGAAGCAATTAAGGTGGATGTCGCGCTATGGAGAGGATCACAGTTACCCTTGGGGAACGGAGTTACCCCATCACCATTGCGGCTGGTTTGTTTAACGATCCAGCTTCCTTCTTACCCCTCAAAGCGGGCGACCAGGCAATGCTGGTCACCAATGAAACGCTGGCTCCGCTCTATCTCGACAAGGTGCGTCAGCAGCTTGAGCAGGCGGGGGTAAAAGTGGATAGCGTGATCCTGCCCGACGGTGAGCAATACAAAAGCCTGACGGTACTTGATACGGTGTTTACCGCATTGCTGCAAAAACCGCACGGTCGCGATACGACGTTACTTGCCCTGGGCGGCGGCGTAGTGGGCGATCTGACCGGTTTTGCGGCGGCAAGCTACCAGCGCGGCGTACGTTTTATTCAGCTCCCGACGACGCTGCTCTCGCAGGTCGACTCCTCCGTTGGCGGCAAAACCGCCGTCAATCATCCGCTTGGCAAAAATATGATCGGCGCGTTCTACCAGCCAGCTTCGGTGGTGGTTGACCTCGACTGTCTGAAAACCTTGCCCCGGCGCGAGCTCGCCTCTGGCCTGGCGGAAGTGATCAAGTACGGCGTAATTCTCGACGGCGAGTTTTTCAGCTGGCTGGAAGAGAATATAGATGCCCTGCTGCGGCTGGACGGCAAAGCGCTGGCCTGGTGTATTCGTCGCTGCTGTGAACTGAAGGCGGAAGTCGTTGCTGCCGACGAGCGGGAAACGGGCTTACGTGCTTTACTCAATCTTGGCCATACCTTTGGTCACGCGATTGAAGCGGAGATGGGCTACGGCAACTGGCTGCATGGCGAAGCGGTGGCGGCGGGGATGGTGATGGCCGCCCGCACCTCTGAACGTCTTGGACAGTTTACGCCGGCAGAGACGCAACGCATTATTGCGCTGCTGACGCGTGCGGGATTACCGGTAACCGGGCCGCGCGAAATGTCGGCTCAGGCCTATTTACCGCACATGATGCGTGATAAAAAAGTACTGGCCGGTGAGATGCGCCTTGTGCTTCCGCTGGCAATAGGGAAAAGTGAAGTACGCGGCAGAGTGTCGCATGATGTAGTACTCGGCGCCATTGCTGACTGCCAGCAGGCGTAAAAATTAGAAAGGTCAGGCTGCCGTAAGGCGGCTATTTAGCTTCAGGTGACATGCATGTGGTTGGCATGAACCGTTGAGTGGGGTGTTAAATGGATGAATTTAAACCAGAAGACGAGCTGAAACCCGATCCCAGCGATCGTCGTACTGGTCGCTCTCGTCAATCTTCCGATCGTGATAACGAGCCGCAAATCAATTTTGATGACGTTGAGTTAGACACTGAGGACCGCCGTCCCGCGCGTGGCCGTACCGTGCGTGATGAACAGGATGAAGAAGAGTTTGAATCCGATGAGGATTCAGTGGAGGAAGCGCCGGTTGAGCGTCGTCCACGCAAGCGTAAAAAAGCGGTGGCGAAAAAGCCCGCCTCCCGCCAGTACATCATGATGGGGCTGGGCGTTTTTGTGCTGCTGCTGCTGATTATCGGCATCGGCTCTGCGCTGAAAGCGCCGTCAACCTCTTCCGGGTCGTCCGCCTCGGGCGAGAAGAGCATTTCGCTCTCTAATGATGCCGCTAATCAGGCGAATGGCACCCAGCCGGCGCCGGGCACCACCTCCGCCGAGCAGACCGCGGGCAATACCGCGCAGGATGTTTCTCTGCCGCCGGTCGCCTCTACGCCGACGCAGGGCCAGGCGCCAGTCGCGCCGCAGGGTCAGCAGCGCGTAGAAGTGCAGGGCGATTTGAACAATGCCCTGACGCAGCCGCAGAGCCAGGAGCAGATGAATAACGTGGCGATCAACTCCACGCTGCCGACTGAACCGGCGACCGTTGCGCCCGTGCGTGGCGGTAACGCGCCGCAAGCCGCAGCGACAGAGACGAAGCCGCACCATACGCAGCCCGCCTCTCGTCCTGAGCGCAAACAGGCGGTGATTGAGCCGAAACGCGAAACGAAACCGCAGCCTGTTGCGAAAGCGCCGGAAGCGAAACCCGTTTCCCAGCCGAAGCGTACTGAAACGGCAACGACCAGTACCCCTGTGAAAGCGCCTGCCACCACGACGACCGCGCCGAAACCGGCGGCTACAGCGGCGGCTCCTGCGCCTGCGAAAACGCAGACGCCAGCCGCAACTGCCTCTACAACAAGCGCGGCGGCGGGTAAAACCACCGGCAACGTGGGAGCGTTAACGTCGGCCTCTTCGAACAACTATACGTTGCAGTTGAGCAGCTCATCTAACTATGACAACCTGAACAACTGGGCGAAGAAATCGAACCTGAAAAACTTCGTGGTCTACCAGACGACCCGTAACGGTCAGCCGTGGTATGTGCTGGTGAGCGGCGTGTATGGCTCCAAAGAGGAGGCAAAACGCGCGGTTGCTACGCTGCCCGCCGACGTTCAGGCGAAAAACCCATGGGCGAAACCGATTCATCAGGTTCAGGCCGATCTGAAGTAATGTATAAAGCGCAGGATGCTGTCGGAGCTTTCTCCACAGCCGGAGAAGGTGTAATCAGTTAGTCAGCATGAAAAAAAATCGCGCTTTTCTGAAATGGGCAGGGGGGAAGTACCCCCTGCTCGATGATATTAAAAAGCACCTGCCGGAAGGCGAGTGTCTTATCGAGCCCTTTGTCGGGGCCGGGTCTGTGTTCCTGAACACGGACTTTTCTCGCTACATCCTTGCGGATATTAACAGCGATCTGATTGGCCTGTATAACATCGTGAAGCTGCGTACCGACGAGTATGTCGAAGAGGCACGCAAACTTTTTACGCCGGAAAACAACCAACCAGACGTTTACTACGCGCTGCGCGCAGAGTTTAATCAGAGCGATGACCCGTTTCGCCGGGCGCTGCTATTCCTCTATTTGAACCGTCACGGATATAACGGCCTGTGCCGATACAATCTGCGCGGTGAATTTAATGTGCCTTTCGGGCGCTATAAGCGGCCCTATTTCCCGCAGGCGGAGCTGTATCACTTTGCTAAGAAAGCGCAGAACGCTGAGTTTTATTGCCTCTCTTATGAAGCGTGTATGGATCTCGCTGAAGGAAATTCGGTGGTCTACTGCGATCCGCCCTATGCACCCCTTTCCGCGACGGCGAACTTCACCGCTTACCATACAAACAGTTTTAGCCCGAAAGAGCAGGCCCGGCTGGCTGAGATGGCGGAAAAGCTGGTCAGTAAGCAAATACCGGTGTTAATTTCGAACCATGACACGCCTGATACGCGCGAGTGGTATAAAGCCGCCACGCATTTTCAGGTAAAAGTGCGTCGCAGCATCAGCAGCAATGGCGGTACGCGTAAAAAGGTGGACGAGCTGCTGGCGCTCTATCGCCCCTGAGCCGTTTCGCCCGCCGCTAAACATAATTCAAGGAGATGCGGATGAAACAGTTTTTGATTGCCCCTTCGATTCTCTCAGCCGATTTTGCGCGTCTGGGAGAAGATACCGCCAGCGCCCTGGCGGCGGGTGCGGATGTGGTTCATTTCGACGTAATGGATAACCACTATGTTCCCAACCTGACCATCGGCCCGATGGTGCTCAAGGCGTTGCGCGGCTACGGCATTACCGCCCCGATTGATGTCCATCTTATGGTGAAGCCTGTCGATCGCATTGTTCCCGACTTTGCCGCGGCTGGCGCCAGCATTATCACTTTCCATCCTGAAGCGTCTGAACATGTCGACCGCACTCTGCAGCTGATCAAAGAGCATGGCTGTAAGGCGGGGCTGGTCTTTAACCCGGCGACGCCGCTTACCTGGCTCGACCACGTGATGGATAAGCTCGATGTGATCCTGCTGATGTCGGTTAACCCGGGCTTTGGCGGTCAGTCCTTTATTCCCCACACGCTGGATAAACTGCGCGAAGTGCGCCGCCGGATTGATGAGTCTGGCTACGATATTCGCCTGGAAGTGGATGGCGGCGTGAAGGTGAGCAATATTGGCGAAATTGCGGCGGCGGGAGCCGATATGTTTGTGGCAGGCTCGGCGATTTTCGACCAGCCGGATTACAAGAAAGTAATTGATGAAATGCGCAGTGAACTGGCAAAGGTAAGTCATGGATAAAATGCAGGCAATTCGGGGTGTGGCGTTTGACCTCGACGGCACGCTGGTGGATAGCGCGCCGGGTTTAACCAGCGCCGTGGACCAGGCACTCTATGCGCTGGAGCTGCCGGTGGCGGGTGAAGAACGCGTTATTACCTGGATCGGCAACGGCGCGGATGTGCTGATGGAGCGCGCGCTGACCTGGGCGCGTCAGGAGCGCGCGGTACAGCGCGCGGCGCAGGGTAAGCCCAGCGTCGATCATGCGGATATTCCCCAGGCGGAGCAGCTGCGTATCCTGCGTAAACTGTTCGATCGCTTTTATGCCGACACCGTGGAGGAGGGCAGCTTCCTCTTTCCGGACGTGGCCGAGACGCTGAGCGCTCTGCACGCCCACGGCCTGCCGCTGGGGCTGGTGACCAACAAGCCGACCCCGTTTGTTGCTCCGCTGCTGGAGGCGCTGGGTATCGCGCACTATTTCACCGCCATTGTCGGCGGCGATGATGTCGAAAACAAAAAGCCGCACCCGGAGCCGATCCTGCTGGTGGCAGGAAAATTATCCTTAACGCCGGACCAGCTGCTCTTTGTCGGGGATTCCCGCAATGATATTCTGGCGGCGAAGGCGGCGGGGAGCCTCTGCGTCGGCCTGACCTATGGCTACAACTACGGTGAAGCCATTACGCTGAGCGAGCCGGACGTGGTGTTCGATCGCTTCAAAGATCTCTTGCCCGCTCTCGGGCTTCCGTACAGTGAAACATCAGGAATTGAAAAATGACTAAGCCCATCGTATTTAGCGGCGCACAGCCCTCAGGTGAACTGACCATTGGCAACTACATGGGTGCGCTGCGTCAGTGGGTGAACATGCAGGATGATTATCACTGTATCTACTGCATCGTTGACCAGCATGCCATCACCGTGCGCCAGGATCCGCAGCAGCTGCGTAAAGCGACGCTGGATACCCTGGCGCTCTACCTGGCCTGCGGTATCGATCCTGAGAAAAGCACCATTTTCGTTCAGTCTCACGTGCCGGAGCACGCGCAGCTGGGCTGGGCGCTGAACTGCTACACCTATTTCGGCGAGCTGAGCCGCATGACCCAGTTCAAGGACAAGTCGGCGCGCTACGCGGAAAACATTAACGCCGGGCTGTTTGACTATCCGGTGCTGATGGCCGCCGATATCCTGCTCTACCAGACCAACCTGGTGCCGGTGGGGGAAGATCAGAAGCAGCATCTGGAGCTGAGCCGCGATGTCGCCCAGCGCTTTAACGCCATCTACGGCGACATCTTCAAGGTGCCGGAGCCGTTTATCCCGAAATCGGGCGCGCGCGTGATGTCTCTGCTGGAGCCGACCAAAAAGATGTCCAAGTCTGACGATAATCGCAACAACGTTATCGGCCTTCTGGAAGATCCGAAGTCGGTGGTGAAAAAAATCAAACGTGCGGTGACTGACTCCGAAGAGCCGCCGGTTGTGCGTTACGACGTGAAAGAGAAGGCGGGCGTCTCTAACCTGCTGGATATTCTCTCGGCGGTGACGGGTCAGCCGATCCCGGAGCTGGAGCAGCACTTCGAAGGCAAGATGTATGGCCATCTGAAGGGCGAAGTAGCGGACGCGGTATCCGGCATGCTGACCGAGCTGCAGGAGCGTTATCACCGTTACCGCAATGATGAAGCCTTCCTGCAGAAGGTAATGAAAGAAGGCGCGGAAAAAGCGAGCGCGCGCGCCTCTGAAACGCTGAAAGCGGTCTACGAAGCGATTGGGTTTGTAAGTAAACCTTAAGCCTGTTTTGCCGGGTGGGCTGATGCTTACCCGGCTTATGGGACCGACGGCGAAGCCGCAGGTAAAAGCAAAACGTTTATCGTGCCGCCCAAATAAAAAAACCGGGAATTTCCCGGTTTTTTTATGTCCGCATAAAGGCTTACTGTTGCGCCGCCGGGCCGCAACCGCCGATGATCTTGGAAATAGAGATCGCCGGGTGCAGCAGGTAATCGTAGCTGCAGTTATTCTTAGTGTTCTGAACGTGACCTGTGCAGGCGGTGAGGGTGGATAACATGCCCACGACAAGCGCGGCCTTTGCCAGTTTAAACATACCTATTCCTTGTATTCAAAAATATTCATACAGATAACGAGGGGAAAAAATGGAAAGATCCATTTATCGGGCGGTATGTTATCGACAGCAGGGGGACGGGAGTAGTCCATGTCCGGACTACTCCTTTAACGCGAAGTATGTACAGGCATTACTAATGGTTTGAAAACCAGTTTAACTTCTCGCGCAGGGCGACCACGTGACCCACGATGATGAGCGCGGGGCTTTCAACCTGCTGCGCCAGTTCGGCCAGCCGGGTGAGCTCGCCATCCACCACGCGTTGTTTAATGGACGTGCCGTTCTCGACCAGCGCCACCGGCATGGAGGGCGCCATACCGTGCTCCAGCAGCTTCGCCTGAATAGTCGCCGCCTGGTTAAGCCCCATATAAAAGACCAGCGTCTGCTTTTCCGCGGCCAGGTTATGCCAATCCAGCTCGCTGCCGGTTTTGAGATGCCCGGTAACGAGACGCACACTCTGCGCGTAGTCGCGGTGGGTAAGGGGAATGCCCGCGTAGGCGGAACAGCCCGATGCTGCGGTGATGCCCGGCACCACCGAGAAGGGGATACCCGCGTTGCAGAGCGTCTCCAGCTCCTCGCCGCCGCGGCCAAAGATAAAGGGATCGCCACCTTTGAGGCGCACTACGCGTTTGCCCTTTTGCGCTTCCCGCAGCAGGATCTGGTTAATCTCCTCCTGCGGCACGCAGTGGTAACCCGCTCGTTTGCCGACGAAAACACGGTCTGCGTCGCGACGCACCAGATTCATGATCTCGTCGGAGACCAGCCGGTCGTAAACCACAATATCCGCCTGCTGGATCTGCTGAAGCCCTTTTAAGGTCAGCAGCCCCGCATCGCCCGGGCCAGCCCCCACCAGCACCACTTCGCCGCGATGATCGAGCGGTTCGCGGAACAGCTGCTCGGTGGTCTCTTCCACCGCCTGCGTGTCCTGATTTGCCAGCGACTGCGCCAGACGATCATTGACGAAGAACTTCTCCCAGAAACGGCGGCGCTCGCCTGTGGTGGCAAACTGCTTCTTCACCCGGGCGCGCAGGCGGCCCGCGTAGTGCGCTACCTGGCCCAGATGCTGTGGCAGGAGCGACTCCAGTTTTTCGCGCAGCAGGCGTGCCAGTACCGGAGACGTGCCGCCGGAGGAGACCGCCACCATCAGCGGAGAGCGATCGATAATCGATGGCATGATAAAGCTCGCCGCTTTCGGCGCATCCACCACGTTGCAGAAAATCCGGCGGGATTCACAGGCCGCGCTGACCTGCTGGTTCACCGCATCGTTGTCCGTCGCGGCGATGGTCAGCCAGCAGGTATCGAGCAGGGATTCGTTAAATTCGCCCGGGGAAAGCGTCACCATCCCTTGTTCCGCCCAGACGATAAACTGCGGGGCAAAGTCGAGGGCGTTAACCGTCAGACGGGCGCCCGCCTCCAGCAGCAGACGCGCCTTGCGCTCGGCCACATCTCCGCCGCCGACCAGCAGGCAGTCGCGGTTGCGTAATTGACAGAATATCGGCAGATGGTCCACGACATTACCTCACAGCATAAACGGGGAAAGGGAGGGGGAATGGGTGCAAGGATAACAGCAGGAATCACCCGAAACATACGGTTTTTCCTGCTGTTACCTATAAGGGGTCATAAGCCTTTCTTATTCAGCGGTCAGGCTTAAGCGCGTAGCTGGACAACTCCCTCGACGACGCGGGCGTCATAGTGCTTCACGGAGTGGCTCTCTTCTTCCATGCACAGGCCGTCGCTCAGACGAAAGCGCTGTTTTTTCAGCGGGCTGGCAACCCACAGCTCACCCTCATGCTCGGCGATGATGCCGCGGGAGAGCACGCTGGCCTCGAAGAAGGGATCGATATTGCTGATAGCGAAGACCTGCTCATCGTGACGCGGGCGGAAGATCGCCACCTGCTCGCCGTTCAGCAGGGCGCAAACGCCGGTTTCGGGCAGGATATCGTTAATCTTGCAGATGTTGACCCACTGGCTCATGCGTTTTCCTCCACCAGAGTTACCGGAATGCGTTCATACGGCGTGGCCGGACGATGCTGCTCGCGCTCAGGCACTACCTGCACGTTCGGGTCGCGACGATCGCTGTTGATAAAGTGTCTGAAGCGGGTCTGCGCCGCCGGCGTATTGACGGTTTCGGTCCACTCGCACACCACCGCGGCGCGCAGGCGTGCCATCTCGGATTCCAGCTGTTCGTTAAGGCCCAGCTTATCGTCGATGATGACCGATTTGAGGTAGTCGATACCCCCTTCGAGATTATCCAGCCACGGGGCGGTACGGGTCAGCTTATCGGCGGTGCGGATATAGAACATCATAAAGCGGTCGAGATACTTAATCAGCGTCTCGCGGTCGAGATCCGCCGCCAGCAGATCCGCGTGGCGCGGTTTCATGCCGCCGTTGCCGCAGACATAGAGGTTCCACCCTTTTTCGGTAGCGATAATCCCCACATCTTTGCCCTGCGCTTCCGCACATTCACGGGTGCAGCCTGACACGCCGAACTTCATTTTGTGCGGCGTACGGATGCCTTTGTAGCGGTTTTCCAGCTCAACGCCGAAGCCCACGCTGTCGCCCACGCCGTAGCGGCACCAGGTGCTGCCGACGCAGGTCTTCGCCATACGCAGCGCTTTGGCATAGGCGTGACCGGTTTCGAAGCCCGCTTCGATAAGCTGGCGCCAGATTTCCGGCAGATCGTCTTTTTGCGCACCGAACAGGCCGATGCGCTGGGAGCCGGTGATTTTAGTGTAGAGGTTAAACTCACGGGCGATGCGGCCAACCGCCACCAGCCCTTCCGGGGTGATTTCGCCGCCCGCGGAGCGCGGGATCACCGAGTAGGTGCCATCTTTCTGGATGTTCGCCAGGAAGTTGTCGTTGGTATCCTGCAGCGGCGTGTGCTGCGGCTTGAGAATATACTCATTCCAGCAGGAGGCCAGCAGGGAGCCGACGGTCGGTTTACAGACTTCACAGCCGTAGCCCTGACCGTGCTTTTTCAGCAGTTCGTCGAAGGTTTTGATCCCTTCCACGCGGATCAGGTGGTACAGCTCCTGGCGCGAATAAGAGAAGTGCTCGCAGAGGTTGTTATTGACCTCGATGCCCTGTTTCGCCAGCTCGGCGTTCAGCACCTGAGTGACCAGCGGGATACAGCCGCCACAACCGGTACCGGCTTTAGTTTCGGCCTTCAGCGCCGCCACGGTATGGCAGCCTTTGTTGATAGCGGCGATAAGGTCGCCTTTGCTTACGTCGAAGCAGGAGCAGATCTGCGCGCTGTCCGGCAGTTTATCCACCCCGATAGAAGGCTTACCGCCTGCGGCATGCGCCGGCAGGATCAGCGAGTCCGGGTTTTCCGGCAGTTCGATGGCGTTAAGCACCAGCTGCAGCAGGTTGCCGAAGTCGCTTGTGTCGCCCACCAGCACCGCGCCGAGCAGGGTTTTGTTATCCTGGCTGACGATCAGGCGCTTATAGACCTCTTTACTCTCATCAAGATAGACGTAGCTGCGTGCGCCCGGCGTACGGCCATGGGCATCCCCGATGCCGCCGACATCCACGCCCAGCAGCTTGAGCTTGGCGCTCATGTCCGCCCCTTCAAAGGCGTTAACGTTGCCGAGAATGTGGTCGACCGCCACCTGCGCCATTTTATAGCCCGGCGCGACCAGGCCATAAACGCGGTTGTTCCAGCTGGCGCATTCCCCGATGGCGTAGATGTCCGGGTCAGAGGTCTGGCAGGTGTCGTTAATCATGATGCCGCCGCGCTGGGCTACGGCCAGGCCACACTGGGTAGCGAGTTTGTCGCGCGGGCGAATACCGGTAGAAAAGACGATGAAGTCCACTTCCAGCTCGCTGCCGTCGGCAAAGCGCATGGTTTTACGCGCTTCGGTGCCTTCCTGCACAATCTCTTTGGTGTTTTTGCTGGTGTGAACCTTCACACCCATGCTTTCAATTTTGCGC
The DNA here is from genome assembly GCF_900021175.1 of Pseudenterobacter timonensis. Taxonomy (GTDB): domain Bacteria; phylum Pseudomonadota; class Gammaproteobacteria; order Enterobacterales; family Enterobacteriaceae; genus Enterobacter; species Enterobacter timonensis. Next base: position 135,366 of record NZ_FCOP01000010.1, read on the forward strand.
TTGAGCTGGTCGCCGCCCATATGGTCAAGCTGCTCGGCCATCAGCATCGGGGCAAATTCGATGACATGCGTTTCGACACCGAGGTTTTTCAGCGCGCCAGCCGCTTCCAGACCCAGCAGGCCACCGCCCACCACCGCGCCGCGTTTGCTTCGACGGGCGCAGGATTCGATAGCGTTGAGATCTTCAATGGTGCGGTAAACGAAGCAATCCTGCGTTTCCGAGCCTTTAATCGGCGGGATCCACGGATAAGAGCCAGTCGCCATGATCAGCTTGTCGTAAAAAACCGTACGCCCGGCGCTGGAGTGGATCACTTTTTCCTGACGGTTGATGGTGATGGCGCGTTCGCCCACCAGCACTTTCACGCCATGCTTCTCGTAAAACCCTTCGCGCACCAGAGAGAGCTCTTCGGCGGTGTGATGAGAGAAGTAGGAGGAGAGATGCACGCGATCGTACGCCTTGCGGGGTTCTTCACAGAACACGGTAATGTCAAACTGAGCGGCGTCGGCTTTATCAAGAAGATCCTCAATAAAGCGATGGCCGACCATGCCGTTACCGATGATAGCGAGTCTGACTTTGCTCATTTTTGCCTCGATTTCTTTTCTATTACTGCCTACCTTAACGATTCAGCAGGGGCACTTATTGATGCAAATCAAATACGCCTTAACCTACCACTTAGTGGGTATATCTATGATTTGTCAGGATTTTTATAAGTAGCGGATATTGCTCGTTTTTTGCTCTCGATCGATTTTTGAACAAAAATGGCGCAAATTTTGGTAAGGAGAAATCAGGGCGGGAAAAAGCGAGAAGCGCCCCTTTGCAGCGTGCAAAAGGGCGCAGAAGATTAGTGCTGAGATGCCGCTGCGCCGTGCTGGCGGTGACGGGTCACAAAGCCCAGGATAAAGCACATCACAAATACCACCGCATATAAACCGTTAGCGGTATGCAGGGCGGCAATCGGGCCGCTATGGGCCACTATCGGGCCGGTGACCACAAAGGTCAGCATGGTACCGATGGTACCGCAGGTGAGCACGAAGTTAACCAGCTTCGGCGAAGCCACTTTGGTTTGCAGCGAGCCGAGGGTGATGATGGAGGTATAAATCGCGCTGGAGAAAAAGCCGAGCGTCAGGATGAACCACGGCATATGTTCCGGCGAACCATTGATGAAGAGATACATCAGGACAGTAGCCAGGCCCGCCAGAACGGTGAGGATACGCTGCAGGTCGAAGAAGCGCAGGATAAAGCTGAACGCCCACATGCCGAACATGTAAGACATCCAGAAATCGCTCACCAGCTTGCCCGCGTCATTCAGGCTCATGCCCAGCCCTTTGGCATATTCCGGCACCCAGGAGATAAAACCGAGCTGGCCGAGGATATAGCAGAGCGCCGCCACGGAAAGGAACAGCACGCCGATGCCCCACTTCTCTTTTACCACCGGCTCCGCGGACGGCTGTGCTTTTTTGCCGAGCACCGGAAATTCGCAGCCGAAGGTGAGAACAAAAATAGCGACATAAACCAGGCCGATACAGGCGTAGACCCAGTACCACTCAATGCTGCGCGCCAGCAGATAAGCGGCAACCATCGGGAAGATCATCCCGGCCATACTGAAGAAGGAGTCGGTAAAGAGCAGGCGCGCGCCGCGCTGACGGCCTTCATACATATGGGTAATGAGGAATGTCCCGATGGACATGGTGATCCCGCTGACCAGCCCCAGTACAAACATGGCGGCGGAGAAGAGGGCGATGCTGTGGCTTAACATCAGCCCCGCAACGGCGGCGATCATCAGTACAAAGCCGAAACGCAGCTGCGTTTTCAGCGGCACGATCTCCATCAGCCAGGCGTTGAGGAAGATGGAGATAAGGATACCCGCGTTCAGAAAGGTAAAGGTGTTACTCATGCTGGAAACGGGGAGCTGGAAATAGTCTGCGATATTTCCCATCACCATCCCGGTGACAATTACCAGTGCGCCGGTGAGGGCGTAGGAGAAAAAGCTGATCCATGTGAGCTTGATACGATTGCTGTTAGTCATGTCTGGCCTGTTGATCCACCCGTTACCGGCTGCCTGGCAGAGGCGTTATACCTTGCGCACAGGCGGTTTCGGGCTAAAAAAAGAAAAGCGCAAAGGTTGCGCTCGGGCGGGCAGATTCTAGCCATGAAAGTGATCCATTCATATCTTTTAAAGGAATATTGCTTTCTATTGCACTTTTTTATGTGATCTGAGTCACGCTATGGAGGAGGTGAACTAATCGTTTGCGTAGTTAAATCTGTTTCAAATTCGTAAAATTAGGTAAAAGACTGGCCTGGGTTCATACTGCTCTTTAGAATCAAGCCATTCGCTTTCTTTACTGCGCTTTGTTAAGGAATCCTCATGCTCAAATCAACGCTGGCGGCTGTTGCAGCTGTGTTTGCCCTTTCTGCCGTTACTCCTGCCGCGCTGGCAGCCCAGGGCGACCCTCATGTTCTGCTGACCACCTCCGCCGGGAACATTGAGCTGGAACTGAATAGCCAGAAAGCTCCTGTTTCAGTGAAAAATTTCCTCGATTACGTTAATAGCGGCTTCTATAACAACACGACCTTTCACCGCGTCATCCCGGGCTTTATGATCCAGGGCGGTGGCTTTAACGAGCAGATGCAGCAGAAGCAGCCGAACCCGCCCATTAAAAACGAGGCGGATAACGGCCTGCGCAACACCCGCGGCACCATCTCTATGGCGCGTACGGCCGATAAAGACAGCGCCACCAGCCAGTTCTTTATCAACGTGGCCGATAACGCTTTCCTCGACCATGGCCAGCGCGACTTTGGCTACGCGGTCTTTGGCAAAGTGGTGAAAGGCATGGAAGTGGCGGATAAGATCTCGCAGGTGCAGACTCATGACGTCGGCCCTTACCAGAACGTGCCGACAAAACCGGTCGTCATCCTCTCCGCAAAAGTTCTGCCGTAACCTCTTTACGCGGGTGGTTCTCACCCGCGCATTCTCCTCCTCCCTGCGAAAGCGCGTTTTGCTGCTTATACTTGTGGCAAACGGACTCTTCAGGGAGGCAGCAAGTGAAAAAACTCACCGACAGGCAAAAAAACCGCATCTGGGAGCAGCAGCGCAATACCAATTTCCAGGCCAGCCGCCGGCTCGAAGGGGTGGACAGCCCGCTGGTTACGCTGACGGAACAGGAAGCGCAGGCGCGTCTTGAGGAGTTACGGAGGCACTATGAGCGATAAAATCGGCGATGACCGCGATCCCTACCTCTACCCCGGCCTTAACGTTATGCGCAACCGGCTCAGCATTCGCCAGGCCGATCGTCTGGAGCAGGCGGCTTATGAACTGACCGCGCTTCGCGCCGCGACAATGCCGCTGGGGCCGGCGGTGCGCGGACTGCCGCATCTGTGCGCCATTCATAAACATCTCTATCAGGATATTTTTGAGTGGGCGGGCGCTATCCGGGAGGTCGATATCTATCAGGGTGATACCCGCTTCTGCCATTTCGGCTATATCGAAAACGAGGGCAATGCGCTGATGCAGGCGCTGGAAGAGGAGGGCTACCTCACGGGGCTGGATCGCGAGGAGTTTATCGCCCGCTTAAGCCACTACTATTGTGAAATCAACGTGCTGCATCCGTTTCGCATTGGTAACGGCGTGGCCCAGCGGATCTTCTTTGAGCAGCTGGCGATCCACGCGGGCTATCAGCTGAGCTGGCAGGGTATCGATCCTGACGCCTGGGCGGCGGCGAACCAGAGCGGCGCGATGGGCGATCTGAACGACCTTATCGCCATTTTCAGTAAAGTGGTGAGCGAGGCGCGAGAATCTGAGTAAAATAGCGCGGTCTGAAACGAGGGGCCGCCATGATTTTACTGATCGACAACTACGATTCCTTTACCTGGAACCTGTACCAGTATTTTTGCGAGCTGGGGGCGGAGGTGGTTGTCCGACGCAACGACGAGCTGACCCTGGCGGAAGTGGCGACGCTGGCGCCGCAAAAAGTCGTTATCTCGCCGGGGCCATGCACTCCCGACCAGGCGGGCATTTCACTGGATCTGATTCGCCATTACGCCGGTAAGCTGCCGATCCTCGGCGTCTGTCTGGGCCATCAGGCCATCGCTCAGGCCTTTGGCGCCACCATCGTGCTGGCAGCGAAAGTCATGCACGGCAAAACCTCTCCGATAACCCATACCGGAACCGGCGTTTTTCAGGGCCTAAATCATCCTCTCACCGTGACGCGCTACCATTCCCTTGTGATTGATCCGCCGACGCTGCCGGACTGCTTTGAGGTCACCGCCTGGAGCGACACCCGGGAGATCATGGGTATTCGCCATCGCGACTGGGATCTGGAAGGGGTGCAGTTTCATCCGGAAAGCATTCTGAGCGAGCAGGGGCACCAGCTGCTGGCTAATTTCCTGAATCGCTGAATTGTTATTGCCTTGTTGTGATTTTTTATGCATATTTTGTGATTATATTTTCACTGTAATCGTGGCATAAAATGGGTGGGCATGACATGGCAACTGAACAATCAGCAATTACGCGCGCGACCTTCGATGAAGTTATTCTGCCGATCTATGCACCGGCTGAGTTTATCCCGGTAAAAGGCAAGGGGAGCCTGGTCTGGGATCAGCAGGGCAAAGAGTATGTCGATTTCGCGGGCGGGATTGCGGTCACGGCGCTGGGCCACTGTCACCCCGCGCTGGTGGAGGCGCTGAAAACCCAGGGCGAAACTCTCTGGCATACCAGCAACGTCTTTACCAACGAACCGGCGCTGCGACTGGGACGCAAACTTATCGACGCGACCTTCGCTGAACGCGTGCTGTTTATGAACTCCGGCACCGAAGCGAACGAGACGGCGTTCAAGCTGGCGCGCTATTACGCCACCACCCGCCATAGCCCCTATAAAACCAAAATTATCGCCTTCCATAACGCCTTTCACGGGCGCTCGTTCTTTACCGTCTCCGTGGGCGGACAGCCGAAATATTCCGACGGCTTCGGGCCAAAACCGGCCGATATTGTCCATGTGCCGTTTAACGATCTGCACGCGGTCAAAGCGGTGATGGACGATCATACCTGCGCCGTGGTGGTAGAGCCGATCCAGGGGGAAGGCGGCGTCACGGCGGCCTCGGCGGAGTTTCTGCAGGGACTGCGCGCGCTGTGCGATGAGCATCAGGCGCTGCTGGTGTTTGACGAGGTGCAGAGCGGTATGGGCCGCACCGGGGAGCTATTTGCCTATATGCACTATGGCGTGACGCCGGATATCCTCACCAGCGCCAAGGCGCTCGGCGGCGGCTTCCCCGTCAGCGCGGTGCTGACGACCGAAGAGATCGCCTCTGCATTTCACGTGGGCTCCCACGGCTCCACCTACGGCGGTAACCCGCTTGCCTGCGCTATCGCCGGCGCGGCGTTCGATATCATCAATACGCCGGAGGTGTTGAACGGCGTTAACGCGAAGCGCGAGCAGTTTGTTAACCATCTTCAGCGGATTGACGCGCAGCACGATCTGTTCAGTGACATCCGCGGCATGGGACTGCTGATTGGCGCAGAGCTCAGGCCGCAATATGCGGGCCGCGCCCGCGATCTCCTCCATGCCGCCGCCCAGGAAGGGGTGATGGTGCTTAACGCCGGGCCGAACGTTGTCCGCTTTGCCCCGTCGCTGGTGATAGATGAAAAAGAGATCACGGAAGGGATGACGCGGTTTGCCCTGGCGGTTGAGAAAATCGTTCGGGGATAATGCTCCGCATGGCCTGCCATCCGGCAAGGTCAGGATGATGCCCGCTTCAGGACGCGGGTGAGCCACACTCCATGATGCGGACGCTGGCGCCAGGCCACTGACGAAATAGTGTGCATGGCGCTCAGATGTCCCAATACGCGCTGCAGATGTTGCTCCAGGGTACTCATCGGCCCGTGGGTCAACGTTTCCGGCGCTTCCAGAATATTCGACTCTCCCGATTCGCCCGGCGCGTCATACTCGAGGCGCTGCTGGCAGCGCTGGAGTGCTATCTCGCAGGACTGGAGATAGCGCTCGGCCAGCGCCGGGGTCAGCATGGTATGCTCCCGCGCCAGGGTGGTCATGGCGTTAATATGCTCCACAATGAACTGGCTGTGCGTCACCCAGAGCTTCATATCCGCCAGATAGTCGGAATTAAATCCTGGCTCCTGCATCGCCTGGTTCAGGGAGTTGAACAGAGCGTTATGCGCCTGGTTTACCTTCATACGCTCATAGGCGAGCGGGGAGGGTTGCGGATCGCTGCTCAGGATGAGGCGTATCGCCCGCTGGTAGGCCTCCAGCGCGTCGTGAGCATTCTGGCGCAACAGCCCGCTCTGCCACTGCGGCCAGAGCCAGACCATGCCGCCAAAGGCGATCAGACAGCCAATCAGCGTATCGGCCAGTCGCGCGACAATATACTGCTCGCCGTTGAGCGTCAGCAGCTGCAGCGTATAAACCGCCGTCACCGTAAAGCCAACCGTCGCCCAGCCGTAGTTCTTGCGGATAATCAGGTAGCTGACCAGGGTGATAATGAGCATGGCCGCCAGGGTATAGCCCTCCGGCACGTGGAAGTGCAGCGTCACGCCCGCAATAATCAGCCCCGCCATGGTGCCGCCCGCCCGGTGGAGGATGCGTACCCGCGTCGCGCCATAGCCGTTTTGCGTGACAAACAGCACCGTCATTAAAATCCAGTACGGTTTTGGCAGGTGCAGCGCCATTCCCATCAGGCTGGCGATGCTCAGCATCACGCTGATGCGCGCGGCGTTGCGCAGGGCGGCGGATTTGAGTGAGAGATAGCTTTTCAGGGCGGGCAGCAGCGGCAGGCGCTTTTGCTTGTCGGCCATCAGATCGCGCGTGTAAAGCGGGCGCTGGGTGCGTAGCACGCGGGCGATACGGCTGAAGTGCCAGGCGCAGAACTGCCCCACCGGGTTATCAGGATGCTGGCGGGCAATCTTTTCCAGCGCGCCGAGCGGTTTGTCCATGGTGAAGCGGGTAGGGTAACGGTGATAGAGAATGTCATCCGCCAGCACCCGCAGGCGCTCCGAGACGATGCGCGCGTTCCAGCGGATCACCGCCTCGGCGTGGCTGCGCTCCACCAGCTTCTGCACCTCCTGCGGCTGGTGCAGGCTTACGGAGATATGCTCCTGCAGATCCAGGCCGACCTGAAAGGTACGCAATAACCGCTTGTACTCGTGATTGTTGTTGGCGGCGAGCATGTGAAGCTGCTGATAGCACTGGCTTATCAGATCGACCACCTTCTGCTGGCGCGTCAGCAGCGGGGGCAGGGCTTTTTCCGGGTCCGTATGCTGGGTCAGCAGGCTGTATTTCGCCTCGCAGTAATCGGCAAGCTGGCGATAGAGCAGGCTCAGGGATTCGCGCAGCGGCTGTTCGCGCCACAGCCAGAACCAGAACCAGTTGAATAACCCGTACCACAGCGTGCCGAGGGTGTAGATCAGCAGCGGCTCCCAGACGGGCATATTCCCGGCGAGGCTCAGGGTGAAGATGGCGGCAATCAGCGACGCAGGCAGCAGCCGCGCGTGCAGCGAGCCAATCTCTGCCGTGACGCCGAGGGTCATGGCCAGCACGGTGAGAATGACGGGCAGCGGAATATCGCGCATCAGCAGCAGCTGTACCGCCAGGCTACAGCCCGCAAACAGTGAACCGCCGACGATTAGCCGTTTGAAGAAGCGTTTATGGGGCGTGTCGAGACCGGCGATGTTGCAGCAGGCGGGAACAAGGGAGAAGAGCAGCCCCTGTTGCAGATGGCCCAGCATCAGCCCTACGGCCACGGGGAGGCAAAGCACCAGCGTTTGTCGCAGTGCGTAGTTAACTTCCGGGTGGTAAATCAGCCTTCGCCACATAGATGCCAGAGACAAAAACGGCGTGACATCCTGAGATGGCACGCCGTTTGTTCGGAATTAACGGGTTCCGTAGACGACGATGGTTTTACCGTGTGCGGAGATCAGGTTCTGATCTTCCAGCATTTTCAGGATACGGCCTACGGTTTCGCGGGAGCAGCCCACGATCTGGCCAATCTCCTGGCGGGTGATCTTGATCTGCATGCCGTCCGGGTGGGTCATGGCGTCCGGCTGTTTAGCCAGGTTGAGCAGCGTCTGCGCGATACGGCCCGTCACGTCCAGGAAGGCGAGGTTGCCCACTTTCTCGGAAGTCACCTGCAGGCGACGCGCCATCTGCGAGGAGAGGCGCATCAGAATATCCGGGTTAACCTGAATCAGCTGGCGGAATTTTTTATAGGAAATTTCAGCCACTTCACAAGCTGTTTTTGCGCGTACCCAGGCGCTGCGTTCCTGACCTTCTTCAAACAGGCCCAGTTCGCCGATGAAATCACCCTGGTTCAGGTAAGAAAGGATCATCTCTTTCCCTTCTTCGTCTTTAATCAGCACTGCCACTGAGCCTTTGACGATGTAGTACAACGTTTCCGCTTTTTCACCCTGGTGAATCAGCGTGCTCTTCGATGGGTACTTATGAATGTGGCAATGAGACAAGAACCATTCGAGAGTCGGATCTGTTTGTGGTTTGCCAAGCACCATGCGCTGTTTTCCTCTGTTATAAGCTGGCTCCAGAGCTCCCTGCGATCAACGATCTGGCTCCGGGGTTGCAAGAAGTCTTCCCTCTACCTGGGAATAAGGCTGTCGTTCACGTCGCAGCCTGTAATGATTGTTGTCCTCTGCATACATGTGCAACGTCAATGTATTACTGTAGCATCCCGAGTGTTTTAGCATAGCTTTCGCCGCCTGTCTCCTGGTGTCTCGCTTCAGCATGATACAGGTCGCCTTCCGTTGCCAGATTTGCCGCTCACGCGTAATCTGTGCTGAAAATTGCTAATCTGGAGTTAATAAAAATGCAAGCGCGTGTGAAATGGGTAGAAGGTTTAACGTTTCTTGGCGAGTCCGCTTCAGGGCATCAAATCCTGATGGATGGCAACTCCGGTGATAAAGCCCCCAGCCCGATGGAGATGGTGCTGATGGCGGCCGGCGGCTGCAGCGCCATTGACGTGGTGTCGATTCTGCAAAAAGGGCGCCACGAGGTGACCGATTGCGAAGTGAAGCTGACCTCGGAGCGTCGTGAAGAGGCACCGCGCTACTTCACGCACATTAATTTGCACTTCGTGGTGACCGGCAAGGCGTTGAAGGATGCCGCCGTTTCGCGCGCGGTGGACCTCTCTGCGGAGAAGTACTGCTCCGTAGCGCTGATGCTGGAGAAAGCGGTAAACATTACGCACTCGTATGAAGTGATTGAGGCTTAATGCTTTGGAGGGTGGCGCTTCGTCGGTCTACCCTACAAAAGCACAAACGCAGGCCCGGTAAGCGCAGCGCCACCGGGCAAATAACTCAAGCGATCTGTTTCCCTTCCATCAGCCGCTGTACCAGCGGCGTCATAATCAACTCCATAGCCAGCCCCATTTTCCCGCCAGGCACGACCAATGTATTCATATGGGAAATAAATGAGCCCTGCAGCATCGCCAGCAGCCACGGGTAGTCGATGTTGTCGAGATTGCGGAAATGGATCACCACAAAGCTCTCATCCAGTGACGGAATGCCTTTGGCGGCGAACGGATTGGAGGTATCCACCGTTGGCACGCGCTGGAAGTTAAGGTGAGTGCGGGAGAACTGCGGGGTGATGTAGTTGATGTAATCCTCCATGGAACGCACCACGGAATCCATCACCGCCTCGCGGGAGTGACCGCGCTCGCTGGTGTCGCGCACCAGCTTCTGGATCCACTCCAGGTTAACGATAGGCACCACCCCCACCAGCAGATCCACATGCTGCGCCACGTCATGCTGCGGCGTCACCACGCCGCCATGCAGCCCCTCATAGAAGAGTACGTCGGTTGGCTCCGGCAGCGGCTGCCAGGGGGTAAAGGTGCCCGGCACCTGATTCCAGGGTACCGCTTCGTCATAGGTGTGCAGATATTTTCGCGACTGGCCTTTACCGTGCAGGCCATATTCGACAAAGGTCTGTTGCAGCAGGCCGAAATCGTTGGCTTCCGGGCCGAAGTAGCTGATGTGCTTCCCGACATCGCGGGCTTTACGGATCGCCATATCCATCTCGGGGCGGGTATAGCGGTGAAAGCTATCGCCCTCCAGCTCGGCGGCGCGCAGGCCAAGCTGGGCGAAAATCTTGCGAAAGGCGAGGCTGGTGGTGGTGGTTCCCGCACCACTTGAACCCGTAACGGCAATAACCGGATGTCTGGCGGACATAGCAACTCCCAGAGTGATGAATGGCGCGTTCAGCCGCGAAACTGGTTGCGGGGCATGATGTTGACCGACTCGTGAAGTTCAGACCAGACCAGCACCACTTCGCCGCGCTGAAGCTGGCGTTTCACGTCGTCGACCTTTTGCTCGAGCGAACGTTCCTGCTCACCATAATCGGTGCCTTCGCGTAATACAAAGCTTTCAATCAGATTATCCAGCGTTTCGGGAGCCAGATCCTGCCAGGGAATAATCATGACGCTCTCTCCAGATAAGGGGTAAGCCAGTCGGGAATGCGCCTCTCCAGCCACATCTCCGGATGGCGCAGCGTGCCGCCAACGAAACCGACGTGGCCGCCGTGTTCGGTCAGCTGATACTCTACATTCGCGGGCAGATGCGCCGGCGCGGGAATAGAGTGGTGATCCATAAACGGGTCATCCTTCGCATGAATGATAAGCGTGGGCCTGGTAATCTGGTTTAGCAACGGCATGGCGCTGCACTGGCGATAGTAGTCTGTCGCATCGGCGAAACCGTGAATTTTCGCGGTGATCAGGTCATCAAACTCACGGATACGGCGCACGCGCTTAAGCTGTTGCAGGCTTACCGGCAGGCTATCCGGGTAAGCTTTCAGCTTCCGCGAGGCGTTCGCCTTCAGCAGATTTAACAAATAACGCTGATAGACACGTGAAAAGCCCTTTTCCATATGATAGCTGCACTGCTCCAGCATGAAGGGAGCTGAAACGATCACGGCGGCGTCCAGCGGGACGTCATTCCCCTCTTTAGCCAGCAGGCAGGCGAGCATATTGCCGCCCAGGGAGTAACCAACGGCGGCGGTCGGCACCGCGCCAAAGGTGTTGCGCAACCAGTGCAAAAACCAGCTGCCATCTTCCGTTTCGCCGGAGTGGTAGATGCGTTTCTGGCGGTTCGGCTCCCCGCTACATCCACGAAAATGCATCACTACACCGAGCCAGCCGCGCGCGCGGGCGGCATTGATCAAACCGTGCGCGTAGGGGCTGTGCAGGCTGCCCTCCAGTCCGTGAAATACCACCAGACGCGGCTTATGCGCCGCCTGTTCCGGCGCTTCGCTCCAGGCCAGATCGACAAAATCACCATCCGGCAGGTCAAGGCGCTGCCAGTGAGGGGAAAACTGAAGCCTGCGGCGAATTAAGCGCGGCAGCATGGTTTGCAGATGTCGGTTCGCCACGCCGCGCATCGGCACAAACGTGGCGCTCTCCTGGCAAACCTGCCCGAGGTCGGAAGGGATAATATGAGTCATAACGTTGCGATAATCATTTTTGAGAGCCGTTAACTATACCTTTGTTAGCGGCGACTGTTTATGAAAACGAGGGGTTAATTCGGCGCCTTTCATCCTCCCGCCCATCTGAATCGATCCATGTCACAAAAAATTATTCTATTTATTACTCTCAGGCTAATGATTTAGCTCTACGCTTAATTGATGCCTTTCTCGCCAGAGTGCACACTTTACTCAACGTCAAGCAAATCAAAAGATGTGCTTAATCAGGAGGTTAATAATGTTATCTGGGCAAACACCGACCCGGGTCTGGAACACTCGACGCACTGAGAAAGCGCGCCGTCTGGCTTCAGTACCGGTGCAGGGCAAGGTTCTGCCGACCGGCGATCTGGTCGCCATGCTGGAAAAACTGATCGCACCCGGCGACAAAGTCGTGCTGGAAGGGAACAACCAGAAGCAGGCAGATTTCCTCTCCCGCTCGCTGGCAGAGGTTAACCCGCAGACCATTCACGACCTGCATATGATTATGCCGAGCGTGGGCCGTAGCGAACATCTGGATATCTTCGAGAAGGGGATCGCCCGTAAGCTGGACTTCGCTTTCTCCGGTCCACAGAGCCTGCGCATCGCGCAGCTGCTGGAAGATGGCCAGCTCGAAATCGGCGCAATTCATACTTACATCGAGCTTTATTCCCGTCTGTATGTCGATCTCTCGCCAAACGTGGCGCTGATCGCGGGCTTTAAAGCGGACCGCAAAGGTAACCTTTATACCGGCGCGAGTACGGAAGATACGCCAGCGCTGGTTGAAGCGGCCGCCTTCCACGACGGAATTGTCATCGCCCAGGTGAACGAACTGGTGGATGACGAGTGCGATCTGCCGCGCGTGGATATCCCTGGCTCGTGGATCGACTTTGTGGTGGTGGCTGACAAGCCGTTCTTTATCGAACCGCTTTTCACCCGCGACCCGCGTCTCATCAAGCAGGAACATATCCTGATGGCGATGATGGCCATTAAAGGCATCTATGCGGAACATCAGGTGCAGTCCCTTAACCACGGTATCGGTTTTAACACCGCCGCGATTGAGCTGCTGCTGCCCACCTACGGCGAACAGCTGGGGCTGAAGGGCAAAATCTGTAAGCACTGGACCCTTAACCCGCATCCGACGCTGATCCCGGCGATTGAAAGCGGCTGGGTTGAGAGCGTGCACTGCTTCGGCGGCGAGCTGGGGATGGAAGAGTACATCCGCGCCCGCCCGGACATCTTCTTCACCGGTGCTGACGGCTCGATGCGTTCTAACCGCGCCTTCTGCCAGCTGGCAGGGCAGTACGCGGTAGATATGTTCATCGGCTCTACGCTGCAGGTGGATGGCTACGCTAACTCCTCTACCGTGACCCGCGGTCGTCTCTCCGGCTTTGGCGGAGCGCCAAACATGGGCCACGACCCGCACGGCCGTCGTCATGCGACACCGGCCTGGCTGAATATGATCACCGAACCCGATCCTATGCAGCGCGGTAAAAAGCTGGTTGTGCAGATGGTGGAGACCTTCCAGTCGGGCGTTAAGCCAACCTTCGTGGAAAAACTGGACGCCGTTGACGTGGCGAAAGCCTCCGGAATGCCGCTGGCGCCGGTAATGATCTACGGCGATGACGTCACCCACGTGCTGACCGAAGAGGGTATCGCTTACCTCTACCGCGCCGACAGCCTGGAAGAGCGCCGCGCGATGGTCGCCGCGGTTGCCGGTATTACCGATATCGGTCTGGGCGTTGATGCGGCGCGCGTTGCCGAGCTGCGTCGTAGCGGCAAAGTGGTCTATCCGGAAGATATGGGTATTCGTCGTACCGACGCCACCCGCTCACTGCTGGCGGCCGGCAGCGTTGCCGACCTGGTGGAATGGTCCGGCGGTCTTTATAACCCGCCTGCAAAATTCCGGAGCTGGTAATGAAACTTCTGCCCCGGATCCAGGTTGAAGGCGGTGCCGAATGGCTGGCGCGAACCGCCACGCAGTGTCTGATTGACGAAGCGCGACTGAGCCCGAAACCCGGACTGGTGGACAGCCGGGGGAACGGCGCGCATCTCGATCTGTCGCTTGCGCTGATGGAGCGTTCTGCGCGCAGCCTGACCCCGACTTTCCAGGCGCTGGCTCAGCAGAGCTGGCAGCGCCCGGCAGATATCTCGCTCAGACAAACCGTAGGGCGTCTTGGCCGGGAAGGTGAACGGCAGATGATGCTCGCCACCGACGGCGTAAATACCCACCGTGGCGCGATTTGGGCGCTGGGGCTGCTGGTCAGCGCCGTGGCGATGCTGGGAGGAACGGGCAGGGCGGACGCCATTACCCGCACCGCGGCGGAGCTGGCGATATTGCCGGACAGCGCCGCGCCGAAAACCTTCAGTAAAGGGCTTCGCGCCACCCACCGCTATCGCGTGCCGGGTGCCCGCGAAGAGGCGCAGCAGGCGTTTCCGCATGTGATGCAGCACGCGCTGCCGCAGCTGCGACAGAGCCGTCTGAATGGCAGCAACGAGACACACGCCCGGCTGGATGCGCTGATGGCGATCATGACCTCGCTGACCGATACCTGCGTGCTTTCTCGCGCAGGCATGGAAGGCCTGGAAACTATGCAGCTCGGCGCCCGCACGGTGCTTCAGGCAGGCGGTACCGCTCAGCCTGAAGGGCAACGCGCGCTGGCCGAACTGGATCGCCGGATGCTGGCGCTGAACGCCTCCCCGGGAGGCGCGGCAGACCTGCTTGCCGCCACGCTGTTCCTTGACCGCATCGAGACGCCTTACATTGCGAATTAAGAGGATGTTATGGAAAAAATCACATTAACCATGCCCGCCAGCCGTGAATTAAGCGGCAGGGCGCTGGCAGGGGTTGTTGGTTCTGGCGATATGGAGGTGCTTTTCACCGCCGAACAGGGCCAGACCTTAACGATCGATATCACCACCTCCGTCGACAACAGCCGTAACCGCTGGGAAGCGCTGTTCAACCGACTGCAAACCACCAGCAGCCTGCCTGCCGGCACGCTGACGATTCATGATTTCGGCGCGACTCCCGGCGTGGCACGCATTCGTATCGAACAGGTTTTTGAAGAGGTGAGCTATGCGTGACGATCGTAGTTTTATCGAACTGAAAGCGCGTGCCCGTGCGCAGGCGCTGCTGGATGACGGCAGCTACCGTGAACTGCTGGATCCGTTTGAAGGGATCGCTTCACCGTGGCTGGGGCCGCAGGGCATTGTCCCGCAGGCGGATGACGGCATGGTTGTCGCAAAAGGCACCATTAACGGTAAACCTGCGGTGGTCGTTGCTATCGAAGGGGCTTTCCAGGGCGGCAGTATGGGTGAAGTCTCTGGCGCCAAGATGGCGGCAGCGCTGGAGCTGGCAGCGGAAGATAACCGCAACGGCATCCCGACTCAGGCGGTACTTTGCCTGGAAACCGGCGGCGTGCGTCTGCAGGAAGCGAACCTTGGCCTGGCAGCGATCGCCGATATCCACGCGGCGATTGTCGACCTGCGTCGTTACACCCCGGTTATCGGGATTGTGGCGGGTACCGTCGGCTGCTTCGGCGGGATGTCAATTGCCGCCGCGCTCTGCAGCTACCTGATTGTGACGCGTGAAGCGCGTCTGGGTCTTAACGGCCCGCAGGTTATCGAACAGGAAGCGGGCATTCAGGAATATGACTCCCGCGATCGTCCGTTTATCTGGAGCATGACCGGGGGTGAAGTTCGTTACCAGAGCGGCCTCGTGGATGCGCTGGTAGATGACGGCATCAATGCGGTGAAAAAGGCGATGAACGACGCTATCGCGAAAGGCGTGCCGGCGAAACACCGTACCGACAATTATGACGATTACCTGACGCGTCTGACTCAATTCGACACCCGCAAACAGGCTGATGCCGAACAGATTAAAGCGCTCTTTGCCCGGGAGGTGAAATGATGACTGGCTCAGTAAGCCGTGGCGAATTATGGCTTGAAACCCTCGCCCCGAACGCAAAACGTCTTGAAGGGCTCTGCCCGTCCGTGCAGGCAGCTGACGGTGAGCTTAATGGCGAAACGGTACGTTTTATCGCCGTGGTGCCCGATGCGAATAACCACTATCCACGTGCAGCCCAGGGTGAAGTCGGTCTGCTGGAAGGCTGGACTCTGGCGAAAGTGGTTAGCGAAACCGTCGCGGCGGACGCTGATAAAGCGGTAAAACGCCCGATTATCGCCGTGATCGACGTCCCAAGCCAGGCTTATGGCCGTCGTGAAGAGGCGTTCGGTATTCATCAGGCGCTGGCTGGCGCCGCCGCGGCGTATGCCAACGCGCGTCTGGCTGGCCATCCGGTGATTGGCCTGATCGTGGGGAAAGCGATGTCCGGCGCGTTTCTGGCGCACGGCTACCAGGCTAACCGCCTGATCGCCTTCAACGATAAGGGCGTGCTGATCCATGCGATGGGTAAAGAGTCCGCTGCGCGTATCACGCTGCGTACCGTTGAGGCGCTGGAAAAACTGGCGGCGACTATCCCGCCGATGGCCTATGACGTTAGCAACTACGCCACGCTGGGGCTGCTGGAAAATCTGCTCGATATCAGCAACCCGGACGCCCCTTCCGCTGACGATCTGGCGCTGGTGAAAACCACGCTGGAAAACTCCATCAATGACGCCCGCCAGGATGCGACGCTGAAAAACCGACTCGGCGCCGACAACCGCCGCAGCTCTGCTCTTGTACGCGAACGTATGCGAGCAAGCTGGTAAGTACAACAGACCTGCCGGATATGACTTTCCACGGGCGCCCCGCGGCGCCCGCAAAGGGGAGCATGTCCTGAAAATAATAATCATCGCACGTGCTAGCGAATTTTCTTTACTACAGGTGATTTATGACTTACGTGATTGTTCATGCTCTTGCACCGATTTTCATCATCATGCTACTGGGTTTCTGGGCCGGTAAAGCAAAGATGGTGGATAATAAAAATGTCTCCTTACTCAATATCTTTGTAATGGATTTCGCCCTGCCGGCCACGCTGTTTAGCGCGACGGTACAGACGCCGTGGTCAGGCATCGTGGCGCAGTGGCCGCTGATTGTGGTCCTGACCCTGGCGATGTGGATCACCTACGCCGCGATCTATTTCCTTGCGACCAGCGTCTTTAAAAAATCACCGCAGGATGCCGCCGTGCTGACCCTGACCGTGGCGCTGCCGAACTACGCCGCGCTGGGCTTGCCGATTCTGGGCAGCGTACTGGGTGAAGGTGGTGCTACTTCTCTCTCCGTCGCGGTCTCTATCGCCTGTGGTTCCGTACTGATGACGCCGTTCTGCCTGCTGATTCTGGAGCGTGAAAAAGCGCGTGCCGAAGGGAATAACACCGGTTCTACGCTGGCGATGCTGCCGGTGCTGATGTGGCGCTCCCTGAAAAAACCGATCGTAATGGGTCCGCTGCTGGGGGTTATCCTCTCCGCTATCGGTATTAAAATGCCGGAGCTGCTGCTGGCGGCGATTAAACCGCTGGGCCTCTCCGCAACGGCTGCCGCACTGTTCCTGACCGGTGTGATTCTGTCGGCCCGTAAGCTGAAAATTAATACCATGGTTATCACCTCCACCATCGCCAAGCTGCTGATCCAGCCTGCGATTGCCTGGGGTATCGTGCTGGTCATGGGTCTGCACGGTTCGGTGGCGATTACCGCTATCCTGATGATCGCGCTCTCTGCCGGCTTCTTCGGTGTGGTATTCGGTAACCGCTTTGGCGTGCAGTCGCCGGATGCGGAAGCGGTACTGCTCCTGAGCTCGGTTCTGTGTATCCTGTCGCTGCCGCTGTTTATCTCGCTGACTTCAGGGATCTGATAATGACCACAACATATCGACCGCACGACCTTATCTGGCTTAACGCGCGTGATGCGCTGGAAGGTATCACCGAATCCTGGGTGGATGAGGTGTGGCATGCCGGCCTGCCGGTGGTGGTGCGTCGGGATGTTGATGGTGATAACCGTATTCCCGTCGGCGTGCGTGGCTTAAAGCGCCACCAGCGCGCGGCGGGATGGGTGAAGCCCGACGCCGTGGTGCGCGTGGTGTCCCCCGAAACGCTGGGCGAGGCATCGTTGCTGCTGCGCTCGTCCTTTATTTCTCAGCCCCCGGTTCAGGTAGCCCTGCAGCTTGCGCAGCAGGCGTGGCCGTGGACGTGGGGTATTACCGGCAGCACAGGTTATGCGCTGGCGACCGGCATTCCGGTTATTCATGCCGCCAGCGATCTCGATCTGCTGATTCGCGCCCCGCAGCCTCTGGCGCGCGACGCGCTGGCTGTCTGGCAGGATGCGCTTGAAAATGCGCTCTGTCGCGCCGATACCCAGGTGGATACGCCGGAAGGCGGTTTTGCGCTGGCGGAGTGGCTGCGCGACGGAAAAACGCTGCTGAAAACAAGCCGTGGACCGCGTCTGGCGACCGATCCGTGGCGCAGGGAGGAGTGATGAAAATCGTTTTTACTTTTCCAGGGCAGGGAACGCAGCATGCGGGCATGCTGCAGAATCTGCCGGGAGATGAGATGGCGCAGGCGCGCGAGGTACTGGGCGCAGAAACCGATACGCTTGATTCACCCGCCGCGCTGGAGCATACCCGCGCGGTACAGCTCTCTCTGCTGATTGCTGGTGTCGCCTGGGCGCGCGAGCTTGAGCGGCGCGGCGTGGCGCCGGATATTGTCAGCGGTCTTTCTATCGGGGCGTATCCGGCGGCGGTGGTCGCAGGCGCGCTCGACTTTACCGACGCGCTGCGGCTGGTCGCGCTGCGCGGCGATTTGATGGAGCAGGCCTACCCGCACGGCTACGGCCTGACGGCGATTATGGGGCTCACCCTGCCGCAGGTGGAAACGCTGATTGAGGGGACTGGCACCTATATCGCCAACCTGAACGCCGAAACGCAAATTGTTATTGCCGGAACGGACGAAGGGATGGCACAGGTGGCGGAACGCGCGCTGGCGAAAGGGGCGAGCAAAGCCCGTCGCCTGGCGGTGAGCGTTCCGTCGCATTGCGAATTGCTTCACGAGCCGGCCCTTAAGCTGGCTGAGGCTTTCAGCCGGGTAACACTCTCTCGTCCCCGCTGCGCCTGGCTGAGCGGCAGCACCGGACGCGTGCTGTGGCAGCCGGAAAAAATCGCCGACGATCTGGCGATGAATATGGCCCGCACGGTGCGCTGGCAGGAGGCGATGATTTCCGCCAGCGAACGTGACGGTCGGCTGGCAATTGAGATGCCGCCCGGCGGCGTGCTCACCTGCCTGACGCGCCAGGCGGCCTGGAAAGGGGAGGCTATCTCTCTGGAGCGCAGCGGCGTGGATGTGGCGGTGCATCTGGCGAAGCGGCTGAGCGCGTGATCTGTTGCCCGGTGGCGCTTCGCTTACCGGGCCTACGGGTAGCGGTGTGTTTGATTTGCAGGCCGGGTAAGACGCAACGCGTCGCCACCCGGCAATTTGCCCGGTGGCGCTTCGCTTACCGGGCCTACGGGTAGCGGTGTGTTTGATTTGCAGGCCGGGTAAGACGCAACGCATCGCCACCCGGCAATTTGCCCGGTGGCGCTTCGCTTACCGGGCCTACGGGTAGCGGTGTGTTTGATTTGCAGGTCGGGTAAGACGCAACGCGTCGCCACCCGGCAATTTGCCCGGTGGCGCTTCGCTTACCGGGCTTACGGGTAGTGGTGTGTCTGATTTGTAGGCCGGGTAAGACGCAACGCGTCGCCACCCGGCAATTTGCCCGGTGGCGCTTCGCTTACCGGGCCTACGAGTAGTGATGTGTTTGATTTGTAGGCCGGGTAAGACGCAACGCGTCGCTTACCGGGCTTACGGGTAGTGGTGTGTCTGATTTGTAGGCCGGGTAAGACGCAACGCGTCGCCACCCGGCAAGCGGTCAGACAAGATCCTGCAAACTGCGCGCGTACATGCGCCCTTCCGCGGCCAGCGCCCGCAGGCTGGGGTCCTGCTCGCGATTGCGGGCAAAGACAATGGCAATAAGCTGCTGCATCTGATAGGGCTCAGCGAGCTTCAACAGTTGCAACGAGTTTTCATAAACTTTTTTCATTCTGCCGGGCATCAGAGTAAATCCCACTCCGGCCTGCACCAGGCTTAACATCGAAAAAATGTCGTTAACCCGGGTGACAATCTCCGGCTCAAATCCGGCGATATGAAACGCTTCCTGAAAACCTGCATAGGTGGCAAACCCTTCCGCCAGCGCGACAAATTTCTGATCTTTATAATCCCGCAAATCGGCAAGCTCGCGGGTGTTAAGCGTGGCGGAGGCGGGAGCGGCCAGAAAAATATCGTCATGAAACAGCGGAAGTACCTCCAGGCTGTTACGATCGATATCGCTCTCGGAGATAGAGATGAGAATGGCATCCAGCGACCCCTCCTGCAGCATATGCAGGAGCATATCGTTGGAGCCCATCGTCAGATCCATTTCAAGGTCCGGGCGGCGCAGCTTCATTCCCATGATCAGCCGCGGCACCGTTTCCAGCGTCAGCGAATAGAGCGTGCCGACGCGCAGACGACCCTGGCCCACGCCAGCGACTTTGCGCGCCTCTTCCAGCCCGCGATCGAGGATCTGCGCCATCTCCTGGCAATACTCCAGCAGTGTCCATGCTGAGGGGAGCGCGATCAAATTACGGCCTTTATGGGTGAACAGCGGGCAACGGACGTTCTCTTCCAGCGTGTGAAGCGCGCGATGCACGCTCACGCCGCTCAGATTCAGCGCCTCTGCGGTGCGCGCAATTGTCCCTTTTTCCATAAAGGTCATGAATATAACGAGTTTACGAACGGTAAGGTCATTGTTTATGTCGAAACTCATAGCTCTCCTGCTCTGTTAGTCGCTTTGTAGCATCGCTTCCAGCTGTTCCTGTGCCTCCAGCCAGGCCATCTCGCACTCTTCCAGGCTCGATTTGGTTTTCGCCTGGGTTTGCAGACACTCTGTCAGCTCGGCTTTACGGCTCTGGTCGTAGAGATCGCTGTCGCCCAGCTTCTCCTCTACTGCTGTAAGCGTGGCGTTAAGCTTTTCCATCTCTTTTTCCAGACGCGCGATCTCTTTACGCAGCGGCTGCGTCTGAGTGCGCAATTCCGCCTCGCGGCGCTTCTGATCTTTACGCGCCTGGGCGCTGTTAGCATTCTCTTTTGGCGCTTCTGTCGGCTGGCTCTCCAGCTTCTGCACATCGCTCAGCCACTGTTGGTAATCTTCCAGATCGCCATCAAACGGTTCGACTTTGCCATCGTGCACCAGATAGAGATCGTCGGTGGTGGAGCGGATCAGGTGACGATCGTGCGACACCACCACCAGCGCCCCTTCAAATTCTATCAGCGCTTCGGTGAGCGCCTGGCGCATATCGAGATCCAGGTGGTTAGTCGGCTCATCGAGCAGCAGCAGATTAGGGCGCTGCCAGACGATAAGCGCCAGCACGAGACGGGCTTTTTCACCGCCTGAGAAGCGGGCGGTCTGTTCCGTGACTTTATCGCCCTGGAAGCCGAAACCGCCGAGATAGTCGCGCAGCTTCTGCTCCAGCTCCTGTGGCGCCAGGCGCGCCATATGCTGCAACGGCGATTCGTCCGCGCGCAAAAATTCAAGCTGATGCTGGGCAAAATAGCCAAGCTTGATCCCTTTTGCGAGGCCAATTTCTCCGCTGACTGGATTAAGCTCACCCGCCAGCAGTTTAATCAGCGTCGATTTACCTGCTCCGTTGCGACCCAGCAGGCCAATGCGCGAGCCGGGTACCAGGTTAAGCTTAATGGAGTCGAGAATAGTGCGATCGCCATAGCCCGCGCTCACCTTCTCCATCTTCAGCAGCGGGTTCGGCAAGCTTTCCGGGGCGCGGAAGCTGAAGTGGAACGGATTATCCACATGCGCCGGAGCGATCATCTCCATCCGCTCCAGCATCTTGATGCGGCTCTGCGCCTGTTTGGCCTTTGACGCTTTCGCCTTGAAGCGGTCGACAAAACTTTGCAGGTGCGCCACGCGCTGCTGCTGGCTCTCGTACATCGCCTGCTGCTGGGCGAGTCGGGTGGCGCGCTGGCGTTCAAACGAGCTGTAGTTGCCGGTGTACTCGAACATCGACTGCTGCTCAATATGGATGATCTTATCCACCACCGGGTCGAGGAAATCGCGGTCATGGGAGATCAAAATCAGCGTGCCCTGATAGCTTTTCAGCCATTTTTCCAGCCAGATCACCGCATCGAGATCGAGGTGGTTGGTCGGTTCGTCAAGCAGCAGCAGGTCGGAGCGGCAGATTAGCGCCTGGGCAAGGTTCAGACGCATACGCCAACCGCCGGAGAAGTCACTCACCGGACGTTCGAGCTGCTCGTTGCTGAAGCCAAGGCCGTGCAACAGGCTGGAGGCGCGGGAGCGGATGGTCCAGGCGTCGATGGCGTCGAGCTTGCCGTGGACGGTGGCGATAGCGTTGCCGTCGTTACGCTCGTTGGCCGCGTGGAGTTCCGCCTCGAGCTTGCGGTATTCGCGATCGCCGTCGATAACATAGTCGAGCGCCGGTACGCTCAGGGCGGGCGTCTCCTGGTTTACCCAGGCGAGCTGCCAGTTGCCGGGAAAGGTGAAACTGCCGCCGTCAGCGGTGATCTCATTTTTCAGCAGGGCAAGCAGGGTGGATTTGCCGCAGCCGTTTTTTCCCACCAGGCCCACTTTCTGCCCGGGATTAATAGTGGCCGTCGCGTTATCCAGCAGAACGCGTACGCCGCGACGAATTTGTAACGAGGAGAAAACAATCATAGAGCGCCGTATGTTCCGACTATGTTAATTTGTCATTATGATAATGTAAGGTGTGACAATCTTGCCGCACCGGGGCGCCATGGTAGCCCAAAACAACAACAATAGACAAAACATCACCGGGAGGGGAATGATGTCCCAGACAGCAAAAGTGCTGCTGCTGTATGCCCATCCGGAATCACAGGACTCGGTAGCCAACCGGGTTCTGCTTAAACCGGCTCAACAGCTGAGTAACGTAACGGTGCACGATCTTTACGCGCACTATCCCGATTTTTTTATCGATATTCCACGTGAGCAGGCGCTTTTGCGCGAACACGACGTGATTGTCTTTCAGCATCCGCTCTATACCTATAGCTGTCCGGCGCTGATGAAAGAGTGGCTGGATCGGGTGTTAAGCCGCGGGTTCTCCAGCGGGGTGGGAGGAACCCAGCTGGCGGGAAAGTACTGGCGTAGCGTCATCACGACCGGGGAGCCGGAAAGCGCCTACCGCCACGATGGCCTGAACCGTTACCCCATGAGCGATATTCTGCGTCCCTTTGAGCTGACGGCGGCCATGTGCCGCATGCACTGGATGAACCCGATTATCGTCTACTGGGCGCGCCGACAGCCGGCGCAGGTGCTGGAGAGCCATGCGAAGGCCTACGGCGACTGGCTGGCGATGCCCGCCCTGACGGGGGGCCACTAATGGAAGGTTCCGATCTGCTGTTAGCGGGCGTGCTATTTCTCTTCGCCGCGGTCGTGGCCGTGCCGCTGGCCGCCCGGCTGGGTATTGGCGCCGTGCTGGGCTATCTGCTGGCGGGTATTGCCATCGGCCCGTGGGGGCTGGGTTTTATCAGCGACGTGGAAGAGATCCTGCACTTTTCCGAGCTGGGGGTGGTCTTCCTGATGTTTATCATCGGGCTGGAGCTTAATCCCTCCAAGCTCTGGCAGCTGCGGCGCTCGATATTTGGCGTAGGGGCGGCGCAGGTGCTGCTGAGCGCGGCGATCCTTGGCGGGCTCTTAATGCTTACCGACTTCAGCTGGCAGGCGGCGGTTGTGGGCGGCATTGGGCTGGCGATGTCCTCTACCGCCATGGCGTTGCAGCTGATGCGCGACAAAGGTATGAACCGCAGCGAGGCGGGCCAGCTGGGCTTTTCGATACTGCTGTTTCAGGATCTCGCCGTCATCCCGGCTCTGGCGCTGGTGCCGCTGCTGGCGGGATCGGGCGATGACCATTTCGACTGGATGAAAATCGGCATGAAGGTGCTCGCCTTCGGCGGCATGCTGGTGGGCGGGCGTTATCTGCTGCGGCCGGTCTTTCGCTTTATTGCCGCCTCCGGCGTGCGCGAGGTCTTTACCGCCGCCACCCTGCTGCTGGTGCTGGGCTCGGCGCTCTTTATGGATGCGCTGGGACTCTCCATGGCGCTGGGGACCTTTATCGCGGGCATCCTGCTGGCGGAGAGCGAATACCGCCACGAGCTGGAAACGGCGATCGATCCGTTTAAGGGGCTGCTGCTGGGGCTATTCTTTATCTCGGTCGGTATGGCGCTTAACCTGGGAGTGCTCTATACCCATCTGTTGTGGGTGGTGGTCAGCGTGGCGGTGCTGGTGGCGGTCAAATCGCTGGTGCTCTATACGCTGGCGCGCCTCTACGGTCTGCGCAGCTCAGAGCGAATGCAGTTTTCAGGGGTGCTCAGCCAGGGCGGGGAGTTCGCTTTTGTGCTCTTTTCTACCGCCTCCTCCCAGCGCCTGTTCCAGCATGACCAGATGGCGCTGTTACTGGTGACGGTGACGCTCTCTATGATGACCACGCCGCTGCTGATGCGCTTTATCGACCGGGTGCTCTCCCGGCGCTTTAACACCGCCGAAGAGGAGAGCGAAACGCCGTGGGTCGAGGATGATAAACCCCAAGTGATCATCGTGGGGTTTGGCCGCTTCGGGCAGGTAATTGGCCGCTTGCTGATGGCGAACCAGATGCGGATCACGGTGCTGGAACGCGATATCAGCGCGGTCAAACTGATGCGCAAATATGGTTATAAGGTTTACTACGGCGATGCGACTCAACTCGAGCTGCTGCGCTCCGCCGGGGCGGAAGCCGCCGAGTCGATTGTTATCACCTGCAACGATCCTGAAGATACGATGAAGCTGGTGGAGATTTGCCAGCAGCACTTCCCGCACCTGAATATTCTGGCGCGCGCCCGGGGACGCGTAGAGGCGCACGAGCTGCTGCAGGCGGGGGTAAAACATTTCTCCCGAGAAACTTTCTCCAGCGCCCTGGAGCTGGGGCGCAAGGCGCTCATCACGCTGGGCATGCATCCTCACCAGGCGCAGCGGGCGCAGATGCACTTCCGCCGGCTTGATATGCGTATGCTGCGGGAACTGATGCCGGTGCATACCGATACGGTGCAAATTTCCCGCGTACGGGAAGCGCGGCGCGAGCTGGAGGAGATCTTCCAGCGGGAGATGCAGCAGGAAAAACGCCAGCTCGACGGCTGGGATGAGTTTGAATAAAGGTAATTGAGTATGGCTATACGTAAACGTTTTATCGCCGGTGCGAAATGTCCCGCCTGCCAGGCGCAGGACTCTCTCGCGATGTGGCGGGAAAATAATATTGATATTGTTAAGTGTGTTAAGTGCGGACACCAGATGCGCGAGGCGGATAAAGAGGCCCGCGAACACGTGCGCAAAGAAGAGCAGGTTATCGGCATTTTTCATCCGGACTAGCGATATGCCCCGAGTTTTTTTAAGCTAAAGGGTACACGGGTGCAGATTTCCGCTACAATCTGCGCCAGCAATTTTCCCACGCTCAGGAGATATCATGAAAGTAGCAAAAGACCTGGTGGTCAGCCTGGCCTATCAGGTACGTACAGAAGACGGTGTATTGGTTGATGAGTCTCCGGTGAGTGCGCCGCTGGACTATCTGCATGGTCACGGTTCCCTGATTTCCGGCCTGGAAAACGCGCTGGAAGGCCATGAAGTCGGCGACAAATTCGACGTAGCTGTGGGCGCGAACGACGCTTACGGCCAGTATGACGACAACCTGGTTCAGCGTGTGCCTAAAGATGTATTCATGGGCGTTGACGAGCTGCAGGTGGGTATGCGCTTCCTGGCGGAAACCGATCAGGGTCCGGTACCGGTTGAAATCACCGAAGTTGAAGATGACCACGTTGTGGTTGATGGCAACCACATGCTGGCTGGCCAGAACCTGAAGTTCAACGTTGAAGTGGTAGCGATTCGTGAAGCGACCGCTGAAGAGCTGGCTCATGGGCACGTTCACGGCGCGCACGGTCATGACCACGATCACGACCACGGTCACGACGGCTGCTGCGGCGGTCACGGCCATGATCACGACCACGAGCACGGCAAAGGTGGTTGCGGCGGTCACGGCGGCTGCGGTTGCCACTAATAGCGGCTAACGCCTCAGACAAAAAAGCGGGAACTCTCCCGCTTTTTTTACGCCTCAATAGTGGGGCGGCGGGGTCTCTTCCGCCTGTGAAGCGATCTGCGATGGCTGCGTGGCTTTGAGTTTTTCCGTCAACAGGCGCATATGGTCGCGCAGTTTCGCCATCTCCAGCTCGTGCGCGGTGACGGTCTGGTTCAGTTCTTCGATGGTGATCTCCTGAAAAGCCAGGCGGCTTTCGAGTTCAGCCACTCTCTCTTCTAGTCCTGTGTTCTGCATGATGCACCTCGTGAGTATCTCTGACGCTAATAGGAACTGGCGGCGAATGTTATCTGACTTTGCGCTGGCGCGCAGTAACCATGGGATTGAAAAGAAACTTATTTAAACAAAAATAGTCTGAAAAGAGGCGAGAATCTGGGGAGGTTGTCTGTAGATTTCTTCTGCGACGTTTTATAGTAACCTCCTTACCAACGTTAAATACCGGGGCGAGAGGCCCCGGCTCCTGGAGAAATGGATGAAATCACTGTTAAAAGTCACGCTGCTGGCGACCACTATGGCCGTTGCTCTGAATGCTCCTCTGTCTTTCGCAGCGGATACCGCAGCGGCCGCTAAGCCAGCTGCTTCCGCCGACAGCAAAGCGGCTTTCAAAAATGACGACCAGAAATCTGCCTATGCACTGGGCGCATCTCTGGGGCGTTATATGGAAAACTCTCTCAAAGAGCAGGAAAAACTGGGCATCAAACTGGATAAAGATCAGCTGATCGCGGGTGTTCAGGATGCGTTTGCGGACAAGAGCAAGCTCTCTGACCAGGAGATCGAGCAGACTCTGCAGGCGTTTGAAACGCGCGTGAAGGGCGCGGCTCAGGAGAAGATGGAGAAAGACGCAACGGCTAACGAAGCGAAGGGTAAAGCGTTCCGCGATAACTTTGCGAAAGAGAAAGGGGTGAAAACTTCCTCTACCGGTCTGCTCTATAAAGTTGAGAAAGAAGGGACTGGCGCAGCACCGAAAGATAGCGACACCGTAGTGGTTAACTACAAAGGTACGCTGATCGATGGTAAAGAGTTCGATAACTCCTATACCCGCGGCGAGCCGCTCTCCTTCCGTCTGGACGGCGTGATCCCGGGCTGGACCGAAGGGCTGAAGAACATCAAGAAAGGCGGCAAAATCAAGCTGGTTATCCCACCGGCTCTGGCTTACGGTAAAACCGGCGTTCCGGGGATCCCAGCAAACTCTACCCTGGTCTTTGACGTAGAGCTGCTGGATATCAAACCGGCACCGAAAGCGGATGCCAAGCAGGCGCCAGCTGAAAACAAAGCAGCTGATGCTGCGAAGAAGTAAATCTGTGAAAAGCGCCGCCTGCCAGGGCGGCGTTTTTTTTATTAGGGCAGATATAATTAACACTGGAAAGCGTTACCTACGCTGTATTAATTTAGTTGTCCATGTCACTATGAGCCTGCCCTGACCACTAACCGACAGGCTCCTGAAAAGGAGTGTTTTTTTCATGTCCAGGTCGCTTTTAACCAACGAAACCAGTGAACTTGATTTACTGGATCAACGTCCTTTCGACCAGACCGACTTCGATATTCTAAAATCCTATGAAGCGGTGGTGGACGGGTTAGCGATGCTTATTGGGTCCCATTGCGAAATCGTTCTGCACTCCCTGCAGGATCTGAAATGTTCCGCCATTCGAATTGCCAACGGCGAGCACACGGGCCGCAAAATCGGCTCGCCCATTACCGATCTGGCGCTGCGCATGCTGCACGACATGACCGGCGCCGACAGCAGCGTCTCCAAATGCTATTTCACCCGTGCGAAAAGCGGCGTATTGATGAAGTCAGTAACGATCGCCATCCGTAACCGTGACCATCGTGTGATTGGCCTGCTGTGCATTAACATGAATCTGGACGTGCCGTTCTCGCAAATTATGAGCACCTTTATTCCGCCGGAAACACCGGAGGTGGGATCGTCGGTGAATTTTGCCTCCTCGGTAGAAGACCTTGTGATGCAGACGCTGGAGTTCACCATTGAAGAGGTCAATGCCGATCGCAACGTATCGAACAACGCCAAGAATCGACAGATCGTGCTTAATCTTTATGAGAAAGGTATTTTCGATATCAAAGATGCCATCAACCAGGTGGCCGATCGTCTGAACATCTCCAAACACACCGTCTATCTCTATATCCGCCAGTTCAAGAGCGGTGATTTTATGGGACAGGATAAGTAATGCGCTTTGCCCTGATGGTTACCGGTCCGGCCTATGGCACCCAGCAGGCAAGCAGCGCGCTCCAGTTTGCCCAGGCGTTGCTGGCGGCAGGGCATGAGCTTAAGAGCGTCTTTTTCTACCGCGAAGGGATCTACAACGCCAATCAGCTGACCGCCCCCGCCACTGATGAGTTCGATCTGGTACGGGCCTGGCAGGCGCTTAATGAACATCACGGCGTCGAACTGCATATCTGCGTGGCGGCGGCCCTGCGCCGCGGCGTTACCGAAGGCGCTAACCTTCAGCCGGGGTTTTCCCTGAGCGGCTTAGGAGCGCTGGCCCAGGCCGCGCTGACCTGCGATCGGATGGTGCAATTCTGATGAATCGTGTCGCTTTTGTATTTACCAGCGCGCCGCATGGCAGCGCTGCAGGAAGAGAAGGGCTGGATGCGCTGCTCGCTACCTCCGCGCTGACGGAGGATATCGGCGTCTTTTTTATCGGCGACGGCGTGTTTCAGCTTCTTGCCGGTCAGCAGCCGCAGATGGTGCTGGCGCGGGACTATATCGCTACCTTTAAGGTGCTGCCGCTCTACGATGTTGAGAATCTCTGGGTTTGCGCCACCTCGCTTCGCGAGCGCGGGCTTGATGAAGACGCGCCGCGGGTGCTGGACGCGCAGGTGCTTCCCCACGAGGCGCTGCGCGAGAAACTCGCCGGCTACGATACGGTACTGACATTCTGAGGTCGCTATGCTCCATACCCTGAGCCGCTCGCCGTGGCAGTGCGATATTGAGAATTTGCTAAGAATGGTGCGTGACGGCGATGAACTTCTGCTTATTCAGGATGGCGTATTCGCCGCTGTGGCAGGGGGGCGTTTCGTTGAAATTCTCAATGCCGCCCCCATTAAGGTCTTAGCCCTGAAGGAAGATCTCATCGCGCGCGGCTTAATTGGTCAAATTTCAACCAATATCGATGCGGTTGACTATACTGATTTCGTTAATCTTGCGGTTAAACACACCGGTCAGATGAGCTGGTGAGTTTAGAACGCTGTATATTTCTTGACACCTTTTCGGCGTAGCCCTAAAATTTCGCGTCCTCATATTGTATGAGGTCGTTTTATTACGTGTTTACGAAGCAAAAGCTAAAACCAGGAGCTATTTAATGGCAACAGTTAACCAGCTGGTACGCAAACCACGTGCACGCAAAGTTGCAAAAAGCAACGTGCCTGCGCTGGAAGCCTGCCCGCAGAAACGTGGCGTATGTACTCGCGTATATACCACCACTCCTAAAAAACCAAACTCCGCACTGCGTAAAGTATGCCGTGTGCGTTTGACTAACGGTTTCGAAGTGACTTCCTACATCGGTGGTGAAGGTCACAACCTGCAGGAGCACTCCGTGATCCTGATCCGTGGCGGTCGTGTTAAAGACCTTCCGGGTGTTCGTTACCACACCGTTCGTGGTGCGCTGGACTGCTCAGGTGTTAAAGACCGTAAGCAGGCTCGCTCCAAGTACGGCGTGAAGCGTCCTAAGGCTTAATGGTTCTCCGTTAAGTAAGGCCAAACTGATTTATCTTAATGTCACACTAAACTCTTAGAGTTTTGGACAATCCTGAATTAACAACGGAGTAATCCCATGCCACGTCGTCGCGTCATTGGTCAGCGTAAAATTCTTCCGGATCCGAAGTTCGGATCAGAACTGCTGGCAAAATTTGTAAATATCCTGATGGTAGATGGTAAAAAATCTACTGCAGAAGCAATCGTATACAGCGCGCTGGAGACCCTGGCTCAGCGCTCTGGTAAATCTGAACTGGAAGCGTTCGAAGTTGCTCTCGACAACGTTCGTCCGACTGTAGAAGTTAAGTCCCGCCGCGTAGGTGGTTCTACTTATCAGGTTCCAGTTGAAGTTCGTCCGGTTCGTCGTAATGCTCTGGCAATGCGTTGGATCGTTGAAGCTGCTCGTAAACGCGGTGATAAATCCATGGCTCTGCGTCTGGCGAACGAACTCACTGACGCTGCAGACAACAAAGGTACTGCAGTGAAGAAACGTGAAGACGTTCACCGCATGGCAGAAGCCAACAAGGCGTTCGCACACTACCGTTGGTAATCCCTTCGGAGTCATAGTCACCAGGCGGGCGCTTCAGAGAAGCTGCCCGCTCTGGGTTACTTATCTGAACGCCTTAATGTACTAAACGAGGAATAAAATGGCTCGTACAACACCCATCGCACGCTACCGTAACATCGGTATCAGTGCGCACATCGACGCCGGTAAAACCACTACTACCGAACGTATTCTGTTCTACACCGGTGTAAACCACAAAATCGGTGAAGTTCATGACGGCGCTGCTACCATGGACTGGATGGAGCAGGAGCAGGAGCGTGGTATCACCATCACCTCCGCTGCGACTACTGCATTCTGGTCAGGTATGGCTAAACAGTATGAACCGCACCGCGTAAACATCATCGACACCCCGGGGCACGTTGACTTCACCATCGAAGTAGAACGTTCCATGCGTGTGCTGGATGGTGCGGTAATGGTTTACTGCGCAGTTGGTGGTGTTCAGCCGCAGTCTGAAACCGTATGGCGTCAGGCTAACAAATATAAAGTTCCACGCATCGCGTTCGTTAACAAAATGGACCGTATGGGTGCTAACTTCCTGAAAGTTGTTGGTCAGATCAAAACCCGTCTGGGCGCGAACCCGGTTCCGCTGCAGCTGGCAATTGGCGCTGAAGAAGCGTTCACCGGTGTTATCGACCTGGTGAAAATGAAAGCCATCAACTGGAACGATGCAGACCAGGGCGTTACCTTCGAATACGAAGATATCCCGGCTGACATGCAGGACCTGGCTGACGAATGGCACCAGAACCTGATCGAATCTGCCGCTGAAGCGTCAGAAGAGCTGATGGAAAAATACCTGGGCGGTGAAGAACTGACTGAAGAAGAGATTAAGAAAGCTCTGCGTCAGCGCGTTCTGAACAACGAAATCATCCTGGTAACCTGCGGTTCTGCGTTCAAGAACAAAGGTGTTCAGGCGATGCTGGATGCGGTAGTTGATTACCTGCCATCCCCGGTTGACGTACCTGCGATCAACGGCATCCTGGATGACGGTAAAGATACTCCGGCTGAGCGTCACGCAAGCGATGACGAGCCGTTCTCTGCACTGGCGTTCAAAATTGCTACCGACCCGTTCGTTGGTAACCTGACGTTCTTCCGCGTTTACTCTGGTGTGGTTAACTCCGGTGACACCATCCTGAACTCCGTGAAAACGGCGCGTGAACGTTTTGGCCGTATCGTACAGATGCACGCTAACAAACGTGAAGAGATCAAAGAAGTTCGCGCAGGCGACATCGCTGCAGCGATCGGTCTGAAAGATGTGACCACAGGTGATACCCTGTGTGATCCAGATCATCCGATCATCCTGGAGCGTATGGAATTCCCTGAGCCGGTAATCTCTATCGCTGTTGAACCGAAAACCAAAGCTGACCAGGAAAAAATGGGTCTGGCTCTGGGCCGTCTGGCTAAAGAAGACCCGTCTTTCCGCGTATGGACTGACGAAGAATCTAACCAGACCATTATCGCCGGTATGGGTGAACTGCACCTCGACATCATCGTTGACCGTATGAAGCGTGAATTCAACGTTGAAGCGAACGTCGGTAAACCTCAGGTTGCTTACCGTGAAGCGATTCGCGCGAAAGTTACCGATATCGAAGGTAAACACGCTAAGCAGTCTGGTGGTCGCGGTCAGTATGGTCATGTTGTTATCGACATGTACCCGCTGGAGCCGGGTTCCAACCCGAAAGGCTACGAGTTCATCAACGACATTAAAGGTGGTGTAATTCCTGGCGAATACATCCCGGCCGTTGATAAAGGCATCCAGGAGCAGCTGAAGTCTGGTCCGCTGGCTGGTTATCCGGTAGTAGACATGGGTATTCGTCTGCACTTCGGTTCTTACCACGACGTTGACTCCTCTGAACTGGCGTTTAAACTGGCTGCGTCTATCGCCTTTAAAGAAGGCTTTAAGAAAGCAAAACCAGTTCTGCTTGAGCCGATCATGAAGGTTGAAGTAGAGACCCCGGAAGAGAACACCGGTGACGTTATCGGTGACTTGAGCCGTCGTCGCGGTATGCTGCGTGGTCAGGAATCTGAAGTAACTGGCGTTAAGATCCACGCTGAAGTTCCGCTGTCCGAAATGTTCGGTTATGCGACTCAGCTGCGTTCTCTGACCAAAGGTCGTGCATCTTATACGATGGAATTCCTGAAGTATGATGATGCCCCGAACAACGTTGCTCAGGCCGTTATCGAAGCCCGTGGTAAATAAGCCGCAGGGTTAAAACCAAAGTCCCGTGCCCCCTCGATGAGGGGGCGCTATAGTAAGGAATATAGCCGTGTCTAAAGAAAAATTTGAACGTACAAAACCGCACGTCAACGTCGGTACTATCGGCCACGTTGACCATGGTAAAACTACCCTGACCGCTGCAATCACTACCGTTCTGGCTAAAACCTACGGTGGTGCTGCTCGCGCATTCGACCAGATCGATAACGCGCCGGAAGAAAAAGCTCGTGGTATCACCATCAACACCTCTCACGTTGAATATGACACCCCGACCCGCCACTACGCGCACGTAGACTGCCCGGGCCACGCCGACTATGTTAAAAACATGATCACCGGTGCTGCGCAGATGGACGGCGCGATCCTGGTTGTTGCTGCGACTGACGGCCCGATGCCGCAGACCCGTGAGCACATCCTGCTGGGTCGTCAGGTAGGCGTTCCGTACATCATCGTGTTCCTGAACAAGTGCGACATGGTTGATGACGAAGAGCTGCTGGAACTGGTTGAGATGGAAGTTCGCGAACTGCTGTCCCAGTACGACTTCCCGGGCGATGACACTCCGATCGTTCGTGGTTCTGCTCTGAAAGCGCTGGAAGGCGAAGCTGAGTGGGAAGAGAAGATCATCGAACTGGCTGGCTTCCTGGATTCCTACATTCCGGAACCAGAGCGTGCGATTGACAAGCCGTTCCTGCTGCCGATCGAAGACGTATTCTCCATCTCCGGTCGTGGTACCGTTGTTACCGGTCGTGTAGAGCGCGGTATCATCAAGGTTGGCGAAGAAGTTGAAATCGTTGGTATCAAAGAGACTGCGAAGTCCACCTGTACTGGCGTTGAAATGTTCCGCAAACTGCTGGACGAAGGCCGTGCCGGTGAGAACGTTGGTGTTCTGCTGCGTGGTATCAAGCGTGAAGAGATCGAACGTGGTCAGGTACTGGCTAAGCCGGGCACCATCAAGCCGCACACCAAGTTCGAATCTGAAGTGTACATTCTGTCCAAAGACGAAGGCGGCCGTCACACTCCGTTCTTCAAAGGCTACCGTCCGCAGTTCTACTTCCGTACAACTGACGTGACTGGCACCATCGAACTGCCGGAAGGCGTAGAGATGGTAATGCCGGGCGACAACATCAAAATGGTTGTTACCCTGATCCACCCGATCGCGATGGACGACGGTCTGCGTTTCGCAATCCGTGAAGGCGGCCGTACCGTTGGCGCGGGCGTTGTTGCTAAAGTTCTGGGCTAATTCGTTATCCCTGGATTTGAAAGGGCGCTTCGGCGCCCTTTTTGTTTGCCTGCGTTTTCCTGGTCACAAATTTTCGCATTTTTTGCACCTTACCGCCCCGATCCTGACCCTCTGTGCTATTGTAATCATAATTATTCTCACTTACACTTTGCGCATATTTTGAACGGGAGTGGTTATGTACGTTTGTTTATGTAATGGTGTGAGCGACAAAAAAATACGTCAGGCCGTTCGCCAGTTTCACCCTCAATCTTTTCAGCAGCTGCGTAAATTTGTTCCGGTGGGAAATCAATGCGGTAAGTGCATACGCGCCGCGCGTGAGATCATGCAGGATGAATTGACGCAGATCCCGGAATACAAAGAGATTGCCTGAAGCCCTATCTTTTTTTTGACATCCCGGTAGCCCCTTCTACGCTCTAATGAGTGGAAGCGGAGGGACTATATAATGAAAGGTGATGTTAAAATCATAAGTTATCTCAATAAATTATTGGGAAATGAGCTTGTCGCAATCAACCAGTATTTTCTTCATGCCCGAATGTTCAAGAACTGGGGCCTGATGCGTCTCAACGACGTTGAATATCATGAATCTATCGATGAGATGAAGCACGCCGATAAATATATTGAGCGTATTCTCTTTCTCGAAGGTATTCCGAATCTGCAGGATCTGGGCAAGCTGGGTATTGGCGAAGATGTTGAAGAGATGCTGCGTTCCGATCTCGCTCTTGAGCTGGATGGGGCGCGCGACCTTCGCGAAGCGATCGCCTATGCCGACAGCATACATGACTATGTCAGCCGGGATATGATGATTGAAATTCTGGCCGATGAGGAAGGACATATCGACTGGCTGGAAACCGAGCTGGATCTTATCAGCAAGATTGGTTTGCAAAACTATATTCAGTCGCAGATCAAGGTGAAAGACTGACGAGCGTCTGCCAGCCTGAAAGTAAACCCGCTGCCGCCAGAAATGGGCCAAACGGCAGCGGGTTTTTTAATACCTGCCGGCGGGAATAAAAGCGCAGCTGGATCAAAATAAAGATGGCGGCCAGGACCGCAGCGCTCAGTACCAGCGCGGGCAGGGCGGCCCATCCATGCCATGCCCCCAGCGCGGCCAGATATTTCACATCGCCATAACCGAGCCCTTCCTGCCTGCGCACCAGGCGATAACCCCAATAGAGTGCAGCGAAACCACAGTATCCTGTCATAGCGCCGGTAACCGCAGAGGCTAAAAAAGCAGGGTGAAAACAGAGATGCCAGAGTAAGCCGGCCCAGAGCAGCGGGCAGAGATATCTGTCCGGCAGTAAGCCCTCCCGCAGATCCATTTGAACCAATTTCCAGGTCAGGCTGGCGTAAAGCAGGTAGAAGGGGAGGGGAGTGAGCATCGTTTCTGCCTCAGTTATGAACGTCTGACTATCATCCCCGCATGACCACGGCCCTGCGAGAGGTGATAATTCAGAAACAGGCAGCGGCTTCAGGCAAATCCACCGTCTGCTGCAAGGTTGCGAAAGCGGTGCGAAGAGCCGCGCAAAACCGCTCGTCGTCGCTTGTTTTCTAAACAAGGCTTGCGTCCTGGCGAGATTTACGTATAATGCGCGGGCTTGTCTTAATTGACGGCAGGTTCGAAGAACCTCGGATAGCCGATTTGGCTGTCTAACAATGCTTCCAATCGGGAAGCTACGTAAGAACGGTTACACTCTCCCATCAATCGTAATGGGTCTGAGGAGTAATCATTTTCGTTTATAAAATAATTGGAGCTCTGGTCTCATGCAGAACCAAAGAATCCGTATCCGCCTGAAAGCGTTTGATCATCGTCTGATCGATCAATCAACCGCGGAAATCGTCGAGACTGCTAAGCGCACTGGTGCGCAAGTCCGTGGTCCGATCCCGCTGCCGACCCGCAAAGAGCGCTTTACCGTTCTGATCTCCCCGCACGTCAACAAAGACGCGCGTGACCAGTACGAAATCCGCACTCACAAGCGTCTGGTTGACATCGTTGAGCCAACTGAGAAAACCGTTGATGCTCTGATGCGTCTGGATCTGGCTGCCGGTGTAGACGTGCAGATCAGCCTGGGTTAATCAGGTCATCGAGCGATTGAGAGGTTGATACAATGATTGGTTTAGTCGGTAAAAAAGTGGGTATGACCCGCATCTTCACTGAAGATGGCGTTTCTATCCCAGTAACCGTAATCGAAGTTGAAGCAAACCGTGTTACTCAGGTTAAAGACCTGGCTAACGATGGCTACCGCGCTGTTCAGGTTACCACTGGTGCTAAAAAAGCTAACCGTGTAACCAAGCCGGAAGCAGGTCACTTCGCTAAAGCTGGCGTAGAAGCTGGCCGTGGTCTGTGGGAATTCCGTCTGGCTGAAGGCGAAGAGTTCACTGTAGGTCAGAGCATTAGCGTTGAACTGTTTGCTGACGTTAAAAAAGTTGACGTAACTGGCACCTCTAAAGGTAAAGGTTTCGCAGGTACCGTTAAGCGCTGGAACTTCCGTACCCAGGACGCGACCCACGGTAACTCCTTGTCTCACCGCGTTCCGGGTTCTATCGGTCAGAACCAGACTCCGGGCAAAGTGTTCAAAGGCAAGAAAATGGCAGGTCAGCTGGGTAACGAACGTGTAACCGTTCAGAGCCTGGACGTAGTACGTGTTGACGCTGAGCGCAACCTGCTGCTGGTTAAAGGTGCGGTCCCGGGTGCAACCGGTAGCGACCTGATCGTTAAACCAGCTGTGAAGGCGTAAGGGGATAGCAATGGAATTAGTATTGAAAGACGCGCAGAGCGCGCTGACTGTTTCCGAAACTACCTTCGGTCGTGATTTCAACGAAGCGCTGGTTCACCAGGTTGTTGTTGCTTATGCAGCTGGTGCTCGTCAGGGTACTCGTGCTCAGAAGACTCGTGCTGAAGTAACTGGTTCCGGTAAAAAACCGTGGCGCCAGAAAGGTACCGGCCGTGCGCGTTCTGGTTCTATCAAGAGCCCGATCTGGCGTTCTGGTGGCGTGACCTTCGCTGCACGTCCGCAGGACCACAGTCAAAAAGTTAACAAAAAGATGTACCGCGGCGCGCTGAAAAGCATCCTGTCCGAACTGGTACGTCAGGATCGTCTGATCGTTGTCGAGAATTTCTCTGTAGAAGCGCCTAAAACTAAGCTGCTGGCACAGAAACTGAAAGACATGGCTCTGGAAGATGTGCTGATCATCACCGGTGAGCTGGACGAGAACCTGTTCCTGGCCGCACGTAACCTGCACAAGGTTGACGTACGCGACGCGACTGGTATCGACCCGGTTAGCCTGATCGCCTTCGACAAAGTCGTAATGACTGCTGATGCTGTTAAGCAAGTTGAGGAGATGCTGGCATGATTCGTGAAGAACGTCTGCTGAAGGTGCTGCGCGCACCGCACGTTTCTGAAAAAGCGTCTACTGCGATGGAAAAAACCAACACCATCGTTCTCAAAGTTGCTAAAGACGCGACCAAAGCAGAAATCAAAGCTGCTGTGCAGAAACTGTTTGAAGTCGAAGTCGAAGTCGTTAACACCCTGGTTGTTAAAGGGAAAGTTAAACGTCACGGACAGCGTATCGGTCGTCGTAGCGACTGGAAAAAAGCTTACGTCACCCTGAAAGAAGGCCAGAATCTGGACTTCGTTGGCGGCGCTGAGTAAGTCGGAGGAGTAATACAATGGCAGTTGTTAAATGTAAACCGACATCTCCGGGTCGTCGCCACGTCGTTAAAGTGGTTAACCCAGAGCTGCACAAGGGCAAACCTTTTGCTCCGTTGCTGGAAAAAAACAGCAAATCCGGTGGTCGTAACAACAATGGCCGTATCACCACTCGTCACATCGGTGGTGGCCACAAGCAGGCTTATCGTATTGTTGACTTCAAACGCAACAAAGACGGTATCCCGGCAGTTGTTGAGCGTCTTGAGTACGATCCGAACCGTTCCGCGAACATCGCGCTGGTTCTGTACAAAGATGGCGAACGCCGTTACATCCTGGCCCCTAAAGGCCTGAAAGCTGGCGACCAGATTCAGTCTGGCGTTGATGCTGCAATCAAAGCGGGTAACACCCTGCCGATGCGCAATATCCCAGTTGGTTCTACCGTTCATAACGTAGAAATGAAACCGGGTAAAGGCGGTCAGCTGGCGCGTTCTGCTGGTGCTTACGTTCAGATCGTTGCGCGTGACGGTGCTTATGTCACCCTGCGTCTGCGTTCTGGTGAAATGCGTAAAGTTGAAGCAGACTGCCGCGCTACCCTGGGCGAAGTTGGCAATGCTGAGCATATGCTGCGCGTTCTGGGTAAAGCAGGTGCTGCACGCTGGCGTGGTGTTCGTCCGACCGTTCGCGGTACCGCGATGAACCCAGTCGATCACCCACATGGTGGTGGTGAAGGTCGTAACTTTGGTAAGCACCCGGTAACTCCGTGGGGCGTTCAGACCAAAGGTAAGAAGACCCGCAGCAACAAGCGTACTGATAAATTTATCGTACGTCGCCGTAGCAAATAATTTTAGAGGATAAACCATGCCACGTTCTCTCAAGAAAGGTCCTTTTATTGACCTGCACTTGCTGAAGAAGGTAGAGAAAGCGGTGGAAAGCGGAGACAAGAAGCCCCTGCGCACTTGGTCCCGTCGTTCAACGATCTTTCCTAACATGATCGGTTTGACCATCGCTGTCCATAATGGTCGTCAGCACGTTCCGGTATTTGTCACCGACGAAATGGTCGGTCACAAACTGGGTGAATTCGCACCGACTCGTACTTATCGCGGCCACGCTGCTGATAAAAAAGCGAAGAAGAAATAAGGTAGGAGGAAGAGATGGAAACTTTAGCTCAACATCGCCATGCTCGTTCTTCTGCTCAGAAGGTTCGCCTTGTTGCTGACCTGATTCGCGGTAAGAAAGTGTCGCAGGCCCTGGATATTCTGACCTACACCAACAAGAAAGCGGCTGTACTGGTCAAGAAAGTTCTGGAATCTGCCATTGCTAACGCTGAACACAACGATGGCGCTGACATCGACGATCTGAAAGTTGCGAAAATTTTCGTAGACGAAGGCCCGAGCATGAAGCGCATTATGCCGCGTGCAAAAGGTCGTGCAGATCGCATCCTGAAGCGCACCAGCCACATTACTGTGGTTGTGTCCGATCGCTGAGACTCTGGAGACTAGCAATGGGTCAGAAAGTACATCCTAATGGTATTCGCCTGGGTATTGTAAAACCATGGAACTCTACCTGGTTTGCGAACACCAAAGAATTCGCTGACAACCTGGACAGCGATTTTAAAGTACGTCAGTACCTGACTAAGGAACTGGCTAAAGCGTCCGTATCTCGTATCGTTATCGAGCGTCCGGCTAAGAGCATCCGTGTGACCATTCACACTGCTCGCCCGGGTATCGTTATCGGTAAGAAAGGCGAAGACGTAGAAAAACTGCGCAAGGTCGTAGCGGATATCGCTGGCGTTCCTGCACAGATCAATATCGCCGAAGTTCGTAAGCCTGAACTGGACGCAAAACTGGTTGCTGACAGCATCACTTCTCAGCTGGAACGTCGTGTTATGTTCCGTCGTGCGATGAAGCGTGCTGTACAGAACGCAATGCGTCTGGGCGCTAAAGGTATCAAAGTTGAAGTTAGCGGCCGTCTGGGCGGCGCGGAAATCGCACGTACCGAATGGTACCGCGAAGGTCGTGTTCCGCTGCACACTCTGCGTGCTGACATCGACTACAACACCTCTGAAGCGCACACCACTTACGGTGTAATCGGCGTTAAGGTATGGATCTTCAAAGGTGAGATCCTGGGTGGTATGGCTGCTGTTGAACAACCGGAAAAACCGGCTGCTCAACCTAAAAAGCAGCAGCGTAAAGGCCGTAAATAAGGAGCGTCGCTGATGTTACAACCAAAGCGTACAAAATTCCGTAAAGTGCACAAAGGCCGCAACCGTGGTCTGGCGCAGGGTACGGATGTTAGCTTCGGCACTTTCGGTCTGAAAGCTGTTGGCCGTGGTCGTCTGACTGCACGTCAGATCGAAGCAGCACGTCGTGCAATGACCCGTGCAGTTAAGCGTCAAGGTAAGATCTGGATCCGTGTATTCCCGGACAAACCGATCACCGAGAAGCCGCTGGAAGTTCGTATGGGTAAAGGTAAAGGTAACGTGGAGTACTGGGTTGCCTTGATTCAGCCGGGTAAAGTCCTGTATGAAATGGACGGTGTACCGGAAGAGCTGGCCCGTGAAGCCTTCGGCCTGGCAGCAGCGAAACTGCCTATCAAAACCACCTTTGTAACTAAGACGGTGATGTAATGAAAGCAAAAGAGCTGCGTGAAAAAAGCGTTGAAGAGCTGAACGCTGAGCTGCTGAACCTGCTGCGTGAGCAGTTCAACCTGCGTATGCAGGCTGCAAGTGGCCAGCTGCAACAGACTCATCTGCTGAAGCAAGTGCGTCGTGATGTTGCACGCGTTAAGACTTTACTGACTCAGAAGGCGGGTGCGTAATGACCGATAAAATCCGTACTCTGCAAGGTCGTGTTGTTAGCGATAAAATGGAGAAATCCATCGTTGTTGCTATCGAACGTTTTGTGAAACACCCGATCTACGGTAAATTCATCAAGCGTACGACCAAACTGCACGTACATGACGAGAACAACGAATGTGGAATCGGCGACAAGGTTGAAATCCGTGAATGCCGTCCGCTGTCCAAGACTAAGTCCTGGACTCTGGTTCGCGTTGTAGAGAAAGCGGTTCTGTAATACAGTACCCTCTCAATACGAATAAACGGCTCAGCAATGAGCCGTTTATTTTTTCTACCCATATTGCAGAAGCGGTGTTATAATGCCGCGCCCTCGATATGGGGCTTTTTAACGGCTCTGATTTTAGAGTCTCAGGTAGTAGTTGACATTAGCGGAGCACTAAAATGATCCAAGAACAGACTATGCTGAACGTCGCCGACAACTCCGGTGCACGTCGCGTAATGTGTATCAAGGTTCTGGGTGGCTCGCACCGTCGCTACGCAGGCGTAGGCGACATCATCAAGATCACCATCAAAGAAGCAATTCCGCGTGGTAAGGTCAAAAAAGGTGATGTGCTGAAGGCGGTAGTGGTGCGCACCAAGAAGGGTGTTCGTCGCCCTGACGGTTCTGTCATTCGCTTCGATGGTAATGCATGCGTTATTTTAAACAATAACAGCGAGCAGCCTATCGGCACGCGTATTTTTGGGCCGGTAACTCGTGAACTTCGTACTGAAAAGTTCATGAAAATTATCTCTCTGGCACCAGAAGTACTCTAAGGAGCGAATCATGGCAGCGAAAATCCGTCGTGATGACGAAGTTATCGTGTTAACCGGTAAAGATAAAGGTAAACGCGGTAAAGTTAAGAATGTCCTGTCTTCCGGCAAGGTCATTGTTGAAGGTATCAACCTGGTTAAGAAACATCAGAAGCCGGTTCCGGCCCTGAACCAACCAGGCGGCATCGTTGAAAAAGAAGCTGCTATTCAGGTTTCTAACGTTGCTATCTTCAATGCGGCAACCGGCAAGGCTGACCGTGTAGGCTTTAGATTCGAAGACGGCAAAAAAGTCCGTTTCTTCAAATCTAACAGCGAAACTATCAAGTAATTTGGAGTAGTACGATGGCGAAACTGCATGATTACTACAAAGACGAAGTAGTTAACAAACTCATGACCGAGTTTAACTACAATTCTGTCATGCAAGTCCCTCGGGTCGAGAAGATCACCCTGAACATGGGTGTTGGTGAAGCGATCGCTGACAAGAAACTGCTGGATAACGCAGCAGCTGACCTGGCAGCAATCTCCGGTCAAAAGCCGTTGATCACCAAAGCACGCAAATCTGTTGCAGGCTTCAAAATCCGTCAGGGCTATCCGATCGGCTGTAAAGTAACTCTGCGTGGCGAACGCATGTGGGAGTTCCTTGAGCGTCTGATCACTATTGCTGTACCGCGTATCCGTGACTTCCGTGGCCTGTCCGCTAAGTCTTTCGACGGTCGTGGTAACTACAGCATGGGTGTCCGTGAGCAGATCATCTTCCCAGAAATCGACTACGATAAAGTCGACCGCGTTCGTGGTTTGGATATTACCATTACCACTACTGCGAAATCTGACGAAGAAGGCCGTGCTCTGCTGGCTGCCTTTGACTTCCCGTTCCGCAAGTAAGGTAGGGTTACTAAATGGCTAAGCAATCAATGAAAGCACGCGAAGTAAAACGCGTAGCTTTAGCTGATAAATACTTCGCGAAACGCGCTGAACTGAAAGCGATCATTTCTGATGTGAACGCTTCCGACGAAGATCGTTGGAATGCTGTTCTCAAGCTGCAGAGTCTGCCGCGTGATTCCAGCCCGTCTCGTCAGCGTAACCGCTGCCGTCAAACAGGTCGTCCACATGGCTATGTGGGCAAGTTCGGGTTGAGCCGTATCAAACTGCGTGAAGCCGCCATGCGCGGTGAAGTACCAGGCTTGAAAAAGGCTAGCTGGTAATTGTCACCAATTGAATCACGGGAGTAAAGACAGATGAGCATGCAAGATCCGATCGCGGATATGCTGACCCGTATCCGTAACGGTCAGGCCGCGAACAAAGCTGCGGTCACCATGCCTTCCTCCAAGCTGAAAGTGGCAATTGCCAACGTGCTGAAGGAAGAAGGTTTTATCGAAGATTTTAAAGTTGAAGGCGACACCAAGCCGGAACTGGAAGTGACTCTGAAGTACTTCCAGGGTAAAGCTGTTGTAGAAAGCATTCAGCGAGTCAGCCGCCCAGGTCTGCGCATCTATAAGAAAAAAGATGAGCTGCCGAAAGTTATGGCCGGTCTGGGTATCGCAGTTGTTTCTACCTCTAAAGGTGTTATGACTGATCGTGCAGCGCGCCAGGCTGGTCTTGGTGGCGAAATTATCTGCTACGTAGCCTAATCGGAGGAAAAAATGTCTCGTGTTGCTAAAGCACCGGTCGTTGTTCCTGCCGGCGTTGATGTAAAAATCAACGGTCAGGTTATTACGATCAAAGGTAAAAACGGCGAGCTGACTCGTACTCTCAACGATGCTGTTGAAGTTAAACATGCAGATAACGCTCTGACTTTCGGCCCGCGTGATGGTTACGCAGATGGCTGGGCTCAGGCTGGTACCGCGCGTGCCCTGCTGAACTCAATGGTTATCGGTGTTACCGAAGGCTTCACTAAGAAGCTGCAGCTGGTTGGTGTAGGTTATCGTGCAGCGGTCAAAGGGAATGCTGTAAGCCTGTCTCTGGGCTTCTCTCACCCTGTTGAACACGCTCTGCCGGCCGGTATCACTGCAGAATGTCCGACTCAAACTGAAATCGTGCTGAAAGGCGCTGATAAGCAGGTGATCGGCCAGGTTGCAGCAGATCTGCGCGCCTACCGTCGTCCTGAGCCTTATAAAGGCAAGGGTGTTCGTTACGCCGACGAAGTCGTGCGTACCAAAGAGGCTAAGAAGAAGTAAGGTAACACTATGGATAAGAAATCTGCTCGTATCCGTCGTGCGACCCGCGCACGCCGCAAGCTCAAAGAGCTGGGCGCAACTCGCCTGGTGGTACATCGTACCCCGCGTCACATTTACGCACAGGTAATTGCACCGAACGGTTCTGAAGTTCTGGTAGCTGCTTCTACTGTAGAAAAAGCTATCGCTGAACAACTGAAGTACACCGGTAATAAAGACGCTGCTGCAGCTGTGGGTAAAGCTGTTGCTGAACGCGCTCTGGAAAAAGGTATCAAAGATGTATCCTTTGACCGTTCCGGGTTCCAATATCATGGTCGTGTCCAGGCACTGGCAGATGCTGCCCGTGAAGCTGGCCTTCAGTTCTAAGGTAGAGGTGTAAGATGGCTC
Source organism: Pseudenterobacter timonensis (assembly GCF_900021175.1). Classification (GTDB taxonomy): domain Bacteria; phylum Pseudomonadota; class Gammaproteobacteria; order Enterobacterales; family Enterobacteriaceae; genus Enterobacter; species Enterobacter timonensis. The sequence goes on from NZ_FCOP01000010.1 coordinate 178,444, forward strand.
ACATCGAAAAACAAGCTGGCGAACTGCAGGAAAAGCTGATCGCGGTTAACCGCGTATCTAAAACCGTTAAAGGTGGTCGTATTTTCTCCTTCACAGCTCTGACTGTTGTAGGCGATGGTAACGGTCGCGTTGGTTTTGGTTACGGTAAAGCACGCGAAGTTCCGGCAGCGATCCAGAAAGCGATGGAAAAAGCCCGTCGCAATATGATTAACGTCGCGCTGAACCACGGCACCCTGCAGCACCCGGTTAAAGGTGTTCACACGGGTTCTCGTGTATTCATGCAGCCGGCTTCCGAAGGTACCGGTATCATCGCCGGTGGTGCAATGCGCGCCGTTCTGGAAGTCGCTGGAGTTCATAACGTTCTGGCTAAAGCCTATGGTTCCACCAACCCGATTAACGTGGTTCGTGCAACTATCGACGGCCTGGAAAATATGAATTCTCCAGAAATGGTCGCTGCCAAGCGTGGTAAATCCGTTGAAGAAATTCTGGGGTAATTGACCATGGCAAAGACTATTAAAATCACTCAAACCCGCAGTGCAATCGGTCGTCTGCCGAAACACAAGGCAACGCTGCTTGGCCTGGGTCTGCGTCGTATTGGTCATACCGTTGAGCGCGAGGATACTCCCGCTGTTCGTGGTATGGTCAACGCGGTTTACTTCATGGTTAAAGTTGAGGAGTAAGAGATGCGTTTAAATACTCTGTCTCCGGCCGAAGGCTCTAAAAAGGCGGGTAAACGCCTGGGTCGTGGTATCGGTTCTGGCCTCGGCAAAACCGGTGGTCGTGGTCACAAAGGTCAGAACTCTCGTTCTGGCGGTGGCGTACGTCGCGGTTTCGAGGGTGGCCAGATGCCACTGTACCGTCGTCTGCCGAAGTTCGGCTTCACTTCTCGCAAAGCAGCGATTACAGCCGAAGTTCGTCTGTCTGACCTGGCGAAAGTTGAAGGCGGCGTAGTAGACCTGAACACGCTGAAAGCAGCAAACATTATCGGTATTCAGATCGAGTTCGCGAAAGTGATCCTGTCTGGTGAAGTTTCTACTCCGGTAACTGTTCGCGGTCTGCGTGTCACTAAAGGTGCTCGTGCTGCTATCGAAGCTGCTGGCGGTAAAATTGAGGAATAAGTAGCAGATGGCTAAACAACCGGGATTAGATTTTCAAAGTGCCAAGGGTGGTTTCGGCGAACTGAAACGCAGACTTCTGTTTGTAATCGGCGCGCTGATTGTTTTCCGAATTGGCTCTTTCATTCCGATCCCTGGTATTGATGCCGCTGTACTTGCCAAACTGCTTGAGCAACAGCGAGGCACCATCATTGAAATGTTCAACATGTTCTCTGGTGGTGCTCTCAGCCGTGCTTCTATCTTCGCTCTGGGGATCATGCCGTATATTTCGGCGTCGATCATTATCCAGCTGCTGACGGTCGTTCACCCGGCCCTGGCGGAACTGAAGAAAGAAGGGGAGTCTGGTCGACGTAAGATCAGCCAGTACACCCGTTACGGCACTCTGGTGCTGGCAATATTTCAGTCAATCGGTATTGCGACCGGTTTACCGAATATGCCTGGTATGCAGGGCCTGGTCATTAACCCAGGCTTTGCGTTCTATTTCACCGCTGTTGTCAGTCTGGTCACAGGAACGATGTTCCTGATGTGGCTCGGCGAACAGATTACTGAGCGTGGTATCGGTAACGGTATCTCAATCATTATCTTCGCTGGTATCGTTGCGGGACTCCCGCCAGCCATTGCCCATACTATCGAGCAAGCGCGTCAAGGCGACCTGCACTTCCTCCTGTTGCTGTTGGTTGCAGTATTAGTATTTGCAGTGACGTTCTTTGTTGTATTCGTTGAGCGTGGTCAACGCCGCATTGTGGTAAACTACGCGAAACGCCAGCAAGGACGTCGTGTCTATGCTGCACAGAGCACACATTTACCGCTGAAAGTGAATATGGCGGGGGTAATCCCGGCAATCTTCGCTTCCAGTATTATTCTGTTCCCGGCGACCATCGCGTCATGGTTCGGGGGCGGTACTGGTTGGAACTGGCTGACAACAATTTCGCTGTATTTGCAGCCTGGGCAACCGCTTTATGTGTTACTCTATGCGTCTGCGATCATCTTCTTCTGTTTCTTCTACACGGCGTTGGTCTTCAACCCGCGTGAAACAGCAGATAACCTGAAGAAGTCCGGTGCATTTGTACCAGGAATTCGTCCGGGAGAGCAAACGGCGAAGTATATTGATAAAGTAATGACCCGCCTGACTTTGGTTGGTGCGCTTTACATTACCTTTATCTGCCTGATCCCGGAGTTCATGCGTGATGCAATGAAGGTACCGTTCTACTTCGGTGGGACCTCACTGCTTATCGTTGTTGTCGTGATTATGGACTTTATGGCTCAAGTGCAAACTCTGATGATGTCCAGTCAGTATGAGTCTGCATTGAAGAAGGCGAACCTGAAAGGCTACGGCCGCTAATTGGTCGCCTGAGAAGTTACGGAGAGTAAAAATGAAAGTTCGTGCTTCCGTCAAGAAATTATGCCGTAACTGCAAAATCGTTAAGCGTGATGGTGTCATCCGCGTGATTTGCAGTGCCGAGCCGAAGCATAAACAGCGCCAAGGCTGATTATTTCGCATATTTTTCTTGCAAAGTTGGGTTGAGCTGGCTAGATTAGCCAGCCAATCTTTTGTATGTCTGTGCGTCTCCATTTGAGTATCCTGAAAACGGGCTTTTCAGCATGGTGCGTACATATTAAATAGTAGGAGTGCATAGTGGCCCGTATAGCAGGCATTAACATTCCTGATCAGAAACATGCTGTGATCGCATTAACTTCGATCTACGGCATCGGCAAAACCCGTTCTAAAGCCATCCTGGCTGCAGCGGGTATCGCTGAAGATGTTAAGATCAGTGAGCTGTCTGAAGGACAAATCGACACGCTGCGTGACGAAGTTGCCAAATTTGTCGTTGAAGGTGATCTGCGCCGTGAAGTTAGCATGAGCATCAAGCGCCTGATGGATCTTGGTTGCTATCGCGGTTTGCGTCATCGTCGTGGTCTCCCGGTTCGCGGTCAGCGTACCAAGACCAACGCACGTACCCGTAAGGGTCCGCGCAAACCGATCAAGAAATAATCGGGGTGATTGAATAATGGCAAAGGCACCAATTCGTGCACGTAAACGTGTAAGAAAGCAAGTCTCTGACGGCGTGGCTCATATCCATGCTTCTTTCAACAACACCATCGTTACTATTACTGATCGTCAGGGTAACGCTTTGGGTTGGGCAACAGCCGGTGGTTCCGGTTTCCGTGGTTCTCGCAAATCCACTCCGTTCGCAGCTCAGGTTGCGGCAGAGCGTTGCGCTGAAGCCGTTAAAGAATACGGCATCAAGAATCTGGAAGTTATGGTTAAAGGTCCGGGTCCAGGCCGCGAATCTACCGTTCGTGCTCTGAACGCCGCTGGTTTCCGCATCACTAATATTACTGATGTGACTCCGATCCCTCATAACGGTTGTCGTCCGCCGAAAAAACGTCGCGTATAACGCGTTCGTTTCCAGGTTTGTTGGAGATAGAAAATGGCAAGATATTTGGGTCCTAAGCTCAAGCTGAGCCGTCGCGAGGGCACTGACTTATTCCTTAAGTCTGGCGTTCGCGCGATCGATACCAAGTGTAAAATTGAACAAGCTCCTGGCCAGCACGGTGCGCGTAAACCGCGTCTGTCTGACTATGGTGTGCAGTTGCGTGAAAAGCAGAAAGTTCGCCGTATCTACGGTGTGCTGGAGCGTCAGTTCCGTAACTACTATAAAGAAGCAGCACGTCTGAAAGGCAACACCGGTGAAAACCTGTTAGCTCTGCTGGAAGGTCGTCTGGACAACGTTGTATACCGTATGGGCTTCGGCGCTACCCGTGCTGAATCACGTCAGCTGGTTAGCCACAAAGCAATCATGGTAAACGGTCGTGTTGTTAACATCGCTTCTTATCAGGTTAAAGCGAATGACGTTGTTAGCATTCGTGAGAAAGCGAAAAAGCAATCTCGCGTGAAGGCCGCTCTGGAGCTGGCTGAGCAGCGTGAAAAGCCAACCTGGCTGGAAGTTGATGCTGGCAAGATGGAAGGTACGTTCAAGCGTCAGCCGGAACGTTCTGATCTGTCTGCGGACATTAACGAACACCTGATCGTCGAGCTTTACTCCAAGTAAAGCTTAGTACCAAAGAGAGGACACAATGCAGGGTTCTGTGACAGAGTTTCTAAAACCGCGCCTGGTAGATATCGAGCAAGTGAGTTCGACGCACGCCAAGGTGACCCTTGAACCTTTAGAGCGTGGCTTCGGTCATACTCTGGGTAACGCACTGCGCCGTATTCTGCTCTCATCGATGCCGGGTTGCGCGGTGACCGAGGTTGAGATTGATGGTGTACTGCATGAGTACAGCACCAAAGAAGGCGTTCAGGAAGATATTCTTGAAATCCTGCTTAACCTGAAAGGGCTTGCGGTGAGAGTTCAGGGTAAAGATGAAGTTATTCTTACTCTGAATAAATCTGGCATTGGCCCTGTGACTGCAGCCGACATTACCCACGACGGTGATGTCGAAATCGTCAAGCCGCAGCACGTGATCTGCCACCTGACTGATGAGAACGCATCTATCAGCATGCGTATCAAAGTTCAGCGCGGTCGCGGTTATGTGCCGGCGTCTGCCCGAATTCATTCGGAAGAAGATGAGCGCCCAATCGGCCGTCTGCTGGTCGACGCTTGCTACAGCCCTGTAGAGCGTATCGCCTACAATGTTGAAGCAGCGCGTGTAGAACAGCGTACCGACCTGGACAAGCTGGTCATCGAAATGGAAACCAACGGCACAATCGATCCTGAAGAGGCGATTCGTCGTGCGGCGACCATCCTGGCAGAACAACTGGAAGCTTTCGTTGACTTACGTGATGTACGTCAGCCGGAAGTGAAAGAAGAGAAACCAGAATTCGATCCGATCCTGCTGCGCCCTGTTGACGATCTGGAATTGACTGTCCGCTCTGCTAACTGCCTCAAGGCAGAAGCTATCCACTATATCGGTGATCTGGTACAGCGTACCGAGGTTGAGTTGCTGAAAACGCCGAACCTGGGTAAAAAATCTCTTACCGAGATTAAAGACGTGCTGGCCTCCCGTGGTCTGTCTCTGGGCATGCGCCTGGAAAACTGGCCGCCGGCAAGCATTGCTGACGAGTAACCGGATCACAGGTTAAGGTTTTACTGAGAAGGATAAGGTCATGCGCCATCGTAAGAGTGGTCGTCAACTGAACCGCAACAGCAGCCATCGCCAGGCTATGTTCCGCAACATGGCAGGTTCCCTGGTTCGTCATGAAATCATCAAGACGACCCTGCCTAAAGCGAAAGAGCTGCGTCGCGTAGTTGAGCCGCTGATTACTCTTGCCAAGACTGACAGCGTTGCTAATCGTCGTCTGGCATTCGCCCGTACTCGTGATAACGAGATCGTGGCAAAACTGTTTAACGAGCTGGGCCCGCGTTTCGCGAGCCGCGCCGGTGGTTACACTCGCATTCTGAAGTGTGGCTTCCGTGCAGGCGACAACGCGCCGATGGCTTACATCGAGCTGGTTGATCGTTCTGAATCGAAAGCAGAAGCTGCTGCAGAGTAATCTGTAGTAACGTAAAAAAACCCGCTTCGGCGGGTTTTTTTATTTCTCCCCCGGATTTCTCTCTTCATAATAGTCGTATCTTTTTTGATCACCTTTGTGGAGCACTCTGATGTGGTTACTCGATCAGTGGGCAGAACGACACATTGTTGATGCCCAACGCCAAGGCGATTTCGACAATTTACCGGGCAGCGGTAAGCCGCTTATGCTGGATGATGATTCCCATGTTCCGGAAGACTTACGTGCAGGATATCGGCTGCTTAAAAATGCGGGTTGCCTGCCCCTGGAGCTGCAACAGCGAAAAGAGGCAGTTGAGCTTGCGGATCTGCTCAAAGGAATCAAGGAGGAAGATCCCCGTTATCGTGATCTACAACGACGTTTAACCCTGCTGGAAATTCAGCTTCGTCAGGCTGGACTGAGCACTGATTTTTTACACGGCGATTATGCCGATCGGTTGCTTAAAAAAATGAATGAGGAATAGTTATGTACCGAATCGGTGAGCTTGCCCGTCTCGCAGACGTTACGCCCGACACCATCCGCTATTATGAAAAACAGCAGATGATGGATCACGAAGGTCGTACCGGAGGTGGTTTTCGCCTTTACACTGATAACGATCTTCAGCGACTAAAGTTTATCCGTTATGCCAGACAGCTTGGTTTTACGCTGGAGTCGATCCGTGAACTGCTTTCGATCCGAATCGATCCCGCGCATCATACCTGCCAGGAGTCCAAAAGCATTGTGCTGGCCCGGCTGAAAGAAGTGGAAGCGAAGATTGAAGAACTCCAGACCATGCAGCGATCGTTGCAACGTCTGAATGACGCCTGCTGCGGTACTGCCCATACCAGCCTTTCATGTTCCATTCTTGAAGCGCTGGAGCAGGGTGCAAGCGCAGAACGGTGAGTTTGTTGATTTTTTACACCAACGTATCTACACTTGCGCCGAACCAACCATTATCAGGAGAGGCTATGAGCCGATATCAACATAAGAAGGGGCAGATCAACGATAACGCTATCGAAGCGCTATTGCATGATCCTCTGTTTCGTCAGCGAATTGAGAAAAATAAAAAAGGGAAAGGAAGTTATCTGCGCAAAGGGAAACATGGCAACCGGGGTAACTGGGAGGCCAGTGGAAAAGAAGATAGTCGCTTCTTTCCCACTGGCCTTCTGCTTTTAGGCGCCTGATGATGGGCGACTATTTTGCTCTTTTAACAGGTCACGGATTTCAGTAAGCAGCACTTCTTCTTTAGTAGGGCCAGGCGCCTCTTTTGCAGGCTCCTCTTTTTTACGATTAAGTTTGTTAATGAGCTTAATCGCCATAAAGATGGCAAGCGCAACGATAATGAAATCAAACACGTTCTGAATAAACACGCCGTAATGCATCACAACAGCCGGGACATCTCCCTGCGCCTCTCTGAGCGTGAACGCAAACTGTTTGAAATCGATTCCCCCGATCAACAATCCGAGCGGCGGCATAATAATATCTGCAACCAGGGATGAGACAATTTTACCGAACGCAGCACCGATGATGACACCGACAGCCAAATCCACCACATTCCCGCGCATCGCAAATTCGCGAAATTCTTTAATAAAGCTCATATTATTCTCCTTGTGCCAGCTGGTATTTATCAGTCTAACAAATCATTAGCCGATTTCCATTACAAGAAAATAACATTGGCCTTATAAATGAGAGGGTTAATAAGCAAAAGCGCTCGTGTGAGCGCCTTGCTGACTTAAAGAAAGAAGGGGCTTGGCTGGAAAAGACGCTCTACGTCAGTAATGTATTTTTTATCCGTCAGGAACATAATGACATGGTCGCCTTGCTCGATTCGGAGATTATCGTTCGCAATCATCACATCGTTGCCCCGTACCACCGCACCGATTATCGTGCCCGGAGGAAGCTTGATTTCATCAATAGCGCGACCCACCACACGGGAAGTCGTTTCATCTCCATGCGCCACCGCCTCGATCGCCTCCGCCACGCCGCGGCGCAGGGAGGAAACGCCCACAATATCCGCCTTACGTACATGGCTGAGCAGCGCGGAAATTGTGGCCTGCTGAGGGGAGATGGCGATATCAATCACGCTACCCTGCACCAGATCAACGTAGGCCCGGCGCTGAATGAGGACCATCACTTTTTTTGCGCCCATGCGTTTTGCTAGCATGGCCGACATGATGTTCGCTTCATCGTCGTTGGTTACGGCAATAAAAAGATCGACCTGATCGATATGCTCTTCCGCCAGCAGCTCCTGATCTGAGGCATCGCCATAAAAGACGATAGTGTTTTGCAGTTTTTCCGCAAGCTCAGCGGCACGCTGCTGATCTCGCTCGATCAGCTTCACGCTATAGTCTTTCTCAAGGCGACGGGCGAGGCCCGCGCCAATATTGCCGCCGCCGACCAGCATGATGCGTTTATACGGTTTTTCCAGACGCTGCAGCTCACTCATTACTGCGCGAATGTGCTGTGAGGCCGCGATAAAGAAGACCTCATCTCCTGCTTCTACAATGGTAGAGCCCTGGGGACGGATGGGCCGATCGTGGCGGAATATAGCCGCGACGCGAGTATCAATGTGGGGCATATGCTCTCGCATGGTGGAGAGCGCATTACCAATGAGTGGTCCACCGTAGTATGCCTTGACCACGGCCAGGCTTACTTTTCCCTCCGCGAAGTTCACTACCTGCAGAGCACCGGGGTATTCAATCAGGCGGTAGATATTATCAATAACCAGTTGCTCGGGAGCGATAAGGTGATCGATGGGCACCGCATCCGTGTTAAAGAGTTTATCCGCATCACGAACGTAATCCGGGGAACGGATACGGGCAATGCGATTCGGCGTATTGAAAAGAGAGTAGGCCACCTGGCAGGCAACCATATTCGTCTCGTCGGAACTGGTCACTGCAACAAGCATATCGGCATCATCGGCGCCCGCTTCACGCAATACCCGGGGATGCGAACCGTGGCCCTGAACGACGCGCAGATCGAACTTGTCCTGCAGGCCACGCAGTCGATCGCCGTTCGTATCGACGATGGTGATGTCGTTATTTTCCCCCACCAGGTTTTCGGCAAGCGTACCGCCAACCTGCCCGGCTCCCAGAATGATTATCTTCATAGCATGCGACCCGTATTCAACATCACTCTTTGATTAGCTTAGCGTAAAAGAAGCCGTCACCTTCTTCCGCACCCGGCAGGTTCTGAATGCCCGGCTCATTAGGCGTGCCGGTATCGTGCAGTTTAGCGTCCGGCGTACGTTTCAGGAAGGCGGCAATTTGCTGGCTGTTTTCACCAGGAAGTATGGAGCAGGTGGCATACACCAACGTACCCCCAGGCTTGAGATGGGGCCAGATAGCGTCCAGGATAGCAGCCTGAAGCTGAGCCAGCTCGCTGATATCACGATCGCGACGCAGCCATTTAATATCGGGATGGCGACGAATGACGCCGGTAGCAGAGCAAGGCGCATCCAGCAGGATACGGTCAAACTGTTCGTCGCCGCACCACGCGGCGGGCGTTCTGCCATCGCCCTGTTTGACTTCCGCCTTCATTCCTAAACGCTTCAGGTTATCGTAAACGCGGGAAAGACGCTTTTCATCTACATCTACCGCCATGACGTTTGCCTGCGGAGCGACTTCCAGAATGTGGGTGGTTTTGCCGCCCGGCGCCGCGCAGAGATCCAGAATGCGTTCGCCGTTTTCCGGCTCAAGCCACTTCATACAGCCCTGAGCAGAGGCATCCTGAACGGTGACCCAGCCTTGATCAAACCCCGGTAAAGACTGGACCGATGCAGGCGAGGCCAGGCGTACCGCATCCGGATAGTGTTCGTGCGTAAAACCTTGCAAGCCTTCGGCCTCAAGCAATGCCATCCACTCATCCCGGCTGTGATGGTTACGGTTGATGCGCAGCCACATCGGCGGACGTTGGTTATTCGCCTCCACAATGGTTTCCCATTGCTGTGGCCAGGCTTTTTGCATTCGTTTAAGCAGCCAGTCAGGATGAAGAAAGCGAGCGTCCGTTTTGTCGAATGCGGCCAGCAATTCATCCTGCTGGCGCTGAAACTGACGCAATACGCCATTAATCAAACCTTTCAACTGGGGGCGTTTGATCATAACCGCGCCTTCCACCGTTTCAGCCAGCGCGGCGTGTGGAGGAATACGCGTATGGAGAAGCTGGTAAAAACCAACCATGATTAAATAATGGATAGTACGCTGCTTGCCCGTCATTGGGCGAGACATCAGCTGATTAACCAGCCACTCAAGTTGAGGAAGAGTGCGCAGCACGCCAAAGCAGAGCTCCTGGAGCAGCGCTTTATCTTTATCTGAGACTTTTTGCTGAAGCGGCGGAAGGATATTGCTCAGCGATTGACCCTGTTCGACCACCTGTTCGATGGCCTGCGCCGCCATGCTGCGTAAATTTTGTTTTTTCATAACCGCAAAAATAAAAATGCCCGGGATCACCGGGCCTTAATGATAACCTTGCTCAGGCAAGACGATTACCCGGCGTAAACCAGTCACGGCGAGAGTTCAGCAGATCTTGCGCACTCATCGCTTTTTTACCGGCTGGCTGCAGGATTTCCAGATTAAGGATCCCCTCAGCGGTTGCTACCTCGATCCCCTGCTTACTGGCCGCGAGAATAGTTCCTGGCTCTGCCTGAGGTTGACCGTGAATAACAGAGGCTTTCCAGATTTTAACCGGCTGATCCTCAATCATCATCCAGCTCATTGGCCAGGGATTAAAGGCGCGGATGCAGCGTTCCAGCTGGGCGGCAGAAAGTGACCAGTCCATCCGGGCCTCTTCTTTACTCAGCTTTTCGGCGTAAGTGACATGCGTTTCGTCCTGCACTTCCGCCCGGATGCTGCTGTCGGCAAGCTGCTGCAGCGTTTCGATCAGCCCCTGTGGGCCGAGCTCAGCGAGCTTATCGTACAGCGTTGCGCTGGTATCAGCTTCAGTAATGGGGCAGGAGAGCTTATAAAGCATATCGCCCGTATCAAGACCAACATCCATCTGCATGATAGTCACGCCAGTTTCGCTGTCGCCAGCCCAAAGCGCGCGCTGAATGGGCGCCGCGCCGCGCCAGCGAGGAAGCAAGGAGCCATGAACGTTAATACATCCAAGACGCGGCATATCAAGTACCGCTTTCGGCAGGATCAGGCCGTAAGCGACCACGACCATGACATCAGCCTGAAGTTCGGCAACGAGCTTCTGGTTCTCCTCCGGGCGTAAAGACGCGGGCTGAAAAACCGGCAGGCTGTGTTGCTCGGCAACAACTTTTACCGGGCTGGGCATCAGCTTTTTACCACGCCCAGCGGGGCGATCCGGCTGGGTGAAAACCCCCACAATCTGATGACCAGACGTTAACAGCGCGTCGAGATGACGCGCTGCGAAGTCAGGGGTTCCTGCGAAGATAATACGTAGCTTCTTAGACACGTTTTTCCTTGTATCCCGGTTTCCGTTACGCGCGTGCGCGCAGACGATCCAGTTTTTCGACTTTCTGGCGGATACGCTGCTGCTTTAGCGGAGAGAGATAATCGATAAAGAGCTTACCGACCAGATGATCCATCTCGTGTTGAATGCAGATAGCCAGCAGGCCGTCTGCTTCCAGTTCAAACGAATTACCATCGCGATCGAGCGCGCGAATTTTCACTTTCTCGGCGCGCGGCACAAGGGCGCGTTGCTCAGGAATGGATAAACACCCTTCCTCGATACCCGTTTCACCACTTTTTTCAAGCAGCTCCGGATTAATGAGTACCAGGCGCTCTTCGCGATTCTCTGATACATCAATCACAATAATACGCTGATGAATATTGACCTGTGTGGCCGCAAGACCAATACCTTCTTCGGCGTACATCGTTTCGAACATATCATCCACGATACGCTGAATTTCTTCATTAACTTCTTTGACCGGTTCAGCGACGATGCGAAGCCGCTCGTCCGGAATATGTAACACTTGCAAGACTGCCATAAATTTCCAGAGTCGTATTCAGGAGTTGAAAAGATTATTACCTCTATTCTAGACAAATCCCCCTCCGATTGACAGCATCGCTGACCAATCGCAAAGATTGTTGAGGCTGCTTATGGCAAGGGAAAGGATGTCGTCTACAGAGTTATGGTTACGTCTGGTCAACACGGGAGAGCTCTGCGGCGAGGTTATGGTAAAAGCCGCAGAAAAGCTGACACTTTGCGACTGCATTAACGACGCCGAACTGGCGCAAGCGGGACTGACGAAAAAGCAGGCCGCCCGGTTTCTTCAACTTAAAGACGCAGAGCTTGAGCGTAGCCTTAGCTGGCTGGCGCAACCGGAACATCATCTGCTGACGGCCAGCGATCCTCGCTATCCGGCGCTGTTGCGCACCCTTACCGATTTTCCCGGGGCGCTTTTCGTAAAGGGCAATCTGGATGCGCTCAATTACGAGCAGTTGGCCGTAGTAGGTACCCGGGCTCCCTCCTGGTATGGGGAAAGATGGGGAAAACAATTTTCCGAAGAACTGGCTGGCCGAGGTTTTACCATTACCAGCGGACTGGCATGCGGTATTGACGGCATCGCACATCGCGCTGCGCTTGCCGCGTCAGGCAAAAGCATTGCGGTGCTGGGCAATGGCCTGTTTAGCATCTATCCCCGTCGTCATCAAAGCCTTGCCGATAACATTACGGCTGGTGGCGGGGCCCTTATTTCCGAATTTCCCCTGGCGGCTCCGCCCTGGCCAGGAAACTTCCCGCGCCGCAATCGCATTATCAGCGGGTTGAGCTGCGGTGTTCTGGTGGTGGAGGCGGCGATACGCAGCGGCTCGCTGGTAACCGCCCGCTGCGCGCTGGAGCAGGGGCGGGAAGTTTTTGCGCTGCCGGGGCCAATAGGTAATCCGGGCTGTGAGGGGCCGCACTGGCTGATTAAGCAGGGCGCTACGCCGGTGACAAGCGCGGATGAGATCGTTCAAAACTTGCGATACGGCTTGCAGTGGGTGGCGAATGAATCAGAAAAAACATTTTATTCGTCAGATCGGGATGAGGCGGCATTGCCATTTCCGAAGCTCCTGGCTAACGTAGGAGATGAGGTAACACCTGTTGACGTTGTCGCTGAACGTGCCGGCCAACCTGTGCCAGTAACGGTAGCACAGCTACTGGAACTGGAGTTAGCAGGATGGATCGCAGCTGTACCCGGCGGCTATGTCCGATTAAGGAGGGCATGCCATGTTCGACGTACTGATGTATTTGTTTGAGACCTACATCCAAAACGAAGCTGAAATGCGCGTGGATCAGGACCGACTCACTCGGGATCTTACCGATGCAGGATTTGAGCGGGAAGATATTTATAATGCGTTGATGTGGCTAGAAAAGCTGGCTGATTATCAGGACGGCCTCGCCGAACCGATGCAGCTTGCTTCCGATCCGTTGTCCGTTCGTATCTATACGGCAGAAGAGTGTGAAAGACTGGATGCCAGTTGCCGGGGATTCCTTTTATTCCTGGAGCAGATTCAGGTGCTCAACCTCGAAACCCGGGAGATGGTGATAGAACGCGTCATGGCGCTGGATACTGCAGAATTTGAACTGGAAGACCTGAAGTGGGTCATTCTGATGGTTCTGTTTAATATCCCGGGCTGTGAGAACGCCTATCAGCAAATGGAAGAATTACTCTTTGAAGTAAATGAAGGTATGCTGCACTGAAGTAATAATTGTGCGGCTCAAGAGTGGTTATGACGAAATCAGCACTGTTTACGGTGCGTAAAAATGAGCCCTGCCCGCAGTGCGGGGCTGAACTTGTCATTCGGTCCGGGAAACACGGCCCGTTTCTCGGTTGTTCTCATTATCCGGAATGTGACTATGTCCGTCCCCTGAAAAGCCAGGCGGATGGGCATATCGTGAAGGTTCTGGAGGGGCAGTTATGTCCGGCCTGCGGTAGTAATCTGGCGCTTCGGCAGGGGCGCTTCGGTATGTTTATCGGATGCAGTCGCTATCCTGAATGCGACCATACGGAACAGATCGATAAACCAGACGAAACGGCTATCGCCTGTCCGCAGTGCCAGCAAGGGCATCTGATCCAGCGGCGTTCCCGCTATGGTAAAACCTTTTATTCCTGCGATCGCTACCCTGATTGCCAGTTCGTTATCAATTTTAAGCCAGTAGCGGGCAGCTGTGCTCACTGCGGCTATCCGTTATTAATAGAGAAGAAAACAGCGCAGGGCGTAAAATGCTTTTGTGCCAGTAAACAATGTGGAAAGCCGGTTTCGGCGGATTAAACCTGTGAATAATAACCTGCAACCAGGCTCGGTCGCATATGCGGTTGAAGTCCTGAAAAATGAAGAAGTCATCGCCTATCCAACAGAAGCCGTATTTGGCGTAGGGTGCGATCCTGATAGTGAAAAGGCGGTAAATCGTCTGCTGGCATTGAAACAGAGGCCTGTTGAAAAAGGATTGATCCTCATCGCTGCCAGCTTTGCCCAGCTTGAGCCTTATATAGATGATTCCATGCTGACCGAACAGCAACGTGAAATCATTTTCGCTACCTGGCCTGGCCCTGTTACCTTTGTCTTTCCGGCCAGGCCGACAACGTCCCGCTGGCTGACCGGCCAGTTTGATTCGCTCGCCGTACGCGTGACGGATCATCCACTGGTAATTGAGCTCTGTGAAGCATTCGGCAAACCGCTGGTTTCAACGAGCGCAAACCTGACGGGGTTGCCGCCTTGCCGCTCCTCCCGGGAGGTCATTGCACAGTTTGGTGCTGAGTTCCCGGTCGTGGATGGGGAAACGGGTGGGCGCCTGAACCCGTCTGAGATCCGTGATGCGTTAACCGGCGAACGTTTTCGCCAGGGATAAAACAATGGAAACGTACGCCGTTTTTGGTCATCCGATTGCCCATAGTAAATCGCCATTCATCCATCAACAATTTGCCCAGCAGCTGGGTATCGATCATCCCTATGGTCGTGTTCTCGCGCCTTTAGAGGGTTTTACTGCAACGCTGAATGCTTTTTTTAACGAAGGCGGTAAAGGTGCAAACGTCACCATGCCTTTTAAGGAAGAGGCGTTTGAGCGGGCTGATGAGCTAACCGAGCGCGCAACGCTGGCGGGGGCGGTGAATACCCTGAAACGTCTGGAAGATGGACGGCTGCTGGGCGATAACACCGACGGGATTGGCCTGCTAAGCGATCTCGAAAGGCTTTCTTTTATCAAACCCGGTTTCCGTATTCTGCTTCTTGGGGCGGGGGGCGCCGCGCGCGGCGTGCTCTTGCCGCTTTTATCTCTTGATTGTGCCGTGACAATCGCCAACCGTACGCATAGCCGCGCCGGGGCATTAGCAGCGTTGTTTGCCCATACCGGTAGTGTGAAAGCGGCAGCGCTGGGGGATCTGAATGGAGAAAGCTTCGATCTCATTATTAATGCGACCTCCAGCGGCGTTGCGGGGGAACTGCCAGCCATCCCGCCCTCGCTGATTCATCCCCAGACGTTTGTTTATGACATGTTTTATCAGAAAGGAATGACGCCTTTTTTAAGCTGGTGTCAGCAACAGGGGGCAAAGCATCTTGCCGATGGACTGGGTATGCTGGTGGGCCAGGCGGCGCATGCGGTACTGCTTTGGCATGGCGTATTACCGGCGGTTGAGCCGGTGATCGATAAACTAAAACAGGAGCTGGCAAAGTGAACCAGGCGATTCAGTTCCCTGACAGGGAAATCTGGGATGAAGCTGCGCAGGCGGTTTGCTTCCCGGCTCTGATGCATGGCATGCAACTCACCTGTGCTATCAGCGGTGAGAGCCTGTGCAGCCGTTTTGGTGAGAACGATCCTCTGGAAAGCTTTCGGCTTCACCGCTGGGATCTTGAAGAAGAGGCCAGCGATGCCGTCAGCGATCAACAGGAAGACGAGCGGGGCTGGTTCTGGTTATCTTGATCCAGATACTCATCCTTCCATTTTACGTAGTTATTGGCTGAATAGTTCAACCCTTCGATCTCCGCCTCGGTTAAGGGGCGGATCTGTTTGACCGGGCTGCCCAGGTAGAGATAACCGCTCTCCAGTCGCTTGTTTTGCGGTACCAGGCTACCGGCCCCTATCATGACGTCATCCTCAATCACCGCGCCATCCAGCAAAATTGATCCCATACCTACCAGTACACGGTTGCCGATGGTACATCCATGCAGCATAACCTTGTGGCCAACAGTAACATTCTCGCCAATAACTAGCGGGTTACCCTCGGGTTTCGTGGAGGATTTATGGGTGACGTGCAGAACGCTACCGTCCTGGATATTGGTGCGCTTACCGATAGCGACATAATTGACGTCACCGCGGATAACGACCAGTGGCCAGATGCTCACGTCGTCAGCGATTCTGACGTCACCAATGACAACGCTGCTGGCGTCGATCATTACACGTTCCCCTTTTTGCGGGAAAAGATCTTTATAAGGACGTAACACTGGGAACATATCTACCTCGTTTAATTGGCGCTTTTAAGATGACTTTGAGCGCAACAGAGGCGGTGAGCAAGGGGAAAGTACGTCAAATTTTAATCAGATCGGCCAGGATCTGGTCGAAAAGGATGGAAAATCATCAATCAGCAAAAAAGATCTAAAAAACACTTGTGCTAAAAAATGGGATCCCTATAATGCGCCTCCATCGACACGGCGGATGTGAATCACTTCACAAACAGCCGGTTGGTTGAAGAGAAAAAATCCTGAAAAACAGGGTTGACTCTGAAAGAGGAAAGCGTAATATACGCCACCTCGCGACGGTGAGCTGAAAGCCGCGTCGCACCTGCTCTTTAACAATTTATCAGACAATCTGTGTGGGCACTCAGGTGACATGGATTCTTAATGTCTTCGGACAATAAATGAATACCAAGTCTCATTGAGTGAACACGTAATTCATTACGAAGTTTAATTCTTTGAGCATCAAACTTTTAAATTGAAGAGTTTGATCATGGCTCAGATTGAACGCTGGCGGCAGGCCTAACACATGCAAGTCGAACGGTAGCACAGAGAGCTTGCTCTCGGGTGACGAGTGGCGGACGGGTGAGTAATGTCTGGGAAACTGCCTGATGGAGGGGGATAACTACTGGAAACGGTAGCTAATACCGCATAACGTCGCAAGACCAAAGAGGGGGACCTTCGGGCCTCTTGCCATCAGATGTGCCCAGATGGGATTAGCTAGTAGGTGGGGTAACGGCTCACCTAGGCGACGATCCCTAGCTGGTCTGAGAGGATGACCAGCCACACTGGAACTGAGACACGGTCCAGACTCCTACGGGAGGCAGCAGTGGGGAATATTGCACAATGGGCGCAAGCCTGATGCAGCCATGCCGCGTGTATGAAGAAGGCCTTCGGGTTGTAAAGTACTTTCAGCGGGGAGGAAGGCGTTGTGGTTAATAACCGCAGCGATTGACGTTACCCGCAGAAGAAGCACCGGCTAACTCCGTGCCAGCAGCCGCGGTAATACGGAGGGTGCAAGCGTTAATCGGAATTACTGGGCGTAAAGCGCACGCAGGCGGTCTGTCAAGTCGGATGTGAAATCCCCGGGCTCAACCTGGGAACTGCATCCGAAACTGGCAGGCTTGAGTCTTGTAGAGGGGGGTAGAATTCCAGGTGTAGCGGTGAAATGCGTAGAGATCTGGAGGAATACCGGTGGCGAAGGCGGCCCCCTGGACAAAGACTGACGCTCAGGTGCGAAAGCGTGGGGAGCAAACAGGATTAGATACCCTGGTAGTCCACGCCGTAAACGATGTCGACTTGGAGGTTGTGCCCTTGAGGCGTGGCTTCCGGAGCTAACGCGTTAAGTCGACCGCCTGGGGAGTACGGCCGCAAGGTTAAAACTCAAATGAATTGACGGGGGCCCGCACAAGCGGTGGAGCATGTGGTTTAATTCGATGCAACGCGAAGAACCTTACTTGGTCTTGACATCCACAGAACTTGGCAGAGATGCCTTGGTGCCTTCGGGAACTGTGAGACAGGTGCTGCATGGCTGTCGTCAGCTCGTGTTGTGAAATGTTGGGTTAAGTCCCGCAACGAGCGCAACCCTTATCCTTTGTTGCCAGCGGTTAGGCCGGGAACTCAAAGGAGACTGCCAGTGATAAACTGGAGGAAGGTGGGGATGACGTCAAGTCATCATGGCCCTTACGACCAGGGCTACACACGTGCTACAATGGCGCATACAAAGAGAAGCGACCCCGCGAGGGCAAGCGGACCTCATAAAGTGCGTCGTAGTCCGGATTGGAGTCTGCAACTCGACTCCATGAAGTCGGAATCGCTAGTAATCGTGGATCAGAATGCCACGGTGAATACGTTCCCGGGCCTTGTACACACCGCCCGTCACACCATGGGAGTGGGTTGCAAAAGAAGTAGGTAGCTTAACCTTCGGGAGGGCGCTTACCACTTTGTGATTCATGACTGGGGTGAAGTCGTAACAAGGTAACCGTAGGGGAACCTGCGGTTGGATCACCTCCTTACCTTAAAGAACCTGCCCTGCAGTGCTCACACAGATTGTCTGATGAAAAGCGAGCAGTAAAACCTCTACAGGCTTGTAGCTCAGGTGGTTAGAGCGCACCCCTGATAAGGGTGAGGTCGGTGGTTCAAGTCCACTCAGGCCTACCAAATTTCTGCTGATGCTGCGTTGCGGCGACACTCACATACTGATGTATGCTTCTTGTCACCACGCCTTGCCTCAACAGAAATTACGGGTAACGAGGTTAACTACGATGGGGCTATAGCTCAGCTGGGAGAGCGCCTGCTTTGCACGCAGGAGGTCTGCGGTTCGATCCCGCATAGCTCCACCATCACTGCCCGTTTTATGAAAACCTTCAGAGTGCACTGTGAAGTGTACTGCGAAGTTTTGCTCTTTAAAAATCTGGATCAAGCTGAAAATTGAAACGACACACGAAAGTGTGTTCGAGTCTCTCAAATTTTCGCAATCACGATGATGAATCGANAAGAAACATCTTCGGGTTGTGAGGTTAAGCGACTAAGCGTACACGGTGGATGCCCTGGCAGTCAGAGGCGATGAAGGACGTGCTAATCTGCGAAAAGCAACGGCGAGGTGATATGAACCCCTGACCCGTTGATGTCCGAATGGGGAAACCCAGTGCAATCCGTTGCACTATCGTTAGCTGAATACATAGGCTAACGAGGCGAACCGGGGGAACTGAAACATCTAAGTACCCCGAGGAAAAGAAATCAACCGAGATTCCCCCAGTAGCGGCGAGCGAACGGGGAGCAGCCCAGAGCCTGAATCAGCATGTGTGTTAGTGGAACGGTCTGGAAAGGCCGGCGATACAGGGTGACAGCCCCGTACACGAAAGCACACGTGTTGTGAGCTCGATGAGTAGGGCGGGACACGTGGTATCCTGTCTGAATATGGGGGGACCATCCTCCAAGGCTAAATACTCCTGACTGACCGATAGTGAACCAGTACCGTGAGGGAAAGGCGAAAAGAACCCCGGCGAGGGGAGTGAAAAAGAACCTGAAACCGTGTACGTACAAGCAGTGGGAGCACCCTTCGGGGTGTGACTGCGTACCTTTTGTATAATGGGTCAGCGACTTATATTCTGTAGCAAGGTTAACCGTATAGGGGAGCCGCAGGGAAACCGAGTCTTAACTGGGCGTTAAGTTGCAGGGTATAGACCCGAAACCCGGTGATCTAGCCATGGGCAGGTTGAAGGTTGGGTAACACTAACTGGAGGACCGAACCGACTAATGTTGAAAAATTAGCGGATGACCTGTGGCTGGGGGTGAAAGGCCAATCAAACCGGGAGATAGCTGGTTCTCCCCGAAAGCTATTTAGGTAGCGCCTCGTGAACTCATCTCCGGGGGTAGAGCACTGTTTCGGCTAGGGGGCCATCCCGGCTTACCAACCCGATGCAAACTGCGAATACCGGAGAATGTTATCACGGGAGACACACGGCGGGTGCTAACGTCCGTCGTGAAGAGGGAAACAACCCAGACCGCCAGCTAAGGTCCCAAAGTCATGGTTAAGTGGGAAACGATGTGGGAAGGCCCAGACAGCCAGGATGTTGGCTTAGAAGCAGCCATCATTTAAAGAAAGCGTAATAGCTCACTGGTCGAGTCGGCCTGCGCGGAAGATGTAACGGGGCTAAACCATGCACCGAAGCTGCGGCAGCGACACTTATGTGTTGTTGGGTAGGGGAGCGTTCTGTAAGCCGTTGAAGGTGTGCTGTGAGGCATGCTGGAGGTATCAGAAGTGCGAATGCTGACATAAGTAACGATAAAGCGGGTGAAAAGCCCGCTCGCCGGAAGACCAAGGGTTCCTGTCCAACGTTAATCGGGGCAGGGTGAGTCGACCCCTAAGGCGAGGCCGAAAGGCGTAGTCGATGGGAAACAGGTTAATATTCCTGTACTTGGTGTTACTGCGAAGGGGGGACGGAGAAGGCTATGTCAGCCGGGCGACGGTTGTCCCGGTTTAAGCATGTAGGCTGGTTTTCCAGGCAAATCCGGAAAATCAAGGCTGAGGTGTGATGACGAGGCACTACGGTGCTGAAGTGATAAATGCCCTGCTTCCAGGAAAAGCCTCTAAGCTCCAGGTAACACGAAATCGTACCCCAAACCGACACAGGTGGTCAGGTAGAGAATACCAAGGCGCTTGAGAGAACTCGGGTGAAGGAACTAGGCAAAATGGTGCCGTAACTTCGGGAGAAGGCACGCTGGTGTGTAGGTGAAGCCCCTGCGGGTGGAGCTGAAACCAGTCGAAGATACCAGCTGGCTGCAACTGTTTATTAAAAACACAGCACTGTGCAAACACGAAAGTGGACGTATACGGTGTGACGCCTGCCCGGTGCCGGAAGGTTAATTGATGGGGTCAGCGGCAACGCGAAGCTCTTGATCGAAGCCCCGGTAAACGGCGGCCGTAACTATAACGGTCCTAAGGTAGCGAAATTCCTTGTCGGGTAAGTTCCGACCTGCACGAATGGCGTAATGATGGCCAGGCTGTCTCCACCCGAGACTCAGTGAAATTGAACTCGCTGTGAAGATGCAGTGTACCCGCGGCAAGACGGAAAGACCCCGTGAACCTTTACTATAGCTTGACACTGAACACTGGTCCTTGATGTGTAGGATAGGTGGGAGGCTTTGAAGCGTGGACGCCAGTCTGCGCGGAGCCGTCCTTGAAATACCACCCTTTAATGGCTGGTGTTCTAACGTGGACCCGTGATCCGGGTTGCGGACAGTGTCTGGTGGGTAGTTTGACTGGGGCGGTCTCCTCCCAAAGAGTAACGGAGGAGCACGAAGGTCAGCTAATCCTGGTCGGACATCAGGAGGTTAGTGCAATGGCATAAGCTGGCTTGACTGCGAGCGTGACGGCGCGAGCAGGTGCGAAAGCAGGTCATAGTGATCCGGTGGTTCTGAATGGAAGGGCCATCGCTCAACGGATAAAAGGTACTCCGGGGATAACAGGCTGATACCGCCCAAGAGTTCATATCGACGGCGGTGTTTGGCACCTCGATGTCGGCTCATCACATCCTGGGGCTGAAGTAGGTCCCAAGGGTATGGCTGTTCGCCATTTAAAGTGGTACGCGAGCTGGGTTTAGAACGTCGTGAGACAGTTCGGTCCCTATCTGCCGTGGGCGCTGGAAGATTGAGGGGGGCTGCTCCTAGTACGAGAGGACCGGAGTGGACGCATCACTGGTGTTCGGGTTGTCATGCCAATGGCACTGCCCGGTAGCTAAATGCGGAAGAGATAAGTGCTGAAAGCATCTAAGCACGAAACTTGCCCCGAGATGAGTCTTCCCTGAGACTTCGAGTCTCCTGAAGGAACGTTAAAGACGATGACGTTGATAGGCCGGGTGTGTAAGCGCAGCGATGCGTTGAGCTAACCGGTACTAATGAACCGTGAGGCTTAACCTTACAACGCCGAAGATGTTTTGGCGTGAGAGACCGATTTTCAGCCTGATACAGATAACAGAATTTGCCTGGCGGCTTTAGCACGGTGGTCCCACCTGACCCCATGCCGAACTCAGAAGTGAAACGCCGCAGCGCCGATGGTAGTGTGGGGCCTCCCCATGCGAGAGTAGGGAACTGCCAGGCATCAAATTAAGCGTGCTGATATGGCTCAGTTGGTAGAGCGCACCCTTGGTAAGGGTGAGGTCCCCAGTTCGACTCTGGGTATCAGCACCACTTTTATGGTTAAAGTTCGGCACGTAGTAAAAGAATTTGTCTGGCGGCTTTAGCGCGGTGGTCCCACCTGACCCCATGCCGAACTCAGAAGTGAAACGCCGTAGCGCCGATGGTAGTGTGGGGTCTCCCCATGCGAGAGTAGGGAACTGCCAGACATCAAATAAAGAAAAGGCCATCCGTAAGGATGGCCTTTTTGCTTTTAACCACATTCTTACCCGACAGGTAAATCCCGTCGGGCAACGGAAGCATTAATGGATCACCTGTGACAAAAAGGCGCGAGTTCGCTCCGATTTCGGCTGGGCGAAAAACTCCTCCGGCGGTGCCTGTTCAACAATCTCCCCTCGATCCATAAAGATCACTCTGTCTGCAACCGTCCTCGCAAAGCCCATCTCGTGCGTTACGCAAAGCATCGTCATTCCTGACTGCGCCAGTCCAATCATAGTGTCCAGCACCTCTTTTACCATCTCCGGGTCGAGCGCAGAGGTCGGTTCGTCAAACAGCATGATCTTGGGCTTCATGCAGAGCGAGCGCGCTATGGCTACGCGCTGCTGCTGCCCCCCGGATATCTGTCCGGGAAATTTATTGGCATGCTCTGCAATACGTACACGTTCCAGATAGTGCATCGCCAGCGCTTCCGCCTCCTTTTTTGGCATCTTACGCACCCAGACTGGGGCCAGCGTGCAGTTCTGTAAAACCGTGAGATGGGGGAAAAGATTAAAATGTTGAAAGACCATGCCCACTTCCTGGCGAACACGCTCGATATTGCGGATATCTTCATTCAATTCAATACCATCAACGACAATGCGCCCTTGCTGATGCTCCTCCAGGTGGTTAATACAGCGAATCGTTGTTGATTTGCCGGAACCCGAAGGGCCGCACAATACGATACGCTCCCCCTGTCTGACCTTAAGATTGATATCTTTCAGGACGTGAAACTGCCCATACCATTTATTAACATTTTCCAGCGTGATCATCGCGTCAGCAGGGGTCATAGTTATTTGGCTCATAAATTCCTCAGTGCGGCGTACGCCCGGTGTTAAAGCGCTTCTCCAGATGCTGGCTATAGCGCGACATGCTAAAACAGAAAATCCAGTAGATAAGAGCGGCAAAAACATAACCTTCAGTCGACATGCCCAGCCAGGCAGGATCAACGGTCGCCTGCTGCACGCTGCTGAAGAGATCGAACAGGCCGATAATGATCACCAGGCTGGTATCCTTAAAGAGAGCGATAATCGTATTGACCAGCCCCGGTATTACCAGCTTGAGCGCCTGAGGAAGAATAACCAGCCCCTGCATTTTCCAGTAGCCAAGCGCCAGAGACTGTGCAGCTTCATACTGTCCTTTCGGCAATGCCTGCAGACCGCCTCGCACCACTTCTGCAACATAGGCTGACTGGAACAAAATTACGCCCACCAGCGCACGGATAAGCTTGTCGATGGTGGTTCCCTCCGCCATAAACAGCGGCAACATTACCGATGACATGAACAGTACGGTAATCAGCGGTACCCCACGCCAGAATTCAATAAATATCACGCTGAGAATACGGACTACCGGCATCGTGGAGCGTCGGCCAAGCGCCAGTAAGATCCCAAGCGGCAAGGCGCCGGCAATTCCGACGGAAGCGATAATAAGCGTCAGCGTCAGCCCGCCCCACTGGCGCGTCTCTATACGCTCCAGACCGAAAAAACCGCCATAGAGCAGCACCCAGACGACAATGGGATAAAGTACGGCCCAGCAGGCCAGGTAGCGTCCACGACGGGGTAAGCCTTTCAGGAACATCGGTATAATCGATGCCAGCCCTACAATCAGCGCCAGGTTAATGCGCCAGCGCTGATCGTGGGGGTAAAGACCATACATGAACTGTCCGAAACGCTGATGAATAAATACCCAGCAGGCGCCGTCCCGGGTGCAGTCGGCGCGGGTAGAACCTACCCAGTTAGCCTGCAGAAACGCCCAGTTCAACAGCGGTGGGATCAGTTCCCACATCAGCCACAGGCTAAAGAGAGTGAGCAGCGTGTTGCTCCAGGAGGAGAACAAATTTTTCCTCACCCAGGTGATGTAACTCCGGGTTCCGGCGCCGGAAGCGCGCGGGGCATGAGACAGAACGGCTTTTGTCATAATGGCTCCTTAGCGCTCAACCAGTGCGATACGACGGTTATAAATATTCATCAGTAAGGAGATAACCAGGCTGATAATCAGGTAGACCGACATGGTCATCGCGATCGTTTCGATAGCCTGCCCGGTCTGGTTCAGAACGGTACCTGCGAACAGGGAGACCATATCGGGGTAGCCAATAGCCGCCGCAAGGGAGGAATTTTTAACGATGTTAAGGTACTGGCTGGTCAGCGGTGGAATGATCACGCGCAACGCCTGCGGAATAATAACCTGTCGCAGCGTTACTGGATGGGGTAACCCAAGCGAGCGAGCGGCTTCATGCTGACCATAGGGAACGGCCTGAATACCCGCGCGAATAATTTCGGCAATAAACGCAGAGGTATAGACCGAAAGCGCCAGCGTCAGCGCCGCCAGCTCCGGGACCAGGACCATCCCACCGCGGAAGTTAAAGCCGCGTAACTGCGGAATATCCCAGTGCAGCGCGGCGCCGGCGCTCCAGTGCGCCAGCAGCGGTAAACCGATAATTAGCAGCAGCATGACGGGCCACGTCCGGCGAAGCTGACCGGTTTTGATCTGATGCGCGCGGTTATAGCGAAACAGCCCTGCAGAGAGAAGCGCAGCCACAACCAGGGCGGCAATGAAAGCATAAAATCCCTCGCCTGTTACTGGCGAGGGGATGTACAAACCGCGATTACTCAGATAAAACAGATCAAGCGCATCGACCGCCTGCCGTGGGCCTGGCAGATTGCGCAGCACGGCAAAATACCAGAAGAAAATCTGCAGCAGCGGGGGAATATTACGAAATATCTCGATATAGACAGTTGAAAGCTTACGCAGCAGCCAGTTGTCAGAGAGCCGTGCCAGTCCAATAAAAAATCCCAGAAATGAGGCGAACACGATACAGAGCGCAGAGACCAGCAGCGTATTCAACAGCCCGACCAGAAACACACGCCCGTAGGTGTCCCCTTCCTCATAGTCAATCAAATGCTGAACTATCCCGAAACCCGCCCCACGCTCCAGGAACGCAAAGCCGGAAGTAATGCCGCGATTGCTCAGGTTTATTACTGTGTTATGAATTAAGTAGACCGCAACCACCGCGACGGCGACGATGGCAATAAGCTGAAAAAGCCAGGCGCGCACCGCAGGGTGAGAGAAAGAGAGCTTTCCTTTGGCGGCAAAGCGGCGATGGAACATAAAAACCTCTGTGACCATGACTCTGGAGAGGGCACCGCAGCGGTGCCCGTTAAAGCAATGAATTAACGAACAGGCGGGGCGTATTGAATACCGCCGTTGTTCCAGAGGTTGTTCTGACCGCGTTTGATCTTAAGGGGGCTTTCCGAACCAACGTTACGCTCAAAGATCTCGGCATAGTTTCCGACATGCTTGATGATGTTATAAGCCCATTTATTATCAAGCTTAAGATCCTTTCCGTAATCGCCCTCTTTACCCAGCAGATGTGCCATATCAGGTGTTGTCGGGTTGGCCGCTTTCTCATCAACGTTCTTCGAGTTCACGCCCATCTCTTCTGCGTTGAGCATGGCAAACAGCGTCCAGCGAACGATAGAAAACCATTCATCATCGCCGCGGCGAACAACCGGGCCGAGAGGCTCTTTGGAGATAACCTCCGGCAGGACAATCCATTCAGCCGGGTTGCTGAGCTTAATACGCAGGGCATAAAGCTGGGACTGATCGGAGGCTAACGTATCGCAGCGACCCGATTCGAGCGCTTTGGCCGATTCGTCAGAACGATCGAAGGTGACGGGAGTGTAGTTCATCTTATTGGCTTTGAAGTAATCCGCCACGTTGAGTTCAGTGTCTGTCCCTGCCTGGATACAGACGGTGGCGCCATCGAGCTCTTTGGCACTCTTCAGGCCCGCTTTATTGTGGGTAAGAAAACCGATACCGTCATAGTATGTGACACCGGTAAATGACATTCCCATTCCCGCATCGCGAGAAGAGGTCCAGGTGGTATTGCGCGAAAGCAGATCCACCTCGCCCGATTGCAGGGCGGTAAAGCGCTCTTTCGCCGTCAACGGGGTGTATTTAACTTTAGTATCATCGCCGAAGAGGGCAGCCGCCACGCCGCGGCAAACATCAACATCAATACCGGAAAATTTTCCATTCGCATCCGCATAAGAAAAACCAGGCAGACCGTCACTAATACCGCACTGTACAAATCCTTTCTTTTTAACTGCATCCAGCGTGGTGCCAGCATGTGCCGAACCGGCTACAGCAAGCAGCACGCCTGCAGCGGTCAGGCTGGCTATTATCATCTTTTTCATAATGCATCCTGTGTAGCGAAATTATCGTTATTAAGAGTGGTTTTAACGCATTGACCTGCAGGGGTAATGGCTGACGTTCATAAAGCAAACGTAATGCCAGGTTTTTGCATTCGGTAAAAATTGAGATTCCAGAACGCGTAAAGGTGAGTGTAGACAGGAATAAAAAAAGCGCGTGCCCTCTTATGGTGCGAAATTACAACCTGCGCCACAAAACAGAGCAAAAGTTTTCAGACACGCGTGTTAAAAAAGTCGATAATTGCTGTCGTGAATAATGGGCAGTAAATGATTAGCCATCAAGTGTGAATTTAATCACACTATAACAGGCGATTTAATTTAAGTGCCGGAAAATAACAGGGAGCCGAAGAGGGAATATTTATTCTGCGTGAAAGGCAGAGGCTTTTTCAAAGAGACGATGCATGGAAATAGTGCAAAAGCGCGGCAGGTACCGCGCTTTTGGCAGAAAGGGTTATTTGGTCAGCGCCACGATGCCCAGCGTCAGGCCTGCGAGGGCGGCTGCACCACCGGCGATAGCGCCTGCGGTTTCCCAGTTATCCTGAGTGGTTCCTTTCATGCAGGTATTGGTATGAACCAGTCGACCCTGATCATCGTAAACCGGTACGCAAGGAGAGTCGTGCGCGCAACCTGCCAGTACTGTTGCGAGCAGTGCAACCGAAATGAATCTTTTCATAATGTTACCTCAGAATTATCAGCTTGCCCGCTATTAAACCGTTTAGGTATTTAACGAACAGGTTGCTATTTTATCACTACTCAGGAATGCAAAGATAAGAAGAAAACTCTCAAATTATGTGCTTTGTAAATTTCGTGGAGAAAGACGATTCGCCAGCACGATATTATGGAAAAAAGATGGAGGTAAACGTTTATTGACTTATTTTATATTGGAGGGCGATATTTATTATGCAGAATAATACAGTAAATATTTACGCTAACCCGTTGTTTAAATTAAAAAGAAAAGGCGTCTTGCGACGCCTTTTCAACGGGTTTATTTCACAGACCGGGTAAACCGGCTTCTCACGACCACAAAAAATACCGGAACGAAGAAGATCGCCAGTAGCGTAGCGGAGAGCATTCCGCCCATTACGCCGGTACCCACTGCGTTTTGCGCGCCGCTGCCTGCGCCGTGGCTAATCACCAGCGGCAGCACGCCGAGGATAAAGGCGAGAGAGGTCATCAGGATAGGACGCAGGCGCATACGCGAGGCTTCCAGCGTCGCCTCAATAAGGCCTTTGCCCTCTTTATCCATCAGGTCTTTAGCAAACTCGACGATAAGTATGGCGTTTTTGGCGGACAAACCAATCGTCGTCAGTAGCCCTACCTGGAAGTAAACGTCATTATTCATGCCACGCAGCGATGCGGCAAGCAGTGCCCCCACCACGCCGAGCGGTACAACCAGCATGACCGAGAACGGAATCGACCAGCTCTCATACAGCGCGGCCAGGCAGAGGAATACCACAATCAGCGAAATCGCGTACAGCGCAGGCGCCTGGCTGCCGGACAGTCTCTCCTGATAGGACATACCCGTCCAGTCATAGCCAATACCGTTTGGCAGTTTCGCCGCCAGGTTTTCCATCATCGTCATGGCTTCACCGGTGCTTCGGCCAGGAGCCGCTTCACCCAGCAATTCCATGGACGGCATGCCATTGTAGCGCTCCAGGCGTGGTGAACCGTAGATCCAATGAGCGGAACTGAACGTGGAGAACGGCACCATCTCGCCATTAGAGCTACGAACATAGAGATTATTGATGTCTTTCGGCAACATACGGAACTTGGCGTCGGCCTGGACGTAGACTTTTTTCACGCGGCCACGGTCAATGAAGTCGTTGACGTAATAACCCCCCAGCGCAGCGGAGATGGTTTCGTTGATATCAGACAAGGAGACGCCAAGAGCCTGCGCTTTTTCCTGATCGACATCCAGCTTGAACTGTGCCGTGTCTTCAAGGCCGTTTGGACGTACGCGAACCAGTAAATCAGGATGTTTGGCAACCATACCCAACAGCTGGTTACGCGCCTGCGTTAAGGCGTTATGTCCCAGCCCCCCCTGGTCAATCAGCTCAAAGTCGAAGCCGGTTGCGGTACCCAGTTCAACAATCGCTGGCATGTTGAAAGGGAACACTAAACCATCGCGAATCTGGCTAAACGCCCGGGTTGCGCGAGCAATAATAGATTGAACATTATTGTCGGCGCCGCTACGTTCTTCCCAGGGCTTAAGGCTGACGAATGCCATCCCTGAGTTTTGTCCCTGACCGCTGAAGCTAAAGCCGTTCACGGTAAAGACGCTTTCGACGTTCGCCTTCTCATTGTTCAGGTAATAGTGAGTAACCTGATCCAGCACTTTCTGTGTGCGCTCTTGCGTCGCACCGGCCGGAAGCTGGATCATCGTCAGAAATACGCCCTGATCTTCCTCTGGCAGGAAGGAGGTCGGGAGACGCATAAACAGTACCGCCATTCCAACCACGATAATCAGATAGACGATAAGGTAACGCCCGGCTTTATGAACAATACCGCTGACGCTGTTGGTGTAATGGTTGACGCTATGATCGAATCTGTTGTTAAACCAACCGAAGAAACCGCCTTTTTTCTCGTGGTGCTCTGCGGATACGGGCTTCAGCAAAGTCGCACAAAGCGCTGGCGTCAGGATTAATGCGACCAGTACCGAGAGCGCCATAGCGGAAACGATGGTGATGGAAAACTGCCGATAAATCGCCCCGGTTGAACCGCCAAAGAAGGCCATCGGGATAAATACCGCGGAGA
Organism: Pseudenterobacter timonensis; assembly: GCF_900021175.1. Lineage (GTDB taxonomy): Bacteria > Pseudomonadota > Gammaproteobacteria > Enterobacterales > Enterobacteriaceae > Enterobacter > Enterobacter timonensis. The sequence goes on from NZ_FCOP01000010.1 coordinate 207,302, forward strand.
GCACCATGGCGATACCGACCAGCGCTCCCTGGATTTGTGACATCGATTTTTCCGTCGCCTCTTTTGGCGGCAGATTATCTTCCATCATCACACGTTCCACGTTTTCCACCACGACTATCGCATCATCAACCAACAGGCCAATGGCGAGCACCATCCCGAACATCGTCAGGGTGTTTATCGAGTAGCCAAACGCGGCAAGGACGGCAAATGTGCCTAGCAGTACAACAGGGACGGCAATGGTTGGAATGAGCGTTGCCCGGATGTTTTGCAGGAACAAATACATCACCAGGAATACCAGTATGATTGCTTCAAACAGCGTTTTAACCACTTCATGAATGGAGATGGTCACAAACGGCGTCGTATCGTACGGATAAACAACTTTCATTCCCTGCGGGAAGAAAGGCTGTAGCTCTTTCAGCTTCGCTTTGATGGCGTTCGCGGTATCCAGCGCGTTTGCCCCGGTCGCCAGTTTGATACCGAGACCGGATGCCGGTTTGCCGTTAATACGGGCAACGACATTATAGTTTTCACCGCCTAACTCAATACGGGCGACATCCTTCAGATGAACAACTGAACCGTCGCTGTTCACGCGCAGGGTGACTTTACCGAACTCTTCCGGATCTTTCAGTCGTGTCTGCGCAATGATTGAAGCGTTTAGCTGCTGGCCTGGTAATGCTGGCGTACCGCCTAACTGACCGGCAGCAATCTGGTCGTTTTGAACCTTCAACTGATTAATGACATCAACCGGCGTGAGTTGATACTTGTTCAGCAAGTTCGCATCCAGCCAGATACGCATCGCATACTGCGCACCAAACAGCTGTACGTCGCCGACGCCGTTCAGACGGCTGATGGGATCTTTAACGTTAGAAGCAACGTAGTCGGAAATGTCATCCTGTGTGGTGTGCGGATCGTCAGAAACAAAACCTGCAACCATCAAAAAGCTGCTGCTCGATTTCTTAACGCTGATACCCTGCTGCTGGACTTCTTGGGGCAGTAACGGGGTGGCGAGCTGCAGCTTATTTTGCACCTGAACCTGAGCGATATCGGGATCGGTACCGGACTGGAAGGTCAGCGTGATAGTCACGCTCCCTGCTGAATCGCTGGTGGAGGACATATACATCAGGTTATCGATACCGTTCATGTTCTGTTCGATAACCTGCGTGACGGTATCCTGCACTGTCTGCGCATCAGCACCTGGGTAGGTGGCGGAAATCGCTACGGCAGGAGGCGCGATAGTGGGGTATTGCGCTACGGGCAGCTGCATGATCGCCAAAGCACCGGCCATCATCAGAATGATCGCCAGAACCCAGGCAAAAATTGGCCTTTGGATAAAAAAGTTAGCCATGTCGTGATCCCTTAACTGGCTTTGTTGGCAGCAGTGTCAGGGGTGGCCACTACCGTGACGCCCGGACGCACTTTTTGCAAACCGCTTACGATCACACGATCGCCATTTTTCAGCCCTTCGCTAATCAGCCAGCGATCGCCGATGGCCTGAGAGGCGACGACGTTACGCAACTCCACCTGATTTTTGTCGTTAACGACCAGCACGGTCGCATCGCCACGCGGCGTACGGGTAACCCCTTGCTGCGGGACAAGCATGGCATTTGGCTGGATCCCTTCGTCAATGCGGGCGCGTACAAACATGCCCGGCAGCAGGGTATGCTGCGGATTAGGGAAGACCGCGCGAAGCGTAATGGAGCCGGTACTCTCATCCACGGTGACATCAGAGAACTGCAGCGTCCCTTTCAGCGGGTAGGGCTGGCCATTTTCCATTATCAGCTGGACGCTGCTGGAGTCGTTTCCTTTCTGCAGGCTGGACTGCTTAAGGCGCATGAACTCGTTGCTCGACTGCGTCACATCGACGTAGATAGGATCAAGCTGTTGCACGGTCGCCAGCGCTGTCGCCTGGCCGTTGGTAACCAGCGCCCCTTCGGTGACGCTTGATTTCCCGATACGGCCGCTGATGGGGGAGGAGACTTTGGTATAGGCGAGATTGATACGCGCCGATTCAACGCTTGCCTGTGCCGCAATTACGCTGGCGTCAGCCTGTCTGGCGTCCGCGACCGCCTGGTCATACTCCTGTTTACTGACGTACTGCGTACCGACCAGCGGCAGGTAACGCTTCACCGTTAAGTGTGCGATGCTGGCTGCGGCCTGCGCTTTCGCCAGCTCGCCTTTGGCGCTGTCATAGGTGGCCTGATAAGTGGCGGGATCGATTTGATATAACGAGTCGCCTGCTTTTACGTCGCTGCCTTCGGTGAAGTTCCGCTTCAGGACGATACCGCTCACCTGAGGGCGAACTTCCGCTACGCGATAAGCATCGGTGCGGCCAGGCAGTTCGGTCGTAACTGAAAGCGGCGCGCTTTTCACAACATGAACGGTGACCTGAGGAGCTTGAGCGTGCGGTTGCTGGTTTTCCTGACCATCGCATCCAGCAAGCAGCGCGGCGCAGATAATGAAACCTGATAAGGGTAAAAGCCTGAAGTGAGTCGTCATTACTGTTCCTTTAAATACTAATTACCGATATTTGCCGTGAATCGGTGAGATAGGTGAGGGGCAAAAAATCAGAAAGTCGGCGGGTATCATAATGATGATATTTTGACAGCTTTAATTTATAAGTGCGGCACCGGATAATATGCGTTAAAAACCAGAATTAGACGTGGTCTGGAAAGAGAAGAAGTGGAGTGGCATTGTGCTGGTGAGTTTATTTTAGGGACAACGGATATCTTTCGTGAATTGATTATTTTAATTCATTCATGGTGTGAATTGATTAATCGTGCTCCCGTTTTTTGTGCAAAAAAGTATAGCCCGTCTGAGAGATACTATTGCCGAAAAGTCTTTCACGTCTTTCTGCAACAAACCACATAAGGTATGGCTTATGGCGCGCAAAACCAAAGAAGAAGCCCTGAAAACCCGGCAACTCCTGATTGAGGCGGCTATCACTATGTTTGCCACGCGGGGAGTAGCCAACACCACGCTGGGCGACATAGCGGACGCCGCAGGGGTGACGCGCGGTGCGGTCTACTGGCACTTCTCCAGCAAAGCAGAAATATTTAATGCGATCTGGGAACAACAGCCCCCGCTCAGGGCATTTATAAAAGATAAAGTCGCGGTTGTTGCCGGTAGTGAACCATTGTTATTACTTCGTGAAATTTTTATCGCGTCCCTGCAATTTATTGCGCGAGACGCCCGGCAATGCGCGTTATTGCAAATTCTCTATCATAAGTGTGAATTTAGTGCTGATATGATGTCAGAGTGTGAAATTCGTAAAAAAATCTTTTTCAATTCACAAAATATACAACGTATTCTCGAGGAAGGAGTGAAAACACTCCGGTTGCCCTCCACCCTTAATATCGATATTGCCATGATTATGTTGCATGGTTTTTTTAGCGGAATCATTAAAAACTGGTTAATGAACCGGGAGAGTTTTAATCTCTGTCAGCAGGCGCCGGTGCTGGTGGATAACATTCTGGCGACGCTGCAAATCCAGTGCGAGCCGCCAGTGATGTTAGAAAAGGCTTCATAAGGCTGGCGTACCCTCAGGCGGCACCGCCTGGCTGCAGAGCGCGTCGACAGCCTGCGGCGTCACCGGTTTGCCCAGCAGATAACCCTGTAGCGTATTGCAGCCAAGCTGTGTAAGAAACGCCTGCTGAGCGGTCGTTTCCACCCCTTCCGCCACTACCTTCAGATTGAGCGTTTTAGCCAGCGCGACGATGGCGGAGACAATGGTCGCATCTTCGCTCTCTCCACTGAGTTCCTTGACGAAGGCGCGATCGATTTTTAACTCGCACGCCGGCAGCCGCTTCAGATAGAGGAGGCTGGAATAACCGGTGCCAAAGTCATCAATAGAGGCTTTTACGCCCGCGTTGGTCAGCTCCGTTAATACCCTCACGCTTTCGTCAGGGTTGCTCATCGCCGTTGTCTCGGTCACCTCCAGGATCAGCGATTCCGGCGGTAGCTGGTGTCTCGCCAGGCAATCCAGAACGGTCCGGACGAGGGCCGGCTGCTCAAACTGTAGCGTCGAGAGATTTACCGCCATCGACCACTGGGTATGCCCCTGCAGATGCCACTCCCGCAGCTGGCGGCACGCTTCGTTGATAACCCAGTTTCCCAACGGCACGATCAGGCCGGTCTTTTCCGCCAGCGGCAAAAAGAGGTCCGGCGACAGGAGGCCCTGCTGCGGGTGCTCCCAGCGCAGCAGCGCCTCAAAGCCGAGGATCGGGCCTGCCGGGGCATGAAACTTCGGCTGATAAAGCAGACGAAACTCATGACGATCCAGCGCCAGCCAGAGATCGTTCATCAGCTGCAGATGCGCCTGCGCCAGGGTGTTCATGGAGGGCTGAAAAAAGTGATAGCCGTTACGGCCAACGTGCTTGGTGTGATACATCGCCGCGTCGGCATTGAACATCAGCTCGCGGTCGGTTTTCCCGTCATGAGGATAGAGCGCAATGCCGATGCTGACCGTCACGACCAGTTCATAGGGATCGATGGCGAAAGGGGTGTCAATGGCGCGCACCAGCGCGCTGGCAAGCGACGCGGCGTCGTCCGGCTCGTCCATTTCCGCCAGCAGGACAAATTCATCGCCGCCGATACGGGCCAGAGTAAACTGGCCTTTCAGCAGCTGGTGTAGCCGTTCGGTTACCGCGATCAGCAGCTTATCGCCGACATCATGTCCGTAGGCATCATTAACTGCCTTGAAGCCGTCGAGATCCATAAACATAAGTGCAAAATGGGTGCCTTCCCGATCGGCTTTACTGATCGCCTGATCGAGACGATCCTCCAGCAGGATACGGTTAGGCAAGCGTGTCAGGGTGTCATGCAGGGCCAGCTGAGCCAGTTCGCGGTTAGCCTCGGCAAGTGAGGAGGCCAGCAGGGATGTTCTGGCCTGAAGGCGGGCGTCGAGCATGGAAACCAGAAGCGTAATACCCAGAATAGAGAGCGCGACCACGCTAACCAGTATGGCCAGCCAGCCGCCGTCGAGGCCATGATGGTGCATCGTCGTCGTCGCGGGAAACTGCGCCGCCTTCATACCCGCATAGTGCATCCCTGCGATGGCGATCCCCATCGTCAGCGCCGCGCCAAGGCGCAACAGTGCATCCTGAGCGGTTTCATGGCGCAGGCGGAACGTCAGCCACAGCGCGATCAGGGAGGCGAGTAGGGCGATAACGACCGAAATGGCTACCCAGGTTTTATCCCAGACGATCCCGGCAGAGACCTCCAGCGCAGCCATACCGGTGTAGTGCATGGCAATAATCCCCGTCCCCATCACAAAGGCGCCGGGAAGCAGGCGGCGAAGCCGTAGCTGCTCCCGGCTCACCAGCCAAAGCGCAAACAGCGACGAGACAATAGCCACAAGCATGGAAAAGAGGGTCAATCCTGTGCGGTAGCTCATGCTCATGGAGAGATCCATGGCCAGCATGCCGATAAAGTGCATAGCCCAGACGCCGATCCCCATGGCGATACCGCCGCCCGCAAGCCAGAGGCGGGCCGCCAGACCTTCGCTTTTGGCGACGCGTGTAGCCATATTCAGGGCGGTATAGGCGGCGAGAATGGCGACCACAAAAGAGGTAACGACGAGGATTTGGTTGTATTGGCTAACCAGCATGGTGTGATAATCCCGGACTCAAGGAGACGTTAAGCCGCCGCGCATGGAAAAGGCAGGACATTATCATCGTAAGGTATTGACGAAAAGAGATTTAAATCCCTCATTTTCGTGGGTGATAGCCACCAGTTTTGGGACGTTAGCGCTTATTCGAGCTCGGAACAGTTCACTAGCCGCAGCGGGTTGACGGAGTCCATATTGCGGCATTTGTCCGTCTCGGTACTAATCCATTCCAGCCACTGCATCAGCAGTGCATCGAAGAGAAAGACAGAGACAGCAAAAACAATCAGCCAGCCATATTTGCGAATCATCGTGGTGTTCCGGGAAGAGAGAGCCGTGAGGTGGTGGAAATATACACGAATTGCAAAGGTTGAAAAGGGGGAGGAGGCGAGGTTTACAAACCCTTGACGCAGCGGCAGAAAGCCAATAAAAAAGGCGCTTCCCCATGCCGGTTCGCGCCTTTTTACACAAGCCTTGAGCTAACCGAAATTAGTTCATGCCGTATTTTTTCAGTTTCTTACGCAGAGTACCACGGTTGATACCCATCATCAGGGCAGCGCGGGTTTGGTTACCGCGGGTGTATTGCATCACCATGTCCAACAGTGGCTGTTCAACTTCAGCCAGTACCAGCTCATACAGGTCATTAACATCCTGACCGTTCAGTTGAGCAAAATAGTTCTTCAGTGCCTGTTTAACCGAGTCACGCAGGGGTTTTTGAGTAACCTGATCCTGAGAGTTAACGGTAGAAACGGTCAGTACGTCAGAATTTACGCGTTGTTCGAACATAGTTCTGTTAGCTCTTTATTTCTGTTTTACACTTCATCTTTCAACTGCCTCATCGCTGGCTGCCTTCGTTCATCGTGGACCCCTGCAGCTGCAGGTTTCCGGCGATTCACTCAGCCGCCGCCCCGACGCGACCTGAATGATTTTGTGTATACGCAAAATTTTCGAAGTATGCCTCCAACGCCTCCAGCTGTTCGCTGGCGTCCTCTATGGCGTTGAATGTGCGCCGAAACTGGTCATTTGGAGCATGCTCCTGGAGATACCAGGAGACGTGTTTACGCGCAATTCGGTACCCTTTTGCGTGGCCGTAAAAGTCATGCAATTCCCGAACATGCGCACAAAGCAAGCGCTTAACCTCTGCCAAAGGCAGCGGGGCCAGCAACTCCCCAGTGTCCAGATAATGCTGGATTTCCCGAAAGATCCAGGGTCTTCCCTGAGCTGCACGTCCTATCATCAGAGCATCAGCTCCCGTATAGTCAAGCACAGCTCTGGCTTTAAGCGGGTCAGTAATGTCGCCATTCGCGATAACCGGAATGGAAACTTTCTGCTTAACTGCCCGAATGCTGTCATATTCCGCATGACCGTTGAACAGACAGGCGCGGGTGCGTCCATGAATGGTCAGGGCCTGGATACCACAGTCTTCGGCCAGTTGGGCAATTTCTACACAGTTACGGTGTTCCGGCGCCCAACCTGTGCGAATCTTCAGCGTGACAGGAACGTCCACCGCCTCGACAACCGCCGTCAGGATTGACTTCACCAGATCGGGGTATTGCAGAAGGGCTGAACCTGCCAGCTTGCGATTCACCTTTTTTGCCGGGCAGCCCATATTGATATCGATAATCTGGGCGCCGCTTTCAACGTTAATGCGCGCGGCTTCCGCCATCTCTTCAGGCACGCTCCCCGCAATTTGCACGGTGCGAATCCCTGGCTCATCAATGTGCACCATCCGTAAGCGAGATTTATCACTTTCCCAGACCTGCGGGTTAGACGACATCATCTCGGAAACGGTTAACCCTGCTCCCATCTCATAGCACAGCGTCCTGAAAGGCCGATCTGTAATGCCTGCCATAGGTGCTGCGATCAGGCGATTTCTGAGCTGGTGGTGTCCGATGCGCATGAGTTAAGAAATGACCATACTGTGACTGCAAGGCGGCGTATATTACGCATTTTTTTCATGAGATGAAAGGCCAAACTTTGAACAATCCACTGTTGTAGATCAATGAATCGCCGTCTGGGAGGCGTCGGTCAATTTATTCGATATTAAAATCATTGGCTTATATAGAATCGATGATTTTATAAGCGCTTACAAATTCCCTTAACTTCTCACCTTTTCTGCATAAATGAATCCAAAGAATGGGATAATCTGCTGTTTTAAGCAGCAGATTATCGTCACCATTTGCGATCTGTATCCCATTTCAGGTAATAATCGCAAACGGCAAAAACGCGCGTTATTCAACCACCACGCGACCGTGCATCGCCTGCACCGGTCGGTTGTTCGGATGATGCATGGTATGGGCGAATTTCTTAAGCTGCGCTTCTGAAAGCGTGAGCGGATGCTTTAGCACGATCCAGGTCACCCCTTCTGAACAGGGCGGTGTGGTCAGCGAACCGCTGAAACGCCAGTACGTTTTCTCCTTTGGCAGCAAATTATTCAGGTTGAGATGCGTGGTAAGGGTGGCCGTTTCGCCCGCTTTTTCCGGCATGGTATGCCAGAGCTTTTCCAGCTCGTCGCTGGCCGCGCCCTGATTAAACATCACCGCGACTACCGCCACTTCGCCTGCGGCATTTTTATGAACGAGGTGCAGCTCCATCGCGTAATGTTTGCCGTGAATGGTATTTTCGCTCGGCGCATGAAAATGGAACTGCTGTAGCGTCCAGGATTGACCATCAAGCGTGATGGTGTCGCGGGTATTTTCCTTTTCGCCTGCCTGAATCGTATGCCCGTTGTTGGTCAGCGTCACCGGGCCATCGGCGTAGTGGGTTTTGAGAGGGGAGATATGGGCCTGATAAGTTGAATCGATATTAATCGGGGACTGGTACATCCCGGTCTGACAGGCTTTGTAGGCCTCATCCAGCTCGCCCCAGTGTTCCGGTGCCCCTTCGCCGTCATAGCTCCAGTGGGAGGCGTAGACGGAAGTCGACATAATACTAAGCGCCAGTAGCGCTACCTTGCCAGTTAAACGTGTCATGATATTCATCCAGTGAATTTATAAGCGATAAATGTATTGTTAAATCAATGATTTAACTATTTATTCTAACGGGGGAGTCTGGCAAGGGAAAAGCGTATCGAGAATAAAAATAGCGTGGTCAGATGACCACGCCTGGAAAGGGATTAACGTTTCTGGCCGGTAATGCGGCACCACTCCTCTTTCTCAACCACCGGGTCGAGGGTGAAGCGATCGGCATAGGCTTCGCAGACGCTTTCTGCCTGGCTGGCAAGGATACCGGACAGCCCCAGCAGACCGCCCTCAACGGGCAGTACGCTGATTAACGGGGCCAGTTCACGCAACGGGCCAGCCAGGATGTTAGCGACCACGACATCGGCTTTCAGACCCTCTGGCTGATCCTGTGGCAGATAGAGCGCCAGCCGGTCGGAGACGCCGTTGCGCTCGGCGTTATCACGGCTGGCCTGAATCGCCTGCGGATCGATGTCGATCCCGATAGCTTTGGCCGCGCCCAGCTTCAGCGCGGCGATAGCGAGGATCCCGGAGCCGCAGCCGAAGTCGATCACCGTTTTCCCTGCCAGATCCAGCCCGTCGAGCCACTGCAGGCAGAGTGAGGTGGTGGGGTGGGTGCCGGTACCGAACGCCAGGCCTGGATCGAGCATCACGTTAACGGCATTCTCATCCGGTATATCGCGCCAGCTCGGGCAGATCCACAGACGTTTGCCGAACTGCATTGGATGAAAGTTATCCATCCACTCGCGTTCCCAGTCTTTATCTTCGAGCTGCTCGATTTTATGGATAAAACCGGCGCCCAGCAGAGGGTGGTTCTCCAGAATGGCGACCACCTCTTTCATGTCGGTTTCGGCATCAAACAGGCCGATTACATCGGTATCGCCCCAGAGACGCGTCTCCCCCGGAAGCGGCTCAAATACCGGCGTATCATGCGTGTCCTGGAAGGTAATAGAGACCGCTCCGGCCTCCATCAGCGCATCGCTTAGCTCTTCGGCATTGGCGCCTGTTGTATTCAGTTTTAATTGGATCCACGGCATGGCAAAACTCTTTATTGATCAGAAGAAATAACGGCAGCTTGCGGCACCGGTCGACCGAAACGGTTTCCCGCCACAAACGCCAGCAAACTTAACAGTAACGAAGGCACAATCGGATGAAAGCCCAGATACTGAATATTAAAGGAGGCGAGCACCGCGTAGAGCACACCACCCACGATCATGGCGCTCAGGGCGCCTGCGGCATTCGCGCGTTCCCAGTAAAGACCCAGCACCAGCGGCCAGAGGAATACCGCCTCCAGGCCGCCAAAGGCCAGCAGGTTCAGCCAGATGATCATCTCCGGCGGACGCCAGGCGGCCAGCAGCAGCAGTGCTCCCAGCACCAGGGTGATCACGGCTGACATGCGCTTGAGCCGCTGCTCATTCTGCATTTGCTCCGGGCGCAGGTTAAGATAGAGATCTTTAATGATCGTAGCGGAACTTTGCAGCAACTGGGCATTAATGGTCGACATAATGGCGGCCATCGGCGCGGCGAGAAAGATCCCGGCGGCCACCGGCGGCAGCACTTTGACCATCAGGGTCGGGATCACCAGATCCGGCACCGTCAGGTCGGGCAGTACCGCCCGGCCCAGCGCGCCCGCCAGGTGCATACCAAACATCAGTATCGCCACCACGATGGTGCCGACAATAATGCCTTTATGCACCGCTTTGCTGTCCTTATAGGAGATGCAGCGCACCGCCGTATGGGGCAGGCCGATCACCCCGAAGCAGACCAGCACCCAGAAGGAGGTCATAAAGGTCGGGGAGAGGATATCATCTGCGCCCTGGGGAGAGACCAGCTTCGGATCGATGGTCTGCAACGTCTGTACCGCATGGCCCAGCCCACCGGCGGCATGAACTACCCCCACCAGCAGCACGATGGTGCCTATCAGCATCACCATTCCCTGCATGGTGTCGTTTAGCACACTCGCCCGGAAACCGCCGAAAGCGGTGTAAAGCGCGATACTGACGCCGAAAATCAACAGCCCCGTTTCGTAAGGTATTCCTGCCGCCGTCTCCAGCAGGCGCGCGCCGCCGATAAACTGTACCGTCATCGCGCCGATAAACGCGACCAGCAGGCTCAGGCTCGCCAGCCAGACCAGCAGCCGGCTCCGGTAGCGGGCATAGAGCATATCGTTCAGCGTCACCGCATTGTAGCGGCGTGCGAGAATGGCGAACTTTTTACCCAGTATCCCTAAAGAGAGCCAGACGGCGGGCAACTGGATCATCGCCAGTAAGACCCAGCCCAGACCATATTTATAGGCGGCTCCCGGCCCGCCGATGAACGAGCTGGCGCTGATATAGGTGGCGGTAAGAGTCATCGCCAGCACGACGCCGCCCATGGAGCGGCTGCCAAGAAAATACTCATTCAGAAAATTGCCCGTGCTGCGTTTACGCATGGCGTAAACCGACAGCCCAAACACCACCACCAGGTAGGCGATAAGCGGGAGGATCACTTCAAGCTGCACGATCGTTATCCTCCAGCGGAATATCCCGATAAATAAATCTCACCATCGCCCAACAGAGCACGATAAAGACCAGCGGCAGCAGCAGGCAGGCCATTTCGAACCAGTGCGGCAAGCCGGTAATACCGATAGTTGAGTCTGGTAAGTAAGCGGTTACCAACCAAGCAGCAAGATAGAGAAGGGTCAGCCACAGCGCCCAGCGCGCTTCTTTATGGGCCTGAACAAAACGTTTGTCCATTTGTTGTCCCTTGTGGATGAAGAAAGCGAGGATTGTACATGATGGGGCATAGCACCCCCAGAAATAAAAAAGGCCGGATTAACCGGCCTTTTTGCATCACTACGGGATTATTTTTCCTGAAGTCCGAGCTTTTTCTCCAGATAGTGGATGTTGGTGCCACCATTCTGGAAGTTCTCGTCGCTCATAATCCGCATCTGCAGATCAACGTTGGTTTTGATACCGTCGATGATCAGCTCCTGCAGGGCGTTCTTCATGCGGGCAATCGCCACGCCGCGGTTTTCGCCGTAGCAGATAAGCTTACCGATCATGGAATCATAGTACGGCGGTACGGTGTAGCCGGCGTAGATATGAGACTCCCAGCGCACGCCAAAACCGCCCGGCGCGTGGAAACGGGTAATTTTACCCGGGCTCGGCAGGAAGGTATTCGGGTCTTCAGCGTTAATACGGCATTCCACCGCATGGCCGCGAACCTGGACCTCTTCCTGTTTAATCGACAGCGGCTGACCGGCTGCGATACGCAGCTGCTCTTTGATCAGGTCGACGCCGGTGATCATTTCGGTAACCGGGTGTTCAACCTGAATACGGGTGTTCATCTCAATGAAGTAGAACTCGCCGTTTTCAAACAGGAACTCGAAAGTACCTGCGCCACGATAGCCGATATCCACACAAGCTTTCGCGCAACGCTCGCCGATGTAGCGACGCAGTTCCGGAGTAATGCCCGGCGCTGGCGCTTCTTCGACCACTTTCTGGTGACGACGCTGCATAGAGCAGTCACGTTCCGCCAGATAGATCGCGTTACCCTGGCCATCCGCCAGCACCTGAATTTCGATGTGGCGTGGGTTTTCCAGGTATTTCTCCATGTAGACCATATCGTTGCTGAAAGCCGCTTTCGCTTCCGCTTTGGTCATGGAGATAGACTGCGCCAGCTCGGCGTCGCTACGCACGACGCGCATACCGCGACCGCCGCCGCCGCCGGAGGCCTTGATAATCACCGGATAGCCGATGCGTTTGGCATGCGCGCGGTTAGCGTTCATGTCGTCGCCCAGCGGGCCGTCGGAGCCTGGGACAGTCGGGACGCCCGCTTTCTTCATGGCGGTGATCGCAGAGACTTTATCGCCCATCAGGCGAATAGTGTCAGCTTTCGGGCCGATGAAGATAAAGCCGGAGCGTTCAACCTGCTCAGCAAAGTTGGCGTTCTCGGAGAGGAAGCCGTAACCCGGATGGATTGCCACCGCGCCGGTGATTTCAGCGGCGCTAATGATAGCCGGGATGTTCAGATAGCTTTTTACGGACGGAGCCGGGCCAATACAAACCGTCTCATCCGCCAGCAATACGTGTTTCAGATCGCGATCCGCGCTTGAATGCACCGCGACGGTCTTAATGCCCAGCTCTTTACAGGCACGAAGAATACGCAGTGCGATCTCGCCGCGGTTGGCGATGACAATTTTATCCAGCATGTTCGCCTCGTTACTCGATGACGACCAGCGGCTCGTCAAATTCTACCGGCTGACCACTTTCGACCAGAATCGCTTTCACAGTACCCGATTTGTCTGCTTCGATCTGGTTCATCATTTTCATGGCTTCGACGATGCACAGGGTATCGCCTGCGTTGACTTTCTGACCCACTTCGATAAACGCTTTCGCGTCCGGGCTCGGGGTGCGGTAGAAAGTCCCAACCATTGGGGAACGTACGATGTGACCACTGATTTCTGCGGCTGCAGCTGCAGGTGCGGCTTCTGCTGCCGGCGCAACGGCTGCGGTGAGGGCAGGCTGTTGCACAGGCGCAGCATAGGCCTGCTGCATTACCGGGAAGCTAGCGGCTGGGGCTGCGCGGCTGATGCGCACAGACTCTTCGCCTTCAGAAATTTCCAGTTCGGAGATGCCTGATTCTTCAACCAGCTCGATCAGTTTTTTAATCTTACGAATATCCATGAGTGGGTTCCGTACTCTTGTTTAGTGTGATTGTGACAGGCGTTTGACCGCTGTCTGTAAAGCGTATGAATAGCCGTCCGCTCCCAGTCCGCAGATGACGCCAGTGGCGATATCCGACAGGTATGAGTGGTGACGGAACGGCTCTCTGGCGTGCACGTTACTGAGGTGGATCTCGATAAACGGGATGCTCACCGCCAGCAGCGCGTCGCGAATAGCAACACTGGTGTGCGTAAACGCGGCCGGATTGATCAGGATATAGTCCACATTGTCTTTAGCCTGATGAATACGGTCGATGATTGCGTACTCCGCATTGGACTGAAAATGGTCAAGTTGCACGTTCAGGTTGGCCGCTTCCGTGCCGAGACGGTTAACGATTTGTGTTAGCGTCAGCGTGCCGTACTTCTCCGGTTCACGGCTGCCGAGCATGTTCAGGTTCGGGCCGTTGAGTACTAAAATATGAAACTTGTCAGCCATTGTGCCACTATCTCCTGCGATTTTCAGGTAAAAAACAACATATACCTTCAAAGCGCGGTTGTCACCTTTCCTGAGGCTAAAAAGCACCCACAGGAAAACCGAAGTCGCACATTATAACGATTTCGTAGCAATTGGCAGCTAAATACTGGTCTTATCAGGGAAGATTATCAACCGCAATTCGTAAAAGAGCGGCAGTTGATAACCGATCTGCGGGAAAACGCACAGTTTCGCGGACTATCGCCACCAGTTACGGAAAGTTTTGTAACGCCATGCTAAAAGCGCCGCCGCGCCCACCGCGTAGAGTATCGGCTGCGGGGAGAGCACCTTCACTGACCAGAGGTAATGAACAGGCACGAGGATTGCCACAAGGTAGACGAAGTTATGCAATAACTGCCAGCGTCTACCCAGTTTTCGCTGCGCGTATCGGGTGGAAGTGACCGCCAGCCCCAGTAAAATCACCCAGCTGATGATGCCCACCATCAGATAAGGGCGCGAAACCAGCTCGCTGCCTAACAGCGTGACGTTGTTTATCCCCAGTTCCAGCAGCGCATAGCTAATAAGATGCAGCGTGGCCCAGGCAAAACACCACAGCCCCAGCAACCGCCGGGTTCTGATCAATAAAGGCTGTTTAGCGTAACGCGCCAGCGGAGAGACCAGCAAGGTAGCAAGTAAAAATTTCAGAGCCATCCTACCGGTAAAATGCTGGATATCTTTTGCCGGATCGGCGCTGAAGTAGCCCTCACGCGCCGCCCAGAAGAGCCAGAGAAAAGGAAGCAGACCGGCCAGATGCAACAGCACCTTAAGCCAGGTCACCTGCTTAGCGGTTAATCGCACTAGAAATTCTCCCGCAGGTTCATGCCACGATAGAGCGAGGCCACCTCTTGTGCATAGCCGTTAAAGAGCAGCGTCGGCTGCCGCTTCACGTCCAGCGCGCCGCCGGAGCCAATAAACCGTTCCGTCGCCTGGGACCAGCGGGGGTGATCGACATGCGGGTTCACGTTGGCGAAAAAGCCATATTCATCCGGCGCTGAGAGGTTCCAGGTGGTGGGCGGACGCTCGCGGGTCAGCGTGATGCTGACGATCGACTTTATCCCCTTGAAGCCATATTTCCACGGGACGGTGAGGCGGATCGGCGCGCCATTCTGCGGCGGCAGCGCCTTGCCATAAACGCCGACGGTAAGCAGGGTGAGGGGATGCATGGCTTCATCCAGACGCAGCCCTTCCACATAGGGATAGTTAAGGCCGCCGCCGATAAACCTGTCCTTTTGCCCCGGCATCTGCTCGGGAGAGTAGAGGGTCTGAAACGCGACATATTTTGCCTGGCTGGTGGGCTCCGCCATTGCCAGCAGCTTATGCAGCGGGAATCCGATCCAGGGGACCACCATCGACCACGCTTCCACGCAGCGCATCCGGTAGATACGCTCCTCCAGCGGAAAACGGGTCGTCAGGTCGTGATGGTCAAGGGTCAGCGGTTTTGCCACCTCGCCGCCGATTTTCAGCGTCCAGGGATCGGTTTTCATTCCACCCGCGTTGGCGGCGGGATCGGCTTTATCCAGCCCAAACTCGTAGAAGTTATTGTAACCCGTCACTTTCTCTTCTGGCGTCAGCGCAAGCTGGCTTTGCCATTCGGCAGGTTTATTAAAAGTCAGCGGCGCGCCGGAAGGAGCTTTCGGGCGATCGTTGCCTTTAAACCAGTCGAGCAGATCGGCATGGGCGGCGGGGGGAAGCGACAGGGCAGTCGCGCTGATACCGAGCATCTTCAGGATCTGGCGGCGCTGCATCATAAAGGCTGATTCTGCCGTGACGTCGGCTTCAGTCAGTTTCCGGGTTTTCATGGCATCCTCCGTCATGCATTTTCTTAATCATGACGGAGGGGAGCCGTTAGCGCGAATATGTCACGAAAATTTGAAGATTAGGCGATCTTCACCAGCGCGCGGCCCTGGAACTGATTATTGATAATCTTATCGGCATAAGCTGGCGCTTCGCTAAGGCCAATCTCCGTGGCGCTGCGCGTAAAGAAAGATTCGGGCAGATCGTTTGCCAGCCGCCGCCAGGCTTCGGCGCGCCGCGCGGCAGGCGTCATCACCGAGTCCACCCCCTGCAGGCGCACGTTGCGCAGGATAAACGGCATCACGGTAGTGGGCAGCGCAAATCCCCCCGCCAGCCCGCAGGCCGCCACGCAGCCGCCGTAATTCATCTGCGCCAGCACTTTTGCCAGTACTTTGTCGCCCACGGTGTCAATCGCCCCGGCCCAGAGCTGTTTTTCCAGCGGACGGCTTTCAGCAAATTCATCGCGACCCAGAATGCGGCTCGCGCCCAGGGAGCGCAGGTAATCATGGGTGCTTTCACGGCCTGAGACGGCCACGACCTGATAGCCCAGCTGATGCAGCAGCGTGACGGCGGTACTGCCCACGCCGCCGCTGGCGCCAGTGACCACCACTTCGCCCGCGTCAGGACGGATACCGGCCTCTTCCAGCGCCATCACGCAGAGCATCGCGGTAAAACCGGCGGTGCCGATAATCATCGCCTTGCGGCTTTCCAGTCCTTCCGGCATGGGAACCAGCCAGTCGCCTTTAACACGTGCCTGTGACGCCAGTCCACCCCAGTGGTTTTCACCCACGCCCCAGCCGGTCAGCAGCACCTGCTGGCCTGGATGAAAGCGCGGATCTTCGCTGGCGTGAACATGGCCTGCGAAATCAATGCCCGGCACCATGGGAAAATTTCGGATAATTTTACCCTTACCGGTAATTGCCAGTGCGTCCTTATAGTTCAGGCTGGACCAGTCGATATCAACCGTTACTTCCCCTTCTGGCAGGCGGCCCGGGTCGATGGTCTGTACCGACGCCACGGTTTTGCCTTCCTGCTGTTCTAAGATCAAAGCCTGCATACAGGTATCCTCGCGAAGCATGGTGATTGGAAAAAAATTTCTGAAGACTATACTCGCACATTGAAACGCTATGCCGATTTAACGCAATAAATTGCCAGAAATCCCAGGTTTGGTAGTATGCCCCTGAAAAAGCAAGTTAGCGCTCACTCGCCACCATTTCAAATAACGGAGTAATCTCAGGGATGCGATTAACGACGAAATTCTCGGCTTTTATTACCTTGCTAACGGGGCTGACCATTTTCGTCACTCTGATGGGATGCTCATTAAGTTTTTATAACGCCATTCAGGACAAGCTGCTCAACCGTATTCACGCCGTGGCGTCGATAATCGATACGCGCATGGTCACCTCCTCGCTGCCTGCGATCGCCGATCAGCTTGATGAGCTTATGGTGCCGGTAGATCTGCTGCAGGTTGATATTCTGCAGGGCAAACGCGTGCTGCTGAGCCATCACCGGCGAAGCAGCTATCGCCCGCCGGGGATGCTCACCCAGCCGCGCGAGGTCGATATCGCTTCGCTAAAAAGTCCCGGCATCACCTTCCACCTGGTCTATCAGGACCCGATGGTGAACTATTTTCACTCGCTGACGACCACCGCGCCGCTCACCCTGGCTATCGGTTTTATCGTCGCGCTCATCTTTATGGCGGTGCGCTGGCTGCGCAGGCAGCTTGCCGGACAGGAGCTGCTGGAGACCCGCTCCATTCGGATCCTCAACGGCGAGCGCGGCCCTAAGGTGCGCGGTTCAGTCTACGAATGGCCGTCGCGCACCAGCAGCGCCCTCGACGTGCTGCTCTCGGAAATTCAGTTCGCCAGCGATCAGCGTAGCAGAATGGATACGCTTATCCGCTCCTATGCCGCTCACGATAATAAAACCGGCCTTAATAACCGCCTCTTTTTTGATAATCAGCTGGCGACGCTGCTGGACGATACGGAGAAAGTGGGCACGCACGGCGTGGTGATGATGATTCGCCTGCCGGATTACGATCTGCTGCGCGACAGCTGGGGGCGCAAGGCGGTGGAGGAGAATCTCTTCACCATTATCAACCTGCTCTCCACCTTTATTATGCGCTATCCCGGCTCGCTGCTGGCGCGCTATTACCGCAGCGATTTTGCCGTCCTGCTGCCGCACCGTACGCTGAAAGAGTCTGAAAGCATCGCCAGCCAGCTGCTGAAAGCGGTGGATGCCCTGCCGCCAAGTAAAATGATCGACCGGGGCGATATGGTTCACATCGGCATCTGTGCCTGGCGCGGCGGGCAGTCGGTCGAACAGGTAATGGAGCATGCCGAGGCCGCCACGCGAAACGCGGTGCTGCAGGGGGCAAACAGCTGGGCCATCTATGATGACTCCCTGCCGGAGAAGGGGCGTGGCAACGTGCGCTGGCGAACTCTGATCGAACAGATGTTAAGCCGTGGCGGGCCGCGTATTTATCAAAAACCGGCGGTACTGCGTAACGGGCAGGTTCATCATCGGGAGCTGATGTGCCGGATATTTGATGGCACGGAAGAGGTAGTGTCGGCGGAATATCTGCCGATGGTCTTGCAGTTTGGCCTTTCGGAAGAGTATGACCGCCAGCAGATCACTCGCCTGATCTCCTTTTTAACCTTCTGGCCGGAGGAGAACCTGGCGATTCAGGTGACGGTTGAGTCGCTGATTCGTCCTCGTTTTCAGCGCTGGCTGCGCGATCTTTTAATGCAATGCGAAAAATCGCAACGCAAGCGGATTATTTTTGAACTTGCAGAGGCAGATGTTTGTCAACATATCGGCCGACTGGAGTCGGTTGTCAGACTGTTGAATGCGCTCGGCGTCCGCGTGGCGGTGTCGCAGGCGGGCCTGACGCTGGTCAGCACCAGCTGGATCAAGGAGCTGGATGTCGAGCTGTTGAAGCTGCATCCGGGGCTGGTAAGGAATATCGAAAAACGCACGGAAAACCAGCTGCTGGTACAGAGCCTGGTGGAGGCGTGCAAGGGAACGCGAACACAAGTTTTTGCCACAGGCGTACGCTCAAAAAGCGAATGGCAGATGTTGACGGAGCGCGGTGTTGCGGGCGGTCAGGGGGATTTTATCGCCTCCTCGCAACCCATCGACAGCAATGTGAAAAAATATTTGCAAAGATACTCTGTTTAACCTGCCGTTTAATTTGTTTTCACGTAGAATATCGCGCCTGTAGCTTTGAGTAAGACGAGCAAAAAGCCAGTGAACGCCCTTTGAGTGGTTAAAGATCAAGACAGGAACGTTGCTGATGACTCAGTCCTGAAGGATTCAGGTGACGACTTGTAACAAAGGAAACGTACTGCACTAATTTTCACCGTAGCAGATGATTTTTGCGCCTTGTCGCTGCTGCGTGTGGTTGGTAAAGTAAGCGGATTTTGTTTTCCGCCCCAGCTTTCAGGATTATCCCTTAGTATGTTGAAAAAATTTCGTGGCATGTTTTCCAATGACCTGTCCATTGACCTGGGTACCGCGAATACCCTGATTTACGTAAAAGGACAAGGCATCGTATTGAATGAGCCTTCCGTTGTGGCCATTCGTCAGGATCGTGCCGGCTCTCCGAAAAGCGTGGCCGCCGTCGGCCATGATGCTAAGCAGATGCTGGGGCGTACCCCTGGCAACATCGCCGCGATCCGTCCGATGAAAGATGGCGTTATCGCTGACTTCTTCGTAACCGAAAAAATGCTTCAGCACTTTATTAAACAGGTGCACAGCAACAGCTTTATGCGCCCAAGCCCGCGCGTGCTGGTGTGTGTGCCGGTCGGCGCGACCCAGGTGGAACGCCGCGCCATTCGCGAATCTGCACAGGGGGCAGGGGCACGTGAAGTTTTCCTGATTGAAGAGCCGATGGCCGCCGCGATTGGCGCGGGCCTGCCGGTTTCCGAAGCGACAGGTTCGATGGTGGTGGATATCGGTGGTGGTACGACCGAAGTGGCCGTCATCTCCCTGAACGGCGTGGTCTACTCCTCCTCCGTGCGTATCGGCGGCGACCGCTTTGACGAAGCGATCATCAACTACGTGCGCCGTAACTACGGCTCGCTGATCGGTGAAGCTACCGCAGAGCGCATCAAGCACGAAATCGGCTCTGCCTATCCGGGCGACGAAGTCCGCGAAATCGAAGTTCGCGGCCGTAACCTGGCCGAGGGCGTGCCGCGCGGCTTTACCCTCAACTCCAACGAAATTCTCGAAGCGCTGCAGGAGCCGCTGACCGGTATCGTGAGCGCGGTCATGGTGGCGCTGGAGCAGTGCCCGCCGGAGCTGGCGTCCGATATCTCCGAGCGCGGTATGGTACTGACCGGTGGTGGTGCGCTGCTGCGTAATCTCGACCGCCTGTTGATGGAAGAGACAGGTATTCCTGTCGTAGTTGCAGAAGATCCACTGACTTGCGTAGCCCGTGGCGGCGGCAAGGCGCTGGAAATGATCGACATGCACGGCGGCGACTTGTTCAGCGAAGAGTAGTTGGGTGTGAAAGGGTAGCGGTGGCTACCCTTTCTCTCTGACGCGAGAATACGCATAGCCTATGAAGCCAATTTTTAGCCGTGGCCCGTCGCTACAGTTTCGCCTTATTCTGGCGGTGCTGGTTGCGCTCGGCGTCATTATTGCCGATAGCCGCCTGGGTATGTTCAGCCAGATCCGAACATACATGGATACCGCCGTCAGTCCTTTCTATTTTGTCTCAAATGGTCCGCGTGAGTTGCTTGATACCGTCTCCCAGACGCTCTCGTCCCGCGACCAGCTCGAACTTGAAAACCGCGCCCTGCGTCAGGAACTGTTGCTGAAAAACAGCGAACTGCTGCTGCTGGGCCAGTATCGTCAGGAAAATGCCCGTCTGCGTGAGCTGCTGGGTTCGCCGTTGCGCCAGGATGAGCAGAAGATGGTCACGCAGGTGATCTCCACCGTCAACGATCCTTACAGCGATCAGGTTGTGATCGACAAGGGCAGCGTTAACGGCGTCTATGAAGGCCAGCCGGTGATCAGCGATAAAGGGGTGGTGGGGCAAGTTGTGGCCGTGGCCAAACTGACCAGCCGCGTACTGCTGATCTGCGATGCGACCCACGCGCTGCCGATTCAGGTGCTGCGTAACGATATCCGCGTCATCGCGGCCGGTAACGGCTGCACCGACGATCTGCAGCTGGAGCATCTGCCGGCCAATACCGATATTCGTGTCGGCGACGTGCTGGTGACCTCCGGGCTGGGCGGTCGCTTCCCGGAGGGGTATCCCGTTGGCGTGGTCTCTTCCGTTCGCGTGGATACGCAGCGCGCCTACACCGTGATTCAGGCACGTCCTACCGCGGGCTTACAGCGTCTGCGTTACCTGCTGCTGCTGTGGGGCGCCGATCGCAATGGCGCGAACCCGATGACGCCTGAAGAGGTGCACCGCGTGGCGAATGAACGCCTGATGCAGATGATGCCGCAGGTCCTGCCGCCAGCCGACTCCATGGGACCGCCAGCGCCTGTTCCTGCGCCAGCGACCGGAATTACTGCGCCTGCTGCTGATACACCGCCGCTACCGCCGAAACGCTCATCGGGAGGGCAGTAGTGGCCAGCTATCGTAGCCAGGGGCGCTGGGTGATCTGGCTCTCTTTTCTCATTGCACTGTTGCTGCAAATCATGCCCTGGCCGGACGAGATCCTCGTTTTCCGGCCAAACTGGGTATTGCTCATACTGCTTTACTGGATCCTCGCCCTGCCGCACCGCGTAAATGTGGGAACAGGTTTTGTGATGGGTGCCATACTGGATCTCATTAGTGGCTCTACGCTTGGCGTGCGCGCCTTGTCCATGAGTATTGTCGCGTACCTGGTCGCTCTCAAATACCAGCTTTTCCGTAATCTTGCGCTCTGGCAACAGGCGCTGGTAGTGATGTTGTTATCTCTCGCCGTGGATATCATTGTTTTCTGGGCAGAGTTTTTAGTGATCAACGTCTCTTTCCGACCGGAAGTGTTCTGGAGTAGTGTAGTGAACGGTGTGCTCTGGCCGTGGCTGTTCCTGCTGATGCGTAAGATCCGCCAGCAGTTCGCCGTGCAGTAAAGGTTTCTATGACGTCTCTCTATTTAGCTTCCGGTTCCCCGCGCCGTCAGGAACTGCTGACGACGCTTGGCGTCTCGTTCGAACGTATCGTAACGGGTATCGAAGAGATGCGCGCTGAGGGCGAAAGCGCTCAACAGTATGTTTCCCGCCTGGCGCGGGAAAAGGCGCGCGCAGGCGTGGCGCAAACGCCGCGCGATCTCCCGGTACTGGGTGCCGATACCATCGTGATACTGAATGGCGAAGTTCTTGAGAAACCGCGTGATGCCGCACATGCGGCGCAGATGCTGCGCAAGCTGTCGGGACAGACGCACCAGGTGATGACGGCGGTCGCGCTGGCGGACAGCCAGCACGTGCTGGACTGCCTGGTGGTAACCGACGTCACGTTCAGAGTGCTTACCGATGAGGAGATCGCCGGGTATATCGCCAGCGGTGAACCTATGGATAAGGCAGGTGCATACGGTATTCAGGGGCTGGGTGGCTGTTTTGTCAGGAAGATTAATGGCAGCTATCACGCCGTAGTCGGCTTACCGCTGGTGGAAACGTATGAGTTGCTGAGCAATTTTAACTCACTGCGTATGAGAAGAGATAATTATGACGGCTGAATTGTTGGTAAACGTAACGCCATCGGAAACCCGCGTGGCTTACATTGATGGCGGCATTCTTCAGGAAATTCATATTGAGCGTGAAGCGCGACGCGGAATCGTAGGCAATATCTACAAAGGTCGTGTCAGTCGTGTACTACCGGGTATGCAGGCGGCATTTGTAGATATTGGACTGGATAAAGCCGCGTTTCTTCACGCCTCCGATATTATGCCGCACACCGAATGCGTGGCGGGTGACGAACAAAAACAGTTTACCGTTCGCGACATCTCCGAGCTGGTGCGTCAGGGCCAGGATCTGATGGTGCAGGTGGTGAAAGATCCGCTGGGCACCAAAGGGGCGCGCCTCACCACCGATATCACCCTGCCATCCCGCTATCTGGTTTTTATGCCGGGCGCCTCGCACGTTGGCGTCTCCCAGCGTATCGAAAGCGAATCCGAACGTGAGCGCCTGAAAAAAGTGGTGGCTGACTACTGCGACGAGCAGGGCGGGTTTATCATCCGTACCGCCGCAGAAGGGGTGTGTGAAGAGGATCTCGCCTCTGACGCCGCCTACCTGAAGCGCGTCTGGACAAAGGTGATGGAGCGTAAAAAGCGCAACCAGACCCGCTGCCAGCTCTACGGCGAACTGGCGCTGGCCCAGCGCGTACTGCGCGACTTCGCCGACGCCCAGCTTGATCGCATCCGCGTTGACTCCCGTCTGACCTACGAAGCGCTGCTGGAGTTTACCGCCGAATATATCCCGGAGATGCCGGGTCTGCTGGAGCACTACACCGGCAAGCAGCCGATTTTCGATCTTTACGATGTTGAAAACGAGATCCAGCGTGCGCTGGAACGTAAGGTCGAACTGAAGTCGGGCGGCTATTTGATTATCGACCAGACCGAAGCGATGACCACCGTGGATATCAATACCGGGGCGTTTGTCGGCCATCGTAATCTGGACGACACCATCTTTAATACCAATATCGAAGCGACTCAGGCTATTGCGCGCCAGCTTCGCCTGCGCAATCTCGGCGGCATCATTATTATCGACTTTATCGACATGAGTAATGAGGATCACCGCCGTCGCGTGCTGCATTCGCTGGAGCAGGCGCTGAGTAAGGATCGCGTGAAAACCAGCATTAACGGCTTCTCCCAGCTGGGGCTGGTGGAGATGACCCGGAAACGGACCCGTGAAAGCGTGGAACATGTGCTGTGTAACGAGTGTCCTACCTGTCACGGGCGCGGTACGGTAAAAACGGTAGAGACGGTCTGCTACGAAATCATGCGCGAAATTGTGCGCGTTCATCACGCCTACGACTCCGACCGTTTTCTGGTCTATGCTTCCCCTGCGGTGGCAGAAGCCCTGAAAGGCGAGGAGTCCCATGCGCTGGCAGAAGTGGAAATCTTTGTCGGCAAACAGGTGAAAGTCCAGATCGAGCCGCTCTATAACCAGGAGCAGTTTGACGTGGTGATGATGTAAAAGGCAGCGTGCTGCAAGAACGGCTGACAAGGAGAGACGCGTGAGGCGATTGCCGGGGATTCTACTGCTTACAGGGGCAACGCTGGTCGTCATTGTCGCCTTGCTGGTGAGTGGACTACGTCTGGTACTGCCGCATCTCGACAGCTGGCGCCCGCAGGTGCTGGCAAAAATCGAATCCGCGACCGGCGTGCCGGTCAACGTCAGCCAGCTTAGCGCCAGCTGGCAAAACTTTGGTCCAACGCTCGACGTTCGGGATATTCATGCCAGCCTGAACGACGGCGGCCATCTTAAGATCAAACGTGTGACGCTGGCGCTGGATGTCTGGCAAAGTCTGCTGCATCTGCGCTGGCAGTTTCGCGATCTCACCTTTTATCAGCTGCAGTTTGTCACCAATACGCCCATCACTAAAGGCGACGACAGCAAGGGGATCGAGACCAACCGCTTCAGCGATCTCTTTTTGCGCCAGTTCGATCACTTCGATCTGCGCGACAGCGAAATCAGTTTTATCACCCTTTCCGGCCAGCGCGCGTCGCTGGCGATTCCTCAGCTGACCTGGCTCAACGGGCGCGATCGCCACCGGGCGGAAGGGCAGGTGAGCCTCTCCAGCCTCACAGGCCAGCACGGCGTGATGCAGGTGCGTATGGATCTGCGCGATGACAAAGGGCTGCTGAATAACGGCCGGGTATGGCTGCAGGCGGACGATGTGGACCTCAAGCCGTGGCTCGGCAGGTGGATGCAGGATAACGTGGCACTGCAAACCGCGCGCTTTAGCCTGGAGGGATGGCTGACCCTTAACGACGGCGAAGTAAACGCGGGCGACGTCTGGCTGAAGCAGGGCGGCGCCTCCTGGAAGGGCGATGCGCGTCTGCATCAGATGTCGGTGGATAACCTGACGGCGCACGTCACGCGCGCAGGCGACGGCTGGCAGTTCGCCATTCCCGATACCCGCATCACCATGGACAATAAGGCCTGGCCGCGCGGCGCGCTCACGCTGGCATGGTTACCTGCGCAGCAGGTACAGGGCAGCGACAAACGCAGCGACGAACTGCGCATCCGCGCCAGCAACCTGGAGCTGGCCGGTCTGGAAGGGTTACTCCCCATCGCAACGCGCCTGTCGCCTGCGCTGGGGGAGATCTGGGAAGCGACGCAGCCGTCAGGGCAGATTAAGACGCTGGCGCTCGATATTCCGCTCCAGGCGACGGACAAGATCCGCTTTAACGCCGCCTGGGATGACCTGGCGTGGAAGCAGTGGAAGATGTTGCCGGGCGCGCAACACTTCAGCGGTACGCTGGAGGGCAGCGCGGAGAACGGCAGGCTGACGGCGCAGATGCGCGATGCGACTATGCCCTATGAAACGGTCTTTCGCGCGCCGCTGGAGATTAAAAAGGGAACGGCAACGCTGAGCTGGCTGAAAAACGAAAAGGGTTTTCAGCTGGATGGCCGCCATATCGACGTGACCGCGAAAGCGGTGCGCGCACGCGGCGATTTTCGCTATCTGCAGCCTGCCCATGACGAGCCCTGGCTCGGTATTCTGGCGGGTATCAGCACCGATGATGGCGGCCAGGCCTGGCGCTATTTCCCGGAAAACCTGATGGGCAAGGCGCTGGTGGACTATCTGAGCGGCGCCATTCAGGGAGGGCAGGCGGATAACGCCACGCTGGTCTACGGCGGTAATCCCCATCTCTTCCCCTACAAACATAACGAAGGACAGTTTGAGGTGCTGGTGCCGCTGCGTAACGCCACCTTCGCCTTCCAGCCCGGCTGGCCCGCGCTGAAGAACCTCGATATCGAACTCGACTTCCTTAACGACGGGCTGTGGATGAAATCGGACCGCGTGGCGCTGGGAGGGGTGACCGCCAGCCATCTCAGAGCCGCCATTCCCGACTACTCGAAAGAGAAGCTGATTATCGATGCTGATATCAACGGCCCTGGCAAAGCCGTCGGCCCCTATTTTGACGAGACGCCGCTGGACGACTCTCTGGGCGCGGCGCTGCAGCAGCTGCAACTCGACGGTAACGTCAATGCCCGCCTTAATCTGGATATTCCGCTGAATGGCAACATGACCACGGCGAAGGGCAACGTGGCGCTGAATAACAACAGCCTCTATATCAAGCCCCTCGACACAACGCTGAAGAACCTGAGCGGCGGATTCCGCTTTGAGAATGGCAACCTGCAGAGCGGGCCGCTGCGGGCGACCTGGTTCAATCAGCCGCTGAACGTGAATTTCTCCACCACCGAAGGTGCAAAAGCCTATCAGGTGGCAGTCAACATGGACGCCAACTGGCAGCCGTCGCGCATGGACGTTATGCCTGCGCCGCTGGCGCAGTCGGTGGCGGGTTCGGTGGCCTGGAACGGCAAGGTGGCGATCGATCTGCCTTATCACGCAGGGGCGCGCTACCAGGTGGCGATCAACGGCGATATGAAAAATATCAGCAGCGATCTGCCAGCCCCGCTGACGAAACAGGCTGGCGATCCGCTGCCGGTCAAGCTGAACGTCGACGGTAATCTCAACGGTTTCCAGCTTACCGGCAGCGCCGGGAGCGACAATCACTTTAACAGCCGCTGGCTGCTGAACCGCAAGCTGACGCTCGACAGGGCCATCTGGGCCAGCGACAGCCGCACCGTTCCGCCGCTGCCGGAGTTTGCCGGCGTCGAACTGAATCTGCCGCCGATGGATGGCGCCCAGTGGCTGGCGTTGTTTAATAAAGGGGTGGCGCAGAATGTGGATCAGACGGCCCAGTTTCCGCAGTCGATTACGCTGCGCACGCCAGCGCTGACCCTCGGTGGACAGCGCTGGAATAACCTCAGCATTGTTTCGCAACCGACGCTTAACGGCTCGAAAATCGAGGCACAGGGGCGCGAAATCAACGCGACGCTGACCCGGCGTGATAATGCGCCATGGCAGGCGGCGATTCGCTATCTCTATTACAATCCCTCCAGCACAGACGGGACGGCGCAGAGCGGTAACGCTTCGCCGTTCAGCGCGCCTTCACGGATCGATTTCAGCGGCTGGCCTGATCTACAGCTGCGCTGCGCCGAGTGCTGGCTGTGGGGACAAAAATATGGGCGTATCGACGGCGACTTTACCATCAAAGGCGATACGTTAACCCTGGCGGGCGGTCTGGTCGATACCGGTTTTGGCCGTCTGACCGCTAACGGCGAGTGGGTGAACGGCGCGCGCGAGCAGCGTACGTCGCTGAAGGGCGAGGTGAAAGGCCATAAGCTCGATTCCACCGCCAATTTCTTCGGCGTCAGCACGCCGCTGCGCGGCTCCTCGTATGACATCAATTATGACCTGCACTGGCGCGCCGCGCCGTGGAAACCCGATATCGCCACCCTGAACGGCATTATCAGAACGTCGCTGGGCAAGGGGCAGATCGCCGATCTCAGCACCGGCCATGCGGGCCAGCTGCTGCGTCTGCTGAGCTTCGACGCCTTGCTGCGTAAGCTGCGCTTTGACTTCAGCGATACCTTCGACGAGGGCTTCTATTACGACTCCATCCGCGGAACGGCGTGGATCAAGGATGGCATACTCCATACGGACGATACGCTGCTGGATGGCCTGGAGGCGGATATCGCCATGAAAGGGGCAGTGAACCTGGTTCGTCGCGAGCTGGATATGGAGGCGGTGGTTGCGCCGGAGATCTCCGCCAGCGTGGGCGTGGCGACGGCATTTGTTGTAAACCCTATCGTCGGCGCCGCGGTCTTTGCCGCCAGCAAGGTGCTGGGGCCGTTATGGAGTAAAGTCTCTATTCTGCGCTACCGGGTGACCGGCCCGATAGATAAGCCGCAGATCAATGAGGTGCTGCGCCAGCCGCGCAAAGTTACGCAGCAATGATTTGACGGGGGCGGTGAATTGCCCCACTCTCAATGAATAACCTTTTTACCGCCCTGTTGCGGCAACGAACGAGTAGCAAAACGATGAGTCTGAACCTGGTAAGTGAACATTTGCTCGCAGCGAACGGCCTGAGTCATCAGGATCTGTTTTCCATTCTTGGTCAATTAACCGAGCGCCGCCTCGACTACGGCGATCTCTACTTTCAGTCGAGCTATCACGAATCCTGGGTTATGGAAGACAGCATCATCAAAGATGGCTCCTGGAATATTGACCAGGGCGTCGGCGTGCGCGCGGTAAGCGGTGAAAAAACCGGTTTCGCCTATGCCGACCAGATTAGCCTGGCAGCGCTGGAACAGAGCGCGCAGGCGGCGCGTACTATCGTGCGCGATACCGGCAACGGCCAGGTGAAAACCCTCGGCGAAGTGCAGCACACTGCGCTCTATACCAGCATCGACCCGCTGCAGAGCATGAGCCGGGAAGAGAAGCTGGATATTCTGCGCCGCGTGGATAAGGTGGCGCGCGCCACTGACAGCCGCGTGCAGGAGGTCTCCGCCAGCCTGAGCGGGGTTTATGAGTTGATTCTGGTGGCAGCGACCGACGGTACGCTGGCCGCCGATGTTCGTCCGCTGGTGCGCCTCTCCGTGAGCGTGCTGGTGGAAGAGGATGGCAAACGCGAGCGCGGCTCCAGCGGCGGCGGTGGCCGTTTTGGCTATGAGTGGTTCCTTGGCGATGTGGATGGCGAGGCTCGCGCCGACGCCTGGGCGAAAGAGGCGGTGCGGATGGCGCTTGTTAACCTTTCGGCCGTCGCAGCGCCTGCCGGTACGTTGCCCGTGGTGCTTGGCGCGGGCTGGCCGGGCGTTCTGCTGCATGAAGCGGTGGGCCATGGCCTGGAAGGAGATTTTAACCGTCGCGGCACTTCGGTGTTCAGCGGGCAGATGGGCGAGCTGGTCGCCTCTGAACTCTGCACCGTGGTGGATGATGGCACGATCGCCGATCGCCGTGGTTCCGTCTCCGTCGATGATGAAGGGACGCCGGGCCAGTACAACGTGCTGATCGAAAACGGCGTGCTGAAGGGCTATATGCAGGACAAGCTGAATGCCCGGCTGATGGGTGTGGCGCCAACCGGCAACGGCCGCCGCGAATCCTATGCGCATCTGCCAATGCCGCGCATGACCAATACGTATATGCTGGCCGGTAAATCGACGCCGCAGGAGATTATCGAGTCCGTAGATTACGGTATCTACGCGCCGAACTTTGGCGGCGGGCAGGTGGATATCACCTCCGGCAAGTTTGTCTTTTCGACCTCCGAGGCTTACCTGATTGAAAAGGGTAAGGTCACCAAAGCGGTGAAAGGGGCGACGCTGATTGGCTCCGGCATCGAAGCGATGCAGCAGATCTCTATGGTCGGTAATGACCTGAAGCTGGATAACGGCGTAGGGGTTTGCGGCAAAGAGGGGCAGAGCCTGCCGGTAGGGGTGGGCCAGCCGACGCTGAAGGTCGATAATTTAGTGGTAGGCGGTACGGCCTGATTTTACCGTTTCTCACCCTCTCCCCACAGGGAGAGGGTGCATTATCCAGCCATTACACCTTGCTTCTTCCCCGCATCTCCTGAAACAGCGTCGCCACTTCCACAAAATATTCCGTTAAATAGTTAATGCACACCTGCACCTTCAGCGGCAGCTTATCTTTCTCGGTGTAGAGCGCATAGACCGGGCGCGGATCGGACTGATAGCGCGGGAAGAGGATCTCCAGCATGCCGCTATTGATCTCCTCGATGACCCACATCAGCGGCACATAGGCGATGCCGGTGCCCGCCACCAGCCAGCGGGAGATGGTCATGGGATCGTTAGTCACAAACCGCCCCTGGGGGATCATTTTGGTCGACAGCCCTTCCGGGGCTATCAGCTCAAACTCATTGTCCGGGCGTACGCTATACTCCAGCCAGGAGTGGTTGCTCAGATCGGCCGGTTTTTCCGGCACGCCATACTGGGCCAGATAGGCCTTAGAGGCGCAGACCACCATCGGCATGCTGCCCAGGCGGCGGGAGAAGAGGCTGGAATCCTGGAGAGCGCCCACGCGGATCACCACATCAAGACCATCGGCGATCAGATCGGGGGCGGGAATGCCGGTCACCAGGTTGACCGTCAGGCCGGGGTACTCTTTCAGCATCTTCGCCGTCATGCCGGCCAGGACGTTTTGCGCCATGGTGGATGAACAGCCGATGCGCAGGGTGCCGATAGGGGTGTTATTAAAGGCGTAGAGCTGCTCGTGTACCTCCTGCACCTCGTGCAGCATGCGGCGACAGCCCTGATAGTAGATTTTACCCGCTTCGGTTAGGCCGATGCTTCGCGTGCTGCGGTTGAGCAGTTTAACCTGAAGCTCATCTTCCAGCCTGGAGACCGTCTGGCTGATGGAAGAGACGCTCATTTGAAGTTGCCTGGCGGCGGCCGTAAAGGAGCCAAACTCCACCACTTTGGCGAACACCGACATGCGCTTTAAACGTTCCATTATTCACTCTGGCTTAAAAGTGATTTAGATCACATATAATAGATAACTGATAGTCAGTTACGTTAATATACTATGAGTTACCGACAAGCTACGCCACTTTCGCCCAGCTTTTAACGCCCTTCCGGCGGGGTGGTGCTTAAAAATCATCTTTCGCCTGCTCGCACTCTAATCAAGGTCAACATGAGTCTGTTTCCCGTTATTGTGGTGTTCGGGTTATCGTTCCCACCGATATTTTTTGAATTAATTTTGTCGCTGGCGATCTTCTGGCTGGTGCGCAAGGTGCTGACTCCAACCGGAGTCTACGATTTCGTATGGCATCCTGCATTGTTTAATACTGCACTATATTGCTGCCTGTTCTATCTGGTATCGCGTCTGTTTGTTTGAGGTAGAAGTGAAAACGCTAACAAGAAAAGTCTCTCGTACCGCCATTACCGTTATTTTGGTTATCCTCGCCTTTATCGCTATCTTTCGGGCGTGGGTGTTTTATACCGAATCTCCGTGGACGCGCGACGCGCGTTTTAGCGCCGACGTGGTGGCGATTGCCCCTGACGTCGCAGGCCTCATCACGGCGGTAAATGTGCACGACAACCAGCTGGTGAAGAAAAACCAGGTGCTGTTCACGGTCGATCGTCCGCGTTACCAGAAAGCGCTGGAGCAGGCCGAAGCGGATGTCGCCTACTATCAGGCGCTGGCAGCGGAAAAACGTCGTGAGGCGGGGCGCCGTAATCAGCTTGGGGTCCAGGCCATGTCCCGCGAGGAGATCGACCAGTCGAACAACGTTCTGCAGACCGTTCTGCATCAGCTGGCGAAAGCGCAGGCGACCCGCGATCTGGCGAAGCTGGATCTGGAGCGTACCGTGATCCGCGCGCCGTCCGACGGCTGGGTAACCAACCTCAACGTCTATGCCGGTGAATTTATCACCCGCGGCTCTACCGCCGTGGCGCTGGTGAAGCAGAACTCCTTTTACGTGCAGGCCTATATGGAAGAGACCAAGCTCGAAGGCGTCCGTCCCGGCTTTCGCGCGGAGATCACCCCGCTTGGCAGCAATCGCGTCCTGAAAGGTACCGTTGAGAGCGTGGCCGCCGGGGTGACAAACGCCAGCGCGACCCGCGACAGCAAAGGGATGGCAACCGTCGACTCCAACCTTGAGTGGGTGCGTCTTGCCCAGCGCGTTCCGGTGCGTATCCGACTTGATCAACAGCAGGGCGACCTGTGGCCGGCCGGCACCACCGCGACGGTAGTGATCACCGGCGAGAGCGATCGCGATGCCAGCAATGACTCCCTGTTCCGCAAAATTGCCCATCGCCTGCGCGAGTTTGGTTAACCGCTATGGGTATCTTCTCCATCGCCAGCCAGCACATACGCTTCGCGATGAAGCTGGCGTGCGCCATCGTGCTGGCGCTGTTTGTCGGCTTTCACTTTCAGCTTGAGACGCCCCGCTGGGCGGTGCTGACGGCGGCGATTGTCGCCGCCGGTCCGGCGTTCGCAGCGGGGGGCGAACCCTACTCCGGCGCCATCCGCTACCGCGGCATGCTGCGCGTCGTCGGCACTTTCATCGGCTGTATCGCCGCGCTGACGATTATCATGCTGATGATCCGCACGCCGCTGCTGATGCTGATTGTCTGCTGTATCTGGGCCGGTTTCTGTACCTGGATCTCCTCTCTGGTCAAAGTGGAAAACTCCTACGCGTGGGGACTTTCCGGCTACACCGCCCTGATCATTATTATCACCATTCAGGCCGATCCGCTGCTTGCGCCGCAGTTCGCGGTAGAGCGTTGCAGCGAAATCCTGATCGGCATCGTCTGCGCCATCATGGCCGACCTGCTCTTCTCTCCGCGCTCCATTAAGCAGGAGGTGGATCGCGAACTGGATGCGCTGATCGTTGCTCAGTATCAGCTGATGCAGCTCTGCATTAAACATAGTGACAAGAGTGAGGTCGATAAAGGCTGGGGCGGGCTGGTGCGCCGAACTACCGCGCTGGAAGGGATGCGCAGCAATCTGAATATGGAGTCGTCCCGCTGGACGCGCGCTAACCGCCGTCTGAAGGCGCTTAATACGCTGTCTCTTACGCTGATTACCCAGGCCTGTGAAACCTTTTTAATTCAGGACAGCCGTCCTGAAACGATTACCGACACCTTCCGGGAGCTGTTTGCCGAGCCGGTCGAGACGGCGCAGGATGTGCATAAACAGCTTAAGCGGATGCGGCGGGTGATCGCCTGGACCGGCGAGCGCGATACGCCGGTCACCATCTATACCTGGGTGGGGGCGGCGACGCGCTACATGCTGCTCAGACGCGGCGTCATTGGTAACACCAAAATCAGCGCCACGGAAGAGGAGGTGCTGCAAGGCGAAACCATCGTCAGGCCGGAATCGGCCGAGCGGCATCATGCGATGATTAACTTCTGGCGTACCACGCTCGCCTGTATTTTTGGCACGCTCTTCTGGCTCTGGACCGGCTGGACCTCAGGCAGCGGCGCGATGGTGATGATTGCGGTCGTCACCTCCCTGGCGATGCGTCTGCCGAACCCGCGCATGGTGGCGATCGACTTTTTGTACGGCACGCTGGCCGCTCTGCCGCTCGGCGCGCTCTACTTCCTGGTCATTATTCCGAACACGCAGCAAAGCATGCTGCTGCTCTGTATCGCCCTCGCGGTCATGGCGTTCTTTATCGGTATTGAGGTACAAAAACGCCGCCTGGGATCGCTGGGGGCACTGGCGAGCACCATCAACATTATCGTGCTGGATAACCCCATGACTTTCCACTTCAGCCAGTTCCTGGACAGCGCCCTGGGCCAGCTGGTGGGCTGCTTTGTGGCGATGATGGTGATTTTGATCGTGCGGGATAATTCGCGCGCCCGCACGGGCCGCGTGCTGCTGAACCAGTTTGTCTTTGCCGCCGTCTCAGCCATGACCACCAATACCGCGCGGCGCAAGGAGAACCACCTGCCGGCGCTCTATCAGCAGCTCTTTTTGCTGCTCAATAAGTTCCCGGATGATATCGGCAAATTCCGCCTGGCACTGACAATGATCATTGCCCATCAGCGTCTGCGTAACGCGCCGATCCCGATCAACGACGATCTCTCTGCCTTTCACCGGCAGCTGCGGCGCACCGCGGATCATGTTATTTCCGCCTCAAGCGACGATAAGCGCCGTCGCTATTTCGGACAACTGCTGGAGGAGCTGAACGTGTACCAGGAAAAACTGCGGGTCTGGGAGGCTCCGCCGCAGGTGACCGAATCGGTGGCCCGT
Source organism: Pseudenterobacter timonensis (assembly GCF_900021175.1). Lineage (GTDB taxonomy): Bacteria > Pseudomonadota > Gammaproteobacteria > Enterobacterales > Enterobacteriaceae > Enterobacter > Enterobacter timonensis. Next base: position 240,563 of record NZ_FCOP01000010.1, read on the forward strand.
CTGACCGGGGTGCTGCACCGATACCAGAACGCCCTTACAGAGAGCTAACCCTGTGAAAACCGACGCCAGAAGCGTCGGTTTTTTTATAGCTATACTTAATCCGCGGCCTATTAACCTACACAGGGAGAAACCATGACGACGCAGAATCTCCAGGAGAATGCGCTATTTCAGACCGGTTACCTGGTGGACGGCGTCTGGAAAACGCTGGATACCACCTTTGACGTGCTCAACCCGGCGACGGGCGAGGTGGTGGCGAAAGTCGCCAAAGCGGGTAAACAAGAGACGCAGGAGGCCATTGAAGCGGCAAGCCGCGCGTTTCCTGCCTGGCGCGCCAGAACGGCGAAAGAGCGCTCGGCCTTACTCTATCGCTGGTATGAGCTGATTATTGAAAATAAAAGCTGGCTCGGGCAGCTGATGACCACCGAGCAGGGCAAGCCGCTAAAAGAGGCGGAAGGCGAGGTGGAATATGCCGCCAGCTTTATCCAGTGGTTTGCTGAACAGGCGAAGCGGGCGAACGGGGAGATTATCCCGCCCGTGAAGCCGGGCTCGCGTATTCTGGCGACCCGTGAGCCGGTCGGCGTCGTGGCGGCGATCACTCCCTGGAACTTCCCCATGGCGATGCTCACGCGCAAGCTCGGCCCGGCGCTTGCCGCAGGCTGTACCGGCGTAATCAAGCCTGCCAACAACACGCCGCTGAGCGCCTTTGCTTTGCTGACGCTGGCGAAAAAAGCGGGCATTCCGGACGGCGTACTGAATGCCGTGGCGGGCAACACCCATGAAATCAGCGATGCGATTATGGCCAGCGCCGCGGTGCGCAAGCTCTCCTTTACCGGCTCAACCGCCGTGGGGAAAACGCTGATGCGTAACGCCGCGGAAACCATGAAAAAGGTCTCCATGGAGCTGGGCGGGAACGCCCCTTATATCGTCTTTGATGACGCCGATATCGACGCGGCGGTCAAAGGGGCGATAGCCAATAAGTTCCGTAACGCGGGCCAGGTATGTGTGAGCGTAAACCGCTTCTATATTCAGGAGTCGGTCTATGAGACCTTCGTGAGTCAGCTGGCCGAGGCGGTTAAGGCGCTCAAGGTCGGCAACGGGCTGGAGGAAGGGGTGATCGTGGGGCCGCTGATCGAGCCATCGGCGGTGGATAAAGTCCGCGAGCATGTAGAGGATGCGGTCACCAAGGGGGCGAAAGTTCTGGCTGGCGGGAAACCTCACGAGCTGGGCGGCAACTTCTGGCTGCCAACGGTGCTGGGCGACTGCCACGACGGAATGAAGCTCGCCGCAGAAGAGACCTTTGGCCCGGTAGCGGCCTGCTTCCGTTTTACCTCAGAAGAAGAGGTGATCCAGCGGGCAAATAACACGCCGTTCGGCCTGGCGGCTTACTTTTATACGCAAAACCTGCAGCGCGTGTTCCGGGTTTCGCAGGCGATTGAAAGCGGCATGATTGGTATTAACGAATGTGCCGTTTCAACGGAACTGGGGCCGTTTGGCGGCGTAAAAGAGTCCGGACTGGGCCGGGAAGGATCGGTGTTGGGTCTGGAGGAGTTTATGGAAGTAAAAACCCTTCACATCGGAGGGTTATGATATACAGACGGGCGGTGCAAGCCGCCCGCAGGACAGGTGACTGGCAATGAAGACTTATACATTTGATTTTAAAGAAATCGATAGCCAGGAGGCGTTTTACCGTGAGTTTACGCGTACTTTTGGCATAGAACAGGAAAAAGTCACCAATCTGGATTCGCTATGGGATGTGGTGGTCGGCGGCGCGTTGCCGCTACCGTTAGAGATTGAGTTTATCCATTTGCCGGAGAAGGTACGCCGACGGTTCGGCGCGCTGATCCTGCTCTTTGATGAGGCAGAAGAGGAGCTGGAAGGAGCGTTGCGCTTTAACGCCCGCCACTAGAGGCATAAAAAAAGCCCCTGACAAGGTGTCAGGGGCAAGTCGTATGATGAGATACGACGAGGGTTTACTTGTACAGTTCCGCCGTAGCGTGCCAGTGGTCGCCCTGGGTCATTTCGGTAACCCGATAGCTGCTGGCGCCCGCTTTTTCTGCTTTCTGCGCCAGTTCATGACGAATATCCATCGGCGAACCAGTTACGGATGAGACGGAGATGCTGCCCATCGGCTGCATATTCTGCGCCTGGTCGGTATTAACCTGCTGAACGGCTGCGCTTGCGCCAAAAGAGATAACGGTAGCCAGACCAAGGACAGAAGCCAGTGTTTTGATTTTCATAGTCATTACTCCTGAAAAGGTTTACTCAGCGGCGAAAGGGTTGAAATGCTTTTTTTATGCCGGGCCGCTGAGGGACATTATTGCGATCTTAAAGTGCTTCTTATTTATAGAGTTCTGCAGTGGCGTGCCACTGATCGCCGGAGCGAGCTTCGATGATGCGATAGGAAGAGGCGCCATTTTCTTCCGCTTTCTTATTCAGCATCTGGTCCATATCCATCGGAGAGGTACTTACCGCACCGACGGAAACCGTACCCAGCGACTCGCGGGACTGCGCCTGATCGGCGTTGATAGCATCGGCCGCGAAGGCGCCAAAGGAGAGAACGGAAAGGATGCTGAGTGCTGCTACGGTGGTTTTGATTTTCATGATTTTTACCTCGTCGAATTTTTTAGGGGTCTTTCGTTTCGTGACCCTCATCACAAAATCAATTATACACTAATCACCCAAAAAATTAATACCACGCTAATTGTTTCATAAGGTATTAAGTCATAATCATGAACATACATATAACAATGCGATATAAAAATGTGCTTTTGCACAGGTCATTTAAATAAAAATGTAGATTAATCAAAGGTTTTTTAAAATTTAGCTTTTTGTGCGCTTTAAACAGCGCGTTAACCTGGATAATTCCAAATGGCCAGGAAAAAGCACGTAAAGCTAAAGAGAAGCCGACGCAATATCGCGGGAAGAGAGAGGAAAGCAGAGGTTTACCCCGCCGCGCTATGCGGCAGGGCGAGGATCAGAGCTCTTGTTCGAACAGCACCAGAATGGCTTCGTAGAGATCTTTTACCGAGAAGCCGGTGGCAGGGGTGGTGAAGATCGTATCGTCGCCAGCGATAGTGCCGAGGATCCCTTCCGCTTTACCGAGGGAGTCCAGCAGGCGGGCGATCAGCTGCGCGGCGCCCGGGCTGGTATGGATAACCACCACGGCGTCGTTATAGTCGATATCCAGCACCAGGTTTTTCAGCGGGCTGGAGGTTGTCGGCACGCCGAGTTCGGCAGGCAGGCAATAGACCATCTCCATTTTGGCGTTGCGGGTGCGTACGGCACCAAACTTGGTCAGCATGCGGGAGACTTTCGACTGGTTGATATTCTCGAAGCCCTGCTCCTGCAATGCCTGAACGATCTCACCCTGAGAACTGAACTTTTCTTCTTTGAGCAGCGCTTTAAAAGCCCTGACTAATTCTTCTTGTTTTGAGGAGCTTCGCATGGGTCACCCGAAATAGAACGAAAGGAAAACATTATTATGCATGTTGGTGAATTTTTATGCAAACCGTCTGGCGTAAGCTAAACTGAATTTATGTTATGAAAGAGACCAATTTTATCAAATTTCGTTATCAGAAAACATGCCTGCGTCACGGCATGCAAATAAGCCTAAAAGTAAATTAATTGTTATCAAATTGATGTTGTTTTGCTGGTCTTGCAGGGTGTATTGTAACCACCTCTTGATTCGTTACTTTGTTGTTACAGAAATGCCATGAAAGGCGGCTGTAAAAGGTGCGTAAACCCAGATTCTTTAATTACAAGCGTTGTAATTATTTAGCTGCTGAATTATGGTCGCCGCAACGGAGTGACAGATACTTAAGTTAACCATAATAAGGAGTTTAGGATGAAAGTCGCAGTCCTCGGCGCTGCTGGCGGTATCGGCCAGGCGCTTGCCCTTCTACTGAAAACCCAGCTGCCTTCAGGCTCAGAACTCTCCCTGTACGATATTGCTCCGGTAACCCCAGGCGTGGCGGTTGACCTGAGCCACATCCCTACCGCAGTAAAAATCAAAGGCTTCTCCGGTGAAGATGCCCGCCCTGCGCTGGAAGGCGCGGACGTTGTGCTGATCTCCGCAGGCGTCGCGCGTAAGCCAGGTATGGATCGCTCCGACCTGTTTAACGTCAATGCCGGTATCGTGAAGAACCTCGTGCAGCAGATCGCGGAAACCTGTCCGAAAGCGTGTGTAGGGATCATTACTAACCCGGTGAACACGACCGTCGCTATCGCGGCAGAAGTGCTGAAAAAAGCGGGCGTCTATGACAAGAACAAACTGTTTGGCGTGACCACGCTGGACATCATTCGCTCTAATACCTTTGTGGCGGAGCTGAAAGGCAAACAGCCGACCGAGGTTGAAGTGCCGGTCATCGGCGGCCACTCTGGCGTGACCATTCTGCCGCTGCTCTCCCAGATCCCGGGCGTGAGCTTCACCGAGCAGGAAGTAGCTGATCTGACCAAACGCATTCAGAACGCGGGCACCGAAGTGGTGGAAGCAAAAGCCGGTGGCGGCTCTGCGACCCTCTCTATGGGCCAGGCGGCGGCACGTTTCGGCCTCTCTCTGGTTCGTGCGCTGCAGGGCGAACAGGGCGTGGTGGAATGCGCTTACGTTGAAGGTGACGGCGAGCATGCGCGCTTCTTCTCTCAGCCGCTGCTGCTGGGTAAAAACGGTATTGAAGAGCGTAAATCTATCGGCACCCTGAGCGCCTTCGAACAGCAGGCGATGGAAGGGATGCTGGATACGCTGAAGAAAGATATCACTCTGGGCGAAGAGTTCGTTAATAAGTAAGCGAACGCCTCGAGAGACAAAAACCGGAGCGCGAGCGCTCCGGTTTTTTTTTGCCCGTCAGTTGGTCGCCGGATACTCTCCGATGGTGACCCGGAAGGTCAGCTTTTTATCATCGCGCATGACTTCTACCGGGATGACCGAGCCGGGGCGAATTTCCGCCACCTGGTCCATGGTTTCAAGCGCAGAGATGGCAGGTTTGGCATTGACGGAGATGATCACGTCGTTGACCTGAATGCCGGCATTAGCCGCCGGGCCGCCCGGCGTCACCTCGTTCACCACGATGCCCTGGATCTGATCGATACCGCCGCCCTGGCTATGCATCGGGGCGATTTCCCGCCCGCCAATGCCGATAAAGCCGCGGATAACGCGTCCGTCACGGATCAGCTTGTCCATAATTTTAGTCGCCAGCTGGAACGGGATCGCAAAGCCGATGCCCTCCGGCGTTTCGCCGTCGTTGCTCTTGTCAAACGAGAGGGTGTTAATGCCCATCAGCTCGCCCACGGAGTTGACCAGCGCGCCGCCGGAGTTGCCGTGGTTGATGGAGGCGTCGGTCTGCAGGAAGTTCTGCCGACCGGACGGGTTCAGGCCGATCCGCCCGGTGGCGCTGATAATCCCCTGGGTGATGGTCTGGCCCAGGTTATATGGGTTACCAATCGCCAGTACCACATCGCCGATATGCGGCGTACGCTTGCGGTTAATCGGGATAACCGGCAGCCCGCCGTTGGCGTTGATTTTCAACACCGCAAGATCGGTCAGACTATCGGAACCGACCAGCAGCGCTTCAAAGACGCGGCCATCCTGGAGGGCGACGATAATCTGGTCGGCGTCGTTAATCACATGTTTGTTGGTAATAATGTAGCCGCGCTCGTCCATGATCACCCCGGAGCCGAGGGTGCGGATCTCCAGCTGATTGTGCGCGGAGCTATTCATGCCGCGGTTATAGACATTAACCACGGCGGGCGCGGCCCGGCGCACGGCCTGGTTGTAACTTACAGGCGTCTCATCCGCGCTGTCGAACTGCGGCGCCGCCAGCTTATTGAACTGACGTAAAGAGGGCATTGCAGCCAGTAACAGGCCGCCAACAATGACTCCGATGGCGACCGAACGAAATAGCTTAAAAACCATGATGCGGGCGTCGTTAAGAAAAGAACGGAAGCAGCATAACACGACTTATTCGGACATCACACGTGGCGGTGATGTCCGGTGCGGCACGCTTAACGGAGCAACAGATAAATTGTCTCTTTGCCGCGGACAATTTGCAGCGCAATGATCGCCGGTTTGCCCTCCAGCAGCTTACGCATCTCGGCTATCGACTGCACACGGGTGCGGTTTAAGCCGATGATCACATCATCCTGATGCAGACCGGCCTGCGCGGCTGGGCTGCTCTTTTCGACGCTATCCACGGTGATGCCTTTGGTGCCGTCCTTAAGCTGGCCGTCGCTCAGGGTAGCTCCCTGAAGAGCTGGCGTGAGGGTTTCCGCGCTTGCCGAAGAGGAAGTGCTCTTATCCAGCGTGACCTCTACGTCCAGCGGCTTGCCGTCGCGCAGCAGGCCAAGTTTTACCTTCGTCCCCGGTTCTGTGGTGGCGATACGCGAGCGCAGCTCCGCGAAGCTGCTGAGCGGCTTCCCGTTGAGGCTGACAATGACGTCGCCTGACTTCACCCCCGCCTTCGCCGAGCCAGAGCCAGGCAGCACTTCACTGACGAACGCGCCGCGCTGCACGTTCAGGTTAAAGGCTTTGGCGATATCGGCGCTCATCTCCATCCCTTTAATACCGAGCAGCCCGCGCTTCACTTCGCCAAAATCGATCAGCTGCTGCGCCAGGGTTCTCGCCATATTGCTGGGGATCGCAAACCCGATGCCAATACTGCCGCCGCCCGGCGCCAGGATGGCGGTATTAATGCCGATCAGCTCGCCGTTGAGGTTCAGCAGCGCGCCGCCGGAGTTGCCGCGGTTGATGGAGGCGTCGGTTTGAATAAAGTTCTCCAGCCCTTCCAGGTTGAGGCCGCTTCGTCCCAGCGCTGAAATAATGCCGGAGGTGGCGGTTTGCCCCAGCCCGAAGGGGTTGCCCACCGCTACGGCGAAATCACCGACGCGCAGCTTATCGGAGTCGGCGATGGCGATTTGTGTCAGGTTAGTGGGATTCTGGATCTGTAACAGGGCGATATCGCTCTGGTCATCGCCGCCGATCAGTTTGGCGTCAAATTCGCGACCATCGTTCATCTGCACGCTGATCTTGTCGGCCTGGCTTATCACATGGTTATTGGTCAGCACATAGCCCTTCGCAGCGTTAATTACCACGCCTGAGCCCAGCCCTTCAAAAGGCTGAGCCTGCTGATCGGGTGCCTCGTCACCGAAGAATTTTTTCAGCTCCTCCGGCACGCGCTGGGTCTGCGTGGCCGTTCCTTCCACTTTCACGCTCACTACCGCGGGCAGTACTTTTTCAAGCATTGGTGCGAGGCTCGGCAACGCCGCCTGGCCTGGTACCTGCGCAGGCAGTGACGCCGCCACCGGCCCGGAGGCCGCAAGAGATAGCCCGACACTTAACGCTAACGCGCTTAACAGCTGGTTTTTTTTCTTCATTGATGCTGGCTCTCGTAACCTGGAATTAAAGAAGAACGGCCCCAAAACATGACGATGTTATTGAATTTTAAAACGCCGAACAATGAGACGATTGAGTAAATAATAGCTGGGAAGGGAGAGAAAGGACGGGCGCAGCGCGTGCGCCCGTAAAATTTTTTTGCGCTACGCTTAGTCGCGCTTTGCGCCACCGCGCAGCAGGCCGGATGCGCCTTCTGAGTAGTCGCGCGGGATCTGGACCGGCGCCTGATCGTTGCTCGCTTCGGACTCCGCCAGGCGATTGCGGAACGGATTGGTCTCTGCGGTCATCTCCGGCAACAGAGTGCTGGAGCTTTTCGCCATATGTTGATAAAGCTGACGATAGTCGGTAGCCATATTATCCAGCAGTTCGGCGCTACGGGCGAAGTGGCTGACCAACTCCTCACGATACTCTTCCAGCTCAGCTTTGTTTTTTTCCAGCTCATACTGGAGCGACTGTTGCTGACGCAGTTTGCGATTACCGAAACGCATGGCGACCGCGCCAATGATGATGCCGACGACTAAACCAATTAGCGCATATTCCCAGGTCATGAACTTCTCCCGTTATCTTGTGGTTCCGTAGGATAGTGGCTCGGCTCCTGCCTGTGCCTGCTTATGCCACTATAACCGCTATTTCTGCAGAAGTGGAATCCTGACGCATCATCGCGTACTGTAGAACGGCCTTTTTTTTCGTCTGTCGAACAAGCTGGCACGTATTAATTCAAGGAATAACAATAACATCATGCAAAACCTTTCTCCCGCATCGCGATATCAACAGGCCCTGGACGAGGGCTCACACCAGCCAGACAGCGTCCAGCGCGACGCCATTCACCGTCTGGACGCCATTTATCAGGCCCTGCTAAGCAAACCGGCTAACGCGGGTTCACAGGGCGGCCTGAAATCCGCACTTGGCCGCCTGCTGGGGAGAAAGGTGCCAGCTTCCGATGCGCCGGTGCGCGGCTTATATATGTGGGGCGGAGTAGGGCGGGGGAAAACCTGGCTGATGGATATGTTTTACCAGAGCCTGCCGGGAGAGCGAAAACAGCGTCTGCACTTTCACCGCTTTATGCTTCGCGTGCATGAAGAGCTGACCGCATTGCAGGGGCATACCGATCCGCTGGATATTGTCGCCGACCGTTTTAAGGCACAAACCGACGTGCTCTGTTTTGATGAATTTTTTGTCTCGGATATCACCGACGCGATGCTGCTCGGCGGGCTGATGAAAGCGCTATTCGCCCGCGGCATTACGCTGGTGGCAACCTCCAATATCCCGCCGGACGAGCTCTACCGGAACGGGCTGCAGCGCGCGCGCTTCCTGCCCGCTATCGACGCTATCAAGGCGCACTGCGACATTATGAACGTGGACGCTGGCGTGGATTACCGTCTGCGCACGCTTACCCAGGCGCACCTGTGGCTTTCGCCGCTCGGTGATGAGACGCAAAGCCAGATGGATCGCCTCTGGCAGGCGCTGGCGGGCGCGAAACGCGACAACGCGCCGACGCTTGAGATTAACCACCGTCCGCTGCCGACGCTGGGGGTGGAGAATCAGACGCTGGCGGTGTCGTTCGCCACCCTCTGCGTCGACGCCCGCAGCCAGCACGATTACATCGCCCTGTCGCGCCTTTTTCATACGGTCATGCTGTTTGACGTGCCGGTAATGACGCCGCTGATGGAGAGCGAAGCGCGGCGATTTATCGCGCTGGTGGATGAATTTTACGAGCGCCATGTGAAGCTGGTGGTGAGTGCCGCAGCAATGCTTTATGAGATCTACCAGGGGGAGCGGCTCAAGTTTGAGTTCCAGCGCTGCCTGTCGCGCCTGCAGGAGATGCAGAGCGAGGAGTACCTCAGGCGCGAGCATATGCCGTAAATGCGCCCCCTTTCCGGGAGATGAAAAGCGTGCAGACCGGGTAAGGTATAGCCAGAGCCCGGCATTGTTCTTACCCTCGAAAAACCCGCCCCAAATCACAATTAGGGGTCGATCTTTAACCTCGACTTCTCTATAATCTTGCGACCCCACGTTACGAGAAGGTTTTTTTCCCGAAACTTTCTAGTGTCGGCATAGGCTATTCGAAGGGGTAGGTTTGCCGGACTTTGTCGTGTGAACCTCAACTGACTAAACGTTTGGGTGTTCACCAACGTGTAACTTATTTATTTGGGTAAGCTTTTAATGAAAACTTTTACAGCTAAACCAGAAACCGTAAAACGCGACTGGTATGTTGTTGACGCGACCGGTAAAACTCTGGGCCGTCTGGCTACTGAACTGGCTCGTCGCCTGCGCGGTAAGCATAAAGCGGAATACACTCCGCACGTTGATACCGGTGATTACATCATCGTTCTGAACGCTGACAAAGTTGCTGTTACTGGCAACAAGCGTACTGACAAAATGTACTATCACCACACTGGCCACATCGGTGGTATCAAAGAAGCGACCTTTGAAGAGATGATTGCCCGCCGTCCTGAGCGTGTGATTGAAATCGCGGTTAAAGGCATGCTGCCAAAAGGCCCGCTGGGTCGTGCTATGTTCCGTAAACTGAAAGTTTACGCAGGCAATGAGCACAACCACGCGGCACAGCAACCGCAAGTTCTTGACATCTAATCGGGATTATAGGCAATGGCTGAAAATCAATACTACGGCACTGGTCGCCGCAAAAGCTCCGCCGCTCGCGTGTTTATCAAACCGGGCAACGGTAAAATCGTAATCAACCAGCGTTCTCTGGAACAGTACTTCGGTCGCGAAACTGCCCGCATGGTAGTTCGTCAGCCGCTGGAACTGGTCGACATGGTTGAAAAACTGGATCTGTACATCACCGTTAAAGGTGGTGGTATCTCTGGTCAGGCTGGTGCGATCCGTCACGGTATCACCCGCGCTCTGATGGAGTACGACGAATCCCTGCGTTCTGAACTGCGTAAAGCTGGCTTCGTTACTCGTGACGCTCGTCAGGTTGAACGTAAGAAAGTCGGTCTGCGTAAAGCACGTCGTCGTCCGCAGTTCTCCAAGCGTTAATTGGATCCTGCTTCGGCAGAGTACAGTTGCAAAAACCCGCTTCGGCGGGTTTTTTTATGCATAAGGTTGCGCTTATCCACAAGAGGCGTCCGATTCTTCCTCTTTTTCCGCATTTGCGGTATCCCCTCACCACAAACCCTGCAAAATCTGGTAAACTATCATCCAATTTTCTGCCCAAATATCGGCAAAACCGCTATTTTTGTTCGCTTTTTAAACAATGTCGCGTTTTCCGGGATGGGCACTACATCATCTGGCTGGCCCGCAGGGCTGGTAGCAGTAAAAATTCTGAATATACCTGGAGGTTTTCATGGCTGTCGCTGCCAACAAACGTTCGGTAATGACGCTGTTTTCTGGTCCTACTGACATTTATAGCCATCAGGTTCGTATCGTGCTGGCCGAGAAGGGTGTCAGTTTTGAGATCGAGCATGTGGAAAAGGATAACCCGCCTCAGGATCTTATCGATCTCAACCCGAGTCAGAGCGTACCGACGCTGGTGGATCGTGAGCTGACCCTGTGGGAATCCCGTATCATTATGGAATATCTGGATGAGCGTTTCCCGCATCCGCCACTGATGCCCGTTTACCCGGTCGCGCGCGGTGAAAGCCGCCTTTATATGCAGCGTATTGAGAAAGACTGGTATACGCTGATGAACGCTATCGTTAACAGCAATTCTGCGGCTGAAGCTGACGCTGCGCGTAAGCAGCTTCGTGAAGAACTGCTGGCGATCGCGCCGGTCTTTGGTCAGAAGCCTTTCTTCCTGAGCGATGAGTTCAGCCTGGTTGACTGCTATCTGGCACCACTGCTGTGGCGTCTGCCTGTTCTGGGCATCGAGTTTAGCGGTCCGGGCGCGAAAGAGCTGAAGGGCTACATGACGCGCGTCTTTGAGCGCGACTCTTTCCTGGCTTCGCTGACCGAGCCAGAGCGTGAAATGCGTCTTGGTCGGGGTTAATCATAGTGGAAATGTCACAGCTTTCTCCACGCCGTCCGTATCTGCTGCGCGCCTTCTATGAATGGCTGCTGGATAACCAGCTCACGCCGCACCTGGTTGTGGATGTGACGTTGCCGGGCGTACAGGTTCCGATGGAGTATGCGCGCGATGGGCAAATTGTGCTGAACATCGCGCCGCGTGCGGTAGGTAATCTTGAGCTGGCCAATGACGAAGTGCGCTTTAACGCGCGTTTCGGCGGCGTACCGCGTCAGGTTTCCGTTCCCCTGGCCGCCGTGCTGGCTATTTACGCGCGTGAAAACGGTGCCGGTACGATGTTCGAGCCGGAGGCGGCTTACGATGAAGAAGTTGCCAGCCTCAATGACGAAGAGGGTGGTAGCGAAAGCGAGACGGTAATGTCGGTCATCGACGGCGATAAGCCTGACCATGACGACGACAACGATCCTGACGATGAACCGCCGCCGCGTGGCGGACGTCCGGCGCTTCGCGTTGTGAAATAAGTCATTAAAGGTTCATACCGTTATAGCCCTGTATAATTATACGGGGCTTTTTTATAATTAACGACCAACTACCGGCATAAAATGTTTTATAGTAAAGGTAAGTCTGCTTATTTTTCTTACTCTTAGTAGATCACTTAATCTTAAAAATTCTTTAATCATAGCTAACTTGACTTAAAAATATATTATTTATTCATTTGGTTATAATTTTCTGGCTTTGAAATTATTATCTTTTCAGTGTGATTAATAAAGATTTTGGATAAAAATGTTGGAGTCGTTTTTGACAGTAAGCGATATTGTCCTTATTATCCGCTCCGAATCCGCAATTATACGATATATAAATGAGAGTTATAGTTTCGGAAAAACGGAAGTTTATTTTAAGGATTGAATATGAACGTGAATTTTAAAAAAGCATTAACAGCTACAGCTATTTGCGTTGCGCTTAGCATTTCCAGTGCCTATGCGGCGGGAGATGTAACGTTAAAAGTTACAGGTAATATTGTTCCAGGGTCATGTGTGCCGAGCCTGCCAAACGGAGGTGTGGTTGATTACGGCGCGATGCCGGGTTCTACCATCAATCCAACCGGCACGACGAATAAACTGGTTCAACTGGGTGCTAAAAACATCACTCTGACAGTCACCTGCTCAAGCGATACCAGCGTTGGGGTGAGTGCTACGGATAATCGTCATGATTCGCTGGTGGGGCTGGGTAGCGGCGCCTTTATTGAGAATGCCTATTACAATAATGCCAATGCTACCGCAACAGGAAACGGATTTGGACTGGGTAAAACGAGTGCGGGCGTGAAGATCGGCACCTACGCGATTGCAGCCGATCCCTCCACTACAACAGCAGATGGCGCAGCGGCTGATCTTATTGAAACTGACGATATCTATGCGGCAGATGAGGCATGGGGAAAAGTCGGCTCTGGCGCTTTTGCGCCGACTAACAATGGACTTAACCAGACGCGTGTTTTCACCGCTGCCGCTCCGGGAACCACCACGCCAAAAGCGTTTAGAGTGATGAATATGCCGTTACGCATAACGTCAGCGGTTCAGGATAATACCGTACTGGGTACGGGAAATACCATCACGCTTGATGGTAACACCACGTTGAGTCTGGTTTATCTCTGATAATCGCATTTACTAAATGCTATCGAAAATAAAAACGGGAAATAAATATAATGGAATTTAAAAAAGTACTTTCGGCAGCAACTGTAGCCGCTGCTTTAGGCCTGTCTGCATTTGGTGTTCAGGCCGCTAATGATGTTACCCTTAAGGTTATCGGTACGATTAATCCGGCCGCATGTACGCCATCCCTGCCTAACGGTGGCATCGTGGATTACGGAACCATCCTTAACCAGGCCATTAAACCCACGGGCGCCACCAATACGCTGGTGCAGCTGGGGCAAAGAAGCATCACGCTTAATGTGAGCTGTGAAAGTAACCTGAGCGTTGGTTTTACATCCACGGATAATCGTCTGGACAGCCGCGTCCCTCTGTCGTCAACCGCCTTTATTTCCGGTAGCGGCACCGACCATTCAGATTTCAGCAACCCCACAGGCACATTTGGCCTGGGTAAAACCACCGCGGGCGTGAATATTGGCGCGTATACCGTTGCCATTGATACAGCGGCGGTCACAGCGGATGGTCAGAGCGTTGATACGCTGGTCAGCGAGGATATTACGAGTGAGGACTCAACCTGGAACAAGGTTATGCCAGGGCTGGGCTATCTTTGCTCAACAAACGGCTGCACCGGCTATCATAAAGCGAACACAGTAGCAGAGACCGGCTCTTTAGCCCCGAAAGCGTTTAAAGAGCTGAGCGTTCCCCTGTTGGTGACGTCCGCTGTACAGGATAACTCCGTATTAGGTACCACGGATGTAATTACACTGGACGGTAACGCAACGATTAGTCTGGTTTATCTGTAATAACGTAGCGCTAAATTGTCGTGACAATGGTTTGCATTTAAAAAAGCCGTTGTCACGCTTTTTTTGTGTCGAAATTATTTTCTTTGCCGCATGAATAATAAAAATAGTGCCGGTATGATTTTTTTATTTTAGTGAGAAGAGAGTAATGAAAAAAATTTTATGCCTTGCGCTATTAGCCATAGCAACAAAGAGTATCGCCACTGGCATGGTGCCTGAAACGTCTGTTTTATTAGTTGACGAGCAGAAAGGCGAAGCCAGTATGAACGTTAAAAATACGGATACACAGCCTGCGCTGCTCTATACAAATATCGTTGATTTACCGGATAGTGATAAATCTGTTCGTCTGATTGTTTCTCAGCCCGTTGTTCGCGTCGATGCGGGTGATACGCAACGTATGCGTTTTCTGCTGCAAACCAGCAAGCCATTAAAGCATGAAGAGCTTAAGCGCGTTACGTTCGAAGGTATTCCGCCAAAAGAAAAAGGGAAAGATAAAGTCGCGCTGACCATCCGCCAGGACTTGCCGGTGGTAATTCATCCGGCGGGGCTACCTGACGAAACACAACCCTGGAAATTTCTGACGTGGCAGAAAAAGGGTAACGACCTCGTCATTAATAACCCCAGTGATTACGTAGTGCGTATGACGGCATCTTTTAAAACATTGCCTTCAGGAAAAATGGGTGTTCTGGAAAAAACCTATATCCTTCCCCACACATCACTAAAAACAAAGCTACTGAATCTCTCTGATAATAAAGTCGAATTCTATCCGGCAAGTCGTTACGGCTATAAAGGGGAACGCTTTACTACTGAATTAAAATAAGCCGCTTACAAGGATGGCAATGGCTATGCAGCAAAAAACGTTACTCGCCTGTATTGTAGGCCTGCTCTGTTCAGGCCAGGTAATGGCCCAGCAAATGGAAACTGCAGCCGTTGATTTCGATCAGGACACGCTTCGCTCTCTGGGAATTAACCCGGAAATATCAAACTATTTTTCTCACCACACGAAGTATTTGCCGGGTAGCGTTTCTGTCGCGTTGAAAGTGAATGGCGATAGCAGAGGTAATGTTATCGCGAATTTCGACAATAACGGCGATCTCTGTTTCGATAAAACCTTTATGGAGCAGGCAGGGCTGAAAATTCCCTCCGACTATGAGTCGGGTTGTTATGACTATGTCGGTCACGTACCGGGCGCCATCGTTGATCCTTCGCCCGCTCAGGAGACGTTGAGCCTTGTTGTACCGCCAGAGCAGGTGATGAATGCTGAATCCGATATCGGCGCTTATACCTCTGGCGGCACCGCGGCGTTACTGAATTATTCCTTACTCGCTTCCCGTAACGAGTTTGGCAATGACCACTCTGATTACTCGCAGGCCATGCTGGACGGCGGGGTTAACATTAATGACTGGTTATTACGTACCCAACAGTTGCTGAGCCGGAGCGATGGAAAGTATGAGAGCAACAACGCATCGACCTATTTGCAGCATACCTTTGTGCCGCTGAAAAGTACGCTGAAAGCGGGTGAGGTCAATCTCAACAATACCCTGCTTCAGGGGACGGGGATTTATGGTATGGAACTTACGCCGGAGAGCACGCTGCAAAGGGGCGGCAGCGGCGTGAAAGTTTCAGGGATCGCCAATACGCCTCAGGCCCGTGTGGAGGTCCGTCAGCAAAACGTGCTGGTGTACAGCACGCTGGTTCCGGCTGGGCCGTTTAATCTTACCGACGTCCCGGTGCGCAACGGCGTCAGCGATCTGAACGTGACGGTGGTGGAAACGGACGGCAGCCAGCATAGCTTTGTGGTACCCGCTTCGCTCTATAACCAAAGCGCAGGCTCGCCATCTGGCTACCATTTCGCTCTCGGACGAGTGAGCGATGATTATAGTGAAACGCCCTGGGTGGCCAGCGCCTCAGGGGGCTGGAAGCTGAATAGCTTAATGAACCTCAATGCCGGATCGATTATTGCCGAACGTTATCAGGCGGTGGGTACGAGTCTTGATATGGTGCCGTTACCGGCGCTCATCGTCTCGCTTCAGGCGAATCAGTCGAATGATTCGGGCGATTCGCTGGAAGGGCAAAAATACACGGCCTCCACTTCCTGGAGTTCAGACCCCGCTCTGGGAATAGGCGTGAGCACTTCCATCACCCATAAATCCGAGGACTATCGTGAGTTTTTCGAAGCGCTGGACGAGGATTTCGACAGCAGCAATAAAAATGAATACTCCGTAGGGCTTTCCTGGGCCGCTCCCTATTTAGGTACGATCAATACCAGCTATTATGAGACTCAAGGCTATGATAAATCTGATGATTCTCGCTATCTTTCCGTGGGCTGGAACAAAACCCTGAAATACGCCACGGTGTCAATGAACTGGCAGCACCAGCTTGGTGCGGACGAAGAGAATGATAATGACGGCGATCTGTTCTACGTCAACATGAGTATTCCATTCGGGGCGAGTAATAGCGTGAGTCTGTACAGCCGTCACGACGATCATAAAACGCGTTATGGCGCATCTGCGCTGGGCGTAGTGAGCGATACAACGTCGTATTCGATTGGCGTAGAACATGATGATGCGAGCAATCGTGATAATTTCAACGGCGGTTTAACCAGTAACCTTCACTATACGCAGCTTGGCCTGAGCGCCAGTTCGGATAACGACAACAGCCGTAGCTATTCAGGATCGCTACAGGGAGGGATCGCGATGCACGGTCATGGCGTTACGTTCTCGCCCTGGACGATTCGCGATACCTTCGCTATTGCCTCGCTGAGTCAACCTGTTTCCGGGGTGAAGCTTGATACCCCGCAGGGACCGGTGTGGACGGACTTCGCCGGACAGGCTGTGGTGTCATCGGTCAGCGCCTGGCGTCCCGCCAGGGTTGAAATCGACACAGGGACGCTACCGAAGAATATGGATGTCGGAAACGGAACCCGCATCGTTACGCTTGGCAAAGGCGCCGTGGGGCAGCTTGATTTTACCGCATTGACGCAGCGTCGTGCGCTGGCCAACGTTACGCTGGCCGATGGTACAAAGCTGCCGAAAGGCATTGCGCTGGAGGATATGCAGGGAAATTATCTCACGACGTCGGTGGATGACGGCGTTGTCTTTTTTAATGATGTTCAACCTGCTCAGCAGGTGGTGGCAAAACTGGATAATCGCACCTGCACATTTGCGCTGACGCTGCCGGCAGAAACAAATACCAATACGTTTTATGAAACCGTCAGCGAGGTGTGTAAATGAAGAGGCTCTTTATATCTACGTGCGCCATGCTGCTTTCCCTGCATGCCGTGGCAGGCTGCCAGCTTATATCAAGCCAGCAAAAGGTCAGCTATGGTCGAATAAGCGCCGCCGAGCGTCAGGCAGAAGGCAATAATCTGGTCGAACTGCCGGAAAAACAGATCGCTCTCAACGTGGTATGCGACGAGCCGTCACGTATTCGCCTCTTTATCGGCAGCAATTTGCCAAAAGGGGATGGTTTTGGTTTTGGCGATAACGGCGTAATGCAGGTGACCGCTTCGAATGCGACAGTCGATGACCATAATGCGAATCTCGCCACCGTCCGCGCTGGCGATGCCTCGGTAACTCAGGGCGGAATAAAAGAGGTATCACCTGCTCTGAACGAAGGGATCGCTTTTGTCGATGGGCAGGAGCTGCGCGGGAAAACGGCCACCGTGACGCTAACTCTCAAACCGCGTTTTAAAAGTAGCGCTATTACGGACCGGGAGGTCTGGCGTGGAAATTTACGCGTAAGGATGGATGCGCAATGAAAAAGTCTTTAGCGCTATTATTGTGTGGCGTTTGCAGCGCCTCATCAGCATTTGCTGCTGATACGGTAAATATTGATGTGGATGTCACCGCCGACGCCGCCGCCTGTACGCCAGCATTAAGCAGCGGCGGCGTGGCTGACTTCGGGAGCCGAAATGCGGGCTCGCTCTCTCCCGGTGCCTTTACCCAGTTAGGGACTCGCGACCTGACGCTTACGGTAACCTGTGAGTCGTCTACCGGTGTGGCGATTACCGCGCGCGATACGCGCGCCAGTTCTGTTGTCGTTGGTAAAGATGCTCAGGGGCATGACGGCGTGAAATTCCAGATTAACAATGGCGGTTATATCAGCGATACGACCCGCCTGTTTGGACTTGGCGTAACAAGCGAGCAGAAGCCTATTGGCAGCTATGGTGTTCAAATTAATGGCAGTGCCGTAACGGCAGCAGACAATACGACAGCGGTTCAGGTGGAAATGGCCGGTGCGGCGGAGAAGAGTGGCCCATGGGCGCGCGCGACAATGCTGCCTCTACCGACTCAGCAGGACTATTTCTACACGTTTGTGCAAAAAGGTACGGATATTCCGCAGCCGATCTCATCGGCGGTTGTTCCGCTACAGGTAAGCGCCGCTGTCGCCAACGGGCTTGGCAGCGGGCAAGAAATCAAGCTGGACGGCGAGGCGGTGATTACGCTGGTCTATTTATAATCTCTTTTCTGCAAAAGATTATTGAAAACAGAGGCGCCAGTTCACCGCTGGCGCCGCGCTTACCAGGTCTGCAAAGAGGCTGCGATTTGTAGACCTGATAAAGCGTAAACAAGCCGATAAGGCTCCGGATGAGATTTCCTGAAACGATAATTACCGTTTAAAGGTCACCGCTTCCGGCTGCGTCAGATGCAGCGTTGTCTGGCTGGGTACCGTCTCGGCGATAACCCGCCCGTGGCGAACAGAATAACGCGCTGGCGTCTGGCGACGGACCGCGTCAAAGCCATTTTCGGCCGGTAAAATCACCAGGTTCGCAGAATTACCCACCTTCACGCCGTAGTCCTGCAGGTGAAGCGTTTTCGCGCTGTGGGTAGTGATCAGGTTCAGCCCGTCGTTAATCTGTCCGTACCCCATCAGCTGGCAGACGTGTAATCCCATATGCAGCACCTGCAGCATATTTGCTGTTCCCAGCGGATACCATGGGTCGAAAACGTCATCATGCCCAAAGCAGACGTTGATCTCCGCCTCCAGCATCTCTTTTACGCGCGTCACGCCGCGGCGTTTAGGATAGGTGTCGAAACGGCCCTGCAGGTGGATGTTCACCAGCGGATTAGCGACAAAGTTGATGCCCGACATTTTCAGCAAACGGAACAGGCGG
Source organism: Pseudenterobacter timonensis (assembly GCF_900021175.1). Classification (GTDB taxonomy): domain Bacteria; phylum Pseudomonadota; class Gammaproteobacteria; order Enterobacterales; family Enterobacteriaceae; genus Enterobacter; species Enterobacter timonensis. Next base: position 259,431 of record NZ_FCOP01000010.1, read on the forward strand.
GACGCGTAGGCGCCGTTATAGGAGTGCATGGCCGTGGTATGGCTGGCAGTGACACGCGCACCCATCCCGTCACGGTGTGCCAGTGCGGCGACAGTTTCAACGAAGCGCGACTGCTCATCATCGATTTCATCACAGTGAACGTCGATAAGCCTGTCGTACTTCTGCGCCAGGGCGAAGGTTTTGTGCAACGACTCCACGCCATACTCGCGGGTAAATTCAAAGTGCGGAATTGCGCCAATGACGTCCGCCCCCATACGCACCGCTTCTTCCAGCAACGCTTCGCCGTTGGGGTAAGAAAGAATGCCCTCCTGCGGGAACGCCACGATTTGCAGATCGACCCACGGGGCGACCTCCTGCTTCACTTCCAGCATCGCTTTCAGCGCCGTCAGGGTGGGATCGGAGACGTCAACGTGAGTACGGACATGCTGAATACCGTTGGCCATCTGCCACTTCAGCGTCTGCATTGCGCGGGTCTTAACATCTTCGTGGGTGAGTAGCGCCTTACGTTCAGCCCAGCGCTCAATCCCCTCGAATAAGGTACCAGACTGGTTCCAGCTCGGCTCACCTGCCGTTTGTGTGGTATCCAGGTGAATATGCGGTTCAACGAAAGGGGGAATGACCAGCCCGCCTTCAGCATCAAGCACCTGGCCCGCGGGCGACGATGCAGCGTCCTGCGGTTCAATACGGCTAAAGCGCCCGTTTTCAATTGCGATCTGCCATAACCCCTCTTGCCCCTGTAAACGGGCCTGACGAATGGTGAGGGTATTATTCTGCATGGGGAGCCTCCGGGGTGGTAGCAAAGGTACGTCTGACAAAGGGGGTTAAAAGAAGGTAGCTGACTACGCCGCCGAGGACCGCATTCACCGGCACAATACCGGGAATAACATTTCCGGCAGCCACGCCGAGCGCGACCGACAGAATGGCTACCCAGTTGACCGGCACAAAGGTGGCGCTATGGAAGCTGGCGTAGCGGCGGCGGTTGATCAGATAGTCGGCGATAATCACTCCGCCAACGGGTGGGATCGCCGCCGACAGAAAGGTGAGCCAGCCGACAAAGTTATTGTACAGCCACAGCGCGCAGAGCGTGCCGATAATACCGTTAACCACCGAAAGCGTGCGGCTGGAAAGCCCGGTAACGTTGGCAAAGCCCAGACCCGATGCGTAGAGCGCGTTGTCATTGGTTGTCCAGATGTTCAGGCCGAGAACGATAATGGCGGGCAGCAGTAGTCCCTGAGCGATCATCACGTCCGAGATGTCCGCCTGTCCCGCTGCCGCGGCGCCTGCCGCACCGAAGATAAACATCAGCGAGTTGCCAAGGAAAAACGCCACCATCGCCACCACCACGGCGCCTTTTGCGTTGCGCCCAAAGCGGACGAAGTCGGCGGTCAGCGTTCCGGCGCTGATGAAGGAGCCGACGACCAGCGCCAGCGCGCCTGAAAAACTGAGCGGAGTCTGCGGCACGATCGCTTTTAAATGATCCAGCCCGCCCACGCCGTCCACCGCCAGCCAGACGGAGTAACTGCCGAGGATAACTATCGCAGGAACGGCGATGATCGACAGAATCGTCAGCGCTGAGATACCAAAGAAGATGGTCATGGTCATCAGCAGACCGGAGACCGCGATCAGGATATTGACGTCGATGCCCGTCGCTTTACTCACCGGAATAGCGAACATCGCCACGCCAACCCCAAACCAGCCCACCTGCGTCCCGCCTAACAGTATGGAGGGAAGCCATGAGCCTTTTACGCCAAAGGAGTAACGGGCGAGGAGGTGGGTCGAAAGCCCTGTTTTTGCGCCGATGTAACCGAGAAAAGCGGTGTAAATACCGAGGAGAAGATTACCGAAGAAAACTGCCAGGAAGAAATCATCATAGGAAAGACCGGTGCCGAGCGTGCCGCCGGTCCACATACTGGCGGAAAAAAAGGTTAATCCCAACATCACAAACGTCAATGGAATTACGCCTTTCCGCGCCGTCAGTGGGACGGGCCCCTGGCTATAATTGTTATCTTGCGACACAACGCCTCCTCAAATTGTGGTCAAAAACCCGCCGCATAATATACATTTTTTCAGTGAATGCAAACGTTTCCGTATGCAATTGAAAAGCCGTAAAGCAGATGAATTTGCTGATAATCTTCAGTACGTTGTAGAGATATTGATCCTGACAGGCCATCCCTTACGGGATTGTTGCTATGTGACGCTATTTCACTACCCATACGCTTTCGGAGCGTGGCGGGAAGGAAGGGGGGACAGACTGTCGACTCCCCGGCTTAAGCGCAACGCCTGAGCCGGGGAGCCGGAGCAGTTTTACACTTCCAGGTAGTTCAGGATCCCGTCAGCCGCTTTGCGTCCTTCGGCAATCGCCGTAACCACCAGGTCAGAACCGCGAACGATATCGCCACCGGCGAAAATTTTCGGGTTGCTGGTCTGGAAGGCGTTTTCGCTGCCTTCCGGGGCGATGATACGACCCTGTGAATCGAGCTCAACGCTGTGCTCTTTCAGCCATTCCATGCTGTGCGGACGGAAACCAAACGCCATTACCACCGCATCAGCCGGAAGGATATGCTCCGAACCCGCCACGATTTCCGCGCGACGACGGCCCTTCGCATCCGGCGCGCCCATTTCAGTGCGCGCCATTTTCACGCCGCACACCTTGCCGTTGGCGTTAACTTCCACACCGAGCGGCTGCACGTTGAACTGAAACTCGACACCCTCTTCGCGCGCGTTTTTCACTTCGCGCTTCGAGCCAGGCATATTCTCTTCATCACGACGATAGGCGCAGGTGACGTGCGTAGCTCCCTGACGAACGGAAGTACGCACGCAGTCCATGGCGGTATCGCCGCCGCCCAGCACCACCACGCGTTTGCCTTCCATGCTGACGAACGGCTCATCGACGGTTTCGCCAAAGCCCATGATCTGCTTCGTATTGGCGATCAGGAACGGCAGGGCGTCAAACACACCGTCGGCCTCTTCATTTTCCAGCCCGCCGCGCATCGACTGGTATGTCCCGACGCCAAGGAAGACTGCGTCGTAGCTTCCCAGCAGATCGCTAAGCTGCACGTCGCGGCCCACTTCGGTGTTGAGTTTGAACTCAATCCCCATGCCGGTGAAAATTTCGCGGCGGCGGGTCATGACCTCTTTCTCCAGCTTAAAGGCTGGAATACCGAAGGTCAGCAGACCGCCGATTTCCGGATGGCGATCGTAGACCACCGCCTTTACGCCGTTGCGGGTCAACACGTCGGCGCAGGCCAGACCGGCAGGACCGGCGCCAATAATCGCCACGCGCTTGTCGGTCTGGCGCACGCCGGTCATATCGGGGCGCCAGCCCATCTCGAAAGCCTTGTCGTTGATGTAGCGCTCGATATTACCGATAGTCACCGCGCCAAACTCGTCGTTCAGCGTACAGGAACCTTCGCACAGACGGTCCTGCGGGCAGACGCGCCCGCACACTTCCGGCAGGGTGTTGGTCTGGTGCGACAGCTCGGCGGCCTCAAAAATACGCCCTTCGTTGGCCAGCTTCAGCCAGTTCGGAATGTAGTTATGGACCGGACATTTCCACTCGCAGTAAGGGTTACCGCAGGAGAGGCAACGATCTGCCTGCGCCTTGGCCTGACCCTCTGAAAACGGCTCATAGATTTCAACAAATTCAATTTTACGGATCTTCAGCGGTTTCTTCGGCGGATCCACGCGCTGCAGGTCGATAAACTGGTAAACGTTCTGACTCATTCCAACCCCTTACTGCGCCTGCACGCGCAGCTCTGCTGCGCTACGACTACGGTGACCCAACAGTGCTTTAACATCGCTGGACTTCGGTTTAACCAGCGCGAATTTCGCCGAGAAGGCCGGCCAGTTCGCCAGGATCTCCTCGCCGCGCGTCGAACCGGTGTGCTGCACATGCTCGGTAATCAGGCCGCGCAGGTGCTCCTCGTGGATAGCGAGAGAATCTACCTCCAGCACCTCCACCAGCTCCGGGTTCACGCGTTTGCGGAACTCACCGTCTTCGTCCAGCACATAGGCGAAACCGCCCGTCATGCCTGCGCCAAAGTTGACGCCGGTTTTGCCCAGCACGCAGACAATACCGCCGGTCATATATTCGCAGCCGTTGTCGCCAATGCCTTCCACCACGGTGATGGCACCGGAGTTACGCACCGCAAAACGCTCGCCCGCGCGGCCCGCGGCAAACAGACGTCCGCCGGTGGCGCCGTACAGACAGGTGTTGCCGATGATGCTCGCTTCATGGCTGCGGAAGGCTGAACCGACCGGCGGACGCACCGCCAGCAAACCGCCCGCCATGCCTTTGCCGACGTAGTCGTTGGCATCGCCGGTCAGATACAGTTCCACGCCGCCCGCGTTCCAGACGCCGAAGCTCTGGCCCGCTGTACCGCTGAAGTGCGCGGTAATCGGATCGGAGGCCAGCCCCTGATCGCCGTGGGTCTGCGCAATATAACCGGAGAGGGAGGCGCCCACAGAACGGTCAGTGTTGCGGATATCAAACCAGAAGGTTTTGCTCTGCTTCTCGTCCACATACGGCTTCGCCTGTTGCAGCAGCTGCGCGTTCAGCACGCCGTTGTCGAACGGCGGGTTATGTTCGGTGCAGTAGACCGCTTTACCTGGATGGGGTTCGGCGGTCTCCAGCAGCTTAGAGAGTTCCAGCTTCTGCTGTTTGGCCGTGAAGCCCTCAAGCTCTTTCAGCAGGTCGGTACGGCCAATCAGATCCACCAGACGTTTCACGCCCAGCTGCGCCATCAGCTCGCGGGTTTCACGGGCGATAAACTCAAAGTAGTTGGTCACTTTGAACGGCAGGCCGTGATAGTGGTTCTTACGCAGCTTTTCGTCCTGGGTTGCCACGCCGGTCGCGCAGTTGTTCAGGTGGCAAATACGCAGGTATTTACAACCCAGAGCCACCATCGGGCCGGTACCAAAGCCGAAGCTTTCCGCTCCCAGAATCGCCGCCTTGATGATGTCGAGGCCGGTTTTCAGACCGCCGTCCACCTGCAGACGGATCTTATGGCGCAGGCCGTTAGCGACCAGCGCCTGCTGGGTCTCCACCAGGCCAAGCTCCCACGGACAGCCTGCGTATTTCACGGAGGAGAGCGGGCTTGCGCCGGTGCCGCCGTCGTAACCGGCGATAGTGATCAGATCCGCATAGGCTTTCGCCACACCGGTGGCAATGGTGCCAACGCCCGGTTCGGAAACCAGCTTCACGGAGATCATCGCTTTCGGGTTGACCTGTTTCAGATCGAAAATCAGCTGCGCCAGATCCTCGATAGAGTAGATATCGTGGTGCGGCGGCGGAGAGATCAGCGTCACGCCCGGCACGGAATAGCGCAGTTTAGCGATGTACGGGGTGACTTTATCACCCGGCAGCTGACCGCCTTCGCCCGGCTTCGCGCCCTGAGCCACCTTAATCTGGATCACGTCGGCGTTAACCAGGTAGGCTGGCGTTACGCCGAAACGGCCGGACGCCACCTGCTTGATACGGGAGACTTTGTTAGTGCCGTAGCGCGCCGGATCTTCACCGCCTTCGCCGGAGTTGGAGTTACCGCCAATGCTGTTCATCGCCTCGGCCAGCGCTTCGTGGGCTTCCGGGCTGAGTGCGCCGATAGACATCGCCGCGGTGTCGAAGCGTTTGAACAGCTCAGACGCAGGCTCTACGTCGTCGATGCTGACTGCCTCGTCACCCGGGTTCAGGGCGATGAGATCGCGCAGCGTCGCCGGCGGACGGTTGTTCACCAGCTCCGCATACTGCTGATAATCGCTGTATTCGCCGCTCTGCACCGCCTGTTGCAGGGTGCGCACCACGTCCGGGTTGTAGGCGTGATATTCACCGCCGTGAACGTATTTCAGCAGGCCGCCCTGTTCCAGCGGCTTACGCGCCAGCCACGCGCGTTTCGACAGGTTCAGCAGATCCTGCTGGAAGTCGGTAAAGCCTGCGCCACCGATGCGGCTCACCACGCCCTGGAAGCAGAGATTAGCCACTTCGTCGTGCAGCCCCACCGCTTCGAACAGCTTCGAGCAGCGGTAGGAGGCGATGGTGGAGATCCCCATCTTGGACATGATCTTATACAGACCTTTATTGATGCCGTTACGGTAGTTCAGCATCACGGTCCGGTACGCTTTCTCGATGGCGCGGGTATCAACCAGCTTCGCCAGCGATTCATAAGCCAGATACGGATAAATAGCGGTCGCGCCAAAGCCCAGCAGCACCGCAAAGTGGTGCGGATCGCGGGCGCTGGCGGTCTCTACGATGATGTTCGCGTCGCAACGCAGGCTCTTTTCCACCAGTCGGGTCTGGATCGCGCCCACCGCCATCGGCGCCGGAACCGGCAGCCGGTTTTTGGCGATATTACGATCGGAGAGCACCAGCAGCACGGTACCGTTACGCACCATCTGCTCGGCTTTATCGCACAGCGCCTTTACCGTCTCTTCAAGACCCGCTTCGGTCACGTCGAAGGTGATATCGAGCGTGTCGGCGCGATAATGATCCTCCTGCATGGTGGTGAGCTGTTTGAAGTCGGAGTAGAGCAGGATCGGTGATTTAAAGCTCAGACGGTGCGCCTGACCTTCGGCCTCGCAAAAGACATTCATCTCGCGGCCGATGCTGGTGGCCAGCGACATCACGTGCGCTTCACGCAGCGGGTCGATCGGCGGGTTAGTCACCTGCGCGAACTGCTGACGGAAGTAGTCATAGATAATGCGCGGCTGGCTGGAGAGAACGGCGAACGGGGTGTCGTCGCCCATGGATCCGACCGCTTCCTGACCATTTTCACCCAGTACGCGGACGACAGAGTCCAGCTCTTCGGCGCTGTAGTTAAACTGTTTCTGGTAGCTGGCCAGCAGATCGTCATCCAGCTCGCGGCTGCCCACCTCTTCATCCGGCAGATCTTCAAACGGCACCAGGCGGCGGACGTTTTTCTCCATCCACTCTTTATAAGGGTGGCGGCTTTTCAGATCGTCATCGGTCTCTGCCGAGTGCAGAATACGGCCGTTGCGGGTATCGATTACCATCAGTTCGCCAGGCCCGACGCGGCCCTTTTCCATCACTTCGTCCGGCTGATAGTCCCAGATGCCCACTTCGGAGGCGCAGGTGATTAGCTTGTCTTTGGTGATGACGTAGCGCGCCGGACGAAGACCGTTACGGTCGAGGTTACAGGCGGCAAAACGTCCGTCGGACATGACGATGCCCGCCGGGCCATCCCACGGCTCCATGTGCATGGAGTTGAAGTCGAAGAAAGCGCGCAGCTCCGGATCCATATCCGGGTTATTCTGCCAGGCCGGTGGAACGAGCAGACGCATGGCGCGCACGATATCCATCCCGCCCGCCAGCAGCAGCTCCAGCATGTTATCCATGGAGCTGGAGTCGGAGCCGGTTTCGTTGACGAACGGCGCGGCGTCGTGCAGGTCCGGGATCAGCGGCGTCTGGAACTTATAGGTACGGGCACGCGCCCACTGGCGGTTGCCGGTAATGGTGTTGATCTCGCCGTTGTGCGCCAGGTAGCGGAACGGCTGCGCCAGCGGCCAGCGCGGCACGGTGTTGGTGGAGAAGCGCTGGTGGAAGAGGCAGATGGCCGATTCCAGACGCAGATCCGCCAGGTCCAGGTAGAAGCGCGGCAGGTCTGCCGGCATGCAGAGACCTTTATAGATATTCACCAGGTTAGAGAGGCTACAGACGTAGAACTCTTTATCTTCCTGCAGACGTTTTTCGATACGGCGGCGGGCAATAAACAGACGGCGTTCCATATCGCGCGGACGCCAGCCCGCAGGCGCGTTCACAAAAATTTGTTCAATACGAGGCAGCGAGGAGAGGGCGATTTCACCGAGCACCCCGTTGTTGGTTGGCACATCGCGCCAGCCGACAATCGACAGGGTTTCACGCTGAAGTTCTTCTTCAACAATGCGGCGCGCGCTGGCGGCTTTTTCTGCGTCCTGGTTCAGGAACAGCATGCCGACAGCGTAGTTTTTGGCTAAACGCCAGCCGCGCTCTTCCGCCACGATGCGGAAAAAACGATCCGGTTTTTGCAGCAGCAGGCCGCAACCGTCGCCGGTTTTACCGTCGGCAAGGATCGCGCCACGGTGCTGCATGCGGGCCAGTGCGTGTATGGCGGTACGCACCACCTTGTGGCTAGGTTCGCCTTCTATGTGGGCGATCAGGCCGAAACCACAGTTATCCCTCTCAAGGGATTTGTCGTACAACATATCAGTGAACCTCCCCAGGCTCTTAGGGACTAACCTCCAGACCGTTACGCGCAGGCGCAAAGAGGGCGTGGCGACGGGGCTGGCGCATCGTGCGCTCACCTCGCATTCGCCCTCATTTATCCTTTCGTATAGGTCAAACAAGTTTGAGGACTTGCTTAAGAGGGAATCTCAATTACTGCATAAATATGATGAGCAGACTGCCCATCCAGAAAGCTTCCAGCGGATTTCCAACTTATCGGGAATTGGTACACAGGTCAAATGGCAATCTTATTTATACAAAAGTGTGCTATATGGAGATTAATTAATTGATATATAAGTTTTTTATGTCGGCGTATGACCGGATAAACCTTTACGGCGAGGGGCAGGTAGTGTGATCTGACTCACTGTATCAAAGCGCCATTAGCCTCCATCAATGCTGAACAGACGCACTTTGGTAGTGTTTAGCTCTGCGATAATGCGTCAGGCCGCATAAAATCACTGTTTTTCATCAGAGCCGCTATAAATGAAAATTTCCTGCCGAACATAAGCAAAAGTAATCTCAGGGAACGTGAATAAAATTGCAGTAATTTTGGTTTGTTATGCGGATGGATAAAGGGTGTCCAGGGCGCTTGATCCAGGTCATCGCCGACAGAGATTAAAAATGGCAGGCTTACCCCCTTTCTTCGGGGCGGTCTATCAGATTATGCAGTTACAGAAATTAGTCAATATGTTTGGTGGGGATCTTTCACGCCGCTATGGCGAAAAGGTCCATAAGCTGACGCTGCACGGCGGCTTTAGCTGCCCCAACCGCGACGGCACCATCGGGCGCGGGGGCTGTACCTTCTGTAACGTGGCGTCGTTTGCCGACGAAGCCCAGCAGCACAAATCCATCGCGGAACAGCTCGCCCATCAGGCGAGCCTGGTGAACCGCGCGAAACGCTATCTGGCCTATTTCCAGGCTTACACCAGCACCTGGGCGGAGGTGCAGGTGCTGCGCTCGATGTACCAGCAGGCGGTAAGCCAGGCCAACATAGTTGGACTTTGCGTCGGCACGCGCCCGGACTGTGTGCCGGAAGCGGTGCTGGATCTGCTCAGTGAGTATCGCGAGCAGGGCTACGAAGTGTGGCTCGAACTGGGCCTCCAGACCGCCCATGATAAAACTCTCCACCGCATTAATCGCGGCCATGACTTTGCCTGTTATCAGCGCACCGCCCGGCTTGCCCGCGCACGCGGGCTTAAGGTCTGCGCGCATTTGATTGTCGGCCTGCCGGGAGAGAGCCATCAGCACGCTCTCCAGACGCTGACGCGGGTGGTCGAGACGGGGGCAGACGGCATCAAGCTGCATCCGCTGCATATCGTCAAGGGCAGCATTATGGCGAAAGCGTGGGAAGCGGGGCGGCTGAACGGGATTACGCTTGAGGAGTATACCGTGACGGCGGGCGAGATGATTCGCCATACGCCGCCTGAGACGATTTACCACCGTATCTCCGCCAGCGCGCGGCGTCCTACGCTGCTGGCTCCGCTGTGGTGTGCAAACCGCTGGACAGGGATGGTGGAAATCGACCGCTATCTCAACGAACATGGCGGGCAAGGAGCGGCGGTGGGACGGCCGTGGGTGCTACCTTCCTGAGTTTCTCCTCCTGCGGCAAGTGAGCCAGCGCCGACTATGCTTTTGCATACGGTTCACTAACAAGCAGGAAATTATGTCCAGATTCTTCTTTAACGATCGCAAACAGCTGGTCAACGACGCCCTTGAAGGGATGTTGATCTCCGCGCCGCACGGCAACCTGGTGAAACTTGATATCGACCCGGCCATTCGCATTGTGGCGCGGGCAGACTGGGATAAAAGCCGCGTGGCGGTGATTTCAGGCGGCGGTTCCGGGCATGAGCCCGCCCACGCAGGCTTCGTGGGGAAAGGGATGCTCACCGCGGCCGTCTGTGGCGATCTCTTTGCTTCCCCAAGCGTTGACGCGGTGCTTAACGCCATCGTGGCGGTGACGGGCGAAAGCGGCTGTCTGCTGATCGTCAAAAACTATACCGGGGATCGGCTGAACTTTGGGCTGGCGGCGGAAAAGGCGAAACGTCTTGGGCTGAAGGTCGAGATGGTGATTGTCTCCGATGACATTGCGCTGCCGGAGAACAAACAGCCGCGCGGGATCGCCGGCACGGCGCTGGTACATAAAATTGCGGGCTACGCGGCGGAGCAGGGTCACCCGTTAACCGAAGTGCGCGATCTCGCTCGCCAGGCTTGCGATAACCTCTGGAGCCTGGGCGTCGCCATGCAGACCTGCAATCTTCCGGGCAGCGATGAAGAGGAGGGGCGCATCAGGCCGGGCCAGGTGGAGCTGGGGCTGGGGATCCACGGCGAGCCGGGCGCATCGGTGATGGAGACGCAAAACAGCCGGGAGATTGTCACGACACTGGTGGAGGCGCTCAGGGCGCAGGCGGGCGAGGGGCGCTTTGCGGTGCTGATTAACAACCTGGGCGGCGTTTCAGCGCTGGAGATGGCGATACTCACCAAAGAGCTGGCCCACTCGGCGCTCAGCGATCGCATCGCCTGGCTGATCGGACCCGCGCCGCTGGTCAGCGCGCTGGACATGAAAGGCTTCTCCCTGTCGCTACTGAAACTCAACGCCACCTTTGAAAAAGCCCTTCAGGCAGAGACTATGACCCTGGGCTGGCAAACACCGGTCGCCTTCGCACCGCTGCGCACGCAGCCGCAGCAGGCGTTGCAGGATCGGGTGGAGTTTACGCCCTCGGAAAATGCGTCGGTTGCCGGACTGGTCGCTACCGTTACCCGTACGCTGATAGCGCTTGAAGACCGGCTTAACGCGCTGGATGCCAAAGTGGGCGACGGTGATACGGGCTCTACTTTTGCGCAGGGGGCAAGAGACATTGCGCAACGGCTGGAACAGAATGCCCTCCCGCTGAACGATCTCCCGGCGTTGCTGATGGTAACAGGCGAGCGGCTGGCGACGGTAATGGGAGGATCGAGCGGCGTGCTGATGTCGATCTTCTTCACTGCTGCCGGGCAGACGCTTCAGGAGGGGAAACCGCTGGCGGAATCGCTGCTGAACGGGCTTGCGCAGATGAAGCAGTATGGCGGCGCGGATCTCGGCGATCGTACCTTGATCGACGCCCTGCAGCCTGCGCTGGAAGCGTTGCAGCAAGGGGATATCCAGGCGGCAGCGCAGGCGGCGAAAAAGGGGGCGGAGGCGACGGCCGGCATGCAAAAAGCGGGAGCAGGGCGCTCGTCCTATGTGAATAAAGAGAATCTGGATGGCGTAACCGATCCCGGCGCCGTGGCGGTGGCGGAAGTGTTTACCGCGCTGGCACGGTAGGGGAATTGCCCGGTGGCGCTACGCTCACCGGGCCTGCAAACATCAAAAATCGGCTTTTAACACCACGCGATAGCGGGCTTTGCCGTCGCGTACGTGCTGGATCGCCTCATTAATTTTCGACATCGGATAGAGCTCCGTGGTCGGGGCGACTTTAGTACGGCTGGCAAACTTCATCAGCTTGCGCAGCTCATACGGCGTGCCGGTAGCCGAACCGGAGATGCTGCGATCGCCGCCGATCAGGGTAAAAGCCGGGACCGGGAGCGGTTTGAGTACGGCGCCGACGGTGTGGAAGTTACCGCCGTAGGCTAGCGCTTCAAAATAGGGCTGCCAGTCGAGATCGACGTTAACGGTATTAATGATCAGATCGAACTGGCCCGCCAGCGCTTTCAGCGCCTCCGGATCGCGACTGTTGACCACCTTATCGGCGCCCATCGCCAGCACTTCCTGCTCTTTCGCCGGGTTGGAGCTGAACGCGGTCACTTCGCAACCCATCGCATGCAGCAACTTAATGGCGATATGCCCCAGGCCGCCGATCCCGATAACCCCGACGCGGCTGGTGGCGGTGACATGATGCATCAGCAGCGGTTTGAAAACGGTAATACCGCCGCACAGCAGCGGGCCGGCGGATTCAATATCGATACTCTCCGGCAGGGGAATGACCCATTGCCAGTCGGCGCGAAGCTTCTCAGCGAAACCGCCTTTATTCAGAATGGTAGGAACGGCCCCTTCCAGACAGTTAATCTGGTTGCCGCTGATACAGGCATCGCAATGGCCGCAGCTGCGGGCGGTCCAGCCGATCCCCACGCGCTGGCCCACTTTTAAACCTTTGCTCTGCGCGTCGGTGCCAAGCGCAACCACGCGGCCGATCACCTCATGTCCGGCGACCAGCGGATATTGCGAGAAGCCCCATTCGTTGTCGATCATCGACAGATCGGAGTGGCAAATACCACAATAATCGACCTGCACTTCAACGTCCTGCGCCTGCAGCTCACCGGCATCGTATTCATACAGTTCAAGTTCTGCGCCCGCCTGCGGTGCGGCGTAGCTTTTTATTATCGACATCGTTTTTCCCCTGTGTTGGTGTGAACTGAAAGTGTAGAGCATTCAGTTTACGGTCGCTTAGCAGAAGCGATCGGGAACGACGTTTACAGACTTTTCAGCATGCGAACTTCACAATCCACATGGCCGGTACAGCCCAGCGGCGCGTCGATATGCGCAAAGCCCAGATGTTCATAGAGGGCGATAGCCTCTTTCAGAAAAGCGGTGGTTTCGAGATAGCAGCGGGTAAAGCCCTGCTCACGGGCATGTTCCATTGCCAGCAGCGCCAGCTTTTTTGCCATCCCTTTGCCGCGCGCGGAGGGCAGGAAGTACATTTTTTGCAGTTCACAGATGCCCGGCTCTCCGCAGGTCAGCGGTGCGATCCCGCCGCCGCCAACGACCTTGCCCGCCTGCTCAACCACCCAGTAGGCGTGTCCCGGCTGGCTGTAAAGCTGATAAAGTTCGTCCAGATTCGGATCGGCAACGGTGTAGCCTTTATCGGCGGTGAGCCCGTATTCAGCGGAAACCTGGCGGATCACGCTGGCGATAGCCGCGTTATCTTCCATGGAAAGGCGACGTAATTGCAGCGCTTGCGGAGATGCTAGATTCATAGAGTCATTCAATATTTAATTAAAAACTATAACTTATTTTAATACCACTAATCTTTTTACCGCGCAAGGCGTTAATGAAATCAGTTGTCTGAAGACATATTAATCAGATACCCTGCGCTCGCAAGGGAAATAAAAGTTTATTTATTGATTTTGTTTATGTCTCAGGATGGGAAATCGTTATTTATGAATATAAATTCTGGCGGGCAGGATAAACATCTGCATCGTTTTGTTTTTCACGGTCAGGTGAAATCCTATTTAATTCTCTGTCTGGTTAACCTTATTTTATCGATCGTTACGTTTGGCGTTTTTATTCCCTGGGCGTGGGTAAGGGATCGTCGCTACCTGGCGGAAAATAGCGAGCTTAACGGCATGCGCTTTGGCTACCATGGGTGCGGCGGGACGTTATTATTAAGCGGGGTGGTGTTTGTTCTGGTTCTGATAGGATGCAGCGCGCTTTTATCGCTTATTCATCCGCAGGGGGCGACGCTGGGGATGCTCCTCGTCCTTCTGCTGCTGCCAGTTCTTGTGGTGAAAGGGCTCAGCTACCATGCATCCATGACCTCTTTTCACCAGCTGCGCTTCGGTTTTCACACCTCTGCGCTGCGCGCCTGGTGGATTATGCTGGGACTGCCGGTGCAGATGTTTATCTTACTGGGTTGCCTGTTGGCGCTAATGAGCTCCTCGTTATCCCTCTCATGGAGCAGGGGCCCGCTGATCCTGGCGACGGCGTTAATTGCCCTTACCGCTTTTTTGGGAAGCAGCGCCATCCTGGGGCTGGTTTACAGCTACTGGCTGGATTTAATCGGTAAAAGCGCCACGCTTGGGAAATATGCGTTTAATATTACGCTCTGCAGCCGGCGATGCGTAAAAATATTCCTGCTGGCAATGGTTATTCAGCTGCCCTTTATCCTGGTCTTTTTTATTATTTTAATTTCCATTTACTCACGCATAGCGGTGGGCTGCCTGTTGGGGACATGCAATGAATCCACTTTTGCTATGATGATTGCCGGCAATATTCCTGCGTTTGTCCTGGCTTATATCCTTCACATCGTCGGTATCGTTCTGTCCGCTGCTTATATCTGGGCCGCGTTACGTAACCATGCTGTCAACAATCTGGTGCTAGGGAATACGCTGCAGTTTGGATCGACCCTGACTTTTTCCGGACTGGCGCCGCGCCTGCTGGGACTGCTGTTTGGTTCGATCCTCACGCTGGGGCTGGCGTGGCCGTGGCTGAGAATTATGCTGGCGCGCTATATCGCTACAAACACGACGGTGCAGGGGGAGGTGAATGCGCTGGCGTTTACGCAGGAGGAGATGCCTGTGCCGACGGGCAATAAACTGTGCGCGGTTTTTATCCCGACGTTGCCGTTTATCTGACAGTAAAAGGCCGGAGCATGCTCCGGCCTTTTGGCGTTTTACAGGGCGCTAATCACGGCCTGCTGCTCTATCAGCTTCGCTTTCGCATCGGCGTAGCCTGCGAGTTTTTCACGCTCTTTGGCAATAACCGCTTCCGGCGCGCGGGCGACAAAGCCTTCATTCGCCAGCTTGCCTTCGATGCGGCCAATCTCCGCTTCCACCTTCGCTACCTCTTTTGCCAGACGATCTAGCTCGGTCGCTTTATCGATCAGGCCAGCCATCGGGATCAGCAGCTCGGCGCCGTCGATGATCTTGGTGACCGATACCGGACCTTTGTCATCGGCAGGCAGCACGGTGATGCTCTCCAGACGCGCCATGTTTTGCAGGAAGCTCTGGTTTTCGTTTACGCGACGTACCGCCGCCTCGCTGCAGCCGCGCAGCAGCAGTGCCAACGGTTTACCCGGCGCGATGTTCATTTCCGCGCGGATGTTACGTACGGCGACGATCGCCTGCTTCAGCCATTCGGTATCAGCCAGCGCCGCCTCGTCAACCTGAGACGCGTTATATTCCGGGAACGGCTGCAGCATAATGGTGTCGGCGTTAATGCCGGCAATCACCTTCACGCGCTGCCAGATGGTTTCCGTGATAAACGGAATGATCGGATGCGCCAGGCGCAGCAGACCTTCCAGAACGGTAATCAGCGTGTGGCGAGTGCCGCGCAGCTCTGCCTCAGAACCGCCGTTCATTACCGGCTTGGTCAGCTCCAGATACCAGTCGCAGAACTGGTTCCAGGTGAACTCATAGAGAATGCCTGCGGCAATATCGAAGCGGAAGCTGTCCAGCGCGTCGCGGTACGCTTTCACCGTCTGGTTGAACTCGGCCAGGATCCAGCGATCTGCCAGCGACAGCACTTTTTCGCCGCCATTGAAGCCGCAGTCCTGATCTTCGGTATTCATCAGCACAAAGCGGCTGGCGTTCCACAGCTTGTTACAGAAGTTGCGGTAGCCTTCCAGGCGCTTCATATCCCAGTTAATGTCGCGACCGGTAGAAGCCAGCGCCGCCAGGGTGAAGCGCAGAGCGTCGGTGCCGTGCGGCTCAATGCCGTCCGGGAACTGCTTCTCGGTACGCTTGCGGATTTTTTCCGCCAGCTGCGGCTGCATCATGTTGCCGGTGCGTTTTTCCAGCAGCTCCGGCAGGGAGATGCCGTCCACCATATCCAGCGGGTCGATGACGTTCCCCTTGGATTTGGACATCTTCTGGCCTTCATCGTCGCGGATAAGCCCGGTCATGTAGACAGTCTTGAACGGTACCTGCGGCTTGCCGTTTTCATCCTTGATGAAGTGCATGGTCATCATGATCATGCGGGCGATCCAGAAGAAGATGATGTCGAAGCCGGAAACCATCACGCTGGTCGGGTGGAACTGACGCAAGGCATCGGTATTTTCCGGCCAGCCGAGGGTGGAGAAGGTCCACAGGGCGGAGGAGAACCAGGTATCCAGCACGTCGTCATCCTGACGCAGGGCAATATCGGCACTCAGGTTATTTTCCTGACGCACTTCCTCTTCGCTACGGCCAACGTAAACATTGCCTTCGTTGTCATACCAGGCCGGGATGCGGTGGCCCCACCAGAGCTGACGGGAGATACACCAGTCCTGAATGTCGCGCATCCAGGAGAAGTACATATTTTCGTACTGCTTCGGCACGAACTGGATGTCGCCGTTTTCTACCGCTTCGACTGCTGGTTTCGCCAGCACATCGGCGCGCACGTACCACTGGTCGGTCAGCATCGGTTCGATAACCACGCCGCCGCGATCGCCGTACGGTACGGTCAGATCATGCGGTTTAATCTCTTCCAGCAGGCCCAGCGCGTCAACGGCAGCCACGATCGCTTTACGCGCGGCAAAGCGTTCCAGCTTCTGGAACTCAGCCGGAATGTCGCTGGAGTAAACGTCGGATTCGTTGCCTTTGGTGTCGAACACTTCGGCGCTTTCACGGATATCGCCGTCAAAGGTCAGGATGTTGATCATCGGCAGCTGATGACGGCGACCCACTTCATAGTCGTTAAAGTCGTGCGCCGGGGTGATCTTCACGCAGCCGGTCCCTTTTTCCATGTCGGCGTGCTCGTCGCCCACAATCGGAATACGGCGGTTCACCAGCGGCAGAACAACGAACTTGCCAATCAGATCTTTGTAGCGCGGATCTTCCGGGTTGACGGCCACGCCGGTATCGCCCAGCAGGGTTTCCGGACGGGTGGTCGCGACAACCAGGTAATCTTTACCGTCGGCGGTTTTGGCGCCGTCGGCCAGCGGATAGCGGATGTGCCACATGGAGCCTTTTGACTCGCGGTTTTCCACTTCCAGATCGGAGATCGCGGTGCGCAGTTTCGGATCCCAGTTCACCAGGCGCTTGCCGCGGTAGATGAGATCTTCTTTATACAGGCGGACAAACACCTCTTTCACGGCATTGGAAAGACCGTCGTCCATGGTGAAGCGTTCGCGCTCCCAGTCAACGGAGTTGCCGAGACGGCGCATCTGGCGGGTGATCGTGCCGCCGGACTCCGCTTTCCACTGCCAGATTTTGTCGATAAAAGCGTCGCGACCGTAGTCGTGGCGGGTTTTACCCTCTTCAGCGGCAATCTTACGTTCAACCACCATCTGGGTCGCGATACCGGCGTGGTCGGTACCGACCTGCCACAGGGTGTTTTTACCCTGCATACGCTGGTAGCGAATCATGGTATCCATGATGGTCTGCTGGAAGGCATGACCCATATGCAAACTGCCGGTGACGTTTGGCGGCGGGATCATGATGCAGAAGGACTCTTTGCTTTCATCGCCGTTAGGCTTGAAATAGCCCTGCTGTTCCCAGTGCTCGTAAAGCGGCTGTTCGATATCGCGTGGGTTGTATGTTTTTTCCATTATTTCCAGGTTGCCGTATTCAGGTTAAAACCGGCCAGGCGGTACGCTTTGTAGCGTTCGCGCGCCAGTTGTTTTAAAGAATCTTCGTGAGGGACAAAGTCTATCACTTCTGTGAAAGCGGTGGCAAAATCTGCAAAGCCTGTGCGCAGGCTGATCAGAATATCGCGCGCGCTGCTGCTGCGTTTTTGCGGCCAGGCAATTTCTACCGGCGCACCGCCCCGTGGCCCCTCGCCTGAGAGATTATGTGGAACAAAACTCTCCGCCGGACGTGCCCAGAGCGCTTCATCCAGACGAATGGCCTGCTGCTCATCTTCACAGGCAATCAGGACACGCTTGCCGCTGCGCCAACGTTCTGCGGCAATCTCACACACCAGCTGTTCCACGGCGCTCAGGCCGTCCTGATGGGTGTCGTTGTCCAGAAGGTAGAACGTTGCATTCTTCATATGTGGGGCTTCTTGTCGTGAATTTAAATGCAAAGCCGGGTGGCGCTTCGCTTACCCGGCCTGTGGTTGAGTGACGTTGCAGGCCGGGTAAGGCGAAGCCGCCACCCGGCGTTTTACATCACTCGTCGCCGTTAAAACCCGCGCGATTGAGCAGGAACTGCGACAGCAACGCCACCGGACGCCCGGTAGCGCCTTTCGCTTTACCGGAACGCCATGCGGTGCCGGCGATATCCAGGTGCGCCCAGTTGTACTTGCGGGTGAAGCGCGACAGGAAGCAACCCGCGGTAATCGCGCCGCCCGGACGGCCGCCGATGTTGGCCATATCCGCGAAGTTCGATTCCAGCTGCTCCTGGAACTCATCGCCCAGCGGCAGACGCCAGGCGCGGTCACCCGCCTGTTCAGACGCGCCGATCAGCTCATGCGCCAGCGGGTTGTGGTTCGACATCAGGCCGGTGATGTGATGACCCAGCGCAATCACGCAGGCACCGGTCAGCGTGGCCACGTCAATCACCGCTTCCGGCTCGAAGCGCTCCACGTAGGTCAGCACGTCGCACAGCACCAGACGGCCTTCGGCGTCGGTATTCAATACTTCTACAGTCTGGCCCGACATGGTTGTCAGGACGTCGCCCGGACGATAGGCGCGCCCGCCAGGCATATTCTCACAGCCCGCCAGCACGCCGACGACGTTAATCGGCAGCTGCAACTCAGCCACCATGCGCATCACGCCGTAGACCGCCGCCGCGCCGCACATATCGTACTTCATCTCATCCATGCCTTCAGCAGGCTTGATGGAGATACCGCCGGAGTCGAAGGTCAGCCCTTTGCCGACGAGGACGATGGGACGCGCCTCTTCGGACGGGCTGCCTTTATATTCGATCACCGACATCAGGGATTCGTTTTGCGACCCGTTGCCCACCGCCAGGTAAGAGTGCATACCCAGCTCGCGCATCTGCTGTTCGCCAATCACGCGGGTGACGACGTTCTTGCTGTAGGCATCCGCCAGCTGGCGCGCCTGGGAGGCGAGATAGGCGGCGTTGCAGATATTGGGCGGCATATTGCCCAGATCTTTTGCCGCCTTAATACCGGCCGCAATCGCCAGGCCGTGCTGAATGGCGCGCTCGCCGCAGGTCAGCTCGCGGCGGGTCGGGACGTTAAAGACCATCTTACGCAGCGGACGACGCGGCTCGCTTTTATTGGTTTTCAGCTGATCGAAGCTGTAGAGGGTCTCTTTTGCCGTTTCCACCGCCTGACGCACTTTCCAGTAGGTGTTACGCCCCTTCACATGCAGCTCGGTCAGGAAACAGACCGCTTCCATGGAGCCGGTATCATTCAGCGTATTGATTGTTTTCTGGATGACCTGCTTATACTGACGCTCGTCCAGCTCGCGCTCTTTACCGCAGCCTATCAGCAGGATGCGCTCGGAGAGGACGTTCGGGACATGGTGCAGCAACAGGGTCTGCCCCGGTTTTCCTTCCAGTTCGCCGCGGCGCAGCAGGGCGCTAATATAGCCGTCGCTGATCTTGTCGAGTTGTTCGGCGATGGGGGAGAGTCGGCGTGGTTCAAAGACGCCCACAACGATGCAGGCACTCCGCTGTTTCTCCGGGCTACCACTTTTTACACTGAACTCCATGCACTACGCTCCTGAATCTTAAAGACAACGACGGCGGCTACGGATAGAATTGAAAGCTTTCGTAACTCATGTCCGCGGTTGTGGTGACTTCGTGTTAATCTTACGTTACTACGGTTTCGACACGTCAAAAAATGTCCTGATGCACGAATCCGCGAATTTTTTTAATCTTAGCGACGATTTCGACGACTCAAGAGAATAAATGACGTTTAAGCCATGAAACAAGCTAAATTCCTGCAAGAGACGAGTTTTTACGGGCGTATTTAAAAGTGATAATCATAAGATATCTGGTGCGGGAGACGCTCAAAAGCCAACTGGCGATCCTCTTTATTCTGCTCCTGATTTTTTTCTGTCAGAAGCTGGTTAAGATCCTCGGTGCGGCTGTAGACGGCGAAATCCCAACAAATCTGGTACTTTCTCTTCTGGGATTAGGGGTACCGGAAATGGCGCAGCTTATTCTACCGCTGAGCCTTTTTCTTGGCCTGCTGATGACGCTCGGAAAGCTCTATACCGAAAGCGAAATCACGGTGATGCACGCCTGCGGCCTGAGTAAGGCGGTGCTGGTGAAAGCAGCCATGGTGCTGGCGTTATTTACCGGCATTATCGCAGCGGTCAACGTGATGTGGGCAGGCCCCTGGTCATCCCGCCATCAGGACGAAGTGTTGGCCGAAGCCAAAGCGAACCCCGGCATGGCGGCGCTGGCGCAGGGACAGTTCCAGCAGGCGACCGACGGCAACTCCGTGCTGTTCATTGAAAGCGTCGACGGCAGCCGCTTCAATGATGTTTTTCTTGCTCAGCTTCGTCCCAAAGGCAATGCGCGCCCCTCCGTGGTGGTGGCCGACTCTGGCCAGCTCTCCCAGCGTAAGGATGGCTCGCAAATTGTGACCCTCGATAAGGGCACACGCTTTGAAGGTACCGCGCTGCTTCGCGATTTCCGCATCACCGATTTCCAGAATTATCAGGCTATTATCGGCCATCAGGCGGTGACGCTGGATCCGACCGATACCGAGCAGATGAACATGCGCACGCTCATTAACACCGACAACGATCGCGCCCGGGCGGAGCTGCACTGGCGTATCACGCTGGTCTTTACCGTCTTTATGATGGCGCTGATGGTGGTGCCGCTGAGCGTGGTCAACCCGCGTCAGGGCCGCGTGCTGTCGATGCTGCCCGCCATGCTGCTTTATCTGGTCTTTTTCCTGTTGCAGACCTCGATTAAATCTAACGGCGGGAAAGGCAAGATCGACCCGGTGGTATGGACCTGGGTGGTCAACGGCTTCTACCTGCTGCTGGCGCTGGCGTTGAATGTGTGGGATACGGTGCCGATGCGTCGCATACGTGCCCGTTTTGTGCGTAAAGGAGCGGTGTGATGCAGGCGTTTGGCGTTCTTGACCGCTATATCGGTAAAACCATTTTTACCACCATCATGATGACCCTGTTCATGTTGGTGTCGCTCTCGGGCATTATCAAATTTGTCGACCAGCTGAAAAAGGCCGGGCAGGGGAGCTACGACGCGATGGGGGCGGGGATGTATACCCTTCTCAGCGTGCCGAAAGATGTGCAGATCTTCTTCCCGATGGCGGCGCTGCTTGGCGCGCTGCTGGGGCTGGGGATGCTGGCGCAGCGCAGCGAGCTGGTGGTGATGCAGGCGTCGGGCTTTACCCGTATGCAGGTTGCGCTGTCGGTGATGAAAACCGCGATCCCGCTGGTGCTGCTGACCATGGCGATTGGCGAATGGGTGGCGCCGCAGGGTGAACAGATGGCGCGTAACTACCGCGCTCAGGCGATGTATGGCGGCTCGCTGCTCTCCACGCAGCAGGGGCTGTGGGCGAAAGACGGTAATGATTTCGTCTATATCGAACGGGTGAAAGGCGATAATGAACTCGGCGGCGTCAGCATCTACTCCTTTAATGACCAGCGCCGTTTGCAGTCGGTTCGTTATGCCGCTACCGCCAAATTCGACGCAGATCAAAAGCAGTGGCGTCTGTCGCAGGTGGATGAGTCTGACCTGAAAAATCCGAAGCAGATCACCGGCGCGCAGACCGTCTCTGGCACCTGGAAAACGAACCTGACGCCGGACAAGCTGGGGGTAGTGGCGCTTGATCCTGACGCGCTCTCCATCAGCGGCCTGCACAGTTACGTGAAATACCTGAAGTCGAGTGGCCAGGATGCCGGACGTTATCAGCTCAATATGTGGAGTAAAATCTTCCAGCCACTCTCCGTGGCGGTCATGATGCTGATGGCGCTGTCATTTATCTTCGGCCCGCTGCGCAGCGTACCGATGGGCGTGCGCGTGGTGACCGGTATCAGCTTCGGTTTTGTCTTCTACGTGCTGGACCAGATCTTCGGCCCGCTGACCCTGGTGTATGGCATTCCGCCCATTGTGGGCGCGCTGCTGCCCAGCGCCAGCTTCTTCCTGATCAGCCTCTGGCTGCTGCTCAAGCGCTCCTGATGCGCTTTGCCTCGCTCCCGTTCCCCGGGGCGAGGCTAATCACCTGTTAAAGCCTGCATTTTTCAAACAACCTCCAACGTCGCGCCCCGATTTTGAGTATTATTGAGCGATGTAGCCGTGAAGGGATCCCCTATGAAGCAAATTCGCATGCTTGCGCAGTACTACGTCGACCTGATGATGAAGCTCGGCCTGGTGCGTTTCTCCCTGCTGTTGGCCCTGGCGCTGGTTATTCTGGCGATTGTGGTGCAGATGGCCGTTACCATGGTGCTCCACGGCAGGGTGGAGAGTATCGACGTGATCCGCTCCATCTTCTTTGGCCTGCTGATCACCCCCTGGGCGGTCTATTTTCTCTCAGTGGTGGTGGAACAGCTTGAAGAGTCGCGCCAGCGTTTATCCCGGCTGGTGGAGAAACTGGAAGAGATGCGCGAGCGCGATCTGAAGCTCAACGTGCAGCTTAAGGACAATATCGCCCAGCTGAACCAGGAGATTGCCGACCGTGAAAAGGCGGAGGCCGAGCGCCAGACCACCCTTGAACAGCTCAAGGTGGAGATGAAAGAGCGTGAGGTAACGCAGATTCAGCTTGAACAGCAATCCTCCTTCCTGCGCTCTTTCCTCGACGCCTCCCCGGACCTGGTCTTTTATCGCAATGAAGATAAAGAGTTTTCCGGCTGTAACCGGGCGATGGAGCTGCTAACGGGCAAAAGCGAGAAGCAGCTGATCAACCTTAAGCCGCAGGATGTTTACTCCCCCGAGGCGGCGGCGAAAGTGATTGAAACCGACGAGAAGGTCTTCCGGCATAACGTTTCGCTGACCTACGAACAGTGGCTCGATTACCCGGACGGACGTAAAGCCTGCTTTGAGATCCGCAAAGTGCCTTATTACGACCGGGTAGGTAAACGCCACGGTCTGATGGGCTTTGGCCGTGACATCACCGAGCGTAAGCGCTATCAGGATGCGCTGGAGCGCGCCAGCCGCGACAAGACGACGTTTATCTCCACCATCAGCCACGAATTACGTACGCCGCTGAACGGTATCGTGGGCTTAAGCCGCATCCTGCTGGATACCGAGCTGACCGCAGAGCAGGAGAAATACCTGAAGACGATCCACGTCTCGGCGGTGACGTTAGGAAATATCTTTAACGATATCATTGATATGGACAAGATGGAGCGACGTAAGGTCCAGCTGGATAACCAGCCGGTGGACTTTACCAGCTTCCTCGCCGATCTTGAGAACCTCTCCGGCCTGCAGGCGCAGCAGAAGGGGCTGCGGTTTGTGATGGAGCCGACGCTGCCGCTGCCGCATAAAGTCATTACGGACGGCACGCGTCTGCGCCAGATCCTCTGGAATCTTATCAGCAACGCCGTGAAATTTACCCAGCAGGGGCAGGTGGCGGTACGGGTTCGCTATGAGCAGGGCGATATGCTGCGCTTCGAAGTGGAAGATTCCGGGATCGGTATTCCGCAGGAGGAGCAGGATAAAATTTTTGCCATGTACTATCAGGTCAAAGACAGCCACGGCGGTAAGCCGGCCACCGGCACCGGTATTGGCCTTGCGGTCTCGCGCCGGCTGGCGAAAAGCATGGGCGGTGATATTACCGTCGCCAGCCAGCAGGGGAAAGGCTCCATCTTTACCCTGACGGTACAGGCGCCTGCGGTGGCGGAAGAGGTGGAAGACACCTTCGACAATGACGAGATGCCACTGCCCGCGCTGCACGTCCTGCTGGTGGAAGATATCGAGCTGAACGTGATTGTCGCCCGCTCGGTACTGGAGAAGCTTGGTAATAGCGTTGACGTGGCGATGACCGGTAAAGCCGCGCTGGAGATGTTCGCCCCGGACGAATATGACCTCGTGCTGCTGGATATCCAGCTGCCGGATATGACCGGGCTGGACATCTCCCGCGAACTGACGCGCCGCTACAAGCCGGAGGAGCTGCCGCCGCTGGTGGCGCTGACGGCAAACGTGCTGAAAGATAAAAAAGAGTATCTCGATGCCGGTATGGACGATGTGCTCAGCAAGCCGCTGGCGGTGCCTGCCCTGACCGCCATGATTAAGAAATTCTGGAATAGCCGTATTGAAGAGGAGAGTGCCATGACGTCTGAAGAGAACGACAAAACGCAGTCAATACTGGATATTGCGATGCTTGAACAATATATCGATCTGGTCGGCCCGAAACTGATTACTGATGGTTTAGCGGTATTTGAAAAAATGATGCCGGGCTACCTGAATGTTCTGGAATCGAATCTCACTGCCCGCGATCAGAAAGGCATTGTTGAAGAGGGGCACAAAATTAAAGGCGCCGCCGGTTCGGTGGGCTTGCGCCATCTGCAACAGCTCGGCCAGCAGATCCAGACGCCTGACCTGCCAGCGTGGTGGGATAACGTCGGAGAATGGGTGGAAGAGATGAAGCAGGAGTGGCAAAACGACGTCGACGTGTTAAAAGCGTGGGTTGAGGCCAGAAAAAAATGACCCCGGCTTGACCGGGGTGCGCGAACACTGCGCCAACACCAGGGAAATTGTGGTTGCGCCAGGTAATTATTATATTTTGCTTGGGCGCAGCCAGGATATTCAGGCCGCACGCAAATAAGATAGCAAATCTTAAATGATTTGTTACATGAAACAGTGAAATGTGTGAAGCATAGCGTTTTAATCAAAATTATTAATGTGTTTCGGATGGTTGTGACAGAAGGAATCTCACGATGAAAAAAGTTGGCGTAGTGCTGAGCGGGTGCGGCGTTTACGATGGCGCGGAAATTCATGAGTCTGTAATCACACTCCTGGCGCTGGCGCGTCAGGGCGCGCAGGCGGTCTGTTTCGCCCCGGATAAAAATCAATCAGAAGTGATTAACCATCTTACGGGTGAGCCTATGGCTGAAACGCGCAATATATTAATCGAGGCGGCCCGTATCGCCCGCGGCGCGATCCAGCCGCTGAGCCAGGCAAAGGCAGATGAGCTGGACGCGCTAATTGTGCCCGGCGGTTTTGGCGCGGCAAAAAATCTCAGCAGCTTCGCAAGCCAGGGCAGTGAGTGCCACGTCGATGCCAGCCTGCAGGCGCTGGCGCAGCAGATGCACGCTGCCGGAAAGCCGCTCGGTTTTATCTGCATCGCGCCCGCGCTGCTGCCTAAAATTTTCGATTTTCCCCTGCGCCTGACCATCGGCACCGACATAGATACCGCCGAGGCGATCGAGGAGATGGGTGGGGAGCATGTGCCTTGTCCGGTGGATGATATCGTCGTGGACGAAGAGAACAAAGTGGTGACCACGCCCGCTTATATGCTGGCTGAGGATATCGCGCAGGCGGCTACCGGCATTGAAAAACTGGTGGAACGCGTACTGGTTCTCGCCTCGTGAGCCGATCGCATCCGCCTCTGCGCTGGGTAAAACGCATCCTGCTGCGGGTGCTGCTGGCGCTGGCTATCTTCTGGGGCGGCGGCATTGCGCTCTTTAGCGTGGCGCCGGTCCCCTTTTCCATGGTGATGGTGGAGCGGCAGCTTGGCGCGTGGCTGACGGGCGATTTTCACTATGTGGCCCATTCCGATTGGGTGAGCATGGATGATATCTCGCCGTGGATGGGGCTGGCGGTAATTGCCGCAGAAGATCAGAAGTTTGCTGAACACTGGGGATTTGACGTAGGGGCGATTGAGAAGGCGCTGGCGCATAATGAACGCCACGAGAGCCGGATCCGCGGCGCCTCAACCCTCTCGCAGCAGACGGCGAAAAATCTCTTTTTATGGGATGGCCGCAGCTGGCTGCGCAAAGGGCTGGAAGCGGGGCTGACGCTGGGGATAGAGACCGTCTGGAGTAAAAAACGGATCCTGACCGTCTATCTCAATATCGCCGAGTTTGGCGAGGGGGTGTTTGGCGTGGAGGCTGCCGCGCAGCGCTATTTCCATAAGCCTGCCAGCAAACTGAGCATGTCCGAAGCGGCGCTGCTGGCGGCTGTTCTGCCTAATCCCATACGCTTTAAGGCCAACGCGCCGTCAGGGTATGTGCGAAGCCGTCAGGCGTGGATCCTGCGCCAGATGCGTCAGTTGGGTGGGGAGAGCTTCATGCAGCGCAATAATCTTAGCCAGGGCGGGTAAGCGTAGCGCCACCCGCCGATGCGTTAGTCCTCGTCAAACCCCGCATTAAACAACGCGACCACCGCCGCCAGCGCTTCAACCTCCTGCGGCCCGGTCGCTTCAACTTCAATCTGCCTGCCTTTTGCTGAATCGAGCATCAACAGCGCAATTACGCTGTTCGCTTCCGCCTCCGTGCCCTCGTCGTTTCGCAGCAAAACCTCTGCATCGAATCCTTGCATCAGCTCAAACAGCTTCATGGCCGGGCGCGCATGCATCCCCAGCTTATTAGTGATCTCAACGGTCTGTTTTACGGTCATGTTTTGCGTTTTTCCAGCGTACGATGACGGGACTGGACGTTTTTACCCCGCGAGCGGAAGTAGTCGGCCAGCTGTTCGGCAATATAGACCGAACGGTGTTTACCGCCGGTACAGCCAATCGCAACGGTGAGGTAGCTGCGGTTGTTAGTCTCCAGCATAGGTAACCATAGCTCAAGGTAGCTTCGCGTCTGGTAGATAAAGTTATGAACTTCGGTGTGTCGGTCGAGGAACGCCGCCACCGGCTTGTCCAGACCTGTCATTGGACGCAGTTTTGGATCCCAGTGCGGGTTCGGCAGGAAGCGCACGTCGAAGACATAGTCCGCATCAATCGGAATGCCGTGCTTAAAGCCGAATGACTCAAAGACCATCGTCAGCTCGCGCTCGCGCTTGCCCAGCAGGCGCGTACGCAGCATCTCCGCCAGCTCGTGAACGGACATCTCTGACGTATCAACAATCAGGTCGGCACGCGAGCGCAGCGGCTCCAGCAGGTCGCTCTCCTGATCGATCGCGCTTTCCAGCGACAGGTTTTTACTGGAGAGCGGATGCAGGCGACGCGTGTCGCTGTAGCGGCGAATCAGCGTGTTACGGTCGGCGTCAAGGAAGAGCAGCTGCGGAGAAAACGCCGCTGGCAGGCTGCTCATCGCCTTCTCAAAGATCTCCGGAGATTCCGGCATATTACGCACGTCGATACTGACCGCGGCGGAGATCTCCCGGTCCGCAAGCGTATTTGCCAGATCGGGCAGCAAAACCACAGGCAGGTTATCTACGCAATAAAAGCCCATATCTTCAAGCGCGCGCAGGGCGACGGATTTCCCCGACCCCGAGCGACCGCTGACGATCATCAGCACCATCTTCCGTCTCTCCTCAGGGCTCCCGACATGGAGGCCCGCTCCCGGTTATGCCTCATCCTGATTGCCTTCCGCTTCCGTGATAATCTGGTATAGCTCCTCATCGCTCTGGGCAGCGCGCAGGCGGCGGCAAATGGCTTTATCCGCCAGCCGTCGGGCAACCAGCGAGAGCGTATGCAGGTGGGTTTTGGTCTGATCGGCCGGCACCAGCAGCGCGAACAGCAGGTCAACCGGCTGATTGTCGATGGCGTCGAAGGCGATAGGGGTCTCAAGCTGCACAAAGACGCCCACGGCGCGTAAGGTATCTTCCTCCAGTTTGCCATGCGGGATAGCGATGCCGTTGCCGATACCGGTACTCCCCATCTTTTCACGGGTCAGAATGGCTTCGAATACCACCTGCGGCGGCAGGCTGAGCTGTTTAGCCGCCAGTTCACTGATAATTTCAAGCGCGCGTTTTTTGCTCTGGCAATTAACGCCGCTGCGGGTACATTCCTGGTTAAGGACAGTGCTCAGTTGGAGAGCGGAATCGTTGTTCATCATAATTTCACCTAAGCGCTAACTGTACAAACGGCCCGTTGTGTTTCACAACAGGCCTTCCTGCACCCGTTAACTGCCCGGACAATTAGTGTTGTTTCAGTTTATCTTTATGTTTATTAAGCTGCCGCGCCAGCTTGTCAATCAAGCCGTCGATAGCCGAGTACATATCTTGCCCTTCCGCACTGGCGTGAAGTTCCCCCCCGTTAACGTGCAGGGTCGCATCTGCGATATGCGTCACTTTCTCCACTTTCAACACAATGTAGACCTGATTGATCCGGTCGAAATACTGTTCCAGCTTGGCGAATTTGGTGTTCAGAAATTCGCGCAAAGCCTCGGTCACTTCGACGTTGTGTCCTGTGATATTAAGCTGCATAGTGTCTTCCTTATCGGTTGTGTCAGACCAGTTGTTTACGCTGGTTAGACGGCGGAATGGATAAAGACTCTCGATACTTCGCAACGGTACGGCGAGCCACCATAATACCCTGATCGGAGAGTATGGTGGTCAACTTACTGTCGCTCAGCGGCTTCGCGGGGTTCTCCGCGGCTATTAACTTCTTCACCAGCGCGCGGATCGCCGTAGACGAGGCTTCGCCGCCGCCTTCGGTGTTCACATGGCTGGAGAAGAAATACTTCAGCTCAAAGATGCCGCGCGGGCTATGCAGATACTTCTGCGTCGTCACGCGCGAGATGGTTGATTCATGCATTTCGACGGCCTGGGCGATATCCGCCAGCACCATCGGCTTCATAAACTCTTCGCCCTGTTCAAAAAATGCCTGTTGTTGCTCAACAATGCAACGGCTTACGCGCAGCAGCGTGTCATTTCGGCTCTCGAGGCTCTTAATCAGCCAGCGCGCTTCCTGGAGGTTACTGCGAATAAACTGGTTATCCGAATCGTTGCGCGCGCTGGTGCACAGGGAGGCGTAGTGCTGGTTAATTTGCAGGCGAGGAATGCTGTCGGAGTTGAGTTCAACCACCCAGCGGCCATGATGTTTTCGCACCAGCACGTCGGGAATGACATATTCCGGCTCGCTGGTCTGGATCGACTGGCCGGGACGCGGATCGAGCGACTGGATCAGATTGACCGCCTCTTTCAGCACATCCTCTTTCAGGCGGGTAACGCGCATCAGGGTGCGGAAGTCATGGTTCGCCAGCAGATCCAGATGGGTGCTGATAATCAGCCGCGCTTCCTCCAGCCATGGCGTCTCTTTAGCAAACTGGGAGAGCTGGATCAGCAGACAGTCGCGCAGATCCCGGGCGGCGACCCCTACCGGGTCGAAGCGTTGCACGCGCTTTAGTACGGCCTCGACCTCGTCCATATCGATCTTCTCGTCGCCAATGCTTTCGAGAATGTCGTCCAGCGAAACGGTCAGGTAGCCCGTATCGTCCACGGCGTCGACGATTGACGTGGCGATCGCCCGGTCGGTATCGGAAAAGGGGGTCAGCTCCACCTGCCACATCAGGTAGTCCTGAAGCGACTGGGTTGTTTCCCCCTGATAGACCGGCAGTTCGTCATCCTGATAATCCGCCCGGGTACCGGATGGCGTACCGGCGGTATAGATCTCGTCCCAGCTGGCATCCAGCGGCAGCTCGTCCGGCATCTCTTTTTGCTCAAGCGCATCCACCGTGTCGAGCGTTTCGCGATCCTGAGCCTGCTGGGTATCTATCTCGTCATGAAGATCGGTTTGCTCCAGCAACGGATTGCTCTCCAGCGCCTGCTGAAGTTCCTGCTGGAGTTCTAATGTGGACAACTGCAGCAGACGAATTGCCTGCTGGAGCTGCGGCGTCATTGCCAGCTGCTGGCTGAGCCTTAATTGCAAACCTTGCTTCATGTTCAGAGCGGTTATCCCCCATTCGGCCTGGCTAAACCTCTACCCTATCAGAGTCTGAAGTCTTCCCCAAGGTAGACGCGCTTAACATGTTCATCTTCGAGGATCTGCTGCGGCGTGCCGTGGGCGATCAGGTGACCCTGGCTGACGATATAGGCGCGCTCGCAGACCGCCAGCGTTTCACGCACGTTGTGGTCAGTGATAAGGACGCCCAGCCCGCTGTCGCGCAGATGTTCAATAATGCGTTTGATGTCGATAACGGAGATGGGGTCAACGCCCGCAAAGGGTTCATCCAGCAGGATGAATTTCGGGTTAGCGGCGAGCGCTCGGGCGATTTCCACGCGGCGGCGTTCCCCGCCCGATAGCGCCTGGCCAAGGCTGTCGCGCAGATGCTCAATATGGAACTCTTTCATCAGTTCGTTGGCGCGATCGGTACGCTGTTCGGCGGTTAAATCGTCGCGGATCTGCAGCACGGCCATCAGGTTATCGAATACGCTCAGGCGGCGGAAAATCGAGGCTTCCTGCGGCAGATACCCGATACCGCGACGTGCGCGGGCATGCAGCGGCAGCAGGCTGATATCATCGTCATCAATGATGATGTTGCCGGCATCGCGCGGAACAATCCCGACCACCATGTAGAAGGTAGTGGTTTTCCCGGCGCCGTTCGGCCCCAGCAGGCCGACAATTTCGCCAGAGTTGACGGTCAGACTGACATCTTCAACAACGCGACGGCCCTTGTAGGCTTTCGCGAGGTTTTTTGCAGTTAAGGTTGCCATATCGAATTAGTTACTCTTCTTCTGTGCCGGTGCCTGGTTGTTGCCTTTATCCTGCAGCTGCGACGGTACCAGCACGGTGGTAACGCGTTTGCCTTTCTCGCTGAACGCCTGCATTTTTTGCTCTTTCACCAGGTAGGTGATCTTGTCGCCGGTGATATTGCTGTCCAGCTGTTCGAGATAGCCGTTGCCGGTCAGCACCACCAAATCTTTCGCCAGCTCATAGTGCATATGGGAAGCGTGGCCTTTCACCGGCTTGCCATTATCCTGCATCTGGTAAAAGGTTGCCGGTTCGCCGTAGCCGTCGATGATCTCTTTACCCTGCTCGCCGCCGGGACGGGTGACCACCACCTTGTCGGCATTGATCTTGATGGTGCCCTGCGTCACAACCACGTTGCCGGTAAAGGTCACCACGTTGCCCTGCATATCCAGCGACTGGGTATCGGACTCGATATGGATCGGCTGGTCGGTATCGCCCGTCACGGCAAGCGCGGGAAGGCTGGCTGCGAGCAGCGCGCTGGCGATGACGACATTAAGGCTGAGTTTGTTTGTTTTGAATTTCATAAGAGGTTCTCACCTTTTCAATCAGCTCGGCGTTTTTGCTGCGTAAGTTCCCGCGCATTTTCAGACCGCTGGAATTAAAAGTCGTGCCGTATAACGTCACCAGATCCTGAGAGGTCACATCCTGGGTCACCAGGTTGATCTGGGCGTTATCGGTGGTAATTTTGCGCAGTTGCGCGTCCGGGGTCAGGGCATTTACCTCCACGTGACCATACAGATAAAGCATACGGTCATTGGTCAATTTTGCCCTGTCAGATTTGATCGACCATGTGGGTACTTTGTCGGTGTCAAACGTGGTCAGGACCGGTTGGGTAAACCACGAGACGCCGTTTTCAGAAAAATATTCCACATGCCGGGCGATCAGGCGATAGTTCAGCGCCCCTTCCGGGCTATAGACCACGGTATCGCTGTGATCGCTTTTATAGGTCGGATCGCCGGTATTTGTCGCTTGCGTTTGCGTATCGTCCCGATCCGCCAGATTGATGCCGATCAGCACCAGCGCGACAAGCGAAAGCAGAATGATAACCCAACGTCTGGTTTTACTCATATTGATTGCCCTTTGGCCTCATCAAGCTTGCCCTGCGCCAGAAGCAGTAGATCGCACACCTCACGGACCGCGCCGCGACCGCCGTTGATTCGGGTCACGTAGTCCGCACGCGGGAGCAAAAGCGGGTGGGCGTCGGCCACCGCCACGCTTAATCCCACTTCGGCCATAACCGGCCAGTCGATCAGATCGTCGCCGACATAGGCGACATTTTCCGGCGCGACAGAAAGTTCTGCCAGCAGATGCCTGAAAGCGACCATTTTGTTCGACTGCCCCTGATACAAATGGGTGATCCCCAGGGTGGCGCAGCGCTCTTCTACCAGTTTAGCTTTCCGCCCGGTGATGATCGCCACCTCTATGCCGGAGGTGAGGGCGCAGCGAATGCCATAGCCGTCGCGAACGTTAAACGCCTTTAGCTCTTCGCCATTATTGCCCATATAAATCAAGCCGTCAGAAAGCACGCCGTCAACATCCAGAATCAGCAGACGGATCTTCTCCGCCTGCGCCATCATCGTTGCGCTCACCGGGCCATAACAGGTTGCAAGGGATGCACCCGCATTACTCATTGTCTTTTCCTTCATTACACTACGCCCGCGCGCAGCAGATCATGCATATGTACCACACCCTGCAGCTGGTCGCCATCGGCAACCATCACCGAGGTAATATGACGGGACTGCATCAGGTTGAGCACCTCTACCGCCAGCGTCCCCGGACGAACCCGGATACCCCCTGGAGTCATAACGTCGGCAATCCCCAGATTGCGCACGTCGACCCCCATATCAAAGACCCGACGCAGATCGCCGTCGGTAAAGATCCCCTCAATGCGCATCTGCTCGTCACAGATTACCGTCATACCGAGGTTTTTACGGGTGATCTCCAGCAGGGCGTCGCGCAGAGAGGCCTGCTTATTGACATGCGGGATCTCATCGCCGGTATGCATAATATCGTTCACCCGCAGCAGCAGCTTACGGCCCAGCGCGCCTCCCGGATGGGAGAGGGCGAAATCTTCCGGCGTAAAGCCGCGCGCCTCCAGCAGGGCGACGGCGAGCGCATCGCCCATCACCAGCGCCGCGGTGGTGCTGGAGGTCGGAGCCAGGCCGAGCGGGCAGGCCTCTTTTGGCACCTTTACGCAGAGGTGGATATCCGCCGCGCGGGCCATGCTGCTCTCGGGGCGGCTGGTCATGCAGATGAGCGGGACGTGCAGCCGCTTCAGCACCGGGATTAGCGCCAGGATCTCATTCGACTCGCCCGAGTTGGAGAGGGCAATTACCACATCCTGCGGCGTTACCATTCCAAGGTCACCGTGCGCCGCTTCCCCTGGATGGACGAAGAATGAGGAGGTACCGGTACTGGCGAAAGTGGCAGCCATCTTGCGGCCGATATGGCCCGACTTGCCCATCCCCATCACTACCACTTTGCCTGTGCAATGGAACATCTTTTCGCACGCCAGGCTGAAATCGTGATTAATGTACTGATCCAACTGCGCCAGGCCTTCACGTTCAATCTTCAGAACCTCCTGGCCTGCTTTCTGAAAGTCAAAACCCGGCTGCAACTCTATATGCGACATAATGCGTTTCCGTTTACCCAGAAAGAAGCGGCGATAGCCAGTAGAGCATCGCCATCCATACGATAAATCCACCCGTCAGCAGGGCGCCCACCCCTTTGCCAATTCGCGTTTTCCGCCGCCAGCAGAGCAGGGCGAAAATGAGGCTGACCAGCAGCATCACACCGTAGTCGCGCGTGAAGGCCAGCGGGTTAAAGTATCCTGGCGCTATCAGTGCGGGCAGCCCCAGCACGATAGCGATATTGAAAATATTCGAACCGATGATATTGCCGATAGCGATATCATCTTCACCTTTACGCGCGCCAGCAATGGCTGTGGCAAGCTCAGGCAGACTGGTGCCAATGGCGATCGCCGTCAGGCCAATGGTCAGTTCGCTGATGGCGAAGTAATTGGCCAGTACCGTCGCGTTATCGATCACCATGCGGGTCGCCATCGGCATGATGATCAGCGCCACCCCCAGCCAGAGCAGCGCCACCGGCAGCGAACCCTCGCGCGGCAGCTCGGCCAGCTGTTCGCGCGTCAGGCTGTCGTTCAGCTTCTCCGCCGCCCGGGCGATTTTTACTATATAGAGCAGCCAGATGACCGCCAGCGACAGCAGGAGGATACCGTCATCCAGGGTAAGCTGCCCGTCATAGAGCACATAGCCGGCGAGCAGGCTTACGACCAACATTAGCGGCAATTCACGGCGCAGAACATCGGAATGCACGCGAAATGAATGCAGCAGGGCGGCAAGGCCGAGGATCAGCAGAATATTGACGATATTCGAGCCAATGGCGACGCCGATGGCCAGATCGCGCTGCTCATGCAGAGAGGCGGAGACAGAGACGATAATTTCTGGCAGGGAGGTCCCGACGCTGACGACCGTCATCCCGATCAGTAGCGGCGGTATGCCCAGCAGTCGGCAAAGTATTGAGGCTGCGAATACCAGGCGGTCGGCACTGTAGACGACCAATAGTAAACCAATGATTAACAGTGCCGTTGCTAAAAGCATCAAAAGTCCTTTCTTCAGGTATACTCGCCGGTCCACTGAGCACAACTTTTTGGCGCTGCAACAGTCTGTAGACGTAACGTTCTCCTAATTTTGACTTTATGCGCCGGAAAAGTAAAACAAATGCCAGCTTTCGCTAACCTGCATGGATAATATTCTGTAAAAATGCTGGGTTTAAAGCTGAAATAAGCACCATGCTTAGAGCTTGTCCATCAGGCTCTTAACCTGAAGGGAAAGAAAGGAACTATAAATGAGCCAAACTATGGCGAATATAGTCGACGTCCGTGATGTCAGCTTCTCTCGCGGCAGCCGATTGATATTTGATAATATCTCGCTGACGGTGCCGCGCGGTAAGATCACGGCGATCATGGGCCCGTCCGGGATCGGCAAAACCACGCTGTTGCGCCTGATTGGCGGCCAGATCCCCCCCGATCGCGGCGAAATACTTTTTGACGGTGAAAACATCCCGGCCATGTCGCGCTCTCGCCTTTATACCGTCCGCAAACGCATGAGCATGCTCTTTCAGTCGGGGGCGTTATTCACCGATATGAACGTCTTCGATAATGTCGCCTATCCGCTGCGCGAACATACCCGCCTGCCATCCGCCCTGCTCAAAAGCACGGTGATGATGAAGCTGGAGGCGGTGGGGCTGCGCGGCGCGGCGAAGCTGATGCCATCTGAACTTTCGGGCGGGATGGCGCGACGTGCGGCGCTGGCGCGCGCCATCGCGCTGGAGCCGGATTTAATCATGTTCGACGAGCCGTTTGTCGGCCAGGATCCCATCACCATGGGCGTGCTGGTAAAGCTTATCTCTGAGCTTAACAGCGCGCTGGGCGTCACCTGTATTGTGGTGTCGCATGACGTGCCGGAGGTGTTGAGCATCGCGGATTACGCGTACATCGTGGCGGATCAAAAAATCGTCGCCCACGGCGGCGCGCAGGCGCTGCAAACGAACAGCGATCCGCGGGTGCGGCAGTTCCTTGACGGCATCGCGGACGGCCCGGTGCCGTTCCGCTATCCGGCGGGCGATTACCATCACGATCTACTGGGAATAGGGAGTTAGCCACTCATGCTGTTAAATGGATTGGCTGCGCTCGGGCACCGTGGGATAAAAACCATCAGGACGTTCGGGCGCGCCGGGTTGATGTTATTTAATGCGCTGGTGGGCAAGCCGGAGTTTCGCAAGCATGCTCCGCTGCTGGTGCGTCAGCTCTATAACGTCGGCGTTTTATCGATGCTTATCATCATCGTCTCCGGCCTCTTTATCGGCATGGTGCTCGGGCTGCAGGGGTATCTGGTACTGACCACCTACAGCGCGGAGACCAGCCTCGGCATGCTAGTGGCACTCTCCCTGCTGCGTGAGCTCGGCCCGGTCGTCGCGGCGCTGCTGTTTGCCGGGCGTGCCGGGTCGGCGTTAACCGCCGAAATCGGCCTGATGCGCGCCACCGAGCAGCTCTCCAGCATGGAGATGATGGCGGTCGATCCGCTGCGTCGGGTGATCTCGCCGCGCTTCTGGGCGGGGATGATTTCCCTGCCGCTGCTGACCATTCTTTTCGTCGCGGTCGGCATCTGGGGCGGCTCGCTGGTGGGCGTACAGTGGAAAGGCATTGATGCAGGCTTTTTCTGGTCCGCCATGCAGGACGCCATCGATCTGCGTATGGATCTGATCAACTGCCTGATAAAAAGCGTGGTGTTCGCGCTGACGGTGACCTGGATTGCCTTATTTAACGGTTATGATGCAATCCCGACCTCGGAAGGCATTAGCCGTGCTACAACGCGTACCGTCGTGCATTCGTCGCTGGCCGTACTGGGGCTGGATTTTGTGCTTACCGCACTGATGTTTGGGAATTAAAGTTCATGCAAACGAGAAAAAATGAAATTTGGGTAGGGGTGTTTTTGCTGCTGGCGCTGCTGGCGGCGCTGTTTATCTGCCTGCGCGCTGCGAATATCACCTCTGTCCGTACGGAACCTACCTACCGTATTTACGCCACGTTCGATAATATCGGCGGCCTGAAGGTTCGCTCGCCGGTACGTATCGGCGGTGTGGTGGTTGGCCGCGTGGCGGACATTACGCTGGATGAAAAAACCTATTTACCGCGCGTGGCGTTAGATATCGAAGAGCGTTACAACCATATTCCTGATACCAGCTCGCTCTCTATCCGCACCTCCGGCCTGCTGGGAGAGCAATACCTGGCGCTGAACGTCGGCTTTGAGGACCTGGACCTGGGAACGTCTATCCTTAAAGATGGCGGCGTCATTCAGGATACGAAATCGGCAATGGTGCTTGAAGATATGATTGGCCAGTTCCTTTACAACAGCAAAGGCGACGACAAGCAATCTGACGATGCCCCTGCGCAGAGTGAAGGCCAAACCGACGTCGCGCCGACCCCGGACGCAACGCATTAATTTCAGGAGAAGTGATCCATGATTAAACGACTGTTAATGGTAGCCATGCTGGTGATTGCCCCTTTAACGGCGGCAACGGCGGCTGACCAGACCAACCCCTACAAGCTGATGAACGAGGCGGCGCAAAAGACCTTTGATCGCCTGAAAAACGAACAGCCCAAAATTCGCGCCAATCCGGACTATCTGCGTGATGTTGTCGATCAGGAGCTGCTGCCTTACGTGCAGATTAAATATGCGGGCGCGCTGGTGCTGGGACGCTACTACAAAGAGGCGACCCCGGCTCAGCGTGACGCCTACTTCGCCGCCTTCCGCGAATACCTGAAGCAGGCTTATGGCCAGGCGCTGGCGATGTATAACGGCCAGACCTATCAGATCGCGCCGGAAAAACCGCTGGGCGACGCCACCATCGTGCCGATTCGCGTCACCATCATCGATCCGAACGGTCGTCCGCCGGTACGCCTGGACTTCCAGTGGCGTAAGAACAGCCAGACCGGTAACTGGCAGGCTTACGACATGATCGCGGAAGGGGTGAGCATGATCACCACTAAACAGAACGAGTGGAGCGATCTGCTGCGCACGAAAGGCATCGACGGCCTGACCGCACAGCTGAAATCCATCTCCCGCCAGAAAATTACCCTGGATGAGAAGAAATAATGACGCAGCAACTCGGCTGGTCGCGTGAGGGAGAGACGTTGCTGCTCTCGGGCGAACTGGATCAGGATCTGCTCAATCCCCTGTGGGACGCCCGCCAGCAGGCGATGCAGGGCGTGACGTTTATCGACCTGAGCACGATTACGCGGGTGGATACGGCAGGCGTTGCGCTGCTGATGCATCTGGTCGCCGAGGGGAATCGGCAGGGGCAGAAGGTGACATTAACCGGCGCAAGCGAGAATGTTTTTACGCTTGCCAAGCTCTACAACCTGCCTGCCGATCTTTTGCCACGTTAATTATTTCAGTACGTTACTTGTTAAAGCCCCGACTGTTTTATCGTCGGGGCTTTTTGCTTGTTTAAGACGGCGCCACTTTGCTCTAAGATGTTGGGCTTGTTTTCACTACCAGATGATATAGAACCCATGGAAAATCATGAAATCCAGACGGTGCTGATGAACGCACTCTCCCTTCAGGAAGTCCACGTCTCCGGCGATGGCAGTCACTTTCAGGTTATTGCTGTGGGTGAGATCTTCGACGGCATGAGCCGCGTGAAGAAACAGCAGGCTGTCTACGCGCCGCTGATGGAATATATCGCGGATAACCGCATCCACGCCCTGTCGATTAAAGCGTATACCCCGCTGGAGTGGGAACGCGATCGTAAGCTAAACGGTTTTTGAGCTGAGGGTGATTTGCCCTCAGCACGGTTGAATTTATAAGAGAGTAAACACATGGATAAATTTCGTGTACAGGGGCCGACGCGTCTCCAGGGCGAAGTCACTATTTCCGGCGCAAAAAACGCCGCGTTGCCGATCCTGTTCGCCGCGCTGCTTGCTGAAGAGCCGGTAGAGATCCAGAACGTACCAAAACTGAAAGATATCGACACCACCATGAAGCTGCTCAGCCAGCTTGGCACTAAGGTGGAGCGTAACGGTTCCGTCTGGATCGACGCCAGCAAGGTCAATATCTTCTGCGCTCCTTATGAGCTGGTCAAAACCATGCGCGCCTCTATCTGGGCGTTGGGGCCGCTGGTGGCGCGTTTTGGCCAGGGTCAGGTCTCCCTGCCGGGTGGCTGCGCGATTGGCGCGCGTCCGGTCGATCTGCACATCTTTGGCCTGGAGAAGCTGGGCGCCGAGATCAAGCTGGAAGAGGGCTACGTTAAAGCCTCCGTTAACGGTCGCCTGAAGGGGGCCCATATCGTGATGGATAAGGTGAGCGTGGGCGCCACCGTCACCATCATGTCGGCGGCGACGCTGGCCGAAGGGACGACGATTATCGAAAACGCCGCGCGCGAGCCGGAGATTGTCGATACGGCAAACTTCCTCGTGGCGCTGGGGGCGAAGATCACCGGTCAGGGCACCGATCGCATCACCATCGAAGGGGTGGAGCGTCTGGGCGGCGGCGTTTACCGCGTGCTGCCGGACCGTATCGAAACCGGGACTTTCCTGGTGGCCGCGGCGATCTCCGGCGGCAAGATCGTCTGCCGTAACGCCCAGCCCGATACGCTGGACGCGGTGCTGGCGAAGCTGCGCGAAGCGGGCGCGGATATTGAGACCGGTGAAGACTGGATCAGCCTGGATATGCACGGCAAGCGTCCGAAGGCGGTTAACGTGCGTACCGCGCCGCACCCGGCCTTCCCAACCGATATGCAGGCGCAGTTCACTCTGCTGAACCTGGTAGCGGAAGGAACCGGCGTAATCACCGAAACCATTTTCGAAAACCGCTTTATGCATGTGCCGGAACTGATCCGCATGGGCGCGCACGCGGAGATCGAGAGCAACACCGTTATCTGCCACGGCGTGGAAAAACTCTCTGGTGCTCAGGTAATGGCGACGGATTTGCGCGCCTCTGCAAGCCTGGTGCTGGCCGGCTGTATTGCCGAAGGGACCACGCTTGTGGATCGTATTTATCATATCGATCGTGGCTACGAGCGCATCGAAGATAAACTTCGTGCTCTGGGCGCAAATATCGAACGCGTTAAAGGCGAATAATCTTCCTGCTCCCGTCCGGCAGGGCGGGAGTATTTCCTTTCCAGGCTTTTCCTGCTCTCTCTTATTTCACCTCTTTTTTACGCTGACCTGAAAAATAGTTCTCAGGGTGA
The DNA here is from genome assembly GCF_900021175.1 of Pseudenterobacter timonensis. Taxonomy (GTDB): domain Bacteria; phylum Pseudomonadota; class Gammaproteobacteria; order Enterobacterales; family Enterobacteriaceae; genus Enterobacter; species Enterobacter timonensis. The sequence goes on from NZ_FCOP01000010.1 coordinate 298,559, forward strand.
AAGTCCGCAGCAATGGCGCCACGTGCGAAAATATCGCATGGAGAGAATAAATTAACCTGAAAGAGAGTAAAAAGAGCGAGAAAACAGGGCAACCGGGGCCAGGCCCCGGCAGTGCTTAGCGTTTGCGAATCATGCGTGTTCTGTCGATAAACTCATGGGTGACAGGATCGTGATAGCGTGACGGCCAGATAACCCACGGCTGGGTTTCAAGCGCTCGGGCAATGATCAGCTCTCCTTTCGGCCATGGTCGCGTCAGCGCATTGGCAAGCGTAGAGGAGCTCAGGCCGTTACGGCGTGATTCCGCCGCGAGCGAGGTTCCTTTTTTGCGTAGTGCCGCAATAACGTCTGCCGGATGCCAGTCAATAAATTTTGAATCCATATGCTATCCCTCTTTTTAAATACGTCCACGTCGTTTCAGTTGCACTGACGCTGATTACTATACCTTCTTCGAACGGCGGTTCTAAAAAGTTCGTGTTACAGGAAGCAATATTCAGAATATGACGGGGCTTTATTAATGGGGCGTTTAAAGGGATTATTTAACGCATATAAATAATTAACTGGAGCTTACGGGAATATCCCCGCGGCAGTCGCGGGGAATAAATATAAATTAACGGTCGCGCTGAACAGCAATATGCGCCAGCCCAATTAAGGCGTCGCGCCAGGGGCTGTCAGGGATCACCTCAAGTGCGGCGATCGCTTTGTCCGCTTCTTCTTCAGCACGCTGACGCGTCCATTCGAGGGAGCCGCAGATTGCCATTGTTTCCAGTACTGGTTCCAGAAGATGGCGACCATTTCCCTGCTCGATGGCCTCCCGGATCATTTTCGCCTGCTCCGGCGTACCGTTATGCATCGCGTGGAGCAGCGGCAGCGTTGGCTTGCCTTCGTTCAGATCGTCGCCAACGTTTTTGCCGAGCGTTTCACCGTCGGCGCTGTAGTCAAGCAGGTCATCGATCAGCTGGAACGCGGTGCCAAGGTAGCGCCCGTAATCCTGCAGGCCGCGCTCCTGCGCCTCGCTACAGCCCGCCAGAATACCGGAACACTGCGCCGCCGCTTCGAACAGCCGCGCCGTTTTGCTGTAGATCACCCGCATGTAGTTCTCTTCGGTGATGTCCGGATCGTTGACGTTCATCAGCTGCAGCACTTCGCCTTCTGCGATAACGTTGACCGCTTCTGACATCACCTCCAGCACCTTCAGCGAGCCCAGGCTGGTCATCATTTGAAAGGCGCGGGTGTAGATAAAATCGCCAACCAGCACGCTGGCGGCATTGCCGAATGCCGCGTTAGCGGTCGCTTTACCGCGGCGCATATCGGATTCATCCACCACATCGTCATGCAACAGCGTGGCGGTGTGAATAAATTCGATCAGCGCGGCGATGGAGACATGGGCGTTTCCCTCATAGCCGACAGCGCGCGCCGCCAGCACGGCAATCATCGGACGGATACGTTTTCCGCCTCCGCTGACAATGTAATAACCTAACTGATTGATCAACTGAACGTCAGAGTTGAGTTGCTCCAGAATTGCTGCATTCACACCCGCCATGTCTTGCGCGGTTAACTCATTGATTTTTTCTAAATTCATCGCAAAAGTCGGGCTTCTTGTCCTGTATGCCCCCTGTCAAAAGGGCTAACGAAGGGTTTCGGTTTATCAATAGTATCGCTGATTGTACTGAAAAAACGCGCCAGATAAACGTTACCAAACGCGTTGTGTTTTTTTTCTTCATCCATTGACTGTAGCACTTGTCAAAGGCTCGCGTTTTGCGTAATATTCGCGCCCTATTGTGAATATTTATAGCGCACTCTGAATCATACGAGGATGTGCGCGGAAGCGGAGTTTTATATGTACGCGGTTTTCCAAAGTGGTGGTAAACAACACCGAGTAAGCGAAGGTCAGACCGTTCGCCTGGAAAAGCTGGACATCGCAACTGGCGAAACTGTTGAGTTCGCTGAAGTTCTGATGATCGCAAACGGTGAAGAAGTCAAAATCGGCGTTCCTTTCGTTGATGGCGGCGTAATCAAAGCTGAAGTTGTTGCTCACGGTCGTGGCGAGAAAGTTAAAATCGTTAAGTTTCGTCGTCGTAAACACTATCGTAAGCAGCAGGGCCATCGTCAGTGGTTCACTGATGTGAAAATCACTGGCATCAGCGCCTAAGACCTGAGGAGAGATTTAAATGGCACATAAAAAGGCTGGCGGCTCCACACGTAACGGTCGCGATTCAGAAGCTAAACGCCTGGGCGTTAAGCGTTTCGGTGGCGAATCCGTTCTGGCGGGTAGCATCATCGTTCGTCAGCGTGGCACCAAGTTCCACGCGGGCACTAACGTAGGTTGCGGTCGTGACCACACTCTGTTTGCTAAAGCAGACGGTAAAGTGAAATTCGAAGTTAAAGGCCCGAACAACCGTAAATACATCAGCATCGTTGCTGAGTAAGGTTTTCTGGTCCGGTAACGGATTAAAGCCCCGCACCTGTTGCGGGGCTTTTTACATTAGTGGCCCCTGAAATTTTCTGTAGGGAAACCGGGCATGAAGCAGCAGGCCGGCATTGGTATTCTTCTGGCGCTCACCACCGCAATGTGCTGGGGTGCGCTGCCAATAGCAATGAAGCAGGTACTGGAAGTGATGGAGCCGCCTACGGTGGTCTTCTATCGCTTTCTGATGGCAAGTTTCGGGCTTGGTGTAATTCTGGCGCTGAAGGGCAAGCTGCCGCCGATGCGGATCTTTCGCAAGCCACGCTGGCTGGTTGTACTGGCGGTGGCGACGGGCGGTCTGTTTGGCAACTTCATTCTCTTCAGCTCTTCCCTGCAGTATCTGAGCCCGACGGCGTCACAGGTGATTGGTCAGTTGTCTCCGGTGGGCATGATGGTCGCCAGCGTCTTTATCCTCAAGGAGAAGATGCGTGGCACGCAGATTATCGGCGCCAGCATGCTGCTGTGCGGTCTGGTGATGTTCTTCAACACCAGCCTGACAGAAATTTTTACCCGCCTGACCGATTATACCTGGGGTGTCATTTTCGGCGTGGGGGCTGCTACGGTCTGGGTGAGTTACGGCGTCGCGCAAAAGGTGTTATTGCGTCGTCTGGCCTCACAGCAGATCCTCTTTTTACTGTACACTTTATGTACACTGGCGTTATTGCCGCTGGCTAAGCCGGGAGTTATCACCCAGCTGAGCGACTGGCAGCTGGCGTGTCTGGTTTTCTGCGGGCTGAACACGCTGGTAGGATACGGCGCGCTGGCCGAAGCGATGGCGCGCTGGCAGGCGGCGCAGGTGAGCGCGCTAATCACGCTCACCCCGCTGTTTACGCTCTTATTTTCAGATTTGTTATCAATGGCCTGGCCCGATTTCTTCGCCAGACCGATGCTCAACCTGTTGGGCTATCTCGGTGCGTTTGTCGTGGTTGCGGGCGCGATGTATTCCGCCATTGGTCATCGTCTCTGGGGACGCTGGCGCAAAAATGAAGCGGTTGTAATAGTCCCCCGCTCAGGCGAATGAGTTACGGAGAGTAAAATGAAGTTTGTTGATGAAGCGACGATTCTGGTCGTGGCAGGTGATGGCGGTAACGGCTGCGTAAGCTTCCGCCGTGAAAAATATATTCCGAAAGGCGGTCCTGACGGCGGTGACGGCGGTGATGGCGGTGACGTGTGGCTTGAGGCGGACGAAAACCTCAACACCCTTATCGACTATCGCTTTGAGAAATCCTTCCGCGCTGAACGCGGGCAGAACGGCCAGAGCCGTGACTGTACCGGCAAGCGTGGTAAAGATGTCACCATCAAGGTGCCGGTAGGGACGCGCGTCATCGATCAGGGGACGGGCGAAACCATGGGTGATATGACTAAACATGGTCAGCGCCTGATGGTGGCGAAGGGCGGCTGGCACGGCCTGGGCAATAGCCGCTTTAAATCTTCCGTTAACCGTACGCCGCGCCAGAAAACGATGGGCACGCCGGGCGATAAGCGCGACCTGCAGCTGGAGCTGATGCTGCTGGCTGACGTGGGAATGCTGGGGATGCCAAACGCCGGTAAATCCACCTTTATCCGCGCCGTCTCTGCCGCGAAACCCAAAGTGGCCGACTACCCGTTCACCACGCTGGTGCCGAGCCTCGGTGTCGTGCGTATGGATAACGAAAAGAGCTTCGTTGTCGCTGACATCCCGGGTCTGATTGAAGGCGCCGCGGAAGGGGCTGGCCTCGGGATTCGCTTCCTGAAGCATCTTGAGCGCTGCCGCGTACTGCTGCATCTCATCGATATCGATCCGATCGACGGTTCCGATCCGGTTGAGAATGCCCGCATCATTATCGGCGAGCTGGAGAAATACAGCGACAAGCTGGCCCAGAAGCCGCGCTGGCTGGTCTTTAACAAGATTGACCTGATGGATAAAGCGGAAGCTGAAGCGAAAGCGAAAGCCATCGCTGAAGCGATGGGCTGGGAAGATAAGTACTACCTTATCTCCGCCGCCAGCCAGGTAGGCGTGAAAGAGCTTTGCTGGGATGTCATGACCTTTATCATCGAGAACCCGATTGTTCAGGCAGAAGAGGCGAAACAGCCTGAGAAAGTCGAGTTCATGTGGGATGACTACCACCGTCAGCAGCTGGCCGAGCTGGAAGCTGAAGAAGATGAAGAGTGGGATGACGACTGGGATGAAGACGACGAAGAAGGCGTCGAGTTCATCTACAAGAAATAAGCCATTCACTGAAGCCCCCATTCGATGGGGGCTTTTTTTTAGCCTAGCGTTGCAGGCAACCAGCAGGTAACGATAAGCCCGCCCTTGTCGCCGTTCTCCAGCGTCAGCGTGCCGTGATGGAGCTGCACGATGCGCTGTACGATGCTCAGCCCCAGGCCGCTGCCGCCGTAGCGCTGATCGAGGCGGCGGAAAGGCTCCGTTATTGACTGTCGGTGCGCCTCATCTATGCCCGGACCTTCGTCAGTTACGCTGACCGCCGTACCGCCATCTTGTTCTCTGAGCGTGATGCGGATCGTGGTCCCTGCCGGACTGTAGCGGGCCGCGTTTTCCAGTAAATTGCGCAGCATCAGGCGCAGCAGCACCGCATCGCCCTGCACGGTGAGCGGGCTTCTCTGCGGGGCAATCAGGCGATGTTCGGGACACTCATATTCCAGCATCAGCGGGCCGATAACATTCTCCGTCCAGCTGAAGGTGGCGTAATGACCACTCGCCAGCGCCTGTCCGGCTCGCGCCAGCATCAGCAGCTGCTCTACCGTATGCATCAGCTGATCGATACGGCTTACCAGCGCGGCAGCCTGCGGCGTACCCGACTGCGCCATCAGCTCAAGATGCAGCCGGATGCCTGCGAGAGGCGTACGCAGCTCGTGCGCGGCATCGGCAGTAAAGAGGCGCTCCTGCTGAAGAGTACGATCCAGCCGGGCAAGCAGCTGGTTAAGCGACGTTGTGACGGCGCCGATCTCCTCCATATCGGAGTAAATCGGCAGCGGTGACAAATTATCTGCCGAACGGTTGGCCAGACTCGCGCGCAGCTTGTTTAAGGGACGGGTGATCCAGGTGACCGCCCAGAAGGAGAAGAGCAGGGTAAAACCCACCATCACCAGCGACGGAACCAGCAGAGAGGCGATCGCTTCACGGATCTCTTTTTCCACATGCCGGTTTCGCGCTTTGGCGGAGAGGGTTTCGTTGACCAGAAAGCCGATCTGCTCGCGGCTCTCATGCCAGAGCCAGATAACGCTAATGAGCTGAAAGAACAAAAGAATAATCGCCAGCAAAATCATCAGTCGCCGACGCATGCTGTTCATTTTTGGCTCTCCAGCCGATAGCCGACGCCGCGGATCGTTTTGATGCGATCTTTACCCAGCTTGCGGCGCAGGTTGTGAATATGTACCTCCAGCGTGTTTGAGCCGGGATCGTCCTGCCAGGAGTAAATATCCTGCTGCAGCGTTTCCCGATGTACCGTCTGTCCCGAGCGCATAATCAGGCGCGTGAGGAGGGCAAACTCCTTGGGCGTAACCTCCACGGGCCGATCGTGGTGCAGGACCTGCTGGGTTTGCAGATTGAGCGCCAGATCGCCATCGGAAAGCAGGTTATCGCTGTGGCCCTGATAGCGGCGGATCAGCGCGCGGGCGCGGGCCTGAAGCTCGGCAAGGGCAAATGGCTTCACCAGATAATCATCTGCGCCGGAGTCGAGGCCGTTGATGCGATCCTCCAGCGCGTCGCGCGCGGTGAGGATCAGCACCGGGTTATCAATGCCCCGACGGCGCCACTGGCTCAGCAGCGTAGCGCCGTCTTTATCCGGCAGCCCCAGATCGAGGATCACCAGACTGTACTCTCCGCTCTGAATCAGCGCGTCAGCCTCCGCCGCCGTAGCGGCGCAATCCAGCGCGTAACCTTCGTTAGTCAGCGCCAGCGACAGCCCTTCCTGTAACAACAGATCGTCTTCAACAATGAGGAGTTTCATCGCTAATTATTCTGGTAGATATCTTTATAAAGCCTGCTTTCGAAACGCACGAGTGGAATACGGCGATTACGATAGTCGGCCGGTTCAACAGCATAGCCTGAAAGATACTGCACAAACGCCATGCGTTGACCGCTGGCGGTAGTAATAAAGCCCGCAAGGTTATATACCCCCTGCAGCGAGCCGGTCTTGGCGGAGACCTTACCGTCTACGCCCGCGGCATGGAGACCAGCACGGTACTGCAGCGAACCATCATAACCGGCAAGCGGCAGCATCGAGATGAAGTTTAGCTCAGTGTCATGCTGGGCAATGTACTGTAGCACTTTCATCATGGTGGCGGGGGAGATGAGGTTATGACGGGAGAGCCCGGAGCCATCCACTGCAATGGTGTTACCCAGGTCGATACCCGCCTGCTGGCGCAGGATCTGGCGTACCGCGTCGGAGCCTGCGCGCCAGGTGCCTGGCACCCCAAAGCGGGCATGGCCAATCATCCGAAAGACGGTATCGGCGATCATATTGTCCGACTTCTTGAGCATGATTTTCAGCAGGTCATGCAGCGGGGCGGACTGCTTGCTGGCAATCACGGTTCCCGGCTCGTTGGGCTGGGTCTGACGCAGCAGCGTACCGGAATAGCTGATATTGGCCTGCTTCAGCTCATCCTTCAGGATGGCTCCCGCGTAGCTGGCACCATCCTGAATCGCGAACGCCAGCGGCAGCGGGTCGGCACGCTGGGAGAGACAGCCGGTCAGCGTATAGCGGTTAAGATCGCCTGGTACCACGTCCAGCTCGCAATACTGCGCATCCGGCGAGCCTTTGGCCAGCGTACGCACCTGGCTGAACATGGTGACGGGATAATAAGAGGCGACGCGAATAAACGCTAAATCATTTGCCTTTGGCGCGCTGTAGAGCGAAACGGAGAAGCAGTTGCGGTCAACAATCGCGGCTGACGGCGGCGCGCTGAAACACTGGGTCATATCGTTCCACGGCCAGCCGGGCGCTTTATCGTGGCTGGCAAAAACAGAGGTGTCGATCAGCACGTTCCCCTCTATCCTTTGCACGCCCGATTTTTTTAACACCGCGACCATGTTACGAATATCCTGCCGCTTAAAGGTGGGATCGCCGCCGAAACGGGCAATAAGATCGCCTTTCAGCACTCCCTCTTCGACATTCCCTTTACTCTCAAGGGTAGTGGTAAAGCGAAAGTCCGGCCCGAGCTGGAGCAGTGCGGCCAGCGCGGTAATTACCTTTTGCGTACTGGCGGGAAGGGCCATCTGCTGGCTGTGGTAATCAATCTGCGGCGACTGGGCGCCCACCTTTTGCACCATAAGGGCAAGGTTAGCGCCAGCGGGGAGCTGAGTCACATAGTCATCAACATTCGCGGCCTGAACAGAGAACGTGATACTGGTAGTCAATCCGATGATAAAACTAGAAAATCGCATAATCTCGCGCTAACAACCCGGAAACAAACCGTCATACTACGGCGCATCGCCCTGCAAAGTAAACGATGACCCATAGTGAACTTCGGGGTAAAATGCGTATCAAACTGAAAAATTGCTGCTGGCCTGGAACTTCGCTTCCGGGTCAGTTTTCTTTTGCTTCTGACCTGTGTCAGGCTATGGATGCCTGCGAGGCCAGTAGTCGGGGCGGTCTGCCGTACCCAACAGGAATGTTCAAGAGGTATAACAAATGCAAGCTATTCCGATGACCTTACGTGGCGCTGAAAAACTGCGCGAAGAACTGGATTATCTGAAATCCGTACGTCGCCCGGAAATCATCGCCGCGATCGCTGAAGCGCGCGAACATGGCGATCTGAAAGAGAACGCCGAATACCACGCTGCGCGTGAACAACAGGGCTTCTGCGAAGGCCGTATCAAAGATATTGAGGCCAAGCTCTCTAACGCCCAGGTGATCGATATCACCAAAATGCCTAACAATGGCCGGGTGATTTTCGGTGCGACCGTCAGCGTGCTGAACCTGGACAATGATGAAGAGCAGACCTACCGCATCGTGGGTGACGACGAGGCGGATTTTAAGCAGAACCTGATCTCCGTGAACTCGCCTATCGCGCGCGGGTTAATTGGCAAAGAGCAGGATGATGTGGTGACGATCCGCACGCCGGGCGGCGAAGTGGAATATGAAATCACCAAGGTAGAGTATCTCTGATTCGCATCTCCCCAAAGATGTTGATACATTGTAAAGATAGGAAAAAGGCCGCATAGCGGCCTTTCAACTACTTAAAGAGCGTGGCATTTTGCTCGCCTGCTTTGAGAAATCCCGCTTTTTTCACGTAAAACGTGTTTGATTCAGGATATTCTTAGCGTGGCAGCGAGATTTTACGCTCTGCAGTCGGGCGATAGAGCACCAGCGTTTTGCCGATGACCTGTACGTTACAGGCACCGGTTTCGCGCACGATAGCTTCCACGATCAGGTTTTTCGTCTCTCTGTCTTCAGAGGCAATTTTCACCTTGATCAGCTCGTGGTGCTCCAGCGCTTGTTCGATCTCGGCAAGCACCCCTTCGGTCAAACCATTGTTGCCAAGCATAACTACCGGCTTGAGCGGATGTGCCAGACCTTTAAGGTGCTGTTTTTGTTTAGTACTCAGATTCATCGTATATTTTTGCTTACGTTGGGATTGAAAACGGTTCATTCTACCGCCATCTCCCATAATACGCCAAACGAGCGCGTAGAAATTTACGTCAAAGGCCGGCTGCGATGAACCACGACGGAAATGTTAAATGACAGGTAAAAAGCGTTCTGCCAGCTCAAGCCGCTGGCTTCAGGAACACTTTAGCGATAAATATGTTCAACAGGCGCAGAAAAAAGGGTTACGTTCCCGCGCCTGGTTTAAACTTGATGAAATCCAGCAAAGTGACAAACTTTTTAAGCCGGGAATGACGGTTGTCGACCTCGGCGCAGCCCCCGGGGGATGGTCCCAGTATGCGGTGACGCAGATTGGCGGTTCGGGCCGCATCATCGCATGTGACCTTTTGCCGATGGATCCTATCGTCGGCGTCGACTTCCTTCAGGGCGATTTTCGTGATGAATTAGTGCTAAAAGCGTTACTCGAACGTGTGGGTGACAGTAAAGTACAGGTTGTCATGTCTGATATGGCGCCAAATATGTGCGGAACACCGGCGGTGGATATCCCCCGCGCCATGTATCTGGTGGAATTGGCGTTAGAAATGTGTCGTGATGTACTGGCGCCAGGTGGTAGTTTTGTAGTGAAGGTGTTCCAGGGCGAAGGTTTCGAGGAGTATCTAAAGGAAATTCGCTCCCTGTTTACGAAGGTGAAAGTTCGTAAGCCGGACTCTTCCCGGGCTCGTTCCCGTGAAGTGTATATTGTAGCGACCGGGCGTAAACCATAACTGGCAGAAATCAGACGAAAGTTTGAAAGAGGCTGGATATAGCGTATCCTGACGCTGTTTTTAACACAGTTGTAATAAGAGGTTAATCCCTTGAGTGACATGGCGAAAAACCTAATACTCTGGCTGGTCATTGCCGTTGTGCTGATGTCAGTGTTCCAGAGCTTTGGGCCCAGCGAGTCGAATGGCCGTAAGGTGGATTATTCAACCTTCCTGCAAGAGGTCAATCAGGACCAGGTTCGCGAAGCGCGTATCAACGGACGTGAGATCAACGTTACCAAGAAAGATAGTAACCGTTACACGACTTACATCCCGGTGAACGATCCTAAGCTGCTTGATAACCTTCTGACTAAAAACGTCAAGGTAGTCGGTGAGCCGCCGGAAGAGCCGAGCCTGCTGGCTTCTATCTTTATCTCCTGGTTCCCGATGCTGCTGCTTATCGGCGTCTGGATCTTCTTTATGCGCCAGATGCAGGGCGGCGGTGGCAAAGGCGCCATGTCGTTCGGCAAGAGCAAGGCGCGTATGCTGACGGAAGATCAGATCAAAACCACCTTTGCTGACGTCGCAGGCTGTGACGAAGCGAAAGAAGAGGTGGGCGAACTGGTTGAATACCTGCGTGAGCCGAGCCGCTTCCAGAAACTGGGCGGTAAGATCCCGAAAGGCGTGCTGATGGTTGGCCCTCCGGGTACCGGTAAAACGCTGCTGGCGAAAGCGATCGCCGGTGAAGCGAAGGTGCCGTTCTTCACGATTTCCGGTTCCGACTTTGTGGAAATGTTCGTCGGTGTCGGCGCATCCCGTGTGCGTGACATGTTCGAACAGGCCAAGAAGGCGGCGCCTTGCATCATCTTCATCGATGAAATCGACGCCGTAGGCCGCCAGCGTGGCGCTGGGCTGGGTGGCGGTCACGATGAACGTGAGCAGACCCTGAATCAGATGCTGGTTGAGATGGATGGCTTCGAAGGTAACGAAGGTATCATCGTTATCGCGGCGACTAACCGTCCTGACGTACTGGACCCGGCGCTGCTGCGTCCTGGCCGTTTCGACCGTCAGGTTGTGGTTGGCCTGCCGGATGTACGCGGTCGTGAACAGATCCTGAAAGTCCACATGCGCCGCGTACCGCTGGCGCCGGATATCGACGCGGCAATTATCGCGCGCGGTACTCCGGGCTTCTCCGGTGCGGATCTGGCGAACCTGGTCAACGAAGCTGCACTCTTTGCCGCCCGCGGTAACAAGCGCGTGGTTTCTATGGTGGAGTTCGAAAAAGCGAAAGACAAAATCATGATGGGTGCGGAACGCCGCTCCATGGTGATGACGGAAGCGCAGAAAGAGTCTACCGCGTATCACGAAGCGGGCCACGCGATTATCGGTCGCCTGGTGCCGGAACACGATCCGGTGCACAAAGTGACGATTATCCCGCGCGGCCGTGCGCTGGGTGTGACCTTCTTCCTGCCTGAGGGCGACGCCATCAGCGCCAGCCGTCAGAAGCTGGAAAGTCAGATCTCCACCCTCTACGGTGGTCGTCTGGCGGAAGAGATTATCTACGGGCCTGAGCATGTCTCCACCGGTGCCTCTAACGACATCAAAGTGGCGACTAACCTGGCGCGTAACATGGTGACCCAGTGGGGCTTCTCCGACAAACTCGGTCCGCTGCTCTATGCAGAGGAAGAGGGCGAAGTATTCCTGGGCCGCTCTGTGGCGAAGGCGAAACATATGTCCGATGAGACCGCGCGTATCATCGACCAGGAAGTGAAAGCGCTGATCGAACGTAACTACGGTCGTGCACGTCAGATCCTGAACGACAATATGGATATTCTGCACGCGATGAAAGATGCGCTCATGAAGTATGAGACCATCGACGCACCGCAGATCGATGACCTGATGGCACGCCGCGAAGTGCGTCCGCCAGCGGGCTGGGAAGATCCAGGCGCCTCCAACAACTCTGACAATAATGGCACCCCGCGTGCGCCGCGTCCGGTCGATGAACCGCGTACGCCGAACCCGGGCAACACCATGTCAGAACAGTTGGGCGACAAGTAAGCCACGCGTTTGACCGCGTTATCTTTACCCAAAACCCTGGAGCTTGCTCCGGGGTTTTTCATATCTGCTTAACCATAAAAATACCAGGGAATTAGCCATGAAACTTTTCGCCCAGGATTCGGTTCTCGATCTCTCTCATCCCCATGTGATGGGGATCCTGAACGTAACGCCTGACTCCTTCTCTGACGGCGGTACGCACAACACGCTGATTGAGGCGGTGAAACATGCCAATCTGATGATCAACGCGGGCGCGACGATCGTGGATATCGGCGGCGAATCGACACGTCCCGGCGCGGCGGAGGTCAGCGTGGAGGAGGAGTTATCGCGCGTGATCCCGGTAGTAGAGGCCATTGCGCAGCGCTTTGAAGTCTGGATATCGGTCGACACCTCCAAGCCTGAAGTGATCCGTGAATCTGCGAGAGTGGGCGCTCACATCATAAATGATATCCGCTCGCTGACCGAGCCAGGAGCGCTGGAAGCGGCCGCGGAAACCGGCCTGCCCGTCTGCCTGATGCATATGCAGGGAAAACCAAAAACGATGCAGGAAGCGCCGAAATATGACGACGTACGCGCAGAGGTTAACCGTTTCTTTGTGGAGCATATCGAACGCTGTGAGCGGGCAGGTATCGCAAAAGAGAAATTGCTGCTCGACCCGGGGTTCGGTTTCGGTAAAAATCTCTCACACAACTATGAACTGCTTGCGCACTTATCCGATTTTCATCACTTTGGCCTGCCGTTGCTGGTGGGCATGTCGCGAAAATCGATGGTAGGGCAACTGCTGAACGTCGGGCCATCCGACCGTCTTAGCGGTAGCCTGGCCTGCGCGGTCATTGCGGCCATGCAGGGTGCACATATTATTCGCGTCCATGACGTCAAAGAGACCGTAGAAGCTATGCGCGTGGTGGAAGCTACACTGTCAGCGAAGGAAAACAAACGCTATGAGTAATCGTAAATATTTTGGTACGGATGGTATTCGTGGACGCGTAGGCGAAGCACCCATTACCCCTGATTTTGTGCTCAAGCTGGGCTGGGCGGCGGGCAAGGTGCTGGCGCGTCACGGCTCACGTAAAATTATTATCGGCAAAGATACCCGTATCTCCGGCTATATGCTGGAATCGGCGCTGGAGGCGGGCCTTGCGGCGGCAGGACTTTCAGCCTCCTTCACCGGCCCAATGCCAACCCCTGCGGTGGCTTATCTGACACGTACCTTCCGTGCGGAAGCGGGCATCGTGATCTCTGCATCCCATAACCCGTTCTACGATAACGGCATCAAATTCTTCTCCATTGACGGGACCAAACTGCCGGACGAGGTGGAAGAGGCGATTGAAGCCGAGATGGAAAAAGAGATTACCTGCGTCGACTCGGCGGAGCTGGGGAAAGCCAGCCGTATCGTTGACGCGGCGGGCCGTTACATTGAGTTCTGTAAGGCGACCTTACCGAATGAGCTGAGCCTGAGCGCCCTGAAAATCGTGGTGGACTGTGCCAATGGCGCGACCTACCACATTGCGCCGAGCGTCTTTCGCGAGCTGGGGGCCAAAGTTATCGCTATCGGCTGTGAGCCGGACGGCTTAAATATCAACGAAGAGGTAGGCGCCACGGACGTGCGTGCGCTCCAGGCCCGCGTGCTGGCGGAAAAAGCGGATCTCGGTATCGCCTTTGACGGCGACGGCGATCGCGTCATTATGGTTGACCACGAAGGCAACAAAGTCGACGGCGACCAGATCCTCTATATCATCGCCCGCGAAGCGCTGCGTCAGGGTCAGCTGCGCGGCGGCGCGGTGGGCACGCTAATGAGCAACATGGGCCTTGAGCTGGCGCTCAAGCAGCTCGGTATTCCGTTTACCCGTGCCAAAGTGGGCGACCGCTACGTGCTGGAAAAAATGCAGGAAAAGGGCTGGCGTATCGGGGCGGAAAACTCCGGCCACGTTATTCTTCTCGATAAAACCACGACCGGCGACGGCATCGTGGCGGGGCTGCAGGTGGTCGCGGCGATGGTTCGCAACCATATGAGCCTCCACGATCTTTGCAGCGGCATGAAAATGTTCCCGCAGATCCTGGTCAACGTGCGCTTTACCGCCGGCAGCGGCAATCCGCTGGAAAACGAGACGGTAAAACGCGTGACGGCAGATGTGGAAGCGGCGTTGGGCAATCGCGGGCGCGTGCTGTTGCGGAAGTCAGGCACCGAGCCGCTGATCCGTGTGATGGTGGAAGGCGAGAATGAAGCCCAGGTCACCGAATTTGCCCATCGCATTGCTGATGCGGTAAAAGCGGTCTGATTATCCGGTTAAGTGATTAAAAAGGCGGCGTTTGCCGCCTTTATTGTGCGCAGAAAGAGAGCTTTTGCTGTTTTTTTCCGCACTTGATAAAATGCGATGAAATTGCCCTTGCACAGGGCATTCGCTTTGGTTAGTATTCACACCCGCTTCAGTGGGAAAGATAAATTCCTGCTAACTGGTTGAAGCATTGGTATGCGGCAAATCCGCAAGGAACAGGTTGATTATGTACGAAGCTCTTTTAGTAGTTTTCCTTATTGTAGCAATCGCGCTGGTAGCGATGGTTATGCTGCAACAGGGTAAAGGCGCTGATATGGGAGCCTCCTTCGGAGCAGGCGCTTCCGGTACGCTGTTTGGCTCAAGTGGTTCTGCGAACTTCATGACCCGTACAACGGCGATTCTGGCAACGTTGTTCTTCATCATCAGTCTGGTGCTTGGCAATATCAACAGCAACAAGACCAGCAAAGGAAGCGAGTGGGAAAACCTGAGCGCGCCAGCGAAAACTGAGCAAACTCAGCCAGCTGCACCGGCTAAGCCGACCAGCGATATCCCGCAGTAAGTACCTGTACCGAGGTGGTGGAATTGGTAGACACGCTACCTTGAGGTGGTAGTGCCCTAACGGGCTTGTGGGTTCGAGTCCCATCCTCGGTACCAATATTCCAGAAGAAAGACGTCGAAAGACGTCTTTTTTTTCGTCTGTATATTCTGTGTCTCCGAGCTTTTGTAGGCCCGCTAAGCGCAGCGCCAGCGGGCAAAATGGCGTCGCCCTACACAAGCCAAATAAAAAAGGCGCCCATTGGACGCCTTTTGCATTTCTTGTCAGCGCTTACTTCTTATCGCTGTGTTCCAGATTTTCGACCTGCGGCAGACCGTTACCGGAGCTGGCGGAGAGCAGGCCATTCTCAACATAGTTGAACAGTTTCTCGCGGGTATCGGTAATATCCAGATTACGCATGGTCAGCTGCCCGATACGATCGTCCGGAGAGAATACGGACTCGCCTTTTTCCATGGTCAGACGTTCTGCTTTATAGGTCAGGTTGTCAGAGACGGTGTTCAGGATGGAGTAGTCGTTACCGCGACGCAGCTCCAGCGTCACCTCGCCGGTGATAGCGCTCGCCACCCAGCGTTGCAGAGCATCACGCAGCATCAGTGCCTGGGGATCAAACCAGCGGCCCTGATAGAGCAGTTTGCCCAGCTGGCGACCGTGAGAGTGGTACTGTTCAATGGTATCTTCGTTATGAATGCCGGTCAGCAGACGCTCATAGGCGATATGCAGCAGTGCCATCCCCGGAGCTTCATAAATCCCGCGGCTTTTTGCTTCAATAATACGGTTTTCAATCTGGTCGCTCATGCCCAGCCCATGACGTCCGCCGATGCGGTTCGCTTCCAGCATCAGTTCGACATCATCAGAGAAGGTTTTGCCGTTCAGGGCGACGGGATGGCCGCGCTCGAAACGCACCGTTACCTCTTCAGCCGGGATCTTCACGCTCTCATCCCAGAACTTTACGCCCATAATAGGGTTAACAATCTTGACGCTGGAGTTCAGGAACTCAAGATCCTTCGCTTCGTGCGTGGCACCCAGCATGTTGGAATCGGTGGAGTAGGCTTTTTCAGCCGACATTTTATAGTCAAAGCCTGAAGCGACCATAAATTCGGACATCTCCTGACGCCCGCCCAGCTCATCAATAAAGTCGGTATCCAGCCACGGCTTATAGATCTGCAGCTCTGCATTGGTCAGCAGACCGTAGCGATAAAAACGCTCAATGTCGTTGCCTTTATAGGTGCTACCATCGCCCCAGATATTCACGCCATCTTCTTTCATGGCGGCGACCAGCATGGTGCCGGTAACGGCGCGGCCCAGCGGAGTGGTGTTGAAGTAGGTCAGGCCGCCGGTGGTGTTATGAAACGCCCCGCACTGGATGGCAGCAATACCTTCGGCTACCAGCTGCTTACGGCAATCAATCAGACGCGCATTCTCTGCACCATACTCCATGGCGCGACGGGGGATCGCTTCATAATCCTCCTCATCCGGCTGACCGAGGTTGGCGGTATATGCATAAGGCACCGCTCCCTTCTGGCGCATCCACAGCAGCGCGGCGCTGGTATCCAGGCCGCCGGAAAAAGCGATGCCAATACGTTGTCCTTGCGGAAGATGCTTGAGAATCGTCGTCATAAAATAAAACCCTGCTTGATTGACTGATAGAGACCGCTTTCGCTCTCATTGCATGTTTATGCAAAATAAGTGAGTTTTCATTTAATCATCTTTTCCCGAGGACCGGAAGAGAATCGTGCATTTTTTGTAAAAATTTCCCGCACTTTAGGAGAGAGGAGGGAAGCTTGACATGAGGGGGCTGTAATCACTATACTGAATGCCGATTTTACGTCCCGTCTTCGGTACCAAATCCCAGCATTATTTGCATTTTTTACCCAAAACGAGTAGAATTTGCCACGTTTCAGGCGCGGGGTGGAGCAGCCTGGTAGCTCGTCGGGCTCATAACCCGAAGGTCGTCGGTTCAAATCCGGCCCCCGCAACCAACTTTCCCATTAAGTTCTTTTTCAAATATACTATGAAGACTTAGCGCCTTCGTAGCTGGATTTGAAAAAACGCTTTCGGAAGGTTCTCCAGGCCGCCGTTGCGGCTATAGGGTTCAGTTATCTAAAGCCCCGATTTATCGGGGTTTTTTGTTATCTGACTACAGAATAACTGGGCTTTACGCCCTTTTTTTATGTCTTGGGGGTGGGCTTGTCCACATTAGAGCAAAAATTAACAGAGATGATTACAGCACCGGTTGAAGCACTGGGCTATGAACTGGTCGGCATCGAATTTGTTCGTGGCCGTACATCCACGCTGCGCATCTACATTGATAGTGAAGATGGCATCAATGTTGATGATTGTGCTGATGTTAGCCACCAGGTGAGTGCGGTTCTCGACGTTGAAGATCCGATTACCGTCGCCTATAACCTGGAAGTTTCCTCGCCTGGCCTCGATCGCCCGATGTTCACAGCTGAACACTACACGCGCTTTACCGGTGAAGAAGTGGCTCTCGTTCTGCGCATGGCCGTACAGAACCGCCGTAAATGGCAGGGCATTATTAAAGCCGTGGATGGTGAGATGATCACGGTAGCAGTCGAAGGCAAAGATGAAGTGTTCGCGCTGAGTAATATCCAGAAGGCGAACCTGGTTCCCCACTTTTAACAGTCTGGATGAGGTGAAAAGCCCGCGATGAACAAAGAAATTTTGGCTGTTGTTGAAGCCGTCTCCAACGAGAAAGCGCTGCCGCGTGAGAAAATTTTCGAAGCGCTGGAAAGCGCGCTGGCTACGGCAACCAAGAAAAAATACGAGCAAGAAATCGACGTTCGCGTAGAGATCGATCGTAAAAGCGGCGACTTCGACACCTTCCGTCGTTGGTTGATTGTAGAAGAAGTCACCCAGCCGACCAAAGAGATCACCCTTGAAGCCGCGCGTTTTGAGGACGAAAGCCTGAACGTGGGCGACTACGTTGAAGATCAGATCGAGTCGGTCACCTTTGACCGTATCACCACCCAGACCGCGAAGCAGGTTATCGTACAGAAAGTACGTGAAGCCGAGCGCGCCATGGTGGTCGATCAGTTCCGCGAGCACGAAGGTGAGATCATTACCGGCGTGGTGAAAAAAGTGAACCGCGATAACATCTCTCTCGATCTGGGTAACAACGCTGAAGCGGTTATCCTGCGTGAAGATATGCTGCCGCGTGAAAACTTCCGCCCTGGCGACCGTATCCGCGGCGTGCTTTATGCCGTTCGCCCGGAAGCGCGTGGCGCGCAGCTCTTCGTCACCCGCTCCAAGCCGGAGATGCTGATTGAACTGTTCCGCATTGAAGTGCCGGAAATCGGTGAAGAAGTTATTGAGATCAAAGCGGCAGCCCGCGATCCAGGCTCCCGTGCGAAGATCGCGGTGAAAACCAACGATAAGCGTATCGATCCGGTTGGCGCTTGCGTCGGTATGCGCGGTGCGCGCGTACAGGCGGTATCTACCGAGCTGGGCGGCGAGCGTATCGACATCGTCCTCTGGGATGATAACCCGGCGCAGTTCGTGATCAACGCGATGGCACCAGCGGATGTGGCCTCCATCGTTGTTGATGAAGATAAGCACACCATGGATATCGCCGTTGAGGCGGGTAACCTGGCGCAGGCGATTGGCCGTAACGGTCAGAACGTACGCCTGGCGTCTCAGCTGAGCGGCTGGGAACTCAACGTCATGACCGTTGATGACCTGCAGGCGAAGCATCAGGCGGAAGCCCACGCGGCGATCGATACCTTTACCAAATATCTGGATATCGATGAAGAGTTCGCTACCGTACTGGTAGAAGAAGGCTTCTCAACCCTGGAAGAACTGGCCTATGTGCCAATGAAAGAGCTGCTGGAAATTGACGGTCTGGATGAACCAACCGTTGAAGCCCTGCGTGAACGCGCTAAAAACGCACTGACCACCCTGGCGCTGGCTCAGGAAGAGAGCCTTGGCGATAAGAAGCCGGCTGATGACCTGCTGAATCTGGAAGGTCTTGATCGTGCGGTTGCGTTCAAGCTGGCTGCCCGTGGTGTTTGTACGCTGGAAGATCTCGCTGAGCAAGGCGTTGATGACCTGGCCGATATCGACGGTTTAACCGACGAGAAAGCCGGTGAGCTCATCATGGCCGCACGTAATATTTGCTGGTTCGGCGACGAAGCGTAATAAACTGTAGCAGGAAGGAACAGCATGACTGATGTAACTGTAAAATCGCTGGCTGCTGAGATTCAGACCTCCGTGGACCGCCTGGTACAGCAATTTGCTGATGCAGGGATCCCGAAGTCCGCTGATGACTCGGTGACCGCGCAAGAGAAACAAACCTTGTTAGCGCACCTGAACCGTGAACACGGCTCAGCGCCTGACAAGCTGACGTTGCAGCGCAAAACGCGCAGCACGTTGAACATCCCTGGTACCGGTGGTAAAAGCAAATCGGTACAAATCGAAGTCCGCAAAACGCGCACCTTTGTAAAACGTGATCCGCAAGAGGCAGAACGTCTCGCTGCGGAAGAGCAGGCACAGCGTGAAGCGGAAGAACAAGCCCAGCGTGAGGCAGAAGAACGAGCCAAACGTGAGGCAGAATTAAAAGCTGAACGTGAGGCCGCAGAAAAAGCGAAGCGTGACGCCGCTGAGAAAGCGAAGCGCGAAGCTGCGGAAAAAGACAAAGTGAGCAATCAACATACTGACGAAATGACCAAAACCGCACAGGCAGAAAAAGCCCGCCGTGAAAACGAAGCCGCCGAGCTGAAGCGCAAAGCGGAAGAAGAAGCACGTCGTAAGCTTGAAGAAGAAGCGCGCCGTGTAGCGGAAGAAGCTCGCCGTATGGCGGAAGAGAACCAGTGGACCGATAACGCTGAGCCGACTGAAGACTCCAGCGATTATCACGTCACCACTTCTCAGCATGCCCGCCAGGCTGAAGACGAAAACGATCGTGAAGTTGAAGGCGGCCGTGGCCGCACTCGCAGCACGAAAGCGGCCCGTCCGGCGAAAAAAGGCAACAAGCACTCTGAATCGAAAGCCGATCGCGAAGAAGCGCGCGCGGCAGTACGCGGCGGCAAAGGCGGCAAGCGTAAAGGTTCCTCTCTGCAGCAGGGCTTCCAGAAGCCGGCTCAGGCCGTTAACCGTGACGTGGTGATTGGCGAAACCATCACCGTGGGCGAACTGGCAAACAAGATGGCTGTTAAAGGCTCTCAGGTCATCAAAGCGATGATGAAGCTGGGCGCGATGGCGACCATCAACCAGGTTATCGACCAGGAAACCGCACAGCTGGTGGCCGAAGAGATGGGCCATAAAGTTATCCTGCGTCGTGAAAACGAGCTGGAAGAGGCGGTAATGAGCGACCGTGATACGGGCGCAGCGGCTGAACCGCGCGCGCCGGTCGTGACCATCATGGGTCACGTTGACCACGGTAAAACCTCTCTGCTGGACTACATTCGTTCAACGAAAGTGGCCTCTGGCGAAGCGGGCGGCATTACCCAGCACATCGGTGCGTACCACGTTGAAACTGACAACGGTATGATCACCTTCCTGGATACCCCTGGCCACGCCGCGTTTACATCCATGCGTGCTCGTGGTGCGCAGGCAACGGATATCGTGGTTCTGGTTGTTGCAGCAGACGACGGCGTCATGCCGCAGACCATCGAAGCTATCCAGCACGCGAAAGCGGCGGGTGTGCCGGTGGTGGTTGCAGTGAACAAAATCGATAAGCCGGAAGCAGATCCGGATCGCGTTAAAAACGAACTCTCCCAGTATGGCATCCTGCCGGAAGAGTGGGGCGGCGAAAGCCAGTTCGTTCACGTATCTGCAAAAGCGGGTACCGGTATCGACGAACTGCTGGATGCTATCCTGCTGCAGGCTGAAGTACTGGAGCTGAAAGCGGTACGTAAAGGTATGGCGAGCGGCGCAGTAATCGAGTCCTTCCTGGATAAAGGTCGTGGCCCGGTAGCAACCGTTCTGGTTCGCGAAGGTACCCTGCATAAAGGCGATATCGTTCTGTGCGGCTTCGAATATGGTCGTGTCCGTGCGATGCGTAACGAACTGGGTCAGGAAGTGCTGGAAGCGGGTCCGTCCATTCCGGTGGAAATCCTCGGCCTGTCCGGCGTACCGGCTGCTGGTGACGAAGTGACCGTAGTCCGTGACGAGAAGAAAGCGCGTGAAGTGGCTCTCTATCGTCAGGGCAAATTCCGTGAAGTTAAGCTGGCGCGTCAGCAGAAATCTAAACTCGAGAACATGTTTGCTAACATGACCGAGGGCGAAGTTCACGAAGTGAACGTCGTGCTGAAAGCGGACGTACAGGGTTCTGTGGAAGCGATCTCCGACTCCCTGCTGAAACTCTCCACCGACGAAGTGAAGGTGAAGATTATCGGTTCTGGCGTGGGTGGTATCACTGAAACCGACGCAACCCTGGCTGCGGCGTCCAACGCGATTCTGGTTGGCTTTAACGTCCGTGCTGACGCTTCCGCGCGTAAAGTGATCGAAGCTGAAAGCCTGGATCTGCGCTACTACTCCGTCATCTATAACCTGATTGACGAAGTGAAAGCGGCGATGAGCGGCATGCTCTCTCCGGAACTGAAACAGCAGATCATCGGTCTGGCTGAAGTGCGTGATGTGTTCAAATCACCGAAATTCGGTGCGATCGCGGGCTGTATGGTTACCGAAGGGATCATCAAGCGTCACAACCCAATCCGCGTTCTGCGCGACAACGTGGTTATCTATGAAGGCGAGCTGGAATCCCTGCGCCGCTTCAAAGATGACGTTAACGAAGTCCGTAACGGCATGGAATGTGGTATCGGCGTGAAGAACTACAACGACGTTCGCGTTGGCGACATGATCGAAGTGTTCGAGATCATCGAGATCCAGCGTAGCATTGATTAATCCCCTGCGGATTAATTCAGAGCGTAGGCCGGGTTAGCGAAGCGCCACCCGGCATGAATTTCAAAAGGGGCTTATGGCCCCTTTTTTGACTGGAGAATTTACTATGGCGAAAGAATTTGGTCGCCCGCAGCGCGTGGCGCAGGAGATGCAGAAAGAGATCGCCATCATTCTGCAACGTGAAATTAAAGATCCCCGCGTCGGCATGATGACCACTGTCTCCGGCGTGGAGATGTCCCGCGATCTGGCGTATGCCAAAGTCTTCGTGACTTTCCTGAACGATCAGGATGAAGAGGCGGTGAAGAACGGCATTAAAGCGTTGCAGGAAGCCTCTGGTTTCATCCGCTCCCTGCTGGGCAAAGCGATGCGTCTGCGTATCGTGCCGGAACTGACCTTCTTCTACGACAACTCGCTGGTGGAAGGGATGCGCATGTCTAACCTGGTGACCAGCGTGGTTAAGCAGGATGATGAGCGCCGCGTCAACCCGGACGACAGCAAGGAGGACTAATGAGTCGTCCTCGTCGTCGCGGTCGCGACGTGCACGGCGTGCTGCTGCTGGATAAACCGCAGGGCGCTTCCAGCAACGACGTGCTGCAAAAAGTAAAACGCATTTATAACGCCAACCGCGCCGGACACACTGGCGCGCTGGATCCGCTCGCCACCGGCATGCTACCGATTTGTCTGGGCGAAGCGACCAAGTTTTCCCAGTACCTGCTCGACTCCGACAAGCGTTACCGCGTTATCGCGAAGCTTGGCCAGCGCACCGATACCTCTGATGCGGATGGCCAGGTTGTGGAGGAACGTCCTGTGACCTTCAGCGCAGAGCAACTTGATGCGGCGCTGGAGAGCTTCCGTGGCGATACGCTGCAGGTGCCTTCGATGTATTCGGCGCTGAAATATCAGGGCAAGAAGCTCTACGAATATGCGCGCCAGGGCATTGAAGTCCCGCGCGAAGCCCGTCCGATAACCGTGTATGAGCTGCTGTTTATTCGTCACGAAGGTGACGAGCTGGAGCTGGAAGTTCACTGTTCGAAAGGGACCTATATTCGTACCATTATCGACGATCTCGGTGAAAAGCTCGGTTGCGGCGCGCATGTAATCTATCTGCGTCGTCTGGCGGTCAGTAAGTATCCGGTCGATCGCATGGTGACGCTTGAGCAGCTGAACGCGCTGGTGGAACAGTCGCAGGCGCAGGAGATCCCCGCCGCCGATCTGCTCGACCCGCTGCTGATGCCGATGGACAGTCCTGCTTCGGACTATCCTGTCGTTAATATTCCGTTGACGTCGTCGGTATACTTTAAAAACGGTAATCCGGTTCGTACCACGGGGGCGCCGTTGAACGGCCTGGTACGCGTGACCGAAGGCGACGAAGGTAAATTTATCGGCATGGGTGAAATCGATGACGAAGGGCGCGTAGCGCCGCGTCGTCTGGTGGTGGAGTACCCGGTCGAAGCATGACGGCGCATCTGCTCGCCTTGCGATAAGCAGGGGAGACGAGTAGAATATCGCCGCTTAACGCCTGGTAAATTGTTTAACAATTCGCGGGGCGTTGCCTATGGGATTGCTGAATTAGAGATCGGCATCCTCACATTCTTTATACTTTGGAGTTTTAAAATGTCTCTAAGCGTTGAAGCTAAAGCTAAAATCGTTTCTGAGTTTGGTCGCGGTACTAACGACAGCGGTTCTACCGAAGTTCAGGTTGCTCTGCTGACTGCACAGATTAACCACCTGCAGGGTCACTTTGCAGAGCACAAAAAAGATCACCACAGCCGTCGTGGTCTGCTGCGCATGGTTTCTCAGCGTCGTAAACTGCTCGACTACCTGAAACGTAAAGATGTTGCACGCTACACTGCGCTGATCGAGCGTCTGGGTCTGCGTCGCTAATTCTTGCGAGTTTCAGAAAAGGGGGCCTGATGGCCCCTTTTTTCAACCGCACCGCAGCAATTCATTAAAAACTAATGTATTGTTGCTATAAATGATCTTCATTGCAGAGGTTCGCGCGGCTAATGAGAGGCTTCACCCATGGGGGTGTTGGTTGTCATTAGTCGCGAGGATGCTGAAGGTCGGGGTAAACTGACAGCACGCCAGTGGGTGTGCTGTCCTTCATTAAGAAAGGATAGAATTTTGCTGAATCCGATCGTTCGTAAATTCCAGTATGGTCAGCATACCGTGACGCTGGAAACCGGCATGATGGCGCGTCAGGCGACCGCTGCCGTTATGGTTAGCATGGATGACACCGCGGTATTTGTGACCGTTGTAGGCCAGAAAAAAGCCAAGCCAGGCCAGGACTTCTTCCCGCTGACCGTTAACTACCAGGAGCGTACCTACGCTGCCGGTAAAATCCCGGGCGGCTTCTTCCGTCGTGAAGGCCGTCCAAGCGAAGGCGAAACGCTGATTGCGCGTCTGATTGACCGCCCGGTTCGCCCGCTGTTCCCGGAAGGCTTCGTTAACGAAGTGCAGGTTATCGCCACCGTAGTTTCCGTTAACCCGCAGGTTAACCCGGATATCGTGGCGATGATCGGCGCTTCCGCTGCGCTCTCCCTGTCTGGCATTCCGTTCAACGGCCCAATCGGTGCCGCGCGCGTCGGTTACATCAATGACCAGTACGTACTGAACCCGACCCAGGAAGAGCTGAAAGCGAGCAAGCTGGATCTGGTGGTTGCTGGTACCGAAGCGGCAGTGCTGATGGTTGAATCCGAAGCGGAACTGCTGAGCGAAGACCAGATGCTGGGCGCGGTGGTCTTTGGCCACGAGCAGCAGCAGGTGGTTATCCAGAACATTAACGATCTGGTGAAAGAAGCGGGTAAACCGCGTTGGGACTGGCAGCCAGAAGCGGCCAACGAAGCGCTGAACGCGCGCGTTGCAGCCCTGGCGGAATCCCGTCTGAGCGACGCTTATCGCATCACCGACAAACAGGAGCGTTACGCTCAGGTTGACGCGATCAAATCTGAAACCATCGCCACTCTGGTTGCGGAAGACGAAACCCTGGACGAAAACGAACTGGGTGAAATCCTGCACGCTATCGAGAAGAACGTTGTTCGTAGCCGCGTACTGGCAGGCGAGCCGCGTATCGATGGCCGTGAGAAAGATATGATTCGTGGTCTGGACGTACGCACCGGCGTACTGCCGCGTACCCACGGTTCTGCGCTCTTCACCCGTGGTGAAACTCAGGCGCTGGTTACCGCGACGCTGGGTACCGCACGTGACGCGCAGATCATCGACGAACTGATGGGCGAGCGTACCGACAACTTCCTGTTCCATTACAACTTCCCTCCGTACTCCGTAGGGGAAACCGGTATGGTTGGCTCGCCGAAGCGTCGTGAAATTGGTCACGGCCGTCTGGCGAAGCGCGGTGTACTGGCTGTGATGCCGGATGCCGATAAATTCCCGTACACCGTTCGCGTGGTTTCTGAAATCACCGAATCTAACGGTTCTTCTTCCATGGCTTCCGTGTGTGGTGCCTCCCTGGCGCTGATGGACGCTGGCGTGCCGGTTAAAGCGGCCGTTGCGGGTATCGCGATGGGTCTGGTGAAGGAAGGCGACAACTACGTTGTGCTGTCTGATATCCTGGGCGACGAAGATCATCTGGGCGATATGGACTTCAAAGTGGCGGGTTCCCGCGACGGTATCTCTGCGCTGCAGATGGATATCAAAATTGAAGGTATCACCAAAGAGATCATGCAGGTTGCGCTGAACCAGGCGAAAGGCGCCCGTCTGCACATCCTGAGCGTGATGGAGCAGGCGATCAACGCGCCGCGCGGCGACATCTCTGAGTTCGCACCGCGTATCCACACCATCAAGATCAACCCGGACAAGATCAAGGATGTGATCGGTAAAGGCGGTTCCGTGATCCGCGCGCTGACCGAAGAGACCGGCACCACCATCGAAATCGAAGATGACGGTACCGTGAAGATCGCAGCGACCGACGGCGACAAAGCGAAACACGCTATCCGTCGTATCGAAGAGATCACTGCAGAGATCGAAGTGGGTCGCATCTATAATGGTAAAGTGACCCGTATCGTTGACTTTGGCGCGTTTGTTGCCATCGGCGGCGGTAAAGAAGGTCTGGTTCACATCTCTCAGATCGCTGACAAGCGCGTTGAGAAAGTGACCGACTACCTGCAGATGGGCCAGGAAGTCCCGGTTAAGGTTCTGGAAGTGGACCGCCAGGGCCGTATCCGTCTGAGCATTAAAGAAGCGACCGAGCAGTCTCAGCCTGCCGCCGCGCCGGAAGCGCCGGCTGCGGAACAGGGCGAGTAAGGTTGCCATTTGCCCTCCGCCTGTGCGGAGGGCTGGTATCAGGCAGGACGCCTTGTTGAGCCGCCGGGGGACAGGACGTTCATCCAATTGTTGTCTTCGGGAGTGGGAAATGAAGCCTTTTTTGCGCTGGTGTTTCGTTGCGACAGCTTTAACGCTGGCAGGATGCAGCAACTCTGCCTGGCGTAAGAGCGAGGTCCTCGCAGTGCCACTGCAACCGACTTTGCAACAGGAAGTGATTCTGGCACGCATGGAACAAATACTTGCCAGTCGGGCTTTAACCGATGATGAACGCGCACAGCTTTTATATGAGCGCGGAGTGTTGTATGATAGTCTTGGTCTGAGGGCACTGGCGCGGAATGATTTTTCACAAGCGCTGGCTATCCGACCGGATATGCCTGAAGTATTCAATTACTTAGGCATTTATTTAACGCAGGCAGGCAATTTTGATGCTGCCTATGAAGCGTTTGATTCTGTACTTGAGCTTGATCCAACTTACAACTACGCGCACTTGAATCGCGGTATCGCATTGTATTACGGCGGTCGCGACAAGCTAGCGCAAGATGATCTGCTGGCGTTTTATCAAGACGATCCCAATGATCCTTTCCGCAGCCTGTGGCTTTATCTCGCTGAGCAGAAGCTCGATGAGAAGCAGGCGAAAGAAGCTCTGAAAGAGCGCTTCGAGAAATCGGATAAGGAACAGTGGGGATGGAACATTGTCGAGTTCTACCTGGGCGACATTAGCGAAGCAACGCTGATGGAACGTCTCAAGGCGGACGCAACGGATAACACCTCGCTCGCTGAGCATCTCAGTGAAACCAACTTCTATTTAGGTAAGTACTACCTAAGTCTGGGGGATTTGGACAGCGCTAAGGCTCTGTTCAAACTGGCGGTGGCTAACAACGTTCATAACTTTGTTGAGCACCGATATGCATTGTTGGAATTATCGCTCCTGGGCCAGGACCAAGATGACCTGGCAGAATCGGACCAGCAATAGCTGACGACCACATCAGCCCGTAATCTTTTTGATTGCCATCACCTTCGCGGGTGAGGGCGTTGTTGTTCGTTAATACACCTACTTTGAGCCGGTTCACACTTTTCAATGAAAATTGCAGATCAATTTCATGATGAGTTATGTAGACTGGCCGCCATTAATTTTGAGGCACACGTACTACATGGCTGAATTCGAAACCACTTTTGCAGATCTGGGCCTGAAGGCTCCTATCCTTGAAGCCCTTAACGATCTGGGTTACGAAAAACCATCTCCAATCCAGGCAGAGTGCATCCCGCATCTGCTGGGCGGTCGCGATGTTCTGGGTATGGCCCAGACCGGTAGCGGCAAAACTGCAGCGTTCTCTTTACCGCTGCTCAACAATCTTGATCCTGAGCTGAAGGCACCTCAGATTCTGGTGCTGGCACCGACCCGCGAACTGGCGGTTCAGGTTGCTGAAGCCATGACAGATTTCTCTAAACATATGCGCGGCGTAAACGTGGTTGCCCTCTATGGCGGCCAGCGTTATGACGTGCAGTTACGCGCCCTGCGTCAGGGGCCGCAGATTGTGGTCGGTACCCCGGGCCGTCTGCTGGATCACCTGAAACGCGGTACGCTGGATCTCTCTAAACTGAGCGGTCTGGTACTGGATGAAGCTGACGAAATGCTGCGCATGGGCTTCATCGAAGACGTTGAAACCATTATGGCGCAGATCCCGGAAGGGCATCAGACCGCGCTGTTCTCCGCGACCATGCCGGAAGCGATCCGTCGCATCACCCGCCGCTTTATGAAAGAGCCGCAGGAAGTGCGCATTCAGTCCAGCGTGACGACTCGTCCTGACATCAGCCAGAGCTACTGGACCGTCTGGGGCATGCGTAAAAACGAAGCGCTGGTCCGTTTCCTGGAAGCGGAAGATTTTGATGCGGCGATTATCTTTGTTCGCACCAAAAACGCGACTCTGGAAGTGGCTGAAGCGCTGGAGCGCAACGGTTACAACAGCGCCGCGCTGAACGGCGATATGAACCAGGCGCTGCGTGAGCAGACCCTGGAGCGTCTGAAAGATGGTCGTCTGGATATCCTGATTGCCACCGACGTGGCGGCACGTGGTCTGGACGTGGAACGCATCAGCCTGGTTGTGAACTACGATATCCCGATGGATTCTGAGTCTTACGTTCACCGTATCGGCCGTACCGGTCGTGCAGGTCGTGCTGGTCGCGCGCTGCTGTTCGTTGAGAACCGCGAGCGTCGTCTGCTGCGTAACATCGAACGCACCATGAAGCTGACCATTCCGGAAGTGGAACTGCCGAACGCAGAGCTGCTGGGCAAACGCCGTCTGGAAAAATTCGCCGCAAAAGTTCAGCAGCAGCTGGAAAGCAGCGATCTGGATCAGTACCGCGCGCTGCTGGCGAAAATCCAGCCGACCGCGGAAGACGAAGAGCTGGATATCGAAACCCTGGCTGCCGCACTGCTGAAGATGGCGCAGGGTGAACGTACCCTGATCGTGCCGCCGGATGCGCCGATGCGTCCTAAGCGTGAGTTCCGTGACCGCGACGACCGCGCCCCGCGCGATCGTAACGATCGTGGTCCGCGTGAAGATCGTCCGCGTCGTGAGCGTCGTGACGCTGGCGAAATGGAGCTCTACCGCATCGAAGTGGGTCGTGACGATGGCGTGGAAGTGCGTCATATCGTTGGCGCCATCGCGAACGAAGGCGATATCAGCAGCCGTTACATTGGTAACATCAAGCTGTTCGCATCCCACTCTACCATTGAGCTGCCGAAAGGTATGCCGGGCGAGGTTCTGCAGCACTTTACCCGCACCCGCATCCTGAACAAGCCGATGAACATGCAGCTGCTGGGCGATGCACAGCCGCGTACTGACCGTGGCGGCGAGCGTCGTGGCGGTGGTCGCAGCTTCGGTGGCGAACGTCGTGAAGGCGGTCGTACTGAAGGGCGTCGCTTCTCCGGTGAACGTCGTGAAGGCGGCCGCAGCTTCGGTGGCGAACGCCGCGAAAGCCGTGGCCCGCGCCGCGAAGAGGGCGCCAGCCGCCGTCGTTTCGGTGACGCGTAAGCCTTACATCTGCTGACGTAAAGTAAATGATACAGCCCCGATACTGGTTATCGGGGCTTTTTTTATTCCTTTTGTACTCCTGTACTGGTACAGTGTTTCGCAATGGATGGCGACACCACATTATTCACTGGAGAAAAGGCTGTATGGCGACACTAACCACCACAAAAATGTCACCTTCGCTGCTTGGCGGCGTGGTGATCATCGGCGGGACAATCATTGGTGCGGGTATGTTCTCCCTGCCGGTAGTGATGTCCGGCGCGTGGTTTTTCTGGTCGCTGGCGGCGCTGGTCTTTACCTGGTTCTGTATGCTCCACTCGGGGCTGATGATCCTTGAGGCCAACCTCAACTACCGCATTGGTTCGAGCTTTGACACTATCACCAGAGACCTGCTCGGCAAGGGCTGGAACCTGGTCAATGGCCTCTCCATCGCCTTCGTGCTCTATATCCTGACCTATGCCTATATCTCCGCGAGCGGTTCGATTCTGCATCATACCTTCTCGGAGATGTCGCTGAATGTACCCGCGCGGCTGGCGGGGCTCTGCTTTGCTCTGGGAGTGGCCTTTATCGTCTGGCTGAGCACCAAAGCGGTAAGCCGCATGACGGCCATCGTGCTGGGCGCCAAGGTGATCACCTTCTTTCTGACCTTCGGCAGCCTGCTGGGACATGTTACGCCAGCGACGCTGTTTAACGTCGCGGAGAGTCACGCCACCTATACCCCTTATCTGCTGATGACGCTGCCGTTCTGTCTGGCCTCGTTTGGCTATCACGGCAACGTGCCAAGCCTGATGAAGTACTACGGCAAAGATCCGCGCACCATTGTGAAATGTCTGGTGTACGGCACGCTGCTGGCGCTGGGGCTGTATGTGATCTGGCTGCTGGGAACGATGGGCAATATCCCGCGCCCGGACTTTATCGCCATTGCGCAGAAGGGCGGTAATATTGATGTGCTGGTGCAGGCGCTGAGCGGCGTGCTGAACAGCCGCAGCCTGGATCTGCTGCTGGTGATCTTCTCGAACTTCGCGGTCGCCAGCTCGTTCCTTGGCGTGACGCTGGGGCTGTTCGACTATCTGGCGGATCTGTTTGGTTTTGATGATTCGGCGTTCGGACGCCTGAAAACCGCGCTGCTGACCTTCCTGCCGCCGATTGTGGGCGGCCTGCTGTGGCCAAACGGCTTCCTGTACGCTATCGGCTATGCGGGCCTTGCGGCAACCATCTGGGCTGCGATTGTCCCGGCGCTGCTGGCGCGTAAATCACGCAAGCGCTTCGGCAGCCCGAAATTTCGCGTCTGGGGCGGCAGGCCGATGATTGCGCTGATCCTGGTTTTTGGCGTGGGGAATGCGGTTGTGCACGTGCTGTCGAGTTTTAATCTGTTGCCTGTTTATCAGTAATCGGGAAGGGATGCCCCTCACCCTAACCCTCTCCCCGCAGGGGAGAGGGGACAGTATGGCACCGCTTTTCGGCTTTTATCCCCCTCTCCCCGCTGGGGAGAGGGCCGGGGTGAGGGGAGCCACGAGCACGCATCTACCCCACCAACTCCTCTTTCACCTGCATCGCCAGATCAAACGAATGCAGACGTGCCTCGTGATCGAAAATCTGGCCGTTAACCATTATCTCGTCCGCCTGCGTCTCGCGCAGCACCGCTTCCAGACCGTGGCGCACCTTCGTCTTATCCCCCACCAGCGACATGCTCAGCGCCTGCTGCACGCCGTACTGCTCGGAGGCGGACCATAGCTGATGCATATTTTCTACCGGTGGCGGCAGCTGTCCGCTCTCGCCGCGGCGCAGCTTCACAAACGCCTGCTGCATGGAGGTGAAGAGAAACTCCGCATCCCGATCGCTGTCGGCGGCGATAATATTGATGCAGACCATCGCGTATGGCTTCTCCAGCCGTTCGGAAGGTTTAAAGTTGGTACGGTAGAGATGCAGCGCCTGGAACAGCATGTCTGGCGCAAAATGGGAGGCGAAGGCAAACGGCAGGCCGAGCTGTGCCGCGAGCTGGGCGCTGTAGAGACTCGAGCCTAACAGCCAGACCGGGATCTTCTCCCCGTAGCCCGGTACCGGGCGCACCAGCGGGGCAGGATCGCGCGCGTCAAACCAGTCCACCAGCTCCGCCACATCGCGCGGGAAGTTATCAATATCACCGCCCATATGGCGGCGCAGCGCCCGCATGGTGGGCTGATCGCTGCCCGGTGCGCGCCCCAGACCTAAATCAATACGTCCCGGGAAGAGAGTGTTAAGCGTACCGAACTGCTCGGCAATTACCAGCGGGGAGTGGTTTGGTAGCATCACGCCGCCGGAGCCAAGGTGCAGGGTGGTGGTATTTGCCGCCAGATAGCCAATCAGCACCGAGGTGGCGGCGCTGGCGATACCGACCATATTATGATGTTCCGCCAGCCAGTAGCGATGATAGCCGCGCTGTTCGGCGAGACGGGCAAGGGCGAGAGAGTGGGAAAAGGCCTCTTTAGCCGAGGAGCCCTGAGGGATCGGCGCCAGATCCAGCACCGAAAACGGAATCGATTTTTCAGTCATAACAGCTCACTTTGTTACCGGTTAATCTTTTCATACTGCATTAAAGATTAGCTAAAGCTGTTAACAAAGTGAGCTTTATCGTTGGCAGGGCTGCCTGCCGGTACAACTGCCGTAGGCAGGATAAACCATTTATGCCGCCATCCGGCGGGTATTGGCAGAATGCCGAAACCATGCCAGATGGTGCTGCGCTTATCAGTCCTGCAGGTGTGGCCTGTCGGTTAAGCTTGTAACGTTAGCCCCGCCACGCGCTTCCAGTAGCCGTTGCAGTCGTTATTGGCTGCCAGCGGCAGCGGCGCGTCGCCATTCTCATTGGCGCGGAAGGCATCGATCATGGTGAGCGTCTCTGTGCCTAAAGGTGACAGTCGCACCATATCGACCAGCCCCTGCATCGACGCCAGTTCGTTGCCGAGGTTATAGACATAGCCGCTCATGGTCTGAATGCCGTTAAGCACGAACACCTGCTGATTCTCCTGCGACAGCATGTTGCGCCCGTTCGGGTATTTAATGCAGCAGGTTTCGCACTCATCTTTCGGCCGGTTTTCCGAGCGTGCGGTAAAGCAGCGAGCGGAATAAGCGAGCGGCAGATGGCCGTAGCTCAGCACTTCCACCTCAAACTGGTTGCGGATCCCTAGCTCGTCGCACTGCGCCAGCAGATTCGCCAGCCAGTCCCGGGAGAGCTCCACCGGCATACACCAGCGCGTCATCCCCTGTTTCAGCAGCAGGCGCAGGGTGACGGCGTTATAGCAGTTAAGCGCGTGGCCGGCGACAAACGGCAGTTTGCGTTCGGCGCACATGTTTACCACGCCAAGATCGCTCGCCTCCAGCAGAAACTCGCCGTTATCCACGAAGCGCTTCAGTTCGTTCAGCTCCGATGAGGCCTGAACCAGCGCCAGGGTGGAGAGCACCACCTGCTTGCCGCTGGCTGCCAGGCTTTTTGCCATATCGAGCCAGTCGCCCGCTTTAGTGGCGCGGCGCTTGCTGCATACCGCCTCGCCAAGGTAGATCACATCGGCGCTGCTCGTCGCCGCCTGCTGATAAAATGTTTCCAGCGTCTCTTTTGGCCAGTAGTAAAGTACCGGCCCCAATGAATATTTCATGATGTTCTCACTGCCATTTACGGTGGTAGGCGCCAAGCGTCGTCTGGGTGCCTTCGGACATTGCGCCGAGGGTCTCCATCCATGCCGGTTGCGGAGCATAGTTTTGCGGATCGGCCATGCAGCGGTCGATCGCCTGCCGCCAGACCTTCGCCACCTGGCTGACATAGGCCGGGCTGCGCTGACGTCCTTCGATTTTGACCGAAGCGATATTCGCCGCGAGCAGCTCGGGCAGCAGCTCCAGGGTGTTCAGGCTGGTGGGCTCTTCCAGAGCGTGATAGCGTGCGCCATCTACCAGATAGCGGCCTTTGCACAGCGTCGGGTAGCCCGCGTTTTCTCCGTCCTGATAGCGGTCGATCAGCACGTCGTTCAGACGCGACTCCAGCCCCTGCGGGGTCTGCTGCCAGCGCACAAAGCGGGCCGGGGAGCAGGCGCCCACGGTATTGGGCGATTCACCGGTTAAATAGGAGGAGAGGTAGCAGCGGCCTTCAGCCATGATGCACAGGCTGCCGAAGGCAAAGACCTCCAGCGGCACAGGCGTGACGCGCGCCAGCTGCTTAACCTGATGGATGGAGAGGACACGGGGTAGCACAACCCGGGACACGTCAAAGTGGCGATGGTAAAACCGCACGGCTTCTTCATTGGTGGCGGATGCCTGAACAGAGACATGGCGCTCAATATGCGGATAGCGAGATGCGGCATACTCCAGCATGGCAAGGTCGGCCAGAATCAGCGCGTCGGCCCCAAGCTGTGCCGCCATATCGACGGCGCGTTGCCAGCGGGCGTAACCGTCCGGATGCGCAAAGGTGTTGATAGCGATATGTAGCTTACGGCGGTGCTGGTGAACGAAGGTGACGGCCTCCTGAAGCTTTTTCTCCGTAAAGTTAAGACCAGCAAAATGGCGGGCGTTAGTATCATCTTTCAGCCCGATATAGACCGCATCGGCGCCGTTTTCGATGGCCGCCTTAAGCGCCGGAAGGTTTCCGGCTGGGCAGAGCAGCTCCATAGTATTTCCTGACGTTCGCCGCCCCGGGGGGCGCATAATTGTTAACGAACGAAGATTTTAATTAACCTGCATGCGACAATTTTTGATTTCAGGCAGTTAATGGCGTATTGATGACACCAATATTGGGCAAGGTCTGATGCCGGTTTGTTGATTTATGCCGCTATCACATCGGCAGGATATGGCAAAATGGCAGAACTATAGCTATCAGGGAGTAATGCTCGTGCTGGATAAACTGCGTTCACGTCTCGTACAATTTGGCCCGTCAATGTTAAGCGTGCCGGTTAAGCTGGCGCCCTTTGCGCTCAAGCGTCAGGTGCTGGAGCAGGTTTTACACTGGCAGTTCCGGCAGGCGCTGGAAGAGGGCGAACTCGAGTTTCTGAAAGGCCGCTGGCTGAGTATTCACGTGCGCGATATCGGGCTGCGCTGGTATACCTCCGTGGAAGAGGATCGCCTGATTGTCCGTGAATTTGCCGAGGCCGACGTGAGCTTCAGCGCCGATGCCAGCGATCTGCTGATGATCGCCGCCCGCAAGCAGGACCCGGATACGCTCTTTTTCCAGCGCCGTCTGGTGATCGAAGGCGATACCGAGTTGGGCCTGTACGTCAAAAATTTGATGGATGCCATTGAACTGGATCAGATGCCGAAGCCGCTGCGCGCGGTGCTGATGCAAATGGCTGATTTCGTTGAGGCGGGGTTAAAAACATCGCCGGATACTAAACATAATTCTGTAGGTGAGCCATGCTGATTCGAGTCGAAATAGGCATTGATGCCCCCGGCATTGATGCGCTGCTGCGCCGTTCTTTTCCTGGCGAAGCCGAAGCCCAACTGGTGCACGACCTTCGTGAGGATGGTCTGATTACCCTGGGCCTGGTCGCCACTGATGATGAAGGTCAGGTGGTGGGCTACGTGGCGTTTAGTCCTGTCTCCGTCCACGGCGAAGAGTTGCAGTGGGTGGGGATGGCGCCGCTGGCGGTAGATGAAAATTACCGCGGACAAGGTCTGGCGCGTCAGCTGGTCTATGAAGGGCTGGATTCGCTTAACGAATTTGGCTACGCGGCGGTGGTCGCGCTGGGCGATCCCGCTTTCTACAGCCGTTTAGGGTTTGAGCAGGCTGCGCACTACGACCTGCACTGCCGCTGGCCGGGTACGGAGACGGCATTCCAGGTGCATCGCCTGGCGGACGATGCGCTGAACGGCGTATGCGGGCTCGTGGAGTATCACGATCATTTCAATCGGTTTTGAGCAGGCGCTCGCGTAGCGCCTCAAAAGACCCATCCCCGGCGACGAGGCGCTCTTTCTGAGGCTTCGTCAGCTGTTTCACGCGGTACTCCAGCTTTAGCGCCAGTGAGCGTTCACCAACCGGTGCGGAAAAGGCCAGGGTCAGCGTCCCCTTACCCCGCAGCGCCTTTGCCCCTTTTCCTGTCTGATGCTCGACGAAACGCCGGGCCACGTCGGTAGTTATACCGGTATAGAGCGCATTGTCAGCTGTACGGACAAGATAGAGAAACCAGCACACGGTAGCGAGAGTCGTTATGGTAAGGTGAGTGCACCTTAGCATGGGAGGGAAGCAAAATGGAAACACTCGCAGCCATTAACCGCTGGCTGGCGAAACAGCATGTCGTCACCTGGTGCGTCAGTTGTGATGGGGAGCTCTGGTGCGCCAACGCCTTTTATTACTACGATCCGGTTCGCGTGGCCTTTTACGTCATGAGCGACGAAAAAACGCGTCACTCACAGATGACCGGCGAACGTACCCATGTAGCGGGCACCGTTAACGGGCAGCCAAAAACCGTCGCGCTGATCCGCGGCGTGCAGTTTAAAGGTGAGATCCGGCGTCTGGAGGGGGAGGAAAGCGACGCGATACGTAAGCACTATCTTCGCCGCTTTCCGGTTGCCGTGGCGCTGTCAGCCCCGCTGTGGGAAATCCGTCCCGATGAACTTAAGTTCACCGACAACACCCTCGGCTTTGGTAAAAAGCTCTGCTGGTTACGCGCCGAGCAGGCGTAACGCCTCGCGATTAAAGGCGGGCAGGTCGTCAGGAGTACGGCTGGTCACGATCTGATCGTTATCTACCACCACTTCCTGATCGTGGAACTCCGCGCCGGCGTTTTTCAGATCGATAACGATCGGTTTGACGGCGGTAAGCTTACGCCCGCGTACCACTTCGGCGCTGATCAGCAGCTGTGGACCGTGGCAAATGGCAAAGACCGGCTTGCCGCTCGCGACAAAATCCCGGGTAAAAGTTACAAAACGCTCGTCACCGCGCAGCGCATCTGGTGAATGGCCGCCGGGCAGCAGCAGGGCGTCAAATTCCGCCGGACGTACCTCGTCAATGGTTTTGTCGATGGTCACGCTGGCTTCGCCCTTATGGCCTTTCACGGTTTTACCCGCCTCTTTTTCAATAGTAATCACCTCGTGTCCCGCTTTGCGGAACGCCTCGGCGGGCGAGGTAAATTCTGAATCTTCAAACTCGTCGGTGATCAAGACTGCAATTTTCTTGCTCATACTTCCTCCGTTGTTATCTCTTCAGACAGATAATTCTCCCGTTCTGGTAAATAATTACCTGATGCAGACTATTAAGTGTGGTTGAGCAGGCTGAAATCGCAAACGGACAATTCCGCAAAGGGGAGAGATGATGAGTCAGGTGTTAATCACAGGCGCCACCGGGCTGGTGGGCAACCACTTGCTGCGGATGCTAATCCCTTCGGGTAAAGTGAACTATATCGCTGCTCCCACCCGTCGCCCGCTGGGAGGGATCGACGGCGTCTTTAATCCTCACGATCCGCAGCTGACCGATGCGCTGGCGATGGTGAAAGATCCTATTGATATCGCTTTCTGCTGTCTGGGGACCACCCGGCGCGAAGCGGGCAGTAAAGAGGCTTTTATTCATGCTGATTACACGCTGGTGGTGGATACCGCTCTTACCGCCAGGAAGCTGGGCGCTAAACATTTTCTGGTGGTGAGTGCGATGGGCGCCAGCGAAAGCTCCCATTTTTTCTACAACAAAGTGAAAGGGAAAATGGAGGCGGCGTTGATCGCGCAGAGGTGGGAACGGTTAACGATTGTCCGCCCTTCCATGCTGCTGGGCGATCGTGAAAAGCACCGTTTCAGCGAATCTCTTTTTGCCCCACTGTTCCAGCTTCTGCCGGGGAACTGGAAATCGATCGAGGCACGGGACGTGGCGCGCGCCATGATGAAAGAGGCTTTTTCTCCTTCCCGGGAGGGGGTGACGATTATCCCATCGGCAAAACTGCGTGAAATTGCCAGGGGCGAGGCGTAATATCCGGGGGCAAAATTCACTCAATTCCCCGGGATAGGTTATGGCTGGTCAGTCTTCATCTCAGGCGGCGCCCCACGTTCAGTGGTGGAAACCCGCGCTTTTTCTGCTCGTTGTTCTTGTTGGTCTCTGGTATGTGAAGTGGCAGCCCTACTATGGCAAAGCCTTCACCGCCGCCGAAACGCACAGTATCGGCAAATCGATTCTTGCTAACGGCGATCCCAGCCCGCTTAAGGCGGCCTGGGATTACGCGATGGTTTACTTTCTCGCCGTCTGGAAAGCGGCCGTGCTGGGGGTATTGCTGGGCTCGCTTATTCAGGTGCTGATCCCGCGCGACTGGTTGATGCGCACCCTCGGACAGCCACGCTTCCAGGGAACGCTGCTGGGGACGATCTTCTCTCTGCCCGGAATGATGTGCACCTGCTGCGCGGCGCCGGTCGCCGCCGGCATGCGCCGCCAGCGCGTGTCGATGGGTGGCGCGCTGGCGTTCTGGATGGGCAACCCGCTGCTCAACCCGGCCACGCTGGTCTTTATGGGCTTTGTGCTCGGCTGGCATTTTGCGCTGATCAGGCTGGTGGCCGGGCTGCTCACCGTGCTGGTGGTCGCCTCGCTGGTGCAGTATCTGGTGAAAGAGCGCGATCTGCCTGCTGCCACGGTTGAAACAAGCGCCGTTGAGCCGCAGGGGAGTTTTATGGCCCGCTGGAGCCGGGCGCTGTGGCAGCTTTTCTGGAGCACTATCCCGGTCTACATCCTGGCAGTACTGGCGCTGGGGGCCGCGCGCGTCTGGCTCTTCCCTCATGCGGATGGCGCCATTGACAACACCCTGCTGTGGGTGGTGGCGATGGCGATTGCCGGCTGCCTGTTTGTGATCCCGACCGCCGCCGAGATCCCGATTGTGCAGACGATGATGCTGGCAGGGATGGGCACCGCCCCCGCGCTGGCGCTGTTGATTACCTTGCCTGCGGTCAGCCTGCCGTCGCTGATTATGCTGCACAAAGCTTTCCCGGCGAAAGCCCTGTGGCTTACCGGCGCGCTGGTGGCGTTAAGTGGGGTGATAGTGGGAAGTATTGCGCTGCTTTAACGTTGACGGGCAGTTCCCTCTCCCCGCAGGGAGAGGGTTAACGACTGTTTATTTAATATAGGTAAACGCCGTCGTCACGTGCTTCACGCCGCTGACGCGGCTGGCGATATCCGCCGCGGCTTTACCTTCGCGGTCGGTTACCAGACCCAGCAGGAACACCTCGCCATTTTCCGTGGTGACCTTCACGTTTGAGGATTTCACCTGGTCGCTGCCGAGAAGCTGCGAGCGTACTTTAGTGGTGATCCAGGTATCTGACGACGCGGTGCCGAGGCTAATCGGCTGACCCTGGCGGATCTCGTTAAACACCTCGGTGGCACCCTCTACACCCATAGCGATCTGCTTCGCGCGGGAGGCGAGATCCGGGTTCGGCGCCTGGCCGACCAGCAGCACTTTGCCCTGATAGGCGGTGACGTTAATACGCGCCTCTTTCTTGATTTGCTCGTCTTTCGACAGAGCGCTATTGACGCGCAGCTCCAGCGTGCCGTCATCAACCTGCGTTCCAACAGTGCGCGGATCGGTCGCCGCCTTGGTGCCGACCGCGGCGGTGCCAACGACGGCCGCCGCGACGCATCCCTGAAGCAGCAGCGCAGAAATAAGGACTGCGAGGGGCGAAAAGGCCTTCATGTGTACTCCTTAATCATCCTGGTGAGGGAAAAGCGTGTTATCGATCAGATCGCAAAGGCAGTTCACCGTCAGCATATGCATCTCCTGAATGCGCGCGCTGCGATGAGAGGGAATACGAATTTCCACATCCTGCGGCCCTAACAGACCCGCCAGCTCGCCGCCGTCATAGCCGGTTAACGCCACGATAGTCATATCGCGGGTGACGGCGGCTTCAACGGCCTTGACGATGTCGCGGCTGTTACCACGTGTGGAAATCGCCAGCAGAACATCGCCCGCATGGCCCAGCGCCCGCACCTGTTTAGCGTAAATCTCATCGTGCAGGCGATCGTTTGCAATCGCCGTTAAGACCACGTTATCCGTATTAAGTGCGATCGCCGGCAGGCTTGGACGTTCAGTTTCAAAGCGGTTAATCATACTGGCAGCAAAATGCTGTGCGTTGGCGGCGGAGGTACCATTGCCACAACAGAGGATTTTGTTGCCGTTAAGCAGGGACTGTACCAGCGTCATCGCTGCGCGGGAAATGGCATCCGGCAGCGCTTCCGCTGCTGCAATCTGGGTCTGAATGCTTTCCGTAAAGCAAACCTTAATTCTTTCGAGCACGATATCCCTTTGAAATCTTAATTATGCATCTTCGCCGAAGGCGTTTTTGTACCATTCAACGTCGTTTCCGGTGAAGGCTACCACATCGAATCGGCAATCCACAGTATCAAAACTCCCATTATGGCGGGTAAGCCACAAGAGGGCAGTCTGTAATAATTTATGTTGTTTGGCGGCCGTCACGCTGGCCGCCGCGCCGCCGAAACGCGACGAGCGGCGGTAGCGCACTTCGATAAACACCGTGGTGCGACCCTCTTTCATAATCAGGTCGATTTCGCCGCCGCGCCCACGGACGTTGGCGGCGATAAAACGCAGTCCCTTGCCTTCCAGCCAGCGACGCGCTTTTAACTCCCACGCCTCGCCGGCCTGCTTAGGGCTTAACTGGCCGGGACAATCTCTCCCTGCTGGTATTTGAGCCACGATAACTTCCTGTTAATGACGCAATTTTCGTTAGCGGTGAGGTCCCCGGTATTGCCGTTCAGCTCAAAGCCAGGCACCTGGCGCATCTGGGTGAAGTGATTAGCCAACGCCCACGCATCGACGCCCATGGCATACAGACGCGCCAGCGAGTAGTCGTTATTGACCGTGCTCAGTGCCTGCTGCATCAGGGAGGGGCTGCTGCCCGCCAGCATCGGAATTTCGCTGTACTGTAGCCCGTCCATCTCCAGACGGAAGTCCGGTCCGGCGGTACCCTGGGCGCTGCGCGAGCTGGCGTAGAGCGTTGTCGCGCTCTGGCTACCGTTGCGCATGGCGATCATCGGCTTGATAAAGGCGATCTCTTCCGGCGTGGCGACGATGTAGGCGGCATCGACGTTACCGCCGCCGCTGATTTGCGCCTCGCTCGGCGGCGCAGGAATGGTCAGGTCACCGATGGTGACAGCCTCCTGCTGCGGCAGGCTGGCGGCGATGGGGCTGCCGGTAAGGGCAATACCCGCGCCGCCATTTACGCCCGCTCTCAGTTCAGAAGCGGAACCAAACTTCTGCGCCAGTACGACCCCCCCGCCCAGGCGCTTCCATTCGTCGGCAAAAGCGTTAGCGACACGATCGCCAAAGGAACTGCGCGGGATCAGCAACAGCGGAGCCTGTTTACCCTGATCGTGGATATGACGCGCCGCATCGCGGGCCTCATCCTCCGGGGAGAGGGCAAAATAGCAGATATTCGCCCGGTTCTGCACCTGCTCCGGCTGGTTAAGCGCCAGCACGTTTAGCGAGGTGTTGCTTTTCATCAGCGCTTCTACGTTATTTTTCAGCAGCGGGCCGACCACAATGCTGGCGCCATCCTGCTGCACCTGCGCCAGTATCTGATCGAGCGGCTGAGCGCTGGTGTCATAGATCTTCAGCTCGGCGCCCGGGCTGGCGGCGGTAACTGCCTGT
This sequence comes from Pseudenterobacter timonensis, assembly GCF_900021175.1. Classification (GTDB taxonomy): domain Bacteria; phylum Pseudomonadota; class Gammaproteobacteria; order Enterobacterales; family Enterobacteriaceae; genus Enterobacter; species Enterobacter timonensis. The sequence continues at coordinate 338,954 of NZ_FCOP01000010.1, forward strand.
GCAGGCGCTACGGACGGCTGGGAGGGCGCTGGCGTTACGGCATCGCCTGGCTGCGTCGCTGGCGCTGGCGCGGCAGGAGCGGTAGCCTCCGCTGGAGCAGCTGGAGCAGCTGGAGCAGCTGGAGCAGCTGGAGCAGCTGGAGCAGCAGCAGGCGGTGTGGTTGGGGCAGTAACCGGATTCTGGCGAGTCCCTTCCGGCGACTGGGCGGTCGTCAGATCGGCGGTTTCTGCGGCCGAGGGGCTTACCACGTCGTTGACGTTAGCCGCCTGCGCGGCCTGCTCCGGCACGGCGCTACCCGCGACGGCGGCGGTGCCGTTTTTCGCCGCTTCAAAGCCCTGGCGGATAGTACGGCCAAAGACCGCAGCCTGGCCATTTAGCGGCAGAAGTAGCGCGATTCTGGCTGTCGAGGCTGGCTTAAAGTTTTGCACGTTCGCCAGCTGCGACGGCAGCATCTTCGCTCCGGGGTTTTGCGGATAACGGGTGCGCCAGTCGCTAATCCCCGCCTTCAGCATCGCCGGATCGTTGCGGTTGTTGAACCACATCTGTTGAAGATCGATCCAGCCCTGCAGTACGTTTTCGTCGGCGTTAATGACCAGCGCCTGCGCTTGCGCCTGGGTCATGCCAGAGAGGGCCTGCCAGGTGGCGTCGATATTTTTCTGTTTCTCCGCGCCGCTCAGCAGCGGCTCCTGGGCAACCAGGGCGCGCAGCAGCGTCAGGGAAGGGCGACCCTGTTCAGCGGTAATACCCGCCTGCCAGAATCGCGCCTGCTGGTTTTTATCCAGCGCGCTGAGATCGATATCCCCAAGGGCTTTTTTGGCGCCAGCATAATCTTTCTGCGCAATTTTCAGCTCGGCATCCAGCAGCGACCGTTCACGCCGCTGGGTGTCGGTGAGATCCTGAGGTAGCTGGTTAAACAGCTCAGAAGCCTGCTGGGTTTTGCCCTCCTGGATGAGTGCACGAATGGCGAGTAATTGCCAGTTGATCCTGGTATCATCGGAACTCTGCGACATCTGTTGCAGATAAAAGCCCGAATCAGCCTGTGCCGACCCCTGCATATGGGCTGTGCTTTGGTCGGGCGCCTGGGTGCCGCAGCCGGCGAAAATCAGGGCTGCCAGCACAAGGGGAAGGCTGCGCGTGGCTTTTTTTCGTAGAAACGTTAAGGGTACCATACTGTATCCAGTGATATTTTTTACGCAATGCTCAATATTAAATCGGCAATACGGACGAAACAATGAAACAACACGAAACGGCAGAGAATTCTCAGGGCCAGCTTTATATTGTACCTACTCCTATCGGGAATTTGTCTGATATTACCCAACGTGCGCTTACCGTATTGCAAGAGGTTGATTTAATTGCCGCTGAAGATACCCGCCACACCGGTCTGCTGCTTCAGCATTTCGCTATTAACGCCCGTCTTTTCGCCCTGCACGATCACAATGAGCAACAAAAAGCCGAAACGCTGGTGGCGAAGCTAAAAGAAGGAGTGAACATCGCGCTGGTTTCCGATGCGGGTACGCCGCTGATCAACGATCCGGGCTATCATCTGGTGCGCACCTGCCGTGAAGCGGGCATCCGCGTGGTGCCGCTGCCGGGGCCGTGTGCTGCGATTGCCGCATTAAGCGCGGCGGGGCTGCCGTCCGATCGTTTCTGCTACGAAGGTTTTCTGCCCGCCAAATCGAAAGGCCGTCGCGACGTGCTTAAAGAACTGGAAGCGGAGCCGCGCACGCTTATTTTCTATGAATCCACGCACCGCCTGCTGGAAAGTCTGGAAGATATGGTGACCGTCTGGGGACCCTCCCGCTACGTGGTGCTGGCGCGCGAGCTGACCAAAACCTGGGAAACCATCCATGGTGCGCCGGTGGGCGAACTGCTGGCCTGGGTCAAGGAAGATGAGAACCGCCGTAAGGGGGAGATGGTGCTAATTGTCGAAGGCCATAAGGCGGAAGATGACGCGTTACCTGCCGATGCCCTGCGTACCCTGGCGCTGCTGCAGGCGGAACTGCCGCTCAAAAAAGCCGCCGCGCTTGCTGCCGAAATCCACGGCGTGAAGAAAAACGCCCTGTATAAGCACGCGCTGGAGCAGCAGGGGGAGTAAGAGACAGAAGCCGCTACCAGGCACCTTTCATCTCCAGCAGGCACGTTATTACCAGATTTTAGGGCAGTCGGGTTTATGCTGCAAAATATGGCCGATGCGCTGCGGGAAGGGATTCACGCGTCGTCTGTAGTGTCAGAATATATGTCGGAAGAAATGTCGGAAAAGGAAAACGCTCTTCTTGCGCTTACCCGGCCTGCAAATTACGAAAGCCAGGGGCATGCCCGATAAGCGAAGCGCTATCGGGCGATTTGAGCCAGGCAGTTAAACAACAATCAGCTCAACCGGCGTTTGATGGAGCGCTTTCCTGTCTTTCTCGACGATCCCGTCATCCGTAATCACGCAATCAATCTTCTCCATCGGCAGTACCTGGTTAAACCCACGACGGTTGAATTTGCTGGCATCCAGCACGGCGATCACTTTATGTGCGGCAGCCGCCATCACGCTGCTGATGGAGTAACCTTCATTGAAGGTGGTAATACCGTTGGTCGCGTCGATACCATCCGCGCCGACGAACATCAGGTCTGCGCTTATTCCGGTAAGCGAGCGCTCGGCGATGGTGCCATGCATGGAGTGGGTTTTGTGACGTACCGTACCGCCGCACACCACCAGCGTAATGTCTTTGTTTTCGGCGAGGGCGAATGCCGCAGGCAGACTGTTGGTGATGACCGTGATATTGGCTCTTTTGGTCAGCGCTTCGGCAATCAGCATGGTCGTGCTACCGCTGTCCAGGATGATGGTCATTCCTTCTTCAATCATCGCCACCGCGGCCTGGGCGATACGTTTTTTCGGGTCGCTGGCGAGCTGGTAACGATCTTCCAGCGTCACCTCCTGGTTTTCACTTTCCGCAAGGTTGCTGCCGGGCTTTGCCGCGCCGCCGTGAAAGCGTGTGACTAACCCCTTTTCCTCCAGCAGGCGCAGATCGGTGCGAATTGTCACTTCAGAGATACCAAACAAATTCGAAAGGTCCAGCACCATTGCGCTGCCCTGTGCGTTGACCAGGTCAACGATTTTATTTCTTCGCTCAAAAGAGTTCATATTGATTAGCCTGACAATTAACTGCCCCTATTCTAATCGAAGGTAAGCGAAAGAGGTAAGGCAATATTCGAAAGTAACTGTGAGCCAGCTCAGGTTGCTGGCTCGTAAAGTTAATCGAGGCGCAGCAATATCTTACCCTGCATGGGAGCGCCCTTCAGCGCCTGAACGGCGCGGGCAAAACTGTCGCAGTCTCCCGTATGGGCGATTAACGGGGAGAGTGTAAATTTCTTCTGTGCCAGCAGGCGGGTGGCGGTTTCCCACTCTTCGCCCGGCCACGGCGCGGAGTAATTCATCCAGCTGCCGAGCAGCGTTAGCTCTTTACGCAGGATCTGGCCGAAGGTGGCCGCGGGGAGGTGCAGGTCATGATGTAGCGTTCCCACCAGCGCCAGCTGCGCGCGGGGACCGGCGATAGTGATGGCCAGCGCGACGGTCTGCGGTGTTCCCGCCGTTTCTAACACCAACTGATCGAAGCGGCTCTCTTCCAGCATAGCGGCCATCTGCGCCACGTCTGACGTTTTGCTGTTAAGTATCCGCGTGGCTCCCAGCCTTTTTGCCAGCGTGAGTCGTTCGTCGTTGATATCGATTGCCGTGACGCTGCGGGCGCCCAGCGCGAGCGCCGACTGCATCGCCAGCAGCCCGATGGTACCTGCGCCGACGATTACCACGTTTTTGTCAGTACACCCTCCGGCGAGATGGAACGCATGCAGCCCGACAGTAATCGGTTCGATAAATGCCCCGTCCGTAATGGTCATTTCCGCTGGCAGGCGGAACAGGTTGGCGCGTTTTACCACGATAAATTCCGCATTGCCGCCATCGCTGCGGGAACCGACAAACTGATAGCGCTTGCAGAGTGAATAAAAGCCTTTTTCACACTCCGGGCAGGAAAAGCAGGGAAGTAGCGGAACGCACGCCACGGCGTCGCCGGGGCGGAGATCGGTCACATCCGCGCCGCAGGCTTCAACGTAGCCGCTAAATTCATGACCGAGCGTGATGGGGTAATAATGCGCGCCGTTGTTAAAAATTCGCGGGATATCCGAGCCGCACAGCCCGGAACAGACGACGCGCACCTGCACATCATCTGCGGCCTGGATCTGAGGAACAGGACGTTCTTCAACGCGCACGCTGCCTTCAGCGTGAATAACCACTGATTTCATTTTAGACTCCAGAGAAAGAAGGGGAGCCTGGCTCCCCTGTTGTCAGGAAAGAGGCTGGCTTTGCTGCGTGACGGCCAGTTTTTCTGCCGCCACAAAAGTGCGCGCCCGGCGCCAGGTGAGCAGGACGCCCGTAACGTAGATGGCGGCAATGACGATAAAGCCGACAACGTTTTGCCAGGTGAACAGCTCAATCAGCAGCCAGGTCACCGGGGAACCTCCCTGGTCCATGGAAGCGACCAGGCCACCCGCCTTCAGCGCGCCGGCATTCTGCGCAAGCTGGGTATGCAGCCCGATTGTCTGGGTCGCTATCCACAGCGTCATTCCCATAATGATGACCCCGGAAATCAGCGTGCGGAACAGGTTACCCTGATGCACCGCGACCGCCATCGCCACAAAGAAGCCGATGGTGGCAAGGTCGCCAAAGGGCAGCACCTTGTTGCCCGGCACCAGGACGGCAATCAGAATGGTTAAGGGGATAAAAATCAGGCTGGCGGAGACCACCGCGGTATGACCAAGCAGCAGCGCCGGATCAAGACCGATTAAAAACTCCTGGCCGCCAAATTTAGCCTGCAGGCGTTTACGCGCCTGTTTTGCGATTGGCGTCAGGCCATCCATGATCGGTTTGATGACGCGCGGCATAAGGAGCATGACCGCAGCGGTTTTCACCGCAAGCTGCAGGACGCCTTTGGCGTCGTAACCCGCCAGCAGGCCGATAACCAGACCCATAATAAAGCCGACGGTAACCGGTTCGCCGAATGGACCGAAGCGTTTTTGCACGTCGTCAGCGCTGAAATGGATACGGTTCAGGCCCGGAATTTTTTCGATAATCGTATCGACAAGCACCGCCACGGGGCCAAGGTAGGCGGAGGATCCGTGCGGAATAGCGATCCCCTCCAGGCCAAAAAATTCGCGGGTATCTTTAGCAAACCAGTCGCCCAGCTTATAGACGAAGGCGGCATGAACGACGACGCCCAGAATGCCGATCCAGTAAGAGCCGGTGGCCAGATGGAGCATCGCCCCGGTAAAGGTCATATGCCAGATATTCCAGATATCGACATTCACCACCCGTGTCGTCCGGGTGATCAGCATGACGATGTTCACCCCGATGGCAACGGGAATGGCGACCAGCGCAATCTGCGACGCCCAGGTCATGGGGGAGGAGCCCGGCCAGCCGACGTCAACCACCTGAAGGTTAATCTGGAACTGTTCCGCCATCGCTTTCGCTGCCGGACCGATGGAGTCGAGCATCAGGCCGATCACCAGCCCAATCCCGACGAAGCCAATGCCGATGTGCAGCCCTGACTTAAAGCAATCGCCCAGCTTCATCCCCAGCAACTTTGAGAAAATAATGATGACGATGGGCAGCATTACGGTAGGTCCCAGATCGAGGATATACCGCATGATTTCGGTAAACATAGCGTTATCCCTCGAGAATGGTCAGGATTTTTTGCTGCAGGGCTTCGATACCCACGCCCGAAACAAAGGGCATGCCATGTACGACGGGGATATCACCAAAGGCGCGATCGACCTTAGCGGTGGTGCAGATCAGGTCGGCACCATCCATATAGGTCTCAATTTCCGTCACCCGGCACTGCACGAGGTCGAGATCGATGTGGTGCGTTTCACACAGCTCTTTAATCTCTTCTGCCGCCATCGTGGAGGTAGCAACGGCTCCGCCGCAGGCGACAATCACTTTACGTTTCATAGGGTACTCCTGTTATTATCAGTGACTTAGATGGCTTGAGCGTAAGACTCCGGCTCAAGGATCGTATCCCGGAAGTACGCGGCAAGTTGGTCGTCAGGTACGGACAGCAGCGTTTCCAGCGTATGGGGGTTTTGCAGCTCACTAAACAGGCGGCGCAGGAGTTTGAGTTGTGCCGCCGGGTTTTCAACAATCAGCGCGATAATGAGTGAAACGGCAATCTCCTTATCATCATCAGCCTGCTGAAAATTCACCGGTTTAACCGGGCGAATAAGATAAATTGCCGGCGATCTGGCGTGTATCGCTTCACAGTGGGGGATCGCCACCGCATGCTGTTCAAGCGCGATGCCTGTAGGATAAACAAGCTCTCTTTCAGCCAGAGCGGCGGGGTAGGAGGCGTGTACAACGCCTCTTGCCAGCATCTCCTCGCCGATATGGGCCAAAGCCTGATGGCGGTTATCAAATGCAATGCCAGTACGGACAAAAAGTTGACTCATAAAAACTCCGGTATCAGCGGTTTTCAGGGGCGCAGCCGTAGCGGTAGGCGCGCAGCACATCCTGTATTTTGTCGAGAATGAGATTACGGGGCGTAGCGGCGATCTCATTTGCCGACAAACGTTCAAACTGAACGGGCATAAATTGACTGATAAGGCCCAGTGGCAGAGTGACGTCGCTGAGGTTCGCGATGAGCTTTTCCACCCCCTGGCGAATGCGCGGGTGCGGCCAGTAGTAGCGGATGCGATCGGAAAGGCTAAAGTGGATATCCACCATGGCCTGGCTCCAGGTCGGGTGATAATACTTCTTCCAGTATTCCGGCTCGTTCAGCATCACTTCGTCAATCACCTCCAGCACGTGGCTGCGGCTCTCTGGCGAAACCAGCTCATTTTCCATCTGCGCGAGGGCAAAAATGGCTTCCCGGAGCGCGAAGGTGAGCGCCGGGCCGACCTTCAGAATGGCGAAATGGTCCCGCACCAGCTCGCGATAGGCCTGGCGAGACTGGTAATCGGTTGAGTGCGCCTCGTAGACCATTGGCGTCTGGCAGATCCAGCGGGAGAGCGCCTCTGCGGCCTGCGGCTGGTAATGGATGATTTGGGTGTGATCGAACTCCACGCCCGGCTGAACCACGATAGCGATAACGCGCGTCATGGCCTCCTCAAGCCCCAGCGCCGTAAACGCCACGCGATGGGTTTCGAGCGTTAGCGCGGCATCTTCCACGCGGGTAACGTGAACGTGATGAATACTGCTGGCTTCCCCGCCCGGGACAGGCACCTCGGTACCAATTACATAAGTTAACGCCGCTTTTTGTTCAGGGGTGGCGGTCTCTTCGGCTGCCTGGCACAGGCGGGCGGCGCGCTCGGCGACGACGGCTGGAGCCAGCGGCACAGGATCGTCGGCGCAGGACATGGAGGCGTCCAGATGAATTTTGGTGAAGCCGGCGGCGACATACGCTTTGATCAGCGCGACCGCTTTCGTCATCGCCGTTTCCGCTGGTTCGTTTTGCCAGCAGTTCGGCCCCAGATGGTCGCCGCCGAGGATAAGACGATCTGCGGGAAAGCCAATCTGTTCGGCAATGTTCAGCACGAAATCGCGAAAATCAGCGGGTTTCATACCGGTATAGCCGCCGAACTGATTAACCTGGTTTGATGTCGCCTCAATCAACACCTTGTTTTGGGTATGCAGATCGAATCGCAGCGCCGCTTCAATGACCAGCGGGTGCGCCGAGCAGACAGAACAGATACCGATATGCTCTCCCGCCTTATGGCGGGCAATAATATTCTTCACCTTTTCCTCCAGGTTATCGTGAAACGCTGAGATATGATTTTTAAAGCTTTCCTTCACAGCCACAGTCCGCGATGACTTTGCGCACTACCTCTTTCATGGCGGCTTTCGCGGGCACCATATAGTGGCGCGGATCGCTGGCGTCAGGATGCGAGGCAAAATAGGTTTTCAGGGCGTCAGAGAAGGCGATTTTTAATTCAGTAGCGACGTTGACCTTGCAGATGCCAGAGCGGATCGCCCTGCTGATATCGGCGCCAGAGAGCCCCGACGCGCCATGTAAAACAAGCGGAATATCGACCTGCTGGCGGATCTGCGCCAGGCGGTCAAAGTCGAGGACCGGCGCTGCGGTATAGAGCCCGTGAGCGGTTCCAATGGCGACCGCCAGGGAGTCGATGCCGGTCAGGGCGACAAATTCCCGCGCCTGCTGCGGGCTGGTGTAGAGCGCATCTTTGCCATCAACCACCAAATCATCTTCCTGACCGCCCAGACGCCCCAGCTCGGCCTCCACGCTGACATCATAACGGTGGCAGTAATCGGTCACTTTTTTCACCAGCGCGACGTTGTCGGCGAAAGCGAGGTGGGAGCCGTCGATCATGGCGGAGCGCACGCCAGCCTTCACTTTTTGTTTGATATCGTCGAATGACTCGTGATGATCGAGATGAATAGCCAGCGGATGGTTCCAGGTTTTCGCCAGATCTCCTGCGATCGCCACAATATTGCCTGTTCCGGCATAGCTAAAGGTGCCGGCCGTGCCCGCCACAATGAGCGGAGCATGCAGCCCGGCGGAGGTTTCGACCACCACCTGTAGTGTTTCAAGATTATGAACATTGAATGCCGGGACGGCGTAACCTTCGCGCTGCGCTTTCTGTAACATCGCTTTGGTTGAAATGATGTACATCTCCCCTCCGAAACCTTTCGTTTTGTTGTTGCGAAAGAATCTATATGCTTTCGTAACGTTTTTTTGTGATTGAGCTCTGAAAAACGAAAGTTTCGAAAGGAAAAATAAGTAAGCGAAAGTTTGAAGGGTAAAAAAAAGCATGGCCGAAGCCATGCTCTAAAAAGGGGGAAGAACGATCAGGTCACCGGCGCCGGGTTAAACACCGCCAGCTGGTTATGTAATCCCCATTGATCGGAGAAGGTTTTCTTGCGTCCGCTCGCCACGTCGAGAATGAAGTGGAACAGCTTCCAGCCCACATCCTCTATGCTTTCTTCGCCCGTGGCGATGGTGCCTGCGTTGATATCCATTAAGTCGTACCAGCGGTTTGCCAGCTCGGTACGGGTCGCCATCTTGATCACCGGCACTGCCATCAGGCCATACGGCGTACCGCGCCCGGTGGTAAAGACCTGCACCGTAATGCCGGAAGCGACCTGCTGCGTGCCGCAGACGAAATCGCTGGCAGGCGTAGCGGCGTAAATCAGGCCGCGTTTTGTCGGGCGCTGACCCGGGGAGAGCACCTCCACAATCGCGCTTTTGCCCGATTTGGCAATGGAACCGAGCGCTTTTTCCACCACGTTCGCCAGGCCGCCTTTTTTATTGCCGGGGGAGGGGTTGGCGCTGCGGTCGGTTTTGCCCATGTCGAGATAGTTATCGTACCAGGCCATCTCCTCCAGTAGCCGTTTACCGACCTCTTCATTGATGGCGCGGGGGGTCAACAGATGAATCGCGTCGCGTACTTCCGTCACCTCAGAGAACATCACCGTGGCGCCGCAGCGGACCAGCAGATCCGACGCATATCCCACCGCCGGGTTAGCGGTGACGCCAGAGAAGGCGTCGCTGCCGCCGCACTGCATACCCACCACCAGCTCAGAGGCGGGGCAGGTTTCGCGCTGGCGCCGATTCAGCTTCTCGAGATGACGTCTGGCCACCTGGAGAATGTCATCCACCATCGACTTAAAGCCCACATGATGTTCATCCTGCAGGCGCACAATGCTGGCCTCCTCCACCGGAATGACCTGCACATCGTCTGTCCCCTGCAGAAGACGCTCCGGCTGCAGTTTTTCACAGCCCAGGCCAATGACCATCACTTCACCGCCAAAGTTGGGGTTAAGGGCGATGTTGTGAATGGTACGGATAGGGACAACTGCCGCCGGCGCGTTAATGGCGACGCCGCAGCCGTAGAGGTGGTTCAGCCCCACCACGCCGTCGACGTTCGGGTAGTCGGGCAGCAGGTCGCGCTCGATAAGTTTGACCACGTAATCGACCACGCCCGCCACGCAGTGGACGCTAGTGGTAATGCCGAGCAGGTTCTTGGTGCCGACGCTGCCGTCCGCGTTGCGGTAGCCTTCAAAGGTATAGCCCTCCAGCGGCGGCAGCGGCTCCGGCACGCGGGTGGCCAGCGGCAGGGTATTAAGCGGCGGCGCTTTCGGCAGCTCTACCAGCGACTCGTCAATCCAGCTGCCCTGGGGGATATCGCGCACCGCATAGCCGATCACTTCGCCATAGCGAACGATCTCGCCATGCGCCGGGATATCCGTCAGCGCCACTTTGTGCCCTTGCGGAATATGTTCAATCAGCGTCACCCCGTCAGGGAAACGCGTACCGGCGGTCAGGCCATTGTCGTTAACAATAATCGCCACATTATCGGTATCGTGCACCTTAATATAAAATGGCGTCGGTGACGTTTGTCGAATTTCGATATCGGCCATTGTCCAGTATTCTCCAGCGAAATGAGATCATAAATTCGTAAAAAAGTATTCCCGGTTTTTTATTTTTAAAATAAAACTCCGCTTAGTGATATAAAGAATGTCAGGTGTTAGCAGGGAAAAATGTGACGTCGATCACCTCTTTTGCCGCGCCCCATACGGCGTAAGCGGGTAAAGCGTAAATCTGTGTATCAGCGCCCACTGCGTTGTGCAGATGTACAAGATAAGTTGATCCAGACAGGTTATTATTGAGCTTTATCACAATGTGGCGGGCGGGCAGGATGCTTATAATAATTCAAGTTTTGGTGCATAATCGTAATCGTCTGCAATTAATAAAGTCAAAAGCACCTCTTGTTTAAAAATAATAAAAATACGCTGATGTTTTCCTGAGGACATATTTATGATGCTGGATACTGCTGTTGAATCCAAAAAGGGAATTGCAACCCGTTATCTTATATTGCTGGTGATATTTATTATTACCGCCGTGAATTATGCCGACCGCGCGACGCTCTCTATCGCCGGGACTGAGGTTGCCAAAGAGCTGCATCTCAGCGCGGTATCTATCGGCTACATCTTCTCCGCCTTCGGCTGGGCCTATCTGCTGATGCAGATCCCCGGCGGCTGGCTGCTCGACAAGTTTGGCTCGAAGAAAGTCTACGCCTTCAGCCTCTTTTTCTGGTCACTTTTCACCTTTCTGCAGGGGTTTGTCGGCTTTTTCCCGCTGGCATGGGCGGGTATCTCTATGTTCTGCATGCGCTTTATGCTGGGCTTCTCCGAAGCGCCCTCCTTTCCGGCAAATGCGCGCATCGTTGCCGCATGGTTTCCCACCAAAGAGCGCGGCACCGCATCGGCGCTTTTTAACGCGGCGCAATATTTCTCTCTCGCGCTCTTCTCGCCGCTGCTGGGCTGGCTGACCTTCGCCTGGGGCTGGGAGCACGTCTTTACCGTCATGGGGATCATCGGTTTCGCTTTAACCGCGGTGTGGGTGAAATTTATCCATAACCCGACCGACCATCCGCGGATGTCCGCCGAGGAGCTGAAATTTATCTCCGAAGGGGGCGCGGTGGTCGATATGGATCATAAAAAACCCGGCGACCAGGCTGCCAAAGGGCCGAAGCTTAACTACATCAAACAGCTGCTTACCAACCGCATGATGCTGGGCGTCTTTTTCGGCCAGTACTTTATCAACACCATCACCTGGTTCTTCCTCACCTGGTTTCCTATCTATCTGGTGCAGGAGAAGGGGATGTCGATTCTGAAAGTGGGGCTGGCCGCCTCTATCCCGGCGCTGTGCGGCTTTGCGGGCGGTGTGCTGGGGGGCGTCTTCTCCGATCATCTGATAAAGCGTGGCACCTCCACCACCCTGGCGCGTAAGCTGCCCATCGTGCTCGGGATGCTGCTGGCTTCCACCATTATCCTGTGCAACTACACCGATAACACCGTGCTGGTGGTGGCGCTGATGGCGCTGGCCTTTTTCGGCAAGGGCTTTGGCGCGCTGGGCTGGCCCGTTATCTCCGATACGGCGCCGAGAGAGATTATCGGCCTGTGCGGCGGTGTTTTTAACGTATTCGGCAACGTCGCCTCTATCGTCACGCCGCTGGTTATTGGCTATCTGGTGAGCGAGCTGCACTCATTTAACGCGGCGCTGATCTTTGTTGGCTGTTCAGCGCTAATGGCAATGGTGTGCTACCTCTTCGTGGTAGGCGACATCAAACGTATGGAATTGCAGAAATAAGCAAAGGTAACAGTCATGAGTAACGATATTTTCCCGAACAAATTTAAAGCAGCCCTTGCGGCAAAACAGGTTCAGATTGGCTGCTGGTCGGCGCTGGCGAACCCTATCAGCACCGAAGTGCTCGGGCTGGCAGGTTTTGACTGGCTGGTGCTGGATGGCGAACATGCGCCAAACGACGTCACCACCCTTATTCCGCAGCTGATGGCTCTGAAAGGCAGCACCAGCGCGCCGGTGGTACGCGTGCCGACCAACGACCCGGTCATCATCAAACGGATGCTGGATATCGGCTTTTATAACTTCCTGATCCCGTTTGTGGAGAGCGAAGAGGAAGCGGTGCAGGCGGTAGCCTCTACCCGTTACCCGCCGGAAGGCATCCGCGGCGTTTCCGTTTCCCACCGCGCCAACATGTTTGGCACCGTGCCGGACTACTTCGCCCAATCGAACAAGAACATCACCATCCTTGTGCAAATCGAAAGCCAGAAAGGGGTGGATAGCGTGGATGCCATCGCGGCGACGTCCGGCGTGGACGGCATCTTCGTCGGCCCAAGCGACCTGGCCGCCGCGTTAGGTCATCTGGGCAATGCGAACCATCCAGAGGTTCAGAGTGCCATTCAGCACATTTTTGCGCGTGCCAAAGCACACGGTAAGCCGAGCGGCATTCTGGCGCCGGTGGAAGCCGATGCGCGCCGCTACCTTGAGTGGGGCGCCACCTTTGTGGCCGTCGGCAGCGACCTGGGCGTGTTCCGCTCCGCTACGCAAAAACTAGCTGATTCTTTTAAAAAATAACCCGCGAGACAGAGAGACGAATTATGACGATTAAAGTTGGTTTTATTGGCCTGGGCATTATGGGCAAACCGATGAGCAAAAACCTGATCAAAGCAGGTTACTCGCTGGTGGTTTCCGACCGTAATCCTGAATCTGTCGGCGAGATCATTGCCGCTGGCGCTGAAACCGCCTCCACGCCAAAAGCCATTGCCGAACAGTGCGACGTGATCATCACCATGTTGCCTAACTCGCCGCATGTAAAAGAGGTCGCGCTGGGTGAAAACGGCATTATCGAAGGGGCAAAACCGGGCCTGGTACTGATCGACATGAGCTCCATCGCGCCGCTGGCGAGCCGCGAAATCAGCGACGCGCTGAAGGCGAAAGGGGTTGAGATGCTGGATGCGCCGGTAAGCGGCGGCGAACCTAAAGCGATCGACGGCACGCTCTCCGTGATGGTTGGCGGCGATAAAGCGGTTTTCGACAAGTACTACGATCTGATGAAAGCGATGGCGGGCTCGGTGGTTCACACCGGCGACATCGGCGCGGGCAACGTTACCAAGCTGGCAAACCAGGTGATTGTGGCGCTGAACATCGCGGCCATGTCCGAAGCGCTGACGCTGGCAACCAAAGCGGGCGTGAACCCGGATCTGGTCTATCAGGCGATCCGTGGCGGTCTGGCAGGCAGCACCGTGCTGGATGCGAAAGCGCCTATGGTAATGGATCGTAACTTCAAGCCGGGCTTCCGTATCGATCTGCACATTAAAGATCTGGCTAACGCGCTCGATACCTCTCACGGCGTGGGCGCGCAGCTGCCGCTGACCGCCGCGGTGATGGAGATGATGCAGGCGCTACGTGCTGATGGCCTGGGCACCGCCGACCACAGCGCGCTGGCGTGCTACTACGAAAAACTGGCGAAAGTGGAAGTTTCTCGCTAACAGACACGGGCGCAGCGATGCGCCCGGAATTTATGCCGCGTGCAGTAACAGGCTATAACTATGAAAATCGTAATCGCTCCTGACTCGTATAAAGAGAGCCTGTCTGCCGCCGAGGTAGCGCAGGCGATTGAAAAAGGATTTCGGGAAATTTTTCCTGATGCAGACTATGTTTCTGTTCCGGTGGCCGATGGCGGTGAAGGAACAGTCGAAGCGATGATTGCCGCGACCCGTGGCAAGCGACAGCTGGCCGAAGTGACCGGCCCGCTGGGAGAGAAGGTCAACGCCTGCTGGGGCATTTCAGGCGATGGCAAGACGGCGTTTATCGAAATGGCGGCGGCCAGCGGGCTGGCGCTGGTTCCTCCGGCTCTGCGTAACCCTTTGTTGACGACTTCACGCGGCACTGGCGAACTAATTCTTGATGCGCTGGATAAAGGGGCGCGCAACATCGTCATCGGCATCGGCGGTAGCGCCACCAACGACGGCGGGGCCGGGATGGTACAGGCGCTGGGCGCGCGGCTGTGCGATGCCAACGGCACCGAGATCGGCAGCGGCGGCGGCAGTTTAAACAGCCTGAACGCCATCGATATTTCCGGGCTGGACCCTCGTCTTAAAGAGTGTACCATCCGCGTGGCTTGCGACGTCACCAATCCCCTGACCGGCGATAATGGCGCCTCCCGCATCTTCGGGCCGCAGAAAGGGGCGACCGAAGCGCTTATCGTCGAGCTGGATCGTAATCTGGCGCATTACGCGGAGGTGATTAAAAAATCCCTGCGTATTGATGTCAAAAATGCCCCCGGCTCCGGCGCGGCGGGCGGAATGGGGGCCGCGCTAATGGCTTTTCTCGGGGCGGAACTGCGCAGCGGCGTGGAAATTGTCACCCAGGCGCTGAATCTGGAAGAGCATATTCATGACTGCACCCTGGTGATTACCGGTGAAGGGCGTATCGACAGCCAGAGCATTCATGGCAAGGTCCCGGTTGGCGTGGCGAACGTGGCGAAAAAATACCACAAGCCGGTGATCGGCGTGGCGGGTAGCCTGGCGCGCGACGTCGGCGTGGTGCACCAGCACGGGATTGACGCGGTGTTCAGCGTACTGACCACCATCACCACGCTGGAAGAGGCGTTTCGCGGCGCGTTCGACAATATTTATCGCGCCTCGCGCAACATCGCCGCGGCGCTGCAGATGGGGATGCGCATCCAGGGATGACATTGGTGCGTAAACCCTCTATACTGCGCGCCGAAGCTGACCAGACAGTCGCCGCTTCGTCGTCGTCCTCCTTCGGGGGAGACGGGCGGAGGGGAGGAAAGTCCGGGCTCCATAGGGCAGGGTGCCAGGTAACGCCTGGGGGGGAAACCCACGACCAGTGCAACAGAGAGCAAACCGCCGATGGCCCACGCAAGTGGGATCAGGTAAGGGTGAAAGGGTGCGGTAAGAGCGCACCGCGCGGCTGGTAACAGTCCGTGGCACGGTAAACTCCACCCGGAGCAAGGCCAAATAGGGGTTCGCATGGTACGGCCCGTACTGAACCCGGGTAGGCTGCTTGAGCCAGTGAGCGATTGCTGGCCTAGATGAATGACTGTCCACGACAGAACCCGGCTTATCGGTCAGCTTCAACTTTTTCTAAACCCCGCCTCTGGCGGGGTTTTTGCTTTGTAGCCTCTGCCCCTTTCGGCACGGTTTTTCTCCTGAAATTGTGTTTTTTGACCGCCGTCACTTTTAGAAAACCCTTCTCATAAAAAGGTCTCTTCCTGGATTTATTTCTCTCTCGTCAGAATACCCTTACTTATTTTGTGAGTTTTTTCTCCTTCCTTATCGGTATGATGTTTTTTACAACAATAACAATCACCTGCGCAGGGAATGCTCATTATCGCTGGTGAGCGGAAAAGCAAAAACTGTGGTTATCCTACAAAATAAGCGAGTAATACATGGAAACGTTATCTGACAATGATGTTGTGACCGCTTCTGCAGCGGCAAGGCGTGCGGGGATGAGTGAAAGCGAGTGGCGGGAGGCGATCAAATTTGATAGCACCGACACCGGCTGGGTGATCATGAGTATCGGGATGGCTATCGGCGCGGGGATCGTTTTTCTCCCGGTCCAGGTAGGGCTGATGGGGATGTGGGTGTTTTTACTCTCCTCGGTGATTGGCTATCCGGCAATGTATCTTTTTCAGCGTCTGTTTATTAACACCCTGGCGGAGTCGCCGGAATGCAAAGATTACCCCAGCGTCATCAGCGGTTATCTGGGCAAAAACTGGGGCATTCTGTTGGGCGCGCTCTATTTTGTGATGCTGGTGATCTGGATGTTTGTCTACTCCACCGCCATCACCAACGACAGCGCCTCATACCTGCATACTTTTGGCTTCACCGAGGGACTGCTTTCGGATAATCCTTTTTACGGGTTATTGCTGATCTGCATTCTGGTGGCGATCTCGTCGCGTGGCGAAAAGCTGCTGTTTAAAGTCTCCAGCCTGATGGTGCTGACCAAGCTTTTTGTGGTGGCGGCGCTGGGTCTGTCGATGATTGGGCTGTGGCATCTGAGCAACGTGGGCATGCTGCCGCCGGTTGGCCTGCTGATTAAGAACGCCATTATCACGCTGCCATTCACGCTGACCTCGATTCTCTTTATCCAGACGCTCAGTCCGATGGTGATCTCCTACCGCTCGCGGGAAAAGTCTGTAGAGGTGGCGCGTCATAAGGCGCTGCGGGCGATGAACATTGCCTTTGGCATTCTGTTTGTCACCGTCTTTTTCTACGCGGTTTCCTTCACGCTGGCGATGGGCCATGACGAGGCGGTAAAAGCGTACGAACAAAACATCTCCGCGCTGGCGATTGCGGCGCAGTTTATCAGCGGCGACGGCGCAGGCTGGGTGAAGATCGTCAGCGTTATTCTGAATATCTTTGCCGTGATGACCGCCTTCTTCGGCGTCTACCTCGGTTTTCGCGAGGCGACGCAGGGTATCGTCATGAACCTGCTGCGCCGCCGTTTTGCGGCTGAAAAGATCAATGAACGTCTGGTGCAGCGCGGCATCATGCTGTTCGCCATTCTGCTGGCCTGGAGCGCTATCGTGCTGAATGCGCCGGTGCTGAGCTTTACCTCTATCTGTAGCCCTATCTTCGGCATGGTGGGTTGTTTAATTCCCGCATGGCTGGTCTGCAAGGTTCCGGCGCTGCACAAATACAAAGGCGTATCCCTGGTGATCATCATCATCACCGGCCTGCTGCTGTGCGTTTCTCCTTTCCTGGCATTTTCGTGAGATATCAATAAGGACGTAGCGATGTCTGAACAACTTACTCCATTATGGAAACACTTTATCCAGGCGGTCGAGGAAGAGGTGAAGCCTGCGCTGGGATGTACGGAGCCGGTTTCGCTGGCGCTGGCCTGCGCGATAGCTGCAGAACAGCTGCCGGGAGAGGTGACGCGCATTGAGGCCTGGGTGTCGCCCAACCTGATGAAAAACGGGCTGGGCGTAACCGTGCCTGGCACCGGTATGGTGGGGCTGCCGATTGCGGCGGCGCTGGGGGCCATCGGCGGCAACCCGCATGGGGGGCTGGAGGTGCTTAAAGGCGTCCCGGCTGATGCAATCGCCCGCGCCAAAGCGATGCTGGCAGAGGGCAAGGTGCAGGTGGGTCTGCAGGAGCCGTGCGACGAGATCCTCTACTCCCGCGCCTGCGTGTATGCGGGCGAGGCGTCGGCGAGCGTTACGATCGCGGGCGGGCATACCCGGGTGGTACAAATCATGCGCCAGGGAGAGTGCTGTTTTGAGCTTAACGAGCAGCCGCAGGGGGAGGAGGTCGATCCGCTGGCGGTGATGTCCCACACGTCGCTCGCGCAGATCTTCGACTTTGCGGAGCAGGTACCGTTTTCCGCGATTCGCTTTATCCTGGAGGCGGCACGTCTGAACGACGCACTCTCCCGGGAAGGGCTGAAAGGTAACTGGGGGCTACATATCGGCGCCACGCTGGTAAGACAGCGCGAGCGCGGATTTATCGCCAGCGATCTGGGTTCGGAGATTCTGGTACGCACCAGCGCCGCCTCGGATGCGCGCATGGGTGGCGCGACGCTGCCTGCGATGAGCAATTCCGGCTCGGGCAACCAGGGGATCGCCGCCACGCTGCCTGTGCTGGTGGTGGCGGAGCATCTGCAGGCCGGGGAGGAGAAGCTGGCGCGGGCGCTCATGCTATCGCATCTCACCGCTATCTATATTCACTATCAGCTTCCCCGCCTGTCGGCGCTCTGCGCGGCCACAACGGCGGCGATGGGAGCGGCGGCGGGTATGGCGTGGCTGCTGGATGGTCGCTATGAGACGATCGCGATGGCGATAAGCAGCATGATCGGCGACGTCAGCGGAATGATCTGCGACGGAGCGGCAAATAGCTGCGCGATGAAGGTCTCTACCAGCGTGGGTAGCGCCTGGAAAGCGGTGATGATGGCGCTGGATAATAGCGCCGTGACCGGCAACGAAGGGATCGTGGCGAACGATGTCGAGCAGTCTATTGCAAACCTGTGCGCGCTGGCATGCGGGTCGATGCAGGCGACGGATCGGCAGATTATCGAGATTATGGCGAGTAAGGCGCGCTGACGTTCCCCTCACCCTAACCCTCTCCCCTTGTACAGTCCGGGGACATGGTAGACAGATGTTCGGGGACATGGTGAACACTTTTTAACATCCCTTACCCATGGTGATCGACTTTTTCTTCAGGTCGATCACCCCCACTTTCGTGCTGTACCACCAGACTTCATAACAGCCGTCCTCCTGCGTTTCCTTCAGCCCCACACGCTCTCCCCTGAAGGCCTTGCCTGCGTTCAGACTGAGACCCTTTATGCTCAGCTTCCCGCTGATATCCACCTTCCTCACCATCACCCCTTCGTCATATTCCGGCGGCATGACGGTGGCGCTGTACTGACGGGCGGACGGCTGATAGCGCGAGGCCGGCACCGCCATACCCAGCGCCTCGTGCGGACGCTCAAGGTTATAGACAGCCCGCCACTGGTCGAACGCCCGCTGCAGCCCGCTGCTGTCGGCGAACCATCTTCCCTGCAGGAGTTCCGCCTTCAGGCTGCGGTGAAAACGCTCCAGCTTGCCCTGGGTCTGTGGATGATAAGGCCGGGAGTGACCGACACGGATACCCAGACGCATCAGCCACAGCTCCGGCCCCGTCCAGCTGCCGGTGGTGTCGCCCCACGGCGCGCCGTTGTCCATGGTCATCCGGTCCGGCAGACCGTAGTGTTCAAAGACCCTGACGAGCTGCCGCTGTACGGTCTCACGCCGTTCATCCCCGCAGTGCGCCAGACACAGGGAGAACCGGGAGTGGTCGTCCAGCAGGGTGAGCGGATGGCAGCGGCCGCCGCCAAAGGGAAAATGGCCCTTGAAATCCATCTGCCAGAGCCGGTTCGGGGCGGAGTGTTCGAAGCGGCCGGTAGCCGGTATGCCGGGAGGCATACCGGGCAGCAGGCCGTGACGGGCCATCAGGCTGTGAACGGTGCTGAAGGCGGGCATGGGATGCCCGCGGTCCTCCAGCCAGCGCTTAATCTTGCGCGCGCCCCAGCGTTCATGGCGGGCATGGGCCATACGCAGCAGGTCAGTGATGCCGTCCGGTGAACGGTTCGGGGAGTGATGCGGCGTGCGCGGCCGGTCCTGAAGCCCGGCTGCGCCGTCTTCAGCCCAGCGGCGAAGCCACTTGTAGCCGGTGGCCGGTGAAATGCCGTAGTGGCGGCAGAGTGAACGGATGTTCGCCCCGTCCTGCGAGGCGAACAAAACAAACTCAGTACGTAATGACATGGTATCTCTCGCATCCCAGGGCATAAGCGGCTCCATAAACGGGTTCTTATGCCTCAGTTGTAAGTGTCTACCATGTCTCCGAACAAGTGTTCACTATGTCCCCGGACTGTACACCCCTTAGGGGAGAGGGAACTGTTAGTTGCTCGCTGCCGGGCCAGGCTGAAGTCCTTCTTTTCTCCCTCTCCCCGTAGGGGAGAGGGAATGGTTCGTTGCTCGCTGCCGGGCCGTGCTGAAGTCCTTCTTTTCCCCCTCACCCCGTAGGGGAGAAGGAACGGTTAGCTGCTCGCTGCCGGCCCGGGCTGAAGTCCTTCTTTTCCCCTTACCCCGTAGGGGAGAGGGAACGGTTAGTAGCTCGCTGCCTGACCGGGCTGAAGTTCTTCTTTCTCCCTCTCCCCTCTGGGGAGAGGGCCGGGGTGAGGGGGAACTCACTACACAGGTAAATCAATCAGCAACGCCCGCAGAGGGGACTCCGCCACCAGCGTAAGATGCGCTTCGTCGCGAATAAACGCCCCGTCGCCGCAGGTCAGCGCCTCTTTCTCTTCTTTTTCGGTCTGCGCATGAACCGAGCCGTGAATCGATTGCAGGTAGGCGCTCGGGCCATGCAGCCGGAAGCTCGCTTTTTCTCCTTTCTGCAGCTCGATGTGATAAATCCATACCTGCTGGCGCAGCTGCAGGCTCGCCTGCGCGCCGTCCGGCGTGGCAATAAGCTGTTGGTTACCGTTAAGCTTCAGCATCTGCACCGCCGGATTCTCCCGCTGGGGACAGGCATCCAGCCAGAGCTGCATACGGGTTAACGTCTTGTCTTTGCTGATATTATGCTCGCTATAGCTAATACCCGGCTGGGTGGAGATTAACAGCGCGTCTCCCGCCTTTGCCTGAACATGGTTGCCCTCGCTGTCGCGGTACTCCGCTTCCCCTTCCAGAATCAGGTTAAGGATATCCACCTTCGGATAGGTGCGCGGCTGGAACGAGGCGCCGGGAGCCAGCACTTCCTGGTTAAGCACGCGCAGGGAGGCATAGCCCAGCAGTTTAGGGTCAAAGTAGTGTCCAAAGGAGAAGGTGTAGCGCGCCTGCAGCCATCCAAAATCGGCCTGCCCGCACTGTTTCGCTGTTCTTGTCGTAATCATAAAACTTGACCTCTTTTTACACTAAAACAATGGTAAGGGTATGGACGCTGCATTGTTAGCCAGATATTCTGCCCGGTATGTTCAAATTTCCTGAATGAGCACGCTATGGCTAAAGAGAGAGCATTGACGCTGGAGGCGCTTCGCGTCATGGACGCCATCGATCGGCGCGGCAGTTTTGCCGCCGCGGCGGATGAACTGGGGCGCGTGCCGTCTGCCCTGAGCTACACCATGCAGAAGCTGGAAGAGGAGCTGGACGTGGTGCTGTTCGACCGTTCCGGTCATCGAACGAAATTCACCAACGTCGGACGTATGCTGCTGGAGCGTGGCCGCGTGCTGCTGGAGGCCGCCGATAAGCTCACCACCGACGCCGAAGCGCTGGCGCGCGGCTGGGAGACGCACCTGACGCTGGTGGCCGAGGCGCTGGTGCCGTCAGAGGCGCTCTTCCCGCTGGTCCCCCGACTGGCGGAGAAGGCCAACACCCAGCTGTCGATTATCACCGAGGTGCTCGCCGGCGCCTGGGAGCGGCTGGAAACGGGCAGGGCCGATATCGTTATCGCTCCGGACATGCACTTTCGCTCTTCGTCGGAAATTAACTCCCGCAAGCTCTACAGCATAATGAATGTGTACGTGGCTGCGCCGGATCATCCGATTCATCAGGAGCCGGAGCCGCTCTCCGAAGTGACCCGCGTGAAATATCGCGGCGTGGCGGTGGCGGATACCGCCCGGGAACGCC
The DNA here is from genome assembly GCF_900021175.1 of Pseudenterobacter timonensis. Classification (GTDB taxonomy): domain Bacteria; phylum Pseudomonadota; class Gammaproteobacteria; order Enterobacterales; family Enterobacteriaceae; genus Enterobacter; species Enterobacter timonensis. The sequence goes on from NZ_FCOP01000010.1 coordinate 360,437, forward strand.
CGGTGTTAACGGTACAGCTGCTGGATAAGCAGCCCCGCCTCACCGTCACCTCGCTTGAAGATAAGCGGCAGGCGCTGATGGCCGGGCTGGGGGTTGCGACCATGCCTTATCCCTTCGTGGAAAAAGATATCGCCGAAGGGCGGCTGCGCGTGGTGAGTCCGGAATATACCAGTGAAGTGGATATTATTATGGCCTGGCGCCGCGACAGCATGGGTGAAGCTAAGTCCTGGTGCCTGCGTGAGATCCCGAAACTTTTTGCCCAGCGCCAGTAAGTTACCCGGCGCTTAGCGCCGGGTCACGATCAGTTTTCGCGCTTTGGATCGGGGCCAAAGCGGTTTTCGCCTTCATTACCTTTCTGGCAGTAAAACGCCAGCAGAATCAGCCAGCCGATAACCGGAATCAACGTCAGCAGCAGCCACCATGCTGAACGATCGGTATCGTGCAGCCGACGGAACTGCACCGCCCACGTGGGCAGTAACACCAGCAGACCATAAATTGTGGTTAAGACCCCTTCGCCGCCCGTGCGCTCCCAGCCCAGCAGCTTATCGAGCACCGCCAGTACAAAGGTGAGAATGATGTTTACCAGAAAGAACATCCAATACTCTTTGCGGCGGGCGCGACCGCGAAAGCCAACATAATTGCGTAGTGCTTTAAAATACCAGTCCATTTGCCTTGCCTCGATAACAGGTCAATCACTTGTTTTTTAAGGGATCGAGGTAAGAATAGCTTTATCTGATGAATTAAAAAAGGGCATCTATTGATGCCCTGAATATTTAGCCGAAGCGAACGTCGCGTCCGTGAGGCTCATCGAGATCCTGCCATGGCCCGATCGAAATAATACCCGTCGGGTTGATGGTCTTATGGCTGCGGAAGTAGTGGTGGCGAATATGGTCAAAGTTGACCGTTTCGGCAATACCCTCCATCTGGTAAATATCGCGCATGAAGCCATGCAGGTTCAGGTAGTCGCTGATGCGATGCTTGTCGCACTTAAAGTGGGTGACATAGACCGGATCGAAACGGATCAGCGTTGTCCACAGGCGGATGTCCGCCTCGGTCAGGGTGTCGCCCGTCAGGTAGCGGTGCTGGCCGAGGATCTGCTCCAGGCGATCCAGGGATTCAAAAACCTTCGTTACCGCCTCGTCATAGGCCTGCTGGCTGGTTGCGAAACCGGCCTTGTAGACGCCATTATTGACGTTGTCGTAGATCCAGCCGTTCAGCTCGTCGATCTTTTCGCGCAGCGCTGGCGGATAAAAATCTCCGGCGCGGGCGCCGTGGGCGTCGAAGGCGGTATTAAACATGCGGATAATCTCCGCCGACTCGTTGCTGACGATGGTCTGGTTTTTTTTGTCCCACAGTACCGGAACCGTAACGCGGCCGGTGTAGTGCGGATCGGCACGCAGATAAAGCTGGTAAAGAAAATCGTGATGATAAAGCTCATCGCCGGTAGCGGCCGGAAAATCGCTGTCAAAACTCCAGCCGTTTTCCATCATCAGCGGGTTAACCACGGAGACGGGGATCAGCGACTCCAGCCCCTTCAGTTTACGGACAATCAGCGTCCGGTGCGCCCAGGGGCAGGCGAGGGAGACATAGAGGTGGTAGCGATCTTTTTCAGCGGCAAACCCGCCTTCGCCACTCGGTCCCGGCGCGCCGTCGGCGGTGAGCCAGTTACGAAAGGCGGATGCGGAGCGTTTGAAACGCCCTCCGGTGGATTTAGTGTCATACCAGACGTCCTGCCAGACGCCATCAACAAGCTGTCCCATGATTACTCCTCCAGATGGCAAAAGCGAGGATCGCTCCTCGCTCGAATTTATTCAGTATAGAACAGCGGGCTTACCACTTTTTGTTCAGCACGCGGTCAAGGCTGTAGGCGCCCGGGCCGATGAGCGCCAGCAGCAGGAAGCCGCCCGCCATAGTCAGGTTTTTCATAAACATCAGCGAGTTCACCCCTTCCGCAAAGTTGCTGTGGAAGATAAAGGCCGTCAGCAGGGTAAAGACGGCGGTAAAAATCGCGGTGGTACGGGTGAGGAAACCGAACAGAATCGCCAGACCGCCGCCAAATTCAAGCAGGATAGTCAGCGGCAGCATAAAGCCCGGTACGCCCATCGCTTCCATATATTGCTGCGTACCCGCGTAATTGCTGATTTTGCCCCAGCCGGCAACGATAAACAGGATTGGCATCAGGATACGTGCCACCAGAACCCCAACATCTTCTAATTTTTTCATTTTACTCTCCAGGAAAACAATAAGGTTGCTATGCGTTAATTGTTAGCAAAAAGGCTTAGTTACGCGCATTTGCTGTTGATGGAGAGGATAATAGACGTGGCGCTGGAGGATTGTTAGCAAGGAAAACTGTCAAAGTTCTTCAAAGATATTGAGGAAGGGAAAACAGGAGACGGCCTGCGCATAACGCAGGCCGGTTCGTCGCAGGATATTAACGCAACTGCTGTTGGGTCACCGTCGCTTTGACCAGGCGCCAGGCGCTCCAGATGCCCAGCCCGCGTTTACCCCAGCGGATAAGCATATTGGGATGCCGGACGGTCCAGATTGCCATGAGGCTACTGCCAACCAGCGCCCAGGATCGCAAGCTGAGAAAGGTGTTCCAGCCGCGGTCATAAGAGCGGGTGGCCTCCAGCCAGTCCCGGCGGCTGGCGGCGAGATCGAGCCGCTGCTGCTGGATCTCGCTGAGCAGCCAGGCTTTTCGCTGCTGAAGTTCCTTTTTACTGCTCACGATTTATCATCCTCCAGCAGTGCCCGATCGTTAGCCAGCTCTTTGCGCGTATGGCGTAAAAGCGTGGACTGACGCGCTTTGCGCATCGTCCAGAGGCCGCCAATCAGCGCGGCAACCAGCAATACGACGGTCGTGGCAATGATCGCGTTCAGACGGTACTGAGGATCGATAGCCCAGATAATCAGGACCATCAGGCTCATCAGGCCAAACGCGGCGAACAACATAGTGAGGCCCAGCATCAGCAGCATCTGGAAAAGATTGGCTTTCTCCTCTTCCAGCTCTACAACTGCCAGGCGTACTCGCGTTTCGGCAATCCCGACCAGCGTAGTAACAATCCGCTGACCGATGCCGAGGACGTTTTTAGCAGGCCCTTGTGCGTGACGAGGATCTTCCATAATCAACGACGCGTCAGAAGAACGCCCAGCATCAGGCCAACGGCCGCGCCAATACCGACGCCTGCCCACGGGTTGTCGCGCACATACTCGTCGGCGCGAGCAGCCGCTTCACGCGTCTGTTTCGCCAGCGCTTCGCCCGATTCACCCAGACGGTAACGGCTCTCTTTCAGCGCGCTTTCCGCTTTGCTGCGCAGCTTGCTCAGCTCTTCCTTGGACTTATCGGTGGAGGAGTTCAGCACCTCTTCCAGGGTGTCTGCCAGCGACTTCAGCTCGGTGCGCAGGTACTCAGATTGGTTATCTTTTGACATGATTCTCTCCTGTTGAGACTTCCGTTAACTCAATAATCGCGGGACTCCAGCGCTTTTAACTCTTCCTGCGCCTCTTGCAGCTTTCTTTCACGTTTAGAAATCTTATCCGCATCACCGTCCTGCTTCGCTTCCTGCAAATCGTCACGGCGCTCAGCGATCTCCGCTTCCTGCTTTTCGATCTTCTTCTGATGCTCGGCGCGGAGCCTGTCGTCCGTGCAGTTAGCCCTCACTTCGCTTAGCGCTTTTTTCAGCCCCTCGATACGGGACTGGTTGTTATGCTTTTCGGCATAGCTGATTTCGCGCTGGATATCCTGTTCCTTCTCCTGACAAAGCGAGTTAGCGAATGAGGCCGAGCTGACGCAAAGCAGGGCCAGAGCCAGTGTGATGCGGTAATTCATAAAGAAACCTTCCATTGTGTAACGGCAGAGATAACTCTTGCCGTGTTTCCAGAGTCTTACGGAGTCGGTCTGACGGGGCTCCGCATACCTAAGCATAGTAAGTAAACGGAAGAATCACCAAAGTCGGTGAAAAGATTCAGAATCCTGGAAATTAACCCAGTCGATGCGATGAGTCGCGCAGGCGGTTGAGCCATATTCCGGCCTGACTTTCATCGTCCTGCTGGGCGATGATATAGCCGCGCGGCAGGGAGCGGTCGAGCACCTCTTTAGCCGCGGCGCTTTGGCTACGCGAATCAAATTTGATCAGCAGGACATCATCCTGCGGCGTAATGCTTTTAAAGTGAATGCCATGCGCATCCAGATGATGGAGGATGGAGAAGCCATCCGGAACGCTGGCGCCCTGGTTAAGCGAACGGATCGCCAGGGTGGACTCCTTCTGCTGTACCGCTTGCCAGACCATAATCAGCAGACAGAGCGTTAGAAGGGCAACCATCGCACAGGCGGTGCGACGCAGGGCGACAGGCGAAAGGGCCATTAGCTGCGCGCCCCGTGCTTTTTCTTCCACAACACCACCAGCGAGCCAATCAGGCCAAACACCAGCAGCACCACCGGCAGCAGCATCAGGCAGGACATCAGCTGATCCTCATACTTAAGGAAGACCGGCGTTTTGCCCAGCATATAGCCCAGGGAGGTGAGGATCAGCACCCACAGCAGCCCGCTCATCCAGTTGAAGAACTGAAAGCGCGTGCTGCTCAGGCCGGAAAGCCCCGCGATGGTAGGTAGCAGGGTGCGTACAAATGCGATAAAACGGCCAATCAGCAGGGCGGAGAGGCCATGTTTATGGAAGAGATGATGCGCGCGCTGATGATAGTGCGCCGGCAGATGTGAAAGCCAGTTCTGCACGATGCGCGTATTGCCGAGCCAACGGCCCTGAATATAGCTCACCCAACAGCCCAGGCTGGCGGCAATCGTCAGCAACAAGACCGTCTGTGGGAAGGCCATCGCCCCTTTAGCGCACAATACCCCTACCAGCACAAGCAGGCTATCCCCGGGGAGAAACGCGGCGGGGAGCAGGCCGTTCTCAAGGAACAGAATCATGAACAGGACAAAATAGAGCATGCCAATCATGGAAGGATTGGCCAGCGTTTCGAAATCCTGAGCCCATAAGGCGTTAAGTAATTGAGTCAAAAGTTCCATTCACTATTCCTGGACATCGGTTAACGTCACGCCAGTTATCCGGGGTAAAAACAGCACGGCGCAGTCGACGATCGCGATTGCGCGCGGGCACAAAGCTTGCCAGAACCGTCCATGTAACAGGCTATGTTAGCAAGTACCAACTTACGATGATGCAGTTTGCATCCAATTGTAACAAACGCACGCGTATTACGTACAGAAATTGCGAAACGTTGGGAAAGATGATTTTGGCTTATCGAGTGGAAAAGTGGCGAGGGTATTTACAAAGGCTGACACTCTAGAGATTTGCTTACGCCTTCCGGCGCACAGGCGCAGCGAAGCGCCTGCCAGCGGGGTAAGGCGCTATTTTGTCTGGCCGACTGCCGTATCGAGATGAACCACCGGATTTTCAGCAAAAAGATAGCGGTCAGCGTTAAATTCAAAGTCGTCGCTGGTTTCGTTGAAGAGCATCAGTTTGGTGTTCTCCAGATGCTGCCACATCGCCAGTTTGGCGCCGTGTGGATCTTTGCGAATCAGCGCTTTAAGGATCTGGTCATGATCGTCGCACCAGTTATCAACGGTACGTAAATCGATATGATCGTGCAGTTTTTTCCAGTAGGGGTTATGGACGCGCTGAGTCCACATTTTTTCTACAATAGCCGCCAGCGCGGAGTTCTGGGTAGCGAGGGCGACCTGCACGTGAAATTGTAAGTCCCATTCGGAGTCGCGGAAGCACTTCTCTTTACGCGCTTTTTCCTGGATCTCCATGAGCTTCATAATATCCTGCTTGGTCACCTGGGTGGCGGCAAACTCGGCAATGTTGCTCTCGATTAACTGGCGCGCCTGCAGCAATTCAAACGGACCGTAGCTGGCGAACTCCAGGTTTTCATCCGGGGCGGCGGCGTTTTTAGGCTGGCTGGAGATGACGTGAATGCCGGAACCTTTGCGCACCTCAACGTACCCTTCCACCTCAAGCATGATAATGGCTTCACGAACCACCGTTCTGCTGACGTGCTTTTCATCGGCAATAAAACGCTCTGCGGGCAGTTTGTCACCCACAAGATAAACGCCTTGCTCGATGCGATCTTTCAGCTCAGCGGCAAGTTGCTGATATAAACGGCGTGATTCAGTGATTTCCATATGCGCTCCAGGCAGGTACGGCGTAGTATTTGTTATACCACTTTTGCTGGCAACTCTCCACATTAAGGGGGCAAAAAAGCCGCCCGCAGGCGGCTTTCGTGCTCTTTATTGCCGGGTGGCGCTACGCTTACCGGGCTAGCAAAAACGTAGGCCGGGTAAGGCGAAGCCGCCACCAGGCATACCAATTCCAACGCTAGCTTTGTATTGCCGGTCCTCCCAGGGAGTCGTTCTCCAGCTCCGCTGCCGGTTTGTTTTTCAGCACAGTCCAGATTACCAGCGCCCCCAGCAGGTCAAACACCGCCAGCACAGCGAAGAGCGGGCTGAAGCCGATAGTGTCGGCCAGCGCGCCAACCACCAGCGCAAACATAGTGCTTGCCATCCATGCTGCCATGCCGGTCAGACCGTTGGCGGTCGCCACTTCGTTACGACCAAATACGTCAGAGGAGAGCGTAATCAGCGCGCCGGAGAGAGCCTGGTGGGCAAAGCCGCCGATGCAGAGCAGGGCGATAGCGACGTAAGGGCTGGTGAACAGACCGATCATGCCTGGGCCAATCATCAGCAGCGCACCCATGGTCACCACCAGCTTACGGGAGACGATCAGGTTCACGCCAAACCAGCGCTGGAACAGCGGCGGCAGATATCCCCCCACCACGCAGCCGAGGTCGGCGAAGAGCATCGGCATCCAGGCGAACATAGCGATCTCTTTCAGGTTAAAGCCATACACTTTAAACATGAACAGCGGGATCCAGGCGTTGAAAGTCCCCCACGCCGGCTCTGCCAGGAAGCGCGGCAGGGCGATACCCCAGAACTGGCGGGTGCCAAGGATCTGCCAGACGGACATTTTTTTGCCGTTGTTGGTCTGATGCTGAGCTTCCTGACCGTTGATGATGTAGTCGCGCTCTTCGTCAGAGAGTTTTTTCTGGTCACGCGGATGTTTGTAGAAGATAAGCCAGGCCATCGCCCATATGAAGCTCAGTACACCGGAGATGATAAAGGCCATCTCCCAGCTGTGCATCACAATCGCCCAGACCACCAGCGGCGGAGCAATCATCGCACCGATAGAGGAGCCCACGTTAAAATAGCCGACCGCGATAGAACGCTCTTTCGCCGGGAACCACTCGGAGCTGGCCTTCAGGCCCGCCGGGATCATCGCCGCTTCCGCCGCGCCGACCGCGCCGCGCGCCAGCGCCAGACCGCCCCAGCTACCTGCCAGCGCGGTAGCGCCGCAGAAGACAGCCCAGGTGACGGCAAAGAAGGCATAACCGATTTTCGTGCCGAGAATATCAAGAACATAGCCCGCTACCGGCTGCATAACGGTATAGGCAGCGGAGTAGGCCGCAATAATGTAAGAGTATTGCTGGGTTGAAATGTGGAGTTCTTCCATCAGCGTTGGCGCAGCCGCCGCTACCGTGTTACGCGTCAGGTAGCCCAGCACGGTGCCGAGCGTCACCAGTGCGATCATGTACCAACGTAACCCTTTAATTTTACGCATTTAAAACCTCATCGTTATGTTATCCCCGCGCCAGGGCGCGATAACATCTCAACCGTCAACCGGAGGATGTTTCGTAACGGGAGGGGCGTAACCGGGAACGACTCCCGGAACGGCCCGAACCTTGCCATAATTCATTCTGATTAAGCGGTATCCGTACCGAAAAACCCGGTGATAAGTCACCGGCAATACATTCCGTCGTCTTATAAATGGCGACGGCGGAAAGATAACTTGTCATACAACTTTAAAAGGTGAGTGACATCACAAAAGTGTGAATCTTTGTGTGGTCATTATTTACGCCAGAAGAAGCCAGGAATGGCGCGGTCTGCAGCGGTGTTTACCACTTTGAGGGTAATTTTTTTGTCGACGTTTATTGATCTAACTCACGAAAAAAAGTTCAGACGCTGGAAATTGGTGTGATAACTTTGCAGCATCTGAACATAGCTTCCTGACGCTTTGCTTTGAGGAAAACGATAATGACGCCGTTTATGACTGAAGATTTCCTGTTAGATACCGAATTTGCTCGCCGTTTGTACCATGACTACGCAAAAGACCAGCCGATTTTCGACTATCACTGCCATTTACCGCCGCAGCAGGTTGCCGAAAATTATCGCTTCAAAAACCTGTATGACATCTGGCTGAAGGGTGACCACTACAAATGGCGCGCCATGCGTACCAACGGCGTAGCCGAACGCCTCTGCACTGGTGACGCGACCGATCGCGAGAAGTTTGACGCCTGGGCCGCCACCGTTCCGCATACCATCGGTAACCCGTTATACCACTGGACGCATCTCGAACTGCGCCGTCCGTTCGGTATCACCGGCAAGCTGCTCTCTCCTGCCACCGCGGATGAGATCTGGAACCAGTGCAACGAGCTGCTGGCCCAGGAGCAGTTCTCCGCGCGCGGCATCATGAAGCAGATGAACGTGAAGATGGTGGGAACCACCGACGATCCGATCGACTCGCTGGAGCATCATGCGGCGGTGGCTAAAGATGGCACCTTCGATATCAAAGTGCTGCCGAGCTGGCGCCCGGATAAAGCCTTCAACATCGAACTGGCGACCTTTAACGACTACATGGTGAAGCTGGGTGAAGTCTCCGATACCGATATCCGCCGTTTTGCCGACCTGCAGTCCGCGCTGACCAAACGTCTGGATCACTTTGCGGCCCACGGCTGTAAAGTCTCTGACCACGCGCTGGATGTGGTGCTCTTCGCCGAGGCGACCGATGCCGAACTGGATGCGATCCTCGCGCGTCGTCTGGCGGGTGAAACCCTGAGCGAGCACGAAGTGGCGCAGTTCAAAACCGCGGTGCTGGTATTCCTCGGCGCGGAATATGCCCGCCGCGGCTGGGTGCAGCAGTATCACATCGGCGCGCTGCGCAACAACAACCTGCGTCAGTTTAAGCTGCTGGGGCCGGACGTGGGCTTTGACTCCATCAACGATCGTCCGATGGCGGAAGAGTTATCCAAATTACTGAGCAAGCAGAACGAAGAGAACCTGCTGCCGAAAACCATCCTCTACTGCCTGAACCCGCGCGACAACGAGGTGCTGGGCACCATGATCGGCAACTTCCAGGGCGAAGGTATGCCTGGCAAGATGCAGTTTGGCTCCGGCTGGTGGTTCAACGATCAGAAAGACGGGATGGAGCGTCAGATGACGCAGCTGGCGCAACTGGGTCTGTTAAGCCGTTTTGTGGGCATGCTGACCGACAGCCGTAGCTTCCTTTCATATACACGCCATGAATATTTCCGCCGCATCCTCTGCCAGATGATTGGCCGCTGGGTCGCTGCGGGCGAAGCGCCGGCGGATATCCAGCTGCTGGGCGAAATGGTGAAAAACATCTGCTTTAACAATGCGCGCGACTACTTCGCCATTGAACTGAACTAAGGCCGTTTGAGGTTGATATGCAATACATCAAGATCCATTCGCTCGATAACGTCGCGGTAGCGCTGGCGGATCTGCCTGAAGACGCGGAAGTGACCGTTGAAAACCAGTCGGTAACGCTCAAACAGCCGGTTGGACGCGGCCACAAGTTCGCGCTGATCCCCATCGCTAAAGGGGAGAATGTGGTGAAGTATGGTTTACCTATCGGGCATGCGCTGGCCGATATTGCCCCGGGTGAATATATTCATTCCCATAATACCCGCACCAATCTCAGCGATCTGGACGAGTACAGCTATCAACCCGATTTTCAGCCTGATGAAGAGCAGCCGGCCGATCGCGAGGTGCAGATCTACCGCCGCGCCAACGGTGAGGTGGGGATCCGCAATGAGATCTGGATCCTGCCGACCGTGGGCTGCGTCAACGGTATCGCACGTCAGATCCAGAGCCGTTTTCTGAAAGAGACCCACGATGCCGAAGGTACCGACGGCGTGCATCTTTTCAGCCACACCTACGGCTGCTCGCAGCTCGGCGACGATCACATTAATACCCGCACCATGCTGCAAAACATGGTGCGTCACCCCAACGCGGGAGCGGTGCTGGTGATTGGCCTGGGCTGTGAAAACAACCAGGTGGATGCGTTTCGCGAGACGCTGGGGGAGTTTGATCCTTCCCGCGTCCATTTCATGATCTGCCAGCACCAGGATGACGAGGTGGAGGCGGGACTGGAGCATCTGCGTCAGCTTTATGAGGTGATGCGTCACGATAAGCGCGAGCCGGGCAAGCTGAGCGAACTGAAGTTCGGCCTGGAGTGCGGCGGTTCCGACGGCCTCTCCGGCATCACCGCCAACCCGATGCTGGGGCGTTTTTCCGATTACGTCATCGCCAATGGCGGCACTACCGTACTGACCGAAGTGCCGGAGATGTTTGGCGCGGAACGTATTCTGATGAGCCACTGCCGGGATGAAGAGACCTTTGAAAAGACGGTGACGATGGTCAACGACTTCAAGCAGTACTTTATCGCCCACAACCAGCCGATTTACGAAAACCCATCGCCGGGTAACAAGGCGGGGGGGATCACCACCCTTGAGGAGAAATCCCTCGGTTGTACCCAGAAGGCGGGCGCAAGTCAGGTGGTGGATGTGCTGCGCTACGGCGAGCGGCTGAAAACGCACGGTCTGAACCTGCTGAGCGCGCCGGGCAACGACGCGGTCGCCACCAGCGCGCTGGCGGGAGCTGGCTGCCATATGGTGCTCTTCAGTACCGGGCGCGGTACTCCTTACGGCGGCTTTGTACCGACGGTGAAAATTGCCACCAACAGCGAGCTGGCGGCGAAGAAGAAGCACTGGATCGATTTCGATGCGGGGCAGCTGATTCACGGTAAAGCGATGCCGCAGCTGCTGACGGAGTTTGTGGACACAATCGTGGAATTTGCCAACGGCAGGCAGACCTGTAACGAGAAGAACGACTTCCGCGAGCTGGCAATCTTTAAGAGTGGTGTAACGCTTTAAAGATGGTGCGGGCTGATGCCCTCACCCCGGCCCTCTCCCACGGGGAGAGGGTGCAAACACTAAAAACGGCAACCAAAGGTTGCCGTTTTGCTTTTACCCTGTAGCCGCCACCGGGCCTTTCTTTTATCCGCGCAGGGCGTTCTTCGCCAGACGCGCATCTTCCGCCTGGCATGCCGCCGCGGTAAAGAGCACATCGGTAGAGGAGTTCAGCGCGGTTTCACAGGAGTCCTGCAGTACGCCGATAATAAAGCCGACCGCAACGACCTGCATCGCAATCTCATTCGGAATACCGAACATATTACAGGCCAGCGGGATCAGCAGCAGCGAACCGCCCGCCACGCCGGACGCGCCGCAGGCGCACAGCGAGGCAACTACGCTCAGCAGCAGCGCGGTCGGCAGATCTACCGCAATCCCCAGAGTATGCACCGCCGCCAGCGTCAGCACGGTAATGGTGATCGCCGCGCCCGCCATGTTGACCGTCGCCCCCAGCGGGATCGAGACGGAGTAGGTATCGCGATCCAGATTCAGTTTCTCCGCCAGCGCCATGTTTACCGGAATGTTCGCCGCCGAGCTGCGGGTGAAGAAGGCATAGACGCCGCTTTCACGCAGGCAGGTCAGCACCAGCGGGTAAGGGTTACGGCGAATCTGCCAGAAGACCAGCAGCGGGTTAATCACCAGCGCCACCAGCAGCATACAACCGATCAGCACTAACAGTAACTGCGCATAGCCCCACAGGGTGTCGAAGCCGGTGGTAGCGAGCGTGGAAGAGACCAGGCCGAAGATACCGATCGGCGCAAAGCGGATAACCAGCTTCACCATAAAGGTCACCGCGTTGGACATATCGTTGACCAGGTTTTTGGTGGTTTCATTACCGTGGCGCAGCGCAAAACCGAGCCCAATCGCCCAGACCAGAATGCCGATATAGTTCGCGTTCAGCAACGCATCAATCGGGTTGGCTACCATGCTCAGCAGCAGGCCACGCAGTACTTCTACAATGCCGGACGGCGGCGTGATGTCGCCCGCGGCGCTGGTGAGGTGCAGTGAAGAGGGAAACAGGAAGCTAAAGACCACCGCGGTCAGCGCAGCAGAAAATGTTCCCAGCAGGTAAAGAACCAGAATAGGACGGATGTTGGTTTTTTGACCATGCTGGTGGTTGGCGATAGAGGCCATCACCAGCATCAGCACCAGTACCGGCGCTACTGCTTTCAGCGCGCCGACGAACAGCGTACCGAGCAAGCCCACGGCGATAGCGGCAGGTTTAGAGATCCAGGCCAGCAGGATCCCCAGCACCAGGCCCACCAGTATTTGCTTAACAAGACTTCCCTGCGCCAGACGCGCAAACAGACCCGTTGATTGTCGACTCATACAAAATTCCTAAGTGAAATTGCGTTCCATCCTGGATGTGCTCTTAGTCACATTTATGTCAGGATGTAAATAAATGTTTGCCTGTTCAGTATTAGGGAAAGCGGGTACGGAGGGAAGCGTAAAATGCTGGATTTTACGTGTTGCGTCATATTTTTTAACTTTTGCTTCACAAGGAATGGCGGTGTTGATGATGCCGGGTGGCGCTACGCTTACCCGACCTACGCATTATGTCGGTGATGCCGGGTGGCGCTGCGCTTACCCGGCCTACAGATTGTACCGACGCGGCCGGGCAAGAATTAACTTACCTGCTGCTTCTTATCATTTCGGTGGTTAACCCACGCGTTAACAATAAGCGTCAGCGCCAGAATACCAAACACCACGCCCAGCGAGATGGCGATCGGGATGTGGTAGAAGTCGACAATCAGCATCTTAATACCGATAAAGACCAGAATCACCGACAGGCCATACTTCAGCATCGAGAAGCGCTCCGCCACGCCCGCCAGCAGGAAGTACATGGCGCGCAGGCCGAGGATGGCAAACAGGTTTGAGGTCAGCACGATGAACGGGTCGGTGGTCACCGCGAAGATCGCCGGGATACTGTCCACGGCGAAAATCACGTCGCTCAGCTCAACCAGAATCAGCACCAGCAGCAGCGGTGTGGCGAACAGCAGGCCGTTTTTACGCACGAAGAAATGTTCGTTCTCAATGGTATCGGTCATACGCAGGTGGCCGCGCAGCCACTTGACCAGCGGTTTTTCGCCAATGCCGGTTTCGTCCTCTTTCGCCAGCGCCATCTTCACGCCGGTAAAGAGCAGGAAGGCGCCAAAGACGTAGAGCAGCCATTCGAACTGGGTAATCAGCCAGCTGCCGGTGAAGATCATGATGGTACGCAGGACGATCGCCCCCAGCACGCCATAGACCAGCACGCGACGCTGGAGCGCAGCGGGAACCGCGAAATAGCTGAACAGCATCAGCCAGACAAAGACGTTATCCACCGCCAGCGCTTTTTCAATCAGATAGCCGGTGAGGAAGGCCAGCGCCTGCGGATCGGCAACCGCGCGTCCTTCGGTTGAAGCGAGATACCACCAGAAGGCGGCGCAAAAGAGCAGGGAGAGCGTAACCCACACCAGCGACCAGGCGGCCGCCTGCTTCATGGTCATGCCGTGCGCGCCGCGACGGCCCTGCAAAAAGAGGTCGATCGCCAGCATGATGATGACCACCACTGCGAATCCGCCCCACAGCATCGGAGTGCCGACAGTATTCATACCAGATTCCTTACATAAAAAACAAAAACGGCTAAGGTCGAAAGACGATAGCCGTTGCGTTTTCTATGCGCAGACCTCGCCTTCCGGCAAGGTCTCACTTACAACAAAAAAAGAATACGCGACGTATTCCTTTTTGGTTGCCCGGCGACCGGATGCGGTTTTGCACGCATCGTAATGACGATCCACCGGCAAGGAAGTTACTCCCCTTTGCAGGTAACAAAATATGTCAAAATGGGCATTTCGTCAACGCCCGACAGTTTCTCATTACGCAGTTTTACGCGGGGATTTCTCTGCTCACGCCGTCGGCGGGAAACACTACGCCAGTCTGACGACGGATCTCCGTTTGCAGCTTCGCCGTGGCGCGGCTTACCGCCAGCCCCGGATGATTCACTTCCCCCGTCTCAACCAGACGGGCGAACACCTCTGCCTCATAGAGCATAGTATTAATATGCTGAGGCTGGGTGAGCTCCTGCGGTTTACCGCCGCGCGGCACGAAGCTGAGCTTCTGGCACTCGGAGATTTTCTCAATCACCAGCGACCCCGCTTCGCCCTGGATTTCGCTTGGCAGCACCGAGTCGCTTACCTTGGAGTGCTGGAGCGTTACGCTAAAGTCGCCGTAGTCGAGCAACACCACCCCGTGTGCGTCCACGCCGCTCTCCAGCAGGCTGGCGGTGGCCGTCACGCCGTGCGGCTCGCCCCACAGGGCGACCGCCGAGGCCAGACAGTAAAAGCCGATATCCATAATCGAGCCGTTGGAGAAGGCGGGATTAAAGGTGTTCGGGTTTTCGCCGTCCAGATAGCGCTGATAGCGGGAGGAGTACTGGCAATAGTTGATAAACGCTTTACGCACCTTGCCAAGCTTCGGCAACGACTGCTGGAGCAGCAGGAAATTAGGCAGGCTGGCGGTTTTGAACGCCTCAAACAGCACCACCTGATTCTCCCGCGCCAGCGCAATCGCCGCCTCGACCTCCTGAATATTGGAGGCCAGCGGTTTTTCGCAAATGACATGCTTTTTGTGCTTAAGAAACAGCGCCGTTTGCGCGAAGTGCAGGGAGTTGGGGCTGGCGATATAGACCGCGTCGATGGCATCGCTTTGCGCCATCGCCTCCAGCGAGGTAAAGAGATGCTCGACGGGGTAGTCGTTAGCAAAGCTCTGCGCCTGCTCCAGGCTGCGGGAATAGACCGCGGTGAGTTTGAATTTGCCGGTTTCATGGGCGGCATCGACGAACTGGCGCGTGATCCAGTTCGTACCAATGACAGCGAAACGTATCATATAGCGTTGCGTACTCCGTAACAGGAACCTTCTGCCACTGTAGCACGTCAGAATGACAAATCGAGTGCGTTACCGCGCATTCTGCTTTGACGATAAATGCGTTAGCCACAGCCGGGTATCAAACTCCAGCTGATGGTAGTGCGGCTCCATATGGCAGCAGAGAGAATAGAAGGCTTTGTTATGCTCTTTCTCTTTCAGGTGCGCCAGCTCATGTACCACGATCATCCGCAAAAAGGGTTCCGGCGCGTTACGGAATACCGTTGCCACGCGGATCTCCGCTTTGGCCTTCAGCTTACCGCCCTGCACGCGGGAGATGGCGGTATGCAGGCCGAGGGCGTTATTCAGCACGTGGATCTTGTTGTCGTACATCACCTTATTGATCGGCGGCGCGCTTTTGAGGAACCGGCTTTTCAGATCCTGCGTATACTGCCAGAGCGCCTTATCGGTAGTGAAATCATGCGCATCGGGGTAGCGTTTTTGCAGTACCGCGCCGAGCTTCTCCCCGACTATCAGATCGCGAACCTGGGAAAGTAAATGTTCCGGGTAGCCCTGGAGATAAGTAAGTTGGTTCATTAACGCCCCAAATCGACAATAAAACGGGTATACCCTTCATCCTTCACGTTGTCTCTGCGTTGGCTGCGTCTGCTCACCCCAGCCACTTACTTGTGTAAGCTCCCGGGGATTCTCAGACTTGCCGCCTTGATACAACTTGAATGATTTTGGGTATATACTCACGCACCCTTTTCAGGGATACGCCAAATTTTACCATTCAGGAGGGCCGATGAGCCACTTAGACAACGGTTTCCGTTCACTCAACCTTAAACGTTTCCCGGAAACGGACGACGTTAACCCGCTTCAGGCGTGGGAAGCGGCGGATGAATATCTGCTGCAACAGTTGGATGAGACTGAAATCAGCGGGCCGGTTCTGATCCTGAATGACGCGTTTGGCGCGCTGGCCTGCGCGCTGGCGGAACATACGCCTTACAGCATCGGTGATTCCTACCTGAGCGAGCTGGCGACACGTGAAAACCTGCGCCATAACGACATTGAAGAATCCAGCGTGAAGTTCCTCGACAGCACTGCGGACTACCCGCAGGCGCCAGGCGTGGTGCTGATTAAAGTGCCCAAAACCATGGCGCTGCTGGAGCAGCAGCTGCGCGCGCTGCGTAAAGTGGTGACGCCGGATACGCGTATTATCGCGGGTGCGAAGGCGCGTGATATCCATACCTCGACGCTGGAGCTGTTCGAGAAAGTACTCGGTCCGACCACCACCACGCTTGCCTGGAAAAAAGCACGCCTGATCAACTGTACGTTTAGCGCACCGGAGCTGGCCGACGCGCCAGAGACCCTGAGCTGGAAACTGGAAGGCACCGACTGGACCATCCACAACCACGCGAACGTTTTCTCGCGCACCGGTCTGGATATCGGCGCGCGTTTCTTTATGGAACATCTGCCGGAAAATCTGGAAGGGGAGATTGTCGATCTGGGCTGCGGTAACGGCGTGATTGGCCTGACGCTGCTGGCGAAGAACCCGGAGGCCAGCGTGGTGTTTAGCGACGAATCGCCGATGGCGGTGGCTTCCAGCCGTCTGAACGTGGAAACCAACCTGCCGGAGGCGCTGGATCGCTGCGAGTTTATGATCAACAACGCGCTCTCTGGCGTAGAGCCTTTCCGCTTCAACGCCGTGTTCTGCAACCCGCCGTTCCACCAGAAGCACGCCCTGACCGATAATGTTGCATGGGAGATGTTCCACCACGCGCGCCGCTGCCTGAAAATTAACGGCGAGCTGTACATCGTGGCCAACCGCCACCTGGATTACTTCCACAAGCTGAAGAAGATTTTCGGTAACTGCGTCACCATTGCGACGAATAACAAGTTTGTGGTGCTGAAATCGGTGAAGCTGGGACGTCGCCGGTAAGATTGGGTATGTGCGGCCTGATGCCCTCACCCCAACCCTCTCCCCACAGGAGAGGGAGCAAACACTAAAAACGGCAACGGGGTTGCCGTTTTGCTTTTACCCTGGCCGCCCGGCAATGTTCTAAATCTCCAGAGCTAATTTCGTCCCCTGCGCAATTGCCCGCCGCGCATCCAGCTCCAGCGCCACGTCGCACCCGCCAATAAGATGGACCGGTTTACCCGCCGCGCGCAGCGGATCGGCCAGATCCTGTCTCGGCTCCTGGCCGGCGCAGAGGATCACATTGTCCACCGCTAATAGCTGCGGCTCGCCGCCGATCGAGATGTGCAGCCCTTCGTCGTCAATTTTCTGATAGCTCACCCCCGGGATCATCTTTACGCCACGCGCGAGCAGGGTGGCGCGGTGGATCCAGCCGGTGGTTTTACCCAGCCCTTCGCCCGGCTTGCTCGCTTTACGCTGGAGCATCACAATCTGGCGCGGGCTTTTCGGCAGTTGTGGCCCTTCCGGTCGCAGCCCACCCGGCTGGTTCAGGCTGGTGTCGATTCCCCACTCCACGCAAAATTCCGCGATATTCTGGCTGGTGGCTTCCCCGGGCTGACTTAAATAAATAGCCGTATCAAAGCCGATCCCGCCGCAGCCGACGATCGCCACCTTTTCGCCAACCGGCGCTTTGTCGCGTAAAACATCCAGATAGGTCAGCACTTTCGGATGATCGACGCCCGCGATCTCCGGGATTCTGGGGACGATCCCGCAGGCGAGGATCGTTTCGTCATATGACGCCAGACTCCCGGCCGTGACCGGGGTATTCAGCCGCAGATCCACCCCCGTCACCGCGATCATCCGGCGGTAGTAGCGCAGCGTCTCGTAAAACTCCTCTTTACCGGGGATCTGTTTGGCGATATTAAATTGCCCGCCAATCTCCGCGCTGGCGTCGAAGAGCGTAACCGCGTGGCCGCGCGCGGCGGCATTCACCGCAAAGGCAAGCCCCGCCGGGCCTGCGCCTACCACCGCCAGACGCTTTTTCTGCGCTGCCGGCAGAATGGGCATTTTGGTTTCATGGCAGGCGCGGGGGTTCACCAGGCAGGAGGTTACTTTTCCGGCG
This sequence comes from Pseudenterobacter timonensis, assembly GCF_900021175.1. Classification (GTDB taxonomy): domain Bacteria; phylum Pseudomonadota; class Gammaproteobacteria; order Enterobacterales; family Enterobacteriaceae; genus Enterobacter; species Enterobacter timonensis. The sequence goes on from NZ_FCOP01000010.1 coordinate 378,382, forward strand.
AAGATCTGATCCAGGCAGGCCTGGTTGCAGCCGATGCAGGTATTGATCTCATCGGCGCGATCGCTTTGCGCTTTGGAGAGCAGTTCGGCATCCGCGAGGAACGGACGCGCCATCGAGACCATATCGGCATCGCCGCGAGAGATCACATCTTCCGCTACCTGCGGATCGTTGATGCGGTTAGTGGTGACCAGCGGAACGGACACTTTGCCTTTCAGCCTGCGCGTTACCCAGCTGAACGCCGCGCGCGGCACCGGCGTGGCGATGGTGGGGATGCGCGCTTCGTGCCAGCCAATCCCGGTGTTGATGATGGTGGCGCCCGCCGTTTCGATCGCCTGCGCCAGCTGTACCGTCTCTTCGAAAGTGCTGCCGCCTTCGACCAGATCCAGCATCGATAGCCGGTAGATAATAATAAAATCGCTTCCGACGCGTTCGCGCACCGCGCGCACCACCTCCAGGGCAAAGCGCTGGCGCCGCGCCACGTCGCCACCCCATTCATCCTCCCGGTGGTTGGTGCGGGCGGTGAGAAATTCGTTGATCAGGTAACCTTCCGACCCCATCACCTCTACGCCGTCGTAGCCTGCTTCGCGCGCCAGCGCGGCGCAGCGGGCAAAATCGTCGATCAGCGTCAGGATCTCGTCGTGAGTCAGTTCGTGCGGCGTAAAACGGTTGATCGGCGCCTGAAGGGGCGAGGGGGCGACCAGCTGCGGCTGATAGCTGTAGCGCCCGGTATGGAGGATCTGCAGGGCGATCTTGCCCCCTTCTTTATGGACCGCGTCGGTGACGATGCGGTGGTGCGGTAGCTGGCTGGCATCATTTAATACCGCGCCGCCCTGCATCGTGACGCCTGATGGAGCAGGGGCCACGCCGCCGGTGACAATCAGCGCCACCCCGTGACGCGCGCGTTCGGCATAGAAGGCCGCCAGCCGCTCAGGGCCGTCCGGGCGCTCCTCCAGGCCGGTATGCATGGAACCCATCAGGACGCGGTTTTTGAGGGTGGTAAAACCGAGATCGAGCGGGGCGAAAAGCGACGGGTAGCGGCTCATAAGCTCTTCCAGTGTAAAATTATTGTTATGTGGTCGGATGAGTTACTAATTTAGCCAGCGGCGAAAGAAAGGTAAAAGCGGGTTTGAATGATTGTGATAGATCTCAAAGAACTTCCCCTCACCCCGGCCCTCTCCCCGGAGGGGAGAGGGAGAAAAGCCGCACGGAGCGGTTTCCGCTCCCCTGTGGGACGAGGGAGAAAGGTTGCACGGAACGGTTCCCGCTCCCCTGTGGGACGAGGGAGAAAAGCCGCACGGAGCGGTTTCCGCTCCCCTGTGGGACGAGGGAGAAAGATTGCACGGAACGGTTCCCGCTCCCCTGTGGGACGAGGGAGAAAGGTTGCACAGAACAGTCCCCGCTCCCCTGTGGGGAGAGGGAGAAAGGTTGCACGGAGCGGTTCCCGCTCCCCTGTGGGGCAAGGGAGAAAGATTGCACGGAGCGGTTCCCGCTCCCCTGTGGGTGAGGGAGAAAGATTGCACGGAGCGGTTTCCGCTCCCCTGTGGGGCGAGGGAGAAAGATTGCTCGAAACAGTCCCCGCTCCCCTGTGGGGAGAGGTAGAAAGGTGCACGGAACAGTCCCCTCTCCCCTATGGGGAGAGGGTTAGGGTGAGGGGCGAGTCTCGCGCACCAGGCCCGGCGCCTGCCACATCGACGTGGTCAGCCCGCTGTCCACCAGCCCAAGCTGGTCGGCGTAGACCGCCTGCCACTTCTGCATCATCCCCGCATAAAGCTCGCGGTGCTCCGGGTTAGGCGTGAACTCCCGGCTCCACTTCACCAGCTTTTCACCCGCAGACGCCATATCCCCATACAGCCCGGCGCCCGTTCCGGCGGCTATCGCACAGCCCAGCGCGGTCGCCTCTTTTACCTCCGGCACCCGTACCGTCAGGCCGGTAACGTCGCTTAAGATCTGGCTCCAGAGCGCCCCTTTCGCGCCGCCTCCCGCAAAAACCAGGCTGTCAAACGTCACGCCGGAGAAGCGCGAAATCTGCGCCAGGTTGCAGGCCGAGACGATCGCCGCATTCTCTTCCAGCGCGCGAAACAGCGTCGCTTTGTTGCACTTTTCCGGGTCGATGGAGAGGTTAATAAACGACGGCGCGGCGTGGTACCACTGACTGAAGTGCATCGCGTCGGAGAAAATCGGCATCACGCCGTGGGAGCCCGCCGGGACGCGGCTCGCCATCTCCTCCAGCAGAGAGTAGGCGTCCATCCCCATCCGCCCGGCGATAAGCTTCTCCTCCGCGCAGAAGGCATCGCGGAACCAGCGCATCGTCAGTCCGGTAAAGAAGCTGATTGACTCCGCCTGCGCCATGCCGGGGATCACATGTGGATTGACGCGAATGTTCATCTCCGGGTCGGTACGCACCTGCGGCAGATTGACCACCTGCTGCCAGAAGGTACCCCCCAGCACCGCGGTTTGTCCGGCGCGAACCACCCCCAGCCCCAGGCAGCCGAGCTGTACGTCGCCGCCGCCCATCACCACAGGCGTACCTTCGCGCAGCCCGCTCTGCTGTGCGGCTTCATGGGTGACTGCTCCCAGTACGGTGCCGGTCTCTTTCACCGGAGAGAGAATGTCGGCGCGCAGTCCGGCCATATCCAGCAGCGCCGGGCGCCAGTCGCGAGTGAAGAGATCGAGCATCCCCGTGGTGCCCGCATTGGAAGGATCGACCGCCAGCTCGCCGGAGAGCTTCGCGGCCAGCCAGTCGCCAATCATGGTGATGGTCGCGGCGTTGCGATAGATATCGGGGCGGTGGTGCGCCAGCCAGAGCAGGCGCGGCATGGCGCTGAGAGCCAGGGTTTGACCCGAGACCTCATAAACCTCCGACTCAAAGCGGTAGTCGTGGATCTCTTTAAGCTCCGCCACCTCGCGGCTGGCGCGAGCGTCGACGTTGGCGCAGGCCCAGATCGCTTCGCCGTTGCGATCGTAAAGCACGATCCCTTCGCGCATCGAACAGCAGGCGACGGACTGGATATCCGCCGCGCAAAGACGCGCACGCTCCAGCGCCTGGTGAATACACCGGCAGGCCAGCTGCCAGTTGGTGTTGAGATCAAACTCCATTGAGCCGGGAACATTCTCCACGCTCAGGTGTGTCCACTCCGCCTGGCCCGCCGCGATCTGGTTGCCCTCTAAATCGAAAATAACGGCGCGAACGCTGCCTGTCCCTGCATCTAACGCTAAAAGGTAACTCATGAGCTTGCCTCGTTGTTAGCGCGGGCAGACAGGCGCTCAGTTCGCCAGAGCCAGCACCGCGCGGGCTGTCGTCTCTTCCGTCACCAGGCCATTGATACGGCGACCTTTCAGTGCGGCATAAATCGCATCGGCTTTCTCTTCACCGCCAGCCACGCCGACGATAACGGGTAACTGCGCCAGCTCATCCAGCGTGACGCCAAGCAGTTCCCGGTGAATTTCCAGCTCCTCCACGCACTCTCCCTCGCTATTCAGGAAGTAGCCGAGGATATCGCCCACCGCCCCCTTGCGGGCGTACATCAGCTGTTCCCCTTCGCTGATATAGCCTGAACGCAGAATGGTGGCGTCCCGGCGCTGGTTGACGGAGCCAATCCCCACCACCGCCACATCGGCGGCAGTGGCGGCGAGGATCACGTCGCGTACGCTGGTTTCGCGCTTTAAGATCCCGGCCACCTCTGCGGAGGAGACGCGAAGCGGGGCGGGGATCATGCTGACGCTGCAGGCCGCATCCAGCTGACCGATACCGGTCATATAGGGCCCCACGCCGCCGGAGAGCGTCACCAGACGAACCTGCTGCGAGCTGATAAAGCCGCTTAAGTGCTGCAGGCAGCTCATGGTGGTTTCACCAAATCCCACCGCCAGCAGCTGGCCCGGCTCCAGCACCCCCATCAGGGACTGCGCCGCGCCAATGCCCAGCCGCACGCTCATCGACGGGGTGTTCAGCGCCGGCAGCACCCGCACCAGCTTCAGACCAAAGCGCTGCTGTAGCGCCGTCTCCAGCGCGAGGCAACCCTCATAGCGGGAGTTGATCTGTACGCGGATGACGCCCGACTGACGCCCTTTCTCCAGCAGGCGGGAGATCTTGAGGCGCGGCAGGCCGAGCCGTTCGCCAATGTCGTTCTGGGTCAGGCCGTCGTGGTAGTAACACCACGCCACCCGCGCCACCAGCTCCTCTTCCGCCAGCGCCAGACCGGCGAAGCGTCCCTCTTCAGTACGTTTATCGCTCATATTTGAACTCTTATAAAAATTTAGAACATATGTTCGTAAGGGCCGAAAAAGAAAATGTGAGCCACGCGGCAAAACCGATCTTTTTGCACAGCTCCCTTTTATTCGGATCTTAATCGATAAAACTGTGATCCCTGCACGGTTGTAAATATAGTTCACCGTCTACGCTTTTGAACATTATTAAATCTAAAAATCATTTGTTCAACAGCGGAGCGATGATGAGACCCTTAATTGAAGCGCGAGGCATCCATAAACAGTTCTCCGGCGTCCCGGTGCTCAAGGGCATCGACTTTACGCTGCGGGCCGGAGAGGTGCACGCCCTGATGGGCGGCAACGGCGCGGGTAAATCGACGCTGATGAAAATTATTGCCGGCGTGGAGTCGCCGGACAGCGGAGAGCTTAACGTAGCGGGGAAGGCTTTTTCCCGCCTGCGGCCCGGCCAGGCCCATCAGCTGGGGATCTATCTGGTGCCGCAGGAGCCGATGCTCTTTCCGAATCTCAGCGTGCGGGAAAATATTCTTTTTCGCCTGCCGCGGGAGAAGGGGCTGGAAAAGCGGCTGGCAGACAAACTGCAGCAGCTGCAGTGTCAGCTCCATCTGGATGCGGCCGCCAGTACGCTGGAGGTGGCGGATCAGCAGATGGTGGAGATCCTGCGCGGGCTGATGCGCGAGGCATCCATCCTGATCCTCGACGAGCCGACCGCCTCGCTCACCCCCGGCGAGACCGAGCGTCTCTTCCGCCAGATCCGCGCGTTACAGGGGGCCGGCGTGGGGATCGTCTTTATCTCCCATAAGCTGCCTGAAATCCGTCAGCTGGCCGACAGCGTCTCGGTGATGCGCGACGGCGCGGTGGTGCTGAGTGGGGAAACCGCCCGCTTCGACGATAACGCGCTGATCGCCGCCATGACCCCGGTCAGCCGCGAGCAGGGGCTCAGCGACACGCAAAAGCTCTGGCTGGCGTTGCCGGGCAATCGCCGTACCCAGCCGCAGGATTTCCCGGTGCTGCGGGTGGAAGATCTCACCGGGGAGGGGTTCATCGATCTTAACCTGGAGATCTACGCCGGGGAGATCGTCGGGCTGGCCGGACTGGTGGGCTCCGGGCGTACCGAATTTGCCGAAACGCTCTACGGCCTGCGCCCCTCGCGTGGCGGGCGGATCTGGCTGGAAAACCAGGAGATCGGCGCCGATCCCGTCGCCGCGCGGCTAAATAAGGGGCTTATTTACCTCCCGGAAGATCGTCAGGTTTCCGGTATGTTTCTTGATGCGCCGATCCGCTGGAACACGGTGGCGCTTAACGAGCCGTCGCTGTGGCAACAGCGCAAGCGCGAGGCGGCGGTTGTGGAGCGCTATCACCGGGCGCTGGGGATCAAGCTTAACCATCCCGATCAAACCGTGCGCACTCTCTCCGGCGGCAACCAGCAGAAGGTGCTGCTGGCGCGTTGTCTGGAGGCCAACCCGCTGCTGCTGATTGTGGATGAGCCGACGCGCGGCGTGGATGTCGCCGCCCGGGCCGATATCTACCAGCTTCTGAAAAGCGTGGCCGCGCAAAACGTGGCGGTGCTGATGATCTCCAGCGACATGGATGAATTTCCCGGTCTCGCCGATCGCGTGGTTGTGATGCATCAGGGACGACTCAGCGGCGAACTGCCGCGCCACGCCGTCAGCCTCGACAGAATGATGACGCTCGCCTTTGGAGGGCAACCATGAGGAGCTTACTGAAAAACCGCGAGCTGAGTGCCTTTCTCGCGATCCTGGCGCTGTTTGGTGTGCTGGTGGTACTTAACCCGGCCTACCTGAGCCTGCAGACGCTGGGGATGATCTTCGCCAGCTCGCAAATTCTGATCCTGCTGGCGATCGGCGCCGCGCTGGTGATGCTGACGCGCAATATCGACGTCTCCGTCGGCTCAACGGTGGGGCTCTGCGCCATCGCGGTGGGAGTGGCGTTGAACAGCGGCTACAGCCTGCCGCTGGCGATGGGGTTTGCGCTGGCGGTCGGCGCACTGGCGGGGGCGTTTAACGGTCTGCTGGTGGTGGGGCTGCGCATTCCGGCGATTGTCGCCACGCTGGGTACGCTGGGGCTTTATCGCGGGGCGATGCTGCTCTGGACCGGCGGCAAGTGGATTGAGGGGCTTCCGCCATCGCTGAAATCACTCTCCGAACCGGTCGCCCTCGGCATCTCGCCGCTCGGCATCATGGTGCTCTGCCTGGCGGCAGGGGGGGCATGGCTGCTGGCGCGTACCGCCTTTGGCCGCGACTTTTACGCGGTGGGTGATAATCTCGCCGCCGCGCGTCAGCTTGGCGTGGCGGTGAACCGCACCCGCCTTATCGCCTTTACCCTCAACGGCATGCTGGCCGCCTGCGCCGGGATCGTCTTTGCCTCGCAGATCGGTTTTGTCCCTAACCAGACCGGCAGCGGTCTGGAGATGAAGGCCATCGCCGCCTGCGTGCTCGGCGGCATTTCGCTGCTGGGGGGGACCGGCACGCTGATCGGCGCGCTGCTGGGCGCCTTCTTCCTGACCCAAATCGACACCGTGCTGGTGCTCTTTAAGCTTCCGGCCTGGTGGAACGACTTTATCGCCGGGCTGGTGCTGCTGGGGGTACTGGTGCTGGACGGACGGCTGCGCCAGGCGCTGGCGCGTCACCAGCGGGCGCTGAAGTACGGCCGCTTTCAGCCGGGCAACAAAGGGGGAAAACATGTCACCCCGTTTCCAAAACGCAACAAAGAGGTGGCGTAAATGAGGCTCAACTGGGAAAGCGCGCTGCTGATTTTGCTGGTGCTGGAGATTTTATTATTCGGCGCCATGAACCCGCGGATGCTTGATATCAACATGCTGCTCTTCAGCACCAGCGACTTTATTTGTATCGGCATCGTGGCTCTGCCGCTTACGCTCGTGATCATCAGCGGTGGGATCGATATTTCGCTTGGTTCCACCATCGGCCTGTGCGCCATTGCGCTGGGGGTGATGATGCAGGCGGGGTGGCCCATGACGATCGCCATTCCGCTGACGCTGCTGCTCGGTCTGCTGTGCGGGCTGCTGAACGCGGCGCTGATCCACTATACCGGCATTAGCCCGCTGGTGATTACCCTCGGCACGCTCTACCTCTACGGCGGCGCGGCGCTGCTGCTCTCCGGGATGGCGGGGGCGACGGGCTATGAGGGCATCGGCGGCTTCCCGGACAGCTTTACCGCCTTCGCCAGTCTCACTCTGTTCGGGCTGCCGATCCCGCTGGTGCTTTTCGGGGTCATTACGCTCTTTTTCTGGCTGATTACCCACCGCGGGCGCTTTGGCCGCCACCTCTTTTTGATCGGGCAAAACCCGCGTGCGGCGCGTTACGCGGCGCTGTCGGTCAATGGCATGCCCTACGCCCTCTATGGCCTGGTGGGGCTGGCGTCGGCGGTGGCCGCGCTGGTGATGGTCTCTTATTTCGGCTCGGCGCGTTCCGATCTGGGGCGCGATTTACTGATGCCTGCGCTCACCGCCGCGGTGCTCGGCGGGGCGAATATCTATGGCGGATCCGGTTCGGTTATCGGTACGGCGCTGGCGGCGCTGCTGGTGGGGTATCTGCAACAGGGTCTGCAAATGGTCGGCATCCCCAACCAGGTGTCGAGCGCGCTGTCAGGGGCGCTGCTGGTGGTGGTGGTGATGGGACGCTCGCTAACTCTGCACCGTGAATGGGTGCGTACATTCTTCCTCAGACATACCCGGAGCATAAGATGAAAACAAAACTGATCGTGCTGGCGATGGCGTTAAGCGTGGCGTCGGCGCAGGCGGCGGAGCGCATCGCCTTTATCCCGAAGCTGGTGGGGGTGGGCTTTTTCACCAGCGGCGGCAATGGCGCGAAAGAGGCGGGCAAGCAGCTGGGGGTGGATGTCACCTATGATGGTCCCACCGAGCCGAGCGTCTCCGGCCAGGTACAGCTGATCAATAACTTCGTCAACCAGGGTTATAACGCCATTATCGTCTCCGCCGTCTCGCCGGATGGCCTCTGCCCGGCGCTGAAGCGCGCCATGCAGCGCGGCGTGAAGATTCTCACCTGGGATTCCGACACCAAACCGGAGTGCCGCAGCATCTACATTAACCAGGGGACCCCGCAGCAGCTCGGCGGCCTGCTGGTGGATATGGCCGGGAAGCAGGTCACCAAACCCAACGCCAAAGTGGCGTTCTTCTACTCCAGCCCCACCGTCACCGACCAGAACCAGTGGGTAAAAGAGGCGAAGGCCAAAATCGAGAAAGATCATCCGCAGTGGCAGATCGTTACCACCCAGTTTGGCTATAACGACGCCACTAAATCGCTGCAAACCGCCGAGGGGATCTTAAAAGCGTATCCGGACCTGGATGCGATCATCGCCCCGGACGCCAACGCCCTGCCGGCGGCGGCGCAGGCGGCGGAGAACCTCAAGCGGGAAGGGGTGGCGATTGTCGGTTTTAGCACGCCGAACGTGATGCGTCCCTACGTGGAGCGCGGCACGGTGAAAGCCTTCGGCCTGTGGGACGTGGTGCAGCAGGGCAACATCGCGGTCAATGTCGCCAGCACGTTGTTGAAAAAGGGCGATCTTAACGTGGGTGACAGCGTGGAGGTGAAGGGTATCGGCACGCTGAAGGTGGAGCCGAACAGCGTCCAGGGCTACCAGTATGAGGCGAAAGGCAACGGCATCGTGCTACTGCCGGAGCGCGTGGTATTCACCAAAGAAAATATCGACAAATATGACTTCTGACGGGGGAGAGAATGGCTGATTTAGACGACATCAAAGAGGGCAAGAATTTTGGCATCGGCACGCCGCAGCAGAATGTGCCCTATACCCTGAAGGGCTGTGGCTCGCTGGACTGGGGGATGCAGTCAAGGCTGGCGCGCATCTTTAACCCGCAGAGCAACCGCACGGTAATGCTGGCCTTCGATCACGGTTATTTCCAGGGGCCAACCACCGGGCTGGAGCGTATCGATCTCTCCATTGCACCGCTGTTTGGCGAAACCGATGTGCTGATGTGTACCCGCGGTATTCTCAGGAGCCAGGTGCCCGCCGCTACCAACAAACCGGTGGTGCTGCGCGCCTCTGGCGGTAACTCGATTCTGGGGGAGTTGTCGAATGAGTGCGTGGCGGTGGCGATGGAGGATGCCCTGCGCCTGAATGCTTGCGCGGTGGCGGCGCAGGTCTATATCGGCAGCCCGAATGAGCATCAGTCCATCAACAATATTATTAAGCTGGTGGATGCGGGCACCCGCTACGGCATCCCGACGCTGGCGGTGACCGGCGTCGGTAAAGAGATGGCCCGCGACGCGCGCTATTTTTCCCTCGCCAGCCGTATCGCCGCTGAGATGGGAGCGCAATTCGTCAAAACCTACTACGTGGATGAGGGCTTTGAAAAAGTGACCGCCAGCTGCCCGGTGCCGATTGTCATTGCAGGCGGCAAAAAGTTGCCGGAACATGAGGCGCTGGAGATGTGTTTCCGGGCCATCGATCAGGGGGCTTCCGGCGTGGATATGGGACGCAATATCTTCCAGTCCAGCGCGCCGCTCGCCATGCTGAAAGCGGTGAAAAAGGTGGTTCACGAGAAGATGAGCGCCCGCGAGGCGTATCAGTTCTGGCAGGAAGAGAAACAGGGAGAGATCAAATGAACGTGACGCTGGTGGAGATCAATATCAAACCGGAGCGGGTGGAGGAGTTTCTGGAGGTGTTCCGCGCCAACCACGAAGGGGCGATTCAGGAACCGGGCAACCTGCGCTTCGACGTGTTGCAGGACCCGGAGGTGAACACCCGCTTCTTTATCTATGAGGCCTACCAGGATGATGCGGCGGTGCTGGCGCATAAGCAGACGCCGCACTATCTCGCCTGCGTGGAGAAGCTCGAAGAGCTGATGTCGGAGCCGCGCAAAAAACGCAGCTTTGTGGGGTTGTTGCCCGAGTAACGGATTGCCCGGTGGCGCTGCGCTTACCGGGCCTACGGGGACGATGTTGTGTTGATTTTGTAGGCCGGGTAAGCGTTAGCGCCACCCGGCGATGTTCACCCTGTAGGCCCGGTAAGCGCAGCGCCACCGGGCGATGTTCAGACCAGTTCCAGCAATTGCATCCGCGCCGTTGCACCCGGCATCAGCCGTTGCAGGTTGCTGACCAGCTCATCCCCGGCTTCCTGCAACGCCGCTAAAGGCATGGCGGGCAGACTTTCAAGAATAAACCACATGGTTTTCGCCTTGCTGTCCAGACGCGTGCGTACCCCTTGCCGCCAGTTCCAGCGCCGACAGGTGACGCCGAGGTCGTCGCGCCAGATAACCTCGCCCGGCTCCGGGTATTCCACCACCGGCTGTCCCTCTTTGAAGGTATCAAACGGCTCGCTGCCGTCCGCCAGCGTCAGTTGCGGCGTACCGGAATAGGCCGCAAGATTCTCCCCACCCACCGGGATGGCGTAGCGGATGCTGATGGCATTATAGATATCCACCACCGGATCGAGCGGTGGCAGCGAACCCTCTTTTATCACACGTTTCCGCAGGGCGGATGCCGAGCAGGGCGTGCGTTTCGGTTTTGCGCCGAAGGCCTTAAATACATTATCCCACTCATCGAGATGCGCCTGCGCCCAGGGAACATCATCATTTAACATCTGCTGACAAGCCTGCGCCAGTACGGCAGAAGCAACCTCTGGATGGGTAATCGGCGCAGCTGCAACCAGAATGCTCAGTGCCCGAAACCCGGGCGCGATCCCTTTAAGGCGGGGATCGATTGACGGCGTAACGAGAGACATAAATAATCCTGTATCGACTGTTTTATACCATGGTAGTGACCAATGACTGAAAAAGTCAATATAATGACTGCGCAGGGAGCCGATATTGCCCAGGTAAGCCTGGCCGTGGCAAACCGCATCCGCAGCTGGCGAAAAGAGAAAAAGCTGTCGCTGGACGAGCTTTCCCGCCGCGCCAGCGTCAGCAAAGGGATGCTGGTGGAGATCGAAAAAGGAGCCGCCAATCCCAGCATCGCGATCTTATGCAAACTGGCCGCCGCACTTGGCGTGTCGGTGGCGGATATCGTCAACGTCTCCAGCGAGCCGTTAGTGCATCTTATTGAAAAAGAGGCGATCCCGGTTCTGTGGCAGGGCGATGAGGGCGGATGCGCACGCCTGCTGGCGGGTACCGCTGGCCCGGACATGATCGAGCTTTGGCAGTGGGAGATGTATCCCGGTGAGCGTTTTACTTCTCCGGGACATCCGGCGGGAACGTTCGAGCTACTGCACGTGAACGAAGGCGTTTTGACTCTGACGGTGGACGAGACGGTGACGCAGGTTAACGCTGGCATGTCGGCGGTCGCGAAAACCGAAGCGGCGCATGGCTATGCGAATGAAGGTCAGCATGTGCTGCGGTTCACTATGACCGTGGCGGAATTTCATCGCTAAAAAAGCCGCCCGGTGCTACGCAACCTTGAGGATTTTCCAGGCCGGGCAAGCGCAGCGCCGCCCGGCGCTAATTACGCCTCTTCCACGCTCACCCGCAGGGCCGCCAGCGCCTTACGAGCCGCTTTCAGCACCTGCTCGCACTGCTCCACCGTCAGCGTCAGCGGCGGTTCAATACGAATGGTTTTCGCGTTATTCAGCGTGCCAGCCACCAGCACCTTCTGGCGGAACATTTCGCTGGCGAAGCTGTAGCCGATTTCGTTATCGACAAACTCAATCGCCATCAGCATCCCTTTGCCGCGCGCCTCCTGCACCAGGTCCGGGTATTCACGTCCCAGCTGGCGGAAGCCGTCCAGCAGCATGTCACCTTTCTGCTCCGCCTGAGCAGGCAGATTCTGCTCCAGCAGCACATTGATGGTCGCCAGCGCCGCCGCGCAGGCCAGCGGGTTGCCGCCAAAGGTAGTGGTATGCAGGAACGGGTTGTCGAAGAGTACGGAGAATACCTCTTCGGTCGCCACCGTGGCGCCAATCGGCATCACCCCGCCACCCAGCGCTTTGGCCAGGCAGAGGATGTCCGGCTGAACGTTCTCATGCTCGCAGGCGAACATCCGCCCGGTGCGTCCCATCCCGGTCTGCACCTCATCCAGAATCAGCAGGGCGCCGAACTCGTCGCAGAGCTGCCGGACGGCAGGCAGGTAGCCCTGCGGCGGCAGGATAACCCCGCCTTCGCCCTGGATGGGCTCCAGGATCACCGCCGCCACATCATCGCCGGTTTTGCGACATTCGCTAAGCTGGGCGCGCATCGCGTTGATATCGCCAAACGGCACGTGACGAAAGCCCGGCAGCAGCGGCATGAAGGGTTTGCGGAAGGTCGATTTTGCCGTTGCGGAGAGCGCCCCCAGCGATTTGCCGTGAAAGGCGCCGCTGGTGGCGATAAAGGTAAATTTACCGCGCGGCGACTGGTACGCTTTGGCGAGCTTGATGGCCGCCTCCACCGACTCCGTACCGCTGTTGCAAAAGAAGCTGTATTTCAGTTTACCTGGGGTCAGGGCGGCCAGGGTTTTCGCCAGCATGGCGCGCAGCGGATCCAGCAGTTCCTGACTGTGAAGCGGTTGTTTTGCGAGCTGATTTTCTACGGCGGAAACCACTACTGGATTACGGTGCCCCACGTTAAAAATGCCAAAGCCACCCAGACAATCAATAAATTCCTGACCCTGTGTGTCGACAAGCGTATTCAGACCTCCCGCCTGCCACTCTACGGCTCCGTAATCCCCGCCTGCGGTAACAGATTTTCGATACTCTAAAAATCCCGGATTCACATGCTCTTTAAAGTAATCAATCACCTCTCGGTTAAGTTGTTTCATCTCCTCATTATCAAGTGTTCGCTTCTCAATGAGATTCAGGGCGTGCGCTGTACAGGCAAGTGCCGATGCGCTGGAAGGTAACCTGTTCAAAATGTGCTCCAGGGGATGGCGTATCACATGATACTGAACTAAGTATTGCAGGGATTACGCCACTTCCGATGGGGCAGAAGAAATCGGGATAAACGCCAGGTTAAAACGAGAGTGCGCAAAATTTAATCACGCAGGCGCAGAGGAAAACGCGCGCCGCTGCCGGGCCAGGAAGGCGGGATTGACCCGCGAACGGGCCTGCTGCACCAGCAGGGTGCAGGTTATTATTTAAGTGATGCTTAACTATTTATATCCTACAGCTAATATCATTCCTAAACTATTAAAAATCAATGCATTAGAAAGGCGTACTTTACGTGCGGTTTAGTCGCGATCTGCGATCTCTATCAAATTTCACATCTAAAGATAAATTCTTTACCGCCGACAAATCTTATATCCACAAAATTAACACTTATATAACCTGCAAGGGATGCCCGGAATGTCCTCTCAACCGTCAGTGACTCAGAATGAATATCCGCTGGATGACGATACCACCCTCATGTCCACTACCGACACCCAGAGCTACCTGACCCACGTTAACGATACCTTTATCAAGGTCAGCGGCTTTACCCTGGCGGAGATGACAGGCCAGCCCCATAACCTGGTGCGTCATCCCGATATGCCGAAAGCGGCCTTTGCCGATATGTGGTACACCCTGCAACAGGGGGAGCCGTGGAGCGGCATCGTGAAAAACCGGCGTAAAAATGGCGATCACTACTGGGTGCGCGCCAATGCGGTGCCGATGGTGCGAAACGGCCAGACGACGGGCTATATGTCCATTCGTACCCGCGCGACGCGCGAGGAGATTGCGGCTGCCGAGGCGCTTTACCCGGCGCTGGATAAGAAAAACGCCGCCAGGCGGCTGCATAAGGGGCTGGTGGTGCGCAGGGGCGCGTTCGGGAAGCTGGCGTCCATGCCGCTGCGCTGGCGCGTGCGCGGCGTCATGGCGGTGCTGTTTATGGCAGTGGCCGCCTCGCTGCTTATCAGCGAGGGGGGCGGATGGGCTCTGGGGACCAGCGCGGTGGTTTTTTTGCTCGGCACGCTGCTCTTTGAGCAGCAGATTGTTCACCCGGTGGAGAATGTGGCGCAGCAGGCGCTGAAGGTGGCGACCGGGGAATGCAACAGCGTGGCGCACCTGAAGCGCAGCGACGAGCTGGGGCTGACCCTGCGTGCGGTCGGGCAGTTAGGGCTGATGTGCCGCTGGCTGATTAACGATGTTTCCAGCCAGGTGGTGAGCGTACGTAACGGCAGCGACACGCTGGCAAAAGGCAATGAGGATCTTAACGACCGCACCCGTCAGACGGTGGCAAACGTGCAGCAGACCGTCGCCACCATGAACCAGATGGCAGCCTCGGTGCAGAGCAATTCAGAAACCGCGGCGGCGGCGGATAAACTCTCCATGGCGGCGAGCGGAGCGGCGACCCAGGGAGGGAACGCGATGCAGGTTGTGGTCAAAACCATGGATGAGATTGCCGACAGCACCCAGAGGATCGGCTCCATCACCAGACTGATTAACGATATCGCCTTCCAGACCAATATTCTGGCGCTCAACGCGGCGGTGGAGGCGGCACGCGCGGGTGAACAGGGGAAAGGTTTTGCGGTGGTGGCGGGGGAAGTGCGCCATCTGGCAAGCCGTAGCGCCAGCGCGGCAAACGATATTCGTAAGCTTATCGACGCCAGCGCCAGTAAGGTGCAGTCCGGCACCAGCCAGGTTCATGCGGCGGGCGTGACGATGGATAATATTGTCGAACAGGTGCAGAACGTAACGCGCCTGATCGCCCAGATTAGCCACTCCACCGCCGAACAGGCGACCGGCCTTTCGGATCTGACCCGCGCGGTGGCCGAGCTGGACGATATCACCCAGAAAAATGCCGATCTGGTGGAAGAGAGCGCCCGCGTCTCGGCGATGGTGAAACAGCGCGCCGGGCGGTTACAGGACGCGGTTACCGTGCTTCATTAAAGGCTGTTCGCGGCGCGTCGGGCTTACTCCATCTGGGAGATCTCCAGCGCCGCGCGGTCAATCACGCCGATAATCTTTTTAAGCTGCGTATCGTTAATTTCGCCCTGGTTGACCTTCAGATCCAGTACCGCCTTAAAGTTATCCAGCGCCCGCTTCATCTGCGGGTTTTTGCGCAGGTTAAAACCTACGCAGCGGGCCTTAATCCGCGCCTGGATCATCGCCAGCGGTTGCTCATTTTCCGCCAGCCAGCGCTCGCCCGCCCCGGTAATGGCGATCTTCTTGCGTCCGTTCGCCTCTTCGGTGATGGTGATAAACGCCTGATCCTGCAAAAAATCGAGCGTGGGGTAGATCACGCCGGGGCTGGGGGTGTAGTTGCCCTGAGTCATATTTTCGATAGCTTTGATCAGCTCGTAGCCGTGGCTGGCGTTCCGGGTCAGGATCGACAGGATGACCAGCCGCAGCTCGCCATGCCCGAAAAATCGCTGACGGCGCCCGCCGCCATGATGTCCGCCGCATCCGTGGTGCTCTTGCTCAAACATATCGTGTGGCTTTCGCATAATTTCCTCCATAATTTGATATATCTAATTTATATCTAAATGAACGATTAATGCAAACATGCCGACCAGTTAAAGTATAAGTAATTGATTAATAATACTATTTAAGGAGAGAGATTAAACGGTATCGGCTATATCAAAAAAGATCTTGCATTCTTCGTTGTTAGCAATCATTATCATTTAGAAGTGATTTAGATATATCGTAACTCCATTCACGAAGGCATAACTATGAGATACCCACAGCGCGTGCGCAATGAGCTGCGCTTTCGCGAACTGACCGTACTCCGCACAGAGCGGATCGGCGCTGGCTTTCAGCGTATTGTTTTAGGTGGCGAGGCGCTGGAGGGCTTTAGCTCCCGCGGTTTCGACGATCACACCAAGGTCTTTTTCCCGGCCCCCGGCTCCACCTTTGTACCGCCGGTTGTCACCGAAGAGGGCATCGAGTGGGGCGACGCCGTGCGTCCTCCGTCGCGCGACTATACGCCGCTCTACGACGAGGCGCGTCATGAGCTGTCGCTCGATTTCTTCATTCATGCGGGCGGAGTGGCGAGCAGCTGGGCGCTGCAGGCGAAGGCGGGGGATACGCTGACCATCGGCGGGCCGCGAGGTTCGCTGGTGGTGCCAGAAGATTACGCCTGGCAGCTGTACGTGTGTGACGAGTCGGGCATGCCCGCGCTGCGCCGCCGTCTGGAAGCCATCGCAAAACTGTCGGTGCGTCCGGACATTCACGCCATCGTCACCGTGGGCGATGCGTCGTACAAAGACTATCTGGCGCACCTGAGCGAGTTCAACATCACCTGGGCGATCGGCCACAGCGAACAGACTGTGGCGGACCATCTGGCAGCGCTAACCGTACCGGAAGAGGATTACTTCATCTGGCTCACCGGAGAAGGGAAAGTGGTAAAAAATCTGAGCCGCCAGTTTGAAACCGATGCGATTGACCAGCAGCTAGTGCGCGCCAGCGCGTACTGGCACGCCAAATAATCAGGCTGCGGGATCCAGCTGCGCTTCGCTCACCTGATGTTCGAGCGAGGCGCATATCTCTTTTAGCGCTTTCTCCTGCTGGGCAAAGTAGGCTTCCATATTGCTGAGCGATGATACAAGCAGCCAGGATTCCTCCTTCTCAAGCTCGGCCAGCTCGTTCACAAGGGTGTCGATTTGCTCACGTACCTGCGCCATCTTTTTGCGAATACGCTCCAGGTCATTCAGCCTGTCGCTCGCCATCATTGGCTCGAAGCCCTGTTGCAGGCGGGCAACCAGCGAGCGAATGGCCTTTACGTCGCCGCGCTGTTTGGCCTGGTTGAGTTGCACCATCATCCTGTTGGCCTCTTCTTTTAAATCATCGGCAACCAGATCCGGATGGCAGAGCTTGCTCGCCTGGCGCCACAGGCGCTTCAGTTCGTTCCGATCCTCTTCGGAGAGCGCTTTGCCTTTACGCAGGCGCACTTCGGCATCGTGGTGCTGCTCGCGATACTTCTCATACTCTTCGTTAGCCTCATCGCGGGCCTGACGCGCGGGCTCTTCTGCACGCGTTAATCCGTTCTCCAGTTCCAGCGCTTCGGCCAGCAGGTTGGCAATCAGATTACTTTGCTGCTGAAGATGCTTGCGTGCCTCTGCCGCCTGAACGGAATCGGCAGGTAGCTCGCGCCAGCGTTGCGTGAGCGTCGACAGCACCTCCACGGCCTGCGCCATATAACGCTGGCAGCGGCGGTAATCCTCCTCGCGGCGACGCGCCTCCGCCTGCTGACGGCGCAGCTTAAGCTCTGCCAGCGTCTTACGGAGCTGCAGGATCTGCTGCATCAGCGGCCCCAGGCGCGAAAAATAGAGATCGTTAAAGTCGTCCAGCTGCTGTGCCCGCGCGTTGCGTCGGTCAATCAGATCGCGCAGGCGCGCTTCCAGCGCTTTTAGCTCCAGTTTACTGGCCGCCAGCTGCGGGTCGCGCCACGGGGTCACGGCGCGCTGGCTTTGCAGCCAGCCGGTGATGGCACGCAGGGCAACGGTGTAATTTTTTTGCTCAAGCGCCACGACGATGGTCAGCAGTTCATCGTCAAATACTTCATCTTTAAGGCGTTTCAGCTGGCTCTGGATGATGTCGTCATCTTCCAGCTCAATGGCATTCTTAATGATTTCTAGCCGTTTAATCGGTGTGCTCATGATGCCTTTCGCTTTGGCGCTTAAGTGTTTGAGATAAGGTTAATTGTTGTAAAAGCTACTGGAAATAATACACATGGATGATGATCGGCGCGACGGGGGATTTCTTTAATATTCCCCCGGATTGGAACCCTGCAAAAATCTGAAAAATGGGCCAGAAATAACATTATTTCTTTATGGATATTTACACTATTTACTTTTTGAAATAGTTTGCTCGTTTTTTAACAGTCAGGTTTGCAAACGGACTTTGAGCGGAGAGTAAATAGTGTTAGGGAAAATATCAGCAAGCACGCTGCTGGCAGCCGTTCTGTTACTGGCGCCAGGAATCACACTCGCCGCCCTGTTATCACCGGCCGACCGCAATACCATCCAGCAGCAACAGCCTGAGCAACCTCAACGCCGGGCTGAACCTGAGCGCGCTGGGGGACATCAACAACATCAACTCCACCATCAGCGGTAAAACGATAGGGCTGGAGAGCGTCACGGGCAGCATTAACAACGTTACCCGCGCACAGCAGTGGAACATTGACGCCACGAATCACGCGGGTAGCCTCCACTTCGGTGGCAATGATGTGGGCAGGGCGGCCTCCATCACCGCCACCGACGGGCTGACGATGCGCGCCGGACAGGATATCAACGTGACCGGCGCAAACGTGTCGGCGGGCGGCAGCCTGGCCATGGCGGCGGGGAATGATATCAACATCACCGCCAACGAGATTGCTCAGAGTGAAGGTCGCTCAGGATTTCGTCAGACGACCACGGAGACGGCGTCCGTTACGCATCAGGGCGGTACCCTGAGCGCGGGCGGCGACCTCACCCTGCAGGCGGGTAACGACGTGAATGCCCGGGTGGCGGCGATGGCGGCAGAAGGAGATGTGGGCATTCAGGCCGGTCGGGATGTGAACCTGCTGGCGGAAGCGTCAACGGAAAGCTCCAGCAGCCAGGCGAAGAAAAAACCGCCATTGATGAATCTGTTCGCCAGCAGGGTACGGAGATTGCCAGCGGCGGCAATACGGTGATCCTCGCAGGGCGCGACGTAACCGCGCAGGCGGCAGAGGTTACAGCGCAGGGCGCTATTGGCGTGGCGGCAGGTCGCGACGTAAACCTGACGACGGCGACGGAGAGCGATTACCGCTATAGGGAACAAACCAAAACCAGCAGCGGATTCCTGAGCAAAAAGACCACCCAAACCATTGAGGAAGACAGCGCGACGCGGGAGAAAGGCTCTCTGCTGAGCGGCGACAACGTGACGGTCTCGGCGGGTAACAACCTGCGGGTGTTAGGTTCGGCAGTCGCCGGAGACGGCGATGTGGCTCTTTCCGCAGGCAACAATGTGGAGATCGTGGCGGCGACCAACACCGACACCTCCTGGCGCTTTAAGGAGACCAAAAAGTCCGGCCTGATGGGCACGGGCGGCATCGGCTTCACCATAGGCAGCAGCAAGTCCACCCACGATCTTCGCGAGCAGGGCACGACGCAGAGCGAGAGCTTCAGCACCGTCGGCTCGACGGACGGCAGCGTCAGCATTACGGCGGGCAAACAGGCGCATATTGGCGGGGCGGATATCATCGCGCAGAAGGATATCAGCCTCACCGGCGACAGCGTGGTGATTGAGCCGGGGCATGACAAACGCACCCGCGATGAGAAATTTGAGCAGAAGAGCAGCGGGCTGACGGTGGCACTGTCCGGGGCGGCGGGGAGTGCGGTGAACAGTGCGGTGCAGACGGCACGCGACGCGAAAGGCGAGAGCGATGACCGCCTTGCGTCGCTGAAAGCCACCAAAGCGGCACTGTCAGGCGTTCAGGCGTCGCAGGGTGCGGAAATGGCGCAGATTAACGGCGATCCCAACAGCGGTATCGCCTCGCTCCGGCGAAACGACGATAGAGTGGCCAGAAGCAAGAAAAGCCGCTCTTTATCCACAAACTCTCCATAAGCTGGTGCCAGGGGACCCGGGCGATAATAGCCAGCAATAGAATAGCGCCCGTCCGTTCTGACGGCATGAATCAGTTTTGCAGCCGATCCTGATATCTGTACCCGCATCCGAAAGAGAAAGAGCGGGTCCGGCTGGGCCGTTCTTGATTTCCTCACTTTTTACCCTGTTTTTCAGATGTTTTTACCGGCCAAAACGGACAGGTCACTCTGACGCTCCAGGTATGATCAGCCTGTCTTTTTTTGCTGAGCACCTAAACGTAAAGGAGAAGGAATATGAGTCACCCTGCACATGACCCGTCCGGATTTACCGCCACGACAGTCAGCGAAGAAAAGATGGCGTTAAGAACCCTAATAGGCGATATCGTGGGCCGTTACCGCAGCTGGATAGGGCATGCTTAAGCCCAGGCTCACTGGATGTAAGGTGTTGCCAGCCACCGGCACTCGTGATGAACCCGGGGACAAATGCTAAACGAACGGGTACCAGCGACATCGCACCCGGACAACACTATCTCGATCCCACCACTCGCCCGGGTGTGAGTGAAAATCAAATCCTTCGCTTTTAACACTTAAAGCATCTGATTCAGCATTGGTCCGGTCTAAATATCTGTTCCCTTCTTGTCCGGGCCCGGCACCCGGACTATAGGGCATGCGCTCTGCTCCGCCCCACCTGCCGCCAACCTGTCTTATAAAGGCACAATACGGTTGATACCGTTTAAATCCGAAGACTACGGAAACAAAGAAATGAGAGTACATAAGAAGCGCCTCTTGGTAACCTGCATAAAAAACTGACACTTTTACCGAAATGAAGTAACCTTTACACTTCACCAATGCCCCTTTCTAACACTGCAATCACACGACTAAGCCCGGAAAGATATGAAATTCATTTACCCCACATCATTGCTTATTCTGTCTCTATTTCTAAGTTCTGGTTTAGCGCGTGCTGATGGTAATACATCTCTTTTGGAATCTGCGGCAGGTGGAGACACCATGGCGCAACGTGATTTAGGCATAAATTATTTAGAAGGTATAAATGGCTACGAAAAAAATTATACTGAAGCGAATAAATGGCTCGCTTCAGCTGTATCAAAGGGAGATAAACCCGCCTCTCATGCACTCGCGATAATGTATACCTTTGGGTATGGCGTCGATAAAGATTACTTTAAGGCTGAAAAATTATATATAGAGGCTGGTGATGCGGTAAATGGTGCATCTTATAACAATCTTGGGGCCTTCTATGAAAGAGGACTGGTCGGAAAACCAGACCCGGTTTTAGCAGATAAATATCTTAAACTGGCTGCGTCTGCCGGTAACCCGGACGCTATGTATTATTTAGGTTCTAGATATCAATATGGGAAAGGAGTTCGCAGAGATTATAAAAAAAGCTTTTCACTATATAAAAAAGCAGCAGATAAAGGCTACGTACAAGCTATGTTTGCCTTGGCTACATTGTACGATGATGGGATTGGAGTTAAAAAAGACGATAAAGAGGCCGTAAAATGGTATAAAAAGGCTGCTGATCTTGGTGATGTTTACGCCATGAATAATCTTGGTCACATGTTGATGCACGGAGAGGGGATTAAAAAAGATTATGCCTCTGCACGCGCTTATCTTGAAAAGGCGAAAGATAAAGGTGACACTTCAGCCATGGCAAATCTAGGTTATATATATTTAAACGGCTTAGGTGTTAAAAAAAACTACCAGAAAGCAAGCGAGCTTTACCAGGAGTCCTGTGATAAAGGTGAAAAGACGGGTTGCGATACCGTGAAGGAGATGAAAAACAAGGGAACTTATCGAGCTACGTTAAAACAGCCAAAAGAGAAAAAACATAGTAAGAGACTTGTTGCAACATCAATAGATGAAGGAGTTAACGCTACCTTCATCTGGCAAGGTGACGATGCCAGTTTTAAAGCCAATAATCAACAAATTGACTGCGCTTTCCTAGAAGATCATTCAGAAGAAAAAGGTAATTTGGCAACGGCCTTCGTCTGTACAGACAATGTACAGATTCTCCTGAAGCAATTCAAGGACAGCAAAAACGCATACCTCGCAGTTATGACGGATAATTTTAAGACGGAGGTAAAGAAGTTCTCGGTTAACGTTTATCTTACTGAAAAACAAACAAACAAACTAAAGTAGGTAGTGAGTTCAAGTTGTCAGGTACTCGTTCAGCCCAGTCAGGGAAGGGCGCCGGGGCGGGCTACCAAAGGAAATCTTTTTCGATCCGCGCTTATAGTGGCAGGGTTTTATTGTAGAGCCCGGCGACCGGGACAGCTGGTGGTGTGTATCTGAAGGATCTTGAATCAGGCTGAAGAAGAAAAAGTTACTTTTCACCTTCGGCTAACGCATCCGGAGAAAAACGTCTATTCTGACGTCACGGAACAGATAGAGCTTTTGCCAGACTGGTAGGAACCGACGATTTTGCCTGCACAGCCTCTGTTTGGGGCTAAACGTCATCAGTTATAATAGACACATACAAAGGGGGCATTATGGATACTTTTTTATACGTGCTTTTGGGTTGGATTGTGCTGCTTTATGTGGCGAATAAATTGCGCTCCAGACGTAAACCCAAAACAGTAAAAATCATGGTTAAACGTAACGGAAATTATCAGGAAGTGGATGCAATCCTGCTCGCACCGTCCATAAAAATGACCGAAAAGGATAATGAAAGCAATTATGAGTTCTCTCTTAAAAGTTCCGGGGGAGATCCATACACCATGCAAAATTATAATGAACCATGGGCCATTGCTTTGCGAGAATTGGATAATTCAAAAGATTTAATTAAATAAGGCCAGCTTTATATCTGAATATTTATGCAGGTCGTCAGTAATAATTTCACTCTTAGAAAGGAGGTTTAAATGGCAAGTGCAGGCTATACCAGGACCATTTACCGGTCTGAAGAGGTGGTACCTTTCCGACGTCCTGAAGGGGATCTGGACAGCCGATATATGCCGCAGGTCTATGCCCTGGTCCGTAACTGGGCGAGTAATCCTGCGGAGTATGGTGAAGGTGTTCTGGCAACATACCGACAGCCGGTAGTAAACCTGGGTTATCAGGTAAAAGGGACGCGTATTGTTTTATGTCTGGTGCCAATAGAAAGCGAACCCGATGATGTTGTCATGACAGAAACCACGTTATGGCCGTCACTCACGATTGGGGAAGTCATGCGAACGTTACAGGAGGCATGGCAAAATATTCCTGTTTTGAATCCCTGAAAAGCCCCGCGTAAGCAGGGCTTTTTTTCACTTCACCTTAAGAAACATGGTATGCCAGATATACCTGATAAATTTCAGAGCCCGATAAGTCACACTCTGCGCAAAGGGCATGGGTTTTTTATATTTGGTCGTGACGTGATGGATATGATGCAGATCGGTGTAGAGACCTGGCGACTTCCGCTTTGATTTAAGCTCAGCATGAATATGACGAACGCATTCTGGATGGATCACATTCATACCCCGTCTTTCCTTTACCTTATGTATAAACTCATCAGTTCCCATACATAACCAGTCAGGTTTCTCCCCCTTAAATTTACAGGGGCCGTTAATGATTACGACGTTAATACACTGAATATCGGCGGCTTTCAAAGTTTCCTGAATGGCTTTGATATGACCGTAATTCTGCCTGAAAGGGTTCTGTAGCCTTAGGCTTCTTACGTGAGTCCACTTACGCCAGTGGCTATCTTCCAGAGTCCCGTAAAGTGCCCCGACGTAATCTTTTTGCTCAATGACATATAACCCGTGGGAAGCGATGAGCACATGGTCAATTTGGGTTGTACCTCTTTTATGAACCGGTAATGTCAGGTCGCTCAGCAACCCTTCTGCGTCGTCAGGCAGGCCAGCTTTAATTTTCTTCACTGTACGCCCTTCATTGATAGCCGAGGACTGTAAATCAAGCAGACAGTAAAGCACTATGAGGATCAGCAACATAATGCCTGTAACGACAACTCGCCAGAGGGTCAGAAGGGTATCCATGTTATCTCACTGAGGGGTATCGGCGGCAGCCAGCTTAAGGCGGGCGGCGACACCGCTCTTGTCGCAGCGAACGACATTGTGCTGGGCGGCGCGGCCAGCACGCAGCAGACGACAGGAAAGAACAGCAGCAGCGGTGGCGGTGCAGGCGTCAGCATTGGCGGCGGCAAGAGCGGTTACGGCATCGGCGTGTTTGCGAATGTGAATGCTTCGAAAGGCAGTGAAAAGGGTGACGGTACGGCCTGGACTGAAACCACGCTCGACAGCGGCGGGACGGTCTCCATGACCAGCGGTCGGGACGCCATTCTGAACGGCGCGCAGGTGAGTGGCGATAAAATCGTTGCGGATATAGGGCACGACCTGTGGATGAGCAGCCAGCAGGACAGCAACGATTATAAATCGACGCAGAGCAGTACGGCGGCAGGCGGCAGCTTCTCGTTCGGCAGCATGACGGGGTCCGGCTACATCAGCGCCAGCCAGGACAAAATGAAGAGCACGTATGACTCGGTGCAGGAGCAGACAGGGCTCTTCGCGGGCGACGGTGGTTTTGATGTGACGGTAGGACGCCACACGCAGCTTGACGGTGCGGTGATTGCCTCGACTGCGACGGCGGGCAAAAACAGTCTCGATACGGGCACGCTGGGCTTCCGGGATATCCACAACGAGGCGGATTACAAAGTCAGCCACAGCGGCGCCAGCCTCAGCGGTGGCGGTGACTTTGGCGGTGATGCATTCAGGGGCAACCTGCCGGGCGGCGTGGTATCGGCAGCGGGCAGCAGCGGTCATGCGGAAGGCACGACGCAGGCGGCGGTGGGCGAGGGTAACATCACCATCCGTGATGCCGCGAACCAGCAGCAGGATGTGACCAGCCTGAGCCGGGACACAGCACACGCAAACGACAGCATCAGCCCGATATTTGACAAGGAGAAGGAGCAGCAGCGGCTTGCGCAGGTGAGCGCCATCAGCGATATCGGCGGACAGGTGGCAGACATCGCCAGAACGCAGGGCGAGCTGAATGCGCTGGAGGAGGCGCGTAAGGCGCACCCTGACCTGACAGTTGAGCAGCTGAAAGAGACACAGACGTACCGGGATGAGCAGGCGAAGTTTGGTACGGGCAGCACCATTCAGCGTGGCATTCAGGCGGCAACGGCAGCGCTTCAGGGGCTGGCAGGCGGAGATATCGCCGGTGCGCTGGCAGGAGCCTCGGCACCGGAACTGGCGCATCTGCTGAAACCGACGGAGGATAATCCGGCGATCAACACCATTGCGCACGCGATACTGGGCGGCGCGGTGGCGGCGCTGCAGGGGAACAGTGCAGCGGCGGGTGCGGCCGGAGCGGCTACGGGGGAACTGGCTGCGCGTGCAATCATGGCGGCGATGTATCCGGGCAAAGCGGTGAGTGACCTGAGCGAGGAGCAGAAGCAGACGGTCAGCACGCTGGCGACGATATCGGCAGGGATGGCTGGCGGACTGGCGGGAGACAGTACGGGGTCAGCGGCTGCCGGGGGGCAGGCCGGGAAGAATGCGGTTGAGAATAACTATCTGAGCGTGTCGGAGAAGACGGCGCTCGAGATAGCGAAACAAAAACTCAACAGTAACGACCCGGCTGAACGCGAAAAAGCACAGCAGACTATCAATGATCTACGTGAAAAAGATATAGCTAGTGATAAGAAAGTTATTGATGCCTGCAGTAACGGTGCGGCAGGGAGTGCGGCCTGTGCGAGTGCGCGGCTGGAGGTCATAGCGGCTAAAGATGAATATGAAACAGGGCCGTATAACTCGAAGGTTAGCCAGCAATACGCAGATGCTTACGGGCAGATAGTGAACCTGCTGAATATCACCAGTGTTGATACTCAGAATCAACAGCAGGTGAAGGATGCTATGGTAAACTATGCCATGGTGCAGTTTGGTGTCGATAAGGTGACGGCGGAGAACTATGTCGAAACCTATGACGGGATGAAGACGGTGGCGGCATCAATGACGCCTTTGTTGGGGGCCGCCGCCGTCAGTAAGATCGATTCCATTGTGGCTAATTATTCAAAAGCCAATCAGTTATCGACAGGAACCGTTTTCGACTCAATCAAGGCAACACAGCCAGTGCATCCAGGATCTGTAATTCCTCAATCATTTGAAATGTCTTTACCAAATGGACAAAAAATATGGGTGCATGGTAATGCTACAGAACATATGGCTGAATATGCGGCATCAAAAGCTGTGATACATACGCCTGAAGCAGTGCGTCTTGCCAGTCAAGAGGAATTGCGTAGTTTTCAAGCTGCTGTGAACACGGCAACTAAAACTAATATGCCATATGGAGAACGAATTACGGTTGATGGCTGGCAGCTAGAAATTAAGCCGCCTCGTATTGATGGAGAATTGCCGACAATAATTCATGCACGTTATTTAGGGTCTCATTAAATGGATATAGAAATTACTAATCCTGTAAATATTAAGCTGGACGTTATTGAGCTTGATGAGCATGTTCCTTCCTTAAAGTTTAACGTCTCAATTTCAGTTGAGAAGTTTGGTTATAAGGCTGAGGTTAATGCTCACTACTGGATAGAGTGTCAGTGCTTTGACCAGTTTGTTAGCTATATGAACTGTGGTGAACTTGCCATCCTCAAGGATATGAACGACGGTTTTGAGTTAGTTTTGAATCCAGTCGCTGGTGAGCTGAATTGGTCATGTATGAAGGAAGATATCAATGGTGGTATCTCCCTATCAAAAGGAAGTGAAAAGCTTGATGATGCTGCCAGGCAATCGATATTACGTGCTTTTAACGATTATCCTAAATGGTGGTAGCTATTGCAGAGATCCCGGCCACTGAGCAGGGATCTTTTTACCTATCAGCGTTTAATCCTACTCTTCATGTAGCCACTAATGCTGGAGGCCGGTATCGTTCAGCGCCCCCGGAAACTCCTTAATCCACTGGTTCATCTTCTTCTTGTTGAAGTGGGCGACGCTTAAACCCTCGGCGCAGCCCCATAGTTTGCGGCTGTTCTGGGTGGTGATGACAATGCAGTCGGGCATCACGCGGATCTTGATCGGCATCCCGTCAGTAAACCCGGCCTGTGAGATCCACTTGCCCTTGTAAATAGACCCGTTTTAGTTCCAGGCATTTTTTGAGATCCCGGCCAAATGATTGTGTTGCCGATATTCCTCCGGCGTCATATTGTTCAGTGATTCATGAGGGCGTTCACAGTTATATTCTGACACCCATCTTTCCGTGATTTCCCGCACTTCATTCAGCGTTCTGAACAGATAAAAATCGAGTATTTCTGTACGATATGTCCTGTTAAAACGCTCAATAAAAGCGTTCTGTGTCGGCTTACCCGGCTGGATAAACTCCAGCTTTACTGCATGTTTCTCTGCCCATTCAGCCAGTGCCAGCGAGATAAATTCCGGTCCATTATCCATGCGTAGCATGAGCGGATAGCCGCGATTTGCCGCGATCCTGTCGAGCACACGGACCACTCGCGGAGCTGGCAGATTCAGATCTATTTCAATCGACAACGCCTCACGGTTAAAGTCATCAACGACATTGAACGTGCGAAAACGACGGCCACAGACCAGGGCATCATGCATAAAATCGACAGACCAACTCTGGTTCAGCGCTTCCGGTGTGGCCAGTGGCGAGGGATTACGCACCGGCAGCCGTTGTTTACCCTTACGGCGAAAATTCAGCTTCAGCAAACAATAAATACGATGGATCCTTTTGTGATTCCACGCGTATCCCTGCCGCCGCAGAACCTGGAAAAGTTTTGGAAAACCGTATCGTGGGTATCGTTCAGCTGCCGCCTGCAATGCGGTAATAACGGGTTCATCACGCGTGGTATCCGGACGGTAATGATAAACCGTTCTGCTCAGATTGAGACTCCGACAGGCCTGACGGATACTGAGTCCGAATGCCGTTATCAGATGAGTGACCAGCTCACGCTTAAAGGCTGGTTTTAAAGCTTTTTTTCGATAACGTCTTTCAGCGCCCGGTTCTCAAGGCTCAGGTCGGCAAACATTTGTTTGAGGCGTCGGTTCTCGTCCTCAAGCTCCTTGATCTTTTTAATATCAGAAGCTTCCATACCGCCGTATTTAGACTTCCAGTTGTAGTAAGTCGCTTCAGAGATACCGGCCTCCCGGCAGACATCCTTAACCGTTCGTCCGGCTTCAACCGACTTAATCACGGCGATGATCTGATGCTCAGTAAAACGGGCTTTACGCATAGCGATCTCCTTTGTTGGCAGATTGATTATGCCGGAGGATCTCTAAATGTGAATGGCACGATTATGCGGGATACTTACACCCTGGAGCGGGATGTAGTTGTGTTGTGCGCGATCGTAAAACTCGCAGCGGGTAAAGGCTGCGGAATTTTTCTTTCCATTTTCCTCTAACTCATCGTTTGAAAAGTTGGTGCGTTGGTATGTATTGGCTAAGTCATGCGACACTTTTGCAACACAACGGAAGAAAATAGTTAGTTTTATAAGGATTGGTGATGGATAGGTTTTTGATAATAAAGAGAAAATTTGGTGGCCCCTGCTGGACTTGAACCAGCGACCAAGCGATTATGAGTCGCCTGCTCTAACCACTGAGCTAAGGGGCCGTGGCGGTGAATTATAAAGTAACTCCCCGCCGCAATCCAGACATTCAAACCTGCCTGCTGTTTTTATAAACAATTCATAATCAATCCCTTATACTTCTATTACGATCTATCGATGGGAGGAAACATGATTAAGGATATTCTTGCGCCGGGCCTGCGGGTGGTGTTCTGCGGGATCAATCCGGGTAAATCATCGGCACACACGGGATTTCACTTTGCCCATCCGGGTAACCGCTTCTGGAAGGTCATCTATCAGGCGGGTTTTACCGATCGACTGCTAAAGCCGGAAGAGGAGCAGCATCTGCTCGATACGCGCTGCGGGATCACTATGCTGGTGGAGCGGCCTACGGTACAGGCAAGCGAGATTGATCTGCATGAGCTGCGCAGCGGCGGGCGGGAGCTGATTAAGAAGATAGAGGATTATCAGCCAGATGCGCTGGCGGTGCTGGGTAAGAAAGCCTACGAGCAGGCGTTCAGCCAGCGTGGAGTGCACTGGGGAAAGCAAAAAATCACCATTGGCGCGACCCAGGTCTGGGTGCTGCCTAACCCAAGCGGGCTTAACCGGGCCACCATGGATAAGCTGGTAGAGGCCTATCGGGAGCTGGATGAGGCGCTTATGGTTCGGGGCCGCTAGGAGAAGGCTCCTTGCACTTAAACCGCAGTCGGAAGATAGAGATAAAAAAAGCTCCCGGTTGGGAGCTTTTTTAATGGCAGGAGCGATTAATCGTCCAGGAAGCTACGCAGCACTTCAGAGCGGCTCGGGTGACGCAGCTTGCGCAGCGCCTTCGCTTCGATCTGACGGATACGTTCGCGGGTAACGTCGAACTGTTTACCCACTTCTTCCAGCGTGTGGTCGGTGTTCATATCAATACCGAAACGCATACGCAGCACTTTCGCTTCACGGGCGGTCAGGCCAGCCAGCACGTCGTGGGTCGCGGCACGCAGGCTCTCGGTAGTGGCAGAGTCCAGCGGCAGCTCGAGGGTGGTATCCTCGATGAAATCCCCCAGATGCGAATCTTCGTCGTCGCCGATCGGCGTCTCCATGGAGATAGGCTCTTTGGCGATTTTCAGCACCTTACGGATCTTGTCTTCCGGCATCAGCATGCGCTCGGCCAGCTCTTCCGGCGTCGGCTCGCGACCCATCTCCTGCAGCATCTGGCGGGAGATACGGTTGAGCTTGTTGATGGTCTCAATCATATGCACCGGAATACGGATGGTGCGCGCCTGGTCTGCGATGGAGCGGGTGATCGCCTGACGGATCCACCAGGTTGCATAGGTGGAGAACTTGTAACCACGACGGTATTCAAACTTATCCACCGCCTTCATCAGACCGATGTTACCTTCCTGAATCAGATCCAGGAACTGCAGGCCGCGGTTGGTGTACTTCTTAGCGATAGAGATAACCAGACGCAGGTTCGCTTCAACCATCTCTTTCTTCGCACGGCGCGCTTTCGCTTCGCCGATAGACATGCGACGGTTGATATCTTTTACCTGCTCGATGGTCAGGCCGGTCTCTTCTTCAATCTGCTGCAGCTTTTGCAGGCTGCGGTGCACATCTTCAGAGACGTCGTGCAGTTTTTCCGACCACGGCTTGTTCATAGCGATCGCCGCGTTGAACCAGGTCTCGCTGGTTTCGTTGCCGGTGAAGAGGGTGATGAAGTTCTTCTTCGGCATTTTGCACTGCTCAACGCACAGCTTCATGATGATGCGTTCCTGGGTGCGCACGCGATCCATCATGACGCGCATGCTGTTTACCAGGTAGTCGAACTGTTTTGGCACCAGACGGAACTGCTTAAACACCTCAGAGAGCTTCAGGATCTCTTCCTGTGCGGCGGCGTGGCTGCGGCCTTTCGCTTTGATGATGTCGCGGGTGACAATGTACTGCGCGCGCAGTTCAGCGAACTTCTCGCGGGCCAGTTCAGGGTCGATGCTGTTATCATCGTCGCTGCTGTCGTCATCGCCATCTTCGTCATCTTCATCTTCGTCATCGTCCATCTCTTCCTGAGAGAGTTCGGAACCGACGTGAGTGGCGGTGGGGGCCAGATCTTCTTCCGCGTTCGGGTCAACAAAACCGGTGATCAGATCGGAAAGACGCGCCTCTTCCGCTTCGACGCGATCGTACTGCTCCAGCAGATAGGTGATCGCTTCCGGGTATTCGGCGACGGAGCACTGAACCTGGTTGATCCCATCTTCGATGCGTTTTGCGATGTCGATTTCGCCTTCGCGGGTCAACAGTTCAACGGTGCCCATTTCACGCATGTACATGCGAACCGGGTCAGTGGTACGCCCGATTTCAGATTCAACGCTGGAGAGAACCTGTGCGGCAGCTTCTTCCGCATCTTCATCAGTGTTGTTGGAGGTTTCAGCCAGCAACAGATCATCGGCATCCGGTGCTTCTTCCATCACCTGAATGCCCATGTCATTGATCATTTGGATGATATCTTCGATCTGATCGGAATCGACGATATCTTCCGGCAGATGGTCATTGACCTCGGCATAGGTCAGATAGCCTTGCTCCTTACCGCGTTGGACAAGAAGTTTCAGCTGTGACTGCGGGTTTTGCTCCATAAGACGGTATCCACACTTATTTCGTTTGATTGGTGTCGGCGGTGCTGCTGCCAACCTTTAAAGCGAGGGCGTACTTTTATTCTTGCCGCTGCCTCTCAGTGCGGCTTCCGGGGGCTTCCCGAACGATACTCGGCACTTAAGCCGTTAAATTGGTCATCTTTCAGGTTGTCTCTGCGTTAGCGGCGTTATCGAATCCTGGTCATGTACTTATCCACGCCCCGGGGATCCGTCTCTTGCTGCTCTGATACAACCTGAATGATTTTTTCGTTTATTTCTTCGCCAGCTCCTGATTGATCATCCAGAGCTCCCGGCGCTCTTCGCTGCTTAAACCGTGGGTGCGCTCGCGAGCAATTAACTCTTCCTGGCGCAGCTCAAGCATCGAATCAAACATATGGTTAAGCGAGTCGGTGAAGGTTTTTTCAGCAATCTCTTTATCTGCTATATCGTCCCACATCGACAGTTTTTCAAGGGTTGCAGCCTCTTTTGTGCCGCGATAATGCTCTAACAGTTGCCCGGTGGTCAGACCTGGCTGTGACAAACAAGTGTTGACCAGTTCTGCAAATAAGCCAAGTCCAGGCAGCTTTTCGTAATTCAAACCGGCCAGGGAGGGTACCTGCGGCGCCAGCTCCGGGTTTTGAATCAGCAGTCCTATCAGTATACGCATGGTCGTGCGTTTTAGCTGTGGCGCGGGGCGAGCCGCACCGGCATCGGTCTGTTTTGGCATTAACCGTTCAAGCTGGCTGTCATCCAGAATCCCCAGCTTGTTACCCAACTCCTGACGCAAATAGATGCGCAGCGTCTCCCCTGGCACCTGGCTTATTAACGGCAGCGCCAGGGTACTGAGCTGCGCGCGACCATCCGGCGTACTCAAATCGACCTGCGGCAGCAGGCTGTTAAACAGAAACGTGGAGAGCGGCTGAGCCTGCTCCATCCGCGCTTCAAACGCCGCTTTGCCCTCTTTGCGCACCAGCGTATCCGGGTCCTCGCCGTCGGGCAGGAACATAAAGCGTAGCTGACGCCCGTCGGTCATATAGGGCAGCGCCGTCTCCAGCGCGCGCCAGGCGGCATCCCGTCCGGCGCGATCCCCGTCATAACAACAAATGACATTGTTGGTGACGCGAAACAGCAGCTGAATATGATCGGCGGTCGTCGAGGTACCCAGCGAGGCGACAGCATAGTTAATGCCATATTGCGCCAGCGCGACCACGTCCATATACCCTTCGACAACCAGTAAGCGCGGGGGTTCAGCGTTATCCTGCTGCGCTTCATAAAGGCCGTAAAGCTGGCGGCCCTTATGGAAAATATCGGTTTCCGGGGAGTTGAGGTACTTCGGCAGGGCGTCGCCCAGCACGCGACCACCAAAACCGATCACCCGGCCTCGCTTGTCGCGAATGGGGAACATCACCCGTTCGCGGAAGCGGTCATAGCTTCTTCCCTGGTCATTGGTGACCAGCATGCCCGCATCGATCAGCGACTGACGATTTTCGCTATTGCCGCCAAAACGCTTTAAGACGTTATCCCAGCCGGGAGGGGCATAACCAATGGCGAAACGGGCAATCACGTCGTCGCTCAGTCCACGCTGGGTCAGATAGCGACGCGCAGGCTCTGCGGAAGCCTGATTCAGGGACTGTTGGTAAAACGCGTTCAGGCCATCCATCAGCTGATAGAGATTTTGCCGCTGATGGCGCTCTATCTGGGTAGGCCCGCTGCCTGCTTCATAGGGCACGTCGAGGTTGTGCATGGCCGCCAGCTCCTCGACGGTTTCAACGAACTCGAGCTTGTCGTAGTTCATCAAAAAGTCGATGGCGTTGCCGTGCGCGCCGCAGCCGAAGCAGTGGTAAAACTGTTTTTCACCGTTTACGGTGAAAGAGGGGGTTTTTTCGTTATGGAACGGACAGCAGGCGTGATAGTTCTTGCCCTGCTTTTTGAGCTTTACCCGCGCGTCGATAAGATCGACGATATCGGTCCTCGCAAGCAGATCATTGATGAATACACGTGGGATTCGTCCAGCCATAGGCCCCGTCGTTACACTTTTTTCAAACTGTCTCTGCGTTCGTTCACCCCTGCCACTTACTCAGGTAAGCTGGGGGCACCACGCATCTGCCGCGTGACCCGGCCTGCAGCCTCACCCCTTCGGGGAGAGCGCTTGCGCTGTTCAAAACGCTGACGCATTTTGTGATTCAGTATGAATGATTCGTGTAAATGCTGATTCATAAACGAAAACAAGCCGCGCATTCCTTCCGGAAGCACGGCCTTACGACTACTACTTCTGTCTGTTAACTGAGGACGTCGGTCCTCAATAGATTAGTACAGACGAGTACGGCGTGCGTTTTCGCGAGCCAGTTTCTTCGCGTGACGTTTCACTGCAGAAGCTTTAGCGCGCTTACGTTCGGTAGTCGGTTTTTCATAGAACTCACGACGACGAACTTCCGCCAGAACACCTGCTTTTTCGCAGGAACGCTTGAAGCGACGCAGAGCTACGTCGAACGGCTCGTTTTCACGTACTTTAATTACCGGCATGTGCCTCTCACCTTTGATTAAATCGGTTTGCCGCTGGCATCAACGCCAGCTTATTTCAAAATGGTGCGGAATTTTACTGCAATTGCTGCTGCTTTGTAAAGCACCGCGGCCGCTTTTGAAAGGGACTTTTATAAGGGTGAGGAGTATACACGAGCGGAACTCCAGGGGCGAACAAAGTTTTACATCAACCCGCATTGGTCCTACACTGCGCGGTATTAAAGCGAGGTAAAACAAGTCATGCGTGTACTGGGAATTGAAACATCCTGCGATGAAACCGGCATCGCCATTTACGACGACGAAAAAGGGCTGTTAGCTAACCAGCTGTACAGCCAGATAAAACTGCACGCCGACTACGGCGGCGTCGTACCGGAACTGGCTTCCCGCGACCATGTGCGTAAAACGGTTCCGCTTATCCAGGCGGCGCTGAAAGAGGCGGGTCTCACGGCGCAAGAGATCGATGCGGTGGCCTATACCGCCGGCCCTGGGCTGGTAGGGGCTCTGCTGGTCGGGGCGACGGTAGGCCGCGCGCTGGCGTTCGCGTGGGATGTGCCGGCTATCCCGGTTCACCATATGGAAGGGCATCTGCTGGCGCCGATGCTGGAGGAGAATCCGCCGGAATTTCCTTTCGTGGCGCTGCTGGTCTCCGGCGGTCATACGCAGCTCATAAGCGTCACCGGCATTGGCGAGTACGAACTGTTGGGCGAATCCATTGATGATGCCGCGGGCGAAGCGTTTGATAAAACTGCCAAGCTGCTGGGGCTCGATTATCCCGGCGGGCCGATGCTCTCTAAGCTTGCTTCGCAGGGAACGGAAGGGCGTTTTCACTTTCCGCGCCCGATGACCGATCGTCCAGGGCTCGATTTTAGCTTCTCCGGCCTGAAAACGTTCGCGGCCAATACCATTCGTAATAATGACGACAGCGACCAGACCCGCGCCGATATCGCTCGCGCCTTTGAGGATGCGGTGGTCGATACGCTGATGATCAAGTGCAAACGCGCACTGGATCAGACCGGCTTTAAGCGTCTGGTGATGGCGGGCGGCGTGAGCGCTAACCGTACGCTGCGGGCGAAGCTTGCTGAGATGATGCAAAAGCGTCGCGGCGAAGTCTTTTACGCTCGCCCGGAGTTTTGTACCGATAATGGCGCGATGATCGCCTATGCGGGCATGGTGCGTCTGAAGGCTGACGCCACGGCGGATCTGAGCGTTTCCGTGCGTCCACGCTGGCCGCTGGCGGAGCTGCCTGCCGCCTGACCCGCCTCCCCGGAGGGCATTCCCGCCTTCCGGGGCATATTTTCCGTTTATTTCTTAACTACAAATCATATTCAGTAAAATTAAATAATCCGCAGCTTACCCTCAATAACGGTTATTTTTTTAAGATATTTTTATTCGCCCCGCTCCTTGCTCCTGCCCAGATTAATTGTTTTCAATAAAGCCCCCAGACCAGAATTGTTCTTTTTCGGAAATCAGACTTTCTTAATGGGCAGGGCGGATTTTAAAACACTCCGTATAGCGAATGATAAAATATGTCATGAAGGAACGTTGGCTAAATGAAAAAAAGTCTACTCTCGTTATTAATCTGTGCCACAGTATCGTGTTCGGCTTATGCCGAAACGTTAACTCACGTGGAATATGCGCATGACGGCATAACCTACGATGCTATTGTAGTAAAACTTAAGCCTGTCAAACCATTATTGAAATCCACCGGCGGCACGACGGCGAATACGCTCACGCTCAGCGAGCCGTCGCTGGTGCCTTCCACGATGTTCCGCCCAACCCTGCTTCGCGGCTCAGAGGCCAGCGAAATGGCACAGCTCAACACCCGTTATGGTTTCGACCGTTACTTGCGTATTACGCTGCCGGAAGGCCGAAGCCAGGATAAAGATTATATTAACCAGGTGATTGCGGAGATTGAACAAAAGCCAAATGTTGAGACGGTCTATCCCGAATCATTACCGGTATCGCTGGAAGAATATCGCCATTCTGATAGCTTCGCTCCGCCAAAGCTAAAATCCACTATTAACCAAAATCTTGGGGCAGCCGCCGTACCCGATTTTCGTCATCTGCAGGACTATTTAAAATCGCCGACCGAAAAACGACAGGGGTATTTCCTTGGCGGTGTGAATCGCGACAGCGTCAATCAATATGCGGGGAATGACGGCGCGGGCGTCACTATAGTTTCCGAAGAAAACTGCGCGTGGAACCCTGCTCATATTAACCTGCCGCCGATCGCGTTCAGCCAGGGAAATAAGCAATGGCAGAGTTGCGGTAATCATGACTCTGCTTCGGTAGGGATCATGGCCGCCCGGGATATTGGCGCAGGCGTTAAAGGGCTGGCCTGGAACACGCGGGTGGGTTTTGCCTCCTGGCAGGTCAATAATCTGTACAACACGATTCCGCTGCTAAAAGCGGGTGACGTGTTACAGATGGGCATGCAGACCGGCGGCGGGGAAGTGACGGGCTGTAAAAGCGAATGTTATATGCCGCAGGAATCGGCGCAAGCTTATTATGATCTTATCAAGGCGCTGACTGACAAAGGAGTGTATGTCATCGAGGCGGCAGGTAACGGCAATATTAACCTCGATAACCCGGTCTTTAACGGTAAGTTCGATGTAAACGTCCGTGATTCCGGCGCAATTCTCGCCGGAGCCGCCTGCGCGAAAGAGGGCAAAAGGGCATATTTCAGCACCTATGGCTCGCGTGTTACCAGCGCCTCATGGGGCTGCTGGGATGTCGTCAGCACCGGTTACGGCGATCTCTGGCAAAACGGCGTGAACAATTATACCAATACCTTTGCAGGCACTTCGTCGGCGAACCCCATCATTGCCGGAGTTGTGGCGAGCCTGTCGGGTATTGCCAAAGCCAACGGCATTACCGTGACGCCGCTACAGATGCGCCAGATTTTGCAGGAGACCGGTACGCCGCTGGCAGGTAATGAATCCGCGAAGATCGGCACCCAGCCGGATATGGAGCGGGCAGTGGCGAAAATCATGGCGCTGAAGGACGGCGATTCAACGGCGCCAGCGCCCACGGCGGAGGCTGGTGCGGATAAATCTATGGTCTCTTCTGCCAATAGCGTTACCACCTGGCCGCTGGATGGCAGCAAGAGCCTGAACGTGAAATCCTTTAGCTGGCGCATCAGTAAAGGGGGCGATAAGTTTGGCCTGCAGGCGAAACAGAATGGCGCGCTGGTGGAAAGCGTTGAGGCGCCGCAGGCCTGGGCGGTAATTCCGGCCAATGCCGAAGGGGATGTCACGTATACGCTGACCACTACCGGAGCGGACGGGCGTACCGCGCAGGACAGCGTGACCCTTCACGTCAGTAAGCCGAACGCACCCGCGACGGATGTTCCCGCCTATAGCGCAAGAACCGTCTATTCGAAAAACTGCACCAAAGTCGCTTACGGCGGCAAGATCTGGCAAAACCAGTGGTATGTCAACTCAGGACAGGAAACGCCGGGGACCGGCGGTCAGTGGGGAGCGTGGCGTGAAGTGGGCGCCTCAAACAACAGCTGTCGATAATCTCAGGCCTGGCGCAACGCCAGGCTTTTTTATGACTTCTTCTTTTTACGCAGCTTCGTCCAGATCTTCGTCTCCTGCCGACGCCACAGACGCTGAATATTATCGTGATGGCGCAGAAGAATGAGGCAGGAGAGCATCGACACCGGAAAGGTGAATTGGGGCTTAAACCACCAGACGTAAAATGGCGCGATAAGCGCGCTCACGATCGCGCCAAGCGAAGAGTAGCCGCTCAGCAGAACCGTTAACAGCCAGGTGCCCGCCATCACGCCGGTTAAATCCCAGCCGATGGGCGCAATCGCGCCAAACGCGGTGGCAACCCCTTTGCCGCCTTTAAAATTAAAAAAGACCGGCCAGATATGGCCGAGGCAGGCGGCAATAGCGATTAAACCCAGCCAGAACGGGGTGACGCCTAGCGCCCACGCGCCCCAGACGGGCAACATTCCTTTCAGCACGTCAAAAATCAGAACCGCTACGGCTGCTCCTTTGCCGCCAATTCGTAGTACATTGGTCGCCCCCGGATTGCCGGAACCACTTTCGCGTGGGTCAGGTAACCTGGCCAGTCGGCAGACCAGAATGGCGCTGGAGATTGAGCCGCAAAGGTAGGCGAGGAGAATCATTCCAGGCGCGATTGCACTCATAACGCTGTTCCGTTTTGAAAATGTATCTGTATTCTCTGCATCTGTGGATAATACGCATAATTCGCCGGAAGTGGTATCCGGTTTAGCCAAAAAGCAGGCAGGGCGTGATGGACATAGTATTTATAGAGCAACTTTCGGTAATCACCACAATTGGTGTTTACGACTGGGAACAGACCATTGAACAGAAGCTGGTGTTCGATATCGAAATGGGCTGGGATAATCGCGCGGCGGCCAAAAGCGACGACGTGAATGATTGCCTGAGCTATGCCGATGTCAGCGAAGCGGTGGTCAGCCATGTTGAAGGCCAGCGGTTTGCCCTGGTGGAACGCGTGGCGGAAGAGGTGGCGGAACTGCTGCTTAGCCGCTTTAACTCACCCTGGGTGCGCATCAAGGTAAGCAAGCCGGGAGCCGTGGCGCGAGCGGCTAACGTGGGCGTGGTTATCGAGCGTAGCCAAAATCTTAAAGGGAACATTTAACGTCATCATAATTAAACCATTTCCTGATATATCGGTCTTAAAGCTGTATCTTTCGCGGTTGCCGGGGGGCATACCGTTTTTTTATGTCTTTTTAGGGGTTTATTAGATGAGCGATATACACTCGCTGCTGGTCGCGGCCATATTGGGTGTGGTCGAAGGATTGACGGAATTTTTACCCGTTTCCAGTACTGGCCACATGATCATTGTGGGACATCTGCTGGGCTTTGAAGGCGAAACGGCGAAAACCTTTGAAGTGGTAATTCAGCTGGGTTCGATCCTGGCCGTAGTGGTGATGTTCTGGCGTCGCCTGTTTGGCCTGATCGGCATCCATTTTGGCCGTCCGCTGCAGCGCGAAGGGGAAGGAAAAGGGCGCCTGACGCTGATTCATATCCTGCTTGGCATGATCCCGGCGGTGGTGCTGGGGCTGATTTTCCACGATACCATCAAATCGCTCTTTAACCCGATCAACGTGATGTATGCGCTGGTGGTGGGCGGCCTGCTGCTGATCGCCGCCGAGTGCCTGAAGCCGAAGGAGCCGCGCGCGCCGGGGCTAGACGATATGACTTACCGTCAGGCCTTTATGATTGGCTGCTTCCAGTGTCTGGCGCTCTGGCCGGGCTTTTCCCGTTCGGGCGCGACCATCTCCGGCGGGATGCTGATGGGCGTAAGCCGTTACGCCGCCTCCGAGTTCTCTTTCCTGCTGGCGGTGCCGATGATGATGGGCGCTACTGCGCTGGATCTCTATAAAAGCATCGGCTTTCTGACCACCGGGGATATTCCGATGTTTGCGGTGGGTTTTGTCACCGCCTTTATCGTCGCGCTGATCGCCATCAAAACCTTCCTGCATCTGATCAAGCGTATCTCGTTTATCCCGTTCGCCATCTACCGCTTTATTGTTGCGGCGGCGGTCTATCTGGTCTTTTATTGACCGACAGCCCTCAGCCTTTCGGCTGGGGGCAACGCCTCTCCTTCCACTCCGCTACCGCCTGAACCCTGCGTCGGGTCAGCTCTTCGCGGATTTCCGGCCCCTTAAAGCCCGCGTCGACCACCGCTTTAGTCGGCACCGCTCTGGCGATTTCCCACGCCTCGCGCAGCAAACGTCCCTGCGGATAGTCGCTGGCCTCAAAGCCGGTGCGCCCGCGCACGTCCGCTTCGCTGGTCAGCGCGATCTGCCCGACGCGCTGGGGTTTGCGCCAGGCGTCGATATTATCGAACAGCCGAACAATGGTCGCCGGTTTCAGGATGGGGAAGGTGTGGATCAGATCGTGGAACTCCGCCACCAGCTTCGCCAGATCGCGAATGTCGTTCGGCACGCGCAGCCGCTGGCAGACCTGCTCCACCAGTTTTACCCCCGCCGGACCGTGTCCGTGGTGGCGCGGCCAGAGCGCTTTCGGCGTCAGCCCTTTGCCGAGATCGTGGCATAGCGTGGCGAAACGCACATCTACCTCCGGGCTCAGCATGGCCGCCATACCGAGCGTCATCAGCGTATGAACGCCGGTGTCGATCTCCGGGTGCCACTTTTCCGGGGCGGGGACGCCGAACAGCGCATCCACCTCCGGGAAGAGAACCTTTAGCGCGCCGCAGTCGCGCAGCGTCTGAAAGTAGACCTGCGGGTTACGGGTGGACAGCGCGTTTTCCGTCTCCTTCCAGACCCGCTCCGGCGTGAGATGTTCCAGCTCGCCCGCGCGGGTCATGTCACGCATCAGCGCCATGGTCTCATCGGCGATGCGAAAGCTCAGGTGCGCGTAGCGGGCGGCAAAACGCGCCACGCGCAGCACGCGCAGCGGATCTTCAGAAAAGGCGGGGGAGATGTGGCGTAGCAGGCGGTTTTGCAGATCCTGCCGGCCGCCGTAAGGATCGACAATCTCCCCGGCATCGTCCTGCGCCAGCGCGTTAATGGTGAGATCGCGACGCAGCAGATCCTGCTCCAGGGTAACGTCCGGCGCGCTGTAACAGGTAAAGCCGGTATAACCGGAGCCCGATTTGCGCTCGGTGCGCGCCAGGGCATACTCTTCGTGGCTTTGCGGGTGAAGAAACACGGGAAAATCGCGGCCTACCTGCTGGTAGCCCGCGTCGAGCATTCTCTGGGGCGTGGCGCCAACCACCACCCAGTCCCTGTCTTTGACCGGCAGACCTAACAACGCATCACGAACCGCACCACCGACCAGATAAATCTTCACGCATCTACTCCCTATTCATGTTTCACAGGATGATACGTAAGTCTGGCAGACAAGGCGAATTAGTTCATCCAGCGATCTTTACGTTTGCGGCTGGGGATCATGTGCGGCAGCACCAGACCCAGAAGCAGGCCGAGACCCAGTACGCCGCCGCCATACATAAACCACTGCATGATGATGGTGCGCTGCTTATCGTCAAGCTGCAGGTTTGCGGCGTTCACCTTCTTCTGCGCCACAATCAGCTCGTTTTTCAGCTTCTGGTTCTGCTCTTTCAGGCCGTTGATCACCCCGTCGCTCTGCGACACCTTTTTCTGCATATCGGCGGTACGCTGGTTCCAGGTGGCGTCGATATTGTTCAGCTTGTCGGTAAGGGTTTTCACCTGATTTTCCAGTTCCGGCACGCGGGTGCGCAGGCTGGGTTCGTTGCTCAGCTCTTTCAACGGGATCCAGGCGGTACGCCCGGAGCTGTCGCGAACCTGGCCATAGCTGGTGTTTTCATTGGTTTGTAACAGGGTGACTTCCTCGCCGGCATTAACCGTACCCACGAGGCGATAATTATCTCCGGGGCCGCTGCGTACCCAGGTATTCAGTTCGTCAGAAACGTAACGTTTTTCTTCAGCGTGGACCGCAGTCGCGGCGCTTAAAGCGAGAAAAGTGAGTCCAATCAGGCGTAATTTAGGCATATCAGTCGTTATTTTGATAAAAAGTGGAACGATAGTAGTGGCAACAGTGTCTCCACGCAAAGCATTCGTCAGCAATCGGAATCATCTGTGTCGTCCTGGCACTACTCTGAACTTTTACGCCCGTCAAATTGCTCATTGCGTGGCAATTTGGCGCAAAATACTATCTACTGACAGGTAAATGGCGAGGAAGTTCGCCTTCATTGACGCGGCTGTGACGCAACCATAAGTACAAGGCTATGGCTCAAGAAATCGAATTAAAATTTATCGTTGAAAATGAGAGCGTCGAGGCGTTACGTCACGCGCTCGACACCTTCTCCGGCGAGCACCACGATCCGGTGCAACTGCTCAATATCTACTACGAAACACCCGATAACTGGCTGCGCCGCCACGACCGGGGGCTGCGCATCCGCGGGGCGGACGGGCGCTACGAGATGACGATGAAAATCGGCGGGCGCGTGGTGGGCGGGCTGCATCAGCGCCCGGAATATAATGTGGCGCTCGATAAGCCGGAACTCGATCTGACGCGTCTGCCGGCGGAGGTGTGGCCGGAGGGCGCATTGCCGCAGGGGCTATCGGAAGCCGTTCGCCCGCTCTTCAGCACCGATTTCTGGCGTGAAAAGTGGCTGGTTAACGAAGGCAATAGTCGTGTTGAAATTGCGCTGGATCGCGGCGAAGTGAAGGCCGGCGAGCTGGCGGAACCGATCTGCGAGCTGGAGCTGGAATTGCTGGAGGGCGAGGCGGCCGATCTGCTGAAGCTGGCGCGCAGGCTGGTGAGCCAGTCGGGTTTGCGTCAGGGCAGCCTGAGCAAAGCGGCGCGCGGCTACCATCTGGCTGCTGGCAACGCGCCGCGCGCGATTAAACCTACCCCAGTGCTGCACGTTGCGCCAAAGGCCAGCGTGGAACAGGGGCTGGAAGCCGCTCTGGAGCTGGCCCTGAGCCAGTGGCAATATCACGAAGAGCTATGGTTGCGCGGCCATGAAGAGGCGAAAGCCCCTGTTCTGGCCGCCATCGGTCTGGTGCGCCATACCCTGACCCTGTTTGGCGGCATCGTGCCGAGAAAAGCGAGCGCTCGCTTACGCGATCTTCTGACCCAGACGGAAGCGCTGATGGCGACGGAGGTTTCAGCTCCCACCGCCGTCTACAGCCCGCAAACCGCCGCGGCGAAGCTGGCACTGACCGAGTTTCTGGTTACCCGCGGCTGGCAAAACTTCCTTGATGAGCGGGCGAAGGCCAAAATCGGCGAGTCGTTTAAGCGCTTTGCCGATATTCACCTCTCCCGTCACGCCGCCGAGCTGAAAAAGGAGTTTGCTTATCCGCTGGGCGATCGCTATGCCGATCGGCTTATCCGTCTCAAACGCGACATCGACAGCGTAATGCTGCTGGCAGGCGCCTACGATGGCCCGCAGGCGCGGGCGTGGCTGGAAAACTGGCAGGGTCTGCGTGA
This sequence comes from Pseudenterobacter timonensis, assembly GCF_900021175.1. Taxonomy (GTDB): domain Bacteria; phylum Pseudomonadota; class Gammaproteobacteria; order Enterobacterales; family Enterobacteriaceae; genus Enterobacter; species Enterobacter timonensis. The sequence goes on from NZ_FCOP01000010.1 coordinate 420,611, forward strand.
CGCGATAGAGACGCGCCAGCGTATTGAAATTGAACATTTCCGCAATGAGGCGATCTGCCAGACGCCGTTCTGGCTGCACAGCGGGAAACGTTAACCCGGGGAATCTGACATGCCGCTTTCTTCAGCGCTTCAGCAACAGTGGCAGACGGTATGCGACCGCCTGCCGGAATCATTACCCGCCTCGTCGTTAAGTGAAGAGGCGCAGCAAGTACTGACTTTTAGTGATTTTGTGCAGGAGAGTATTACCGCCCATCCCGACTGGCTGGCAGCGCTGGAAATGTCGCCGCCGCAGGCTGACGAGTGGCGTCACTATCCGCTGTGGCTGAAGGAGGCGCTAAGCGAGGTTACCGACGAGCCGACGCTGCTGCGCGTGCTGCGCCAGTTCCGTCGCCGGATGATGGTGCGTATCGCCTGGGCCCAGGCGCTGCGGCTGAACGATGATGAAAGTACCCTGCAGCAGCTAAGCAGCCTGGCGCAGACGCTCATCGTGGCGGCCCGCGACTGGCTCTACGACGCCTGCTGTAAAGAGTGGGGCACGCCGTGCAGCGAGGCGGGTGTGCCGCAGCCGCTTTTGATTCTGGGTATGGGCAAGCTTGGCGGCGGTGAACTGAATTTTTCCTCCGATATCGACCTTATCTTCGCCTGGCCGGAAAAAGGGAGCACCCGCGGCGGACGCCGGGAGCTGGACAATGCCCAGTTCTTCACCCGTCTCGGCCAGCGGCTGATTAAAGCGCTGGATCAGCCCACCCAGGACGGCTTTGTCTACCGCGTGGATATGCGTCTGCGTCCGTTCGGCGACAGCGGCCCGCTGGTGCTGAGCTTTGCCGCGCTCGAGGATTATTACCAGGAGCAGGGGCGCGACTGGGAGCGCTACGCCATGGTTAAAGCGCAGATCATGGGCGATGACGGCGGGGAGTATGCCAGCGAGCTGCGGGCCATGCTGCGCCCGTTCGTCTTTCGTCGCTATATCGACTTCAGCGTGATCCAGTCCCTGCGCAATATGAAAGGGATGATCGCCCGCGAAGTGCGGCGGCGCGGTCTGAAGGACAATATCAAGCTCGGCGCGGGCGGCATCCGCGAAATCGAATTTATCGTGCAGGTGTTTCAGCTGATTCGCGGCGGACGCGAGCCGTCGCTACAGTCCCGCTCGCTGCTGCCCACGCTTGTGGCCATCGATCAGCTGCATCTCCTGCCGGAAGGGGATGCGCAGACGCTGCGCGAGGCCTATCTCTTTTTGCGTCGTCTGGAAAATCTTCTGCAAAGCATTAACGATGAGCAAACCCAGACCCTGCCCGCTGACGAGCTGAACCGCGCGCGGCTGGCGTGGGGAATGGGGATGGACGACTGGGCGGCGCTGACCGAAAGGCTCGCCGCCCACATGGGGAGCGTTCGCCGTATCTTCAACGAGCTTATCGGCGACGATGAAGGCGAGAGCCAGGAAGATGCCCTGTCGGAAAACTGGCGCGAGCTGTGGCAGGATGCGCTCCAGGAAGATGACACGACGCCGGTGCTGGCGCACCTGAGCGACGACGATCGTCGCCGGGTGGTGGCGCTGATCGCTGATTTTCGTAAAGAGCTGGACCGGCGCACCATCGGCCCGCGCGGCCGCCAGGTGCTGGATCATCTGATGCCGCACCTGTTGAGCGATGTCTGCTCCCGCCCCGACGCCCCGGTGCCGCTGTCACGTCTGACGCCGCTGCTGGCGGGCATTATCACCCGCACCACCTATCTGGAGCTGTTAAGCGAGTTTCCCGGCGCGCTTAAACATCTCATCTCCCTCTGCGCCGCCTCGCCGATGGTGGCGAGCCAGCTGGCGCGCTATCCGCTGCTGCTGGACGAGCTGCTCGACCCCAACACTCTCTACCAGCCGACAGCGACCGACGCTTATCGCGACGAGCTGCGCCAGTATCTGCTGCGTGTACCGGAAGAGGATGAGGAGCAGCAGCTGGAGGCGCTGCGTCAGTTCAAGCAGGCGCAGCTGCTGCGCGTGGCGGCGGCCGATATTGCCGGGACGCTGCCGGTAATGAAAGTAAGCGATCACTTAACCTGGCTTGCAGAGGCGATCATCGATGCGGTAGTGCAGCAGGCGTGGGGGCAGATGGTGGCGCGCTACGGTCAGCCGACCCATCTGGCGGATCGGGAAGGGCGTGGCTTTGCCGTGGTGGGTTACGGCAAGCTGGGGGGCTGGGAGCTGGGCTATAGCTCCGATCTGGATCTGATCTTCCTGCACGATTGCCCGGCGGACGTTATGACCGACGGCGAGCGGGAAATCGACGGACGCCAGTTCTACCTGCGTCTGGCCCAGCGCATCATGCACCTCTTCAGCACCCGCACCTCCTCGGGCATTCTTTACGAGGTGGATGCGCGTCTGCGACCCTCCGGGGCGGCGGGCATGCTGGTAACCTCTGTCGAGGCGTTTAGAGACTATCAGCAAAACGAAGCCTGGACCTGGGAACATCAGGCGCTGGTGCGCGCCCGTGTGGTCTACGGCGATCCGCAGTTAAAAGCGCAGTTCGACGCGGTGCGCCGGGACATATTGACCGCTACGCGCGAGGGCGACGCGCTACAGACTGAAGTGCGGGAGATGCGCGAGAAAATGCGCGCGCATCTGGGGAACAAGCATCGCGATCGCTTTGATATTAAAGCGGACGAAGGCGGGATCACCGATATCGAATTTATCACCCAGTATCTGGTGCTGCGCCACGCCCATGACAGGCCGAAGCTGACCCGCTGGTCCGATAATGTGCGCATTCTGGAGCTGCTGGCGCAGAACGGGATTATGGACGAACAGGAGGCGCAGGCGCTAACCCGCGCGTACACCACGCTTCGCGACGCGCTGCACCATCTGGCGCTGCAGGAGGCGCCTGGACACGTGGCGCAGGATGGCTTTAGCGCCGAGCGCGAGCAGGTGCGCGCCAGCTGGCAGAAGTGGCTGGTGGAGCCGTGCGTAAGTGAACAAGTGTGATATTATCGCGCGCAAATTGTGAATCTTTCTGGAGTCAGGAATGAAAGTAACACTGCCAGAGTTTGAACGTGCTGGAGTTTTGGTTGTTGGTGATGTGATGCTGGATCGCTACTGGTATGGGCCGACCAGCCGTATCTCCCCGGAAGCGCCGGTACCGGTGGTGAAGGTTGAAACCATCGAGGAGCGTCCCGGCGGCGCGGCGAACGTGGCAATGAACATCGCTTCCCTGGGCGCCCATTCGCGTCTGGTGGGGCTGACCGGCATCGACGATGCGGCGCGTGCCCTGAGCAAGTCGCTGGCTGACGTGAACGTAAAATGCGACTTCGTTTCTGTGCCGACCCATCCCACGATCACCAAGCTGCGCGTGCTCTCCCGAAACCAGCAGCTTATTCGCCTCGACTTTGAAGAGGGGTTTGCAGGCGTCGATCCCGAGCCGCTGCACGAGCGGATTAACCAGGCGCTGGGCTCTATTGGGGCGCTGGTGCTCTCTGACTATGCCAAAGGGGCGCTTACCAGCGTACAGCAGATGATTCAGCTGGCGCGCGGGGCAAATGTCCCGGTGCTGATCGACCCGAAAGGCACCGACTTTGAACGCTACCGTGGCGCGACGCTGCTGACGCCAAACCTTTCTGAGTTTGAAGCGGTGGCGGGCAAGTGTAAAACCGAAGAGGAGCTGGTTGAGCGCGGCATGAAAATCATCGCTGATTTCGAGCTGTCTGCGCTTTTGGTGACCCGCTCCGAACAGGGCATGACGCTCCTGCAGCCGGGCAAAGCGCCGCTGCATATGCCGACCCAGGCGCAGGAAGTTTACGACGTGACCGGGGCAGGCGATACGGTGATTGGCGTGCTGGCGGCGACGCTGGCGGCAGGTAATTCGCTGGAAGAGGCTTGTTACTTTGCTAACGCGGCGGCGGGCGTGGTCGTCGGCAAGCTGGGTACCTCCACCGTTTCGCCCATTGAGCTGGAAAACGCGGTGCGTGGCCGTGCCGATACCGGCTTTGGCGTGATGACCGAGGATGAGCTGAAGGTGGCCGTGGCCGCGGCGCGCAAGCGTGGCGAGAAGGTGGTTATGACCAACGGCGTGTTCGATATCCTGCACGCGGGCCATGTCTCTTACCTGGCGAACGCCCGTAAACTGGGCGATCGCCTGATCGTGGCGGTTAACAGCGATGCCTCCACCAAGCGTCTGAAAGGCGACTCTCGCCCGGTGAATCCCCTGGAGCAGCGCATGATTGTGCTCGGCGCGCTGGAGGCGGTGGACTGGGTGGTCTCGTTTGAAGAAGATACGCCGCAGCGTCTGATTGCCGGTATTCTGCCGGATCTGCTGGTAAAAGGCGGGGATTATAAGCCGGAGCAGATCGCGGGCAGCGAAGAGGTCTGGGCCAATGGCGGCGAGGTGATGGTGCTCAATTTTGAAGATGGTTGCTCCACCACCAATATCATCAAAAAGATCCAGAAAAACAGTCAGTAAAAAAACGGGCCAGTTGGCCCGTTTTTCATGTCGGATGGCCGCTGCGCCTTACCCGACCTGTGTGTTCTGCCTCTTTCTGCAGGCCCGGTAAGCGTAGCGTCGCCGGGCCTTACTGTTGAGGTTGATCGTCGATCGGCGGGATGGCCGGCGCAGGCGTCACTTCAGAAGGCAGATCCGCAGGCGCGTTACGGTTTTCCAGATCGTTCAGGCGTTGCTCCAGCAGCGCCAGCTTTTCGCGGGTGCGCAGCAGCACCTGTGTCTGTACGTCAAACTCTTCACGGCTTACCAGGTCAAGGCGCGAAAGCTGTCCCTGCAGAACCTGGCGGATCTTTTTCTCTACATCATCACCAAACTCGCGAATACCCTTCGGCATGGACTCATGAACCTGGCGTGCAATCTGCTCAATTTTTTTCGGGTCGATCATTGTGGTTTCCCTTGTTCTAAAGGTGTTAACAATTATTGTAGCGCGTTACGCCTTTACATAAACCAGAATTGTTTGAAGCTTATGCATTGCCCACGATAATCAATAGCGTTATAGTTATCTCGCTTATTCTCAGGGCGGGGCGAAATTCCCCACCGGCGGTAAATCAGCCATTGCGCTGAAAGCCCGCGAGCGCTTTGGAGTAAAATTCAAAGGTCAGCAGATCCGGTGTAATTCCGGGGCCGACGGTTAAAGTCCGGATGGGAGAGAGTAACCGGTCGGGCATGGCCCGCTCACGTTATCTTTTTGCCGCTTATACGGCGCTCCTAAGACTGCCCTGATTCTGGTAACCATAAAGTTAATGAGGTTTTTTTACCATGAATCAGACGCTCCTTTCCTCTTTTGGCACTGCTGTTGAACGTGTTGAACATGCGCTGGCCGCCCTGCGTGAAGGCCGCGGCGTGATGGTGCTTGATGACGAAAACCGTGAAAACGAAGGCGATATGATTTTCGCTGCCGAAACCATGACCGTTGAGCAGATGGCGCTCACCATTCGTCACGGCAGCGGCATTGTCTGCCTCTGCATCACGGAAGACCGCCGTAAACAGCTCGACCTGCCAATGATGGTCGAAAATAACACCAGCGCGTTTGGCACCGGTTTTACCGTAACCATCGAAGCGGCGCACGGCGTTACCACTGGCGTATCGGCGGCGGACCGTATTACCACCGTTCGCGCGGCGATTGCCGACGACGCGAAACCAGCCGATCTGCACCGTCCCGGCCACGTTTTCCCGCTGCGCGCGCAGCCGGGCGGCGTACTGACCCGTGGCGGTCACACCGAAGCGACTATCGATCTGGTAACGCTGGCAGGCTTTAAGCCCGCGGGCGTACTGTGTGAGCTGACCAATGACGACGGTACAATGGCGCGCGCGCCGGAGTGCATCGTCTTTGCCCGTCAGCACAACATGCCGGTTGTGACCATCGAAGATCTGGTGGAGTACCGCCAGGCGCACGAGCGCAAAGCCAGCTAAAAGTGCTGATGTGAAAAAGCCGGGGAAACCCGGCTTTTTTGTCTCTGACGCTTGTTAACCTTGTACCGTTACTGATAGTTAATTTTGACAATAATATCTTTGCTGAACGGTCCCATCCGGAGGACTTCTCCGGGCTTTCGGGTTAATTCGGCAGTGTACTGATGCGTTATGGTCGTGACCGCACTGTCAGGATAATAAGTGGCGAAAGGCAGATACTGGTTGTAAGTCACATTGCCCTCTTTCTTATCAACGAGGCGCATAAGTAACCCATTTTCCATATCCAGATGCGTATCATCATAGAGCGTATCCGTAGTGTAGAAACTGGTTGTAACGTCAAATTGCTCCGAGCACCCGGCACTCTCATCCTTGATGGTTGATATGCTGAAAGGGGATTTAATCGTCCCGGCATCAAGCGCATGTTCGGTAAACTGACCAAAGTTAACGATCTGGTTATCTGGATAAATCCTGATATTTACCGAGCAATCCAGGAAGTGAATATTGGAGAGGCCGTCAACGTTATAATGCAAGTTTTTGGCGTTGCTGAGCCTGTTGATTCCACCTGCGCCGTCAAACGTCAATACCGTGACCGCGGGGAAGGTGAACTCAATTCTCTCCTTCGGGACCATTTTTAATTTAACATAGAGACGAAAACGTGCTGTAAACGTTACGTTCTTTTGAATTACCGATCCATTGCAGGCGGCATGCGTGTAGCTTTTATCGAAGTCATCCATCTTATCCAGACAGGCGCCGGTATCAATTTTTATATCAGGGATATCATAGTCTACGCCGTTATATGTCACGCCAAACGCCAGATAGGGATTATTAGTTATAAGGCTGTCGGTGTTGTGAAAACTGTCAAGAATGTAGGCATGAATGTTTTCGCTCCAGGGATCCTGTTGAACCGATTTGGTATGGTCGCGTGAGGCATTATCGCAGTAAACCGTCACCAACAAATCGCCACTTTCCCAGATTTTTTGTCCCGTTGGGGCGTTGGCTGGCACGGTAAACCAGGGCAACGTTGTGGTGACCACATTTGCACCGCCTTTAGCATCTTTGTAGCAGTCCAGCGCCCAGACAGAGGAAGAGAAGAGAGATAAAAGGGCGATAACAGCAAAATAGATTTTTTTCATCATTATCCTTTATTCACCGGCTTGCTCTGACAAGTGAGTTGTACTGCATTGCAGCTCACTTTAAACATTTCCAGTCCGCCATAGTCGCCGATGTAACCGATTTGAAATTCCGCAGGTAAATTTGCGAGTTTCTGGCTGGCTTCAGCGAAAGGCGCAATCATCACGCTCTCCGCCCCCGGCAGTAACGTTTTGCCGTTCAGGCCGATATATCCCACGGTGATGTAGTACGGGCTGCCGTTTTTAAAAATCAGATTGCTGTCAGAGCGGGAGAGGGTCACTTTATCCAGAGGAAGATACTGACCCTCTTTGAGTTCAATGGCTTTGGGGCGCCAGAAGAGCTTCAGACGACTTTGCATTGCGATCTGCATGACGTTCTGCTGTTCCGCTTTGGGGGGGATTTCCCGTACGTTGTAATAGAACAATGATTCCCGATCGGCGGGGAGCTGAGTAAGACGCTGCTGCGCCATCAGACGCACCTGTGCCTGCTCATCCGGCTCTATACGCAGCAGTGGCGGAACGGGGGAGATAAACTCACGTGTCTTTTTGCCGTGTATATCTTCGATCCAGGATTGGGCAAGGTAAGGATCGGTTTTACTCTGATTTGTGAGCCTCACCGAAACGCTTTTTGCTGAAGCGTTGAAAATAATGCGAGTTCTGTCCGGCGACACGGTGGCATGCGCCAGCCCGCTGAGGCTCATCAGACAGAGAAGTCCTTTTGTAACGAAAGAGAGATTCATTTTATTCATCCTGAATTAATGCACTGTTTTACAAGGTAATAAAATAGCGGTGCCGCTAAGGTTGCTCTGGTTTGGCGGTGTAATTTCGCACGTTTTATCAGCCCAGGTCAGGCGTAGCGTACTGTCATCCTGTATGCCGCTAAGGTAAACAAATCCTTCCTCGGCAATCAGGCCGACTTCTCTGCCGGAGGCCTTGTCCACGACGCTAATACCCAGCGGCGGGTAGTGACCGTTTTCCTGCTGCACGATGCCGACGATCTGATAGCCTTTGGTGGCATTGAGTTTGCTATAGCCAATGGCGCCTTCGGTCATTGTGGTTCGGATAACGGAGTTTTCGATATCCACGCCATCCGGAAGGGTGTTGCTATTCACCCGGATGGTTGAGGTTATATAGTTGGACAATGAAGGCACCACAGCGATACCAAAGGCGTTGGTGCGGGTGCGTGAGCTATTGACCTCAATTCCCTCCACGCCATCGGCATCCACCATCATGCGCGCGTTATTGGCCGGACTGTAATCATGCAGCGACATACCGTGGCGCGTTGCGGTGAGCGAACCATTCCAGCCAGCGCTGATGGAGCGGTATTGGTTGGGCTGCACGCTGCCGTTCATATTCAAACGGCCATACGGTGAATAATGCTGATATCCGCCGCGAAGCGAAGGCTCTCCGTGACGTAAGTCTTCTTCAGTGGTCGATGCCGACAGATTCCATGTGTTGTTACGATCGGATGAGTCGTAATACGACGCCATATGAGACGCGCTATTACCGCCAGAGCGCTGATAGCTGTACATGAGGTTGCGGCTCTGCTCCAGCGGAAGAGTAAGCGAGAAGAAAACCTGATTTTCGCTGCTGTCGTCCCAGCGGATCCGGCTCAGGGCCAGCGAAGCGGATATTCCCCTGAACGGGCCAATATCAAAATTACGGCTTATCGAGAAAGAGTAATTCGTGTTGCTACTATTATCCCAGTAGGTGTTACGGGTGATGTTGAGATAGCTGTTGAGCGACAGGGATTCAAGATACTGGTTAAAGGAGACGACATAGCTCTCTTTTTCATTGGTTGTTGAATCGTCACCCTCCCGGCTGGCAAGGTATTCGCTCATGGAGACGTATTCTTTGTCCGAGAAACGATACCCCGCGAAGGTAATTTGGCTGCCGGTTTCCTCGAAGCGCTTGGCATAGTTCACGCGATAGCTGAAACCACGCTGTTTTTCATCTTTTTCCTGACGCAGCGTGGCCTCCGCTTCCGTCACGTCAAAGGATAACGAACCAAAGGAATCCATGTTAAAGCCGATCCCGGAGGTCACGGCATGATAGTCATCCGCCGTCAGCATGGTGCCGCCATAAAGGGAGACCTTGCTTAACCAGCCCCAGGAGAGCTCGCCGGTAAAAAACAGGGGATTATTAACATCGTTATGACCCGTTTCGGTCGGCTTTCCAACAGAAGTTTTATAACGTACCTGGCCTTTGCGGGTCAGGAAAGGAATGGAGGATGAACCAACCTGGAAAGTGGATTTGCGCCCGTCTTCTTCTTCCACCACCACGTCCAGCTGCCCCTGATAGGTTTCACCCAGATCGGTAATCGTAAAAGGGCCAGGCGCGACGGTAGTTTGATACAGAATACGGCCCGACTGGGAAACGGTCACTTTCGCATTGGTTTGCGCAATGCCGGTAATTTGTGGGGCGTAGCCTTGCAGATCGGGCGGCAGCATACTTTCATCGCTCTCCAGCGACGCGCCGCTAAAGTGGAAAGTATCAAAAATATCAGAGCTCAAATCATATTGCCCCAGCGTCAATTTTGACGACAGGGAAGGAAGAGGGCGATAGAGATAGGTTCGTGCCAGGCTGCTGTCGCTGCCTGTAGACTTGCCGTTACGAAAGTCCTGGTTATATTGATAATCTGAACGTAAACGCCATGCGCCCAGGTTGAACCCGAGCGTACCATAGGCGCTAATATTCTGGCTGTCCTCCCCTCCCTGAGGATTATACTGGCTCGCATAGAGATTATAATCGAGCAAAACGCCTGCGATGCCCTGATCCCAGAATTCCGGCGGCGTCCAGTTCCGTGCCTGGTATTTCATCCAGGCCTGCGGGACGGTAATGGAGAGAACCATGGTGCCCTTATTCAGCGCAAAAAGCAGTTCTGGCTTTGCAGCTAAATCCAGACACTTGCCGTTCGGTAAATAGCGGAGTTCCGATATAAAGTCTGGATCCAGGCCGAAACGGGTCAGGTGCTCTGCATTGACACAAAGCAGCGAACCGCTTTCGCCTTCCGTAGCGATCCATTCCATCATCAGCGGTTGAGGCAAGGTGTTTTTATTTACCTGCACGCTAACCAGGTATTGGCCTGGTGTGATATGTCCCTTCTTTTTAAACTGGGAAATATCAATATTGTTACGATCCTCCACATCAATCATATCAGTGTTAAATTCAACCGCAGCTACGGGAAGCACGAAGAGCGCCGAGCACAAGGATGCACTCAGCGTATGCCTAATCAGAGCAGAGAATTTTGCGAGTCGAAATGCTGAATGATTGAACATAAATCCTTTTCACTCATATAAAATAATACGTAAAAGCCGATGAATCCTTCATCGGCTGGTATTACAGGCGAGTAACAACGGAATTATTTGTAATCCAGAACGTAATTCGCTTGCGCCTGAACGTTACCCGGAGTCGCTGTCTTACCACTCAACGGCTCCATACGCGCTTTAAAATTCAGCTCCTGATAGGAACTCGTTGTCGGGAAAAAGACCTCAATTGGGCTACCTAACGTCACCATATTGCTGCCGCTATCCAGCAGACGAACGCCTACGCCAGTTGCGCCGCCAATGTTGCCGTCCAGGGTGTTTTTCATCAGGCTGGTATCAGTGGTGTCGGTGCTGGCGGAGGTAAAGGTTACCTTCACTTTATCGACGGTGGTTGTTGAGCCTTCGGTAGTAGTGGAAAGAATACAGTCCTGAAGATGGATGGTCACATCAACGGGCAGCGACTTTTTACCGCTGTTCAATACGCTGTCCGCAACTTCGCCTAAATTAATGGTCTGGTTTTCATCACCTGGAGTGATGGAGCAGGGTGCGCTGATGACTTCACCCGTGAAAGTGAGCTTACCTGAACCCTGGTTATCTTCCGCAGAAGCAGTAAATGCCAGAGTTGAAAGCAGCGCTGTGGTAGCGGCTGCCAGGATCGTCTTGTTAAACATAAAGCTATAATCCTTTATAGAGGGAGTATGATGCATTAACGAGATAATTAACGTCATAAAGTTTTTGCATTTAAGCGCGGTACTATATATCAATCACAATATAATTTATCTCGTTAGTAATTCTTCATGGGGTCTTTAATTTTTCTAAGTTGATACGTTTTATTTATGGGTGACAGTGGAGCGGTCTATTTGGTCAGGAAGAGGCTTAATACTTGTTTTACTAAAAATTCCTCCATTTTTTATGTATCTTTTAGCGATGACTGCCGGAAAAGTCATTTATTTAAATGATGTATCCTGGCTGGAGTTCATAGTTTCAATAATATGAATGTCCAGTGCCTATAAATGTGCCTAATAAATAATTCGCGGTATGGAAATAATAATGAAGATAATTTATAAGGCGTACATATATATTGCCTTGATTCTGATGTTGTAATAACACAGAAAAAGTTCGGTTGCGGACATTTCACGCGGCCCGCCTTCAGACGTTTCCGCCATATCGGATATACCGATCCGAAAGAATTGCTTTGCGCCGGCAGGACCGCCAGGTTCTGCTCATCTGTGATGAACAAAGCGAGGCGGCAGGGCGACTTAAACTTCTACATTCAAATTTCCTGATGATCTTCTTCACGCTTCTCCGGGTTCATCTGCAGCGGAATGCGCGTAGTGTAGAACCCTAAAACTGACACCCTCCGTAAGGATATCATCATGAGCGCTTCCCGTATGCCAGCACTCTTTTTAGGCCATGGCAGCCCGATGAACGTGCTGGAAGATAACGTCTATACCCGCGTCTGGCGCCAGCTGGGAGAGACATTGCCGCGACCGAAAGCGATTGTGGCCATCTCTGCGCACTGGTATACGCGCGGCACGGGCGTCACCGCCATGGCTGCGCCAAAAACCATCCACGATTTCGGCGGTTTTCCGCAGGCGCTGTATGACACGCACTATCCGGCCCCCGGTTCGCCCGCGCTGGCGCAGCGGCTGGTGGAGCTGCTCTCCCCTGTACCGGTGGTGCTGGATAACGAGGCCTGGGGTTTTGATCATGGCTCATGGGGCGTGCTAATAAAGATCTATCCGCAGGCGGATATTCCGATGGTGCAGCTGAGCATCGACCGTAACCAGCCCGCGGCCTGGCACCTGGAGATGGGCCGTAAGCTTGCCGCCCTGCGTGAAGAGGGCGTTATGCTGGTGGCAAGCGGCAACGTGGTGCACAACCTTCGCGCGGCCCGCTGGCAGGGGGAGAATATTCCCTATCCGTGGGCCACATCGTTCAATGATTTTGTCAAAGCGAATCTTACCTGGCAGGGTGAGGCAGCGGCGCATCCGCTGGTGAACTACCTCGACCACGAGGGCGGGGCGCTGGCGAACCCGACGCCGGAACACTATCTGCCGCTGCTTTACGCCCTGGGAACATGGGATGGTAAAGAGCCGGTGACTATTCCGGTGGATGGCATTGAGATGGGGAGTCTGAGTATGCTGTCGGTGCAGGTGGGATAACAACATGCCCGGTGGCGGCTTCGCCTTACCCGGCCTACATGTCGAGCGTAGGCCCGGTAAGCGTAGCGCCGCCGGACAAGTCTTATTCAATAAAAATATGTGGATAGAAGCGTGACAGATCCTGAGTGATCAGCGCCCGATCTTCACGAATCCCGATCCCGGCAGGCTGATCGTTGATGAGCCAGCTACCAATCAGGGTATAGCTGTCGCCAAACTTCGGCAGCGGATGGAACTGCTGCACGATCATTCCTTCTTCACCATATGGACCCTCTACCGCCTCGAGCGTTTTGCCGTTTTCAATAATGGAGACGTTGGCCCCTTCGCGGGAGAAGATCGGCTTCATTACATACTTCTCCATCGGCGGATGGTCATCTTCCGCAAAGTACGCCGGCAGCAGGTTAGGGTGATCCGGGAACATCCCCCACAGCATTGGCAGCAGCGCCTTGTTGGAGATAATGCTTTTCCAGGCCGGTTCCAGCCAGCGAACGCCCGCATCCTCCAGCTTGGTGGAGAACATTTCGCGCAGCATATACTCCCACGGATAGAGCTTGAAGAGATTGCTGATGACCTGATCCTGCAGGTCGGTGAACTGACCTTTTTCGCCAAGCCCGATATCTTCGATATAGAGGAACTCGGTGGCTACTTCCGCTTCTGCGGCACAATCCTGCAGATACTGTACCGTACCGCGATCTTCCACCGTGTCGCGACAGCAGGCGAGATGGAGCAGATTAAAACCGTGCTGCTCGCGCAGTTCGGCGAACCGTTCGATTAGCTTCTCCTGCAGGCTGTTGAACTGGTCGCTCCCTGTTGGCAGCTTGCCCGCAGCAAGCTGATCTTCCAGCCAGATCCACTGGAAAAAGGCCGCTTCGTACAGCGAGGTGGGGGTGTCGGCGTTATTCTCCAGCAGCTTAGGCTCGCCGGTGCCGTCCCACGCCAGGTCGAGGCGGGAATAGAGCGAAGGCTGGTGCGTTTTCCAGGACTGGCGGACAAAGCCCCAGGTGTGTTTCGGAATGCGGAATTTGGTCATCAGCGCGTCGCTGTCGATCACCTTTTCCACGACCTTCAGGCACATCTGATGCAGCTCAGCGGTGACCGCCTCCAGCTTTTCAACCTGGGCAAGGGTGAGCTTGTAATAGGCATCTTCACACCAGTACGGCTCGCCATACATGGTGTGAAAATTGAAGCCATATTCGGTCGCTTTTTCGCGCCAGTCCGGGCGCTCAACAATCTCAATTCGTTCCATATTTAGCCGCCCATTGAGCGCGAAGAGGTACCTGCAGCGCTACGCTGCATGGTCGATTGCTTCGCCACCGACTCGCCAAAGCCACCGCGGGTGACGGTGCTGGTAGTAGCCGGTTTCGGCGCCATAGCGGTTTTCGGAACGGTCGTGGTACGGCCAGGCGTAGCCGCACCATAGCTTTTACCACTGGCGTCGGTATATTTCCCGTAGGCAGGGCTGTTAGGGTTTTTAGAGCTGAACAGCGGCTGCTGCTGATAGCCCGCGCCGCCGCCCATCAGACGGCCCATCATATAGCCCGCCATGAGCGGCATCCAGAAGCTGCCGCTGGACTGCGCCTGCGCCTGGTTTTCCGGCGCGGTGCCAGCCTGAGCTGGCGTCTGCTGGCACTGACCTTCACCAAACTCAGCCACACAATCTTCACGGGTGGCATATTTCGGCGCGGTGCGCTCCGCCTCTTTCAGGGCGTTGTTGTAGGCGGTGGTGCATTCTGCGCTTTTGCCGGTGGCCGCCGCGCAGTCGTCCGCGTTCTGATACATTGAAACCGTTTCGTCGCTTTGCTCACAGCCCGCCAGCATAAAGACGGCAGTGACCGCCAGCGCGACGGGAGTAAGATGACGGGCGTTCCAGCTTTTACGGAACGTCGCGTGATTAATGGATCTTGTCCGTTTCATTTTTGTCTTCCAGGACCAGGGGTAATAACGCTCAGGATAGAGGATGAGTGGTCGAAAATGAAGCGAAGAACGGGCTAAACAGGGGGATCTTTACGTTGGCTTACGTTGGGGAGTGATTTTGCGCAGAATGGCGCTGCGCTTACCCGGCCTGCGGTGAAGCAGGCCCGATAAGCGAAGCGCTATTGGCAGGACTTAATGACGGAACGGATTGCTGCCGCTGCGGGCTGGCGTAGTGGTACGCGCCGCGGTTGGCTGTGCGGCAGGCATGGTCGCGTTACCGTTAGCGGTATTGCCGGTGAAGTTATCCACGGCGGCATCCTGCTGCGGATTTTCCGGGGCGACGCTTTCCGGTGAGGTCGGCACCGCCTGGCCCAGCGTATTATTGAGCGCCACCAGATCCTGCTCGTTCAGCGTACCGAGCGCAGATTTGATGTTCAGCAGGTTAATCAGGTAGCTGTAACGGGCGCTGGAGAGCTGTTGTTTCGCTTCATACAGCGTGGTGGTGGCGTCCAGCACGTCAACGATGGTACGGGTACCGACGGAATAACCCGCTTCGTTCGCATCCAGAGAACTCTGCGCAGAGACAACCGCCTGTTTGTAGGCGTTAATGCTGCTGATGGAAGCGTTGACGTTATTAAAGGAAGAACGCACGGTCTGCACAACGTTGCGGTGCGCGGTTTCTAACTGCTCGCTGGCACCCACAAAATTATACTGCGCCTGCTTCACCTGCGAGTTAACCAGCCCGCCCTGGTAGATCGGCAGGGAGAAGCTCAGGCCCACTTTATTCTGGCCCATGTTGCTGTCGTCATACTGGCCGGAGTTGGTTTTCGAGCCGCTGTAGCTGGTGTCAGAGACGCCGGTCGACGCGGTTAAATCCAGGGTAGGCAGATGGCCATCCTGCGCCAGACGAATCTGCTCGCGCGCCAGATCCTGGCTTAAACGCGCCTGCAGCAGCGTCAGGTTGCGGTTTTCCGCCTCTTTCAGCAGGGCGTTAACCGGCTGCGGCTTATCGGTTTTGAAGCTCTCCACGTTGAGAGAGGCCAGCTCAGGATAGTAGTTGCCGGTGATCTGGCGCAGGTTTTCCACCGCGTTGTCCAGATCGTTGCGGGCGGTCACTTCGTTTGCCAGTACGGTATCGTACTGTGAACGGGCGTTCTGCACGTCGGTGATAGCAACCAGACCCACGTTAAAACGCTGGGTGGTTTGATCGAGCTGACGATAGATGGCCTGTTTCTGCGCTTCGGTAAAGGCCAGCGTATCAATGGCGCTCAGCACCTGGAAATAGGCCTGCGCGGTATTCAGAATCAGGGTCTGCTGGTCGGCCTGGTAGGTGACGTCCTGAATGCCTGCGGATTTTTCCTGCAGGGAGAGCGTGCGCCATTTGGACATATCAAACAAGGTTTGCGTCAGCTGCAGCGAGGCGCTGGTGGCGTTGGAGTTCACACCATTTGCATCGCGGAATCCATTGCTGTATGTATAATCAGCACCTAAGCCCAACTGCGGCAGCAGCGGACTACGCGCTTCGTTAATCTTTTCAAACGCGGCATCACGATCGGCGGCTGATCTACGCAGTTCAGGGTTACTCAGACGAGCCTGTTGATACACTTGCAACAGGTTCTCTGCCTGGCTCATTGCGCTGAAGCCCGTCAGGCTCAGACCGATAAGGATGGGGAGCAATTTCTTCATTTGCATTCCTTGTTGTGAAGCAGTTTTAGCGCGTGTCTAATTTAAAAAAATAATCGCCGATTCTAACAGAATCTTCCACACCAAAAGGTTGGCGTTACGTGCCATCTGGCGGTAATTTGCACCAATCTATCATATAGCCTGTGAAACGGCAGCCAAACGGGGTTGAAATTCATTATTTCATCACGATTGATACCAGGATACCGTCATGCAAAAACCAGAAAAGACGCCAGTGACCTTCGCCAAAAACGATGTAGAAATTATTGCACGAGAAACGCTTTATAGCGGTTTTTTTTCGCTCGAACTTTACCGTTTCAGGCATCGCCTGTTTAACGGCGAAATGAGCGGCGAAGTCCGGCGCGAAATTTTTGAGCGCGGCCATGCGGCGGTGTTGCTACCCTATGACCCCGAGCGTGATGAAGTGGTGCTGGTGGAGCAGATCCGCATCGCGTCATATGAGACCAGCTCCACGCCGTGGCTGCTGGAGATGGTCGCGGGAATGATTGAAGAGGGGGAAACGCCGGAAGAGGTGGCCCGGCGGGAAGCGCAAGAGGAGGCCGGACTGACGGTCGGGCGCACGCGGCCGGTGCTGAGCTTTCTGGCGAGCCCTGGCGGAACCAGTGAACGTTCGTCTATTCTGGTGGGCGAAGTGGACGCCACGACCGCGGAAGGTATTCACGGTCTGGCAGATGAAAACGAAGACATTCGTGTTCATGTGGTAAGTCGGGAACTGGCTTACCAGTGGGTAGAAGAGGGGAAAATCGACAACGCGGCGTCAGTCATCGCTCTGCAATGGCTACAGCTGCACTATCAAAAGTTACGAGACGAGTGGAAAAAATGAAGCGTTATACACCTGACTTCCCAGAAATGATGCGTCTGTGCGAGACCAATTTCGCACAATTACGCCGCCTGCTGCCGCGTGAGGACGCGCCCGGCGAAACGGTAAGCTATCAGGTGAGCAATGCGCAGTATCGGTTAACGATCGTCGAATCAACGCGTTACACAACGCTGGTTGAGATCGAGCAGACGGCTCCGGCGGTAAGTTACTGGAGCCTGCCGTCGATGACGGTGCGCCTGTATCATGACGCGATGGTGGCTGAAGTGTGTTCAAGTCAGCAGATCTTTCGCTTCAAAGCGCGGTATGATTACCCTAATAAAAAGTTGCATCAACGCGACGAAAAGCATCAAATTAACCAGTTTCTGGCCGACTGGCTAAGATATTTTTTAGCACATGGAGCAATGGCGATTCCGGTTTGTTAGCGTCATAAACCTACCTAAGGACACCATTTGGAAAGCCTGTTGAACCTGACTGTTGCTGGTGGGGCGCCAGTCAGGATATTACAAATCACCGATACCCACCTGTTTGCTGAAAAGCATGAAACGCTGCTGGGGGTTAATACCTGGGAGAGCTATCAGGCCGTACTCGCCGCTATCCACGCTGAAAAGCGCGAGTATGATCTGATTGCCGCCACGGGCGATTTAGCGCAGGACCAGACCGCTGCAGCCTATCAGCATTTCGCTGAGGGAATCGCGACCTTTTCGGTACCTTGCGTCTGGCTGCCGGGCAATCATGATTTTCAGCCAGCCATGTATAGCGCGCTGCAGGAGGCGGGGATCTCTCCGGCCAAACGCATCCTGGCAGGCGACCGGTGGCAAATTCTGTTGCTCGACAGTCAGGTATTCGGCGTGCCGCACGGCGAACTCAGCGAGTTTCAGCTCGAGTGGCTGGAACAAAAGCTGAATGACGAGCCTGAGCGCCATACGCTGCTGCTGCTGCATCACCATCCGCTTCCGGCGGGCTGCAGCTGGCTCGATCAACACAGCCTGCGTAACTCAGCCGCGCTGGATCAGGTGCTGCTGAAATTCCCGCACGTGAAAAATCTGCTGTGCGGACATATTCATCAGGAGCAGGATCTCGACTGGAATGGGCGCCGTCTGCTGGCGACCCCGTCAACCTGCGTGCAGTTTAAGCCCCACTGCGCTAACTTTACCTTAGATACCATCGCCCCGGGCTGGCGCTGGCTGGAACTACACGCCGATGGCTCGCTGACCACCGAGGTCTGCCGTCTGGAAGGGGTGCAGTTCCGTCCGGATACGGCCTCCGAAGGATATTGATGTCAACGCTTCTCTATCTTCACGGCTTTAACAGTTCGCCGCGCTCCGCCAAAGCGACGCAGTTTCGCCAGTGGCTGAGCCTCCATCATCCGGAGATCGAGATGATCGTCCCGCAGCTGCCGCCCTATCCGGCGGAGGCGGCGGAGATGCTGGAGTCCATCGTGCTTAATCACGGCGGCGCGCCGTTAGGTATCGTGGGCTCGTCGCTGGGGGGATATTACGCCACCTGGCTGTCGCAATGTTTTATGTTGCCTGCGGTGGTGGTCAATCCGGCGGTACGCCCGTTTGAACTGCTGACGGACTTTCTCGGCCAGAACGAGAACCCCTACACCGGGCAGCAATATGTGCTAGAGTCACGCCATATTTACGATCTTAAAGTTATGCAGGTCGACCCGCTGGAAGCGCCGGATCTGATCTGGCTGCTGCAACAGACGGGCGATGAAGTGCTGGATTACCGCCAGGCTGTGGCTTATTACGCCCTTTGCCGTCAGACTGTGGAGGAGGGAGGTAATCATGCCTTCACGGGCTTTGAGAATCATTTCACCCCGATTGTCGACTTTCTTGGACTGCACAATCTCTGACAATCACTGCGAATCGCTAGTTTAAATCATGACGCAAACCTATAACGCTGATGCCATCGAAGTACTGACCGGGCTTGAGCCGGTTCGCCGCCGTCCTGGCATGTACACCGATACGACGCGCCCAAACCACCTGGGCCAGGAAGTAATTGATAACAGCGTGGATGAAGCGCTGGCGGGCCATGCTAAACGCGTTGAGGTGATCCTTCACGCCGACCAGTCGCTGGAAGTGATCGACGACGGGCGCGGCATGCCCGTGGATATTCACCCGGAAGAGGGTGTACCGGCGGTGGAGTTGATCCTCTGTCGTCTGCACGCGGGCGGCAAGTTCTCCAATAAAAACTACCAGTTCTCCGGCGGCCTGCACGGGGTGGGGATCTCGGTGGTGAACGCCCTCTCCAGACGCGTGGAAGTGAACGTCCGTCGCGACGGGCAGGTGTATAACATCGCGTTCGAAAACGGCGAAAAAGTGCAGGATCTGCAGGTTGTCGGTAGCTGCGGCAAACGCAATACCGGCACCAGCGTCCACTTCTGGCCGGACGCGAGCTTCTTTGACAGTCCGCGTTTTTCCGTCTCCCGCCTGACGCACCTGCTGAAAGCGAAAGCGGTTCTTTGCCCGGGCGTGGAGATTGTCTTTAAGGATAAGGTCAATAATACCGAGCAGAGCTGGCGCTATGAAGATGGCCTGAACGACTATCTGAGCGAAGCGGTGAACGGCCTGCCGCTGCTGCCGGAAAAACCGTTCGTGGGCACCTTCGAGGGCGATACCGAGGCGGTGGACTGGGCGCTGCTCTGGCTGCCGGAAGGGGGCGAGCTGCTGACTGAAAGCTACGTCAACCTGATCCCGACCATGCTCGGCGGCACCCACGTTAACGGCCTGCGCCAGGGGCTGCTGGACGCCATGCGCGAGTTCTGCGAATACCGCAACATCCTGCCGCGCGGCGTGAAGCTTTCGGCGGAAGATATCTGGGATCGCTGCGCCTACGTGCTCTCGGTGAAGATGCAGGATCCGCAGTTCGCCGGGCAGACCAAAGAGCGTCTGTCGTCGCGCCAGTGCGCGGCATTTGTTTCCGGCGTGGTGAAAGATGCCTTCAGCCTGTGGCTGAACCAGAACGTGCAGGCGGCGGAGATGCTGGCCGAGATGGCGATCTCCAGCGCCCAGCGCCGACTGCGAGCGGCGAAAAAAGTGGTGCGTAAAAAGCTCACCAGCGGCCCGGCGTTGCCCGGCAAGCTGGCGGACTGTACCGCGCAAGATCTTAACCGCACCGAACTCTTCCTGGTGGAAGGGGATTCGGCGGGTGGATCGGCCAAACAGGCGCGCGATCGCGAATATCAGGCGATCATGCCGCTGAAGGGTAAGATCCTGAATACCTGGGAGGTGTCGTCCGATGAGGTGCTGGCCTCCCAGGAAGTACACGATATCTCTGTGGCGATCGGCATCGATCCCGATAGCGAAGATTTAAGCCAGCTGCGCTACGGCAAGATCTGTATTCTCGCGGATGCGGATTCCGACGGTCTGCACATCGCCACGCTGCTCTGCGCGCTGTTTGTGAAGCACTTCCGGGCGCTGGTGAAAAACGGTCATGTCTACGTGGCGCTGCCGCCGCTCTACCGTATCGATCTGGGTAAAGAGGTCTATTACGCCCTGACGGAAGAGGAGAAAGCGGGCGTGCTGGAGCAGCTCAAACGCAAGAAGGGCAAGCCGAACGTGCAGCGCTTTAAAGGGCTGGGCGAGATGAACCCGATGCAGCTGCGTGAAACGACCCTTGATCCTAACACCCGTCGTCTGGTGCAGCTCACCATCAGCGACGAGGATGAGCAGCAGACCACCGCCATGATGGATATGCTGCTGGCCAAGAAGCGCTCAGAAGACCGACGCAACTGGCTGCAGGAGAAAGGCGATATGGCGGATATCGAAGCCTGATTGATAAGCCCTGCTATGCAGGGTTTTTTTTGCGCCTTGCTTTGTTCCGCCGGGTGGCGCTTCGCTTACCCGGCCTGCGTTCGGGGTCATTGCTGCCCGGGGGCGCTATGTTCACCCGGCTGAATGGTTCTTCCGGTACTGCAATGGCGTTTCGCCAATCCCTGTTCTGAAGGCGCTGATAAACCAGGTGACGTCGGAAAACCCCACCTGTGTGGCGATCTCACGCACGCTGGCGTCGCTGTGCAGCAGGCTCTCGCATGCTTTTCGCAGCCGCAGCGTGTTGAGATAGTGATGAATTTTCTCCCCGGTTTCGGCATGAAATTTTCGCGATACGTAGCTGCGTGATTTCCCCAGCTCCTGCGCCAGCGCGTCCAGCCGGAACTTCTCCTGATAGTGCTCGTCGAGCCAGAACATCACCTGGCTGGCAATCCCGCTCTCGCTTTCCGGCTCGCCGCTGTTGCTGTCGGGCAGCATGGCGAACAGGCTAATCAGCAGGCTGGCGACGCTCTCGCTGTTCAGCGGCGCGGCGTAACAGCGAAACAGGTGATCGAGATGGGCGTGAAGCGGGGCGACGTCCGTAACCCAGGCTTCCCCGCCGCGCGCAGCGAGACGACCCAGACGCTGCTGCGCCCGGGGAAAATCCCGTAGCGCCTTCATCACGGCGTGATGATCGAGGTGAATAATGGTGCGCCGGTAAATCGCCTCCGCCTGCGGATCAACCATCACCTTATGCAGGGTAAAGGGAGGGAAGAAAAAGAGCCGCCCCGGCCGCATGGTGTAGTGGCGGTTATCGACCATCGCGACGCCAAATCCCTCCTCCACATAGAGGATCTCCAGGCACTGGTGCCAGTGGTGATAGCGTACGGTATTGGCGAACAGCCGGCTAAACGACGCGATGGTATCGTTTAAGGCGATCGGCTCCAGATAGTCGGACGTGGGCAGGCTGCGCATAGTGCAATAGAACTCAACTTTTTCCCCTCTGTCGCTATTTATAAACCACCTTTTTAAATTTTCTCAACTACAGGTTTATGCATCTCTCACGGCTGTGAGCTGGCTAACATTTCTTCGGCTTACAGATTCACTATGCTTTGCCGCACGGAATGACGAGGGCGACGCTATGCTTGCGGCAAATCAGGAAAAATCAAATCCGTTGTCTACCCGACAGGAGGTAGCGGCGGCGTTAAACGGACTGCTGGAGGCGCTGGACAACCAGTTTCCGGCGGGCAGTTCACGCTTTTCGCTGGGGGATACCTGCGCGCACTACGCCACGGATATCGCCCGGATGGAGGGATTATCCCGCGCGCTGTGGGGGCTGTTCCCGCTTATGGCCGCAGGCGACGAGGAGAGCTGGAGCGATAAATATATCGCGGCGATTGTCCGGGGAACCGATCCGCACGACGCGGGTTACTGGGGCGACACCGGCCCTTACGATCAACGGCTGGTAGAGATGGCCGCTTACGGCCTGGGGCTGGCGCTGTTACAGGATAAACTCACCGCCCGTTTCAGCGAGCGGGAGCTAAATAATCTGCATGCCTGGCTCGACCAGATCACCGACGCGGTGATGCCGGACAGCAACTGGAACTATTTCGCTATCATGGTTCAGCTTGGCTTTAAGCGCGCCGGACTGCCCTTTGACCAGGCGGCGATCGATCGCCGTTTCGCCATGATGGAGGCCTACTATCTCGGTGACGGCTGGTACTCCGATGGTCCCGGGCGGCCGAAGGATTATTACATTTCGATGGCCTTCCACTTCTATGGGCTTATCTACGCCACGCTCTCCGGCGACGAGGCGCGGGCGGAGGTTTTGCGTGAGCGCGCCCGTCTCTTTGCCGCCGATTTTATCTATATGTCCGCCGCCGACGGCGCCTCGGTGCCCTTTGGCCGCAGCCTGACCTACCGCTTCGCGATGGTCGCCTTCTGGAGCGCGGTGGCCTTCTCCGGCTTAGCGGTATTCACGCCGGGTATCGTCAAGGGCATTATCCTGCGCCATCTGCGCTGGTGGCAGAAACAGCCGATAACCGATCGCGACGGTATCCTGACGCTCGGTTTCGCCTGTCCGAATCTGGCGATGTGCGAGGATTACAACTCGCCCGGCTCGCCCTACTGGGCGCTGAAAACCTTTCTGATCCTCGCCCTGCCACAGACGCACGAATTTTGGCAGGCGCAGGAGGCGCCGTTGCCCGCGCTGGCCGGGACGCGCGTTATTCCCCACGCTCAGCAGATCCTGATGCATGATGCGGGCTCGCAGCACGTCACGCTGCTCACCGCCGGACAGCTGGAGCTGAACAACTACGTCAACACCGAGGCGAAATACACCAAATTCGCCTACTCCAGCCGCTTTGGTTTCACCATCGAGCGCGGGCGCTACGGCCTGAAGCACGCCGCCTGCGACAACATGCTGCTGCTGGCGGAGGGGGATAACTACTTTCGCGGCCGCCGGGAGTGTGACGCGGTGCGCGTGGATGAAAATTACCTCTTCTCGCGCTGGTCGCCGTGGCGGGATGTGCATATCGACAGCTGGCAGATCCCGTTTGGCGAGTGGCATCTGCGGCTGCACCGCGTGAACAGCGCCCGCCGCCTGCAGACGGTGGAGGGGGGCTTCGCGACACTCAAAACCGAGCCGCAGATTCGGGGGCAGGGCTGTTTCCTGCTGGCTGACAACGGCAGCAGCGCGATTGTCGATCTCTCGCCTGAGCTGAGGCGCCAGCCGCAGAGCGTGATCACGCCGCCGAACAGCAGCATTATGTTCGCCGCCTGCGCCACCATTCCGCTGTTGAGCGGTGAGATCCCACCGGGGGAGAGCTGGCTTTGCTGCGCAGTTGCCGCCTCCGGCGCGCGGGATATTACAGCACCACCACCAGGGCTCACGCTTTCTCACGGTCAGGTCGTGATTAACGATCCGGCCAGCGAACGTCAGCTGTCGTTCTCCCTGTAAAAACCCAGACCCTACATGTCGGCGAGGATGATATGAAATCCACCAGCAGAACCGAATATTACAAAATCAGCAGCTTTATCTTTCTCTACTTCTTCACCTGGTCAGCCAGTATTGGCCTGCTGGCCATCTGGCTGGGGCAAAAGACGAACCTGAGCGGCTCGGTGATCGGCACCGTCTTTGCCGTCAACGGCATTTTTTCGGTGATATTAAAGCCGATCTACGGCTATATCCTCGACAAGCTCGGTATGAGCAAGTACTTGCTCTATTTTGTGGTGGCGATGTCGGCCCTGATGGCGCCGTTTTTTATCTACGTTTACCAGCCGCTGCTGATCTCCAGCACCTGGATCGGGATTATCGTCGGCGCGCTCTATTTAAGCATTGCCTGGTATGCGGGCGTGGCGGCGTGCGAATCCTACTCCGATCGCTACAGCCGTCTGAACGGCATGGAGTTTGGCCAGATCCGCATGTGGGGCTCCCTCGGCTGGGCGGTGGCTTCCTCTTTCTCCGGCCTGCTCTTTAACCTCTCGCCAGCCTACAACTTTATTATGGGCAGCGTGGCCTCGGTGATCATGCTCATCGTGCTGCTGAGCCTGAAAGTTAACACCCAAAGCGCCCACGCCAGCGAGGTGCTGACCAAAGAGAAAATCGCCCCGGCGGACGTTTACGCTCTGCTGCGCAGCCGTAAATTCTGGGCCTTCTGCCTCTATGTGGCGGGCGTGGCGTGGATGATGTTTATCGCCGAGCAGCAGTTCTCCCGCTACTTTGTCACCTTCTTTGCCGATATCCACCAGGGGAACGCGGTCTTTGGCTATCTGGGCACCGTCCAGTCGGGGATGGAGTTCGTCATGTACATGGTGATCCCCATCTTTGTGAACTTTATTGGCGCCAAGCGCGGCCTGCTGATAGTGGGAATGCTGGTAGGGGCACGCCTGATTATCTCCGGTATCTGCGATTCGCACCTGCTGATCTCCGTGCTGAAACCGCTCTACGGGCTGGAGATCTGCCTGCTGCTGGTGTCGGTATTCAAATATATCGCCGAGCATTTCGATAAGCGCGTTAACGCCACTATGTACCTGCTGGGCTATCAGGCGATGCTTTACGTCGGCAACGTGGTGGTCTCTTCTCCAGCGGGCTATCTCTACGACCGCATCGGCTTTGAGCAGACCTACATCATCATGGGCGCCACGGCACTGACCTTTACCCTTATCTCTGCTTTCACGCTCTCCGCCTGCCAGAGCAAATGGCGCAGCGCAGGCGCGCTGAACGTGGCGGAGCAGCAGCCATCCCGATAATGCGTTGTCCAAGAAGGAACCGAACTATGTTAAGTCGTATCACTGAGGAACGTCTGGCTGAGATCCCCGTGCCCGTCGACGATCGCGCGTTTTGCGACGATCTCTGCGCGGCCCGCGAGCACGTCCTCGAGCTGATTAGCCGTCATTTAACCGCCTTCGGCGACAAATTCCCGGCGGAAACCTGCCAGCAGGGTTTCTATCCGCTGACGGAGAACGTGGAGTGGACCACCAGCTTCTGGACCGGGCAGCTTTGGCTGGCCTGGGAGATGAGCGGCGAAGAGAAATTCCGCGCGATGGCGGAGAAGCATGTGCGCTCGTTTGGCCTGCGTATTGCCGGACGCCAGGATACCAATACCCACGATCTCGGCTTTTTATATACGCTCTCCTGCGTGGCGGCCTGGCGTCTGACCGGCAACCGCGAGGCGCGCGGCTTTTCCCTGCTGGCGGCGGAGGCGCTGCTGGAACGCTTCCACGAAAAAGCGCAGATCATTCAGGCCTGGGGCGATCTGAACGATCCCGCGCAGGCCGGGCGGATGATCATCGACTGCAATATGAACCTGCCCTTGCTCTACTGGGCCACGGAGCAGACGGGCGATCCGCGCTTCGCCCGCGCCGCCCGCGCCCACGTGATGCAGGCGGCGAAATACCTGATCCGCGAGGATGCCTCCACCTTCCACACCTACTATATGGATGTGGTCACCGGCGCGCCGCGCTACGGCAATACCCAGCAGGGCTACGCGGATGACTCTTGCTGGTCGCGCGGGCAGGCGTGGGGGATCTACGGCTTTATGCTGAGCTATCTCTACACCGGCGACGACACGCTGGTGGCGCTCTCAAAACGGCTGGCGAACTATTTCCTGAATCGCCTGCCGGAGGATTATGTCTGTCACTGGGATCTGGCGCTGGTGGGAACCGACGCGCTGCGCGACTCATCCTCCGCCGCCATCGCCGTCTGCGGTCTGCTGGAGCTGGTGAAACAGTTGCCTGTCACCGATCCCGACCGGGCGCGCTATCTCGCCTGGGCGAAAGGGATAATGTCCTCGCTCACAAGGCACTATCTGGTGGGTAAAGAGGAGAGGGGCACCGGGGTTCTCAAACACTCGGTTTATCATCTGGCCAGCAACAAAGGGGTGGATGAGTGCGCCAGCTGGGGAGATTACTTCTACGTTGAGGCGCTGGTGCGCTTCACGCAGAGCTGGAAACTTTACTGGTAAAAAAGCGCGGAGTGGATCACCACCCCAGCACTTCCCTGATGACCCGGCGGTAGGGGGTCGCGATCTGTGCCGGCACGCGATCAAAGTAATCCCGCGCGTGGCTGCGCGTCTCACCGCTGAGGCTGTCCAGATAGACAATCGCCTCCTCCACGGTGGGAACGCGGCCCTCCAGCGAGGCGCTGCGGGGCGGAAGCCCGGTCCAGATCAGCGCATCGATACCTTTTTCTGCCGCCCAGGCGGCGAGGAGGCCCGCGTTGCACCCGGTAATCAACAGCGAGCCGATGCCGTCGCAGCGCGACGCGGGGATCGCTTCCCGCTCACGCAGCGCCTCACAGGCCTGGCTTAACGAATCCACGTTGAGCCAGGCCCAGAGCACCGGTACTGCCGGGGCATTCATACAGAGCGCGGTGGCCAGCTCGCCGCCATCGCTGACCCGGCAAAACTCGACGGGCAGCAAAGGCCCGTCGGGTTGCCAGTCGCCGGCAACCGGCAGCGGGCCACTTTTCCAGATGAGCGAGCCCCAGCCCAGAGACGCTATTTTCATTCAGTAGTCTCTGACGTTAAGGTTACGCTTTAGGGATACGCAGCGTCTGACCGGGATAGATTTTGTCAGGGCTGGAGAGCATCGGGCGGTTAGCCTCGAAGATTTTGTTGTACTGGTTGGGATCGCCATACACGGTTTTGGAGATAGCGCTCAGGGTGTCGCCCGATTTTACGGTGTAGTAAGTGGCTTCATCTTTGGCGTCCGTGGCGGTGATATTATTTTCCACCTCGCTGACCCCGGCGATGTTACCGACCGCGACCTGGATCTTCTCTTTCTGCTCCTGGGTCAGGCCGTCGCCGGTGACGCTGGCTTTCCCGTCGGTCACGTTAACCTGAACTTTTTCAGCGCCGGGGATATTCAGTTTCTTGAGATGTTCGGTGACTTTCTCGCTCTGGCCCTTATGGTCCGTCAGGTTATCCCAGAGTTTTTCGCCTGCTTCTTTCACAAAGTTAAAAATACCCATTCCATCCTCCTGTTTAACATGAAGTCAGAATAAGCATAGCAGGTATAAGAATTTCCCCCTTCGGATGAAGGGGGAGAAGAGCAGAAAAGCTTACAGCGCCTGTTCCAGGATGCGGATGTGGGTCTCCAGCACGTCGCCTTTCACCGCGTCGCTCCACGCTTTCATATGAGGCGTTTGCAGGTGCGCCTCCAGGTGTGCGACGGTTTCCCACTGTTCAACCATCACGATAGAGTCCGGCGCGGTGGCCTGAAAGCTGACGCCTGCGGCGGTGTCCACCATCGGCGCATAGCCGTGACAGCCCTCTTCCTGCAGGACGGTCGGGATAATTTTCGCAAACTGGTCCAGTACCGCCTGGCGGTGATGTTGTCCTGGACGGGTGCGGATTTCAGCAATAATGGTAAGCATGGTTAACTCCTTCTAATTCCAGGCTACCAGTTAAGCAAAAATTTCTGCGAGATGCTTGCGATATTCTGCGATATAACGCTCCACGTCCGGCATTTTAATCACGTCGTTAACGATAAAGGTCGGCAGCGGCGTCATCGCCAGGAACTGGTTGGCCTTATGGAAAGGCAGGTAGGCCCCGTCTACGCCCACCCCTTCGAAGAACTGATCGCTTTCGGTAAACGCCTCCAGCGGCGCGTTCCAGGTGAGCGACAGCATATATTTTTTACCGTGCAGCAGCCCGCCGGAGCCATATTTTTTGGAGGCGTCAGAACGGGTGCGGCCGTCGCTGGCGTACAGCGTGCCGTGGCCTTCGGTAAAGACATCATCCATGTATTTTTTCACGGTCCACGGCGCGCCCATCCACCAGCCTGGCATCTGCCAGATAATGACGTCGGCCCAGACGAAGTTCTGCACTTCCGCTTTGATGTCGTAGTCGCTGTCGGCGCGCACCACTTTAACATCATGTCCGGCGTCGCGCAGAAAGCCATCCGCGACCTCGGTCAGGGTGTCATTCAGCTGGCCGTTAGAGTGGGCAAACTGTTTTGCCCCATTGATAATCAAAATTTTGCTCATTTTTTGTCCTCACTTATCAGCGTCTGGGCAGCATTCTACGCGCGCGAGCGCTGCGTTAAAATGAGCAAAATGTGCAAAGTCTTTTGCTTTTTTAGCAATAATTGCCTGACCAGCCGATGCGTGCCGTAAACCCACCCTTCGGCGCATTCTCCAGCCGAAGCGTCATCTGGTGCAGGGCGGCGATGCGTTTAACGATGGAGAGCCCCAGCCCGCTGCCGGCAACCTCCTGGCCTGGCGGGCGATAAAAACGCTCGCCGACCCGCGCCAGCGCATCCGGGGGAAGGCCCGGCCCGTTATCCTGTACGGTGAAATGGCCTTCTTCCAGCGTCACTTCAACGGTACTGCCGCGCGGGCTATAGCGAACCGCGTTGTCCAGCAGGTTACGCACCAGCAGGCCAAGCAGCAGCGGCTGGCCCTTACGCACCACCTGCGGCGCGTGAATATGGAGTCGCACCTCAATGCCCGCCCGCTGCGCCGCCGGGTAGATATCCATCACGCCCGACTGCAACAGATCGGCCATCGCAACGGGCTCGATATCCTGCAGGTTATCCAGTGAGTCGAGGCGGGAAAGGGTCAACAGCTGATCCACCAGCCGCGAGGCGCGGTCGATGCCCGCATGCAACTGCGCCAGCGCTTTATCCCGGGCGACAGCATCGTCGGCGCAGAGCTGCGCCACGTCGGTCTGCACCTTCAGCGCCGCGAGCGGGCTGCGCAGCTCGTGGGCGGCATCGGAGGTAAAACGACGTTCGCGATTCATCATCTCCCGGGTGCGGACAAAGAGATGGTTAAGCGCATCAAGCAGCGGGCGAACCTCCGGCGGGACGTCGGAATCGAGCCTGTTAGTGGCATCTGGCGAGCGGTTGCGCAGCGCCTGCGCCAGCCGCTTCAATGGCATCAGTTCCCGGTTCAGCAGCACAATCAGCGCGATCAGCATCAAAGGCAGCGCCACCAGCCACGGAGTGAGCTGGGAGGCAACGATATCCAGCGCCATCTCCTCCCGGTACTCCAGCTCCTGGCCGACCACCACCCGGTAACGCCCGTCCGGGGAGGTGAGCCAGATGAAGCGCCACGCGTCGTTATCCCCCGTAAGTTCGCCGTTGGTAAAGCCGTCCCGCCGGTAGCGATAAGGGATATCGCGACCCTGATCGCCGTCGTTCAGTACCATCCTGCCGGCGGTGCTGTAGATTGCGAAGGTCAGCGCATCGTCATCCAGCTTGCCGTGCTTCGCCTTCTCAGGCAGGTTACGCATGCGGGCGGAGGCGTGGTTTTCATCCAGCTCAAGGGTGAGCAGACGTTTGGCGAATAACATCTGCTGGGTGTCGAACAATTTATCGACCTTATGGGCGGTCTGCTGCCAGGCGACCAGACTTGCCGCGAACCAGGCGGCAAAGGCGAGCAGCAGAAAAAGTAAGGTGAGCCGCAGCTTCAGGCTCAGGCGTTGCGTCAGTTTCATGCGTCACCAAGGATGTAGCCGATACCATGCACGGTACGGATAAAATCGGCGCCGAGCTTGCGGCGCAGGTGGTGGATATGCACCTCCACCGCGTTGCTGGAGATCTCTTCATCCCAGTTGTAGAGCTTCTCTTCAATAAGCTTACGCGGCAGCACGCGGCCCTGATTGCGCAGCAGTAGCTCCAGCAGGGCGAACTCCTTTGGCTTAAGCGTGAGCGCCTCGCCATCCAGCGTGGCGACAGAGCCTGTGGGATCAAGCGTGACCCGGCCATGGCGCAGCTCGCTGCGCGCCTGTCCGTGACTGCGGCGCATCAGCGCTTCAAGGCGCGCCGCCACCTCAATCAGCGCAAAGGGCTTGCAAAGATAATCATCAGCCCCGAGCCGCAGCCCCTCCACCCGCTGACTGAGCGCATCCCGGGCGGTGAGGATCAGCACCGGCTCGCTGCGCCCCGCGTCGCGCCACTCCCGCAGCACCGCCAGGCCATCTTCGCCGGGCAGGGTAAGATCCAACACCACCGCGTCATAAGGGGCGCTATAGAGTGCCGCTTTCCCGCTCCTGCCATCGGTAAACCAGTCCACGCAAAAGCCCATTTTGCTTAAGCCCGTCTTGATGCCATCGCCGATGAGCCGATCGTCCTCTACCAGTAAAATCCGCATTGTCACCTCCTTGCCGCGCCAGTAAACCTTCTCTCACCGCCCCCTGTACAGTAAAAATAAATAAATTTTCTCCTTAAGAAGTTGTTAAGGATTACCCTGTTTAATGGACGGTGAAACCACATTAAAGGGAGAGAAAAAGATGAAAAAATTTGCTGCCGCTGCCGCCATCATGATGATGACCACTGCGCCACTTTTTGCCGCTCAGGGCGGATTTAACGGCCCGTCAGCCACCCAGAGCCAGAGCCAGACCCAGACCCAGCAGGGCGGTTTTGTGGATAACAACGCCAGCCTCACCACGGCGGCGAAGGTAAAAGATCTCAAAGACGACAGCTGGGTGAAGCTTCGCGGTAATATCACCGAACGCCTCTCCGACGATCGCTACACCTTCCGCGACGAGAGCGGCACGGTGAACGTCGAGATCGACCACAAACGCTGGAACGGCCAGACCATCACCCCGCAGGACAAAGTGGAGATCCAGGGGAAAGTGGACAAAGAGTGGAACGAGTTTGAAATCGATGTGAAGCAGGTTAATAAGCTGAACAAGTGATATGGAAAGGGCCGGGCAACCGGCCCTTTTTCTCTGTGACTCAACTCGCCAGATAGGGTAGTATCTGCGGCAATATTGCCTGCAATAAACAGGTTTCTGAGTTGAGGAATCACACTTAATGAGCGATATGGCAGAGCGCCTCGCGCTACATGAATTCACGGAAAACGCCTACCTGAACTATTCCATGTACGTCATCATGGACAGGGCGTTGCCGTTTATCGGTGATGGCCTGAAACCGGTGCAGCGGCGCATTGTTTACGCAATGTCCGAGCTGGGGCTCAGCGCCAGCGCCAAGTTTAAAAAATCCGCCCGTACCGTGGGCGACGTGCTCGGTAAATATCACCCGCACGGTGACAGCGCCTGTTATGAAGCGATGGTGCTGATGGCGCAGCCATTCTCCTACCGCTATCCGCTGGTGGATGGCCAGGGGAACTGGGGGGCGCCGGACGATCCGAAATCGTTCGCCGCGATGCGTTACACCGAATCGCGCCTCTCTAAATATGCTGAAGTGCTGCTGGGCGAACTGGGGCAGGGGACCGTGGAGTGGGTGCCAAACTTTGACGGCACGCTCCAGGAGCCGAAGATGCTGCCCGCGCGCCTGCCGAACATTCTGCTGAACGGCACCACCGGAATCGCGGTAGGGATGGCGACTGACATTCCGCCGCATAACCTGCGCGAAGTGGCGCAGGCGGCGATGAAGCTGATTGAACAGCCGAAAACCACCCTCGACGAACTGCTGGATATCGTGCAGGGGCCGGACTACCCGACCGAGGCGGAGATCATCACCTCGCGCGCGGAGATCCGCAAAATCTACGAGAACGGCCGCGGCTCCGTGCGTATGCGCGCCGTCTGGAAGAAAGAGGATGGCGCGGTGGTGATTACCGCCCTGCCGCACCAGGTTTCCGGCGCCCGCGTGCTGGAGCAGATCGCCAGCCAGATGCGCAATAAAAAGCTGCCGATGGTAGATGACCTGCGTGATGAGTCCGACCACGAGAACCCGACCCGTCTGGTGATTGTGCCGCGCTCCAACCGCGTGGACATGGATCAGGTGATGAATCACCTCTTCGCCACCACCGATCTGGAAAAGAGCTACCGCATCAACCTGAACATGATTGGGCTGGATGGCCGTCCGGCGGTGAAAAACCTGCTGGAGATCCTCACCGAATGGCTGGCGTTCCGCCGCGACACCGTGCGTCGTCGCCTGAACTACCGCCTGGAGAAAGTGCTCAAGCGGTTACACATCCTCGAAGGTTTGCTGGTCGCGTTCCTCAATATCGACGATGTGATCCACATCATTCGTACCGAGGATGAGCCGAAGCCGGTGCTGATGTCGCGTTTCGGCATCAGCGAAACCCAGGCCGAAGCGATTCTGGAGCTGAAGCTGCGCCATCTCGCCAAACTGGAAGAGGTGAAGATCCGCGGTGAACAGAAAGAGCTGGAGAAAGAGCGCGACCAGATTCAGGCGATCCTCGCCTCTGAACGCAAGATGAATACCCTGCTCAAGAAAGAGCTGCAGGCGGATGCCGACGCCTATGGCGACGACCGCCGTTCACCGCTGCAGGAGCGCGAAGAGGCGAAGGCGATGAACGAGCACGATATGCTGCCGTCAGAGCCGGTCACCATTGTGCTCTCCCAGGGCGGCTGGGTGCGTAGCGCCAAGGGGCACGATATCGACGCCCAGGGGCTAAGCTACAAGGCGGGCGATAGCTTTAAGTCGGCGGTGAAAGGTAAGAGCAACCAGCCGGTCGCCTTTATCGACACGACCGGGCGCAGCTACGCCGTCGACCCGATCACGCTGCCGTCGGCGCGCGGGCAGGGCGAGCCGCTGACCGGCAAGGTGACGCTGCCGCCGGGCGCGACGGTGGAGCATATGCTGATGGAGAATGACGACCAGAAGCTGCTGCTCGCCTCCGACGCCGGGTATGGCTTTATCTGTACCTTTAACGATCTTATCTCGCGCAACCGTGCGGGCAAGGCGATGATCACCCTGCCGGATAACGCGCACGTGATGCCGCCGCTGGTGGTGGAGAACGAGAGCGATATGCTGCTGGCGATCACCGCCGCCGGGCGTATGTTGATGTTCCCGGTCAGCGACCTGCCGCAGCTTTCGAAAGGTAAGGGTAACAAGATCATCAACATCAGCGCGGCGGACGCGGCAAAAGGCGAAGATGGCCTGGCGCATCTCTTCATCCTGCCGCCGCAAAGCACCCTGACCCTGCACGTGGGCAAACGCAAAATCAAGCTGCGCCCGGAAGAGCTGCAGAAGGTAGTGGGCGAACGCGGACGCCGCGGTTCGCTGATGCGCGGCCTGCAACGCATCGATCGCGTGGAGATCGACTCGCCAGACCGCGGCAAAGCCGCCGATAGCGAAGCGTAACCTGCATCCCCTCCGTTCTGGAGGGGATTTTATAAAATTTCCTGTGAAGTCATTGTTAATTGGCGCGTTGCGTTTAACAATACGCGCTCGTAATAAAGTCCTTACCTGGCCACAGGTGAAGTATAATTGTCAGCTGTCAGGGCTTCAGAGGTCTCTATGCTATTCATTGTTCGACTTATTCTCGTTGTAATCTACAGTTTACTGGTCTGCATTTTCGGGTCGATTTATTGTCTGTTTAGCCCGCGTAATCCAAAGCATGTCGCCACTTTCGGCCATATGTTTGGTCGCATGGCGCCGCTGCTGGGCCTGAAAGTGGAAACACGCCTGCCGGAAGGGGCGGAGCAGTTTGGCAACGCTATCTATATCGCCAATCATCAGAACAACTACGATATGGTGACCGCGTCCAACATTGTTCAGCCGCCGACCGTGACGGTGGGTAAAAAAAGCCTGCTGTGGATCCCTTTTTTCGGTCAGCTTTATTGGCTCACCGGTAACCTGCTGATCGATCGTAACAACCGCACCAAGGCGCACGGTACTATCGCGGAAGTAGTGAATCACTTCAAAAAACGCCGCATCTCCATCTGGATGTTCCCGGAAGGGACGCGCAGCCGCGGTCGCGGTCTGCTGCCGTTTAAAACCGGGGCCTTCCATGCCGCCATTGCCGCAGGCGTGCCGATTATTCCCGTGTGTGTTTCCAATACTTCGAATAAGATTAATCTTAACCGCCTGAAGAACGGTCTGGTGATCGTAGAGATGCTGCCGCCGGTGGATATCAGCATGTATGGCAAAGATCAGGTTCGTGAACTGGCGGCCCACTGCCGTGAACTGATGATGAACAAAATCGAAGCGCTTGATAAAGAAGTCGCAGAGCGAGAGGCGGCCGGCAAGCTTTAAGCCGTCGCCAGGGGGAAATGGATCCCCGCGTTATGGGTTTATACATGGAGAATATATGTCACTCAGTCGGCGTCAGTTTATTCAGGCATCCGGGATCGCCCTCTGTGCTGGCGCGGTTCCGCTGACTGCCAGCGCCGCCGGGCAGCAGCAGCCGCTGCCCATCCCTCCGCTGCTGGAATCCCGTCGCGGCCAGCCGCTGTTCATGACCCTGCAGCGTAGCCACTGGACCTTTACTCAGGGGACGCGCGCGTCGGTCTGGGGGGTGAACGGGCGTTATCTCGGTCCGACCATTCGCGTCTGGAGTGGCGACGACGTCAAGCTTATCTACAGCAACCGCCTGGCGGAGAATGTGGCGATGACCATCAGCGGGCTGCAGGTTCCGGGGCCGCTTATCGGCGGTCCGGCGCGTATGATGTCGCCCAGCGCCGACTGGGCGCCGGTCCTGCCGATTCGTCAGAGCGCGGCGACCCTCTGGTATCACGCCAATACGCCGAACCGGATGGCCGAACAGGTCTATAACGGCCTGGCGGGGATGTGGCTGGTGGAGGATGAGGTGAGTAAATCGCTGCCAATCCCTAACCACTACGGGGTGGACGATTTTCCGGTCATCATTCAGGACAAGCGTCTGGATAATTTCGGCACGCCGGAGTACAGCGAGCCGGGCAGCGGCGGATTTGTCGGCGATACCCTGCTGGTGAACGGCGCCCAGAGTCCCTACGTGGAGGTATCGCGCGGCTGGGTTCGCCTGCGTCTGCTTAACGCCTCTAACTCCCGCCGCTATCAGCTGCAGATGAGCGACGGACGCGCGCTGCACGTCATCTCTGGCGATCAGGGCTTCCTGCCCGCTCCGGTCTCGGTAAAACAGCTGGCGCTGGCGCCGGGCGAGCGGCGTGAGATCCTGGTGGATATGACCAACGGCGATGAAGTCTCCATTACCTGCGGCGAGGCGGCGGGTATTGTTGATCGTATTCGCGGCTTCTTTGAGCCGTCGAGTATTCTCGTATCGACCCTGGTGCTTACCCTGCGCCCGACAGGCCTTTTGCCGCTGGTGACCGACAGCCTGCCGATGCGCCTGCTGCCGCAGGATATTCTGGCCGGCGCGCCGGTGCGCAGCCGCGACATCAGCCTCGGCGACGATCCTGGTATTAACGGCGCGCTGTGGGATGTGAACCGTATTGATATCACCGCGCAGCAGGGTACCTGGGAGCGCTGGCTGGTACGCGCGGAGATGCCGCAGTCGTTCCATATTGAAGGGGTGAGCTTTCTCATCCGCAACGTCAACGGCGCGATGCCATTCCCGGAAGATCGCGGCTGGAAAGATACGGTCTGGGTCGACGGCCAGGTGGAACTGCTGGTCTACTATGGTCAGCCTTCATGGCCCCATTTCCCGTTCCTGTTCCACAGCCAGACGCTGGAGATGGCGGATCGCGGTACGGTGGGGCAACTGCTGGTCAATCCGGCACCATAACTTTGCCCCTCACCCCGGCCCTCTCCCCAAAGGGGAGAGGGAGAAACTGCCTGCCCCTTTCCCAGGGGGGAGAGCGAAATGGGAGAGGGAGAAACTGCCTGCCCCTTTCCCAGGGGGGAGAGCGAAATGAGTACGCCGAACGGTTCCCTCTCCCCGGAGGGGAGAAGGAGAAACTGCCCGCCTCTTCCCAGGGGGGAGAGCGAAATGAGTACGCCGAACGGTTCCCTCTCCCCTCCGGGGAGAGGGTTAGGGTGAGGGGAATCATCACCCGCACAATACTCCTTCATTTCCCACATTGTTCCAGCGTATAATCCCGCTCCTTTTGTCTATTTTTTCTTCGGAAGCATTATGAGCGCAATTTCCCTGATCCAGCCGGATCGTGACCTCTTCTCCTGGCCCCAGTACTGGGCGGCCTGTTTTGGACCGGCGCCTTTCCTGCCGATGTCTCGCGAAGAGATGGACCAGCTGGGCTGGGACAGCTGCGACATTATCCTGGTGACGGGAGACGCCTATGTCGACCACCCCAGCTTTGGCATGGCTATCTGTGGCCGTATGCTGGAAGCGCAGGGCTTTCGCGTGGGGATCATCGCCCAGCCGGACTGGAACAGCAAAGAGGACTTTATGCGCCTCGGCAAGCCGAACCTCTTCTTCGGCGTGACGGCGGGGAATATGGACTCCATGATCAACCGCTACACCGCCGACCGCAAGCTGCGCCACGACGATGCCTATACCCCGGATAACGTGGCGGGCAAGCGTCCCGACAGAGCCACGCTGGTCTATACCCAACGCTGTAAAGAGGCGTGGAAAGATGTGCCGGTAATTTTGGGCGGTATTGAGGCGAGCCTGCGCCGCACCGCACACTATGACTACTGGTCCGATACTGTACGCCGCTCGGTGCTGGTGGACTCCAAAGCTGACATGCTGATTTTTGGCAATGGCGAGCGTCCGCTGGTGGAAGTGGCCCATCGTCTGGCGCAGGGCGAGCCGGTCTCCGCCATTCGCGACGTGCGTAACACCGCTATTATGGTGAAAGAGGCGCTGCCGGGCTGGAGCGGCGTTGACTCTACCCGTCTGGATACGCCGGGGAAAATCGATCCTATCCCACACCCTTACGGGGAAGATCTGCCTTGTGCGGACAACAAACCGGTCGCGCCGAAAAAGGCCGAAGCGAAAGCAGTGACCGTCCAGCCGCCGCGTCCGAAGCCGTGGGAAAAAACCTATGTGCTGCTGCCGTCATTCGAAAAGGTGAAGGCGGATAAAGTGCTCTACGCCCACGCGTCACGCATCCTGCACCACGAAACCAACCCTGGCTGTGCCCGCGCGCTGATGCAAAAGCATGGCGAACGCTACATCTGGATCAACCCGCCGGCCATTCCGCTCTCCACCGAAGAGATGGACAGCGTATTCGCGCTGCCCTATAAGCGCGTGCCGCACCCGGCTTACGGCAAGAGCCGTATTCCGGCCTACGAGATGATCCGCTTCTCCATTAACATCATGCGCGGCTGCTTTGGCGGCTGCTCCTTCTGCTCCATTACCGAGCACGAAGGGCGCATCATCCAGAGCCGCTCCGAAGACTCCATTATCAACGAGATCGAAGCGATTCGCGACACGGTGCCGGGCTTTACCGGCGTGATCTCCGATCTGGGCGGCCCGACGGCCAATATGTATATGTTGCGCTGCAAATCGCCGCGCGCAGAGCAGACCTGCCGCCGCCTGTCGTGCGTCTATCCGGATATCTGTCCGCACATGGACACAAACCACGAGCCGACGATCAATCTCTACCGCCGCGCCCGCGATCTGAAGGGGATCAAAAAGATCCTTATCGCTTCCGGTGTGCGATACGACATTGCGGTAGAAGATCCGCGCTATATCAAAGAGCTGGCCTCTCACCATGTGGGCGGGTATCTGAAGATCGCGCCGGAACATACCGAGGAAGGGCCGCTGTCGAAGATGATGAAGCCGGGGATGGGCAGCTATGACCGCTTCAAGGAGCTGTTTGACCTCTACTCGAAGCAGGCGGGCAAGGAGCAGTACCTGATCCCGTACTTTATCTCTGCGCACCCGGGCACCCGCGACGAAGATATGGTGAACCTGGCTTTGTGGCTGAAGCGTCACCGCTTCCGTCTCGACCAGGTGCAGAACTTCTATCCGTCGCCGCTGGCTAACTCCACGACCATGTATTACACCGGCAAAAACCCGCTGGGTAAGATTGGCTATAAGAGTGAAGAGGTGGTGGTACCGAAAGGGGATAAACAGCGTCGTCTGCATAAAGCGCTGCTGCGCTACCACGATCCGGCTAACTGGCCGCTGATCCGCCAGGCGCTGGAAGAGATGGGGAAAAAACATCTGATAGGCGGGCGTCGCGACTGCCTGGTGCCTGCGCCAACCATCGAGGAGATGCGCGAAGCGCGCCGCCAGAATCGCCATACGCGTCCGGCGCTGACCAAACACACGCCGATTGTGCATCAGCGTTCGAACGGTGGTACGGGAACGAAGAAGAACGTAAAACGTAAGATCGGTTAAACCTGTAACAATGCCCGGTGGCACTGCGCTTACCGGGCCTACAGCTCTAACCCTCTCCCCTCCGGGGAGAGGGCAGGGTGAGGGGATTACCCGCCAAACTGATCCGGGTCTGGCCCCAGGCGTTTGCCCTGGTCCAGTTTCGCAATCTCGCCCAGCTCATCTTTATCCAGACGGAAATCCCAGACGTTAAAGTTCTCGGCAATACGCGACGGTGTGACCGATTTCGGGATGACCACCAGGCCGCAGTCCAGGTGCCAGCGGATGACAATCTGCGCCGGGGTCTTGCCATATTTATCCGCCAGGTCGCGAATGATTTTCTGATTAAACACCCCTTCGCCGCCCTGCGCCAGCGGGCTCCAGGACTCGGTCTGGATCTTATGCGTCGCGTTCCAGGCGTGGAGCTGGCGCTGCTGCATCAGGGGGTGCAGTTCAATCTGGTTAATCACCGGACTTACGCCCGTCTCATCGATCAGCCGTTGCAGGTGGTGAACCTGGAAGTTACAGACGCCGATGCTCTTAATCAGCCCCTCCTGTTGAAGCGCTATCATCCCTTTCCAGGCATCAACATAGTGGTCGATAGCCGGAACAGGCCAGTGCATCAGATAGAGATCGACAAAATCGAGTTGCAGCTTCTCCAGGCTCTCCTGTAGCGCTTCCCGGGGACGCTTCTGATCGTCGTTCCACAGTTTGGTGGTGATAAAGAGTTCATCCCGCGCCACGCCGGCGCTGGCGAGCGCCTTGCCGACGCCCTCTTCGTTTTTATACGCGGCGGCGGTATCAATCGAGCGATAGCCAACTTCCAGCGCTTTATGAATGGCGGAGACGACCTCGTCGTTACCGGCTTTCCATACGCCGAGCCCCAGCTGGGGCATTACGTTGCCGTCCTGAAGCTTGATTACGGTTTGGTTTGCCATTTTTCCTCCTGCATGTGCTCGTCACCGGGAAACCCGGTGACGTGGTGTGCATTAATTCTGGACGAAATGCCAAAAAACGAAAGGTGGGAGAGAGAGGTTTATCGCGCCGCTTCGTAGATACGGCGGCTGACCTCCAGCGTAATATCCTTATGTTCGCCCAGCTGCGTCAGGCCATGCTCTTCCAGCTTCGCCAGCAGGGCAGGGATGGAGCTGCCGTCCAGGCCGTAGCCGGAGAGACGCGTCGGCACGCCCATCTGCTCGAAGAAGTTGCGCGTGGCAGCGATAGCCGCATCGATACGCTCCTCTTCCGTACCGCTGGTGATATTCCAGACCCGTTCGCCATACTGCAGCAGTTTTTCCCGCTTGGCGTCACGCTTCTCATTCCACAGGGCAGGGAGGATCACCGCCAGCGTCTGGGCATGATCCAGACCGTGCATCGCCGTCAGCTCGTGGCCCAGCATATGGGTCGCCCAGTCCTGCGGCACGCCTGCGCCAATCAGTCCATTCAGCGCCTGGGTCGCCGCCCACATGACGTTAGCGCGTACGGTGTAATTTTCTGGTTCTTGCAGCGCTTTCGGACCTTCTTCCACCAGCGTCAGCAGAATGCCTTCCGCGAAACGGTCCTGAATTTTGCCGTCGACCGGATAAGTCACATACTGCTCCACGGTGTGAACAAAGGCGTCCACCACGCCGTTCGCCACCTGACGCGGCGGCAGGGTATAGGTATAGACCGGATCCAGTACCGCAAAGAGAGG
This sequence comes from Pseudenterobacter timonensis, assembly GCF_900021175.1. Lineage (GTDB taxonomy): Bacteria > Pseudomonadota > Gammaproteobacteria > Enterobacterales > Enterobacteriaceae > Enterobacter > Enterobacter timonensis. The sequence continues at coordinate 460,320 of NZ_FCOP01000010.1, forward strand.
CTGAACGTGCCCGGAGTGGAACGCCTGCTTATCGCCGGTCGTTCTGCGGGAGATCACGGCGCCTTTATTGGATTCGGAGCCAGTGGCGGGCAGGGTCAGGACCGAGCCCATCGGGATCGCGCTCTGGATCTCGCTGCCGCTGGTCTGCAGGATATGCCAAGGATCGCGGCCTTCCGCGTAATGCGCCGCGGCGGCGATAAACTTGGTGCCGTCCAGCACCGAACCGCCGCCGACCGCCAGCAGGAAGGTGATCTTCTCATCGCGGGCGATAGCGACCGCGTTCATCAGCGTTTCATAAGAGGGGTTCGGTTCGATGCCGCCAAACTCACGAACGTCCATCCCTTCCAGCGCGCGGTAAACCTGATCCAGCACGCCGGTTTTCTTTACGCTGCCGCCGCCGTAGGTAATCAGCACGCGGGCATCCGCCGGGATCTGCGCACGCAGGTCGGCGATGGCGCCTTTACCAAACAGAATGCGGGTCGGGGTGTGGAGAGTAAAATTATTCATGACATGTTCCCTTCCGGAATTAAAAACGCGGCGGCGAGGATCGTCGCCTGATAGCGTTTATTGTGGGCATCGCCCCTGTTTCCCTCAATGCACATTCCTGCCAATCTCTTGCCCATTTCTCCATCATGCTGGAGAAATTGTAAAAAATTAAGCAGACTGTCAGCGTCGGAAACCAGAGCCGGAGCCGGGAAAAATGAACCGCCATGTCGTCTGCCAGCAGCTTGCTGAAAAAGTTAAGCTTTTAAAAAATAATGAAAATCGTGCCAGCGAGTGGCTGCCCGATGTACGCCTGCTCTACGGCACTCAGCCCGGAGCGCGCACGCCGGTGATGTACCAGCCCGGCATCGTATTTCTCTTTTCCGGGCACAAAATTGGCTATATCAACGAGCGCGTCTTTCGGTACGACGCCAGCGAATATCTGCTCCTCACCGTTCCTCTGCCTTTCGAATGCGAAACCTTCGCCACCGAGGCGGTGCCGCTGGCCGGGATGCGCCTGAACGTCGACATTCTTCAGCTACAGGAGCTGCTGATGGAGATTGGCGAAGATGAGCTTTTCCGGCCCGCGCTGGCGGCGAGCGGCATTAACTCCGCCACGCTGTCGGATGAGATCCTCTGCGCCATTGAACGGCTCTTTGACGTGATGACGCGTCCTCTGGACGCGCGCATCCTCGGCAGGCAAATTATCCGCGAGATCCTCTACCACGTGCTGCTGGGGCCGGGCGGCGGCGCGCTGCTGGCGCTGGTTAGCCGTCAGACACACTTTAGCCTTATCAGTCGCGTGCTCAAGCGTATTGAAAACCACTACACGCAAAACCTGAGCGTGGACGAACTCGCCGCTGAGGCCAACATGAGCGTATCGGCGTTTCACCATAATTTTAAATCGGTAACCAGCACCTCGCCGCTGCAATACCTGAAAACCTACCGGCTGCACAAGGCGCGGATGTTGATGATTCATGACGGCATGAAGGCCAGCGCGGCGGCGATGCGCGTGGGATATGAAAGCGCGTCACAGTTCAGTCGGGAGTTTAAGCGTTACTTTGGCGTGACGCCGGGAGAGGACGCCGCGCGCATCCGGACGATGCAGGGGGCGTAAGGGAAGAGAACAGGCCGGGTAAGCGCAGCGCCACCCGGCGTTATTATCAGGCGTTGTGATACTTTTTCTTAACCACCACGGCCACGGCGCCCACCAGACCGGCGACCAGCAGCACCATCGGCAGGACCATCAGAAAGGTCATCACCTGGTCTTCATGGTGCTTCACAAAGGGGATCATGTTAATCGCATAGCCCAGCGAGGTAACGACTCCGACCCACAGTAGCCCGCTCAGCCAGTTAAAGAGCTGGAAACGGCGGTTAGAGAGGCCAGAGATGCCCGCCATGGTAGGCAGCAGCGTACGAACGAAGGCCAGGAAACGCCCGGCGAGCAGCGCCAGCAGGCCGTGGCGATCGAACATACAGGTCGCTCGCTGGTGGTACTTATGCGGGAGCTGCGCCAGCCACCCCTTCACGACGCGCGTATTACCCAGCCAGCGGCCCTGCAAATAGCTCAGCCAGCAGCCGAGGCTGGCGGCGGAGGTCAGCAGCAGCAGGGTGGGGGTGAAGTCCATTACGCCTTTGCCGATTAACGCGCCGGCAAGCAACAACAGGCTATCGCCCGGCAAAAAGGAGGCCGGAAGCAAACCGTTTTCTAAAAATAACGTCGCAAACATAACAAAATAGACAATGCCAACAACGTGCGGATTCGCCAGCGCGGCAAAATCGTGTTGCCAGAGCGCAGCGATAATATCTTGAATGACAGACATGGACTTTCCTGTGGTACAGCTCGTATGAACTTATTGTACTCCTGATTTCCCCGGAACACCTTGATCGACGACGCAACAAATCAGGCAAATTGCCGCGATTTGTTACGGTAAGTGACACAACGCCCTTTTTCAGGGCGTAATGTATAAATTCTCGCCGGATCGCTTAACTTTACACGATACGCGCGAAGCCTGCCGCTAAATCCGCGATCAGATCGTCAACGTTCTCTAAACCAATGTGCAGGCGAATCAGGGTACCGCTAAAATCCACCTCGCCACCGGGACGCAGGGCGGCGATCTGCTCCGGCTGGTTAGGCAGGATCAGAGACTCAAAACCGCCCCAGGAGTAGGCCATGCTGAAGAGCGTAAAGTTGTCGAGATAGGCCGCCAGCTCCTCGTTATTCAGCCGCTTTTTCAGCACAAACGAGAAAAGGCCGCTGCTGCCGGTAAAATCACGCTGCCAGAACTCATGCCCTTTACTGCCCGGCAGCGCCGGATGGTTAACCCGCTCCACCTGCGGATGTTGCGCCAGCCATTGCGCCACCCGCAGGCTGCTTTCATGATGCTGACGCAGGCGTACGCCCAGCGTACGCAGACCGCGGCTGGTCATGTAGGCGGTATCGGCATCGACCATCTGTCCCATCAGATAGGCGTTTTCGCGCAGCTGCTCCCAGCAACGGGCGTTTGCCACCGCAGTGCCGATCATGCCGTCGGAGTGGCCTATCAGATATTTAGTCGCCGCCTGAATGGAGATATCGACACCAAATTCCAGCGCTTTAAACAGCACGCCCGCCGCCCAGGTGTTGTCGATGATGATAATCGCCTCGGGCGCTTTGCTGCGTACCGCCTTCACAATGGCCGGGACGTCGTGAACCTCCATGGTGATGGAGCCAGGGGATTCCAGGAAAACAATACGGGTGTTTGGCTGGATACGTTCGGCAATGCCCGCGCCAATCAGCGGATCGAACCAGTCGGTGGTCACCCCCAGCTTGCTGAGGATTTTGGTACAGAAATCCTGGCTCGGCTCATAGGCGGTGTTGGTCATCAGAATATGATCGCCCTGTTCGATAAAGGCGAGGATCGTGTTCGCTACCGCCGCCGCGCCGCAGGGGAAGAGGGCGCAGCCTGCGCCGCCCTCCAGCTCGCACATCGCTTCCTGGAGCGAAAAGTGGGTCAGCGTACCGCGACGTCCGTAAAAGAGCTCGCCATTGGCGCGATTGCGGGTGGCGTGCTTTTTTGCCTCCACGGTATCGAACACCAGCGAGGAGGCGCGCTGAATAACGCTGTTTACCGAGCCCTGCGTATACTTCTTGCTGCGTCCGGCCTGGACGAGCGTGGTATCAAGATGCTTCTCTGTCATGTCCGCGAAACCTGTTTTTATACGTCTGGACGTCCAGACTACCATGAAAGAAAAAGTGTGTCCGTTGGCGTCTACAGAATAAGCAGAAAATTTTATTAAAGGAGAGGGGAGAAATTTTTTCCTGCGTAAGCGCAAGGAAAATGAAACGATTTTGCGGCACTATGTAAATAGTAATGAGAACGACTATCAATTCGACGTTGTTTTGATATTATTATGCTCAGATTTTGTGACTTACGTCCTGGAGATAGAGAGTGGGTAATAATTTGATGCAGACGGATCTCTCCGTTTGGGGCATGTATCAGCATGCTGACATCGTGGTGAAAATTGTGATGATTGGCCTGATCCTGGCCTCCGTGATCACCTGGGCTATCTTCTTTAGCAAAAGCGCAGAGCTGATCTCCCAGAAGCGTCGTCTTAAGCGCGAACAGCAGCAGCTGGCGCAGGCGCGCTCGCTCGATCAGGCATCTGAATTGACCTCATCTTTCCACGCAAAAAGCCTGACTACTCAGCTTATCAACGAAGCGCAGAACGAGCTGGAACTTTCTGAAGGCAGTGAAGATAACGAAGGCATTAAAGAGCGTACCGGCTTTCGCCTGGAGCGCCGCGTAGCCGCCGTTGGCCGTCACATGGGCCGCGGTAACGGTTATCTGGCGACCATCGGTGCGATTTCACCCTTTGTCGGTCTGTTCGGTACTGTATGGGGCATCATGAACAGCTTTATCGGTATCGCCCAGACGCAGACCACTAACCTGGCGGTAGTTGCGCCGGGTATCGCGGAAGCGCTGCTGGCGACGGCGATTGGCCTGGTGGCGGCGATCCCGGCGGTCGTTATCTATAACATTTTTGCCCGTATGATCGGCAGCTACAAAGCGACGCTGGGCGATGTTGCCGCGCAGGTTCTGCTGCTGCAAAGCCGCGACCTGGACCTCAACGCCAGCTCGGTAAAGCCGGTTCACGCCGCATCTAAACTGCGTATAGGTTAAGAGTATGGCTTTGCGTCTTAATGAAAATCTGGACGATAACGGTGAAATGCATGAGATCAACGTAACGCCGTTTATCGACGTTATGCTGGTTCTGCTGATTATCTTTATGGTTGCCGCGCCGCTGGCGACGGTGGATGTGAAGGTCAATCTGCCCGCTTCTTCCAGTCAGCCGCAGCCGCGCCCGGAAAAGCCAATTTACCTCTCGGTGAAAGCCGATAAGAGCATGTTCCTGGGCAACGATCCGGTGACCGATGCGTCGGTAATTCCGGCGCTTAACGCGCTGACCGGCGGCAAGAAAGATACCACCGTCTTTTTCCGCGCGGATAAAACCGTCGACTATGAAACCATGATGAAGGTGATGGACACGCTGCACCAGGCGGGTTACCTGAAGATTGGCCTGGTCGGGGAAGAAAAAGCGAAGTAATAAAAAAGGCAACGTAAGTTGCCTTTTTTGTCTGCCCCCTTCATGAGGAAGGGGGCTGGAGTACTGGGTTTACCCCAGATGTTCCCCGCCGCACACGCCATGTACCTCTGCCGTGACGTAGCTTGATTCCTGACTTGCCAGATAAACGTAGACCGGCGCCAGCTCGGCAGGCTGCCCCGCGCGTTTCATTGGTGTCTGCTGACCAAACTGCGGAATTTTATCCTGCGTCTGGCCGCCGGAGATCTGCAGCGCCGTCCAGATAGGGCCCGGGGCGACCACGTTCACACGGATCCCTTGCTCGGCAATCTGCTTCGCCAGCCCGCGGCTGTAGTTCAGGATGGCCGCCTTGGTGGAGGCGTAGTCCAGCAGGTGCGGGCTTGGCTGATAGGCCTGAATGGACGACGTGGTGATAATGCTGGAGCCTGCCGGCAGCAGCGGGATCGCCTCCTGGGTAATGTAGAAGAGCGCCAGGACGTTAACCGCATAGGTCTGTTTAAACTGCTCGGTCGTCAGATCGGCAATCTTTTCTACCGCAGTCTGTTTACCAGCTACCAGCGCAAGGATATCCAGTCCCCCCAGCGCTTCGTGAGCCTTATGCACCAGCGAACGGGCAAACTGCTCGTCGCTTAAATCGCCCGGGATCAGCACCGCTTTGCGGCCCGCCTCTTCGATAAGCTGCTTAACCTGCTGCGCATCCTCTTCTTCCGCCGGAAGATAGTTAATAGCGACATCCGCACCTTCACGCGCGTAAGCGATGGCGGCAGCTCGTCCGATACCGGAGTCACCTCCTGTCACCAGCGCCTTACGATCCTGGAGCCTGCCGCTACCTTTATAGCTTTGCTCGCCGCAGTCAGGCACCGGCGTCATTTTCGCCTGGACGCCCGGAGCGGGTTGCTTCTGCTTCGGATATTCACCGGTGTGATACTGGGTAGTAGGATCCTGGATTTTCGTCTGGTTATCTGCCATGTGGAATCTCCTGTTTTGTGACGTAGATGATAAGCTTAGGAGAAAATTCTGGCTTGTGTGGGATAATCAGGATAATCCTTAATTTTCTTACCGCTTCGGTTATTTTTATGCGTCTTTTTCGGGGAGAGGGGAGGCAGGCGAATCGGCTCTGGCGGCAACGGCCTCCGGGTCAAGCGCCACGGCGGCGACGCTGGCGGTGCGGTGTTTGCCCTCGGCAAGAAGACGGGTAAGGCGCAGCGTGGCAGTTTCGCGCGCCAGAAGATGCTGATAATGGCTCTCCAGTCGCGCCATAACCTTTTCGGTCAGTTCCGGCTTTTGCGCTATCAGACTGGCGATCGCCGCACCGTAGATCTCTTCTTTCACCTGCAGGGGATATATTTCACGGCGGTTATGCCACTTCAGGCGCACCAGCGCCGCAGGAATAGAAACCATATCCTGTGTAATTCGCGCCATCTCTTCATTTTTATGCTGAATAAGCGCATCAAGGTTTTGCTTTAAGATAAATTCGTCGCTTTTAGCATTATCCAAAGCCAAACAGATGTTATCTTCCGGCGCGTCGCTCATCTTATTCACCCTCCAGCTTATAAAAAAGAGGCGCGGAGGTTTCGCGGGTAATTAGATTAAGCCAGATTGCGTTGCCCTCTTTATTTATCGCTTCGCTTTTTTCGGCCATTATTTCACTTAATGTCTGGGCATCTATTTCGCCTTCAGCCTGCAGGTCGTTAAGCAGCCGGACAAAGACCTCGATCTTCGCCGCGCGAAATAAGCGTTCTTTTATATGGCGATCGTGCTCTTCCAGCAGCATATTGCGGGATTTACCGGAGTGGGAAACACCAATTAATATGTCAGCCTCGAAATCGGAGAGGGTTGTTTTTCCCTGAGTTAAACTGGCATTTTTTTCTGCTGCCTCGGGCTTCTCTTTTTCAGGCGTAATGTGAAACCTGGCCGGGACCAGATGCTCAGGCAGCATTTCAATATCCTTTGTTTTCAAAAAGATAGTTTTATTCGGGAGGTGAGATCCGTTGACAATAACATGGGGCAATTTTAAAATCAAAAAAAATGGAGCCAACCCATGAACAGCATTTTTTATTCTGTCATTACCCTGCTTTTGCTGACGGCCGGCGTGCTTTTATTGATGCGCGAATTTAATAAAACAGAGACGCCGCCCGCAGATGCCGCTCCCCAGCCACAGCCTTTGACAAAGGAGGAGGGAGAAGATCATTTTTCATCGCTCATGAATGCGATAACGCCGGTCTGGTACTGGCGAGTTAATCATGAATATATTGATTTCCTGCACGCGACAATTAAGCGAATGAAAATGACGGAAATAAACGATACGCCCGGGTTGTTTGAGGCCCAGCGTCGTTGCAGCGACCTTAATTCCGCCGTTTATAAATATTACGACAATATCAAAAAGCGCTGCCTGAACGGGGAAAAAGTCGCCTTCTCCGATCTGGAGGTGCTTAACCTGCGCCAGTGTTTTCGGGAGTTTAGCCTGGAAGCTTATCCCGAACTGGTGGCGCTGGTCTGGCCGGACTATGCCCGTCCGCAGGTTAACCCGGCAGAAGTGTAAGGTTTTTGTGGGTTAGTTGTTGCAATCTGTTTACCGCGTTGCGATATACTTCAACCTGGTTTTGCTTGCTGACAGGTTTATATGGAACGTTTTTTTGAAAATGCAATGTACGCCTCCCGCTGGTTACTGGCGCCGGTTTACTTTGGCCTCTCTTTAGCGCTGGTTGCGCTGACCATCAAATTTTTCCAGGAGATTTTTCACGTCCTGCCAAACATATTTACCATTGCCGAGGCGGATCTGATCCTGGTTCTCCTGTCGCTGGTGGATATGACGCTGGTGGGCGGGCTGCTGGTGATGGTGATGTTTTCCGGTTATGAAAATTTTGTCTCTCAGCTCAATATTGCGCCTCACAAGGAGAAGCTGAGCTGGCTTGGCAAAATGGACGCCTCCTCGCTGAAAAACAAAGTGGCCGCGTCTATTGTCGCTATCTCCTCCATTCACCTGCTGCGCGTATTTATGGACGCGAAGAACGTGCCGGACAATAAGCTGATGTGGTACGTCATTATCCATCTGACGTTCGTGCTGTCGGCGTTCGTAATGGGGTATCTGGATAAGCTGAGTAAGAAGTAGGAGGCGCTTCCCCTCACCCCGGCCCTCTCCCCGGTGGGAAGAGAGAGAAAGGCGTGATAAACGCGGGTGCGGAGTCGGCTCCTTCTGTGAGGCAACGGGTAAAAGACGGCAGCGGACCGTCTCCTCTCCCCGGTGGGGAGAGGGAGAAAAGCGTGATAAACGCGGGTGCGGAGTCTGCTCCCTCTGTAGGGCAACGGGTAAAAGACCGCAGCGGACCGTCTCCTCTCCCCGGTGGGGAGAGGGAGAAAAGCGTGATAAACGCGGGTGCGGAGTCTGCTCCCTCTGTGGGGCAACGGGTAAAAGACGGCAGCGGACCGTCCCCTCTCCCCGGTGAGGAGAGGGAGAAAGCGTGATAAACGCGGGTGCGGAGTCTGCTCCCTCTGTGAGGCAACGGGTAAAAGACCGCAGCGGACCGTCTCCTCTCCCCGGTGGGGAGAGGGAGAAAAGCGTGATAAACGCGGGTGCGGAGTCTGCTCCAGCTGTGAGGCAACGGGTAAAAGACTGCAGCGGACCGTCTCCTCTCCCCGGTGGGAAGAGGGAGAAAGGCGTGATAAACGCGTGTGCGGAGCCGGTTCCCTCTGTGGGGCAACGGGTAAAAGACCGCAGCGGACCGTCCCCTCTCCCCTCCGGGGAGAGGGTTAGGGTGAGGGGATTATTTATCCGATGACGCCTGCCACAGATTTAGCTCCCCGTCCGCCACATGCTGGTCAATCTTCCTCAGCTCCTCCTCGCTAAAGCGCAGATTATCCAGCGCCCGTACATTCTCCTCCAGCTGCTCCGGACGGCTCGCCCCGATCAGCACCGAGGTGACGCGCTCATCTTTCAGCAGCCAGCTTAACGCCATCTGGGCCATCGTTTGCCCGCGCTGTTGCGCCATCTCGTTGAGCAGGCGCAGGCTATTCAGGTTCGCTTCCGTCAGCATCTTCTCCGTCAGGCCGCGCACCTTTTTACCCTCGCGATGCATACGCGAATCGTCCGGGATGCCGTTAAGGTATTTGCCGGTGAGCAGCCCCTGCGCCAGCGGCGTAAAGGCGATGCAGCCGGTGCCGTTAGCCGCCAGGGTCGCCAGCAGACCGCTCTTATCTACCCAGCGGTTGAGCAGATTATAGGAAGGCTGATGAATCAGCAGCGGCACTTTCCACTCGCGCAGCAGATCGGCCATCTTTTGAGTGCGCTCCGGTGAATAAGAGGAGATCCCCACGTAAAGCGCTTTTCCGCTCTGCACCGCATGGGCCAGTGCGCCAGCGGTCTCTTCCATCGGCGTATTCTCATCCACGCGATGGGAGTAGAAGATATCCACATACTCCAGCCCCATCCGCTGCAGACTCTGGTCGAGGCTGGCAAGCAGGTATTTGCGCGAGCCGCCGGAGCCATAGGGTCCAGGCCACATGTCATACCCCGCTTTGGTGGAGATGATCAGCTCGTCGCGGTAGCCTGCGAAATCCTCCCGCAGCAGACGGCCAAAGTTCTCCTCGGCGCTTCCCGGCGGCGGGCCGTAGTTGTTGGCGAGATCGAAGTGGGTGATGCCAGAATCAAAGGCTTTGCGCAGCAGCGCGCGCTGGCTCTCCAGCGTCTGGACATGACCGAAGCTATGCCACAGGCCAAGTGAGAGGGCGGGCAGACGTAAACCGCTTCTGCCGCAGTAGCGGTACTGCATCTTTTCGTAGCGGCCAGGGTCGGCGTTCCAGGACATGATGTCTCCTTGTTATGATGCGTTTTGAAACAGCGTTTTCATCCATTATAGAATCATAAATTTTGATGAGATGCGACTTCCCTCCCGCCGCTCTGTTGCGGATGAAAGATATATTTTAATAACCACAATTTAACACTGTTTCTTTTATAGAGGCGAATTTTGCCTTTTGCGCAATATGGCTAATTCAGGCGTTTTAATTAACGCGCTAAATATGTGGAATTAATTAAGTGCTTCTGAATAAATCATATTAAAAACAAGAAGATACTATTTTTATGCGCTCTGTTTTCCAGCGTGAAGCTGCGATTTTTAAAAAAATAAGAGAAGCGTAAATATTTATAAAATTCATCTTAAATAAGTATTGTTCTGCCAGCTGCTGCCGATAAAGGAAAAGGAGGCGCCTGCGGGCGAAGACTCCGTAACGGCAAGGATAATCTATGAATCTGTTTCGCAATTTTACGATCCGTCGCGTCATGCTGATGGTGCTGGGCTTTTTTTGTTTCATGTGGGCAGGCGTGGGTCTGTACAGCACCTGGTCCCTTTCCCGGGTCGCCGAGGGGCAGGAGATTGACAGACAACTGGTGCAGCAGCTGACGCTGGTAAGCCAGGGGAACGACGCCTATTTTCGCGTGGTTACGCGCCTGAGCCGTGCGATGGAGCTGCAGGCGACGGGCGGCACCCCTGATTTCGCTCCGGCGCGCCAGGCGCTGGATAATCTTCGCAGCAGACTTAGCGAGATGAAGGCCATATCGCCAGGGCCGATGGATCCGCAGATTTCCGCGCAGATGCTGGCTGCGTGGCAGGATTTGCTCGAGCAGGGTATCGCTCCCCAGCTGGCACTGGCGCAGCAGGGTCAGTCAGAGGGCTACCGGCAGCAGGCGGGGCAGGTGACGCCGACGCTCAGCCGCGCCTTTGGCGCCGCCGCCGACGCGTTTAACCGTGCCGCGACAGACAGGATCGACAGCTCCCGCGCTACGGTGGATGAGCTGGTGGGCATCACCCGAACGGCGATTATCGCCGCCACCCTTATTGGTCTGCTGATCCTTCTCTTTAGCGACCGCTATCTGGTCGCCATGCTGGTCAAACCGCTGGCGCAGATGCGTGAGCATTTTCGCCAGATTGCCCAGGGCGATCTTAGCCAGCCGATTGCCCCCATCGGACGTAACTGTGTAGGGCAGCTGGTGCCGCTGCTTACCGCCATGCAGGATAGCCTGCGCGAGGCGGTAAGCACCATTCGCGCCGGCAGTGAAAACATCTGGCGCGGCGCAGGAGAAATTGCCCAGGGCAATAACGATCTCTCCTCGCGTACCGAAGAACAAGCTGCCGCGCTGGAGCAGACGGCGGCAAGCATGGAGCAGCTGACCGCCACGGTGAAGCTGAACGCTGACCACGCCCGGCAGGCCAGCACGCTGGCGGAGGTAGCCTCCACCACTGCGGGCCGCGGTGAATCGTTAGTCAAAGAGGTGGTGGCGACCATGAGCGGCATTTCTGACAGCTCGCACAAGATTGCCGATATCACCAGCGTGATTAACGGCATCGCCTTTCAGACCAACATCCTGGCGCTGAACGCGGCGGTAGAAGCGGCGCGTGCGGGAGAGCAGGGGCGCGGTTTCGCCGTAGTGGCCGCAGAGGTGCGTAACCTGGCGAGCCGGAGCGCCAGCGCGGCGAAAGAGATAGAAGGGCTTATTGCCGACTCCGTAACCCGCGTGGATCGCGGTGCCCATCTGGTTAACGAGACGGGCAGCACCATGCAGGCGATTTTGCGCGACGTTACAGAGGTCACGACCCTGATGCGGCAGATTGCGCTGGCGTCAGAGGAGCAGAGCAGAGGCATCTCGCAGGTGGGACTGGCGATTGGTCAGATGGATGGCGTCACCCAGCAGAATGCCTCCCTGGTGGAGCAGGTCTCCGCCGCCGCCGCCGCGCTGGCGCGCCAGACGGATGAACTTCAGCGTTCGGTGCAGAAATTTCGCCTCAGCGCCCGGGAGGCGGAGCCGCTCGGGTAAGGGATTATCAGGCCGCCCCGTGCGGCCTGATGATTTTAGGCAAACGGGCATCGGTGATCAGCTCGGTCACCTGGGAAAGATGCCCTATTTTCACCTCGCTGGCGCGCTTAAGCTTACTTTTATCGATCAGCAGCAGCGACTGCGCGGCCCGTTTAAGCAGCTGCGCTTTAAACCCGGCGCTGTGCATTGCCGGGTCCCACATATTGCCCGCCTCATCGACCCCCTCGCAGGAGAAGATAAACAGGTCGATCTCCATTCCCTTCAGCAGCGAGCCCAGCGCGGGATTCACATAGCAGCGGTATTTACGCTCCAGCGTGCCGCCGGAGCAGATAAGGGTGATGCGCTCGCGTTTCGCCATCTCGTGACAGATGGGCAGGCTGTTGGTAAAGACGGTCATCTCTATATCCGGCAGCTGGCGCGCCAGATGAAAGCAGGTGGAGCTGGCATCCAGGGCGAGGATCATCCCTTCACTTATCCAGCCCAGCGCGTGACGGGCGATATCCACCTTATCGGCGTAATGGCTTTTTAACCGGCTGCCAAACGGCTCGCCACCGTCGCGGTTAGGGGGATGAATCAGCCGCGCCCGACCATGATGGCGCACGATCTTTCCGTGCTGCTGTAACGCCCTGAGATCCCGGCGGATGGTCTCCTGGCTGACGGCGAGCCTGTCAGCGAGCGCCCCGGTGGTGAGCCAGTCGCTGTCGCGTAGCAGCGCGAGAATGCTTTGCTGTCGGTTACCCTTCATGGTGCGGCTCCGGCTTTTCAGCGCCCGATCGGTGAAAGATAAAATGAGTGATGCCAGTTTAGCGGAGGGTTGTAAATAAGCGGGTAAAAAAAGCGCGACGGGGGCCGGTTTTCGGTCAGAGGAGGAGCGTCTTGCAGGGCGGTATTACCCGCCCTGCACGGGCTTAGTGGGTGGCTTCGCCCACCAGGCCGCCCGCACCGGCGCCGACCGCCGCGCCTTTCAGCACGCTTTTGCCGGTGAGGGCTGCCGCGCCTGCGCCAACGCTGCCGCGCCTGCGCCAACGGCCGCGCCGATCGCGCCGCCCTTGCGCGCCGCTTTACCTTTATCGCCGCTTTTCAGCATTGCGCCTGCGCCTGCGCCTACCACGGCGCCGCCGACGGTGGATTTCACATCTTTGCCCGCCGCCGCGCCGACGGCCGCGCCAACCAGCGCCCCGGTGCCGGTTTTATCAATCGCCATACCGGAGGCAGAAAAGATCAGCGTGCTGATGATCAGCGTTGTTCTTATCATTTTCATGACAGTTCCTTTGCAACTGCGTGTGGTAATTACTCAAGACCGCTCGCCCAGGCCAGCGGCGGCGGAATAATGCCAGTAAACCGCGCGCGGTTGTAGGCCAATGATGCCTGAATCGCGGTGGACGGCGGAAAAGCACTCACAATGACAGGGGAAATCGTTATATAATTTTTTGCATAACGAAAAGGTGAGGTCTTATGAAACAGCAATTCTGGCGGGCTCTGGCCCTGAGCATAGTAATTTTTATCCCGTTAACTTCCCAGGCCTCCCGCCTGATAACCGATCAGACTGGCCGACAGGTGACGATTCCCGATCGTGTCGATCGGGTGGTGGTATTGCAGCATCAGACCCTGAACCTGCTTGTGCAGATGAACGCCACCGACAAAATTGTCGGCGTGATGGCAAACTGGAAGCAGCAGCTTGGCGAGGGCTACGCGCGCCTGGCGCCGGAGCTGAACCAGAAGGCGGCGCTGGGCGATCTTACCCATGTCGATCCCGAAAAGCTGGTGGCGCTCCACCCGCAGGTGGTCTTTGTCACTAACTACGCGCCGAAGGCGATGATCGACACCATCAGCGCTCTGGGGATCCCGGTCGTGGCAATCTCACTGCGTCACGACGCGGCGGGGGAGCAGGATAAGATGAACCCGACGATGGCCGATGAAGAACAGGCCTACGATCGCGGTCTGCGCGAGGGGATTACGCTTATTGGCGATATCGTCAATAAGCCGCAGGAGGCGAAAGCGCTGATAGAGGCGACCGACCAGGGGCGTAAGCTGGTGCGCGAGCGCCTCAAGTCGATCCCGGCCGGCCAGCGGATCCGCGCCTATATGGCCAACCCCAATCTGACCACCTACGGCTCCGGCAAATATACCGGCCTGATGATGGCCCACGCGGGGGCGGTAAACGTAGCGGCGGAGACCGTCAAAGGCTTTAAAACCGTGACGATGGAGCAGGTCATCGCCTGGAACCCGCAGGTGATTTTTGTACAGGATCGCTATCCGTCGGTGGTCAACGAAATCAACGCTTCACCTCAGTGGCAGGTGATTGATGCGGTGAAAAACCATCGCGTCTACCTGATGCCGGACTACGCCAAAGCCTGGGGCTACCCGATGCCGGAGGCGATGGGCATTGGCGAGCTGTGGATGGCGAAAAAACTCTACCCCGAGCAGTTCCGTGATGTGGATATTCGCAAAGTAGCTAACGACTGGTATCAGCGTTTCTATCGCACAAACTATCAGGGCGTTGACTGATGCGCGCGCTGGCGGCTGGCAGCCTGCGAACCGTCTGGCCGAGGCTGATGGCGCACTTCCCGGAACCGGTTGAAACCCGCTTCGGCCCGGCCGGGCTGTTGCGGGAACGAATTAGCGCCGGAGAGCCGTGCGATCTCTTCGCCTCGGCAAGCCTGGATCATCCGCAGACGTTGCTCACTGCGGGCAAGGCGCGACGGGTTTTACCGTTCGCCAGCAATTCGCTCTGCCTGACCGTGCGCAGCGACCGGGTGCGGGAAGGAGAGGCGTGGCACGCCCTGCTGGACCGGGACGATCTGCGGATCGCCACTTCCACCCCTGTCGCCGATCCTTCCGGCGACTATGCGCAGCTCCTCTTTGACCGCATGGGTGACGCGGGAGCGCGCGTTCGCCGTCGGGCGCGGGCGCTGGTGGGCGGGCGCGACAGCGCGGCGCGGGCGCTGGTGGGCGGGCGCGACAGCGCGCCGGTGCCGCAGGGAAAAATGGCGGCGGAGTGGATTATTCATAGCGGCCAGGCGGAGATTTTCATCGGCTACGCCAGCTATGCGCCCGCGCTGCGGCAGAGGGAAGGGCTGACGGTGATAACGCTCCCCGAATCGGTTAACCCGCAGGCGGTCTACGCCAGCGCGGTGATCACGAGGCAGGGGCAGCGTCTGGCCGATTTTTTACGATCCGATACGGCGCAGGCGATCCTGCGGGAGGCGGGGTTTGGTGCTTGTCCGGGCGGCGAACCGCCCGGCTGAGGATTATCCCTGACGTTTATCTTCGGTTTGGGTATCGAAGTCGCTGGCGGAATGGCGCTCGTGAAGCTGTTCGGCAGGCTCGCCGAAGGTGCGATTCACCATGCGTCCGCGCTTAACCGCCGGGCGCTCGCCCACCTCCTGGGCCCAGCGCTGAACGTTTTTGTAGCTCTGCGCGTCAAGAAACTCGGCGGCATTATAGACGCTGCCGAGCGCCACGCCGCCGAACCACGGCCAAATCGCCATATCGGCAATGGTGTACTCCTCTCCCGCCACGTAGCGTCCGCGCGCAAGCTGCTTGTCCAGCACGTCTAACAGGCGCTTCGCCTCCATGGTGAAACGGTCGATCGCATACTCAATCTTCACCGGCGCGTAACTGTAGAAGTGGCCAAAGCCGCCGCCAAGGAACGGCGCGCTACCTTGTAGCCAGAACAGCCAGTTGAGGGTTTCGGTGCGGGCCGCCGGATCTTTGGGCAGGAAGTGGCCAAATTTCTCTGCCAGATAGAGCAGAATATGGCCCGATTCAAAGACGCGCGTCGGCGGGGTAGTGGAACGATCGCAGAGTACCGGGATCTTCGAGTTGGGGTTAAGGTCCACAAAGCCGCTGGAGAACTGGTCGCCTTCACCGATGCGGATCAGCCACGCGTCATACTCCGCCTGGGTCACTCCCAGCGCCAGTAGCTCCTCCAGCATAATCGTCACTTTCTGGCCGTTGGGTGTGCCCAGCGAGTAGAGCTGCAGCGGATGCGAGCCGACCGGCAGCGCCTTTTCATGGGTGGCGCCGGAGACAGGGCGGTTGATATTGGCGAACGCGCCGCCGCCGTTTTTGTTCCACTCCCACACTTTGGGTGGCTGATAGGTGTTGTCTGACATGTTGGCCTGCCTTTTTGAGGATGTGTTGAGGCAGTGTAGCAGGAGATTTTCAGCAGGTTTAACGAACTGAGCACATACGCCTGTACGCTCCCAAAGCGCAGTAAGAGGTGTATGATAATTTTTCTTTGTCTGGTTAATAACAACGTGCAGACGACAGCGCTTGCAGCCTATGCCGCCTGCCTTGATTAGGTTGGATTAATGCATAAAGGAAATTCAAGCAGCGACGCTCCTTTTGGAACCTTGCTGGGGTATGCGCCAGGTGGCGTGGCGATTTACTCTTCTAATTACGGTAGTCTCGATCCGCGTCACTATCCGGCTGATGCGGAGTTTCGCAGCTATATCGGCAACGAGTATATGGGACATAAATGGCAGTGCGTGGAGTTTGCGCGCCGTTTCCTCTTCCTCAACCACGGCTTTGTTTTTACCGACGTCGGCATGGCGTGGGAAATTTTTTCGCTGCGCTTTCTGCGCGAGGTGGTCAACGATAATCTTCTGCCGCTGCAGGCCTTCGCCAACGGCTCCCGCCGCGCGCCGCAGGCCGGAGCGCTGCTGATCTGGGAAAAGGGCGGGGAATTTCACGAGACGGGCCACGTGGCGGTGATCACTCAGCTTCTCGGCGACAGAGTGCGCATTGCCGAACAGAATGTGATCCACTCCCCGCTGCCCGCCGGGCAGCAGTGGACCCGCGAGCTAAAGCTGACGGTGGAGAACGGCTGCTATACCCTGCATGATACCTTCACCGATACCACCATTCTGGGCTGGATGATCCAGACGGCGGAGAGTGAACATAGTCTGCCGCAGCCGGAGATCGACGGCGAACTGCTGAAGATCCGCGGCGCCCGGCTGCAAAACAACCGCCAGTTCGACGGCAAATGGCTTAACGAGAACGATCCTCTGCAAAAAGCCTACGTCCAGGCTAACGGTCACGTGATCAACAGCGATCCCTGTCACTACTTCACCATTACCGAAAGCGCCGAGCAGGAATTGATCAAAGCGACCAACGAGCTGCACCTGATGTATCTCCACGCAACCGATAAGGTGCTGAAAGATGACAATCTGCTGGCGCTGTTTGATATTCCGAAAATCCTCTGGCCGCGTCTGCGACTCTCCTGGCAGTGGCGTCGTCACCATGCGATCACCGGGCGTCTCGATTTTTGCATGGATGAGCGCGGCCTGAAGGTTTACGAGTACAACGCCGATTCCGCCTCCTGCCACACCGAAGGCGGGCTGATCCTCGAAGAGTGGGTGAAAAAGGGCTATCGCGGTACCGGCCATAACCCGGCTGAAGGGCTGCTGGAAGAGCTGACCGGCGCCTGGCAGCACAGCCATGCGCGTCCGTTCGTCCATATTATGCAGGATGATGATATCGAAGAGGATTACCACGCGCTCTTTATTCAGCGCTCGCTGATCCAGGCCGGTTTTGAAACCAAAATACTTCGCGGGCTGGGCGCGCTCGGCTGGGATGCGGCAGGGCAGCTTATTGATGACGAGGGCCGCCATGTCAACTGCGTCTGGAAAACCTGGGCGTGGGAGACCGCCATGGAGCAGATCCGCGAGGTGAGCGAAACGGAGTACGCCGCCGTGCCGATTCGCACCGGCCATCCGCAGAACGAGGTGCGGCTGATTGACGTGCTGCTGCGCCCGGAAGTGCTGGTCTTCGAGCCGCTGTGGACGGTGATCCCCGGTAACAAAGCGATTCTGCCAGTGCTGTGGCAGCTCTTTCCTGGCCACCGTTACCTGCTGGATACCGACTTCGAGGTGAATGACCTGCTGGCGAAAACCGGCTACGCCGTGAAGCCGATTGCCGGGCGCTGCGGCAGTAATATCGATCTGATAAGCCCGGAAGAAGAACTGCTGGATAAATCCAGCGGCAGGTTTGCCGATCGCAAAAATATCTATCAGCAGCTCTGGTGTTTGCCTGAGGTTGACGACAAGTATATTCAGGTCTGTACCTTTACCGTCGGCGGCAGCTATGGCGGAACCTGCCTGCGCGGAGATAATTCGCTGGTAATTAAAAAAGAGAGCGATATCGAGCCGTTAATGGTGGAAAAAGAGCGGTAACTTTACAGCCTCTCCGCAGGCGCGGCCTTGCGGGGAGGCTTTGATTGTTTTCATAGCGCGTTTTAGGCAAAGATCTTCCGGTGCGGATAAAAGCACCCTCATACTTTTTCGATGAACCTTATCGAGAAGGTTCTATTTCAGAGAAATAAAAGAGCTTTAGCTTGTAGGTAGGTTTGCAGAGCGGGCTTATTTATCGGGTAATGCCATGTAGTCATCAATCTTTGACCGAACTATGCTGATCAACACAAGTCGCTAATATAGAGAGAAAGAGAGATACACTGGGAAGAAGCTTCCGCCAGGTTATTGAATCTGTATATGGAGATTGAGATTTACAGGAAGGAAAAGAAGAAAAGTGGTGCCCGGACTCGGAATCGAACCAAGGACACGGGGATTTTCAATCCCCTGCTCTACCGACTGAGCTATCCGGGCAACGGGGCGCATTAAACCCGATCCGCTGCCCGGCGTCAACGAAATTTATTGTTTTCGCAACGAAGTGCACACTCTCTCGCCAGGTTGCCGCGAAATCAGGCGAAAAAGCGACTCCAGAGGAGGGAAAGCGGCATGGCGAGCGCCAGCGCGGGCAGCATATTCACCACCGCAAACATCTTAATCCCGCAGATGCGCAAACCGGTCGCCAGCAGTAACAGACCGCCGACCGCTGTAAAATCGGCCATCATCGCCGGCGTAGTGAGCGGTAAAATAAGGCCAGCGCAGGCAGCCAGCGCAAGCTGGATGAGCAGCATCGGTACGCAGATTGCCGCAACGGCTATCCCGAGAGAAGTGGCGAAAATCGTGGCGGTAAAAAAGTCGAGAAAAGCTTTGGCGATCAGAATGCTTGGATCGCCGGTCATCCCCTCCTGCATGGCGCCAAAAATCCCGGTACCGCTGGCGCAAAAGAGAATAATGATCGCCACAAAGCTCTGAATATACGACTCATGCGCGCCGCTTTTGCTTTGCCCGGGACGGGAGATGAGCGTCTTCGCCTTGCCGACCGCCTTGTTGATCCCTTTTTCAAGGAAGCAAAACTCACCGATCAGCGCGCCGAGCAGCGTCGCCAGCACCATCACCGGCAGGTTGGCGCATTTGATGACCAGAAGGATGCCGATCCCCATAGAGGCCAGGCCGAATATGGAAGGCATCGATGAGCGAATACGCTCCGGTAATCTCTGGCTTAGCAGTGCGCCAAGCACGCCTCCCAGCAGCACGGCACTGGCATTGATAAACGGTCCGACAACCACGGGAACTCCTTTTAGGTGCAACACGTAAAAAAATAATTATGACATGTGTCACGATTTGCGTTTTAGTAATGAATGATAAACGCCCCGACCGCGCCTTGCACCACCGGAAAAAAGGTGCCATCATTGCGCAAATTTTCCTCACGGAACGGGCCGCTCATGACTATCATTTCCACCGCCGCGCGCATTCCTGTCCGTTTATCTCCCTCTCGCTCAAGCCTCACTATGCGGTGAAGTTCACGCAGGCTCACTGCTGGACAACAGTAAAACCAGACGCGATCTGCTTTTACTGATGTCTGGCGGTCGGAGCTCTCCGATCGGACACCTTCGTTGGGCAGAACAGAGATTCTGTCCGGGGCTTTTTCACCCCTGAACGGGTATTTGTGCTTATGAAATCCATGAAAATTGCCGTCAGCCACGAGCTGCTTGACCTTGTCTCTACGCATCGTGAAAAGGTGACGCTGGATAACACCGATTTTACGGATGTGGCGGCAGTCCTCATTACGGTAGCTGATAGTCGCAGCGGTATTCTGGCGCTGTTAAAACGCACCGGCTTTGCGCTGCCGGTTTTCCTCTTCTCGCCGGGGCCAGTGGAGAAGCCGGCGGGCGTGACGGCGGTGATTGGCGGTAAAGCGCAGGAGTTTCTGGAAGTGGAGGCGGCAGCGTGCGCCTATGAAGAGAAGCTGCTTCCGCCATTTTTTGACACCCTCAGCCAGTACGTGGAGATGGGCAACAGCACCTTCGCCTGCCCGGGGCACCAGCACGGCGCATTTTTTAAAAAGCATCCCGCCGGACGTCAGTTTTTTGAGTTTTTCGGCGAGAACCTTTTTCGCGCCGATATGTGTAACGCCGACGTTAAGCTGGGCGATCTGCTGATCCATGAAGGCTCCGCCAAACACGCGCAAAAGTTCGCGGCAAAAGTTTTTAACGCCGATAAAACCTATTTCGTGCTTAACGGCACGTCGGCGGCCAATAAAGTAGTGACCAACGCACTGCTGGCCCGCGGCGATCTGGTACTGTTCGATCGCAATAACCATAAATCTAACCACCACGGCGCCCTGATCCAGGCGGGGGCCACGCCGGTCTATCTGGAGGCGGCCCGCAATCCGTTCGGCTTTATCGGCGGTATTGACGAACGCTGCTTTGACGAGGCCTGGCTGCGCGAGCAAATTCTCGACGTCGCGCCGGAAAAAGCGCGTGACGCTCGCCCGTTCCGCCTGGCGGTGATCCAGCTCGGCACCTATGATGGCACCATCTATAACGCCCGGCAGGTAATCGACAAGATTGGTCATCTGTGCGACTACATCCTTTTTGACTCCGCATGGGTGGGCTACGAGCAGTTTATCCCGATGATGGCGGACAGCTCGCCGCTGCTGCTGGATCTGACCGAAAACGATCCGGGGATCTTTGTGACCCAGTCGGTACATAAGCAGCAGGCGGGCTTCTCACAAACGTCGCAGATCCATAAAAAGGATGACCATATTCGCGGGCAGGCGCGCTTTTGCCCGCATAAGCGTCTGAATAACGCCTTTATGCTCCACGCTTCCACCAGCCCGTTCTATCCGCTTTTCGCTTCTCTTGACGTCAACGCCAGGATCCATGAGGGGGAGAGCGGACGCCGGCTCTGGGCGGAGTGCGTAGCGCTGGGGATCGAGGCGCGTAAGGCGATTATCGCCAACTGTAAGATGATTAAGCCCTTTATCCCGCCGGAGGTGGCGGGGCGTCCCTGGCAGGATCATCCCACCGAGGCGATAAGCCGCGAGCGGCGCTTCTTCAGCTTTGAGCCGGGCGCCAGATGGCACGGCTTTAAAGGCTACGCCCGCGAGCAATATTTTGTCGATCCGTGCAAGCTCCTGCTGACCACCCCGGGCATCGACGCGCAAACGGGCGACTATACAGCGTTTGGCATTCCCGCCACCATTCTCGCCCACTACCTGCGGGAAAACGGCATCGTGCCGGAGAAGTGCGATCTGAACTCAATCCTCTTTCTGCTCACGCCAGCTGAAAGCGCGGAGAAGATGGCGCAGCTGGTGGCGATGCTCGGCCAGTTTGAGCAGCATATTGAGGACGACACGCCGCTGGCCGACGTGCTGCCCACCGTCTTTAATAAATACCCGGTGCGCTATCGCGATTACACCCTGCGTCAGCTTTGCCAGGAGATGCACGATCTCTACGTCAGCTTTGACGTGAAAGATCTGCAAAAAGCGATGTTCCGCAAGGCGAGCCTGCCTGCGGTGGTGATGAACCCGCAGGAGGCAAATCAGGCTCTTATCCGGGGCGAGGTGGAGCTGGTGCGTATCAGTCAGGCGGAAGGACGTATCGCGGCGGAAGGGGCGCTGCCGTATCCCCCCGGCGTGCTTTGCGTGGTGCCAGGCGAAGTCTGGGGCGGGGCGGTGCAGCGTTACTTTCTGGCGCTGGAGGAGGGGATCAATTTGCTGCCGGGCTTTTCGCCGGAGTTACAGGGCGTCTACAGCGAAACCGACGCCGATGGCATCAAACGGCTCTATGGCTACGTGCTGAAGTAAGAAAAACCCCCTCATGCGAGGGGGTGAATGTTTTAATGGGCGATCGGCTGTGTGCCGGTTGGCACGCGAACGTGTTTGTATTTGAACAGCACAATGAACGCGAAGAAGAGCACCAGCGAATAGCCCGCGAAGATCAGCCATACCGGCTGCCAGTCGGTGATGCCGTTGGTGGTATACATCTCCACCACTTTCCCGCTGACGATGCCGCCAAGGATGCAGCCGAAGCCGTTGGTCATCATCAGGAACATCCCCTGCGCGCTGGCGCGGATTTCCGGTTTCACCTCTTTTTCAACAAAGACCGAGCCGGAGATATTGAAGAAGTCGAAGGCGCAGCCGTAAACAATCATCGACAGCACCAGCAGAACGGTGCCGAACGGCGTCGGGTCACCGTAAGCGAACAGGCCAAAGCGCAACATCCACGCCATGATACTGATAAGCATAACGTTCTTGATGCCGTAGCGGCTGAGGAAGAACGGGATGGTGAGGATAAACAGCGTCTCGGAGATCTGTGAAATCGACATCATCACCGAGGCGTGCTCAACGATAAAACTGCCCGAGAAGAGCGGGTTGTTATCGAAGCTGTGCAGGAAGGTGTTGCCGAACATGTTGGTGATCTGCAGCTCGGCGCCCAGCAGCATGGAGAAGATGAAGAAGATGGCCATGCGCTTGTTTTTAAACAGCGCAAAGGCGTCCAGGCCGAGCATGGTGCTCCAGCTCTGGTTTTTCTGCTGGTTGGAGACCGGGATATGCGGCAGCGTCAGAGTGAACAGCGCCAGCAATACCGACAGCGCGGCGCCGATATAGAGCTGCATATGGCTCAGTTCGAAGCCTGCGAAGCTAACGCCCCACATCGCCAGAATGAAGCCGATGGTGCCCCAGATGCGGATCGGGGGGAAATCGGTCACGATATCCATTCCCGCCGACTTCAGGCGGTAGTAGGAGATGGTGTTGATAAGCCCGAGGGTTGGCATATAGGCCAGCGAGTTGAGCAGGATCACCATAAACATCGCCCCGGGCGTGGTGACGCTGGCGGCCATAAATAGCGTGCCGGCGCCGACCAGGTGGCAGAGGGCATAGAGCCATTTGGCGCTCAGCCATTTATCCGCCACGATCCCGAGCAAGGTCGGCATAAAGACCGCCGCGATCCCCAGCGAACTGTAGACCGCGCCGATAGACGCTCCGTCGAACTTGAGCGTAACAAACATGTAGGAGCCAAGCGTGGTCAGCCAGCTTCCCCACAGGCAGAACTGCAGGAACGACAATATTTTAAGCTGCAGCTTAAGGTTCATGTTAACTTCCTCACAAGAAGGTGGGGTAAATGTTGATTCAGAAACATTCATGAAGTGGATTTGATGCAATTCTATCAGCGGGTAATGATATGTTTTGTTACCTCCCGCAAAAAAATGCAATCTCCATTAATTTGCAGATTGGATTGTGATGCAAATAACATTTTTGTATGGATGGGGTGACGGGCTCCTCACTCTCTCCCCGGTGGGGGAGAGAGCAGGATAAGGGGAGGGGTTACCGGCGTCGGTAGCTTTTCTGAGCCGTGTTCACCTTATAAAGGTACCGGCGCGACTCCGCCGACGGATGCCGGGAGGTGAGGGTGGCGTAAACATCTCCTGGCGACATGCTGTTGATAATATTGGCCGCCTGCACCTTATCGTCAGAAAAGACGCGCAGTACGCTGCCCGCCCCGCCGTTATAGGCGGTGATCACCGCATAGCGACGCGAGGTAGGGTTATTGATGCCGCTCAGATAGACATTATTCAGCATCGCCAGATAGGCGGTACCGGTGTCGATATTGCTGGCCGGATCGAAAAGATAGTTGCGGCTCGGCATGCCGTAACGCCCCTGCGAGCGGAACACATCCTTCCCGGCGCTGTGCTGCACCACCTGCATCAGCCCCAGCGCGTCGGAACGACTTACCGCATAGGGGTTAAATGACGATTCCGTCTGCATAATCGCCAGAATCAGCGACTCGTCTACGCCATATTTACGTGACGCCTGACGCACCATGCCGATGTACTTATGGGCTCGTTTGTCGAGGTGGTTCGGCACCAGGTTAATGGTTACGCTGTAGATCACCTTCAGGCCGTTGGTACGGCTCTTGAGACGATTTTGCAGCAGATAGTCGGCAAAGCTGGTGGCGCGCCCCTCCCAGCGAATGGGCTGCCCGGTCTGATCCACCACCTGGCCATAGAGGAACGGCTCTTTGGAAATGGTAATATCGTCTTCGTCAGAGTAGAGGTCGATAGAGCCCGGATCGTCGCCCATCAGCAGGGTTTTAACGATGGCGCGCCGTAAATGCGCGGCCGGTTCAGTCCCAGCGATAGTCTCGATCGTGATCGTACCGTCATCAAAGTTGATGTGGCTACGGGTCTGGTAAGCGTCGGTATATTTAACGTAGTCTTTTGGACCGGCAATCAGGACTTCGTTAAATCCCCAGATGTTTTCAATGTTATGGGCGAACTGCCCCATCAGAATATCAAAACCGTTGGTGTCCTTAACCCAGGCTTCGTTATAGCTATCGCCCTTTTTGGAAGAACAAGAGACAAGCAACGGCGCAACAAGTGCTAGCGCTAAAATTTTTTTCATCATTCCGGGAGTGCATGTTGTGTTTGCTTGGTCGTTGCTTTCGCCGGGTGGCGCTGCGCTTACCTGGCCTACAAAACCGTAGGCCCATGCAAGCGAAGCGTTACCCGACAACAGCCGCAGCGTATTATTTTTCCGGCGGTGTATAGCCTTCGATATGGACATCTTTGCCCTCGAACAGGAAATTAACCATCTCCTGTTCCAGCAGCTTGCGGTGCTCCGGATTCATCATGCTCAGTTTTTTCTCGTTAATCAGCATGGTCTGCTTATGCTGCCACTGCGCCCACGCCTCTTTGGAGATCTCGTTGTAGATGCGCTTTCCCAGTTCGCCCGGATAGAGCTGGAAGTCCTGACCTTCAGCTTCGCGCTGCAGGTAGGTACAAAAAATCGTTCTGGCCATACTTACTCCTCATCTTTTACCAGAGCTAAATCAACGCTCCGGCACGTAATTGCTGCAACAAGCGCTCCACGGGGGCCGCCAGTCCTACTGACGGCGGTTGCGCTAAGTTATACCAAAGACCATTGCCTTCATCCATGCAAGAGGAGAAGGAGGACACGGGAAGCCACATTGGCACAATATCCAGATGGAAATGGCTGAACGTGTGGCGAAACGCGGTCTGCTGGGTTAGATTATCGGCCGATATTCCGTGCTGTTTAAGCCATTCGCGAAGCGCCGCTTCATCTGCAAACTGCGGGAAGCAGTGAAGCCCGCCCCACAGGCCGCTGGGCGGGCGCTTCTCCAGAAATACCTCGTCGCCGTGCTGCATCATCAGCATACAGGCGGAGCGCTCCGGCAGCGTCTGCTTTGGCTTTTTGCCCGGATACTGCGCCCACGACTGGTTCGCTCTGGCGATACAGATATTGTTCACCGGGCAAAGCTCGCATTTTGGCTTTGAGCGGGTGCAAACCATCGCGCCGAGATCCATCATCGCCTGGTTAAAACGCGCCACGCCAGCGGCGGGTGTCACCGTTTCGCTGATTGTCCAGAGCCGCTTTTCCACCTCTTTTTTACCCGGCCAGCCGCTTACAGCATAGCAGCGAGCCAGCACGCGTTTTACATTGCCGTCGAGAATCGGAAAATGCTGGTTTAAGGAGAGGGAGAGGATCGCCCCGGCGGTAGAGCGTCCGACCCCCGGCAGCGCAGCCACCTCTTCAAAGGTTTGCGGGAAAATTCCGTTGTGCCGGGTAGCGACCTGCTGGGCCGCGAGATGCAGATTGCGGGCGCGGGCGTAATAGCCAAGACCGGTCCACAGGTGCAGCACCTCATCCAGCGGCGCGTTTGCCAGATCTGTCACCGTCGGAAAGCGCGCCATAAAGCGCTCAAAATAGGGGATAACCGTCGCGACCTGCGTCTGTTGCAACATCACCTCGGAGAGCCATACTTTGTAGGGCGTTTTTTCGATTTGCCAGGGCAGGGTTTTACGCCCGTATTTGTCGTACCAGTCCAGCACCTGGGCTGAAAATTGAGAGGCTTGCATGGTCATTGATTCGCATTATCAGGGAGCCAGATTGCAGCACAGCGGCCCCGACCTGTAAACCGGATCTTTCCCAGGCTTGCATAGAAGGCTTAACTTTGGATAATGCCCGTTTCCCGAACATTCTCACTGGCAGACACTTTTTATGAAAAACGACGTCATTTCACCGGAATTTGATGAAAACGGCCGCCCGCTGCGCCGTATTCGTAGCTTTGTGCGTCGTCAGGGGCGCCTGACAAAAGGGCAGCAGCATGCGCTGGATAACTTCTGGCCGGTGATGGGCGTTGAGTTTAGCGAAGAGCCGCTCGACTTCGTGGCGCTGTTTGGCCGCGACGCGCCCGTCACGCTGGAGATCGGTTTTGGCATGGGCGCCTCGCTGGTGACGATGGCGAAAGCGTGTCCGGAGCAGAACTTCCTCGGCATTGAGGTCCACTCTCCTGGCGTCGGCGCCTGTCTGGCCCAGGCGCATGAAGAGGGTGTAGAGAACCTGCGCGTGATGTGTCACGATGCGGTGGAAGTGCTGCACAAAATGATCCCTGATAACGCATTAAGCATGGTGCAGCTCTTTTTCCCTGACCCCTGGCATAAAGCGCGTCATAATAAACGCCGTATTGTTCAGGCTCCTTTTGCTGAGCTTGTGAAAAGCAAGCTGAAGCTCGGCGGCGTGTTCCATATGGCGACCGACTGGGAGCCCTATGCGGAACATATGCTGGAGGTAATGTCGTCGCTGGATGGGTATAAAAACCAGTCAGCCACCAACGACTATGTACCACGCCCGGAATCACGTCCGGTAACCAAATTTGAACAGCGTGGCCATCGTCTTGGTCACGGCGTATGGGACTTAATGTTCGAGAGGGTGAAATAATGGCAAAGAATCGTAGCCGTCGTCTGCGTAAAAAGATGCATATCGATGAGTTTCAGGAAGTAGGTTTCTCCGTCGCCTGGCGTTTCCCGGAGGGGACCAGCGTAGAGAAGATTGACCAGGACGTTGACGCGTTTATTAACGAAGTCATCGAGCCGAACAAGCTGGCGTTTGACGGCAGTGGCTATCTGGCCTGGGAAGGGCTGATCTGCCTGCAGGAGATTGGTAAATGCACGGAAGAACATCAGGCTATCGTGCGCAAATGGCTTGAAGATCGCCAGTACGAAGAGGTGCGCGTCAGCGAACTTTTCGATATCTGGTGGGACTAAGTAGCACAGGGCCGGCAAATGCTGGCCCGTTTTGTCTTGAGGGAAACTTATGATGCGCAAAACGCTGCTCGCCGCGGCATTAATGACCACGACCCTGGCCGCTCACGCGGAGTACAAATGTGAAGTGACGCCGCGTGACGATGTGATCTTAAGTCCACAAACCGTACAGGTAAAAGGCGAGAACGGAAATCTGGTCATCACGCCGGATGGCAACGTGATGTATAACGGCAAACAATATACCCTGAGCGCGGCGCAACGCGAGCAGGCGAAAGATTATCAGGCGGATCTGCGCGCGGCGCTGCCGTGGATCGACGAAGGGGCGCAAAGCCGCGTCGAAAAAGGCCGCGTGGCGCTGGATAAGATCATCGCCAAAGAGGTGGGGGAGAGCAGCAATATGCGCACCCGCCTGACCAAACTGGACGCGCAGCTTAAAGAGCAGATGAACCGTATTATTGAGCATCGTCCTGACGGTTTAACCTTCCACTACCAGGCTATCGATCAGGTGCGCGCCGATGGTCAGAATCTGGTAAATCAGGCGATGGGCGGTATTCTCCAGGACAGCATTAACGAGATGGGCGCCAAAGCGGTGCTGAAAGGCGGCGGGAATCCGTTACAGGGCGTGTTAGGCAGCCTGGGCGGTTTGCAGACGGCGATCCAGAATGAATGGAAAAATCAGGAAGCGGATTTCCAGCAGTTCGGGAAAGATGTTTGTAAACGCGTGGTGTCGCTGGAAGATAGCCGTAAGGCGCTGGTAGGGACGCTGAAGTAAGCGAGTCGCGTTGGCCCCTCACCCTAACCCTCTCCCCAAAGGGGAGAGGGGATAGTCCGCACTTCACGTCAGGTATCGCACTGCCTTTCCCCCTCTCCCTTTCAGGGAGAAGAACGGGGTGAGGGTATTCACACCACCGGTCTGCTTTTCCCCTCTCCCTTTCAGGGAAAAGAACGGGCGAGGGTATTCACACCACAGGTCTGCCTTCCCTTCTCCCTTTCAGGGAGAAGAACGGGGAGAGGGTATTCACACCACCGGTCTGCCTTCCCCTCTCCCTTTCAGGGAGAAGAACGGGGCGAGGATATTCACACCACCGGTCTGCTTTTCCCCTCTCCCTTGCAGGGAGAAGAACGGGGTGAGGGTATTCACACCACCGGTCTGCCTTTCCCCCTCTCCCTTTCAGGGAGAGGGTCGGGGTGAGGGTAAAAGTCTGCGCAAATTTACCAGTATCTCCTCCAGCACTGCCTCTTCGTTCTGCCAGAGTTCATTGTTCCAGAACCGTATCACCATCCAGCCATTTTCCCTGAGCCAGGCCGTGCGGCGACGATCGTAATCGCGCCTCTCATTATGCTGCCCGCCATCCAGCTCGACCGCCAGCCGCGCTTCGCAGCAGGCAAAATCCAGAATGTAGTTACCGACCGGATGCTGTCGGCGAAATTTATAGAGCGAGAAGCGGCGGCTGCGTAGCAGATACCAGAGCCGCTTCTCTTCCTGTGTCTGCTCGCGTCTGAGCTTTTTAGCATGCGAATAAATAATGTCCATCGCCACACTCTGCCAGCCTTTTCCTCCGCTGGCAGAACGGGACGTCAATTCCTGAACCGCGCTTCAGGAATCTTCGGCGAGGAAGAGCTCAAGCAGGGAGTTTAAGAAGAGTTTGCCGTGCGGGGTGATCTGCCAGTACGTCTCGCATTCGGTGATGTAACCCTTCGCCAGCGCGTCGTCAATCTGCGGACGGATCGTTGATTCCGGCAGCCCGGTGTAAAGGGTAAACTCCGCGCGCGGCGCCGGTTCCAGCAGCCGGAAGCGGTTCATAAAGAACTCGAACGGTTTATCCGCCGCCGCAACGTCGTGGCTGCGCTCCAGATAACGCCCTTCCATATAGCCGCGCGGATGGCGCGTTTTGGCGGTGCGCAGAATGCGTCCGTCCGGGAAAGTCACCTTTCCATGCGCGCCGCAGCCAATGCCCAGATAGTCGCCAAAGCGCCAGTAGTTGAGGTTATGCTGGCACTGATAGCCCGGCTTCGCATAGGCAGATGTCTCATACTGCTCATAGCCAGCGGCCGTCAGAAGCTGATGCCCCTGCTCGAAAATGTCCCACAGCGCGTCATCGTCCGGCAGTACAGGGGGGCGGGAGCCAAAGAGCGTATTTGGCTCAATAGTCAGCTGATACCAGGAGAGATGGGGCGGGTTGAGGGCAATTGCCTGGCGCAAATCGTCCAGCGCCTCCTCCAGCGTCTGGTCCGGCAGGCCATGCATTAAATCCAGGTTAAAGCTGCGCAGCCCCAGGCCGGTCGCCAGCTTCGCGGCGCGCTTCGCCTCTTCCGGACCATGGATACGCCCGAGACGCTTTAGCTTCGGCTCGCTAAAGCTCTGCACGCCGATGGAGATACGATTGACCCCCGCGCGCTGATAATCGACAAAGCGGTCAGCCTCCACGGTGCCGGGGTTGGCTTCCATCGTAATCTCGGCATCCGCCGCCAGATCCAGGCGCGCACGTACGCCATCCAGCAGCGTCTGCATCGCCGGACCGGAGAGCAGGCTCGGCGTACCGCCGCCAATAAAAATGGTCTTCACTTCGCGTCCCTGCGCGTAAGGCACGTCTGCGTCCAGATCCGCAAGCAGATGCTGGACATAGTCGTCATGCGGTACCTCGCCCTTCAGCGCGTGCGAGTTGAAATCGCAGTACGGGCATTTCTGCACGCACCACGGGATATGAATATAAAGACTCAGGGGCGGCAAATTAGCCATTACGTAATGCTTCCAGTAATAGTTTCAGCGCGCGTCCGCGGTGGGAAATGGCGCTTTTTTCTTCGCGGGTCAGCTCCGCGGCGGTTTTGCCCTCGGTTGGGACAAAGAAAATCGGATCATAGCCAAAGCCGCCGCTGCCCGCCGCTTCACGGGTAATCACCCCCGGCCAGCTGCCGTGGCAGACGATGGGCGTAGGATCTTCCGCATGACGCATGTAGACCAGTACGCAGTGGAACTGCGCCTGACGCTGGTCGTCCGGCACCGTTTTCAGCGCCTCCAGCAGTTTTTCCAGATTCTGCTGGTCACTCGCCTCTGCGCCAGCGTAGCGGGCAGAGTAAATGCCCGGCGCACCGCCCAGATAGTCCACGGCGATGCCGGAGTCATCGGCAATGGCGGGCAATCCGGTGATCTTTGCGGCATGGCGCGCTTTCAGTATGGCATTTTCGATAAACGTCAGCCCCGTCTCCTCGGCGGACTCTACGCCCAGATCGGTCTGGGCGACCACATCCAGGCCGAAATCTTTCAACAGCGAGGCCAGCTCGCGCACTTTACCGGCATTGCCAGTAGCGAGAACAACTTTCTGCATTGTTTAATCCTGTTCGGTTAGCGCCGCGACTTCCGTCGGGAGGGTTTGCGGATGGAGGATTTTTACCTGTTTATGGCGCCCCAGCTCACCTTTTTCAATGATGACCTGGCTTTTGGCGACTCGAAACTGTTTGGCCAGATATTTGGTCAGGTGGGCGTTCGCCTGACCGTCAACGGGCGGGGCGGTGATGGCGACTTTGAGTTCGTCGCCATGCAGCCCGACAATGCTGTCCCGGCTGGCTTTCGGCTGAATATAAAGCCGCAAAACCAGCCCGTCATCGCAGAGACTCACGGCACTCATAGCGCCATCCACAGCCCCGGCAGCAGCATGTCGCCCGTCGACTGGAGCAGTTCGCCAATACCCATATTGATCACATAGAGCAGCAGCACGAGGATCATCGGTGAAAAATCGATACCGCCCATCGAAGGCAGCAGATTACGGATCGGGCGCAGCAGCGGCTCGGTGAGCTGGATAAGCGCATATTCCACCGGGCTACGGCCCTGGCTGACCCAGCTCATGATCGCCATAACCAGCAGCACCCAGAAGATGAGCGAGCCGATGGTTTTCAGCAGGATCAGCACGGCGGCGATCCAGATGATCGGCTGGAAGGTCACCACCATAAACAGCACGATGGCTTTGATGACGCACAGCACAAACGCAACCAGCAGCGAGGCGCTGTCAATCGGCCCCATCGCCGGGATAATGCGGCGTAACGGCCCGATAATGGGCTGAGTGATTTTCACCACAAACTGGGAGAACGGGTTGTAAAAATCACAGCGGGCCCACTGCATCCAGACGCGCAATAAAAGCACCATCGTATACAGTTCAATGACCGTGGAGAGCAGGAAAGTCAACGTCTTCATGGCGTTCCTCAGGTTTCCTTATTTTGTGTAATCGCGCGCACCGAAAATCGCGGTACCGATGCGCACCATAGTGCTGCCTGCCGCAATGGCGGCTTCCATATCGTCTGACATGCCCAGAGAAAGCGTGTCTACGGTTGCGTAGCGCGTTTTAAGCGCCTCAAATGCTACAGCCATTTGCCGTGCCACGGCAAACTGCCTCTCATAATTTGATTCCGGAGCAGGGATCGCCATCAGCCCGCGCAGGGTTAAACCGGGCAGCGCGGCGACCTGTTCCGCCAGCGCATCCAGGTCGGCAAGCGCGATCCCCGATTTGCTGTTCTCATCACTGATATTGATTTGAATCAGCACGTTAAGGGGAGTCATGCCCGACGGACGCTGGTCGCTCAGGCGAGTGGCGATGCGCAGGCGATCCACCGTGTGGCACCAGTCGAAATTCTCGGCCACCAGACGGCTTTTGTTCGACTGCAAGGGACCAATAAAGTGCCATTGCAGATCGCGATTTCCCGCTTCGTGAAAATAACGAATTTTATCCACGCCCTCCTGCACATAATTTTCGCCAAAGGCGCGCTGTCCAGCGGCGATCGCCTCTGCGATGGCGCTCGCAGGTTTGGTTTTACTCACTGCAAGTAACGTAACTTCTTCTGAAGCACGGCCGCAACGTGTTGCAGCGGCTGAGATTTTGTCCCGGACCTGTGCCAGGTTATGCGCAATGTCGTTCATATTCCGAGGGTGGTCGTATGGTGTTGGAAGAAATTGTGGCCCTAAGTGTAAAGCATAACGTCTCCGATCTACACCTGTGCGGTGATTCGCCGCCGCGCTGGCGCAGGCTGGGCAGGCTTGAGCCTGCCCCCTTTCCTGCGCCGGACATTCCAGCGCTGTTAAAGAAATGGCTTAACGACGAACAGCAGGGTGCCTGGTGGGCGAGCGGACAGCTTGATTTCGCTATCGCCCTCAATAACGGCTATCGCCTGCGGGCCAGCGCCTTTGCCCATCTTCGCGGCGTTTCGCTGGCCCTGCGGATCCTGCCGCAACGCTCCCCGCAGCTTGCGACGCTCGGCACACCGCAGGCGATACCGGATCTGCTTGCCAGCGACAATGGCCTGATTCTGGTGGTCGGGGCGACGGGGAGCGGTAAGTCCACCACTCTGGCGGCGATGGTCGATCACCTTAACCACCACGTTGAACGCCATATCCTGACGCTGGAAGATCCGGTGGAGTTTGTTTACGAGAGTAAGCGCTGCCTCATTCAGCAACGCGAAATTGGCGAACACTGCCCAACGTTTGCACAGGCGCTCCGCGCCGCGCTGCGTGAAGATCCAGACGTTATCCTGCTGGGTGAACTGCGCGACGAGGAAACGATACGGCTTGCCCTGACGGCGGCGGAAACGGGCCATCTGGTGCTGGCTACGCTCCATACCCGCGGTGCGGCGCAGGCTGTGGAACGGCTGGTGGATACCTTTCCGGCCCAGGAGAAAGATCCGGTACGCAGTCAGCTGGCGGGGAGCCTGCGGGCGGTAATGGCGCAAAAGCTGGTGCAGGATAACCAGGGCGGGCGCGTGGCGCTGTTCGAACTGCTGGTCAATACCCCCGCTTCGGCGAACCTTATCCGCGAGGGTAAAACGCACCAGTTGCCCGGCGTGATCCAGACCGGGCAGCAGGCCGGTATGCAGAACTTTGACCAGAGCCGCGCGGAGCGCCAGGCGCAGGGGCGGCTTTAGCGAATGTTCAGTGAATAGATGGCCGGCAGCGCGCCAGCGGTCGCCAGGATCTCCAGCCTGAGCTCCCGTGCGGTGACGGGGGTAGTGAAGCGATGTTCCCGAACGGAGTGATGATTATGTGTAACCTCAGCGAGCAGCGCGTCGTCCGCCCACAGCCGATAATGGGTCACACAGTGGGGCGTGACGGCGTAAAAATGGCCCATTTGCACCGTTTCCATCGCATTGTCGAAGTCGTTGTCCTGCACCAGCGTCAGATGGCTGAAGGTGCGTGGCGTCTGCCAGCGCCAGCGAATATGCGGCGCGGCGTCGTCAGCAGCGGGCACCCAGGCGTTGGTCTGCTGCTCCGGGCGCAGACGGCCGTTGAGCAGATGAACCGGGGAATAACAGCGCAGCGGCTCCCTCAGATGCAGCGCGGGAAAGCACTGGTGGGGATGGCGGCGCGGCAGCCAGAAGTCAAATTCATCCACGCCGTAGTCGCCGTCCGCTATCTGGCGGGTATGCTTCGCCACACGCGCGTTAAGGCTGTTAAACACCGTCATCAGCCCCGGCAGACGGCTCTCCGTCAGGGCAATCTCAACGCCGGGGCAGGCGTCAAAGGCGACGAAAAGATACTGGTCGCGGTCGCTGACCCAGTCAAAACGGAAAGCATAGTCGCGCTCGTCCGCCACCTCTGTCTGGCAGACGTCATAGCGCAGCTCCGGGGTAAAGTTACCGCTTTTCTCGCTGCCGAGCAGCTGAAGGGTGAGCGTTTGCGGCGTTTGCGCCCGCAGACGAAAGGTTATCTCGGGCAGCGAGTCGCCCTGTCTGACCGGCAGCAGAATGGCCATCCGCTCCGCAAGCGCCAGCCACTGACCATTGGGTACAAGCCGGGTAAGCTGGTATTCGCTGCTGGCGGTGACCGTTGCGCCGCAGGCGGGATCGGAGAGCCGCTGGCGGGGAAGATAGCAGCCGCTGGCCTGCAGATGCTGTTGAAGCGCGCCGATGCGCTCGGGCGCGGCCAGCGTACGCGGGGCGATTCGCTGCTGATGGCAGAGCGCCGCTGCGCGTCCCACCGCTTCGCCGAGCAGCCCGCAGGTGCACATCACCCGTGCGCTGCCGAAGGCGACATGGGAGGCGGAGATCAGCCTGCCGGTGAGAAGCAGATTATCCAGCGAGCGGCTGTAGAGCGAGCGAAAGGGGATGGTGTAGGTGCCTTTGCTGTGGAACTGGCGACAGCCGTCGTGGGTGCTATAGACCCCGTCTGCCGGATGCAAATCGATCGACCAGCCGCCGTAAGCCACTGCGTCGTAGTGGTCGCGCTGGTCGATGATATCCTGCTGGCAGAGCAGGTAATCGCCCATAAACCGGCGGCTCTCCCGCTTGCCGGGGATCGTACCGACCCATTCGATCGTCAGACGATCGGCATCCGGGAAACGGCCCGAGTTTTTAATGTAATCCCAGACGCCCCAGACAATCTTCCACAGCTCCCACTTGATCTCCTCGCTCTGATGAACGGTATCCAGGCGGCCGCCCCATTCAAGCCACCAGAGATCGCAGCCGTTCATGGAGGAGGTCAGGCGGCGATAGCGCGGAATATCGGTGATATTTTTCAGGGCAAAGGAGGGCGGCGTGAACGTTACCGGTTCGGCGGTACGTCTGGTGTAAAAGTAGATGGAGTGACCGAGCTTATGACCGAAGCTGGCGCCGGGGGCCATCTTCTCACCGAGCTCCTCTTTCTCTTCCGCCCCTTCCCGGAACTCCGCCCCGGCCAGAAAGCCCAGCACCCCGTCGCCGGTCGCATCGCAAAAGAGGGGAGCGCTCACCTGGTAAAAGGTTTCGTTGATGGCGTTAAAGGCGCGCACGCCGGTAATGCGCGAGCCGTTTTTTTCCACCTCGTAGACGGCGGTATTGAGCAGCAACGTCAATCCCGGCTGGCTTTTCACCAGATCGAGCAGCAGCAGATCGAACATCACCGGGTTGCCCTCTTTGTTGCGCCAGAGGTTCTCCTCAAGGATTTCGCCCATTATGCCGCCCTCGCGCGCCCAGCGGTTATTGTTGCCCATATGCGACGTGGCGCCGTTGGCCCACAGGCGCACTTCGCTGGAGGCGTTACCGCCGAGGACGGACCGGTCCTGAATCAGCACCACATTAAGTCCGTCGCGGGCGGCCGCCAGGGCGGCGCAGACGCCGGCGAGCCCGCCGCCCGCCACCAGCAGGTCTGTTTCGAGCGCGTTAACGGGAAAACGTCGGGCATCCTGCTGTGGAGAGATTTTCATGACCTTGTATCCTTCTGAACTGGCTGTAGAATCGACATACTTATTACCTGAACGAATGCATCGCTATGTCATCACAACCCAACCAAAGCCTGATTGACGGCATACGCTGTCTGCAATATCTGGTCTCCAGCGGCCGCGCTATCGGCTGTCGCGAGCTGGCACGCCTGATGGGCATTAATACGACACGCGTCAATCGGCTGCTGATGACGATGGCCTCCATCGGGCTGACGATGCAGGACGACCATCGA
Source organism: Pseudenterobacter timonensis (assembly GCF_900021175.1). GTDB lineage: Bacteria > Pseudomonadota > Gammaproteobacteria > Enterobacterales > Enterobacteriaceae > Enterobacter > Enterobacter timonensis. The sequence continues at coordinate 495,802 of NZ_FCOP01000010.1, forward strand.
CGCTACCTGCCGGGGCCGGGCATTCATGCGCTGGCGGCGCAGGCGATTCGCGGCTCGGCGCTCTTTTCCCGCGCGCTGCCGATCCTTGAGCGCTACGCCCCGCGCGACATCGTGGTGGCGCTGGGTGTGCTCTGGGAGGACCAGGTGATCTATATCTGGCACTCCGTACCCGGCAGTACCCCCAGCCAGGCGCTGGCGGGATTTCACATGCTGCCCGCCTGGCAGTCGGTTATCGGCATGACGCTGCTCGCCTCTGAACCCGACGAGCAGTTAATACCGCGCTTTGCTCCCGAACAGTGGCAAAACCTTGCCCCGCACCTTGCCCAGCAACGCGAGCAGGGGCAAGTGATCTGGCATCACGATAACGGCGAGCTCTCTATGGCTCAGCCGGTGGGAAACCATGCGGCTGCGCTGGCCTTCGCCGGGATGTGGAACGTCGACGAGTCGGTCGAGCAGGCTCGTCTGAAAGCGCTAAGCGAGCTGAACGCCAGGCTACAGGATAAAGCATAGCCTTTTATGTTTCTTTTATAGAAACATTGTGCGGAATGCAAAACAGGGCAGTTGAACTGTGAACGGGATCGGAGAGAGGAGCGTGCCCGGCATGGCGGGCAACGGGGAAGATCAGTAGCCTTGCTCGAAGAAGCTTTCCAGAATGACGACCGCGGAGGCGGAGTCCACGCTACCCTTGCTGAGCGCGCGAAAGCCGCCGTGCTCGAACAGTCCGGCGCGGGCTTCAACCGTACTCAGCCGCTCATCGTGCAGCTTAATTTCTACGCCGAAACGGCCATGGATCTTGTTGGCAAACTTGCGGGCGCGGGCGGTCAGCGGCTGCTCGGTGCCATCCATATTGAGCGGCAGACCGACAATAACCGCATCCGGCTGCCACTCTTTCAGCAGACGTTCTATCAGGTTCCAGTCAGGGGTGCCGTCCTGGGCTTTCAGGGCGTTCAGCGGCCGCGCCGTGCCGGTGATTCGCTGCCCCACGGCAACGCCGATACTCTTTGTTCCAAAATCAAAAGCGAGTAGCGTTCCGCTCATTACGCATGCCCCGCTACGCCAGGCATAGTCTGGATATCGATTCCAATCAGCTTTGCCGCCTCGCGCCAGCGCTCTGAGATAGGCGTTTTAAACAGGATATTCATGTCCGCCGGGGCGGTAAGCCAGGCGTTATCCAGGATCTCCTGCTCCAGCTGTCCTTTTTCCCACGAGGCGTAGCCCAGAGCGACCAGCACTTCGGAGGGTTGCTCAGCGGTGCCTAAGGTTTCCAGTACGTCACGGGAAGTGGTGATGATTGTGTTATCAGAGATGCGAATACTGGAAGAGAACGCCGGCGGGCTATGCAGGATAAAGCCACGATCTTCTGCCAGCGGGCCGCCCAGCATCACAGGTTTATCAAGACGGATTTCCGGAATGCGCGCTTTCGGGGCAATCTTAAGCTTTTCCAGAATGCCTTCAACTTGCAGATTTTCCAGCGGTTTATTGATAATAATCCCCATCGCGCCATCTTCGTTGTACTCGCAAATATAGATAACGGAGCGACGAAAAATCGGATCCTGGAGAGCAGGCATGGCAATAAGAAAGTGATGCTGTAAATTCATTGTCAGAGGTTCTGTTTCCTGGTTTAAAAAAGCGACAGCTCCCAGTATGGGGTCAAACTGGGACGCTGTCACTACAGACCTTAACCTTCATGCCGCCCGGGGCGACACGGAGGAGGGGAGAAAATTACTGCTTCAGACGCTTCTCAATGGCGTCCATCAGCATTCCGGTAATGGAGACGGGGAACTCCGCTTCGATTTCGCGGATGCAGGTCGGGCTGGTGACGTTCACCTCGGTAAGACGGTCGCCAATGATGTCGAGGCCGACAAAGATGAGACCTTTGGCCTTCAGCATCGGGCCGACGCGGCGGGCGATTTCCCAGTCGCTTTCGGTCAGCGGACGCGGTTCGCCACGGCCGCCAGCAGCCAGATTGCCGCGGGTTTCACCGCCCTGGGGAATACGCGCCAGGCAGTAAGGAACCGGTTCGCCATCCACCACCAGCACGCGCTTGTCGCCGTCAACAATGGCCGGAATGTAGTTCTGCGCCATGCAGTAGCGGGTGCCGTGCTCGGTCAGGGTTTCGGCAATCACGCCGAGGTTAGGATCGCCCTCTTTTACACGAAAGATCGAGGCGCCGCCCATTCCGTCCAGCGGTTTTAAAATGATGTCGCCATGCTTCTGCCAGAAAGCTTTCAGCTGCGCTTTGCTGCGGGTTACCAGCGTCTCTGGCGTCAGGTCGGAGAACCAGGCGGTGTAGAGCTTCTCGTTGCAGTCGCGCAGGCTCTGCGGTTTGTTGACGATAAGCGTCCCTTTCTCTTCGGCGCGCTCAAGAATATAGGTGCAGTAGATATATTCGGTATCGAACGGCGGATCTTTACGCATCAGGATCACATCCAGATCGGCCAGCGGCAGATCCTGTTCAGTGCCGAACTCATACCATTTATCGTAATTCTGCTCGACGTTGACGATGCGGGTACGCGCGCGGGCTTCGCCATTGTTCAGGTAGAGGTCGCTCATCTCCATGTAGTGGAGCTGGTAGCCGCGACGTTGCGCTTCCAGCAGCATAGCGAAGCTGGAATCTTTTTTGATGTTGATGGTTGCGATGGGGTCCATCACGATGCCGAGCTTGATCATTGTTCTTCTCCGTTAAAAGCCAGATCGTCAGGCTGGTTTGCTGGCCATTTTGTACCAGAGCCGCATTTAAACTTTCACGCCTGATGGATCAGGCTTAGCTTCAACCCAGGTCGCCAAACCGCACCTGTAGCGCAGTGATAGCGGTGAGGGCGGTCGTTTCTGTACGCAGAACGCGTGGTCCCAACAGAATATCCGTAAACTGATAGCGTGCGGTCATGGCGATCTCATCCGCCGACAGGCCGCCTTCCGGCCCGATCAGCAGGCGAATGCGCTCCACCGGCAACGGCAGCGTGTTGATGCTGGCGCTGGCGCGGGGGTGAAGATTAAGCTTAAGCCCGTTCTCCTCTTCTGCACACCACGCCTCCAGATCCATTGCCGGGCGGATCTCGGGGATACGGTTACGGCCACACTGTTCGCAGGCGGCAATGGCGATTTTCTGCCACTGCTGGATCTTTTTATTCAGACGTTCAGCATCCAGTTTAACGCCGCAGCGCTCAGAAAAAAGTGGCGTAATGAGGCTTACACCCAATTCAATCGATTTCTGGATAGTAAATTCCATCTTTTCGCCGCGCGACATCACCTGGCCTAGATGGATGTGCAGCGGCGATTCCCGATCGTCCACTTCGCCGCGCAGGATCTCCACCTGCACGCTTTTTTTATCCGCCCGGGCGATCCGGGCGTCAAAAACCTGGTTGGAGCCATCAAAAAGCTGGATCGCCTGGCCCGACCCCATACGCAGCACGCGGCCGACGTGATGAGCGGCGTCGTCGGAAAGGGCAATCTCCGTGCCGACGGTTAACGGTTCAGGATGATAAATACGAGGAATGCGCATAGTGAAAAGTCCATAGAATGTGCGGTCTCCCCCTCGCTAAGCCCTCTCCCCGCAGGGAAAAGGGGACAGTTCGCCGCCACAGTAACAATTGCCGCTAGTGTAGGGTAGCTCTTTTACCGCTGGCAAGCCTGCTGGACGTAGGGGTTATGGTTACCCTGGATTTTGGCAATGCGCGCGTCGCGGGTACACTCCCACTCGGTGACAGGATAGAGCTTATCCCAGGCATTAAACAGCTGCGTCTGCTGGCGGGAAAGGTTCAGGTGGTAACGGTCGCGCATATAGAAGTAGGTGCGGGCGATGCTGCCGCGCGCCCGGGCAGGCGGCTCTGCAAGCTTCTCTTTAAAGTCGACCTTCATGGCGCACTGACCGTACTGGCCTTCCCCGGCGTTCCACTGGCTGTACATGAAATTGCCGCGATCGCCGTTGACCTCGCCCACGGCGGGCTGAAGGTTGTGCATATCGCTCTCCATCTGCCGGTAGACCGGATCTTTGGTGCAGTTTTTGCGCCCGCCATCCTGCCAGCACTGGCGCTGGTGGCCAAACTGCCATGCCGGAACGACATGTTCCCATTCGATTCGGCTGGCGCGATTGGCGTTTTTACGCACCTTGTAGCCGCAGGACGCCAGATCGACGATCCCTTTTTTACCCTGCCAGGTAATTTTGCAGCCGCAGTAGAAATCCCCCGGCGCGTCGGCGTTAACCTTCACGCCCGCGGCTTTAGCCTGAGAGAAACTGTGAATACCATCGGCCAGCGCCTGGCCGCAGAATGCCGTCGCCATCAACGCAACGGCGAGAGAAAAATTACGGGACATTATTTACTCCGCCTTAAAACGAGCCCGCAACGTAACGAAAGTTGTTCCTGTATGCAATCAGGCAGATCACGAATGTTCCAGATGGCTCACCAGATTATTCCGCGACCAGCGGCTCGCCGCATTTTACGCAGCGGTAGGAGGCTTCCCCGCGCACCACGCGGTTGTGACGCCGGATGGTCAGCTGGTGCTGCTGGCACTGGCAGCGATAGGGGAACGTATTACGGCGGACCGACTCCAGCGCGAACGAGTGGGTGCGGTGGGCGGGCACTCCCAGCACGCTCTCCATCATCCATTTCCACTCTTTGCCGTGCGGCGCGACGCGGCCAAACGTCTTCCAGACCAGCAGATGCGCCAGTTCGTGTGGCACCACTTCGTCAATAAACGCCTGCGGGTTTTCCATCAGCAGGACCGGATTTAAGCGGATCTCATAAGCATCCAGCCAGGCGGTGCCGGCAGAAGTGCCGCGCTGCTGATAAACCAGTCGGGGTTCAGGATAGTCACGGCCAAGCGTCAGATTGGCCTGGGCCAGTTTTTCTCGCAGACTGCGCATGACGGCCTGCTGAAGGGCGATGGGGAGACGGAGCGTTTTCATGCAGAGAGGATAAAACGGGAAACGGGGAGGCGCAACCGCGTCCTCCCCGCCAGCAACCTTATTTGTGCGAGCCGATTTCGCGAAGCTTACGGCCTTTCATCAGGTTACGTTCAATGTGCTCCAGAGAGACATGTTTAGTTTCCGGCACCAGCCAGAGGGTCAGCAGGATAAACAGTACGTTCAGACCGGCGTAAACCCAGAAGGTGTTAGCGTTACCCAGGTTGTTAAGCATGGTCAGGAACGTAGCGCCGACAATCATATTGGCGATCCAGTTGGTCGCGGTAGAGCAGGTGATACCGAAATCACGCCCTTTCAGCGGCTGGATTTCAGAGCAGAGTACCCAGATCAGAGGACCGGCGCTCATCGCAAAGCCGACGATAAACATCAGCAGCATCGCTACCGCGAAGTACTGCGCGGTCGTGGAGTGGATGCCCATATGCATCATGGTGCCCAGCACGCCCATCCCGACAGCCATGACCAGGAAGCCCAGCGTCAGGGTCGGTTTACGGCCCCAGCGATCCACCAGGCCAATGGCGATGAAGGTGGCCAGCACGTTAGTCAGGCCAACAATAACGGTGCCCCACATCTGCTCGGTGGTATTGGTGTAACCCGCCAGTTCAAAGATTTTCGGCGCGTAATACATAATGACGTTCATACCGGTGAACTGTTGCATCACCTGCAGCAGTACGCCGAGGAACACCGCGCGGCGGAAGTTGCTGTTCTCTTTAAACAGCGCCCAGCCGGACTGTTTAACCTTCAGACTTTCGCGGATCTCTTCCAGCTCGTTTTTCGCTTCGGCGCTGGTATCGCGCAGGCGCAGCAGCACGCGCTCCGCGTCATGGAAGCGGCGTTTCGCCGCGAACCAGCGTGGGCTGTCCGGCAGGAAGAAAACGCCAATCAGCAGCAGGATCGCCGGGATGATAATTACCCCCAGCATCCAGCGCCATGCGCCGCTGTAGCTGAAGGCGGTATCGGAAAGATAAGCCCCCAGAATACCGATGGTGATCATCAGCTGGTACATGGAGATCATGCTGCCGCGGATTTTTTCCGGCGCAATCTCAGAGAGGTAGAGCGGCGCGGTATAAGAGGCGACACCCACCGCCAGACCGAGCAGTACGCGGGAGATGATCAGCACTTCGACGTTAGGTGCGGCTGCCGAGAAGAGCGAACCGGCCACGAAGAGAATAGCGCCAATCATCAGGCTCTTTTTACGGCCCAACTTGAAGGAGAGCCAGCCGCTGCCGACCGCGCCCACTGCCGCGCCAAACATCATGGAGCTCACTACCCATTCCTGCGTGTGTGCGCTTATCTGAAATTCATCGGTGATGAAAGGTAACGCGCCGGCGATAACGCCGATATCAAGACCAAATAAGAGTCCCGCCAGGGCTGCGAGAAAACAGACGAAAAAGGTCATCGCCTTATTAGACGTACGCCCCTGTTTTTTATTGTCAGGCATTATGCCCTCCAGTTGGGTTATCGATTTTAACGGTGTAAAGGGTAAGTGAGTACCGAACAAATTTGTGTGAGACAAATCACAACGGTGTAATCGGTTACACACCGGTATAACCGTAAATTTAATTAAAGCTTTGAAAATATAGATGTAAATTAATTGAAGCGCATCCCGTTTCAATTAAATTCAGACTTAACTGAAACAAAATGAAACAGCAGAAACAAAGCGGCGTTGCAAAGAGATTTTTCTGAAAACAAGCGGCGGGAATAGTGGTGTAATCGCTACCAAAATGGCAGATCGCTATTTCAAGTATAGTTCAGGAAAAAAGGGGAAGGGCGGATGAAGCGACCGGCAGGTGGTTTTCTGCGTTTGCGCGGGCATAAAAAAACGGCAACGCGAAGTTGCCGTTTGATTTGACCATTACGGGGAATTATTTCAGGCCAGCAGCATCGCGCAGCAGCGCCGCTTTGTCGGTTTTTTCCCACGGGAAATGTTCGCGGCCAAAGTGGCCGTAAGCTGCGGTTTCCTGGTAAATCGGGTGCAGCAGATCCAGCATCTGGATCAGGCCGTACGGACGCAGGTCGAAGAACTCACGCACCAGCAGGGTGAGCTGTTCGGTAGAGACTTTTTCGGTACCGAAGGTTTCAACCATGATGGAGGTCGGTTCAGCCACGCCGATAGCGTAAGAAACCTGGATTTCGCAGCGGTCAGCCAGGCCAGCGGCAACGATGTTTTTCGCCACATAACGCGCCGCATATGCTGCGGAACGGTCCACTTTAGAGGGATCCTTACCGGAGAACGCGCCGCCACCGTGACGCGCCATGCCGCCGTAGGTGTCCACGATAATTTTACGACCAGTCAGACCGCAGTCACCCATCGGGCCGCCAATCACAAAGCGACCGGTCGGGTTGATGAAGAATTTGGTCGAGGCGTTCAGCCATTCGGATGGCAGGATCGGCTTGATGATCTCTTCCATCACCGCTTCCTGCAGATCTTTCTGCTCAATCTCTTCGGAATGCTGAGTGGAGAGAACTACCGCGTCGATGCCAACGATTTTGCCGCTGTCATACTGGAAGGTAACCTGGCTTTTCGCATCCGGGCGCAGCCACGGCAGGGTGCCATTTTTGCGCACTTCAGCCTGACGCTGCACCAGACGGTGAGCGTAAGTAACCGGAGCAGGCATCAGCACGTCGGTTTCGTTCGTGGCGTAGCCAAACATCAGGCCCTGGTCGCCCGCACCCTGTTCCAGCGGATCGGCGCGGTCAACGCCCTGGTTGATGTCCGGGGACTGTTTGCCGATAGCGCTCAGTACCGCGCAGGAGTTGGCGTCAAAGCCCATATCAGAATGCACATAGCCAATCTCACGCACCGTTTTACGGGTGATCTCTTCGATATCGACCCATGCGCTGGTGGTGATTTCACCGCCAACCAGAACCATGCCCGTTTTGACATAGGTTTCACAGGCGACACGTGCTTTCGGATCCTGAGCCAGGATAGCGTCAAGCACGGCATCGGAGATTTGGTCAGCAATTTTATCAGGATGTCCTTCTGATACAGACTCGGACGTAAACAGGTGTTTAGCCATATTCTCTTTCACCCTTAGAAATTCGGTTAAAACAAACTCTTGCCATTCAAAACAATCGCAGAGGATTCTACTGCAATAGAGAAGTGAAGTCACAAGAAGTCTGAGTGTTAATCAGTATAGATGGATTAACTTCTGGACGGCTATTTTAGGTCACATCTTGACCTCATTTCCAGCGATTTTTGAGCCATGTCGCACTAAGCGTGAAAGCAAGTGGAAAATTTTCCTGACGGCGCTGGCAGGAGACATATTTTTATTTTGCTTTTTACCCCTGTTGTCGGTATAAATCGCCGCGCGCGGCTCTCAAAAATAAGCGCTCGATGACCTCATCGTGTCGCCACTTCCAGCCGGGTTAAGCAGTGAACATTTAGCTTTGGCTTGGTGGTCTGTCTTTCGGGGCAGCCGTGGAGGTGATACGAGATAATGAACCGTCGTTTTGTGCTAACTCAGCTTCGTCGTTCTGACGAACACACGCGCCCTGCAACCCCCCATTTCCGTCTGCAAACCTGCCGATGTTATACCCATCTCGGCGCTTCTCAGGATTCCAGAGCCGGCTAATCGCTTTGTGAAATCTGAACAAGGGCGCTCTTGTTAATCAGGAGCTTTCTCGTGGTTTCGCCGGACCTTGTCATACAGAGTTCGGTTACGTGTTTTACAATGTTATGAATAAGAAACCGTTAGCACGGCCTCGCTTTCAGCATGAAGTGCTGGAGTCTTGCGCCGTTTATGGGTTGTTATCGCAGGATGACGCTGCGATAGTAGTCAACTGTTTTACACTTATTACAAGTTGAGGTTCGCTATGTCTGACGACATGTCTTTAGGTTCGCCTTCGTCAGCGGGCGAACAGGGTGTACTACGTTCCATGCAGGAGGTTGCGATGAGCTCCCAGGAAGCCAGCAAGATGCTGCGCACATACAATATTGCCTGGTGGGGCAATAACTATTACGACGTCAACGAACTGGGCCATATCAGCGTCTGCCCGGATCCGGACGTTCCGGAAGCTCGCGTCGATCTCGCTAAGCTTGTTAAAGCACGCGAAGCGCAGGGACAACGCCTGCCGGCATTGTTCTGCTTCCCGCAGATCCTTCAGCACCGTCTGCGTTCAATCAACGCCGCCTTCAAGCGCGCGCGTGAATCTTACGGTTACAACGGCGACTACTTTCTGGTCTATCCGATCAAGGTAAACCAGCACCGCCGCGTCATTGAATCCCTGATCCACTCCGGCGAGCCGCTGGGGCTGGAGGCGGGCTCCAAAGCGGAGCTGATGGCGGTACTGGCCCACGCGGGCATGACCCGCAGCGTTATCGTCTGTAACGGCTATAAAGACCGCGAATATATTCGTCTGGCGCTGATTGGCGAGAAGATGGGCCACAAGGTCTATCTGGTGATCGAGAAGATGTCCGAGATCGCTATCGTGCTGGAAGAGGCGGAGCGTCTGAACGTGGTGCCGCGCCTCGGCGTGCGTGCGCGTCTGGCTTCGCAGGGTTCCGGCAAGTGGCAATCCTCCGGCGGCGAAAAATCCAAATTCGGTCTTGCGGCAAATCAGGTGCTGCAGCTGGTGGAAATTCTGCGCGAGCGCGGGCGTCTGGACAGCATTCAGCTGCTGCACTTCCACCTCGGTTCGCAGATGGCCAACATTCGCGATATCGCCACCGGCGTGCGCGAGTCGGCGCGTTTTTACGTGGAGCTGCATAAGCTTGGCGTCAATATCCAGTGTTTCGACGTGGGCGGCGGCCTGGGCGTAGACTATGAAGGAACGCGCTCGCAGTCCGACTGCTCCGTCAACTACGGCCTGAACGAGTATGCCAACAACATTATCTGGGCGATTGGCGACGCCTGTGAAGAGCATGGTCTGCCGCACCCGACGGTCATCACCGAGTCGGGCCGCGCCGTGACGGCGCACCATACGGTGCTGGTTTCCAATATCATCGGCGTGGAACGCAGCGAAACGACGGAATCAACGCCGCCTGCTGAAGATGCGCCGCGCGCGCTGCAAAGCATGTGGGAAACCTGGCAGGAGATGCACGAGCCGGGCACGCGCCGTTCCCTGCGCGAATGGCTGCACGACAGCCAGATGGATCTGCACGATATCCATATCGGCTACTCCTCAGGCAGCTTTAGCCTCCAGGAGCGCGCCTGGGCGGAACAGCTCTACCTGAATATGTGCCATGAGGTACAAAAGCAGCTTGATCCGAGCAACCGAGCCCATCGCCCGATTATCGACGAACTGCAGGAGCGTATGGCGGACAAAATGTACGTCAACTTCTCCCTGTTCCAGTCGATGCCGGATGCATGGGGGATCGACCAGCTCTTCCCGGTTCTGCCGCTGGAGGGGTTAAACCAGGCGCCGGAGCGCCGCGCGGTACTGCTTGATATTACCTGTGATTCCGACGGCGCGATCGATCACTACGTGGATGGGGACGGTATCGCCACCACCATGCCAATGCCGGAGTATGATCCTGAGAACCCGCCGATGCTGGGCTTCTTTATGGTCGGCGCCTATCAGGAGATTCTGGGCAATATGCATAACCTGTTCGGTGATACCGAAGCGGTGGATGTGTTTGTCTTCCCTGACGGCAGCGTTGAGGTGGAGCTTTCCGATGAAGGTGACACCGTGGCGGATATGCTCCAGTACGTGCAGCTTGATCCGAATAAGCTGCTGACCCAGTTCCGCGATCAGGTGAAAAACACCGATCTGGACGATGTGCTTCAGCAGCAGTTCCTGGAAGAGTTCGAGACGGGTCTTTACGGCTATACCTATCTGGAAGACGAGTAAGGCATCTGCCTTTCCCCTCACCCCAGCCCTCTCCCCATGTACAGTCCGGGGACATAGTGAACACTTGTTCGGAGACATGGTAGACACTTACAACTGAGGCATAAGAACCCGTTTATGGAGCCGCTTATGCCCTGGGATGCGAGAGATACCATGTCATTACGTACTGAGTTTGTTTTGTTCGCCTCGCAGGACGGGGCGAACATCCGTTCACTCTGCCGCCACTACGGCATTTCACCGGCCACCGGCTACAAGTGGCTTCGCCGCTGGGCTGAAGACGGCGCAGCCGGGCTTCAGGACCGGCCGCGCACGCCGCATCACTCCCCGAACCGTTCACCGGACGGCATCACTGACCTGCTGCGTATGGCCCATGCCCGCCATGAACGCTGGGGCGCGCGCAAGATTAAGCGCTGGCTGGAGGACCGCGGGCATCCCATGCCCGCCTTCAGCACCGTTCACAGCCTGATGGCCCGTCACGGCCTGCTGCCCGGTATGCCTCCCGGCATACCGGCTACCGGCCGCTTCGAACACTCCGCCCCGAACCGGCTCTGGCAGATGGATTTCAAGGGCCATTTTCCCTTTGGCGGCGGCCGCTGCCATCCGCTCACCCTGCTGGACGACCACTCCCGGTTCTCCCTGTGTCTGGCGCACTGCGGGGATGAACGGCGTGAGACCGTACAGCGGCAGCTCGTCAGGGTCTTTGAACACTACGGTCTGCCGGACCGGATGACCATGGACAACGGCGCGCCGTGGGGCGACACCACCGGCAGCTGGACGGGGCCGGAGCTGTGGCTGATGCGTCTGGGTATCCGTGTCGGTCACTCCCGGCCTTATCATCCACAGACCCAGGGCAAGCTGGAGCGTTTTCACCGCAGCCTGAAGGCGGAACTCCTGCAGGGAAGATGGTTCGCCGACAGCAGCGGGCTGCAGCGGGCGTTCGACCAGTGGCGGGCTGTCTATAACCTTGAGCGTCCGCACGAGGCGCTGGGTATGGCGGTGCCGGCCTCGCGCTATCAGCCGTCCGCCCGTCAGTACAGCGCCACCGTCATGCCGCCGGAATATGACGAAGGGGTGATGGTGAGGAAGGTGGATATCAGCGGGAAGCTGAGCATAAAGGGTCTCAGTCTGAACGCAGGCAAGGCCTTCAGGGGAGAGCGTGTGGGGCTGAAGGAAACGCAGGAGGACGGCTGTTATGAAGTCTGGTGGTACAGCACGAAAGTGGGGGTGATCGACCTGAAGAAAAAGTCGATCACCATGGGTAAGGGATGTTAAAAAGTGTTCACCATGTCCCCGAACATCTGTCTACCATGTCCCCGGACTGTACACCCCAAAGGGGAGAGGGTGTTCAAATTCCCTCCCCTTTAGGGAGAGGGGCAGGGTGAAGGGCAAAGACCTCATCAGCGCCTATACTTACTTGAACCCGTCTGAATTAACGGCGATAATTCGTTCTAATCAGCAGCATTCGAATCAATCCCTTCCTCGTCGGGTTTAACGACGCGGAAGGGATTTTTTTTCATCTGTATTTAATGTATCGACTTTTACGAGGTCAGGACATGAGCACTTTAGGTCATCAGTACGACAACTCCCTGGTATCGAACGCGTTTGGTTTTTTACGCCTTCCGCTCAATTTCCAGCCATACGACAGCGACGCTGACTGGGTCATTACCGGCGTACCCTTTGACATGGCGACCTCGGGTCGTGCGGGCGGTCGTCATGGTCCGGCGGCGATCCGTCAGGTGTCGACCAATCTGGCCTGGGAGCATTGCCGCTTCCCGTGGAACTTCGACATGCGCGAGCGTCTGAACGTGGTGGACTGCGGCGACCTGGTCTACGCCTTTGGCGACGCGCGTGAAATGAGTGAAAAACTCCAGGCTCACGCCGAAAGACTGCTGGCAGCCGGCAAGCGTATGCTCTCTTTTGGCGGCGACCACTTCGTCACGCTGCCGCTGCTGCGCGCCCACGCGAAGCACTTCGGCAAAATGGCGCTGGTCCATTTTGACGCCCATACCGACACCTATGCGAACGGCTGTGAGTTTGACCACGGCACCATGTTCTACACCGCGCCGAAAGAGGGGTTAATCGATCCGAACCACTCCGTGCAGATTGGTATCCGTACCGAGTTCGACAAAGATAACGGCTTCACCGTGCTTGACGCGGGCCAGGTGAACGATCGTACCGTGGACGATATCCTTGCGCAGGTGAAGCAGATTGTGGGCGATATGCCGGTCTATTTGACCTTTGATATCGACTGCCTGGATCCGGCATTCGCACCGGGTACCGGTACGCCGGTGATTGGCGGCCTGACCTCGGATCGCGCCATCAAGCTGGTGCGTGGCCTGAAGGATCTGAACATTGTCGGTATGGATCTGGTTGAAGTGGCGCCTGCCTACGATCAGTCTGAGATCACGGCGCTGGCCGCCGCGACCCTGGCGCTGGAGATGCTCTACATCCAGGCGGCGAAGAAGGGCGAGTAAACCCGCGCCGGCGTTCGGCGCTGTGCCTGTATGTGCCGGATGGCGCTGCGCTTATCCGGCCTACGGTTGTGCATTCACGCAGGTAGGCTGGATAAGGCGTTTACGCCGCCATCCGACGCTGCGCTTATCCGGCCTACGATTGTGCATTCATGCATGTAGGCCGGATAAGGCGTTTACGCCGCCATCCGGCGCTGTTTCTGCGATGCCCGATAAGGGCCGGGCTGGCGAAATTATTTTATTCCGTCTGCCGCCATGCGGTCGCGGATATGCTGGGCGCGCGCTTCCGAGGCCGGGTGGTCGTCGAACATCGAGCTTTGTCGTCCTGCTTCCAGTTGTGCCAGTTTCTCAAAGCTGGTGGCTAAGCCCGCCGGGCTGATGCCTCGTTTGCGCAACAGATCGTAAGAGTAGTCATCCGCTTCCGACTCCTGACGCTGGGAGAACTGCGAGTTAACCAGCTTTTCGCCAAGGTCGCCAAGCTGCGACTGGGAGAGGCTGCCGACTACGCCGCCCGCAGAGGCTGCGGCGACGCGCACTGCGTTGGTACCCAACGCTACCTGCATTCCTTTCTTCACGTGACCCAGCGCCACGTGGCCCATCTCGTGACCGATCACCGCTTCCACTTCGTTGTCGGTCATCATATCCATCAGGCCGCTGTAGACACGGATACAGCCGTTCGCCATCGCGAAGGCGTTAACGTCTTTCGTCTCATATACCTTGTAGTTTACCGGCTGGCCGTTGATGTTATCGCCCAGCGCCGCCGCGATCTTATTCAGGCGCTGGGTATAGGTGCTGCTGGCGGGAGCGATAGTAGCTTTGGCATCCAGCTCTTTACAGGATTGATCGCTCAGCGCTTTCACCTGTTCATCGCTTAACGAGTAGGCCTGGAAAGCCTCTGCGCCGGAACTTAACAGACCGTTAGAATCCATATTTTGACAGCCGCTAAGCAGAACGGTCGTTCCCAGAGCCAGCACTACTGCACGCATTTTCATCATATTGCTTCCGCACCTGTTGATCTGAATAAAATCTGAATGTTGCTTCGCCAGCGAAGCCGGAGTGAGGTAAGTATAAGGAATATCGACTGGAGCGGGCGAGCGGATTGCGCAACATGCGAGCATGATCCAGAGATTTCTGAAGAGGCAAAAGAATGCTCCATGTACATGCCCTGTCGCTTGGGTTACATTGTTGGCACTTTTTTCCGGCGTAGCCCAAAACGCGCTGTCGTCAAGGGCATGGCCTTTAACAGTCCGATCTGGAGTTAAAATGTCCTCACGTAAAGAGCTTGCTAATGCTATTCGTGCGCTGAGCATGGACGCAGTACAGAAAGCCAAATCCGGTCACCCGGGTGCCCCTATGGGTATGGCTGACATTGCCGAAGTCCTGTGGCGTGATTTCCTGAACCACAACCCGCAGAACCCGTCCTGGGCTGACCGCGACCGTTTCGTGCTCTCCAACGGCCACGGCTCCATGCTGATTTACAGCCTGCTGCACCTTACCGGCTACGACCTGCCAATGTCTGAACTGCAGAATTTCCGTCAGCTGCACTCCAAAACCCCGGGTCACCCGGAAGTGGGTTACACCGCAGGTGTAGAAACCACCACCGGTCCGCTGGGTCAGGGTATTGCTAACGCGGTCGGTATGGCTATCGCGGAAAAAACGCTGGCGGCGCAATTCAACCGCCCGGGTCACGACATTGTTGACCACTTCACCTACGCCTTCATGGGCGACGGCTGCATGATGGAAGGTATTTCCCACGAGGTATGCTCCCTGGCCGGTACCCTTAAGCTGGGTAAACTGATTGCTTTCTACGACGACAACGGCATCTCCATTGACGGTCACATTGAAGGCTGGTTCACCGACGACACCGCGAAACGCTTTGAAGCCTACGGCTGGCACGTCGTGCGCGGCATTGATGGTCACGATGCTGAAGCGATTAAACGCGCGGTGGAAGAGGCGCGCAGCGTTACCGATAAACCGTCCCTGCTGATGTGCAAAACTATCATCGGTTTTGGCTCCCCGAACAAAGCGGGCACCCACGACTCCCACGGCGCGCCGCTGGGCGACGCTGAAATCGCGCTGACCCGCGAACAGCTGGGCTGGAAATATGCGCCGTTTGAGATCCCGTCTGAAATCTACGCGCAGTGGGATGCCAAAGAAGCGGGCCAGGCGAAAGAAGCGGCCTGGAACGAGAAGTTTGCCGCCTATGCGAAAGCCTTCCCGCAGGAAGCCGCAGAGTTCACCCGCCGCATGAAAGGCGAGATGCCGGCTGACTTCGATGCGAAAGCGAATGAGTTCATCGCGAAGCTGCAGGCGAATCCGGCGAAAATCGCCAGCCGTAAAGCGTCTCAGAATGCGATCGAAGCGTTTGGCCCTCTGCTTCCAGAGTTCCTCGGCGGCTCCGCTGACCTGGCGCCATCCAACCTGACCATCTGGTCCGGCTCGAAAGCGATCAATGAAGATACCGCAGGTAACTACATCCATTACGGCGTGCGCGAGTTCGGTATGACCGCGATTGCCAACGGTATCGCCTTGCACGGTGGTTTCCTGCCGTACACCTCGACCTTCCTGATGTTTGTGGAATATGCCCGTAACGCGGTGCGTATGGCTGCGCTGATGAAACAGCGTCAGGTGATGGTCTACACCCACGACTCTATCGGTCTGGGTGAAGATGGCCCGACCCACCAGCCAGTTGAGCAGGTGGCTTCCCTGCGCGTTACGCCGAACATGTCCACATGGCGTCCGTGTGACCAGGTTGAATCCGCAGTGGCGTGGAAATATGGCGTAGAGCGTCAGGATGGCCCGACCGCGCTGATCCTCTCCCGTCAGAATCTGGCGCAGCAGGAGCGTACGGAAGAGCAGCTGGCAAACATCGCGCGCGGTGGTTACGTGCTGAAAGATTGTGCAGGCCAGCCGCAGCTGATCCTGATCGCGACCGGCTCTGAAGTTGAACTGGCCGTTGCCGCCTGGGAAAAACTGACTGCCGAAGGCGTGAAGGCGCGCGTGGTTTCCATGCCGTCCACCGATGCGTTCGACAAGCAGGATGCCGCTTATCGTGAGTCCGTACTGCCTAAAGCAGTCTCCGCTCGCGTGGCAGTGGAAGCGGGTATCGCTGACTACTGGTTCAAATACGTGGGCCTGAACGGTGCTATCGTCGGTATGACCACCTTCGGTGAGTCCGCCCCGGCGGAGCAGCTGTTTGAAGAGTTTGGCTTCACCGTTGAAAACGTAGTAGCGAAGGCGAAAGAGCTGCTGTAATTGCCGTTTTGCCCGGTGACGCTGACGCTTACCGGGCCTACAAGTGGCATAAAATGTAGGCCGGGTAAGCGTTAGCGCCACCCGGCTTTTTTGTATGCACGATTCCTGAGACATGTAACTGCTCTGTAAATTATTCCACCGAAAATGTGATGCAAGTCATATAGCTCGCCTATTCATCTGGACAGAGATTCCTTTTATTCCACGTTTCGCTTATCCTTGCTGAAGCGTTTCAGTCGATTAAGTGTTCGACATTTGACCAATCAATCGCAGTTTGTGACAGGCAATGATTCCCCTTCAGGCGTGGCTGAATTACTCTTTCACCACCTCATACTCAGGGATAGTCTTGCAGGAGACCTATGACCGTACGCGTAGCGATTAATGGCTTCGGTCGCATCGGGCGCAATGTGGTTCGTGCTTTATATGAATCCGGGCGTCGGGCGGAGATCACCGTGGTGGCCATCAACGAACTGGCGGATGCCGAAGGCATGGCGCATTTGTTGAAGTATGACACCAGCCACGGGCGCTTTGCCTGGGAGGTTCGTCAGGAAAGAGATCGGTTGTTCGTGGGCGATGATGTGATTCGCCTCCTGCATGAACGCCGCCTTGAGCCGCTGCCCTGGAAAGAGCTTGGGGTCGACGTGGTCCTCGACTGCACTGGCGTCTACGGTAACCGCGAACATGGAGAGGCGCATCTCGCCGCCGGGGCAAAAAAGGTGCTTTTTTCCCATCCCGGCAGCCACGATCTCGACGCCACCGTAGTCTACGGCGTCAACCACCAGGAGCTGCGGGCTGAACACCGCCTCGTCTCTAATGCCTCCTGCACCACCAACTGCATAATACCGATCATCAAACTGGTAGATGATGCTTACGGTATCGAATCGGGTACGGTAACCACGATTCATTCCGCTATGCACGATCAGCAGGTCATCGACGCTTACCACCCGGATTTACGACGCACTCGCGCGGCGAGCCAGTCGATTATTCCGGTGGATACAAAACTCGCGGCGGGCATCACCCGAATTTTCCCGCAGTTTAACGATCGTTTCGAAGCGATTGCCGTACGTGTGCCGACGATAAACGTCACCGCAATCGATTTGAGCGTAACGGTAAAAAAACCGGTAAAAGCTAATGAAGTCAACCGATTGCTGCAAAAAGCGGCACAGGGTTCATTTCATGGTATAGTTGACTATACGGAATTGCCGTTGGTCTCCACCGATTTCAACCACGATCCGCACAGCGCCATCGTCGATGGCACGCAAACGCGAGTGAGTGGGGCGCATCTGATCAAAACGCTGGTCTGGTGTGATAACGAATGGGGCTTTGCTAACAGGATGCTCGACACCACGTTAGCCATGGCTGCACAAGGTTTCAGGTAAGGTGCGAAAGCGCCTGCAAATCTTTAGAATCAATGAGAGGATTCACCATGTCTGTAATTAAGATGACCGATCTGGATCTGGCTGGTAAACGCGTATTTATCCGTGCCGATCTGAACGTGCCGGTAAAAGATGGCAAAGTGACCAGCGATGCGCGTATCCGTGCATCTC
This sequence comes from Pseudenterobacter timonensis, assembly GCF_900021175.1. Taxonomy (GTDB): domain Bacteria; phylum Pseudomonadota; class Gammaproteobacteria; order Enterobacterales; family Enterobacteriaceae; genus Enterobacter; species Enterobacter timonensis. The sequence goes on from NZ_FCOP01000010.1 coordinate 513,783, forward strand.
TGCCGACCATCGAACTGGCGCTGAAGCAGGGTGCGAAAGTGATGGTTACCTCTCACCTGGGTCGTCCGACCGAAGGTGAGTACAACGAAGAGTTCTCTCTGCTGCCGGTTGTAAATTACCTGAAAGATAAGCTCTCCAGCCCGGTACGTCTGGTAAAAGATTACCTGGACGGCGTGGAAGTAGCTGAAGGTGAACTGGTTGTTCTGGAAAACGTGCGTTTCAACAAAGGCGAGAAGAAAGACGACGAAGCGCTGTCCAAAAAATATGCCGCGCTGTGCGACGTATTCGTTATGGACGCATTCGGTACCGCTCACCGTGCGCAGGCCTCTACCCACGGTATCGGTAAATTCGCTGACGTGGCGTGCGCAGGCCCGCTGCTGGCGGCAGAACTGGACGCGCTGGGTAAAGCGCTGAAAGAGCCGGCTCGTCCGATGGTCGCTATCGTAGGCGGTTCTAAAGTTTCTACCAAACTGACCGTTCTCGACTCTCTCTCCAAAATCGCTGATCAGCTGATCGTTGGCGGTGGTATTGCCAACACCTTCGTTGCTGCTCAAGGCCACAACGTAGGTAAATCCCTGTACGAAGCGGACCTGGTTGATGAAGCCAAACGCCTGCTGGGCACCTGCGACATCCCGGTTCCGACCGACGTTCGCGTAGCGACCGAGTTCTCTGAAACCGCGACCGCCACCCTGAAATCTGTTAACGACATCAAAGATGACGAGCAGATCCTGGACCTGGGCGACGCCTCTGCAGAAAAACTGGCTGAGATCCTGAAAAACGCCAAAACCATCCTGTGGAACGGCCCGGTTGGCGTGTTTGAGTTCCCGAACTTCCGTAAAGGTACCGAAATCGTGGCTAACGCTATCGCAGACAGCGACGCGTTCTCCATCGCAGGCGGCGGCGACACCCTGGCGGCGATCGACCTGTTCGGCATTTCCGACAAGATCTCCTACATCTCCACTGGCGGCGGCGCATTCCTCGAATTTGTGGAAGGCAAAGTCCTGCCAGCTGTGGCGATGCTCGAAGAGCGCGCTAAGAAGTAAGTTTGTTCAGGCGGGGAGACCCGCCTGTTTTTCTGCGCGCTGAAAAGCTCGCTTACCCGTTTCAACGGTCGAAGATACAGATACAGGACTACGTAACATGTCTAAAATTTTTGATTTCGTAAAACCTGGCGTGATCACTGGTGATGACGTACAGAAAGTGTTCCAGGTCGCTAAAGAGAACAACTTCGCTCTGCCTGCGGTTAACTGCGTTGGCACCGACTCCATCAACGCTGTTCTGGAAACCGCTGCGAAAGTAAAAGCGCCGGTTATCGTTCAGTTCTCCAACGGTGGTGCTTCCTTCATCGCCGGTAAAGGCGTGAAAACCGACGTTCCGCAGGGCGCGGCAATCCTGGGCGCAATCTCTGGCGCGCACCACGTTCACCAGATGGCTGAACACTACGGCGTGCCGGTTATCCTGCACACCGACCACTGCGCGAAGAAACTGCTGCCGTGGATCGACGGTCTGCTGGACGCGGGTGAAAAACACTTCGCGGCTACCGGCAAACCGCTGTTCTCTTCCCACATGATCGACCTGTCTGAAGAGTCCCTGCACGAAAACATCGAAATCTGCTCCAAATACCTGGCGCGCATGTCCAAAATGGGCATGACTCTGGAGATCGAACTGGGCTGCACCGGCGGTGAAGAAGATGGTGTGGACAACAGCCATATGGACGCTTCCGCTCTCTACACCCAGCCGGAAGATGTTGATTACGCCTACACCGAGCTGAGCAAAATCAGCCCGCGTTTTACCATCGCTGCCTCCTTCGGCAACGTACACGGTGTTTACAAGCCGGGTAACGTGGTTCTGACCCCGACCATCCTGCGCGACTCTCAGGAATATGTTTCTAAGAAACATAACCTGCCGCACAACAGCCTGAACTTCGTATTCCACGGCGGTTCCGGTTCTTCTGCTCAGGAAATCAAAGACTCCGTAAGCTACGGCGTAGTGAAAATGAACATCGATACCGATACCCAGTGGGCAACCTGGGAAGGTATCCTGAACTACTACAAAGAAAACGAAGCTTACCTGCAGGGCCAGCTGGGCAACCCGAAAGGCGAAGACCAGCCGAACAAGAAATACTACGATCCGCGCGTATGGCTGCGTGCTGGTCAGCAGTCCATGATCACCCGTCTGGAGCAGGCGTTCAAAGAGCTGAACGCGATTGACGTTCTGTAATTTGCGCTGCTAACAGCCTCAGAAAGGTCCGCTCCGGCGGGCCTTTTTTATTTTTCAAATGCAATAACCGATTTCGTGATCTGTTTGGCAAAGCTCTCGCTTTTGTTTACCCTTTAATGGCCTGCCAGTCTCCTTTGGGGATGGTTAATTTGTGTTTAGCATAAGGAAAACGAAATGGAAGATCTCGGTGTCGTAGACAGCATTAATAATGCTGGCTCCTGGCTGGTGCGCAACCAGGCATTACTGCTGAGTTACGCCGTAAATATCGTTGCCGCCATCGCGATTATTATTGTCGGGATGATTGTCGCGCGCGTGGTATCAAATGGGGTTAACCGCCTGATGGTGGCGCGTCATATTGACGCGACGGTGGCAGATTTTCTCTCGGCGCTGGTGCGTTACGGGATTATCGCGTTCACGCTGATTGCGGCGTTAGGGCGCGTGGGTGTACAAACCGCCTCGGTCATTGCCGTTCTCGGTGCCGCCGGTCTGGCTATCGGTCTGGCACTGCAGGGCTCTCTCTCCAACCTGGCGGCGGGCGTTCTGCTGGTCACGTTCCGTCCGTTCCGCGCCGGTGAATATGTTGATCTCGGCGGCGTGGCGGGTACGGTGCTTCAGGTGCAGATTTTCTCCACCACCCTGCGTTCGGTGGATGGCCGTATTATCGTTATTCCTAACGGTAAAATTATCGCCAACAATATTATTAACTTCTCCCGTGAGCCGGTGCGTCGTAACGAATTTATTATTGGCGTGGCGTACGATTCCGATATTGAAAAAGTTAAGCAGCTGCTGACCACGATTATTGAATCTGATGAGCGCATTCTTAAAGATCGTGAAATGACCGTTCGCCTGAACGAACTGGGCGCTTCGTCAATCAATTTTGTGGTGCGCGTCTGGAGCAAAAGCGGCGATCTGCAAAACGTCTACTGGGACGTGCTGGAGCGTATTAAGCGTGACTTTGACGCCAACGGTATTAGCTTCCCGTATCCGCAGATGGATGTAAATTTCAAACGCGTAAAAGATACGTCAGAGACGCATTAATATCCTCTTCTCCCGGCGGCGCAATGTCGCCGGACTTTTATTAGCCTCCCTTATCGCCGATTAAAATTATCCATTTCCGCTAATGCATATCCCGCAGTATAGTCAGCGCCATGACAAAACTGTGAGATGCTCTTCATGTTATCTTTTTACTTTCAAGGGCTTGCTCTGGGGGCGGCGATGATACTTCCCCTCGGCCCGCAAAACGCTTTTGTGATGAATCAGGGGATTCGCCGCCAGTATCATCTGATGATTGCGCTGCTCTGCGCCGTAAGCGATCTGGTGCTGATTTGCGCGGGTATCTTTGGCGGCAGCGCACTGCTGATGCAGTCGCCGTGGCTGATGGCGCTGGTCACCTGGGGCGGCGTCGCTTTTTTACTGTGGTATGGCTTTGGCGCGTTGAAAACCGCGATGAGCAAAGATATCGCCCTGGCGAACGCCGAGGTGTTAAAGCAGGGACGCTGGAAAATCATCGCCACCATGCTGGCTGTTACCTGGCTTAACCCGCACGTCTATCTGGATACCTTTGTGGTGCTGGGCAGCCTTGGCGGTCAGCTTGATGTTGAGCCGAGACGGTGGTTTGCGATGGGGACAATCAGCGCCTCGTTCTTATGGTTCTTCGGCCTGGCGCTGCTTGCCGCCTGGCTCGCGCCGCGTCTGCGTACCGTGAAGGCCCAGCGCATCATCAATACGCTGGTGGGGCTGGTGATGTGGTTTATCGCTTTTCAGCTGGCGAAGGAGGGGATTCACCATCTCCATGCGCTCTTCAACCAGGTCTTGTCTTATGGACAATAGCGTCAGAACCGCTAAGCTTGCAGGCATGCGCCCTGTTGGTGGGCACTCTTCGCACCATGGAGGAATGACAGTGAAGTTTAAAGTGATGGCCCTGGCGGCATTAGTAGGTTTTGGCGCAATGTCGGTTCAGGCGAGTGAACTGCCTGACGGTCCGCACATTGTCACTTCCGGTACCGCGAGCGTGGATGCTGTGCCGGATATCGCGACTCTGGCCATTGAGGTCAACGTGGCGGCAAAAGATGCGGCCTCCGCCAAGAAGCAGGCGGATGAACGTGTTGCGCAATATCTCTCCTTTCTTGAGCAGAACGGTATTGCGAAAAAGGATATCAGCTCCGCCAACCTGCGTACTCAGCCCGACTACGACTACCAGAACGGTAAAAGCATTCTGAAAGGCTATCGCGCCGTGCGCACCGTAGAGGTCACACTGCGCCAGCTCGATAAGGTGAATACGCTGCTCGACGGCGCCTTAAAAGCGGGCCTGAACGAAATTCGCTCCGTTTCGCTTGGGGTTGCGCAACCCGAGAAATACAAAGATGAAGTTCGCAAGGCGGCTATTGATGACGCCGTTCGTCAGGCGCAGCAGCTCGCTTCCGGCTTTCACAGCAAGCTGGGGCCGGTCTACAGCGTGCGCTACCACGTCTCGAACTATCAGCCAAGCCCGATGGTCCGCATGATGAAAGCCGATGCCGCGCCAGCCTCCGCGCAGGAGACGTACGAACAGGCAACGATTCAGTTTGACGATCAGGTGGACGTGGTGTTCCAGCTTGAACCAGCCCAGGGCCAGACGCAAAGTCAGGAGCCTGCGCAGACGCAAACTCAGCAGCAGCCTGCTGCCACGCCTGCCCGGTAATTTCTCCAATCTGCTATCCCTTCTCCCGGCCGGGAGAGGGGAATATTTTTCAGTCCTGCCTCAATACCTTATGCCCGTAAGCCAGCAGCGCGTCGGTGACGTTGCGCATCATGCGGCTTTCCGGCGCGAAGCGGTGCCAGTAGAGCATCCGGCGCTGATAGAGGCCAGGCGTAAGGTCAATCAGCTCGCCGCTTTCCAGCTCCTTTTCAATCTGCAGATGCGGGATCATACAGCAGGTGGTGCCCTGGCGGGCCAGCTGGACAAACGCTTCCGAGGAGTTAACGATATGGCACGGCACGCTGCCCGGCGGCAGATCGAAGTTCTGCTGCAAAAAGGCCTGGTGCATATCGTCGAGATGGTCGAACGCGACGGCAGGCGCTTTCAGCAGGGCCGAGCGGGTGACGCCGTTCGGGAAGTAGCGTTCGGCAAAAGCTTTTGACGCCACGAAGAGATAGTCCAGCGCGCCCAGCTGATCCACCAGGCAGCTTGGCAGCGCCTGAGGCTGAATACTGACCGCGCCCACCACTTCGCCGCGCCGCAGACGTTCCTGGGTGCGGGTTTCATCTTCAACCTGCAGGTTAAGACGAATCGGCGAGTCGGCCAGTACCGTAGCCAGGGCCGGGAGTAACCAGGTCGCCAGACTGTCGGCGTTCACCGCCAGCGACAGCAGCAGCGGGGTGGAGCCGGTCTGCTCATCGCCCAGCCACTCCTCTTCCAGTAGCTCCACCTGACGCAGCAGGGCGAGCAGCTTCTGCCCCTGCTCCGTCGGGCGCGGCGGTACGGTACGCACCAGCAGCGGCTGTCCGAACATATTCTCAAGCTGTTTGATTCGCTGCGAGACGGCGGATTGGGTGATGCACAGCTTTTGCGCCGCCCGTTCAAAACCGCGCTCGCGTATGACGGCATCAAGGGCCTGTAATGTTCTGTAATCCGGACGTTTCATTGCGGGTGGGGACTCCTTTATTTGCTCAATCTGCACTATGACACAATTTTCCTTTTGTGGCAGACGAAATCGAACCTGCATGTTCTATAATGCGCGCTGAGTTTTCACACCACAGGCAAAACGATCATGACGCAGGATGAACTGAAAAAAGCAGTAGGATGGGCCGCTCTCCAGTACGTACAGCCAGGCACCATTGTCGGGGTAGGTACCGGGTCGACCGCCGCGCACTTTATTGACGCGCTGGGCACGATGAAAGGGCAGATCGAGGGTGCGGTCTCCAGCTCCGATGCCTCCACCGAAAAACTGAAAAGCCTTGGTATCACCGTATTTGATCTTAACGAGGTTGATCGTCTGGGCATTTATGTCGATGGCGCGGATGAAATCAACGGCCACATGCAGATGATCAAAGGCGGCGGCGCGGCGCTGACCCGTGAAAAGATCATCGCCTCGGTGGCGGATAAATTTATCTGCATCGCCGACGCCTCCAAGCAGGTCGACATTCTGGGCGCCTTCCCGCTGCCGGTAGAGGTGATCCCGATGGCGCGTAGCGCCGTCGCCCGTCAGCTGGTGAAGCTGGGCGGCCGCCCGGAGTATCGTCAGGGCGTGGTGACCGACAACGGCAACGTGATTCTTGACGTACACGGTCTGGAGATCCTGGATGCGGTTGCGCTGGAAAACGCAATCAACGCGATTCCGGGTGTTGTCACGGTGGGCCTGTTTGCGAACCGCGGCGCGGATGTGGCGCTGATTGGTACCGCCGACGGCGTGAAAACCATCGTAAAATGATCTGACGGGGGAGCGCTTCCCCCGTTAAAAAAATTTTGCATCGCTGAATTTGGTGACTTGTGTCACGTTTTTCCGCCCCTTCTGACGATTTGACCAGCAATTTTCTTCTCGCCAGCATTTTCCACTGCCATTTCACGCTGTATGACTTTTCTTCAGGGACTCGACGCAAACGTTCATATTGCCGCAATAGTTTTTTTTGATATGTTGGAAAGCGGATTGCAATCCAGCACAACATCATCAAAAAACAGGGTCGGGTAAATGGCAAAGGTATCACTGGAGAAAGACAAGATTAAATTTCTGCTCGTCGAAGGGGTGCACCAGAAGGCGCTGGACAGCCTTCGTGCGGCGGGTTACACCAACATCGAATATCACAAAGGCGCGCTGGATAGCGAAGCGCTGAAAGCCTCCATCCGTGATGCCCACTTCATTGGCCTGCGATCCCGTACCCATCTGACCGAAGAGGTGATTGCCGCAGCGGAGAAGCTGGTGGCTATCGGCTGCTTCTGCATCGGCACCAACCAGGTCGACCTGGAAGCCGCCGCGAAGCGCGGTGTCCCGGTTTTTAATGCGCCATTCTCTAATACCCGCTCCGTGGCTGAACTGGTCATTGGCGAGCTCCTCCTCCTCCTGCGCGGCATCCCGGAAGCGAACGCCAAGGCGCACCGCGGCGTCTGGAACAAACTGGCTGCGGGCTCGTATGAAGCGCGTGGCAAAAAGCTGGGGATTATCGGCTATGGCCACATCGGCACACAGCTCGGCATTCTGGCGGAGTCGCTGGGGATGCATGTCTTTTTCTACGACATCGAGAGCAAGCTGCCGCTCGGTAATGCCACCCAGGTGCAACATCTTTCCGATCTGCTGAACATGAGTGACGTGGTGAGCCTCCATGTGCCGGAAAACGCCTCCACTAAAAATATGATGGGCGCTGAAGAGCTGGCGCTGATGAAGCCTGGTTCACTGCTGATCAACGCCGCGCGCGGAACGGTGGTCGATATTCCGGCGCTGTGCGACGCCCTGAAGCGTAAGCATCTGGCGGGGGCGGCTATCGACGTCTTCCCGACCGAACCGGCGACCAACAGCGATCCCTTTACCTCTCCGCTGTGCGAGTTTGATAACGTCATTCTGACGCCGCACATCGGCGGCTCCACTCAGGAAGCGCAGGAGAATATCGGTCTTGAGGTAGCGGGTAAGCTGGCGAAATATTCCGATAACGGCTCCACGCTCTCGGCGGTGAATTTCCCGGAAGTCTCCCTGCCGCTGCACGGCGGGCGTCGCCTGCTGCATATCCACGAAAACCGTCCGGGTGTGCTGACCGCCATTAACCAGATTTTCGCCGAGCAGAGCGTTAACATCGCCGCGCAGTACCTGCAAACTAATGCGCAGATGGGCTATGTGGTCATTGATATTGAAGCGGATGAAGAGGTTGCCGAGAAAGCGCTGCAGAGCATGAAGGCGATCCCGGGGACGATTCGCGCGCGTCTGCTGTACTGATAAGCGGTTTGTGGTGTCGGGTGGCGCTTACGCTTACCCGACCTGCGCTGAGGATTTGCAGGCCGGGTAAGCGCAAGCGCCGCCCGGCTTTATTCTACCAGGTCCACGTTTTACCAGGCGTCACCACCGCAGGCAGCGGAATATCCCATTTTTCTACAGGTAAGGCTTCTACAGCCTGGCAATCGTGCGCATAACCCACCGGCTGTAATTTATACCGCTGCCAGTTTTGCAGCGTCCTGTCATAGAAACCACCGCCCATTCCTAAACGCTGGCCCTGTGCATCAAACGCCACCAGCGGCGTTACCAGCACGTCCAGCTCCGTGAGGGGGAGTACGTCGCGAACATCCAGCTTTGGCTCGCTGATTTTCAGACGATTCACCACCAGCTCACTGTGCGGATGGTAGTGGAGAAACAGCAGATTACCCGGGCTGAAAGGGTGCAGAACCGGCAGGTAAACCTTTTTACCCGCGCGCCAGAGCTGGTCGATAAGCGGTTGGGTATCCAGCTCGCCGTCAAACGATAAAAAGAGCGCAATGGTATGAGCCATTACCACCGGCGGGTAGGCCATCATGCGGGCGGCCGCCTGCTGGGCAAAGTGTGCCTGTTGCTCGGCGCTTAAAGCGCGACGACGCTGACGAATGAGTTTACGAATGTCCTGGCGTGAGGTAAAAACTTCAGGGAATTGAGTCATGGTAGTTGGTAGAAGAAGAGAGAGGGAATCTCCGAGATGCCGCCGCAGGCTGTAACCCTTGAACCCTTGGTTCAAGGTGAATGTGTCGTCACAGTTTTAAGGCTTCTCGGACGAACCGAGCATGCTCACCAACCGTGGAGCGCCACATTCTTGTGGTATGAAATATCGGCTCAGGGGACTGGCCCGCTTGCAAACATCTCAGAGAATTTTTTTCTTCACAGTTACTCTACCATAGTCAACTGCAAAGTGTTATTCAAACTTTGGTCCCGTTCTGTCGGGATTGCGACCCTGATCAAGCAATGCCTGTTCAATGGTCTGCTGGAGCATTTTAATGCGCTGCTCCATGCTCGCCGCGTAGTCGCGGGTCTTGGTCTTTTCCTGAGTCAGTTCATAACTGATGTTCAACGCGGCAATGAAGACCAGCTGCTCAGTATTTGTGACTCTAGTGCGTTCTTTTAAATCTTGCAACCGCTGATTCAAATCGTCCGCAGCCTGATTCAAGGCATCCCTTTGTTCAGGAGGACAATTTACTCGCAGCGCACGGCCAAAAATCTGGAGATCGACGGGTTGTGCAGACATGCCACCTTCCTGCTGATTGACTGCGCGGCCTTCGCAAACGACCCGGGGGGCGGCGAAGGGGCGACACTATAGCTACCCTGGTGTGAAGATACAAGCCCTTTTCTGGTATCACCAGGGTCCAAAGTGTTAGCATATCATGAATATTCCTCCCATTGATGACGAATGAGCATGTCTATACAGAACGAAATGCCTGGTTACAACGACGTAAGCCAGTTACTCAACCAGCAGGGAGTAGGGCTGACCCCTGCTGAAATGCACGGTCTCATCAGCGGGATCCTGTGCGGCGGGAACAACGACAGCTCATGGCAGCCGCTGATCCATGACCTGACCAACGAAGGGCTGGCCTTTGGCCATGAGCTGGCCGAGGCCCTGCGCAGAATGCATGCCGCCACCAGCGACTCGCTGGAGGATGATGGATTTCTGTTTCAGCTCTACCTGCCAGAGGGTGATGATGTCAGCGTGTTTGACCGCGCCGACGCGCTGGCGGGTTGGGTAAACCACTATCTGCTGGGTCTTGGCGTAACGCAGCCTAAACTTGATAAAGTGACCGGCGAGGCGGGCGAAGCCATCGACGATCTGCGCAACATTGCGCAGCTCGGCTACGATGAAGATGAGGATCAAGAAGAGCTTGAGATGTCGCTCGAAGAGATTGTGGAATATGTGCGCGTGGCCGCGCTTCTCTGCCATGACGCCTTTACCCGTTCGCAGCCGACCGCGCCGGAAGTGCGCAAGCCGACCTTACACTAAACATTACACACAGGAGAGTGTCATGGTTATTTCTCAGCCTGAGTATTTACGCCGTCGTCAGGCGCTGCTGGCAAAGATGCAGCCCGGCAGCGCCGCGCTGATTTTTGCCGCGCCGGAGGCGACGCGCAGCAACGACAGTGAATACCCCTATCGTCAGAATAGCGATTTTTGGTACTTCACCGGTTTTAACGAGCCGGAAGCGGTGCTGGTGCTGATTAAAAGCGATGACACCCACAGCCATAGCGTCTTGTTTAACCGCGTGCGCGATCTCACCGCTGAAATCTGGTCTGGCCGTCGTCTGGGACAAGAGGCGGCACCTGAGAAGCTCGGGGTGGATCGCGCTCTGGCCTTTAGCGAAATCAACGAGCAGCTCTATCAGCTCTTCAACGGCCTGGATGTGATTTACCACGCTCAGGGGGAATATGAATATGCCGACGAGATTGTCTTTTCCGCGCTGGAAAAGCTGCGTAAAGGCTCTCGCCAGAACTTAATCGCCCCCTCTTCGCTCACCGACTGGCGCCCGATGGTGCATGAAATGCGCCTGTTCAAATCGGCGGAAGAGATTGAGGTGATGCGCCGGGCGGGCGAGATCAGCGCGCTGGCGCATACCCGCGCGATGGAAAAATGTCGCCCCGGCATGTTCGAGTACCAGCTTGAAGGTGAAATCCAGCATGAATTTAACCGCCACGGCGCGCGCTTTCCCTCCTACAACACCATCGTGGGCGGCGGTGAAAACGGCTGTATTCTCCACTACACCGAGAACGAAAGCGTACTGCGCGACGGCGATCTGGTGCTGATTGACGCGGGCTGCGAGTATCAGGGCTATGCCGGAGATATTACCCGCACCTTCCCGGTGAACGGGAAATTTAGCCCTGAACAGCGCGCCATCTACGACATCGTGCTCAAATCGCTGGAGACGGCGCTGAATCTCTTCCGCCCCGGAACCTCCATTCAGGAGGTGACAGGCGAGGTGGTGCGCGTCATGGTGACCGGGCTGGTTGAACTGGAGCTCCTCAAGGGCGACATTGACGAGCTGATTGCCGCTAACGCCCACCGTCCGTTCTTTATGCACGGCCTTAGCCACTGGCTCGGGCTGGACGTGCATGATGTCGGCGGCTATGGTCCCGACCGTTCACGCCCCCTTGAGCCTGGCATGGTGCTGACCGTCGAACCGGGTCTCTATATCGCGCCGGATGCTAACGTGCCGCCCGCCTGGCGCGGCATCGGCATTCGCATTGAAGACGATATCGTCATTACCGAAACCGGTAACGAAAACCTGACCGCCACGGTTGTGAAGCGGGCGGAGGATATCGAAGCGCTAATGGCGGCGGCACGCCTATGAGTATCATCATCGTTGGCGGAGGGATGACCGGCGCGACGCTGGCGCTGGCGATTTCACACCTGACAGGCGGTAAGCTTCCGGTTCATCTGGTGGAGGCCGTTACTCCGCAGTCAGACGTGCATCCGGGATTTGATGCCCGTGCCATTGCGCTGGCGCAGGGCACCTGTCAGCAACTTGCCCGTGTGGGCATCTGGCAGGCGATTGCCGATCGCGCGACGCCCATCCGCACCGTGCATGTGAGCGATCGCGGCCATGCGGGTTTTGTCACGCTGGAGGCGCAGGATTACCGTATTGACGCGCTGGGTCAGGTTGTCGAACTGCATGATGTCGGGCTGCGGCTGTTTCGGCTGTTGCAGGATGCGCCCGGCGTTACGCTGCACTGTCCGGCGCGCGTCGCCAGCTTCACCCGCAGGGATGACAGCGTCAGCGTGACGCTGGACGATGGCAGCCTGATAGAGGGCAAACTGCTGGTCGCGGCAGACGGTACGCGATCGGAGCTGGCGACCCGCTGCAAAATCGAGTGGAACGAGCAACCTTATGGACAGTGTGCGGTGATCGCCAATGTCTCCACCGCTCTGCCGCACGAGGGACGCGCCTGGGAGCGCTTTACCGAACATGGCCCGCTGGCGATGCTGCCCATGTCGCACGGGCGTTGCTCCCTGGTCTGGTGCCATCCGCTGGAGAAGGCCGATGAGGTGCTGGGCTGGTCTGATGAACGTTTCTGCAACGAGCTGCAAAAGGCGTTTGGCTGGCGGCTGGGGCGCATCACCCATGCGGGAAAACGCGTCTCCTATCCGCTGGCGCTGACCACCGCCCGGCAGTTTATCTCTCACCGTGTGGCGCTGGTAGGCAATGCGGCGCAAACCCTGCATCCCATCGCCGGACAGGGCTTTAACTTAGGGCTGCGCGATGTCATGAGCCTGGCGGAGACGCTGGCGCAGGCGTGGTCTGAAGGGAAAGACTGCGGCGCTTTTTCGGTGTTAAGCCACTATCAGCAACGCCGTCAGGCAGACAAAGCCGCGACTATTGGCGTTACCGACGGTCTGGTGACACTTTTCGCAAACCGCTGGATGCCGCTCGTTGCCGGACGCAACCTGGGGCTGATGGCTATGGAACTATTCATTCCGGCACGCGACGTGCTGGCGCAGCGAACCCTGGGTTGGGTAGCGCGTTAAGGAGTAAACAGTGCAAAATGTTGATGTCGCCATTGTCGGCGGCGGAATGGTAGGACTGGCGCTGGCCTGCGGATTACAGGGAAGCGGCCTGCGCGTGGCGGTCCTTGAACAGAACGAGCCGCAACCGGTCGCCGCCGATGCGCCGCCGGAGCTTCGCGTCTCGGCCATCAATGCCGCCAGCGAAAAGCTGCTGACGCGGTTGGGAGTATGGAGCGAGATCGCGGCGGTTCGCGCCAGCTGTTATCACGGCATGGAGGTGTGGGACAAAGACAGCTTTGGCCAAATAGCCTTTGACGCCGACAGCATGGGCTACAGCCATCTCGGTCATATCGTTGAAAACGCAGTTATTCACTACGCGCTGTGGCAAAAAGTAGAGCAGTGCAGCGACGTCACGCTGATCGCCCCTGCGCAGATCCAGCAGGTAGCGTGGGGGGAAAACGACGCTTTCCTGACGCTGCAAAGCGGTGACATGCTCACCGCGCGGCTGGTGGTGGGAGCCGATGGCGCTAACTCCTGGCTGCGCAGCAAGGCGGATATTCCGCTTACCTTCTGGGATTACCGCCACCATGCGCTGGTCGCCACCATCCGTACCGCTGAACCGCACGGCGGCGTGGCGCGGCAGATCTTCCATAACGATGGCATTCTGGCGTTTCTGCCGTTAAGCGATCCGCATCTCTGCTCTATCGTCTGGTCGTTAGCTCCGGAAAAAGCGCAGCAGATGCATGAGGCGCCGGTACCGGAGTTTAACCAGGCGCTCTGCATGGCGTTTGATAATCGTCTGGGGCTTTGCTCGCTTGAGAGCGAGCGTCAGCTGTTCCCGCTGACCGGCCGCTATGCGCGTCAATTTGCCGCCCATCGTCTGGCGCTGGTGGGCGACGCGGCGCATACCATTCATCCGCTGGCAGGACAGGGGGTTAACCTCGGCTTTATGGATGCCGCGGAGCTGGTAGAAGAGCTGCGTCGTCTCCATCGCGAAGGCAAAGATATCGGTCAGTATCTCTATCTGCGCCGCTACGAGCGAAGCCGTAAACACAGCGCCGCCATGATGCTGGCCGGTATGCAGGGGTTCCGGGAGCTGTTTGCTGGCGCCAACCCGGCGAAAAAACTGCTGCGTGATTTAGGGCTGAAGCTGGCCGATACCCTTCCAGGCGTTAAGCCGCAGTTGCTTCGTCAGGCGATGGGCCTGAACGATCTTCCCGACTGGCTGCGCTAAAGCCGATCCCCGTCACACTTTCCTCTCCCGGCTTCCCGCCGGGGGATTTCCCTCGTTTGAAATATTCTAATTTCACCGCTTTTTTCGCATTAGTTTAACTAATCTGGCGTTTTTTAAGTTGAGGAAAATCGGCCCGTTTTCCCGTACGAAATGTCATTATTCACCGTATGCGCGACGGCAATATTAATTTTATGCGGCGGTATTCGCATTTTTGCAGAGAATAACTCTGTAGGCTGGCTTGCGCTTTTTGGACATAAGCTAATGTGATGGCTCACGATCGCTTATGGTTTGCCGCCAGTTTCGGTGGTAAGTTCAGTGAAAAGAGAACGTTTGCGTCGGCGTCCAGGAGCGAGGCCGGCGCCGGGTTTCGTGGCGAGTTTTAAAGCGCGAAACGCATCAAGGCCCTGCTTATTCAACGAGGAAAAGATGGCTCAACAGACTCCTTTGTACGAACAACACACCTTATGCGGCGCGCGCATGGTGGACTTCCACGGCTGGATGATGCCGCTGCATTACGGCTCTCAGCTCGACGAGCATCACGCGGTACGTAACGATGCCGGTATGTTCGACGTGTCGCACATGACCATTGTCGACCTGCACGGCAGCCGCACCCGGGAGTTTTTGCGTTATCTGCTGGCAAACGACGTCGCCAAACTGAAAACGCCGGGCAAAGCCCTCTATACCGGCATGCTTAACGCCTCCGGCGGCGTGATTGACGATCTGATTGTCTACTTCCTTGCCGATGATTTCTTCCGCCTCGTTGTTAACTCCGCCACCCGTGAAAAAGATCTCGCCTGGATCACCCAGCACGCCGAGTCTTACGCCATTGAGATCGTCGAGCGCGACGACCTGGCGCTTATCGCTGTGCAGGGGCCAAACGCGCAGGCGAAAGCGGCAACGCTCTTTACGGATGAGCAGCGCAAAGCCACCGAAGGGATGAAGCCTTTCTTTGGCGTGCAGGCGGGCGAGCTGTTTATTGCCACCACCGGTTATACCGGCGAAGCGGGTTATGAAATCGCTCTGCCGAATGAGAAAGCAGCCGATTTCTGGCGCGCGCTGGTGGAAGCGGGCGTGAAGCCATGCGGGCTGGGCGCACGCGACACGCTGCGTCTGGAAGCGGGTATGAACCTTTATGGTCAGGAGATGGATGAAGGCGTTTCGCCGCTGGCGGCCAATATGGGCTGGACCATCGCCTGGGAGCCTGCCGATCGTGATTTTATCGGTCGAGAAGCGCTGGAGATGCAGCGTGAAAAAGGCACTGAACAGCTGGTGGGTCTGGTGATGACCGAAAAAGGGGTGCTGCGCGGCGAGCTGCCGGTACGCTTTACCGACGCGCAGGGTAATCCGCGCGAAGGGATCATCACCAGCGGCACCTTCTCCCCGACGCTGGGCTACAGCATCGCGCTGGCGCGCGTGCCGGAAGGAATTGGCGAGAAAGCCGTGGTTCAAATCCGCAACCGCGAAATGCCGGTGACTGTCACCAAACCGATTTTTGTTCGCGCCGGTAAGCCGGTCGCCTAATTAAAGTTATCAGGAGAATTTCGATGAGCAATGTGCCAGCAGAACTGAAATACAGCAAAGAACATGAGTGGCTGCGCAAAGAGGCAGACGGCACTTATACCGTGGGGATCACCGAGCATGCGCAGGAGCTGCTGGGCGACATGGTTTTTGTAGACCTGCCGGAAGTGGGCGCCACCGTTAGCGCAGGAGATGACTGCGCGGTAGCCGAGTCCGTTAAAGCGGCATCCGATATTTATGCGCCGATCGGCGGCGAAATTGTGGCCGTGAATGACGCGCTGGGCGACGCCCCGGAGCTGGTTAACAGCGAGCCCTACACCGGCGGCTGGATCTTCAAAATCAAAGCCAGCGATGAAGCGGAAGTAGCTGCGCTGCTGGATGCCACCGCATACGAAGCCCTGCTCGAAGACGAATGATTTAGTGCCGGATGGCGCGTCGCTTATCCGGCCTACAGGTCTGCAGGCTAACGTAGGCCCGGTAAGCGATAGCGCCACCGGGCAACGGCGTTAAGACATATACGATTCACTGCATGTTTCAGGAACCATCGCTCATGACACAGACTTTAAGCCAGCTTGAAAACCGTGGCGCTTTTATCGAACGTCACATCGGGCCGGACGCTCAGCAGCAGCAGGAGATGCTGAAAACCGTTGGCGCGGATTCACTCAGCGCGCTGATCGGCCAGATTGTGCCGAAAGATATCCAGCTCGCCACCCCGCCTCAGGTGGGAGAAGCCACGACAGAATATGCCGCTCTGGCGGAGCTGAAGGCGATCGCCGGTCTTAACAAGCGCTTTAAGTCTTATATCGGCATGGGCTACACCCCGGTGCAGCTGCCGCCGGTGATCCTGCGCAACATGCTGGAAAATCCGGGCTGGTATACCGCCTACACCCCTTACCAGCCGGAAGTCTCCCAGGGCCGTCTGGAAGCGCTGCTCAACTTCCAGCAGGTGACGCTGGATCTGACCGGGCTGGATATCGCTTCCGCCTCTCTGCTGGATGAAGCGACCGCCGCAGCCGAAGCGATGTCGATGGCGAAGCGCGTGAGCAAGCTGAAAGGGGCGAACCGCTTCTTTGTGGCGGCCGACGTGCATCCGCAGACGCTGGACGTGGTTCGCACCCGCGCGGAGACCTTCGGCTTTGAGGTCATTGTTGACGATGCGGACAAAGTACTGGATCACCAGGATGTGTTCGGCGTGCTGCTTCAGCAGGCAGGCACCACCGGCGAGGTGCATGACTACAGCGCGCTGATTAGCGAACTGAAAGCGCGCAAAATCGTCGTGAGCGTGGCGGCCGATTTTATGGCGCTGGTGCTGCTCACCGCGCCGGGCAAGCAGGGGGCGGATATCGTTTTCGGCTCAGCCCAGCGCTTTGGCGTGCCGATGGGCTACGGCGGCCCGCACGCGGCGTTCTTCGCCGCTAAAGATGAATTTAAACGCTCCATGCCGGGCCGTATTATCGGCGTATCGAAAGATGCGGCCGGTAACACCGCGCTGCGCATGGCGATGCAGACCCGCGAGCAGCATATCCGCCGCGAGAAAGCGAACTCTAACATCTGTACCTCTCAGGTGCTGCTGGCTAATATCGCCAGCCTCTACGCCGTCTTCCACGGTCCGGTCGGCCTGAAGCGTATCGCCAGCCGTATCCACCGCTTCACGGATATTCTGGCTGTCGGTCTGCAGCATAAAGGGCTGAAGCTGCGTCACGCCCACTATTTCGATACCCTTTGTGTGGAAGTGGCCGATAAAGCGGCGGTGCTGGCACGCGCCGAAGCCGCAGAAATCAACCTGCGCAGCGATGTGCTGAACGCGGTGGGCATTACCCTTGATGAAACCACCACCCGCGAAGATGTGCTGAAGCTGTTTGAGGTGGTGGCAGGCGACGCTCACGGCCTGGATATCGACGCGCTCGATAAAGAGGTGGCGCTCGACAGCCGCTCCATTCAGGAGAGTATGCTGCGCGATGACGCGATCCTGAGCCATCCGGTCTTTAACCGCTATCACAGCGAAACCGAGATGATGCGCTATATGCACTCGCTGGAGCGCAAAGATCTGGCGCTGAACCAGGCGATGATCCCGCTCGGCTCCTGCACCATGAAGCTGAACGCCGCCGCCGAGATGATCCCCATTACCTGGCCGGAATTTGCCGAGCTCCATCCGTTCTGCCCGGCAGAGCAGGCGGAAGGGTATCATATGATGATCAACCAGCTTTCCGACTGGCTGGTGAAGCTGACCGGCTACGACGCGCTCTGCATGCAGCCGAACTCCGGGGCGCAGGGTGAATACGCCGGCCTGCTGGCGATTCGCCACTATCATGAGAGCCGCAACGAAGGCCATCGCGATATCTGCCTCATCCCAAGCTCCGCCCACGGCACTAACCCGGCCTCGGCGCAGATGGCGGGAATGGAAGTGATGGTGGTGGCCTGCGACAGGAATGGCAACATCGATCTCGCCGATCTGCGTGCGAAAGCGGAGCAGGCGGGCGATAAACTCTCCTGCATCATGGTGACCTATCCTTCCACTCACGGGGTCTACGAAGAGACGATCCGCGAAGTCTGCGACGTGGTGCACCAGTATGGCGGCCAGGTTTACCTCGATGGCGCCAACATGAACGCTCAGGTGGGCATTACCTCTCCAGGCTTTATCGGCGCGGATGTGTCCCACCTTAACCTGCATAAAACGTTCTGCATTCCGCACGGCGGTGGCGGTCCGGGCATGGGGCCGATTGGCGTGAAAGCGCACCTTGCGCCGTTCGTGCCGGGCCACAGCGTGGTGCAGATTGAAGGAATGCTTACCCGCCAGGGGGCGGTTTCCGCCGCACCGTTCGGCAGCGCCTCCATTCTGCCTATCAGCTGGATGTATATCCGCATGATGGGCGCGGAAGGCTTAAAGCAGGCGAGCCAGGTGGCGATTCTCAATGCCAACTATATCGCTACTCGCCTGCAAGAGGCCTATCCGGTGCTCTATACCGGCCGCGACGGGCGCGTGGCGCACGAGTGCATTCTCGATATTCGTCCCCTGAAAGAGGAGACGGGCATTAGCGAGCTGGATATCGCCAAGCGTTTGATTGACTACGGTTTCCACGCGCCGACCATGTCCTTCCCGGTAGCGGGTACGCTGATGGTGGAGCCGACCGAATCGGAGAGCAAGGTGGAGCTGGACCGCTTTATCGACGCGATGCTGGCCATTCGCAGCGAAATCGACCGCGTGAAAGGCGGGGAATGGACGCTGGAGGATAACCCGCTGGTGAACGCGCCACACACCCAGAACGAGCTGGTTGCGGAGTGGCAGCATGGTTACACCCGCGAGCTGGCGGTCTTCCCGGTGGGCATGGCGAACAAATACTGGCCGACCGTGAAGCGTCTGGATGATGTCTACGGCGACCGTAACCTGTTCTGCTCCTGCGTGCCGATGAGCGAGTACCAGTAATTTATTGCCATACTGTAGGCCGGGTAAGCGTAAGCGCCACCCGGCTTTTTTTTATCTGGAGGTAGAGAATGGCAATTGCACTGGTCACCGGCGCCAGCCGGGGTATTGGCAGGGCCACCGCGCTGCTGCTGGCTCGCGAAGGCTATACCGTCGCCGTGAATTATCATCACAATGTGCGCGCGGCAACCGAGGTCGTACAGGCGATAATTGCCGCGGGCGGCAAAGCCTTTATCCTGCGTGCCGACATCAGCGATGAGGCGCAGGTCGTGGCGATGTTTGACTCTATCGATCGTGAAAACGAGCCGCTAACCGCGCTGGTTAATAACGCGGGTATTTTGTTCGAACAAAGCACGGTGGAACATCTGACCGCTGAGCGGATCAACCGCGTTCTGGCAACCAACGTGACGGGCTATTTCCTCTGCTGCCGTGAAGCGGTGAAACGTATGTCGTTCAGTCATGGCGGCAAGGGTGGGGCGATTGTGAATGTCTCCTCTGCTGCGTCACGATCGGGCTCGCCGGGGGAGTATGTCGATTATGCGGCATCAAAAGGCGCGGTCGACTCGCTTACGAGGGGGTTATCGCTGGAGGTAGCGGCGCAGGGTATTCGGGTTAACGGTGTTCGCCCTGGATTTATCTATACGGAGATGCATGCCTCAGGCGGCGAGCCGGGGCGTGTGGATCGGGTTAAGTCTATGCTGCCGATGCAGCGCGGCGGCCAGCCGGAAGAGGTGGCGCAGGCGATTGCCTGGCTGCTGAGCGATAAGGCCTCGTACGTGACGGGGAGTTTCCTGGAACTGGCGGGTGGAAAGTAGGGAGCATTGCCGGATGGCGCTACGCTTATCCGGCCTGCAATCCGCAGGCCGAACCCTGTAGGTCGGGGAAGGCGAAGCCGCCACCCGACCATCGCTGCTACAGCTCCTCGCCGTTGCTGGCGATCACTTTTTTATACCACTCAAAGCTTTTCTTGCGAGAGCGCGACATATCGCCGGTACCGTCGTCGTGCTTGTTCACGTAGATAAAGCCGTAGCGCTTGCTGTACTGACCAGTGGTAAAGGAGACGCAGTCGATGCAGCCCCACGGGGTGTAACCCATCAGATCCACGCCGTCGTACGTCACCGCTTTAATCATCTCTTCCACGTGCGCGCGCAGATAGTCGATGCGGTAGTCGTCGTTGATGCTGCCGTCTTCTTCCACCTTGTCGTAGGCGCCAAAGCCGTTTTCCACAATAAACAGCGGCTTCTGGTAACGTTCGTACAGTTCGCACAGGGAGTAGCGCAGGCCCACCGGATCAATCTGCCAGCCCCAGTCGGAGGCTTTCACGTGCGGATTCGGCACGCTCCCCTCAAACCCGGAGATTGCATCCCCGGTGCCGCCTTCCGCTTTCACCGCGTTGGTCATGTAGTAGCTGAAGCCCAGATAGTCGCAGGTACCTTCCCGCAGGATCTGCGCGTCGCCTTCTTCCATCCGGATGGTAAACCCGCGGCGCTCCCACTCGTTCAGCACATAGGAGGGGTAGTAACCGCGCAGCTGCACGTCGGTAAAGACATAGCGTTCGCGCATCGATTCCTGAGCGAACATCACATCGTCTGGTTTGCAGGAGTATGGGTAGAGCGCCACCATCGCCAGCATGCAGCCAACTTTCATTTCCGGATTAATACGGCGCGCGGCTTTCACCGCCAGCGCGCTGGCGACAAACTGGTGGTGCAGTACCTGGTACATGGTCTCTTCCGGATTCTCATGGTCGGTATAGACCACCCCGGAGCAGCAGTAGCCGAACAGCGGCGCGCGCCAGTTACGCTGGTTGTTGATCTCGTTAAAGGTCATCCAGTATTTGACCTTGTTTTTGTAGCGCTCAAAAACGACTTCGGCGAAGCGCACAAAGAAGTCGACTACCTTCCGGTTAGTCCAGCCGCCATATTGCTGCACCAGGTGTAGCGGCATTTCGAAGTGGGAAAGGGTGATAACCGGCTCGATGTTGTACTTCAGCAGCTCATCAAACATGTCGTCATAGAAGCGCAGCCCGGCTTCGTTTGGCTGGGTTTCGTCGCCTTTCGGGAAGATGCGCGTCCAGGCGATGGAGGTACGGAAGCATTTGAACCCCATCTCGGCAAAGAGCCTGATATCCTCTTTGTAGTGACCGTGGAAGTCGATCGCCTCATGGTTGGGGTAGTATTTACCCTCCATCACCCGATCGGTAATTTCACGCGGTACGCCATGCGCGCCGCCGGTCAGCACGTCACAGATGCTTGGACCTTTACCCTCTTTATTCCAGCCACCTTCGACCTGATGAGCGGCCACCGCGCCGCCCCATAAAAAATCTTTTGGTAAGGTCAGTTTTTTCATCTTCGCCAGTCTCACGTTATCTCTGTTGTAGCGGAGTCTAGCAAAGCGATATTAAAAGTCACGATATAACAATTTCACCAGAATGTGATTTGTTACATACAAAAAACAGCCTGTTTTATTCCGCCAGTTTTTTTGCCAGCTTACGTCCTAACGACTCTAAAATATAGATAACCGGAATCTGCGTCGTAATATCATAAACGCCGCCGATGCGCGTTTGCGGCACATGCCAGGAGAGATTAAAGTCGGCAAGCCGCGCCAGGCGCGACTGTTCGTGGCTGGTAATAGAGAGAACTTTGCAGTGATGAAGGCTGAACTGACTGGCAAATCGCAGGATCTCCTCCGTTTCCCCGGAAACTGACAGTACAATCGCCAGCGCGTTTTTCGCCATATCATTGGTCACCGGGAAATAGGGGTCGTCGATATGGTTGCTGAAT
This sequence comes from Pseudenterobacter timonensis, assembly GCF_900021175.1. GTDB lineage: Bacteria > Pseudomonadota > Gammaproteobacteria > Enterobacterales > Enterobacteriaceae > Enterobacter > Enterobacter timonensis. The sequence goes on from NZ_FCOP01000010.1 coordinate 535,369, forward strand.
TTGCCGATATTGGAAAAGAAGCGGGCGCCATATTTTGCCAGCGATCCCGATGTGCCCGCACCGACAAAAATAATACGTTCAGACGTTGAAATAATATCTACTGCCCGATCCAGTAAAGCGTCAAATTCTTCATTATTGACGCTTTTAAAAAAGCTGATGATCTCGCTGGCGCCAAAATTTGCCTGCTGCGGCTCATTTTGCTCGAGGTAGAGCTTAAAACGGACGCGAAATTCGGAATAGCCTTCGCAGTGAAGCTTGCGGCAAAAGCGCAGCACGGTTGTGGTAGAGACACCCGCCGCATCCGCCAGTTCACGGATGGTCATATACATCACCTTGTCGCGATTCCTGATGACATAGTTGTAGACCATCATCTCCAGGTTATTGAGGCTGGCAATGGCGGAGTGGGTAAACATCGTCACGGGCTTTTCCTTTGGGTTAACGTCACCTGCTTTCCTGAACAGCTGTATTGTAAAGAATCCCGTCAGCGACTGCGAATCGGAGCGTGAAAGATTTTTTTAGCTAACAGGTGTTCACTGGAATCATTCTCAGTTAGCATAGCGTGGAGATGTATTTTTTTTAGCCGTTTTTCGAGGTCACCCATGGTTAGCAAACCATTAATCGCAAAAGGATATTCCCTGGCAGAGGAGATCGCCAACAGCATCAGTCACGGTATCGGGCTGGTGTTTGGAATTGTTGGACTGGTTTTGCTGCTGGTGCAGGCGGCGGATACCAACGCCAGCGCAACGGCTATTACCAGCTATAGCCTCTACGGCGGAAGCATGATCCTGCTCTTTCTCGCCTCCACCCTCTACCATGCGGTTCCCCATCAGCGGGCCAAGCTGTGGTTAAAAAAATTCGACCACTGCGCCATCTATCTGCTGATTGCCGGCACCTATACGCCGTTTTTGCTGGTGGGGCTTAATTCACCCCTGTCGCGCGGACTGATGATTGTTATCTGGAGCCTGGCGCTGTTGGGCATTCTCTTTAAGCTCACCATCGCGCATCGCTTCAAGGTGCTTTCGCTGGTGACCTATCTCACCATGGGCTGGCTGTCGTTGATTGTTGTCTATCAGCTGGCGATGAAGCTGGCAGTCGGCGGCGTGACGCTGCTGGCGGTGGGCGGGGTGGTTTACTCCCTGGGGGTGATTTTTTACGTCTGCAAGCGCATCCCTTATAACCACGCTATCTGGCACGGCTTTGTGCTGGGCGGTAGCGTCTGCCATTTTCTGGCGATCTATCTCTATGTGGGGCAGGTGTAATTTTTGTCGGGAGGCGGCTTCGCTTAACGTAGGCCGGGTAAGGCGAAGCCGCCACCCGGCACATAACACTTACTCTTCCAGCGAATAGGGCAATGGCTGGATAGCTAACGTGTTGGCGTCGTCGCGTACGCGGAATACGCTGTCCGGCTCCATATCGTTATTCATCACCACCTGCGCCAGCAGGCGGCCATCCTCCAGCTGAACGGCGGCTAAAACGGTGCCGGTACGACGCCAGTTTTCGCCCATCTTCAGCTCCAGATCCTCCCCCGCTTCCGGTACGCGGCTCGCCTGGCCTGCCAGATACCAGAGCGCACGTTTGTTAGCGCCGCGGAACTTGGCCCGCGCCACCATCTCCTGCCCGGTATAGCAGCCTTTCTTAAAGCTGATGCCGCCCAGCGCCTGCAGGTTGGTCGCCTGCGGAATAAATTGTCCGCTGTTCGCCGCGTCGATAACCGGCAACCCGGCTTCGATATCCAGCGCCAGCCATTGCTGGCTGTTATTCAGCTGCGCTTCGCCGCGCAGGGCATCGGTGACGCGGGTGGCGGTGGCTTCGTCGGTAACCAGCAGGAAACGCTCGTCAGGATGGGCAAACCAGAGCAGGGCGGTCTCGCCGTCATTTACCAGCGGCGTTTCGCTATCCGGCAGCACGCTGAAGAGACCTTTCAGTGCGCCGCGCGCCTGGAACCCCGCGACGCCCAGCAGCACGCGCTCGTCATCGGCGGCGATGGTCACTTTCGAAAAGACGGCGTACTTTTTCAGCTCTGTCAGCTGCGTATCGCGCAGGCTGCGACGCTCAATAAAGGCAAAGCCGTCGCGCTGGCGGAACAGACGCAGATTGCTCCACATTTTACCCTTCGCGTCGCAGTGGGCGGCGAGCAGATGGTGATGCTCGTTCATCTGGCTTACGTCAGCAGTAACCTGCCCTTGCAGGTATTTTTCGCTATCCGGGCCGGTGAGGGTCGCCAGCGCCCAGTCATCAAGGGAGATAAGCGTCAGCGGCAGACGCGCGGAGGCGGCGGGCTGGCGCGGAGAAAATGGAGTAAAAGCCATAGTGATGTCCTGATTTGCTTAACGCTTTGATAATGCCTAATGGTAAAAGAGACTGCATGCAATGCAAGCGGTTTAAACGGCACGATTGTGCCTTATAGCGCTTCTGCGTAGCGCTACGCAGAAAAAGGCAACGCCTTGTCGCGGGTCATTTCTTTCTGCGCATGCCATTCAGGAAGCGAATATTCCAGTAAAGATTGCGCTGAAAACGCGTTACACTAGGGAAGGTTAACTCTCGCCGGGCGTCGCGCGCATCGGCGTTAACCGGCATGCTGCCTTTGCCAAACGTTACGCAGGAAAAAGAACATGGATATTAGCAACAAGGCCCGTATTCACTGGGCGTGTCGTCGCGGTATGCGCGAACTTGATATCTCCATCATGCCGTTTTTTGAATATGAATATGACAGCCTCAGCGATGACGATAAACGACTTTTTATTCGCCTGCTGGAGTGTGACGATCCCGATTTATTCAACTGGCTGATGAATCACGGCAAACCCGCCGACACCGAGTTGCAACGGATGGTGCAATTAATTCAAACACGGAATCGGGAACGTGGTCCTGTGGCAATCTGATCTGCGCGTCTCGTGGCGCTCTCAGTGGATGTCATTACTGCTCCACGGCGTGGTTGCGGCGGTAATTCTGTTGATGCCGTGGCCGCTCAGCTATACGCCCTTATGGCTGCTTTTACTGTCACTCGTAGTGTTCGACAGCGTGCGCAGCCAGCGGCGCATTCATGCCCGTCAGGGTGAAGTTAAGCTCATGATGGATTGCCGTCTGCGCTGGCAGGGCATGGAGTGGGATATCGTCGGTACGCCATGGATGCTGAACACCGGTATGATGTTCCGGCTGCGTAAAGCCCGGGGAGGGCGCTGCCAGCATCTTTGGCTGGCGGCAGACAGCATGGATCCCGCCGAGTGGCGGGAGCTGCGGCGGATGGTGTTACAGCAGCCGATGCACGGACGTTAATCCGTCAGCTGAACCTTTCCGCCATTTCGGCGAGGATCTGCTCGCACCAGCTTTGCAGGCGCTCATCGCTCAGGTCATACTGGTTGGTCTCATCCAGCGCCAGCCCGACGAAGAGCTGCCCGTCGGCAATGACCGGTTTGGGGCTGGTAAACTCATAGCCTTCGGTAGGCCAGTAGCCGACAAAGTTAACCCCTTTCGGCGCGAGCTTGTCATGAAGCATACCGAGCGCGTCGAGGAACCATTCGCCGTAGCCAAGCTGGTCGCCCATGCCGTAGAGGGCGACAATTTTGCCGTCAAGATCCAGCCCGTCGAGCCGATCCCAGACCGCTTCCCAGTCCTCCTGAATTTCACCGAAATCCCAGGTGGGAATGCCGAGGATCAGCACATCGTACTGCTCCATGAGCTCCGGCGCGTCATCTTTGAGGTTATGCAGCGTGACCAGCTCAGGACCAATAATGTCGCGGATCTTTTCCGCCGCCATTTCGGTGTAGCAGGTGCTGGAACCATAAAAAAGACCAATCTTCATCGCGTAAAATCTCAATACTGGCTATGACGTTGCGCGTAGTGTACCAGAAACCTGTACCATTGAGTCATAATGGCCATTGGCATTACCAGAGGGGCAGAGGTGGAAAAGGATCTCGCGCGCATCGAACAGTTTCTTGATGCGCTTTGGCTTGAGAAGAACCTGGCGGAAAATACGCTCAGCGCTTATCGCCGTGATTTAACGATGCTGGCGGAGTGGCTGGCGCATCGTGGCCTGTCGCTTGAAACCGCCCAGAGTGAAGATCTGCAACAGCTGCTGGCCGAGCGCATGGAGGGGGGGTATAAGGCGACCAGCTCGGCGCGGCTATTGAGCGCCATGCGCCGTCTGTTCCAGCATCTGTACCGCGAGAAAGTGCGGGCAGACGATCCCAGCGCGCTGCTGGCGTCGCCAAAACTCCCGCAGCGGTTGCCAAAAGATCTCAGCGAAGCACAGGTGGAGAGATTATTACACGCGCCAGCGGTTGACCTGCCGCTGGAGTTACGCGATAAAGCGATGCTTGAAGTGCTCTATGCGACCGGGCTGCGCGTGTCGGAGCTGGTGGGGCTGACCATGAGCGACGTCAGCCTGCGTCAGGGCGTCGTGCGCGTTATCGGTAAAGGGAACAAAGAGCGGCTGGTGCCGCTGGGTGAAGAGGCGGTCTACTGGCTGGAGAATTATCTGGAACATGGCCGCCCCTGGCTGCTCAACGGCGTCTCCATCGACGTGTTGTTCCCGAGCCAGCGCGCCCAGCAGATGACGCGACAAACCTTCTGGCATCGCATTAAGCATTACGCCACACTGGCGGGTATCGACAGTGAGAAACTTTCGCCGCACGTTTTGCGTCATGCCTTTGCCACGCATCTGCTTAACCACGGCGCCGATTTGCGCGTGGTCCAGATGCTGCTGGGGCATAGCGATCTTTCGACGACACAAATTTATACGCATGTTGCAACGGAACGACTGCGGCAGTTACATCAACAGCACCACCCGCGAGCGTGAGTGCCGAAGCATTGTTACAGGACCATTTATGAAAAAATCTTTCGCACTGTTCACCTTACTGGCTGCTTCTTTTACGGGGCTGGCCCACGCTGACGATGCGGCGATCAAACAGTCGCTCAGCAAACTTGGCGTCACCAGCACTGACATTCAGCCTGCGCCCGTCGCCGGTATGAAAACCGTGTTGACCGACAGCGGCGTACTCTACGTCACCGAAGACGGTAAGCATGTTATCCAGGGGCCGCTCTATGACGTTAGCGGCGCGCAGCCGGTGAACGTGACCAACCAGCTGCTGATGAAACAGCTGAACGCGCTGGAAAAAGAGATGATCGTCTACAAAGCGGCGCAGGAGAAGCATGTCATTACCGTCTTTACCGACATCACCTGCGGCTACTGCCACAAGCTGCACGAAGAGATGAAAGACTATAACGCGCTGGGCATCACCGTGCGTTATCTCGCTTTCCCGCGCGCGGGCGTGCAGAGCCAGCCGGAACAGGATATGAAAGCGATCTGGTGCGCGAAGGATCGAAATAAAGCGTTCGACGACGCCATGAACGGCAAAGGGGTGCAGCCCGCCTCCTGCGATATCGATATCGCGAAACATTACGCGCTGGGCGTGCAGTTCGGCGTGAACGGTACGCCGGCCATCGTCCTCAGCAACGGCACCGTTGTGCCGGGCTATCAGGGGCCGAAAGAGATGAAAGCGTTCCTCGACGCCCATCAGAGTCAGACTGGCGGTAAATAATTTACGTGAAACCCAAAATTGAGCTGCGCCGCCGCGAGGCGGCCGAAGATGTTAACCTGCCCGCTGAACTGCCGCCGCTGCTGCGTCGGCTCTACGCCAGCCGCGGCGTGCGCTCTGCCGACGATCTGGAGCGCAGCGTCAAAGGGATGATCCCCTGGCAGCGGTTAACGGGTATCGATAAAGCGGCAGAGATGCTTTATGAAGCCTTCCGTGAAGGGACACGTATCGTCGTGGTGGGCGATTTTGATGCTGACGGCGCCACCAGCACCGCGCTGAGCGTGCTCTGCCTGCGTGCGCTTGGCTGCGATAGCGTCGCTTATCTGGTGCCAAACCGTTTTGAAGATGGCTACGGACTGAGTCCCGAGGTGGTGGATCAGGCCCACGCCCGCGGCGCGCAGATGATCATGACCGTCGATAACGGGATCTCCTCCCATGCGGGGGTCGATCGCGCGCACCAGCTCGGGATCCCGGTGCTGGTTACCGATCACCATCTTCCCGGCGAGACGCTTCCGGCGGCCGAGGCGATTATCAACCCTAACCTGCGCGACTGCGATTTTCCGTCGAAGTCGCTGGCGGGGGTTGGGGTGGCATTTTATCTGATGCTGGCCCTGCGCAGCCTGCTGCGGGAGAAAGGCTGGTTTGAGGCGCGCGGCATCGCCGTGCCGAACCTGGCGGAGTATCTCGACCTGGTGGCGCTCGGCACCGTGGCGGACGTGGTGCCGCTGGATACCAATAACCGCATCCTGACCTGGCAGGGGCTCAGCCGCATTCGTGCGGGGAAATGCCGTCCGGGGATTAAGGCGCTGCTGGAGATCTCGAATCGCGATCCGCTGAGGCTGGCGGCAAGCGATCTTGGGTTTGCCCTTGGCCCGCGGCTTAATGCGGCGGGCAGGCTCGATGATATGTCCGTCGGCGTGGCGTTGCTGCTGTGCGATAACATTGGCGAAGCGCGGGTGCTGGCGAGCGAGCTGGATGCCCTCAACCAGACCCGCAAAGAGATTGAGCAGGGGATGCAGGCCGAGGCGCTCACGTTGTGTGAAAAACTGGAGCGCAGCGGCGACACGCTGCCCGGCGGGTTGGCGATGTATCACCCGGACTGGCACCAGGGGGTCGTCGGGATTTTGGCCTCGCGTATCAAAGAGCGTTTTCACCGCCCGGTGATCGCTTTTGCTCCTGCGGGGGATGGCACGCTGAAAGGCTCGGGCCGCTCGATCCAGGGGCTGCATATGCGCGATGCGCTGGAGCGTCTCGACACGCTCTATCCGGGGCTGATGATCAAGTTCGGCGGCCACGCGATGGCGGCGGGGCTGTCGCTGGAGGAGACGAAGTTCGATGAGTTTCAGCGTCTTTTCGGCGAGCTGGTTACCGAGTGGCTCGATCCCGCGCTGCTTCAGGGCGAAGTGGTTTCTGACGGCGCGCTTGCGCCTGCGGAGATGACCATGGAGGTGGCGCAAATGCTGCGCGATGCCGGGCCGTGGGGGCAGATGTTCCCGGAGCCGCTCTTTGACGGGCGCTTTCGCTTGCTGCAACAGCGGCTGGTGGGGGAGCGGCATCTGAAGGTGATGGTGGAGCCGGTAGGGGGTGGCCCGCTGCTGGATGGTATCGCCTTCAATGTAGACACCGCGCTCTGGCCAGACAATGGCGTGCGCGAGGTGGAGCTGGCCTATAAGCTCGACATTAACGAATTTCGCGGCAACCGCAGCCTGCAGATCATCATCGATCATCTCTGGCCGGTCTGAACTGGCCAATTTAGCGTCACTATTCTCTATAAAAAAGGGCGTGGATTCGGTACAATCCCGCCCTTATCACCGCATTTTGACTAGTCGAAAAAAGAAAACAGACCATGTTTGAAATTAACCCGGTAAAAAACCGCATTCAGGACCTCACGGAGCGCTCTGACGTTCTTAGGGGGTATCTTTGACTACGATGCCAAGAAAGAGCGCCTCGAAGAGGTAAATGCCGAACTGGAGCAGCCGGACGTCTGGAACGAGCCAGAACGCGCTCAGGCGCTGGGCAAAGAGCGCTCCTCTCTCGAAGCGATTGTCGACACACTCGATCAGATGTCCCAGGGGCTGGAAGATGTCTCCGGTCTGCTGGAGCTGGCCGTTGAGGCGGACGACGAAGAGACCTTCAACGAAGCCGTTGCTGAACTGGACGGGCTGGAAGAGAAGCTGAGCCAGCTTGAGTTCCGCCGCATGTTCTCCGGCGAGTATGACAGCGCCGACTGCTACCTTGATATCCAGGCTGGCTCCGGCGGTACCGAAGCGCAGGACTGGGCCAGCATGCTGATGCGTATGTATCTGCGCTGGGCGGAAGCGCGCGGCTTTAAGACCGAAATTATTGAAGAGTCTGAAGGCGAAGTGGCCGGCATTAAATCGGTGACCATTAAAATCATCGGCGACTACGCCTACGGCTGGCTGCGTACCGAAACGGGCGTTCACCGTCTGGTGCGTAAGAGCCCGTTTGACTCTGGCGGCCGCCGTCACACCTCCTTCAGCTCCGCGTTCGTTTACCCGGAAGTGGATGAAGATATCGATATCGAAATCAATCCGGCGGATCTGCGCATTGACGTCTATCGCGCATCCGGGGCGGGCGGCCAGCACGTTAACCGTACAGAATCCGCGGTGCGTATTACCCACATTCCGACCGGGCTGGTGACGCAGTGCCAGAACGACCGTTCGCAGCATAAAAACAAAGACCAGGCCATGAAGCAGATGAAAGCGAAGCTTTATGAGCTGGAGATGCAGAAGAAGAACGCTGAGAAGCAGGCGATGGAAGATAACAAATCTGACATCGGCTGGGGCAGCCAGATCCGTTCTTACGTCCTCGATGATTCCCGCATTAAAGATTTGCGTACCGGGGTTGAAACCCGTAACACGCAGGCGGTGCTGGATGGCAGCCTGGACCAATTTATCGAAGCAAGTCTGAAAGCAGGGTTATGAGGAACCAACATGTCTGAACAACAAGCACAGGGCGCTGACGCGGTCGTCGATCTTAACAACGAACTGAAAACCCGCCGCGAGAAGCTGGCTGCACTGCGTGAGCAGGGCGTGCCGTTCCCGAACGATTTTCGTCGTGACCACACCTCAGACCAACTGCACGCCGACTTCGACGCTAAAGAGAACGAAGAGCTGGAAGCGCTGAACATCGAAGTGGCCGTTGCTGGCCGTATGATGACCCGCCGCATTATGGGTAAAGCCTCCTTCGTGACCTTACAGGACGTTGGCGGCCGTATTCAGCTGTATGTCTCCCGTGACGATCTGCCTGAAGGCATCTATAACGAGCAGTTCAAGAAGTGGGACCTGGGCGATATCCTGGGCGCGAAAGGTAAGCTGTTCAAAACCAAGACCGGTGAGCTGTCTATCCACTGTACCGAGCTGCGTCTGCTGACCAAGGCCCTGCGCCCGCTGCCGGATAAATTCCACGGCCTGCAGGATCAGGAAGCGCGCTATCGTCAGCGCTACCTGGATCTCATCTCTAACGATGAATCCCGTAAGACCTTCAAAATTCGCTCCCAGATCATGGCCGGTATTCGCCAGTTCATGGTTAACCGCGACTTTATGGAAGTGGAAACCCCGATGATGCAGGTGATCCCGGGCGGTGCCTCTGCGCGTCCGTTCATCACCCATCACAATGCGCTGGACCTGGATATGTATCTGCGTATCGCGCCGGAACTCTACCTGAAGCGTCTGGTGGTGGGTGGTTTCGATCGCGTGTTCGAGATCAACCGTAACTTCCGTAACGAAGGTATCTCCGTTCGCCATAACCCAGAGTTCACCATGATGGAACTCTATATGGCGTATGCGGATTACAAAGATCTGATCGAGCTGACTGAATCCCTGTTCCGTACCCTGGCGCAGGATATTCTGGGTACCACCGAAGTGCCTTACGGTGAAGAGGTGTTCGACTTCGGCAAGCCGTTCGAAAAACTGACCATGCGCGAAGCGATCAAGAAATACCGTCCGGAAACCGAGATGGCCGATCTGGATAACTTCGACTCGGCGAAAGCGATCGCGGAAAGCATCGGTATCAAGGTTGAGAAGAGCTGGGGTCTGGGCCGTATCGTGACCGAGATCTTCGAAGAAGTGGCGGAAGCGCACCTGATTCAGCCGACCTTCATTACCGAATACCCGGCGGAAGTCTCCCCGCTGGCGCGTCGTAATGACCAGAACCCGGAAATCACCGATCGTTTTGAGTTCTTTATCGGTGGCCGTGAAATCGGTAACGGCTTTAGCGAGCTGAACGATGCGGAAGATCAGGCGCAGCGTTTCCAGGATCAGGTTAACGCAAAAGCGGCTGGCGACGACGAAGCGATGTTCTTCGATGAAGATTACGTAACCGCGCTGGAGCACGGTCTGCCGCCGACGGCGGGCCTGGGTATCGGTATCGACCGTATGGTGATGCTGTTTACCAACAGCCACACCATCCGCGACGTGATCCTCTTCCCGGCGATGCGTCCGGTGAAGTAATCACTCCACGCTGAACAGAGCCCCGCGCGTTATCGCCGGGGCTTTTTTATTGCGCTGAAAAGGCGCTGAGCGCTGCTCTGGCACCTGCCGCTTCCGCAACCATCCACGGGCTAAAGGCCCAGGGAGTGGACTCCAGCGTCTGCAGGAGCGTCGCAAAATCGACCCACTCACAGGCCATCACCTCATCCGGATTGAGCGTGAGCGGGCCGGCGAGCTGTGCGGCATAAACCGGGCAGATTTCGTTTTCCACGATCCCGGAGGGATCGACCTCGCGGTAGCGAAAGTCAGTAAACATGGCGGTCAGGCGGGTCACCTCCGCGCCGAGTTCAAACCGACAGCGCCGCACGATAGCCTGCTCGGTGGTCTCCCCGCTTTGTGGATGGCCGCAGACGGAGTTAGTCCAGACCCCGGGCCAGGCTTTTTTACTGAGCGCGCGGCGGGTGACAAGGCATTCGCCCCGGGCATTAAACAGCCAGCAGGAGAAGGCCAGATGCAGCGGAGTGTGTGAGTTATGGGCGGCATATTTTTCCAGGGTGCCCAGCGCCTCTCCCCGATCGTTGACTAAAATGACATGTTCTTCTGTATGCATTCCGACTCCATTTCGCATACTGCGGGTTTTCCGCAGGCCAGGTGAGCAATGGTCCCGGGCTACCCCAGTATAAGCGATACGCCAGAGACCGGTTTATCCCCCAGAGCGGAAAACAGTCGCAAATCTTGGGCAACCAGAATGAGGCTGCTATGATAAGAGGCCATTCACGCTGACCGAGGAGCCGTTTTGTTTGCAGGAAGCCCGATGAGACAATCTATTCCCGCCGTAATCTGCCTCACGTTTGCGCTGCTGGTGGCAGGCTGCTCGGGAAGCAAATCCTCCGACGCGGGAAGCAGTTCCGGTGCGGTTTATACCGTTAAGCGCGGCGATACCCTCTATCGTATTTCGCGCATTACGGGAACCAGCGTGAAGGATCTGGCGCGTCTGAATAATATCTCTCCTCCTTACACCATTGAGGTGGGGCAGAAGCTCAGGGTGAACGGCAGCAAGTCAACGGCGAAAAAATCCTCGTCCAGAAGTAAAAACTCTAAAGTAACGCCATCTTATGCGGTGCCGCAGTCGTCATGGCCGCCTGTAGGCCAGCGCTGCTGGATCTGGCCTGCCAGCGGCACGGTCGTTGTGCCTTACTCCACCGCTGAAGGGGGGAATAAGGGAATCGATATCGCCGCGCCACGCGGGACGCCGGTTTATGCTTCCGGCGCGGGTAAAGTGGTTTACGTGGGCAATCAGCTGCGCGGCTATGGCAACCTGATCATGATTAAGCATGGCGAGGATTACATCACCGCCTATGCTCATAACGACACGATGATGGTGAATAACGGGCAAAACGTGAAGGCGGGGCAGCAAATTGCGACGATGGGCAGTACCGGAACGGACACGGTAAAACTGCACTTCCAGATCCGCTATCGCGCGACCGCTATCGATCCGCAGCGCTATTTGCCGCCGAAAGGCAGCAAACCGAAGTGCTAAGTGGTTATTTTATCGCCGGTTAACCGTTCAGGCACTTGTATGGAGAGGCGTAAGGGCTATAATGCTCTACGCACCTCAACGCGGGCGTAGTTCAATGGTAGAACGAGAGCTTCCCAAGCTCTATACGAGGGTTCGATTCCCTTCGCCCGCTCCAGTCGCTTCCCTTGTTGTCAAACTCGCGCACCGTTCGAAGGCCAGCCGCAGCTTATCGTTATCCCTCTTTTCTGAGACAGAGATGGCGCACCCGCAATGAAGGCGCTGAACGGCAGAGAAATTATAAACTGCAAAAACTATTATTTTTAAATCTGTCATTAAGGTTACCCCCCATAACTATTTATTCTCATATAGTTTCTGAGAAAATATCTGCCCCTTATTTATTGGAGTATTACGGCGTTTTTTACAGCGTCATGGATTGAATATTGGTTGCACCTGCTCGTCATCGCGCCATATTAAATAACAGCAGAATTTTTCCTGTGCTATTCCCGAATCTTAAGCACACATCCCGGTAAAAGAAAAAACGACGGGCCATGTATAATTGCGCGCGAAACAAACTATGGGAATTTTATGGCTTTACTACGTACTATCTTCTATTTTTTGCTGGCGACCGTTTTTGCAGGCGTGGTGTTGTTGGGGTTGTGGCTCGATGTGCATGTGCTTCAGGACAAACTTCGTGAAGTGTCAGTTACTGAAATCCTTCAGGAAATTATTCTGGCCACCATCGTTTTTCTCCATTTCAGACTGGTGAAAGCGTCTGAACGCATGCGGGAGTGTAATCTCCTGATCGGCGCTTTTTTCCTTGCGATGCTTATTCGTGAACTGGATGCGCTGTTTGACATCATTGCACACGGTAGCTGGGTGTGGTTTGCGCTGATGGTTTCAATAGCCGCTATTGCTTTCGCCGCTTCGCGTTATCGTAAAACCGTATCGCAATTATCGGTTTATCCGCAAACGCCTTATTACGGGATGATGATATCCGGCCTGCTTTGTGTGCTGGTATTTTCACGATTATTCGGGATGCACTCGCTGTGGGATTCAGTGCTTGGCGACCAGTATATGCGCATCGTTAAAAATATGGTGGAAGAGGGAGCGGAGTCCTTTGGCTATACGCTTTGTCTGACCTCGAGTATCGGTTATTACTTTTACCAGTGCAGAACGGCGTCTCCATCCGCCTCCGCTATGCTGTAAGGATAAGGGGCATCGCCCCTTTTAATCTTCTTTTCGCTCCCGTTTTTGTTGCAAAAATGTAAACGAGTCGGTAGGCTCATCGCTTTCGGAGCCATACCATGCCTGTCGCTGATTCGCTTCTTGCCTGGACTCTCGCTGCAACGCTTCTGACCTTAACCCCTGGCCTTGATACGGCACTTATCACGTAGTGATTGGCACGCTCTGGTCGCTGACGCTCATTGTGATTACACGCTACGCCGCAGGCGTGCTAAAAAAGCCAGCCGTCGTGAGATGGATGGATCGCGCTACCAGGCCCGCGCCTGTTAATGCTAGTGTGAAACTCTTTCAATGACCTCTGGTTCCTGTAATGACAATAAAATCTGACCTGATTAACCGCTACCCGACGGCCGTTTGTTGTGCCTTTGGCGATTCACCTGAATTAGCAGACCAGCTTGCCTCGCTTATCGCATCGGGACAAAAAACGGGCTCGTGCGGATCGCTTGCGGGCTGTGTCGAAGATAACGAATACCCCCTCATGGGCGGCTACCGGATCGTTGAAAACGGCGCCGGCGAGCCCGTATGCGTAATACGTACGACGCGGCTACAGCTGGTGCGTTTTTCAGAGGTGACGGAGGAGCTGGCCAGAAAAGAGGGCGAGGGTGACTTGAGCCTTTGCTACTGGCGCGCCGAGCACGAACGCTTTTTCAGGCAGGAGGGCACTTTCTCGAACGAGATGGAACTTATTTTTGAAGAGTTTTACGTGGTTGAGAAAGTCTGAAAGCGGGGTAGCCTCTCTTTCACATCATGATGAGAGTTTAAGATGAGCAATATTACCATTTATCACAACCCGGCCTGCGGCACGTCGCGCAATACGCTGGAGATGATCCGCAACAGCGGGAATGAACCCACCATTATTCACTATCTCGAAACCCCGCCTTCGCGGGATGAGCTGGTACAACTCATCGCACAGATGGGGATCGCCGTACGGGCGTTACTGCGGACAAACGTCGAGCCCTATGAGACGCTGAAGCTGGCGGATGAGACCCTGACTGACGAGCAGTTAATCGACGCCATGCTCCGGCATCCGATCCTGATTAACCGTCCGATTGTGGTCACCCCGCTGGGGACCCGTCTGTGCCGCCCGTCAGAGCTCGTGCTGGATATTCTGCCGGATGGGCAGAAAGGCGCCTTTATGAAGGAAGATGGCGAGCAGGTGGTCGATGCCGCAGGTAAACGCCTGTAAAACTGTGCCGGATTTATCCGGCACATTATCACGACTAAACCGCCTCGTTCACCTGACGACGTAACAGCGTTAACGGTCCCTGCCCGCTGAGGGTAAAGAGGGAAATGACCGTAAAGCCGAGCGCAATTAATCCCAGCACCAGATAGGCCCCGTGGAAGCCAATACTTTCATACATATTCCCGGCCAGCACTGACATAAAGATCATCGCCAGCTGCTTAAAGAAGCAGAAGCAGACCAGGTAAATCGTGGCGGAAAAGCGCACCTCAAACTGGCTGGTAATATATTTAAAGCAGCCGACGAGCAGGAATGGCACTTCAAACATGTGCAGCGTTTTGAGGACAACCACTTCCAGCGCAGTGGTGGCGAACGACGATCCGATAATACGCACCGACATAATTGTTCCCGCCAGCAGCAGCGCGTTTTTCCCGCCAATACGGTTAACAATCAACGGAGCAAAAAACATAATGCAGGCGTTCAGCAGCTCGCCCATCGTGGTGACATAGCCGAAAACGCGGGTCCCTTGTTCACCGGTGGCGAAGAAAGAGGTGAAGAAGTTGGCGAACTGCTGGTCAAACACTTCATAGGTACAGGAAACGCCGATCACGTAGAGAGAGAGGAACCACAGCTTTGGCTGTTTAAACAGCTCCAGCGCCAGCCGGAGATTAAACGCTGAGTGGTTCGCGCCCACGGCATCGGCCACTTCCGCCGAGGGGGAGGCATCCGTTCGCGAGAAAAAGAGCAGCAGGGCGAGGATCACCGCGCAGCCGGAGCCGAGCCAGAAGACAAACTCATTGTTGATGGTAAACATGATGCCCGCGATGGAGGCGCATAAGGCCCAGCCAACGCAGCCAAACATGCGCGCGCGGCCAAATTCGAAATGGCTGCGGCGACTCACTTTCTCAATATAGGCCTCAATTGACGGGGCGCCCGCGTTATAGATAAAGCCCAGGTAAATACCGCCGACGATGGAGCCAAGCAGAATATTAAACTGTAATAGTGGGCCAAAGACGTAGATAAAGAACGGGGCAAACATCACCAGCATGCCGGTAATGATCCACAGCAGATGTTTACGCAGACCGAGCTTGTCGGAGAGCAGGCCAAAGATGGGCTGAAATAAGAGCGAGAAAAACGAAATAGAGGCGAAGATAATACCGGTATCGCTTTTACTGATGTGGTTAATATCGTGAAGCCAGATGGGGAAAAAGGGGAAATAGGCTCCCATGATGAAAAAGTAAAAGAAGAAGAAAAACCCAAATATCCAAAAGTTACTATTTTTTAAATAGTTCATACGGCATCCTTAGCAAAGTCCGGGCAGGGGAGCCTGCCCGGTCTGGATTATTTCTGGCTCCAGATAATCTGGTAGTGATAACGTCCCGCGCTGAGCTGATATTCAGGAGAGACCGACGGGCTCCAGGAGTCATCCCCGCCCACGCCCATATGAAAACCGTCCAGGTTGAGCCAGGTACCTGCTTCCGCTTGCAGCAGATGCCGGTGGCTGGTCTCCATCAGCTGAGCCTGGCTGTAACGGCTGATATTGAACTGGAAATCGCCGCGCCAGCAGTGCGCGCCATAGTTCAGCTCGCGCGTGTTGCAGCGCAGCCCGTTCTCGCTCGGGAAAACGTACGGGGTGTACATTTCATCAAGCGACAGATCCCAGCGGTCAAAACAGGCGGCCGAGAAGCGGTCGGGGTAGTTTTCATGGGGGCCGAGCCCCAGCCAGTTAACCCGCTCCTCCACCTGCGTAAGCTGGCAGGTCAGACCTATGCGCGCCGGATGCGGGGTGCCGCTGGCGACACTAACATCAACGGTTATCGTCATCTCGCCATGGCCGTCGATACGGTAGCTTTTATGGCTGATAAAGAGCGTCTCGCCCTGATACTGCCAGGCATGAACGGTCGCTATCTCCACCGCGTCGCCCGCCGGATAAGCGTCGCAGCGTAGCAGCGCCGCTTCGGCGCGATAATGTCCCGCCGCTTTCCAGCGCTCCACCCAGGCGTTGGGATCGATACGGGTCGCTTCGCTGATGCCGATATCGTTATCCAGCGGCGCGCGAATGAACTGGTCGGTGAGCGGGGAGAGAAGCTGCGCCTTGTCATCAATCCAGTACTGCGTCAGCAGACCCCGCTGACGGCAGAACTGCCAGCGCCGGTTGTTCACGCTAACCCGGTAATTATCGTTCTCTGCCTCAAGCTGCGGCGCGCTGTCGGCGCGCGGGGGAAGCGCCACGCGGAGTTTTTCCTCGAGCGGCCACTGCTGCCAGGCGCTGATATGCCCGGCGGGCGCCCAGTCGGTAGCCCGCGGCTGTTCCACGCGGACCGTCAGCCAGAGCTGGCCCGCTGCGTCGGGGGCAGCCACGTCGGGAAGGGTAATGACCTGAACTCCCTGCGGTGCGATATCCAGTACGGCATCTCCCGTCGCGACGGGCTTACCGTCCAGGGCAATCGTCCAGCGCAGGATCTCGTTGTCGCTATGGCGGAAAAGATACTCGCTGGTCACCTCGATTTTACGTTCCGCGCCGGGCAGCAGCCTGAACTGGAAGAACTGCTGCGCGTGTTTGGCTTCGTAAAGCGCCGGGTGCGGCGTGCGATCGGCAAACACCACGCCATTCATGCAGAACTGACGATCGTTTGGCGTGTCGCCAAAGTCGCCGCCGTAGGCTGACCACGGCTTGCCTTCATCATCATATTTAATGAGCGACTGATCGACCCAGTCCCAGATAAAGCCACCCTGCAGACGGGGATACTGACGAAACGCCTGCCAGTATTTCGCAAAGCCGCCAAGGCTGTTGCCCATCGCGTGGGCATATTCGCAAAGGATCAACGGGCGCTGCTCTCCCGGCAACGACAGCCACTTTTTGATCGACCATTTCGGCACCGCCGGGAAGGGCTGGTCCTGATCGACGCGGGCATACATCGGGCAGATGATATCCGTGGCGGCGGTATCCGCGCCGCCGCCCTCATACTGCACCGGGCGTGACGGATCTTCAGACTTCAGCCAGCGGTAGAGGGCGTCGTGGTTAACGCCGTGGCCGGACTCATTGCCCAGCGACCAGATAATAATGCTCGGATGGTTGCGGTCGCGCTGCACCATGCGCGTCACGCGCTGGCTCATGGCGGGCAGCCAGTCGGGATCGTCGGTCAGGCGATTCATCGGCACCATGCCGTGGGTTTCAATATTGGCTTCATCCACCACGTAGAGACCGTAGCGGTCGCACAGGGTGTACCAGAGCGGATGGTTGGGATAGTGGGAGCAACGCACGGCGTTAAAGTTGTTCTGCTTCATCAGCAGAATGTCCTGCACCATGGTCGCTTCATCCATGACCTGGCCGTTTTGCGGATGGTGCTCATGGCGGTTGGTGCCGCGAATAAGCAGCGGCTTGCCGTTAAGCAGCAGCAGGCCGTTTTCAATACGCACCTCACGGAACCCAGTGTCGCAGGCTTCCGCTTCAATGAGCGTGCCGTCGGCGGTGTGCAGCAGGACCACCGTGCGGTAGAGATGCGGCGTTTCGGCGCTCCAGAGGGAAGGGTTATTCACATTAAGGCGCAGGGTGACGCGGTCATGGTACGCGCCGCGCTCGTCAACGATCTCGCTGCCGAAGGCGGCGGTCGCTTCCCCGACCTGCGTTTCGCCGTCCCACAGCTGAAGGGTGACGCGCAGGTCGTCACACACCTCACCTTTCATTCTGATTTCAGCAAGCAGTACCGCCCGGCTGAAGTCATCGTTGAAACGGGTCGAAACGCGCAGGTCGCTTATCTGTCTCCTGGGCTTGTTCAGCAGGGAGACGTCGCGGAAGATGCCGCTCATCCGCCACATATCCTGATCTTCCAGGTAAGTGCCGTCGCTCCAGCGCAGCACCATCACCGCAAGGCGGTTCTCGCCGCTGACCAGGAAATCGCTGAGGTCAAACTCTGAGGGGAGACGGCTGTCCTGGCCGTAGCCCACCCAGCGGCCGTTGCACCAGAGATGGAAAGCGGAGTTGACGCCGTCAAAAATAATTCGCGTCTCTTCGTCGCGTAGTTCGGCCTCGTCAATGCTGAATGTGAGCGAGTAACAACCCGTGGCGTTTTCTGCGGGAACAAAAGGAGGGTTGGCCGGAATGGGGTAGGTAATGTTGGTGTAAACCGGCGCATCGTAGCCGTCCATCTGCCAGTTAGAGGGCACCCGGATGGTGTCCGCGTTTTCCAGATCGTTGACCAGCCAGCTCTCCGGCACCGCTTCCGGGGAGGCGAACCAGCAAAATTTCCATTCGCCATTAAGGCTGCGCAGTCGGCTGGATGGCCGGTTAAGGCGCGCATCCGTTGCGTTACGCCAGCTGGCGAAAGGCGGGTGTGCCTGCAGACGGTTAAGCTGAGTCACGCCGGGGTTTTCCCAGTCGCGTCGCGCCAGTATGGCGGCGAGAGAGGTGATGGTCTGTGTCATGGTTCAGTCCTGTTGATAATTGTTATTCGCTCACAATTTTAATCAACATAAGAAAAGATCGCGCGCGCTGTAAAGCGCGAAGGGGGTAAGGGGTGAGCTGGCTCACAATAACGGGCCAGTTAAGTTTAACGGGGTAAGCGTGCCACCTGACGTGCAAGCTGCATAAGCGACTCCGCCAGCGCCTCGGGAGAAGCCGACTGTGTCTGCGGGGGAAGAACGGTTTTGCGTTCCACCAGCGTAACCGGCAGGAGTTGATTACCGGTGGCAGCGTCGCCACGCGCGAGGTGCAGCAGACGGTCCACGCTGGTCTGGCCAAGCAGCGGGAAATTCTGCCGGATGGTGGTGAGAGGGGGAATATAGCAGGCGCTGTCGTCGGTATCGTCGTAACCAATAACCGAGATATCCCCCCCCACCCGCAGGCCGGACTCGCTAATCGCACGCATCGCCCCCAGCGCCATCTGATCGTTTGCCACCAGCATCGCCCCCGGCAGCGCGCCGTCGTTCAGCATCCGCTGGGTCTGCAAAAAGCCGGACATGGCGCTCCAGTCACCCTCATATTCCGCCACCGCCTTAAGCTGGTGGCGCGCCAGGTGTTTATGCCATCCCGCCAGGCGCAGGCGCGCGGAGACCGACGCTTTCGGCCCCGCCAGTAACGCGATGCGCTGGTGACCCTGCCCGATTAGATGCTCCACCCCGAGCCGCGCCCCCTCGTCATGCGAAAAGATAATGCTGTTAACCGGCGTATTGTCAGAGACGTCGAGAAACAGGACGGGGGTGGCGCCGCAGGCGGCGGCCACGGCGAGGGCATCTTCTTCATCAAGGGGATAGTTAATAATCAGTCCGCTTACCCGCTGGGAAAGCAGGTTATAGACCGCCTCTTTACACGCCTGCGCGCCGCTGCGCTCCACCATGGCGATCACCACGCTGGCGCCGGACTGGTCGGCGCGGGACTTGATGGCGGCCACAATCTGCGAGGGGGCATGCAGCGCCAGGTTGGCAGTGGCGACGCCGATAAGCGGCGTTTGTTTACCCGCCAGCTGCTGGGCGACACGGTTAGGAATGTAATTCAGCGCCGCCATCGCGGCTTCGACTTTTTCGCGGGTTTTGACGGAAACATGGCTGGCCTGATTGACCACGCGGGAGACCGTCTGGTACGAGACGCCTGCATAGTCGGCCACATCATAGAGCGTTACCTGTTTCACTTTCATCCCCTGATTCAACGAGCGTCGCGCTATGATGCCACAAGAGACAATCTTTTTCGCCTGGCTGCGCTGACGCTTTCTTTTGCATCCGCTGAGTGGCTAAGGCTATTCTTCACATAATAATAACAACCGAGGCAATGTCATGGATAACGATCTCCTGGAGGCAGGATACCGGCTCTACAGCGGTGAAAAAATCGACGTTTATTTTAATACCCATATCTGCCAGCACGCGGGCAACTGCGTACGTGGTAGCGCCAGGCTGTTTAATCTCAAGCGTAAGCCGTGGATCGCGCCGGATGAAGTGGACGTGCAGACGGTGAAAACCATCATTGATACCTGTCCGAGCGGTGCGCTCAAGTACCGTCCCAAATAAGCGAGAAACCATGAACATTCTTGAAGGCCATAACAAGTTTTACGTGAACGACGCAGAGGGCAACCAGGTCGCCGAGATCGTCTTTGTGCCTACCGGCGAGCACCTGAGCATTATTGAACATACGGACGTTGATCCCAGCCTGAAGGGACAAGGGGTCGGTAAGGAGCTTGTGGCGAAGGTGGTGGAGAAGATGCGCGCGGAGAACCGCAAGGTGATCCCGCTCTGCCCGTTTGCCAAACACGAGTTTGATAAAACGCGCGAGTATGACGATATCCGCGCGTAGCGTTCAGGGCGGCGCCTGAGTTCAGGCGCCGCGAGGGTTAGCCGATAAACATCACCGAGACGCACAGCACGCCGACGATAAAAGTCAGCAGGTTGCCCACCGAGCGGTAAGGCTTCAGGGCCGGGATAAGCCAGGTGGAGAGGGTCGGCATGATAAAGAGGATCATGGCGATAAGCGGCCCGCTGATGGCGTAAATCATGGAGATGGCGTTCGGGTTGACGCAGCAGACCACAAAAGTAATCAACGATACCAGCATCAGTGACAGCGCCCGGTTAAACGCCCGGCTCTTCTTAATACCCGCCTGATTCAGCGAGGCCCTTACCATCTCTGTCGCCCCTTCGATTACGCCGAAGTAGGTGCCGAGAAACGATTTCGACATCGCCACCACCGCCACGATAATGCCCGAAACGCTCAGCCAGGCCGGGGAGGAGGGCATCATGGAGAGCGCCGAGAGGATTGTCACCCCTTGTGCTTTTGCCGTCTGAATATAGCCAGGCGGAATCGCCAGCAGGCAGCTAAAGACAAAGAACAGCACGCTCAGGCAGATGATCAGGTAGGCCACCTTCATGATTTTTTTGCATTTCCCCATCGCCGCCTCGCCATATTTCTCACGGCGATCAACGGCAAACGTTGAGATAATGGGCGTATGGCTAAATGCAAAAACCATCACCGGAATGGAGAGCCAAAGCTGGTGCAACGAGTGGGTATCCACGCTCATCTGGCTGGTGAGCAGCGCGGGCTGCCAGCTTCCCATCAGGTAGAAGGAGAGAAAGAGGAAATAGCCAATCAGGGGAAAGACCAGCATTCCCATCACCCGGATGGTGATCTGACGGCCCATCAGAAAGATCAGATTCAGCACCAGCACCACGCCCAGGCTGACCAGCACCCGTTCCGGCAGCCCGACCGCCATCCGCTTCGCCAGCTGCTCCGTGAGCGAGTTGGTGATCGCCACGGCATAAATCAGCACCACCACAAAGAACGCGACAAAATAGAGCGCGGTAATCAGGTTGCCGATCTTCTTACCGTAATAATGGGTAACCGCGTGGGTGATCCCTTCGCTGCCTCTGGCGCTGGAAGAGAGGATAAATTGCGCCAGCGCCTTATGCGGCCAGTAGGTGAGCGGCCAGGCGACGAGGGCGGTGATCAGTAAAACGAGGGCACCGGCAGAGCCGAGCTGGATGGGCAGAAACAGCGTTCCTGCGCCTACCGCGGTGCCATAGAGGGCGAAACTCCAGAGAGTCTCTTCTTTTGACCAAATTTTCGACATGAGAGGCACGTATCAACTATAAAACGAACAAAAAGAAGCGCAATTTACCATAATTGTGACGAGAGGGGGTTGTTTGCTTTGTCATCATATTGCAGGAGGCCCGTGGTGCCGGGCAGGGCGGGAGAGAGGCGGCAACGTGCAGGAGTGACGGGAACGATCATCCTTTGTGATTAAACTCACTTTTTTTAAACAATTGCGATAATTTTTGATAACAATGCTCTACTATCTGCGCTGTCATTTTGCGCAGAGGTTGAGATGAAAGATGTCGTTATAGTGGGTGCATTGCGTACGGCTATCGGCTGTTTTCAGGGGGCGTTATCGCGCCACTCTGCGGTTGAGCTGGGCAGCGTCGTGGTCAAAGCGCTGGTGGAACGCAGCGGCGTACCGGCTCATGAAATTGACGAGGTGATCCTGGGACAGGTGCTGACCGCAGGCGCGGGGCAAAACCCGGCACGCCAGGCGGCACTCAAGGGGGGACTGCCGAACACCGTTTCGGCGATCACCATTAATGACGTCTGCGGCTCTGGTCTCAAGGCGCTGCATCTGGCAACCCAGGCGATCCAGTGCGGGGAAGCGGATGTGGTGATCGCCGGTGGTCAGGAGAACATGAGCCGCGCGCCCCACGTGCTCACCGACAGCCGCACCGGCGCTCCGCTGGGCAACAGTCAGCTGATTGACAGTCTGGTGCATGACGGCCTCTGGGATGCCTTCAACGACTACCATATGGGCGTCACCGCCGAGAACCTGGCCCGCGAATATGGTATCAGCCGCGAGCTACAGGATGCCTACGCCCTCAGCTCACAGCAGAAAGCCCGCGCGGCGATTGACGCGGGACGCTTTCGCGACGAGATCGTGCCGATTGCCACCGTGCGGTATAACGGCGATCCGCTGATTGTCGATACCGACGAACAGCCGCGCACTGACACCAGCGCCGAAGGGCTGGCGAGCCTGCATCCTGCGTTTGAGAGCACCGGATCGGTCACGGCGGGTAATGCCTCCTCCATTAACGACGGCGCCGCCGCCGTGATGATGATGAGCGAAAGCAAGGCGGAAGAGCTGAACCTGCCGGTGCTGGCGCGTATTCGCGCCTTCGCAAGCGTGGGCGTCGACCCGGCGCTGATGGGGATTGCGCCGGTCTACGCCACGCGCCGCTGCCTGGAACGTACCGGCTGGACGCTGGAGGAGGTCGATCTGATCGAAGTGAACGAAGCCTTTGCCGCCCAGGCGATCTCGGTGGGTAAAATGCTGGAGTGGGACCCGCGGAAGGTGAACGTGAACGGCGGCGCCATCGCGCTCGGCCATCCTATAGGCGCCTCCGGCTGTCGCATTCTGGTATCGCTGGTGCACGAGATGACCAAACGCAACGCCCGCAAAGGGCTGGCGACGCTCTGCATCGGCGGCGGGCAGGGGGTCGCGCTGGCGATAGAGCGCTAATTCTTCTCTTCTGCTCTTCATAAGCCTCCTTCGGGAGGCTTTATCATTTCTGCTCGCTATATTTTCTTCCAGGTAAATTCTCAACAAGCTAATTATTGCTAAATCGATCTATTTTCATATCAAGCTATTTCGGATGTGATCTCTCCCCGTTAATTCCCCCTTAAACAGCGCCCTTTGTTGATACACGTCACGCTACGCTTTGCCAAAAAAAATGAAACAAATAATTACGATCATGATCACTAAAATAACGTTGTTTAAAAAATAAAATTCAATTTCATAAAAACGAAACACTATTTTATTTGAGGGTTTTTGCATGTTTAAGAAATCTCTGGTCCTCGCTTCTGCTGTGTGTGCATCCTTTGCGGCTCAGGCCGTCACCGTGGATCTTCGCCACGAATATATCGACAGCGGCAGTAACGCCGATCGCGTCGCTGTCTCTCATCGTTTTGAAAATGGGGTAGGTTTTTCCGTCGAAGCTAAATGGAAATCGGGTGGCGATAAGGCCGACCAGCCCTTTGCGGACGTGGTAGGTAACGGTCATGAAGATCAGATTAGCTGGCGCTGGAAGGCGACAGAAAATATCGCGCTAACGCCCGCCTTTACGATTGAAAGTACGGACAGCCGAACCATCTATAAACCTAATATCCATTTGCAGTACAGTTTTGACAATGGCTTCTATGTGGCGGCGCGTTATCGTTATGAATATACCCGTTACCCCTCCAGTGATAATAAAGACGATGATAAAGTTAATCGCGGCGACGCATGGGTTGGCTGGGTAATGGGCGACTGGCGTACCGAGCTGAATTATGTTTACGCGAAAAGTTCAGAAGGGATGGTGCGTAATAATAATAAAGATTACTCAACAGAATATAACGCCAAGCTGGCCTACAAATGGGATAAGAACTGGGCGCCCTATATTGAAGTGGGCAACGTGGGGGTGAAAGAGAGCGATGAACGCCAGACCCGTTTCCGTTTAGGCGTGGCGTATTCCTTCTGATAATCCAGCTTCTTCGCTAAAACCCGCCGGGTAGCGCTAACGTTTCCCGGCCTGCATCTCCCCTCAATCCCTCCAGTCCGTAGCCGGGTAAGCGTTAGCGCCACCCGGCAAAATGTGATGAACCAAAAAAAGCCCTTCCTCAGGAAGGGCAAAGCCAGTTACAGAAACACAAACTCAAATCATGCGCGCAACAGTTCGGGTTGCTCGGGGAGTTTCGCGATATAGAGGGCCGGTTTGCCATCTTTATCGGAACTGAAAAGGACCGCTTTCTCGTCCGGGGTAAAGGAGGGATGCGGATGGGTGACCTGGCGGCTCTGCTCCACCGTGGCCCAGGAAGTGTCGTGACGCGCGATGCGAAACCAGCCTCTTTTTGCCACGTCAAAACCATAGAGATAAGGATCGTTATTAATGGTATAGCCGCCGGTATCCTTCACATCCACCGGCGTACCGGAGCCATCACCCACCAGCAGCGTTCCGTTAACGTTGCTCATCAGGTGCGAGCAGGCAGGCATGGGCATCACCACCTCATTGATGCCGCTCTCAGGGTTATAGCGGGAGATCGAACGCCCCTGCTGGCCCTTCAGGTAAGAGACATAGATCAACGCGGAACCGTCCGGCACCCAAAACTCATGGGTGCAGCTTTCTCCCTCCGCATGATCTTTTACCTTGCGCACGTTGCTGCCATCTTCATTCACCAGCCACATGCGGGCATCCACCAGATCGTGCGGGCCTTCATGGCAGAAGGCGACCGTATTGTCGTCGAAGGGACGGTAGATTGGATGGCCGAGCCACTTTTTCTCTTCAAGGATCGTGGCGCTTTCACCCGTTTTCAGATCCACCCGCAGCAGGCGACAGCGCGGCCCCTTGTGAAAGAAGTCGTGGAAAATTTGCCAGTCGTTCAGCGGCGTCCAGTCGCTTTTTGCAATCTCAATGCCGACCAGCTTCGTGCAGTCGCTGTTCGCCACCCAGGTACCGTAGCCGACCCACTCATCCGCCACGCGATAGACTTCGCGCTCGGCCAGCGTCGTCAGATCCACCTCCCGCAGCGTGCGGTCGTTCTTAACGTAGTAGAGCGATTTATCGTCCGGGGAGAGGAAACCGCCAAAGGTATTATCCCCGGCTCCCTCCGTCAGCTGTATCGCCTCCGCCTTCTTCAGATCCAACAGGTAGTAGTTCCAGTGGCCGTCGAACGCCCCGGCGAACAGCAGATGGCTGCCGTCGTTGAAGAAACATTTCTGGTAGAAATAGTTACGATGACAGGTTACTTCCGGCGGGGTCAGACGGGTCACTTCTACGCCCGTATCCGCGTCGCGGCTGACTTCATAGTGCAGCTTGACCCGCATACCTTTAGCCATGATTCGCTCCTTTTTCGACTATCGACAGCCGGGCACTCCCCGCGGTCAGGTCTGGGTGAAGGTGAGTTAAAATTACGGTGTTAAATTATCAAAACACTGTTTTATTATGTGTGACTGAGAGCGCATTTTGAGCGATTAGTTGAGGGCCGTGATGATAACTTTGAATTTTGACAGAAAAATTCACCCCCAACGTCTAAATTCTAAGTTTAGTTAACTTGTTGTTTATATTGGTTTTTAATGGCTATACTTTTGCCTTATTCCTTTTTTATTTCTCACGTAACGCCGGGCAAGCGTGATCGACTCAGCAAATCTGCCATTAATCTTCAGAAAAAATGAAACATCGTTTTAAATGCGATTGAAAAGAAATTTTGCAACGGATAGTATAAGCGCATCAAGAAAACGGAACGCCGTTTCGTTACTGTCCTCAGTACAATGAATCTGGAGGTAGATGTGGACGTAAGACAAAGCATCCACAGCGCGCACGCAAAAACGCTGGATACCCAGGGGCTGCGCAACGAATTTTTAGTTGAGAAGGTCTTCGTTGCTGACCAATATACGATGGTCTACAGCCATATCGACCGCATTATCGTGGGCGGCATTATGCCCGTCGCACAGACCGTTTCCGTCGGTGGTGAAGTGGGTAAACAGCTCGGCGTCAGCTATTTTCTGGAACGCCGCGAGCTGGGCGTAATCAATATCGGCGGGCCAGGCACTATCACCGTGGATGGCCAGTGCTATGAGATCGGCCACCGCGACGCGCTCTATGTTGGGAAAGGGGCGAAAGAGGTGGTGTTTGCGAGCGTGGATAGCAACACACCGGCGAAGTTCTACTACAACTGCGCGCCGGCGCATACCACTTATCCGACTAAGAAAGTGACCCTGGCGGACGTCTCGCCCGTTACGCTCGGCGATAACCTCACCAGCAACCGCCGCACCATCAACAAATATTTTGTTCCCGATGTGCTGGAAACCTGCCAGCTCAGCATGGGGCTGACCGAGCTGGCGCCGGGCAACCTCTGGAACACCATGCCGTGTCATACCCATGAGCGCCGCATGGAAGTGTACTTCTATTTCAACATGGACGAGGACGCCTGCGTGTTCCACATGATGGGGCAGCCGCAAGAGACTCGCCATATCGTGATGCACAACGAGCAGGCGGTGATCTCTCCCAGCTGGTCCATTCACTCCGGCGTAGGCACCAAAGCCTACACCTTTATCTGGGGCATGGTGGGCGAAAACCAGGTCTTTGATGATATGGACCACGTAGCGGTTAAGGATCTGCGCTAGTCGCAGGCAGGTAAGTTAATTCTGCCTGTGATAACAGGCGCTGAGAGTAAGGATTAAACATGATTCTGGATGCATTTTCTCTGCAGGGTAAAGTGGCGGTGGTTTCCGGCTGTGACACCGGTCTGGGCCAGGGTATGGCGTTAGGGCTGGCGGAAGCGGGCTGCGATATCGTGGGTATCAACATCGTTGAGCCGACCGAGACGATTGAGCGCGTTACCGCGCTGGGCCGTCGCTTTCTGAGCCTGACCGCCGACCTGCGCAAAATCGACGCTATCCCCGGTCTGCTGGATCGCGCGGTGGCTGAGTTCGGTCATATCGACATTCTGGTTAACAACGCGGGTCTGATCCGTCGCGAAGATGCGATCAACTTCAGCGAGCAGGACTGGGATGACGTAATGAACCTCAATATCAAGAGCGTCTTTTTCATGTCCCAGGCGGCGGCGAAGCACTTCATCGCCCAGGGTAAAGGCGGCAAGATCATCAATATCGCCTCCATGCTCTCCTTCCAGGGCGGCATCCGCGTTCCTTCTTACACCGCATCAAAAAGCGGCGTCATGGGTGTGACCCGTCTGCTGGCGAACGAGTGGGCGAAACACAACATCAACGTCAACGCCATCGCGCCGGGTTACATGGCGACCAATAACACCCAGCAGCTGCGCGCCGACGAACAGCGTAGCGCAGAGATCCTCGATCGTATCCCGGCAGCCCGCTGGGGTCTGCCGAGCGATCTGATGGGGCCGGTGGTTTTCCTGGCTTCTGCGGCTTCCGATTACATTAACGGCTACACCATCGCCGTGGATGGCGGCTGGCTGGCCCGTTGATTATTCGATATAAACCTCTGCCTGCGGGCGGAGGTTTATATCTTCGAACAGAGTTATCCATATAACCAAAGAGAAAAAATCCATATCCACAATAAAATTTTATTACACACTGCGCTACAGGCCAGTAAAAATGAGGGTTAAATAATTAACAAATCGCTTTCAGCATAATTTGAAAGTGGAATATCCATCACAAATCCACCTGTTGTAGCTTAAAAATCCATATCTTCACGTTATCCTGCCTGACACTTTTTCCCGCTATTTCGTACCTTCAAATCACGTATAGCTGTTCGGGTAAAATAACGATGAGTTCAATATATCCCTCTTCCCTGACGCAAGGTGCGCTTCGCGATACCCGGCGTATGAATATGTTTGTTTCTGTGGCGGCGGCGGTTGCCGGGCTGCTTTTTGGCCTTGATATCGGCGTGATTGCCGGAGCGCTGCCGTTTATTACCGATCACTTTAGCCTGAGCAGCCGTCAGCAGGAGTGGGTGGTGAGCAGCATGATGCTGGGCGCGGCGCTGGGCGCGCTGTTTAACGGCTGGCTGTCGTTCCGTCTGGGTCGTAAATATAGCCTGATGGTGGGAGCGGTACTGTTTGTGGCGGGCTCCATCGGCTCGGCCTTTGCCGGTAACGTCGAGATATTGCTGCTTTCACGCGTACTGCTGGGCGTGGCGGTGGGGATCGCCTCGTATACCGCACCGCTCTATCTTTCTGAAATGGCGAGTGAGAACGTGCGCGGCAAGATGATCAGCATGTATCAGCTGATGGTAACGCTCGGTATCGTGCTGGCATTTTTATCCGATACCGCGTTCAGCTATACCGGTAACTGGCGCGCCATGCTCGGCGTGCTGGCGCTGCCCGCACTGCTGCTGATTGTGCTGGTGATTTTCCTGCCGAACAGCCCGCGCTGGCTGGCGCAAAAAGGGCGTCACGTGGAGGCGGAGGAGGTGCTGCGGATGTTGCGCGATACCTCGGAAAAAGCCCGGGAGGAACTGAACGAGATCCGCGAAAGCCTCAAGCTGAAGCAGGGCGGCTGGTCGCTGTTTAAAGTCAACCGCAACGTGCGCCGTGCGGTCTTTCTCGGCATGCTGCTGCAGGCGATGCAGCAGTTTACCGGGATGAACATCATCATGTATTACGCGCCGCGCATCTTTAAAATGGCGGGCTTTACCACCACCGAGCAGCAGATGATCGCCACGCTGGTGGTGGGGCTGACCTTTATGTTCGCCACCTTTATCGCGGTCTTTACCGTGGATAAAGCGGGGCGTAAACCGGCGCTGAAAATTGGCTTTAGCGTGATGGCGCTCGGCACCCTGATTCTGGGCTACTGCCTGATGCAGTTTGATAACGGCACCGCCTCCAGCGGCCTCTCGTGGCTGTCGGTAGGGATGACGATGATGTGTATTGCGGGTTATGCGATGAGCGCCGCGCCGGTCGTCTGGATCCTCTGCTCTGAAATTCAGCCGCTGAAATGCCGTGACTTTGGTATCACCTGTTCCACCACCACCAACTGGGTGTCGAACATGATTATCGGCGCTACCTTCCTGACGCTGCTGGACGCCATTGGCGCGGCGGGCACCTTCTGGCTCTACACGGCGCTTAACGTCGCCTTTATTGGCGTGACGTTCTGGCTGATCCCGGAAACCAAAGGGGTGACGCTGGAGCATATTGAACGCAAGCTGATGGCGGGGGAGAAGTTACGCAACATCGGTGTGTGATTTTAAAGCCGGGTGGCCTTCGCTTACCCGGCCTGGGTGAACTACGATACCTTGTAGGCCGGGTAAGGCGAAGCCGCCACCCGGCTTTGTTTTTACCGCATCGCACGTCGCAAAATACGCTCCGCCTGGCGCTGGAAATCCGCCGCCGTCTCTTCCACGGTTTTCTGGCCGTAGTCGATATACTGTAATGAGGTGCCAAACTGCGCCACGATCTGCGGATCGTCAAAGTAAGGGGAGACGGAGAGCTTCGCCGGCAGCGACTGCGCCAGACGCAGACCCGCCACGGAAGGATCGTCCTCTTTAATGGTGCCATCTTCCGTCAGATACTGTACCGCGGCCTTGCTCAGCGGCACGCCGCGCTCCAGCCCCAGAGTATCGACCCCCTCTTTGCTGTTCAGCAGGAAGTTAACCAGCTTCGCCGCCGCCTGCGGATTTTTAGTCGATTTACCAATGGAGAGCATCTGCGCCGGTTTAAAGAAGAGGCCCGCGTCGGTTGCCCCTTCCAGCATCGGATAGCTGCCCAGCTCCAGCTTCGCCGGCGGCTTCAGGTTATCGGAATATTTTGTGATGGTGGAGTTCCACATGTAGGTGCCGCCCCATTCGCCCTGGATCCACGGCTTCATCTCATACATGTTGCTCTTGCCAAAGGAGGCATAATATTTGGTGTCCGGCATCACGTGGCTGTCGATAAGCTTCTTGTACATCTGGAAAAACTCGACCCACTGCTCCTTGCTGTAAGAAAACTTCTTCGTTTTCTCATCCACCGCCGGGATATTGTATTTCTGAACCATGTACGAGTTCAGCAGCGCCAGGGTGTCCTGATGCTCCAGGATGACCGGGTAGTACTGCTTGCCGAGCTTGCTCTCGAAGGTTTTCCCCGCCGCCAGCAGTTCGTCCCAGCTTTTCGGATAGGCGATGCCCGCCTTTTTCCAGGTCTCATCGTTATAGTAAAAGACGCGGGCGGTCACGGAGACAGGAATACCGTTGAGCTTGCCGTTGATGGTGGTGGTTTGCAGCTCTTTCGGATCGAATTGCGTTAAGTCGATTACATCCTTCAGTTTGTTCAGGTCATAAAAGCCTTCGCCGTTCTTCGAGAAGATCGGCAGCCAGTTCCAGTTGGTCTGCATCACGTCGGGCTCGGTACCGCCCGCGATCTGGGTGGTCAGGCGCGAAAGATGGCCGTCCCAGCCGGTATATTCCGCCTTCACGTTAATATCCGGATTCTGCTTGTGGAACTCTTCCAGCGCCTTCAGGGTGACCTGATGACGTCCGTTGCCGCCCCACCAGGACATCCGCAAATCCACATCCTGCGCCATCGATGGCAAAGCGGTCAGACCGAGGGTAGCGGAGATGGCTGCGCTTAAAAGCACTTTTTTCATTTTTATGACTCCATTAAAGAGAGATGTTCTGCTCAGTTTTCGCGTCAAAAATATGACACTTATTCATATCGAACCGGAAATAGACCTTGCGATGTAGTCCCTTTTCAATCAAGGGCTTAGCTTCATCAGAAGGAATGCGGGCGGTCAGCTCGTAGTCGGCGACTTTTAGATAAACAAAAAATTCATGGCCCATGTTTTCGACCCGGACCATCTCACCGCTGCAACCGCCCTCTGCAAAGGGGGTGTCCGACAGCGAGACAAACTCCGGGCGAATGCCGTAGAAAATCTGCTGGCCGCGGTGGCTTGCAACCTTCTCCTGTAAACGGGGGCCGAGCGGCATGGTTTCGCTGCCGATGGTAAGCGCCTGGCCGCCCTCCAGCTCTACGAGCTGGCTGGAGCGAATATTCATCTCCGGCGCGCCGATAAAGCCCGCGACAAACATATTTTTCGGCTTGTGGTAAAGGTTGTCCGGGGTGTCCACCTGCATGATGTGACCCAGCTTCATCACGCAGATGCGATCGCCCATGGTCATCGCTTCCGTCTGGTCGTGGGTAACGTAGACGGTGGTTGCCGGTTTCCCCGACTGCTTCAGCTGCTTGTGCAGATCGGAGATGCGGATACGCATGGAGGCACGCAGCTTGGCGTCGAGGTTTGACAGGGGTTCATCAAACAGGAACACGTCCGGTTTTTTCACAATCGCGCGGCCAACCGCCACACGCTGGGCCTGACCGCCGGAGAGCTGGCGCGGCAGGCGATCGAGCAACTCTTCCAGCTCAAGGATCTTCGCTGCCTCATTCACCTGCGCATCAATCTGCTCCTTCGGCAGCTTGCTCAGCTTCAGGCCAAAGGCCAGATTTTCACGCACCGTCATATGCGGGTAGAGGGCATAGTTCTGGAACACCATCGCGATGCCGCGCTCTTTGGGGGCAAGGTTATTGACGACCTTGCTGCCGATACGTACCTCGCCGCCGCTGATGGTCTCCAGCCCGGCCAGCATGCGCAGGGTGGTGGATTTGGCGCAGCCCGACGGCCCGACAATCACCATAAACTCCCCTTCGGCGATGGAAAGATCGATAGCATGTACCGCTTTGAATCCGTTGGAGTAGACCTTTTCCAGTTTGTTGAAAATGACTTCAGCCATGGTATTTCCCTCTTAACCTTTAATTCCGCTGCTGGTCACGCCCTGTACGAAGTAGCGCTGTGCCAGGAAGAAGACGATGATGGATGGCAGAATGGAGATGCTCGCCATTGCCAGAATTTCGTTCCACGGCGCCCCTTCGGTGACGTCGATGGACATTTTGAGCGCCAGTGCGATCGGGTATTTATCCACGCTGTAGACATAGATCAGCGGCCCGATAAAGTCGTTCATCGACCACATGAACTGGAACAGGGCGACAGAGATAATCGCCGGCTTCAGAATGGGCACCACCACATACCACAGCACCTGGAAAGAGTTGCAGCCGTCGATCTGCGCCGCCTCTTCCATGTCGCGCGGGACGCCGCGCAGAAACTGAATCAGCATAAAGACGAAGAACCCCTGCGTGGCGAAGGCCAGCGGCAGATAGAGCGGCATATAGCTGTTCAGCATCCCCATTTCGCGGAACATCAGGTACTGCGGGATCAGCAGGACGGTGCTCGGCAGCAGCATGGTGGCGATAAGGGTGGCGAACCAGAACTTCTTCCACGGGATCTCGAAACGGGCAAAGCCGTAGGCCACGATGGTGGAGGAGATAATGGTCAGAATGACTTTCGGGATCACATACTTGAAGGTGTTCAGCATGTAATGGCCGAAGGTATATTCAGTGCCGGTTTTCCAGCCGTTGATAAAGCCATCCCAGGTGGCGTGCGCGGGCCACAGGCTGAGCGTGGTGAAGATCTCATGGTTTGGCTTAAACGACGCCGAGAACATCCACACCAGCGGATAGAGCATCAGCAGGCCCACGATAAGCAGGATGACGTAACGGATGGACGCGTTAATCTTTTCCCGGCGCAGCGTGCGGGCGACTTCATGTTCCGCCACGCTTCTCGCCGTAGAGAGCTGTTGAATATCAGCCATTTTTGCCTCCCTTATCGGCAGAGTAAAAGACCCAGTATTTCGATGACTTAAAGGCTATTGCCGCAAAGACTGCCACCACCAGGAAGAGGATCCACGCCAGCGCCGCGCCGTATCCCATGTCAAAATATTTGAATGCCGTATCGTAGATGTAGAGCGAGAAGAGGTAGGTGGAGTAGGTGGGGCCACCGCCGGTTATCACATATGGGCCGGTAAATTCCTGGAACGCCTGGGTGGTCTGCATAATGAAGTTAAAGAAGATCACCGGGGTAATCAGCGGCACGGTTACTTTCATAAACATCTGCCATTTAGAGGCGCCGTCGATCATCGCCGCTTCATATTGCGACTGCGGGACGTTCTGCAGCGCGGCGAGGAAGATGACCATCGCAGAGCCAAACTGCCAGACGCGCAGCAGCGTAACTGACATCAGCGCCAGCGACGGCTCGCCCAGCCAGTTCACCGGATCAAAGCCAAAGACGCCGATAAAGCTGTTGAGCAGACCATCAATGGCAAACAGCGCGCGCCACAGAACGGCGATCGCCACGGAGCTGCCGAGAATGGAGGGGATATAATAGGCAGTGCGGAAAAAGCCGATGCCGCGCAATTTAAAATTAAGGACAAACGCAATGCCCAGCGCAAACGCGAGCTTGAGCGGGATGGTTAAAAAGACATAGGCAAAGGTCACGCCCATCGATTTCCAGAAGAGGGTATCTTCGGTAAACATGTAGCGGTAGTTCTCTATGCCGTTAAAGACCGGCGGGCTCATCAGATCGTAATCAGTAAAACTGAGAAAGAACGATGAGACAAAGGGGAAGGCGGTAAAGAGTATCAGCCCGATGATATAAGGCGATATCCAGGCCAGCCCCAGCAGTTTGTTTTCATTCATACATACCTACCTGGTAATCAATGGTTAAAACGGAATCTGCTTGCGGTGCCACGCTGCAGGCGTTGTCACAACGCCTGCAGGCAAAGTCGTATGCCAGGTGTAACGGCCTCTCCATTTACCTGTTGATAAATAAACTGTTTGATGAGCAATTCAGGGCTGGTTCGGCACCATTTTAAAACAGCTGAACTGCTGTTCTTGATTACTAAAACATCGTTTTATTTTATTTTATTGCTATTTGTTACCGCGTCATTCGCTAAATGGTGGAAATGTGATCAGAGTCGAAACGCTGTTTCAATATGGTGAGGTGGGCGGCATTTTTCACCTTCGGCGATCGATTTTTCACCAAAAGCCAGCGGGAAGGAAAGGAAAGTGCAGCGGATGTAACGGGGGTTTTATAAACTTTGCGGAATACTACTAATGTTTGTAGTGCCTCAACAATTTGTAATAAGTTGCGTTCAGATAATTCTTAACTTCTTGTATTATGCCCGTTCACTCAGGCCTCGCGCCACGAACAGCACGTAACTGTGATAAGAAGAACTGGTATGTCAGCGATGGATTTCAAGAAAAAAACGGAACTGGATTTTGCCCACTACGTCCCGCCTGCGGTACATCACGCTAAAGAGATTGACTTGCTCAGGTTACTGGAACTCCTGTTCGCCGCGAAAAAGCGCATTGTCGCCATCGTCTTCGCCTTCGCTGTGGCGGGTTTAGCGATTGCCCTGATGATGCCGCAAAAGTGGACCAGTAAAGCGGTGGTCACGCCCGCTGAGCAGACGCAGTGGAACGATCTGCAGCAGATGCTGGTGGCGCTGCAGGTGCTGGATGTCGGCGCGGGCGTTGACCGTGGCGACACTTTTAACCTGTTTATCAAGAAGTTCCAGTCTCAGTCGCTACTTGAAGAGTACATGAAATCTTCCCCTTACGTGATGGCGCAGCTTGAGAACGCGGAGGTTGATCCGCTGGAGCTGCATCGTGCCGTCGTCAACATCGCTGAAAAAATGAAAGCGCAAGATAACGCCGCGGCAAAAGATGCTGACAAAATGCCCTACACCTCCTGGACGCTGAGCTTTACCGCCCCCACGGCGGAAGATGCGCAGGTGGTGCTGAACGGCTATATCGACTATATCGCCAGCATTGTGCAAAAAGAGACGATGCTCAATATTCGTAACGTGCTGGCGCTGAAGACCCGTATCGAGAAAGAGCGCCTGGAGCTGGATCGCGTGCGGCTCACCAACGCCCACAACACCAATATGCAGCGCCTCAACTACTCGCTGGAAGTCGCTAACGCGGCGGGCATTAAGAAGCCGGTCTACAGCAATGGCCAGGCGGTAAAAGATGATCCGGACTACTCCGTGGCGCTGGGGGCTGACGGTATCGCCGAGAAGCTGCGCATTGAGAAGTCGTTAAAGGATATCTCGGAGCTGAATGCCGACTTCCAGAACCGTCAATACCATCTGGCGCAGCTGGAGAAGTTGTCGGTGAACAACGTCAAGTTTGTGCCGTTCAGCTATCAGCTTTCGCCTTCGCTGCCGGTGAAAAAGGATGGCCCGGGTAAAGCGCTGATCGTCATTCTGGCGGCGCTGGTGGGCGGTATTCTGGCCTGCGGCGGCGTGCTGCTGAGAGAGGCAATCGACTCCCGTCAGCCGCTGCCGGAACCGGTACTGGAATAAATCAGGCAGGACAACAAAGGCGGCTTAACGGCCGCCTTTTGCATTATTTCAGAAAATCTTCCCGCACCGGCGTAAAGGTATCCAGCAGGGTGCCGGGCTTGAGGCAGACGCAGCCGTGCATAACGCCAGGCTTTTTATAGAGCGTATCGCCTTTGGTCACGATATGTTTTTCCTCGCCGATGGTAAATTCAAACTCGCCCGAGAGCACGTAGGTCAGCTGTTCATGCGGGTGATTATGCAGCGGGCCGACCGCCCCCTCTTCAAAATTAACCTCGACGGCCATCATCTTGCCGTCATGCGCCAGAATACGTCGCGTGACGCCGTTGCCCAGATCTTCAAGCGACGTCTCTTTGTGAAAAATAAACATGATAGCGTCCTGTTTTATAGTGAAACAATGTTTCATTTAATTTATCGCAGCCCTGAATAAAAGAAAATGGCAGCGCAAATAAGTGGAAACAGGATCACAAGTTTGTTTCACTGGGGAAAACCATTAAGGAGCGACCATGAAAACAATCGGCCTGTTGGGCGGCATGAGCTGGGAGTCAACTATTCCCTATTACCGCCTGATCAATGAAGGGATAAAAGCGCGTCTCGGTGGCCTGCATTCGGCGAGCCTGATCCTGCACAGCGTGGATTTTCATGAAATTGAAGCCTGCCAGGCCAGCGGCGACTGGGACAAGGCGGGCGAGATACTGGCCGGGGCCGCGGCAGGATTAGAGCGGGCAGGCGCCGAGGGGATCGTCCTCTGTACCAACACCATGCATAAGGTGGCCGCGCAGATAGAGGCGCGCTGCCCGCTGCCGTTTCTGCATATCGCCGACGCCACCGGTCGGGCGATTACCGCCGCCGGAATGGACCGCGTGGCGCTGCTGGGAACGCGCTACACCATGGAGCAGGATTTTTACCGGGGTCGGCTGCGCGAGCGGTTTGCCATTGACTCTCTTATTCCCGATACCGAGGAGCGGGAGCGTATTAACCGGATCATTTTTGAAGAGCTCTGTCTTGGCACCTTCAGCGACGCCGCCCGCCACTACTATCTGCAGGTGATAGCGGGGCTGGCGAAGCAGGGGGCACAGGGCGTTATCTTCGGCTGTACGGAGATCGGGCTGCTGATCCCCGCCGCGGAAAGCCCGATCCCGGTTTTTGATACCGCCGCCATTCATGCCGCCGACGCGGTGGCTTTTATGCTCTCCTAACGCTGTAGCAGATCGGGAAGGCGCTGCACCACCTGCCGCGCCTGTGCGGTAAGGTGGGCGGTAAAGGCCTCCACCAGGGAGGAGCTGGGGCGGTGCCGGGGGCGAACCAGGCTCACGGTAAAGGGGACGCTGACGCTGAACGGGCGGATGACGATATCGCTGGCGTAGTCCATCGCCGTCAGGGGATTTACCACCGCGATCCCCACTCCCGCCCGCGTCAGCGCGCAAATCGACGCGGCGCTGTGGGTCTCCACCACCATCCGCCGCTTCACCTGATGTTCCGCAAACAGCGAATCGAGCAGATGCCGGTAGCTGTCGCTCTGCGACAGGCTGATATAGTTTTCGCCATGAAAATCGGCGGGGGTCAATACGCTTCTGGCGGCCAGCGGATGGCCCTTCGGCAATACGCAAACTTCATCCAGGGTAAGCAGCTCGGTGCGTACGGTTCCCGCAGGCGTTACCCGCGTTTCGGTCAGGCCTAAATCGTGACGCTGCGCGGAGAGCCACTCCTCCAGCAGCGGCGACTCCTGCGGCACGATGGTGAGGTTCACCTCCGGGTAGCGTGCCAGAAACGGCTGGATCAGCGGCGGCAAAAAGGACTGGGAAAAGACCGGCAGACAGACAACCGACAGCTCTCCCTGACGAAACTCCCGCAAACTCTCCGCCGCGCTCAGGATCCGATCCAGCCCGTACCAGGAGCGTTGTACCTCTTCAAACAGCCGCAGCCCCTGAACGGTGGGGTGCAAACGCCCGCGCGTGCGCTCAAACAGCGTCAGCCCCAGTACCTTTTCAAAACGCGCCAGCTCGCGGCTTACCGTCGGCTGGGAGGTGTGCAGCATCTGCGCCGCTTCGGTCAGATTACCGGCGGTCATCACCGCGTGAAAAATTTCAATATGGCGTAGATTAACGGCGGGCATAGGACACCTGTTAAATGACAAAGCCATATCATTTTTGCATAGACTGACGACAAAACGATATTTTTTATCGCATGAACTC
This sequence comes from Pseudenterobacter timonensis, assembly GCF_900021175.1. Classification (GTDB taxonomy): domain Bacteria; phylum Pseudomonadota; class Gammaproteobacteria; order Enterobacterales; family Enterobacteriaceae; genus Enterobacter; species Enterobacter timonensis. Next base: position 572,637 of record NZ_FCOP01000010.1, read on the forward strand.
TGTGGCGTAATGAGGAAAATGATTTTACGGAGATAGCCATGCCTCGCCCGCTCAACAGTACTGATACCGATCTGAACGCCACGAACCTGCTGCGCCTGCCCGCCGAATTTGGCTGCCCGGTCTGGGTCTATGATGCGCAGATCGTGCGCGATCGCATCGCGGCCCTGCACCAGTTCGACGTGGTACGGTTCGCCCAGAAAGCCTGTTCGAATATCCACATTCTGCGCCTGATGCGCGAGCAGGGGGTGAAGGTCGACTCCGTTTCACTGGGAGAGATCGAACGCGCCCTGGCGGCGGGCTACGATCCGCAGAGCGACGCCGATGCCATTGTCTTTACCGCCGATCTGATCGACGAGGCGACGCTTGCGCGGGTGCGAGAACTGCAGATCCCGGTTAACGCCGGATCGGTGGATATGCTGGCGCAGCTTGGCGAAGCGTCGCCTGGCCATCGCGTCTGGCTGCGCGTTAACCCCGGCTTTGGTCATGGGCACAGCCAGAAAACCAACACCGGCGGCGAAAACAGCAAGCACGGCATCTGGCACAGCGATCTGCCCGCGGCGCTGGAGGTAATTAAGCGCTACGGCCTGAAGCTGGTGGGCATTCATATGCATATCGGCTCCGGCGTGGATTATGGTCATCTGGAACAGGTGTGCGGCGCGATGGTCAACCAGGCGATCGCCTTCGATCAGGATCTGGAGGCGATCTCAGCAGGCGGCGGGCTGTCGATCCCTTACCGTGAAGGGGAGGAGGCGATCGATACCGATCATTACTACGGTCTCTGGAGCGCGGCGCGTGACAAAATCGCCGCTCACCTGGGCCATCCGGTGAAGCTTGAACTTGAGCCGGGCCGTTTTCTCGTGGCCGAAGCGGGCGTGCTGGTCGCCCAGGTGCGCAGCGTAAAAGAGATGGGCAGCCGCCACTTCGTGCTGATTGATGCAGGGTTTAACGACCTGATGCGCCCCTCCATGTATGGGAGCTACCACCACATCAGCGTTCTGCCGGCGGATGGCCGCGACCTGAGCCAGGCGCCGCTTATCGACACCGTGGTGGCCGGGCCGCTGTGCGAATCGGGGGATGTCTTTACCCAGCAGGAGGGCGGTAAGGTCGAAACGCGTGCGCTGCCGCAGGTGATGCCGGGCGACTATCTGGTGTTGCACGACACCGGCGCCTACGGCGCGTCAATGTCCTCCAACTACAACAGCCGCCCGCTGCTGCCGGAAGTGCTGTTCGATCGTGGCGAGGCGCGACTGATCCGCCGTCGCCAGACCATCCAGGAGCTGATCGCGCTGGAGCAGTTATAAGGTCAGGTAGGGTCCCGTCGTCACCGAATCACGCAGAACCAGCGTGCCGGTGAAGGGCGGGATCGGCTCGATCGGCTGGCCGCTCGCCAGCCGGATCGCCTGATCGATTGCGGTCGTGATCATATTGTCGATCGGCAGATAGACAGTCGAAAGGGCAGGTTCGAGCCATTTCGCGCTCGGGGCGTCGTCAAAACCAAACAGCGAAATATCTTCAGGAATACGCAGCCCCGCCTGGTGCAACGCTTTTGAGGCGCCCAGCGCCATATCATCATTGCAGGCAAACAGCGCGCTAAAAGTCGCCTTTTCGTTAAGCAGCGCCTGACACAGCTCATACCCCCGCGTCATGCCGGCATCACCATACTTTACCCGCCTGTCATCCCACGGAATGCCATGCTTTTCCAGCGCCTGCCGATAGCCCGCCAGACGCGCTTTACCGGTGGGGGTATGAATGGGAACGGTGATACAGGCGATCTCGCGGTGGCCCTGACCTATCAGGTAGTCAACGGCCCTGAAAGCCGCCTCCTGCTGCTCGAAAAAGACGCAGCGATCCCGCGCCTGGCTGACATCGCGGTTTATCACGATAAGCGGCATCCTGACGCTGTGGATAAGCGACATAATCGCCTTTTCGCTCATGTAGCGGGTATAGAGGATAATGGCGTCGCACTGCCGGTCGGCCAGCATCTGCACCGCCTCTTCTTCACGCGTCGGGGTGTTGTGCCCGTCGGTGACAATCAGCTGTTTGCCGTGGGTTTCCGTCTGGCGCGACGCCTGCTGTAAAAGGCGGCCAAAATAGAAACCATCAAAAGTAGAGACAACCAGACCAATGCTGTTGCTCGTTCGGTTTGCCAGCGAGCGCGCCAGAAAGTTCGGGCGATACCCCAGCTCCTCCATCGCGTTAAAGACCTGCTGACGCGTGCTCTCTTTTACCTGACCCGTGCCGTTCAGCACGCGCGAAACGGTGGCTTTAGAGACGCCCGCGCGCAGTGAGACATCCAGCATCGTTACCATTCGTCATTCCTGATTTACGTCATCGAATGCAGTTTAACACAGACCTTCAGTACCATAAGCGGGGCGGGGAGAGGAAAATCCCATCACGATCACGGTTTTTAGCAACGCCTTCGCGGTTTCTTCGTTACGCATCGCGGCGGGAGGGGGCAAAAAGAGGAGCCGCAGCACGGCTCCGCGCCGGGGTTATTCGTTCTCTGAGTCCGGGGGGGCCACTACCGAGTGGCGGCGCACCAGCGTCGGGCTGAAAAGGTGGGTAATCTCTGGCGGCGGCCTTTTCTCCGCCAGCGCCAGCGCCAGCTCCGCTGCCTGCGTCGCCATCGTCACGATAGGGTAGCGAACGGTGGTCAGACGCGGGCGTACGTAGCGCGACACCAGCACATCATCAAAGCCAATCAGGGAGATTTCCGCCGGCACCTCTATACCGTTATCGTTCAGCACCCCCATCGCGCCGGCGGCCATCGAGTCGTTATAGCAGGCGACGGCGGTAAAATGGCGGCCGCGGCCCAGCAGCTCGGTCATCGCCTGCTCGCCGCCGCTCTCATCCGGTTCACCGTAGGTGACGAGCCTGTCGTTACAGGGCAGACCATTTTCACGCAGGGCGTCGTAGTAGCCCTTAAGGCGATCCTCCGCGTCGGAAATCTGGTGATTGGAGCAGAGATAGCCGATGCGGGTATGCCCCTGCTGGATCAGATGGCGTGTGGCGAGCCACGCGCCGTAGCGATCGTCCAGCGCGACGCAGCGCGTCTCGTAGCCCGGAATAATACGGTTGATCAAGACCATGCCGGGGATCTGATTCATCAGATGCAGCAGTTCGGCGTCGGAGAGCACCTTGGCGTGCACCACCAGCGCGGCACAGCGGTGGCGAATGAGCTGCTCGATCGCCTGCCGCTCTTTTTGTTCGCTGTGGTAGCCGTTGCCGATCAGCAGAAAATTGCCCGTCTGGTAGGCCACCTGTTCCACCGCTTTTACCATCGCGCCAAAGAACGGGTCGGAGACGTCGCCCACCACCAGACCCACCGTTTCGGTTGACTGCTGGGCCAGCGCCCGGGCGTTGGCATTGGGATGGTAGTTCAGGGACTCCATGGCACTGATGACGGCCTGACGTGAATTATCGCTGGCTTTCGGCGAGTCGTTAATTACGCGCGAGACGGTCGCGACGGAGACACCCGCCAGCCGGGCCACATCTTTTATTGTCGCCATTTAGGACCTTCTTCAGGGTAAGCGTTTACACACCTCATAGTGTTGCGGAAAAGCGAGGCCCATTCAAGGGTCGCGCGCGGGCGCTTTTCTCAAACGTGACGCAGAACAGGGGAAGAGAAGGGCGGCGTTACACGGCGAAGCATGTCTGAATAATGTCAAACGGAATCTTTGGTTACACTTTGCCTCAGGCTGTTGCGTTTATGCGCTGGTGGGGGGCGGCGGCCCATTGATACAGTCGAGATCCCAGAGGTATTGATAGGTGAAAATCAACCCTGAGTTGATTAACACAAATTACACCAGCCTGCGTTTATACGCAGGTTTTTTTTTGCCGTTACATCAATGTGTAACAGCTATACAGAATAGACATACCTCGTTGCACTTCGGTTCATTCCCTTGCGTTTTCCCGCTGGTGCACGGCAGGGGCGAGAGCCACAATCAAGATCCCAGAGGTATTGATTGGTGAGAATTCTTGGTACGGATTCGTACTCATCTCTTGCACCAACCTGCGCGGATGCGCAGGTTTTTTTTCGCCCTCATTTTAGCTGTCGCCCCTCCTGCGCTTCTCGTGTAATCTGCCAACATTCAATGTCAGCCGACGACAGGCAAAGGGAGTTGAAATGCTTTTTGGGTTTTTTCGTACGCTTTTTCGCGTACTTTTTCGTATCCAACTGACTGGCGATACCCGGGCGTTACGCGGCGAGCGCGTGATGATCGTGCCTAATCACGTCTCGTTTATCGACGGGATCCTGCTGGCACTCTTTTTGCCGGTACGCCCGGTGTTTGCGGTCTATACCTCTATCAGCCAGCAGTGGTATATGCGCTGGCTCGCGCCGCTTATCGATTTTGTACCGCTCGACCCCACGCGCCCGATGATGATTAAACATCTGGTGCGGCTGGTGGAGCAGGGGCGTCCCGTTGTGATTTTCCCGGAAGGGCGAATCTCCGTTACCGGGTCGCTGATGAAGATTTATGATGGCGCAGGCTTTGTGGCGGCCAAATCGGGCGCGACGGTCGTGCCGCTGCGCATTGAAGGGGCGGAGCTCACTTACTTTAGTCGCCTGAAAGGCCTGGTCAAACAGCGCCTCTTCCCCCGCATCACCCTCCATCTTCTTCCCCCGACGCAGCTGCCGATGCCGGATGCGCCGCGCGCCCGCGAACGCCGCAAAATCGCCGGGGAGATGCTGCACCAGATCATGATGGAAGCCCGTATGGCGGTGCGCCCCCGCGAAACGCTTTACGAATCGCTGCTCAGGGCGCAATCCCGCTACGGCGCCGGTAAGAACTGCATAGAAGATATTAACTTTACGCCGGATAGCTACCGCAAGCTGCTGACCAAGACTCTCTTTGTCGGACGTATCCTTGAGAAATACAGCCAGCAGGGCGAGAAGATTGGCCTGATGCTGCCTAACGCTGGCATCAGCGCAGCGGTGATTTTCGGTGCCGTCTCTCGCGGGCGTATCCCGGCGATGATGAACTACACCGCCGGAATAAAAGGGTTAAGCAGTGCCATTACCGCCGCGCAGATCAACACTATCTTCACCTCCCGGCAGTTTCTGGAAAAAGGCAAACTCTGGCATCTGCCTGAGCAACTTACCCAGGTGCGCTGGGTCTTTCTGGAGGATCTGAAAGCTGACGTCACGCTCGCGGACAAGCTGTGGATTTTCGCCCATCTGCTGGCGCCGCGTCTGGCGCAGGTGAAACAGCAGCCGGAAGATGATGCGGTGATCCTCTTTACCTCCGGCTCGGAAGGCCACCCGAAAGGAGTGGTGCATAGCCACAAAAGCCTGCTGGCGAACGTAGAGCAGATCAAAACCATCGCCGACTTTACCGCCAATGACCGCTTTATGTCGGCGCTGCCGCTGTTCCACTCTTTCGGCCTGACCGTGGGACTTTTCACGCCGCTTCTGACTGGGGCGGAAGTCTTTCTTTACCCCAGCCCGCTGCACTATCGCATGGTGCCGGAACTGGTGTATGACCGTAACTGTACCGTACTGTTTGGTACCTCCACCTTTCTGGGCAACTATGCCCGTTTTGCCAACCCGTACGACTTTTACCGTCTGCGCTACGTGGTGGCGGGGGCTGAAAAGCTCCAGGAGAGCACCCGTCAGATCTGGCAGGATAAATTTGGCCTGCGCATTCTGGAAGGCTACGGCGTGACCGAATGCGCGCCGGTAGTCTCCATCAACGTGCCGATGGCGGCGAAACCCGGCACGGTCGGGCGTATTCTGCCGGGCATGGATGCCCGCCTGCTGGCGGTGCCCGGCATTGATGAGGGCGGGCGCCTGCAGCTTAAGGGGCCAAACGTGATGAACGGCTATCTGCGGGTGGAAAACCCGGGCGTGCTGGAGCGGCCCACGGCGGAAAATGTCAACGGCGAAATGGAGCCCGGCTGGTATGACACCGGGGACATCGTGCGATTTGATGAGCAGGGCTTTGTGCAGATCCAGGGGCGCGCCAAACGGTTCGCCAAAATCGCGGGCGAAATGGTCTCGCTGGAGATGGTCGAACAGCTTGCCACCGCGGTCTCGCCCGACAAAATGCACGCCACGGCGATCAAAACCGATGCGATCAAAGGGGAGGCGCTGGTGCTCTTTACCACCGACAGCGAGCTTAAGCGGGAAAACCTGCTGCAGCATGCCCGCGCCAGCGGCGTGCCGGAGCTGGCGGTGCCGCGCGATATCCGCTATCTCAAACAGCTGCCGCTGCTTGGCAGCGGTAAGCCCGATTTTGTCACGCTAAAAAGCATGGTTAATGAGGCGGAGCAGCCAGATGCGTGAGTCAGTACACACTAACGTTTCACTCTGGTCGAAGGGAATGGTGGCGGTCACCGCCGCGCAGTTCCTTTCGGCGTTCGGAGATAACGCGCTGCTCTTTGCCACGCTGGCACTGCTGAAAGCGGAGTTTTACCCCGACTGGAGCCAGCCGATCCTGCAGATGGTGTTTGTGGGCGCTTACATCGTGTTTGCCCCCTTTGTCGGCCAGGTGGCGGACAGCTTCTCTAAAGGGCGGGTGATGATGTTCGCCAACGGCCTCAAGCTGCTGGGGGCGGCTAGCATCTGCTTCGGCGTTAATCCGTTTGTGGGCTATCTGCTGGTGGGGATTGGCGCGGCAGCTTATTCGCCAGCGAAGTACGGCATCCTCGGGGAGCTGACCACCGGCGATAAGCTGGTTAAAGCGAATGGGCTGATGGAGTCCTCAACCATCGCTGCGATCCTGCTGGGCTCGGTGGCGGGCGGCAAGCTGGCCGACTGGCATGTGCTGGCGGCTCTGGCCTTTTGCGCGGTGGCCTATGGCGGCGCGGTCATCGCTAACCTCTTTATTCCGAAGCTTCCCGCGGCCCGTCCCGGTCAGTCATGGCGTTTCACTCCGATGACCGCCAGCTTCTTCAGCGCCTGCCGCGTGCTGTGGCGCAACGGCGAAACTCGCTTCTCGTTGATGGGCACCAGTCTTTTCTGGGGGGCGGGCGTCACGCTGCGCTTTTTGCTGGTGCTGTGGGTGCCGGTGGCGCTTGGACTTACCGACAACGCCACGCCGACCTACCTGAATGCGATGGTGGCGGTAGGGATCGTCGTCGGGGCGGGCGCCGCCGCGAAGCTGGTGACGCTGGAGAGCGTGGCCCGCTGTATGCCCGCCGGGATCCTGATTGGCGTGGTGGTCACTTTCTTCTCCTTGCAGCACGCGCTGCTCCCTTCTTACGCGTTGCTCGTTCTGGTGGGGATCCTGGGCGGGTTCTTCGTGGTGCCGCTCAACGCGCTGCTGCAGGAACGCGGTAAACAGACCGTTGGCGCCGGTAACGCGATTGCGGTGCAGAATCTCGGTGAAAACACCGCCATGCTTTTGATGCTGGGAATCTTTTCGCTGGCTATTAAGGCAGGGGTATCGGTGGTGGGGACAGGGATCGGATTTGGTGTGCTGTTTGCGCTGTCGATTGCCGGTCTGTGGATCTGGCAGCGTCGCCGCTAGTCGCAATGGCCCAGCGGCGCTCTGCCGCCGGGCATCTTCTGTTACGGTGCCGGATAGGTATAGACCTGATGCACCGCTTCAATCTCCTCTAATACCGCTTCGCTTAAGGTCAGATTAAAACTGTCGATATTGGTTTTAAGCTGTTGAAGCGTTGTCGCGCCCAGCAGGGTGCTGGCGACAAAGGGCTGGCGGCGGACAAAAGCCAGCGCCATCTGGGCCGGATCGAGGCCGTGGCGTCTGGCGATATCCACATAGGCCGCCACCGCTTTTTGCGTCTGTTCGCCGCTATAGCGGGTGAAACGACTAAACAGCGTATTTCGCGCCCCGGCGGGTTTCGCGCCGTTAAGGTATTTCCCGGTGAGGGTGCCAAAACCGAGGCATGAGTAGGCCAGCAGCTCCACCCCCTCATACTGGGAGACTTCCGCCAGGCCCACCTCGTAGCTGCGGTTCAGCAGGCTGTAGGGGTTCTGAATGGTGACGATGCGCGGCAGATCGTGTTTATCCGCCAGATGCAGGTAACGCATCACCCCAAACGCCGTCTCGTTGGAGACGCCAATATAGCGAATTTTACCGGCGCGCTGGCACTCTGTTAACGCTTCAAGGGTTTCAAGCAGGCTAACCACCGGCGCGCTGTCGCTCCAGCTGTATCCCAGCTTGCCAAAACAGTTGGTCGAACGCTGCGGCCAGTGAACCTGGTAGAGATCGAGGTAGTCGGTTTGCAGGCGCTTAAGGCTGGCATCCAGCGCTTCGCGAATATTTTTGCGATCCAGGATCTGGTTTGAGCGGATACCGTTGTCATTGTTGCGCGCCGGGCCGCTCACTTTGGAGGCGATAACCAGCTTTTCGCGGTTGCCGCGTTTTGCCAGCCAGTTGCCGACATAAGTTTCGGTTAGTCCCTGCGTTTCAGGGCGCGGCGGCACCGGATACATCTCGGCGACGTCGATAAGGTTAATGCCCTGGCTGACGGCGTAGTCCAGTTGAGCATGCGCATCGGCTTCGCTGTTTTGTTCACCAAACGTCATCGTGCCCAGCCCTAACTGGCTGATTTCCAGCGTGCTGAGGGGAATACGGTGATAATGCATTGCCAGCTTCCTTAATAAGAAGGATTTTAGGGTCTATAAACATGGCAGAGGGGAGAGAAAAGGGGAAGAGGAAAAGAGAAAAAGGTCAGCAAGCGGCTGACCTGGAAAATATTAGCGTTCGATAATCTGGGAAACGTCGTCGCGGTTAATCTGCATTTTATTGCCCTGCAGATCTTCATAGCTGACCAGGCCGGTATCATCATCTACCTGGGGTTTACCGTCGGTCAAAATCATACGGCCATCTTTGGTTGCCATGACGTAGTCGCTGCTACAGCCTGAAACGACACACGCTAAACCCACCGCTGAGATTAAGACTGCCCATTTTTTCATCGTTATTGTCCTCACCTGGCTTATATTCAAACAGAGTGTAGTAATAACCCGATATGCGGTGATGAGAAAGTAGTTAAATCTTAAAAAACGGCAATTTATGTTTGATATCACACACTCTTCGTATGAAATTATGTTTTTATCAGGAAATGTCGGGCCAATAATGCGCCGGTGAAGTTCTTTTTCAGATAAAAACCGCGGGGCAGCGTCAGTATCGGTTCGCCGTGCGCGCCGATGGCCTCGGTCAGCGCTTTGCTGTTGGCGGCTTTCGGACGCAGCTGTAACACCTCCCCGTGGCGCGCGGTGATGCGCTCAACCTGGCCCAGCACAATCATATCCATCAGCTCTTCCCAGTCCTGGCTGAGCTGGCGCTCCTCCTCTTCATTAGGGCTCCAGAGCAGGGGCGTGCCAACGCGCCGGTCCGCCAGCGGGATCTGCCGCTCACCTTCTACCGGCACCCAGAGTACGCGTCTGAGCTTGTGGCGCACGTGGCTGCTCTCCCAGGTGACGCCGCTGTTGCCGGTCAGCGGCGCTACGCAGACGAATGTCGTCTCCAGCGGCCTGCCCAGGCTGTCGATCGGGATCGTTTTTAACTCTACGCCAAGCGCGGCAAAATCCTGTTCCGGTTTGCTGCCAGCGCTGGCGCCCAGCCAGCGCTCCAGCAGAACGCCGATCCAGCCTTTATCACGCCGGAGATCCAACGGAACCGGCAGACCTGCCAGCGCCGCCAGTTCGCCCAGCGTATACCCCGCCAGCCGCTGCGCCTGGTGCAGCAGCTGCGCTTCAGTCGTGGGAGGAGAGAGGAGGGGAGCAAGCGGAAGCATAGACGATCTCTTTGGTTAAAAATTAAGCAATGAAAAGCGGCCTTGTGGACAGAGTTTATCTTTTTCTGAACAGCTGTGACAGCGCTATGATTTACATGGTTTTTTCGGAGATTTCTCAGCGCCTTTTTTCCCACAACAACGGGTTGTTCAAATCTGGTCACTGACAATGAACAGGATCTTACACCATGTTATCCACAGAAAAATGGGATAACTGGGAATAACCCCCACTACTGGTTTGATTTACAGCCTTGACGTGGGACGAAAATCGAATTTTCAGACAAATTGTGCCTAACTTATTGGCACAATCTGTGGATAAAACCGACGTTGCTCGATCTTTCATCACTACAACGATCCCTGATGTGATGGAGGTCACATTAAACCACTAAAGGCGAAATAAAATCTGTCTAACCTTATGAAATATAGCGCTTTGATTTTACGTTCTTGTCTGTGGGAAAATGTGTTCACAAGGGTTGTCCATCGCTAATTCCATACTTTTTCACAAGTATATCCACAGAAAAGGTGAATAAAATCGAGTCTGGAGGGGCTTATCTGTTTATAACTCGGCTGATAATTGTGAGTTATTCAATTGTTATCCGGTTATGGCGCGGTAAGAGAGTGGTTTACCGCCTCCCTGGAGTGTGAAACAATCATTTATATATAAAGTTTAGTTTGGGGTAGTCCGGTGATTGATGACGATGGCTACCGCCCGAATGTCGGTATCGTAATTTGTAATCGTCAGGGTCAGGTAATGTGGGCAAGACGATATGGTCAACACTCGTGGCAGTTCCCGCAGGGCGGGATTAACCCGGGGGAGTCCGCAGAGCAGGCGATGTACCGGGAGCTGTTCGAAGAGGTCGGTTTACACCGCAAGGATGTGCGTATCCTTGCTTCGACCCGCAACTGGTTGCGTTACAAATTACCGAAACGTTTGGTGCGTTGGGACACAAAGCCGGTATGTATCGGCCAGAAACAAAAATGGTTTCTTCTGCAATTGGTGAGCAACGATTCGGAAATTAATATGCAAACCAGCAGTACGCCAGAATTTGATGGCTGGCGCTGGGTGAGCTATTGGTATCCCGTTCGTCAGGTCGTGTCTTTTAAACGCGATGTTTACCGCAGGGTGATGAAAGAATTTGCTGGCGTCGTGATGGCGCTTCAGGAGACCACTCCGAAGCCGCAAAGCGCGCCAGCCTGGCGACGTAAAAGAGGTTAAGCTACGCACATCATGCTCACCCGCCTGCGAGAAATAGTAGAAAAGGTGGCCAGTGCGCCGCGTCTGAACGAGGCGCTGAACATTCTGGTCACCGAGATCTGCCTTGCGATGGAAACGGAGGTCTGCTCGGTCTATCTGGCCGATCACGACAGGCGTTGTTACTACCTGATGGCGACCCGCGGCTTAAAAAAGCCGCGCGGGCGTACCGTTGCGCTCGCCTTTGATGAGGGTATCGTCGGTCTGGTAGGGCGGCTGGCAGAGCCTATCAACCTTGCCGACGCGCAAAAGCACCCCAGCTTTAAATATATCCCGTCCGTAAAAGAAGAACGCTTCCGCGCCTTTCTGGGGGTGCCGATTATTCAGCGGCGCCAGCTCCTGGGCGTGCTGGTGGTACAGCAGCGTGAGCTGCGCCAGTATGATGAAAGCGAAGAATCCTTCCTCGTTACGCTTGCCACCCAGATGGCGGCGATCCTCTCTCAGTCTCAGCTTGCCGCGCTGTTTGGTCAGTTCCGGCATACCCGGATTCGGGCGCTTCCTGCCTCGCCGGGGGTGGCTATTGCCGAAGGCTGGATGGATGCCACGCTGCCGCTGATGGAGCAGGTCTATGAGGCCTCTACGCTCGACACCTCCCGCGAGCGCGAGCGGCTGACCGGCGCGCTGGAAGAGGCGGCGGGGGAGTTTCGTCGTTACAGCAAGCGTTTTGCCGCCGGCGCGCAGAAAGAGACGGCGGCAATCTTCGATCTCTATTCACATCTGCTCTCAGATGCCCGCCTGCGGCGCGAACTTTTCTCTGAAGTTGATAAAGGTTCGGTTGCAGAGTGGGCGGTTAAGAAGGTCATTGAAAAGTTTGCCGAGCAGTTTGCCGCCTTAACGGATGGCTACCTGAAAGAGCGGGCGGGCGATCTGCGTACGCTCGGCCAGCGACTGCTGTTCCATCTGGATGATACCGTTCAGGGTGCCAATGCCTGGCCTGAACGCTTTGTGCTGATAGCGGATGAGCTTTCCGCGACGACGCTTGCTGAGCTGCCGCAGGACAGGCTGGCAGGCGTCGTGGTCCGCGACGGCGCCGCGAACTCCCACGCGGCGATCATGGTTCGTGCGCTTGGCATTCCCACGGTGATGGGGGCCGATATCCAGCCTTCGGTGCTCCACCGGCGCACCGTAGTGGTGGACGGCTATCGCGGCGAGCTGCTGGTCGATCCTGAGCCGGTGCTGCTGCAGGAGTACCAGCGTCTTATCAGCGAAGAGAACGAGCTGAGCAAACTGGCGGAGGATGACGTTAACCTGCCCGCCCAGCTGAAAAGCGGCGAGCGGGTGAAGGTGATGCTCAACGCGGGGCTGAGTCCTGAACATGAGGAGAAGCTCGGCAGCCGTATTGACGGTATCGGCCTTTATCGTACTGAAATTCCCTTTATGCTGCAGAGCGGCTTCCCCTCGGAAGAGGAGCAGGTGGCGCAGTATCAGGGAATGTTGCAGATGTTCAACGATAAACCGGTCACGCTACGCACCCTTGACGTCGGGGCGGATAAGCAGCTGCCTTACATGCCGATCAGCGAAGAGAACCCCTGTCTTGGCTGGCGCGGGATCCGCATCACCCTTGATCAGCCGGAGATCTTCCTGATCCAGGTGCGTGCCATGCTGCGCGCCAACGCGGCAACCGGGAATCTCAGTATTCTGCTGCCGATGGTCACCAGCCTTGATGAGGTTGACGAAGCGCGTCGCCTCATCGAGCGTGCCGGACGAGAAGTGGAGGAGATGATTGGCTACGCTATCCCGAAACCTCGTCTGGGGGTGATGCTGGAAGTGCCGTCAATGGTCTTTATGCTCCCGCAGCTGGCCAGTCGCGTCGACTTTATCTCTGTCGGCACCAACGATCTGACCCAGTACATTCTGGCGGTGGATCGTAACAACACGCGGGTGGCGAATATTTACGATAGTCTCCATCCGGCTATGCTGCGGGCGCTGGCGATGATCGCCCAGGAGGCGGAGCGTAATGGCATCGATCTGCGCTTATGCGGTGAGATGGCGGGGGATTCCATGTGCGTCGCGCTACTCATCGGGCTGGGTTATCGTCACCTCTCCATGAATGGCCGTTCGGTGGCGCGTGTAAAATATCTGCTGCGCCATATCGACCATGCGGATGCACACGCCCTGGCGACGCGCTGCCTTGAGGCGCAGATGGCCGCCGAGGTACGCCACCAGGTCGCCGCCTTTATGGAGCGCCGCGGTATGGGCGGTCTTATCCGCGGCGGTCGTTAACCTCGCTCTTCTGCCTTCAGTAAGAGTAAAAGCCCTCCTCTGGCTCGGTCTGTTCCCTCTCCCCTGCGGGGAGAGGGCCCCCTCCGGGCTTATACACATCTTTTACATCACAGCGCATCACCTGCGCCCGCCTTGTGCTATGATTCGCACCTTTGGAGCGCGGACAAAACCGCGTGCGCTTAACTACCGCTGTCCACTTTCGGCGGAATAACAAGAGCTTGTGGTGACAGATGAATAGTGGTTATCTGCATTTTCCGGACTTCGATCCGGTTCTTTTTTCCATCGGCCCCGTTTCGCTTCACTGGTACGGCCTGATGTATCTTGTCGGCTTCGTCTTTGCCATGTGGCTGGCAGGCCGTCGCGCCAGCCGTCCGGGTAGTGGATGGACGAAAAACGAAGTTGAAAATCTGCTCTACGCCGGCTTCCTCGGCGTCTTCCTGGGTGGACGTATCGGCTACGTGCTGTTTTACAATTTGCCGGTTTTCCTCAGCGATCCGCTCTATCTGTTCCGCGTCTGGGACGGCGGCATGTCCTTCCATGGCGGCCTGATTGGCGTCATCCTGGTAATGGTCATCTTTGCTAAACGCACGAAACGCCACTTCTTCCAGGTGTCAGATTTTATTGCTCCCCTGATCCCGTTTGGGCTTGGCGCGGGGCGTCTGGGTAACTTCATTAACGGTGAACTGTGGGGACGCGTCGATCCTGGCTTCAGGTTTACCATGCTCTTCCCGGGCTCGCGGGCAGAAGATATGGCGCTGCTGCCATCACACCCGGAGTGGCAGTCGATCTTTGATACCTACGGCGTACTGCCGCGCCACATGTCACAGCTTTACGAGCTGGCGCTGGAAGGCGTGGTGCTGTTTATCATCCTCAATCTCTTTATCCGCAAGCCGCGCCCAATGGGGGCCGTATCGGGTCTCTTCCTGATTGGTTATGGCGCGTTTCGTATCATCGTGGAGTTCTTCCGCCAGCCGGATGCGCAGTTTACCGGCGAATGGGTACAGTACATCAGCATGGGGCAGATTCTCTCCATCCCGATGATCGTCGCGGGCGCAATTATGATGATTTGGGCGTATCGTCGTCGTCCACAGCAACAGCTTTCCTGAGGAACCATGAAACAGTATCTTGAACTGATGACAAAAGTGCTCCATGAGGGCACGCCGAAAAACGACCGCACCGGCACCGGTACGCTCTCCATTTTTGGCCACCAGATGCGCTTCAATTTGCAGGAAGGCTTTCCGCTGGTGACAACCAAGCGCTGCCATTTGCGCTCGATCATTCATGAACTGCTCTGGTTCCTGCAAGGCGACACCAATGTGGCCTATTTGCATGAGAATAACGTCACGATCTGGGACGAGTGGGCTGACGAAAACGGCGATCTGGGCCCGGTTTACGGCAAACAGTGGCGCGCCTGGCCTACGCCTGATGGCCGCCATATTGACCAGATTTCCACCGTTATCAACCAGCTGAAGAACGACCCGGACTCGCGCCGCATTATCGTCTCCGCCTGGAACGTGGGCGAGCTGGATAAAATGGCGCTGGCGCCGTGCCACGCATTTTTCCAGTTTTATGTGGCTGACGGCAAACTCTCCTGCCAGTTGTATCAGCGTTCCTGCGACGTTTTCCTCGGCCTGCCGTTTAATATCGCCAGCTATGCCTTACTGGTGCATATGATGGCGCAGCAGTGCGATCTTGAGGTGGGCGATTTCGTCTGGACCGGCGGTGATACGCACCTTTACAGCAACCACCTGGAACAGACGCGCCTGCAGCTTTCCCGCGAGCCGCGCGCCTTGCCGAAGCTGGTCATCAAACGTAAGCCAGACTCTCTCTTCGATTACCGCTTCGAAGATTTTGAGATTGAAGGTTACGATCCGCACCCCGGCATTAAAGCCCCGGTCGCTATCTGATCCTCCTCATCCTGACACAACCGGTGCTTGTTAGCGCCGGTTTTTTTGCCTCTTTTATCAGTTTACGAGCCCCCTTCCGGGCGTTTTGCAACACAGTGAAAATGGTGATATTTAGCGGATAACGCCTCGCAATTTTCAGATCCAGCATTCGTTTTTTCCCTTCTGTTTCTCCACACTGCCGCCATGAAAAATGAACGCGGCTTCACCTTATTTGAAACCCTGATCGCAATGATGCTGATCGTTATGCTGAGCGGCGCGGGGCTAACGGGCTGGCAGCGCTGGCAGGCGCAGCAGCAGCTCTGGCAAACCGCCCGGCAGGTACGGGATTACCTGGTTCAGTTGCGAAACGACGCCAACGGGCACAACCGGGAGCACATCGTCAGCCTTCGCCAGGCAGAAGGAGGGTGGTGCCTGTTAACGAACGATCTGGCCGATTGTCAGGCGGAAAGTTCGCAGGTGATGGTGCCGCGCTGGCCCGGCATCGTTGTTGTCGAAATTACGCCGTCGCTCGGGTTTTATGGATTAAGGGATACCGCCTGGGCAGGGCGCATACGTCTGCAAAGCCGGGCCGGTGAATGGCTAGTGATTGTCGCAAACGGCGGGCGAATCAGAATGTGCAGCAACGAGGGAGGGGATGTATGCCATTAAAGGAGCACGGTTTTTCACTTGTCGAGGTGCTACTGGCTATGGCGATAAGCAGCATTATGCTGCTTGGTGCGTCGCGATTTTTGCCGGGGCTGCAGCGGGCCACCCTCATACAGGCAGGGCTGCAGGAGCTGGAGGACGAACTCTGGCTGCGGGCGATGGCGGTGGGCAAACAGCTTCAGCGCGCAGGCTATTGCGCCGGGCAGTGCCAGGGTGCCGCGCTATTGATTAACGAGCGCTGCGTTATCGTCCAGTGGGACGCTAACAGCAACGGCCGCTGGGAGCGGTCGCCGCTTTACGCGGCGGAGCAAACTGGCTTTCGCCTGACGGACGGGGCGCTGGAAACGCTGCGCGGCGCAACGGGCTGTGAAGGGAAAGGGTGGGATAAACTGACCGATCCTGGCCGCATCCTGATCCAGCGCTTTCAGGTGAATAAAACCGAGCTGGCCGGTTTCGCGCCGCAGCTGGAGGTGCTGCTCTCCGGCTCGCTTACCGGCAGGCCAGAAAGTGCGATGACGGTGAGTCAACGCGTGACGGGATTTAATCTGTGAATCGTCAGCGGGGACTCTCCTCCCTGGGGCTGGTTCTGTTACTGCTGATTCTGGGGAGCATGACGCTGACGGGCCTCGGTTTACAGCTTGATGCCTTTACGCACAGCGTCGCCAGCGAAAGCCTGACGATCCAGCACCAGACGGCTCTCCAGTCGGCGCTGGAGTGGGGGCGGGTTCAGCAATGGCAGGCTGGAGCGCCCCTGGAGTGCAGACAGGCACCGCAGGGGCAGGTTTGTCTGCGTCAGCTGGATGAGGGGCGCGTGGTGCTGATTGCACAAGCGGGCGATATGCTGCTGTGGCGCATCGGGGAACAACAGAAAGAGCAGGTGCGCTTTTCGCCACATGGCTGGAGCGACTTTTGCCCGCTCAAGGAGAAAACGCTGTGTCAGGTACCTTAAAAAAAGAGTCAGGTTTCAGCATGGTGGAAGCCCTGCTGGCGATGGTGCTGCTGGTCATGGTAGTTCTGGCGCTGGCAGGGTTGCAGCGGGCGCTGGCTGCCCGCTTCGCCACGCTAAACCAGTATCGTCTGCTCTGGCATCACCTCTGGAATCAGGCGCAGCTACAGCCTCCTGAGTTACCCGAAGGCTGGCAGGTAAAGCGGATGCAGACAACGCAGACGGGATGTGTCAGCATCACGGTTAAAAGTATTTCTCCTTTGGGGCGGCAGGGGCAGTTAACCCGTCTGCATTGCCCGGTTAGCAAGTAGTCTGGAGCGTGTATGTTAAGGGTCTACCACTCAAATCGTCTTGATGTGCTGGAAGCGCTGATGGAGTTTCTCGTCGAGAACGATCGGCTCGCCGATCCTTTTGAGCCGGAAATGGTGCTGGTGCAGAGTACGGGTATGGCGCAGTGGCTCCAGATGACTCTTTCGCAAAAATTTGGCATTGCGGCCAATATCGACTTTCCGCTGCCGGCAAGCTTCATCTGGAATATGTTTGTCCGGGTGCTGCCTGACGTCCCTGAGCAGAGCGCATTTAACAAGCAAAGCATGAGCTGGAAGCTGATGACGCTGCTGCCCGATATGCTGTCGCGAGATGAATTTGCCATGCTGCGCCACTACCTCAGCGACGACAGCGATAAACGCAAGCTGTTTCAGCTCGCTTCCCGCACCGCAGACCTGTATGACCAGTACCTTGTCTACCGCCCCGAATGGCTTACGCAGTGGGAGGCGGGGGAGCTTATCGACGGGCTGCCGGAGGCGCAAATCTGGCAGGCTCCGCTCTGGAAGGCGCTGGTTGAACATACGGCGAAGCTTGGACAGCCGTTGTGGCACCGCGCTAACCTCTATCAGCGTTTTATTGCCGCGCTGGAGAATGCCAAAGCGAAGCCAGCCGGTTTACCGACGCGCGTATTTATCTGCGGTATCTCTGCGCTCCCGCCCGTCTATCTGGACGCTCTGAGGGCGCTCGGCAGGCATGTGGATATCCATATCCTTTTTACCAATCCCTGCCGCCACTACTGGGGCGACATTCAGGATTCACGCTGGCTTGCCCGGCTGGTCACCCGCCAGCGGCGCCGGCTGTTTGAAGATCGGGAGGTACCGCTCTTTAAAGAGGGCAGCGACGCCGCGCAGCTCTTTGATGAAGAGGGTATCCAGAATCTGCCCAACCCGCTGCTCGCCTCCTGGGGCAAGCTTGGCCGCGACTATATCCATATGCTGTCGGACATCACCTCCTCCGGCGAAGGGGATGTGGATGCTTTTGCGGATATTCCCGCAGACAGCCTGCTGCACCATGTGCAGCTCGATATTCTGGAGCTGGATAACCGCGCGGTGGCGGGCCTCTCTGCCGATGAGTTTGCCCGCAGCGACAGTAAACGGCGCCTGGATCCTGAGGATCGCACTATTACCGTCCATGTCTGCCATAGCCCGCAGCGGGAGGTGGAGGTGCTTCACGATCGGCTGCTGGCGATGTTAGAGGAAGATCCCGATCTGACGCCGCGCGATATTGTGGTCATGGTGGCCGATATCGACAGCTACAGCCCCTTTATTCAGGCGGTGTTTGGCAGTGCGACGGGCGATCGCTACCTTCCATACGCTATCTCCGACCGGCGGGCGCGTCAATCTCATCCTGCCATGCAGGCTTTTGTCAGCCTGCTCTCCCTGCCTGACAGCCGCTTTATCTCAGAAGATGTACTGGCGCTGCTGGATGTTCCGGTGCTTGCTGCGCGGTTTGGCATTGAAGAGGAGGGGCAGCGCTATTTGCGCCAGTGGGTCAATGAGTCGGGCGTACGCTGGGGGATTGATGATGATAACGTGCAGGAGTTTGAACTACCTGCCACGGGCCAGCATACCTGGCAGTTTGGCCTGACGCGCATGCTGCTGGGCTACGCCATGGAGAGCAGCCAGGGGGAATGGAATGAGGTGCTGCCTTACGATGAATCGTCGGGGTTAATCGCCGAGCTTATCGGCCATCTTGCCTCGCTGCTGATGCAGCTCAACCGCTGGCGGCGCGAGCTAATGCAGTCCCGAACCCTTGAGGCGTGGCTACCGGTCTGCCGGGAGATGCTTAACGACTTTTTCCTGCCTGACCGGGAAACCGAAGCGGCGATGGCGCTGATTGAGCAGCAGTGGCAGGCGATCATTGATGAGGGCGTCGCCTCGCACTATGGGGAGGAGGTCCCGCTCTCCCTGCTGCGCGACGAGCTGACGCTGCGTCTTGACCAGGAGCGCATCAGCCAGCGTTTTCTGGCGGGGCCGGTAAATATCTGTACGCTGATGCCCATGCGCTCCATACCGTTTAAGGTAGTTTGTCTGCTGGGGATGAACGATGGCGTCTACCCGCGCGCGCTGGCGCCGTTAGGCTTTGATCTGATGAGCCAGCAGCCGAAGCGTGGCGATCGCAGCCGTCGTGATGACGACCGCTATCTCTTCCTGGAAGCGCTCATCTCTGCCCAGCAGAAGCTCTACATTAGCTATATTGGCCGCTCGATTCAGGACAACAGCGAGCGTTTCCCGTCGGTGCTGGTGCAGGAGCTGGTGGACTATATCGGGCAAAGCCACTATCTGCCGGGCGATGAGGCGCTTAACTGCGATGAAAGCGAGCAGCGGGTAAAATCGCATATTACCTGGCACCATAGCCGCATGCCGTTCGATCCGCTTAACTACGTGGAAAGCGAGCAGCAAAGCTATGCGCGCGAATGGCTTCCTGCGGCGAAAAAGGCCGGCACCGCCCATACGGATTTTATCCAGGCGCTTCCGCCGCTTGAGCTGGATACCCTGACCTTTGAGCAACTTCAGCGCTTCTGGGCGCATCCGGTGCGGGCATTCTTCCAGCAGCGTTTGCAGGTCAATTTCCGTTCTGAAGAGAGCGAAATTCCCGACGCGGAGCCGTTTATGCTGGATGGACTGAGCCGTTACCAGCTCAACAGCCAGCTGCTTAACGCGCTGGTAGAGCAGGAGGATGCGCAGCTTCTCTACCGCCGCTATCGCGCGTCCGGGCTGCTGCCTTATGGGGCGTTTGGTGAAATTATCTGGGATGCGCAGTGCCAGGAGATGCAGGCGCTGGCAGGGCGGGTTATCGAATGCCGCCAGCCGGGTACCAGTCTGGAAATCGATCTGCTTTGCAACGGCGTGCAGCTGACGGGATGGCTACAGCACGTGCAGCCTGACGGCCTCCTGCGCTGGCGTCCCTCCAGTCTCAGCGTATCGCAAGGTTTGCAACTCTGGCTGGAGCATCTTGTCTACAGCGCCAGCGGTTACCAGGGCGAAAGCCGTCTGTTTGTTCGTAAAGATGGGGCATGGCGTTTCCCCCCCATGGACAAAGAGCAGGCGCTTGCCCTGCTCGAACTCTTTATCGACGGGTATCGCAAAGGGATGAATAAACCGCTGCTGTTACTGCCAGAAAGTGGGGGAGCGTGGATAAAAGCCTGTTTCGATGCCGAAAAGGGTGCCATGTTAACGGACGAGGCGACGCTGCAAAAAGCGCGCAGTAAATTTTTACAGGCCTATGAAGGCAACATGATGATCCCTGGCGAAGGTGACGACGTCTGGTATCAGCGCCTGTGGCGTACGCTCGAACCTGAATATTTTGACGAAATCGTCCAGGAGGCGCAGCGCTACCTGTTGCCGCTGTTTAAATTTAATCAGTCCTGATGTTTGTTTAAAAATTGCGCAGGAAAGGACGTTCATTTATGATGCCCATCCTGTCACGGACTGATGTAGCAAAAGAATGAGAGGCTGGCGCGTCCAGCTCGCAGTTTGTTAATGATGTAGCCGTGAAAAGAGGTCGTGAATGCCAGGCAGCACCTTGTTGAAAGCGTTTGTTTTGTTCGTCGCCCTTTGGGCACCCTTCATTCAGGCAGATACCGGTTGGCAACCCATCCAGGAAACTATCCGCAAAAGCGAAAAAGATCCTCGCCAGTATCAGGCTATTCGCCTGGATAACGGGATGAGTGTGCTGCTGGTTTCCGATGCGCAGGCGGTAAAATCGCTCTCGGCGCTGGTGGTGCCGGTCGGTTCGTTGCAGGATCCCGACTCCCACCCGGGCCTGGCGCACTATCTGGAACATATGACTCTGATGGGCTCTAAAAAGTATCCACAGCCCGATAGCCTCTCTGAATTTCTTAAAATGCACGGCGGCAGCCATAACGCCAGCACCGCGCCCTATCGCACTGCCTACTACCTTGAAGTCGAAAACGATGCGCTGGATGGGGCGGTCGATCGTCTGGCCGATGCGATTGCGGCTCCTTTACTGGCTCAAAAATATGCCGCTCGCGAGCGTAATGCCGTCAACGCCGAGCTGACCATGGCGCGCTCCCGTGACGGAATGCGCATGGCGCAGGTGAGCGCTGAAACTATCAACCCGGCGCACCCCGGCTCACGTTTTTCCGGCGGTAACCTGGAAACGCTGAGCGATAAACCGAACAGCCCGGTGCTGGATGCCCTGCACGCCTTCCGCGATAAATACTACTCCGCCAACCTGATGAAGGCGGTGATTTACAGCAATCGCCCTTTGCCTGAGCTGGCGAAGCTGGCGGCGCAAACCTATGGCCGCGTACCGAATAAAAATATCGAAAGACCGGAAATTGACGTGCCGGTCGTAACCGACGCGCAGAAAGGGATCATTATTCATTATGTCCCGGCTCAGCCGCGAAAAGTGTTGCGCGTTGAGTTTCGTATCGATAACAACACCGCGCAGTTTCGCAGTAAAACCGACGAGCTCGTCACCTATCTGATTGGCAACCGCAGCCCCAATACCCTGTCAGACTGGCTGCAGAAAGAGGGGCTGGTGGAAGGCATTCGCGCCGACTCCGATCCGGTAGTGAATGGCAACAGCGGCGTGCTGGCTATTTCAGCCACCTTAACCGATAAGGGACTTGCCCATCGTGACGAGGTGGTTGCCGCCATCTTCAGCTACCTCTCGCTGCTGCGGGAGAAAGGGGTGGATAAGCGCTATTTTGATGAGCTTGCGCATGTGCTGGATCTCGATTTCCGCTATCCGTCGATTACCCGCGACATGGATTATGTGGAGTGGCTGGCGGATACCATGATTCGCGTACCGGTAGAGCATACGCTGGATGCGGTAAATATCGCCGATCGCTATGACGCTAAGGCGATTCAGGCGCGTCTGGATATGATGACGCCACAAAACGCGCGCATCTGGTATATCAGCCCGAAAGAGCCGCACAACAAAACCGCCTACTTTGTCGATGCGCCATATCAGGTGGAGAAGATAAGCCCGGCCACTTTTGCCGGCTGGCAAAAAGCGGCTTCGGCGATTGCGCTTAAGCTGCCAGAGCTGAACCCCTATATTCCTGATGACTTTACGTTGATTAAGCCGGAAAAAGCCTACCCGCGCCCGGAGCTTATCGTTGATGAGCCGACGCTTCGGGTGGTTTATACCCCAAGCCGCTATTTTGCCAGCGAGCCAAAAGCGGACGTCAGCGTGGTGCTGCGCAACCCGAAAGCGATGGACAGCGCTAAAAACCAGGTGCTCTTTGCCCTCAATGACTACCTGGCGGGTATCGCGCTCGATCAGCTCAGTAACCAGGCCGCGGTTGGGGGGATCAGCTTTTCCACCAACGCCAACCATGGCCTGATGGTCAACGCAAACGGCTACACCCAGCGGCTGCCGCAGCTTTTCCTGGCATTGCTGGAGGGCTATTTCAGCTACACCCCGACCGAGGAGCAGCTTGAACAGGCCAAGTCCTGGTACGCCCTGATGATGGATTCGGCAGAAAAAGGCAAAGCGTTTGACCAGGCGATGATGCCGGTGCAGATGCTTTCGCAGATCCCCTACTTCCAGCGGGAGACGCGCCGTGCCCTGCTGCCGGGCATCACCCTGAAGGAGGTGATCGACTATCGCAACGCGCTTAAAACCCAGGCGCGGCCGGAGTTTCTGATCGTGGGCAACATGAGCGAAGCGCAGGCCAAAAAGCTGGGGCAGGATGTGCGTAAACAACTGGGGACAAACGGCAATGAGTGGTGCCGTAACCAGGATGTGGTCGTGGCTAAAAAGCAGGGCGTTATATTTGAAAAAGCGGGCAGCAGTACCGATTCGGCGCTTGCCGCCGTCTTTGTTCCAGCCGGTTATGACGAGTTTGTCAGCTCCGCCTACAGCGCGGTGTTAGGACAAATCATCCAGCCCTGGTTCTATAACCAGCTGCGCACCGAAGAGCAGCTTGGCTATGCGGTCTTTGCCTTTTCCATGAACGTGGGCCGCCAGTGGGGGCTGGGCTTCTTGCTGCAGAGTAGCGATAAACAGCCTGATTTCCTCTGGCAACGTTACCAGGCCTTTTTCCCTAAGGCAGAGGCGAAGCTGCGTGCGATGGCGCCAGCGGAGTTTGCACAAATTCAACAGGCGGTCATCGCTCAGGTGCAACAGCCGCCGCAGACACTGGGGGAAGAGGCCTCGCAGCTAAGTAAAGATTTCGACAGGGGTAATATGCGCTTCGATTCACGTGATAAGATCGCGTCCGAAATCAAACAGCTGACGCCGCAAAAAGTTGCCGACTTCTTCCATCAGGCTGTGCTCCAGCCGCAGGGGATGGCATGTTTATCCCAGGTTTCCGGCAGTCAGAATGGCAAGGCGGAGTACGCCACGCCGAAGGGCTGGAAAGTATGGGAGAGCGTCAGCGCATTGCAGCAAACTATGCCCTGGAGTAAGAAAGAATGACCGACACCGCTGAGTCCCTTGATCCCCTACGTTTGCCGCTGTTGGGCGAACGGTTGATTGAAGCCTCAGCGGGAACAGGAAAAACTTACACCATCGCCGCGCTTTATCTGCGTCTGCTGCTTGGTCTGGGCGGCAGCGCCGCCTTTACGCGCCCGCTCAGCGTGGAAGAGATTCTGGTGGTGACCTTTACCGAGGCCGCCACCGCTGAACTGCGCGGGCGAATCCGCTCGAACATACATGAACTGCGCATCGCCTGCCTGCGTGAAACGACCGATAGTCCGCTTTACGCAAGCCTTCTTGATGAGATCGAGAACCGGGAACAGGCCGCGCAATGGTTGTTACTGGCTGAGCGCCAGATGGACGAGGCCGCCATCTTTACCATTCACGGCTTCTGCCAGCGCATGCTGAGCCTGAACGCCTTTGAATCCGGTATGCTTTTTGAGCTTCAGCTTATCGAAGATGAGTCACGGCTGCGCTACCAGGCCTGCGCCGATTTCTGGCGCCGCCACTGCTATCCTCTGCCGCGCGAAATTGCCGAGGCGGTACACGCGCTCTGGAAAGGGCCGGAAGAGCTGCTTCGCGCCATCGACCGCTACCTGCAGGGCGAGGCGCCGGTGATCAAATCCCCTCCGCCTGCGGATGAAACGCTGGCTTCACGCCATGAGAAAATCGTCGCCACCATCAGGGCGATGAAACAGAAGTGGTGCGAATCGGCAGGAGAGATCGAGGCGATCATCGAAAATTCCGGTATCGACAGGCGTAAATTTAACCGGGGCAATCAGGCGAAATGGATAGAGAAAATCAACGCCTGGGCGCAGGAGGAGACGCGCAGCTATCTGCTGCCTGAAGCGCTGGAAAAATTCTCTCAACGCTTCCTCGCAGAACGAACCAAAGCGGGTGGCGCAGTGCCGGAACATCCGCTTTTCAGCGCCATTGATGAGCTGCTGGCGCAGCCGCTGACGTTGAACGATTTAATGCTCACCCGCGCCATGATCGAAATCCGTGAGGCGGTGGCGCGCGAAAAGCGTCGCCGCGGCGAGCTGGGCTTTGACGATATGTTAAGCCGCCTTGACGCGGCGCTGAACAACGCCAGCGGCGAAGCGCTCGCCGCCGCAATCCGCACCCGCTTCCCGGTGGCGATGATCGATGAATTTCAGGATACCGACCCGCAGCAGTACCGTATTTTTCGCCGCATCTGGCGCCAGCAGCCCGAGACGGCGCTGCTGCTGATTGGCGACCCCAAACAGGCTATTTACGCTTTCCGCGGGGCGGACATATTCACCTACATGAAAGCCCGCGGCGAGGTGGCGGCGCACTATACGCTGGATACCAACTGGCGATCGGCGCCGGGCATGGTCGACAGCGTCAACACGCTGTTCGGACAGATGGACAGCCCCTTTATGTTCCGGGAAATTCCCTTTTTGCCGGTCCGGTCGGCGCCGGGGAACGCCTCGCTGCGCTTCGAATACCAGGGGCAGAGCCAGCCCGCCATGCGCTTCTGGCTGATGGAAGGAGAGGGCTGCGGCGTGGGCGACTACCAGTCTTATATGGCGGAGCACTGCGCGGCGCAAATTCGCGACTGGCTAAGCGCCGGGCTGCGCGGCGAAGCTACCCTCTGGAAGGGGAGCGCTTCCCGCCCCGTTAAAGCCTCTGACATCACGGTACTGGTACGCAGCCGCCAGGAGGCGGCCCTGATCCGCGATGCGCTGACCCTGCTGGATATCCCCTCGGTCTACCTCTCTAACCGCGACAGCGTTTTTGAAACGCTGGAAGCGCAGGAGATGCTCTGGCTGTTGCAGGCGGTTCTGGCGCCGGAGCGCGAAAGCACGCTGCGCAGCGCGCTGGCGAGCTCCATGCTGGGGCTGAACGCGCTCGACATCAACCGGCTGAATCAAAACGAGGCGGAATGGGATGCCGCCGTCGAGGAGTTTGTTCATTATCGCGAGCGCTGGCAAAAGCGCGGCGTGATGGCGATGCTGCGCGAGCTAATGGCCCGGCGGCAGATAGCGGAAAATATGCTGGCGACCCCCGGCGGTGAGCGGCGTCTTACCGATATCCTGCATCTCAGCGAACTGCTGCAGGAGGCGGGTTCGCAGCTGGAGAGCGAACATGCGCTGGTGCGCTGGCTGGCCCAGCACATTGCCGACCCGAACAGCAACGCCGCCAGCCAGCAGATGCGTCTGGAGAGCGACAAACATCTGGTGCAGATTGTCACCATCCACAAATCGAAAGGGCTGGAGTATCCCCTGGTCTGGCTGCCGTTTATCGCCAACTACCGGCCCCAGGATCAGGCGTTTTATCACGATCGTGAATCGTTCGAGGCGGTTCTCGACCTGAGCAAGGCGGATAGTAGCCTTGAGCTGGCCGAGGCCGAACGTCTGGCTGAGGATTTACGCCTGCTGTACGTGGCGCTTACCCGCTCCGTCTGGCACTGTAGCCTGGGCGTGGCGCCGCTTTTCCGCCGGCGGGGAGAGAAAACGGGGGAGAGTGATTTTCACCAGAGCGCGCTGGGACGGTTGATCCAGAAAGGAGAACCGATGGACGCTGCGGGGCTGCGCCAGCGCCTGACCTCGCTTTGTAACGATCATATCGCGCTTTATCTTCCCGATCTGCCCGACAACAGCCGCTGGCAGATGCCGGAGCCGCTGACGCCCGATTTAGGGGTGCGGCGTCTTACCCGCGCGGTGCAGGATGAGTGGCGCGTCACCAGTTATTCCGGGTTACAGCAGCACGGACAAAGCGTGGCCCAGGATCTGATGCCGAAGCTCGATATCGACGCCGCGGGGGTTGGCGAAACGGTTTCACAGCCGGTACTGACGCCGCACCAGTTCCCGCGCGGTGCCTCGCCGGGCACCTTTTTACACGGTCTTTTCGAGTCGATCGATTTCACCCAACCTGTCTCGCCAGAGTGGGTGCAGGAGAGGGTACTAAAGGGGGGCTACGCTCCCGAGTGGCAGCCGGTGCTGACCGACTGGATCGCAGCGGTGTTGCAGGCGCCGTTAACGGAAACGGGCTTCACCCTGAGCCAACTCGCTCCCCGGGAAAAGCAGGTGGAGATGGAGTTCTGGCTGCCTGTTTCCGGTTTGCTGACCGCGGGAGCGCTCGATCAGCTTATTCGCGAGCACGATCCCCTCTCCCGGGGCTGCCCGCCGCTCGATTTCCGGCAGGTGAGTGGTATGCTCAAAGGCTTTATTGACCTTGTTTTTCGCCACAACGGGCGCTATTACCTGCTGGATTACAAATCCAACTGGCTGGGCGAAAACAGCGAAGCCTATACCCGACAGGCGATGGCGCAGGCGATGCAAACCCACCGTTATGATTTGCAGTATCAGCTCTATACGCTGGCGCTGCATCGCTATCTGCGCCACCGTATCGCCGACTACGCCTATAACGATCACTTTGGTGGGGTAATTTATCTTTTCTTACGCGGCGTAAAGGCTGGTGACCCCGATTCGGGGATCTTCAGAACGCGGCCCGACGCGGCGTTGATTGAAAAAATGGACGACCTGTTCGCAGCAGGTACGGAGGAGAGAGCGTAATGACCATGCAGGAACTATTGCTGGAGGCGGTGGAACAGCGCGCCCTGCGCCGGCTGGACGTGCAGTTCGCCATGATGGTCGCCAGTAATGAAGAGCCCGCGGTAATGTTCGCCGCGGCGATGCTCAGTAAAGATGCGGGAGACGGGCATGCCTGCCTCCCGCTTACGCGTCTGCGTCTGGACGAGAAAACGCCCCCGGCGCTTCGCGCCTGTTTTACGATGCTGGGGGAGAGGGTTGACTGGCACGCTGAGCTGCAACGCGCCGCCGCCGTCAGCGGCGGCGACAGACCGACGCCGCTGATCCTCTGGGCAGAGCGGCTCTACCTGAACCGCATGTGGCGCAACGAGCTTGCCATCGCGCGTTTCTTTAATGAAGCCAACCAGCCGTTACCCTACGATCCGCAGCAGCTTAACCAGACGCTCGACGCGCTGTTCGGCCCGGCGGAGGGGGTAAACTGGCAAAAAGTGGCCGCCGCCGTGGCGCTCACGCGTCGAATCGCCGTGATTTCCGGCGGGCCAGGCACCGGTAAGACCACGACCGTGGCGAAGCTGCTCGCCGCGCTGATTCAGATGACGGGGGAGCAAAAGTGCCGTATCCGGCTGGCGGCTCCCACCGGGAAAGCGGCCGCGCGGCTGACCGAATCCCTCGGCGGCGCGTTGCAGAAACTCTCCCTGACCGAACAGCAGCGTAAGCAGTTCCCTTCCGAGGCGAGCACGCTGCACCGTCTGCTTGGCGCCCAGCCCGGGAGCCAGCGCTTACGTTACCATGCCGGAAACCCGCTTCATCTCGACGTGCTGGTGGTGGATGAAGCCTCCATGATCGACCTGACGATGATGTCGCGGCTGATAGAGGCGCTGCCGCCCCACGCCAGAGTGATTTTCCTCGGCGATCGCGATCAGCTTGCTTCGGTGGAAGCGGGAGCGGTGCTGGGCGATATCTGTACCTGTGCCAGCGCGGGTTATACCGCCGAACGCGCCCGCGAGCTTGCCCGGCTTACCGGCTGCCCTCTTGAGGGTAACGACGATCCGGCCGCTGGCGTTCTGCGCGACAGCCTCTGTCTGCTGCAAAAAAGCTACCGTTTTGGCAGCGACTCCGGTATCGGCAGGCTGGCAGCGGCGGTTAACTGCGGCGATCGCAGCGCAATACGGCAGGTATTTGACGGCACTTATGGGGATATCGCCAGAAAAGTGCTGCAGACGGGGGAGGAGTATCTGGCCATGCTGGAGGATGCGCTCGCCGGTTACGAACGTTACCTCGCCGCCCTGAAAAAACAGGATGCGCCTGAAGCCGTTATCGCCTCTTTCAGCGAGTTTCAGCTTCTCTGCGCGTTGCGCGAAGGGCCCTTTGGCGTGGCGGGGCTTAACGAACGTTTTGAGCAGGCGCTGGCGCAGAAGCGTAAAATCAGCCGCTCGCCGCATACTCGCTGGTATGAGGGACGCCCGGTGATGATCTCCCGCAACGACAGCGCGCTGGGGCTTTTTAACGGCGATATTGGCATCGCCCTCGATCGCGGCGACGGGCTGCGCGTATGGTTTCAGTTGCCCGACGGCAGCGTGAAGTCAGTGCAGCCGAGCCGCCTGCCGGATCATGAAACGGCCTGGGCGATGACGGTACACAAGTCGCAGGGTTCGGAATTTGACCACGCTGCGCTGATCCTGCCGTCGCAGATGTCGCCGGTCGTGACGCGCGAACTGGTCTATACCGCCATCACGCGCGCGCGCCGCCGTTTATCGCTCTATGCCGATGATAAAGTACTGACGCAGGCGGTTACCACGCGCACCGAGCGGCGCAGCGGGTTAAGCGAGATATTTGCACAGTAAGGCAGGGCTCCTTCGCGTTCAGCATGGCTGAACGCGAAGGGGCAGCGTAGCCCTCAGGCGAGATCCGCCATCAGCACTTTTGAGCGGCGCTGGTAGTTATACATCTGCTTTTTGCTCTCCGGCAGCAGGTCGATATCCACCGGCGTAAAGCCGCGCTCCTGGAACCAGTGAATGCTGCGCGTCGTCAGCACAAACAGCTTGCTCAGGCCAATCTGCCGGGCCTGTGCCGCGATACGCTCCAGCAACACCTCTCCGCGCGACGAGCTACGATAGTCGGGATGCACTGCCACGCAGGCCATTTCGCCAATCTTCTCTTCCGGGAAAGGGTAGAGCGCCGCGCAGGCGATAGTCAGGTTATCGCGCTGAATAATGGTAAATTTATCGATCTCCATCTCCAGCTGCTCGCGCGAGCGGCGGACCAGGATCCCCTGCTGCTCCAGGGGACGAATCAGCTCCAGGATCCCGCCGATATCGTTAATGGTGGCGCGACGAATCTGCTCGGCGCTCTCCATCACAATCTGAGTGCCGATGCCGTCGCGGGAGAAGAGCTCCTGTAACAGCGCGCCATCCTCCTGATAGCTGATAAGGTGGCTGCGGCGTACCCCGCTGCGGCACGCTTTTACCGCGCCGCGCAGAAAACGTACCGTACCGGAATAGTAATCACCTTCGGCCTCCAGCGCCTCCACGCGCGCCTGCGCTTCGTTAGGGAAGAGCTCGGAGACGATATCCCCCCGTTCGTTAAAGACCCCCTGCGAGGAGCAGAAGCCAATCATCTTCTCCGCTTTCAGCTTGATGGCGAGCTGGGTGGCGATCTCTTCTGAGGTGAGATTAAAGCTCTCGCCGGTAACCGACACCGCCACAGGCCCCATCAGTACGATGGCGCCGCTGTCGAGCTGGCGGTGGATTGCCTCTTCGTCGATACGGCGGATACGGCCGCTGTGGCAGTAATCCACGCCGTCGTCCACCCCCAGCGGCTGGGAGATAATAAAGTTTCCGCTTACCACGTTAATATGCGCCCCCTGCAGGGGCGTATTGTTGAGGCTCATCGACAGGCGGGCGGTAATATCGAGCTGAAGCTGACCGGCCGCCTGTTTTACCAGTTCCAGGGTTTTGGCGTCGGTAACGCGGATATGTTTGTGATAAAGCGGCTCATGATGATGCGCATTGAGGTTCGCCTCAATCTGCGGGCGCGCGCCGTAGACCACCACCAGGCGAATACCCAGGCTGTGCAACAGGCCAATATCATTGACGATGCTGGAAAAGTTTTCATGTTCAATGGCTTCGCCACCCAACATAATGACAAACGTCTTTCCCCGGTGGGCGTTGATATAGGGAACAGAATGGCGAAATCCCTGGACCAGTTCGATTCTACGTTCCTTTACCACGGCACAACCCTCAGTGAATTTTTATTCGTAATTTGTGTATTTTTATTCGATTCTGGCGCTAAGCGCAAGCCTAAATTTTCTGCAAGCAAAAGAAAACAATGGTGGATACGTGCGCAAGGCGCGGATTGTTTACCCTTTTATTGATGACAGTTTATGCGTCATTCGTTAAAGTTTCCGGTCGGTTTGGACGTATGTTTAGTAAAGCGTTTTCTTGCTCGGGAGAAGCATGTCAGGATCCAGTTCAGCAATAAGCCGCCGCCGCCTGTTAAAAGGGGCCGGGGCGATGTGGTTGCTTAGCGTCAGCCAGGTTGGATTTGCCGCCGTCAGTCAGGTGGTGGCGGTACGCGTCTGGCCATCGTCAACCTATACACGCGTCACGGTCGAATCGAATCGGGTGCTGAAATACAAACAGTTCGCCCTTAGTAATCCTGAGCGCGTTGTAGTGGATCTTGAAGGCGTAAATCTCAATTCGGTACTGAAGGGGATGGGGGCGCAGATCCGTGGCGACGATCCTTACATCAAATCCGCCCGCGTCGGCCAGTTCGACCCGCAGACCGTGCGTATGGTCTTTGAACTCAAGCAGAACGTGAAGCCGCAGCTCTTCGCCCTCGCGCCGGTGGCGGGCTTTAAAGAGCGTCTGGTGATGGATCTCTATCCCGCCAACGCGACCGATATCCAGGATCCGCTGCTGGCGTTGCTGGAAGATTACAATCAGGGCAACCTTGAGAAGCAGGTGCCGCCCGCCCAGAGCGGCCCGCAGCCGGGTAAGGCGGGGCGCGATCGTCCGATTGTGATCATGCTCGATCCGGGCCACGGGGGTGAGGATTCGGGCGCGGTGGGTAAATACCGCACCCGCGAAAAAGATGTGGTGCTACAAATCGCCCGCCGCCTGAAGGCGCTTATCGACCGGGAAGGTAATATGCGCGCCTACATGACGCGCAACGAAGATGTCTTTATCCCGCTCAAGGTTCGCGTGGCAAAGGCGCAAAAGCAGCGCGCAGACCTCTTTGTCTCCATTCATGCGGATGCCTTTACCAGCCGTCAGCCGAGCGGCTCGTCGGTGTTTGCGCTCTCCACCAAAGGGGCGACCAGTACAGCGGCGCGCTACCTGGCGGATACGCAGAACGCCTCCGACCTGATCGGGGGGGTGAGCAAAAGCGGCGATCGCTACGTTGACCATACGATGTTTGATATGGTGCAGTCGCTGACCATCACCGATAGCCTGAAGTTTGGTAAAGCGGTACTTGGCAAGCTCGGTAAGATTAACAAGCTACACAAAAATACCGTGGAGCAGGCCGGCTTTGCGGTGCTGAAGGCGCCCGATATTCCCTCCATCCTGGTGGAAACCGCGTTTATCAGTAACGTGGCCGAGGAGCGTAAGCTCAGGACGGCGAAATTCCAGCAGGAGGTCGCAGAGTCGATTCTCGCGGGGATCAAAGCTTACTTCTCAGATAGCGCGACGTTAGCGAGACGGGGATAAGAGGGAGCCGGGTTCACGCCCGGCAGAGTGACAAACCGCAGAAACAAAAAAACACCCGTCAGGGTGTTTAATTTTTCAGAATGTTGGTTGCGGGGGCCGGATTTGAACCGACGACCTTCGGGTTATGAGCCCGACGAGCTACCAGGCTGCTCCACCCCGCGTCCGTCATTCTGCTTTTGCAGAATCTTACTGCTTCAAATTTGATTGGTTGCGGGGGCCGGATTTGAACCGACGACCTTCGGGTTATGAGCCCGACGAGCTACCAGGCTGCTCCACCCCGCGTCCGTCTTTTCTGCTACGCATTTCAAATCACATGTGCGTTGGCTTTCCTCGTTCACCTTAGTCATTTACTTATGTAAATTCCTAAGGATTCAATGCGTCGCCGCCTTCCTGTGATTCGAACTGCTTGCAGAAAATTTGCTGCAAATTTTAATTGGTTGCGGGGGCCGGATTTGAACCGACGACCTTCGGGTTATGAGCCCGACGAGCTACCAGGCTGCTCCACCCCGCGTCCGTGGAAGCGCACTATACTCGGATAGCTTTATGATGCAACCCCTTTTTCATCGAAAAACGCAAATCAGTATGATAAGTAAACGATTCGCCCCTGGGTGGGTGAATTTTTGTGCAAAATTGAGTGCGCGTTGCGCGATCACATTTCAATCACCCTGACGGTTTGTTATCTTCATGGCGGTGACTTAGGGCAACTTAAAGACGAGACATAATGAAAGGACGTTGGGCGAAGTATCTTATGGCGGGCGCAATGGTAGCGATTCTTGCGGCCTGCTCCTCTAAACCGACCGATCGCGGTCAGCAGTATAAAGACGGGAAGTTCACCCAGCCTTTTTCACTCGTTAACCAGCCGGATGCGGTGGGTGCGCCGATTAATGCGGGCGATTTCGCCGAGCAGGTCTATCAGATCCGCACCGCCTCGCCGCGCCTGTACAGCTCGCAGAATGCCGTCTACAACGCCGTGCAGGATTGGCTGCGCGCCGGAGGCGACACCCGTAATATGCGCCAGTTCGGCATCGACGCCTGGCAGATGGAGGGCGCTGATAACTACGGTAACGTCCAGTTTACCGGCTATTACACCCCGGTTATCCAGGCGCGCCATACTCGCCAGGGCGAGTTCCAGTATCCCATTTACCGTATGCCGCCGAAGCGCGGACGCCTGCCCTCCCGGGCCGAGATTTACGCCGGCGCCCTGAGCGAAAATTATGTGCTGGCCTACAGTAACTCCTTAATGGATAACTTCATTATGGATGTGCAGGGTAGCGGCTATATCGATTTTGGCGACGGCAGCCCGCTGAACTTCTTCAGCTACGCGGGCAAAAACGGCCATGCCTATAAGAGCATCGGTAAGGTGCTGATCGACCGTGGCGAAGTGAAGCGCGAAGATATGTCGATGCAGGCGATCCGCGAGTGGGGCGAAAAGCACAGCGAGGCGCAGGTGCGCGAATTGCTGGAACAGAACCCCTCTTTCGTCTTCTTTAAGCCGCAAAACTTTGCGCCGGTGAAAGGGGCCAGCGCCGTGCCGCTGATTGGCCGCGCCTCTGTTGCTTCCGACCGCTCCATTATTCCGCCAGGCACCACCCTTCTGGCAGAGGTGCCGCTGCTGGATAACAACGGTAAATTTAACGGTCAGTATGAGCTGCGCCTGATGGTAGCGCTGGATGTCGGCGGCGCGATCAAAGGGCAACACTTCGATATTTATCAGGGGATCGGCCCGGATGCAGGCCATCGCGCAGGCTGGTATAACCACTATGGCCGCGTGTGGGTGCTGAAAGCGGCTCCGGGCGCAGGCAACGTATTTAGCGGCTAATTATGCTATCCTGACGCACTTGTCGCCCGAAGGTCACGCATCTTCGGGCCTGCGAAAACTGAGCTGGGGTGAGGGAGAACCTCACCCTTTTTACATCTGAGGTTTTATGTCTGTAACGATCGGCGATGCCTGGCGTCAGCGTTTTGGCGGCACGGCGCGTTTATATGGTGAAAAAGCCCTGCAACTCTTTGCCGATGCGCACATCTGCGTGGTAGGTATTGGCGGCGTGGGCTCGTGGGCGGCGGAGGCGCTGGCGCGTACCGGTATTGGCGCTATCACCCTGATTGATATGGATGACGTCTGCGTCACCAACACCAACCGCCAGATCCATGCCCTGCGCGACAGCGTTGGGCTGGCCAAGTCGGAAGTCATGGCGGAACGTATTCGCCAGATCAACCCGGAATGCTGGGTAACGGTGATTGATGATTTTGTGACGCAGGAGAACGTGGCGAGCTATATGGGCGCAGGCTACAGCTACGTGATTGACGCCATCGACAGCGTGTGGCCGAAGGCGGCGCTGATCGCCTGGTGCCGTCGCAATAAGGTGCCGCTGGTCACCACCGGCGGCGCGGGCGGGCAAATTGACCCGACCCAAATCCAGGTGGCGGATCTGGCGAAAACCATCCAGGATCCGCTGGCGGCTAAGCTGCGTGAAAGGCTGAAAAGCGATTTTAACGTGGTGAAAAATAGCAAGGGTAAGCTGGGGGTCGACTGTGTCTTTTCTACGGAAGCGCTGGTTTATCCGCAGGCGGATGGTTCGGTCTGCGCCATGAAAAGCACGGCAGAAGGGCCAAAACGGATGGACTGCGCTTCCGGATTTGGCGCCGCCACCATGGTGACCGCGACCTTTGGCTTTGTCGCGGTCTCTCACGCCCTGAAAAAGATGATGGCAAAGGCGGATCGTCAGGCCTGAGCCTGACGCGCGGCCTCCTGCACCGCCTCGCTGATGGCGGCCAGCCCCTGACTGCGGGAGGCGCTGAGCTGGTCACGCAGGCCAAGCTCGGCAAAGAGCGCCAGCGGATCGCCGCCCAGCAGCTGCGCCGCGCTTTTCCCCTCTACGGCGGTCAGCAGTACCGCCAGCAGCCCGCGTACGATGCGTCCTTCGCTGTCGCCATAGAAATGGAGCTTATCTCCAGATTGCGTAAAGCCAAGCCAGACGCGGTTTTCGCAACCCGGGATCTCTCTGGCCTGCGCCTTAAGATCGTCTGAGAGGGCAGGGAGCTGCTTCCCCAGCATAATCAGCTGGCGATACTTATCTTCCCACTGGGTGAGCGGCAGGAAGGTCTGGCGCAGCGTATCTTCGGTAATTACGCTGCCGAACGGATGTCCGGCCAGGGCTGAACTTGTCATTAATCCACCAGTAAGTCGAGGGCGCGGTCGATGGCGACAAGCAGCGCCTCGACGTCGCTTTGAGTATTGTAAGGGGCAAACGAGGCGCGAAGTGTTCCGCTGACCCCGAGCGCCGCCAGCAGCGGCTGGGCGCAGTGTTGACCGGCGCGCAGGGCAATGCCGGATTGCGCCAGCAGCGTCACCATATCGCTATGGTGAACGCCAGCGAAGTCAAAGGCCAACAGGCTCGAATCCTGCACCCGGAACGAGCGAAAGCCGGGGCGTTTTTTCAGCTCCTCTTCCGCAAGCGTTGCCAGCCCGCGGCTCCAGCTTTCGGCCTGGGCCAGATCGGTCTCCTCCAGCCACTCCAGCGCCGCGCTCAGGCCGATCACGCCTGCAACGTTCGGCGTACCCGCCTCCAGACGCCAGGGAAGATCCTGCATTTTAAATCCTTCGAACGTGACTTCAGTGACCATCTTCCCCCCGCCCAGCCATGGGCTCATCTGCGACAGCAGCGCGCTTTTCCCGTAGAGCGCGCCGATACCGGTTGGCCCATAAATTTTATGGCCGGAAAAGGCGTAAAAGTCGATATCCAGCTTCTGCACATCCGCCGGGAAATGGACCACCCCCTGCGCGCCGTCCACCATCACCACGATATCGCTGGCATGCGCGATAGCGATAGCACGCGCCAGATCCGGGCAGCCGCCGGTGACGTTGGACATCTGCCCCAGCGCCAGAATTTTGCTTCGCGGGGTAATCAGCTCAGGCAGGCGGGCGATATCGGGCAGACGGTCGGTCCCCAGCGGGAGTTTAACTACCCGCGCGGCGGTCTGCTCCGCCACCATCAGCCACGGCACCAGATTGGCATGGTGCTCCGCCTCGCTGACGATAATCTCATCACCGGGGCGCAGGCGAGGACGGGCATAGCATTGCGCCACCATATTGATGGCTTCAGTAGTGCCGCGCGTCCAGACGATATTTTTACCGCTTTCGGCATTAAGCAGGCGCGCTACCCGATCGCGCGCCGCTTCGTAACGCGCGGTCAGCTGTTGGGCTTCGGCAAACTGGCTGCGGTGGACGTTACCCGCGCTCAGGCTGTAGAAAAGGCGGGTGGCCTCTGTCACCGCCTGCGGTTTTAAAGCGGTCGCAGCGCTGTCCAGATAGACGCCGGCATCGGCCAGCGCCGGAAACTGTGCGCGAAAGTGCGCAGGGCTGAAAGCGTTCATGGAATACCTCATTCAATCAGACGATCGTCGCGCAAATCGGGCAGAAGGGCAAGGATGTTGATCGCTATCGGATTTTTCTGTTTAACCTGGCAAAAATGAAGGAGCAGGTTATGCTGAAGAGTGTTAGGTGAATGTTTATGCCTGTTATAAAACGAGATTTGAATAGCATATATTGCTAAAGGAGCAAAATCATGAAAAAGAGTGCCGCAATCATTTCCGCTTGTATGTTTACTTTTGCCCTGAGCGCCTGCTCCAGCCCGAACTACGTTATGCACACGAATGATGGACGTTCCATCGTTTCCGACGGGAAGCCGCAGACCGATGACGAAACCGGGATGATCTCTTATAAAGACGCCAACGGTAACAAACAGCAGATCAACCGTTCTGACGTAAAAGAGATGGTCGCGCTTGAGAAGTAATTGAAAGCAGACAAAAAAAAGCACCGCAAGTTGGCGGTGCTACATTAATCACTATGGACAGACAGGGTAAATGTACAGGAAGTGAAA
Source organism: Pseudenterobacter timonensis (assembly GCF_900021175.1). GTDB lineage: Bacteria > Pseudomonadota > Gammaproteobacteria > Enterobacterales > Enterobacteriaceae > Enterobacter > Enterobacter timonensis. The sequence continues at coordinate 609,136 of NZ_FCOP01000010.1, forward strand.
AATTGGTAGCTTCGCTACCGCGGTCTGAATCGCAGACCAATTGCAAACACAACAACACAACATCACAACCGTAAGCCAAAAGCCCTTCAGAACACGCATCCCAAAAAAGCTTTTCGTTCCGGCTCAGGAAGTGCCGCCACTATAGGTATTTGCTGGTAGTTCCTCAACGGACAAATTATAATGGCTCAGATAAAAAAAACTAATAGGTTAATCGTTGTTTCCTATTTGTTAAATTTCGTTAACATCCAAGCCAGATAACCATGTCAAAGCGATTACCGCCCCTCAATGCATTACGTGTTTTTGATGCTGCCGCACGCCATCTTAGCTTCACTCGGGCCGCCGATGAACTCTTTGTGACGCAGGCTGCCGTCAGCCATCAGATTAAGTCACTGGAGGATTTTCTGGGGCTTAAGCTCTTCCGGCGTCGTAACCGCTCCCTGCTTTTAACCGAAGAAGGGCAGAGTTATTTTCAGGATATCAAAGAGATCTTTTCCCAGCTGACGGAAGCGACCCGCAAGCTGCAGGCACGTAGCGCAAAAGGCGCGCTAACGGTAAGCTTATTGCCCAGTTTTGCCATTCACTGGCTGGTGCCAAGACTCTCAAGCTTTAACTCAGCTTATCCGGGAATCGATGTCCGAATCCAGGCAGTGGACCGTCAGGAGGAGAAGCTGGCCGACGACGTCGACGTGGCCATTTTCTATGGCCGCGGAAACTGGCCAGGCCTGCGCGTGGAAAAACTTTATGCTGAATATCTGCTGCCCGTCTGCTCGCCTCTGCTGTTAACCGGTGACAAGGCGTTGAAAACGCCTGCCGATCTGGCGCAACATACGTTGTTACACGATGCGTCCCGCCGCGACTGGCAAACATATACCCGCCAGCTGGGTCTTAACCATATCAATGTGCAGCAGGGGCCCATTTTTAGCCACAGCGCGATGGTGCTGCAGGCTGCGATACACGGGCAGGGCGTGGCGCTGGCGAATAACGTCATGGCGCAGTCTGAAATTGAGGCAGGCCGCCTGGTTTGCCCGTTTAACGATGTATTAGTCAGTAAGAATGCGTTTTATCTGGTTTGTCATGACAGTCAGGCGGAACTGGGTAAAATAGCCGCATTCCGGCAGTGGATCCTGGCGAAGGCGGCAAACGAGCAAGAGAAATTTCGCTTTCGGTATGAACCATAATCTTTCGATATTTTAGGAAAAAACAATGACCAGCCGTTTTATGCTGATTTTTGCCGCGGTAAGTGGTTTTATCTTTGTTGCCCTGGGGGCGTTCGGGGCGCACGTGCTCAGTAAATCCTTAGGGGTGGTGGAGATGGGCTGGATCCAGACTGGCCTTGAATACCAGGCGTTCCATACGCTGGCGATTTTCGGGCTGGCGGTGGCAATGCAGCGCCGCATCAGTATCTGGTTTTACTGGAGCAGCGTTTTTCTGGCGCTCGGCACGGTCCTTTTCAGCGGCAGCCTTTACTGCCTCGCACTTTCGCATTTGCGCCTGTGGGCGTTTGTTACACCGGTCGGCGGCGTCAGCTTCCTGGTCGGATGGGTATTGATGTTAATCGGAGCGATCCGTCTGAAACGCAAGGGCGTTGTTCATGAATAAGGTTGTTTTATATTGTCGCCCGGGGTTTGAGAAAGAGTGCGCCGCGGAAATTACCGATAAAGCCGGCAGGCTTGAAGTCTATGGTTTTGCGCGGGTTAAGGATCATGCAGGCTATGTGATTTTTGAATGTTACCAGCCTGAAGATGCCGATAAGCTGGCGCGCGAACTGCCTTTCAGCTCGCTGATTTTTGCACGCCAGATGTTCGTGGCAGGCGAGCTGTTAAAGGATCTGCCGCCGGAAGATCGCATTACGCCTGTCACCGGTATGTTGCAGGGCGTGGTGGAGAAGGGCGGCGAGCTGCGTGTTGAAGTGGCGGACACTAACGAAAGCAAAGAGCTGATGAAGTTCTGCCGCAAGTTTACCGTGCCGCTGCGGGCGGCGTTGCGTGAAGCAGGGGTGCTGACCAACTACGAAACGCCGAAGCGTCCGGTGGTGCATGTCTTCTTTATCGCGCCGGGCTGCTGCTATACCGGTTACTCTTACACGAATAACAACTCCCCGTTTTATATGGGCATTCCGCGCCTTAAGTTCCCGGCGGATGCGCCAAGCCGCTCCACCCTGAAGCTGGAGGAGGCGTTTCACGTCTTTATTCCGGCAGACGAGTGGGACGAGCGTCTGGCCAACGGCATGTATGCGGTGGATCTGGGCGCCTGTCCGGGCGGGTGGACCTATCAGCTGGTGAAGCGCAACATGTGGGTTTACTCGGTGGATAACGGCCCGATGGCGCAAAGCCTGATGGATACCGGCCAGGTGACCTGGCTACGCGAGGATGGATTCCGCTTCCGACCGACCCGTAACAACATCTCCTGGCTGGTGTGCGACATGGTGGAAAAACCGGCCAAAGTCGCAGCGCTGATGGCGCAGTGGCTGGTGAACGGCTGGTGCCGCGAGGCGATTTTCAACCTCAAGCTGCCGATGAAAAAGCGATACGAAGAGGTGTCGCAGAACCTGGCCTATATTGAGGCGCAGCTTAAAGAGCACGGTATTAACGCACAGATACAGGCACGCCAGCTCTACCACGACCGCGAAGAGGTGACGGTGCATATTCGCCGCTGGTGGGCGGCGGTGGGTGGGCGCTGGGACGAGCGGTAACGTTCGTTCCCCTCACCCTAACCCTCTCCCCAAAGGGGAGAGGGAATAGCACGGTGCACGGCTTGTTTTCCCCGTCCCTGAGTGAAGAATAGTTCCTGCGGGGCACGGTTTGTTTTCCCCGTTCCTGAGCGAAAAATAGTTCCTGCGGTGCACGGTTTGTTTTCCCCCTCTCCCCTTTGGGGAGAGGGCAGGGGTGAGGGGCGGTTAACGCGTCAGCCTTAGCTGCTGCAAATTACCGTTTAACTGCAAATCCGTCTGTAGCCTTGCCACTTCCCGGCAGATAAAGGCCATCTCTTTCTGCGTCTCCAGTTTTTTACGCCACTTCTCCGGCACCGCTTCCAGGTTCGCATAAATCCCTTCCAGATCCTGAAAGTCGGTCAGTAGCTGCGCCGCGCTCTTCGGCCCGATGCCTGTTACCCCCGGCACTTTTGAGCTGCTGATACCCGCCAGCCCCCAGTAATCGGGGAGCTGCTGCGGCGAGACGCCGAACTCCTGGGCGATAAACGGCGCGTCCAGCCAGCGCTTCTGAAAGTAGTCGCGGATCTGAATGGTCGGGGAGAGGAGCTGGCAGTACCCTTTATCGGTGGAGACAATCGTGGCCTGATGACCCGCGCTGGCGACCTTCACCGCCAGCGTCGCCGCCAGATCGTCCGCCTCGCTCCCTTCTGCCCCCCAGCAGGCGACGCCGCGCGCTTCAAACGCGGCGCGAATCTGCCCCATTTCCGCATGCAGGTCGTCGGGCATCGGCGCACGTCCCGCTTTGTAGTCGGGCAGGCGCTGGTGCCGCCAGCTGCTGCTGCGCGCCTCGTCGTCAAACACCGCGACCGCATGGGTAGGCTGGCTGTGCCGAATCAACTGCTCCAGCGCGTGCAGGCAGGTATCCTTACAGGGCGTTCCCTGTACAGCATGAATACGGCGGATCAGGTTGAGCGCATCAACAATAAGCAAATGAACGGCCACAGATAATCTCCCTTCTGTCAGTCAGGCAAGGGTATCACTGTCAGCGTAATGAGACTACGGCAGGCGGGTGAAACGGGAAGGCGCCTCGCAAAGACGAGGCGCTTTTTTTCAGTCGCAGGTAACGATCTTCATCGCCAGTCCGCCGCGGGACGTTTCGCGGTATTTGGCGTTCATATCCTTGCCAGTTTCATACATCGTCTCGATCACCTTATCAAGGCAGACGCGCGGCTCGCTGGTGCGGCGCAGCGCCATACGCGCGGCGTTGACCGCCTTAACGGAGGCAATGGCGTTACGTTCGATGCACGGCACCTGCACCTGTCCGGCGACCGGATCGCAGGTCAGCCCCAGGTTATGCTCCATGCCGATTTCAGCGGCGATGCAGACCTGTGCCGGGCTGGCGCCAAGCAGTTCGGCAAGCCCTGCGGCGGCCATGGAGCAGGCGACGCCCACCTCGCCCTGGCAGCCCACTTCGGCACCGGAGATGGAGGCGTTCATCTTATAGAGCGAGCCGATGGCGCTGGCCGTCAGCAGATAGCGCGCCAGCGAGTTAGCGTTCACTTCGCGGATAAACTTGTCGTAATAAGCCAGCACCGCCGGGACGATGCCGCACGCCCCGTTGGTCGGCGCGGTCACCACGCGGCCACCGGCGGCATTCTCTTCGTTTACCGCAAGGGCAAACATATTGATCCAGTCCACCACGGCCATCGGATCGGTCGTGGTTTTATCGCTGCTCACCAGCATGCGACGCAGCGCCGCCGCGCGACGCGGGACGCGTAGTTTCCCCGGCAGCACCCCTTCGGTGGTGGTTCCGCGCTCGATGCCGCCGCGCATCACCTCCCAGACCCGGGCAAAGTGCTGCTCCAGCTCCGCTTTACTGTGCAGAGCCAGTTCGTTTTGCATCATCAGGCCGGAGAGCGACAGGCCGGTTTCAAGGCAGTGGCGCTGAAGATCCGCCGCGTTTTTATAGGGGTAAGGAACCTCTACCGACGCGTTGCTGGTCTGGCCAAAGTGCGCTTCATCCACGATAAAGCCGCCGCCGATAGAATAATAGGTCTGGCTGTAGAGCACGTTATCGCCCGCCAGCGCGGTGATCCGCATGCCGTTTTCATGCAGCGAGAGGTTGTCGGCATGAAAGTTCATGCAGCGATCGACGGGAAATTCCACTTCATGCCTGCCGTTCGCCAGCATCAGGCGGCTATGTGTATTCACGTCCTGAATGAATCCCGGTATGGCATCAATATCGACGCTGTCCGGCAGGTTACCCGCGAGCCCCATAATGATAGCGATATCGGTATGGTGGCCTTTGCCGGTCAGGGAGAGGGAGCCGTAGACATCGACCACGACGCGCGTCACGTCATTAAGGATGCCGCGGGCAATCAAATCGTCCGTGAATTGTTTACCGGCTTTCATCGGCCCGACGGTATGCGAACTGGAAGGACCAATCCCGATTTTAAAGATATCAAATACGCTAATCATGATGCGTCCATGGCTATCAGTCAGAGAGGAAAGGTGCGCCGCCCTGAGACGGCGCAAAAGGTGTTAGCTAAAGAGCGAGTAGAAAATGGCGGAGATGGCAATCAGGCCCATGATCACAACGAACACGTTGCTGACAGTGCCGCTGTACTTGCGCATCGCCGGCACTTTCTGAATGGCGTACATCGGCATCAGGAAGAGGATCATCGCAATAACCGGGCCGCCCAAGGTTTCGATCATGCCGAGGATGCTCGGGTTCAGGGTCGCCACCGCCCAGGTGGTCAACAGCATGAACAGCGCGGTGATTTTGTTCAGCTTGTTGATTTCAATGCTCTTGCCTTTGCTGCGCAGAGATTTAATCACCATACCGTTAAAGCCTTCGCGCGCGCCAAGGTAGTGGCCGAGGAAGGATTTGGTGATAGCGATCATCGCGATGATTGGCGCCATCCAGGCGATAACCGGCGCGTTAAAGTGGTTCGCCAGGTAAGAGAGGATGGAGATGTTTTGTGCTTTCGCCGCCGCCAGGTCAGCCGGAGAGAGGCTCAGTACGCAGCTAAAGACGAAGAACATAACGGTCAATACCATCATCACGTGGGCGCGCGCCAGAATGCTGGAGCACTTCTTCTCGGCACCGTCGCCATACTCTTCACGCTTCGCCACTGCGAAGGAGGAGATGATCGGCGAGTGGTTAAAGGAGAAGACCATCACCGGGATAGCCAGCCACAGGGTCATCATCAGGCCGTTGCCGGTAGCGGAAGCGCCGCTAAAGGAGAGGGTCTCCAGCACGGCGCCGTGCCACTGCGGGATCAGATAGAGCGCCAGCAACATCAGCGCGGCAACAAACGGGAATACCAGAATGCTCATCGCCTTAACGATCATCTGCTCGCCAAAGCGCACGATGGTCATCATGCCGACAATCAGGATCAGAGAGAGGATGGCGCGTGGCGGCGGCGTCAGGTGCAGCTGGTGCGCCATAAAGCTTTCAACGGTATTGGTGATCGCCACGCTGTAGACCAGCAGAATAGGGTAGATGGCGAAGAAGTAGAGCAGGGTAATCAGCTTACCGGCGCCCACGCCAAAGTGCTCTTCCACCACTTCGGTGATGTCCTCGCCCGGGTTTTTACCGGAGAGCACAAAACGGGTCAGCCCGCGGTGGGCAAAGAAGGTCATCGGAAAGGCGAGGATCGCCATAATGATAAGCGGAATCAGACCGCCTACGCCTGCGTTGATTGGCAAAAAGAGGACACCTGCGCCAATAGCCGTACCGTACAGGCCAAGCATCCACATCGTATCCGTTTTGCGCCAGCCGCTTCGGGTTTCTGTCGAAGCAATGGTGCTGGTTTGAGTCGTTTCCATCTGTTTCTCCTGAGGAAGCAAATTGTCAGGTTTCTAGTCATTTCTGATGCCAAAATGCCTGACGGTAATATGAAATTCGTTCAAACACGCTTTTCTTATAATTTTTTCGCGTAACTATTTGCGGGCGGAAAGATACATTTAAGTAATGAATGTATCAGTGATCGCGATCTCAAATGCAATAATCCCCTTTCGCAGTGGGTATAAATAGACCAAAAAACTGTTATCAAAACGTAAGAGCGAATTTACGGGCGCGAAGGCTACCATTAACAACATATGCCGTGAAGGTCAGGGCAGTAAGTTACGAGCGTTTCGCTGCAAAGAAATGGCTTTTTAGGATTTTCGGGTGGGTAATGGCCTTTAAGGATGATAATTTCCGGCTTAAGAAGGGAAGGTAATCGATTGCGTTCATAATAAATGGCTATTCATGTTGCACTGGCAGGCGGGCTAAAGGGGAAAAACCCGGCAGGCGACAGCGTGCCGGGCAGGAAAGTCAGGCACAGATTTCGTAGCAGGGGATATAGGCGGAGCCGGGCAGCTTCATACGGTGCTGGGCGACAAAACCTTGTAGCAGATCGTCCATCCGGCGCATCATTTCGCGATCGCCGTGAATTTTATAAGGGCCGAACTGTTCTATGGCGCGGATCCCCATCTCCTTCACGTTGCCGGCGACAATGCCGGAGAAGGCGCGACGCAGGTCGGCGGCTAACACCTCAACCGGCTGATCGGGATAGAGCTTCAGGTTAGCCATCTTCTCGTGCGTCGGCTCGAACGGCAGTTGCAGATCGGGCGCGATGCGAATCGACCAGTTAAAGCTGTAGGCGTCGCCCGTGTCGCGGCGATTCTCTTTCACCAGCGGCATCGCTTTTTTCATCTGGCGGGCCACTTCCGGCGCATCGTCGATGATGATGCGGTAGTGGCGGCGGGCCGCTTCCCCCAGGGTATGGACGATAAATTCATCCAGCACGCGGAAGTAGTCGGCGCTCTCCTTCGGCCCGGTCAGGATCAGCGGCAACACCTGCTCTTTGTTGGCCGGGTTCATCAGAATACCGAGCAGATAGAGCAGCTCTTCCGCAGTTCCCACGCCGCCCGGGAAGATGATGATGCCGTGAGCGATGCGCACAAACGCCTCAAGACGCTTCTCGATATCCGGCATGATGATAAGCTCGTTCACCAGCGGGTTAGGCGGCTCGGCGGCGATGATCGACGGCTCCGTCATGCCGATAAAACGGCCCTCTTTATAGCGCTGCTGGGCGTGGCCCACCGCGGCGCCTTTCATCGGCGCTTCCATCGCGCCCGGCCCGCAGCCGGTGCAGATGTTCAGCTCACGCAGCCCAAGCTGCGTACCGACGCGGCGGGCGTAGAGGTATTCGGTTTCGTTGATCGAGTGACCGCCCCAGCAGACCACCATCGATGGCGCTTCCCCGACGTGCAGGGCGCGGGCGTTACGCAGTATCGAGAACACCAGATTGGTAATATGCGCCGAGCTTTCCAGATTCAGGTTCGGGAAGCGGGCCGCGTTATGAATTTGTCCGTTAACGAACAGGATGTCGCGCAGAACGGCAAAGAGGTTAGCCTGGAGCGAGCGAATAATCCGTCCGTCGACAAAAGCCTCTTCCGGCGGGTTGATAAGCTCCAGCTTCACGCCGCGCTCCCGGCGCAGCACGTTGATATCAAAGTTTTGAAAGCGGGAGAGCAACTCTTTGCTGTTGTCGGTCAGGCTTCCGGAGTTCAGAACAGCAAGAGAACAGTTGCGAAACAGTTGATAAAGATCGCTGCTGGCCGTGCGTTTTAGCATGTCCACTTCCAGCTGCGACAACATATCCATTGAGCCAAGCGGGCTAATATGTGTAATCAAGTGAGCTCCTTACGGGACGAAAATCGTCTTACCTTGTTTACAATAGCCCTGGCATATGACCTTTCACAACCTCAGGCGCACAATCGCTTTCGCATATTGAGAAAAAATTTACTTTCCGGCGCGGATATTACTGCCGCACCAGACGGCCCGTGGCCGGAACGAAATCGGTGTTAGTGCGCCACGGGTTGATATCCAGACCGCCGCGACGGGTATAGCGCGCATAGACGCTCAACGTTTCTGGCTGACAGAAGCGCTGGATATCATTGAAAATGCGCTCCACGCACTGCTCATGAAACTCGTTGTGATGGCGGAAAGAGACCAGATAGCGCAGCAGCTTTTCGCGATCGATCTGCGGCCCACGATAGCGGATCTGCACGGAGCCCCAGTCCGGTTGGTGGGTAATCAGGCAGTTGGATTTTAGCAGATGGCTGACCAGCGTCTCTTCCAACACCTTGCCGCCGACAGCGTTTTGCAGATAGTCGGTGCTAAAAGCGTAGTTATCGATGTCTATCTCCTGATCGTCAATGCAGACGCCGTGGAAGTGAGCGATGGGCTGGCCTTCCAGTTCTTGCAGACGATAGAGCGCAACGGTGACTTTGCCCTGGGCGCAGGCGCTCAGGTCGCGCTCCAGCGTGCGTTGTACCGCCTCCCAGGAGTCAAAGCGGGTCTGGTTAAAGCTGTTGAGATAGAGCTTAAAGCTCTTTGACTCCACCAGATTGACGCTGGCGTAATCCAGTTCCACATGGCCGACCGCCACCTGCGGCAGGCCGCGGGCATTCAGCCAGGAGAGCTCATAGAGGGTCCAGATATCCGCTCCGGTAAAAGGCAGCGCATCGGCGCTCAGCCCCAGCGGATCGCGATTCAGGCTGCGGGGCACTCCCTGCAGCAGACTGGCGTCATAGGTATCGCGATAATCGGTGGTTTTACCCAGCGTTAAGCCCGTTAACGCCTGGTGATTTTCATAGGACATGTTTCATTGCCACTTTACAGGTAAACTATAGCGCTGAGTTTATCCTGTCTTTGAAGAAGAGAGAAATCGGTGGATATTGAGACTGCAAATGCCCTGACGGCGTTTACCACGCGCTATTGCGACGCCTGGCTTGAGAACCGCAACAGCTGGCCGCAAAGCGAAGCGCTCTATGGGGTGCCTTCTCCCTGCATTATCACCACTCTGGATGACGCGATTATCTGGCAGCCACAGCCTTTTAGTGCGGAAAAAGGGCTAAATGCGGTTGAACGGGCGATGGACCTTGTGATACAACCTGCGGTCCAAATTTTTTATACCACACAGTTTGCGGGAGATATGCCCGCCCGTTTCGCCAGCGAGACGCTGACGCTGCTCCAGACCTGGAGTGAAGAAGATCACCTGCGCGTACAGGAGAATCTTATCGGCCATCTGGTGATGCAAAAAAGGCTGAAGCTTTCGCCGACGCTCTTTATCGCCACGCTGGAGAACGAACTGGAGGTTATCGCCGTCAGCAACCTGACCGGCGAAGTTGTCAAAGAGACGCTGGGTACCGCCCGTCGCACCGTGCTCGCCCCCTCCCTTGCGGACTTTCTTAACCAGCTTGAGCCTCTTCTGTAATCCGTATTGCTACTGAGTTTGTGAGAGATCTCTTACAAGGTTTGTAGGAGATCGGCGTAATCGTTCGTCTGCTCTGGCGCGCATCACATTTAATAATTTTTACTTTTCAGTAAGATAGTGAAAAGTTTCTTCTATTTTTATGCTTCTGCACGCTCTGTAAGGTTTATCGCATGGCTTGTAAGACGAGGCGGAATAGACGATTCTATATCTGTCGACAGGATGACGACGCAAGAAACGAACATCAGGATGATGGCGTTTCTTACAGGACACGTCAGGATGGCGCTTCAGGAAGGCTTCAGGATGAAGCAAGGATCGCGCAGGATGCGTAAGGGACACCTCCAGGAAGGAGAATGAGAGCCGGTCAGGATGAACGGTGGGCCAGGATAGCCAGGATGTTTCAGGATGAAACACGCACATTCAGGATGATGTGGGCAGGATGCGGCTGTTAATGGAATAACACGCCTTCGGGCGCAGGAAAAGTTGTCAAGGATGAGCAGGGAGCAAGAAAAGTAGCCGGAATGCTGCGAAACGAACCGGGAGCACTGTTTTTACAGTGCTCCCTTTTTTTATTTCTTTTCTCTGCGGTGCTATGCTTCCCGCCGTTCAGTTTTTCAGTTGAGGTTTTCATGACTCGCCACGACAGCGTCCGTTCCCGTTTGCACGCCCTTGAAACGCTTTTGCGCGATCGCGCGCTTTGGCAGGAGATTGCGCCGCAGCCTGAGGCATTCGCCAGCACTCAGCCATTCTGCCTGGATACCCTTGCGCCACTTGAATGGTTGCAGTGGGTATTGATCCCGCGTATGCATGCGCTGATCGATGCGGGGCAGCCGCTGCCGCAGGCTTTTGCCGTCTCACCCTATTACGAAATGGCGCTGGAGGAGGCGCATCCGGCGCGCGAGGTGGTACTTATCGAGCTGCAGAAGCTGGATAAGCTGTTCGCCGGTGACGATGCATGACGCTTGAGATCCTCTACCAGGACGCGTGGCTGGTCGCCGTCAACAAACCCTCCGGCTGGCTGGTGCACCGTAGCTGGCTGGATCGTGACGAAAAAGTGGTGGTGATGCAGACCGTGCGTGACCAGATAGGCCAGCACGTCTTTACCGCCCACCGTCTGGACAGGCCCACCTCCGGCGTTCTGCTGATGGGGCTTTCCAGCGAAGCTGGGCGCCTGCTGGCGCAGCAGTTCGAGCAGCACCAGATTCAGAAACGCTACCACGCCATCGTGCGCGGCTGGCTGACCGATGCCGCCCGGCTTGATTATCCTCTGGTAGAGGAGCTGGATAAGATCGCCGACAAGTTCGCCCGTGACGATAAAGGTCCTCAGCCGGCGGTTACCGACTATCGCGGCCTCGCCACCACCGAAATGCCGGTCGCCACCAGTAAATTTCCCACCACCCGCTACAGCCTTGTCGAGCTGGAGCCTAAAACGGGCCGCAAGCACCAGCTGCGCCGTCACCTTGCCCATCTGCGCCATCCTATTATCGGCGATAGTAAGCATGGCGATTTGCGCCAGAACCGCAGCGCGGCGGAGCATTTTGGCTGTAACCGGCTGATGCTGCACGCAAGTGAGTTGAGCCTGACGCACCCCTTCACCGGCGAGCCGCTGACCCTCCGCGCCGGGTTTGATACGGTATGGATGCAGGCGTTGTCACAGTTTGGCTGGCTGGGCCAACTCCCCAAAAATGAAAGGGTTGAGTTTACGCCAGCCAGCGTTCAGGATGGAACCATTAGCGACAATTAAGGGAGTAAAAGATGGCTGAAGTGGGTATTTTCGTCGGCACAATGTATGGCAATTCGCTGCTGGTGGCGGAAGAGGCCGAGACCATTCTGAAAGCGCAGGGACATCAGGCGACGGTGTATGAAGATCCTGAGCTGGCGGACTGGGTCAAATATCAGGGCCAGTATGTGCTGGTGGTTACCTCTACCACCGGTCAGGGCGATCTGCCGGAGAACATCGTGCCGCTCTTTGAAGCGATGAAAGAGAAGCTGGGATACCAGCCCGAAACGCGCTACGGCATTATCGCCTTAGGCGACAGCACCTACGCCAGTTTTTGCGGTGGCGGCAAGCGTTTCGACGCGCTCTTGCAGGAGCAGCACGCCCGTCGCGTGGGGGAGATGTTGCTCATCGACGCCAGTGAACACCCGGAGCCGGAAAGCGAATCCAACCCCTGGGTCGAACAGTGGGCAACTCTGCTTAATTAATGCCCCGTTGCGGGCAAATTTTTTCTCTCCTCTGGCCGGAGGCTGCCGGCCATTATTAACGCCTCCCTTGTCATTTTCGTGAAGCACCTTCCACTCTATTAGGCTTTTGCCACAAACCACGTCAAACCTGCGGCTGAATGTTGTGTTGTTGCACGGTGAGAGAGTACGACTCCCTTTTTTATACTTTTCCTGTCAGTTAATAAAAGGCAGTTCGCACAATAAAACGGCGCTAAGCCGAACCAAAACTGCAAAACACTAACCTCTCCCATTCTGTCTACCCTGCAGGTTGAGCTGTTCAGAATGGATCTGGCACAAACCAGGCTTCAGGAGTACAACGATGAGTACATTAAGCCAAGCGGCGAGCAGCGCGGAAAAGCGCACTAACGCTCGTTACTGGATAGTGGTGATGCTGTTTATTGTCACCTCTTTTAACTACGGTGACCGCGCCACGCTGTCGATAGCGGGTTCGGAAATGGCAAAAGCGATCGGTCTTGACCCGGTCGGTATGGGTTACGTTTTCTCGGCGTTTTCATGGGCCTACGTCATAGGGCAGATCCCCGGCGGCTGGCTGCTTGACCGCTTTGGTTCCAAGCGCGTCTATTTCTGGTCAATTTTCATTTGGTCGGTATTCACCCTGCTGCAGGGCTTTGTCGATATCTTCAGCGGCTTTGGCATTATTGCGGCGCTCTTTACGCTGCGCTTCCTGGTCGGTCTGGCTGAATCGCCATCCTTCCCGGGCAACAGCCGTATCGTCGCCGCCTGGTTCCCGGCGCAGGAGAGAGGCACCGCGGTTGCTATCTTTAACTCCGCGCAATATTTCGCTACGGTCATCTTCGCCCCGGTAATGGGCTGGCTGACCCACGAGGTGGGCTGGTCACACGTCTTTTTCTTCATGGGTGGGCTGGGGATCATCATCAGCTTTATCTGGCTGAAAGTGATTTATGAACCGAACCAGCATCCGGGCGTAAACCAGAAGGAGCTGGACTATATCGCTGAAGGCGGTGCGCTGATCAATATGGATCAGAAGAGCGAAAAGGTAAAAGTGCCGTTCAGTCAAAAGATGAGCCAAATCAAACAGCTGGTCGGCTCCCGCATGATGGTGGGCATCTATCTGGGCCAGTACTGCATTAACGCCTTAACCTACTTCTTTATCACCTGGTTCCCGGTTTATCTGGTGCAGGCGCGCGGCATGTCGATCCTGAAAGCGGGCTTTGTCGCCTCTGTTCCGGCGGTATGCGGCTTTATCGGCGGCGTGCTGGGCGGGGTGATCTCCGACTGGCTGATGCGTCGCACCGGTTCGCTGAATATCGCCCGTAAAACGCCTATCGTGCTGGGTATGCTCCTCTCCATGACCATGGTCTTCTGTAACTACGTCAACGCAGAATGGATGATCATCGGCTTTATGGCGATGGCCTTCTTCGGCAAAGGGATTGGCGCGCTGGGCTGGGCTGTTATGGCGGATACCGCGCCGAAAGAGATCAGCGGCCTGAGCGGCGGTCTGTTCAACATGTTTGGCAACATCTCCGGCATTGTCACCCCGATTGCGATTGGTTATATCGTCGGCACCACAGGCTCCTTTAACGGCGCGCTGATCTATGTCGGTATCCATGCGCTGGTGGCAATCATGAGCTACCTGGTACTGGTGGGCAATATCAAACGTATTGAACTGAAACCTGTGGTGGAGCGTTAATCATGAGCACGCAATCCAGCCCGATTATTACTGAAATGAAGGTTATCCCTGTCGCCGGACAGGACAGCATGTTGCTCAATATTGGCGGGGCGCACAACGCATGGTTTACCCGTAATATTGTGGTACTCACCGACAGCGCCGGGAATACCGGCGTAGGTGAAGCGCCGGGCGGCGAAGTGATTTACCAGACGCTGGTTGACGCGATTCCTGCCGTGGTGGGGCAGGAGATCGCCCGTCTGAACAAGGTGGTTCAGCGCGTGCATAAAGGCAATCAGGCCGCTGACTTTGATACCTTTGGCAAAGGCGCATGGACCTTCGAACTGCGGGTTAACGCCGTGGCGGCGCTGGAGGCGGCGCTGCTCGATCTGCTCGGCAAAACGCTGAACGTGCCGGTCTGCGAACTGCTGGGACCAGGAAAACAACGCGACGCGGTGACCGTGCTGGGCTATCTCTTCTACATCGGCGATCGTAACAAAACCGATCTGCCCTATCTGGCGCGTTCGCCGGGCAACCACGAGTGGTACAGCCTGCGTCATCAGGAGGCGCTGACCAGCGAGTCGGTGGTCCGCCTGGCGCAGGCGGCGCAGGATCGCTACGGTTTTAAAGACTTCAAGCTCAAGGGCGGCGTGCTGCCGGGCGAGAAAGAGATCGAGAGCGCGCGCGCCCTGAAAAAATGTTTCCCGGATGCGCGGATCACCGTCGACCCTAACGGCGCCTGGCGGCTTGATGAGGCTATCCGCCTGTGTAAAGGGCTAAACGATGTGCTGACCTACGCGGAAGATCCCTGTGGCGCCGAGCAGGGCTTCTCCGGACGCGAGGTGATGGCGGAGTTCAGGCGCGCAACCGGCCTGCCGGTGGCCACCAATATGATCGCCACCAACTGGCGGGAGATGGGCCATGCGGTGATGCTGAACGCGGTAGATATTCCGCTGGCAGACCCGCACTTCTGGACCCTCTCCGGCGCGGTGCGCGTGGCGCAGCTGTGTGACGACTGGGGCCTGACCTGGGGCTGCCACTCCAACAACCACTTCGATATTTCGCTGGCGATGTTCACCCACGTAGGCGCCGCGGCGCCGGGTACGCCAACCGCTATCGACACCCACTGGATCTGGCAGGAGGGCGAAGCGCGCCTGACGAAAGAACCACTACAGATTAAAGACGGCAAGATTGCCGTACCGGATGCGCCGGGGCTTGGCGTGGAGCTGGACTGGGATCAGCTTCTCAGGGCCCACGAATGGTATAAAAAGCTGCCTGGCGGCGCCCGTAATGATGCCGGTCCGATGCAATATCTCGTTCCCGGCTGGACATTTGACCGTAAACGCCCTGCGTTTGGTCGTCAGTAAATTAAAAGGATCAGACCATGACCACATTTTCTTCCCCCGTTGTGACTTCCATGCAGGTGGTTCCCGTTGCGGGCCATGACAGTATGCTGATGAACCTGAGCGGCGCGCACGCCCCGTTCTTCACCCGTAATATTGTCATTATTAAAGATAACGCCGGTCACACCGGCGTGGGCGAAATCCCTGGCGGTGAGAAGATCCGCAAGACGCTGGAGGATGCCATTCCGCTGGTGGTGGGGAAAACCCTGGGTGAATATAAAAATGTGCTAAACACGGTGCGTAACACCTTTGCCGATCGCGACGCTGGCGGACGTGGCCTGCAAACCTTCGACCTGCGCACCACCATCCATGTGGTGACCGGGATCGAAGCGGCGATGCTGGATCTGCTCGGTCAGCACCTGGGCGTTAACGTGGCGTCGCTGCTGGGTGAAGGGCAACAGCGCAGCGAAGTGGAGATGCTGGGCTACCTCTTCTTCGTGGGCAACCGTAAACAGACCGCGCTGCCTTACCAGAGCCAGCCGGAAGAGAAATGCGACTGGTATCGCCTGCGTCACGAAGAGGCGATGACCCCGGACGGCGTAGTGCGCCTTGCTGAAGCAGCCTATGAAAAATATGGCTTCAACGACTTCAAACTGAAGGGCGGTGTACTGGCGGGTGAAGAGGAAGCCGAAGCGATTACCGCGCTGGCGAAACGCTTCCCGCAGGCGCGCGTCACCCTGGATCCTAACGGCGCGTGGTCCTTAAATGAGGCGATTAAGATTGGTAAGCAGCTGAAAGGCGTCCTGGCCTATGCTGAAGATCCGTGCGGCGCGGAGCAGGGCTTCTCCGGACGTGAGGTGATGGCGGAGTTCCGTCGCGCCACCGGCCTGCCGACGGCAACCAACATGATCGCCACCGACTGGCGTCAGATGGGCCATACCCTCTCTCTGCAGTCCGTCGATATTCCGCTGGCGGACCCGCACTTCTGGACTATGCAGGGTTCGGTGCGCGTGGCGCAGATGTGCCATGAGTTTGGCCTGACCTGGGGCTCTCACTCCAACAACCACTTCGATATCTCGCTGGCGATGTTCACCCATGTGGCAGCGGCTGCGCCGGGCAATATCACCGCCATCGACACCCACTGGATCTGGCAGGAAGGCAACCAGCGTCTGACCAAACAGCCGTTTGAGATCAAAGGCGGTATGGTTCAGGTGCCGAGCGCGCCGGGTCTGGGGGTAGAAGTGGATATGGATCAGCTCATGAAAGCGCACGAGCTCTATAAGAAGCATGGGCTGGGCGCGCGTGACGACGCGATGGCGATGCAGTATCTGATCCCGAACTGGACGTTCGACAATAAGCGCCCGTGCATGGTACGCTAAATGAACTGGGACCGCTCCCAAAATGCGGTCCTTCGTTTAATGTATGCTTATAACAGTCAACATGCGTAAGGATGCCCTATGAAAATTGTGATAGCTCCCGACTCATATAAGGAAAGTTTGAGCGCTCTCGAAGTGGCTACGGCCATTGAGCAGGGCTTTCGCGATATCTGGCCCGATGCAGAGTACGTAAAGCTGCCGGTGGCAGACGGCGGGGAAGGGACCGTCGAGGCGATGGTCGCCGCCACCGCAGGCCGACTTGTGCATGTTGAGGTTACCGGCCCCCTGGGGGCCGCAGTACCAGCTTTTTATGGCGTCTCCGGCGATGAGCGGAGCGCATTTATCGAAATGGCGGCGGCAAGCGGACTGGAGCGGGTCCTGCCTTCACAGCGTAATCCCCTCAAAACCACCTCCTGGGGGACGGGGGAGCTGATTCGTCACGCGCTCGATAGCGGGGTGAAACATATTATTATCGGTATCGGCGGCAGCGCGACCAATGACGGTGGCGCCGGTATGGTGCAGGCGCTCGGCGCCAGGCTGCTGGACGCCGATGGTCACAGCATCGGGCAGGGCGGCGGCGAGCTGGAGAAACTGGCGAGAATTGATATTAGCGGACTGGATAAACGCCTCGCTGAATGCCGGATAGAGGTGGCGTGCGATGTCACCAATCCCTTGACCGGAGAGCAGGGCGCCTCGGCGGTGTTTGGCCCGCAGAAAGGGGCGACCCCGGAGATGGTCGCCCGGCTGGATGCCGCGCTGGAACGGTACGCGGCGCTTATCGCCCGTGACCTCGATAAAGATGTGCTTAACCTGCCGGGCGGCGGCGCGGCGGGGGGCATGGGGGCGGCGCTTTGCGCCTTTTGCGGCGCGCAGCTACGCCAGGGGATTGAAATTGTCACCGACGCGCTCCAGCTCGATAAAGCGGTCGCCGATGCGGATCTGGTGATCACCGGCGAAGGGCGCATCGACAGCCAGACCATCCACGGAAAAGTGCCGGTAGGGGTGGCGAAGGTTGCTAAACGTTACAACAAACCGGTGATAGGTATTGCCGGTAGCCTGACCGCCGACGTCGGCGTGGTGCACCAGCACGGGCTCGACGCGGTATTCAGCGTTATCTACACCATCTGCTCGCTGGAGGATGCGCTGGTAAACGCCGCGGCAAACGTGCGCATGGCGGCACGCAATATCGCGGCGACAATTCAGATTGGAGAGCAGCTGTAACGCACGCATTTCCTCTTCGCCCTGAAGGGGAGAGGAGCCAGACACGGTTCTCCCCCTCTCCACTCCGCAGAGAGGGCCGGGGTGAGGGGCCTGTCACGCTCGATACGCTTTCCCCCCGCTACGGCTTTTAATTACCCAGTACCTTGCTCGCTTCCCGCGCGACGTTATCCATCTCATCCAGCAGCTCCAGAAACTCTGGCTCCAGCTCGGCTTCCGGCGTGCCGGAACGTAGCTGTTGCTCCAGCAGCTGGCACAGATTCTTCAGCCGCGGCACGCCGCTATAGCCGCAGCTACCGTGGAGCTTGTGGATCGCGTTCAACAGATCGCCCGGGTTTTCACCTACCAGCTGTTCTTCCACTTTGTTGCGGATCTCCGGCAGGAAGGCGATAAGCATCTGCAGCATCTCCCGCGCCAGATCGGGCTTACCCGCCGCCTGCCGCAGCGCCAGCTGCCAGTTGAAGGTATCGTCCGGGTTGATGGTAATCTCCTCGGGCGCCGGCGGCGAAACCCAGGGGGTAGCGACCAGGCCGGGCTTATAGCGCAGCAGCAGGCTATGGAGCTTCTCCTCATCGATGGGCTTCGCCAGATAGTCATTCATTCCGGCGCTCAGCAGCTTCTCTTTCTGTCCGGCCATGGCGTGCGCGGTAACGGCGATAACCGGGGTCTGCAGCTGGTGGGGAAGCTGGCGAATCAGCTCGCAGGCGCGAATACCATCCATATCGGGCATCTGAATATCCATCAGGATCAGATCGAACTGCATCTGTTTCGCCTGTTCCACCGCCTGTATGCCGCTGCTGCACAGTTCAACGTGCTGCACCTGATCCTCCAGCAGCACGCCGATAAGCTTCAGGTTGGCGGGGTTATCATCCACGGCCATGACGCTCATCGGCAGCTTCGAATCCTCCATCTCCAGAGGGAGCGCCGTAGAGTTAAGCTGGCAATACTCGGTGAGCGCGGGCAGCAGGCGCGTGGAGGTAAGCGGCTTCAGCAGACAGGCGGCCGCGCCGTCGTTTTTCAGCTCTTCGGCGTTTAGCTGCGCGTGGCACGGCAGCGCCAGCAGCAGATAATCGGTCATCGCGGCAGCCTTCGCCAGGCGTTCCTGCTGCATCGTCAGCTCGCCGGTAAAGGTGACGGGGATCCCCAGCAGCAGAATATCGTAATGTTCCACCGCCAGCGCGGAGAAGGTGGGACTGTAGATCACCTCCAGCGGAGTAGTGCTCAGAATATCCAGCGTGCACTGGGCGGCGGCAGGGTTCGGTTCGACGTAGGCGATGCGCTTGCCGCGCAGGCAGTCGGTAGCCGGTACGTCGATAATCGCGTTCGGATTCAGGTCGAGATTGATATGGAACCAGAACGTAGAGCCCCGGCTCGGCTGGCTATGGAAGGAGATATCGCCACCCATCTCTTTCACCAGTTTTTGGGTGATTACCAGCCCCAGCCCCGTTCCGCCGTGACGGCGGGAGATGCTGGCGTCCGCCTGGCGGAAGGCCTGGAACAGCCGCGACTGATCGCGCTCGGGAATGCCGATACCCGTGTCGCGGATCTGCACCTCTATCTGCACTTTGTTATGGCTAATCGCCCGCTTCTCAACCAGCACGTCAATATTGCCGCTTTCGGTAAACTTAATCGCGTTGCCCACCAGATTGGTGATCACCTGCTGCAGGCGCAGCGGATCGCCGATAACGTTATCCGGCACGTCGTTTTTAATGTTCAGCGTCAGCTCCAGCCCTTTATCGTGAGAGGAGTGCGCCAGCAGCGTCACCACTTCATCCAGCGTACTGCGCAGCGGGAAGGGGATGCTCTCGAGGATCAGCTTGCCCGCCTCCAGCTTGGAGAAGTCGAGCACGTCGTTAATGATGGTCAGCAGATTGTTGGCGGAGCGCTCAATGGTATGCAGATGGTCGCGCTGGGTGGGATTAAGATCCGATTTGAGCGTCAGACGGGTAAAGCCAATCACCCCGTTGAGCGGGGTACGCAGCTCGTGGGACATATTGGCAAGGAACTCAGACTTAATGCGCACCGCCTCCTGGGCGCGCTTTTTCGCCAGATCCAGCTCGACGTTCTGGATCTCCATCTGCTCCAGCGTTTCGCGCAGATCGGAGGTCGCCTGATCGACGTTGTGCTGCATCTCTTCATGATAGGCGGCCAGCGACATCGCCATCGAGTTGATGCCGTTTTTCAGCATATCCAGCTCGCCAAGCATAAAACCCTCGACGCGGCTGTCGAGCTGCCCGCGGCGGATGCGGTCAACGGTATTCACCATATTGCGAATCGGGCCGGTGACGTCGCGCATCAGGCGCCAGCCGAAGATCAGCGCAATACCGATACAAAACAGCATCATCACGCTGGAGATGAAAATCTCTTTATATTGCCGCAGCCGCACCGATTTCAGATCCAGCTCCAGCGCCACATACCCCAGCATATTATTGCCTGGTTTGGCATCTGACAGCGCCGACTCGTCGGGGGAGTAGCTTTCCGAGATGATCGGGGTGCGCAGAATCATAATGTCGCCATAGCGCGTCACGCTTAGCCGCTTGGGAAGCGGCGAGCCATCCGCCACCTTCAGCACGCCGGGATCAAGCTGAAAGTTGGAGGTGACAAAGAGCCGGTTATGCTCATCGTAGACCGAAATGGCGCGCACAATGTCCGAGTGGCGGCGATGGAGCACGCTGATAAGCTGCCCGAGCGACTCCCGGTTCTGCAAATTCATGCTGTATTCGCTGGAGACGGCCAGCGGCTCAATAATGCTGGAACCGGCATCCTCCAGCTGGCGCTGCAGGTCGTTGTAACGATGCACAACAAAAAAGATGCTGAGCAGCAAGCCGATGAGAACGGTCGGAGCGAGGATCAAAATCATCATCCGCGCGCGCAGGCTGTAGTTGGTCATGGCGTTCCGTTATGGGACAATTAGAGTCATTATGTTTATTTGAGAAAAATCTCGGCGATGGCGCAATTCTACTCTGCAAAACGACGCGTGACGACGCGTCAGATCATAACCGTTGACGTCACGGACCTGGACCCGTTTGGTCAGGGGGTGGCGCGGCATCACGGCAAAGCCCTTTTTGTTCCCGGCCTGCTGCCGACAGAGCGCGCTGACGTCACCGTGACGGAGGACAAGCGCCAGTTTGCCCGCGGCCAGGTAAAACGTCGCTATAACGACAGCGCCGATCGCGTGGCGCCCCGTTGCCCCCATTTTGGCGTCTGCGGCGGCTGCCAGCAACAGCACGCGAGCGTTGCCCTCCAGCAGCGCAGCAAAAGCGCCGCGCTGGCGCGTTTACTGCGCCATGAGGTCAACGAGATTATCGCGGGCGAACCCTGGGGCTATCGCCGCCGCGCGCGTCTGAGCCTGAACTACCAGCCTAAAAGCGGGCTGCTGGAGATGGGGTTTCGCCAGGCGGGCGCAAACGACATTGTTAACGTCAGGGCATGTCCCATTCTGGTGCCCCAGCTTGAGGCGCTCCTGCTCCCGTTACGGGAGTGCCTTTCGCAATTGCAGGGCGCAGGCGCGCTAGGCCACGTGGAGCTGGTGCTGGCCGACAACGGACCGCTGATGGTGCTGCGCCATACCGCGCCGCTCACCCGCGACGATCGCGAAAAACTGGAACGCTTTTCGCATTCTCATCACCTTGCGCTTTTTCTCGCGCCGCAAAGCGAGATACTTGAGCAGGTCAGCGGCGAAGCGCCCTGGTATACCTCGGACGGGCTACGCTTAACCTTCAGCCCGCGCGACTTCATTCAGGTGAATGATGGCGTCAATCAGCAGATGGTGGCGACCGCGATAGCGTGGCTTAATGTTCAGCCGGAGGACCGGGTGCTCGATCTCTTCTGCGGAATGGGGAATTTTACCCTGCCGCTGGCGAAAAGCGCGCAGAGCGTGGTCGGTGTGGAAGGGGTAGAGGCGCTGGTCGATAAGGGGCGCGAAAACGCCCGGCAGAACGGTCTGGAGAACGTTACCTTCTTTCATGAGAACCTGGAAGAGGATGTTACCCGGCAGCCGTGGGCGAAGCAGGGCTTCGATAAAATTCTGCTCGACCCGGCCCGCGCGGGGGCGCCTGGGGTGATGAAGCATATTATTAAGCTCGCCCCGGCCCGCGTGGTCTATGTTTCCTGTAACCCGGCAACGCTTGCGCGGGATAGCGAGGCGCTGCTGGCGGCAGGTTACCAAATTCAGCGTCTGGCAATGCTGGATATGTTCCCGCACACTGGACATCTGGAATCGATGGTGTTGTTTGAGCAGATCTAATTAGTTTGGCTTGCCGAATTCGACAGGCCCTGGTCCCTAAAGGAGAGGACAATGGTTGCGGTACGCAGTGCACATCTCAATAAAGCTGGTGAGTTTGACCCACAAAAATGGATCGCAAGTCTGGGTATTTCCAGCCAGCAGTCATGTGAACGCTTAGCCGAAACCTGGAATTATTGTCTGCGCACCACGCAGGGCCATCCTGACGCGGAGCTGCTGCTCTGGCGTGGCGTGGAGATGGTGGAAATCCTCTCCATGCTGAGTATGGATATCGAAACGCTGCAGGCGGCGCTGCTTTTTCCGCTGGCGGATGCTGAAGTTGTCACCGAAGAGGTTCTGCGCGAAAGCATGGGCAAGCCCGTGGTGGCGCTTATTCACGGCGTGCGCGACATGGCGGCTATTCGCCAGCTTAAGGCGACCCATACCGACGCCGTCTCCTCTGAACAGGTGGATAACGTTCGCCGCATGCTGCTGGCAATGGTGGACGATTTCCGCTGCGTGGTCATCAAGCTGGCCGAGCGGGTCGCCCATCTGCGGGAAGTAAAAGATGCGCCGGAAGATGAGCGCGTGCTGGCGGCGAAAGAGTGTACCAATATCTATGCGCCGCTGGCGAACCGGCTGGGTATCGGCCAGCTTAAGTGGGAGCTGGAGGATTACTGCTTCCGCTATCTGCACCCGGCGGAGTACAAGCGGATCGCTAAACTGCTGCACGAGCGCCGCATCGACCGCGAGCACTACATCGACGAGTTTGTCGGCGGGCTGCGCAAGGCGATGAAAGAAGAGGGGGTGAAAGCCGAGGTCTATGGCCGCCCGAAACATATCTACAGCATCTGGCGCAAGATGCAGAAAAAGCATCTGGCGTTTGATGAGCTGTTCGACGTGCGGGCGGTGCGTATCGTCGCCGAGCGTCTGCAGGACTGCTATGCGGCGCTGGGGATAGTACACACTCACTTCCGCCATCTGCCGGATGAGTTTGACGACTACGTGGCAAACCCCAAACCGAACGGCTATCAGTCGATTCATACCGTGGTGCTTGGCCCCGGTGGTAAAACGGTGGAGATCCAGATCCGTACTAAACAGATGCACGAGGACGCCGAGCTGGGCGTGGCGGCGCACTGGAAGTACAAAGAGGGGACCACCGGCGGGGTGCGTTCGGGCCATGAGGATCGCATCGCCTGGCTGCGTAAGCTGATTGCCTGGCAGGAAGAGATGGCGGACTCCGGCGAAATGCTCGACGAGGTACGAAGCCAGGTCTTTGACGATCGGGTCTATGTCTTTACCCCGAAAGGGGATGTGGTGGATCTGCCTGCCGGCTCCACGCCGCTCGATTTCGCCTACCATATCCACAGCGATGTCGGCCACCGCTGCATCGGCGCGAAAATCGGCGGACGCATTGTGCCGTTCACCTACCAGCTTCAGATGGGCGATCAGATAGAGATCATCACCCAGAAGCAGCCCAACCCGAGCCGCGACTGGTTAAACCCGAACCTCGGCTACGTCACCACCAGCCGCGGGCGTTCAAAAATTCACGCCTGGTTCCGCAAGCAGGATCGCGATAAAAACATCCTTGCGGGCCGGCAGATCCTCGATGATGAGCTGGAGCGCGTGGGCATTAGTCTCAAGGAGGCGGAAAAATTCCTCCTGCCGCGCTACAACTTTAACGAGCTGGACGAACTGCTGGCGGCCATCGGCGGCGGCGATATTCGCCTTAACCAGATGGTCAACTTCCTGCAGGCGCAGTTTAATAAGCCCAGCGCGGAGGAGCAGGATGCCGCGGCGCTGAAGCAGCTGCAGCAGAAAACCTACGCGCCTCAGCAGCGCACCAGGGATAACGGCCGCGTCGTGGTGGAAGGCGTCGGTAACCTGATGCACCATATCGCCCGCTGCTGCCAGCCGATTCCGGGGGATGATATCGTGGGCTTTATCACCCAGGGACGCGGCATCTCCATTCACCGCGCCGATTGCGAACAGCTTGCCGAGCTGCAGTCCCACGCGCCGGAGCGCATTGTCGATGCGGTCTGGGGCGAGAGCTACTCCTCCGGCTATTCGCTGGTGGTGCGCGTCACCGCCAATGACCGCAGCGGCCTGCTGCGCGATATCACCACGATCCTCGCCAACGAGAAGGTGAACGTGCTGGGGGTGGCCAGCCGCAGCGACACGCGGGAGCAGCTAGCCACCATCGATATGACCATCGAAATCTATAACCTGCAGGTGCTGGGCCGCGTGCTCGGCAAACTCAACCAGGTGCCGGATGTGATTGACGCACGACGTCTGCACGGCGGTTAATGCCACTTTCTCTTGTAGGCCGGGTAAGGCGCAGCCGCCACCCGGCGTTTATTTTTTATCAGGACAGAAAAATGACTCAAATCGACCGCCTGCTCACCATCATGAAATGCCTGCGCGACCCGGAAAACGGCTGCCCGTGGGATAAAGAGCAGACTTTCGCCACCATTGCGCCTTACACGCTCGAAGAGACCTATGAAGTGCTCGACGCCATTTCGCGCGAAGATTTCGAAGACCTGCGCGGCGAGCTGGGCGACCTGCTGTTCCAGGTGGTGTTCTATGCGCAGATGGCCCAGGAAGAGGGGCGTTTCGACTTCAGCGATATTTGCGCCGCCATCAGCGACAAGCTGGAGCGCCGCCACCCGCATATTTTTGGCGATGCGACGGCAGGTAACAGCGAAGAGGTGCTGGTCCGCTGGGAGCAGATTAAATCCGCCGAGCGCGCGGAAAAATCCCAGTACTCCGCGCTGGACGACATTCCGCTGAGCCTGCCCGCACTGATGCGCGCCCATAAAATTCAGAAGCGCTGCTCGGCGGTAGGTTTTGACTGGAAAACCCTCGGCCCGGTGCTGGAAAAGGTGCATGAAGAGATAGATGAAGTGATGCACGAGGCGCAGCAGGCGGTGGTGGATGAGGCGAAACTGGAAGAGGAAGTTGGCGACCTGCTGTTCGCCACCGTGAATCTGTCGCGCCATTTAGGGGTAAAAGCGGAAACCGCGCTGCAGAAAGCGAACCGCAAATTTGAGCGCCGCTTCCGTGAAGTGGAGCGTATCGTCACCGCCCGTGGCCTGGAAATGGGGGGCGTTGACCTGGAAACCATGGAAGAGGTTTGGCAGGAGGTAAAACGCCAGGAACATGATCTCTAACGGGTTTTTGCGATCAAGCGCATTTTGTATGATTTTTTAAATGACAAGCGCTTGATTTGCGTCAAAAACTTTTGTCCAAAAGGGGCTATTTTCTCACTCCTTACGTCAGGCGAACCCGGGGAAGGGGAGGGAGAATGAAAGTTTGTGGCGCTCGTCGTGTTCGGGTATACTACTTTCCCGTCCTGGTTATTCCATCGTTTCACCCTAACTTCTCAGGTTCAGCATGACAACGAACTATATTTTTGTGACCGGCGGGGTCGTATCCTCTCTGGGTAAAGGCATTGCCGCAGCCTCCCTCGCAGCCATTCTCGAAGCCCGTGGCCTCAACGTGACCATCATGAAGCTGGATCCGTATATCAACGTCGATCCGGGTACCATGAGCCCAATCCAGCACGGGGAAGTGTTCGTTACCGAAGACGGCGCTGAAACCGACCTGGACCTGGGGCACTATGAGCGCTTCATCCGCACCAAGATGAGCCGCCGCAACAACTTCACCACTGGCCGTATCTATTCCGACGTGCTGCGCAAAGAGCGCCGCGGCGACTATCTCGGCGCAACCGTTCAGGTTATCCCGCACATCACTAACGCCATCAAAGAACGCATTATCGAAGGCGGTGAAGGTCATGATGTGGTGCTGGTAGAAATCGGCGGTACGGTGGGGGATATCGAATCTCTGCCGTTCCTGGAGGCGATTCGCCAGCTGGCGGTGGATATCGGTCGTGAACATGCGCTGTTTATGCACCTGACGCTGGTGCCGTACATGGCCGCCGCGGGCGAGGTCAAAACCAAACCGACCCAGCACTCTGTTAAAGAGCTGCTCTCTATCGGCATCCAGCCGGATATCCTTATCTGCCGCTCCGATCGCGCGGTACCGGCTAACGAACGTGCAAAAATTGCATTGTTCTGTAACGTTGCTGAAAAGGCCGTTATTTCCCTGAAAGATGTCGATTCAATTTATAAAATCCCGGGCCTGTTGAAATCTCAGGGTCTGGACGATTATATTTGTAAACGATTCAGCCTGAACTGTCCGGAAGCAAACCTGTCTGAATGGGAGCAGGTGATTTATGAAGAAGCTAATCCGGCGGGCGAAGTGACTATCGGTATGGTCGGCAAGTACATTGAACTGCCGGACGCTTATAAGTCAGTTATCGAAGCGCTGAAGCATGGCGGCCTGAAGAATCGCGTCACCGTTAACATTAAGCTCATCGATTCGCAGGATGTCGAAACGCGCGGCGTCGAAATCCTGAAAGATTTGGATGCGATTCTGATCCCGGGCGGCTTTGGCTATCGTGGCGTAGAAGGTAAGATCGCCACCGCGCGTTATGCGCGTGAAAACAATATTCCTTACCTTGGCATCTGCCTGGGTATGCAGGTTGCGCTGATCGAGTTTGCGCGTAACGTGGCGGGGATGGGAAATGCCAACTCAACGGAATTTGTGCCAGACTGTAAGTACCCTGTAGTGGCGCTGATCACCGAGTGGCGCGACGAAGACGGCAACGTTGAAGTCCGCACTGAGAAAAGCGATCTGGGCGGCACCATGCGCCTTGGCGCACAGGCTTGCCAGCTCTCTGACGACAGCGTGGTTCGCCAGCTGTACGGTGCGCCAGTTATTACCGAGCGCCACCGTCACCGTTATGAAGTCAACAACCTGCTGTTGAAACAAATTGAAGCTGCGGGTCTGCGTGTTGCGGGCCGCTCCGGGGATGATCAGTTGGTCGAGATCATCGAAGTGCCGAACCATCCGTGGTTTGTCGCCTGTCAGTTCCACCCGGAATTTACTTCCACCCCGCGTGACGGACATCCGCTGTTTGCCGGCTTTGTAAAAGCCGCCAGCGACTACCAGAAGCGTCAGGTGAAGTAAAAATAAGTTAGAACGGCAACGCGTACCTCTGGTACGCGTTGTTTGTCTGGAGTTTTAGTTTAACTTGTACTGAGGAAAACCTAATGTCCAAAATCGTTAAAGTCATCGGTCGTGAAATCATCGACTCCCGTGGTAACCCGACTGTTGAAGCCGAAGTACACCTGGAAGGTGGTTTCGTCGGTATGGCAGCTGCGCCGTCAGGTGCTTCTACTGGTTCCCGCGAAGCGCTGGAACTGCGCGATGGCGACAAATCCCGTTTTCTGGGTAAAGGCGTAACCAAAGCTGTTGCAGCGGTTAACGGCCCGATCGCTCAGGCTATCCTTGGCAAAGATGCCAAAGATCAGGCTGGCATCGATAAGATCATGATCGACCTGGACGGTACTGAAAACAAATCTAACTTCGGTGCGAACGCAATCCTGGCGGTTTCCCTGGCGAACGCCAAAGCTGCTGCTGCTTCCAAAGGCCAGCCGCTGTACGAACACATCGCTGAACTGAACGGCACTCCGGGCAAATACTCCATGCCGGTTCCGATGATGAACATCATCAACGGCGGCGAGCACGCTGACAACAACGTCGACATCCAGGAATTTATGATCCAGCCGGTTGGCGCGAAAACTGTGAAAGAAGCCATCCGCATGGGTTCTGAAGTTTTCCATCACCTGGCGAAAGTGCTGAAAGGCAAAGGCATGAACACCGCTGTAGGTGACGAAGGTGGCTACGCGCCGAACCTGGGCTCCAACGCCGAAGCGCTGGCTGTTATCGCTGAAGCGGTAAAAGCGGCTGGCTACGAGCTGGGCAAAGACATCACCCTGGCGATGGACTGCGCAGCGTCTGAATTCTACAAAGACGGTAAATACGTTCTGGCTGGCGAAGGCAACAAAGCGTTCACCTCTGAAGAGTTCACTCACTTCCTGGAAGAGCTGACTAAACAGTACCCGATCGTCTCCATCGAAGATGGCCTGGACGAATCTGACTGGGACGGTTTCGCATACCAGACCAAAGTACTGGGCGACAAAATCCAGCTGGTTGGTGACGACCTGTTCGTAACCAACACCAAGATCCTGAAAGAAGGCATCGAGAAAGGCATCGCTAACTCCATCCTGATCAAATTCAACCAGATCGGTTCCCTGACCGAAACTCTGGCTGCAATCAAGATGGCGAAAGATGCTGGCTACACCGCTGTGATCTCTCACCGTTCTGGCGAAACTGAAGACGCAACCATCGCTGACCTGGCGGTAGGTACTGCGGCTGGCCAGATCAAAACCGGTTCTATGAGCCGTTCTGACCGCGTTGCTAAATACAACCAGCTGATTCGTATCGAAGAAGCACTGGGCGAAAAAGCACCGTACAACGGTCGTAAAGAGATCAAAGGCCAGGCATAATCCTGCGCTTTCGTTCTAAAAAACCCGCTCCGGCGGGTTTTTTTATTTCTCTCCCGTCTTACGACCAGGCCTCCACTGCGTTAACGTTCTTCCTCTCACCCCTTTGGGCTGCATCACATCTTCTCTGCCCCTTTCTGGACCCTTACGCCTGATGGTCGCAAAATCGTAGCTCTCATCAGAAACGAAGCAGAAGGGATTTATCTTCATGAACACGGTACTGGAAAAACTGAAAGGGCAGCTGGTGGTCTCCTGCCAGGCGCTGGAGGATGAGCCGCTGCATAGCCCGTTTATTATGTCGCGTATGGCCCTTGCGGCGGCGCAGGGCGGGGCGGCGGCGATCCGCGCCAACAGCGTGGTGGATATCGAAGCCATCAAACATGAGGTCTCTTTGCCGGTTATTGGCATCATTAAGCGCCATTATCCTGACAGCGAGGTGGTGATCACCGCCACGATGAAAGAGGTGGAGGAACTGATGAGCGTTGCGCCGGAGATAATTGCGCTCGACGCCACCGCGCGTCCGCGTCCGGGAGGCGAGTCGCTGGCGGCGATGGTAGAGCAGATCCGCGCACGTTACCCTTCCCTGGCGCTGATGGCCGATATCGCGACGGTGGAAGAGGCGAAAGCGGCGCAGGCGCTCGGCTTCGACTGCGTGGGCACGACGCTGTATGGCTACACGCCCGAAACTCAGGGGCGTTCGCTGCCTGAAAACGACTGTGGCTTTTTGCGTGATGTGCTGGCGGCGGTAACCGTGCCGGTCGTGGCGGAAGGGAACGTTGAAACGCCTGCGCTCGCTGCCCGCTGCCTGGCGTTAGGGGCGCATATGGTGGTCGTAGGCGGGGCGATTACCCGCCCGCAGCAGATCGCGGCGCGATTCCGGGCGGCAATCGACGGTTAAAGCATCGATGGGACATGACCCAACGCAGGGGATCTGCGATACTTATCGTTTACCCCTTTAACTGAGACGACTATGCAGTACCCGATTAACGAGATGTTCCAGACCCTGCAAGGTGAGGGTTATTTTACCGGCGTCCCCGCCATTTTTATCCGTTTACAGGGATGCCCGGTTGGCTGTGCCTGGTGTGATACCAAACACACCTGGGATAAGCTCGCAGATCGGGAGGTGTCGCTGTTCAGCATCCTGGCAAAGACCAAAGAGAGCGACAAATGGGGAGCGGCAAGCGCAGAAGATCTGCTGGCAATTATTGGCCGGCAGGGGTGGACCGCGCGCCACGTGGTTATTACCGGCGGCGAGCCGTGCATTCATGACCTGATGCCGCTAACAATGCTGCTGGAGAAAAACGGCTTTAGCTGCCAGATAGAAACCAGCGGCACCCACGAAGTGCGTTGTTCCCACACCACTTGGGTGACGGTATCGCCGAAGGTGAATATGCGCGGTGGTTACGATGTGCTTTCCCAGGCGCTGGAGCGTGCGGATGAGATTAAACATCCGGTGGGGCGTGTGCGTGATATCGAAGCGCTGGATGAGCTGCTGGCAACGCTCACTGACGATAAACAGCGGGTCATTGCGCTGCAGCCGATCAGCCAGAAAGAAGACGCAACGCGTCTGTGCATTGAAACCTGCATCGCCCGCAACTGGCGCCTCTCTATGCAGACGCATAAATACCTGAATATTGCATAATAATAAGCCCGGTGGCGTTATGCCCCACCGGGCAGGAAAGCTCCGCGTTTTTACTCTCCGCGATAGATGCAGCCCGCGGTGCAGGTCTCTTTGATCATCACCGCGCTCAGCAGCGGCACCAGGGGTTTCATCTGATCCCAAATCCATTTCGCCAGCACTTCGCTGGTCGGATTCTCCAGCCCCGGAATATCATTCAGGTAATAGTGATCGAGACGGTCGTAGGTCGGCTTAAACGCCGCCTTCAGCTCGGCGAAATCCATGATCCAGCCGGTATGCGGGCAGACTTCACCGGTTATCTCAAGGCGTACCATAAACGAGTGCCCGTGCAGGCGGCCACATTTATGTCCCTCTGGTACGTGAGGAAGGCGATGAGCGGCTTCAAAGGTGAAATCTTTAAATAGTGTGGTGGACATCATGAACTCTCAAACAGTGCGGAAAAAACCGCCGCATAGTACCGGAAAGCATATTTTTTATCATTAACTAAAACAGCCCTGACGGCTAATCTGCTCGCCGGAGGTGACAAATCCGGATTTATTTAATTAAAATCAGCGGCTTAATCAACCGCTTTTATTGCTAACAACGATAACTAAAAGAGGTTAGTCAATTTGGTTATTTATTATTTCCATCCCTTCTTTAATTGTTGTTATCCCCACCGTTAACCTTACACTCTGTTCTGTTTTTACGATGAAAAACAGCCTTGCTACTGGAACATAAGAACGCATGACAACACAGGCCCCTCCTTCTAATTTGCTCCCTCTGAACCCGGAGCAACTGGCGCGCCTTCAGGCGGCCACTACCGATTTTTCGCCCACCCAGCTTGCCTGGGTCTCCGGCTATTTCTGGGGAATGATCAATCAACAGCCGGGGGCGGTAGTTGCGCCTGCGGCTGCGGCCGCTGAGACAGCGTCGATCACGCTCATTTCCGCCTCCCAGACCGGTAACGCCCGCCGCGTGGCGGAAGCGCTGCGCGACGATCTGCTGGCGGCGAAACTCAACGTGAAGCTGGTAAATGCCGGGGACTATAAATTTAAGCAAATCGCCTCGGAGAAGCTGCTGGTTGTCATCACCTCGACGCAGGGGGAAGGCGAGCCGCCGGAGGAAGCGGTGGCGCTGCACAAGTTTCTGTTCTCGAAAAAAGCGCCAAAGCTGGATGGGGCCGCTTTCGCCGTCTTCGGTCTTGGCGACACCTCCTATGAATTTTTCTGCCAGTCGGGTAAAGATTTTGACAGCAAGCTGGCGGAGCTGGGGGCGGAGCGTCTGCTCGATCGCGTGGATGCGGACGTGGAGTACCAGCCCGCCGCCGCCGAATGGCGCTCCCGCGTGGTTGAGGTGCTGAAGGCTCGCGTGCCGAAAGAGACGCCGGCGCAGGCTGCCGTTACCGCAGCGGGCACCGTCAACGAGATCCATACCAGCCCTTACACCAAAGAGACTCCGCTGACGGCGAGCCTGTCGGTGAACCAGAAAATCACCGGCCGTGACTCGGAAAAAGATGTTCGCCATATCGAAATCGATTTAGGCGATTCCGGCCTGCGCTATCAGCCCGGCGACGCGCTGGGCGTCTGGTATCAGAACGATCCGGCGCTGGTGAAAGAGCTGGTGGAGCTGCTGTGGCTGAAAGGCGACGAGCCGGTCAGCGTCGAGGGCAAAACCCTGCCGCTCTCCGAGGCGCTGCAGTGGCATTTTGAACTGACGGTTAACACCGCCAATATCGTTGAGAATTACGCCACCTTAACGCGCAGCGAATCGCTGCTGCCGCTGGTGGGGGATAAAGCGCAGTTGCAGCATTACGCCGCCACCACGCCGATTGTCGATATGGTGCGCTTCTCCCCGGCACAGCTGGATGCAGACGCCCTGATCGGCCTGCTGCGCCCGCTGACGCCGCGCCTCTACTCCATCGCCTCGTCGCAGGCGGAAGTGGAGAGCGAAGTACACGTCACCGTGGGTGTGGTGCGTTATGAGGTGGAAGGCCGGGCGCGTGCGGGCGGAGCCTCGAGCTTCCTCGCGGATCGCGTGGAAGAAGAGGGCGAAGTGCGGGTCTTTATCGAGCACAACGATAACTTCCGCCTGCCAGCCAACCCGGAAACCCCGGTGATCATGATTGGCCCGGGCACCGGCATCGCGCCGTTCCGCGCCTTTATGCAGCAGCGCGCGGCTGACGGTGCGCCAGGTAAAAACTGGCTCTTCTTCGGCAATCCACACTTTACTGAAGATTTCCTCTACCAGGTGGAGTGGCAGAGCTACGTGAAAGAGGGCGTGCTCTCGCGAATCGATCTGGCCTGGTCCCGCGATCAGAAAGAAAAAGTATACGTACAAGACAAACTGCGCGCACAGGGCGCAGAGCTGTGGCGCTGGATTAACGACGGCGCCCATATTTATGTCTGCGGCGACGCCAATCGCATGGCGAAAGACGTTGAGCAGGCTTTACTGGACGTGATTGCCGAATTTGGCGGGATGGATGCCGAAGCGGCGGATGAATATTTAAGTGAGCTGCGCGTTGAGCGCCGTTATCAGCGAGATGTCTACTAATGAGCGAAAAACATCCAGGACCCCTGGTGGTCGAAGGCAAGCTGTCTGATGCCGAGCGCATGAAGCGTGAGAGCAACTACCTGCGCGGCACCATCGCCGAAGATTTAAACGACGGCCTGACCGGCGGGTTTAAGGGCGATAACTTCCTGCTGATCCGTTTTCACGGCATGTATCAGCAGGATGACCGCGATATCCGCGCCGAGCGCGCCGCTCAGAAGCTGGAGCCGCGCCACGCGATGCTGCTGCGCTGTCGCCTGCCGGGCGGCGTCATTACCACGAAACAGTGGCAGGCGATCGATAAGTTCGCGGGCGAGAATACCATTTACGGCAGCATTCGTCTGACCAACCGCCAGACCTTCCAGTTTCACGGCATTCTGAAGAAGAACGTCAAGCCGGTGCACCAGATGCTGCACTCGGTGGGGCTGGACGCGCTGGCGACCGCTAACGACATGAACCGTAACGTGCTCTGCACCTCCAATCCGTACGAGTCTGAACTGCACGCGGAAGCCTACGAGTGGGCGAAGAAAATTTCTGAGCATCTGCTGCCGCGCACTCGCGCCTATGCGGAGATCTGGCTCGATCAGGAGAAGGTGGCGACCACCGACGAAGAGCCGATCCTCGGTCAGACCTATCTGCCGCGTAAGTTCAAAACCACGGTGGTGATCCCCCCGCAAAACGACATCGATCTGCACGCCAACGACATGAACTTCGTGGCGATTGCGGAAAATGGCAAACTTATCGGCTTTAACCTGCTGGTGGGCGGCGGTTTGTCCATCGAGCACGGTAACAAGAAAACCTATGCCCGCACCGCGAGCGAGTTTGGCTTTCTGCCGCTGGAGCACACCCTGGCGGTGGCGGAAGCGGTGGTGACTACCCAGCGCGACTGGGGCAATCGTACAGATCGTAAAAATGCGAAAACCAAATACACCCTGGAGCGCGTGGGCGTAGAGACGTTTAAAGAAGAAGTGGAGCGTCGCGCGGGGATTAAGTTTGAGCCGATCCGTCCTTACGCGTTCACCGGTCGCGGCGATCGTATCGGCTGGGTAAAAGGTATCGACGATAAATGGCACCTGACGCTGTTTATCGAGAACGGCCGTATTCTTGATTATCCGGGCCGCCCGCTGAAAACCGGCCTGCTGGAGATCGCGAAGATCCATAAAGGTGAGTTTCGCATTACGGCGAACCAGAACCTGATCGTCGCCGGCGTGCCGGAGAGCGAGAAGGAGAAGATCGAAAAGCTGGCGCGCGATCATGGGCTGATGAATGCTGTCAAACCGCAGCGCGAAAACTCCATGGCCTGTGTCTCGTTCCCGACCTGTCCGCTGGCGATGGCCGAAGCCGAGCGTTTCCTGCCCTCTTTCACTGACAAAGTGGAAGCGATTCTGGAAAAACACGGTATCCCGGACGAGCATATCGTGATGCGCGTGACCGGCTGCCCGAATGGCTGTGGTCGCGCGATGCTGGCCGAGCTGGGTTTGGTGGGGAAAGCGCCTGGGCGGTACAACCTGCATCTTGGCGGCAACCGCATCGGCACGCGCATTCCGCGCATGTTCCGCGAGAACATCACCGAGTCGGAAATTCTCGATTCCCTCGACGTACTTGTCGGACGCTGGGCGAAAGAGCGCGAAGCGGGTGAAGGCTTTGGCGACTTTACGGTGCGTGCGGGCATCATTCGCCCGATACTCGATCCCGCAAGGGATTTCTGGGAGTAACATCCCGGCGGTTTCACCGCTTTTGTAGGCCGGGCAAACGCAGTGCCGCCCGGCAAAACAGGCAAACGAGGTGCTTATGTCCATACTCGATCTAAACGCGCTTAACGCACTGCCGAAAGAGGAGCGCGTGCTGGCGCTGGCGGCAACCAACGAAAAGCTGGAAAAACTTGACGCCGAAGGGCGGGTTGCCTGGGCGCTGGAAAATCTGCCCGGCGACTATGTGCTCTCTTCAAGCTTCGGCATTCAGGCGGCGGTGAGTCTGCATCTGGTGAACCAGATCAGGCCGGATATTCCGGTGATCCTCACCGATACCGGCTATCTCTTCCCGGAAACCTACCAGTTTATTGATGAACTGACGGAGAAGCTCAAGCTGAACCTGAAGGTTTACCGCGCCGAACAGAGCCCCGCCTGGCAGGAGGCGCGCTACGGCAAACTGTGGGAGCAGGGGGTAGAGGGCATTGAGAAGTACAACGAAATTAACAAAGTCGAGCCGATGAACCGGGCGCTGAAAGATCTTAATGCGCAGACCTGGTTTGCGGGGCTGCGTCGCGAGCAGTCCGGCAGCCGGGCCACGCTTCCGGTGCTGGCGATCCAGCGCGGGGTGTTCAAGGTGCTGCCAATCATCGACTGGGATAACCGCACCGTTTACCAGTACCTGCAAAAGCATGGCCTGAAATATCACCCGCTGTGGGATCAGGGCTATCTTTCTGTTGGCGATACGCACACCACGCGTAAATGGGAGCCCGGCATGGCGGAAGAGGAGACACGCTTCTTTGGCCTGAAACGCGAATGCGGCTTACACGAAGGTTAATCTCTCATCCCGGCGCTGCCGGGATTTTTTTTACCCTGTTCGACCATAAATTCAACGCTGCGTAGCTTGCTGGTTAATAAATTGTTTGCTCTTTGCTTTTTTTATTCCGCTGCCCCGTATGGCCGGCTTTTATCTAGCTCGATATAGAATAGATCTTCGTTATTTATTGTGTCAGGGTAGAGGTGACTGAAAAGACACTGGTGTATTTGTTTGATGTGATTTAATAAACCCTCTCGCAGTTCACCCCAGTTAATCCCTGTTTATGTGCTGCATAAACATTATTCCGGTTTATCTGTAATAACAATCTTATAAACGGTTCAAATATGAATTTAGTACCTGATAACACGGGCCAGACCCTGGCGCATCGTTCCTGGCAATGGCGGGACAACATCTGGACGCTTGGCCTGTACGGCACGGCTGTCGGGGCGGGGACGCTCTTTCTGCCGATAGAGATAGGCACGCGCGGGCCGGTGATATTCCTTGTTATGCTGCTGCTCGGGCTGCCGCTTTCTCTGATGCCCCATCTGCTGCTGTGCCGCGTTTATATGAAAGAGGCGCCGTCGGGCGATTCGGCATTACCGGTATTTGGCTCCTTTTTTCGCGGAAAGGGCGAACTGGCGATGCTGTTATTTTACTGCCTCACCTTTTTCCCGGTGACCCTGGTATATGGGACATCCCTGGTCAACGCGCTGGATAATTACCTTACGACCCGTTTGCATTTTCATCTTATTCACCGCAGCGTCATTTCATTTATCGTTGTCGCCTGTCTTTATGCGGTACTGAGTAAAGGGCGCGATAAAGTCGTCAGCACCCTGAGCGCGCTGGCGCTTCCCTTTGCGATCTCCATCGTGCTGATTGCGGTTTCGCAAATTCCTCACTGGCATCTGGATAATTTTACCGGCGCTATCGAAAACGTTCGCAGCACTCCGCCCGGCGCGACCTTTAAGGGCGTCTGGCTTACGCTGCCGCTGATCGCATTTTCGTTTTGCTGCGCGCCGATGATCTCCCCCCTGGCCTCCTGGTATCGTGAAAAACAGGAAAGCGGGGAGCGCAAGGCGCTGCGGGTGATCCGCGTGGCCTACGCCGCCATCTTTATCAGCATTATCTTTTTTGTCCTGAGCTGCGTGTTAAGCATTCCGCAGGCCACCTTTATCCATGCCAAGGCGCAGAACCTCAACGTGCTGTCGATCATGACCGGGGGCGAAGGGGGCGGTATGGTCTACTACGTGGCGCCTTTTATCGCCATCCTCGGCATGACCAAATCGTTCCTCGGCGTGGGGTTGTCGGTAGCCGATACGCTGGCGCGGCTGCTCACCTGTGCCGGTGGCGAGAAGCGCCGCGTCGGTAAGGGGCTGGCCTGGCTTCTGATGTTCGCGGTGACCTTTGGGGTGGTCGATGCCAACCCGGATGTGATTACGTTGATTGAGACAATCTGCGGCCCGATGATCGCCGTCATTCTCTTTTTAATCCCGGCCTGGCTTATCTATACCCGGGAGGAGCTGCGCTCGCTGCGCGGCGCGAAAGCGATCATGGTGATTATCGGCGGGCTGGCCACGCTCTCTGCGCTCTTTTACAGCATGATCTAAACGTCACCCCCGCCCCGGCGGAGGGACGAATTATCAGGCGCTCTCCGCTTTCGCCAGCTCTCTCACCAGCGGCAACATGATGCGCATGACGTCGCGGCTGCGGTGTTCCATCCGCTTCGGCAGCGCCTTATCGATATGCTCCTGATTATCCAGCCGCACGTTATGCCATGAGACGCCTTGCGGGAAGGCGCTGGAGGGGCTGCGCTGCTGGTAGCCATCTTTTTTACCGAGCGACCAGTTCGTCGCCTCCACATAGAGCACCGGAATACCCGCTTTATCAAATACGTCGCCGTCGTTACAGCAGCCGGTGCCCTGGGGATAATCCTTATTCAGCCCTGGATTCATGGTGGCGTAAATGCCGCGGCTGCGGGCAATCGCCAGAGCGCGATCGCGGGTAAGCTTGCGTACGGGGCCGGGCGTATTTTTCCCGCTATTAAAATAGAGCTTATCCCCGACAATTAAATTATCGAGATTAATTACCAGCAGGGTATTTTTCTTTTCCGCTGCACTCATGCGCTGGAGGAGATTCTCCGCGCCGAGCTTGCCCTCTTCTTCACCGCTGGTGGCGACAAAGCGGATGCCATACTCGGTGGTGGCGCTCTTCAGCCGTTCAGCGAGTTCCAGCATAACGCCAAGGCCTGCGGCATTATCGTCCAGCCCCTGCAATGACAGGCCGCCCAGGTTATTATCGCTGTCGGCGTCGCTCATCGGCGCGTAGGTATCCAGGTGCGCCATAATAATAATTTGCTGCGGTTTTCGTCCCTCGTGCGCCGCAATAACCGTACTGCCGGTGACGTTATGCCAGTTTTGCGTATTATTGCGCGCGGTATAAATATAGCGGCTGTGAAAAGTACGAATATCACTCTGGTAACCCATTCCGGCAAACTGCTGGCGAATATAGTCGGCAGAGAGCATTTCAGCGGGCGTTCCGGTCATCCTTCCTGGAAACATCATGGCAATATGCCGCGCCTGCTGATTGGCGATGGTACCCAGGGGAGAGGTGTGTGCCTGAGCAGGCAGGATAGAGCATACGCCGAGCGCCAGAGCCGCGAGTCGGTGGCGCATTGCGGAAAACATAGTGAGTCCTTAAAAAAGCGCAAATTTTTGACCCGCTTAGTATGAAACTGTGACCGCGCTTACACAATTTCATTTGCTCTTAAATGCCCGATATTTCGTGTGTTAAGCACTTTTTGAGATTAGCTTTCCCATAACGTTATTCCATTGAGTAACTACTCATTCCAATTCGTAATTTCATTCGCTCTAAGCCGCCCCCTATAGTCCCATTATTCCTGGTTGTTAGTGAGTTGTTGCCTGTGGACTATCTCCCCCTTTTTGCCGCCTTAAAAGACCGACCGGTACTGGTTGTCGGGACGGGTGAAATTGCCGATCGCAAAATCGCGTTCCTGCAACGCGCCGGGGCGCAGGTGCGGGTTGTTGCAGAGGCGGATTTTGAAGAGTCACAGATCGACAGCGTGGTGTTGGTCATTGCGGCAACCGAGGATCGGCCGCTCAATCGCCGCATCTCCGACGCTGCCCAGGCCCGTCACCGTCTGGTGAACGTGGTGGATGACCAGCCGCTGTGCTCGTTTATCTTCCCGTCGATTGTCGACCGCTCGCCGCTGCTGGTAGCGATCTCCTCCGGCGGCACCGCGCCGGTGCTGGCGCGCGTGCTACGGGAAAAAATCGAAGCGCTGCTGCCGACCAGCCTTGGGCGCATGGCGGAGAAAGCCAGCTACTGGCGCAACCATCTGAAAACGCGTCTGACCAGCGTAACGGAACGTCGTCGCTTCTGGGAGCGGGTGTTTCGGGGCCGCTTTGCCAGCCTGATGCAGGCAGGTAATGAGACGGCGGCGCAGAAAATCCTCGAAGATGAACTGGATAACCCCGGCGGTACGGGCGGGGAGATCATTCTGGTGGGGGCCGGGCCGGGGGATGCCGGGCTGCTGACGCTGCGTGGCCTCCAGGTGCTTCAGGATGCGGACGTGGTGTTCTACGACCACCTCGTCACCGACGGCATCCGCGAGATGATCCGCCGGGACGCGGAGCAAATCTGCGTCGGCAAACGGGCGGGCGAGCACTCCGTGGCGCAGCACGACACCAATCAGATGCTGATTGCCGCCGCGAAAGCGGGCAAGACCGTGGTGCGCCTGAAAGGGGGCGACCCGTTTATTTTTGGTCGCGGTGGCGAAGAATTGCAGGCGGCAGCCGAAGCGGGCGTGCCGTTCCAGGTGGTCCCCGGCATCACGGCGGCGTCAGCCGTCACGGCCTACGCCGGTATTCCTCTGACCCATCGCGATTACGCCCAGAGCGTGACCTTTGTGACCGGGCACTATAAAGCCGACAGCGCGCCGTTTGACTGGTCGCATCTCGCCCAGAGCCGACAAACGCTGGCGATTTACATGGGCACCATGAAAGCGGCGGACATCAGCGAACAGCTTATCCAGCACGGTCGCGATGCGACGACGCCGGTAGCGGTGATCTCCCGCGGGACACGCGTCGATCAGCATGTCGCCATCGGCACATTACAAGACCTTGCAACCCTGGCGAAAGATGCCCCGATGCCCGCCCTGATCGTGGTGGGAGAAGTGGTGCAGCTGCACAGCGCGCTCGCCTGGTTCCAACACACAACCGACACAGAGGGCTTTGGTTCTTCTGTTATCAATTTGGCTTAAGGAACGGTTATGGACCAAAAACGACTCACTCACCTGCGGCAGCTTGAAGCGGAAAGTATCCATATTATCCGCGAAGTGGCCGCCGAGTTTTCTAACCCGGTGATGATGTACTCCATCGGTAAAGATTCCAGCGTCATGCTGCACCTGGCGCGTAAAGCCTTCTATCCCGGCACGCTGCCGTTCCCGCTGCTGCATGTGGATACCGGCTGGAAATTCCGCGAGATGTACGAGTTCCGTGACCGTACCGCTAAAGCCTACGGCTGCGAGCTGCTGGTGCATAAAAACCCGGAAGGGGTGGCGATGGGGATTAACCCGTTTGTCCACGGCAGCGCCAAACATACCGACATCATGAAAACCGAAGGGCTGAAGCAGGCGCTGAACAAATATGGCTTTGACGCCGCGTTCGGCGGCGCGCGCCGCGACGAGGAGAAATCCCGCGCGAAAGAGCGTATCTACTCCTTCCGTGACCGCTTCCACCGCTGGGACCCGAAAAACCAGCGTCCGGAGCTGTGGCACAACTACAACGGCCAGATCAACAAAGGCGAAAGCATTCGCGTCTTCCCGCTCTCCAACTGGACCGAGCTGGATATCTGGCAGTATATCTTCCTGGAAAATATCGAAATCGTTCCGCTCTACCTGGCCGCCGAGCGCCCGGTGCTGGAGCGCGACGGCATGCTGATGATGATCGATGACGATCGTATCGATTTGCAGCCGGGGGAAGTGATCAAAAAGCGTATGGTCCGTTTCCGTACCCTCGGCTGCTGGCCGTTGACCGGCGCGGTGGAGTCGAATGCGCAGACGCTGCCGGAGATCATCGAAGAGATGCTGGTATCGACCACCAGCGAGCGACAGGGGCGCGTCATCGACCGCGACCAGGCAGGCTCCATGGAGCTGAAGAAACGTCAGGGTTATTTCTAAGGAGCCGCCATGAACACCACTATTGCTCAACAAATTGCTAACGAAGGCGGCGTGGAAGCCTATCTGCACGCCCAGCAGCATAAAAGCCTGCTGCGTTTTCTCACCTGCGGCAGCGTCGACGACGGCAAGAGCACGCTGATTGGCCGCCTGCTGCACGACACGCGCCAGATTTACGAAGATCAGCTCTCTTCCCTGCATAACGACAGCAAACGCCACGGCACCCAGGGCGAAAAGCTCGATCTGGCGCTGCTGGTGGATGGCCTGCAGGCGGAGCGCGAGCAAGGGATCACCATTGATGTGGCCTACCGCTACTTCTCCACCGAGAAACGCAAATTTATTATCGCCGACACCCCGGGGCATGAGCAGTACACCCGTAACATGGCGACCGGCGCCTCCACCTGCGACCTGGCGATCCTGCTGATCGACGCCCGTAAAGGCGTACTGGATCAAACCCGTCGCCACAGCTTTATCTCCACGCTGCTGGGGATCAAAAATCTGGTGGTGGCGGTTAACAAAATGGATCTGGTGGACTTTAGCCAGGATCGCTTCGAGGAGATCCGCCAGAACTATCTGACCTTTGCTGAACAGCTGCCGGGCAACCTGGATATCCGCTTTGTGCCGCTCTCGGCGCTGGAAGGCGATAACGTCGCCTCCCAGAGCGGGAACATGCCCTGGTACAGCGGCCCGACGCTGCTGGAGATGCTTGAGACCGTAGAGATCCAGCGCGTGGTGGAAAGCCAGCCGATGCGTTTTCCGGTGCAGTACGTTAACCGCCCGAACCTCGATTTTCGCGGCTTCTCTGGCACTATCGCCTCCGGCGTGGTGACGGTGGGCCAGCGCGTGAAGGTGCTGCCGTCCGGCGTGGAGTCGTCGATCGCCCGTATCGTCACCTTCGATGGCGATCTGCCTCAGGCGGGCGCAGGCGAAGCGGTGACGCTGGTGCTGAAAGATGAGATCGACATCAGCCGCGGCGATCTGCTGGTGGAGGCGGCTGAAACGCTAACGGCGGTGCAGAGCGCGTCGGTTGACGTGGTATGGATGGCGGAGCAGCCGCTGACCGCTGGCCAGAGCTACGATATCAAAATCGCCGGCAAGAAAACCCGCGCCCGGGTGGATGGCGTTCAGTTCCAGGTGGATATCAATAACCTCACCCAGCGCGAGGTGAGCGAGCTGCCGCTGAACGGCATTGGCCTTGTGGATCTCACCTTTGACGAGCCGCTGGTGCTGGATCGCTACCAGCAGAACCCGGTGACCGGCGGGCTGATTTTTATCGATCGCCTCTCTAACGTTACCGTGGGGGCGGGCATGGTGCGTGAACCCCACGCGCAGGCCGCCGCCACGCCGTCCGACTACAGCGCCTTTGAGCTGGAGCTGAACGCGCTGGTCCGCAAGCACTTCCCGCACTGGGGCGCGCGCGATCTGCTGGGAGGCAAGTAATGGCGCAACACGACGAAAACGTCGTCTGGCATCCCCATCCGGTGACGGTGGCGGCCCGTGAGCAACTCCACGGCCATCGTGGCGTGGTGCTCTGGTTTACCGGGCTCTCCGGCTCCGGTAAATCTACGGTCGCAGGCGCGCTGGAGGAGGCGCTGCACCAGGCGGGGGTAAGCACCTACCTGCTGGACGGAGATAATGTGCGCCACGGCCTGTGCAGCGATTTAGGGTTCAGCGACGCGGATCGCAAAGAGAACATTCGGCGGGTGGGGGAGGTGGCCGGCCTGATGGCGGACGCCGGGCTGGTGGTTCTCACCGCCTTTATCTCCCCCCACCGCGCCGAGCGACAGATGGTGCGTGAGCGGGTGGGCGAGGGGCGGTTTATCGAGATCTTTGTCGATACGCCGCTGGCGATTTGCGAACGCCGCGATCCAAAAGGGCTCTATAAAAAGGCGCGGGCGGGGGAGCTTAAGAACTTCACCGGCATCGATGCGGTATACGAGGCGCCCGTCTCCGCGGACATTCACCTGAATGGTGAACAATTGGTAACAAATTTAGTAGGCCAATTATTAGACCTGCTCAGACAGGACGATATTATCAGATCCTGAGACGGTACCTTCCGGGAAGCTACCTTCCCGGCAGGGGTGTCATAGTCACAGGATTTTTTATGCGCGACGGTCAGAATTTCATTATTAACGGGTCGGAGAGGTTATCGCCCCAGGACGAAACGACATGGTCCCTGCCGGGGGCGGTGGTCGGTTTTGCCTCATGGCTGCTGGCGCTGGGTATCCCTTTCCTGGTCTATGGCCGTAACACGCTCTTTTTCTTTCTTTATACCTGGCCATTTTTCCTGGCGCTGATGCCCGTTGCGGTTGTGGTGGGTATCGCGTTCCACTCCCTGCTTAACGGCAGACTGCTGTTCAGCCTCCTCACCACTATCGCTCTGGTCGTCGCCATCTTTGGTCTGCTCTTTTTGTGGCTGATGGGCTAACTTGCGACATAATTGAACCCCATAGTAGAGTCCAGCGGAAAGTTATGGGATGATGATGCCGTTTTTCAGGGGGCAGGATGGGTAAATTAACGTTGCTGTTGCTGGCCTTGCTGGTCTGGCTACAGTATTCGCTGTGGTTCGGTAAGAATGGCCTGCACGACTACAGCCGGGTCAATGATGACGTAACGGCGCAGCAGGCTACGAACGCAAAACTTAAGGCGCGAAACGATCAGCTTTTTGCCGAGATCGACGATCTCAACGGTGGGCAGGAGGCGATTGAGGAGCGCGCGCGTAACGAACTCAGTATGACGAAGCCGGGCGAAACCTTCTATCGTCTGGTGCCGGATGCGTCTAAACGCAATCAGGGCACAGCGCAAAACAATCGATAATCAGGCCCAGGATTACGACATGGCAGTGACTTTTTCGGACGTATGCGCCGTCGTGCCGGCCGCAGGCGTCGGCCGCCGCATGCAAACAGAGTGTCCTAAGCAGTATCTCTCCATCGGCGATAAAACCATTCTTGAGCACTCCGTCGCGGCGCTGCTCGCCCATCCGCGGGTATCGCGCGTGGTGATCGCCATCAGCCCCGGCGACGCCCGCTTCGCGGCGCTCCCGCTCGCTTCCCACCCGCAGATTGTTGTCGTCGACGGCGGCGCCGAGCGCGCCGAATCCGTCATGGCGGGCCTTCAGGCGGCTGAAGGCGCCTCGTGGGTGCTGGTGCATGATGCCGCACGCCCCTGTTTGCACCCGCAGGATCTGGCGCGTCTGCTCGCTATCAGCGAAACCAGCCGCGTCGGCGGCATTCTGGCCGCCCCGGTGCGCGACACCATGAAGCGCGCCGAACCCGGTAAAAACGCCGTCGCCCATACCGTCGAGCGCGTCGATTTATGGCATGCGCTGACCCCCCAGTTTTTCCCCCGCGAGCTGCTCCACGACTGTTTACAGCGGGCGCTTAATGAAGGCGCCACTATCACCGACGAAGCGTCGGCGCTGGAGTATTGCGGTTTTCATCCGCAGCTTGTCGAAGGGCGTGCAGATAATATAAAAGTAACGCGCCCGGAAGATT
Organism: Pseudenterobacter timonensis; assembly: GCF_900021175.1. Classification (GTDB taxonomy): domain Bacteria; phylum Pseudomonadota; class Gammaproteobacteria; order Enterobacterales; family Enterobacteriaceae; genus Enterobacter; species Enterobacter timonensis. The sequence continues at coordinate 652,852 of NZ_FCOP01000010.1, forward strand.
TACAGCTCGCGGAGTTTTATCTTACCCGTTTGACCCACCAGGAGAAGGCATAATGCGAATTGGACACGGTTTTGACGTACACGCCTTTGGCGGCGCGGGCCCGATTATCATCGGCGGCGTGCGCATTCCTTATGAGAAGGGGTTGCTGGCCCATTCCGATGGCGACGTGGCGTTGCACGCCCTGACCGACGCGCTGCTCGGCGCGGCGGCGCTGGGCGATATCGGCAAGCTTTTCCCGGACACCGATCCGGCATTTAAAGGTGCCGACAGCCGCGAACTGCTGCGCGAAGCCTGGCGCCGTATTCAGGCCAAAGGCTATACGCTTGGCAACGTGGATGTCACTATCATCGCCCAGGCGCCGAAAATGTTGCCGCATATTCCGCAGATGCGCGTCTTTATCGCCGAAGATCTCGGGTGTCATATGGATGATGTCAACGTCAAAGCCACCACCACGGAAAAGCTCGGCTTTACCGGGCGCGGCGAGGGGATCGCCTGTGAAGCGGTGGCGCTGCTGGTGAAGGCGGGCAAATGACAGCGTTTGACAACCTCACCTGGCTGCACGGCCAACCGCAGGCGAGCGGCCTGCTGAAAGCCAGCCCGGAAGATTTTCTCGTGGTGGAGGATTTGGGCTTTGAGCCGGATGGCGAGGGCGAGCATATCCTGGTACGCATCCTGAAAAAGGGCTGCAACACCCGCGCCGTAGCCGATGCGCTGGCGAAATTTCTCAAGATCCCTGCCCGCGAGGTGAGCTTCGCCGGGCAAAAAGATAAACAGGCCGTTACCGAGCAGTGGCTTTGCGCCCGTGTGCCCGGCAACGCCATGCCTGATATCAGCAAATTTGAGCTTGAGGGCTGCCAGGTACTGGAGTACGCCCGCCACAAGCGCAAGCTGCGTCTCGGTGCGCTGAAGGGCAACGCCTTTACGCTGGTGCTACGCGACATCTCCGATCGCGCACAGGTGGAACAACGTCTGACGGCGATCCGCGAGCGGGGCGTGCCCAACTATTTCGGCGCCCAGCGTTTTGGCATCGGCGGCAGCAACTTGCAGGGCGCGTTGCGTTGGGCGCAAAGCGATGCGCCGGTTCGTGACCGCAATAAACGCAGTTTTTGGTTGTCGGCGGCCCGCAGCGCGTTGTTTAATCAGATTGTGAGCGAGCGTCTGAAAAAAACGGACGCGAATCAAGTTGTTGTCGGCGATGCGCTACAATTAGCCGGACGCGGCAGCTGGTTTGTCGCAACGGCGGAAGAGTTGGCCGAACTCCAGGCGCGCGTCGATGGCAAAGCGCTGATGATTACCGCCGCGCTGCCGGGTAAAGGCGAGTGGGGGACACAGGGCGAGGCGCTGGCTGCCGAAGAGGCGGCGATAGCGGATGCGCCGGAATTACAGGCGCTGCTGGTGCGGGAAAAGGTTGAGGCGTCGCGTCGCGCGATGCTGCTCTATCCGCAGCAGATGAACTGGAGCTGGTGTGACGACGCAACCGTCGAGCTGCGCTTCTGGCTGCCTGCGGGCAGCTTCGCCACCAGCGTTGTCAGGGAACTTATCAACACGTCGGGTGATTATGCGAATTTTGCTGAGTAACGATGATGGGATCCACGCGCCGGGCATTCAGACCCTGGCGAAACACCTTCGCGAATTTGCCGAGGTGCAGGTGGTGGCCCCCGATCGTAACCGCAGCGGGGCGTCTAACTCGTTGACGCTGGAATCATCCCTTCGCACCTTTACGTTTGATAACGGGGATATCGCGGTGCAAACGGGGACGCCGACCGACTGCGTCTTTTTAGGGGTTAACGCCCTGATGCGCCCGCGCCCGGATGTGGTGGTCTCCGGCATCAATGCCGGCCCCAATCTGGGCGATGATGTGATCTACTCCGGCACCGTGGCGGCCGCGATGGAGGGCCGACACCTGGGCTTTCCGGCGCTGGCGGTCTCCCTGAACGGCTATCAGCACTACGACACCGCGGCGGTTGTCACCTGTTCGCTGCTTCGGGCGCTGGAGCGAGAGCCGCTGCGCACCGGGCGCATTCTTAACGTCAACGTGCCCGATCTGCCGATAGAGGCGATCAAGGGGCTTCGCGTGACCCGCTGCGGCAGTCGCCACCCGGCGGATAAAGTCATTCCGCAGGAAGATCCGCGCGGCAATACCCTTTACTGGATAGGACCGCCGGGAGAAAAATGCGACGCCGGGCCGGATACCGATTTTGCGGCGGTCGATGAGGGGTATGTCTCGGTCACGCCGTTACATGTCGATCTCACTGCGTATAAGGCGCAGGAGGTGGTCTCAGGCTGGCTGGAACGCGCCGGGGTGAACGCGCAATGGTAAGTAAACGTGTACAAACGCTCCTGAATCAGTTACGTCATCAGGGCATCAGCGACGAGCGGGTGCTGGAGGCGATCGCGCAGGTTCCGCGTGAAAAATTTGTTGATGAAGCGTTTGAACATAAAGCCTGGGAAAACGTCGCCTTGCCCATCGGCCAGGGACAAACCATTTCGCAGCCCTATATGGTGGCGAGAATGACGGAGCTGCTTGAGCTGACGCCGGAATCACGGGTGCTGGAGATCGGCACCGGTTCCGGCTATCAGACCGCCATCCTGGCGCATCTGGTGCATCACGTCTGCTCGGTTGAGCGTATTAAAGGGCTACAGTGGCAGGCGCGCCGCCGCCTCAAGCAGCTCGATTTACACAATGTTTCCACACGTCACGGCGATGGCTGGCAGGGCTGGCAGGCCCGCGCCCCGTTTGACGCCATCATCGTGACCGCAGCACCGCCTGAGATCCCGGTCGCGCTCTTATCGCAGCTGGATGAGGGCGGACTCCTCGTTTTGCCAGTGGGCGATGAACAGCAGCTCTTAAAGCGTGTTTGTCGACGGGGCGGCGAGTTCATTATCGATACCGTAGAAGCCGTACGCTTTGTGCCTCTCATCAAGGGAGAGCTGGCCTGAGACTCGGAATTATCCAGGGTTTTTCGGCTGGTTTCAGCGTATGGTGTGCGCACATGGCGTGTGCCACAACGGTTTTTTTAAGTCACTGGTAGTTAACACATTCCTGGGGGATAAATGAGCGCGGGAAGCCCTAAATTCACCATCAGCCGTGTTGCGGCATTAACAATGGTTTCACTCTGGCTGGCAGGCTGTTCAAGCTCCAGTAACCCACCGGCGCCAGTCAGCTCCGTCGACGGCAGCAGCGGTGCGGGCAGCACTTCCAGCGGAATGCTGATTACGCCACCCTCCCAAATGGGAACGCCTGTGCAGCAAACTCCTGTTATCCAGCCTGTTCAGCCGCCTGTTACGCAGCCAACTCAGGTTCAGCCAGTTGAACAGCCTGTGCAAATGGAAAATGGCCACATAGTGTACAACCGTAAGTATGGGAACATTCCGAAAGGTAGCTATACCGGCGGCAGTACCTATACCGTCAAACGTGGCGATACCTTGTTTTATATCGCCTGGATCACCGGGAACGATTTCCGTGATTTAGCCCAGCGAAACAACGTTCAGGCCCCGTACGCCCTGAATGTCGGCCAGACGTTGCAGGTTGGTAACGCAACGGGTAAACCGCTCACGCCAGGCAATACCGTCTCGGCGACAGACGTAACCGCGCAAAATAACAGCGTAAAACCTGCACAAAATTCAACCGCGGTTGTTGCTTCACAACCAACAATTACGTATTCTGAGGACTCAGGTGAACAAAGTGCTAACAAGATGTTGCCTAACAACAAGCCTGCAACTGTGGTTACAGCGCCTGTTACGGCTCCAGCAGTTAGCTCTACTGCACCGACTGCCAGCAGCGTTTCGTCCAGCTCGCCGATTTCAACCTGGCGCTGGCCAACTGATGGCAAGGTTATCGAGAACTTCTCTTCCTCTGAGGGGGGAAATAAAGGGATCGATATCGCAGGCAGCAAAGGCCAGCCTATCGTCGCGACCGCTGATGGACGCGTGGTATATGCCGGTAACGCCCTGCGCGGTTACGGTAATTTAATCATCATTAAACACAACGATGATTACCTGAGTGCCTACGCCCATAACGACACAATGCTGGTCCGGGAACAACAAGAAGTTAAGGCGGGGCAGAAAATCGCTACCATGGGTAGCACCGGAACCAGTTCTACACGCTTGCATTTTGAAATTCGTTACAAGGGGAAATCCGTCAACCCGCTGCAATATTTACCGCAGCGATAATTCGGCGAAGCTTACCGTAAGGTCTGTTTCGCTCAGGGATCACGGGTAGGAGCCACCTTTATGAGTCAGAATACGCTGAAAGTTCATGATTTAAATGAAGACGCGGAATTTGATGAGAACGGAGTAGAGGCTTTTGATGAAAAAGCCTTGAGTGAAGAGGAACCCAGTGATAACGAGTTAGCTGAAGAAGAGCTGTTATCGCAGGGGGCCACACAGCGGGTGCTGGACGCAACGCAGCTCTACCTGGGAGAGATCGGATACTCTCCCCTGTTAACAGCGGAAGAAGAAGTTTATTTCGCCCGTCGCGCACTGCGTGGAGATGTTGCCTCACGCCGTCGTATGATCGAAAGTAACCTGCGTCTGGTGGTGAAAATTGCCCGTCGTTACAGCAATCGTGGTCTGGCGCTGCTCGACCTGATTGAAGAAGGTAACTTAGGTCTTATCCGCGCGGTTGAGAAATTTGACCCGGAACGCGGGTTCCGCTTCTCAACCTACGCGACATGGTGGATTCGTCAGACTATCGAACGTGCGATCATGAACCAGACTCGCACCATTCGTCTGCCGATTCATATCGTGAAAGAGCTGAACGTCTATCTGCGTACCGCGCGCGAGTTGTCCCATAAGCTGGACCACGAGCCAAGCGCGGAAGAGATTGCCGAGCAGCTGGATAAACCGGTCGATGACGTCAGCCGTATGCTGCGTCTGAACGAGCGCATCACCTCGGTTGATACCCCGCTGGGCGGTGATTCCGAAAAAGCGCTGCTGGATATCCTGGCCGATGAAAAAGATAACGGCCCGGAAGATACCACGCAGGACGATGACATGAAGCAGAGCATCGTCAAATGGCTGTTCGAACTGAACGCCAAACAGCGTGAAGTACTGGCGCGTCGTTTCGGTCTGCTGGGTTATGAAGCTGCCACGCTGGAAGATGTGGGTCGCGAAATCGGTCTCACCCGCGAGCGCGTTCGCCAGATTCAGGTTGAAGGTCTGCGTCGCCTGCGTGAAATCCTGCAGGGTCAGGGGCTGAATATCGAAGCGCTGTTCCGCGAGTAAGCCACCGTTAGTCAAAAAAGGCCAGTCGACAGACTGGCCTTTTCTTTGCGCGTTTTCCCGCTATTCCATCATCTTGCGTACCAGTTCCGTGAACTGCCTGCGCTCCGCGTCGCTTAAACGTCCTAAAAAGGCCTCATCCACGCCGTTGCCCACCGGCTGACAGCCTGCCAGCAGCGCTTTTCCCTCATCGGTTAAAAAGACAAAGCGGCGGCGTTTATCCGCCCTGTCGTGCTCGCGCTTCACCAGCCCGCGCATTTCCATTCGGCTCAGCATCTCTGCTAGGGTGGCCTTGGTGCTGACCGCCGCCTCCGTTAACGCCACCTGCTCAATGCCGGGATGCTCAGCGATAGCCCGCAGCACCGCATACTGCGGTTTCGTGAGTTCCGGCAACGCGTGCTGCCAGCGCGCGGTATGCTGTTGAAAAAGCTGGCGCAGCAGGTGAAACGCTTCTTGTCTCAGTTCCATGAACTCTCCTGAATAAGGTGCAGCTCCTTATCATAGCCTCTTCTGGCTGGAATATTAACGCGCCCGTTTTTAGCGAATCGTGTGATCGTGTACGAACGACCTTGTCAGATTTCCGTTTCCGGCGTAGTGTAATTTAAAATGTTCGTACACGAACAAATTATTGAGGTGATGAATGCGATTGATTGTTGGAATGACGGGAGCAACCGGCGCGCCGTTAGGCGTGGCGCTGCTGCAGGCGCTACGTGATATGCCGGAGGTGGAGACTCATCTGGTGATGTCGAAATGGGCAAAAACGACCATTGAACTGGAAACGCCTTATACGGCGAAAGATGTCGCCGGGCTGGCGGATGTGGTCCACAGTCCGGCCGATCAGGCGGCCTCTATCTCCTCCGGCTCTTTTCATACCGACGGCATGATCATCATCCCCTGCAGCATGAAAACTCTGGCGGGGATCCGCGCAGGCTACGCCGATGGGCTGGTGGGGCGAGCCGCGGACGTGGTGCTGAAAGAGGGGCGCAAGCTAGTGCTGGTCCCGCGCGAAACGCCGCTCAGCACTATTCATCTGGAAAATATGTTGGCCCTTTCCCGGATGGGGGTGGCGATGGTGCCGCCGATGCCTGCCTGGTACAACCATCCGCAAACGGCTGACGACATTGCCCAACATATCGTCACCCGCGTGCTCGACCAGTTCGGTCTGGAGCATAAAAAAGCGCGGCGCTGGAGCGGTCTGCAGGCGGCAAAGAATTTTTCACAGGAGACTGAAGATGGCATTTGATGATTTGAGAAGCTTTCTGCAGGCGCTCGATGAGCAAGGGCAGCTGCTGAGAATTGAGGAAGAGGTTAACGCCGAGCCGGATCTGGCGGCGGCGGCCAACGCGACCGGACGCATTGGCGATGGCGCGCCCGCGCTCTGGTTCGATAACATTCGCGGCTTTACCGATGCCCGCGTCGTCATGAACACCATAGGCTCCTGGCAAAACCATGCCATCTCCCTGGGGCTGGCCCCCAACACCCCGGTCAAAAAGCAGATCGATGAGTTTATTCGCCGCTGGGATAAGTTCCCCGTCGCGCCGGAACGCCGCGCTAATCCGGCCTGGGCAGAAAACAGCGTCGATGGCGATGAAATTAACCTGTTCGATATTCTGCCGCTGTTTCGCCTCAACGATGGCGATGGCGGTTTTTATCTCGACAAAGCGTGCGTGGTCTCCCGCGATCCGCTCGATCCCGACAACTTCGGCAAGCAGAACGTGGGCATTTACCGCATGGAGGTAAAGGGGAAGCGTAAGCTCGGCCTTCAGCCGGTACCGATGCACGACATCGCCCTGCATCTGCATAAGGCGGAGGAGCGCGGCGAAGATCTGCCGATCGCCATTACCCTGGGCAACGATCCCATTATCACCCTGATGGGGGCAACGCCGCTGAAATACGATCAGTCTGAATATGAGATGGCGGGGGCGCTGCGCGAAAGCCCATACCCGATCGCCACCGCGCCGCTGACCGGGTTTGACGTACCGTGGGGCTCTGAAGTGATCCTCGAAGGGGTGATCGAGAGCCGTAAGCGTGAAATCGAAGGGCCGTTTGGTGAGTTTACCGGCCACTACTCCGGCGGTCGTAACATGACGGTCGTGCGCATCGACAAGGTCTCTTATCGCACGAAACCGATTTTCGAGTCGCTCTATCTGGGCATGCCGTGGACAGAGATTGATTATCTGATGGGGCCGGCCACCTGCGTACCGCTCTATCAGCAGCTGAAGGCGGAGTTCCCGGAAGTGCAGGCGGTGAACGCCATGTACACGCACGGCCTGCTGGCGATTATCTCCACCAAAAAACGTTACGGCGGTTTTGCCCGCGCGGTAGGGCTGCGGGCGATGACCACCCCGCATGGCCTGGGCTATGTGAAGATGGTGATTATGGTGGATGAGGATGTCGATCCCTTTAACCTGCCGCAGGTGATGTGGGCGCTCTCCTCGAAGGTCAACCCGGCGGGGGATCTGGTGCAGCTGCCGAACATGTCGGTCCTGGAGCTGGATCCCGGCTCAAGCCCGGCGGGGATCACCGACAAGCTGATTATCGACGCCACCACGCCCGTTGCGCCGGATAAGCGTGGGCACTACAGCCAGCCGGTGCAGGATCTGCCTGAAACCAAAGCCTGGGCTGAAAAACTGACCGCTATGCTGGCCGCACGTCAATAAGGAGAAAAAGATGATTTGTCCACGCTGTGCCGATGAGCACATTGAGGTTATGGCCACTTCCCCGGTAAAAGGTGTCTGGACCGTCTATCAGTGCCAGCATTGTCTTTATACCTGGCGCGACACCGAGCCGCTGCGCCGTACCAGCCGCGAGCATTACCCCGAAGCGTTTCGCATGACGCAGAAAGATATCGACGAGGCGCCGCAGGTGCCGACTATTCCGCCGCTGCTGGCGGAAGATAAGCGCTGAGAGCGGGGGATAGGGGCCCCTCACCCTGGCCCTCTCCCCAGTGGGGAGAGGGAACTGATCGAGCGCGGTACGTTTTGCCCCTTCCCCAGTGGGGAGAGGGAACTGATTGAGCACGGTACGTTTTTCCCCTTCCCAAAGGGGAGAGGTAACTAATTGAGCACGTTACGTTTTTTCCCCTCTCCCCTTTGGGGAGAGGGCCGGGGTGAGGGGCTGCCGGGTCTGATGCCTTAACCGCCTTATACCAGACTTTTCAACCGATAGTTTGTAGATACTGTTATGCCACGCAAGCATTTTCCTGATGCAACGTGGCATCGAACGGGCGTCCTGATTTCAGGACGCCATACGCCACCTGCGCCAGCTTACGCATCATCGCTCCGATTATCAGCTTCGCTCCCTTACCGTTCTTTTCCAGACGCGCCCTGAACCCTTTTCCCCACTCCGTTTTGTACAGCGCCACCATCGCGGGCATATACAGCGCCCTGCGAAGCGAGACATGTCCGGCCTTGCTCATCCTGCCTGCCCTGTTTACGCTGCTTCCGGATTCATGCTGCCGCGGTGTCAGCCCTGCGAACGCCGCGAACTGCCGCGCCTGCCCGAACCTGTCCTTCAGCCCCACATACGCCAGCAGCACCGCCGACGTCTTTTCACCGATACCCGGTATGCTGTCCAGCAGTTTTCGCCGGTGCTTCAGGTCCGGATCGTCATCCGTCAGGTCCTTTATCTGTTTCTCCAGCCGCTTCAGTTCCGCTTCCAGCCACAGAAGGTGCGCATCAATGCTCGGCATCTGCACCTCCCGCGCCGTCTCACGGCGGTTCAGTTCCTGCGTGTGCATGTCCGTCAGGGACTGATGCCGCAGCACCAGCGCCCGCAACGCGCGTTCCACCGGATGCGGTGCCTCCCAGGCTGCCGGACGCTTCTGCCGGCAGAACTCTGCCAGCATACGGGCATCCACGGCATCGGTTTTACTGCGCAGACCTTCGCTCTGCGCAAAGGCTTTACCCAGAGCCGGGTTGATGATGGATACGATGAAACCGGCATCACTGAGGGATGCCGCAGCATCTTCCATACAGGTGCTGGTCGCTTCCATGCAGACATGTGCCGGAGCCACATTATGGCTGCGTAGCCAGCTGAGCAGCGCCTCGTGGCCTCCGGGTGTGTTGGCAAATTTTTTGCTGCGGTGACGGCCATCAGGTCGCAACACATCGACATCCAGCTTAGCTTTGGAGACATCGATACCAATAAAATGAAGTTGCTGTTCCATAGTGAAACCAACCTTGTGAATGCGGATTACCGGGAAAACCGGTCCATGATACTGTCCGGTTTGTCACTTGTGGAGAAGGGGCAGTCCACTGCAGGGATCTACAACACAGGCTCGTGGCCTAAGGCCGGGTACGGCATGTGGACTGCCTGACAGAAAGAACTGGCCGGTTCTTTCTGTACGGGAGGATAATACAAGGCCGGGTAAGGCGAAACCGCCACCCGGCAACACAGACCGTAGAGATCTATACCAGGCTCTTCAGCCGATAAATCCACTCCAGCGCCTGGCGCGGCGTTAACGAGTCAGGGTCGAGATTTTCCAGCGCTTCCACGGCAGGAGAGGTCTCCTCCGCAGGCGCCAGCAGCGACATCTGCGTACCATCCACCTGCGTGGCGGCCGCGTTCGGCGACAGGCTTTCCAGCTCGCGCAGCTTCTGTCGCGCACGTTTTACTACCTCTTTCGGTACGCCCGCCAGCGCGGCAACGGCCAGACCGTAGCTTTTGCTCGCTGCGCCATCCTGTACCGAGTGCATAAAGGCAATCGTGTCGCCATGCTCCAGGGCGTCAAGATGGACGTTTGCCACGCCTTCCATTTTTTCCGGTAGCTGGGTCAGCTCGAAATAGTGGGTCGCGAAGAGCGTCAGCGATTTAATTTTATTCGCCAGATTTTCCGCGCAGGCCCAGGCCAGCGACAGTCCGTCATAGGTGGAGGTGCCGCGGCCAATTTCGTCCATCAGCACCAGACTATGTTCCGTGGCGTTATGCAAAATGTTGGCCGTCTCGGTCATCTCCACCATAAAGGTAGAGCGGCCGCTCGCCAGATCGTCCGCCGCGCCCACACGGGTAAAGATGCGGTCAATCGGGCCAATCTCCACCTTCTGCGCCGGGACGTAGCTGCCGATCCAGGCAAGCAGGGCGATAAGCGCCGTCTGGCGCATATAGGTACTCTTACCGCCCATATTCGGGCCGGTGATGATCAGCATCCGGCGCTGCGCCGAAAGGTTCAGCGGGTTAGCGATGAACGGCTCATTCAGCACCTGCTCCACTACCGGATGGCGGCCTTCGGTAATGCGGATACCCGGTTTATCCATAAAGACCGGACAGGTGTAGTTGAGCGTATCGGCGCGCTCGGCCAGGTTCGTCAGCACATCCAGCTCCGCCAGTGCGCTGGCGCTCTGCTGCAGGTCGGCCAGGTGCGGCATCAGCTTATCGAACAGCTCCTCGTAAAGCTGTTTCTCCAGCGCCAGCGCTTTCCCTTTCGAGGTGAGCACTTTGTCTTCGTACTCTTTTAATTCAGGGATAATGTAGCGCTCGGCGTTTTTCAGGGTCTGACGGCGGACGTAGTGGATCGGCGCCAGGTGGCTCTGGCCGCGGCTGATTTGAATGTAATAGCCATGCACCGCGTTGTAGCCCACCTTCAGGGTATCCAGCCCCAGACGCTCCCGCTCGCGGATCTCAAGCTGGTCAAGGTAATCGGTGGCGCCATCCGCCAGCGCGCGCCACTCATCCAGCTCCGCGTGATAACCCGGAGCGATAACCCCCCCGTCGCGCACCAGCACCGGCGGCGAGTCAATAATGGCGCTTTCAAGCAGTTCACGCAGATCGGCAAATTCGCCTATCGTTTCACGCAGCGCCTGAACCGGTGCGCAATCGACTTCCGCCAGCTGAGCGCGCAGGTCGGGCAGCTGTTGCAGGGCGTGCCGCATACGGGCCAGGTCGCGCGGACGGGCGGTACGCAGCGCCAGGCGCGCCAGAATACGCTCCAGATCGCCCACCTGACGCAGCACCGGCTGCAGCTCGGTAAAGCGATCCTGCAGGGCGCCAATGGTTTGCTGGCGGCGCAGCAGCACGGCGGTATCGCGTACCGGCATATGCAGCCAGCGCTTGAGCATGCGGCTGCCCATCGGCGTGACGGTATTGTCCAGCACCGAGGCCAGGGTATTCTCCACGCCGCCGGCCAGATTCTGGGTGATCTCCAGATTACGGCGCGTCGCCGCGTCCATAATAATGCTGTCCTGCTGGCGATCCAGGGTAATGGAACGAATATGGGGCAGGGAGGTGCGCTGGGTATCTTTCACATACTGCAGCAGGCAGCCGGCGGCGCAGAGGCCGCGCGGGGCGTTCTCAACGCCAAAACCCGTCAGATCCCGCGTGCCGAACTGCATATTGAGCTGCTGTCGCGCGGTGTCGATTTCAAACTCCCACAGCGGACGACGGCGCAGGCCACGACGCCCTTCGATAAGCGCCATCTCGGAAAAATCTTCCGCATAAAGCAGTTCTGCCGGATTGGTGCGCTGAAGCTCGGCGGCCATGGTTTCCCGATCCGCCGGTTCGCTCAGGCGAAAACGGCCGGAGCTGATATCGAGCGTGGCGTAGCCAAAGCCTTTGCTATCCTGCCAGATGGCCGCCAGCAGGTTGTCCTGGCGCTCCTGCAGCAGCGCTTCGTCGCTGATGGTGCCCGGCGTGACGATACGCACCACTTTGCGTTCGACCGGTCCTTTGGAGGCGGCCGGATCGCCAATTTGCTCACAGATCGCGACCGACTCGCCCTGGTTGACCAGCTTAGCCAGATAGTTTTCCACCGCATGATAAGGGATGCCCGCCATCGGGATCGGCTCGCCCGCGGAGGCCCCGCGTTTGGTCAGAGAGATATCGAGCAGCTGCGACGCCCGTCTGGCATCGTCATAGAACAGCTCATAAAAATCCCCCATGCGATAAAAGAGCAAAATGTCTGGATGCTGCGCCTTGAGCTTCAGGTACTGCTGCATCATGGGGGTGTGAGCGTCGAAATTATCAAGTGTGGTCATGGAGTTATGCTATCCATTTTCTTTGAAAACAGGTCGTTAGAGCGATGGGTTCGTTCTCTATTTTCGCTATTGTCGCATGAAAAAATAGCCCGGCGCAGCAAAATGTCATGCTTTTACGAGACGGGTTCCGGTATCAGTTCAATCACCAGTTTTCCATGCTCCACGTTTACCTGGACCCGTGAGTTTTGGATAAAGCCCGCCTCTTCCAGCCAGTCCCCCTTCAGGCTAAGCGCGGCGTGAACGCTGTAGCGGGTCGGGATTTTGGTCTTGCGATCTTCATGACGCTTTCTGTAGTAGCCCACCTTGAGATGGCGCAGCGGTTTAACAATGGTGATATCAGACATAAAGACTCCGTAATAGCAGGCTGGTCGCGATTTATACTGTATAAAATGCCAGTAATATGGGGCAAGGACAAATTTAAAACTGGAAGCTGGCTTCAGAAAATGAACTGCAAAAAATGAAATCGGGCTGAAATGGGGAGTTTAAAAAGGTATTATTAATGCATCTTAAAAATCGGTAAAAGATCATGGCAGGAAAACGCATCTCCCGGGAAAAAGAGACGATCCGCAAGATGATTGATCTCTATGAAAAACGGTGTCCGCAGGCGCTGGACGAGGAGGGTCACTACCAGAGGCTGAACGCCTATGCGGATAAACGGCTGGATAAGTGCGCGTTTGGCGAGGAGAAACCCGCCTGCAAGCGCTGTCCGATACATTGCTACCAGCCTGCGAAGCGCGAAGAGATGAAGCAGGTGATGCGCTGGGCGGGGCCGCGCATGCTGTGGCGACACCCTGTTCTGACTATCCTGCATATGATCGATGGTCGTCGTCCGGTACCGGAACTGCCGGAAAAATATCGACCGAAAAAATAGAAGCCTGCCGCAAATACACCCGGCAGGCTCGGCCTGACGTTACATCTCCGCCAGGTGCTCTTTATCGATTCCCAGCCGCTTCATGCGCGACAGCAGCGTGGTGCGTTTAAGCCCCAGCCGCTGGGCGGCGCCTTTTGGTCCGGCCACCACGCCGTTGGTCTCTTTCAGCACCCGGACGATAAGCTGATACTCATCTTCCCCTTCCTGCGCAACCACGCTGGCGGCGGGCGCTTCCGGCACGACGATCTCCGGTAGCGACAGCTGCAGGACGTTGCCGCGCGTCAGCAGCACCGCCCGTTCAACCACGTTCTCCAGCTCGCGCACGTTGCCCGGCCACTCCATGGTGCTCAGCGCGCGCAGCGTCTCGGCGGGGATACTGTCGATCTGGCGCCCCATCCGGCGGGCGATTTTAGCGGTGAACGCTTTGACCAGCAGGGGAATATCCTCCGGGCGTTCGCGCAGCGGCGGCAGGCAGATGGGAAAGACGTTCAGGCGATAGTAGAGATCGCTGCGAAACTCGCGGTCGGCCACCATCTTTTTCAGATCGCGGTTGGTGGCGGCAATCAGCCTGACGTCGGTCTGGATAAGCTTGTTGCTGCCGAGACGCTCGAACTCCTGTTCCTGCAGTACGCGCAATAGCTTAGGCTGTAGCTCAAGCGGCATATCGCCCACTTCATCAAGGAACAGCGAGCTTTTATCCGCCAGCTCAAAACGGCCGATACGCTGGCTGCTGGCGCCGGTAAATGCGCCGCGCTCATGACCAAACAGGTCGCTTTCCAGCAGGCCAGCGGGCATGGCGGCGCAGTTCATCTTCACCATCCGGCGGCTGTTGCGGTTGCTGAGGTTGTGAATGGCGCGGGCAATCAGCTCTTTACCGGTGCCGGTTTCTCCGAGGATCAGCACCGTACTGTCGCTCCGGGCCACCATCTCAACCTGTTTTAAGACGCTATACATGGCGTCGCTGCGACCAATGATTTCGCCGAACTCGCTGTCCACGTTGTTGAGCTGCTCCGTCAGGGCGAGGTTTTCGTCCACCAGCCGCTCCTTCAGGCGCTGGATCTCCTGGTAGGCCAGGGCGTTATCCAGCGCGATCGCGATGCGTTCCGCAATCTGGCGCAGCAGCTTCAGGTTGGTGGTGGTAAAGATCTTCTCATCACACTGGGCCAGCTTCAGAACGCCCAGCATGGTATTGCCGGACATCAGCGGCAGCAGGCAGAGCGTCTGGATCTGGTTGCCCCAGGTTTTAAAGAGCATTCGTTCATAGGGGGCCAGCTCGTCCCGCTCGTGCAGGTTAAGCAGCAGCATCTCTTTGCTTTTAAAGACACGCTCGGAGAGGGTGCCAGCTTCATCCACCTCGCTCTGCTCGTGGGCGGGGTGGGCATCATCCAGATAGTGGGTGGAGTGGATAGTGAGCTTGCCCTTGCGCGAGCCGCGCAGCACCAGGCTTATCGCATCGATATTGAAGTAGTGGTGGATCTCCTTCGCCACTTCGCTCACCAGCTCGTCCATATCCAGCCGGGAGAGGACCGCGTTAGTGATGGCGACCAGAATGCGAAAGTTATCCCGCTCGCGGCTCAGCAGATCGTAATCGACATTGCTGGAGACGCGGCTGTGGATCTGCTCTGCCACCACGCTGACGATCTGGTTAAAGGTGTGCAGCCGCTCAAACTCCTCGTCGCTCCAGGGCCGATCTGCGTTGCGGATAAACTCGCAGCCGCCGAAAATTCGTCCTTCCGCGGCGAGCGGCAGCAGGCAGTAGTGGGCAAACGGCGGGTAGAGCGTGCTTTCAGCAAGCAACGGCCAGGCCCGGCGGAACTGCTCGTGGTTGCACTGCAGCGCATCGGGGCGGGACAAAATGCGGCGCAGCGGCCCGTGGGCCAGCACCGTTTCATCCTCATATTCAATCGGCTTCTCGTTGTTTCGGGTCGCGAAGTAGCTGGCGCGGTGGCTCGCTCCGTGCCAGAGCACGATAGCGGCACTATCCGCAAGCGCCGACTGCCTGACCAATTGGGTCAGGGCGGCGCTCAGCGCCCCCATGTCGGGCTGCTGTAAAAGAGTGCGCGTAATATCAAACAGACCCTGCTGTCCGAGATCGCTCATCGGTGTATACGACATATCGCTTCCAAAAAACTGGCAAAAAAAGATCTTAGCTGACCGATTATGATGCGGTTCTAGCAAATTCGGGGTAACGGCTCGGCGTGCGGTAAATCGAGCGTGCGTTTAACGCCATATAGCCCGCTCAGGCGTACCCCTGAACGTTCAACAACTTCGCCAATAATGGCGGCATCGCGCCCCAACGGATGGGATCGTAACTGCGCCAGGGCGGCCTCGGCATCCTGGCGCGCCACCCCGATCACCAGCTTGCCCTCATTAGCGAAGTTCAGCGGGTCGAGGCCCAGCAGCTCGCAAAGGCCGCGAACCGCAGGCTTAACGGGCAGGCTGCTCTCGGTCAGTTCGATACCGCAACCGCAGGCGGCAGCAAATTCATGGGCCACCGCGTTCACGCCGCCGCGGGTCGCGTCGCGCAGGGCCTTGACGCCACGGATATTGCGCAGCGTCTGGATGAGCGGAGTAAGGATGGCGCAGTCGCTTGTCAGCTCGCCGTCCAGCCCCAGCCCTTCCCGCAGGTTAAGGATCGTGGCGCCGTGGCAGCCGATCGTCCCGCTCACCAGCAGCACATCCCCCGGCGTCAGGCTTTGCGCGCGCCAGTGGACGTCGCGGGGGATAGAGCCCATGCCGGCGGTATTGATAAATATTTTGTCTGCCGCGCCGCGCTGCACCACCTTGGTGTCGCCGGTGACGATAGCGATACCTGCCTCGCGCGCGGTCTGTGCCATGCTGTTGACGAGGGTGGTCAGCGTCTGGAGCGGCAGTCCCTCTTCCAGGATAAAGCCGCAGGAGAGATAGCGGGGCACCGCGCCGCTCACCGCCACGTCGTTTGCCGTCCCGCAGACCGCCAGCTTGCCGATATCCCCGCCCGGAAAGAAGAGCGGGTCGATGACGTAGCTGTCCGTGGAGAAGGCCAGCCGGTCGCCGCCCAGGGCGAGCGACTCAAGGCTGATACGCGCCTGATCCTCCTGCTCCGCCAGCCAGGGGTTATCAAAGGCGCTGATAAACAACCGGTTAATAAGCTGCTGCATCGCCAGCCCGCCGCTGCCGTGCGCCATTTCAACGCTGTTCATGCTTCTTGTTCCTGTTTACGATATTGATACCACGCGGCGCAGGCCCCCTCGGAGGAGACCATCAGCGCGCCAAAAGCGGTCTGCGGGTTACAGGTTTTGCCAAATAACGGGCAGTGATGAGGTTTGCATTTACCGGTTAACACCTCACCGCAGCGGGCGCGCGGATCGTCGCAGGTGCGCTGAGGCCGGGGACGGAAATGCGCTTCGGCGTCAAAGGCCGCATACGCCGGCGTCAGGTGTACGCCAGACTCGGCGATTAGGCCCAGGCCGCGCCATTCGCTCTCGCCCTGAACGCAAAACACCTCGGCCATCGCCTCCCGGGCGAGCGGGTTGCCCGCATCCGGTACCACGCGGCGATACTGGTTCTCCACCACGCTGCGGCCCGCTATTTTCTGCTCAACCAGCATGCTTACGCCTTGCAGTAGATCAAGCGGTTCGAATCCAGCCACCACTAATGGCCGGGAAAAGTCTTTTGCGATGAATCCGTAGGCTTCGGTGCCAATGACCATGCTGACATGCCCGGGCGCCAGAAAAGCGTCAATGCCGTTATCCGCCTCCTCCAGCAGGCTGCGCAGGGTGGGGATCAGCGTGATGTGCTGGCAGAAAAAGAAAAAATTACGCAGGTTAAGCGCCTTCGCCTGCTTCAGCGTGATGGCGGTTGCGGGCATGGTGGTTTCAAAGCCGAGGCCAAAAAAGACCACCTCCCGGTCGGGGTTCGCCTGCGCCAGCCGAAGCGCGTCCACCGGGGAATAGACGATGCGCACGTCCGCCCCGCGTGCGCGGGCCTGTAGCAACGAGCCATTTTTGCCCGGTACGCGCATCGCGTCGCCAAAGGTGCAGAAGATCACCCCTGGCCGGCTGGCAATCTCAATGCAGCTGTCGATGCGCCCCATCGGCAGGACGCAGACCGGGCAGCCGGGGCCGTGGATAAACTCCACGTTGGGCGGCAGCAGCTGATCGAGGCCGAACTTAAAGATGGCGTGGGTATGGCCGCCACAGACCTCCATAATGCGCAGCGGCCGGGTGGCGGTATAGCTGAGCTTCTGCGCGCGCGCCTTCAGATGGGCGATAAGCTGCATCACCTGCTCCGGCGCCCGATATTCATCCACGTAACGCATCTACCGCTCCTCGCCATAGAGCAGGGCGCCGACATCCGGCTCCACTTCAAACATATTTTGCAGCGCCTCCAGGGTGTCGCGCGCCTCCTCCTCGTTGATGATGCTCATGGCAAAACCGACGTGGACCAGCACCCACTTTCCCAGCATGGAGGCGTCGCTGCCCACTAACGTCAGATCGACATCGCGCAGGACGCCGCACACCTCGACCTTCGCCAGCGTGCCGTCAATGGCCTGGATTTGACCGGGTACGCCTATGCACATCGTTCACTCTCCAGCCATGCCAGCCACTCCGCCATACCGTCGCCACGCGTGGCGGAGACCAGCATGATTTGAATCTCCGGGTTGACCTCCCGGGCGTAAGCCAGACACTTCTCCACGTCAAAATTGAGGTAGGGCAGCAGATCCACTTTATTGAGCAGCATCAGCGAGGCGGCGGCAAACATATGCGGGTATTTCAGCGGCTTGTCCTCCCCTTCGGTCACCGAGAGAACCGCCACCTTGTGACGCTCGCCCAGGTCGAAGCTGGCGGGGCAGACCAGGTTGCCGACGTTTTCAATAAAGAGAATGCCGTTATCCGCCAGCGGCAGGCGCGGCGCGGCTTCGGCAATCATCATGGCGTCCAGGTGGCATCCTTTACCGGTGTTGACCTGTATGGCGGGCGTGCCGGTTTCGCGGATGCGCGCCGCGTCGTTCACCGTCTGCTGATCCCCTTCGATCACTGCGCAGGAGACGCTACCCGCCAGCCTTTTCAGCGTTTCGGTCAACAGGGTGGTTTTGCCGGAGCCGGGGCTGGAAACCAGATTCAGCACCAGCTGCTGACGGGCGGCAAAGCGGGCGCGGTTTTGCGCGGCGAGCTGGTTGTTTTTATCCAGCACGTTAATCTCCACCTCCAGCATGGTGCGCTGGCTCATACCCGGCGCATGGGTGCCCGCCGCGCCATGGCCGTAATGCAGGTCGCCTTCTGCCGTACGCGTCGGGGAGAAGGCGAGCCCGGTTAACGCCGCCGCCTTGCGCGGGGCGGGCGCAAAGGGCGCCGAGCGAAACGCGGAATGGGGGCGGCGTTCGTCCCCTTCGATATAGAGGTTGCCTTCGGCGCAACCGCAGGTACTACACATGACTCACTCCTTCCAGTTCGAGGCGCTGAATTTGTAAACCGTCGTCCGCGACGATGCGAAGGCCGGTGCTGTGGCACTGTGGACAGCTGCGCACTTTTGATGAGAGCAGCGTGACGTACTGCTGGCACGCCTCGCACCAGCACTCCGCCTGTTGTTCTTCTATATGCAGCGCGCAGCCTTCCGCCAGCGTGTCGCGACACACCAGTTCAAAACAGAAGGTCAGAGCGCTGGTTTCGACGCAGGAAAAAGCGCCGACCTTAAGCCAGACGCCGGTCACGCGCGTGGCGTTGTGCTGCCGCGCCTGCTGTTCGATAAGCTCCAGCGCGCGCTGACAGAGGGTAATTTCGTGCATGACGCCTCCTTAATGTTCGGCCCCCCTTATGCAATAACAGTGCCATTTTCATTGAAAGCGGCGGGTGTCGATGACGACGCTGACGAAATGACACGTCGAACCGTGGACATTCGGCCCTCTGTTTTTAATAAAAGCTTTTATTATCAATGAAATAAAAACTGGCACGGAAACTGCTTAAGAGGGGCATCTTCATTAACCGGATAGTAACGATGACGATTTGGGAAATTAGCGAAAAAGCTGACTATATTGCGCAGCGCCATCATCAGCTTCAGGAGCAGTGGCACCTCTATTGCAACTCGCTGGTACAAGGCATCACCCTTTCTAAGGCGCGTCTGCACCACGCCATGAGCTGCGCCGCCGAGGAAGATCTCTGCTTTGTGCTGTTTGGTCACTTCAGGATCTTTGTCACTCTGGCCGACGGCTTTAACAGCCACACCATTGAGTATTACGTCGAAACGAAAGAGGGGGCCAGACAGCTTATCTCGCAGGCGCGTTTAATGGCTGACGGCATGATTGACGGGCATATCAGCAACCGCGATCGCCAGCAGGTGCTGGAGCACTATCTGGAAAAAATTTCGCCGGTCTATAACGGCCTCTATTCAGCGATTGCGCAGGATTTGCCGATCAATCTGAATCAACTGGTAAGCGAGCCGCGTCTCGCCTGATTTGGCGTGACGAAAATGTCGAAACGTCACATTTTCGTCAAAAATGACTATCTACCAAGGATACCTGGTGAACCGTTTTGTAATTGCTGATTCGACGGTCTGCATTGGCTGTCGCACCTGTGAGGCCGCGTGCTCGGAGACACACCGCCAGCACGGGCTACAGTCGATGCCGCGCCTGCGCGTCATGCGTAATGAAAAAGAGTCTGCCCCGCAGCTCTGCCACCACTGTGAAGATGCGCCCTGCGCGGCGGTCTGCCCTGTCAATGCGATTACCCGCGTTGACGGCGCGGTACAGCTCAACGAAAGCCTCTGCGTCAGCTGCAAGCTCTGCGCTATCGCCTGTCCGTTCGGCGCGATTGAATTTTCTGGCAGCCGTCCGCTGCATGTTCCGGCCAATGCCAATACGCCAAAAGCGCCACCGGCGCCGCCCGCACCGGCACGCGTCAGCTCGCTGCTGGACTGGGTGCCCGGCGTGCGCGGCGTCGCGGTGAAGTGCGATCTCTGCCACTTTGACGAACAGGGTCCCGCCTGCGTGCGCACCTGCCCGACGAAGGCGCTGATTCTGGTCGATATCCGCGATATCGCCCGCACCAGCAGACGCAAGCGCGAGCTGACTATTAATACCGATTATGGCGATCTGACGCTGTTTCAGGCACAGCAGGAGGAGATGAAATGAACGCTGTCGCTTTGATTAACGACGCGGTGGCCTGCTTTGCCGCCACCGCCGTGCTGGCGCTGATTTTCGCCTTTCAGAAAACGCTCAGCGGCTGGATCGCCGGCCTTGGCGGGGCGGCGGCCAGCGTGCTGACGCTGCTGGCGGGCGCAACGGTGCTGCTCAGCGGCCAGGGGCAGGAGGCGGTGATGCCGTGGATTGGTCATCACCTCTTCCTGACGCCGTTTAACGCCATCTGGCTTATTACCTTCGGCCTCTGCGGGCTGTTTATTAGCCTCTTCAATATCGACTGGCATCGCCATGCCCGGACAAAGCCCAACGGCCTGCTGGTTAATCTCCTGCTCGCCGCCGCTGTCTGCGCGGTGACCGCCAGCAACATGGGCACGCTGGTGGTGATGGCGGAGATCATGGCGCTCAGCGGCGTCTTTCTCACCGGCTGCAGCCAGTCCGGCAAGCTCTGGTTTGCGCTGGGACGTCTTGGCACGCTGCTGCTGGCGCTCGCCTGCTGGCTGACGTGGCAGCGCTTCGGCACGCTGGATCTCTATCGCCTCGGCGGGCAGCCGCTGGGTAGTGATATCTGGCTGCTGGGCGTGGTGGGCTTTGGCCTGCTGGCGGGGATCATCCCGCTGCACGGCTGGGTGCCGCAGGCGCATGCCAGCGCCTCTGCGCCCGCCGCGGCGCTCTTCTCCACCGTGGTGATGAAGGTCGGGCTGTTCGGCATCATGATCCTGACCCTTGCCACCGGCGAGCCGCCGCTCTGGTGGGGCGTGATCCTGCTGCTGGCCGGGATGGTCACCGCCTTTGTCGGGGGGCTCTATGCGCTGATGGAGCATAACATTCAGCGCCTGCTGGCTTACCACACGCTGGAGAACATCGGCATTATCCTGCTGGGGCTGGGGGCCGGGGTTTGCGGCCTGGCGCTGCATAATTCGGCGCTGATTGCCGCCGGGTTTATCGGCGGGCTCTATCATCTGCTGAACCACAGCCTCTTCAAAAGCACCCTCTTTCTCGGCGCGGGCAGCGTCTGGTTCCGTACCGGCCACCGCGATATCGAAAAACTGGGCGGTATCGGCAAAAAGATGCCGCTTATCTCCCTTGCCATGCTGGTGGGGCTGATGGCGATGGCGGCCCTGCCGCCGCTGAACGGCTTTGCCGGCGAGTGGGTCATCTATCAGTCCTTCTTCGCCTTTGGGCAGAGCGGCGCCTTCGTCGGGCGTCTGCTGGGGCCGCTGCTGGCGGTCGGGCTGGCGGTAACCGGCGCGCTGGCGGTGATGTGTATGGCGAAAGTCTACGGCGTTACCTTCCTGGGCGCGCCGCGTACCCGGGAGGCGGAGCAGGCCAGCCCTGCGCCTGTGCTGATGACCGCGAGCGTCGTGCTGCTGGCGCTCTGCTGCATCGCGGGCGGGGTGGCTGCCCCCTGGCTGCTGCCGCTGCTGGCGCGGGTCGTTCCGCTGCCGCTGGTGACGGCGCACACCACCGTCTCTCAGCCGACAATCGCCATTCTGCTGATTGCCGCGCTGCTGCTGCCGTTCCTGCTGACCATCTTCTTCAAAGGCGATCGCCTGATGTCGCGTTCGCGCGGCGCGGCGTGGGCCTGCGGGTATGAACATGAGCAGTCGATGGTGGTCACCGCCCACGGCTTTGCCATGCCGGTAAAAGAGAACTTCGCCTTTGTGCTCCGGCTGCGCCAGTGGCTCAACCCGGTGGGCCGGGTGCCCGGCTGGCAGAACGTCGCCGCCCCGGTGCTGTTCCGTCGTCTGGCGCTGATCGAGCTGGCGGTGCTGGTGGTCATTGTGATTTCACGAGGAGCCTGAGATGAATCTGTTACTGGCTATTGTTCAGGCGCTGGTGCTGTTTGCCGTTGCGCCGCTGCTGTCGGGCATCACGCGCGTGGCGCGCGCCCGCATGCATAACCGTCGCGGGCCTGGCGTACTGCAGGAGTACCGCGATCTGATAAAGCTGCTGGGCCGTCAGAGCGTGGCGCCGGACGCCGCAGGCTGGGTCTTTCGCCTGACGCCGTTTGTGATGGTGAGCGTCATGCTGACCATCGCCACCGCGCTGCCGGTGGTGACGGTGGCCTCGCCGCTGCCGGCGCTCGGCGATCTCATCACCCTTATCTACCTCTTCGCCGTCGCACGCTTTTTCTTTGCGATTGCCGGGCTGGATACCGGGAGTCCCTTTACCGGTATCGGCGCCAGCCGCGAGGCGATGCTGGGCGTACTGGTCGAGCCGATTCTGCTGCTGGGACTGTGGGTCGCGGCGCAGGTGGCCGGTTCGACCCATATCAGTTTTATCACCGACACCGTTTATCACTGGCCGGTTGCCCGCTCCATTCCGCTGCTGCTGGCGCTCTGCGCCTGCGCGTTCGCCACCTTTATCGAGATGGGCAAGCTGCCCTTCGATCTGGCGGAAGCTGAGCAGGAATTACAGGAGGGGCCGCTCACCGAGTACAGCGGCTGCGGTTTTGCGGTGCTGAAGTGGGGTATCAGCCTTAAACAACTGGTGGTGCTGCAGATGTTTGTCGGCGTTTTCTTCCCCTGGGGGCAGATGACCCACTTCTCCGTCGGCGGGCTGCTGCTGGCCGTGGTCGTGGCTATCGTCAAGCTGGTGGCGGGCGTGCTGATAATCGCCCTGTTTGAAAACAGCATGGCGCGTCTGCGTTTCGCCGCCACTTCGCGTATTACCTGGGCCGGTTTTGGCTTTGCATTTTTAGCGTTCGTCTCCTTGCTGGTGGCGTGATTTAAGAGAGTTTTTATGTCTGAAGAAAAAACGGGTCAACACTATCTCGCCGCACTGCACCAGGCCTTTCCGGGCGTGGTGCTGGACGAAGGCTGGCAGACCAAAGACCAGATCACCATTACGGTAAAAGTAAACTATCTGCCGGAAGTGGTGGAGTTCCTCTATTACAAACAGGGCGGCTGGCTGTCGGTACTGTTTGGTAACGACGAGCGCCAGCTCTGCGGCAATTACGCGGTCTACTACGTGATGTCGATGGAGAAGGGGGTGAAGTGCTGGATCACCGTGCGTGTGGAGGTCGATCCGAATAAACCGGAATACCCCTCCGTGACGCCGCGCGTGCCTGCCGCCGTCTGGGGCGAGCGCGAGGTGCGCGATATGTACGGCCTGGTACCGGTCGGCCTGCCGGACGAGCGTCGTCTGGTGCTGCCGGACGACTGGCCGGATGAACTCTATCCGCTGCGTAAAGACAGCATGGACTACCGTCAGCGCCCGGCGCCGACCACCGACAGCGAAACCTACGAGTTCATTAACGAACTCGGCAGCAAGAAGAACAACGTAGTGCCGATCGGCCCGCTGCACGTCACCTCTGACGAGCCGGGCCACTTCCGCCTCTTCGTTGACGGTGAAAACATTATCGACGCCGATTACCGCCTCTTCTACGTGCACCGCGGCATGGAGAAGCTGGCGGAGACCCGCATGGGCTACAACGAAGTCACCTTCCTCTCCGATCGCGTCTGCGGCATCTGCGGCTTTGCCCACAGCACCGCCTACACCACTTCGGTGGAGAACGGCATGGGGATAGTAGTGCCTGAGCGCGCGCAGATGATCCGCGCCATTCTGCTGGAGGTGGAGCGTCTGCACTCGCACCTGCTCAACCTGGGGCTGGCCTGCCACTTTGTCGGCTTTGACTCCGGGTTTATGCAGTTCTTCCGCGTGCGTGAGGCTTCCATGAAGATGGCTGAAATCCTCACCGGGGCGCGTAAAACCTATGGCCTGAACCTGATCGGCGGGATCCGCCGCGACCTGCTGAAAGATGACATGATCCAGACCCGCCAGCTGGCCCAGCAGATGCGCCGCGACGTTCAGGAGCTGGTGGATATGCTGCTCAGCACGCCGAACATCGAGCAGCGCACCGTCGGGATCGGCCGTCTCGATCCGGAGATTGCCCGCGACTTCAGCAACGTCGGCCCGATGGTGCGCGCCAGCGGCCACGCCCGCGACACCCGCGCCGATCACCCGTTCGTTGGTTATGGCCTGCTGCCGATGGAGGTACACAGCGAGCAGGGCTGCGACGTTATCTCTCGCCTGAAGGTACGCATCAACGAGGTATTCACCGCGCTCAATATGATCGACTTCGGTCTGGACAACCTGCCGGGCGGTCCGCTGATGGTGGAAGGCTTTACCTACATTCCTGGCCGTTTTGCCCTCGGCTTTGCCGAAGCGCCGCGCGGGGATGATATCCACTGGAGCATGACCGGCGACAACCAGAAGCTCTACCGCTGGCGTTGCCGTGCGGCGACCTACGCCAACTGGCCAACCCTGCGCTACATGCTACGCGGTAACACCGTCTCTGACGCGCCGCTGATCATCGGCAGCCTCGACCCCTGCTACTCCTGCACCGACCGCATGACGGTGGTGGACGTGCGTAAGAAAAAGAGCCAGGTGGTGCCGTACAAAGAGCTGGAGCGCTACAGCATAGAGCGCAAGAACTCGCCGCTGAAGTAATTGAGATCGTTTCACCCTGACCCTCTCCCCAAAGGGGATGTTCACCCTCTCCCCTTTGGGGAGAGGGCCGGGGTGAGGGGACGAATGGAGCAAGCATGTTTACCTTTATTAAAAAAGTGATCAAAACCGGCACCCAGACCAGCAGCTATCCGCTGGAGCCGATGCCGGTAGATAAGAATTTCCGCGGCAAGCCGGAGCACAACCCGCAGCAGTGCATCGGCTGCGCGGCCTGCGTCAACGCCTGCCCGTCGAACGCCCTGACGGTGGAGACCGATCTGGCGACCGGCGCGCTCGCCTGGCAGTTCAATCTCGGACGCTGCATCTTCTGCGGTCGCTGCGAAGAGGTCTGCCCGACGGCGGCGATAAAGCTTTCTCAGGAGTACGAGCTGGCGGTCTGGAAAAAAGAGGATTTCCTGCAACAGTCCCGCTTTGCGCTGTGCAACTGCCGCGTCTGCAACCGGCCTTTCGCGGTGCAAAAAGAGATTGATTACGCTATTGCCCTGCTGAAACACAACGGCGACCGGCGCGCGGAGCTGCACCGGGAGAGCTTTGAAACCTGCCCGGACTGTAAGCGCCAGAAGTGTCTGTTGCCCTCTGAGCGCATCGATTTAACCCGTCATATGAGAGAGGCGAGCTGATGACCCAACTACTCGGCCCACGCGATGAAAATGGCATTCCGGTGCCGCTGACGGTGGAGGAGTCCATCGCCAGAATGAAAGAGTCGCTGCTTAAAAAAATCAAACGCTCGGCCTACGTCTACCGCGTGGACTGCGGCGGCTGTAACGGCTGCGAAATCGAAATCTTCGCGACCCTCTCTCCGCTCTTTGACGCCGAACGTTTCGGCATCAAGGTGGTACCGTCGCCGCGCCATGCGGATATTCTGCTGTTTACCGGAGCGGTCACCCGCGCCATGCGCTCCCCGGCGCTGCGCGCGTGGCAGTCGGCGCCCGACCCGAAAATCTGCATCTCCTACGGCGCCTGCGGCAACAGCGGCGGTATCTTCCACGATCTCTACTGCGTCTGGGGCGGCACCGACAAGATTGTGCCGGTCGATGTCTATATTCCCGGCTGCCCGCCGACGCCTGCCGCCACGCTCTACGGCTTTGCCATGGCGCTCGGCCTGCTGGAGCAGAAGATCCACGCCCGCGCGCCGGGCGAGCTGGATAACCAGCCAGCGGAGATCCTCCATCCCGATATGGTGCAGCCGCTGCGCGTGAAGGTGGATCGCGCGGCGCGCAGGCTGGCGGGCTACCGCTATGGCCGCCAGATCGCCGACGACTATATGCAGCATCTGAACCAGGGCGCGGCGCATGTGCAGCAGTGGCTGGAGAGCGAAAGCGATCCGCGCCTGACGGAGATCGTCACGCAGCTTAACCACGTTGTAGAAGAGGCACGTTTTCGATGAGTGAGCAGGTGGTGTTCAGTCAACTGAGCCGTAAATTTATTGATGAGAACGATGCCACGCCCGCTGAGGCGCAGCAGGTTGTCTATTACAGCCTGGCGATTGGCCACCACCTCGGGGTCATCGACTGCCTCGAAGCGGCGCTGACCTGCCCGTGGGAGGCGTATCTGGCGTGGATTGCCACGCTGGAAGAGGGCAGTGCGGCACGGCGAAAAATGGAGGGCGTACCGAAGTATGGCGAGATCGTTATCGATGCTAACCATGTATCGCTGCTCGCCAATGCGTTCGACGCGGCGCTTTGCAGGCAAACCCCCGAGCAGCAGGCGTGGAGCAAAACGTTGCTCAGCATGCTGCACGATATCCACCAGGAGAGTGCCATCTACCTGATGGTGAGGAGATTACGTGACTGACGTTTTACTGTGTGTCGGCAATAGCATGATGGGTGATGACGGCGCCGGCCCGCTGCTGGCGGAGATGTGCGCCGCCAGCCCGCAGGGTGACTGGGTTGTTATCGACGGCGGCAGCGCACCGGAAAACGACGTGGTCGCCATCCGCGAGCTGCGTCCGGAGAGGTTGTTAATTGTTGATGCGACCGATATGGGGCTAAACCCCGGTGAGATCCGCCTGATAGACCCGGACGATATCGCCGAGATGTTTATGATGACCACCCACAATATGCCGCTCAACTACCTTGTCGATCAGATCAAGGACGACGTGGGGGAGGTGCTCTTTTTAGGCATTCAGCCGGATATTGTGGGCTTTTATTATCCGATGACTCCGCCGGTGAAAGCGGCGGTGGAGGAGATCTGGTCCCGGCTGGCTGGATGGGTTGGGGATGGCGGTTTTCAGCCCCTCACCCCGGCCCTCTCCCCGGAGGGGAGAGGGTGAAGACCTCACCGGACAGTCCCTTATCCACCTGAAAAGAGGGTGGAAACTGCACTGAACATTCCCCTCTCACCTCCGGGGAGAGGGTTAGGGTGAGGGGAACGTTCTGTGGGCCGGGTAAGGCGAAGCCGCCACCCGGCAAAACAGGCTACCCGAGATCCGCCCCGTTACTCGCAATCACCTTCTTGTACCACCAGAACGATTTCTTGCGCTTTCTCTCCAGCGTACCGTTGCCCGCGTCGTCGCGATCCACATAGACAAACCCGTAGCGTTTGCTCATCTCCCCGGTCGAGGCGGAGACCAGATCGATACAGCCCCAGGTGGTGTAGCCCATCAGCGGCACGCCGTCCTCGATGGCATCACCCATGGCGCGGATATGTTCGCGCAGATAGCTGATGCGGTAGTCGTCGTTAATCTCGCCGTTAGCGTCAGGCTCATCCTTCGCGCCCAGGCCGTTTTCCACCAGAAAGAGCGGCTTCTGGTAACGGTCATACATCATATTCATGGTGATGCGCAGGCCCAGCGGGTCGATGCCCCAGCCCCATTCGCTCACCTGGATGTGCGGATTACGCAGCGATTTAACGATGTTCGCCGCGCTGGTATTACCCGCGTTCATATCCGCCGAGGCGCAGCGCGAGGCGTAATAGCTAAAAGAGACAAAATCGACGGTGTTTTTCAGCAGCTCGTCGTCACCGGGATCTTTAATAATCACTACCCCTTTTTCACGGAACAGGCGGGCAGAGTATGCCGGATAACTGCCGCGCGCCTGCACGTCGATAAAGAAGAGGTTTTCGCGGTCTTTCTCCAGCGCCATCCAGACATCTTCCGGCTTGCAGGACCAGGGGTAAAAATTACCCCCCGCCAGCATACAGCCCACCTGATTTGCCGGGTTCACCTCGTGGGCGATTCTGGTCGCCAGCGCGCTCGCCACCAGTTCGTGATGGGCGGCCTGGTATTTCACCTGATCTTCGTTCTCACCCTCTTCAAACACCAGCCCCGCCCCGGAGAAAGGGCTGTGCAGCATGATGTTAATCTCGTTAAAGGTGAGCCAGTACTTCACCAGCCCGTTGAACTCTTCAAAGCAGGTGCGGGCGTAGCGGGCAAAGAAATCGACCATCTTGCGGTTGCGCCATGAGCCATATTCCCTTACCAGATGCATCGGCACGTCAAAGTGGCAGAGCGTCACCAGCGGCTCGATATTGTACTTTTTGCACTCCTCAAACAGCGCGCGATAGAAAGCGATCCCTTCCGGGTTCGGCAGCGGCTCGTCGCCGTTGGGATAGAGGCGGCTCCAGGCGATAGAGGTGCGAAACACCGTAAAGCCCATCTCCGCCATCAGCGCGATATCCTCTTTATAGCGATGATAAAAATCGATCGCCTCATGGCTGGGGTAGAACTCGTCGTCGCGCAGCGCAAAGCGCTTCTCCTTGCCGAGCTTAACCGCCAGACGGTTCGCCCCATGGGGGATCATATCCACCGTGGTTAACCCTTTTCCGCCTTCGCGATAAGCGCCTTCACTCTGGTTGGCGGCAAGCGCGCCGCCCCATAAAAATCCTTGTGGAAAAACTGCCATTATTACCTCGTCTGGTTATGTCCGCGCCGCGCTGTAGGGGGCATTTTGCAGGGCGCGCGCTTTTTCCGCTTCGTCCTCAACCGGAATATCTTCAAAGCCTAAAATCAGCGTCAGCACAAAAGAGAGCACCACCGCCAGCCCCATCACGCCGAATACCCAGACGATGGAGATGGGGTTGGCGGGATCAAAGAACTGTACGCTGGTAAACAGACCCGGTGCCGCCATCGAGTGGCTGGCAAGCCCCGCGATCCCGGCCACCGCGCCGCAGATAAAGCCGCTGATCAGGCTGGCGACGAGCGGACGCTTCAGGCGCACCGCCACCCCGTACAGCGCCGGTTCGGAGATGCCCGCCAAAATGGCGGAGGCGGCCGCCGCCAGCGCGGTCTGGCGCAGCTCCGGGTTTTTGGTTTTCCACGCCACCGCCAGCGACGAGCCGCCCAGCGACAGGTTCGCGCCAATCTCGGAGGGCATTACCATCCCCTCTTTGCCGGTTTCGGCGATGGTCTGGATGATAGTCGGCGTAAAGACGCGGTGCATCCCGGTCATTACCAGCAGCGGCCACAGCGCCCCCATAATGGCCACCGACAGCCAGCCGAGATAGCCGTGAATGGTATAGACCAGCGTGGAGATGGCGCTACCGATCCAGATCCCCAGCGGGCCAATCAGCAGGATGGCGAGCGGGGCGGCAATCAGCACGATCAGCATCGGTTTAAGGAAGTTTTTGGTCACCGCTGGGGTAATGCGATCCACCCAGCGCTCGATATAGGAGAGGCACCAGGTCATTACCAGTGCCGGGATCACCGTGTAGGTATATTTCACTGCCGTCACCGGGATCATGGCGAACGTCACCTGCTCCCCCTGCGCCGCTTTCGCCATCAGCTCGATAAAGCCCGGATGGACCAGCACCCCGGCGATGGCAATCGCCAGCGACATGTTGGTTTTGAATTTTACGGCGGCGGAGGCGGCCACCATCAGCGGCAGGAAGAAGAACGCGCCGTCGCCGATCACCGTCAGAATAGTCAGCGTGGGCGCGCCTTTCTCCAGCACGCCGGTCATCTCCAGGATCATCGCCAGCAGTTTAACCATCGATCCGCCGATGATCGCCGGGATCAGCGGCGACATGGTGCCGATCAGCGCGTCAAGGATCCCGCTGCCGATGCGTTTAAACGTCAGCTTTTGCGGCCCTTGGGGGGCAGCGGGCTGCAGCCCGGCAGGAAGCAGGCTCACCACTTCGCGGTAAGCCTGGGAAACGGTGTTGCCGATAATCACCTGGCACTGGTTTTCGCTGCGCACCACGCCGAGTACGCCATTAAGGCGCTTGAGCGTGGCGCTATCGATCAGGCTGTCATCCTGCACCACGAAGCGCAGGCGCGTCATGCAGTGGGTAACGGCGACAATATTCTCTTTACCGCCGAGCGCGCTTATGACCTCTTTTGCCAGCGCTGCGTAGTTTTTGGCCATCGGATCTGTTCCTGTTTTTGTTGTAGGGGACGGATAGGAAACCGGTTTCACAAAAGCATGATGAGTTTCCTTGCGCTAAACAAGAGTGCTTTTTGTACATTTTTTCGATTCGTGATGCAGATCACCAGGCGTGAGGAAAAGCGTGAACGGGACGCTGCGACATTTCTGCGAGGGTGCAGTACACTGCGCCAGAGCGGTTCTGGAGGAATAAAAAAATGACCACGATGCTGGAAGTGGCGAAGCGGGCAGGGGTTTCGAAGGCGACGGTTTCCCGGGTGCTTTCGGGCAATGGCTACGTGAGCCAGGAGACCAAAGATCGCGTATTTCAGGCCATCGCGGAGAGCGGCTACCGCCCCAATCTGCTGGCGCGCAATCTGGCGACAAAACGTACCCAGACCCTCGGGCTGGTGGTGACTAACACCCTCTATCACGGCGTCTATTTTAGCGAGCTGCTGTTTAACGCCGCGCGCATGACCGAAGAGAAGGGGCGTCAGCTGATTCTCGCGGACGGCAAACACAGCGCAGAAGAGGAGCGGGAAGCGATCCAGTATCTGCTGGATATGCGCTGCGACGCGATCATCATCTATCCCCGTTTTTTAAGCGTGGAGGAGATGGATGAGATTATCGACCGGCACGAGCAGCCGATCGTGGTGCTTAACCGCCGCCTGCGCCGCAACGCCAGCCACAGCGTCTGGTCCGATCATAAGGCGTCAAGCCAGGCGGCCGTCAGCCGTTTGATTGAGATGGGCCACCGGGAGATCGCCTTTATCACCGGTTCGCTCGATTCGCCCACCGGCGGCGAGCGGCTTTCCGGCTATCGGGCCGCCCTCGCGCAACATAATATTCCCCTGCGCGATGAGTTCGTGGTGGAAGGGCGCTGGACGCCCGCCAGCGGCGCGGCGGCAGTCTCGACGTTACTGACGCGGCAGGTCACCTTCAGCGCGCTGGTCGCCAGTAATGACGATATGGCGATAGGGGCGATCAAACAACTTCACGAGAGCAACATCGCCGCGCCGCAGGCGGTGTCGGTGATCGGCTTTGACGATGTCGCCATCGCCCCGTTTATTGTTCCCTCGCTCTCCAGCGTGCGCATTCCGGTGACGGAGATGATCCAGGAGACCATCAGCCGCCTCATTTTTATGCTCGACGGCGGCGATTTTACCTTCCGGCAAAGCTTCCCCGGTGAGCTTATTCTGCGCGGCTCGGTCGTCCCTGGCCCTTACGCCTGACGTCGACACCTGTCATCGTCACTTCTGACGATGACAGAGGCGATAGCCTTATAAAATCAATATAAAACAGTAAGATGTAAAACTGGCACGGTTTGTGAATGCTTCGGCGCACCTGATTATGCTGGAGAAGCAGATGAACCGTTTTATTATGGCGGATGCCAGTAAATGTATTGGCTGCCGTACCTGCGAAGTCGCTTGTGTGGTATCGCACCAGGCGCAGCAGGATTGCGCCTCTCTTACCCCCGATACCTTCCTGCCGCGCATTCACGTGATCAAAGGGGTGGATATCTCCACCGCCGCGATCTGTCGCCAGTGTGAAGATGCCCCCTGCGCCCGCGTCTGCCCGAACGGCGCCATCAGCCGTGACAAAGGCTTTGTTCACGTTATGCAGGAGCGCTGCATTGGCTGTAAAACCTGCGTGGTCGCCTGTCCGTATGGCGCCATGGAGGTGGTGGTAAGGCCAGTGGTGCGCAACAGCGGCGCGGGTCTGAGCGTGCGCGCCGATAAAGCCGAAGCGAACAAATGCGATCTCTGTCATCACCGCGCCGCAGGTCCGGCCTGCATCGAGGCGTGCCCCACCCACGCGCTGGTCTGCATCGATCGCGACAGGCTGGAGCAGATGAGCGCTGAAAAGCGCCGCCGCGCCGCGTTCGACACCTCCGCCTCCCTGCTCTCCTGAGGCGATAATGGGTAACGGTGGCGTACAAATCCGGGTACGGGGCAAAGTGCAGGGGGTCGGTTTTCGCCCCTTCGTCTGGCAGCTGGCTCACCAGCTCCAGCTGCGCGGCGACGTCTGTAACGACGGCGCGGGGGTGCTGGTGCGCCTGACGGGGGAGGCGCAGGCGTTCACCGACGCGCTGTTGCGCCACTGCCCGCCGCTGGCGAGAATCGACGAGGTACAGACGCACCCTTTTGAATGGGCGCAGCCACCGGCTGACTTCACCATTCGCCAAAGCGCGGGCGGAACGATGGCGACGCAGATTGTGCCGGATGCCGCCACCTGTCCCGCCTGCCTGGCGGAGATGCGCGATCCGCAGGAGCGCCGTTACCGTTACCCCTTTATCAACTGCACCCACTGCGGCCCGCGTTTTACCATTATTCGCGCCATGCCCTACGATCGTCCGGCCACCTCGATGGCCGGTTTTCCCCTCTGCGCCCCCTGCGAGGCGGAGTACCGCAACCCGGCGGATCGCCGCTTCCACGCCCAGCCGGTGGCCTGTCCGGCTTGCGGGCCGCAGCTTTCATGGTATACGCCGGAAAATCATGCCACCCGGGAGCAGGCGCTGGCGGCGGCGGTAAGCGTGCTGAAAGAGGGCGGTATCGTCGCGGTAAAAGGGCTGGGCGGCTTTCATCTGGCCTGCGACGCGCAAAACCCGCAGACGGTGGCGCGCCTGCGCGCCCGCAAGCAGCGCCCCGCGAAACCGCTGGCGGTAATGCTCCCGGACGATAGCGGCCTGCCGCAGGCGGCCCGCGAGCGGCTAAGCTCGGCGGCGGCCCGCAGGCGGCCCGCGAGCGGCTAAGCTCGGCGGCGGCGCCCATCGTGCTGGTGGCCAAACGCCACCTGCCGCCGCTGGCGGAAGGGATCGCGCCGGGACTTAATGCGGCGGGCGTTATGCTGCCTGCCAGCCCGCTTCAGCATCTCCTGAGCCAGGACTGCGGGCGTCCGCTGGTGATGACCTCCGGCAACCTCAGCGGCAGGCCTCCCGCGCTTGATAACAACCAGGCGCGGGAGGATCTACGGGAGATTGCCGACGGTTTTTTGCTGCACGACCGCGACATCCTTCAGCGGATGGACGACTCGGTGGTGGACGAAGAGGGGGCGATGCTGCGCCGGGCACGCGGCTATGTACCGGACTCGCTTCCGCTTCCGGCGGGCTTCCACGACGTGGAGCCAATGCTCTGCCTGGGGGCGGAGATGAAAAATACCTTCTGTCTGGTGCGTGGCGACGGAGCGGTGGTGAGCCAGCACTTCGGCGATCTCAGCGACGACGGCGTGGAGCGGCAGTGGCGCGAGGCGCTGGCGATGATGCAGCAGATCTACAACTTCCGGGCGCAGCGGGTGGTGTGCGACGCCCATCCGGGCTACCGGTCGGCGCAGTGGGCCGACGCGCTGGGGCTGCCCAAAGAGACGGTCCTGCACCATCATGCCCACGCTGCCGCCTGCATGGCTGAAAACGGCTGGCCGCTGGAGGGCGGTGACCTTATCGCCCTTACGCTGGACGGTATCGGCATGGGCGAAGCAGGGGCGCTGTGGGGCGGCGAGTGCCTGCGGGTGAACTATCGCGAATGCGAGCACCTGGGCGGGCTGCCCGCGGTGGCGCTTCCCGGCGGCGATCTGGCGGCGGTGCAGCCGTGGCGCAACCTGCTGGCCCACTGCCTGGCCTTTGTTCCCGACTGGCTCTCCCGCCCGGAAACGCATCAGGTGCAACAGCAAAACTGGCCGCTGCTGGCGGCGGCCATCGGTCGCGGGATTAACGCGCCGCGCGCCTCCTCCTGCGGACGGCTTTTCGATGCGGTGGCCTGCGCGCTGGGCATTGCGCCGCAGGTGCAGAGCTACGAAGGGGAGGCCGCCTGCCTGCTGGAGGCGCTGGCCGCGCGCTGCGCAGGGGTGGAACACCCCGTCACGCTGCCTCTGGTTGAAGGCGTGCCGGACATGGCGGCCTTCTGGCGCGGCTGGCTCGACTGGCAGGCAGCGCCGCAGGAGCGGGCGTGGGCTTTTCATGACGCCCTGGCGAAGGGGCTGGCGGCGCTGATGCGCCATCACGCCCGCCGGCTCAACCTTTCGACCCTCTGCTTTAGCGGCGGGGTGCTGCATAACCGCCTGCTGCGCGCGCGCCTGCGGGCTGCGCTCTCCGATTTTACGCTTCTTTTTCCCTCTCGCCTGCCTGCAGGCGACGGAGCGATCTCTTTCGGGCAGGCGGTGGTCGCCGCCGCCCGTTTATCTTCACAAAGGATTTAATATGTTACGACTTTTACGCAATCAACCTCGTGCGGCGCTGCTGATAGTGGCGCTGGTCGCCGCTAATCTGCTGGCCTGGGGCTGGGCATGGCGGGCATTCAGCGGCAGTACGGCGCTGATGGCGGCCAGCCTGCTGGCCTGGTGCTATGGCCTGCGTCACGCGGTGGATGCGGACCATATCGCCGCCATTGATACCGTGACGCGTAAGATGATGCAGCAGGGCAAACGTCCGGCTGGGGTGGGGGCGTGGTTCTCCCTCGGCCACTCCACCATTGTGGTGCTGGCCTCCATCGCCATTGCCGCCACCGCCACCGCGTTTCAGAAAAATATGGCCTGGTTCCATGAGACTGGCGGGCTGATTGGCACCGCCGTCTCCGCCACCTTCCTGCTGGCGATGGCGCTGGTCAATATGGTGATCCTGCGCGGCGTCTGGCGCAGCTTCCGTGCGCTTAAGCAGGGGCGCGCCACCCGCCTGGATGTCGAGCTGCCCTCTGCCGGGGGGCTGATGAGCAAACTCTTTGGCGCCACCTTCCGTCTGGTGAATAAGAGCTGGCAGATGTACCTGGTCGGATTTTTGTTTGGCCTTGGCTTTGATACCGCCACTGAGATTGGCGTACTTGGCATCTCCGCCGCCAGCGCCTCCAGCGGGATGTCGGTCTGGTCGATTATGGTCTTTCCGGCGCTGTTCGCCAGCGGCATGGCGCTGGTGGATACGCTCGATAATCTGCTGATGGTCGGCGCTTACGGCTGGGCCTTTAATAAGCCGCAGCGCAAGCTCTATTACAACATGACGATCACCGGCACCTCCGTGGTGGTGGCGCTCTTTATCGGCGGTCTGGAAGCGCTGGGCCTGCTGATGGATAAGTTCGACCTGCACGGCGGCCTCTGGGACGCGGTGGCGGCGGTGAACGATAATCTCGGCGATGCGGGGTTTGTGGTGGTGGGGCTGTTTGCCGCTTGCTGGCTTATCTCCATGGTCAACTACCGCTGGCGGGGCTACGACGCGCTGGTGGTGCGATCCTGAACCACTCAGCCCTGTTTTTGCCCGGCGGCGCTACGCTTGCGCGGGCCTACAAGGTTTGCCGTTATGGTGTTTAGTAAGCCGGGTAAGCGGAGCGCCGCCCGACATTACGAGGGTTAAGTACTGTAGGCCGGGTAAGCGAAGCGTCACCCGGCATTACGAGGGTTAAGTACTGTAGGCCGGGTAAGCGAAGCGCCACCCGGCATTACGAGGGTTAAGCAGGTAACGATTTCAGCAGCGCGAAGGCCTCCTTCATTCTGTCTTCGCTGACCACAAAGGCGCGCATCTGGCCGTCAGTATCGGTACCGCGCGCCACCATCCCCTGAGGCGAAAGGGCAATCTCCCAGTTCAGATCCTGACGCTGCGTTTCGCCTGCGAGATGTAGCGGCAGTTCTGGCGTTTTTACTTTCACCAGCATGGCGGGTAATTTCACCGGGGCGCTGCCGCCAAGCAGGTTTTTCGCAAGGAACATGGCGCTTAACTGAATTGGTTGCAGGAACGGCAGCATCTGGCCGTTAATTTCCGCGCAATCCCCCAGGGCATAAATGTCCGGCTGCGTGGTTTGCAGGTAGCTGTCTACCTTCACGCCGCGGTTTATTTCGGCGCCTGCGCGGTGCGCCAGCGCGGTTTCCGGGCGCAAACCTGTCGCCGCGATCGCCACATCCACGTCGACACTGCGGTTGCGGTCGAGCGTCGCACGAATGCCGTTTTCGGTTCTGCTCAGGCTCTGCAACTGCGATTTCAGCAACAGATGCACGCCCATGTCGGTCAGACGATGCTGTAAGCGACTGCTTACTTCCGCCGGCATCAGCGCTGACAGAATGCTGGCCGCGTGGTCAACCAGAGTGACGGATTTGCCCGCCCGACAGAAATCCATCGCCAGTTCGGTGCCAATCAGCCCGCCGCCGACAATCATTACGCGTTGCGCGTCACGCAGCAGCGTTTCGCTGGCCCGATACTCCTGCTGGCTATTGAGCGTGACCATCAGCTCGCGGCCCTCAACCGGCGGTACAAAGGCAGATGCCCCCGTCGCCAGCACCAGCTTGTCGTAGTGCCAGGTTTTATCTTTCGCTTTCACCACGTGGGCGTCGGCGTCGATATCTGTGACCCAAGTGTACGGAAACAGACGCAGGTTAAACTGTTCGGCAAACTCCCCCGCCGTCTGGCGGGTGAGATCGTCGGCGCGCTGATTCTGGCTAATGACATGGCTTAAATCAGGCTTGTTGTACTCATCCATGCTGTCGGCGGCAATCACCGTCAACGGCACGTTAGCATCCTGTTTGCGGATATTTTTCACCAGCTGGCGGGCGGCAAAGCCCGAGCCGATGATGACGATACCGTGGCTCATTTTGCCTCCGTCGCCAGTTCATCAAAGACATCTTTCCCGAGGGAACATTCCGGGCAGAGGAAGTTGTCCGGGACCTCGCTCCACGGCGTACCCGGCGCGACATCCTGCAACGGCTCGCCCAGTTCAGGGTCGTAAATCCACTGGCAGACGCTGCACTGCATGCAAGGGCCGAGGTCGGCAGTGGCAGGGGCGGCTTCTGCTACGGTTTCCTGCGCAACCGTCGCGACGGGGGCGGTTTCCGGCAGCGGTGCGAGCGCCCACTGACGTGCAATGTCACGTCCGTGCTGACGGCAGAGTTCCAGCGCGTCCAGATCCGGACGCCATTTCGCCTTCAGGCTCAGGGACATCTCAAAGCCGGCGTCCTGCAGGCGGGTAGAGAGGCGATCCACCGCGCCGCCGCTCCAGCCGTGGGAGCCGAAGGCGCTGGCGCGTTTGTTGCGAAAACGCAGGCCGGTCATCTCTTCCACCAGGCCGGCGATTTTCGGCATCATCACATTATTCATGGTGGAGGTGCCGACAAGCACCCCTTTGGAGCGGAAGACGTTGGTCAGGATCTCGTTTTTATCACTGCGGGCGACGTTAAAGATTTTCACCGCCACGTTCGGGTCAACTTCGTTGATGCCCTGGGCAATCGCATCCGCCATCATGCGGGTATTGTTGGACATGGTGTCATAGAAGATGGTGATCCGGTCTTCCTGATAGTCCGCCGCCCACTTCAGGTAGAGCTCGACAATCTGCGTCGGGTTGTCGCGCCAGACCACGCCGTGGGAAGTGGCGATCATATCCACCGGCAGGTTAAAGCCGAGAATTTCATTAATTTTCGGCGTCACCAGACGGCTGAACGGCGTCAGAATGTTGGCGTAGTAGCGCTGGCATTGCTCGAACAGCTCGGTCTGATCCACTTCATCGTTAAAGAGACGTTCGTCGCAGTAGTGCTGGCCGAAGGCGTCGTTACTGAACAGCACCGCGTCGCCGGTCATGTAGGTCATCATACTGTCCGGCCAGTGCAGCATCGGGGTTTCAACGAAAATCAGCTGCTTGCCGTTGCCGATATCCAGCGTGTCGCCGGTTTTCACCACGTTAAAGTTCCATTCCGGATGGTGGTGGTGGCCGGTAATCGAGTCGATAGCGTTGGCGGTGCAGTAGATCGGCGTGTCCGGGATCTGGGTCATCAGCTCGGTCAGCGCGCCAGCGTGATCCTCTTCGGCATGGTTGATGATGATATAGTCGATATCCGCCAGATCGATCTCGTTGCGCAGGTTCTGCACGAACTCACGGCTGAACTTATGATCGACGGTGTCGATCAGCACATTTTTTTCTTCACGGATGAGATAGCTGTTGTAGCTGCTGCCGCGCAGCGTTTTATATTCGGTGCCGTGGAAATCACGGACTTCCCAGTCACGTTGGCCAACCCAATGAATGTTATTTTTAACCAGAATAGACATAGCAACCTCAATTAAATACCACGTTTAAATACGATGGTTTAGCTATATCAATTAGCGTGCCAATTTTTTAATGTGCTGTTTTTAAATGATTTTTATTGATTTTCACCTTGCCTTGATTGTCAAAATGACAGTACGTAGAATAGTCATTATGACAATACAAATAGTCAAAATGACAACGAGGTGCCAATGAGCTTTTCCGTAGATGTGCTGGCGAAGATCGCCATTGAGCTACAGACCGGTATCGGCCATCAGGACCGCTTTCAGCGGCTCATCTCTACTCTGCGTCACGTGCTGGCGTGCGATGCCTCGGCGCTGCTGCGCTACGAGGGGCGGCAGTTTATTCCCCTGGCTATCGACGGGCTGGCGCAGGATGTCCTCGGGCGGCGGTTTACCCTGGAGGGGCACCCGCGCCTGGAGACCATCGCCCGTGCGGGGGATGTGGTGCGTTTTCCCGCCGACAGCGATCTGCCCGATCCCTACGACGGGCTGATCCCCGGTCAGGAGAGCCTGAAGGTGCACGCCTGCATCGGCCTGCCGCTTTTTGCCGGACAGCGCCTTATTGGCGCGCTGACCCTCGACGGCATGTCGCCGGATCGGTTCGATAACTTCAGCGATGAAGAGCTACGGCTAATCGCCGCGCTGGCGGCGGGTGCGCTCAACAATGCTTTGCTGATTGAGCAGCTGGAGCGCCAGAACATCCTGCCGGGCAGCCCGGCACCGTTTGAGCAGGTGCGCCATACCGGGATGATCGGCCTTTCGCCGGGCATGGTGCAGCTTAAAAAAGAGATTGAGATTGTCGCGGCCTCCGATCTTAACGTACTGATTAGCGGCGAAACGGGAACCGGGAAGGAGCTGGTGGCGAAGGCGATCCACGAGGCGTCGCCGCGCGCCGTCAATCCGCTGGTCTACCTTAACTGCGCCGCGCTGCCGGAGAGCGTGGCGGAGAGCGAGCTGTTCGGCCACGTCAAAGGCGCTTTTACCGGCGCCATCAGCAACCGCAGCGGCAAGTTTGAGATGGCCGATAACGGCACGCTGTTTCTGGATGAGATTGGCGAACTCTCGCTGGCGCTGCAGGCCAAGCTGCTGCGCGTGCTGCAGTATGGGGATATTCAGCGCGTCGGCGACGATCGCAGCCTGCGGGTGGATGTGCGGGTTCTGGCGGCCACCAACCGCGATCTGCGCGAGGAGGTGCTGGCCGGAAACTTTCGCGCCGATCTCTTTCACCGCCTGAGCGTCTTTCCGCTCCAGGTGCCGCCGCTGCGCGAGCGCGGCGAGGATGTAGTGCTGCTGGCAGGCTATTTCTGCGAGCAGTGCCGCCTGCGGATGGGGCTTTCCCGGGTGGTGTTAAGCCCTGACGCGCGCCGCTATCTGCTGAGCTACAGCTGGCCGGGTAACGTGCGCGAACTGGAACACGCCATTCACCGCGCGGTGGTACTGGCGCGGGCGACGCGATCCGATGACGAGGTGGTGCTGCACGCCAGCCATTTCACCCGGCACGATGAGAGCATGCCGGTGACGGCTCCGGAAAAACCGCTCGCCCCCCGTCTGAACCTGCGTGAGGCGACGGAGACATTTCAGCGGGAGACCATTGCCCGCACGCTGGAACAGAACAACCATAGCTGGGCGGCCTGCGCGCGGGCGCTGGAGATGGACGTCGCCAACCTGCACCGGCTGGCGAAGCGTCTCGGGTTGAAGGGCTAGATAATGCCCGCCTGATAGAAATCCTGCAGGTTGATGGCACCGCACAGCTTACCGTCGCCATCCACCACCGGGGCGGCGGTGATTTTGCGCTTCATCAACACCTCTTTAGCTTCGACGGCGCGGCT
Source organism: Pseudenterobacter timonensis (assembly GCF_900021175.1). Taxonomy (GTDB): domain Bacteria; phylum Pseudomonadota; class Gammaproteobacteria; order Enterobacterales; family Enterobacteriaceae; genus Enterobacter; species Enterobacter timonensis. The sequence continues at coordinate 692,635 of NZ_FCOP01000010.1, forward strand.
GTCGGCATTAAGCGTCAGCCCGCCTTTAGTCATCGCTTGTGAAACCGGCGACTCCAGCGTGCCGCCGCCCACCAGCCAGCGGCGCAGGTCGCCGTCGGTAAAGACGCCCTGAACAAGGCTGTTAGTGTCGCACACCGCCACCAGCCCAAGCCCCGTGCGGCTGAGCTCCAGCATCGCATCCATGACGCTGGTATCCAGGATGACCTGCGGAACGGCATCGTCGGTGCGCATCAGGTGATGAACCTTGTTGAGCAGGCGTGCGCCGAGCGCCCCCGCCGGATGGGAACGGGCAAAATCCTCTTCGTTAAAGCCGCGCGCCTGCATTACCGCCATCGCCAGCGCGTCGCCCATCATCAGGGTGTTGACCGTGCTGGAGGTCGGAGCCAGATGCATCGGGCAGGCTTCGCGCTCCACGGAAATATCCAGCACCGCTTTTGCCGCCAGCCCCAGCGGGGAGCGGGGTTTGCCGGTCATCGCCAGCAGCGCCACCGACTTCTCCTGCAGGCGGGGAATAATCAGATCCAGCTCTTTCGCCGAGCCGGAGTAGGAGATAAAGAGCAGCACGTCGCGGCTCTCAATCATCCCCAGATCGCCATGCAGCGCCTCCGCCGGATGGACAAAGAAGGCGGGGGTGCCGGTGCTGGCGAGGGTGGCGGCAATCTTCCTGCCGATATGGCCCGATTTGCCGATGCCGGAGACAATCACTTTACCTTCGCACTGGATAACCACGTTCGCCGCGCGCACGAAATCATCGCCAAGGCGGTCGGGCAGGCGGCTTGCCTCCTGCATTTCGAGCATCAGAGCCTGACGCCCGGCGTTTAACAGAAAATCACTCATTTCTCTCTCCGGTGACAATCACGTCGATCCCTTTCGCTTCCAGCGCCTTTCTGAACGCCGGGTCGATACCGGCGTCGGTGATGAGTTTATCGACGCTTTCAAGCGTGCAGACAATGTTAGGGCTTTTGCGGCCAAACTTCGAGGAGTCAGCCATCAGAATCACCTCCCGCGCGGCGTTGCACATCGCTTTACTGACGCTGAACACCTCGTTAAAGGTGGTCACCCCCGCGTTGAGGTCGATGCCGTCGGTGCCCATAAAGAGTTTGTCGAAGCTGAAATGGTCGAAGGCGTTTTCAGCAAGCTGGCCGTGGAACGAGGCTGACTTTTTGCGAAAAGTACCGCCTGGCATCAGGATGGTCTGCTCGTTATCAAACTCGGAGAGGGCGTTGACGATATGCAGGCTGTTGGTCATCACCGTGATGTTATTAAAGCGGCTTAAGAGCGGCACCATCTGCAACACCGTACTGCCCGCATCCAGAATGATGGAGTCGCCGTCGTGGATCAATTTCACCGCCGCCTCGGCGATTTTCGCCTTCTGATGGGTGTTGATCAGCGTTTTATGATCGATAGGCGGATCGGCCTCATCTTTATTGAGCATCACGCCGCCATAGGTGCGTATTACCGCGCCGGCGTTTTCCAGCAGCACCAGATCCTTACGTATCGTGGTGCCGGTGGTCTTAAAGTGCAGGGCCAGTTCTTCAACCGCGCATTTTCCCTGCTTTTGCAGATATTCGAGAATGGCCGCCTGTCGCTGACGTGGTTTCATAGGCGTTAACTTCCTTAGTTGCGAAATGATAATTTCGCAAGCTTATAACGTTCACAACGAAATTATCCATGTTTCAGTTTAAGCGCTAATGATAGTGCATTCTGACAGAGCGGATCATGGGGGAAGATCACATCAGGCTGTAATTCCAGAAGATGTTTACCCTGCATGGCGGGAATTTTTTGGGGGCTGGCGAATACCGTAAGCCCTTTCATAAAGAGCGTATCGGTAACCCGCTGATCTTCATCAAGCGCGACGGCGACCACCACGCGGGGCTTAAAACGTCCGCCGGAACGCCCCACACCGACCCGCCCCTGCAGGCAGAGCTGATCAAAGGCGCGGTTAAAGCGGGAGATCTGCCAGCCGCCCAGCGCCAGTTGGGCGCACCAGGCGATAACGGCGACGGTGATAAGTGCGGAAACCATATTTTGCTCCTTGAGTTTGTGCCGGGGCACGCGGCATGCCGGGATGTAAATGCCGGATGGCGGCTGCGCCTTATCCGGCCCGTCTGGCGCTGCCCGAAAATGTAGGCCCGGTAAGCGCAGCGCCACCGGGCAGTAACAACCTCAGAACATCACCTGCCCGCCGGTCACATTAATCGACTGTCCGGTGCAATACGAGGCTTTCGGGCTGGCGTAAAACAGCAGCATGTTCAGCACGTCCTGATAGTCGCAGCCGCGCTTCAGCGGCACTTTATCGATGTAATACTGCTCCACCTCTTCCGGCTTAATGCCAAGCTTGGTGGCGTACTGCGGCAGCAGGGACTGGAACATCGGTGACTTCAGCAGGTTGCCGAGCATCAGCGAGTGGACGGTGATGCCATATTCCGCCAGATCCAGCGCCAGCGACTGGGTCAGCCCCACGCCGCCGAACTTCGCCGCGCTGTAGCCGGAGTTGTGCTTGCTGCCCACCTTGCCCGATTTGGAGTTGATCTGAATGATACGACCCCGGACATTGTCGCGGATCATCAGGCGGGAGAACTCCCGGGCGCAGAGGAAATAGCCCACCAGGTTCACCTGCAAAGAGCGGTCGAAATCGCCCAGCTCAAAATCGCTGATAAAAGCCGCTTTGGCGATCCCGGCGCTGTAGACCAGCAGGTCGGTGCGCCCGAAGATCTCATCCACGCCGCGGGAGAGGGCGATAACGCTCTGCTCGCTGGTGGCGTCGGCGCCAAAGCCGTAGGCCGTCCCTTCGCCATGCTCCTGATTAATCTCTGCGGCGACTTTCGCCGCCTTTTCACTCTGGATATCGACAACCGCCACGCGGTAGCCTTCTGCGGCCAGCCCACGGCAGAGAAACTCCCCTAAGGTTTGTCCCCCACCAATGACAACGGCAACCTGATTCATATTTTTCTCCTTATTAAGCGACAAATTTTAAAACGCAGCCGGTATGAATCGCCTGCGGCACGGGGCCGGCGACATGCACGGTGCCGGGATATTCCGCCGCCTGCTGACCGTCAAAACGCAGGGTGATATGCCCCAGTTCGCGCAGGTTTTGTTCCGCGACATCGCCAACGGCGGTGACGGGATAGCTGGCTTCCCCCAGCGTCAGCTGGCTGCCCGGGCGCAGCGAGCCGTTCAGCTCCCCGTGGCAGTGGATGAAACAGAACGCTTCGATATCCGCCGGCGCCCCTTCGCGGAAGGTAATCAGCATAGAATCGCTAAGGGCCTCGGCGGCGCTCTCGCCGATGCGGGTGATAGTGGTCTGGTAAATCACGGTCATAGCAAAAACCTCTTATTGATAGATAAAGCCGGAGACAAACCAGGCGATCAGCACCGTCGGCGCGCCGGTCAGGAAGCGGCTCACCAGCACGGAGGGCACGCCGACGCGCACCGTCTCCTGCCGCGCCTCGGCAAGAGAAAGCCCCACGGGGATAAAGTCGCACGCCGCCTGAGCGTTGATAGCGAACAGGGCGGGGAGGGCGAGATGGGGAGGAATATTGCCAAGGCCAATCTGCACGCCAATCAGGACGCCAATCACCTGCGCGATGACCGCGCCGGGGCCGAGAAAGGGGGAGAGCAGCGGGAAGGAGCAGATCAGCGCCAGCGTCACCAGTCCCAGCGGATGGCTGGCCAGCGGCGCCAGGCCATGCGCGATCCAGTCGCCAAGCCCGGAGGCCATAATGATGCCGATGAGCGCCGAGACGAAGGCCATAAACGGCAGAATGGTTTTCAGCACCGTGTCGATGGTGTCGCGCCCGGACTGGAACAGCACGGCGACGGCGGAGCCCATCCCCATACCGACCTTCGCCAGCAGTCCGTCGCTCTGTTCGGTGATCTTTTTGCTGGTGTCGTAATCACGCGAGGGAGCCTTTTGTGCCGATGGTGCTGGCGCCGCGTTACCCTCCGCGAGGCGGATATTCTCCTCTTTCACGCCGGAAACGTAGATATCCTCCACGATATACTGCGCCAGCGGGCCCGATTTGCCGGTCGCGTGGATATTGATCGTCGGAATGCGCCGCTTGGGGTAGATGCCGCAGCGCAGAGTGCCGCCGCAGTCGATCACCGCCACGCCAATCTCCTCTTCTGGAGGTTCGCCCTCTTTAAAGCCATCCACCGCCTCCCAGCCGGTTAACACGCGCAGCCTGTCGACAATCGCCGGGCGGGTGCCTGCGGTGATATAGACGATCTTTTTGCCGTCGATAACGTCGAGCTCCAGCGGGCCGCCCCAGCCGCCGGTGCCTTTTTCAATACGGATACGGTTCATGCTGCGGCTCCTGAAAGGTGAACTTTCTGTTCAAGCTGGATACCCATCTTCTTCTCGAAAATGGCGGTGGTGAGGTCGGTAACCCAGCCGCGGAAGAAATTGGTGACCAGACCGACCAGCAGATAGCTGACGGCCAGCGGCCCCAGCGGCAGGCCAAGCGTGGTGAGGCCGCTGGCGATGCCGAGGTAAACAAACAGCTCCCCCGGGTTGATATGCGGGAACAGCCCGTTCATGGAGTGGCAGCTGTAAGAGGCGGCGGCGTAGTAGCTCGGCTTATACTTCTCCGGCATGAAGCGGCCCAGGCTTAAGGTCATGGGATTACAGAATACAAAGGTGCCGATGCAGGGCAGCAGCAGGTAACGGGATACGGGATTCCCGGCGCAGCGCTGGGCGAAACGTTCGATCCGCTGCTGGCCGATAAAGTTAATCAGCGCGTTCATGATCACCAGCAGGCTAATCAGCAGCGGCAGGATACCGGTCACCATGCCGGTAAAGACTTCTCCGCCTTTCTGAAACAGCCCGATGAACCACTCGGCGCCATGGGTGATGGTCTCTATCATTCTTCTCTTCTCCTCGGGTCTCTTTATGATCTAACCGTGACTAATAATAATCACTTTGAAAGGTTTTAAAGCGTTAACTGGATCTCACAATGAAAGAAAAAATGATCATTATGAAAGAAAAGTGGCGAGGTGAACCTTTTAACCCCTCCGGCAGAGGCTAAAAAAGTAGGGTGGCCGAAAGATTTTTTGACGAATCGCGTGTGCCGCTTCCTTGAGGCATTGCGGATGCTTTACCATAATTGCCTCTTCCCGAATTGTTAAATGGATGTCCCATGTTCAAGCGTCGTTATGCAGCTCTATTACCTGCGCTGATCCTGCTCTCCGCCTGTAGCAGCAAACCGAAAACCGATACCGCTCCCCAAGTCGCAGGCGCCCCCTCTGGCGGCCTTCTGCTGGAGCCGCAGCACAATGTGATGCTGATGGGGGGCGACTTCGCCAATAACCCGGCGGCGGAACAGTTCGTCGACATGATGGTGAGCAAGCATGGCTTCGACAAACAGCAGCTGCAGGAGATCCTCTCTCAGGCGAAACGGCTGGATTACGTGCTGCGTCTGATGGATCGCCAGGCGCCGACGACGCAGCCCCCTGCGGGGCCAAACGGCGCATGGCTGCGCTATCGCAAGCAGTTCATTACGCCTGATAACGTGCAAAACGGGGTGGTGTTCTGGAATCAGTACGAAGATGCGCTCAACCGCGCGTGGCAGGTGTACGGCGTGCCGCCGGAAATTATCGTCGGCATTATCGGCGTGGAGACCCGCTGGGGCCGCGTGATGGGGAAAACCCGCATTCTCGACGCGCTGGCGACCCTCTCCTTTAACTACCCGCGCCGCGCCAAATACTTCTCATCCGAGCTGGAAACCTTTCTGCTGATGGCGCGCAATGAGCAGGACGATCCGCTCGATCTGAAAGGCTCCTTTGCCGGGGCGATGGGCTACGGTCAGTTCATGCCATCCTCTTATAAAGAATATGCCGTGGACTTCAACGGCGACGGCCACATCAACCTGTGGGATCCGGTCGATGCCATCGGCAGCGTGGCGAATTACTTCCAGGCTCACGGCTGGGTGAAAGGCGATCCGGTGGCGGTACAGGCTAACGGCCAGGCGCCCGGGCTGGAGAACGGCTTCAAAACCAATTACAGCGTCTCGCAGCTGGCGGCGGCGGGCTTAACGCCCATGCAGTCGCTGGGCGATCACCAGCAGGCGAGCCTGCTGCGGCTGGATATCGGGACGGGATATCAATACTGGTACGGCCTGCCGAACTTCTACACCATCACCCGCTACAACCACAGCACCCATTACGCGATGGCGGTATGGCAGCTGGGGCAGGCGGTGGCGCTGGCGCGCGTGCCGGCAGCCTCGCCGTTTAGCCAGTAACTCTCTTTCCACTTCACGCCGGGCGACAGGTTTCGCCGCCCGGCGCTCTGCTTTTTTTCTGAAGCCTCCTCGTAAAATCGCCACCTCGTCCCCATATCCCCTGAGAAAGTGCTATCTTGTCCTGCATCTTTTCAGGAGCCAAAGCGATGATAACTGACCATGAATTAATGCAGTTGAGCGAGGTGGTGGGGCTGGCGTTAAAACAGCGCGGAGCGACCCTTACTACGGCGGAATCCTGCACCGGCGGCTGGGTGGCAAAAGTGATAACCGATATTCCCGGCAGCTCCGCCTGGTTTGAGCGCGGTTTTGTGACCTACAGTAACGAAGCGAAGGCGCAGATGATTGGCGTGCGTGAACCGACGCTGGAGCAGCACGGCGCCGTCAGCGAACCGGTGGTGGTGGAGATGGCGATTGGCGCGCTGCGTGCGGCCCGCGCCGACTATGCGATCGCGATCAGCGGCATTGCCGGGCCGGAAGGCGGCAGCGATCTTAAGCCCGTCGGCACCGTCTGGTTTGGCTTCGCCACCGCCCGGGGAGAGGGGATAACCCGCCGGGAATGCTTCAGCGGAGACCGCGAAAGCGTGCGCCGTCAGGCAACGGAATATGCGTTAAAAACGCTCTGGCAACATTTTCTACAAAAGGCTTGATACTGTATGACTATACAGTATAATTGCACCAACAGAACAGAAATCCATGGTGAGGCGCAGTTGCTTCTCCAGGCACGTCAGGAGTAAAAATGGCTATCGACGAAAACAAACAGAAAGCGTTGGCGGCAGCACTGGGCCAGATCGAAAAGCAATTCGGTAAAGGTTCCATTATGCGCCTGGGTGAAGACCGTACCATGGATGTTGAAACGATCTCCACCGGCTCGCTTTCTCTGGATATCGCACTGGGCGCGGGCGGTCTGCCGATGGGGCGTATCGTAGAAATCTACGGTCCGGAATCCTCCGGTAAAACCACCCTGACGCTGCAGGTTATTGCCGCCGCGCAGCGCGAAGGTAAAACCTGTGCGTTTATCGACGCCGAACACGCGCTGGACCCGGTCTATGCGCGCAAGCTGGGTGTTGATATCGACAACCTGCTCTGCTCTCAGCCAGATACCGGTGAGCAGGCGCTGGAAATTTGTGACGCCTTGGCGCGCTCCGGTGCGGTAGACGTGCTCGTTGTCGACTCCGTTGCGGCGCTGACGCCGAAAGCGGAAATCGAAGGCGAAATCGGCGACTCTCACATGGGCCTTGCGGCTCGTATGATGAGCCAGGCGATGCGTAAGCTGGCGGGTAACCTGAAGCAGTCCAACACTCTGCTGATCTTTATCAACCAGATCCGTATGAAAATCGGTGTGATGTTCGGTAACCCGGAAACCACCACCGGCGGTAACGCCCTGAAATTCTACGCTTCCGTCCGTCTGGATATCCGCCGTATCGGCGCGGTGAAAGAGGGTGATAACGTGATAGGTAGCGAAACCCGCGTGAAGGTGGTGAAGAACAAAATCGCGGCGCCGTTTAAACAGGCTGAGTTCCAGATCCTCTACGGTGAAGGTATCAACTTCTACGGCGAACTGGTTGATCTGGGCGTGAAAGAGAAGCTGATCGAAAAAGCGGGCGCCTGGTACAGCTACAACGGTGACAAGATTGGTCAGGGTAAAGCGAACGCGATTGCCTGGCTGAAAGAGAACCCGGCTGCGGCGAAAGAGATTGAGAAGAAGGTGCGTGAACTCCTTCTCAACAACCAGGACTCTAAACCGGACTTCGCGGTTGATAGCGAAGGTGCGGAAGAAACCAACGAAGATTTCTGATAACACGCTTTATCAGACAAGGGTCGCTTAATGCGGCCCTTTTGCTTTTGGCGTTCAGGAGGTGAGTTATGAATGAATCCACATCGCGCCGTCCGGCCTATGCCCGCCTGCTCGATCGGGCCGTACGTATTCTTGCCGCGCGCGACCATAGCGAACAGGAGCTGCGGCGCAAGCTCAGCGCGCCGGTCATGACCAAAAACGGCCCGCAGGCGCCGGAAGGAACGGAAGAGGATATCGACCGGGTGATCGCCTGGTGTCATGAACAGCACTACCTTGACGACTCCCGTTTTGTGGCGCGCTTTATCGCCGGGCGCAGCCGTAAAGGCTACGGTCCGGCGCGTATTCGTCAGGAGCTGAATCAAAAAGGCATTGCCCGGGAGAGCATCGAAAAAGCGATGCGCGAATGCGATATCGACTGGGCTGCGCTGGCGCGGGAGCAGGCCATTCGTAAGTATGGCGAACCGCTGGCGAAGGAATTTTCGGAAAAAGTCAAAATCCAGCGTTTCTTACTCTATCGCGGCTTTCTGATGGAGGATATTCAGGATATCTGGCGCAATTTTACCGATTGAACGCATGCGGGATTTTACTTCCGTTCCAGGAAAACTTATCTTATTCCCACTTTTTCAGTAGCTGGCCCCGCTTACCCGAAACGGGTGTCGGCTGGCTACGACATTTCGTTAGCTTGATTTCAGGATAATTATGAGCAAGAGCACCGCTGAGATCCGTCAGGCGTTTCTCGATTTTTTCCATAGTAAGGGCCACCAGGTTGTTGCCAGCAGCTCCCTGGTGCCAAATAACGATCCGACTCTGCTGTTTACCAACGCCGGGATGAACCAGTTCAAGGATGTATTCCTTGGGCTCGACAAGCGTAATTATTCCCGCGCGACCACCTCGCAGCGCTGCGTGCGTGCGGGCGGTAAACATAACGATCTGGAAAACGTCGGTTACACTGCGCGTCACCACACCTTCTTTGAAATGCTGGGCAACTTTAGCTTCGGCGATTACTTCAAACACGACGCTATTCAGTACGCATGGGAACTGCTGACCGGTGAAAACTGGTTTAACCTGCCGAAAGAGCGTCTGTGGGTTACCGTCTATGAAACCGACGACGAAGCTTACGAAATCTGGGAAAAAGAGGTTGGCATCCCGCGTGAGCGTATTATTCGTATCGGTGACAACAAAGGCGCGCCTTACGCCTCCGATAACTTCTGGCAGATGGGCGATACCGGCCCTTGCGGTCCGTGCACCGAGATCTTCTACGATCACGGCGACCACATCTGGGGCGGCCCTCCGGGAAGCGCAGAAGAGGATGGCGATCGCTACATTGAGATCTGGAACATCGTCTTTATGCAGTTCAACCGTCAGGCTGACGGGACCATGGAGCCGCTGCCGAAACCGTCCGTCGATACCGGGATGGGGCTGGAGCGTATCGCTGCCGTTCTGCAGCATGTGAACTCCAACTACGAAATCGATCTGTTCAGCACGCTGATCAAGGCGGTTGCGAAGGTTACCGGCGCGACCGATCTGAGCAACAAGTCGCTGCGCGTGATTGCCGACCACATCCGTTCCTGCGCCTTCCTGATCGCAGATGGCGTAATGCCCTCTAACGAGAACCGCGGCTACGTGCTGCGCCGCATTATTCGTCGTGCGGTGCGTCATGGCAACATGCTCGGCGCGAAGGAGACCTTCTTCTATAAGCTGGTTGGTCCGCTGATTGAGGTAATGGGTTCGGCTGGCGAAGAGCTGCAACGTCAGCAGGCTCAGGTTGAGCTGGTGCTGAAAACGGAAGAAGAGCAGTTCGCCCGTACGCTGGAGCGCGGTCTGGCGCTGCTGGATGAAGAGCTGGCGAAACTCTCCGGCGACACGCTGGATGGTGAAACCGCCTTCCGTCTGTATGACACCTATGGCTTCCCGGTTGACCTGACGGCTGACGTTTGCCGTGAGCGCAACATTAAAGTGGATGAAGAAGGCTTTGAAGCCGCGATGGAAGAACAGCGCCGCCGCGCGCGCGAATCCAGCGGTTTTGGTGCGGACTATAACGCGATGATCCGCGTTGACAGCGCCTCCGAGTTCGAGGGCTACGATCGCCTGGAGCTGAACGGCCGTGTTACCGCGCTGTTTGTTGACGGCAAGGCGGTAGAGAGCATCGGCGCGGGTCAGGATGCGGTTGTCGTTCTGGATAAAACGCCATTCTATGCCGAATCGGGCGGTCAGGTAGGCGATAAAGGCGAGCTGAAAGGCAACGGCTTTAGCTTCACCGTTAACGACACCCAGAAATATGGCCAGGCGATCGGTCACAGTGGTAAGCTGGCCTCCGGCTCGCTGAAAGTGGGCGATGGCGTTCAGGCACAGGTTGATGAAGCGCGCCGCGCGCGTATTCGTCTCAACCACTCCGCCACGCACCTGATGCACGCCGCCCTGCGCGACGTTCTCGGTACGCATGTGGCTCAGAAAGGCTCTCTGGTTAACGATAAAGCGCTGCGCTTTGACTTCTCCCACTTTGAAGCGATGAAGCCTGCTGAAATTCGCGCGGTGGAAGATCTGGTGAACGCGCAGATTCGTCGCAACCTGCCGATCGAGACCCATATCATGGAGCTTGAAGAGGCGAAGGCGAAAGGTGCCATGGCGCTGTTTGGCGAGAAATATGACGATCGCGTTCGTGTGCTGAGCATGGGTGATTTCTCCACCGAGCTGTGCGGTGGTACGCACGCTTCTCGCACCGGCGATATCGGTCTGTTCCGCATCGTCTCTGAGTCAGGCACCGCGGCGGGCGTACGTCGTATTGAAGCGGTGACGGGGGAGGGGGCGATTGCCAGCCTGCACGCGCAGAGCGATCAGCTGCAGGATATTGCCCAGCTGCTGAAAGGCGACAGCCAGAACCTGGGCGACAAGGTGCGCAGCACCCTGGAGCGTACCCGTCAGCTTGAAAAAGAGCTGCAGCAGCTGAAAGAGCAGGCGGCAGCGCAGGAGAGTGCGAATCTCTCCAGCAAAGCGGTGGAGATTAACGGGGTGAAACTGCTGGTGAGCGAACTGGCAGGCGTCGAACCGAAGATGCTTCGCACGATGGTCGACGATCTGAAGAACCAGTTAGGTTCGGCAGTAATCGTTCTGGCGACCGTCGCAGAAGGTAAGGTTTCTCTGATTGCGGGGGTATCGAAAGATGTGACCGACCGCGTAAAAGCAGGGGAGCTGATTGGTATGGTCGCTTCGCAAGTCGGCGGCAAAGGTGGCGGTCGTCCGGATATGGCGCAAGCCGGTGGTACAGATGCGGCGGCGCTTCCTGCGGCTTTAGCCAGCGTTGAGAGCTGGGTAAGCGCGAAACTGTAATAACGACAAAGCGTAAACAGGCGCCATAACCTCACCGTTATGGCGTTCTGTTCACTACGCTATTGATAACGATAAAGTCAGGTTGTGTTTGTGTATATCGGCTAAACTTACGTTTAACTGAATGTGATGCCGTGACTGCTTACACTTAACGTGTTTGTCATCGCTTACTTTTTGGCGTTATATGATGGATAATGCCGGGATACAAGAGACCCGACTCTTTTAATCTTTCAAGGAGCAAAGAATGCTGATTCTGACTCGTCGAGTTGGTGAGACCCTCATGATTGGGGATGAGGTCACCGTGACAGTTTTAGGGGTTAAGGGCAACCAGGTACGAATTGGTGTTAACGCCCCTAAAGAAGTCTCTGTCCATCGTGAAGAGATCTACCAGCGTATCCAGGCTGAAAAGTCCCAGCAATCCAGTTACTGATATTACCGCGTCTCGCCGTCCGGCGAGACGCAACACCTTCCTGCGTTTCTCAAAATTCACTGTTTGATTCTGTTTGCTCACTTTTTCGCCTTTCGCGAGACCTTATCTTGTCAGTAACGGGCCCTGATGCGTGCCGAATCCTTTGCAGAAGCCAGCAAAATACGCTTATAAAACACTCCCTTTGCGGGTTTTACAGGCGAATTGCCTGCGATTTGTGCAAACGATTAAAGCTTATGGAAAATTGTTTGACTTATAAGTCGGGGAAAGTAATATATGCGCCACGCAGCGACGAAGAGCTTTCAACGAGTTCTTCGAAGCACTCGAAAGAGGCGTTGAGTGGTGAGGTGGCCGAGAGGCTGAAGGCGCTCCCCTGCTAAGGGAGTATGCGGTCAAAAGCTGCATCCGGGGTTCGAATCCCCGCCTCACCGCCATTTTGCATCCGTAGCTCAGCTGGATAGAGTACTCGGCTACGAACCGAGCGGTCGGAGGTTCGAATCCTCCCGGATGCACCATCCTCTTTGAAATAATAGCGATGCTGTTGTTTCAGGGACTCGCGAATTAATCGCGAGCACCAGGGAGGATAACGTTGCGACAGCAACGGCCCGTAGGGCGAGGCGCAGCCGAGTAATCCTCCCGGATGCACCATATTTTGGTTATCGCTTTTGAAGTGAGACCAGATATCAGCAGTAACAGCAGTAATTCCCGATGCATCCGTAGCTCAGCTGGATAGAGTACTCGGCTACGAACCGAGCGGTCGGAGGTTCGAATCCTCCCGGATGCACCATCTATTACTCAGTATGGCTTAAAGCGATACCTGATATCAGCAGTAACAGTAGTAAATCCCGATGCATCCGTAGCTCAGCTGGATAGAGTACTCGGCTACGAACCGAGCGGTCGGAGGTTCGAATCCTCCCGGATGCACCATCTTTACTATTTATCAAAGCAGTATCCCGATGCATCCGTAGCTCAGCTGGATAGAGTACTCGGCTACGAACCGAGCGGTCGGAGGTTCGAATCCTCCCGGATGCACCATCTTCTCCGAAATAACAGCGACGCAGTTGTTTCAGCAACGGCCCGCAGGGCGAGGCGCAGCCGAGTCATCCTCCCGGATGCACCATCTTCTTCTCTTCTTTTTTCTTCTCTGTTTATTCCTTCATCGTTCTGACAGTAATCCTTATCTCCATCAGCGACAAAAAAGACCATTTGCGATACAGTATTAACCTTGTTAATCGTTTTGCGAGAGCACGATGTACGCACAGTATGACGGTCTGATTTTTGATATGGATGGCACTATCCTCGATACGGAGCCAACGCACCGTAAGGCGTGGGATGAGGTGCTTGGCCGCTACGGTATGCGCTTCGACCTTGAAGCGATGATTGGCCTCAACGGATCCCCCACCTGGCGTATTGCACAGGCCGTGATTGAACTGAATCAGGCCGATCTCGACCCGCACCAGCTCGCGCGTGAAAAAACCGACGCGGTAAAAGCGATACTGTTAGATACCGTACAACCTTTACCGCTCGTTGAGGTGGTGAAAGAGTGGTACGGGCGTCGTCCTATGTCAGTCGGGACGGGCAGCGAAAGCGCGATTGCCGAAGCGCTGCTCAACCATCTTGACCTGCGCCGCTATTTCACTGCTGTCGTTGCCGCCGATCATGTTAAAAATCACAAGCCCGCCCCGGACACCTTCCTGCTTTGTGCAGAGTTAATGGGTGTACCTCCTGCAAAATGTGTCGTGTTTGAGGATGCTGATTTTGGTATTCAGGCCGCGCGTGATGCCGGAATGGCGGCGGTGGACGTTCGCCTGCTGTGAGTGACCTGCTGTCACTCGCTTCACTTTTCGCCGGCAGCTTTCTGAGCGCCACACTACTTCCGGGCAATTCCGAAGTTGTGCTGGTTGCCATGCTGCTGTCGGGCTTAAGTCAGCCGTGGTTGCTGGTCTTAACCGCAACAATGGGTAATAGCCTTGGAGGGCTGACTAACGTTATCCTTGGGCGTTTCTTTCCGTTACGTGAAAAATCACGCTGGCAGGAAAGGGCAGCAGGCTGGCTTAAACGCTATGGAGCTGCCACGCTTTTACTAAGCTGGATGCCTGTTATGGGCGATTTGCTGTGTCTGCTGGCGGGATGGATGCGTCTCTCCTGGGGACCAGTGCTCTTTTTTTTGTGCCTTGGCAAAGGGGTGCGCTATGTCTTTGTGGCATTCGCGACTTTACAGGGTATGACGTGGTGGCACTAATTGGTGGAATAAATAAGCGACCTTCAATCGTCAACCATTACAATTATGCTAAGTAACTACTCTTTGACAGGCGGGAGGTCAATTTGATCCCGGACGTATCACAGGCGCTGGCCTGGCTGGAAAATCATCCTCAGGCTCTGAAGGGGATCCAGCGCGGTCTTGAGCGCGAAACGCTACGCGTAAACGCAGATGGAAGTTTAGCGACAACGGGACATCCGCAGGCGCTGGGTTCAGCGTTAACGCATAAATGGATCACAACCGATTTTGCCGAAGCGCTGCTGGAATTTATTACCCCGGTAGATGGCGATATCGATCATATGCTCGACGTCATGCGCGACATCCATCGCTATACGGCTCGCCAGCTCGGGGACGAGCGGATGTGGCCGCTGAGCATGCCCTGCTATATTGCGCAGGGACAGGAAATTGAGCTGGCGCAGTATGGCAGCTCTAACATTGGGCGGCTGAAAACCCTCTACCGCGAAGGGCTGAAGAACCGCTACGGCGCGTTGATGCAGACCATCTCCGGCGTGCACTATAACTTCTCCCTGCCGATGGCCTTCTGGGAAGCGAAGTGCGGGGGGACGAGCAAAGAGGCGATTTCGGACGGCTATTTCCGCCTGATCCGTAACTACTATCGCTTCGGCTGGGTTATTCCTTACCTGTTCGGCGCCTCGCCCGCGATTTGCTCCTCGTTCCTCCAGGGCAAGCCCACCGCGCTGCCATTCGAGAAAACCGAATGCGGCATGTACTATCTGCCTTATGCGACTTCCCTGCGTATGAGCGATCTGGGTTATACCAATAAGTCGCAAAGCAATCTCGGTATTACGTTTAACGAATTGCATGAGTATGTGGCAGGATTGAAGCGGGCGATCAAAACGCCGTCGGAAGAGTACGAGAAAATCGGCCTCGAAAAAGAGGGCAAGCGTCTGCAAATCAACAGCAACGTCCTGCAGATTGAAAACGAACTCTATGCGCCGATTCGCCCGAAGCGGGTCACCCGCAACGGGGAAGCGCCCTCGGATGCGCTGGAGCGCGGCGGTATCGAGTATATCGAAGTGCGCTCGCTGGATATCAACCCGTTCTCCCCCATCGGTGTGGACGAGCAGCAGGTGCGTTTCCTGGATCTCTTCATGGTCTGGTGCGCGCTGGCAGAGGCGCCGGAAATGAGCGCCGATGAACTGCTCTGCACCCGCACCAACTGGAACCGCGTGATCCTCGAAGGGCGCAAACCGGGCCTGACGCTCGGCATGGGTTGTGAAACGGCCCAGCATCCGCTGGCGCAGGTGGGTAAAGATCTCTTCCGTGACCTGAAGCGCGTGGCGCAGACCCTGGATCGTATTGATGGTTCAGAGGCGTATCAGAAGGTGGCGGACCAGCTGGTCGCCTGTTTTGACGATCCGGAGCTGACCTTCTCCGCGCGCATTCTGCGCTCGATGATTGAGAAGGGCATTGGCGGCACGGGGCGTGCGCTCTCGGCGCAGTACCGGGAGATGTTGCTCAGTGAGCCGCTGACGGTTATCAGCGAAGAGGCCTTTATCGCCGAGCGGGACGCGTCGGTAGCGCGGCAGAAAGAGGTGGAAGCGGCAGATACGGAGCCGTTTGACGTTTATCTGGCGAAGCACGCGTAGCAGAGTAGCAGAAAAGAAAAAGGCCACATCTCTGTGGCCAAACTTACATCTCTGAAGAACAGGGATGATGATAACAAATGCGCGTCTTTCATATACTCAGACGCGCAGGCGAGCAAAGAGTTCAGTTTATTTTAAAAAAATCACTATCGGAGGTGACGTATGCCGTTATTAGATAGCTTTACTGTCGACCATACCCGTATGGAAGCGCCTGCCGTGCGCGTAGCCAAGACCATGCACACCCCACACGGGGACACTATCACCGTATTCGATCTGCGCTTCTGCGTGCCGAATAAAGAGGTGATGCCGGAGAAAGGGATCCACACCCTGGAGCACCTCTTTGCCGGTTTCATGCGCGATCACCTGAACGGCAACGGCGTGGAAATCATCGATATCTCCCCGATGGGCTGCCGTACCGGTTTCTATATGAGCCTGATCGGTACGCCGGAGGAGTCCCGCGTTGCTGAAGCCTGGAAAGCGGCGATGGCCGACGTGCTGAAGGTGCAGGATCAGAACCAGATCCCGGAGCTGAATGTTTATCAGTGCGGAACTTACCAGATGCACTCTCTGGAAGAGGCGCAGGAGATTGCCCGTCATATCATTGAGCGCGACGTGCGCGTCAACAGTAATGACGAGCTGGCTTTACCGAAAGAGAAATTGCAGGAACTGCATATCTAGCCCTGTGCCGGTGCAGGCCCGATGCTTATCGGGCCTGCATCTCCCTTGTCGGCCCGATAAGAAATAACATCAGTGCGCGCCGCCGCCGCCCCCGCCGGCACCAAACGGTGGACGAGCAAACCACACCAGTCCCAGCAGGACCAGGAAGATCCCCGCCGATATCCAGAAAATCTCGTTAGCAGAGATAATCAGCCCCTGGTTGGTGATCTGCTGTGCCAGCCAGCCGGACGCCTGCTGCTGCGTCATTCCCATTCCCTGAAGCTGGTTATACATCGCCTGGGCGTTGGGGTTGTACGGATTGACATATTCCGTCAGCTGGGCGTGGTGCATTGACTCGCGGTTGGTCCACAGCGTGGTGGTAATGGAGGTGCCGATCGAGCCCGCCAGCGTTCGCGTGAAGTTCGACAGGCTCGATGCCGCCGCCAGACGTTCCGGCGGCAGGCCGGAGAGCGTGATGGTGGTAAGCGGCATAAAGAAGCAGGCCACCGCAAAGCCCTGGATAAACTGCGGCCAGGCCGAGGCGCCAAAGTTCATTCCCGGCTCAAAGGTCCAGGCGCGCCAGTAGAAGCAGACCGCATACATGATAAAGCTGAAGGTGACCAGCCGGCGCATGTCGAGCTTATGGGCGAAGCGGCCAATTATCGGCGACAGGATCACCGGTATCACCCCCACCGGTGCGGAAGCCAGCCCTGCCCAGGTGGCGGTATAGCCATAGACCTCCTGCAAGAGCTGCGGCAGCAAGACGATAGCGCCGAAGTAGAGCATATAGGCAAGGCTGATACAGAGGCAGCCGATGGTGAAGTTTCGCGACTTAAAGAGCGAAAGATCAACTATCGGGTTATCGTCCGTCAGCTCCCAGACAATCAGGAAGCTTATCGCCACCACCGCCACGATGGTCAGAATGACGATCTCCTGCGAGGAGAACCAGTCCAGCTCCTTACCCCGGTCCAGCATAATCTGCAGGCTACCGATGCCTATCACCAGCAGCGCAAGGCCAACGGCGTCAATCCGCCGCTGTTCGGTGCGTGTTTCACGTCCGCGCAGGGTCTGCAGGGTCATCAGCACCACGGCTACGCCAATCGGCACGTTGATGAAGAAGATCCAGCCCCAGTGGTAATTATCGCTGATATAGCCGCCAAGGATCGGGCCGCATATCGGCGCCACAATCACCGTCATTGACCAGAGCGCCAGCGCTATCGAGCGTTTGGCGGGCGGATAGTTGCTCAGCAGCAGGCTCTGCGAGAGCGGAATCAGCGGCCCGGCGACAATCCCCTGAATAACGCGAAAGAAGATCAGCATGGTCAGGCTGCTGGAGACGCCGCAGGCCCAGGAAGCGATGGCGAAAGCGATTGTTGACCAGACGAAGAGCTTCACTTCGCCGACGCGCTTTGCCAGCCAGCCGGTGATAGGGATGGAGATGGCGTTCGCCACCCCGAAGGAGGTGATAACCCATGTCCCCTGGCTCAGCGAGGAGCCAAGGTTACCGGCAATGGTCGGGATCGCCACGTTGGCGATGGTCGAATCCAGCACCTGCATGAAGGTCGCCAGGGAGAGCGCAATGGTCATGATGACCAGCTGCGCCCCCTCCAGCGGTTTTTGTGGTTTTTGCTGTTGCATAGCGCTCACCCTCGGATTAACCGGCGTTCGCTTTCACGATGTCATCGATAAGCTTATTCACCGGATCAAGGCTGATTTCGCGGGCGTTACTCTCCAGCGCAGGCGTATTACGCACCTGGTTGGCCAGCATCTGGCCGCCGCGGTTGGAGGTATCAACGGTAACCAGCGTCGACAGGCCGATACGCAGCGGATGGTTAGCAAGCTGTTTGGTATCCAGCTCGATACGCACCGGCAGACGCTGAACCACTTTGATCCAGTTACCGGTGGCGTTCTGGGCGGGCAGCAGAGAGAAGGCGCTGCCGGTCCCCATATCGAGCCCGACCACTTTACCGGTGTATTTCACCTCGTCGCCGTAGATATCGCTGACCACGGTAGCCGTCTGGCCGATACGCATATGGGCAAGCTGCGTCTCTTTAAAGTTCGCATCCACCCACAGGTTGGTGGCCGGCACCACCGCCATCAGCGGCGTGGTCGGGCTAATTTGCGCGCCGGGCTGAACGGAACGACGGGAGACGTAGCCGGTCATCGGGCTGACAATTTTGGTACGCTGCAGGGCAAGCCAGGCGTTACGCACTTCTGTCGCCGCCTGTTGCACCGCCGGCTGGTTTTCCAGGCGTGTATTCAGGATCATCGCCTGGTTCGCGTTGTACTGCTGGATAGCGACGTCAAGCTGCGCCTGGGCGCTGGCGACGGCGTCACGGGCGTGTTGCAGCTCCTCGCGGCCAATCAGGTTCGCGGAGCCAAGCGGCACGCGGCGGTTGAGGTCGCTCTGCGCCTGCGCAAGGGCGGTTTTTTGCACCTCGACGTTGGCCTGAAGCTGTTTACTGTTGATCATCTGCTGACGCGTCTGACGCACGCTGGCGGCCAGCTGGGTCTGCGCTTTTTCAAAGGCCTGCTGCGCATCGGTCGGATCGAGCGTGACCAGCACATCCCCTTTTTGCACATAGTCGGTATTATCAGCCCAGACTTTCGTCACGCTGCCCGACACCTGCGCCATAATCTGTACCTGATTCCCTGCGACGTACGCATCATCCGTCTCTTCAAAATGACGCAGTACTAAAAACCAATAGATCCCATATGCCACTGCAAGAATGATAAAGAGCAAAGTCAGCAGAAGAAGGGCGCGTTTGCGTTTCCCTTTTTTGCTGGCCGGTTGCTGCGGGTTAATGTTCTCCGCATTTGCGCTCATTGTTGTTCTCCACGATCTTCTTATTGTCACCGCGGCTGTGCCGGGCAGTTGTCAGAAAGGCCAGCAGTATGAGTGCTGGCCTGTCGGTTTTCTTGAAATCTGGATCGGTGAGCGGGTCCTTCGCGTTAACGCAGCACCTCAAGGACGGTGCCTTCTTCTTCCATTTGATCCAGGCGGGCGAGAAGCTTACGGGTAATGTGCTCCAGCTGGTCGCGTTCGGAGGTGCTGAGCGCGGACCAGAGCTGGTGCAGACAGTTATGCTGCGGCGGCAGCACTTCGCGCAGGAACTGGTGACCTTTATCGGTCAGTTGCAGATGCAGGCAGCGGCGATCGTTATCGCTCTCGCGGCGCTCAATCCAGCCGCGCTTTTCCAGCTCATCAGCGATACGAGTAGCGTTAGTGCGGGAAGAGCCCAGCGCACAGCTCAGTTCAGAAGGCTGAATGCTGTGGTTTTCCTGAGACTCCAGCGTAATCAACGCCATAAATAACGTCTCGTTAATCCCTTGAGCTTTCAGCATCTTATTACGGTTGTCCAGCAGCTTGCCCTGCATATGCATGCAAAGACGGGTTAACAGGATCTCCTGGTATGGAAAATCCTCATGGCGACTGGCGCGAAATTTAAGCATTTGTTCAATGGGCGTAAACGAACTATCCATTTGGGCATAACCTCATTAATTACAGCCGATATAGTAACGACAGTGACAAATAATGTAAATGAATTATTTTTGCGAATTAAATACGCATAGCTGATATCACTGTCATCGAGTGCCGGGTAATTCCGTGACCCGGTGAGCACAGAAGCGGAAGGGCGTGGGGCCCTGGAGGAGAAGGAGAAAAAACGGGGGCGATTAACCAGTCTAAATTATTCATGACACTAATTAATGTGTCCCCCGACATCATTATCTCTTAAAAAGGATGATATTAACCTTATCAGACTAAGGGGATGCTTAACACCCTAAGCTCCCCTTCAGCATTGTAAACGTTAGTGAATTGGCGCCTGGCGGTGGTAGCCGCGCCACCAGATCAGCAGGTTGATCGCGGCGCAAATGGCACCGATTGCGCAAACGCCGGACCAGCCTGCATGTTGCCAGGCGGAGGCGGAAAGCAGCGAACCCGCCGCGCCACCCACGAAATAGCTGGTCATGTAGCCAGCGGTAAGGCGGTTACGCGCGTCGGGCTTCACGCGATAGATCACGGTCTGGTTGGTGATATGGACCCCCTGTACCGTGAGATCGAGCACAAGAATCCCAATGATAAGCGCGAGCACGGAGAGATGGCCGTACCAGATGGCGACCCACGAGAGCAGCAACAGCAGCAGCCCGACAGTGGTGGTGAGGTGCGCTTTACCCTTATCGGCCAGGCCGCCCGCCGGACGTGCGCCCAGCGCGCCTGCGGCGCCTGCCAGCCCGAACAGGCCGATCACCCCTTCGGAATAGTTAAAGGGCGGCGCCGCCAGCAGAAAGGCCATGGAGGTCCAGAGGATGCTGAAGTTAGCGAAGGTGAAGCAGCCCAGCAGGGCGCGGGTGCGCAGCAGCTTATCCTGGGTGAAAAGCTGGAAAACGGAGCCGAGAAGCTGCGGGTAGTTAAGGTGGTTTTCCTGTTTAACCCGGGGCAGGCCGCGCCACAGGGCGAGGGCCATAAGTACCATCAGAACGGTCGCCACCCAGTAGACGGTGCGCCAGCCGCCAAGCGTCGCCAGCAGCTCCGCCACGGTGCGGGCCAGTAAAATACCCAGCAGCAGCCCGCTCATAATGGTCCCCACCACTTTGCCACGTTTTTCCGGCGAAGCGAGGGTGGCCGCCAGCGGCACCAGAATTTGCGCGACCACCGAGAAAAGGCCGGTGAGGGCGGTGCCGAGGATCATCATCCCAAGCGACTGGCTGGTGGCGGTTATCAGCATGCCGCCAGCGGAGAGCAAGGTCATGGTGACGATAAGCGTGCGGCGCTCAAACATATCCCCCAGCGGGACCAGAAAGAGCAGCCCCGCCGCGTAACCAAGCTGTGCGGCGGTCACAATAAATCCGGCAGAGCTGGCGGAGAGGGAGAAGGCGTTGGCAATCGTATCCAGCAGCGGCTGCGCGTAATAGTTACTGGCGACGGCGAGGCCGGTGGCCACCGACATCAAAAGGATCAGCGCCGGGCTGAGCCCGTGGGAAGGTTTCGTCATGTCAGAGATCGTGAGTTAAGGGATTATTTTATGGGTGTTCATCATAGCGGAAGCGCGAAGGGGATGGGGGATTTGTCAGGTGGTGAATCGTGCGGTTCAGGCCGCGTGGCCTCTCACCCCGGCCTTCTTCCGGGAGGAAAGAGAGGGGGAAATTAAGCTGGTGGAGTGAGGGCAAGGAGATAAAAATCGCACCGGACGGTCCCCTCTCCCCTTTGGGGAGAGGGTTAGAGTGAGGGGAGCGTCTTACACCCCGGCCTTCTTCCGGGAGGGAAGAGAGGGGGAAAATTAATCTGGTGGAGTGAGGGCAAGGAGATAAAAACCGCACCGGACGGTCCCCTCTCCCCTTTGGGGAGAGGGTTAGGGTGAGGGGAGCGTCTTACACCCCGGCCTTCTTCCAGGAGGAAAGAGAGGGGGGGAAATTAAGCTGGTGGAGTGAGGGCAAGCAGATAAAAACCACACCGGACGGTCCCCTCTCCCCTTTGGGGAGAGGGTTAGGGTGAGGGGAGCGTCTTACTTCTGCGTCTTCAGCGCTTCATTCACCCAGCCGTCAAACTGCTGCTGGTGGGCCTTGATCCAGCCGTCAACGTGACCCTGAATATCCGCCTCGGAGGCTTTACCGTCATGCATCATCGCGTTCTGCGCGTTGATGTCCGCCAGCGGCAGTTTCATCAGCGAGAAGAGCTTCGCCGCCGCCGGGTTTTTCTCCGCCCAGGCTTTATTCGCCACGATATGCATGGTGTTCACCGGGAAGCCGTAGTTCATGCCGTTCGGCAGCTTCGTGTCGATATCCTTCTGTTTGCCAGGCATGGAGGAGAAAGGTACCTGCATCCACACCACATCTTTACCCGGCTTCAGCACGTCGCTGACCCAGTACGGGGTCCAGGTAAAGTAGAGAACCGGCTTGCCTTCCTTAAAACGGGTGATGGTATCCGCCATCATCGCCGCATAGTTACCCTGGTTATGTTCAACGGTTTTGCCCAGTCCGTAGGCGTCAATCTGGTGGTTAATTACCGCTTCGCAGCCCCAGCCCGGCGTACAGCCGGTCAGATCGGCTTTGCCGTCGCCGTTGGTATCAAACAGCTTCGCGATTTTCGGATCTTTCAGCTGCTCAATATTGGTGATGTGGTACTGCTCAGCCGTTTTTTTGTCGATCAGGTAGCCCTGTGCCGCGCCGGAGACAAAGGTCCCTTCGCGGTAAAATTTCTTATCGCCGCCCGCCGCGTCGTACATATCGTTATGCAGCGGTTGCCAGTTCACGGCGGTAAAGGTGGCGTCGCCGGAGGCGATGGAGGTGTAGCCAACGTTGTAATCCACTTCGCTCGGCTTACTGACGGTATAGCCAAGTTTTTCCAGCGCGCGGCTGACCAGCAGAGTCTGGAACGTCTCTTCAGAGATAGTGCTCTGCACCGGCTGAACGGTAATGCCTTTGCCTGGCAGATCGGCAGCGAATACGCTGGTGGAGACAAGGGTGGCAAACGCTGTGGCAAAAAGTGTGTAATGTCGCATCGTTGTTCCTTCATTATGGGAGGGAGATCGGAGTTCAAACCCGGCAGCGCAACGCTACCGGGTAAAGGGGAATTACTTAACGAACGGGCGGGTGATAAGCCCCACCGGGCCGGTGGTATACCAGCGGCGGTTGCCGCGGCTGCGGGAGTCGCGGCCGACAGCCTGGGTCAGGCGGTCGAGGATAATGGCGAGGATGACGATACCGACGCCGCCGACGGTCGCCAGCCCCATATCGAGACGGCCAATTCCGCGCAGCACCATCTGACCCAGCCCACCCACGGCGATCATCGAGGCGATCACCACCATGGAGAGCGCCAGCATCAGCGTCTGGTTAACCCCCGCCATAATGGTTGGCATCGCCAGCGGCAGCTGCACCTTGAAGAGCATCTGGCGCGGGCTGGCGCCAAACGAACGCGAAGCCTCGATCAGATCGGCAGGCACCTGGTTGATACCAAGGATGGTCAGGCGAATAATCGGCGGCAGGGCGAAAATAATGGTCACCACCACGCCCGGCACGTTGCCGATCCCGAACAGCATCACGATCGGCACCAGATAAACAAATGCCGGCGTGGTCTGCATGGCGTCCAGCAGCGGACGGATTACCTTCGCCGCGCGCGGGCTGCGCGCCAGCCAGATCCCCATCGGCAGGCCGATTGCCAGGCAGAAGAGCAGGGCGGTCAGCACCAGCGCCAGGGTCACCATCGCCTGCGACCATGCGCCGATGGCGCCAATCAGGATCAGGGATACCAGCGTGGCGATGCCCATTCCCGCGCTGCCGAACTGCCAGGCGATCAGCGTAAAGATTGCGATCGCCAGCGGCGCGGGCATCCCCAGCATCAGCTGCTGGAAAGCGTTCAGGATGTAATCCACCGGTACGCGGATGCCCTGGAAAACGGGGCGGAAGTGGGTCACGACCCAGTCGATCCCCTCGGTCACCCAGCCGTCCAGCGGGATCAGCGTCTTGTGGAACGGATCCATGATGTTGAAATGTTCCGGCGCGGGCGCCGGGGCGCTGTTGAGCCAGTCTGCGCCGCCGCCGTCAGCCGGTGCGGGAGTGGTTCCCCATGCGTCGGTGGACTGCGCGCTATTTTGCGCCGCGTCGGCGGTTGCCCACGGATTTTGATCAGCCATTGTTAGCCCCCTCGCGATCTAAAGCCTGTAACAGCATACGTTTTGAGATAATGCCCACGTACTGTTGCTCCTCACCCACCACCGGCACGGCGCAGGGCGCCTGGCCCACGTGGGAGAGCAGCTCGCTGAGGGGCGTTTCGGCCTCTACGGCCAGCGGCGCGTCGAGCAGCGCGGCGTCAATATCCTGTCCCTCGCTAAGGGCGGTTTTCAGGGAGTCGATGGAGACCACGCCGACAAATTTATTGCCGCGCTCCACCAGATAGCCATACTCCCGATCCTCATCCTGCAATAATTTCAGCGCGGAACGCGGACCAAAGCCGGGGGTTTTACGGATAATGCCGTTCGGCGTGCGGCGGGCGATATCTTTCGCGCTAAATACCTGACTTATATCGACCCCGCGGAAGAAGGTCCGCACATAATCATTTGCCGGGTTATTCAGAATTTCATCCGGCGTACCGACCTGCACCACTTCGCCATTTTGCATAATGGCAATGCGATCGCCGATACGCATCGCTTCATCCAGATCGTGAGAAATAAAGACAATGGTGCGCTGATGTTTCGCCTGCAGTTTTACCAGTTCATCCTGCATTTCCGTACGAATTAAAGGGTCGAGCGCCGAAAAGGCCTCGTCCATTAATAAAATATCAGGATTAATCGCTAATGCGCGGGCTAAACCGACGCGCTGGCGCATACCACCGGAAAGTTCATCAGGCCAGGCGTGGGCATAATTTTCCAGGCCAACCTGACGCAGGGCATCCCGCGCTTTTTCCTGACGTTCCTGCGCGCTTATTCCCGCTAATTCCATACCAAATGCGGTATTATCCAGCACCGTCATATGCGGCATAAGCGCAAATGACTGGAATACCATGGCTATCTTTTTCCTGCGCACCTCGCGAAGCTCGGCGTCAGATATTCTGGCGATATCAACGCCGTCTATCAGTACCTGGCCGCGGGTGGGTTCAATCAGGCGATTGAGAAGGCGAACCATAGTGGATTTACCCGAGCCGGATAACCCCATGATGACAAAAATCTCGCCTTCTTCAATGGCCAGACTGGCGTCTTTAACGCCGAGTGAAAGTCCGGTTTTTTCCAGAATTTGTTCTTTTGAAAGTCCTTTTTCAATATATTTGAAGGCGCGCTGTGGATGCTCTCCAAATACCTTATAAAGATTTTTTACTTCTAATTTAATTGCCATGCAATAGCGTGTTTCCCGTTATTTATTTATGCCAATAAGATTACCAGTGTAAATATTTGCGAGGGCATACCCTAACATACTCAGAATCTGAGGCAACCCTGCATGGCGAAATGGCGGCGGCGCGAGCGGCGATGAACAGGCTGAATTTCCCATGAGATAAGGGCTGAGGGCGGTTTGAATTTTTATGAATTTTTTGCTGCTGCATCGGGAAATTCCTCCTGAACCGGCGTGATTCAGGAGAATATGAGGTGGAAAATACAGTATAGTCCCCGGAGAAATATTCGGGCGGAAATGATGCGCTTTATATTAAATTAATGAACGTTATTTCCTTTCCCCTCACCCCGGCCCTCTCCCCAAAGGGGAGAGGGGGAAAAGCCTGATAAACGTGGCTGTGGAGTCAGCCCCTCACCCCGGCCCTCTCCCCAAAGGGGAGAGGGTCTCCCCAAAGGGGAGAGGGGGAAAAGCCTGATAAACGTGGGTGTGGAGTCGGCCCCTCACCCCGGCCCTCTCCCCAAAGGGGAGAGGGGGAAAAGCCTGATAAACGTGGCTGTGGAGTCAGCCCCTCCCCCCGGCCCTCTCCCCGGGGGGAGAGCGGGAAAAGCCTGATAAACGTGGCTGTGGAGTCGGCCCCTCACCCCGGCCCTCTCCCCGGAGGGGAGAGGGGGAAAAGCCTGATAAACGTGGCTGTGGAGTCGAACCCTCACCCCGTCCTCTCCGGGAGATGAAAACCGCACCGGACGGTTCCCTCTCCCCTTTGGGGAGAGGGTTAGGGTGAGGGGAAAAAGAGAGGAGGATATTCAAAAATCCCAGTCCTCATCCTCGGTAACCACCGCTTTACCCATCACATACGAGGAGCCAGAGCCGGAGAAAAAGTCGTGGTTTTCATCGGCGCCCGGCGACAGCGCCGCGAGGATAGCCGGGTTAACCTCCGCCATTTCAGGGGGGAAGAGCGCCTCGTAGCCCAGATTCATCAGCGCCTTGTTGGCGTTGTAGCAGAGGAACGCCTTCACATCTTCGCTCCAGCCGGTGGCACCGTAGAGTTCATCGGTGTAGGCCAGCTCGTTATCATAGAGATCCATCAGCAAATCGAGGGCAAAATCTTTCAGCGCCTGGCGCTGCGTCTCCCCGAGTTTCTGCAATCCTTTCTGGAACTTATAGCCAATATAATAGCCATGCACCGCTTCGTCGCGGATGATCAGGCGAATCAGGTCGGCGGTATTGGTGAGCTTACCGCGACTCGACCAGTACATCGGCAGCCAGAAGCCGGAATAGAAGAGAAACGACTCCAGGAACACGCTGGCGATCTTTTTCTTCAGCGGATCGTCGGCCCGGTAATGGCGCAGGATAATCCCGGCCTTGCGCTGCAGCGACTCGCTCTCTTCGCTCCAGGCGTAGGCGGCATCCACCTCTTTGCTCTGACAGAGGGTGGAGAAAATCGAACTGTAGGAGCGGGCGTGCACCGCCTCCATAAAGCTGATATTGGACATGACCGCCTCTTCGTGCGGGGTTACAGCGTCGGCCATCAGCGCCGGCGCGCCCACGCCGTTCTGCACCGTGTCCAGCAGCGTCAGGCCGGTAAAGACGCGGATCGTCAGCCGCTGCTCGTCAGGGCTCAGCGTCTGCCAGGCCGGAATATCGTTCGACAGCGGCACCTTCTCGGGCAGCCAGAAATTGCTGGTCAGCCGGTTCCACACCTCAAGATCTTTCTCGTCCTGAATGGCGTTCCAGTTTACGGCGCTAACCCGTGTCAGTTTCATTCTCTCTCCTTATAGCGCGCAGGACACGCAGCCTTCGATTTCGGTGCCTTCCAGCGCAAGCTGGCGCAGGCGAATGTAGTAGAGCGTTTTGATGCCTCTCTTCCAGGCGTAAATCTGCGCCTTGTTGATATCCCGCGTGGTGGCGGTATCCGGGAAGAAGAGGGTCAGCGACAGCCCCTGATCCACATGTTTTGTCGCCTCGGCGTAGGTATCGATGATCTTCTGCGGGCCAATCTCGTAGGCATCCTGGTAAAGCGCCAGATTCACGTTAGTCATAAACGGCGCCGGATAGTAGACGCGGCCCAGTTTGCCCTCCTTGCGGATCTCAATCTTCGACGCCACAGGGTGAATGCTGGAGGTGGCGTGGTTAATGTAGGAGATAGAGCCGGTGGGCGGCACCGCCTGCAGATTCTGGTTATAGATGCCGTAGCGCATCACCTCCTCGCGCAGCTGGCGCCACATCTCCCGCGTCGGTATAACGATCCCGGCCTGGGCGAAGAGCGCCCGCACCTTCTCCGTTTTCGGCTGCCAGTCGCCCTCCAGATAGCGGGTAAAATAGTCTCCGCTGGCGTAGCGGGAGTGTTCAAAACCGGCAAAGCGCTGGTTACGCTCCCGCGCCAGCATCATGGAGGTGTGCAGGGCGTGCCAGGTGACGGTGTAAAAGTAGATGTTTGTAAAATCGAGCCCTTCGGGGCTGCCGTAGGCGATCCCCTCCCGCGCCAGATAGCCGTGCAGGTTCATCTGCCCGAGGCCGATAGCGTGTGAGGCGGCGTTGCCCGCCGCCACGGAAGGTACGCTACGGATATGGCTCATATCAGAGACCGCCGTCAGCCCGCGTACGGCGGTTTCGACGGTGCGGCCAAAGTCGGGGGAGTCCATGGTATGGGCAATATTGAGCGAGCCGAGATTGCAGGAGATATCCCTGCCGGTGGTGGCGTAGTCGAGATTCTCATCAAAGGTGGAGGCGCTGTTTACCTGCAAAATCTCTGAGCAGAGATTGCTCATGTTGATCCACCCGGCTATCGGGTTCGCGCGGTTCACCGTGTCCTCGAACATGATATAGGGGTAGCCGGACTCAAACTGGATTTCGGCCAGCGTCTGGAAGAAGTCGCGGGCGTTAATATAGGTTTTGCGGATGCGATCGTCCGCGACCCACTCCTCGTACCGCTCGCTCACCGCCATATCGGCAAAGGGTTTACCGTAGATCCTCTCCACGTCGTAGGGGGAGAAAAGCGCCATCTCCCGGTTCTCTTTGGCAAGCTGAAAGGTAATGTCCGGGATCACCACGCCGAGGGAGAGCGTTTTGATGCGAATTTTTTCGTCGGCATTTTCCCGTTTGGTATCGAGAAAGCGCAGGATATCGGGGTGGTGCGCATGGAGATAAACCGCCCCGGCTCCCTGACGCGCGCCGAGCTGGTTGGCGTAGGAGAAGGCATCCTCCAGCAGCTTCATCACCGGGATCACGCCGGAGGACTGATTTTCAATCCGTTTGATGGGCGCGCCCGCTTCGCGCAGGCAGGAGAGGAGCAGCGCCACGCCGCCGCCGCGCCGGGAGAGCTGCAGCGCCGAGTTAATCGCCCGGCCAATCGACTCCATATTATCCTCGATGCGCAGCAGGAAGCAGGAGACCAGCTCCCCGCGCTGGGCTTTTCCGGCGTTGAGGAAGGTGGGGGTGGCGGGCTGAAAACGGCCGGAAAGCATCTCTTCTGTTAGCTGGCGGGCCAGATTTTCATCCCCCTGCGCCAGGGTCAGCGCCACCATCACCGCCCGATCCTCAAAGCTTTCAAGGTAGCGCTTACCGTCGAAGGTCTTTAGCGCATAGCTGGTGTAAAACTTCCAGGCGCCGAGGAAGGTCTGAAAGTGAAAGCCCCGGGCGTGGGCAGAGCCGAAAAGGTCACTGACAAAGTGGCGTGAGTAGCGTGTAAGCACCGCCTCTTCGTAATAGCCTTCCTGCACCAGCCAGTCGAGCCGCTCCTGCTGGCTGGCGAAACGCACGCTGTTGGGGTGAACGTGGGTGGTGAAAAACGTTGCCACCGCCTCGCGATCTTTCTCAAACTGAATACGCCCCTCGCGGTCATAAAGATTCAGCATCGCGTTCAGGGCATGGAAGTCGGGCGTCGCCTGGGCTACACGTTCTGCGG
This sequence comes from Pseudenterobacter timonensis, assembly GCF_900021175.1. Taxonomy (GTDB): domain Bacteria; phylum Pseudomonadota; class Gammaproteobacteria; order Enterobacterales; family Enterobacteriaceae; genus Enterobacter; species Enterobacter timonensis. The sequence continues at coordinate 721,668 of NZ_FCOP01000010.1, forward strand.
TTGTCGTTGCCAAAATTCGGTTACTCCTTTACGCACGTTTTCGACGTCCGCCTGCGTTCCCATCAGCTCGAAGCGATAGAGATACGGCACGCCGCATTTTTGAGAGATTACTTCCCCGGCGCGGCAGAAGGCCTCGCCAAAGTTACGGTTGCCGGCGGCGATGACGCCGCGGATCAGCGCCCGGTTATGGGGATTATTGAGAAAGCGGATCGCCTGGCGCGGCACCGCGCCCGCCGTACCACCGCCGCCGTAGCTGGGCACCACCAGAATATAAGGTTCATCTACCTGCAGGCGTTCCCGGTCGTTAAGCGGGATACGCACCGCGGGCAGCCCGACGCGCTCGATAAAGCGCCGCGTGTTTTCCGAGCTGCTGGAGAAGTAGACGAGCAGGCTCATGCGCGGGTTGCCTGGGCCTGGAGGCGGTTGATCATATCCGGGCGAAAGCCGGACCAGCGCATCTCCCCGGCAATCACCACCGGCAGCTGGCGGAATCCCTGGGCGCGCAGCGTGTCTGCCGCCTCCGGCACCGTATCCACATTGACCATCTCAAACGCGACGCCGCGGCTCTCCAGCGCGCGTCGGGTCGCGTGGCACTGGACACAGTCATTACGAGTGTAAATAATAATGCTCATGATTCGTATTCCCATTTAACGATAAGAAATGGCGCGGTCAATCGCGTCGGTCATCTCGGTGTTGTTAGTTGAAATACTAGATGTAGTTTCATTTGGTTTCAACCACACAAGATATGGGAAATTTCGATAAGTGGAAGGTGATAGATGAGCGCAGCAGGAATGGCGTGGCGGGCAGGCAGGGAAGGGCAGAAAAGAAAACGCCCCCGTCCGCACGGGGCGAACGGGGGCGTCAGCTGTTGGCTCAGGCGCGCGTAATTATTTACGCATGCTCAGCAGGGCGCCGATAAAAATCCCCACGGCGGCAACGGTGCCGACGGCGCACAGCGGTTTTTCACGAATAAAGGTATTAGCGCAGCTAACCGCATCGCAGGCGGCCTGCGAAGTACGGGAACGACCCTGCATGCGGGCGCGGGTTTCGCGAAGCAGAGATTTGGCCTGTTTACGGGCATTTTCTGCTTCATCTTTCGCATCTGAGCCCCAGGATTTAAGTACGGATTCCAGCGTGTCGGCTAACTGGTTGACATCGTTACGGATATCATGGGCATCATCCTGCACGTCATTTCGGTTCGGTCGGTTAAACATACGATCCTCCATAATTTTTGTTCCCGATCAGTTTAGCTCAGGTTGGGACTCTCTGAGGCGTATCACGACATATTGGGCCGTTTATGGAATATTCTGAAGGTATTACGAAGAGTGATTATTGTAAGGTTGCCCCGCAGGAAAAGATGACGAGGATAAAATATGTATTTAAGACCCGATGAAGTGGCGCGCGTTCTTGAAAAAGCGGGTTTCACCATGGATACCGTGACCCAAAAAACGTACGGTTATCGCCGTGGCGACAACTATGTGTACGTTAATCGCGAAGCCCGGATGGGGCGCACCGCCCTTATCATTCATCCGACCCTGAAAGAGAGAAGTCTGACCTTCGCTGAGCCCGCCTCAGACATCAAAACCTGCGATCACTATCAGCAGTTTCCCCTCTGGTTAGGCGGGGAGGCGCATGAACATTATGGTATTCCGCACGGCTTTAGCTCCCGCATGGCGCTGGAGCGCTTTTTACAGGGGCTGTTTGGCGACCCGCAGTAACGCCGCGACTGGCGCCCGCCAGTCGCATCGCTTATGCCTTCGCCTGGTGGTAGTGGCTGACCCTGAAGAGGCGGCGGCAGAAATCGAGAAAATAGCCGTACACGGCGCCCATCAGCATCGAAACCACAATATTAGAACTGACCGCCGCGGCAATCTGATGCCAGTCTGCGCCCACGGTAAGCAGAATCACCACGTAAACCGGCGACTGGAAGGTGACATAGGCCAGCACGTCCGCCAGGTTCTTCATCCAGCCTGACGGGCTGACGCGCCGCGCCAGACGCATGATCGCATCGCGATAAAAACCGTACGGCCATGCGATAATTACGTTTACCGGGATCGCCACCAGACGAGAAGAAAGGGACTGTTCAAAGGTCATTCCGGAGAGAAATATCTCGATCAGCATGTTCACAACAGAACAGTAGACAACCATCGCAAACGTGTCTGCCATCATGTGACGCAGGCGAGACTGCGGAGAGAACATGTCCGAACTCCTTGAAAAGCTATATTAGTCAGGGGAACCGATTCGGCAAGCGAATCAGGTTGGTTTATTGAGCATGCATAGAGTATATCTCTGGATTCAAAGAGACAATTAGTGTTAAATTTTTATTTAATGCGCTTTTGTCGATGAAATTCTCTAAAAAATCATTTTGGTCCAGCAGTTCATTATATTCTGTTCTTCTTCGGTAAAAATAGTTAAAAATTAATGAGTTGTGTGATTTATGCGTTAAAGGCGGGAGGGGGCTGAGCGTTTTTTCAGCATGCCATGCTTGTGACGGGGATCAAAAAATATTCTGCAGGTGTTTTATTCGCAATAAAAAGAGTAAATAGAGAAATATTCTGTCAAAATGCGTGAATGTTTATTGTCTCATAATGACTTGTTATGCACTTCAGGAGAGGGCGGTGAAACACCGCCCCTACCGTCAGCAGACGCCAAAGTCGCCCTCTTCCTTATAGAGCGCCACGTCCGCCGCTTTCAGGGTAAATTTCTCCCCCTGCTCATTGCCCGTCTGGACTGCTACGATCTGATCGTCGTGAACTTCCACCACTTTCATTTTCGGACCGCCCATACGCGGTTGCACGATATCGCCGACAGAAAACATACTTTCTCCTCCTTATTGTTGTCGTGTTGTTAAATTTAGCCTGGCGACGGCGCGGGGTACAGATGAATCGGCATGACTACTCCGTAAGCGTTAACCTCAGGGCGCGTAAAGAGCGTAAAAGAGCGTAAAAGGAGACGTCGGGGATGGCGTGACGCGATAAACTCGCTACGCTTAAAGATAAAATCTCTTTCTTTACAATTACCTGTTAGCTTGTATGGAGTACCTATGGGTTTCTGGCGTATCGTTATTACTATTCTTCTGCCGCCGCTGGGCGTGTTGCTCGGCAAGGGCATTGGCTGGGCGTTTATACTCAATATCCTGTTAACGCTGCTGGGCTATATTCCGGGCCTGATTCACGCGTTCTGGGTGCAGAGCCGTTCATAAGAGAATAAAAAGAGGGACAGCATGGTCTGTCCCTTTTACGTTATTTACGGATATGATCGACGCGTACCACCGGCGGGGTCATCTTTTTATCCAGGCTGCCGTTAATACTAATCATCTGATCGGGCTCTACCGTGCGGCCATCAAATACCGCCTTGGGAATAATGGTATCAATTTTCCCGGTCTTGTCGCGGAAAACATATTTATCATTTCCCTGATCGTCAATTAAATTACCGCGCAGCGAGATGGTCGCGCCGTCGTGCATCTCTTTCGCCTGTTTAATGGTCATTATGCGCGCATCTTCCGCACCGCGATAGCCATCATCCAGCGCGTGCGGCGGCGGTGGTGCAGCATCTTTTTTCAGCCCGCCATTATCATCGGCATACGCCGCCGGAATTAACAGACAACAAATTAATGGCGCAACGGATAATTTCATACTGCCTCCCTAATGTTATCAACTTGACATATTAAGTCTGGTTGCTATTCCTTAAACTGGCAAACGAGATGAGTCTTAAATGTCCTTGCCTTTATAAAACAAGCGATTAGGAAAAATAAGCGAAACGGCTGGAGTGAAACATGGACAAGCTGGATGACAGTGTTGAGACGCTACCTGGCGTAAAAGAGAGCCGACGTGCGCTCAATTTTGAGAGCGGATGTCGTCAAGTGGGGCTGGTGCTTTTACTGATTATCGTTATTTCTGCAGTACTGGGATTTTTTTCTGATGGCTATTTTAGCTCTGCACAAAAAACAAATTCTGTACGCACTTTAAATGTGGATTATGAACGCTTCGGGCGTTTACAGATGGAATTTAAATATCACTTCAAAATTCACTCTCCCGATACCGATAATTATACCTTAAGTCTTGGCGGCGCATTTACCGAGGATTTTCAGCCGGGAAATATTTCGCCGCAGCCTGATAAAATGTATAGCCAGGGAGAGAGGCTCTATCTGGTTTATGAGAATGTGAAAACAAAAGGAGATTTTTCTGTCTGGATGTACGCGACCCCCACAAGACCGGGGAAACTGGTCACGGCAGTCCAGGTGAATAACGAGCCGGAACTGCATTTTTGGCAGTTTATCTACCCCTAGGAGGTAAAAGATGGAAATGGTATTCCGGGCGTTAGCCATTTATCTGGTTTTGCTGGTGGTCTTTAAGATTGCCGGACGCCGTGCTTTGTTACAGATGACAAGCTTTGATCTGATCTTGCTGCTGATTATCAGTGAGGCGACGCAGCAGGCGCTGCTGGGCAATGACTTTTCAGTCACCGGCGCGACGTTAACCATTATCACTCTGGTGGTGGTGGATGTCCTTTTTGGCCTGATTAAGAAATATATTTCAGGCGCGGAATCCATTCTGGATGGCACCCCCGTCATTCTGGTGGAAAACGGCGTGCCGTTAATAGATAAGCTCAAAAAAGTGGATGTCTCCTGCGACGATATTCTGGTCGCAGCGCGGCAAAACCAGGGGATCACGGAATTAAGCAAAATTAAATATGCCATTCTGGAGCGCAACGGACATATCTCTGTCATTCCAGAAGAAAATTAAAGGAGCTAATAATGAGCGATACAACCTATAACGAAGCCAAAACCACAAATGAACTGACCCGCCAGGTATCTGAAGTATTAACCGATCTGGGATTGTATCTGACCACCGCTGAATCCTGTACTGGCGGCAACCTGGCGTCGGCGCTGTGCGCGGAGAAAGGCACCGCCGCGTTCTATGATATCGGGCTGGTTACCTTTAGCGACGAGGCTAAACAGAAGCTGCTGGGCGTGCAGGCCAGCACGCTGGAGAAATATACCGCCGTCAGCGAGCAGACGGTGAAAGAGATGTCAGCAGGGGCGCTGGAGCGCGCCGGGGCGGATGTCAGCATCGCCATCAGCGGCTATGCCGGCCCTGACGGGGGCGAGGATGGCACGCCGGCAGGCACCGTCTGGTTTGCCTGGAACTATCGCGGCAAGGTGGAAACCAGCAAAGCGCTCTTCTCCGGTGAGTGCGAGGATGTGATTGAGAAAGCGGTGCGTTATTCGCTGGCGGAGCTGATTACAAAGCTCTCTGAATGGAAGAAAGGGTAAAGAAGAGTGCAGGGTGCCCCCTCCTGTGAGGGGGCAAAAACAAACTTAGTGATATCCTTCCGTTCCCGAGACTTTCCCGCGGAACACGTAGTAACTCCACGCGGTATAGACCAGAATCACCGGAATAATCAGCAGCGTCCCGACCAGCATAAAGAGCTGGCTGGCGGGGGGCGCCGCCGCATCCCAGATGGTGATATCAGGCGGAATAATATGCGGCCACAGGCTGATGCCAAGCCCGCTGAAGCCCAGAAAGACCAGCCCCAGCGTCAGAATAAACGGGCGCGTGTGGCTGTCGGGGTTGCTGGTCAGGCGCCAGATCCACAGACCAAAAATCAGCACCAGTACCGGCACCGGCAGGAAGTAGAAGAAGCTAGGCAAGGTGAACCAGCGTTCAGAGACATAGCCCCATCCCAGCGGCGTCCAGATGCTTACCACGGCGATGACCACCATCAGCGCCAGCAGGACGCGGCGGGTGAGCTGGCGCATCTGCTGCTGCAGCGAACCTTCACTCTTCATAATAAGCCAGGTGGTGCCGAGCAGCGCATAGGCCACAATCAGCCCCAGGCCGCAGAAGAGGTTAAAAGGGGTAAGCCAGTCGAGCGCCGATCCGGCAAAACGCCGCCCTTCCACCGGGAAGCCGTTTATCATCGCCCCTACCACAATTCCCTGGCTGAAGGTGGCCAGCAGGGAGCCGCCTGCGAACGAGTAGTCCCAGAACTGCCGGTGCGACGGGGTCGCCTTGAAGCGGAACTCGAAGGCCACGCCGCGAAAGATAAGGCCAATGAGCATGGCGGTGAGCGGGATGGTCAGGGCATCCACCACCACCGCGTAGGCGAGCGGGAAGGCGCCAAACAGCCCGGCGCCCCCCAGTACCAGCCAGGTTTCGTTGCCGTCCCAGACCGGGGCGACGCTGTTGACCATCACGTCACGCTCTTTGGGATCGCGCACAAAGTTAAACAGGATACCGATGCCCAGATCGAAGCCATCCATGATGATATACATCAGGGTGGCAAAGACGATAATCGCAAACCAGATAACCGAAATATCGACGCCCATCAGTGTTTCTCCTGTTCCGGTACGGATTCAGCGGCGGACAGCGGTCGGGCAGGGGTGCCTGCGGTATGCGAGCTGAGCGAGGCTGTCGGCTGCGGCCCTTTCTTGATAAGCCGAACCAGATAGACATATCCCACGCCAAAGACCGAGCAGTAGACGACGATAAACGCCAGCAGGCTGATGCTCATCTGTAGCGTACTGTGCAGGGAGACCGCGTCCCGGGTTCGCAGCAATCCATAGACTACCCAGGGCTGACGCCCGACTTCGGTGGTGACCCATCCGGCGAGGATGGCGACCAGTCCGGCGGGGCCCATCGCCAGCGCGAACCACTGGAAAGGCCGCGACTGGTAAAGCCGTCCCCGGTAGCGCAGCCACAGGCTGATAAGCCCGAGGCCGATCATCAGCACGCCAAGGCCAACCATTACACGGAACGACCAGAAGATAATCGGTGAGTCAGGTCGATCTTCCTTCGGAAAATCTTTCAGCGCCGGAACCTGTTTATCCAGGCTGTGGGTCAGGATCAGGCTTCCTAGGGCGGGGATCTCCAGCCCGTATTTGGTGCGCTCCTCTTCCATATCCGGCAGGCCAAACAGCAGCAGCGGCGTCGCTTCTCCCGGACGATTTTCCCAGTGGCCTTCGATCGCGGCGATTTTAGCGGGCTGATGCTCCAGCGTGTTAAGGCCGTGCATATCACCAACCATCGCCTGAATGGGAGCTACCAGCAGCGCCATCCATAAGGACATGGAGAACATTTTGCGCACCGCGGGCGTGTCGTTGCCGCGTAGCAGATGCCATGCTCCCGACGCGCCGACAAAAAGCGCGCTGCTCAGGAAAGCCGCAATGGACATATGGAACAGGCGGTAGGGGAAAGAGGGGTTAAAGATAATGGCGAACCAGTCCTCGGGAATAACCTGACCGTTGGCGACGCTAAAGCCCTGCGGCGTCTGCATCCAGCTGTTAGAGGCGAGGATCCAGAAGGTGGACATCAGCGTACCCAGCGCAACCATGCAGGTGGCGAAGAAGTGCAGCCCGGGGCCGACTTTGTTCCAGCCGAAGAGCATAACGCCGAGAAAGCCAGCTTCAAGGAAAAATGCGGTGAGGACTTCGTAGGTGAGTAGAGGACCGGTAATGCTACCGGCGAATTGAGAAAATCCGCTCCAGTTGGTGCCAAACTGATAGGCCATCACCAGCCCGGAAACGACTCCCATCCCAAAATTTACAGCGAAGATTTTTAACCAGAAGTGGTACAGCGAACGCCAGACATCTTTTTTCGTTTTCAGCCACATCCCTTCCAGTACGACCAGATAGCTGGCAAGACCGATGGTCAGCGCGGGGAAGATAATATGGAAGGAGACGGTAAAGGCGAACTGTATCCTGGCTAAGTGAAACGCATCAAGCTCGAACATGCTCCGTTCCCTCAGGACATTGACGCATATTGCCCGGCAACGTGAGGTTACCGGGCAGACCCTTTATGGCTTTTTCTTGCCTGCGCCCAGCTCAGCACCCGTAAGCGGATCGACCTCCTGGTCGGACTCGGTGCGTTTCGCCATGGCTTTCAGCAGCGTGGCCTGTTCCGGGGTGAGGGTCACCTCCGCGCCACCGTCGCCGCCATCCACAGCAGGCTGTGGATCTTTCACATAGTCGAAGTGTTTGTCGCTGTTCCAGCTACCGCGCACTTCACCACCCTCAGACATATTATAGTACTTGTCTGTGTACTCCTCGATCGGCGGCAGTTTGCCCGGCGGGAAGTTGTTGCGAATGGAGTAGAGCGCTTTTTCAAACGAGAGCTGGTGCGCCACTTCACGGGTCATCAGAAACGCCAGCGCATCTTTTACGCCCGGATCGTCGGTGACGTTAATCAGGCGTTCATAAATGATTTTCGCTCGCGCTTCTGCCGCGATATTTGAGCGCAGATCCGCCGTCACTTCGCCAATGGTATCCACGTAGGCCGCGGTCCACGGCACGCCGCCGGAGTTGGTCAACGCAGGGCCGCCGCCGTAGAGCAGGGAGGTAACGTGGCTGTCGTTGCCGTTAGCGGTCAGGGAACGATAGAGTTCAGCCTCATTTTCGGTCCCTTCCGCCAGCTCGCCTTTAGCTCCCTTGTTCAGCATGCCAACCAGCGTGCCGATAATTTCCAGGTGGCTCAGCTCTTCGGTAGCAATATCCAGCAGCATATCCTTACGGCCAGGATCTTCATCGCCTAAGCCCTGAGTAAAGTAGCGGCAGGCTGCCGCCAGTTCGCCCTGCGGGCCGCCAAATTGCTCCAGTAAAAGGTTAGCGAGGCCAGGATTAGGCTCGGCAACGCGAACGGTATATTGCAGTTGTTTCACATGTCGGAACATGATCTGCTCTCCTTATTTTATTTTTTTGCTTCAACGCCGTCGGCATCAGACCGCAGCAAGAATTGTTCCGTCGTATCAGGGATATGGCGAATCAGCCAGTCGGCCATCTGTTGCTCTTCGGCCAGGATAGATTCAATCGCCGGAATGGAGGCGGTATCGCCCGCTTTTTTCGCTGCGGCGAGCAGGGAGGTGTAACAGGCGATCTCGAACTGTTCGAAAACGTAGCCGCTGATAGAGCCTTTTACGATCTCATCGGAGGGGAACATGCCGCCAATGGACTGCCCCAGTGCCGCCATTTTGCTCATCGAGTCTTTTAAAACCGAACGGGAAATATCATTGCGATCGAGGATCTCTTCCAGCAACGCAATCTGGTGTTTTGTTTCGGAAACGTGCTGTTCGATACGTGCGCGCACGTCAGGATAGTTATCGATGCGGCTGGCCATGGATTCCAGCATAGACTCGGCTTGCTTTTCCATCGCGTGGGCATCGCGTAGCCAGTCATGGTAATGTTCTACGTGATTCATAATGGCGTCCTCTGGTTGCGTCTGTCAGGCCTGGGCTTTCTGATTGATATTTCCCACCGCTAAATCGGTGAGTTTCAGATCGGTTGATTTCTCTTCTTCCAGCGTTTCGGCTAACAGCTTGACGGCTTTTTTATAGCCCAGCTGTTCCGCGAGCGTGGCGAGCGTGCCATAGCTGGCGATTTCATAATGTTCAACTTTCTGTGCCGCAGCGATTAATGCCGCGTCACGGACTTCATTTTTTTCGGTGCTTTCGATCACTTCGTTGGCTTCTTCAATTAATCCTTCCATCGCCACACATTTCATACGTTTGATTTTGATAGCCGGGTCGGATTCAACGATTTGATCAATACGTTCGATTTGCCCCTGGGTTTCTTCCAGGTGAGCTTTAAAAGCGGCGCTCAGTTTTTCACTGGAGGCTTCGCGCGCTAATTTAGAGAGCGCCCGGGTAAGCTGTTTTTCCGCGCTGTAGGTATCTGATAGCAAGTGAATAAAAACATCCTGGATGCTCTTCATATTCATAGATTTTCCTCACGAGACAGAAATACTGCGAGCCCTCAGGCCCGCAGAGTCATCTTTAAATCACAATCTGTGAAAAAGAGAGTGTTGAATCAGGAGTTATCAGACTTGCGGCCACCGCCGTGGCTGTTCTGACCCCCTTTCTTCCCTGCTTCGGATGCACGTTGCGGATCGTTTTTGAAGTTACCGCCGCTGTGCTGTCCGCCTTTTTTCCCTGCTTCAGATGCTTTTTCACGATCTTCAGCGAAATTACCGGAACCACCACGATGCTCTGCCATATATCAACCCTCATGTTGTGTTTATGTCAGTAAATACGAAATCATTCGTATCAGTTGCCGTTCAGGAATTAAAGTTAGTCGCTATTCCGGAAGAGTCAAATGGGGTGTTTGTTAATTATTTGCGCAAATCTTTGTTTTAGATCAAATATAGCGCTTCGCTTAACGGAGAAATATTGTGGGGTAACGCCATAGTTTCTATAGAAAGATCCAATGCTGTGCGATAACTTAGCGTCACTGCCGCTTCGTTTATACGAAGGACATCAGGTGTGGCGGGTCTCTTTACGTATCTTTACATTATTGCCGATACGCATAGATGAATTTATAAAATCGATATTCTGGAATATTCCTAAATTAAAGAGGCATGCTTTATACAGGTGAGGGAATGGCCCGGTGAGCCGCATCAATATTAATGAAAGCGTTATTAGTAAAAAAATATTATTTCCTGCCCGCAGGAGAATGCACATACTTATTTTTCCGGATGTATTCTATTTTCTTTGAATAAAAAATAACCAATCGCGCGGTCACGCACAGAACGGTGTAAAAGGGATGACCAGGCGGCAGACCTGTGTTACTAAATTGTTTCTACTAAAAGCACAGACAGGATCTTAAACATGTCACACCATAAGCTCGCCGCCAGCGTGCAGGGGCTGCAGTCCTCCGCGATTCGTGAACTCTTAAAACAGAGCAAAATGGCGGGGGTCATTTCGCTCGGGGGCGGTATTCCTGACCCGACGCTCTTCGATCGGGAGGGGCTACAGATGGCGGCTGACGCGGTACTTTCCACTTACTCTGGCGAAGCGTTCCAGTATGGCCTGAGCGAAGGTTATCCGGCGTTGCGCGAGGCGATTGCGCAGCTCTGTCTCGGACGGGGCATCGAGAGCCAGCCAGACGACGTGGTGATCACCTCCGGCTCCCAGCAGTCGCTGGATATTCTGGCGCGCGCGCTGATTAACCCGGGCGACACGGTGGTGGTGGAGCGTCCCACCTACCTGGCGGCGCTCCAGGTCTTTGGTCTGGCGCAGGCGCGCTTTGAATCGGTAGGTACCGACGGCGACGGCATGCGGGTTGATGAGCTGGAAGCGCTGGTGGCCGAAAAAACCATCAAAGCGGTCTATATAGTACCGACCTTCGGCAACCCCGGCGGCGTGACCCTCTCTGATGAGCGTCGCAAAAAGCTGGTGGCGCTCTCGAAGCGCTATGACTTTGTCATTATTGAAGACGACCCCTACAGCGAACTGAGCTATACCGACGAGGTGTTCCGCCCGCTGCTGGCCCATGCGAAAGCGATCGGCAACGAACAGAACGTGGTCTATACCTCAACCTTCTCTAAAATTCTCGCCCCCGGCACGCGCGTTGGCTGGCTGATTGTTCCCGAATGGCTGAAGAGAGCGGTGGTTAATCTGAAGCAGACTACCGATCTGCATACCAGCATGCTGTCGCAGCTGATGACCTGTGAGTACCTTAAGACGGGCAGACTGCCGGGGCAGATCGCGTTGATTCGCGAGGCCTACCGGCATAAATACGCGCTTTTCGCCCAGGCGCTTGAAGCGGATCTGGGGGATGTGCTGACTTTTCATAAGCCGAAAGGGGGGATGTTCCTGTGGGCCCGCTTTAATAACGGTCTTAACACCACCCGCTGGCGGGAAAAGACCCTCAGCAACGGCGTCGTCTATGTGCCCGGCGAGTTCTTCTACTGCAGCGAGCCGGACTGCTCCACGTTACGCGTCTCCTTCGTCACCGCGACGGACGATGAACTGCAAGAGGCGGTCCGCCGCCTGAAGGTATCGCTGTAAAAAGCGGGGGTATCCGCCTTCGCGGATGCCCCGGCCAGGAGATAGCGCCGTCATTTAACGGTGCTGTTTCGCAAAAAAAGAATTAAACATTAATGATTTACTATCAGGCAATAACTTTCACTTCTTCTTAACCTGTCCCTTTTTTCGCTCTTAAGAATATTCTTACAATTTATGCCTATATTCCTAATTGCATTCATCACGAAAATATCTGAATAATGAATTGCTGGAATAAGCTCAACGATTGAAGGTACTCGCGGCGAAAGGTGACATCATCGCCAAATCATGCAGCCTGTTCCTGACTGTTATACATGGAACAGTATAAGGTTACGGAAGATGATTATTTGTGTGTCAGACAATGCCTGGTTCCGACTGGGCATTAGTGAGTTAGTGCAACGCTACGCTAAAAATGACGAAGAGCTGTTCTTTTTAACCTTTGAAAAAGTGAAAGATACGCCCCGCGATATGGCACTGGATATGCCTGTTACGGTTATTGTCGATTATACCGTGGCCGATCCCGCCTCGCTTTTAACGCTTTTGCAATTAAAACGCCAGAAAGGTTGCCTGACGCTGCTGGCGGTGACCAGCAGTGAGCGTATTCAGGAGATCACGGAAAATATTTTGCTCGACTCGGTGGCGGATTGTTTAATCGACAGCCATGAGGCGCGTGAAAAAATGATCGATTTCCTGACGAAAGGCAGTATTGGTCAGGTGGTATCAAAGTCCATCACCAGCCGGACCTGGGCGATGATCAAGAAAAACGCCTGCCTGACGCACCGGGAAATTGATCTCATCCCCTATATTATCTCCGGTAAAGGGAATAAGGAGATCTCCCGGCAGGTTGAGATCAGCCAAAAAATGGTGAGTATTCACCGACGCAACATTTACTCCAAACTGCAGGTAGGCAACCTGACGGGGCTCTACAAGTACCTCACCGCCAGCGCGTCATCAGGCTGACAAACTTAATTGCTACGCTTTCAGGCGGGAAGCCATTTCCCGCCGAATGAAACTCCCTGTGCTCTATAAGAGCCTGCCACAACCCGGCCCTGATACTTCAACTCTCCTTAATATCATCCGGTGACGAATCCGGTCAGTTTTTAGCCGTTGCGCAATCCTCTTCACATCTTCTCATTTTTATATAAAATAGCCGGCTTGTTATATATGGCTTCGCTTTTACCCGCTTAAAAATATAGGACTTTTAATGAGAGTCTGGATTTCTCTTATTTAATTCACTTCGGTGTTTTCAAAATGATAAAGAATAATCTTATTAGGATTTTTCATTTATTATTCGCGTGCTCCTATAAAGAAAAGTAAAGAACGGCTCTTTCTTTGTGCTGCGTCAAATAAAATTGCGGTGGCTGTTTTACCCATTTTTTAAATGTGACTATATGTAACTACTGAATACCATGGGTTTCATTAGGTAAACATCTGCGGATCGTGACAGCCGTTTTTACATAGCGCATCTTTTGCGATGTCCCGCTGCCCCTTTCATAAAAAAAGGTGCGGACATCTGCGCCTGGAAAAGAGCCGCACAGAAAAGGAGTCTTTATGAACACTATCTATTGCATCGTCTGGAACGCAGCGCGGGGCACGTGGGTTGTTGCATCAGAGCTTGCCAGGAAGGGCAAAAAAACCAAATCGAAAACCCGGCGCGGACTGGTACTGGCAAGCCTGGTGATGTTGCCGATGGGGGCCTGGGGGGGGATGTGTGGTAGTTCGTCAACAGATCCAACATTCGACATTGTTTGTACAACCAACGACAATAATTTAGATTATGCTTTAGGCAGAAGTCGTGCTGGTAACGATAGTGGAACTACTCAATATTTTTTAGCCGATATCACCAAAGTTAAAATAGCTGAGGGGGTGTCGATTACGCGCTACGGTGGACCTGTCATCTCTTTGTATAACGGCAACTACGGGACAAAAGATTATTCTATTTACCGTGGCATTGGAGAAATGGATTACTCAAACACTGATTTATGGAAGTCGAGGGCCGATGTATTAATCTCCGATGGCGCAACCGTACAAACCATACATAGAACTAGTAACGAAAATATCCATGGCGCTGGCCCTAATACAATTGAAACGGCTAATGACACGCTAATTTTTATTGATAAGAATGCCAGGATTATTTCTTCCAGACAATCACTATCCAGCGGATCATCCAGTGCCGAAGCCATTAACGTAATGGGCTTTAATAATCTGATTATTAACTATGGTTCTATTTTCAGTGACGGAACCAACGCCGCGCTCTGGTTTGAAGATCAGACCAGGCATATGACAGGTACAGGAACAGGTACACAGTTGCCTTATTATGCCCGTAATACACAGGGGACTATTCCTGATTTACGTAACCAAACATATAACTATGGTTATCTAGGTGTTATTCCTCCAGAATTGTTGCAACGAGATAGCAAGGGACGTGTGATCGCAGATGAAATTGGTAATGTGCAATTCATCACAGACACGGCAAAAATCAACCAATTAGGCTATCAGGTAATCAATGGTAAACTTTCAAAATTAGGAAGCACCACAACAATCGACCTAAAGCAAGATGTCTTTGGTAGTCAGGGAGAAAACGGTGCTGAAGGTATTATCGTTGGTAACTATAGCGATATTGTCGGGTCGCTGAATTTTGGTGCAGGGGATGATACACTAGAAATGTTCTCTGGCTCTAAAATCTATGGAAATATTACTGCGCAAGGAGACAACAACAACCTCGGCCTGCGTGGCGATGGGAAAGACTCCTTTAGCGGTAGTATTAATGGTTTCCAATATATAACAAAAGCAGATTCGGGAACCTGGGAAATTACCGGTGAGATGACAGGCGTTAAAAAAGTCAACGTTGATCAAGGCACGCTGGTCCTTACCGGGGATAACTCAGAATACAATGGTGTTATGTTGATTAATGCCAATGATGATTTCAGCGTAAAAAAAGAGGGGATAGATGCAACTGTTGTGGCCCACTCCTCAAGCCTGCCGCAAAACACTGATGATGCCACGCGTATTTATAATAATGGTAAGCTCGTGTTTAATCAGAATATAAAGGATAAAACCGATGAAGATAATACCTATAGCGGCAAAATTATCGGTGAAGGCAGCGTAGAGAAAACAGGCGATCAGATCCTGATTCTGACTGGCGATAGCGAATATTACGGCGGTACTACTATTAGCGCAGGCGATTTACAGTTGGGTAATGGCGGTGACACAGGCAAGTTATTCGGCGATATCGACATTGTTAACGCTGCCTCCTCATTAATCTTTAACCATAGCAGTGAACAAACATCAGAGAATGATATCTCTGGGGCTGGTGGTGTGGTTAAAAACGGCTCAGGGGAGCTTACCCTTGAAGGGGATAATAGCTATGAAGGCGGTACGACGATTAATGCCGGGACACTTTCTGTTGCTTCTGATAGCAAGCTCGGCGCAACCTCGGGCCCGCTGACGTTTGATGGCGGTACGCTGAAATTCGGGGATAACTTCGACGGAATTCACAAAGATCGCACTATCACCCTGAATGAGGGTGGTGGCACCATCCATACCAGCGGGAATAACTCCACCATAAATCAGGCGATGACAGGCGATGGCGCCTTTACCAAAGCGGGCGAAGGAACCCTTACTCTGGTTGGTGAAAATGACTACAAAGGGATTACCACGCTGACTGGCGGGAATCTGGAGCTGAAAAAGACAGGTTCCGTGGCAGGAGATATTGCTCTCGCCAACGAAACGTCAACGTTAATCTTTGACAATGAAAATACCACCACCTTCAGCGGCATTATCTCCGGCGCGGGTATGTTGACGAAAAATGGTGCAAATATCCTCATACTCGAAAAGGACAACACCTGGACCGGAAACACCACGGTCAACAAAGGTATGCTTATCGTTAATGGCGACCAGTCACTGGCCGATGGTGAACAGCCAAACGATCCGAACCATAACTCAAAAGTTATGACCACCATCGTGAACTCGGGCGCAACCTTGGGTGGTTATGGCACCGTGGGCGGCGATGTGGTGATCAAAGAGGACGCTACCCTCAACCCGGGCGATTATGACGTTGAGAATAAAGTTAGCAAAGCCGAAGGCAAATTCACCATTGATGGCGACCTTACCCTGGAGAAAGGTTCCACCTCTCACTTCCAGCTTGGGCAGTCACATGTGCCGGGCGGTGACTTTAACGATCTGGTAGACGTCAAGGGAGACCTGACGCTGGCCGGTACGCTGGATGTTTCCAAACCTGACGATGGCACCTTCGGGCCGGGGGTCTACCGCCTCTTTAACTATGGCGGAACGCTTTATAACGCTGAAGGGGAAGTGTACACCCTTGCCGGTGAGCCTGTAGAAAATACCCTCAACTTCGGTACCTTCCCTAAAGGAAGCAATAAAGACGATTTCTATTTGCAAACCGTTCTTGAAAATCAGGTTAACCTGATTAATGCCAGCGGCCTCAAACTGACATTCTGGGATGGAGATGCTCACGAAGAAGGCCAGCATGGCGACAATAAGATAAGCGGCAACGGAAAAATCGAAGGTGGAGACGGCGTCTGGACCTCATCAATTCGTACCACCGAAGCGAATAAATGGACTGCCTATAACGGGGACAATAATGCGCCCTGGGATCAAAAAGAGTTCGCGGTCTTTGCCGGTGAAAAAGGCCGTGTTGAAGTCTTTAGTGACGTTGAGAATGGTGTGGAAAAACAGGCAGTGGAAGTCAGCGGTATGCAATTCCTCACCGATGGCTATGAAATTGTAAACGGAACAGGTGAAAATAACACCATTCAGGCCCATTACACCGTTCTCGTTCCAGACCTGGAAGGGGGCTTTACCGAGAACACCGATCAGGAGTTCTGGATCCGCGTCGGGGCCGATGATTCCGACACCGGTATCACCGCCACCCTCAACGTACCCCTTGTCCAGGCGGATAAGAGCGATCAGATGGATCTGGTGAAAATGGATGGTGGTCGTTTGATCCTCAATGGCGTGAACGATTACAACGGCGAAACCCACGTTCGCGGCGGCACTTTGCAGATTAGCGATGAGGCTGCGCTTGGTAATGAACGCGTGGTAATGTCCGATGCCACCACCCTTCAGGCCGGGGCTGATTTCACCCTCAACCATGAAGTAAACCTTGAAGATGGTACCGGTACGCTGGATCTCAACAACCACGCTCTGACGATGGAAGGTATCATCAGCGGTATTGGCAGCCTGGCTGTCATGAGCTCTCCTAATGAAAGCGACAGTACGCTGTTAAAGGCTCTGGCTGACGACTATGGCGACAGCACCCTTGAACTGAAACAAGCGAACACCTATACAGGCAGCACCACTATTACCGGCAACGGCGATACGGTAAATCAGGTAACCGTGAATGCTTACCAAACCGGGGCGTTGGGCGGTACCACTAACAGCAAGGTGAACGTTAATGAAGGCGCGACGCTGAACCTGCTCGACAGCACCAGCGCGCAGTCGCATAACATTGCCGTTAACGCAAGCCACCTTAACTTCACAGACACCGCCTCCGCGGGGACGGCGAAGGTTGCGCTTACCAGCAACGCCACCGCCAGCCTGAATGACAACGCCAATGCGGGCAGTTCAACCATTACCGTTGACAATAGCAGCAGCCTGACGCTTGCCAACAACGCCAGCGGCGGCACTGCCAACATTACCAACAGTGGCAAGATGTTTATGAAGGATAAGGCCCAGGCGCGTCAGGCAACGGTGGTCAATAAGGAAGGCGGCACCGTAGATGTCAGCGCCATTGATGAGGAGACCTTTATCGGGTCGCTCTCCGGCGCGGGCAACGTGCTGCTGGGTGATGACGAAAATAAAACCCTCACCCTGGGCAATCTGGCGAAGGCTGACACCATCTCCGGCATCATCTCAGGCGCAGGCAACCTCATCAAAGAGGGGCTGGGCGTGCTGGATCTGCGCGGCGCCAATACCTGGACCGGTACGACTCAGGTGAACGAGGGCACGCTGCTGGTGAACGGTAATCAGCAGGCGGCTACCGGCGACATGACGGTAGCAAATAACGCCACTCTGGGCGGCGCGGGAACGCATGGCGGCACCGTAACCGTCGAGGATGGCGGTATCCTCAGCCCCGGCGAAACTACCGACAGTATCGGGACACTCACTTTGGGTGGGCTGGTCTTCAAAGAGGGTTCGCGGCTGGATATCCAGTTTAGTCAGCCGACGCCAGATTACTCTGCGGATGACGAGCGGCTGTCGCACGACGCGACCGATGTCGACTTCTATGCAGGCTACATCCTGGGCGACAAGTTCCAGAACGATCTGGTACGCGTGGAAGGTGACCTGACGCTGGACGGTACGCTGAACATCAAACAGGAGCAGCCATTAACCATCGCCGGGGTCTACCGCGTAATGAACTACAGTGGTGACCTGACCGATAACGGCATGGAGCTGGGCGGCAACCTGACTAACTTAGAAAACTACTATATCCAGACCGCGGTTAACCATCAGGTGAACCTGGTCTACACCAATGGCCTGAAGCTGCGCTTCTGGGACGGCGAAGGCACCCGTAACAAGTTTATCGACGGCGGCAGCGGTACCTGGCAGAACAGCCTCGGTAACAATAACTGGACGGTGGACGACAAAGACAGCGACGGTAACTACGGCGTGCGTAACGCGGCTTATAGCGACAACGCCTTCGCCATCTTTATGACCGAAGGGGGCGACGTTAAGGTCGATAACAGCCTCGGACAGGTGGGCGTCAGCGGTATGCAGTTTGCCGCCGATGGCTATCATCTCTACGGGGACAACATCGCCCTGACGGCGACCTGGCCGGACTATAGCAGCGACAACGGTATCATCAACATTAAGGATGGTGAGATTGAACATACCGATGCGACGCCTGCCGTTAACTATACCGCCCTGGTAGTGGGCGACGGCACCGACGCGCACTACACCGCTACCATCGACAACGTGTTAACGGGCGACAGCGGCATCGTCAAGATGGGCAACGGCACCCTGGTGCTGAACGGCGACAATGAGTACACCGGTAAAACACGCGTCCATGGCGGGGAGCTGGTGATCTCCGGGGATAACAACCTGGGGCATGACGCCAGCGGCGTAACCGATGTGATCCTCAACAACGGTACGCTGAAATATAACCCGGATCTGGCCGCGCAGGATATCGATACCCTGGCCAGCATCACCGTGGAAGGGGTGGGCGGTACCCTGGATACCAGCCAGCATACCGTGAAGGTGCATAAAAAAGTGGTGGGCGACGGCGTCCTGACCAAGAAAGGGGAAGGCGCGGCGGTCCTGCTGGACAATGCCACCTACACCGGCGGAACGCACATTGCGCAAGGTGTATTGCAGCTGGGTATCGGCGGTACGGCGGGCGGCCTGATTGGCGACGTGGTTATCGACAAGGATGCTGAGCTGGTGGTCAATCGCTCCGATACGCTGACCCTCGATGGCAAACTGAGCGGCAAGGGCGATCTGAGCCAGGTTGGCAGCGGCACCACGCAGCTGAACGGCTCTGCCAGCTATAGCGGTAAAACGACCGTGGCGGCCGGTAAGCTCCTCGCAGGGGCGGAAAACAGCTTCAGCTACGCCTCGGCGCATGCTGTCGCGAAAGGGGCCACGCTCAATACCGGCGGGATGAACCAGACCGTTGCCGGGCTGGATAACAGCGGTCTCGTGACGCTGCGCGGCGATAAGATTGGCTCCGCGCTCACGGTGAAAGGCGACTATCACGGTGATAGCGGCACCATCCAGCTGAACGCGAAGCAGCAAGGAACCAGCGGCGATGGTGTGGCGGATCGTCTGGTGATCGACGGTGGTAAGGCGACCGGTACCACGGTACTGGATGTGGATATCAGCAAGGTTAAAAACCACACCCGTGGCAACGGCATTGAGGTGGTGAGCGGTGTGAACGGCGCCGATACCACGGCGCAAAGCTCGAAGGATGCCTTCCGCTTAACCGCCGATTATCTCCAGTCGGGTGCCATGAAATATCGTCTGCGCGCCGGGGACAGAAATGGTGCAGGCGAGAACTGGTATCTGGTGAATAACTTCAGCGATGAAGCATCACTCTTCTCCGCTATTAACAGCCAGATCCGGTTTGCCGACCTGGCGATGCTGGGTAACCTGCATCAGCGTGTGGGGGATGACGTAGCCTATAGCGAGAACGGGGATAACCAGCGCGTTTGGGTCCGTATGATCAACCGCATGGATAAAATTGGTCTCAACGATGCGACGGAAACCTCCACCACCAACTACTCGCTGGGGCTGCAGGCCGGGGTGGACCTCTACGCCGATCCAAACTGGAAGGCAGGGCTCTACACCAGCTTCGTGGATAACAACAGCAGCGTTCGCGGCTGGGGAGAAAACGGTTACGGCGATACCGGGGATGTGAAAGACAACGCGTTTTACGTTGGCGGTTACGCCACCTGGTTTGCGGATAACGGCTTCTATGTGGATAACGTGTTGCAGTATGGCTTCCATAACCTGCGCATTATACCGAAAGACTCCGGTTCGCAATCCTACAACCCGGATGCCCATTCTCTGGCGGCGTCTGTGGAAGTAGGCCAGCCGTTCCGTCTGGGTGAGAGCGCCTGGCAGCTGGAGCCGCAGGCTCAGGTGATCTACCAGTTCAACCACGTCGACGGCGCCAGCATGGACGGCATCTCCAGAACCGATATGAAGGTGAAAGATGGCAATGCGGTCACCGCGCGTATCGGGGCGCGTCTGGTCGGGGATTACGATACCGACAAGGGCAAATTCCAGCCTTATGGACGCGTTAACCTGTGGCAGGGCTTTGGTGGTACGGATAAAGTGACCTTTAGCAACAGCGGCGGCAACACCACGCTCAGCTCAAGTAAACAGTTCTCCACCACCGAAGTGGCAGCCGGCGTGACCTGGACCGTGCAGAAAGACTTCCAGGTGTACGGCGAAGTGGGCAGCCACTTCAGCAACAGCAGCGATAAGACCAACTATCGCACTCCGGTAGAAGCCAGCATTGGCGTTAAATTCGGCTTCTGATAACAGCCACACGCAAAAGGAACCTGAGCAATCAGGTTCCTTTTTTATTTGCCTGAGGGAAACAGGGCTGAAAACGGGTCAGACAGCGAAAGAGTCTGTAGCGATCGGTTTGCTGAAAGCGCTATAAAGCTCGACGATATTGTGGACATGGTATTTATGGTAAATCCGGGTGCGGTAATAACTAACCAGTTTAGGATCCATTCCGGTCTCTGCCGCGATCTCTTTGTTTTTTTCGCCCGCAACAATATAGGGGAAAAGGAGCGCCTCTTTTTCATTTAATTGCGGATGCAGCAGTTTCTGCAGCCGGGTATGGGAAACATCAAAAGGCACCTTTGTTGCGCTATAGACAAAGGAGACAATCTGCATCATCGATTTTAGCGAATCGTTTTTGTCGAGCAGGCAGTCCACCGCCGTATTGAGCAGGACGTGCTCCGTTGCATTGAGGGTCTCTTTCTCCTTAACGATAATGACAATTTTTAATTCCGGTCTGAACCTTTTTATTTCAAACAGTAATTTCAGAAGCTTAAGCTCATAATGACGGTAATCGAGGATAAGCATTTTCACATTCGGATGCGCCATAAGCGCTTCGTAAAAGGCGTCGTGAGGCGCGACCAGCGGCTGTTGAAAATCCTTTTGCTGCGTCAGCGCCAGTGCACTGGTTAACCCCTCAAGGAAAAATCCTGAGGAGGAGGCAATAAGTATCATAATCATCCCTTCCTTGCTGGGATTTATCCAGCAGATGCATTTTTGTCCTAAAGCAGGCAAGGTGCAAATAAGATTAGAGGTATATGTTGTGCGAATTATCTTAATGGCAAATGCGGCGCTAAATATGCTGGTGAATATTTATATTTAATCAATGGGTTAGGCGGAGTGGTTAATAAACCTTTTTATTGAGTAAAATCAGGGTGACGTTATTTTGTGATCGTGGGCATGTTTTTTATGGGTTAAATAGCGTTTCTGCGCATATAAAAATTAATGGTTGTGGAATATACGAGAGGGGAATTACGGGGGCAGAGGAAGCAATGAGGAGTATGGGTAGACCCTCACCCCAGCCCTCTCCCTGAAAGGGAGAGGGGGCCGATCGAGCATTGTGAGGGTAGGGGCGTAGAGCCTCACCCTGAAAGGGGTTAGGGGGACGATCAAGCTTCGTTTTCGCACCGCACCATTCCCTCTCTCTGAAAGGGAGAGGGGGCCGATCGAGCGTTATGAGGGGACGAGCAAGCTTCGTTTTCGCACCGCACCATTTCCTCTCCCTGAAAGGGAGAGGGAGCCGATCGAGCGTTGTGAGGGTAGGGGTGTAGAGCCTTACCCTGAAAGGGGGGAGGGGACGAGCAAGCTTCGTTTTCGCACCGCATTATCCCCTCTCCCCTCTGGGGAGAGGGCCAGGGTGAGGGGAAGGGACGCACTCTGGCCGCGCTCTTCCCCGCACCCGTTACCGCTCCCGCAGCGCCTCTTTCGCGCGGTTAAACGGCTTGATCATATAATCCAGCACCGTTTTCTCGCCGGTCTTGATATCCACCGTCGCAATCATCCCCGGCACAATCGAAAAATGCCTTCCCGCTTTATTCACCAGAAAATCCTGGTGGGTGCGGATAAAGACCCGGTAGTAAAAGATCTCCGGCTTGGCTTCATCCTGGATGGTATCGGGCGAGATAGTCTCCACCACCCCCTCCAGCCCGCCATAGATGGCGTAATCGTAAGCGGTGATCTTCACCAGCGCCTTCTGCCCCGGGTGGATAAAGGCGATATCGCGCGGCGAGAGGCGGGTCTCAATCAGCAGATGATCGTCCACCGGTACAATCTCCATCAGCTCGCCGTTGGGCGGAATGACGCCGCCAATGGTCATCACCTTGATGTTTTTCACAATCCCGCGCACCGGGGATTTTACCGTCAGGCGGGTCACCGAATCCTCCCGTCCCTTCAGTATCGCCGTCAGCATATCCACCTCGGCGTTGGCCTTGGAGAGCGCCTCCCGCGCCTGAACGTAATATTGCGAACGCACGTCGGTCAGCTTCAGCTCCAGATCGCTCTTTTGCCGCTGCAGGCGCAGGACTTCGACGTGGCTGGCGGCGCCGGTTTTAACCAGCCGCTGGGTGATCGCCAGCTCTTTATTCGCCAGCTCAAGCGCCGCGCGTAGCTCGCGCTGGGTATCCTCCAGCTGGGCGCGGCGGGACTTATAGAGCCGGGTCTCGGCGGCCAGCAGATCGGGCCACCCCTTCAGGGAGTCGGGAAAGACCAGCGGCAGATCGTTCACCTCCGCCGTCAGGCGCACGCTGGAGGCGAGGGAGGCGCGGTAGCGCGCCGCGCTCTCGCCCACGTTCGACTCCGAGCGCGTCGGATCGAGCCGCGCCAGCACCTGTCCGGCCTGCACCAGATCCCCTTCGTGCACCTTCAGCTCGGCGAGGATCCCGCCGTCGAGAGACTGCAACACCTGCTCGCGGGAGCTGGGGATCACCTTGCCGGTGCCGGTCGACACCTCGTCCAGCACGCCAAACCACGCCCAGACTCCCACCACGATAAAGAGCAGCAGGGAGAGAAGTACGATACGCCGCGCCCCGGTGTAGCCGCTTTCGGAGTCGAGGGCGTTATCCAGATCCTCCATCGCGGCGGCATCATGCTGACTGGTTTTCATTTTTCCACTCCCGTCCGTTTGCCTGTTGCTGCTGATGCATGCGGCTGTTGTTAAGCGCCTGCGCCTTCGGCGCGTCCATCACCAGCATCCCCTCTTTCAGCACCACCACGCGTTCCACCAGCTCCAGCACCGGCACGCGGTGGGTCGCCACCACCAGGGTGCGGTGGCCGAGCCACTGGCCCAGACGCTGGATAAACTCCCGCTCGGTATGTTCATCCAGCGAGGCGGTAGGCTCATCCAGCAGGACGATGTTGGGATCGCGCAGCAGCATCCGCGCCAGCAGAATCGACTGGCGCTGCCCCCCCGAAAGCCCGACGCCGTTCTCCATAATCGGGTAATCCAGCCCCTTCGGCAGCTTGCGCACAAAGTCCGCCGCGCCGCACATCTCCAGCACGGTGAAGATCTCCTCGTCGCTGGCGCGCGGCGCGCCGAGGGTAATGTTCTCCCGCAGGGTGCCGTAGAAGAGGCGGGCGTTCTGGGTCATCAGGCCGACGTTGCGCCGCAGGTCGGCCACATCCAGATGCGGCAGGCTCAGGTTGTCGAGCCGCACTTCGCCGCTGGCGACATCCATGCCGCCCGCCATCGCCTGTAACAGGGTCGATTTGCCCGCGCCATTGCGCCCGAGGATCGCCACTTTTTCGCCCGGTTTGATCTCCAGGCGGTTGATCCGCAGCGCCATGCGCGGATCGTCCGGGTGATAGCGAAACTGCGCCTGATCGAAGAGGTAGTGGCCGCGCAGCACATCCTGGCGGATCGGCGTCTCTTCGCGCTGGTTCTCAGTGGGAAGCTGCATAATACTGTCCAGCCCCTCTTTAGCCGCCTTCACCTGCTGCCAGCGGGCCAGCACCCCGCAGAGCGTCGCCATCGGGGCGATCATCCGGGAGGCGAGCATCGAGGCCGCCACCACCGAACCGGTGGTCAGCGTCCCGTCAATCACCATCGGCGCGCCCACCACAATCACCGCCGCGTAGACCAGGCTCTGGATGGTCATTCCCCAGCTGATCAGGTTCTGCGTCAGTTCGCGGGTGCGCAGCCCCGACTCGGCGGTGATCTGCACGTAGCTGTTCCACTGCTGCAAAAAGCGGTTCTCCGCCTGCATCAGCTTGATATCCTCCAGCCCCTGCACGCTCTCCACCAGCACCGCGTTACGCAGCGTGGACTCGTGGGCCGACTGCTTCGCCAGCATCGCCAGCTTTTTTTGCAGCAGCAGGCCGGGAAGCACCATCAGTACGGCGGCGACGGGGGCGATCCAGGCGAGCTGCGGGGCGATGATCGCCAGCACCAGCACAAAGAGTAAGAAGAAGGGCAGATCGACAATGGTGGAGATGGTGGAAGAGGTAACCATCTCGCGGATCTGCTCCAGCTCGCGCAGCTGGGAGATAAAGCTGCCGGTGGAGCGGGGGATCGCGCTGTTGCGCAGCCTGAGCGCGTGGCCGAATACCCGATCCGAGACGCGCAGATCGGATCGCTTGCCTAAGAGATCCATAATATGTCCCCGCGCCACCCGCAGCACAAAGCCGAAGAGGGTGGCGATCAGCACCCCGATGGTCAGCACGTAGAGCGTGGGGTAAGACTGGGCGGGGATCACCCGGTCATAGACCTGCATGGAGAAAAGAATGCCGGAGAGGGAGAGGACGTTGATAAAGAGCGCCGCCAGCATCACCCACGCGTAGGGGCGCAGATCGCGCATTACCAGCCGGTAAAGCCAGTCCGGGCGGTATTTGGCGATATAGGCATCCACCCGGCTGTCGCGCAGGGCGGCCAGCGGGCGCAGCGCCACCACGTGACGGATGGCGGGCAGCAGGGCGCTGAGGGAGAGGCGGTTGTTCTGCGCCTCTTTATCGATAAAGCAGACGTCGAGGGTATCCTCCCCGTCAAAATGTTCAATGATGCCGATTTTCCCCTCGTGCAGCGCCACCACCACCGGCAGCCGCCAGCTGTTGATCGCCTGGTCGTCGGCGGTCAGCAGCTGAAACGATAACCCCGCTTCGCGGGCCAGTTGGGTTAACGCGGGCACCATCGGTTTACCTTTAAGCCACGGCGCGCCCGCGATCAGCGCGCCGGGGGAACAGGCCACGCGATAGCGGCCCGCAACGTAGCCAAACGCCTGCGCCCATTGCGCCAGCGCCGCGTCCGTCATGATCTCATCCTGCGGCAGTTCGGTCGGCTTCATGGCTGGATCTCCACGCTCTGAATGGTGCGATTTTCAAGGTCGAACGCATGACGCAGACGACCGGTGTTATAGAGGCAGTTAAGCTGGAGCTGGTGGAGCTGTCCGGCGGTTTGCTGCTGGGTAAAGCGCGCCTGGTAAACTTCCTGTTCGGCGTTGAGCACGTCGAGCAGCGGGCGCGAGCCGAGATCGAGATATTGCTGTTGATAGAGTTCGCGGGTGCGGGCGCTGAGCGCCTCCTGCCGCGCCTGGATCTGCAGGGTGCTGGTCAGGCTCATTACCTGGCTGCGCGCCTCCATTAATTTCTGGCGCACGTCGAGGCGGGTGCGCTGGATGGTGGATTGCGCCGCCTCCACCGCGTGTCCGGCGGCGTTACGTCGGGCGGTGAGGCCGCCGCCCTGGTAGAGGGGCATCTGCACCTTCACCCACGCGGAATACTGGGTGCGATCCCGGTAGTCGTGGCCCGCGTAGCTGTCGTTCAGGTAGTGACGCACCTCTGGCTCCAGCGAGATGGTGGGAGTCATCTGCGCGTTGGCGTAATCAAGATTCGCCTGCGCTACGTTCGCCTGCGCCCAGGCGGCGAGCACCGAGGGCACAAGGCGGTCGTCCGGCTCGGCGACATCGCAGCTGCGCGCCAGCCCTTCAGGAAAGTCGTTGCTGACGTCCTGCAGGTTATCCCAGCCGAGATAGCTCATCAGCGTGGCGCGGGCGCTGTCGAGGCTCGCCTGGTACTGCATGAGCTGGGCGCGAGCCCCCTCGATGCGGGCGTCGGTCTGCACCACGTCAGAGAGAGAGGTCGCCCCTTCGTCGTTGCGCTGTCGCGTCAGGCTGCCAATGGAAGAGAGGGCATCAAGCTGCTCTTTGGCGGTTGCCACCATCTGCTGCAGCGTCTGCACCTGTACCAGGGCGATGGCGGTATCGTGGGCGATGGTGTCGATACTCACCAGCACGTTGGCCTGCTGCTGGGCCACCCCGGCGTTTTCGGCGCGCACCTGGCTTGCCACCTTGCCGAAGTCATAGAGCATCTGGGAGAGGGAGAGGACCAGCGACGGGGTAAACCCGTTGTCATCGCCGTCGTGGGTGTAGCCGTTTTCCACCCCGGCATTCACCTGCGGATAATATTTTGCTTTGGCGACATCCACCTCTTCGGTCTGTTCATAGAGTTTACCGACCGCTTCGCCGATACCGGGATGCCAGCTCACCGCGCGGTTAACCGCTTCGCCAAGATGCAGTGTGCCGGGGGCGTTTTTACTGGCGGGCGGTGCGATGCGTCCGCTAAGAGAGGGGAGTTGTTCGCTCAGTTGTCCGGAATTAATGACCGCAGCGGGCGCGGCGGCGACGGGTACAGATAACAGGCAGCATGAAAGCCACCAGTAAGGCATCTTCTTTCCCATGTTAAGTCCCTGTCAAAATACGCTTCTCGTTATTGTTAATGCCCGGGCGCTGTGCGCCCGGGTCAGTACTGCCTCTCTAGCCGGTAATAATGTGCTGTTGGTTAACCAGTTCCTCGTAGTTGGTTTGTACGTTGTCCAGCGTCACCAAAGTGGTTTTGGTATAGGCCGTGCCCGCGCCGTCCCGGTCAATAGAGATCACCGTGTTGTTACCGCTGGTGCTTACTTGCAGATAGTTCCCGAGCGTGGCGGCACTGCCGTTCCAGCCCACCAGCAGATCGCTGACGTCAATCTTGTCCCCTTGCTCCAGCGAGAAGTTGGTCCAGTGATCGCCGTTGCTGTTGCCCGCCGTAGCATTCCCCACCGTGTTGCTCAGCACCTGATAGATCAGCGTGTCGCCATACGCAGTACCGTTAATAATGTCGTTATGCTCCGAGCTGACGAACTGCGGCGCCATATTGATGGTTAACGACGCGCTCTCGGTTCTGCCGCTACCGTCGGTGAGGGTGTAGTTAAAGACCTCCTTCGAGGTGATGGTGGAGAGGGAGACCCCGGTATTGAGGGTGTAGGTGTACTGCCCGTCCGCCCCGATGCTCAGCGTGCCGTAGTGCCCCTGAATAGTGGCGTTGGCGCTGCTGGTGGTGTACGGGTCGAGCGTGGTGGTCACGCCGTTGTAGCCGGTAATGCTCAGGCGGGTATCCACCGACTGGAGCTGATCCATCGCCCCGGCGGAGTCGGTGCCGTCAAAGATATTGCCGTCCACGGTGTGGCCGCTGGTGCTGTCAAACTGGATCAGCGAGTAGCTGGTGCCGGACACGCTCGGGGTGATCGTAATATTACCCACGCTCAGCCCCGGCGCTCTGCCAGTGAAGCTGAGGGTATAGGTGCCCGCGTTCAGATCCAGTCCCGTCAGGGCTACTTCCGCATTTCCGCCCAACAAAATGCCGCCGTTAAAGGAGCCGGTACGGATCGTTGTCGTGCCCTGCGAAAGCGTCCAGTTCACCGTTAATCCACCCAGCGACAACAGGGAGGCAATATTGAAGTTCAGCACCACGTTATGCAGGGCGGTGTTCGGGTCCACTACAAACGTTCCGCTGCCGCTGCCCTGCGTTGCTCCGAGTAAGGATGTCGACCAGCTTGCCCGACCTACATCACTGTCGGTATAGGCCGCCGTATGGTGAACGGAGGTAACATCCATGATCTCGCTGATGTCGCTCACCGCATCCATCGGTCGCGGCGCCGGAGTGATGTTCAGCGAGGCGGTATCCCGGTCGCCGTTCGGCGCGGTCACGGTGTAGACAAAGGTGTCCGGGGTATCGATACCGTCCGCGCCCACGCCGCTGCGCAGGGTATAGGTATATTCCCCCTGGGCGTTGATGCGAAGCGTGCCGTACTCGCCCTGAATGGTGGTCAGGCCGTTGGCGTTGACCGCCACGCCATTTACCTCGGTCACCAGCGTGCCGTTCGGGACGATATCATCCGCCAGCACATCGCCGGTGGTGGTAGCGCCGACGCTCGCCACGCTGTAAACGTGATCCTCCAGCACGTTGAGGGTATAGCCCGTCAGCGCGGTGATCCCCGCCGCCGTGTTGAGCAGGAAGAGGTACTCCCCGGCGGGCAGGTTCAGCGTCAGCCGCGGCGAGGTGCCGCCGAGCAGCGGGGCGCGCAGCCAGCCTTGCTCAACGCGGAGCTGTTCAAAGGTCTGGGTCGCATTGTTGAACTTGTAGATATAGAGGTCAAACACCGAGGCCAGCGCCACGCCACCTACCGAGCCCTGAATGGTCATGGTGCGGGTGGTCCCTTCCTCCACGTTATAGATGATCGGGTTGCTCAGGTCGTCAAGCAGGTTCAGACCCAGCGTATTGCCGAGATTGACCCCGACCACCGTGAAACCGCCCTGCGAAGATGGCCCGTTATCAATGGCGCTGACTGTGGTATCAAAGGTCAGCGAATTGACATCATCCACCGCCGTCACGCTGTTGGTAACGGTGTTGGCCCCCAGCGAAATGACCAGATTTGCCGAGGCGGTCGCCCCGTTGCTGCCGATGGTATAGGTGAAGCTCTCGGTGCGTCCCAGTACGGATGCGCTGTTGCTGGTCAGGGTGTAGCTGTAGCTGCCGTTCAGATTGATAGTCAGCGTACCGTACTGCCCCTGAATCACCGTGCCATCCGCTGTGACGTTGGTGAGAGTCCCCTGAGCGTTGGTCACCGCGGTAACGGTGGTACCCGCCGGGGCGTTATCGCTGCCGGTGGTCGGGTCTACGTCCAGAATAACGTTCCCGGTTTGGGTGGTATTACCTACCAGCGTACCGGCGCTAAACTGCGTGACATCCACATCCAGGCTGGTGTAGCTGCCGGTGGCGAGCACGTTGGTGTTATAGCTCAGCACGCGATACTGGCCGCCTTCCAGCCCGGCCATATTCAGCGTCACCCCGCTGGCCCCCAGCGTCAGGAGATTAGCGAACTGCGGCTGGCCGGTATCCACCACGGTGGTCCAGGTGTTATTGGCTGCGTCAAAGCGCTGCACCACCAGCTCCAGAGTGTTGAGCAGGGAGAGCACCACCCCGGTGGCGTTAGCGTTGACGGAAATATCCGCGCTGCCGCCGTTGGCGACGGTAAAGCCGACCTGGGCGGTGTCATTGCCGAGCAGGGTCAGCACGTTACCCAGCGCGCCGACCAACAGCACGCCGTAATCGCTGTACTGCTCGTTGGTGACGGTGGCGGTGGAGGTGAGATCCATCTCCTCCAGATTAGTGCTGGCCGAGAGCGGCACCACCGGCGCGACGGCCGAGCCGGGCAGAGAGACGTTGCCCGCAGCGTCGGTGGCGGTGATTTGCAGCGTCTGGCCTTCCGTCTGCTTGTTGAGGAAGGTGTAGCTGTAACTCCCGTTAGCGCCAGCGGTGGTGGTCACCGTGGTGTTATCCCCCAGGCGAATGGTGACCGTGCTGCCCGCTTCGGCGGTACCGGTCAGCACGCTGCCGTCGGCGTTAAAGCTGCCGTTTGGCGCGGTGGGGGCGACGGTATCGACAACCACGGTGGTCGGCGCGGAGACCGGCCCGGTACCCGTGGCGTTGGTAGCGGTGGCGGTAAAGGCGTGGGTGCCATCGCCGAGCGCAGGGGTCGTAAAGGTCCAGTTGCCGCTGGCGTCGGCGGTCACCGTCCCCATTGACACGCCGTTGTTATAGAGCGTGACGGTGGAGTTGGCCTGCGCCGTCCCGGAGAGGGTCGGCGTGGTGTCGTCGGTGCTGCGCCCGTTGGTGATGTTGCCGGTAATCGTGCCGACGTTATCGTTGATCGTGGCGATAAGCGGCGCGTTCGGCAGGGTAGTAACAGGCGCGATGACGTTCTCAGGCGTACCGGCGTTACCCGCCCGGTCGGTGGCAAATACCTGCAGCGATTCGCCGTTGGTCTGCGGCGGCGTAATGGTGACGGTAAAGCTGCCGTTGCCGTCCGCCGTCGCGCTGCCCAGCACCGTTGCGCCATCGGCGCTGGTGATGGTCACGGTGCTGCCCGCTTCGGCGATACCGGTGACGCGCGTGCCGTTATTGACTACCGCCAGGGCGGTGGGCAGGCCCGGTGCCGTGATATCCACTACGATGGAGGTCACAGGCGAGGCTACGCTGATGTTGCCCGCCGCGTCGGTCGCGGTGGCGGTGAAGTTATGCTGCCCTTCACTCAGGGTAGTGGTGGTCTGCGGCAGCGACCAGTTGCCGTTGCTGTCCGCCGTGACGGTGCCGACCAGCGTCGTGCCGTCATAAATATTGACGGTACTTCCCGCTTCGGCGGTGCCGTTGAGCGTCGGACGGGTGTCGTTGGTCGGATTACCGCCGGTTACCGGACCGGTAAGGGTTCCCACATCATCCAGTATGGTAGTAATCACCGGCGCAACGGGCACGGTAGCATCCACATTCACCACGAAGCCGGTCGTTGGCGCGCTGGCGTTCCCCGCGGGATCGGTGGCGGTTAAGGTCAGGGTATGCTGGCCGTCGCCAAGCGGGGTCAGCGGGGTAAAGCTCCAGTTACCGTCGGTAGCGACCACGCTGCCGATCGGGGTGGTGCCGTCATAGATGGTCACCGTGGAGCCCGCTTCTGCCGTACCGGTCAGCGTCGGCTGGGCATCGTTAGTGACCTGGCCGCTGGTCAGGGTGGCGTTGCCGCCCACGTCGTCGGTGACGCTGACCAGCACCGGCAGCGCTGGCGGGGTGAGGTCAACCACCAGGCTGAAGCTGGCCGAATCCGGGCTGGTATTGCCCGCGGCGTCGGTCGCCCGCGCAACCAGCGTATGGGTTCCTTCGTCCAGGGCTGTGTTCAGCGTCAGGCTCCATGCGCCGCTGGCGTCAGCCTGCGCGGTGCCCAGCAGGGTAGCGCCCTCATAGATATTGACCGTGGCGTTTGGCTCGCTGCTACCGCTCAACTGCGGCCGGGTGTCGTCGGTCGCCTGTCCGCTGGCGAATGGACCCGTGACGCTATTCACATCGTCGGTCGCCTGGGCGATGACCGGCGCCAGCGGCGCGGCGGTATCCACCACGACGGTAAACGGCGCGGAGGCCGGGCCGACGTTGCCCGCCGCATCGGTCGCGGTGGCGGTAAAGGTGTGGCTGCCGCTGCTCAGCGCCGCAGGCGTTATGCTCCACGCGCCGGTGCCATCGGCGGTGGTACGGCCCACCTCCACGCCGTTTTCATAGACGATAACGGTGGCGTTCGCCTCCGCCGTGCCGTTAAGCACAGGCGTGGTGTCATCGGTGCTCTGCCCGGAGGTGACCGGCGTGAGGATCGTGCCCACGTTGTCGGTGGCATTAACGATGGCAGGGGCCACCGGTGCCGTGGTGTCGACCGTCAGGCTAAACGGCGTACCGGCCTCCACCGTATTGCCTGCGGCATCGGTGGCGTCAAAGGTGACTTCGTGCGGTCCGGCGGAGAATGGCGTGGTCGGGGTAAAGGTCCAGTTGCCCTGGGCGTTCACTTCCGCCGTGCCGATCGCTTCCCCGTCCAGCAGGATGCGGATCGTAGAACCCACTTCCCCTGTACCGTTAAAGGTTGGACGATCGTCGTTGGTGCTGTTGCCGCTGGTAAGCGTACCGGTGACCGGCCCCACGTCATCCAGTGTGGCGGTCAGTACCGGCGCGACCGGCGCTGCGGTATCGACGGTGAAGGCAAAGACCGGCGAACTGGCAGAGACGTTACCCGCCTCGTCGGTGGCATTCACGCGGATGTTATAGAGGCCGTCAGCCAGCGCCGGGTTCGGCGTAAAGCTCCAGCTGCCGTTCTCCTGCACCACCACGGTGGTCAGTTGGGTAGTGCCGTTGAAGATATGCACCGTGCTGCCCGGCGCGCCGGTGCCGCTCAGGGTCGGGGTGGCGTCATTGGTCACCTGGCCGGTGGTCAGATTGCCCGTTGCGCCGCCGTTCACGTTGTCACTGACGCTGTCGATGGTCGGGGTTGTCGGCGGGGTGACGTCAATCGTGACGTTAAACGGCTGCGACGCGGCGCTGGTATTGCCCTGCGGATCGGTCGCCACGGCGGTGAAGCTATGCAGACCGGCCGCCAGCGGCGTGCCGGGCGTAAAGCTCCACGCCCCCGTACCGTCCGCCAGCACGGTACCAATCTGATTGCCGCCTTCAAAAATGGCGACGGTGCTGTTGGCTTCCGCCGTCCCGGTGAGGGTCGGAGTGGCGTCATCGGTCACACCGCCGCTCAGCACGGCGTCCGTCACGCTGCCGACGTTATCCTGCGCGTTAGTAATCACCGGCGTGGTGGAGAGGGTATCCACCACTACGGTAAAGCCCGCAGACGGAAAGCTTACGTTGCCCGCCGCGTCGGTGGTGGTGATGCTCAGCTCGTGACTACCGTTGTCGAGCGCTGCGGTGGGGGTAAGGCTCCAGTTACCGGTAGGGCCGATGACCACGCTGCCCAGCACCGTAGTGCCTTCATACAGGGTAATGGTTTCGCCCGCCGTACCGGTACCGCTGAAGGTCGGACGGGTGTCGTTGGTGGTATCACCGCTGGTGAGCGGGCCGGTGAACGGTGCCAGGTCGTCAGTAACTGCCCCGATGGTCGGCGCATCCGGCAGCGTGAGATCCACCGTCACCGTCGCCGCCCCGGAGAGGCCGCTGGTGACGCCGCCGAGAGTTGCGGTGGCGGTAAAGCTGTGCGGGCCTTCGCCGAGGGCGGCAGAGGTAAAGTTCCATGTACCGTCGTCATTCGCAACAATGGTCGCGACCGGCGTGGCGGAGCCATCAAGGTAAATATTCACGGTGCTGCCCGCCACCGCGGTACCGCTGATAATCGGCGTCGCGTCGTTGGTGCTGCCGCCTGCGACATCGATGCCGCCCGCATCATTCGTGATGGCGGTAATGACCGGGGCATCCACCACGGTATCGCTCACGCCTGTCACATCGAAAGT
Organism: Pseudenterobacter timonensis; assembly: GCF_900021175.1. Taxonomy (GTDB): domain Bacteria; phylum Pseudomonadota; class Gammaproteobacteria; order Enterobacterales; family Enterobacteriaceae; genus Enterobacter; species Enterobacter timonensis. The sequence continues at coordinate 755,045 of NZ_FCOP01000010.1, forward strand.
CGTCGGGCCACTTGTATTGCCCGCCGCATCCACCGCCCGGACGCTAAGATCGTCGCCGTTAGCGGGGGCAGGGGAGAGCGCAATGGAGTAGTTTCCGGCGCCGTCAGCCACGCCGCGGCCCAGCTCCACATTCCCTGAGGTCACAATCACGGTGGCGCCCGCTTCTGCGATACCGGTCAGCGGCGTACCTTCCGCAGCGATCGCCGTTACCGTCGGATCGGCGGGCGGGGTGGCATCTATCGTTACGCTTACCGTTGCTCCAGGCGTGGTGTTGCCTGCCGCGTCGGTAGCGCTGACGCCGATGCTGGTTACCGCTTGCGCCAGCGGGGCGTCAGGTGTCCAGCTCCAGTTGCCATTGCCGTCTGCAACAACGGTATTGGGTTGTGCGACTTCATTAATATAAACGGTCACCGTGCTGCCCGCTTCTGCCCTGCCGGTGATTGTCGGCGTGGTATCAATGGTATAGAGCACGCCGTTCGCCAGGATGCTGTCGGAGATAGCGGTGACCTGCGGCACGGCAGGTGCGGTGGTATCCACGGTCAGGGTGTAGACCGGGCTGGCGGCGCTGACATTGCCCGCCGCGTCCACCGAGGCGGCGGTAAGGTTCAGGGTGACTTCGCCCAGCGCCGCGTCCGGCGTCCAGCTCCAGACGCCATCCGCTACCGTTTCGCGGGCGATTTCGACGCCGTTGTTGTAGATGATAATGGTGTCACCGCTGGTGCCGGTACCGTTGAGGGTTGGGGTGGTGTCGGTAGTAGCGCCGCCGCTGGCTATACCGTCAACGCCAGTAATCACCGGCACAGGGGAGGCCTGGGTATCGACGGTAATCAGCATCGGACTGGACGCATCAGAAACGTTGCCCGCCTCGTCGGTAGCGGTAACGGTAATCGTGTGTGTCCCTTCCCCAAGCGGAGTATCCGGGCGCAGACTCCAGCTGCCGTCCGGGCCAACGGAGACGCGGCCGATTTCGGTGGCCACGCCGTTCACCGTGTCAGTGATGATAATCAGGTCGTTCGCCGTGGCGCCGGTGCCGCTCAGCACCGGGCGCGTATCGTTGGTGCTGCCGCCGTTATCAACCGGGCCGGTGATATCAGTTACGTTATCGGTGACCAGCGGCATGCCGGGGGCGGCAGGCGCATCGGTATCAATCACGATCGCCACCGGCTGCGACGGGGCGCTCTCATTGCCTGCGCCGTCCTGGTTGGTGACGGTAAGGGAAAGCTGATAGTTACCGTTAGCCAGCGGCTCTTCCGGCGTCCAGCTCCAGTTGCCCTCCGGGTCAACGGTGGCCGTTCCAATCGGCGCAGTGCCGTTGTAAATGGTGACGGTATCGCCCGGGTTACCCGTGCCGCTCAGCGTCGGGGTGGTATCGCGGGTGGTTTCGCCAGGATTTAACGGTGCAGGATCAGTACCTTCAGGGTTAACTTCAATCGCCGGCGCTTGCGGCGTGGCGGGCGCGACGGTATCGATCACCAGATTAAACGGACCGGTGATGGCGATATTCCCCGCCGCGTCGGTGGTGCGAATGGTCAGCACGTGGGTGCCGTCCGTCAGCGGCGTCTCTGGCGTAAAGGTCCAGATGGCGCCGTCGCGGGTAGCGGTACCCAGCAGCGTGGTACCGTCATAGACGGTGATGGTAGCATCTTCCGGCGCGGTTCCCTGCAGCGTCGGCTGGCTATCGTCCGTAGGGGTACCGCTGGTAATCGGGGTCTGCACATCGCCCACGTTATCCAGTACGGAGCCCAGCACGGCGGCTTCCGGCGGGGTGGTCTCGACGGTAAAGGTAAAGTCAGCGGAAGGTTCGCTGGCGTTGCCCGCGCTGTCGATGGCGACCGTAGTTAAGGTGTGCGGGCCATCTTCAAGCGCAATCGTCGGCGTATAGCTCCAGTCGCCATTTTCACCTACTTCGGCCGTGCCGATCTGCAGGCCGTCGATGCGAATGCTGATGGTGCTTCCCGGCTCGCCAGTACCGTTAAGGGTAGGGCGATTGTCGTTGGTGATGCCATTGAGATCGATCGCTCCGAGCGTACCTGGTACATCGTCCACGAGCTGCGTTACCACCGGCGTTTGCGGCGCGGTAGCGTCAATGGTAATGCTCCAGCTGTTAGAAACTGACGTGCTGACGTTGCCCGTGGCGTCGGTCGCGGTGGCGGTAAATACATGACCGCCATCCGCCAGCGGAGCCGCTGGAGTAATCGACCAGTTGCCGTCAGCATCAACCGGACCCGTACCGATAACGGTGTTACCGCTGTAAAGGGTGATGGTGGTGCCGGGTTCGCCGGTGCCGGTCACGGTGGGACTGTTATCGTTGGTCAGGCCGTTTTGCGCCACGGATTCGGTCGTATCCTGCGTGTCATCGATCACCCCGTTGATGACTGGCGTCTGAGCCGGCGTAATATCAGGCGCGGTGACGCTGGCGGTCGGGCCGGTATTGCCCGCCCTGTCCGTGACGTCTGCGGTCAGGGTTTCGCCGTTGAGCTGCGCTGGCGTGAGGGTGGCGCTGAAATTACCCTGGTCGTTGACCTGAGCGGTACCGATTTCGTTGCCGTTGGCATCCCTGATGCTGACGGTGCTGCCTGCTTCCGCCGTCCCGGTGAGGGTGGTGCCGTCTTCAGAGATGGCCAGGTTGCCCGGGGCCAGCGGATCGGTGGTATCCGGAGCAATGGCGGTCACCGGCTGGCTGCTGTTGCCGCTGGTATCAGTGACGACCGCCTGAAGCGCCTCGCCGTTGGTCTGTGCAGGCGCGACGGGAACGGTAAACTCTCCGTTCTCCCCTGCGATCTCTGTGCCAATCACGTTGCCCTGCGGGTCACGGATGGTCACCGTGCTGCCCGGCTCGGTGGTGCCGGAGACGCTGTCGCCTTCCGGCGAAACAACCAGTTCGCCGGTAAACGTCGGCGCTGTCTCGTCGGGAGCGGTGACGCTGGCGGTCGGACCGGTGTTGCCCGCGCCGTCGGTGGCGTCGGCGGTGAGGGTTTCGCCGTTAAGCAGCGCCGGATTAAGGGTGGCGGTAAAGTTGCCCTCAGCATCGGCTACAGCAGTGCCGATTTCGGTACCACTGGCGTCTTTAATGCTGACGGTGCTGCCCGCTTCCGCCGTCCCGGTGAGGGTGGTGCCATCTTCAGAGATGGTCAGATTACCCGGGGCCAGCGGATCGGTGGTATCCGGAGCAATGGCGGTCACCGGCTGGCTGCTGTTGCCGCTGGTATCAGTGACGACCGCCTGAAGCGCCTCGCCGTTGGTCTGTGCAGGTGCGACGGGAACAGTAAACTCTCCGTTCTCCCCTGCGATCTCTGTGCCAATAATGTTGCCCTGCGGGTCACGGATGGTCACCGTGCTGCCCGGCTCGGTGGTACCGGAGACGCTGTCGCCTTCCGGCGAAACAACCAGTTCGCCGGTAAAGCCCGGCGGTGTGACATCCGGGACGGTGATGCTGGTAGTCGGACCGGTGTTGCCCGCGCCGTCGGTGGCGTCGGCGGTGAGGGTTTCGCCGTTAAGCTGTGCCGGGTTGAGAGTGGCGGTAAAGTTGCCCTCAGCATCGGCTACAGCGGTGCCGATTTCGGTACCACTGGCGTCTTTAATGCTGACGGTGCTGCCTGCTTCCGCCGTCCCGGTGAGGGTGGTGCCGTCTTCAGAGAGGACCAGGTCAGCCGGGGCCAGCGGATCGGTGGTATCCGGAGCGGTGACGGTTACCGGCTGGCTGCTGTTGCCGCTGGTATCAGTGACGACCGCCTGAAGCGCCTCGCCGTTGGTCTGTGCAGGCGCGACGGGAACGGTAAACTCCCCGTTCTCCCCTGCGATCTCTGTGCCAATCACGTTGCCCTGCGGGTCACGGATGGTCACCGTGCTGCCCGGCTCGGTGGTGCCGGAGACGCTGTCGCCTTCTGGCGAAACAACCAGTTCGCCGATAAACGTCGGCGCTGTCTCGTCGGGAGCGGTGATGCTGGTAGTCGGACCGGTGTTGCCTGCGCCGTCGGTGGCGTCGGCGGTGAGGGTTTCGCCGTTAAGCTGTGCCGGGTTGAGGGTGACGCTGAAATTACCCTGTGCGTCAGCCAGGGCGGTGCCGATTTCAGTACCACTGGCGTCTTTAATGCTGACGGTGCTGCCCGCTTCTGCCGTACCGGTGAGGGTGGTGCCGTCTTCAGAGAGGACCAGGTTGCCCGGGGCCAGCGGATCGGTGGTGTCCGGAGCGGTGACGGTCACCGGCTGGCTGCTGTTGCCGGTGGTATCAGTGACGACCGCCTGAAGCGCCTCGCCGTTGGTCTGTGCAGGCGCGACGGGAACAGTAAACTCCCCGTTCTCCCCTGCGATCTCTGTGCCAATAATGTTGCCCTGCGGGTCACGGATGGTCACCGTGCTGCCCGGCTCGGTGGTGCCGGAGACGCTGTCGCCTTCCGGCGAAACAACCAGTTCGCCGGTAAAGCCCGGCGGTGTGACATCCGGGACGGTGATGCTGGTAGTCGGACCGGTGTTGCCTGCGCCGTCGGTGGCATCGGCGGTGAGGGTTTCACCGTTAAGCTGTGCCGGGTTGAGGGTGACGCTGAAATTACCCTGTGCGTCAGCCACGGCGGTGCCGATTTCAGTACCACTGGCGTCTTTAATGCTGACGGTGCTGCCCGCTTCCGCCGTCCCGGTGAGGGTGGTGCCGTCTTCAGAGAGGACCAGATTAGCCGGGGCCAGTGGATCGGTGGTATCCGGAGCGGTGACGCTGGCGGTCGGACCGGTGTTGCCCGCGCCGTCGGTGGCGTCGGCGGTGAGGGTTTCACCGTTAAGCCGCGCCGGATTAAGGGTGAAACTGAATTTACCCTGTGCGTCAGCCACGGCAGTGCCGATTTCGGTACCACTGGCGTCTTTAATGCTGACGGTGCTGCCCGCTTCTGCCGTTCCGGTGAGGGTGGTGCCATCTTCGGAGACAGCGAGGTTAGCCGGAGCCAGCGGAGCAGTAGTGTCCAGCGCCATAGTGGTGGCAGGCTGGCTCTGGTTGCCTGCGGCGTCGCTTGCCGTCGCCGAAATAGTCTGCCCGTTAGTCTGGGCAGGCGAGAGGTTGATGGTGAAGCTACCGTCAGGGTTGGCTTTACCCGTTCCCAGCACGTCGCCATTCCCGTTGGTAATGGTGATGATGCTGTTAGGTTCAGCGGTGCCGGTCACCTGGCTGCCGGCCTCGTTAAGCGTAATCTCGGGCGTTGCGGGCGGCCTGGTGTCGACCGTGATGCTCAGTGGCTGCGAGATGGCGCTGGTATTACCCGCTTTGTCGGTTTGGGTGACGGTAAAAGAGTGCGATCCCTCCGTCAGCGGCGTAGTAACCGGAATACGCCAGGTGCCATCGGCGGCCACCTGCGTAGTGCCGATCTGCGTTCCCTTATCATAAAGCACAATGGTCGAGCCCGGCTCGCCTCTGCCGGAGAGGGTGGGACGCGTGTCGTTGGTGCTGCCGCCGTTGGTCACTTCGCCCTGCTGCGGGTTGGTCGCGTCATTCAGCACAAAGCCGGACGGAGCCGCCGGGACGGTGGTATCTACCGTCAGGGTGAAAGCAGGGGAGGCGGCACCGATATTGCCTGCCGCATCGGTGGCACGCACTGTCAGGGAGTGTGCGCCTTCGCTCAGGTTAGTATCCGGGGTGAGGCTCCATTTGCCGTTGCTGCCGACAACCACGGAACCGATCTGCTGGCCGTTATCGTACAGCGTGATGGTTGAACCGGGCTCCCCGGTTCCGCTCAGCTGCGGGCGGGCATCGTTGGTGGTGGCGCCGCTGGTAACAGCGCCCGAGCCGGGACTCACATCATCCGTTACGCTAATAAGGGCTGGCGCGGTGGGCGCCACGGTATCCACCACAAAATTTACCGCGGCGGATACGGGGCTGGTGTTGCCGGTGGCATCGGTGGCGGTCACGGTGATGGTGTGATTGCCCTCACCGAGCGCGCTGGCAGGAGTAAAGCTCCAGCTGCCGTCTGCTTTTACCGTCGTGGTGCCGATCGGTTTGCCGTTGTCGTAAATCGTGATAGTGGTGCCCGCTTCTCCCATGCCGCTCAGGGTGGGGCGGGCATCATTGGTCTGCTGACCGTTGGTCAATGGCCCCGTCAGGCTGCCGACATCATCGCTGGCGAAGAGAATCTCCGGCGTATCGGGCGCCGTCAGGTCCGGGGCGCTGACTTCGCCCGTCTGGCTGACGTTGCCCGACGGGTCGGTGGCGGTTGCGGTGATCGTTTCACCATTGGTGAGCGGCAGGCCAAGGTCGATGGTGAATTTGCCGTCGCTGCCCGCCTTGCCGCTGCCCACCACGTTACCCGCCTCATCGAGCAGGGTAATGGTGCTGTTGGGTTCAGCGGTGCCGCTGACGGTTTTGCCGTCGCTGGAGAAGCGCAGATCGGTGGGGGCATCAGGCGGCGTGGTATCGGGCTGGGAGGGATTGCCAGGCTCGCCGGGCTGACCGACGTTACCGTTATCGTCGTCGTCATCATCACCGCCGCCGTTGCTGGCCGCAATCGCGATCCCGCCACCTATCGCCGCCGCGCCAAGCACCCAGGGCCAGATGGCAGCGCCGCCCACGGCTTCGCTGCCTGCCTCGGCTAACAATACATCGGTCGAGGCAATAGATTCATACTGCGCGGCGGTGGCGGGCTCTTCCACCCACCAGAGCGCGCCGTCACTCTCTTCCAGAACCAGCTGGCTCGCCCCCTGGCCGTCAGCGACGTAGAAGTTTTTGATAGTGATGGTCTCCCCCGAGTGGAGGGTGATGACCAGATCGTTATTGCTGCGCGCGTACCGGGCAATGTCAGCTCGATCAACATTAAGTTTTATGATGGAGGGATTTTCCAGAACCACCTGAGAGCCTTCCATGGTGGTCTCCACGCCGGTGAGTTTCGAGATGACAGAAATTTGGCTCATAAAATAATTACTCCGACAGAGTGATAGTGAAATGGCTTAACAGGCCATGTCTTTTTTATGCGTACACGCGCCCCCGGCGTTGCGCTATCGGTTAATAGCGCTCACCGTATTTTTGAGCGGCCGATGCCCGCCACTTTTTTAAAATGGCCACATCAGAATCAAATCATTTAATTAGTGCAGGTATTGGTTATGTCAGTGGCTTTTACCTTTTTTTAAACCCTTTATTTTGTAGAGGTATTTATGGCTGGTTGTCTGAATTTGATATAGCCGGAAACAGAACATAATGCAAATGAAGCGACAGTAAAGAATATTCAAGTATTCCTGAATATATTGGTCTGTATTATTTAAAAAGGGTTGCTGAAGCGTGATAGCTACCAAAATCAGTAAGGGTGCTGGGTAGCGGGGCGTTGACGCGGCGCGGGAGAAATAAAATGCCTGTATGTTGAATTATTTAGGATTCGCTATTTTATAATTAAGAGTGACTTAATTAATAGTTAAGTGATTTTTAAACCTTATCCGACAATATATTATATGTGTGCGTCACTTTTCAAAAATAAAGTGGCAGCAATTTTTGAATATGCTATGAGGCGTAATTAGCAGGCAAAATTATTTTATCGGCAGCGTTATTTAACGGGAATGCGAAAAAAGCATGAGTTTTATGAAGAGAATAACCCTATAAAATAAAGGGGCGGACCTTTACGGCCACCCCGTCAGCGAATTAAACGATAAAGTCGCTATATTTATGCGCGTTTTCAACCAGATAAGCGGGGAAGCGCGTGGAGCACAGCTCCTGTTTGATCATCTTCCGCTCCCGGTTCCAGATATCTTTGGCCTCGGTTATCGCCCTGATAATGTGCTCTTTGTTATTCAGATGCGGCAGATCATATTCGGTGTGAGAGATGGTCGACATTTTTTCGGAGATCCGCTCCGGGGTCATAATCCAGGAGAAGTGCCAGCCCGCCTCTTTGATCACGTTACAGCGCCACTTAAACCAGGCTCTGGCAAGCGCGTTGCGGTGCGGCATTGCTTTTTTAACGTTGCGGAAGGTCTCCGGCTCGCCACCAAAATAGTGCTTCAGGTTTTTAAAGGTAGTGGCGCGCGCAAGGGTGCACTGGCGCGGTGAACCATCCAGGTTAAAGACCTGCAGGTTGAACTGGTAATTATAAAACGGCATATGCAGCAGGGTGCAGAGATGGCGGGGATTAATCGCTTTAATCGCCTGCGGGCGGAAGATCTCATCCACGTCGGAGACCAGAATGATATCCTCATCCTTCGCCGTCTCCAGCCCGCGCATTATGGCGTTACGGGTGGCCGCTTCATTGGCCCAGGCGTCACACTCATCGGTGCCGGGCTTGCGTATCGGCGCGTCGGAGTAAACCACGTAGATAATTTTATCTTTAAACTTCTCAAAGCGGCTCGGATCGAAGTTCAGTTTTTTCGGTTTGCCGGTAAAGGTGTGCGTCGATTCGACAATGACGAAACGGTCCACCACCTCCGCAAGAGTATTAAGACGGATATCGAGCAGCATCTCTTCGTCATAATATAAAAAACAGTCGTATATCATCAGGTTAACCTTGTTTTTATTTTTAGTGCAGGTGTTGCAAATATTTTTAAAGCGGGTTGAAAAGTGACAACAAGATAGCAGACCGTTTAACAGAACAACAGCGAAGAGGGGCGGGGCGTTTTCCCCCTGCGCACGCAGGGGGAGAAAAGAGCGTCAGGCGCGCAGACGCTTTCCGGTCTGCCTGTCAAAAAGAAAGACTTTCGCTGGGTCGAAATCGAGGAAGCAAGGCTGCCCCACCTGAACCGGCAGTTTTTCATGCGACACCACAATCAGCTCCTGGTTTGCAACGCGCACCTGAATTTCCTGGCCCTCGCCGGTCATCTCCATCAGCACGATCTCCGCCGGCATCCCGGTATGGCTAAGGTGAAGATGGTGAGGGCGCAGGGCGCAGGCGATCGTCATCCCCTCAATGTGGTTGTTGAGCGGGCAGGGGAAACGGTGGCCATTCTCCAGCACCACCTCGCCATTCTGAATCACCCCCGGCAGGGTGTTGATCTCCGGGGTGCCGATAAAGCCCGCCACAAAGAGGTTGTCCGGGTCGCGGTAGAGCATCTCCGGGGTTGATCCCCGGGGTGCCGATAAAGCCCGCCACAAAGAGGTTGTCCGGGTCGCGGTAGAGCATCTCCGGGGTGCCGACCTGCTCGATATGGCCGCCGTTAAGCACCACGATGCGGTCCGCCATGGTCATCGCTTCCGTCTGGTCATGGGTCACGTAAATCGTGGTGCGCCCCATCCGCTGGTGGATTTTGCGGATCTCGGCGCGCATCTTGTGGCGCAGCTTGGCGTCCAGGTTGGAGAGCGGCTCGTCGAAGAGAAAGGCTTTCGGGTCGCGCACCAGCGCACGTCCCATCGCCACGCGCTGGCGCTGGCCGCCAGAGAGCTCGCGCGGCAGGCGGTCGAGCAGCGGCGTCAGGCCGAGGATCTCTGCCGCCTGCTCCACCCGCGCCATTCGTTCAGCTTTAGAGACGCTGGCGAGCTTGAGGGCAAAGCTCATGTTGTCCCGCACCTTCATATGCGGATAGAGGGCGTAGCTCTGAAAGACCATCGCGATATCGCGTTTTTTGGCGGGCAGGGTATTGACCACCTCCCCCTGCATCAGCAGCTCGCCGGAGGTGATATCCTCCAGCCCGGCAATCATGCGCAGCAGCGTCGATTTCCCGCAGCCGGAGGGGCCGACCAGCACGATAAATTCCCCTTCCTGAATATTCAGCGAGATCCCGTTGATGATATTGACGTTGCCGTAGGATTTACCCAGGTTATTTAATACGATCTGACTCATCTTACTCTCCTCGCCCCTGTAATAACGGCATCACGTTCTGGCGGTATGCAGCCGCCGCGTTGAGATCCTGCTGGATAAGGGTTTGCGCCGCGCCGGTGAAGCGCTGTGCGGCGGCGCGCAGGTCGAGACGGTTGGCGCTGTCGATACCCGCCAGCACCTCGGGTTCGATAATCGCCTCCCCGTGCAGCGCCCCGAGAATGGCGCCGCTCATCACGCCGATGGAGTCGGTGTCGCGCCCGGAGTTAATAGAGTCCTCCACCGCCGGGCGGAACGCCCCTTCGCGCAGCAGGCAGAAGGCGAGCGCCATCGGCAACTCCTCGATGGACATCAGGCGTGAGGGCTGGTAGGCCATCGTCGGCACGCCCGCTTTTTCCGGGCCGTGCATCAGGTCGTCACCCATCGGCGAGTAGGAGAGCAGCGCCGCGTGCAGCGCGTCCACCACCTCAAAATAGTCCCACGCCTGCCCCCGGTAGCGGCGGGCCGCCTCCAGGGTGGCAACGATCGCCTGGCGCGTGCCATCTTTGGCCAGCTTCAGGGCGATATCGATAATGCCCTCTACGGTGATCCCCGGAATAAAGGCCGCCGCGACGCAGGCGGCAAAGACCCCCGCCGCCTCCAGCCCGTAGCTCTGCTGGTGCCCCAGCGTAAAGTTGATCGCCTCCTGGTAGGCGGCGGCAGGGTGGCAGGCGTTGATCGCGCCAATCGGGGCGACATACATCGCCGCGCCGCAGTTGACCATATTGCCGACGCCGCCCTGACGCGGGTCGCAGGCGGCCAGCTGCAGACGGTGGAAAATCCATTTTTCCGGGTAGAAGAGACGCTCTATCACCAGCGCTTCACGATCCAGTTCGGGCACCCAGCGCGGCTCCCAGGCAATTTTGCGCACAAACGCCTCCGCCATATCCCAGGCGTCAAGGTGGCGGCCTGTCTCGTTATAGACCTCCATCAGGCAGAGGGTCATCAGCGTGTCGTCGGTGATAATGCCGTTGCCGCGAATACGGTTGTTGCGCCGCGCGGAGGGTTCATCCATCCGGTGCCAGCGCTGATGGATGGAGGTGACGCGGCCATACTTCTCTTCGATCTGCCGGGCGGAGAGTTTCTCCACCGGCCCGCCGAGCGCGTCGCCGAACGCCACGCCATAGAGCATGCCCAGAATCCGCGAGGCGAACGATAAATCAGGTTGATGAGTCAGAGTCATTTTAGTTTTTCCTGTGCATATTCAGTCATGGCGTCTCCCCCGGCGGCTCGCCATTCGCTGACGTAGCGCTCCCACTGGTCAAAGGACGCTTTGCCCGAGACAAACTTGTAGGCCCACGCGTTGTAGGTGCTGCTGGTGGCATCTATGGCCGCCGCAAATGACGCCGGGAAGATAAAGGCGTTATCGGCGGTAAAGTAACGCTGCGAGTTGTCGATGTAGCGCAGCATGGCGGGTGTGCGCCACTCCACCGGCGGCGTCCAGTTCGCGGCCGAGATAAAGCGCGGATACCAGGCGTTGATCTTCGGCGTCACCTTGTAGCGGTCGCCTTCCCGCACGTAGTGCTCCCCTTCAAAGCCCATCTGCTCCAGCATTTGTCCTTCCGGGCTTGCCAGAAAGTCGAGCAGGATCATCACCTCTTTTTTATGTTTCGACAGGGCGGACATGGCGAAGCCGCGCGTCTCCATCGAGACGTCCACCGCCGCCAGCCCTTGTCCCGCCTGGCTCGCGGGCGGGTCGAGCAGGGTCAGCGTGGCGTCAGGGTGGATCTGACGCATCTTCTCCTGATAGACACCCACGTTGCCCGGGGAGGTGACGGAGACGATGCCCACCTTGCCGGTATAAAATTCATCCTCCTTCAGCTCCCAGTTGGTGGTGATGTACTGGGAAGAGAGCAGCCCCTTCTTATAGAGCGAGTGGTAGAACATCAGCTTGTTCCGCTCCTGGGGGCTTATCTGGGCGTTAATCAGCTTGCCCTGATCGTCCTTCAGCCAGGTGGCGGTAATGCCGAACGCCGGGTTCATAAAGCCGTCGAGATCGCGCAGATCTTTCTCGGAGGTGATCCCCCAGGTATCGTCCTTACCGTTGTCGTTGAAATCGCCCTTTTTGATCGCCTCCATGAGCGTCACGTACTCCTCCAGGCTTTTCGGCGAACCGCTAAAGCCGCTCTTCTGCAGCCAGTCCTCGCGGATCACCGGCTGGCGCGCGCGCAGCGGAAAAACGTAAAGCAGCGTCGGATGGTTCTGTAAACGCAGTTTGTTGTGCGGCCAGAGCGCCTCTTTCAGCCAGCGGCTTTGCGCGAGCCAGGGACGCCAGTCCTCCAGGATCCCCTGTTCCACCATCTTCTGATCGCTGCCGTTGAAGTAGATCAGATCGGGGATAGTCCCGGAGAGCAACATCACGTTCAGCACGTCGGAGTAGCCGGACGAGGAGAGGTTAACGATCTCAATTTTGATATCGTGCCCCTGACGCGCCAGCGCCTGCTCGATGCGGTGGATATGCGCCACATCCTCGCGGTTGGTGGTCAGCAGATCCTTTTCCACCACCCGGATGGTGACCGGCTCGGCCCAGGCGCTCTGCCCGAGCAGCAGCGCGCCCGCCAGCGCACCCACAAACAGATTCATTGCCTTCATCGTCATCTCCTTAGCCCTTCACCGCGCCGGACATCGTCCCTTTGGTGAAGAAGCGCAAAATAATGGGGTAGATGGCGATAAGCGGGGCGATGGTGAGGGTAATCATCCCCGCTTTCAGCGCCTTAATGCTGATCTGGCTCGCCTCGGTGTAGTTGGACATGCTCTCCACGCCCACCATCGACAGCTTGTCGCCCTCGACCACGAACTGGCGCAGCACCACCTGCAGCGGCCATTTATCGGGATCGTTGAGGTAGACCATCGCCCGGAAGAACTCATTCCAGTGCAGCACCATGTAAAACAAGGTGATCATGGCAATCGACGATTTGGCGACCGGCAGGATGACGTGCCAGAGGGTCTGGAACGGGTTGGCGCCATCCAGCTCGGCGGCCTCCAGCAGCTCCTCCGGGATCTCCTCGAACAGCCGCACCAGGATAATCAGATACCAGGCGAAGATGGCGCGATAGAGGATCACCGACCAGTAGCTGTTGAGCAGCCCGAGCTTTTTCATCACCAGGAAGTCGGGGATGATGCCCGGCTCAAAGACGATGGTGAAGAGCACGAACATAAAGAGCCAGCGGCGCCCCGGCAGCCGCTTCTGCGCCAGCGCCCAGGCGAGCAGCACCGTAAAGACCACGTTAATCACGGTGCCCACCACGGTAATCAGCATGGCGTTGCCAAAGCCGCGCAGCACCGCTTCGTTGGTGAGCAGCAGCTTCCAGACATCCAGCGAGAAGCCCTGCGGGATAATGGCCAGCCCGCTCATGCCGGGCACGTTGGCCGGGCTGGAGAAGGAGATGGCCACCAGGTTGAGGATCGGCTGCAGGGTGACGACCACCAGCAGCATCAGCACGGAGAGAATAAGTACATACTCCACGCGCTCAAAGGGGGTGCTTCGCGATGAGATGCGCATTACCAGACTCCTTTACCCGTCAGGCGTTTAGAGACGTTGTGAGCCAGCACGATGAGGATCATGCCAATCACGCCCTTGAATAACCCTGCGGCGGTGGCCAGCGAGAACTCGCCGGTGCGCAGGCCCATGCGGTAGACGTAGGTATCGATAATGTCGATCTGCCCGTTGACCACATCGTTGGTCATGTTAAAGACCTGGTCGAAGCCCTGGCTTAAGAAGAGCCCGACGTTGAGGATAAAGAGCGTGGCGATGGTGGGGGTGATAGCCGGCAGGGTGATGTGCCAGATCTTGCGCCAGCGTCCGGCGCCATCCATCTCCGCCGCTTCATAGAGCTGCGGGTCAATGGCGAGGATCGCCGCGATATAGAGCAGGGAGTCCCACCCGGCGCTGCGCCACATTTCGGTAAAGACCAGCACCCAGCGAATGGAGCCGGTGTCGGTCATAAACGGAATCGGGTCGTAGCCCATTCCTTTGATAATTTCATTAACCGCGCCATCCACCGGAGAGAGGGTAGCGATTGCAATACTGGCAATGACCACCCAGGATAAATAGTGCGGCAGATAGATGACCGACTGTACAAATTTTCGGTAGCCGGAAGAGCGCACTTCATTAAGCAGCAGCGCGACGATAATCGGCACAGGAAAAATAAAAACCAGTTTCATTGCGCCAATAATCACCGTGTTCTGGATCACCTGCCAGAATACCGGCGATGACATCAGCGTGGCGAAATATTGCATCCCCACCCAGACGTTGGGGGGAATTATACGATATTGCTCAAACGCGATTTTAGTTTCCCATATCGGTAAATAGTGCCAGATGAAAAAATAGATTACGCCGGGCAGGGCCATCAGCCAGAATGGCCACCATCGGCGGAAAGTCTGCCGCCAGCGGGAGGCGTGAGGTATCGCCTGTTGTAAACTATTCTCCACCCGTGGTGGCGCATTGCCGGGCTTCGTTTCTGTAAGGGCTTTCATCGGGCATACTCCCATTACTTTAATGGTTGGAGTGAATGCAATAACGTTCTGCAAGGAAAATAAGAAAGCGTTTAGCTTTTCTCAGTAATAATGTTTTTATCGTTATATTGCGCCAGGCGGGTCAGTACGTCGTTGTACTCTGGCATATTCGAGGCTCCCTCCTTTTCGACCGCCAGCGAGGCAAACGCGCAGGCAAATTTCGCCGCCTGAATAATGGATTCGCCTTTCGCCATCGCCGCCGTAAAGGCGCCGTTAAAGGCATCCCCCGCGCCGGTGGTATCCACGCAGACCGCCTTCAGCGCCGGAATATGAATAAACTCCTTGCCGTCATGGATTAGCGCGCCTTTAGCGCCCATGGTGATAATGACGTGACCGACGCCGCGGGCCTTTATTGCTCTGGCCGCCTCTTTCGCGCTGGCGATATCGCTAATCTGCACGCCGGAGAGCAGAGAGGCTTCCGTCTCGTTGGGCGTCAGAAAATCGACATTCTGTAAACACTTAACCACGTCAGGGGAGTAGGGAGCCGGGTTCAGCACCACCCTGACGCCGTTACGATGGGCGATATCAATCGCCCCGAAGGTGGCCGCCAGGTTGTTTTCCAGCTGGGTTAAAAAAATATCGGACTGCCTGAGCTCCGGCGTGATGGCCTCGACTTCGTCGGGGGTAATGAACTGATTGGCGCCGGGGCTGATGGCAATCATATTTTCCCCGTCGCCCTGGCAGACATAAATAAGCGCGGTGCCGGTTTTTTTCTCCTTATCCTGATAAAGGGTAAAGCTGTCAATGGCGGAAGAGGAGAGATGTTCATAGGCCATCTGGCTAAACTGATCGTTACCCACTTTAGCCACAAAATGGGTTTTTACGTGGCATTTACTCACCGCCAGCGCCTGGTTAGCCCCTTTGCCGCCGGGACCGATAATAGTATTTTCTGAAAAAATAGATTCGCCGCTTTGCGGAAAACGATCGACGTTAGCCGTAATATCGACATTAAACGATCCCAGGATACAGACTTTACCTTTCATCTTTCGCCCTTTATGACGGGGTTTGACCTTTTTCCTCGCCAGCGCCGCGTCAAAATAGTGAATAATATTAGAGTCCAAATTATTTACTGACTGGGTATGAAAAATACGGCGTTTAATAATGGCGCCGCCGTGACAACGTTCAATTCCCCCCTCGCGTGACAGGGTATTCAGGTCGTTACGAATGGTCTCTTTAGTCACGCCAAATAGCCTGGCGAGATGATTCACCGTCGCGCGTTCATACTTGTTGAGGTAGGCCAGTATTGCATAATGCCTTTCTTTGTTGAGCATAATGTCACCTCTCGAAGTTATAATATTGTTTCCCGATTGTTAATGTGTTGAAGTCGTTCACATATCGCTCTGTGAAACAAAAACAAACGGAAATCAGGAGAGGGTTTTTATTGTAAAAACAGGGAATTAAGACGATCCGCTTCAGGGTTAATTTCAATAAAAAAGAGAAATAGCGCTATTGCGCTGATAAATGATGGCAATAAACACTCCGGGGAAATAATCGCTGGCGGTATTAATTGTATTTACGAATGTATATGGCTGCGGATATTTTATGGGGAAGGGCTACAGGGGCCGGTAACGCCCCTTTGGCAGAGTACCGACCCATACTCTGCCCCTGTTCGAACGGCATCACTCGGGGCTAACGGCCCCCCGTGCGTGCGCCGCGGCGGTAAAGGGTGCTGCGCGCTACGCCGAGCGCCTGCGCCGCCTTGCTGATGTTACCGTTGTAGCTTGCCAGGGTATCCGCAATCAGCCGCGCGTCGTGCTGCTGGCGTCCGCCCGCGACGGGGGCAGGGGCGGCGCGGTACTCCTCTGGCAGGGAGTCGGTATCCAGCGTTTCTCCCTCCTCCGCCAGCGCCAGCAGCACCTTCAGCAGGCTTTGCAGCTGGCGCACGTTCCCTGGCCAGGGGCAGGCCGCCAGCCGATCCACCAGGGAGGCAGAAAGCGCGATCCGGCGCTTTTCGCCGCCTAAATCCTGCCAGAGCTGGCGAATAAACGCGGCCCGTGCAGGCCACTGGCGCAGGGGCGGCAGCGTCAGGGCGAACTCGCGCAGGCGGTAAAAGAGATCCTCCCGGAAGGTCCCCTCCGCAACGCGCTGGGCGAGATTACGGTGGGTGGCGCAAATCACCGCGAAGTTAACCGGCACGCTCTGGCTGGCGCCCAGCGGCGTCACCTCTTTCTCCTGCAAGATCCTCAGCAGCCGGGTTTGCAGGGTGAGGGGCATATCGCCAATCTCATCAAGAAACAGCACACCGGCGTTGGCTTCGCGGATTTTTCCGGGATAGCCGTTCTTGCTGGCGCCGGTAAATGCCCCCGGCTGATAGCCAAACAGCTCCGATTCAATCAGCGACTCCGGGATGGCGGCGCAGTTAATCGCCACAAATTTGCCGCTGCGCCAGCGGCTGTGCTGATGAAGCATCCGGCTGATATGCTCCTTGCCGCATCCGGTCTCCCCCTCGATGCAGAGGGCGATGCCGGCGTTCAGCAGGCGAAGCAGTTTTTCCCCCTCGCGCGGGGTGGAGAAGGGGAGCCTGAGGCCCGGCGGCGGAGTCACCGCCACGCTAATGCGGGCAGGCGGGCGCAGGCGATAGTAGAAGCGCTGCCCCGCCACCCACAGCGGCTGCGGCACGTCGACCGCCTGCTGCGGCAGTTCCGGGAACAGCTGTCCGAAGGTCATTTGCCCCAGTTCGGCGGCGCTAAGACCAAGCCTGCGCATTGCCAGACGGTTACCGGCGGTGAGCAGGTTATCCTCAAACACCAGCAGCAGTTCGTCCACGCTGTCGAGCTTTTCCGGCCGGGGGTGCAGGCTCATCAGCCACTGCTGCGGATGAAGGCTCTGCTTAACCCACAGGTATTCGATCTGTTTCGCCGCCCCCTTCACCCACGCCAGCGTCTGCTGGTGGGGATAGCTGGCGGGACCGGAGATATCCAGCACGCCGGCCACCCGTCCATCCGGGCTTTGCAGCGGAACGGCGGCGCAGTAAAGATCCTGGTTGCGGGCCAGGAAATGCTGCCGTCCCTCGATTTCGCAGCTGTCGTCAATCGCCAGCGCAGTGCCGATGGCGTTGGTGCCGCGTCCGCTTTCGCTCCACAGGTTGCCCGGCGCCAGCGCCACGCGCTGGGCTTTATCCATCGCCTGCATATCGCCGAAGGTATGCAGCACCAGGCCGCTGGCATCGGAAAGCACCACCACGGACTGAAGATCGGTGACCTTACGCGACAGCGAATCGATGACCGGCTGGGTGAGCTGCTGCAGACGACGGTGGCTGGCGAGCCGATCCGCCAGTTCGCGCGAATGCAGGCGGGGAAAATCGTCCGCCGTGGGCTCCAGCCCATAACGCAGGCTGCGGGACCAGGAGTCGCTCAGTAGCGGATTCGCTTCGACCTCAGGCGTGAGGTTCAACGGATTTCCTCGCACGGGATACCTCGCGTAAGAGATGATGTGTTGCAACATTGTAGCAATATGGTTTATGCAGTGTTGCGATTTGCAACACAGAAGCCGCATTCTGCGCGACATCACCCGGAGATTCGTGCAATCATTCCTGTAATTTACTGATTCTAAAAAGAACTTACTGGAGCAATAAAAGTGGCATAACTCCTGCAATTCTCTTCGGGCGTGGCGAGCGTACAACACTAACAGGCCGCCGCGCCTCAACCCTACAAGAAGGAGATTTGCGATGCGTTATGCACATCCTGGCCAGCCGGGTGCTCTGTTTACACTTAAGTCCGTGTATGGCAACTACATTGACGGCAAATTTATCGAGCCGCTCAGCGGGCAATATTTCATGAATACCTCCCCGGTGGACGGCAGCGAAATCGGGCAGTTTCCCCGCTCCGATGCGAAAGATATCGACTACGCCCTGGACGCCGCGCACCGCGCCGCCGAGGGCTGGGGTAAAACCTCTGTCCAGCACCGCGCCAACCTGCTGCTGCAGGTAGCCGATCGTATCGAGGAGAAGCTTGAATATCTGGCGGTCGTGGAGAGCTGGGATAACGGTAAGCCGATCCGCGAAACGCTGAACGCCGACCTGCCGCTGGCGGTGGATCATTTCCGCTATTTTGCCGGCTGCCTGCGCGCGCAGGAGGGGAGCACGGCGGAGATCGACGAGACGACCGTGGCGTACCACTTCCACGAACCGCTGGGCGTGGTGGGGCAGATCATCCCGTGGAACTTCCCGCTGCTGATGGCCGCCTGGAAGCTGGCTCCCGCGCTGGCTGCCGGGAACTGCGTGGTGCTCAAACCGGCGGAACAGACGCCGCTCGGCATTACGCTTTTGATGGAGATCATCGGCGATCTCTTCCCGCCGGGCGTCCTCAACGTGGTGCAGGGCTTTGGGAAAGAGGCGGGCGAGGCGCTGGCAACCAGCAAGCGGATCGCCAAGATCGCCTTTACCGGCTCCACGCCGGTAGGCCGCCACATTATGGCCTGCGCCGCGGAGAACATTATTCCCTGCACCGTCGAGCTGGGCGGCAAATCGCCGAATATCTACTTTGCCGACGTGATGGACGGGGAAGAGGAGTTTATTGAGAAAGCGGTTGAGGGGCTGGTGCTGGGCTTCTTTAACCAGGGCGAGGTTTGCACCTGTCCCTCCCGGGCGCTGATCCAGGAGTCTATCTACGAACCCTTTATGGCGCGCGTGATGGAGAAGGTGGCGCAGATCCGTCGCGGCGACCCCTTTGATACCGACACGATGATCGGCGCGCAGGCGTCGCAGCAGCAGTTCGACAAGATCCTCTCCTATATCCAGATCGCCCGCGAGGAGGGTGGCAAGATCCTCACCGGCGGCGAGCGCGCCAGCATCACCGCTGAGCTGGATAATGGCTACTATATTCAGCCGACCCTTATCCAGGGACGCAACGACATGCGTAGCTTCCAGGAGGAGATCTTTGGCCCGGTGATCGGCGTAACCACCTTTAAGGATGAGGCGGAGGCGCTGGCTATCGCTAACCAGACGCAGTTTGGCCTCGGAGCAGGGGTCTGGACCCGCGACACCAACCTGGCCTATCGCATGGGACGCGGCATCAAGGCCGGGCGCGTGTGGACCAACTGCTACCACATCTATCCGGCTCATGCCGCCTTCGGCGGTTACAAACAGTCGGGCGTCGGGCGTGAAACCCACAAAATGGCGCTCTCTGCCTATCAGCAGACCAAAAACCTGCTGGTAAGTTACGGCACCGCCCCGTTAGGGCTGTTCTGATAGTCTGAGCCCGCGCGCCATGGCGTGGACTGCACCTTACTCAGTTGGGTGTCCAACTTTTGGGGTGCAGTCCAATTGACCGGGCTTCGTGCTGTTAAAGCGAGCGAGGATTAGGGGGTGACAATATTGAACCAGAAGTCGAACTTGTCCATGTAGCCAAGCATCTCTTCGAGTTTCGCGCCATTGCCGCTAATTTTCACCTCACCTTTATCCTGCGCCTGTTTCAGCGTCTCTTCTTTCAGGATAATTTTGTTCAGGGTGGTGCGATCCAGAGTAATCGTGGCGTCAGCATTGTCCGCTTGCGCGTTCGCGGTGTGGTTCAGCACGCCGTTTTCCAGCTCCAGCTTATATTTGCCGCCATCTTTACCCAAGTCGATGTTAAAGACCGCTTTCGCCGCACCGGCTTTTTCGCCGTTGAGATGCACGCCCAGGTAGTCGAAGAACATCTCCGGGGTCATCGCACGTACGGTATCCGGGCTGGCGGTATTCGGCGTCGGCAGCTTCTGCACGCCGTTACGCAGCTCCTGCGCGCCGGTCAGATAGAAGTTGCGCCAGGTTCCGGCTTCTGCCTGATAGCCTAACTGCTCCAGCGCATCCGCTTCCAGGTTACGCGCCTCCTGGTTCTGCGGATCGGCAAAGACGATTTTGCTGGTCACCTGCGCTACCCAACGGTAGTTGCCCTGCTGGTAGTCAGCTTTCGCCTTCTCCATGATGGCATCGGCGCCGCCCATATATTCCACAAACTTCTTCGCAGCCTGCTCCGGCGGCAGTTCGTCGAGGGTGGCCGGGTTGCCATCGAACCAGCCGAGATAAAAGACGTAGGTGGCTTTAACGTCGTGGCTGACGGAGCCGTAATAACCGCGGCTGGACCACTGCTTCTCCAGGGATTCTGGTAACTTAAATTCAGCGGCGATCTCGTCGCGGGTCAGGCCTTTGTTCGCCATCCGCAGGGTCTGGTCGTTGATGTAGCGGTACATATCGCGCTGGCCTTTCATCAGCTTAACGATATTTTCATTACCCCAGGTCGGCCAGTGGTGCTGGGCGATGATGACTTCTGCATCGGCGCCCCAGCGTTCGATAGCGGCGTTAATATATTTAGACCAAGCCAGCGGATCGCGGATTTTCGCGCCGCGCAGCGAATAGGTGTTGTGCAGGGTGTGGGTCACATCCTCTGCCGCCTCGATCATCTTCTTCTCTTTGACATACCACAGCATCTCTGACGGTGCTTCCGAGCCCGGCGCCATCATAAAGTCATAGGTTAAGCCGTCGATCACTTCCTGCTGGCCGGTATGGGTGATGTAGTTGGTCGGCGGGATCAGCGTGACGGTCCCCGCGGAGGTGGTGGTGCCAAGACCGGCGCCAACCTGGCCTTTGACGTCAGGCTTCAGCAGGTTGCCGTACATGTAGCTGGCGCGGCGGCTCATCGCGGTACCGGCCATCAGGTTTTCGGAGACGGCTTCCTCCATGAACCCTGCCGGCGCATAGATTTTCACTTTACCCGATTTCACGTCAGCTTCATCAACCACGCCGCGAAGGCCGCCGTAATGATCAACGTGGCTGTGCGTAATCACGACGGCAACCACCGGCTTTTTACCGCGGTTGGCGTAGTAGAGCTCTAGCCCCTCTTTGGCCGGTTCGGCGCTCAGCAGCGGGTCGATAACGGTAATCCCTTTCTCACCTTCGATGATGGTCATGTTGGAGAGGTCGAGGTTACGGATCTGGTAGACGCCGTCGGTGACTTTAAACAGGCCGCCGATGTTGATCAGCTGCGACTGGCGCCACAGGCTCGGGTTAACGGTGTCCGGCGCTTTTTCACCTTCTTTCACAAAATCATATTTCGCCGGGTTCCAGATAACGTTGCCCTGCTCGCCTTTAATCATCGACTGCGGCAGCGCGGCGATAAACCCTTTATGCGCATTTTCGAAGTCGGTTTTATCGGCAAAAGGCAGTTTGCTGTAGAGCGCGTTATTCGCCTCCCGGGTCGCCGGGGTGGCATCCTGCGGCTGAGCTGCGGCGAATGAGAACGCCGACAGAGAGGTTAAAACACCGGCCAGCGCCAGATGTTTAGCAACTTTATTTAGCTTCATTGAATATCTCCTGGATTATTTGTATCGCCGCCGGGGACCAGGGCGCCAGATACTTTAAATGCGGATTAATTACTGACCATTTTAAAAGAATTATTCTGAGGAGATAGTCCCATATGGGACTTGTCATCTGAGGTCCGATAAATATCTCGAGTCCGCTATATCTTCGCTGCTATACTTTCTGTGAAGGCAGACGGCAGTCGGCAGACGGCAGACGGCAGACGGCAGACGGCGCGGCGAGGGGCATGGCGTGAATTTTCAGGATATTCATACTTATTATCAGCAGCTTAAAATTGACAGCTTTTTCCCGCAAATAATTGACGAAGGGGAGGCTATTACCGTTGCGGCGAATAAAAAATTAGTTCTCCAGCCTGGCTATATTTATTTTTGTACGGAAGGTTCGTTATCCATATTGATGCCGGAAAATGGGCTAAGTATCGGCAATACCATCGAGTCTATGCCGATAGGACTTATGGAAAGATATTGCCCGCTGGCGAAATTTGAATATAGCAGCAGCGCCCAGGTGAAGCTGGTGAAAATAACCTTTGCCGCCTTTGACCAGATTTTTTTGCACGGCGGCGCTGAACGCGTGCAGGAGCTGGCGACCATTCTGACCTATATGTCGATTTTTACGATTGACCTGCATAACGAACGCCGGCAGGTCACCAGCTACCAGACCATCAGACCGATGCTCTACCGCTATCTCTACCGTCAGAGCACCCACAAGGGTGAAAACGAAGGGCTGGCGCTGTTTATTATCCGGCGCACCAACCTCTCACGCACCCATGTGTTTCGCGTACTGGCGGATCTGAAGGCAGGGGGCTATATCACCATGAAGCGCGGAAAGCTGGTCTCAATCGACCGACCGCTGCCGGAAGCGTACTAGGGGTAACGCCCGCCTCCGGGTTATTGCCGATCGGCTGAGATGACCAGAGCGATACCAGCCAGCACCACCAGGGTGCAGACCACCATTCTCATATCCGGCACTTCTCCCAGAAATAAAACGCCGCCCGCCGCCGCAATACAGGGAACGCTGAGCTGCAACGTGCTGGCGGTTGCTGACGAGAGGCCGGGGACAAGCTGATACCAGAGCACATAGGCAATACCGGAAGCGACCCCGCCTGACAGCAGGGCAAGGAGGATGCCGCTGGCATCGACATGGACGGGCTCCTGCCGCAGCAGGCTCAGGGCAAGCATGACAGGTATGCTCAGGATGAAATTACCCGCCGTCGTTCCCGCCGGGGCAACGATATTTTTTCCGCGAACAGAGTAGGCTCCCCACGCCAGGCCAGACGCCACCATCATCAACGCGGGCAGAAGAGGAGGGGCGCTCGTGCCGGGAAGCAGGAGGGCAACGATTCCTCCTACGGCAAGAAGGATCCCGAAGGCCTTACTGCCGCTCAACTTTTCTCTTTTTAATGCGCCCCAGCCGATCATGCAGACCTGGACTGCGCCAAAGAGCAGCAGCGCACCCGTTGCCGTGCTGAGCTGAACGTAAGCCAGGGAGAAAAACAGGACGTAAGCGCATAGCAACAGAGCGTCGACGATCTTCCAGCGTATCTCCTGGAGCTTTTTGCGGGCGATATGCCAGAAAAACAGCGCTGCGGCCCCGCCCAGTAATCTCAGCATGCTGAACGTTTCAGGATCGGCGTGCCCGTTCTTTAAGGCAATGCGACAGAGGATCGAGTTGGCTGCAAACGCAGTCAATACAAAGAGAACAAGTAACAGCTTTTTCATACAGTTCCTGACAGGCACTGCCAGCACAATAACCGGGGCCGACGGTGGAGTGATGTTTTTACTTTAATGTGAAACGACGTTGCTTGTCATACTTATCATGCCGCGGCCTTAAATTGTTGATCCACTATACTGACTATTGCAGTTGTAATTTCCCTACGAGGCGGCGTCCGGTTAATGACCTGTCATCCGCCTTTCTTATGACTATCAGGAGAACAATATGCAAGAGAGCAAAACGTTGAAAAAACTGCTCGCCGTAACCGCCGTTGCCGCGATGTTCAGCGCTGTTGGCGTGCAAGCCCAGACGACGACCGCTGCGCAAACGCAGACTAGTGCGGCAGGCCAGACTGAAGCGAACGCTAAGCTAAGCGCCGGCGATGAAAAAGCCTTGATGGACATGGCGCAGGCTAACGTTAATGAAATCGCCGCCGCCAAAATCGCGCTGAGCAAGGCCCAGAGCAGCGAAGTCAAAGCCTTTGCCCAGAAGATGGTCGAGGATCATGGCGCCGCCCTGACCAAAGTACAGGCAGTCGCTCAGCAAAAAGGGGTGACGCTGCCGACGGAGCCGGACGCTAAACACAAAGCCATGGCCGAGCAGCTGGAAAAGCAGAGCGGCGACGCATTTGACAAGATGTATATGGAAAACGCTGGCGTCAAAGACCACACAATGGTGCTGTCGAAGCTGGAAAACGATGCTAAAACCATCAAGGATCCGGATGTGAAAGCCCTGGCCGACGAGCACACCCCGGTTGTGGAGCAGCACTTAAAATCTGCCCAGCAGATGAAGATGCAATAAGGCACGCCAGAAAGTAAAAAGAAGCCGTTCGGTAGGCACACGCTCTAAGTGTGCCAATCGATGCGCCCGCTGTGTCGCCACAATCAAAAGCATTCATTTTGATAAACCCGTTTTCCGGTATGACGCGTCAGGAGATAAACTTGCGAATTGAAACACCTCGATTGTCCCTTCGCCCTGTAAGCCCATCAGACGCAGACGATCTTTTCAAAATATATGGTGATCCCGCAACTAACACCTTTAATCCTGCAGGGCCATATCCGGGTATTGATTATGCAAAAACGGTGCTGAATCGCTGGCTAACCCACTGGCAATCTTATGGGTTTGGAAACTGGGCAATATCGCTTCTCGATAATCCCCAAAAAATTATCGGTTTTGGCGGACTGAGCATACATAGCTACGACGGTCTTGTGATTAATAATCTTGGCTATCGGTTTTCCACAGAAGCATGGGGCAAAGGCCTGGCCACAGAATTTGCTGCATGCGCGATTAACTATGGATTCGATCAGATTAAACTCACCGAGATTTCAGCTGTTGTCAGGAAAAACCATCTGGCATCACAGAAAGTGCTTCATAAAACGGGGTTAAGCTATATCAGAGAGATTTATGACGTGAAAGATGCGCCCCCAAGCCTTTTATATACACTCACATTTAATGAGTGGCTGACTAACTCACAGTAAACCCATCGTTCATCTTCTCTTTCCGGAACATCCGGGAGGGCAACACATGGATCCTGGCAACGCCCGCCTCGAACACAAAGCGGGCTGACACGCGATTTGATGGCCTTTTTGTGCGAGGAGCGGACGATTTGACTGCAATTGAGATGCCTGAAAACGCTTGTCTGAAGTGGTCTTTTTTGGCTGACGATACGGCCTTTGTTCCACGATGATGAGTTCATACTCGAATCTCCTGCAATGTGGGAGATTCGAGTATGGTTGTTTCCCATGAGCGAAAAGCAGAAACGCGCCGATTTATTGCTGACAGACTGCCAGACGTCAGGAGTCGCGATTACAGTTTATCCAGCTCATGTACCGTACGTTCGTTGACGATATTGCCCGTATTCAGGGTCGATTTTGGCTCCAGTAAAACGACGCAGCACTCTTGAGTTAACGCTTCAGGACAATGCTCGGTTCCTTTCGGCACAATGATAAACTCACCTGCATCAAGAACGATATCGCCCGTTCTTAAGCCCATTCGCAAGCGGCCGCTGATAACAAGAAAAAGCTCGTCCTCATGTTCATGATGGTGCCAGTCAAACTTTCCGGCTAATTTAGCTAGTTTGACATATTCATTATTCATTTCGCCGACAATTTTCGGGCTCCAGTAATCGCTGAACAGAGCAAAACTTTCTTTTAAATTAACTTTACGCATTCATCTTCTCCGTCACACATATTTAAAGTGGGTGGGTTTATTTCGTCATGAAAAAAGAGCAGACAATGGGCAGCACGGCGCGCAGCCGGGTTGGGCGATATTCATCGCTAATAAAAAGACGCCAGGATTATCGGGGGTCTGACCATGTTATGGCCAACTTCCCGGCTATTACGCCTGCTTTGCTTTGTGGGAAAATACAGCGCAAGCATGCAGACTCTGCTGTTCGAAATAACAATACAATCAGCCCGCACGCAGAACAATGGGTTTCCCGGTTACGAGCGCAGATATTTATAAGCTCACAATCAATCGACTGAATTTAATTAATTTTATTTTTAAAATAATTTGCCCTCAGGCTTTCATGAGACCGTTTTTGTTTCTTTAAGTGAACAGATGCCCGGAACTTCGGCGCCATATCTTAGGTCTCCAGGCCCGGTAATAGCGCGGCGGAGTTAACCGGGCTCGAGGTGAGTCATCACCACCGTTGCGCTAACCGCCGTTTCCGTTGCGCTGTACGTGTGTGCCACTTGCGCGGAGAAAGCATAAAAATCCCCGGGTTCCAGGATGATGACTTCGTACTGGCTAAAGCGCAGGTGCAGAGTCCCGCTGTGAACCAGAATATGTTCATGTGCCCCCTCTGAATGCCCGGGACTATGGATGGTGACCTGCGGCTCCATTTGCAGCAACCATATCTCGGAGGTATTGCCGGGGCCGATGCGGAATTTCATCATTTGCGAATACTCGCCCGGCACAGGACGATGTTTTTCAAAGCGGGGATACATCCTGCCGCCACCGCTCAGCAAATCGCCGACCGGTAAACGTAAAGCGGTGGCGATAGCGTCCAGCGTATCAACACGGGGGCTGGAAGAACCTGATTCCAGTTTGGATAACGCTCCCTTTGAAACTCCTGACAATTTAGACAGGTCGTTTAACGAAATCCTCCGTGACTGCCGTAGCCGTCTTATTTTACTGCCGATATTTAATGACAACGCAGCAGGTTTACCGTGTCCTGAGTCAGCCATTATTGCCTCCCTCCCCGAGTGTGACCTTCTCACCCAAATAAACACCCCGCCCAGTCGTGATTGCGGTACGGACATGACGATGCTGTCGCTGGTCTGATATGTCATAACTGCATCAGCAGACAGTGATTTTTCACGCGCCCGCAATGCCTGAATACCACATTTATCCGTCCAAATGAACCATTTTAAGGTTCGCAGGTTTGATAGGGTCTGTCTGGGAAATGGGAAATATTGCACATTGAGTCTGTTTTTAGCGCTCGGATGTTGACGGGCTGCTTTGAGCGATGAACGGAAGTTAGTTTTCGGGTAACATAATCTATATGCAAGAGGATCTCTAAAAGAGAATGGGGCGTATAAGCGGGATACTTACATAACCCCTAAAGGTCAGATGTAGAGGCTGGCGCGCCACGGGGGAAGTCCCCATAGAAGAGTCGAACGAACTGTATTTTTAGCGGCCCAAGACTATGTAAGCGGGCCTGAGACAGAGGGAAGCGTAATTACTAGCAAAGTACAGGTAGATGTGGAAGCTCGTAAGAGGCGTCGTTGCAGATATGGCCAAGAATCAGGGTTTACACAATCGATCCTGAGCGGTGCCAGATAATAATTGAAAAGAACTAAACATGTTTTAAGCTAAAAAATATTTCTTTTTTATTAGACAAGAATTTCCTTTAGGCTGTATCGACGGTTTCACAAATTTCAACGTGTTGGATTTCTTTGGGGAGTGATTATATGCGCGGACTGATGTATTATTGGAAACAGATCCCTACAAAAGAGGATTATTTACAAAAATATGATTTGAAGTCACTTTCATGCTATAAATGTGGCTCTGATGATTTGCTCAATGTTGGATTAATTCATCCTGTAGATAATCGTAGAAGAGTGATTTGCAGAAAATGTAAGTCTGAACTTTATCGGGAAGAAGATTAATTAAGTTCATTCTCAATTTGTTTGCCTTATTCACTCGTTTAAGGAAAAAACAGTTGATAGAAGATTATTACTTGTGAGTGAAGCACTCCTGAGGGAGTGCTTCACTGGGGCTGTTAAGCTGCTAACCTTGTTTCAGATGTACTTTCGCTAGCAAACTTTTTGTGTGCTGATTCTTTTTGACGGAGATCCTTCACTTCCTGTCGTATCCGTTCAATGGCATCATTCATTACAGCGTAATAGTCCTCCGCGCCAGGATGTTTCAGGTCGTTGACATCAGCATCTTTGGATATTCTGGCAAGTAAGCAATGTCCGCTTCTGGCACAAAGCGGACTGATGCATAGGGCAAGGTCCGCTCTGAGCCAAAAGCGGTCGTTCGGCATGAGTTGTACATGACGAACAGTAATGCCAGTTTATGCAGTAAGCACGGTGCTACTAATCTTGACGGCTATATTCCCGTATGAGGAACGCTGAAGTTTGCCCCGGCAATTAGGTGCGGTTCACATTCGTAAGCCTTCCCATCCTGTCATTTCTGCTATCTCAGGCCATTCATCTATACTGACTATTACCGTGAAAATTTGCACAGGAAGCCGCACCGTATTCAATGTTTTCATTCTGCTGACGAAGTCAGACACGCATAGGCTACAAAAGATGCTTAAGGCATTGCGAGATGCAACTCTGTGCTCACAGGAGAAGCGTTTGAATAACGTGATCATGTAAATGTGTTACTTAAACCGAGAGTTCCTGCCTTAACCCAATAAAACTAAACAATAACAACGTTCTGTTTATCCGGGAGACAAATAATGAAAATTACTAAATTTATTTATTCCGCCCTGATTGGCGTTGTCGCTAGCTGCCGTTCTATGACGCCGATGGCGGCCCTCGCTACAGTACGCCTTGCCAGGCGCGACACTCCGGGGAGTCTCATGCTGCTGGACCGTCCGTTATTCAAATATGGCGCGTTAGCGATGGGGGCAGGTGAGCTGCTTGGCGACAAGATGAAGTCAGCGCCAGATCGCACCGTGTTTTTGGGCTTGTCAGCACGTGTGGCCAGTGCAGGGATTGCGGGCGCCGCGTTGGCACCCGCGGGCGAAGAAAAAACCGGGGCAGCGATTGCTATCTCTGCCGCTGTGCCACTTGCCTATGTCACACTTGCGGCACGCAAAAAAGCCATGGCAGAAATTGGGCAGACCAGAAGTGGCATAATTGAAGATACGCTCATAGTCGCTATCGGAGCAGCGGTTGTCTTGTTAGCAACACGGCCAAAACGTTTTTAACGTTCTCAGTCTACAAAGGATGATACCGGCAAGTCTTAATAAATAGGCCAGTGACTGTTTCTGACACGAAACTGACTTGCTAACTGGGCTGGAGGTCCGCTGTGAGTGAAGAGCGGACGTTGCAACTTGGATCTAAATGCGCTTTGACTCAGGAGTTCCCTGATGAAATACCAATTGCCATTGGCCATTTTCACTCATTTCCCAGCATGAAGAACGAAGAGTGGCATTACTGCCATCTGGATCAAAAGTCCTGTAATGCAATATTGCGAAATTATTTCTAACTATGATAAGTCTAAATTCGTCACTGTGAATTATTGGACTACCAACTTCAGTAGAAAGCGCCTCTATTGTTTCTGCCCGATCAACTAACATGCCAGATCGCGTTATCTCGCGAAATTCCTCATGAAGTATCTGTTCAAGCCATTCCCGATCGTTCCGCTTGTTATCATGAAGGGAACATTCGAGCCGTTTAAGTCTCTCAAGAAGCATAGTATTGTCCTGATGACATTAGGTCATTAACTTTTAGGACAATGAACGCTGGAAAGCAACGTCCGCTACTGGCACAGAGCGGATAAGTTAACTGAGTTGAAGACCCGGACGTAACGTTATTGTTCGGCATTACGCGATCCGTGTAAGCATATTCATTTCAGCAAGCAACCAGCGTTCAAAATTCTCTAGCGCCGCTTCGTTTATTCCAGTTTCCGTCGGTTTTACTAAACAGAATTTTTTGCTAAGGCTTTCTGATGCTGGCCAGGGCGAAACAAGCATGCCGCGACTCAATTCATTCTGGATATACATATGCGGTACCAGTGCCACGCCCTGTCCCGCCATTACGGCAGCGATGGCCATTTCATGAAGATCGTAGCGAACACCCTGAGCCGGATTATCGAGGGTTATCCCACTTTCCCGGGCATAGTGATGCCATGCATCAGGGTTCTGTCGACGGTGAATCCGCGGCAGTTCGTTTAGCTGTTTATTGACGTCATTATCTGTTAACAGTGCCGGATGGCACACGGGCACCAGATTTTCCTGAAACAGAAATTGCATACGCATGCCTGCCCATGCGGAATGTTCAAAATGAATCACAGCGTCAAAGCCACTTCCGGGCAAAATGAAAGGATCGGTTCTGGCAGCAATATTTAACGTTATGTCCGGGTACAAAGATTTAAAGCCGTTCAGGCGGGGAATAAGCCAACGGCTGGAAAACGTCGGCAGGACGGCGATATCCAGACTCTTACTACCCTCTGGCATTCCCATTATGTAGTGCGTATCCCTTTCGAGCCTGTCGAGCGTTTCACGCACGTGATGTGCATAGCGCGCGCCGACAGGGTTGAGCTTTACGCGGCTTCCCACACGATCGAACAACTTACAGTTCAACAAAGCTTCAAGTCGCGCAATCTGACGGCTAATGGCCCCTTCCGTTAGCGATAATTCCTCTGCAGCACGGGCAAAATTACCATGCCTTGCAGCGGCATCAAAAGCCTGAAGTGACGCACTACTGGGTATTTTTCTGCGCATGAAAACTGTTCCCTGCTCTTAGCCTGTAATCTGATTTCATTGACTTAATGTCACTAATTCGTGACTTATTATCGATTTTAAGTCTTTTAATCAGCTTGTAGCATGATGAAAAATCATTGAGCAACTGTTTTTGCTTGTGTCTATGACTCATGTGGAGATGAACTGATGTGGTATACCGTGGAATGCTCGTATAACGATTCTGAAAGCGAGGCAGAATGGAATGCCTTTTACAACCAGCAAAAATTGCCCGCATTGATATCTGTCACTGGGTTCACTACATCTCAACGCTTTCGTGCCGTCACATCCGGCTGCCCTGTTTACCTTGCCATTCATACTGTTAAAGATGCGGATACTCTTAGTAGTGATGATTACTTTTTAAAAGGAGGGGGTAATTTCGCTCGTTGGCAGAGCTGCATTACTGACTGGCATCGTAACCTATATGAAGCTGAAGACCTTGCTCCAGACATATCTTCTGAGGAAATTCTGCTATTGAGCTCAAAGCCCATAGACTTTTTAGATACAGAAATGGGATATCGTGGGCTGGAAATGCTGGCGATGGGCCTGGATAAAACACCTGATTATCGCGTTGCCTATGTTTTGCCTTCTGAAATTGCCTCGCGATTTACAGATGTGCCTGGGGTAGACCTCTATAAGCCTCTTACATCGCAGTTGCAGA
Source organism: Pseudenterobacter timonensis (assembly GCF_900021175.1). Classification (GTDB taxonomy): domain Bacteria; phylum Pseudomonadota; class Gammaproteobacteria; order Enterobacterales; family Enterobacteriaceae; genus Enterobacter; species Enterobacter timonensis. The sequence continues at coordinate 785,884 of NZ_FCOP01000010.1, forward strand.
GTGCTTTAAAAGAGAAACCATACCCGGCAGAACACATATTCGCCCGAAAATAATCCAGAGGTATTTATGAGCCATCAACCCTTCCCATTCCGTCAGATTGGAGATTTTCAGATAACTGCGCTGAGTGACGGCACTATGTCAGCCAGTCTGGATTTACTGTCAGGTATTGAAAAAGCTGATGCGCACGTCATTCAATATAACGCCGGAATCGATGAGCCCGGCAATATCCATATAAACTGTTACCTTATCCGCGGTCGGGGAAGAGTCATTTTGGTTGATACCGGCGCAGGGCCGCTGAACAACGTGGGGGGACAACTTCAGGCAAACCTTGCAGCCGCTGGCGTTAGCCCTGACGACGTGGATACTGTTTTATTGACGCACTGCCATCCGGATCATATTGGCGGCCTGCTGGATGCTGAAAAACGGCCAGTCTATAAACATGCTGAAATTATTCTTCATCCTCTCGAAGCGCAACACTGGCAGGATGATAAAAAACTAAAAATAGCGAATGAGCGCGGGCAACGTAATTTTGGACTGGTCCGCCAGACGTTACACGCTTATGCGCAGAACGTGAGTTTTTTTAACGGGGATAAAATAGCGGATGGCATTCTCCCGGTATGGTTACCAGGCCATACGCCGGGACATACAGGCTTTCGCATTGATTCGGATGCTCAATGCTTATTAATATGGGGAGACATCGTCCATTACCCTCATATTCAGTCAGCACAACCGGCTGTTTCCATTTTGTTTGACGCCGATCCCGCTCTGGCCGAAGAAACACGGAAAAAAATTCTGGAAAAAGCGGTCAGGGAAAAACTGCTAATTGCAGGCATGCATTTAGGCCAGGCCGGGTTTGCTAAGGTTCTCAGAGCTGGGAGTGGATACCGCATTTCCTACTCTGAGAAATGAGCGGGTATGCCTGACTGGCTCGTTATTGCCTGGCACATTTCAACGTCATCAGCCTTCACGCATAAGCCGCTTATGATATTAAATTGTTAATGGATTGTGTATGTCACTAAGGCACGTTAATGTGAGCGCGAGCGAGCTTACAGAAGGAACAACAGAATGGAGATTGACGCGTTTGCCTTTGGCATAACCAACTGGAGTGAAATCGAACGAACAGAGCACCGTGGGGAAACGGGTATGGCCTACTGGCGCACCCAGTTTTTTGGTCAGAAGCCGAATTAAATCCGTGTGCGAATGGTTGAATATACGCCCGGGTACGTTGCAGATCATTGGTGCCAAAAAGGCATGTTCTTTTTTGCATAGAAGGGCAATTAGAAACCCTGCTCGAAGATGGACGGAAATTTGTTTTAAACGCAGGGATGAGTTACCAGGTTGGCGACAACGCGGAGCCACATAAGTCCAGCACCACCACTGGTGCAAAACTCTTTATTGTGGACTGACTCCTGTGCAGGAATGAATGCGTTCGTCTGTTTTTGAGACAGAGCAGACATGAATGGAGCAAGGTCCGCTTTGAGCGATTAACGGAAGTTGGTTTGCCGGAAGATCTCTAAAAGTGAAAGCGGGCTGTTTACAGCTTAGCTGTATAGATTTTTTTCAATTCGCATTAATTTCGCTGAAAAAATTTGTATATTTCCCATCACTACTTTTATCCAAGATAATGAGGTTTTCAATAGATCGTGTGATCGATGTATAGATAATCTCAGGAGTATCCTTGTCATCCATAATATAAAATACGGTTTTAGACTCCAGACCTTTATAACTATGTATCGTGGATAGTTTGATCAATCCACTATTCGGATAAAAATGATTTTTCTTTGTCCTTCTTACCCGCTCAATATTAGTTTTTATACCGGCATGTCGCTTAATAAAATCACGCAACTCCTCTTTTGTAAGCGATTTTAATTTATTGATATCGTAATGCTTCCTCCCTTCAGGTAGGAGTTCAATTAGTTCTTCATATGTTTCAAACATACAGGTGGTATTTTCAAATTCATTGAATCTTTCATTTAATCGACGAACAAGAAAAATATTAGACGAAAGAATAACAATATCATTTGGATTGAAACTATAATTTCTGATGTAGCTTTGAATTTTTTCAAAGCATTTACTTTCCCAGTCGGATGGAAAGAAGTGATATTTAATAATATCAAAATTCATTCCTGACTGGATATTTTGTTGTTCAAATAAATCTAAATCTGCATGTTTTTCGACCAGATACTTCAATTGATAATCTTTGAAAATTCGATTTAAAGGCGAGTTGCTGCTTGTACGATAGGAACGACTTAATTTCTTCCACTCACCAAATCCCTGCGCGATGACGGCCGCTCTTTTGCTATCTCTATCATATATATTTTGTGATTCGTCACCAAACAGAACCATTTCACCCTCGTGATTGAGGAAGTTGTCACGAATAATTTTTACCCATTCATTTTCAAAGTCCTGAACTTCATCAATCAAAATTGTCTGATACTTACTAACAGAAAAACCGCTGAATAAATCACGGTTAAATAATTCATTAAATCCATATTTTTCAATCAATTCACTGACATCCTGTTCTGTCTCAATCAATTGAGACATGAAAAACTGATGATAATTTGTCACTGCGAAATGTTGATCGTCTCGATAACCAAGAACATCGCTAATTCGGTCTTTAATGAGGTTTTTTAGTGTAATATTGAAAGTCAGAATCAATACAATATCATCATGCCGATGAAATGCATTTACCGCTCGATTTGCAATTATAGTAGTTTTGCCACAGCCTGCTACACCCTTAATCTTTTCTTTTCCAGACACGCTTATTGCCAACTTACTCTGACGCTTATCTAAGAAGATTTTTTTTCCCTGTTTTAACGTATGGTCGCTTGGCATCAAGCGTCTTTTAAAATCGTCATACACACGATCGTCGAATAGGACATGTGGCTTAAAGCTTTTAATTTTATTAACGAGTTCTTTTATTCGATCAGCGCCGTAAGCCATGGACTTATCTCTAGTTAATTTTCTTTTTAGCCGCGAGATTTTGTCTGCCTGTTGATTGTATTGCTCTATAGAAATTTCTTTATTCCTGTATTGTGCATCAATATACTTAGATCGCGCCATCAATTCACTCTGGGCGTGGGAATATAACGAATCTATATTGGCTTTATTACCTTTGTGTAAATAAACAAACGGCTGGACAATGTTAAAAAAATTGCGATTTTTTAGATAAGACAGACCTAATACTGGTAAATGTAGATTATATAAATTTGACTTATATCTGAAAGCTTGTGATTGAGGTGATGAAATCTTCGATACCCCTTTTTCAGAACGAACTTGCCATTTATTAAAAGCATCCACACTATAATTAATTAGGTTATAGTCCTTCACTTCAATAATAAACATTGCCGTGTTTCTTTTAAGAATGATAAAATCAGGGCGATCCCCATCAATAAATGGATTAAAGAAAATTTCGTAGCTATCATCCAAGTTCTCCGTAAGGTGATTTAACAAGTGAAGCTCACCGGGAGTGGGCGCAACCTTTAAACGGAGTATGTTTTCCAAAGCTGGATGAAGGATAGACACGCTAACACTCTCTTTATAATGAATGACCACCTATAATTTACTATATGATCTAAAAGAAACAAGGATGACATAACAACTTGACATATTCCCTTTCAATTTACACAGATAACAATGTTGGCTACTTTCGCTTCCGACACAAAGCGTACCAACACGCGGGCCGATCTCCTTTTGAGCGAGGCGCGGACACCTTTGTCTATAGTGAGCAGCACGCTTTAACCGCCATTCACAGCATTTTGACTATATCATCTAACCAGCCTGGAAGATGTTCCCTGTACCAGTTGAGATACAAAGGAAATTCTACCTTTTGCCGTTCATCAAGGAGCACAATCACTTCGGTGACAATCCATGCTTTGGCAATGGCAATTTCTCTTGCTAACGCTTTAAAATCAGAGAGGTGAGAATGCTGGCAATAGCGTTCAGCGATATCAATAAATGTTTGCTTCGTACCCATACTTTTTATCAGAGGGGCCAGAACGATGGCGGGACTTCCTTTTCCAAATCTTTCCCAGTCGAAAAGAACTAAATCACCGTTTTCTCTTCTGCCCCAGTTGCCAGCATTGCTGTCCCCGGAAATCAGGTTTTGATAGCTAAACAAAACATCGCTACATTTCTGAAGCAGCCGTAGCTGTCGGGCGCTTTTATCAGGTAATGCCAGGAGGATGAGGGATTTTTCGAGTGCGCGTTCTGACCATAAGTGGGGGTGGTAACACCATTCAGGATCCGCAGGAAAAGAATGTAAGCGTCCCAGTATAACGATGACATCATCAGCTGCGATGTCGATTTGTTCAAGCTTGTGAGGAATATATTCCATTCTTAACTTACGCAGGGTGGCGTCAGCGGATAAGAGTTCTGGGGTCGCAATTCCCGCCTGATTTAACTCCCTTGCAGCGTATTGATAAAAACTATACTCCACCTCCCCAACCGGACATTTTTCAATAACTGTATCACCGCAACTACTCACGTTCAGCGTTACTTTCGCGGTGCCCATTCTGGATAAATCCATGGCAGACATACACTCTCTCGTCAGAATTAGTGGGTCGATTGCTCTGGTTTGAGTGTACTCACCACAACGGCCCCCACCCAAAAAAAGTGGGGCGCTAAGGCCCCACTTGGATGCAGTGCGATTCTGCCGTTGCTTATTCAGGCAGGGCGTAAACCACCACCTGATCGCCCACCTGATCCTTCAGGATGGTATTCCCCCCGGCGACGAAGGCGACATACTGCCGGCCTTTGTATTCGTAGATCGACGGGTTGGCGACCGCAGGCGCTTCCGCCTGATCGGACCACAGCTCTTCCCCGGTCTCCACCGAGTAGGCGCGGACTTTGGCATCCATCGAGGCGCCGATAAAGACCACGCCGCCCGCTGTCACCGCCGGGCCGCCGATGGTTGGCGAGCCCCAGCTTTCCGGCATAAAGAAGCCATACTGCTGGGAGGCGCCAATCGGACGGCGCCATTTCACGTCGCCGGTGTGCATATCCAGCGCCACAATTTCACCAAACGGCGGCTGCCAGCATGGCATACCGAGCCAGTTGCTGGCGACCATCAGACGCATACCGTAAGGGGCGCCTTCCTGTGGCGCAAAGCCGCTCTCGTTACCGGAACCTTTATCCGCTTTGTCATAATCTTCGCGGCTGTAGAGCTTCACATACTGCACAATATGCGAGGTGTTCACGATGGCGATCTGTTTGTGTGGATCGAACGCCACGCCGCCCCACTGGACGCCACCGGCGCTGTCCGGATAGGTCAGGGTACCTTCGCCCTTCGTGGTGGGCGGCGTGTACATCCCCTCATAGGTCAGCTTATCCCACAGACGGGAACACTGACCGGCGCCTACCATATCCGCCAGTTTCCAGATCTCAGGCTTCTTCGACTGATCGAGCAGCGGCGCGGGTTTGGTCGGGAAAGGCTGCGTGGGCGAGAGCACTTCACCTTTCACCGAGCCATCCCCCTGCGGCACCGGACGCTCCTCAATCGGCCAGACATCTTCCCCCGTCAGACGGTTCACAACAAACAGGAAGCCCTGCTTGGTCGCCTGTACCAGCGCCGGGATCGGTTTGCCGTCGACCGTAATATCCATCAGGGTCGGCGCGGAGTTAATGTCATAATCCCACACGTCGTGATGTACCCACTGACGGGACCAGACCACTTTGCCGGTGTTGATATCGAGCGCGGTGGTGGAGGTGCCAAGCGGGATTGGTTTAACGCGGTTGCCGCCCCAGTAATTCGGTGACGGAGAGGAGACCGGCAGATAGACCAGCCCGTTAGCCTCATCGGCGGACATATGGGTCCAGACGTTAGCCGTACCGGTTTTTTGGCGGATCTCGGGAGGGATAGCGTCAAAGCTCCACTCGCGCTCGCCGGTCTGCGCGTTGATGGAGAAGACGGTGCCCGGAGGCGCTTCGGCATAGGCCCAGTCTTTGCCTGCCCAGCCAACCAGCAGATGGTTACCAACGACGGTAGGTGGTTGCAGAATAGAAAGCGGGTATTTGGCGTTAACCGTGTTCCACTGATTGATGTTCAGCACGCCATTGTCAGCAAAGCCGCTGCACGGCTTGCCGGAATCGGCGTCCAGCGCGTAGAGCTTGCCATCCACGGTGCCCATATAGACGATCTTCTGGCACGCCTCGCCGGCAACCGGGTTTTTCGCCTGCCAGTAAGAGACGCCCCGGTTTTTCAGCACCGGCTGGGTCAGGGCCTTGCGTGACGATTTGGTGTCGTAGTGCCACTTCTCCTTCCCGGTACCAGGATCGAGCGCGATCAGGCGATCGAAAGGCGTACCGATGTAGATCGTCTCGTTGGCGAAGATCGGCGTCGCGGACCAGACGGTGGCTGGCGTGTCGCCTTTTCCGTCCGAAACGTCGCCGGTATGGAACTCCCAGACCTTGGTTAACTTATTGACGTTCTCCGCGGTGATCTGCGTCAGCGGGCTGTATTTCTGGGCGTTCAGCTGACCGTGAAAGCTGTCCCAGGTGGCCTTATCCGGGACCAGTGATGTCGCAGGCGGCGTGGCCGATTCCACTTTCTGCCCGTCGTTATTGCCCGTCGAGGCATCGTCAGTGGTTTTTGTGGTTCCCGCCTCCTGCTGATTGGCCGCATCCGCGCTGGCCTCATCCCGGGCGCCCATCGTCGCCTGAGGGGCTTTCTCCTGCGCCTGGAGCGGCAGGGGAGCGACCAGTAACGCCAGCGCGGTCATGCTGATTTTCAGTAATGGGGTGTGTTTATCGTTATTCACGGACTGCTCCTCAGACTCTGGCGCTATGACGGGGATGAATGGGACTTTTGCAGAGCGCAATCAGGCCAATCAGGCCGACCACCATTGCTGCGGTAATGATGTACTGGTGCAGCAGCGCGCCAGCAAAACCGATACCGATCAACATCACAAGGGTGATAACGATCAGGAGAATACGCCATCCGCGACGGGATGCGCGCAGCAGGATAAAGGTGAGCAGCGCCAGCAGCACGCAGTCGATGGCTACGCCCAGCGCGCCAATCGTGCCGGTTACGCCGGTGAGCGGCGTCAGCCACGCGTACAGCGCTACCGCGAAGCCAACCACGGCTGACAGCAGCAGCAGCAGAACGCCGAGGCGTGAGGATGAAGAGTGCAACATACCAGGAAAACCCCTCTCAAAAGTGAACAATTAACAAGATGTTGTGGTGGGCTAATGCGCCAGTTATCGCGCCGGGCAACAACGGCGGCATAGTTCACTTAACGTAACTGAGTATAGAAGAAGGATTTTTATCTGGGCCGTTTAGTGGCGGGCGGCAAAAGTAGTGGGCTGAGGTCACAATACTTAGCCAAAAAATCGACAGGTTCATCTGCTGAAGCTACAGTCTATGCAAACTGGTATGACCACATAGACGAGTCGCACTTTATGAATGTGATAACGATACCTGTCAAACAGGGCGGTATTCTGACCGCCACGCTGTGGGAGAGAAGCGATGCGAAAGGCACGGTGATCCTTCATCCTGCGACGGCGGTAGTACAGGCATTTTACAAGAGCTTCGCTGATTATCTTTATGAAGCTGGCTTCAACGTTGTGACCTACGACTATCGGGGGACAGGTCGCTCCAGGACAGGAATGCTGCGAGGCTGCAACGTGTCGATGTCCGACTGGATCGAGCAGGATGTCAGTTGCGTAACAGACTGGGCGAAATCACGTTTCCCCGCGCTTCGCATGATGGCGGTTGGGCACAGCGTGGGCGGACATGCCATTCTGCTTTCGTCGGCCACCCGGTCGCTGCATGCGGCGGTAATTGTTGCATCGCACGCGGGCGCCACCCGCACAATCAAACGCACTGTGGAGAAGGTCAGGGTGTGGTGCGTATTACGTGTGCTTGCTCCGGTTCTTTGCCGTCTCTTCGGCTATATGCCCGCCAGGCGCCTCGGACTGGGCGAAGATCTCCCTGCTCCGGTAATGCAACAATGGGGGCGCTGGAGCGCAATGCCCGACTACTTCTATAGCGATCCGCGGTGGGATGCTCGCCGCCGGGCCGGTGAGGTCACATTACCTCTGCTGGTCCTGGGTTTTGATGACGATCCCTGGGCTAACCCGGACGCGATTACGCGGCTGATGGGACCGGTGAAAAACGCAAAAATAGAACGCCGCGAAATACGCCATGCGGACTTTGGTATTCCCTCCGTGGGCCATATGGGTTTTTTTCGTAGCCGGTGCGCGGAAACATTATGGCCCGAGGTAGGTAGCTGGCTGGCGCGGGAGTGCCTGCGTTAAAAACTGCCTTGCCCGCGCTTTTGGCGGCCCGAAACAATTTTTTTATCGCTGTGAACAGGGCGGGGCTAATAATCTCTCCCGCTAAATACATAAAGGTTAGCTATCAGTGATTCAGCGCCTTTATCGCCAGCGACAAACATTTTTTAGCCGCCTCTTTATCCTGATTCACATATGCCGACACTATGGCACCTTCCTTTAAAAAACAAAGCAGATCGATAAACTCCTCGTCCATATCCGGTAAATGCTGCCTGAGCAGTTCCCGCACTTTCATTTTATGGTCATGACAGTACTGACCAATTGGGCTGGCGGGAGAGCGCATTTCTGCCGCAGTATTAATAAAAAAACAGCCATTAAAGGGGCGTAATTCCTGCACCTCATTTCGAAACCAGTCATCCAGTGCCTGGAAGAGGGATGAGACCACGCTTTCCGCAGAAGAGGCACCCGATAACCTTTCTGCAAGCCAGCGGAGAAAGATGCCGTCACGCCAGGCGAGCGTGGCGAGAATGAGCTCATCTTTACCCGAAAAGTGAAGGTAGAGCGTTCGCTTGGCAATTCCCGAGACGGCAAGCACTTCATTAATCCCTACGGAATTAATACCTCGTTCATTGAATAAATTCAGTGCGGTAATTATTAACTGCTGCTTTTTATCGTTCATGATCGCCTCCTTCACGCCATATTGACTTAAGTAGACAAGTTTGTCTATTTTAGTGTGTAGACAAATCTGTCTACCTACTGGGAGTGATTAAAATGAAGAAATTACCTGGTTACGCTTTAGCTGGGATGGGCGCTGCGCTGGCGATCGGTATGCTGGCCTACATTGATACGTTACAGTCAGGGTGGATACTCCTGATGGCGCCCTTCGGGGCCACCACCGTGCTGGTGTTCGGTTTACCGGAAAGCCCCCTGGCCCGGCCTAAAAACGTCATTCTGGGCCATTTCCTTACCGCTTTGATTGGGGTGGGCTTTGTACAGTGGGTTGGGGTAAACCCACTCACCCTGGCGCTGGCTTCAGGCCTGGCGGTCACGATGATGCTACTGACCGATACGACTCATCCTCCCGCCGGTGCGAATCCGGTTCTCATTATGCTCGGGGGACAAGGCTGGGCTTTTCTGGTCTCGCCCGTTTTATCCGGAGCCTGCGTTATCGTATTGCTTGGGTGGCTGTTACGTTATTTACGCCAGGCTGGCGCGAGAAAACCCGCTATCAGGTAGTTTATAAATCCAGACAAAGATTCGCCGAGCGGCTGCGCGAGCAGCAGAGCGCAATCTGCTGCGCGCTGGCCGACTTCTCCGCCTCCGACTGGACCGTGTCGCGATGGTCCACAATCCCCTCGATAACCGGCGTCAGACAGGCGCCGCAAATGCCCATCTCGCAGGAGAGGGGGATGTCGACGCCGTTCTCCTGCAGAACCTGTGCGATGGTTTTATCAGGCGGCACCGGCCACTGTTCGCCGGAGGAGGCGAGGGTAATGCGAAACGTGTCATCTCCCTGCGCGCTCGTCTCCAGGGCGACAGGCTGGAAAGCTTCGCTGTGGATCTGCTCATCCGGCCAGCCCTTCTCCCGCGCCACGCGGCGCGCGCTGGCCATAAATCCTTCCGGTCCGCAGAGGTAAACGGAATGGCCGGGCAGGGGCTCCGCCAGCGCAACACAGAGATGCAGCCGGGCGCTTTGCCCTTCGCTGGAGCTGTGGATATGGCACTGGCCAACGCCGAAGCGCTGGCGGAGCTCGCGCACGAACGCCCCCTGCTGCGGGTGTTTAAGGTAGTAGTGCAGCGTAAACGGCACCCCGTCCGCCTCCAGCCGCAGCGCCATGGCGTAGAGCGGGGTGATACCGATCCCGGCGGCCAGCAGCGTCACCCGTTCCGCCGTCTGTAGCGCAAAGAGGTTGCGCGGGCGGGAGATCAGCAGCGTCTGGCCGGGTCGCAGCTGCTGGTGGATATAGCGGGATCCGCCCCGGGACGCGCTCTCCAGCGCCACGCAGATCAGGTAACCTTCATCAGCGCTCTCCGGCCCGGTGAGCGAATACTGGCGGATCAGCCCGCAGGGGAGATGAAGGTCGATATGCGCCCCGGGCTGCCAGCCGGGAAGCGGCTGACCGTCCTGCGCCACCAGCCTGACGGCGAGGCTGCGGCTTCCCTGACGCCAGAGGCCGTCCACAACAACCGTTAACAGATCCATGCTCACCTCCACTCAGACGAGGAAAAAGTCGCCAAAGCCCATCTTCTTCAGCCCGCGCCGATAGGCGATAGAGCTGCGGTCGGCGGGGATGTGCGCTTCCAGGGTTAAATCCAGCGGCAGTCTCTCCGGGCGCTGGGTCTCCACCATCAGCCGATCCTCCTCAAAGACGCGCAGGTTAAATGCATGCACCTCTTCCACCGGCACGTGCAGGTCGAAATTGCGAGCGATGGGGGCGAACATCCGGGTGATGCGTGACGAGACCGGCGAGGCGGCATTCATGATGACCAGCCTGGCGTCACCGGGGAAATGGATGGTCAGGGTGGCGGTAAAGGGCAGATGCATCTCGAAATGGCGCAGCCACTGGAACCCCTCCGGGGCGCGAAATTCGGAGCTGGCGGGGTAGTTGCCGACGGAGCTCCAGTAGTCGGCGATAAAACCGAAAGCGGTCTCCTGCGGGTTATAGTCCGGCACCCGCTGGTTATCGGGATCGGCGAAGGTCTCGGTGTGGATCCACGCGAAATGGGCGACATCCAGAAAGCCTTCCACCTGACGGCCCGCGAAGCCGTTGACCTCAAAGGCCGGGCAGTTGATCTGCTGAAACCCCTCGTCATCCCAGTGCGGCATTACCGGCAGCGGCTGCGGGTTTTCCGGGTCGAAGGCCAGGCAGGTCCAGATCAGCCCATAGCGCTCCTCCACCGCAAAGCTGGTGAGGTGAAGCTTAGCCGGTATCGGCTGGTCAGGGCTGGAAGGGATGCGATTGCAGCGGCCATCTTCGCCGAAGCGCAGCCCGTGATAGGGGCAGACGATGCCTTCTTCGTCGTGAAAGCCGAGCGTCAGCGGCACGCCGCGATGGGGGCAGACGTCACGCGCGACCACCACCTGGCCCTTGATGCGGTAGATCACCAGCTGCTCATCGAGCAGCACGGCTTTCACCGGCGCGGGGCCGATATCGCAGGCGCGGGCGACCGGATGCCAGCATGATGCCAGGCGCAGCCAGTCTTCAGGATCGAAGGTGCAATGGGCGGGTGGGGTGGGTTGGGCTCTCTTCATGGCGTCTCTTCCTGCTCACAAAATAGTTGTTTAATTGTTGTGAGTTTATTGTTGCCATATTAGGGTGTTGACATCCATCGCCATTATTTCAGCTATCCGTTGCAAAAAAGAGAACAGGCAAACGATGAGCCCCTTTTCGCGTTTCGCGACCTATTTTGCCGAGGTAGCCCGCAGCGGCAGCCTGCGGCGGGCGGCCGAAAAATTGCATATCTCCCCCTCGGCCATTAACCGGCAAATCCTGCAGGCGGAGGAGGCCTTCGGCACCCCTTTATTCGAGCGTCTGCCGGAAGGGCTGCGCATGACCACCGCCGGCGAGCTGCTCTACAACGACCTGCTTCGCTGGCAGAAAGAGTTTCAGCTTACGCGGCAAAAATTTGATGAACTGCAGGGGCTAAAACGCGGCACCGTCAGCGTGGGCATGGTGCAGGCGCTCGCCGAGGGGAGTTTTGCCGCCGCGCTGGCGGAGATTATCAGCGGCTGGCCGTGGCTGGAGCTTAATCTGCAGGTGGCCGACAGCCATACCGTCAACCAGAGGGTGCGGCAGGCGGATCTCGATTTCGGCCTGATCCTCGATCCCGAAGGGCAGGCGGGGCTGAGCGTGCTGGCTTTTGCCGAGCTGGAGATGGGAGTGGTGATGCTCCCGGAGCATGCCCTGGCGCAGGCGGCGACGATCTCCCTGGGGGAGCTTAGCGGGGAGCGGCATATTATTCCCGGTGCGCCGCTTATCGTGCATGAGCGGGTGGCGATGCTCTATCGCCATTATGATTTTTCTCCGGCAAACAGCATCAGCTGCAACGATATCCGGCTGATCAAGTCGCTGGTGCTGAGGGGCAGTGGCGTCACCCTGCTCAGCCGCCTGGACGTGCTGGATGAGGTGAGGAGCAGGCAGCTGGCTTTTGTCCCGCTGCGCAACGCACTGCTGCGACCGCTCACGCTGGCCCTCTGTACCGCCCCCTCCCGGCAGCTTTCGCGACCGGCGCAAATGACGATCCAGAAGCTGACCGCGGTGATGGAGGCGATGCAGGAGAGCGCGTAACCGTCAGCCTAACGGACCGCCCTGAATGGTTTCGCACAGGCCGTTGATGATCCGCTCTCCGGTCTCTTCCTTCAGCTCATGATACCAGGCCTGGGTCAGCGCCATATTCTTGCCGTGGGTAACATCGCACCGTTTACGCGCCTTCAGCACCAGATCGCGCACCCGGTCGCAGCGCAGCGCTTCATACTGGCGCAGCGTGTCGGCAATGTCGCGGCGCTGGCGGAAGAGATCCCCCAGCACCACCGCATCCTCCATCGCCGCGCAGCCGCCCTGGCCGATATCGGGCGTCGTGCTGTGTCCCGCATCGCCCAGCAGCGCCACCCTGCCGCGCGCCAGCCTGTCGAACGGTTCGATATCATGAATTTCGATCCGGTTGGTGGTCTGCGGATCGAGCGCGGCAATCAGCTTCTGCACCGGCGCTGCCCACCCCTGAAAGTAACGGCTGAGATCGGCGCGCAGGGTGCTGCGATCCTCCGCCAGCCCCGCCGGGAGCGGCACATCAAAGAAAAAGTAGAACCGGCCGCCGGAGACCGGCATCAGGGAGACGCGTTTCCCTTCCCCGACAAAGGTGGTCCACTGGTTGCCCGGCGCAATCTCTTCATCGATCTCCACCAGCCCGTTCCAGTTCACATAGCCCGCGTAGCGGCGCTCCGGGGTATAGCCGAGCACAAAGGGGCGCAGCGCCGAATGGCTGCCGTCGGCGGCAATCAGAAAATCCCCCTGCGCCGTCGAGCCGTCGGTAAACCAGACGCGCACCCCGTCGGCGAACTCTTCGCAGCGGGTGACCCGTTTACCAAACTGCACGGCGTCGCGTCCCCAGAAGTCGAGCATCTCGCGCTGCAGCTCAGCGCGGGAGACCGGGCAGGGGCGTCCGCCGGTGCGCGCCACCAGCGGCGCGAGGCTGAACTGCGTCAGCGTCTCCCCCCGCAGGTACTCCTTATAGGCCAGAAAATGCATCGGGCCGCCGTAATTCTCGATAATCTCGCCCATGCCTAAATGCTGCATGCACTTCACGCCGTTAGGCCAGATGGAGATGGCCGCACCCACCGGCTTAATCTCTTTGACGGCTTCAAAAACCTCGCAGTCGATCCCTGCGTTTCTTAGCGCCACCGCCGCGCTCAGGCCGCCAATGCCGCCGCCGATAACCAATGCTTTCATTTATTCCTCCTTTACCCGTGTCGTAATGGGAGGAGCAATTTGCGTACCACAATGGCAACGACGCCCGGCTGGCGGAACGGGCGCGTGATGCGTGGCGGGTTGCACAAAACGGGTGCATAACCGCGCGCTGTTCGCCCTTTTATGAATCAATAATTTCTTAATGGTGTATTAAGAATCTAATGTTTCATAAGGGTGGTATGAACGAGACAAGGAGCAGGTGACAGGAAACAGTCATAACTGCCTGTAAAACAGGCTAAAAATCAATGTTGCGAAAATGTGAGCGATTCTGGCCTGGTTTATGCACCTCTTCTGGACGCTTATTCGCAACGGGATGAATCGCATGTCAGAGGAAAAGAACGGTGGCTTACTCTATGGCCTGGAGCAGCAGATCCCGCCGCTTCCGGCTTTTTTCAGCGCCCTGCAGCACGTGCTGGCCGGGCTGGTGGGGATTATTACCCCGCCGCTGATTATCGGCGCGGCGCTGGGGCTGGGCGACTGGCTGCCCTATTTGATCAGCATGTCGCTGCTGGCCTCCGGGATCGGCACCTTTTTACAGGCTAACCGCGCGTGGGGCATTGGCGCCGGGATGATCTGTATGCAGGGCACCAGCTTCGCCTTTCTCGGCGTGGCGATTGCCGGAGGAATGTGGGTTAAGGGGCAGGGCGGTACGCCGCAGGATATTATGGCGATGCTGTTTGGCGTCAACTTCATCGCCGCGCTGGTTCCCTGTATTGTCAGCCGCTTTATTGAACCGCTGAAGCGAATTTTTACCCCGGTCATTACCGGCAGCGTGATTGCGCTTATCGGGATGAGCCTGATAAAAGTCAGCATCATTAACTGGTGCGGCGGGGAGCACGCCGCCACCTTTGCCAGCATGGACAATATCGCGCTGGGCGCAGGGACGCTGGGCATCATCGTTCTGCTGAGTTGCGTGAAAAACCGCTGGCTGCGTCTTTCGTCGGTGGTCATCGGGATTGCTGTCGGCTGCGTCGCGGCGGCGCTGAGCGGCATGTTCCAGCTTAAACCGGTAGGGGATGTCTGGTTCCGCCTGCCGCAGCTTTTTCCGTTTGGATTTCAGTTCAACGGCGCCATCTTTTTGCCGATTGCGCTGGTGTCGCTGGTCTGTATTCTGGAAGCGGTTGGCGACCTGACGGCCAACAGCCTGATTTCACAGCAGTCGATCGATGACGGCGCCTTTCGCTCCCGGCTGAAAGGGGGCATTCTGGCAGACGGCATCAGCTGCATGGTGGCGGCGATGCTCTGCGCCTTTCCTAACACCACCTTTGCGCAAAACAACGGCGTGATCCAGATGACCGGCGTCGCCAGCCGCTACGTCGGGCGCTACATCGGGGTGATTCTGATCCTGCTGGGCCTCTTTCCGCCGTTTGGCGAGATCCTGCGTCAGATCCCCGCCCCGGTGCTGGGCGGTGCGACGATGGTGATGTTTGGCTGCGTGGTGGCGGCGGGGATCCGCATTGTCACCCAGAAGCCGCTGACCCGCCGCGATATGCTGATTGTCGGGCTGGCATTTGGTTTTGGGCTCGGCATCGAGGCGGTCCCCGCGTTTCTGACCCATTTCCCGCCGATTGTCGGCAACCTGTTTGGTTCCGCAGCCACCTGCGGCGGGCTGGTGGCTATCGTTCTTAATCTGATTATCCCGGAAGAGAAACCGGCCGTTGAAACCAGTACAAGGAGCACGGATGATCGCGTTGAATCACTTTAACCAGCTAAGCGGCCCGGAGGCCGCCGCCCTGCTGGCGCCCTGCGTGGCCATTCCCGGCTGGGCAAACGCGCTGGCTGACGGCCGCCCCTGGCGCACGCGAAGCGACCTGCTCCACGCCGCGAAGTATCTGATGCAGGCGTGGGGCGAAACGGAGCTGACCCAGGCGCTGAGCGCCCATCCGCGTATCGGTGAAAAACCGGCGGGGGAGCAGGCGCACGCGGCGCTCTCGCGGCAGGAGCAGGGAGACGTTAACGAGCGCGACGCCCGCCTGGCGCAGGCGCTGCGGGAGGGGAACGCGCGCTACGAGGCGCGATTTGGTCGGGTCTTTCTGATCCGCGCCAGAGGGCGCAGCGGGGAGGAAATTTTACAGGCGCTGTCGCGACGTTCAGGCAACAGCGAGAGGGAAGAAGTGCAGGAGGCGTTAGCGCAGCTGCGCGAAATCACGCTGCTCAGACTGGAAGGAGTCATTGGCGAATGAGTACCTTAAGCACGCATATTCTGGATATCTCCACTGGCCTGCCGGCAGAGGGGGTAAGGGTGGCGCTGGAGCGGGAGGGGGAGCAGATTGCCCACGGCGTGACCGATAAGAAAGGGCGCATCGGCGAGCTGGGCGCCGGGCCGCTGGCGGCGGGACGCTATCGGCTGATTGCCCTTATCGGAGAGTGGTTTGACGCCAGCGGGCGGGAGACGCTCTATCCCTGCGCGCAGATCGATTTTGTTATCCGCGAGGCAGCAGATGAGCACTATCATCTGCCCTTCCTGATCGCCCCCGGCGGCTGGTCCACCTATCGCGGCAGCTGACATCCCCCCGTTGGCACTGCTCACCGGGGCATCACCACGCTACTGCGCGGCATCTCCCCAGACGCGCTCGCCATTCACCCACGTCTCGCTGATATTGCGCTCATCCCCGAGGGTCATCAGCACGAACAGCTGCTCATAGATATCCTTGCAACGCCCGCTGCGTAACCGTTGCAGCGGCGTGACTGCCGGATCGATCGCCACAAAATCGGCCTCTTTGCCGGGCTGGAAATTACCAATCTTATCGTCCAGGCGCAGGGCGCGCGCGCCGCCGAGGGTGGCATGGTAGAACGCTTCGCTGGCGCGCAGGCGATAGCTTTGCAGCTGGCTCACCTTATAGGCCTCTCCGAGGGTGCGCAGCATGCTGAAGGTAGTCCCCGCGCCGACGTCGCTGCCGATCCCCAGCCGCACCCGCTTCTGCCAGCAGGTCGGTAAACGGAACAGGCCGCTGCCGAGAAAGAGGTTAGAGGTGGGGCAAAAGGCCACCGCCGAACCGGTATCATGCAGGCATTGCCACTCCGCGTCGGCCAGGTGGATACCGTGGGCGAAAACGCTGCGTTCGCCGGTCAGCCCGTAGTGGTGGTAGACGCCGAGATAGTGTTCATGCTCCGGCCACAGGCTTTTGACCCACGCCACTTCGTTGAGGTTTTCACTCAGATGGGTATGCAGCCAAGTGTCGGGAAACTCGTCGCGCAGCTTCTGCACCGCCGCCAGCAGCTCCGGCGTCGAGGTGGGGGCGAAGCGTGGCGTAATGGCGTAGCCCAGACGGCCCCGCTGGTGCCAGCGCTGGATCAGCTCGCGGGTCTGCCGGTAGCTCTGCTCCGCGCTTTCGCTAAGGTAGTCCGGCGCGTGGCGGTCCATCATCACCTTTCCGGCCAGCAGGCGCATATTAAGACGCAGCGCTTCGCTGAACAGCGAGTCCACCGATTCAGGATGGAGGGTGCAAAAGACCAGCGCGGTGGTGGTGCCGTGGCTCAGCAGCTGGCTTATAAAAAACTGCGCGATCTCCGCGGCGTAAGCGGCGTCGGCAAACTGGCTCTCCACCGGGAAGGTGTAGGTGGTCAGCCACTCCAGCAGCTGTTCGCCAAAGGCGCCGATCATCTCGGTTTGCGGATAGTGCACGTGCGCATCAACAAAGCCCGGCATCAGCAGCTTGCCGCGCAGATCGCGATAGCCTTTGAGGGGGTGCAGATACTGTTCGCCCTCCTGCCACGGCAGCAGCGCTTCGATACGCCCGTCCCGCAGAAACAGCACGCCGTCCTCCAGATAGCGCGCGTGGCGGGCGATATCGTCAGCGCTGTCGGCGACGGCGGCGATATCGAAAAATGCGCCGCGAATGGCGGTATGGTACTCCATCATTATCTCTGTCCTGGGCGTTAGCGAAAAAAGAGACTGAGCAAGATTGATGCCAGTCCCGGGGAGAAGCGCCGCGACGCGAGGCCGCGGCGCAGGCAGCCTTACTCTTTCTGGGGGAGGGGGCTAAACCCGGCGGCGGTCACCGCGCGCTCGTCGCGGGCAATCCAGCGGTAGGCGACGCCGCTCAGGAAAACGCCGATGAACCAGCTGAAGTTCGCCACCTCATGCAGCGCCGGAATGAAACTGATGACCAGCCCAACGGCGACGGAGGGGATCAGCGCGGCGATCGCCTTTGGGTTAAAGCCGTTGCGGTACCAGTATTTCCCCGCTGGCGTATCGTTGAAGAGATCGTTAACCGAAACCTGGCCGCGCTTAATCAGGTAGAAGTCCACCAGCAGGATGCCGAACAGGGGGCCGATAAAGGCGCCCAGCACGTCGAGGGTGTAGTGGATCAGCTCCGGTGAGTTAAAGAGGTTCCACGGCGTCAGCAGAATGGAGCCCACGGCGGCAATCATCCCCCCGGTGCGGAAGCTGATTTTCTGCGGCGAGCAGTTAGAGAAATCGAACGCCGGGGAGACAAAGTTCGCCACGATGTTGATGCCGATGGTGGCGATAATCATGGTCAACAGGCCAATGGCGACCGCCAGGTCGTTACCCACGCGGCTGACGGTCTCGATGGGGTCGGTGATCATGCGGCCAAAGAGCGACTGGGTGCCGGAGACAATTACCACGGTGACCACGGAAAAGAGCAGAAAGTTGAACGGCAGGCCCCAGCGGTTGCCGCGGCGGATCTCCCCCATGCTTTTCCCGTAGCGCGAGAAATCGCCAAAGTTGAGCAGGGGGCCGGAGAAGTAGGAGACCACCAGCGCGGTGGCGGTGATCATCTGCCAGGTCTGATCCCCGGTGCTCAGGGATTTGCTGGCGAGGGTAAAGGAGATCCCGTCGACACCGGTTTTGTATACAATCCAGCCCGCCAGCGCCAGCATCACCACGTAGACCGCCGGTCCGGCGATATCGATAAAGCGCTTGATGGCGTTCATCCCGTGCCAGAAGACCATCGCCTGCAGCAGCCACATGGCGGAGAAGCAGAGCCAGCCGAGCAGCGAGAGGCCGAGGAAGTGGCTTTCAGTAAGCGGCGCCAGCGACGGCCAGAACTTCAGCAGCACCAGCATCAGCGCGTTAGCGGCCAGATAGGTCTGGATGCCGTACCACGCGAAGGCGATAAGCCCGCGGATCACCGCCGGAATATTGGCCCCGAACACGCCAAACGCCTGGCGGCAGATGACCGCGTACGGCACGCCCGCCATCTGGCTCGGCTTCGCCACCAGATTGGCGCAGAGCTGGACGATACAGATCCCCACCAGCAGACAGAGCAGCACCTGCCAGCTCGCCAGCCCGAGCGTAAAGAAGCTCGCGGCCACCACGTAGCCCCCCATGCTGTGTACATCCGACATCCAGAAAGAAAAGATGTTGTACCAGCTCCAGTTCTGATCCCGCGTCGGCGCCAGATCCTCATTACAAAGCCGTGGGCTGTATCCAGCGTGGGGATCAGCGGCCTTTACCTGATGTGTTGTTTGTCTGTTTGGCATGAAACCTGCTCCTGTAAATGAAAACCCGTTGAAGGGGATGCCTGAGGCTGTTGCAGGATCCAGGCCAGGGCGGTTCGTTTTGTATGCAGAATTTGAATGTTATGTATACGGTTCGCTGCCCATACGACAAAACCGGAGTGGTTAATGAGCAATCCACATCGTCTGCAGGCCGCATCAGGGCTGCATGAAAAAGATGACGCTATCTGTCAGGCGCTGATGACCGCCATCGTTGAGCATCAGCTGCCGCCGGGCAGCAAACTGCCGGAAGAGGCGCTGGCGGAGGTGTTTGGCGTGAGCCGCACCGGGATCAGAAAGGTGCTGCAACGACTCGCAACTGTGCAAATGGTCACCCTGACGCCCAAACGTGGTGCACAGGTCGCCAGCCCGACGGTGGAGGAGGCGCGGGAGATCTTTCGTACCCGCACGCTGCTGGAGGTGGCCAATCTGCCGGACGTGCTGGCCCGCTGCCAGCCGCCGCATCTGGCGGCGCTGGAGACGATCATTCGTCTGGAGCAGCAGGCACACGAACGTTATGACGGCGCGGCGGCGATTCGCTACTCCGCTGAGTTTCATATCCAGCTGCAGGCGATTGCCGGTAACCAGGTGCTCACCGATATGGTGACCCGCCTGAGCCAGCGCTCTTCTTTAGTAATTGCGGCGTGGGGATCGCCGTGGCGTCAGGGCTGCCGCTGCGACGATCACGAAAGCCTGCTTCCGCTGCTGCGGGAGAGGGCGCTGCAGCCTTTGAGCGACGCCTTAACGCACCATTTTAACGACATTGTCGCCAGCCTCCGCTTCGAGCGTTCTGGCGTCACCTTGCCTGATTTTGCCCGGCTGTTTGCCGGTTATAAGGAGCCGTAATGCGCGCTGTTCGTATACAGGTGATTAATCCCAACACCAGCCTCGGGATGACGGAAACCATCGGCGCCGCCGCCAGGGCGGTGGCCGCGCCGGGAACCGAGATCCTGGCGGTCTGCCCCGGCGAGGGGGTGCCTTCCATTGAGGGCCACTTTGATGAAGCCATCGCCGCCGTCGGCGTGCTGGAGCAGATCCGGGCCGGTCGCCAGCAGGGAGTGGATGGGCACGTGATCGCCTGCTTTGGCGATCCCGGCCTGCTGGCGGCGCGCGAGCTGGCGCAGGGGCCGGTGGTGGGGATCGCGGAAGCGGCGATGCATATGGCGACGCTGGTGGCGACCCGGTTTTCTGTGGTGACCACCCTGCCGCGAACGTTGATTATCGCCCGCCACCTGCTGCGCCAGTACGGTTTTCACGACCACTGCGCGGCGCTGCACGCCATTGATCTGCCGGTGCTGGCGCTGGAGGACGGCAGCGGCCTGGCGCAGGAGAAGGTACGGGCGCGCTGTATCCGGGCGCTCCGGGAGGATGGCTGCGGGGCGATCGTCCTCGGCTGCGGCGGGATGGCGACGCTCGCGCAGGCGCTGACCCGCGAGCTGGGCGTGCCGGTGATCGATGGCATCAGCGCGGCGGTCAAAATGGTTGAATCGCTGGTGGCCCTTGGCCTGTCGACCAGCAAGCAGGGCGATTTGGCTTTTCCGGAAGCGAAGGCGTTAAGCGGCAAATATCAGACATTAAATTCATTCTAAACAGGAGGTGGCAGATGGCGTTTCTGGCAGAGGATTATCCGCGTGACCTGCGCGGCTACGGGGGAGAGCCGCCGCACGCGCGCTGGCCGGGTAACGCGCGGATTGCCGTGCAGTTTGTCCTTAACTACGAGGAGGGGGCGGAAAATCATATCCTGCACGGGGATGCGGGCTCCGAGCAGTTTTTGTCCGATATTATCGGCGCCGCCAGCTACCCCGACCGCCATATGTCGATGGACTCTTTATATGAGTACGGCAGCCGCGCCGGTTTCTGGCGCATCCACCGGGAGTTCAGCCGACGCGGACTCCCGCTGACGGTGTTCGGCGTGGCGATGGCGCTGGCGCGCCATCCCGATGTGGTGGAGGCGATCAAGGCGGCCAACTATGACGTGGTGAGCCACGGCTGGCGCTGGATCCACTATCAGGGTATGTCCGTCGAGCAGGAGCGGGAGCATCTTTATAAAGCGGTGCAGGTATTAACCGACCTTTTCGGCAGGCCGCCCACCGGCTGGTACACCGGACGTGACAGCCCGAACACCCGCCAACTGGTGGCGGAGCATGGCGGCTTTGATTACGACAGCGACTACTATGGCGACGACCTCCCTTTCTGGAGCGAGGTGACCTGCAGCGACGGCACCCGCAAGCCGCACCTGATTGTGCCTTATACCCTCGATGCCAACGATATGCGCTTTGCCACCGCGCAGGGCTTCAATACCGCCGAGCAGTTTTATACCTACCTGAAGGACAGTTTTGATGTGCTCTATCAGGAGGGCGAGGATGCGCCGAAGATGATGTCCGTCGGCATGCACTGCCGTCTGCTGGGGCGTCCGGGGCGTTTTCGCGCCCTGCAGCGCTTCCTCGATTATCTGGAGCAGCACGACAGGGTGTGGGTCTGCACCCGCCAGCAGATAGCGGACCACTGGCGCGCGGTCCATCCCTGGCAGCAGAAATAACAGCGTTCCTCCCCGGGCGGGGAGGCGCTTTTTAGCTCATCAGGCTGACCTGGGCGGCAACGATGCGCCAGCCGACGGGGAAACGCACCCAGGTCTGCTGCTGGCGGCCAGTCCGCTCGCTCCCCTCCCGGGTAAATTCGGTGCTGCACACCGCGTAATCCTCTCCGAAGGTGGTGATGGTGGTGCGCTGTAGCTCGCGCTGTAGCCCGGCGGCGGGGCGGGCGGCGCGAAAGGCGCGAATTTCCTCGATGCCGTAGAGATTCTCCCCGGCGCCCAGCCGCACCGTGCGCGGATCGTGCCAGAATAACGCATCCAGCACCGCGATATCATTACTCACCAGCGCCGCCTCATAGCGGTAAAACGCCGCCGCCACCTCGGCGAGAACGTGTGGCTGGTTTATCTGCTCCTGATTAATCATGCGGCTATCTCCGCCGGGCGGGCGTCGGTAATGCCCGTCTGCTCCAGCATCTGCGCCACGCGCAGGCAGGCTTGCTCGTTAAACGGGGCGGCGATCAGCTGCAGCCCGATGGGCATGCCGTCCGCGGTGCGCAGCGGCACCGTCACCACCGGCAGGCCGAGGAAGGAGATGGGCTGCGTCAGCATTCCCATGCTGGCGCGGATCGGCAGCGGCTGGCCGTTGATCTCCATCGTCTGCGCGCCGATAAGCGTGGCGCTACACGGCGTGGCGGGGGCGATCAGCACGTCGGCGCGGGCGAACAGGGCTTTAAACGCCTGCTGCGCATAACGGCGAAAGCGCTGGGCCTGAATGTACCAGGGGGAGGGGATCATCGCGCCGGCCAGCAGGCGTTCCCGGGAGTGGGGCTCGAAACGTTCCGGCTGGCTACGCAGCGCGGGGAGATACTGATTGCCCCCTTCGCTGGCGCTGATAATAAACGCCGCCGACCGGGCCAGCTCCGCCTCCGGGAAAATCAGCTCCTCCTGGACGTCAAGCGCCCGGGCGACGCGGGCTACCGCCGCCCGCGCATCCTCATCGCACCAGCTGGAAAAATATCCCCCCAGCGTGGCGCAGCGCAACCCCTCCATTCCGCGCCAGAGCAGGCCGGAGGTGGGCTCGCAGGTTTTGTCGGCCTGGAAGCCGTCGGTCGGATCGCGTCCCTGCAGCGCATCGTATACCGCTGAAAGATCGCTGACGCAGCGGGCAAACGGGCCGATATGGTCAAGGCTCGCCACAAACGGGTGGCTGCCGGATCGCGATAACCGGCCAAAGGTTGGCTTCAGGCCAAAGATCCCGCACAGCGATGCCGGGACGCGAATGGAGCCGTTGGTATCGCTGCCCAGCGAGAAATGGACCAGCCCGGCGGCCACCGCCGCCGCCGACCCGCCGGACGAACCGCCGGCAATACGGGAAAGATCGTGCGGGTTGCGCGTCGCGCCGTAGTGGCTGTTTTCGGTGGTAAAACCGTAGGCGTAGGCATCCATATTCAGCATGCCGGAAAGCAGCGCCCCCGCCCCCTGCAGCTGGCGCACAGCCTGGCTGTCGGCGGTGGCCGCAGGCCGGTCACTGAAAAGCTGCGCCCCGGCAAGGGTGGTGTGGCCTGCCACGTCGAACAGGTTTTTCACCGCGTAAGGCACGCCTGCCAGCGCGGGGAGGGGCGCTTTTTTCTGCCGCAGGGTGTCGATAGCCTGCGCCTCAGTAAGCATCCGCTCTTCGCTGATGTGGGTCCAGGCGTTGATCTGCGGGTTTACGCGGGCAATGTCCGCTAACGTCTGGCGGGCAATTTCTGTGGCGCTCAGCTCACCGCGGTTTAGCGCGTGCTGTATCTCATGGATGGTCATTTCAGGCAGCTTCATGCTTTATAGACTCCGGCAATATCGATGCGTTCGTCGAGGGGAAAGGCCAGCAGCGGCGCGGCCATGGCGGCTATGCGGCTAAACTGCGCATGAAGCTCGGCGCGGCGTTCATCGTCCAGTTTCACGCCCAGCAGCTGCTCCATCTGGGCGAGATAAGCGTCCCATTCGTGTAGTGATGTCGTCATCATTTGCTCCTAATATCCGGCGGCGGAGCCGTTGCTGCGCGGATCGCTGGCCCCCTCACACAGGCCGTTGGGATGGCGGACAATCACCCCGGCGTGACCCATCGCTTCGCTGAAATCGGCCAGCACCTCCACTTCATGCCCCTTTTTGCGCAGGGACTGAATGCTTTCGGCGCAAAAACGCCCTTCCAGCTTGAGCGAATCGGAACTCTCGCCCCAGGTTCGCCCCAGCAGCCAGCGCGGGCGGGTGATGCTCTCCTGCA
This sequence comes from Pseudenterobacter timonensis, assembly GCF_900021175.1. GTDB lineage: Bacteria > Pseudomonadota > Gammaproteobacteria > Enterobacterales > Enterobacteriaceae > Enterobacter > Enterobacter timonensis. The sequence continues at coordinate 809,840 of NZ_FCOP01000010.1, forward strand.
GCGGCACGTTTTGCAGGACGTAGCGGGTAAAAATCGCCGCCTGGGTCTGCGGCTGACCGTCGCCGCCCATGGAGCCGTAAACCATCACCCGGCCATCGCTCAGCCGGGCGGCGGCGGGGTTGAGGGTGTGAAACGGCTGCTTGCCGGGGGCGAGCGCCAGCAGGTGCGCCGGGTCGAGGCTGAATGACGCCCCGCGGTTCTGCCAGACAATCCCGGTATCCGGCAGCACCACGCCGCTGCCAAACTCGTGATAAAGGCTCTGGATAAAGGAGACCGCCAGGCCGCTTTTATCGATAACCCCCATCCAGACGGTGTCGCCCGGCCCCTTGCCCGCGCCCCACGGGGCGGCCTGCCGATCGTCAACTTTATCCGCCAGCGCCTGCAGCGCCGCAGGCGTCAGCAGGCTCTGGATATCGACATCAAGATGGCGCGGATCGGTGATATGGGCGTCGCGCAGGGCAAAGGCCAGCTTGGTCGCCTCCACAATCCGGTGGACGGTCGTCGCATCGTCAGCATCCGCCATCGCCAGCCGGTCGGTTATCCCCAGAATGGCCAGGGAGACCAGCCCCTGGGTGGGCGGCGCGAGATTCCACAGGGTACCGTGCTGATGCTCCAGCCTGAGCGGCTGCGGGCGGCGGGCGCGATGCTGCTGCAGATCGCGCAGGGTGACCGGCATACCATACTGCGCCATGCCGCGGGCCAGATGCTCCGCCAGCGGCCCGCGGTAGAAGCTCTCCAGCCCTTCCTCCGTTAAGCGGCGCAGGGTGCTCGCCAGCGCGGGCTGCCGGAAGCGGCTGCCGGCTTTCGGCGGCTCCCCCTCCACCAGGTACGTTTCGGCGAAACCGGGCTGGTGGCGCAGCTCGTGCAATTTACCGGCGGTGGCGCTGGCCTGCGAAGCGGTGACCGGGATACCCTCTGCGGCGTAGCCGATGGCATCCTCCAGCAGGCGCGCCAGCGGCAGTTCCCGGGCGGTGAGATCCCGCGACACCTTAAGCGCCTCCTCCCAGCCGCTGACGGTGCCCGCCACGGTCAGCGCCGCCTGCGGGCCGCGGTGGGGAATACGCGCCAGCCCGGCGTAGGCCTGCGGGGTTGCCTGCTCGCCCGCCGCACCGCTGGCGTCAATGGCGATGGGCTCGCCGTCCGGCGGGACGATAAGCCAGAAACCGTCGCCGCCGAGGCCGTTCATATGGGGGTAGACCACCGCGATCGTGGCGGCGGCGGCCACCATCGCCTCTATGGCGCTTCCGCCTTCGCGCAATATCGCCAGCGCGCTCTGGCTGGCGAGATGGTGGGGGGCGACCGCCATCCCGTGGGCGGCAACATGACTTTGCATGATCTCTCCTTAATAACCGATTGTTCCCGGAGAGTTGCAAAAGCTGTTCCATATCTGAACCGGTTGTTTCAGCAGGGGAGGAATTAACCCTTTTTGCGGAACTGGCATGCATCCTGAAAGCGGTTAACGGTATAGTGCGGTGAAACGAAAGTTACAGAGGCCTTATGCAACAGCTTGATGAACGACTGAAAGCGCAGTACGCGTCTTTATCGCCCCAGGAGCAGCGGGTGGCGGATTTTATTTTCGATCATTTTGACGACCTGATTAGTTACAACAGCGCCGAGCTGGCGCAGCTGAGCGGCGTATCGAAAGCGACGGTCAGCCGTCTCTTTAAGCGGCTGGGCTATGAGAAATATAAAGATATGCGCGATGAGCTGCGCACCCTGCGCCAGAGCGGTATGCCGCTGACCGACCACCGCGACGCGGTGCAGGGCAACACCCTGCTGGCACGCCACTATAAGCAGGAGATGGCAAACCTCACCCTGTGGGTTAACGCCCTGGACGTGCAGCAGTTTGCGCAAGTGATCCAGGCGCTGGCTGCCGCCCGGCGCGTGTTTATCGTCGGGATGCGTAACTCCTGGCCTGCGGCGCTGCACCTGCGCCAGCAGCTGATGCAGGCGCGCGGGCAGGTGCAGGTGCTGCCTCAGCCGGGGCAAAGCTTAAGCGAAGAGCTGGTGGACCTGACCGCAGAGGATCTGGTGGTGGTGATGGCCTTTCGCCGCCGCCCGCGAATTATTCGCCCCCTGCTGCAGCAGCTTCAGGAGCGCGAGGTTCCGGTAGTGCTAATGTGCGAGCCGCAGGCCCACAGCCTCTTTCCACTGGCGCGCTGGCAGCTCTGCGCGCCGCTGGACAGCGTCTCCGCCTATGACAGCTATGCCGCGGTTAACAGCCTGATCAACCTGCTGGCGAACGCCTTTCTGCATGAAATTCTCGATAAGGGCCGCCCGCGCATCCACGATATCGCCACGCTTTACCAGCAGCTGGACGAACTCGAACAGCGCTAATGGGGCGCCGTCATGGTGCTTTGCCTTCTTTTGGTGCGACTAACCGCAGGGGAAACCGGCAGGTTTCCTCTTCTTTTTTCTTTCTCTCCTTAATTGACGCCTCTTTAGCGGGAAGATGGCGTTTCGCCTGTTTTGGCACATTAGTTGCAAAAGTTAATCATAAGAATCTTTTGTTTCACGCTAACGTAACGGGTGACTACCATGAAGAAATTGCTTATCGCACTGGCCGGGGCCGCATGTCTGTTAACTAACCTGTCGGCGGCGAAGGCTGACCAGCTGCAGGATATCGAAAAACGCGGCGTTATCCGCATCGCGGTGCCGCAGGATTTCCCGCCGTTTGGCTCGGTGGGGACCGATCTTCAGCCGCAGGGCTATGACATCGATACGGCGCGCTACCTTGCCAAAGCGATGAAGCTCAGGCTGCAGCTGGTGCCGGTCACCAGCGCCAACCGCGTGCCCTATCTGCAAACCGATAAGGTTGATCTGGTGATTTCCAGCCTCGGTAAAAACGCCGAGCGTGAAAAAGTGATCGATTTTAGCCGCGCCTACGCGCCGTTCTTCCTCGGCGTGTTCGGCCCCAAAGGGGCAGAGCTGAAAGATCCGGCGGCGCTGAGCGGTAAAAGCGTGGGTGTCACCCGCGGCGCTGTGGAGGATATGGTGCTGAGCAGCGTGGCGCCGAAAGAGGCGCAGATTAAGCGCTATGAAGATAACAACACCACGCTGTCGGCTTATCTCTCCGGGCAGGTGGAGTATGTGGCGACCGGCAACCTGGTGGTGGCGGCCATCTCCCGCCAGAACGCGGACAAAGCTCCGGTGCCGAGCTTTATGCTGAAAGACTCTCCCTGCTTTATCGGCCTGAAAAAGAACGAACCGGCGCTGAAGGCGAAAGTGGATGCGCTGATTGAGCAGGGGATAAAAGATGGCACCCTCAACGCGCTCTCAGAGAAGTGGCTGAAAGCGCCGCTGCCTGCCAGCCTTGGCGTATAAGGCCGGGGCATGACGGAGCAACTTGATTTTTCCGCGCTCTGGCCGCTCTGGCCGGAGCTGCTGGCAGGGCTGTGGGTGACCATTCAGCTGACGGTGCTGGCGACCGCGGGCGGGCTGGCGATCGGTATTACCGGCGCGGCCATTCGCAGCGGGCGCACTACCTGGTTCAGCCGGATCTGGGGCGGCTATGTGGAGCTGATCCGCAACACGCCGTTTGTGGTTCAGCTCTTTTTTATCGTCTTTGGCTTACCCAATCTTGGGCTAAAAATGACCGCCGGCGAGGCGGCGCTGCTGGCGATGGTGGTGAACCTCGGAGCCTACAGCACCGAGATTGTGCGCGCCGGGATCCAGGTGACGCCGAAAGGGCAGTGGGAGGCGGGGCGGGTGCTGGGGCTGAGCCGGACGCAGACCTTTATCCGGGTCATCCTGCCGCCCGCGTTGCAGCGCATTTATCCCGCGCTGGTGAGCCAGTGCATTATCGTGATGCTGGGTTCATCGGTGGTGTCGCAGGTCTCATATGAGGAGCTGACCTTCGCCGCCAACCTGATTCAGTCGCGTACTTTTCTGAGTTTTGAAGTCTATCTGGTGACGACGGCCATCTATCTGGCGCTGTCGATAACGATGCGCCAGCTGCTGATGGCGGCGGGGCGTAAATGGCTGGGGGTACAGGCATGATGACCACCTTTACCGACTGGGATATCGTCCGCAATCTGCTGCTGGCCGGACGCTGGACGGTGCTGCTCTCTCTGGTGGCGTTTGCGGGCGGCGCGCTGGTCACCCTGGCGCTGCTTCTGCTGCGCCTGACCGGCGGGCGGGCGGTGCAGCGCCTGATCCGCGGCTATATCGAACTCTTTCAGGGAACGCCGCTGCTGATGCAGCTTTTTCTCGCTTTTTTCGGCATGGCGCTGTTCGGCATCGACGTTTCGGCCTGGACCGCGGCGTCGCTGGCGCTGACCCTCTATACCAGCGCCTTTTTGCTCGATATCTGGCATGGCAGCATCCGCGCCCTGCCGAAAGGGCAGTGGGAAGCTTCGCGCTGTCTCGGACTGAGCTTTGGCCAGACGCTTTATCGCGTGGTCGCCCCGCAGGCGCTGCGTATCGCTATCGCCCCCACGGTGGGATTCGCCGTTCAGGTGATTAAGGGGACGGCGCTGGCGTCGATTATCGGCTTTATCGAGCTGACGAAGGCGGGGACGATGCTGACCAACGTCACTTACCAGCCCTTTAAGGTTTTTGCGCTGGTGGCGCTGGGCTACTTCCTTCTGTGTTACCCGCTGTCCCGCTACAGCCGCCATCTGGAGAACAAATTCAATGCCTCTCATCACCATTAATCAGATGCAGAAATATTACGGCGATAACCACGTGCTCAAGGGGGTCGATCTGGATATCGATATGGGCGAGGTTATCTCGATTATCGGGCGCAGCGGGTCGGGCAAAAGTACCCTGCTGCGCTGTATCAACGGCCTCGAAGGCTATCAGGACGGCAGCATTAAGCTCGGCGGGATGACCATCACCGACCGCGACTCCCAGGCGCGGGAGATCAGCCGTTCGGTGGGGATGGTGTTTCAGAACTTTAACCTCTTCCCGCATATGACGGCGCTGGAAAACGTCATGCTGGCGCCGCGCCGGGTGCTGAAAAAAAGCGCCGCCGAATGCCAGGAGCTGGCCCGGCGGATGCTGGAGAAGGTCGGGCTGGGGGACAGGCTCGATTACTATCCGGCGAATCTCTCCGGCGGCCAGCAGCAGCGCGTGGCGATTGCCCGCGCGCTGGCAATGTCGCCCAAAGTTTTACTTTGTGACGAGATCACCTCCGCGCTCGACCCCGAGCTGGTGGGGGAGGTGCTCCGGGTGCTGGAGCAGCTGGCGGCAGAGGGGATGACGCTGATTCTTGTCACCCATGAAATGAATTTTGCCCGCGAAGTGGGCGACCGCGTGGTGTTTATGCATCAGGGGCGCGTCTGGGAGCAGGGCGACAGCAAAACGCTGTTTGCTAACCCGCAGACCACCGAGCTGAAGCAGTTTATCTCCTCCGTGCGCGGTCTTAACTAACTCAAGGATTTTTCGATGGATATCACCCAGTTTTCGCAAATCAATCCGCCGCAGCGCCTGCTGATGGGGCCGGGGCCGATCAACGCCGATCCGCGCGTGCTGCGCGCCATGTCGAGCCAGCTTGTCGGGCAGTACGATCCGGCGATGACGCACTACATGAACGAGGTTATGGCGCTCTATCGCGGCCTGTTTCGCACTGAAAACCGCTGGACGATGCTGGTGGACGGCACGTCGCGGGCGGGCATAGAGGCGATCCTGATCTCAGCGATTCGCCCGGGTGACAAAGTGCTGGTGCCGGTGTTTGGCCGCTTCGGCCATCTGCTCTGCGAAATCGCCCGCCGCTGCCGGGCGGAGGTGCATACCATCGAGGCGCCGTGGGGAGAGGTCTTTACTCCGGATCGGATCGAGGACGCTATTAAGCGGGTGCGTCCGCGTCTGCTGTTGACGGTGCAGGGGGATACCTCCACCACCATGCTGCAACCGCTGGCGGAGCTGGGGGCGATCTGCCGCCGCTACGACGTACTCTTTTACACCGACGCCACCGCCTCGCTGGGGGGCAACCTGCTGGAGACGGACGCCTGGCAGCTGGATGCCGTCTCGGCGGGAATGCAAAAATGCCTCGGCGGGCCGTCCGGGACCTCGCCCGTTACCCTCAGCGCGCGTATGGAAGAGGTGATCCGCCGCCGTAAATGTATCGAGGAGGGGATCCGTACCGATGCGCACCATGATGGGGTCGACGAGATGGTCTATTCCAACTACTTCGACCTCGGGATGATAATGGACTACTGGGGGCCGGAGCGCCTTAACCACCATACGGAAGCGACCTCCGCGCTCTTTGCCGCCCGCGAGTGCGCGCGCCTCATTCTTCAGGAGGGGCTGGATAACGCTATCGCCCGCCATAAGCTGCACGGGGACGCGCTGTTAAAAGGGATCCTGGCGATGGGGCTGGAGACCTTTGGCGATCTGCAGCACAAGATGAACAACGTACTGGGCGTCGTTATCCCCCGGGGGATTAATGGCGACCAGCTGCGCAAGCTGATGCTGGAAGATTTTGGTATCGAGATCGGCACCTCTTTCGGGCCACTGCACGGCAAGGTGTGGCGCATCGGCACCATGGGTTACAACGCGCGTAAAGAGTGCGTGATGACTACCCTCAGCGCGCTGGAGGCGGTGCTCAACTACCTCAAATTCCCCACCACCCAGGGGGCGGCGATGCAGGCGGCCTGGGATCACTATTGCGCCGGGACCCCCCAATGAGTCAACCAGCACGCCAGCAGGCGCAGAGAGAGCAGGCCGCCGCGCGGGTAATGGCCCGCGCCGACGAGCTGGCCGCGATAAGCGAAACGCCGGGCGCGCTGACCCGCGTCTATTTATCTCCCCAGCATCTGCAGGCCAACCAGCAGGTGGCGCAGTGGATGCGCCAGGCCGGCATGACCGTCTGGCAGGACTCAGTCGGTAATATTTGCGGACGTTATGAAGGAGAGCTGGAAGGGGCACCGGCCATTCTGCTGGGATCGCACCTTGATACGGTGCGTAATGCGGGGCGTTACGACGGGATGCTGGGTGTGCTGACGGCGATCGAAGTAGTACAGGCCCTGCATCAGCAGGGGCGGCGGCTGGCGAAGGCTATCGAGATTGTCGGCTTTTGCGATGAGGAGGGGACACGGTTCGGCATCACCCTGCTCGGCAGCCGGGGGCTGACCGGCACCTGGCCCGCCAGCTGGCTGACGCAGACCGACGGGGAGGGCATTAGCGTAAGCGAGGCGATGTTGCAGGCCGGGCTGGATCCGAAACAGATAAGCCTGGCCGCCCGTCGCCAGGCGGAGATTGCCGCCTATCTGGAGCTGCATATCGAGCAGGGGCCCTGCCTGGAGCAGGCGGGGCTGGCGCTCGGGGTCGTCGAGGCGATCAACGGCGCGCGTCGCCTGAACTGCTGCTTTACCGGCGAGGCCGGACACGCGGGGACGGTGCCGATGAGCCATCGCAAAGATGCGCTGGCGACCGCGGCCGAGTGGATGATGCAGGTTGAGACGATGACTCGCGAGCACAGAGGAAATCTTGTGGCGACGGTGGGCACGCTGCGCTGCGCGCCCGGCGCGGTTAACGTCATCCCCGGGGAAGTCTCCCTGTCGCTCGATATTCGCGGGCCGCATAACGAACCGCTCGATGCGCTGCTGAACGCGCTGCTGGCGCAGGCGCAGGCGATTGCCGCCCGTCGACATATGGAGTTTCGCGCCGATGAGTTTTATCGCATCGCCGCTACCCCCTGCGACAGCGGGTTACAGGCGGTATTACGCGACGCGGTGCAGACGGTGCAGGGACGTTCGCTCACCCTGCCGAGCGGCGCCGGGCATGACGCCATCGCCATCGCCGAGCGCTGGCCGGTCGGCATGCTGTTTGTGCGCTGTAAAGGGGGGATCAGCCACCATCCCGCGGAGTCGGTTACCGTTGACGATGTGGCGCTGGGGATCGCGGCTTACGCGGCGGCGGTGGGGGCGTTGGGGGCGTTAGGATAAGGCAGGCGCGGGATAAATTGAGGGAGCAAAAAAGCCCGCAGGGGGTGAGCCGTGCGGGCTCTTAGGACTTCATCGGATGACTGTGGTAATCACGCTGGAGAGTTTTGGTGGGCGTCCTTGTAATTGGCGGGGGAGGTGGTTGAGTTTGTTAGGGATTTTGGTTTTTTGCGAGAAAGGGAAGGCGCAAAAAGGGGGAGATGGTGTTGATATGGAAGGGTTATCTGATTGATTGTTAGGGTGGGAGTTTGCGTGTTGGTTGAGGCTTTGATGGAAGTTGTAGGTTGATCGTTCTTTCCAAAAAGTGAGCGTTTCTGTCGAATAATTCAATCTCTTGATTTTTCCTGACTGTAGACAATGCTCACCTAATACACACTAACAACTGAAGGCGATACTGGTAGTTGGCCTTTGGTATATCTAATGATGTCCCTTTAACAATAAGAGAGAACCATGCTTGAACTCCGTCCTAATTGCGAATGCTGTGATAAAGATCTACCACCTGAATCAAAAGAGGCATACATCTGTTCATTCGAATGCACATTTTGCGTCGATTGCGTGACCCAACGACTTAATGGCCAGTGTCCGAACTGTGGAGGGGAGCTGGTGCGACGTCCAATACGCCCCGAAGCATCCCTCCTGTGACACCCTGCATCCAGTCAGCGTCACCATAAACAGTAGAGATGAAAACTATGTTCGCTCCTTGCTCATAACGGCCCAAGTGATTTTTTCTACCTTCTGCCTGGGGCCAGAAGCGGACTTTCCCGTCATGAATAACTCTCGGGATAAAAGCCAGCAGCGCAACAGTCACAGGCTAACCGTGGCACTTTTCTTCTCGCGGCGTTGTGGATTTTCATTATTTTTGTATCGCAGTGTATCTCCCGGCTGGACAAATACACCCTGTTGCACAACCCGTCGTTTTTGCACATATCGCCTGTACATTGCCGTGTTCTTCTTTACGCATCAAACAACTGCGTGGAGATACCCCGATGTTAACCCGACTGCTGATTTCATCTTTGCTGATGGGCGCTTCTGCGACCTGTGCCTGGGCCGACAGGCTCGGTGACCTGAGTGCCGGCGATGTACTGGGCCCGGCTGCCGTCGCGCCGCTGGAAAATCCTCAGCCTCCGGCGAAATTGATTGTTGACGCGCCGCTGGCCGGCCCGTTGCGCAAGGGTGCGGTGTTTATTCAATACCGGGCCGAGAATCTACGCATCGAGCCGGTATTTGGCCCAGAGGCGCTGAAAATCACCCCGCGCATTGGGCATATTCACGTGATCGTTGATGACAATCCGTGGCACTGGGCAGACACGAGCGGTGAACCCGTCATTTTGGTCGGGCTACCCGCCGGCAAGCACAAGGTGACCATTATTCTTGCCGACCCTACCCATAAGCCGCTCGACAGCAAAACCGTCATCTTCACCGTACCCAAGCATGCTCAACACCACTGACAGATTAAGGAACACTGCTATTAACGCTTTCTTTTGTAAGTCACTGCTGGCCGCGCTGGCGCTGAGCGCCGGAACTTCAGCCTTCGCTGCCTCGACAGAAACCGACTATGCTGCTGAATTCAGCCATATTCATCAGGTCAAAGCCGGCGTGCTTAACGTGGGTTATGTGGATATTGGCCCCCGCGAGGGGCAGCCCATTATTCTGCTGCACGGCTGGCCCTATGATATCCAGAGTTATGCCGCCGTAGCACCGAAGCTGGCGGCCAAAGGCTATCGCGTGATCGTGCCCTGGCTTCGTGGCTACGGCAGCACGCGCTTTTTGTCAGACAGCACGCCGCGTAACGGTCAGCCTTCCGCCATGGCGGCTGATGTGGTGGCGCTGATGGATGCGCTTAATATCAGACAGGCTGTCTTAGGCGGATTTGACTGGGGCGCACGTACGGCTGATATCGTCGCCGCGCTCTGGCCAGAACGTGTGAAATCTCTGGTGTCCGTCAGCGGCTACCTGATAAGCAGCCAGGCGCTGGGCAAAAAACCGCTGCCACCGAAGGCAGAACTGCAGTGGTGGTATCAGTTCTATTTTGCCACCGAGCGTGGCCGGGAGGGCTATGCGCAAAACACGCATGATTTTGCCCGCCTGATCTGGCAGCAGGCTTCACCAGGCTGGAAGTTCAGCGAGGCGACTTTTAATCAGTCCGTGAAAGCGCTGGATAACCCGGATCAGGTGGCTATCACAATCAGCAATTATCGCTGGCGTATGGGTCTGGAAAAAGGCGAGCAAAAGTATGATGCTTATGAGAAAAGGTTAGCGACCCTGCCGGTTATTAGCGTCCCCACGATCACCATAGAGGGCGATAACAACGGTGCGCCTCATCCCGCACCGGAAGCATACCGGGCAAAATTCAGCGGGAAATATGAACACCGGACCTTCACCGGGAATATCGGACACAATCCGCCTGCTGAAGATCCGGACGAATTTGTCAAAGCCATCACTGATGCCGCTGTCATGTAACGGCACCTTTATTCACGAGACCGGCTCTCTCGAGCCGGTCTGTTTGCGTATGTCGCAGAAGAAGGAGGATGTTTTGGAGCATACCGATCACATTCTTGTCGTTGACGATGACCGTGATATACGCGATCTGATCACCGGTTACCTGGAAAAGTCCGGCTACCGCGCGACCGGCGCCGCTAACGGGCGTGAGATGCGTGCGGTGCTGACGTCACAGCATATCGATTTAGTCGTGCTGGATATCATGATGCCGGGGGATGACGGTCTGACGCTGTGTCGCCAGTTGCGCAGCGACACGCAACGTAATCTGCCGGTGCTGATGCTGACCGCGCGCAGCGAGGACACTGATCGTATCCTCGGCCTGGAGATGGGCGCGGATGATTATCTGATTAAGCCTTTTGTGGCGCGCGAGTTGCTGGCGCGCATCAAAGCGATTCTCCGGCGCACCCGGGCGCTGCCGCCGAATCTGCAAATTACGGAAGCTGGCCGTCTGATTGCGTTTGGCGAATGGCAACTTGATACCTCTGCGCGTCATCTGATTGACAGCAGTGGCGTAATCGTGGCGTTGAGTGGCGCCGAGTATCGTCTGCTGCGTGTATTTCTCGACCATCCTCAGCGCGTGCTCAACCGGGATCAGCTACTGAACCTGACTCAGGGGCGCGATGCCGAGCTGTTCGAACGCTCTATCGATTTGCTTGTCAGCCGTCTGCGTCAGCGGCTGCGTGAAGATGCACGCGAGCCGGCTTACATTAAAACGGTACGCAGTGAAGGTTATGTCCTGGCCGCGCCGGTTGTGATTAAAGAGGCATATGAATGACACTTTGGCCACGCTCACTGCTGTCGCGCCTGCTGATTATTGTTCTTGGCGGGCTGCTGCTGGCAAATGCCTCCACGCTGGTCAGCCTGATGATAGAACGAATGAGCAGCGCCAAAATTGTCATGCTGGGTAATCTTGAATATGATGTGGCGACCAGCGTGGCCATTCTGGATCGTTTGCCCGCGGCGGAGCGTCCTCAGTGGCTGGCGAAGCTGGCGCGCGGCAACTACCGATATCAGCTGTCGCCCGGTGAGCCCGGGCCTTATCCCAGCAGCTGGCGAGCGCGCGACGCGGTGCGTTCCTTACAGGAAACGCTTGGCGGACGTTACCAGATGAGCATCCACGCTATTCCCGGGCCGCGCGAGCATATTCAGGTACATCTGACGCTTCATGATGGCGCGCCGCTGACGCTTGATCTCTGGCCGCGCATGCCGGCCATCGCGCGCTGGCTGCCGCTGGTGCTGACGGGTCAACTGCTGCTGCTGCTTTTCTGCGCCTGGCTGGCCGTACGCCAGGTTGTGCGCCCTTTTATGCGCTTCACGCAGGCGGTGGATGCGCTGAAGCCGGCAGCCAGCACGCAGATGATGGCAGAGAACGGTCCGGCTGAAGTGCAGCAGGCGGCACGCGCGTTTAACGCCATGCAGACCCGTATTCAGGATCACCTGAAAGAGCGCGCGCAGATTCTGGCAGCCATTTCTCACGACCTGCAAACCCCGATTACCCGCATGAAGCTGCGCGTGGAGATGGCAGAACAGCCGGAGCTGCGCGACAAGCTGCTGAGCGATCTCGACAATATGAGCCAGCTTGTGCGCGAGGGCATCGCTTATGCGCGCTCTTCTGACGTACGAGAGGAGAAAAGTCAGAACGTCAGCCTGAATGCCTTTCTCGACAGCGTTGCTTGCGACTATCAGGATGTCGGCAAAGCGGTAACGTTTGTGCCTTGCAGCGGACAGGATACCTTTGCCGTCCGGCCGCAGGCACTGCACCGCATCATGACAAACCTTATTGACAATGCCCTGAAGTTTGGCAGCGAAGCGGAAATTAAGCTCTGCGCACCCCATGAGGGCAGCGTCACGATTCACGTTCTGGATAACGGGCCTGGCATACCCGAAGAAGAGCTGAAGGCGGTGCTAGAGCCTTTTTACCGCGTGGAAAGTTCGCGCAACCGCCACACCGGCGGAACCGGCCTGGGACTGGCGATTGCCACCCAACTGGTCGGCCAGATGTCCGGCACGCTGCGCCTGAGCAACCGTCCAGAAGGCGGACTTGATGCGTGCGTCACGCTGCGACAAACCGATTTGTAGCCTTTTGTATCCTCCGGTCGGGTAAACATATAAGCCAACAAAACCGGCAATAGCAGAAACAGGCTGAACACATGCGGTGGGTTTAATGAAGGCACTGCCAGCAGGCAGACATTCATCCACCGTTATGAGGTTTACTATGAAAGCAATTGCCAGTTTTTTCTCTGTGGGCCTGCTGGCCCTCTCTGCCTCGCAGTTCGCCTGCGCCGGCGAAACCCACTCTGTCGTGCTTGTGCACGGCGCCTTTGCCGACGGCAGCAGCTGGGATCGTGTAATTCCACAGCTTCAGGCCAAAAACTATGAGGTAATAGCCGTACAGTTGCCGCTGACCTCCCTGCAGGATGATGTCGCCGCTACGCAGCGTGCGATAGCACGGGCGAAGGGGGATGTTGTGCTGGCTGGACATTCATGGGGCGGTACCGTTATTACCGAAGCCGGCAATGATAAAAAGGTCAAAGCACTGGTCTATGTCGCCGCTTTCGCGCCGGACAAAGGTCAGACTACCGCCGGTCTGGCCGACAGTTATCCGGCGCCTCCGGGCAGCGCGAGTCTGGCAAAAACCGCTGACGGCTATCTCTATCTGCCGCCGAAGGCGCTGGCCCATAACTTTGCGCCGGATGTGCCTGCCGCACAGCAAAAGCGCATGGCAGTCACCCAGGGGCCAATTCGCGCCGCCGCTTTTGGTGACAAAGTGACGCAGGCGGCCTGGGCGCAGAAGCCTAGCTGGTATCTGGTCAGCACCCAGGACCGCATGATCAACCCCGATCTGGAGCGCGCCATGGCGCACAAAATCCACGCACAGACGCGCGAGGTGGCATCCAGCCACGTCTCGATGGTAAGTCATCCGAGCGATGTGGCGCGCATTATCACTGCAGCCGTACAGGCAAAGTAAGGAGCTGACTATGTCACTGTTTATTGCTTTTCTGGCCGGTATGCTGACGCTGCTCAGTCCCTGCACCCTGCCGGTCATTCCGTTTATATTCGCCAGCGTGCGCGGGCGTAAAGGGCAACTGCTGGCGCTGCTGAGCGGTATGGTCATTATGTTCACCTCTGTGGCGTTGCTGGCGGCGGTGGCGAGCCAGTGGGTTATTCGCATTACCGCCGCAGGACGCTGGATTGCTCTGCTGTTTCTGACCCTGACGGCGCTGACGCTGCTCTCTTCGCGCCTGGCGCAGTTTATTACCCGGCCATTCGTCGCGATGGGTAACCAGCTGAACAGCGCCAGCAACCGTAACAGCGGCCTGCTTGCGGCCCTTCTGGCAGGACTGGCAACCGGCTTGCTCTGGTCGCCGTGCGCAGGTCCGGTACTGGGCGCCATTCTCAGTCTGGCCGTCGTGGCAAAAAACCCGGTATCGGTCAGCCTGCTGCTTGCCGCCTACGGCAGCGGCGCGGCCGTCATGCTGGGGCTGATCTGGTTCGCCGGACGCAGCCTGGTCACGCGGCTTCGCCCCGGACTGGCCTTCACGACGCGTCTGCGTCAGGGAGCCGGCGCGCTGATGCTGGCCTCGGTTGTGCTGATCGGCAGCGGTTCTGTGAGCCTGCTGCAAAGCGCGCCAGCCTTTGCGCAGAATCTTGAGCAGCATATGAGTCAGTGGATGGCAAAACCGGAACCGGCTGTCCGCCTTAAACCCGTGGTGATGCCGCAGACCAGCAGCGCTCTGCCTTCTCTGGACGGCGGGACAGCATGGCTGAACGGCTCGCCGCTCACGCCTGAGAAGCTGAAAGGTAAAGTGGTTCTGGTGGATTTCTGGACCTATGACTGTATCAACTGTCAGCACACGTTACCTCACGTTCGCGACTGGGCGAATAAATATCAGGCCCAGGGGCTGGTGGTGATCGGCGTACACACGCCAGAATATCCCTGGGAGCGCGATAAGAAAGCCGTGAGTCGCGCCATCAGACAGTGGCAGCTGCCTTTTCCCGTTGTGGCAGATAATGATTACGTTATCTGGAACCGCTTTGGTAATCAGTATTGGCCTGCGCACTATCTTTTCGATGCGCACGGTCAGCTGCGCTATACCGCCTTTGGCGAAGGAAACTATGCAGAACAGGAGAAGGTTATTAAGCAACTGCTGAAGGAGGCCCGGGCGTAGCGGCGAGCATTCCGAACGGATCGGACCGGCGCTTCACTCTCTATGTTTAAGGTCGCCATAAACGGCGACCTTTTTTATTCATTGATTATGAAGATATGTTGTTAGCAGAAAGGCGTTTTTCAGCCAGTCAGGCCAGCGTCACGGCCCGGGGTTGAGGGAAGGCGGTAAACCCCCACCATTAGCAGTATCTCCCCCATATCCGCCTGTGCCATTGAACCAGACGCAAATGAAAGAAGCGGTAGGTAAGTGTTTAACAAAACGATTTTTGCTCATCCTGAAGCGCTCGCTGCTGCTTAGTTACTCATTAATACCCGGATTAAAACGGCTGTGTTTGTAAAATAAACTCCTTTGTAATATTGTAAGTTACATGAAAAGAGACAGTAAATTTTCCGGCATTCTGCACGTACTCCTGCATATGGCTGCAAACCCAGAGCCAGTCACCTCAGATGTGCTATCACACATTATGCAAACCAATCCAGTTGTTATCCGGAGGACACTGGCGGGTTTGCGTAAAAAAGGCTACGTCAGCTCAGAGAAAGGCTCAGGTGGCGGATGGAAACTGACTGCTGAACTTTCGCAGATCAATTTAGCCGGAATATGGCATGCGATTGGAGAGTCGCCATTGATAGCCCTGAATCACCGGACAGAATCACCGGGTTGCAGGGTTGAAACTGCGGTCAACTGTTTGATTACTGACGTTTGCGAAGAAGTACAGGCGTTAATTCTATCCCGTCTGGAAAACATCACGCTTGAACAACTTGTCGACAATCTTCAGCTGCTTAGCGCTGAGCGTTTTATCTGCCCCACCTTAAATAAGGAACGACCCGATGGCGAATAATACGAATGACATCTTTAACCAGGAATTCTCCAGACGTTATGACGAATATAACGAGCCTCTGAATGCTGTATCCAACAATCTGCGTTTCCTGATTTCAGTTCTGCTTCGGCACCTTCCTGTGAATGCTCGAATACTGTGTGTGGGGGTAGGGACCGGTACTGAAATAAGCAGCCTGGCTCGTCAACATTCTGGATGGTCTTTTACCGGCATTGATCCTTCACCTGATATGCTGGCCGTCTGCGCAGAGAAAATGCATCAGGAAGGGTGTTATGATCGATGCACCTTGATTGAAGGCTATCTGTCAGATGTCCCGGCCACCGGGCATTTCGACGCTGTGCTTTGCCTGCTGGTAACGCACTTTATTCAGGATCACCGTCGGCTCGATATTTACGAGCAAATGTATGCACAGTTGGTTACTGGCGGCAGTATGATCGTGGCTGAAATTGCAGGCGATATGGATTCCAGTGACTTTGACGAAATGCTGGCCTCCTGGGCAGGTTTGCACTCCGTCGCCAGCAATATTGAACGTGATCCTGAAGAGATCCGCAGCCAGATGATCGAACGCCTGCTTCTGCTGCCCCCGGCACAAACGGAACGGCTTATATCAGAAGCTGGATTCAGCTCTGTGCAACAGTTTTTCCAGTCGCTGTTAATTCGTGGATGGGTTGCAAGAAAGCCTGTTTCCTGAAACAGGAGTAACCCTGAACAGGATGTAAATTGAAGACATGACCAAATGCTCAGCCCTATAGTCCTACGGTCGCTCTGAGCCCTTTTTTCCCAACATTGACAGTTGCACCGGGTACACCGATGCTTGCACTTACTCTGTAAGTATCCCGCATAATCGTGCCATTCACATTTAGAGATCCTCCGGCATAATCAATCTGCCAACAAAGGAGATCGCTATGCGTAAAGCCCGTTTTACTGAGCATCAGATCATCGCCGTGATTAAGTCGGTTGAAGCCGGACGAACGGTTAAGGATGTCTGCCGGGAGGCCGGTATCTCTGAAGCGACTTACTACAACTGGAAGTCTAAATACGGCGGTATGGAAGCTTCTGATATTAAAAAGCTCAAGGAGCTTGAGGACGAGAACCGACGCCTCAAACAAATGTTTGCCGACCTGAGCCTTGAGAACCGGGCGCTGAAAGACGTTATCGAAAAAAGCTTTAAAACCAGCCTTTAAGCGTGAGCTGGTCACTCATCTGATAACGGCATTCGGACTCTGTATCCGTCAGGCCTGTCGGAGTTTCAATCTGAGCAGAACGGTTTATCATTACCGTCCGGATACCACGCGTGATGAACCCGTTATTACCGCATTGCAGGCGGCAGCTGAACGATACCCACGATACGGTTTTCCAAAACTTTTCCAGGTTCTGCGGCGGCAGGGATACGCGTGGAATCACAAAAGGATCCATCGTATTTATTGTTTGCTGAAGCTGAATTTTCGCCGTAAGGGTAAACAACGGCTGCCGGTGCGTAATCCCTCGCCACTGGCCACACCGGAAGCGCTGAACCAGAGTTGGTCTGTCGATTTTATGCATGATGCCCTGGTCTGTGGCCGTCGTTTTCGCACGTTCAATGTCGTTGATGACTTTAACCGTGAGGCGTTGTCGATTGAAATAGATCTGAATCTGCCAGCTCCGCGAGTGGTCCGTGTGCTCGACAGGATCGCGGCAAATCGCGGCTATCCGCTCATGCTACGCATGGATAATGGACCGGAATTTATCTCGCTGGCACTGGCTGAATGGGCAGAGAAACATGCAGTAAAGCTGGAGTTTATCCAGCCGGGTAAGCCGACACAGAACGCTTTTATTGAGCGTTTTAACAGGACATATCGCACAGAAATACTCGATTTTTATCTGTTCAGAACGCTGAATGAAGTGCGGGAAATCACGGAAAGATGGGTGTCAGAATATAACTGTGAACGCCCTCATGAATCACTGAACAATATGACGCCGGAGGAATATCGGCAACACAATCATTTGGCCGGGATCTCAAAAATGCCTGGAACTAAAACGGGTCTATTTACAGTAAGTCTTACAAACGGATCGGTGGCAATAAGCTTGTTGTGCCTGATTTTTTTGACGGTATTTTTCCCCGATTTTTCCCCAGTGATTCCCCGTACAGAAAATAGACATAAAAAAACCAGCCGTAAGAGGCTGGTTTTAAAGTGTTTTTGGTCGGGACGAGAGGATTTGAACCTCCGACCCCCGACACCCCATGTCAGCTATAAGTTAGGCCATTCCCAACGCTTCGGATTCTGTGAGTGAGGTCTGATACTGCTTTACTGCATCAGTAAAGGCTTGCGCTGCATCTGCATTTGATACCATATATTCTTCAGTCACCCCTGTTTGAGAATGGAAGGTAATATTGCCATAAACGCAAATAGGGATTTGGTAGTTGTCTTTAAATCGGCGGTCTGGCGAGCCATTCTTATTCGTTTTCGCCCATGTATACCCATCTATGCGTGAATCACTGGGAACACCTTCTTCCTCATGGAATCTTCGATATTCTGAACTGATTTGTAACTCGCGTAAATCAATCAGAGCGAACGCCCCATCAGCTCGTGGTATGACTGCAACTCCTGGATAAAGCAAAATATCGTCGCCATTCACATTTTCAAACCGCATCGCACGCCCTGTAAATTGAATGAGATCTGTTGAACAGAAATCAAAGGTAACTGGGTGACGATTAACAGACCGGGTTGCCAATGTTCTTTCGACGAACTGGTCTGTAGCTTTATCTGCAGTAATATCCCATTTTTTAACACTTGATTTTAACATATCGAATGCACGGACCATTGCTGCATATGCGCGTTGCGAAGTATCACTGCTCTCGAATGTTATGGCTACTTTTGTGTTGTCTTCCCAGGATACTAGGCGAGATATCTCAGCTTGCGTTAGGGGGAGCTCTGTCTCAAGTTCTGCGATGCGCCGTTTGTAAAACCAACGGAAAAGACTTGATTTGCGACGAACCAGCTCGTTCTTTTGTTTTGATTCTTCAGCAAGAGCCTCTTGTAGATCCGCTTTTATCTCTGCCCTTTGTTCTCGTGCTTTAGCAATCAAATCTCGTAAAGGTAAAAGGGAGGAACTTGTCAGGACTTCTACCGAAGCGCTGGAAATTTCATTCATGCCAGCCATGGGCATATATATTTTAGCGTTCGATGGTGTGTTACTTGGGGATGTCTCCGGCACTCCAAAATGAGGTTCTGTGGAGGACGGATTTAATGGATTAGTAACTGAGTGCCCATAATCATAGGGCACGGTAGGTGTAGTATAAGATAAGCCTGTACCCGGTAGTCCTACGGTCGCTCTGAGCCCTTTTTTCCCAACATTGGCAGTTGCACCGGGTACACCGATGCTTGCACTTACTCCACGCTTACCAATGTTGAGCCTAACGCCAGGAAACAAAGTAAAGGTTTGTCTGAAACGAAGAGACATAAAGTTATCCCTATGTAGTGTTGTGCACCAAAGTTCGAAATGTTTTTATATGAACATTGAGCTGATACAAAAGCCCTTCCTTAGCTCATCTTCATACCGGCATGATACAGAGGTTTGCTTGTCGGTGAAGTAAAACAAAAAAGCCCGCATAAGCGGGCTTTTTTGTCACTCGGGAGCCGCGGCTCCTTTGCGTATCCTTTTTTGTCTCCTCACCGTCTGGTCGGTGTCCTGCCGAGACTGCTAACTTCCTGTTATTGCTAGTGATGTCCTATCACTGTCCAATCATGATTGGTGGAGCTGGCGGGAGTTGAACCCGCGTCCGAAATTCCTACATCCTCGGTACTACATGCTTAGTCCATCTTTACATTCGCCTGCCAGCTGCGGAGGGACACGCCACTAACAGACTAGCCTGATTAGATTTAACGCTTCAACCCCAGGCAGGGCATCCACGCGATCTCTTTTGGGTTTGACCTCTCTTTGATCCCCGTCTTAAGAGCGGAAGCTAGGGAGAGAGGGCTCAGAGCAGGTTATTAAGCTGCTAAAGCGTAGTTTTCGTCGTTTGCGACTATTTTTTGCGGCTTTTTACGAGGCCAACCGCCCCTCGGCATGCACCTTGGGTTTCGCAAATCCCGTCGAATCCAGAATCAGCCCCAAAAGTGTTACGTTAAGTATACCAGATTTTTAAGCTCCGTTACCAGCCCGGAAGCTTAACTTATTGAATCGTACAATAAGCAGCCGGTTTAACGTCCTGCATTTTTCATGATGCGCGCTTTATCGAGCTGCCACTCGCGCTCTTTGAGATCGGAACGTTTGTCGTGCTGTTTTTTACCTTTCGCAACGCCAATTTTGACTTTGCACCAGGCGTTTTTCCAGTAGAGCGACAGCGCGACGACGGTGTAACCTTCGCGGTTGATGCGCCCGTAGAGGGAGTCCAGCTCGCGCTGGTTCAGCAGCAGCTTACGGGTGCGCGTCGGGTCGCAGACGTAGTGCGTAGAGGCCACGGTCAGGGGCGTGAAGTTCGCGCCAAACAGAAACGCTTCGCCATCTTTCAGGATCACGTAGCTGTCGCCGATGTTGGCTTTGCCGGCGCGTAGTGATTTGACTTCCCAGCCCTGCAGCGCAAGGCCAGCTTCAAATTCTTCTTCAATAAAATATTCATGGCGGGCGCGCTTGTTGAGCGCAATGGTTGCCGAGCCAGGTTTATGTGCTTTTTTCTTCGTCATATGTGTCGTAAAGCCATCGGTAATCTGAGATCGAAAAAGTCACCTCATTGCGTCCTGTGAGGTCTAACGCGCTATCTTAGCACGAGATAAGCCTTAGCGTTTTTTTAACAGGTGATAAATGCTATTATTTGTCCGTTGTGTGACCATGGAAAATGCTATGCCTCAGATTAGTCGTACTGCGCTTGTCCCTTACAGCGTGGAGCAGATGTACCAGTTAGTGAACGACGTTAAATCCTATCCGCAGTTTCTGCCGGGCTGCACCGGTAGCCGGGTACTGGAGTCGGGCCCGAATCAGATGACGGCAGCGGTAGACGTTTCAAAAGCGGGGATCAGCAAAACGTTCACGACGCGTAATACGCTGACGAATAACCAGAGCATCATGATGCATCTGGTCGACGGGCCGTTCAAAAAGCTGATGGGCGCCTGGAAATTTACGCCGCTGAGCGCCGACGCCTGTCGTATTGAGTTCAATCTGGATTTTGAGTTTACCAACAAGCTGATTGAACTCGCGTTCGGGGGGATTTTTCGCGAACTGGCTTCCAACATGGTGCAGGCGTTTACCAAACGTGCCAAAGAGGTTTACCGTGCCGGCTAAGATCGCGGTTGAAGTGGCGTATGCGCTGCCCGAAAAGCAGTACCTGTTACGGGTCTCGCTGGAGGAGGGGGCAACGGTTGAAGAGGCTATTCGCGCCTCCGGGCTGCTTGAGCTGCGTCGGGATATCGATCTGGCAGCGAATAAAGTGGGTATCTACAGCCGACCGGTTAAACTGGCTGACCGGGTGAAAGAGGGTGACCGCGTTGAGATTTATCGTCCGCTGATTGCCGATCCTAAAGAGCTGCGCCGTCAGCGCGCGGAGAAAACGGCGAAATAGACAGGTTTGCCAGAGCAGACCAATAAAAAAAGGTGCCTGAGGCACCTTTTTGTTTTTCCAGACCGCGACTACTTAGTGAGCGCCGGTTTGTTGTCGATGTTGGTCAGTACGCCGCTGCTGTTGAAGGTCAGCGTGAGGGTCTGCTGCGTCACGCTTTCATGCCCTGGCTGCTGGCGGAACACGTAGAACCAGGTGTTGGTGCCAAACGGGTCGGACATCATTGGGGTCCCCAGAGCATAAGCGACCTGCTGTTGTGTCATGCCGACACGAATTTTGGAAACATCGTTAGGTGCAAGATAGTTCCCCTGGTTGATATCAGGACGGTAAACCACTTTTTCCAGAGTGGAACAGCCTGCGGTCAACATCAGAAGAACCGCTGCGGCAGCGGTCAGCGTTTTACAGCGCATAGTGATTTGATTCCTTTTCGGGCCCGAGCAATACGCGGCTCATATGTAATATGCCGATGATAATAGACCTTGTCTCACTTTGAAACCGGTCTGACGGCGTTTTTATTGTTCTGTATGACTCTGAGATCCCGAAAAAGTTTAGGCTGCCAGCAGTTCTTTGGCGTTCGCCAGGGTGTTGCGGGTCACTTCGCTGCCGCCCAGCAGACGCGCCAGTTCCTGCAGGCGCGCCTTTTTATCCAGCGGCTGCATGTGCGTTTCGGTCATCTCTCCGTCGGTCTCTTTGCAGACGTAGAAGTGATGATGACCGCACCCGGCTACCTGCGGCAGGTGGGTAACACACATCACCTGGGTGGACTCGCCGAGTTGACGCAGCAGTTTGCCCACTACCGCCGCAGTCGGGCCGCTGATGCCGACATCCACTTCATCGAAAATCAGCGCCGGGGTCTCCATTTTACGTGCGGTAATTACCTGAATTGCCAGCGCAATGCGCGACAGCTCGCCGCCAGAAGCCACCTTTGAAATCGCCTGTAGCGGCTGCCCCGGGTTAGTGGTGACGCGGAACTCGACGCGATCGGCCCCCTCGGCGGTGAGGTGGTTTTCTTCAAATTTCACCTCAATGGTGAAAAGACCGTGTGGCATCGACAGGGCGTGGATGCTGTCGGTGATCTGCTGACTCAGCTCAAGCGCGTGGCGCTGGCGAATATCGTGCAGCTGCCTGGCGGTGGCCAGCGCCTGCTGATGATGCACCTTCACCGCCAGCGAGAGGGTTTCCAGCGAATCGGCCTGATCGTCAAGCTGCTGCTGCTCGTCCAGCAGCGACTGGTGGAAGTTCGGCAGCTCCTCGGGCGCAACGTGGTGTTTACGCGCCAGTGAAATCTGGCGGGAGAGACGCTGTTCCAGTTCAAAGAGACGATTCGGGTCAAGATCGAGACGCTCGCAGTAGAGGCGCAGCTCGTCACCCGCTTCGGAGATCTGAATCGCCGCTTCTTCGAGCATATCCAGTACGCTGGAGAGTTTGCTGTCCAGCCCCACCAGCTCCGTCACCTGCTGGCGCACCGTATAGAGCTGGCTTTGCAGATTGATGTCTTCCCCGTCGGCGAGCAGGTGCAGCGCCTGCTGGCTGGTGGAGAGCAGATGCCCGCTGTTGGCGAGACGCTTGTACTCTTCATCGATCTGCTCAAACTCACCCGGCTGCGGGTTAAATTCATTGAGCTCTTTAAGCTGGTAGGCCAGAAGTTCAGCGCGTGCGGCGCGCTCCTGGCTTTGCTGCTGGTGAAGGGCGAGCTCGCGGCAGCTACGGTGCCACTGGCGATAGTGCGCCGCCATCTGCTGGGTAAGCGCTTGCTCACCTGCATAGCCGTCGAGCAGAGCCTTCTGGTGTTCGGGTTTGATCAGCTGCTGGTGGGCGTGCTGGCCATGGATCTGGATTAACAGCTGACCCAGCTCGCGAAGCTGTGAGAGCGGCACGGCGGTACCGTTGATAAAGCCGCGGGAACGCCCGTCGCTGCTAATGACGCGGCGCAGCAGGCATTCGCGCCCCTCTTCGAGCTGGTTGCTCTCCAGCCAGCGCTGCGCGGCAGGGGTATCTTTCAGGGAGAAGCGGGCGCAGAGGTCGGCGCGGCTGGCGCCATTGCGCACCATATCGGCCTCGGCGCGCCCGCCCAGGCACAAGCCGAGCGCATCAATGGCAATCGATTTTCCCGCACCGGTTTCACCGGTGATGGCCGTCATACCGCTCTGAAAATCGATCTCAAGTTCGCGAACAATGGCAAAGTTGCTGATGGTCAGTTGTGCCAGCATAATTGTTTTCCTGTATGAAAAACCATGACTGTGTTTTCGTACAGTATAAACGGGATTTTTATACAGTAAAGTACTGGACAGAAAATCAGAACAATTTTTTTGACCAGCCGAGCTTCGAGCTTAATGTGTTGAAATAGCTGTAGTCTTTTGGATGAATTAAATTCAGATGATAATCACACCGGCGAATGAGCACATCTTCGCCCTCCTGGATAGGCAAGGCGATCTGGCTGTCGCAGCTAATCTCCAGATCGCTGCGTCGGTGGGAGAAGCGCAGGCGAATGGTGCTGCTACCGTTTATCACCAGCGGGCGCGCAGAGAGCGTGTGCGGGAACATCGGCACCAGGGTAATCGCGTCCAGCGAGGGGGTGAGAATCGGGCCGCCGGCGGAGAGCGAGTAGGCGGTGGAGCCGGTCGGCGTGGAGATAATTAATCCATCCGAGCGCTGGGAGAAGGCGAAGATCTCGTCGATGTAGACTTCGAACTCAATCATATGCGCTACTTTGCCCGGGTGAAGCACCACTTCGTTGATCGCGGTGCTGATGCGCTTCTGGCAATCCTGCTGGCAGACCTGCGCTTCCAGTAAGAAGCGTTTCTCGCTGATGTAGTGACCTTCCAGCACGTCGGCAAGCTGCTGCTGGGCGTTATCCGGGTCGAGATCGGTCAAAAAGCCGAGGTTGCCGCGGTTAATGCCGATGACTTTGATATCGTAACGCGCCAGCGTGCGGGCGGCGCCCAGCATATTGCCATCACCGCCGACCACGACCGCCAGATCGGCCTGCTGGCCTATCTCCGCCAGAGTGCCGGTCCTGACGTTTCTCAGCTGCAGCTCCTGGGCGATTTGCTGCTCGACTATCACCTCATAGCCTTTGGCGCACAGCCAGCGATACAGCATTTCATGTGTCGTCAGCGCGGTAGGATGACGTGGATGGCCGACAATCCCAATACACTTGAAATGATTATTCATTTTCTGGTGGTCCTTGTGCCGAGTGAATGATGACAAAGTGGTCCTGTTCCCTTGAAACCCGGAAACTGATCCCCATAATAAGCGAAGTTAGCGAGATGAATGCAGAAAAACGCGGAGAAATTCATGAGTAGTAAAGAACAGAAAACGCCTGAGGGGCAAGCCCCGGAAGAAATTATCATGGAACAGCACGACGAGGTTGAAGCGACTGAGCCGGAAACCTCTGCTGAGCAGGTGGATCCGCGCGATGAAAAAATTGCGAGTCTGGAAGCTCAGTTAGCGGAAGCGCAGACGCGCGAGCGCGACAGCGTGCTGCGTATCAAAGCGGAGATGGAGAACCTGCGCCGTCGCACCGAGCAGGACGTTGAGAAAGCGCACAAGTTCGCGCTGGAAAAATTTGTCAACGAACTGCTGCCGGTTATCGATAGCCTGGATCGCGCGCTTGAAGTTGCGGATAAAGCGAACCCGGATATGGCGGCAATGGTGGAAGGGATCGAACTGACCCTGAAATCGATGCTGGATGTGGTGCGCAAGTTCGGTGTGGAAGTGGTTGCCGATACTAACGTGGCGCTGGACCCTAACGTGCATCAGGCGATTGCGATGGTTGAGTCTGAAGATGTCGCGGCCGGTAACGTGCTGGCGGTGATGCAGAAGGGCTATACCCTCAACGGTCGTACTATTCGCGCAGCGATGGTAACTGTCGCTAAAGCGAAGGCGTAATCTGCCCTCCGTAGTGCCGGGTAGCGGCTTTCGCCTTACCCGGCCTATACGATGTTACTCCGCGACACTCTCCCGCAGCGGCTTCACCGGAATCACCTTCACCTGCTTAATCATATTGTCCTGCACGTCGAGGATATCAATATCATACTGCTCGATGCGCACCCGCGTGCCTGCCGCCGGGATCTCCTCCAGCGCTTCCAGGATCATCCCGTTAATGGTGCGCGCTTCCTCTTCCGGCAGATGCCAGTTGAAAGCTTTGTTCAGTTCACGGACGTTGGCGCTGCCGTCGATTAAGACGGAGCCATCGTTTTGCGGCGTCACCTCTTCGGCAAGCGACGGCGACATGGAGGTGGTAAAGTCACCCACAATCTCTTCGAGAATATCTTCTACCGTGACCAGCCCCTGTATATCGCCATACTCATCCACCACCAGGCCAACCTTCTTCTTATTACGCTGGAACTTCACCAGCTGCGTACTGAGCGGCGTACCTTCGGGGATGTAATAGATCTCGTCGGCGGCGCGTAGCATCACCTCTTTGGTGAACTCTTTTTTCTCGGTCATCAGACGGTAGGCTTCACGCACGCGCAGCATGCTGATGGTGTCATCCAGCGAGTCGCGATAAAGCACGATGCGGCCATGCGGCGAGTGGGTAAGCTGGCGGACAATCGCCTTCCAGTCATCGTTGATATCGATCCCGACGATTTCGTTGCGCGGCACCATGATGTCGTCAACGCTAATCTTTTCCAGATCGAGCACCGACAGCAGCATATCCTGATTGCGGCGGGAGATTTGCGAACGCGACTCGTTGACGATGGTACGCAGCTCATCTTTGCTGAGCGCGCTGCTGATGGTGACATCGGCCCGAATGCCGACCATGCGCATCAGAACGCGGGTGACCATATTCAGCAGCCAGACCAGCGGCATCATCACCACCAGCAGCGGCGCCAGCAGGAAGCTGCTGGGGTAGGCCACTTTTTCCGGATAGAGCGCGGCGATAGTTTTCGGCAGCACCTCGGCAAAGACCAGCACCACAAAGGTCAGCACGCCGGTCGCAATGGCGACGCCCGCGTTGCCGTAGAGGCGCATCCCGACGATGGTGCCGAGCGCGGAGGCGAGAATGTTAACCAGGTTATTGCCAATCAGCACCAGGCTAATCAAACGATCCGGCTTGCGGAGCAGCTTTTCAACGCGACGGGCGGCACGGTTACCCTGCTTGGCAAGGTGGCGCAACCGGTAGCGGTTCAGCGTCATCATGCCGGTTTCCGAGCCGGAGAAATAGGCGGAGATAGCCACCATCACGATCAGCGTTATGATCAGCGTGGTGGTAGAGATGTGTTCCAGGGGGAACTCCTTTGTTACTTAGCCAGCGAATTGCTGAATGACGCGGCTGCCGAAATAAGCAAGCGTGAGGATACCGGCACCCGCAACGTTAAACCAGACCACGCGGCGCCCGCGCCAGCCTTCATGATAATGCCCCCACAACAGCACAATATAGACAAACCACGCGACGATGGAGAGCACCGCTTTGTCGATATTTTCCATGCTGAAGAGATTTTGCATATAAAACAGGCCGGTGCAGAGCGTCAGGGTCAGCAGAACCACCCCGACCTGGGTGATGTGAAACATCTTGCGCTCAATAACCATCAGCGGCGGCATCTCATGGTTAAACGCCAGCTTTTTATTTTTGAGCTGGTAGTCAATCCAGGCGAGCTGCATGGCGTAAAGCGCGGCGATAATCAGCGTGGCGTAGGAGAAGAGCGACAGGCCGATATGCACCAGCACCCCCGGCGTTGCCTCCAGGTGAGTAATAAACTCGTTGGGCATAAAGGTGGCCAGCGCCAGGTTGATCAGTGCGAAGGCGTAAACGATCGGCAGCAGCAGCCAGCCGCGATTTTTCGAGGCGACGATGGTCATCACCGTACAGATCATCAGGCTCACCAGCGAGCCGACGTTCAGCACGCTCAGGTTTTGTACGCTACCGTCGCCAGGAATGATGCGTGATTCCAGCGCGAAGGCGTGACTCACCAGCGCAATGACCGCCGACAAAATAGCCATGCGCCGCCAGCCGCTGTTTTTTTGCAACAGGCCGGGAATGATCAGCGCAAGGCTGACAGAGTAGGCAACAAGGGCGATCAGGGCAAAAACAGGCATATAGGCGTCGACAGTTGTCTTGAGAATAAAGAGAAGCAGTATAACGTTACGCGACGCCTGCTCCAACCGTTGCTTCATGTTATACTGCGGCAAAGTTCTGTTTGTGTGTCGCTGTGACGACCCAACGTTTCCACCTCAGGCGAGAGACAATGTTTGATAATTTAACCGATCGTTTGTCGCGCACGCTGCGCAATATCAGCGGCCGTGGACGCCTCACCGAAGAAAATATTAAAGAAACGCTGCGCGAAGTGCGCATGGCGCTGCTGGAAGCCGACGTCGCGCTGCCGGTGGTGCGTGAATTTATCAACCGCGTGAAAGAGAAGGCGGTTGGTCATGAAGTTAACAAGAGCCTGACCCCGGGGCAGGAGTTCGTCAAGATTGTCCGCAACGAGCTGGTTGCGGCGATGGGCGAAGAGAACCAGAGCCTGAACCTGGCCGCCCAGCCGCCAGCCGTCGTGTTGATGGCGGGCCTGCAGGGTGCCGGTAAAACCACAAGCGTGGGTAAGCTTGGTAAGTTCCTGCGCGAGAAGCACAAGAAAAAGGTGCTGGTGGTTTCGGCGGACGTTTATCGCCCGGCGGCGATCAAACAGCTGGAAACGCTGGCCGAGCAGGTTGGCGTCGATTTCTTCCCCTCCGATGTGGCGCAGAAGCCGGTCGACATCGTTAACGCGGCGCTGAAAGAGGCGAAGCTGAAGTTCTACGACGTGCTGCTGGTGGATACCGCCGGTCGTCTGCACGTTGACGAAGCGATGATGGACGAGATCAAACAGGTCCACGCTTCCATTAACCCGGTAGAGACCCTGTTCGTGGTTGACGCCATGACCGGTCAGGATGCGGCGAATACCGCGAAGGCGTTTAACGAAGCGCTGCCGCTCACCGGCGTGGTGCTGACCAAGGTCGACGGCGACGCCCGCGGCGGTGCGGCGCTCTCCATTCGTCATATCACCGGCAAGCCGATCAAATTCCTTGGCGTCGGCGAGAAAACCGACGCGCTGGAGCCGTTCCACCCGGATCGTATCGCGTCGCGTATCCTCGGCATGGGCGACG
Organism: Pseudenterobacter timonensis; assembly: GCF_900021175.1. Classification (GTDB taxonomy): domain Bacteria; phylum Pseudomonadota; class Gammaproteobacteria; order Enterobacterales; family Enterobacteriaceae; genus Enterobacter; species Enterobacter timonensis. The sequence goes on from NZ_FCOP01000010.1 coordinate 837,851, forward strand.
TGCTGTCGCTTATCGAAGATATCGAAAGCAAGGTCGACCGCGCGCAGGCTGAGAAGCTGGCTAACAAGCTGAAAAAAGGCGACGGCTTCGATTTAACCGATTTCCTTGAACAGCTTCGCCAGATGAAAAACATGGGCGGCATGGCGAGCCTGATGGGCAAGCTGCCGGGCATGGGGCAGATTCCTGATAACGTGAAATCGCAAATGGATGACAAGGTGCTGGTGCGTATGGAGGCGATCATCAACTCGATGACGCTGAAAGAGCGTGCGAAGCCCGAAATCATCAAAGGTTCGCGTAAACGCCGTATCGCAGCCGGTTGCGGCATGCAGGTACAGGACGTTAACCGCCTTCTGAAACAGTTCGACGACATGCAGCGCATGATGAAGAAGATGAAGAAGGGCGGGATGGCGAAGATGATGCGGAACATGAAAGGGATGATGCCCCCGGGATTCCCTGGCCGCTAATCGGCCTGGCTTGTTTGCCATTTCGACACCGGGGTGTGCTCGCCATCCTTACGTACTGCGTGTACGCTCCGGTGGCTGCGCGCACGCCGGCACCGAACTGACTGCACCGGCGATGGCCTTTTATAGCAGACTTCTCAACTGCTGATTGCATTTTCCCCAGAAATCAGTAAAATTTTCGGGCTTTTAATATGACACCGGGCTCCGTTCCTCGATGGGGCCCGGTTGTTTTATTCACACAAGAGGATGTTATGGTAACTATTCGTTTAGCACGTCACGGCGCTAAAAAGCGTCCGTTCTACCAGGTTGTTGTGACTGACAGCCGTAATGCACGCAACGGTCGTTTCATCGAGCGCGTTGGTTTCTTCAACCCGATCGCTTCTGGTAACGAAGAAGAAACGCGTCTGGATCTGGACCGTATCGCTCACTGGGTTGGCCAGGGCGCTACCGTTTCCGATCGCGTTGCTACGCTGATCAAAGCAGCAAACAAAGCAGCTTAATCTGTCACGGTGGTCATGATGAGCAATAAAGCACCTGTTGAACCGATCGTATTGGGCAAAATGGGTTCTTGCTACGGTATCCGTGGTTGGCTCAGAGTGTTCTCCTCCACCGAAGACGCTGAAAGCATTTTTGATTACCAACCCTGGTTTATCCAACGGGGCGGTAAGTGGGAAGAGGTCGAGCTGGAAAGCTGGCGTCACCACAATCAGGACCTGATCATCAAGCTGAAAGGCGTTGACGATCGTGATGCCGCGAATTTACTCACCAATTGCGAAATTGTCGTGGATTCGTCGCAGCTGCCGGCGCTTGAAGAGGGCGACTACTACTGGAAAGACCTGATGGGCTGCCAGGTGGTCACCACTGAAGGCTACGATCTCGGTAAAGTCATCGACATGATGGAAACCGGATCGAATGACGTTCTCGTCATTAAGGCAAACCTGAAAGATGCGTTTGGCATCAAGGAGCGGCTGGTTCCGTTCCTCGATGGGCAGGTTATCAAGAAAGTCGATCTCACTACTCAAACGATTGAAGTAGATTGGGATCCTGGTTTTTAAATTCTCCGGATAAACGGTAAAAGACGGCGCTATGTGGATTGGCATAATTAGCCTGTTTCCTGAAATGTTCCGCGCGATTACCGATTACGGGGTAACTGGCCGGGCAGTCAAAAATGGCCTGCTGAACATCCAGAGCTGGAGTCCGCGCGACTTCGCTCATGACCGGCACCGTACCGTGGACGATCGTCCTTACGGCGGCGGACCGGGGATGTTAATGATGGTGCAACCCTTGCGGGACGCCATTCATACAGCAAAAGCCGCGGCAGGTGAAGGCGCGAAGGTGATTTATCTGTCACCTCAGGGACGCAAGCTTGATCAAGCGGGCGTGAGCGAACTGGCGACGAATCAAAAGCTGATTCTGGTCTGTGGTCGCTACGAAGGGATAGATGAGCGCGTAATTCAGACCGAGATCGACGAAGAGTGGTCTATCGGCGATTACGTTCTCAGCGGGGGAGAATTACCAGCGATGACGCTGATTGACTCCGTCGCCCGGTTTATTCCGGGTGTACTGGGCCATGAAGCTTCGGCAACAGAGGACTCTTTTGCCGATGGGTTGCTGGACTGCCCGCACTATACCCGTCCTGAAGTGTTAGAAGGGATGGAAGTACCGGCAGTGTTACTGTCCGGAAACCATGCCGAGATACGTCGCTGGCGCCTGAAACAGTCGCTGGGCCGAACCTGGCTTAGAAGACCTGAACTTCTGGAAAACCTGGCTCTGACTGAAGAGCAAGCAAGGTTGCTGGCGGAGTTCAAACAGGAACACGCACAACAGCAACATAAACATGATGGGCATGCGTAATACGCGCCCGAATATCAGTTTACCCAGGATAAGAGATTAAATTATGAGCAACATTATTAAGCAACTTGAACAAGAGCAGATGAAGCAGGACGTACCTTCCTTCCGTCCGGGTGACACCGTGGAAGTGAAAGTATGGGTTGTTGAAGGTTCCAAAAAACGTCTGCAGGCATTCGAGGGCGTGGTTATCGCTATTCGTAACCGCGGTCTGCACTCTGCATTCACTGTTCGCAAAATTTCCAACGGCGAAGGCGTTGAGCGTGTCTTCCAGACTCACTCTCCGGTTGTTGACAGCATTGCTGTTAAACGTCGTGGTGCTGTACGTAAAGCTAAACTGTACTACCTGCGTGAGCGTACCGGTAAGTCTGCTCGTATCAAAGAGCGTCTTAACTAAGATCCGCTTAAGCAACATCCTGTTAAAAAGGGCTGGCCGCAAGGCTGGCCCTTTTTTATGGCCTGACGCTTCTCGCCTTAACTTCTTCGCTATAAATCATTTACAATGCTGTTTCTCAAACGGAGGGTAAGTGATTAATCCACTGCATCAGAGATTATGGAAACGCGCAGCGGCCTGGGCCGCCTTGTTCGCGATCCTGCTGATCGTGGTGGCACCACTGATTTCTGTTTCACTACAGAAAGATCCCATGAGCGGCATGCACCACGAGATGAGCGGCATGTCGATGAGCGAACATCATAGCGATCCCGTCTCCTTACCAGCCGATCATGCTGAAGCGTGCGGTTACTGTGTGCTGCTGGCCCACGTGCCCGGCCTTATGCTGGCTCTCACTCTGGTATTTTACGCGCTGCTTCAGCGGCTGCGTATCAGGCCGCCGCGCAGGATCGCTGGCGTCTGGCGTTTCTCCCCCTGGCTTTTACCCACACCCCGCGCACCGCCGGTCCCGTCTGCTTTTCTCCAGTAAAAATAACTCACTTTTTGCGCCATAAGGAAAAGTATGACGACCTGCACTCCGCGCGCGGCATGGGTAAACCTGCTGCGTCGCCTCCATTTCTATATCGGGTTGTTTGTCGGCCCGTTTATCTTCTTTGCCGCGCTGACCGGCACGCTCTATGTCGCCACGCCGCAGCTGGAAAATGCGCTCTATCACCATGCGCTCTATAGCGATGCGGCGGGCGAGCCTGCAACGCTTGCCGAACAAATTGCCGCTGCGCAACATGCGCTTGATACGCCGCTCGATCTTCTGGCCGTGCGCCCGGGGTTGATTAACGGGGAAACGACGCGTGTCATGTTTGCTGATCCGCGGCTCGGCGAGTCAGAATCCCGCGCCATTTTTATCGATCCGGTTAGCCTTGAGGTACGTGGCGACATGACGGTATATGGCACCAGCGGCATCCTGCCGCTGCGGCAGACAATTGACTATCTGCACCGTTCGCTGATGCTGGGCGACACAGGACGGCTCTACAGCGAGCTGGCCGCCTCCTGGATGTGGATCGCCGCACTGGGCGGCATTGCGCTGTGGTTTTTTACCCGTCCAAAGCGCCGTATCCATAACCGCTTTCAGAACCGGCGTCGGCTGCATGTCCTGCTGGGCTGGCTGCTGCTGGGGGGCATGTTGCTCTTCTCCGCCACCGGGCTGACCTGGTCAAAATGGGCCGGAGGCAACGTGGATAAGCTGCGCACGCAGATGAACTGGCTGACGCCGCAGGTGAATACCAGCCTGCGGGGGGAGAGGCTGGCTGTCGATCCGCATGCGGAACATCACGGACACCACGCGGGCATGATGATGCCGCAGACAGGCGATCTGGCGTTATTCGACCGGACGCTGCAGGCGGCGCGCGGGGCGGGGATAGAAGCCCAAAGGCTGGAGATCCGCCCGGCAAGAATGGCCGATCGCGCCTGGACGGTCTCGGAGATCGATCGCCGCTGGCCGACCCAGGTTGACGCGGTGGCGATTGATCCCGGGAGCCTGCGCGTGGTCGACAAAACGCGCTTCGACGATTTCCCGCTGATGGCAAAGCTCACCCGCTGGGGAGTGGATTTCCATATGGGCGTTCTCTTTGGGCTGGCAAACCAGCTGGCGCTCATCGCTTTTGGCGCGGCGCTCTGCGTGCTGATCCTCTGGGGATACCGGATGTGGTGGATGCGTCGTCCTGCGCGCGGCGCGGGCAACCCGGTAGTCACGCTTTGTCAGTGCTGGCGGGCCTTACCCCTTAGCGGGCGCGGCGTTACGCTTGTCGTCAGTCTGCTGGTCGGGGTGATGTTACCGGTTATGGGCGTCACTCTGGCCCTGTTCATTGGTGTGGACTGGCTGCGCTGGCGGGGGCAGTCTGCGCTGTCACCCGCCGGAACGCTGAAATAGGCTTCAGGGCGTGCTGATGACCACCGCGACCCGGCGGTTTTCAGCGCGTCCTTTTGCGGTACCGTTACTGGCGACAGGATACTTTTTCCCCAGTCCGCGGGTAGTCAGGTTACTGCGGGGAATATTAGCCCCTTTCGCCCATGCGTCGGCGACGACGCTGGCGCGTTTCAGGGAGAGGGATTCGTTATAGCTCTCCTCACCGTAATTGTCCGTGTGGCCATCCATCCGCGCATGCGTCAGGCCGGTGGCGGCCAGGCGTGCGGCCATTGTCGCAATTTGTTGTTCGCTCTCCGGGCGAAGCTGGTATTCGTTTTTACCAAACAGAATGGTGTCGGAAAGGCCCAGAGACCAGTCGCCGTCGGCTTCGCTAAATCCGCTGGCGCGCATCGCCGCGATCTGCTCTGGGGTAAATTTTCCCTGTGGGGCCTGGCAACCCGTCAGTATGGCGGTTGCGATGATAACCGGTGCAAGGTAGCGCGTTAACATAGCCTTTTTCCTTTTTTATGAGATCACTTTCGGTCGCTGATTTTTAATGCGGTACATATGGCGATCTGCCTGTTCCAGCAGTTTTTCGACCGATTCATTTTCCCACGCCAGCGCAAAGCCAACGCTGAGGGTGAGGGTAACGGATTCGCCATTGTGGAGATTAAATGGCTGGAGGAAACGGTGCGTCAGCCCGCTACAGATCTTTTGCACGTCGGAACGGGAGTGCACGCCATAGAGGATCATCGCAAACTCATCGCCCCCCAGCCGGAATGAGGGATGGCGTTTCCCGCCAAATTCCACCATTCGACTTGCCACTTCAATCAGCACGCAATCCCCGGCGGCGTGTCCCCAGGTATCGTTAATTGCTTTAAAGTTATCGCCATCGAGAAACAGCAGGGCGGCGCTGCTTTTTGCCGGAGAGTCGTTCATCAGCGACGCAAGCGCGTTGCGAAAGGCGGCCCGGTTAGCCAGGCCGGTCAGCGGATCGTGCATGGCGGTGCGTAACAGCTGGGCGTTCTTCGCCTGTAGCTTGAGCTGCCACTCCTCCATCTCGTCAAGCAGGCTGTTGAAATCCTGGCCGAAGCGGTGAAATTCCTCGATCCGCTCTTCAGAAACCCGGCGGGTAAAGTCGCGGTTGGTGCGCACGTCGTGAACCACATCAGTAATGTTCTGCAGGGCAGCCACCACGCCGTTATGCAGGGAGCGGGTGATCGTAAGCGCCACAAGCGAGGTAAGCAGAATGGAGCCGGTCAGGACGGCAAACGAAAGCCAGATAAAGTGGCCGATGAGATTGTCGCGCGCGGTAATGCGGACCTCACCAATAAGCGTGCCGTTATGCCAGACGGGGTGCGTCACCGGGACGGGAAAGAGCCAGTGGCTGATGAACGTATTAAAGGTGTCAGGATTGTTTTTCGGCTTCCACGTCCAGCGGGCGAAGGGCTGATGATTTCTGTCGATAACCTCCGCCATGTCAAACTGCCCTTGTTTGCCCAGCGTGGCGAGCGTTTCTGTGGCGGCGACGGCGTCATTAAAAACCAGCGCCGCCTCCAGGCTACGGCTCAGGGTGGCGCTGGTCAGTTCGAGATTTTTTTGCGCGTACTGTTTAAGCGTTACCACGGAAGCCACAGACAATAGCAGCCATATTATTGTCATTGTAATAACCACGCTTATTACACTTATGCGCCGCAACGTTCTTTTAAAGGTCGGGCGCGATGCTGGCGTAAATTCCTTATTCATGCTTCTTGTTCCGGGCAAGTATTAATACATCCGGATTGACTCTTACGCCGCTGCGAGACAGCGCATCCAGATTGACGGAAAATCTGACTATGTCATCACGGATAATCAGGCAGAACGCACTGCCAATAACGCATTCAGGATTTTGTTCTGCAATTAATAACAGCGGCTTCCCCTGATAGCGCTTAATTAATTCCAGCTGATCGGCAGGCGATTCGGCGCCAAAATAGATGGCATTACAGCCAGCGGCCAGCGCGTCTGGCGCATCATGCACCATAACGGGAATATAAGGGAGGGGCGTTGCCCCGGCCTCGCTTAATGTCAGGTAATAGCGGGCGCTACGATAAATACAGAGGCGGGGCAATTCATCAAGCGATGGCCAGCGGGTATAACTGACGATGCCTGTCACAATTGACCGTACGGATTTAGCGGTTGCCGCCTGCATATCGGTGTTGGCCGAAGCATTGACGCACCATAGCGTAAGCGCCAGCAAAAGCGGGCATAAAGCGATATAAAAAATATGTCTCACCAGAATCCGCCATACTGCTCTGGAATTAATTTTTGCAGGTTATAGCGGGCAGATTATCAGTTTTAGCTTAATCCGTCATTAAGCAGCAATTAACTATTGTGTGACTTAAGCTAAACTTCAGCCTGATATCAAAACTCTTTAAGTTGAGTCTTATCAATTAAGCCGGGTCGTGCTTTCTCCTGCTTTCATTCCTCGTTGCCAGAGCGCCTGCAGCCGGTCGGTATCTTCCACCGTATCGCAGCTGGCAGGAAAACGTTTCCCGGCATATCCCAAGGCTTCGACAAAATTTTCAGTACAGATCGCTTTTTGCCCCCGCGCATACCCGCGCAGGTATTCTGCGCGATCGGTCTGAACGTGGCGGGACTCTCCGGCAAATTCATTAGCACGCTTTGCCGCCACGCCGCTTATGGCATCCTCTTTACCGATACTAAACCAGTCGGGATCGCTCCAGTTGGGCTGGTGCGTATAGGGGTCGACATGGCAGGCGGTAAGTATCAGCATCAGTAACGTAACAGCAGCCAGGCGCATAAAGAACCTCTTTGGTCGATGAGTGAGTGTCTTTGTAATATTATCTTTACAGCATGAAGCGGATTTTTTATCAATAAAATAGTGGTTGTAAACTATTGTTTACGTATTTTGGATTGAAATCTTTACTGGCTGTGATAATGTACTTTCACCTCTTCTGAGGAAACCTACTATCGCAAACGAGCATCAGGATCGCCATCATGCAAAAAGACGCGCTGAACAACGTACATATCGCCGATGAACACGTATTAATTACGCCAGACCAGCTTAAGTGTGAGTTTCCGCTTAGCGCTGAGCAGACCCATCAGATTGAACGCTCCCGTCAGACGATCTCGGATATCATTGCCGGTCGTGACCCGCGTCTGCTGGTGGTGTGCGGACCTTGTTCTATTCACGATCCTGAAGCCGCGCTCGAATATGCTCGTCGATTTAAAAGCTTAGCCGCAGAGGTCAGCGATAGCCTCTATCTGGTTATGCGCGTCTATTTTGAAAAGCCCCGCACCACCGTGGGCTGGAAAGGGCTGATTAACGATCCGCATATGGATGGTTCGTTTGACGTGGAGGCGGGTCTGAAGATTGCGCGCCGCCTGCTGGTGGAGCTGGTGAGCATGGGGCTACCGCTGGCGACCGAGGCGCTGGATCCTAACAGTCCGCAATATCTTGGCGATCTCTTTAGCTGGTCGGCTATCGGCGCGCGCACCACGGAGTCGCAGACCCACCGCGAGATGGCCTCCGGTCTGTCGATGCCGGTTGGTTTTAAAAATGGTACCGACGGCAGCCTGGCAACGGCTATCAATGCCATGCGCGCCGCCGCGATGCCGCACCGCTTTGTTGGCATCAACCAGGCCGGGCAGGTCTGCCTGCTGCGTACCCAGGGCAACCCGGATGGTCACGTCATTCTGCGCGGCGGTAAAGCGCCGAACTATAGCCCGGCTGACGTGGCGCAATGCGAAAAAGAGATGGAACAGGCGGGACTGCGTCCGGCTCTGATGGTAGATTGCAGCCATGGTAACTCCAACAAAGATTATCGTCGCCAGCCTGCGGTCGCGGAATCCGTTGTCGCCCAGATAAAGGATGGCAACCGCTCCATTATCGGCCTGATGATTGAGAGTAATATTCACGAGGGCAACCAGTCGTCCGAACAGCCGCGCAGCGCCATGGAATATGGCGTATCGGTAACGGATGCCTGCATCAGCTGGGAAACCACCGATGCGCTGCTGCGTGAGATCCACAACGATATAAAAGGCCAGCTGGCGACGCGTCTGGCTTAAGAGGTTAGTTATGGTTGCAGAATTGACCGCGCTACGCGATCAAATTGATGAAGTGGATAAGGCGCTGCTGGATCTGCTGGCGCGCCGCATGGCACTGGTGGCGGAAGTGGGAGAGGTCAAAAGCAAATATGGCCTGCCGATTTACGTGCCGGAGCGCGAGGCCTCTATGCTGGCGTCGCGCCGCAACGAGGCGAAAGCGCTCGGCGTCTCGCCCGATCTTATCGAGGATATCCTGCGCCGGGTGATGCGGGAATCCTACTCCAGCGAAAATGACAAAGGCTTTAAAACTCTCTGTCCAACGCTGCGCCCGGTAGTAATCGTCGGCGGCGGCGGGCAGATGGGCCGGCTGTTCGAGAAAATGCTGACGCTCTCCGGCTATCAGGTGCGTATTCTTGAAAAAGAGGACTGGGGGCATGCCCCGCAGCTGCTGGCGGATGCGGGAATGGTGATTGTCAGCGTGCCGATCCATGTGACCGAGCAGATTATCGCTAAACTGCCGCCGCTGCCGGAGGATTGCATTCTGGTGGATTTGGCCTCGGTGAAAAACGGCCCGCTGCAGGCGATGCTGGCAGTGCATAAAGGCCCTGTACTGGGGCTGCACCCGATGTTTGGCCCGGACAGCGGTAGCCTGGCGAAGCAGGTGGTGGTTTACTGCGATGGCCGCCAGCCGGAGGCCTACCAGTGGTTTCTGGAGCAGATCCAGGTCTGGGGGGCGCGTCTGCATCGTATCAGCGCCGTGGAGCACGATCAGAATATGGCCTTTATCCAGGCGCTGCGTCACTTCGCCACGTTCGCCTACGGGCTGCATCTGGCGGAAGAGAACGTGCAGCTGGAGCAGCTGCTGGCGCTCTCTTCGCCTATCTACCGGCTCGAGCTGGCGATGGTGGGACGACTGTTTGCCCAGGATCCGCAGCTTTATGCCGACATTATTATGTCGTCTGAAAATAATCTCTCCCTGATCAAACGCTACTACCAGCGTTTTGGCGAGGCGATTGCATTGCTGGAGCAAGGCGACAAGGCCGCGTTTATCGACAGCTTCCGCAAGGTGGAGCACTGGTTCGGTGACTACGCGACGCGCTTTCAGAGCGAGAGCCGCACGCTATTGCGACAGGCAAACGACAGCCGACAATAGAATGATGTATATACTCAAAGCCAGCACATCGCTGGCTTTTTTCTTTTCTGGAGGTTGTCATGGCTGAACCGCAGGTACTTTTTGACTATACGGGCCACTTACCGGAGTGCCCTACCTGGAGCGAGAGCGAAAACGCGCTCTACTGGGCCGATATTCTGGAAGGGGAGATCCACCGTTTCGATCTCGCTTCGCGTGAACATAAGATCATTACTTTTCATGAAGAGGTAGGCTGTTTCGCCCTGCGCGAAAAGGGCGGCTTTATTGTCGCCATGCGCAATGCTATCTGGCTTTCCGATCAATATGGCCTGCTGCAGCATAAGATTTGCGATAACCCTTCTAACCCACAGCTGGCGCGCTTTAACGACGGGGGGACTGACTCCCGTGGCCGCTTTTATGCCGGCACGTTCTGGAGTCCGGGAGATTACAACGGCGCGTTGCTGATGCGCGTTGATAACGATCTTACCCCCAAAGTCATTCAGTGTGATATCCACGGTCATAACGGGCTGGCCTTTAGCCCGGATGGACGGTGGATGTTTACGTCAGATACGCCGAACGGGGTGATTTATCGCACGCCGCTCGACGAGGCGGGCGAACCGGGCCGGCGCGAGCTGTTCCGCCGTTTTCAGGAAGGGGAGGGGATCCCGGACGGGGCCGCGCTGGATATTGAGGGGTGCTACTGGAGCGCCATGTTTGATGGCTGGCGGGTGGCGCGCTTTTCGCCGCAGGGCGAGCTGCTGGAGGAGATCCCGCTGCCGGTCCGCTGCCCTACGATGGTTTGCTTTGGCGGGGCCGACATGAAAACGCTCTTCATCACCACCACGCGGGAGAATATGGAGGGCGAGGAGCTGGCGCAATATCCGCTTTCTGGTGCTATCTTCACCCTGCCGGTGAGTGTGGCAGGGGTGAAGAAAGGTCCGTTTATCGAGCGTTAAACGGGATCGACCGGCACCACGTTTTCGCCTGGATAACAGCCCAGTACCTTCATGGAGCGGGTAATATCGCCCAGTTCGCGCAGCGCCTTCTGCATGGAGGCGGAGTGCAGATTGGCCTGAATATCGAGATAGAACATCTCTTCCCACGGATTGCCGTGAATAGGACGGGATTCCAGTTTGGTCATGATCAGGTTGTGGTTGCGCAGTACCAGTAGCGCTTCCACCAGCGCGCCCGCCTGCTGGCCGGTCGCCATCAGCAGCGTGGTTTTGGCCGGAACCTGATCGGAGACGTTGATCGCTTTACGGGCCAGCACCAGAAAGCGGGTGATGTTTTGCGTCTGATTGGCCTGAATGCGTTCCAGCACCTGCAGGCCGTGGAGTGCGCCGCCCGCTTCGTTACCCAGCGCCGCCACGGTGGGGGAATTAATCTGCGCCACCTTTTCCATCGCTGCGGAGGTACTTTCGGTGTACTCAATTTGCCAGTCCGGGAAGCGCTTGAGGAACTGGGTGCACTGCTGAAAAGGCTGCGGATGGCTGTAAACCGTTTTAATGGCGCTCAGATCGGTGGTACCGCTCACCAGCACGCAGTGGTCGATAGGAAGATTGAGCTCGCCGACGATGGAGAGCGAGGTATGCTGCAGCAGATCGTAAACATCATTGATGGCGCCGGAGCTGGTGTTCTCAACTGGCACAACGGCGTAGTCCGCCTGCCCGGTTTCCACCTGGCTGAAAATATCGGCGAATTTCGTGCAGCCGCTCTCTATAAACTCTTCAAAATGGCGGGCAGCATACTGACGCGCCGCCAGATGTGAATAGGAGCCCTTCGGCCCAAGGAACGCCACCCGTGCCGAGTGCGGATTGGTTTTATTCAGATGCTGTTGCAGCAGTGCCTGCTGGGTCAGGACCGAATCTTCAATGATGAGTTGGAACAGGCGAGTGATGTAGTGGGCGTCGAGATGATGGTGTTTGCCGAGCTGGATAAGGCGCTCCAGCAGATCGCGCTCCCGGTCGATATCGCGTACCGGGCGGTGAGAGGCGAGCTTCGCCTTGCCCACCTCAACGGCGAGGGTGCGCCGCTCGGCAAGCAGCGCCAGTAATTTTTCATCCAGCGCGCTGATTCTTTCTCGCAGATCCAGTAACGGGTTTTCCTGTGTCATAGCAGTGCCTGTTATGTTTATCGTTATCAAAAAAAAGGCCCCCCGTTTCGGGAGGCCTTGCTGTTCGTCCTGGCATTCTTTATCACACGACGACACGCCTCCCGTTCAGGGGAAGGTAAAAAAGAATGCAAAGAAAAACGGCGTGTGTTTCATCTGTTCATCCTGTCTGTGATGACTTTAAAGTACCCGTACTGTTTTCACCCTGTCAATAAAAAACGCGCCCGAAGGCGCGTTAGCGGTAAACTCAATTTAAAGGATTACTCTTCAACTTCTTCTTCTTCAGCGAAGCTTGAATCTTTCACCGAGGTAGCGGCGCGACGCGCTTCGCCTTTGTGCTGCACTTTATTGAGCTGCCGTTCCAGCTTGTTAATCAATTCGTTGATAGCGGTATACATATCTTCATGTCTGGCGCTGGCGACCAGATGGCCATTCGGGGTATTGATGGTCGCGTCAGCGACAAATCCCTGCGGCTCCTTAGAAAGGATGATATGGGGATTAATCAAATGGGTTTGCCATTTATCAAGTTTGGCGAGACGGTCTGTGACATGCTGGCGGATTGCCGGAGTAATTTCCATTTGTTTACTGGTAATGTTCATTGTCATAAATTTTACCTCTTGTCTTTCCGTCTTGGTGATTCCAGCATACCTCGCCCAATGTCAAAATGTGTGATGTAAATCACGTAGTTTTGTCACTTTTTGTCAGTGAACTATTTTTGTGAGGCAGGACAGGGAGGGGGGAGATTTACCTTGTGAAAGTGCGAAATAACCGCCATATTTGATGGGATGCGTTGCCACTCAACCGGTTCAGCAACGTTTGAAAAGCATACAAAAACGGCAGCCTCAGGGCTGCCGTTTTGTCTGTTTCAGGACACTCAGGTATTGCTGCTGTTCGCGGCGATAATCTTCGCGACTTTCTCAGCCTGCGCATTCATCTGCATCTGACGGTAGGCGTTCTCCATCAGCTTCAGCCCATCGCGTGTTGCCTGCGTATCCGGGTAATCACGCAGCATGCCTTCGACACGGTTTACCACCGCAACCCAGGCGCCACGGCGTGTATAGTATTCGGCCACGGAGTATTCATATTTCGCCAGACGATCTTTCAGGAAGACCAGGCGTTTTGTGGCATCCGTCACGTACTGGCTGTTCGGGTAGCTGCGCACCAGTTTGGAGAAGTCATTAAACGCATCGCGGGCGTGCTGCGGATCGCGATCGGAACGATCGACGCCAAAGAAGCCCTGCAGCGCGCTGTCATCGAGCGCCATGTTGGTCAGGCCGCGCATGTACATGACGTAGTCGATATTCGGATGAGTCGGGTTCAGGCGCATGAAGCGATCGATGGTCGCCTGAGCCAGCGGCAGATCGGCGTTTTTATAGTAGGCGTAGATAAGATCTAACTGCACCTGTTGGGAATACGGGCCAAAAGGATAACGGTTATCCAGCGCTTCCAGTTGCGTTATCGCCTGTTTCCAGTTACCGTCCTGCAGTTTTTGTTGTGCAGTCGCGTAGATTTCATTCGGCGGATTGTCAGGGACCTGTTCATTCGAACCGGAGCAGCCCACCAGAGCCAGGCTTAACGTGGCCGCTGCCACCAGATATTTCATGCGCGTCATGACGTTTTGACTTTCCTCAAATGTTTGTCCGGGAGAATCTCTGTTCCTGCTCCCGATTAAGACCAGCTACAATAGCACACTATATTAAACGGCAAAGCCGTAAAACCCAACGTTAAACGAAGAAGCAGTTTATGGCACAACGAGTAGAACTCACCGCAACAGTCTCCGAAAATCAGCTCGGTCAACGCTTAGATCAGGCTTTGGCTGAAATGTTCCCTGATTATTCGCGTTCACGCATAAAAGAATGGATCCTTGACCAGCGCGTGCTGGTTAACGGCGTAGTCTGGGACAAACCAAAAGAGAAAGTGTTAGGTGGGGAAGTGGTCGCCATCAATGCTGAAATCGAAGAAGAGATGCGCTTCGAGCCGCAGGCTATCCCGCTGAATATTGTCTATGAAGATGACGACATCCTCGTTATCAATAAGCCACGCGATCTGGTGGTGCATCCGGGGGCGGGTAACCCTGACGGGACGGTGCTTAACGCGCTGCTCCATTACTATCCGCCGATTATTGATGTTCCGCGCGCGGGCATTGTTCATCGTCTGGATAAAGATACTACTGGCCTGATGGTGGTCGCCAAAACCATCCCGGCGCAGACCCGTCTGGTCGAGTCGCTGCAGCTGCGTGAAATCACCCGCGAATATGAAGCGGTGGCGATTGGGCATATGACCGCAGGCGGTACGGTGGATGAACCTATCAGCCGCCACCCCACCAAGCGCACCCATATGTCAGTACACCCTATGGGAAAACCGGCGGTCACGCACTATCGCATTATGGAACATTTCCGCGTGCACACGCGTCTGCGTCTGCGTCTCGAGACGGGCCGTACGCACCAGATCCGCGTTCATATGGCGCACATTACCCATCCGCTGGTGGGGGACCAGGTCTATGGCGGCCGTCCGCGTCCACCGAAAGGGGCGTCCGAGGCGTTTATCAACGCGCTGCGTAAATTTGATCGCCAGGCGCTCCACGCGACGATGCTGCGTCTTTATCACCCGATCAGCGGGATTGAGATGGAGTGGCATGCGCCGATTCCGCAGGATATGGTGGATCTTATCGAGGCGATGCGCGCCGATTTTGAAGAACATAAGGATCAGGTGGACTGGCTATGACCCGGTTGATTGTTCCGCAGTGGCCGCTGCCGGAAGGGGTGGCTGCCTGTAGTACCACCCGCATCGGCGGCGTCAGCCAGGGGCCGTGGGAATCCCTCAATCTCGGCGCCCACTGCGGCGATAATCCAGAGCATGTGGAAGAGAACCGCCAGCGCGCTTTTGTTGCCGGAGGATTACCGTCAAAACCGGTATGGCTGGAGCAGGTGCATGGCAAGGCGGTGCTACAGCTGACGGGCGAGCCTTACGATTCTAAGCGTGCGGATGCTTCATACAGCCGCACCCCCGGTACCGTATGCGCCGTTATGACTGCTGACTGCCTGCCGGTGCTCTTTTGCAACCGCGCGGGAACCGAAGTCGCGGCGGCGCATGCTGGCTGGCGCGGCCTGTGCGAAGGGGTGCTAGAAGAGACTGTCGCCTGCTTTGCCGATCGTCCTGAAAATATCCTTGCCTGGCTTGGCCCGGCCATTGGTCCCGCGGCCTTCGAGGTCGGCCCGGAGGTGCGTGAGGCGTTTATGACAAAAGATGCCCGGGCAGGGGAGGCGTTTCTGGCAAAAGGGGAAAAATATCTGGCTGATATTTATCAGCTTGCTCGCCAGCGCCTGAATCAGGCTGGAGTTACGCAGATCTTCGGCGGCGAACGCTGTACCTTCAGCGAAAAAGGCGAATTTTTCTCCTGGCGTCGCGATAAGACCACTGGTCGTATGGCAAGTTTCATTTGGCTGATATAACCTAAAGAATCAAGACGATCCGACGCAGGCGGTTTTCTTTTCGCATAATTAAGGTCATTCACCTTGAATAATTGAGGGATGACCTCATTTAATCTCCAGTAGCAATTTTGACCTGTATTATGGGAGGAGTTATGCGTCTGGATCGTCTTACTAACAAGTTCCAGCTTGCTCTTGCCGATGCCCAGTCACTCGCACTCGGGCACGACAACCAATTCATCGAACCACTTCATTTAATGAGCGCTCTGCTGAATCAGGAGGGGGGCTCGGTACGTCCTTTGTTAACCTCTGCTGGCATTAATGCCGGACAGCTGCGTACGGCCATCGATCAGGCTCTGAGCCGTTTACCGCAGGTAGAGGGAACCGGCGGCGACGTGCAGCCTTCTCAGGATCTGGTGCGTGTATTAAATCTTTGCGACAAACTGGCGCAAAAACGTGGAGATAACTTTATCTCGTCAGAGCTGTTTGTTCTGGCGGCGCTTGAGTCTCGCGGTACCCTGACCGACCTGCTGAAATCGGCGGGCGCCACGACCGCTAACGTGACTCAGGCGATTGAACAGATGCGCGGAGGGGAGAGTGTGAACGATCAGGGAGCAGAAGATCAGCGTCAGGCATTAAAGAAATTCACCGTCGATCTGACCGAGCGAGCGGAGCAGGGCAAGCTCGATCCGGTGATTGGCCGTGATGAAGAGATTCGCCGCACGATTCAGGTGCTTCAGCGCCGTACCAAAAACAACCCGGTATTAATCGGGGAGCCCGGCGTGGGTAAAACCGCCATCGTTGAAGGGCTGGCCCAGCGTATCGTCAATGGCGAGGTTCCGGAAGGGCTAAAAGGCCGCCGCGTGCTGGCGCTCGATATGGGGGCGCTGGTGGCCGGGGCGAAATATCGTGGCGAATTTGAAGAGCGCCTGAAAGGGGTGCTTAACGACCTGGCGAAACAGGAAGGCAACGTCATTCTCTTTATTGACGAGCTGCATACGATGGTCGGCGCCGGTAAAGCCGATGGCGCGATGGATGCCGGCAATATGCTTAAACCCGCGCTGGCTCGCGGTGAACTGCATTGCGTGGGCGCCACGACGCTTGACGAATATCGACAATATATTGAAAAAGATGCGGCGCTGGAACGTCGTTTCCAGAAGGTCTTCGTGGCTGAGCCTTCGGTGGAAGATACCATCGCCATTCTGCGCGGACTGAAAGAGCGTTATGAGCTGCACCACCATGTGCAGATCACTGACCCGGCGATTGTCGCGGCGGCCACGCTGTCGCACCGCTATATTTCTGACCGCCAGCTGCCGGATAAGGCCATCGACCTGATTGATGAAGCGGCTTCCAGTATTCGTATGCAGATCGACTCGAAGCCGGAAGAGCTCGACCGCCTCGATCGCCGCATCATCCAGCTCAAGCTGGAGCAGCAAGCGCTGAAGAAAGAATCTGATGAGGCGAGCATGAAACGGCTCGACATGCTCAACGAAGAACTGAGCGATAAAGAACGTCAGTATTCTGAGTTAGAGGAAGAGTGGAAGGCGGAGAAAGCGTCGCTTTCGGGTACGCAAACCATCAAAGCTGAGCTGGAGCAGGCGAAAATAGCCATTGAGCAGGCGCGTCGCGTGGGCGACCTGGCGCGTATGTCAGAACTGCAATACGGTAAAATTCCTGAGCTGGAGAAACAGCTGGCGGCGGCTACCCAGTCGGAAGGTAAAACCATGCGCCTGCTGCGCAATAAGGTTACCGACGCTGAGATTGCTGAGGTGCTGGCCCGCTGGACCGGTATTCCGGTCTCCCGGATGATGGAGAGCGAGCGCGACAAGCTGCTGCGTATGGAGCAAGAGCTGCATCATCGCGTGATTGGCCAGGATGAGGCGGTAGAGGCGGTGTCGAATGCAATTCGTCGTAGCCGTGCCGGGCTCTCCGATCCAAACCGTCCGATTGGCTCGTTCCTCTTCCTTGGCCCGACCGGGGTGGGTAAAACCGAGCTTTGCAAAGCGCTGGCGAACTTTATGTTCGATAGTGACGACGCGATGGTGCGTATCGACATGTCCGAGTTTATGGAGAAACACTCCGTTTCGCGTCTGGTCGGCGCGCCTCCGGGATATGTCGGTTATGAAGAGGGCGGCTATTTAACGGAAGCGGTTCGCCGCCGTCCTTATTCCGTCATCCTGCTGGATGAAGTAGAGAAGGCGCACCCTGATGTCTTTAACATTCTGCTGCAGGTGCTGGATGACGGTCGCCTGACGGATGGACAGGGCAGAACGGTCGATTTCCGTAATACGGTGGTCATTATGACCTCCAACCTGGGTTCCGATTTGATTCAGGAACGTTTCGGTGAGCTGGACTACAGCCATATGAAGGATCTGGTGCTGGGTGTGGTAAGCCAAAACTTCCGCCCGGAATTTATCAACCGTATTGATGAAGTGGTGGTCTTCCATCCGCTGGGTGAAAAACATATCGCCTCGATTGCGCAGATCCAGCTGCAGCGTCTTTATAAACGTCTGGAAGAGCGTGGGTACGAAATCCACATCTCTGACGATGCGCTGAAGCTGCTTAGCGAAAATGGTTACGATCCTGTTTATGGGGCTCGTCCATTAAAACGCGCGATTCAGCAGCAAATCGAAAACCCGCTGGCTCAACAGATCCTCTCTGGTGAGCTGATTCCGGGAAAAACGATACGGCTGGAGGCCAACGAAGATAAAATCGTGGCTGTGCAGTAAGTCAAAAAAAAGTGAAAACGAGCCCTGCGGGGCTCGTTTTTGTTTAAAAACCAGGCGAATATGGGCGGGTTTAACTCTTTTTGCCTGGAAATTGAGCGGTTGAAGAATAATTTTCACTTTATGCTTGCAGCTTCAGGATTACTCCCTATAATGCGCCACCACTGACACGGAACAACGGCAAGCAAGCCGCCGGGTCAGCAGGGTTCTCCCGGCGAAAGCCGCTGAAGGATCCCGGAGAAAAGCGAAAATAAAAGCTTGACTCTGAAGCGGGAAAGCGTAATATGCACACCCCGCGCCGCAGCGAAAAACGAAGCGGCACTGCTCTTTAACAATTTATCAGACAATCTGTGTGGGCACTCAGGTGACATGGATTCTTAATGTCTTAGGACAATAAATGAATACCAAGTCTCATTGAGTGAACACGTAATTCATTACGAAGTTTAAT
>NZ_FCOP01000011.1 GCF_900021175.1 Pseudenterobacter timonensis
AAGAAACATCTTCGGGTTGTGAGGTTAAGCGACTAAGCGTACACGGTGGATGCCCTGGCAGTCAGAGGCGATGAAGGACGTGCTAATCTGCGAAAAGCAACGGCGAGGTGATATGAACCTTTGACCCGTTGATGTCCGAATGGGGAAACCCAGTGCAATCCGTTGCACTATCGTTAGCTGAATACATAGGCTAACGAGGCGAACCGGGGGAACTGAAACATCTAAGTACCCCGAGGAAAAGAAATCAACCGAGATTCCCCCAGTAGCGGCGAGCGAACGGGGAGCAGCCCAGAGCCTGAATCAGCATGTGTGTTAGTGGAACGGTCTGGAAAGGCCGGCGATACAGGGTGACAGCCCCGTACACGAAAATGCATGTGTTGTGAGCTCGATGAGTAGGGCGGGACACGTGGTATCCTGTCTGAATATGGGGGGACCATCCTCCAAGGCTAAATACTCCTGACTGACCGATAGTGAACCAGTACCGTGAGGGAAAGGCGAAAAGAACCCCGGCGAGGGGAGTGAAAAAGAACCTGAAACCGTGTACGTACAAGCAGTGGGAGCACTCTTTACGGGTGTGACTGCGTACCTTTTGTATAATGGGTCAGCGACTTATATTCTGTAGCAAGGTTAACCGTATAGGGGAGCCGCAGGGAAACCGAGTCTTAACTGGGCGTTAAGTTGCAGGGTATAGACCCGAAACCCGGTGATCTAGCCATGGGCAGGTTGAAGGTTGGGTAACACTAACTGGAGGACCGAACCGACTAATGTTGAAAAATTAGCGGATGACCTGTGGCTGGGGGTGAAAGGCCAATCAAACCGGGAGATAGCTGGTTCTCCCCGAAAGCTATTTAGGTAGCGCCTCGTGAACTCATCTCCGGGGGTAGAGCACTGTTTCGGCTAGGGGGCCATCCCGGCTTACCAACCCGATGCAAACTGCGAATACCGGAGAATGTTATCACGGGAGACACACGGCGGGTGCTAACGTCCGTCGTGAAGAGGGAAACAACCCAGACCGCCAGCTAAGGTCCCAAAGTCATGGTTAAGTGGGAAACGATGTGGGAAGGCCCAGACAGCCAGGATGTTGGCTTAGAAGCAGCCATCATTTAAAGAAAGCGTAATAGCTCACTGGTCGAGTCGGCCTGCGCGGAAGATGTAACGGGGCTAAACCATGCACCGAAGCTGCGGCAGCGACACTTATGTGTTGTTGGGTAGGGGAGCGTTCTGTAAGCCGTTGAAGGTGTGCTGTGAGGCATGCTGGAGGTATCAGAAGTGCGAATGCTGACATAAGTAACGATAAAGCGGGTGAAAAGCCCGCTCGCCGGAAGACCAAGGGTTCCTGTCCAACGTTAATCGGGGCAGGGTGAGTCGACCCCTAAGGCGAGGCCGAAAGGCGTAGTCGATGGGAAACAGGTTAATATTCCTGTACTTGGTGTTACTGCGAAGGGGGGACGGAGAAGGCTATGTCAGCCGGGCGACGGTTGTCCCGGTTTAAGCATGTAGGCTGGTTTTCCAGGCAAATCCGGAAAATCAAGGCTGAGGTGTGATGACGAGGCACTACGGTGCTGAAGTGATAAATGCCCTGCTTCCAGGAAAAGCCTCTAAGCTCCAGGTAACACGAAATCGTACCCCAAACCGACACAGGTGGTCAGGTAGAGAATACCAAGGCGCTTGAGAGAACTCGGGTGAAGGAACTAGGCAAAATGGTGCCGTAACTTCGGGAGAAGGCACGCTGGTGTGTAGGTGAAGCCCCTGCGGGTGGAGCTGAAACCAGTCGAAGATACCAGCTGGCTGCAACTGTTTATTAAAAACACAGCACTGTGCAAACACGAAAGTGGACGTATACGGTGTGACGCCTGCCCGGTGCCGGAAGGTTAATTGATGGGGTCAGCGGCAACGCGAAGCTCTTGATCGAAGCCCCGGTAAACGGCGGCCGTAACTATAACGGTCCTAAGGTAGCGAAATTCCTTGTCGGGTAAGTTCCGACCTGCACGAATGGCGTAATGATGGCCAGGCTGTCTCCACCCGAGACTCAGTGAAATTGAACTCGCTGTGAAGATGCAGTGTACCCGCGGCAAGACGGAAAGACCCCGTGAACCTTTACTATAGCTTGACACTGAACACTGGTCCTTGATGTGTAGGATAGGTGGGAGGCTTTGAAGCGTGGACGCCAGTCTGCGCGGAGCCGTCCTTGAAATACCACCCTTTAATGGCTGGTGTTCTAACGTGGACCCGTAATCCGGGTTGCGGACAGTGTCTGGTGGGTAGTTTGACTGGGGCGGTCTCCTCCCAAAGAGTAACGGAGGAGCACGAAGGTCAGCTAATCCTGGTCGGACATCAGGAGGTTAGTGCAATGGCATAAGCTGGCTTGACTGCGAGCGTGACGGCGCGAGCAGGTGCGAAAGCAGGTCATAGTGATCCGGTGGTTCTGAATGGAAGGGCCATCGCTCAACGGATAAAAGGTACTCCGGGGATAACAGGCTGATACCGCCCAAGAGTTCATATCGACGGCGGTGTTTGGCACCTCGATGTCGGCTCATCACATCCTGGGGCTGAAGTAGGTCCCAAGGGTATGGCTGTTCGCCATTTAAAGTGGTACGCGAGCTGGGTTTAGAACGTCGTGAGACAGTTCGGTCCCTATCTGCCGTGGGCGCTGGAGAATTGAGGGGGGCTGCTCCTAGTACGAGAGGACCGGAGTGGACGCATCACTGGTGTTCGGGTTGTCATGCCAATGGCACTGCCCGGTAGCTAAATGCGGAAGAGATAAGTGCTGAAAGCATCTAAGCACGAAACTTGCCCCGAGATGAGTTCTCCCTGACTCCTCGAGAGTCCTGAAGGAACGTTGAAGACGACGACGTTGATAGGCCGGGTGTGTAAGCGCAGCGATGCGTTGAGCTAACCGGTACTAATGAACCGTGAGGCTTAACCTTACAACGCCGAAGATGTTTTGGCGGATTTGAGAAGATTTTCAGCTTAGATTCAGGCGTCCGAAGGATTTTGTGCTGAGACAAGGCGGCAAGCGAAGAAAAGGAAGGAGCATACTGAAGTATGTGACTGACTTTACGAGCGCAGCCAACGCAGTATCAGCACAAAAGACACAGGACAGAGCACAAAGAATTTGCCTGGCGGCTTTAGCACGGTGGTCCCACCTGACCCCATGCCGAACTCAGAAGTGAAACGCCGCAGCGCCGATGGTAGTGTGGGGCCTCCCCATGCGAGAGTAGGGAACTGCCAGGCATCAATTAAAAGAACCCCGTACCGCAAGGTGCGGGGTTTTTTGCTTTGCGCGCGCAGGCAAGCCTTACCCGGTCTGAAGAGTCCGTAAAACCTACAGGATCCATAGCCGTATACCCCGCACGATCCTGACAAACTAATCCCCCAACGCCTTGCTTATACGGTAAACTACCTGCGTTTTTGCATCAGGACAGCCTTTATGAACCACTCCCTTAAGCCCTGGAATACCTTCGGTATTCAACGGAATGCTAAGCAACTTGTACGTGCCGAAAATATTCAGCAGCTGCTGGATGTATGGCGAAACGCAACAGAAAACGGCGAACCCGTACTGATTCTGGGCGAAGGAAGTAATGTCCTGTTTCTGGAGGATTTTGCCGGTACCGTCATTATTAATCGCCTTATGGGGATTAAAGTTGAAGAGCGCGCCGACAGCTGGCATCTGCACGTGGGGGCGGGTGAAAACTGGCATCAGCTGGTGCAATTCACGCTCGAAAACGGCATGGCCGGGCTGGAAAACCTGGCGCTTATCCCGGGCTGCGCCGGATCCTCTCCTATCCAGAATATCGGCGCGTACGGCATAGAGCTTAAACATGTGTGTGAATATGTCGATTGCGTCGAGCTTGCCACCGGTGACGCACTTCGTCTGACCGCCGCGCAGTGTCGTTTCGGCTATCGCGACAGCATTTTCAAACATGAATACCAGGATCGCTATGTTATTGTCGCCATCGGGCTGCGCCTGGCCAAACGCTGGCAGCCGGTACTGACCTACGGCGATTTAACCCGTCTGGATCCGCTGACCGTGACGCCACGTGAGGTTTTTGATGCCGTTTGCCACATGCGCATGACGAAACTACCCGATCCTAAAGTGCACGGCAATGCGGGAAGTTTCTTTAAAAATCCGGTCATCGGCAGCAAAACGGCCGGGAAATTACTGGCACAATGGCCCAGCGCGCCTCATTATCCTCAGGCCGATGGCAGCGTAAAACTGGCCGCAGGATGGCTTATCGATCAATGTCAGTTAAAAGGCGCCACCCAGGGCGGCGCTGCCGTCCATCAGCAACAGGCTCTGGTACTGATCAATCAGGATCAGGCGACTAGCGAGGATGTTGTCCGGCTCGCGCATTACGTTCGCCAGCGCGTAGGTGAAAAATTTAATGTCTGGCTGGAGCCTGAGGTTCGCTTTATTGGCCGTACCGGAGAGGTTAACGCCGTGGAGACTATCGCGTGAAAGATACCACTATCCCATTAACGTTGATCGGCATTCTGGCCGACGCGGAGTTTCACTCCGGCGAACAGCTGGGCGAGCGTCTGGGGATGAGCCGGGCGGCAATCAATAAACATATCCAGACCCTGCGTGACTGGGGAGTGGATGTCTTCACGGTGCCCGGAAAAGGCTACAGCCTGCCCGAGCCTATCCAGCTCCTCGATGAAAAGCTGATCCGCAGCCAGCTCGATGGAGGCAATGTTACGGTACTCTCCGTAATTGATTCGACTAACCAGTATCTGCTGGATCGCATCGATCAACTGCAATCCGGCGATAGCTGCGTGGCGGAATACCAGCAGGCCGGGCGCGGTCGCCGCGGTCGTAAATGGTTCTCGCCCTTTGGCGCGAACCTCTATCTCTCCATGTTCTGGCGGCTTGAGCAAGGGCCGGCTGCGGCCATTGGCCTGAGCCTGGTTATCGGGATCGTTATGGCTGAAGTGCTGCACGACCTGGGCGCCAGCGATGTCCGCGTGAAATGGCCAAACGATCTCTATCTTAACGATCGCAAGCTTGCGGGTATCCTCGTGGAGCTTACCGGGAAAACCGGCGATGCGGCGCAAATCGTGATCGGCGCGGGTATCAATATGGTGATGCGCCACGTTGAGTCAGAGGTGGTCAATCAGGGCTGGATCAACCTTCAGGAAGCAGGTATCACTATCGATCGTAATACCCTGGCCGCTCGTATGATCGGGGAGCTGCGTAGCGCACTGCGCATCTTTGAGCAGGAAGGGCTGACCCCATTCCTCTCCCGCTGGGAAAAGCTGGATAACTTTATCCATCGCCCGGTGAAACTTATCATTGGTGATAAGGAGATCTATGGCACCTCGCGCGGCATCGATGCGCAGGGCGCATTGCTGCTGGAGCAGGATAGCATCATCAAGCCCTGGGTCGGCGGGGAGATCTCCCTGCGAAGCGCGGAATAAAAAAGGGAGCCAGAGGCTCCCTTTTTGGTTTACGCAGGCTTACTGCGGGTAGGGCACCCAGTCCCCGCCGTTGAGGCGTACGTACGGTTTGTTCTGATACTGAATCACCACCGCGTTTGCGTTCTCCGATACTGCCGCCGTCTGCGGCAGATTGCTGGTGAGTTGCTCCCAGTTCACGCTATCCTCCACGAACAGCTTGCCGTCAACCGCGCGCGCCACCAGTTCGGAAATCGCCAGATAGCTGCTTGGCTGGGTGATTTCAATCGGTGCGCCCTGATGCGGCGCTTTCATACCGAAAAACTTAATCCCGGCAGGCACATTGGTAATGGATGGGCTGGGAATGTCGCGCAAGCCGGAGATCTGCATACGATCGCCTTTTAACGCTCCCCCGTGCTCCGGTACGACCACCACCATCACTTTACGGCCCGATTTTTCCAGCTCGGTAAAGAAGGCGTCCAGCTCGTCAAACAGCTTCTGCGCCCGGACCTTGTAATCGGCGGTTTTGCTCACACCCGGGAAATGGTTACCGTCATGCAGCGGCAGGGTGTTATAGAAGGTCGCGCTGCGTGAGTTTGGCTCCTGCCCGACCGTCTGCATCCAGCGCTGCAGCACAGCGGTATCGTCATAGACCGGTGAACCGTCAAAGCCCAGCAGCTGTACCGGCAGCCCTTTTTGATCCATCAGCGGCGCCTGCATGCCGCCCTGATCGCGGATTTCCTTCAGGAAGTCGCCAAAGACACCGTTATGGCCCAGCATCAGGTGCTGCGTAAAGCCAAGTTTTGCCAGGTTATCAAAGAGGTAGCATTGATTCCCTGCCGGCTGGTACAGATTTTTGTGCGACGGCTGTCCACAGCTGGCGCGTAGCAGGCGAATGGCCGCCGGTCCGCTGTAGGAGGTTGCGGAGTTAAAATCCTTAAACTGAATATCGAAGTGCGACCAGAGCGGATGTGACATGAGTCCCGCCGCCTCGACGTCTGCCCAGGAGAGAGAACAGATGTTAATGACCAGCAGCTCAAAAGGCTGGGCGTCCGCTGGCAGCGCGTCGGGGAATTTAGTCTGCCGCTTCTCTTCCGCCGTATAAAAACTGGCGAGCCAGGCGTTCAGATTGGCGCTGGTCGGCGGCGCGCTCTGCGCCGGGATATCCCCTACAACCGGCGTTGCGCCTGCGGTTGCGACGGTTGGCGCAGCGCTGCCGCCGGTCGTGGTTACCGTATCGGTCGGCTGTCCGGCGGGCCACAGCGAGAAGGAGGGGCCCGCCAGCGTGAGTACGTTAAGCCAGATAAGGATCGCCACCACGAATACCGTGACACGGATCCACTGCGACAGGAAAAGCCAGGCGACCAGCAGCACGAATACCGCGCCGATCATCTGCCAGTTGATAAAGCGCTCCACCAGGTCGAGGATATAGTCAGCGCTGAAGCCCGCCACCTGTGAACCCTGGCTCAGGATACTTTCCGGGCCGGGTAGCCATGTGTCGTGCCAGAAAAGTCCAAAGCCAACAGGGATAGCGATCCAGTGACGCAGACGGTGCCATTTGAGGGCAGGCAGAGGCATCAGCAGAAACGCCATAAATACCAGGTTTAGCAGCGGGTGAAAATTTAAATAGCCTGCCCAGAGCAGACCGAATTTCACCAGAAAGTAAAAGTTCCAGCCAGAGAGGCCGCGCCAGTATTGCCAGAGAGGCGAGGGCGCCGAAGTGGTATAAGAAGAGTTAGTCATGTTTTCGGTTTGCCTTAACGTGCGGAGCCCGTTTTAGTGTTCCGGCAGGTTTAACGTAGCGAGGTTTTGCAAACAGCAGACGCGCGGTATCCCGTAAACGGCGCAATGAATGACGCGCATAATAACCCAGCGGGAAAAATATCAGCGCGCAGACCACAATCAGCTGAATAATATCGGTGATATTCATGTTGATGCCCTCTCCTCAGCATCCTGTAATAAACGCAGCGGCTCAGGCACACGTCGCCAGGCGTGTCCGTCATGCGTGGCGTTCAGCACCGGTTTTTTACTGGCTGCTAACGGCAACGGTTTTCCCCACTGCTCAGGCTTGAGTAAGCGCATTTGCAAGATTTCAGCGCTAATAAGGTTATCCTCAAACCAGACCATGCGGTTTGAAAAAATATCGCCGGTCGGCAGCGGGAAAATATGATTCAGCGCCGTGTCGAGATCGTTAACGCGACAGAAAGATAAAAACAATACCAGCCGGTTATCACCGATAGTCATAATATCTCCCGTACGGTTCGGGCGACATAGCGTAAGCGCCTGCTCAATGCGGATCCCCGGTACCGGACGTAACGCCACCATAACGCCTTTACCATCAGCCGGAAGCAAGGTGTTATTCATCATATTACTTACCGCGTCGCAAAAGGTGTCCCACTTCTGAAAACCGCGCAGCTTCATGGGCTGCGTCATGGAGAGGAGGGTTGAGATCTCTTCCGGTACGTGGCGGCTAAACTGCTGGCCCTGGATGCTTTCAATCAGGGTCAGGCAGCGGGAAAGCGGAGCGTTCCAGGGGATTACCATGTTCGCACCGCAGCCAAGCAGCAGTCGCTCATCGGTGGCACGCAGGCTGGTGCTGTTCTCTCGCACAACGATTTTCAGGGCGGTGCCGCGCTGACGGCGCAGGGCATGGATTTGCCTGGCAAGCCCTTCGATTTGATTATTCTGCGCAAGCGAGAAAATTATCGTCGCGGCCTGCGTTGATCGCGCTTCGTTAAAAAGCGCTTCATTCGTATCGAATAATGTCCAGTGTTCGGAAAGCGCAGGTGCTCCTTCTAATACCGCGACATGGCTTAAAATTCGTTTTTCGTCATTACGCGGCTGCACGATAGTTTCTTCTTGCTGCGCTAAATGCCATTCGCCGTTTATAGCGTGAAGGACGAGTTGCTGGCGTGCGCTCACCCCTTTTTCGTTACACCAGAAAGCGACATCATAAAGATAGCTGTCCGCCTGATGGCGAAGCATGGCAAGTCCAGTCAGAGAACGATATTGGGTCATTAAAAATGAAAACTGCTTATCGCTATTACTACCGGGGCTAATAATTAATAACGTACACTTTTGTTTTTGCGCCCATGTATTCATTTTTTGTAACCAATGCCCTACTTTTTGCATGGGTACGTTTTGCCAGGCATTGTTTGCACATTTTAGCAATATAAAATTATGTTGTGGGTCAATACTGCAATGTATATCACGGGAGAGAAAATATAATGCTTTCTCATCGTCAGGCATGGAAAAGAGCCGCACGTTATTAGGGCCGAGCACGGGATCAAGTGTGATGATTTCGTCTGGATTGGCGCCCATTACGATCGCGGCGACCTGCGCCTCAGGCGACTGGGCGGCGATCGTCTGGTTAATCAGATTAATCGCATCCTCGTCACGGTCGGTACCGATCCACCAGACGCCTCCGGCGGGCATATCACGCAATTCATCCCATAAGGGCGGGATGCCAACAGAAAATATGGGGTTCACAATGTCCCTCTTTGCGTCAAATTCACCTGCCTCCAGTTTACTAGCGAAAGCACAGAAATAAACCTAACATTGAAATTAAAGAGCATCAGATTTAGCATGTAAATGAAATTCCTGCAGCAGGATGCCTTGCCATATCTGTTCGTTGTCTTTCAATAAAGGAATGACGCTAACATGCATATTAACGAACCCGGAACGCCAGTTGATTCCACGCTTGGATACACATTCCAGAATGATTTTTTGGCGCTAAGCAAGGCTTTTTCTTTACCGGAAATTGATTATACCGACATTTCTCAGCGAGAACAGTTAGCGGCGGCAATCAAGCGCTGGCCCCTTTTAGCTGAGTTTGCTCGCCAACAATAAGGGAGCCATTGATGGCCATACTGGGTTTACAGGGTATTCGTGGCGGTGTTGGTACAACGTCTCTGACCGCAGCGCTGGGGTGGTCATTACAGCTATTGAATGAACCGGTGCTGCTTATTGATGCCAGCCCCGATAATCTGCTGCGCATGTCGTTTAACGTTAACCATACGCATACGGATGGCTGGGCGCGGGCGCTACTGGATGGACGTGACTGGCGCGATGCCGCGCTGCGCTATACCTCCCAGCTCGATATCCTGCCATTCGGCCAGCTCACTGCCGATGAACAGGCCTCTCTGCACACGCTCGACGGAACGTTGGGCCAGATTATCGACGCGCTGCAGCTGCTTCGGGAAAAGAGCCATTACCGGTGGATCTTGCTCGATCTGCCAGCCAGCCCTTCGCCGCTGACCCGCCATCTTACCGATCGCTGCGATCGC
Organism: Pseudenterobacter timonensis; assembly: GCF_900021175.1. Lineage (GTDB taxonomy): Bacteria > Pseudomonadota > Gammaproteobacteria > Enterobacterales > Enterobacteriaceae > Enterobacter > Enterobacter timonensis. The sequence continues at coordinate 9,681 of NZ_FCOP01000011.1, forward strand.
ACGTTGACCATCGTGCAGGTGGATGCGAATTGTCATATTCGTCTGCATCAACAGGCGCTGCCAAAGAATACGCATATTTTGATCAATAACTTGCGCATCGGCAGCCAGCTCCAGGACGATCTATACCAGATATGGCTGCAAAGCCAGCGCCGCCTGCTGCCGATGGCCATCCATTGCGATGAGGCAGTGGCGGAGTCTCTGGCCTCTAAACAGCCGGTGGGGGAGTACCGCAGCGATTCCCTGGCGGCGGAAGAGATATTGACGCTGGCTAACTGGTGCCTGCTGCACTATTCCGGCCGAGTGCCTGCGGATGGGAGAAGCTGATGAGTCGCCTGACCAACTGGTTGCTGATCCCGCCGGTTAGCGCGCGTTTAAGCGAGCGTTACAGGAACTATCGTCTGCATGGCGCATCGGCGATCAGCGCGATGCTGGGCTGCTTCTGGGCGATCCTGGCCTGGGCGCTCATTCCCCTTGAACATCCGCGCTGGCAGCATATTCGCGCCCGGCATCATGAGCTCTATCCCCATATTAACCCGGATCGGCCCCGGCCTTTGGATCCGCTGCGCTACGCGCTGCAGGCGCTTTGGCTGGTGGTTACCGCCGGGAAGCAGGAGAGAACGGCACCGCGCTGGCGCAGCGTGGGTCGTTTTAAGCAGGCGCTAGGCCAGTATCATCATTGGCTGAACGCGCTGCCTGAACGGGTCAGCCACCGCACCCGTCACCTGGAGTCGCACAAGGAGCTGGGGCATGTGCATCCCAGGCTGCGGCGTTTTATTCTGGGCGTGGTCATTCTCTTTTCGCTCATTCTGGCGCTGCTCTGCATTACTCAGCCTTTTAACCCGCTCGCGCAGTTTATCTTCCTGCTGTTGCTGTGGGGCGTGGCGCTGCTGGTGCGACGTATCCCGGGGCGTTTCTCAGCGCTGATGCTGATAGTGCTGTCGCTTACCGTCTCCTGCCGTTACATCTGGTGGCGCTACACCTCCACGCTTAACTGGGACGATCCGGTCAGCCTGATATGCGGTCTGATCTTACTCTTCGCTGAAACGTACGCCTGGGTGGTGCTGGTGCTAGGCTATTTCCAGGTGGTCTGGCCGCTGAACCGCCAGCCGGTGCCGTTGCCGAAAGAGACCAGCGAGTGGCCGACGGTGGATATTTTCGTGCCGACCTACAACGAAGAGCTGAGCGTGGTAAGAAACACCATTTACGCCTCGCTGGGTATCGACTGGCCGAAGGACAAGCTGAAAATCTGGATCCTCGACGACGGCGGCCGGGAAGAGTTTCGCCAGTTTGCCCTGAGCGTAGGGGTGGAGTATATCGCCCGTACCACGCATGAACATGCCAAAGCGGGCAACATCAACAATGCGCTGAAGCATGCGAAGGGCGAATTTGTCTCGATTTTTGACTGCGACCACGTGCCGACGCGCTCTTTCCTGCAGATGACCATGGGCTGGTTCCTGAAGGAGAAAGAGCTGGCGATGATGCAGACGCCGCACCACTTCTTCTCGCCAGACCCGTTCGAGCGCAACCTGGGCCGTTTTCGTAAAACGCCGAACGAAGGGACGCTGTTCTACGGGCTGGTGCAGGATGGAAACGATATGTGGGATGCCACCTTTTTCTGCGGCTCCTGTGCGGTGATCCGTCGTGGACCGCTGGATGAGATTGGCGGCATCGCCGTGGAGACGGTGACGGAAGATGCTCACACCTCGCTGCGTCTGCACCGCCGCGGTTACACCTCTGCCTACATGCGTATCCCCCAAGCGGCCGGTCTGGCGACGGAATCGCTGTCGGCGCATATCGGGCAGCGTATTCGTTGGGCGCGGGGGATGGTGCAGATTTTCCGCCTCGACAACCCGCTGTTTGGTAAAGGGCTGAAGCTGGCGCAGCGGCTCTGCTACCTCAACGCTATGTTCCACTTTTTGTCAGGGATCCCGCGGCTTATCTTCTTAACCGCGCCGCTGGCTTTCCTGCTGCTGCATGCCTATATCATCTTCGCGCCCGCGCTGATGATTGCGCTGTTTGTCTTGCCGCACATGATCCACGCCAGCCTAACCAACTCGAAGATTCAGGGGAAATACCGTCACTCCTTCTGGAGTGAAATCTATGAGACGGTGCTGGCCTGGTATATCGCCCCACCAACGCTGGTGGCGCTGATTAATCCGCACAAGGGCAAGTTTAACGTCACCGCCAAGGGTGGGCTGGTGGAAGAGGAGTATGTCGACTGGGTCATTTCCCGCCCTTATATCTTCCTCGTGCTGCTCAACCTGGTAGGCGTGCTGGTGGGGATCTGGCGCTTTATGTATGGCCCGGAGAACGAAGTGTTGACCGTCTTCGTCAGCCTTGCGTGGGTATTCTATAACCTGATTATCCTTGGCGGTGCGGTAGCGGTGTCGGTGGAGAGCAAGCAGGTGCGCCGCGCGCACCGCGTGGAGATCTCCATGCCTGCGGCCCTCGCCCGGGAAGATGGCCACCTTTTCTCCTGTACGGTGCATGACTTCTCCGACGGCGGGGTGGGGCTCAAAATTAACGGCCAGACGAAGGTACTGGAAGGGCAAAAGGTCAGTCTGCTGCTTAAGCGCGGCCAGCAGGAGTACGCCTTCCCGACCCAGGTGGTGCGCGTGATGGGTAACGATATCGGCCTGCAGTTAATGCCGCTGACGAAGAAACAACATATCGATTTTGTTCAGTGTACGTTTGCCCGCGCCGATACGTGGGCGCTCTGGCAGGATAGCTTCCCGGAAGATAAGCCGCTGGAAAGTCTGCTGGATATTCTGAAGCTGGGGTTCCGGGGGTATCGCCATCTGGCCGAGTTTGCCCCCTCTTCGGTGAAAATTATCTTCCGGTCACTTACTTTACTGGTCTCCTGGGTGGTGTCGTTTATCCCGCGTCGTCCTGAGCGGGATGAAAAACAGCCGCAGCCGGACCCGGTTATGGCTCAACAATGATGATAATGCGATGAAAAGAAAACTCTCCTGGTTATGTGCTGTGGCGGTGGGGATAAGCGCGCTGCCTTCCGTAATAGCGAACGCGGCCCCCGGCGACGCGGCAGATACGCCGGCGATGCCCGTTGTTGCGCAGGCGACCGATCCGGTCATCACCGCGGCGCCAGCCCAAACTGAAAACGTTGTGCCAAACCAGCCGGTAGAGGGGAATACTCTTCCTGCGCAGCAGACGGTAGGACAGGTGATGCCTGGCGTACCGGGGGCGAATGCGCCAGTTGTGGCGGATAACGTGCCGTCGCGTGATGTCCGGCTGACGTTTGCGCAGATCGCGCCACCGCCGGGTAGCATGGTGCTGCGCGGAATTAACCCCAACGGCGGCATTGAGTTTGGTATGCGCAGCGATGAGGTGGTATCGAAGGCGATGCTCAACCTCGAATATACGCCGTCGCCCGCGCTGCTGCCGGTTCAGTCGCAGCTGAAGGTCTATCTTAACGATGAGCTGATGGGCGTTCTGCCGGTCACCAAAGAGCAGCTGGGCAAAAAGACGCTGGCGCAGGTGCCCATCAACCCGCTGTTTATCACCGATTTTAACCGTGTGCGGCTGGAGTTTGTCGGCCACTACCGCGATGTCTGTGAGAACCCGGCCAGCAGTACGTTATGGGTAGATATTGGCCGCAGCAGTTCGCTGAATCTTACCTACCAGACGCTGGCGGTGAAAAACGATCTCTCCGCCTTCCCGGTGCCGTTCTTTGATTCGCGCGATAACCGCATGCTGAATCTGCCGATGGTCTTTGCCGGCGCGCCGGATGTCACCCAGCAGCACGCCGCGACCATCGTCGCCTCCTGGTTTGGCTCCCGCTCTGGCTGGCGCGGCCAGCGCTTCCCGGCTTTCTATGACAAGCTGCCGGACCGCAACGCTATCGTGTTCGCCACCAATGCGAAACGCCCCTCATTCCTGCGTGACCATCCGAACGTGAACGCGCCGACGATCGAAATGATCGACCATCCCGATAACCCCTATGTGAAGCTGCTGGTGGTGTTTGGTCGGGACGATAACGATCTGGTACAGGCGGCGAAAGGGATCGCGCAGGGCAACGTCTTGTTCCGCGGCAACAGCGTCACCGTTGGCGACGTCAAGCCGCTGCTGGCGCGTAAGCCTTACGATGCGCCAAACTGGATCCGCACCGATCGTCCGGTTACCTTCGGCGAGTTAAAAACCTATGAGGAACAGCTGCAGTCCACCGGGCTTGAGCCGTCGCCGATTAGCGTATCCATAAACCTGCCGCCGGATCTCTATCTGCTGCGCAGCACCGGCATCGACCTTAACCTTAACTATCGCTATACCGCGCCGCCAACCAAAGACAGCTCGCGCATGGATATCAGCCTGAACAACCAGTTCCTGCAATCCTTCCCGCTGACGAGCACGCAGGATACCAACAAGCTGCTGCTGCGCTTGCCGCTCCTGCAGGGGTTGCTGGATGGGAAAACCGACGTGAAAATCCCGGCGCTGAAGCTGGGGGCGGTGAACCAGCTGCGCTTTAATTTCCAGTATATGAATCCGCTTCCGGGCGGTTCGGTGGATAACTGCATCACCTTCCAGACGGTGCAGAACAACGTGGTAATTGGCGATGATTCAACTATCGACTTTACTAAATACCACCACTTTATCGCGATGCCGGACCTGCGCGCCTTTGCCAACGCTGGCTTCCCGTTCAGCCGGATGGCCGATCTTTCTGACTCCATCGTGGTGATGCCGAAGGCGCCAAACGAAGGGCAGATGACCACGCTGCTGGATGCGATGGGTACGTTCGGAGCGCAAACCGGTCTGCCGGCCATCAACGTCACCCTGACGGACGACGGCAGCCAGATCCAGGGCAAAGATGCGGATATCCTGGTTATCGGCACCATCCCTGAAAAACTGAAAAACGACGAGCGTGTCGATCTGCTGGTGAAGGCGACGGAAGCCTGGGTCAGAACGCCGGTACGCGAGCCTAACTCGCCGGGGATCATGCCGGATACGGGGGATCGTAAGGCCACCGCGCAGACGAATGTTAACTCCAGCGGTCCGATGGCGGCCATTGTCGGCTTCCAGTCGCCGTTTAACGATCAGCGTAGCGTCGTGGCTCTGCTGGCGGATAGCCCCCGCGGCTATGCGCTGCTCAATAACGCGATGAATGACAGCGGTAAACGCGCGGCGATGTATGGCTCTGTCGCGATTATCCGTGACTCAGGCGTTAACAGCCTGCGTGTCGGGGATGTCTATTACGTCGGCCATCTGCCGTGGTTTGAGCGGATGTGGTACGCGCTAGCTAACCATCCGGTGCTGCTGGCCTTCTTCGCCGCGATAAGCGTCGTTCTGCTGGCATGGGTATTGTGGCGTCTGCTGCGCATTATCAGCCGCCGTCGTCTCCATTCGGATCATGAGTAACGGATGATGAACGCGTTTCGCGGGTACATGATGGCGGCGCTGATGCTGGCGGCCGCCAACGTCAGCGCCGCCTGTAACTGGCCCGCATGGGCGCAGTTCAGGCAGAGTTACGTCAGCGAAGGTGGACGGGTCATCGATCCCAGCGACGCGCGTAAAATTACCACCTCTGAAGGGCAAAGCTACGCGCTCTTTTTTGCCCTTGCGGCGAACGATCGGACGACCTTCGACCGGCTGCTGACCTGGACGCAGAATAATCTGGCGCAGGGCGATCTGCGCCAGCATCTGCCCGCCTGGCTCTGGGGGCAGAAGGATAGTGAAAGCTGGACGGTGCTGGATACCAACTCCGCGTCGGATGCGGACCTCTGGATCGCCTGGTCGTTGCTCGAAGCGGGCAGGCTCTGGAAAGCGCAAAACTACACGGATATCGGCAAAGCGCTGCTTCAGCGCATCGCCAAAGAAGAGGTGGCGAAGGTGCCGGGGCTGGGCTCGATGCTGCTGCCGGGCAAAGTTGGCTTCGCTGAAGAGAACGCCTGGCGGTTTAACCCGAGCTATCTCCCGCCGCAGCTGGCGACCTATTTTTCTCGTTTTGGCGCGCCGTGGAGCACGCTTCGTGAAACCAATCTGCGTTTACTGCTGGAAACCGCGCCCAAAGGCTTTGCGCCCGACTGGGTACAGTATCAAAAAGATAAAGGCTGGCAGCTGAAGCCGGAAAAACCGCTGGCAGGCAGCTATGACGCGATTCGCGTCTATCTCTGGGTCGGGATGATGCACGACAAGGATCCGCAGAAAGCGCGCCTGCTGACGCGTTTTAAACCCATGGCGACGCAGACCGCCAGGCGCGGCATGCCGCCGGAGAAGGTGGATATCGCCAGCGGTAACGTCACCGGGGATGGCCCGGTTGGCTTCTCCGCCTCCCTGCTGCCTTTTTTACAGGATCGTGACGCCCAGGCCGCGCAGCGCCAGCGTGTTGCCGATAATTTTCCCGGTAACGACGCCTATTACAGCTATGTTCTGACCCTTTTCGGACAGGGATGGGATCAGCACCGTTTTCGCTTCACCGCTAAGGGTGAGTTACTACCTGACTGGGGCCAGGAATGCGCAAGTTCTCATTAAGTTTACTCAGTTTATCGCTTGGCTTCAGCGTGATGCCGCTGGCGCAGGCCGCCAACTCCCCGCAGCAACAACAACTGCTGGAGCAGGTTCGGCTTGGCGAGGCGACGCATCGTGAGGATCTTGTCCGCCAGTCGCTCTATCGCCTGGAGCTTATCGACCCGAACAACCCGGACGTTATTGCCGCTCGTTTCCGCTCCCTGCTGCGCCAGGGCGATAATGCAGGCGCGCAGAAAGAGCTGGATCGTCTGAAGGCGATCGCCCCCACCTCGAACGCCTGGCGCGCCTCAAACAGTACGATGATGCTTTCCACGCCTGAGGGGCGTCAGTCCCTGCAACAGGCGCGGTTGCTGGCGACCACCGGCCATACGCAGGAGGCGATTGAGGCCTATGACAAGCTGTTTGGCGGCAATCCGCCGGTGGGCGATATGGCAACGGAATACTGGTCGGTCGTGGCAAAAAATCCGGCACGCCGTAACGAGGCCATCGACAGGATGAAAGCCCTTAACACCAGCGGGCCGGGCGATACGCAGCTGCAAACGACGCTGGCCCAGCTGCTGCTCCAGAACGGACGGGAGGAGGAGGGGTATAATGTGCTGCGGCAGATGGCGAAATCTAACGCCGGACGCGAGACCGCCTCCGCCCTCTGGTATCAGCAGCTTAAGGATAAGCCGGCCAGCGCCGCGAGCGTTAAGGCATTACAGGAATATTTACAGGTATTTAGCGCGGGCGATAACGTTACCGCCGCGCGTGCGCAGCTGGAGGCGCAGCAGAAGCAGCTGGCTGACCCCGCGTTCCGCGCCAAAGCGCAAGGGCTGGCGGCGGTGGAAGCCGGGCAGGGCGGAAAAGCCGTGGCGGAACTGCAACAAGCGGTCAGCGCCAACCATGCCGACAGCGAGGCGGTGGGCGCGCTGGGCCAGGCTTACTCCCAGCGTGGCGATCGCGCCCGCGCGGTGGCGCAGTTTGAGAAGGCGATTGCCCTCGATCCGCAGAGCGAGAATCGCGATAAATGGGACAGCCTGCTGAAGGTCAACCGCTACTGGCTGTTGATTGAGCAGGGTGACGCGGCGCTGAAGGCTAACAACGTGGCGCAGGCGGAGCGGTATTACGCCCGGGCACGCAGCGTGGACAACAGCGACAGCTACGCGGTGCTGGGGCTGGGCGATGCGGCCGCGGCGCGCAAAGATAATCTGGCGGCGGAGCGGTATTACCGCCAGGCGCTGCGTATGGACAGCGGCAACAGCAATGCGGTGCGCGGGCTGGCGAATATCTATCGCGCCGAATCGCCGCAAAAAGCGGAGCAGTTTATCCAGTCGCTCACCGCCAGCCAGCGCCGCAGTATCGACGATATTGAACGCAGTCTGAACAACGAAAAGCTGTCGCAGCAGGCGGAACAGCTGGAGAACCAGGGCAAATTTGCCGAAGCGGCGGTGATCCAGCAGCGTCGGCTGGCGCTCGACCCCGGCAGCGTCTGGATCACCTACCGTCTGTCGCGCGATCTCTATAGCGCCGGGCAGGCGGATCGGGCGGATGCGCTGATGCGTGACCTTGCCGCGCAAAAGCCGGGCGATCCCGAGCAGGTTTACGCCTACGGGCTCTATCTTTCCGGTAACGACCGGGAGCGTGCCGCGCTGGCCCATCTCGCCACGCTGCCGCAGGCGAAATGGACCCCCAATATTCAGGAGCTGGCCAGCCGGTTACAAAGCAATCAGGTTATCGAAAACGCCAACCGTCTGCGCGACGGGGGGAAAGAGCCGCAGGCGGAAGCGTTGCTGCGCCAGCAGCCGGCCTCCACGCGTATCGATCTTATCCTCGCAGACTGGGCGCAGCAGCGCGGCGATGTTGCATCGGCGAAAGCGGCCTATAACGCCGTATTGCAGCGCGAGCCGCAGAATCAGGATGCGCGTATCGGCCTTGCCGAGCTTTATCTTACCGGAGGGGATAAAGAGGCGGCCCGTGCGCAGCTGGTGGCAGTAACCGCTGGCACAGGCGGTGAGCCTCTGTCAGTGAACATGCAGCGGCGCGTCGCGCTGGTGCAGGCGCAGCTGGGTAATACCGCCGCCGCGGAGCAGACCTTCAGCAAGCTTATCCCGCAGGCCAAATCGCAGCCCCCCTCCATGGAGAGCGCGCTGGTGCTGCGTGACGCCGCGCGTTTCCAGGCGGAAAGCGGTCAGCCACAGCGGGCGCTGGAAACCTACAAAGACGCGATGGTCGCCTCCGGTATCACCACCGCGCGTCCGCAGGATCACGAGAGCTTTACCCGCCTGACGCGTAACGATGAAAAGGATGACTGGCTTAAGCGCGGCGTGCGCAGCGATGCGGCGGAGCTCTCGCGCCAGCAGGATCTCAACGTCACGCTTCAGCACGACTACTGGGGCTCCAGCGGTACGGGAGGGTATTCGGATCTGAAAGCGCATACCACCATGCTGCAGGTGGACGCGCCGCTCTCGGACGGGCGGATGTTCTTCAGAAGCGATCTGGTCAATATGGATGCCGGTTCTTTTGATACCAGGGGCAACACCTACGATCCAAAATGGGGCACCTGTGCGAAAACCCCCTGTCGCGGCAGCACTAACCAGTCGGCTAACGGCGCGAGCGTGGCGGTAGGCTGGCAGAACAGCACCTGGGCGATGGATATTGGTACCACGCCGATGGGCTTTGATGTCGTCGACGTGGTGGGGGGACTGAGCTACAGCAACGATCTCGGCCCGATAGGCTACACCCTGAACGCCCATCGTCGCCCCATCTCCAGTTCGATGCTGGCTTTTGCCGGGCAAAAAGATCCGAATACGGATACCACCTGGGGCGGCGTGCGCGCCACGGGCGGCGGCGTCAGCATCAGTTACGACAAAGGCGAGGCGAACGGCATCTGGTCAAGTCTGAACGCAGATTCCCTCACCGGTAAAAACGTGGCGGATAACTGGCGGGTACGCTGGATGACAGGCTATTACTATAAACTGATTAACAAGGATAACGAGCGCCTGACAATCGGCCTCTCGAACATGCTCTGTCACTATGATAAAGATTTAAGCGAGTACACGCTGGGACAGGGAGGTTATTACAGTCCGCAGGAGTATATCTCCTTCGCGCTGCCGATTAACTGGCGCAAGCGCACCGAAAACTGGTCGTGGGAGCTGGGCGGTTCTGCCTCCTGGTCCCACTCTAAAACCAAAGACGGTATGCGATATCCGATACAAAGTCTGATTCCTGAGGATGGGACAGGACGCTATTCCGACCGGGGCGAGCCTGAAGAGGGAAGCAGTTCGTCCGGCACCGGTTACACCGCGCGGGCCATTGTGGAGCGTCGTGTGACGTCGAACTGGTTTGTCGGTTTAGGCGTGGATATCCAGCAAGCGAAAGATTACACCCCGAGCCATGCACTGCTTTATGTGCGGTATTCCGCCGCAGGCTGGCAAGGCGATATGGATCTGCCGCCGCAGCCGCTGACGCCCTACGCGGACTGGTAATGAGAATTTTCTATAATAGAATTCTTAACCTCTCTCAAAATCCCGGCAATCGGGTATACTCTGGCGGCGGTAAGGTAACGTTTCGTTACCTTACGCCCAAGGTCTGTGGAGAGTTATTTTGCGTGTCAGCCGTTCCTTAACAATCAAACAAATGGCGACGGTTTCAGCCGTCACCATGGTGTTTGTCTTTGTCTTTTGCGTCATTTTGCTGTTTCACGCCGTACAGCAGAATCGCTACTTCACGGCCTCGCAGCTGGAAAGCATCGCCCGCGCGGTGCGTGAGCCTCTCTCAGCCTCCATTCTGAAAGGGGATATCCCCGAAGCGGAAAGCATTCTCAGGCGGATCCAGCCGGCGGGCATCGTCAGCCGCGCCGATGTGGTTCTGCCGAATCAGTTCCAGGCGTTGCGGATGAGCTTTCTTCCCGAACGTCCGGTGCCGGTGACCATCATGCGGATGTTTGAACTGCCGGTGCAGATTTCGCTGCCGGTCTACTCCCTTGAGCGCCCCGCCAATCCGCAGCCGCTGGCTTATCTTGTCCTGCAGGCGGATGCCTGGCGCATGTACCGGTTTGTCATGAGCTGGCTGGCAACGTTGGTGACCGCTTACTTGCTGCTTACGCTGATGCTGACCGTGGCGCTGACCTGGTGCATGAACCGCCTGATGGTCCACCCGCTACGCAAGATCGCCCGCGAGCTGAATGACCTCACGCCGCAGGATCAGGTGGGGCATCAGCTGGCGCTGCCACGTCTGCACCATGACGATGAGATTGGCATGCTGGTGCGCAGCTATAACATCAATCAGCAGCGGCTGATGCGCCAGCATGACGAACTAAACAACAACGCGACGCGATTTCCCGTCTCCGAGCTGCCCAACAAAGCCTTTCTGATGGCGCTTCTGCAGCAGATCGTGACGCGCCAGCAGACGACCGCGCTGGTGGCGGTCGCCTGTGAAACCCTCCAGGATACGGCGGGGGTGCTGACAGAAAGTCAGCGCGAAATGCTGCTGCTGACGCTGGTGGAAAAGCTCAAATCGGTGCTGGCGCCGCGCATGGTGCTAACCCAGGTAAGCGGTTATGACTTTGTCATTATCGCTCACGGCGTCAAGGAGCCGTGGCACGCCATCACTTTAGGTCAGCAAGTACTTACTGTTCTCAATGAACGGCTGCCGGTTCAGGGCCTCCAGCTGCGCCCGAGCGCCAGCATCGGCATCGCTATGTACTATGGCGGTCTGACGGCGGAGCAGCTATACCGCCGCGCCTTTTCAGCGGCCTTTACCGCCCGTCGCAAAGGCAAGAACCAGATTCAGTTCTTCGACCCTGAGCAGATGGAGAAGGCGCAGCAGCGCCTGACGGAAGAGAGCGATATCCTGACGGCGCTGGATAACAACCGTTTCGCCATCTGGCTACAGCCACAGGTCGAACTGGCGAGCGGGGAGGTGAAAAGCGCCGAAGCGCTGCTGCGGGTTAAGCAGGAGGATGGCTCATGGGAGCTGCCGGAAGGATTAATCGACCGCATTGAAAACTGCGGCCTGATGGTGACCGTGGGCTACTGGGTGCTGGAAGAGTGCTGCCGCCAGTTAGCGGCCTGGCAGGCGCGGGGAATTACGATGCCCCTGTCGGTCAATCTCTCCGCGCTGCAGCTGATGCACCCCACAATGGTGTCGGAGATGCTGGAGCTGATTAACCGCTACCGCATCCAGCCGGGAACGCTGATTCTGGAAGTGACCGAAAGCCGCCGTATCGACGATCCAAATGACGCCGTGGCGATCCTTAAGCCGCTGCGTAACGCCGGGCTGCGTATCGCTCTGGACGATTTTGGCATGGGCTACGCCGGGCTGCGCCAGCTTCAGCATATGAAAGCACTGCCGGTGGACGTGCTGAAGATTGATAAAACCTTCGTGGAAGGGCTTCCTGACGACAGCAGCATGGTACAGGCGATTATCCAGATGGCCCACAGCCTGAATCTGTACATTATCGCTGAAGGAATAGAAACCGAGGCCCAGCGTGAGTGGCTGACCCGCGCCGGCGTGGAGAGCGGGCAAGGGTTTCTGTTCGCCAGAGCGGTTCCCGCCGATCTGTTTGAAGAGCGTTATCTTGGCAACGTGTCGGACCCTGCAAAGGGCTAACGCGTTACCTGTGTTTTTCGAGCCAGCTCAAAGTTTTTAACATTTATGTTGCTTATTTGCTGTTAATTTATATCTGTCATGTTTTACGGGTGTTATTTTAAAGCCGCAGGTTACTTTTAACCTTACAAAACCTGTGGCTTTATTCCCAAGGACACCCTATGAAACTCTCACTCTTCAAAAGCCTTTATTTTCAGGTTCTGACCGCGATCGCGATCGGTATTCTCCTCGGTCATTACTATCCTGAACTCGGCGCGCAGATGAAGCCGCTGGGCGATGCGTTCGTAAAACTAATTAAGATGGTTATCGCGCCGGTGATTTTCTGTACGGTGGTGACCGGTATCGCAGGCATGGAGAGCATGAAGGCGGTCGGTCGTACCGGCGCGGTCGCGCTCCTCTATTTCGAAGTGGTCAGCACCCTGGCGCTGATTATCGGTCTGATTATCGTTAACGTCGTACAGCCCGGCGCGGGTATGAACGTCGATCCGGCGACGCTCGATGCGAAGGCGGTGGCGGTCTACGCCGAGCAGGCGAAAGATCAGGGCGTTGTGGCCTTCCTGCTGGATATCATCCCCGGCAGCGTGGTGGGCGCATTCGCCAGCGGCAATATCCTGCAGGTGCTGCTGTTCGCGGTGCTGTTCGGTTTTGCCCTGCATCGCCTGGGCAGCAAGGGCCAGCTTATCTTCAACGTGATTGAAAGCTTCTCGCAGGTCATCTTCGGCATCATCAATATGATCATGCGTCTGGCCCCTATCGGCGCCTTCGGCGCAATGGCTTTTACCATCGGTAAATATGGTGTGGGAACGCTGGTGCAGCTCGGCCAGCTCATCATCTGCTTCTACGTGACCTGTATTCTGTTTGTGGTGGTGGTGCTGGGATCGATTGCGCGCGCCACCGGCTTTAACATCTTCAAATTTATCCGCTACATAAGAGAAGAGCTGTTGATTGTGCTGGGCACCTCCTCCTCCGAATCGGCGCTGCCGCGGATGCTCGACAAGATGGAAAAGCTGGGCTGCCGTAAGTCGGTGGTGGGTCTGGTTATCCCCACCGGTTATTCGTTTAACCTTGACGGTACCTCCATCTACCTGACGATGGCGGCGGTATTCATCGCACAGGCGACCAACAGCCATATGGATATCTTCCATCAGATCACGCTGCTGGTGGTGCTGCTCCTCTCTTCAAAAGGGGCCGCAGGGGTAACGGGCAGCGGCTTTATCGTGCTGGCGGCCACCATCTCCGCGGTGGGCCATCTGCCGGTGGCGGGTCTGGCGCTGATCCTCGGCATCGATCGCTTTATGTCTGAAGCCCGCGCGCTGACCAACCTGGTGGGGAATGGCGTCGCGACTATCGTGGTGGCGAAATGGGTGAAAGAGCTCGATCCCAAAAAGCTGAACGATACGCTGAATAATCGTGCGCCAGACAACAAAACTCAGGAATACCCCTCTTAAAATATGGACTAATACCCGCTCACCCTTGTCGGGGAGCGGGCTCCTGCGCATAATGGCCCCTCATACCCGTCATACTTCGACAAGATTTTTTTTGGGTAAATTTCACTTCTGACCGTGACGTTTGAGCGAACACGCGGTCTAATCGAGGTGTTTTAACGTCATCTTTAGAGGGCTCCGCGCGGCGAGTTCTCTTTTTAACCAGGATTGTTGATCAGGGGTTCACATGCAGGGCACAAAAATTCGATTCTTAACCGGCGGTATGCTGATGATGGCAGCAGCCAGTTATGTGCAGGCTGATGCGCTCCAGCCCGACCCGGCCTGGCAACAGGGTACGCTGTCGAACGGTTTTCAGTGGCAGGTTCTGGCCACGCCGCAGCGTCCCAGCGATCGGATTGAAATCCGCCTTTCTGTTAATACCGGCTCCCTGACTGAAAGTACGCAGCAGAGCGGGTTTAGCCACTTTATTCCCCGGCTGGCGCTGAACCAAAGCGGCAGCCTGCAGGCCACTCAGGCGCGCTCCATGTGGCAGCAGGGTATCGATCCCCGCCGCCCGCTTCCCCCTGCGGTGGTCTCCTATGACTACACCATGTTCAACCTGAGCCTGCCGAACAACCGCAACGATCTGCTGAAAGAGGCGCTGACCTGGCTTGGCGATACGGCGGGCAAGGTCGCCATTACCCCGGAAACGGTCAACTATGCCCTTGGCAACAGCGATATGGTCGCCTCCTGGCCGGTTGATACCAAAGAGGGCTGGTGGCGGTACCGCCTGAAAGGGTCGACGCTGCTGGGCCACGATCCGGCGGAGCCGCTGAAGCAGCCGGTCGATATTGCCCAGCTTAAATCCTTCTACCAGCAATGGTATACGCCGGATGCCATGACGCTCATCGTCGTGGGCAACGTGGACAGCCGGGCGGTGATTGAGCAGATCGGTAAGACCTTTGGCGAGCTGAAGGGCAAACGCGATATCCCTGCGCCGGTGCCGACTCTCTCCCCGCTGCGCACCGAGCCGGTGAGCATTATGACCGATGCCGTACGTCAGGATCGCCTGGCGATTATGTGGGACGCGCCGTGGCAGCCGATTCGCGAATCGGCCGCATTGCTGCGCTACTGGCGCGCGGATCTGGCGCGGGAGGCGCTCTTCTGGCACGTGCAGCAGACGCTGAGTAAAAACAACGCCAAAGATATCGGCATCGGCTTTGACTGCCGCGTGCTGTTCATGCGCGCCCAGTGTGCCATCAACGTGGAATCGCCTGGCGAAAAGCTGAATACCAACCTGGCGCTGGTGGCGAAAGAGCTGGCGAAGGTACGTCAGGATGGGTTGTCGGAGGAGGAGTTTAACGCGCTGATCGCCCAGAAAAACCTGGAGCTGCAAAAGCTGTTTGCCACCTACGCCCGTACCGACACCGATATTCTGATCAGCCAGCGTATCCGCTCGCTGCAAAACCAGGTGGTGGATATCGCACCGGAGCAGTACCAGAAACTGCGCCAGAGCTTTTTGAACGGGTTGACCGTCGACTCGCTGAACCAGAATTTACGCCAGCAGCTTTCGCAGGAGATGGCGCTGGTGCTGTTACAGCCTAAGGGCGAGCCGGAATACAACATGAAGGAGCTGCAGGCGACCTGGAACGAAATCATGTTGCCGGTCACGGCGGCAGCGCAGCCGTCAGCGGTGGATGATTTGCATCAGGATGCGACGGATATTCCGCAGCAGTAAGCGTGTGGTGAGGCCTGACCCTCTCCCCAAAGGGGAGAGGGAATTGTTCGGTGCGGGGAGTTACGCCGGCATCGCCTCGCGGGGGATAATCGCTCCGCGATACTGGATGACGGTGCTGGCGGTCAGGTGACCGCGTCTGGCCGCCTCTTCCGGGGTGCCGCCGGTCAGGCGAACCGCCAGATAACCCGCGCTGAACGAGTCGCCCGCCGCCGTAGTATCAATCACCTTCTCTTTGGCAAGTTTCACCGCCGGAACCTCAACAACCTCTTCCCCGGCCATGGCGACCAGACAGGAGTCCGCGCCACGCTTGATCACCACTTCCGTCACGCCTGCCTGCCGGGTACGCGCAATCAGCTCGTCGACCGGCTTCTCGCCCCACAGGGCATCCTCGTCATCCAGAGTTAAAAAGGCGATATCGGTGCATGCCAGCATCCGGGTATAGACCTGCTGCGTCTCTTCGCGGCTGGCCCACAGGCGCGGGCGGTAGTTATTGTCGAAAATATTTTCCCCGCCGTTGGCGCGGCAGCGCTCCAGCAGGGCGAAAAGCTTCTCGCGACTTTCCGGGCTTAAAATCGCCAGGCTAATGCCGCTCAGGTAGAGATAGTCGAAGGTGGCCAGCTTTTCGCAAATGGCGGGCGCGTCAGGGCTTTCCAGCCAGAATTTCGCGGCGGCTTCGTTACGCCAGTAGTAGAAGGTACGCTCGCCGGTACTGTCGGTTTCGATGTAGTAGAGGCCCGGCAGACGGTTTTCCATCCGCTGGATCAGCGTGGTATCCACCTGCTCCTCCTGCCAGGCTTCCAGCATCTGCTGGCTGAAGCTGTCGGTGCCCAGCGCCGTCACGTAGTTAACGGTCAGCGCTTCTGGCGCAACCTGGCGGGCAATGTAAACCGACGTATTTAACGTATCGCCACCAAAGCCACGGCTGACTTCCGCGCCTTTTTGTGACAGTTCAATCATACATTCGCCAATCACGGCAATTTTCTTAGACATAATCGTGAACCTGAACAGATAAATAAAATGTAGTGTGCGCTGTGGGCAATTCGTGGTCAACTATATTAAAACAGCGTTCCAAAAAAATGTTTGAGCCAGTCCATGTTCTGGTGTGATTTGCCGGGTTAATTTTACTTTCCCCTCCTCCTGTGCATAAAGTTCTCTCTGGCTGCGCCGATAACCTTTTGACGAGTCCAGACAGGGCATCCCGAATCAACAGGACAGCTGAAATGAAGTCAGAGCAGGTTATCCAGCGGCTAAGCACCACTGCAGAAGCAAGCATCGAAAGCCTGCAGGAGCATCGCTACTGGCTGCAGTGCGAGCGTGCTTATACCTACCAGCCTATCTATCGTACTGACGGCAGACTGATGGCGATTGAGATCCTGACCATCGTGACGCACCCGTCGAACCCTGCCCAGCGCATCGCGCCGGATCGCTACTTCGCCGAAGTCAGCGTGCGTCAGCGGCTGGAGGTGCTGGAGGAGCAACTGCAAATGCTGGCGGCGCGGGAGGCGTTCTTCAGGCAGCACGACATTCTCGCCTCGGTTAACGTGGATGGTCCAACCCTTATGGCGCTGCGCCAGAATACGGCGCTGCAGGAGCTGGTCGCCACGCTGCCGTGGATGCGCTTTGAGCTGGTGGAGCATGTGCGCCTGCCGCAAAACTCCTCGTTCGCCTCCATGTGTGAATTTGGCCCGCTCTGGCTGGACGATTTTGGTACCGGGATGGCTAACTTTTCCGCCCTCAGCGAGGTGCGCTACGACTACATCAAGGTGGCGCGCGATCTCTTTATCATGCTGCGTCAGACCCCGGAGGGGCGAAATCTCTTCACGCTTCTGCTGCAGCTGATGAACCGCTACTGTCAGGGGGTCATTGTGGAAGGGGTCGAAACGCTGGAGGAGTGGCGCGATGTGCAAAACTCACCGGCGAAGGCGGCCCAGGGCTATTTCCTCTCCCGCCCGGTAGCGATGGAGACGCTCGATAAGGTCATACTTACTCTCTGATCCCCACCTTTTTCTTCTCGCTCGCGCGATTCCCGGAAGCCGCCCACCCCGTTTCCCCTGGCCTGAACTATATTCATGAAAGGCAAGGTAATAAAGAAAGGGGACAACGATGACAAAAACAGCCAGGATCATCACCTGGGTGGTAGGGATATTTGTACTATTGATTGTGGTGGCGATTATCATTATCGCAACGTTCGACTGGAACCGCCTCAAGCCAACCATCAACCAGAAAGTCTCAACCGAACTTAACCGCCCCTTCGCCATTCGCGGCGATCTTGGCGTGGTGTGGGAGCGTCAGAAAGAGGAGACAGGCTGGCGTAGCTGGGTGCCCTGGCCGCATGTTCATGCCAATGACATTATTCTCGGCAACCCGCCCGATATTCCTGAAGTGACGATGGTCCACCTGCCGCGCGTGGAGGCGACGCTGGCGCCGCTGGCGCTGCTGACCAAAACCGTTTACCTGCCGTGGATCAAACTCCAGCAGCCCGACGCGCGCCTGATCCGCCTGTCGGAAAAGAACAACAACTGGACCTTTGACCTGGCGAGCAGCGATAAAGAGAAAGATCCCAACGCGAAACCCTCATCCTGGTCATTCCGGCTGGATAATATCCTTTTCGATCGTGGACGGATCGCGATTGACGATAAGGTCAGCAAGGCTGACGTAGTGATCTACGTCGATCCGCTGGGTAAACCGCTGCCCTTCAGCGAAGTGACCGGCAGCAAAGGGAAAGGGGAGAAGGAGAAGGTCGGCGATTATGTCTTTGGACTGAAGGCCGACGGGCGTTACAACGGCCAGCCGCTCTCCGGGACCGGTAAAATTGGCGGAATGCTGGCCCTGCGTAGCGAAGGGACGCCGTTCCCGGTGCAGGCGGATTTCCGCTCGGGCAACACCCGCGTGGCGTTTGTCGGTACGGTTAACGATCCGATGAAGATGGGTGGCGTGGATCTGGAACTGAAGTTCTCCGGCGACTCGCTCGGCGAACTCTACGATCTGACCGGCGTGCTGTTACCGGATACTCCGCCGTTTGAGACTGACGGAAGGCTGGTGGCGAAAATCGACAGCGAAAAAAGCTCCGTCTATGACTATCGCGGCTTTAACGGACGCATCGGCGACAGCGATATTCACGGCTCGCTGACCTATACCACCGGTAAACCGCGGCCGAAGCTGGAAGGGGATATGGAGTCTCGTCAGCTAAGGCTGGCGGATCTCGGCCCGCTTATCGGCGTGGATTCCGGTAAAGGGGCGGAACAGTCGAAACGGTCTGAACAGAAAAAAGGTGAAAAGAGCGTACAGCCTGCGGACAAAGTGCTCCCTTACGATCGCTTTGAAACCGATAAGTGGGACACCATGGATGCCGACGTGCGCTTCAAGGGGCGTAAAATCGAGCATGGCAGCACCCTGCCGCTGAGCGATCTCTCCACGCACATCATCCTGAAAAACGGCGATCTGCGCCTGCAGCCGCTTAAGTTTGGCATGGCGGGCGGCACCATCAGTTCGAATATCCATCTGGAAGGGGATAAAAAGCCGATGCAAGGAAGGGCGGAGATCCAGGCCCGCCGGCTGAAGCTGAAAGAGCTGATGCCCGACGTCGAGCTGATGCAGAAAACGCTCGGGGAGATGAACGGCGACGCTGATATTCGCGGCACCGGTAACTCCGTCGCGGCGCTGCTGGGTAACGGCAACGGTAACCTCAAGCTGTTGATGAACGACGGTCTGGTGAGCCGCAACCTGATGGAGATCCTCGGGCTTAACGTCGGCAACTTTATCATCGGGCAGATCTTTGGCGATGATGAGGTGCGGGTAAACTGCGCGGCAGCCAATATCGACCTCGTGAACGGTGTGGCGCGTCCGCAGATTTTCGCCTTCGATACCGAAAACGCGGTGATTAACGTAACGGGGACGGCCAGCATGGCTTCGGAGCAGATGGATTTAACCATCGATCCGGAGAGCAAGGGGATCCGTATTATCACCCTGCGCTCGCCGCTCTATGTGCGCGGCTCGTTCAAAGAACCTCAGGCGGGGGTGAAGGCCGGGCCGCTGATTGCGCGCGGCGCCGTCGCGGCAGCCCTGGCGACGCTGGTTACGCCTGCCGCCGCGCTGCTGGCGCTCATCTCCCCGTCAGAGGGCGATGCGAACCAGTGCCGGACCATTCTGTCGCAGATGAAGAAATAAAACTCACCGGCTAACGGCGAGAGACAGTAAAACGGCAACCCCAGGGTTGCCGTTTTGCTTTTATCAACTGACGTCGCGATGCGTGCAGCCATGCTGTAGGCCGGGAAGCGTCGCCGCCACCCGGCATCGACCGTTTACAGATCCTGATGTTTAGTCTCGTGAGTCAACAGCAGGGCAATCAGCGTCAGGACCGCCATCGCCGCGAGATAAACGCCCACGTAGAAGAGACCGTAGTTCGCCTGTAACCAGGTGGCGATATAGGGGGCAACGGAGGCGCCCAGAATGGAGGAGACGTTATAGGAGAAGGAGGCGCCGGTATAGCGCACTTCCGTCGGGAAAAGCTCCGGCAGCAGCGCCCCCATCGGACCAAAGGTCAATCCCATCAGGCTCAGGCCAATCAGCAGGTAGGTCATGACCAGCGCCGGTTTGCCGGAGCTCAACAGCGGCGGAAAGACAAACAGCGCAAAAAGGATGAGCAGGGAGGTAATCACGATCATGCTGGCGCGGCGGCCAAATTTATCCGCCAGCAGGCCTGCGACAGGAACCATCACGCCGAAGCCGATTACCGCCATCATCAGCATCCACAACACTTCATTACGCGGCAGCCCCAGCCCGACCGGTGCGGCGGCGGTGCTGTAGGTCATGGAGTAGACCGTCATGATATAGAAGAGCGTGTAGGTCGCCAGCATGATGAAGGTGCCCAGCACCGTGACGCGAACATGTTTAGTCAGCAGCGTACCCAGCGGAACTTTTACCTGCTTTTTCGCCGCCGCCACTTTGGCAAAGACCGGCGTTTCATGCAGAGAGACGCGCACATAGAGACCAATAATGACCAGCACCGCCGAGAAGATGAACGGTACGCGCCAGCCCCAGGCCATAAACTGCTCGTCCGTCAGCAGCCAGGAGAGCAGCAGGAAGGTGCCGTTGGCAAAGAAGAAGCCAATCGGCGCGCCCAGCTGCGGGAACGAACCATACAGCGCACGCTTACGCGCCGGGGCGTTTTCCGTTGCCAGCAGCGCCGCGCCGCCCCATTCGCCGCCCAGCCCTAAGCCCTGCCCGAAGCGCGCCAGCGCCAGCAGCAGCGGAGCCAGTACGCCGATGGTTTCGTAGCTCGGCAGCAGGCCGATCACCACGGTAGAGATCCCCATCGTGAGCAGCGAAGCGACCAGCGTAACCTTACGCCCTACGCGATCGCCGAAGTGGCCGAAAAGCGCCGAGCCGATCGGACGCGCGATAAAGGCGATGGCGAAGGTCGCCAGCGACTGTAGCGTGGCTGCGGTCGGATCGCCCTGCGGGAAGAAGATATGCGGAAAAACGATGACCGCGGCGGTGGCGTAGATATAGAAATCGAAAAACTCAATTGCCGTGCCGATAAGCGAGGCGACGACAACCTTATTCCGCGAGTTTACCGGTGCGATGGGCTGTTCTGTATCGAGTGTTGTGGCTGTGGCTTGCATAAAATTTTCTTATTTTTTGGCGAACGAAAGGCCATATTACGCACAGCAAAAGCGACATTTCAATCTGTAACAAAGCGCAGGGAAGGGCAAAAAATGGTCAAAAAGTGGATAATTTTCAGACCGGGGGAATAACATCTCAGAAATGCTTCACAGATTTTAAAATTCAGCGGATAAAACTGGTTTTCGGTTAAATAAAAGTTACGGACTGGATTTATATGCTGAAACGAAAAGGCGGGCTGACATTTTCAGCCCGCAACAGGGAGTTAGTTATGCGATTTGCCCGGCATTTGCGGGTCATCTTTATATTCGGCGGTCGCGATCCAGGCGGCGCAAAAGAGAGTCAGACGGGCAAAGAAGTAGAAGAAGGCCATCAGCCCCAGCACGGAGCCAAACGCTGCGCCGGAGGGCGATTTCACCAGTGACGGCAGGGTATAGGTCATTACGATTTTAATCACTTCGAAGCCAATCGCCGCAATAAAGGTACCGCGGATCAGTGCCCGCTTGCGGGGGCGGTGGCGCGGCAGACGCCAGAAGATCCAGAAGAAGAGCAGGAAGTTGGCGAGAATAGAGATCGCCAGCCCGATCAGGTGCCAGACGGGTTTCAGCCAGCTGATATAGTCGAGGTAGAGCGCGGAGATAATCATCTCCTGCGCCGAACCGGCTACCGAGGTGATGGCGAGGGTGATAACCAGGGCAACCAGCAGACCAATCAGGGAGATAAAGTCGCGGAAATATTTTACCCAAATTTTCTCCTGGTCCTGTGGATTTCGCTCCCACTCGTCGCGCGACTGCGCCCGGATCGCTTCGCGCAGGTTGCCCATCCAGTTAATTCCGGAATAGAGCGCCACCAGCAGGCCGACAATACCGACGGTGGTACGCTGCTGTACCGCGGTGTTGATCGTGCTTTTGAGAGTGGTGGCGAGCGTCGGGTCGCTGACGTTAGTCAGGATCTTATTGAAAATATCCTGCAGAAGCGTCGGGTGTGATGCGAGCATAAAGCCCGCCGCCGCGAAGGAGACCATCAGGATCGGGATCATCGACAGGAAAGAGAAATAGGTGATCGCCGCGCCAAACTGGTTGCCCATACGGTCGTTAAAGCGCTCCATGGCCCGTATAAGGTGCGCCACCATCGGGCGGCGCTGAATTTTTTCCGCCGTTTCAGTGACGGTCTCCAGCGCTTTGCTGGCAATTCCTTCGCCATCGTCCCCCTCCTTGCGTTGCGCAGGCTCCGGGGCGGCATCGTCCGTCTCCATTTTTCTGATGGGCTCGTAGTCCAGTTCCTGAGTGGGTCGTTGCGGGTTATTGTCCGGCGTCACGCGCATTTTCCTTTTTAGCTACTGTATATTTTTGAATTATAGCCGCTAATCCACATAGCCCCTGATAAGCCCGGCCAGCCATTCCATAAACAGACGCACCCGCCGCGAAAGGTTGTGCCGGTGAGGATAGATGAGCGAGACGGGCATTGGCGCGGCGCGGTATTGCGGCAGGATCTCGATAAGCTTTTTCCTGCGCAGCGCCTCGCGCACCCCGACGCGGGGAGCCTGAATAATGCCAAGCCCGGCCAGACAGGCGGCATTATAGGTTTCGGTGCTGTTGACCGTCAGCGTCCCGCCGGTTTTGACCCAGCGGGTAGTTTCACCATCGTCATATTCAAACCCCTGCGGGCGGCTACCGAAATTTGACGCGTAGTGAATCAGGGCATGGGAGGCGAGGTCGTCGAGCGTTTCCGGATAGCCGAAACGCTCCAGATAGTCGGGACTGGCGCAGTTGATAATCGAGAGCTGACCAGGCGAGCGGGCCACCAGCCCGGACTCCTTTAGCGTGCCGACGCGCACCACGCAGTCAAACCCTTCCCGAATAACATCCACCAGGCGATCGCTGCTGCTCAGTTCCAGCTCAATGCCGGGATACTGCTGCATAAAGGCGGGCAGTTGCGGAATGACTAAATTTCGCGCAATAGCCACCGGCATATCCACGCGTAGTCGTCCGCTCACGCTACGGGGATCGTTTTGAAACATGCCATCCAGTTCATCAAGGTTCGACAGCAGATCCCGCGCCCGCTCGTAATAGACCATGCCATCCTGCGTCAGGCTGACGCGGCGCGTTGTGCGGTGCAGCAGCCGGGCGCCCAGCGCATTTTCCAGCGCCAGGATCTGGCGGGAGACGCTACCTTTAGGTAGACCGAGCGTCTCCGCGGCGCGGGAAAAACTTTCCAGTTCCGCCACGCGGATGAAGAGCTGCATTGCGTGAATTTTATCCATAGGTTGCGCTCATTGTTGTTATGAATGAAACAGTAAAGCGTTCGCAGGCGTATTTATTGTTTTTTTATCACCTAATAAGCTCTTTCTCAATCAACACAACAGCCAAAACGAGGTTTCTTATGTCTCAACGTATCGCATTAGTGACCGGCGGGAGCCGCGGTCTCGGTAAGAATGCTGCTTTGAAGCTGGCGGCAAAGGGAACGGATATCATTCTGACCTGGAATAACAGCCAGAACGAGGCGCTGGAGGTGGTCCACGAGATTGAGAAAAAAGGAGGGAAAGCGGTGGCATTGCAGCTGAATGTCGCCGATATCACGCAATTCCCCCATTTTACTGAAGAGGTGCGTAAGCAGCTCAAACAGGTATGGCACCGTGACACCTTCGACTATTTATTGAACAATGCCGGCACGGGTTTATATACCCCTTTCAGCGAGACGACAGAAGCGGAATTTGACGAGGCGATGAACGTCCACTTTAAAGGGCCTTACTTTCTTACCCAGAGCCTGCTGCCGCTGATTAAAAACGGTGGCCGCATCCTTAACGTCTCCAGCGGACTTACCCGCATGACGCAGGTGGGGTCAGGAACTTACGCCGCCATGAAAGCGGCGATGGAAGTGCTCACGCGATATCAGGCGAAGGAGCTGGGCGAGCGCGGTATTTCCGTAAATATTATTGCCCCGGGCGCCATCGAAACTGATTTTGGCGGCGGACGAGTACGCGATAATGCCACCCTGAATCAGTTTCTGGCGTCACAAACGGCACTGGGACGCGTCGGCCTGCCGGATGATATTGGCGATGCAATAGCGGTCCTGCTGAGCGATGAGTTAAGGTGGATGAACGCGCAGCGTATTGAAGTTTCTGGCGGAATGTTCCTCTGAAAAGAGATAACCGGATCGTTAGGTAGATCCTGATTTAAGGAGATTCTCAAAGCACATATTACAAGTGTTGTAATATGTGCTTTGTTAGATGATATTTGTAACTCTTCCATGATATTCGCTTTTCCTCGTGGCGCCCCCCTGTAAAATGCCCTCTGATATTGATTCATTCCGTAATATTATCTCTGACGGTACGTTGTACTTTTACAGCATGCGGAGCAGAGGGAGAAAATACAATGCATGTAATCATGTTTGACAGGCAGTCTATATTTATTCACGGAGCGATAAGCAGCCTGCGCGGGTTAATTCCTGAATTAAATATTTGCGGCACGAGTCAGGCTGATGAGCTATGGACGTTTTTATCGCAGTCACCGACGGCAACCCTGCTGCTGGATGGCAATATGAATCACGAATATTGTCTCTGGCTGCTGGATGAGTTAGCGGAGCGCTATCCTGAGGCACGCGTCGCGGTGGTACTGGCACAGGGGAAGCCGGAATGGGTAGAGACGCTGGTGCAGCGTGAAGTGTGCGCGATTGTGCCGCGCAACGCGCCTGCGGAGATGTTCGCTTCCGTATTGCAGATGGTCGAAAGCGGGATGGTCTGTTTCCCAAAAAAGTGGCTGGGGTCACCTTCGCCTGTCCGGCATGATCTCTCCTGCCTGAGCGAACGGCAGCGCGAGGTGCTCCGGCTGCTGGCGGAAGGGGGGTCAAACAAGGAAATTGGCCGCGCGCTGAATATCAGCGCCGGGACGGTGAAAGCCCATCTGGAGGCGCTTTTCCGCCGCCTGGAGGTTAAAAATCGCACCCAGGCGGCTCTCTTCTATACGCGGGCGGCATAGCTACGCTTCAATGGCCAGGCCGGTGAAAAAAAGCGCGCATTCGGCCTGACGCAGCGCCGTCAGGCTGGCGACAGATGTTCCGTTTATCGCCGTCTCGTTTTGCCAGATCTGCATGGCGTTTGCGTAACAGCCGCGTTTGATTTCGCGAATAATGCCGGTTTGCACCAGGCGCGAGCGGCCGCTGCTAAAGAGCAAGGAAATCAACGCGTCATGCTGGTTCTGAGTGAGCCTGAAATCCACAATTTCGCTAAGATTATCCTCACACTCACGCAGATCCTGATAGAGAAGATATTCAGCGTGAAGGGGGGTAATAAGCTTACTGAAATTGTCAGACGGGGTGATGACATGCCCATAGCCAATAACCCACAGGCCGCTTTCATCACAATATTTTTCCAGCGAGAGTCCCTGAAATTTCTTAATGAGGGCTATTCCGTCGGACGATATCCGTAGTCGGTGATGAAACATTTCTTTATCCTCCTGGTATGAGATTACTTTAGAGGATTAAACGAAGATAAAATATCAGCCAAATGGCGGTTAATTGCCACTATATTCACGCTTTAGTAATCCAAATAACCAGTCATTACACCAGGCATCAGCAAGATAATAACTTTCTCGTAACTCTCCCTCTATGCGAAAGCCCACTTTTTCCAGCAAACGGCGGGAAGCCTCATTTCCGGCGGTGACCGTTGCGGTAAGTCTGCGAATTTTCCCCTGGGTAAAAGCAAATTCACACACCGCACGTAAGGACTCCAGTCCATAACCTTTTCCCTGCGCGTGCGGCGCAAAAAGAAAACCGACCTCCGCACAGTCATCTTCACGATGGATATATCCGCTCAGGCCCAGCGGCGTGCCCGTCGCATGATCCCGCACCACCAGACAGAGCCAGTGCGCGCAGCCCGGGCTCCACTCTGGCAGACGGGATTCGAAGGCGTCGCGCAGCGCGGCGACGGGACGTTCATCCGCCACATAACGCATCACCTGCGGATCCTGCTGGAGCGCCAGAAAGAAAGGCCAGTCCTGCTCCCGCAGCGGCGTGCAAATCAGACGCGGGGTCCTGAGTTCGATCATGACAACTTCCTGAAATAATTTTTATTCATTATAAGTATGTTGCTTTATTTATCTACAATCTCGGCTATGGTTAATACCCTTCATGCCTCAGGTTACCCGTGCCGCCCTTTTGCAAACTGATTTTGCCGGGTACAGGGACGCATTAATAAAAAGAAAAACACGCTTTTGGCTGGTGCGGCCAGTTCTGGCCGTACGTAAGGATAATGATGACGCTTAGCACCTCGCACTCTATCAATGCGCAGTTTGAATACTGCCTTGGCATTATTCGACACGCTTCCGTTGAAATTCTGGCGCTGTTAAATGTGACCGTGGCGGAAGGTAAAGATCCCCGCTGGCTGCTGGAACAGATCGACAATGCGCGTCTGACCCTGGGGGGATGGGCGGCGGTGGCGAAACGCCTGCACCTTAACGACGCCGAAATGACGGAATTTACGCTGCGGCTTCGGCTGCTGCAGCAGCGCGTGCCGCAATATGAGAGCGGTCAGGAAGTGACGCCAAACCAGCTGATGGCTGCCGTGCGGTTTGTGACCGCGCTCGAGCATCTGCGGCTGCAACAGCCTGCGCTGACCTTTAACACAGAGAAGGTGGAGGATGATGAGAGCCAGCAGCTGGCGCACAGGCAGGTGCGCGCGCTGGAGCTCATGCTAAAAGCGCTGATTCAGCAAGCCTGGCCCGATCCCGTACGGCTGAACAACCATCTCAAAACCCTTTTTAACGCTGACCGGGTTCGCCGCTGGCTGAAGCAGGGGGAACGTAACGATATTCTCAGCGGCATGATGTTCAGCGAACTGGCGCAGATGGTGGTCGATAAAAAAGAGTTCAGCCGCTACTACGCGCCGCTCTTTTCCGATCGCGACAGGCTGACGCTGCTGGTGGAGCCGCGCAAGACGCTGCAAACCTTTCTGGATGATATCCGCCAGATCCGCAACGCGCTCACCGTACAGCAGCAGCTCAGCGGCGCGCAACTCACGCTGCTGGATAATTATTACGCGCAAATCGCCGGGCCGATTCAGCGCGCGTTTGAGGAAGGGAGAACGCGCGTCAATCCTGCCGGGCTGATGGCGGTGGATGCCAGCGAGCTGCACGCCTTCTGGGATAACGCGCAGAGACGTGACCGTCAGACCGGCGGCGATCTGTTTGAAGTGCGGGATGCAATTGAAAAACCGACCCAGCGTGCGCCACGTACGCCTGAAGAGCGCGTGCAGCTTATCTCAGGCGCCCTGTGGGGCGCCGTCGGAGTAATGGTGTTAGCAATTGTGGTCGGCGGCTTCTGGCTGGTAACCAGCGATAACGCTCCGGCGTCTGCATCCGGGGTGACCCCGGCGGCCCAGACCGCCCCGCAGGAGATAAAGGAGAAACCTTCGTCGCGCGAGACGTTGCTGCGCAAGGGCATCACGTGGGATGAGAGCAACCTTCGGGCGGCAATCGATCGTAATGACGCCTCTACGGTACGGCTCTTTATGCAGGGGGGAATGGACTGGAAGCTCGCCTGGACTGAACAGGCGCAGTCGGCGAAAAACGACGCGGCGCTTGATGTGCTGCTAAGCTATCCGACCCGGATGGTGGAGCAAAAGCCCTGTCGGCGGTTTATCAACACCTTAAGCCATGCGATGGCGGCGGGCGAGCCGCTCACGCCGATGCGTAAAGCCTATCTTGAAGCCTTTTGCGCGGTGCCCGCCGTGGTGGATCGCCAGACGCGGGAGGTGGAGCGGGCAAAACGTCGCGCGCAGGCGACGCCAGACGCCAGCAATAAACAGTGGCTCACGGTGCAGACCGCCATTTATGAGGTGATTCGCTAAACCTTTACCCTTCCCGCAGGAAGGGTAAAGGGAGCCGCTTACGGCTCTCCATACAGCCCTATCAGACGCCGCACCACGCCGTTGGTCCAGCCAAAGCCGTCCTGCAACGGATATTCCCCCCCGCCACCTTCGCGCGGGGTGCTGCTGGCGATGTGATACTTCTCAATCATCTTGTGGTGAGTCTTATAAAAATGATTCACCGTATGTAGCCAGCTCCAGGCGATCTCATCCCCCAGCGAATCGTTACCGTACCGCTTAAAGCCCTGAATCGCCATCCACTGCAGCGGCGCCCAGCCGTTGGGTTTATCCCACTGCTCGCCGGTTTCATATTCGGTCGCCAGGATCCCGCCCGGCGTCAGCAGACGCGCCTTCACCGCATCGGAGATACGTTCGGCCTGTTCATGCGTTGCCATGCCGACATAGAGCGGCACGATACTCGCCGCCGAAAAGAGCGCCATCTGCTCGCGTCGCCAGTCGTAATCGCGGAAACAGCCGTTCTCCTCATCCCACAGATAGCGGTTCACCGCCGCGCGGCGATCGCACGCCTTCTGACGAAACTGCTCGGCGACCTCTTTATCCCCTTTACGGTCGGAGATCTGCGCAATGGTGGTCTCCAGCTTGAACAGAAAGGCGTTCAAATCAATGGGGATAAACTGGGTTGTGCGAATGCTGGCGAGACGCCCCAAATCCCGCAGCCAGCGGGAGGAGTAATCCCAGCCGGATGCTGCCCCGGCGCGCAGATCGCGATAGACCTCGTTTGGCGGCCGCCCGGAATGTTTGGCCGTTTCCACATCCTCAATCCACGACTCGTCGCGGGGAGTATCACGGTCGTCCCAGTAGCGGTTCAGCAGCGAGCCGTCCGGCATACGCACCACGTGTCGGTATGCCTGGTTCAGCACCAGCGATTCTGCCCCGTCCATCCAGAAGGCGTACTCCATCTTGAGATGGTCGAGGTAGCGCTTCGCGCCGCGCACGCCATCCTCCTCAAACAGTTCCACCATCAGCGCAAAGACCGGTGGCTGCGAACGGCTGAGGTAGTAAGTACGGTTGCCGTTGGGGATATGGCCGTAGCGTTCAATCATCCAGGCGAAGTTATCCGCCATACATTTCAGCAGATCGTTACGGCCGCTCTCCGCCAGCCCCAGCATGGTGAAATAGGAGTCCCAATAGTAGGTTTCGCTAAAGCGACCGCCCGGCACGATATAGGCCTGCGGCAGCGCCAGCAGCGACGACCACGGGATATGATCCTGCGGCTCGCGCGTCAGCACTGGCCACAGGCTGTCGATGTGTTCCTTAAGCGAACGTCCCGGGTCGGAGACATATTCGCTGGAAAAGGTCTCCGGCAGCCAGAAGTGGTTCTCCACAAACTGGCGCAGGTCGAAGTCGCGATGGCGTCTGACCTTGCGGTAACGGATCAGAATATCCAGCGGATCCATCTTCGGCGCGCAGTCAGGGAAGGTTTTGCTGTCCGCAAACAGGCCTGAGGACTGAACGCGTTCAAAAAGTTCAAGGTAACGATCGGCGGGCGTCAGCGCATCAGAGGCGGGCAGCCCTTCAATCATTTCCGGTTCCGGCTCCGCCTCGATCATTTCATCCAGCTTCAACTCGCAGGGATCGGTTTCGTAGCGAACTTCTTCCGCAATCTCGAACTCGATGATATCTGCAGCGTGTAGTTTCTGGTTGATCATGGTGGTTTGGACCTCCGGTTTTTTTTCGTAAGAAAATACGGGTTTTTCCCGGCTATTGATTAAGCGTAGACATTCGCTTCGGTGCCTGCGGTGCAAAGCGTGCGCTCGATCACACTTTTAACCCCGTCGCCCGGAAGGAAAAAACAGGGTTATCATGCTGATTACATTTAAGTTAAACGTGGAATTAAGAAGATAAGCTCGCCAGAAAATTCAGAGCATTCGGTCTCCTGTTTTCAGAAAACTCGCCCCGTGGATGGCAAATCCTGCTTTTTAAATTCGCCTTCAGTGGGCCTGATGAGGATCGCCATTCACTTTAGCGGCAGTCTGGTTGGCTTTCTCATTCGCGCCTGCGCTCTGATTCAGGGCGTTGCTGGCCGCTTTTTCCGCATGCGCGGCGCTGTAGGCTGCCAGATGCGAAATCACAATGGCGTAAATGCTCATTAACGACACCCACAGGATGCTGTTTTTCCACCAGAGCAGAGTAGGAATGGTAAGAATGGCCCAGATGAGGGCAAGAACAAGGTGGAATTTTGCCATTCGCTTCGCGGAAATTTTTACATGCATGTTAATTACTCTATTTTCTGATTATGTTTGCGGATGAAACTGTCCAACAGTCATAAGAGTAGTCAAGCCTGTCATTTTTAGGGGGCTAATTTGTTACCGTATGTATGGCGTGGTTCGCCAGCCGCGTCCCATAAAAAAACCGGCCAGAAGCGGCCGGTTTTGCCCAGCGAAAGCGTAATCAACGCATGGTGACAAACTCTTCCGCGGCGGTCGGGTGGATCGCCACCGTATTGTCAAAGTCCTTCTTGGTGGCGCCCATCTTCAGCGCGACCGCGAAGCCCTGCAGGATCTCATCCATACCAAATCCGATACCGTGGATACCGACGATCTTCTCTTCCGGCCCCACGCAGACCAGCTTCATACGGCACGGCTGGCGGTGACTGGTCACGGCGGTATACATCGCGGTAAAGGCCGATTTATAGACCTTCACCTGTTCAATGCCATACTTCTCGCGCGCCTGCGGCTCGGTTAAGCCGACGGTGCCGATGGGCGGGTGGCTAAAGACTACGGTCGGGATATTGCTGTAGTCGAGATGTTCGTCCGGTTTGTTGTTAAACAACCGCTCGGAGAGGCGGCGGCCTGCGGCAACCGCGACCGGCGTCAGCTCGACGGCGCCCGTATTATCACCCACCGCATAAATTCCCGGCACGCTGGTGTTCTGGAATTTATCCACGACGATATAGCCTTTCTCGTCGGTTTTCACACCCGTTGCCGCCAGGTTGAAGTTATCGGTCGCTGGCTCGCGGCCAATCGCCCAGATAAGGCAATCCACGGTCTGGCTGCGGCCATCCTCCAGCTGCAGGGTCAGGCTGCCGTCAGCGTTTTTCACCACCGCTTTCGGCACTGCCTGAGTATGCAGCGTCGGGCCTTCGGCGTTCATCACCTCCACCAGCGTTTCGGTGATCAGCGGATCGAAGCTGCGCAGCGGCGCATGTTTACGCACAAACAGATGCGCTTCGGCGCCCAGGGCGTTAATCACGCCCGCCAGCTCAACGGCGATATAGCCAGCGCCGACAACCGCCACGCGCTGCGGCAGCGCGGGGAGGGCGAAGAAACCGTCTGAATCAATGCCGTACTCCGCGCCAGGAAGGTCGGGGCAGCTCGGGCGGCCACCCGTGGCGATCAGGATATGATCGGCGGTGATTGTCTCGCCGTTAACCTCGATCGTGTGGGCATCCACAAAACGGGCGAAGCCGTGAATAACATCCACGTTGTTTTTACCCAGCCCGTTGTCATAGGCGATGTGAATGCGATCGATATAGGCGGTACGGCTGGCGATCAGCTTGTCCCAGTCGAAATGGTTGATGGTCGTATCGAAGCCGTAATCGGGACCGTAGGTATGGATCGCCTCGCGAATTTGCGCCGCATGCCACATCACCTTTTTCGGCACGCAGCCGACGTTGACGCAGGTGCCGCCCAGCGCTTTGGCTTCAATTAGCGCACACTTCTGGCCATAGATAGCGGCACGGTTGATTGAGGCGATGCCGCCGCTGCCGCCACCGATGGCGATGTAGTCATAATGCTTGCTCATGGCTCTTATCCTTCCTGTATGGTTGCCGCGATTGTATAACTGACCTCAATAATTTCCACCAATGGCTGCGATTACTCCGGTACGATCCAGCTTACCGATGCATGGCCCGTGCCCGTTGGCACCAGCGTTTTATGCAGCCATGGCAGGACGTTGTTCATTTGCCCTTCCAGCTTCCACGGCGGGTTAATCACAATCATGCCGGAGGCGGTCATGCCGCGCTGGTCGCTGTCCGGGCGGACCGCCAGCTCAATTTGCAGGATCTTGCGGATGCCGGTGGCTTCCAGATCCTTAATCATGCGTTTAATCTGCGCGCGCAGCACCACCGGATACCACAGGGCGTAGGTGCCGGTGGCGAAGCGCTTATAGCCTTCGTTGATGCCGGTCACTACCGCCTGGTAGTCGGTTTTAATTTCATAGGGCGGGTCGATCAGCACCAGTCCGCGGCGGGAGACCGGCGGCAGCTTCGCTTTGAGCTGCTGATAGCCGTCGGCTTTTTCGACGCGGGCGCGGGTATCTTTCTGAAACTCAGAGCGCAGCAGCGGGAAGTCGCTCGGATGCAGCTCGGTCAGCTGCAGGCTGTCCTGCTCGCGCAGCAGCTGGCGCGCAATCAGCGGCGAGCCGGGATAGTAACGGAGCTGGCCGCTACGGTTGAAGTGCTGCACCACGCTGATATAAGGCTCCAGCTCCGCCGGCAGATCGTCCTGCTGCCAGACGCGGGCAATCCCTTCCAGATACTCGCCGGTGCGCTCGGCATGCTCGCCGCTAAGCTGATAGCGACCCGCGCCCGCGTGAGTATCAAGATAGAGAAACGGCTTCTCTTTCTCTTTAAGCGATTCAATGATCAGGCTCTGAACGGTATGTTTGAGGACGTCGGCATGGTTGCCTGCGTGGAAGCTGTGGCGATAACTGAGCATGAATGAATGTGTTCCAGGTAGTAAACGTAGGCCCGAAAGCTGTGCGCCAGCGGGCAAAAAGAGAGCGTATCGCCACAGTATACAGAAAAGTTTCCACTGCCGCGAAAGCGCAACGTCGGACATTGAAATCCACTACAATTACCCCCATCCTACAGGGAATATGCACAGCGCCGGACGCGCGCTTCATTCACTCTTTCAACAGGACAGCGCTTATGACCAACCCATTACTGACGCCTTTCTCGCTTCCCCCGTTTTCTCAAATCCAGCCCGAGCATGTGGTGCCTGCCGTAACCAAAGCGCTGGAAGACTGCCGTAACGCGGTGGAAAGCGTGGTGGCGCAAGGCGGGCCCTATACCTGGGAAAACCTGTGCCAGCGGCTGGCGGAAGTGGATGACGTGCTGGGGCGTATTTTCTCTCCCATAAGCCACCTGAACTCGGTTAAAAACAGCCCGGAGCTGCGCGAAGCCTACGAGCAAACCCTGCCGCTGCTCTCCGAATACAGCACCTGGGTGGGCCAGCACGAAGGGCTCTATAACGCTTACCGTGACCTGCGCGACGGCGACCACTACGCGACGCTGGACGTCGCCCAGAAAAAAGCGGTGGATAACGCGCTGCGCGACTTTGAGCTGTCCGGTATCGGCCTGCCAAAAGAGAAGCAAAAACGCTATGGCGAAATCGCCGCGCGCCTCTCTGAGCTGGGTAACCAGTACAGCAACAACGTGCTGGACGCCACTATGGGCTGGACAAAGCTGATTACCGACGAATCTGAGCTGGCCGGTATGCCGGAAAGCGCCCTGGCGGCGGCAAAAGCCCAGGCGGAAGCAAAAGAGCAGGAAGGCTTCCTGTTAACACTGGATATCCCGAGCTATCTGCCGGTAATGACCTACTGCGACAACCAGGCGCTTCGTGAAGAGATGTACCGCGCCTACAGCACCCGCGCCTCCGATCAGGGGCCGAATGCGGGCAAATGGGATAACAGCACGGTGATGGCGGAGATCCTCGCCCTGCGCCACGAGCTGGCGCAGCTGCTCGGCTTTGAAAGCTTTGCCTTTAAATCTCTTGCCACCAAAATGGCGGAGAACCCGCAGCAGGTGCTTGATTTCTTAACCGATCTGGCAAAACGCGCCCGTCCGCAGGGTGAAAAAGAGCTGGCGCAGCTGCGCGCCTTCGCCAAAGCGGAGTTCGGCGTGGACGAGCTGCAGCCGTGGGATATCGCGTACTACAGCGAAAAACAGAAGCAGCATCTTTACAGCATCAGCGACGAGCAGCTGCGTCCGTACTTCCCGGAAAATAAAGCCGTTAACGGCCTGTTCGAGGTGGTGAAACGCATTTATGGCATTACCGCGAAAGAGCGTAAGGATGTGGATGTCTGGCATCCTGACGTGCGCTTCTTCGAGCTGTATGACGAAAGCAACGAACTGCGCGGCAGCTTCTATCTTGACCTCTACGCGCGGGAAAACAAGCGCGGCGGGGCGTGGATGGATGACTGCGTGGGCCAGATGCGTAAAGCGGATGGTTCCCTGCAAAAACCGGTCGCCTACCTGACCTGTAACTTCAACCGCCCGGTGAGCGGTAAACCTGCGCTCTTTACCCACGATGAAGTGATCACCCTGTTCCACGAGTTCGGTCATGGTCTGCACCATATGCTGACCCGCATCGAAGCCGCAGGCGTGTCGGGCATCAGCGGTGTGCCGTGGGATGCGGTCGAGCTGCCGAGCCAGTTTATGGAAAACTGGTGCTGGGAGCCGGACGCGCTGGCGTTTATCTCTGGTCATTACGAAACGGGCGAACCGCTGCCGAAAGAGCTGCTGGACAAAATGCTGGCGGCGAAAAACTACCAGGCGGCGATGTTTATCCTGCGCCAGCTGGAGTTCGGCCTGTTCGATTTCCGCCTGCACGCCGAGTTCAGCCCGGAGCAGGGGGCGAAAATCCTCGAAACCCTGGCGGAGATTAAAAAGCAGGTGGCCGTTATCCCGGGACCTACCTGGGGCCGCTTCCCGCATGCCTTCAGCCATATTTTCGCGGGCGGCTACGCGGCGGGTTACTACAGCTACCTGTGGGCCGACGTGCTGGCGGCGGACGCCTTCTCCCGCTTCGAAGAAGAGGGGATTTTCAACCGCGAAACCGGCCAGTCGTTCCTGGATAACATCCTGACGCGCGGCGGCTCAGAAGAGCCTATGGAGCTGTTCAAACGCTTCCGTGGCCGCGAGCCGCAGCTGGATGCGATGCTGGAGCATTACGGAATCAAAGGCTGATTGCTACGTGAAGATCTGCTTAGTAGATGAAACAGGCGCCGGAGACGGCGCCTTATCTGTTCTTGCCGCCCGCTGGGGGCTGGAACATGACGAAGACAACCTGATGGCGCTGGTGATGACGCCGGACCATCTGGAGCTGCGCAAGCGCGACGAGCCGAAGCTTGGCGGGATCTTTGTCGATTTTGTTGGCGGAGCGATGGCGCACCGGCGCAAGTTCGGCGGGGGACGCGGCGAAGCGGTCGCCAAAGCGGTGGGCATCAAGGGCAGCTATCTGCCGGATGTAGTAGATGCTACGGCGGGGCTGGGGCGCGACGCGTTTGTGCTGGCGTCGGTAGGCTGTCATGTGCGGATGCTGGAGCGCAACCCGGTGGTCGCCGCTCTGCTCGACGATGGTCTGGCGCGTGGCTACGCGGACCCGGAAATTGGCGGCTGGCTTCAGGAGCGGCTGCAGCTGATCCACGCCTCCAGCCTGACGGCGCTCACCGACATCACGCCGCGACCGCAGGTGGTCTATCTCGACCCGATGTTCCCGCACAAGCAGAAAAGCGCGCTGGTTAAAAAAGAGATGCGGGTGTTTCAGTCGCTGGTGGGGCCGGATCTGGATGCGGATGGACTACTGGCGCCTGCCCGTCAGTTAGCGACGAAGCGTGTTGTCGTGAAGCGCCCGGACTATGCGCCGCCGCTGGCGGACGTTGCGACCACTAACGCGGTGACCACGAAAGGGCACCGGTTTGATATTTATATCCCCTCACCCTAGCCCTCTCCCCATAGGGGAGAGGGAACGATCGAGTTCCTCGCCCCTATGGGGAGAGGGGTTGGGGTGAGGGGTAAGCTAAGGTTTGTGCCTTACTTACTCGTCTTCTTCGTCGCGCAGCGGAACAATCAACATATCGACATGGACGGTGTTGATAAGCTGGCGCGCAGAGGACATCAGTTTGCTCCAGAAATCCTGGTGATGACCGCATACCACCAGATCCATATCATATTTTTTAATCGCATCCACCAGCACCTGGCCCAGATCGCCGCTCCCGCTCAGTGTCTCGGTAATGGGGTAGCCCGCGTTGGTAGAGAGCTCGCTCAGCGCGTGGTGGGTCTCTTCAGAGATGCGTTTCTGCATATCTCCCAGATTCACGTCGATCAGGCCTGTATAGAGGTCGGAGTAATTCACATCGACGTGAATGAGAGAAACTTTCGCGTTGTACGGGCGGGCCATAGAGACAGCTTTATCCACCAGCACTTTGCTCTCTGGCGAGAGATCTACCGCGATAAGAATATGTTTGTAAGCCATAGTGTTACTCCTTCCTTAAGTTATCGATGACCAAAGTTTAGCAGTCTTCTGTCTGCCTCCAATTACGACCCAGTTAGACATAATTTTCAAGCTTTCGTATTGATAACGATTAACCTTGTAGCAAAAAAATTAACGGATCTCCTACACTATTTAATAAGCCGCTCGGATATTAAAATGAGATCGCGATCGGCTTTTGCAACACTCTTCACTGAACAATCTGTCTGGGTATCGGGGAGCGGTAGTCCTGGAGCGCAGCTTCGTGGACGATCGCCGGGGAGGAGATATGATTAGCACCGTCGCATTATTTTGGGCGTTATGTGTGGTTTGCATAGTGAATATGGCGCGCTACTTCTCATCGCTACGCGCGCTCCTGGTGGTACTACGCGGTTGCGATCCGTTGCTTTACCAGTACGTGGATGGCGGGGGTTTTTTTACCGCCCACGGGCAGCCCAGCAAGCAGATGCGCCTGGTATGGTATATCTACTATCAACGCTACCGCGATCATCACGATGAAGAATTTATCCGCCGCTGCGAACGGTTGCGCCGTCAGTTTCTCCTGACCAGCGCCCTGTGCGGCCTGGTGCTGGTGAGTATGATCGCATTGATGATTTGGCACTGAATATAAAAAAAGCGGGTCAGTTTCCTGACCCGCTTTTTCACACTGTACCGCGATTAAATCAGCTTCAGGGCGATCCAGTAGAGGCCGCCGGAGAGCAGAATGGAGGCCGGAAGGGTAAAGACCCAGGCCATCAGGATGTTGGTCACGGTTTTACGCTGCAGACCGCCACCGTCAACAATCATCGTACCGGCGACGGACGAGGAGAGTACGTGGGTGGTGGAGACCGGCATACCGGTATAGCTCGCCAGACCGATAGAGACCGCCGCCGTCATCTGAGCGGACATCCCCTGCGCGTAGGTCATCCCTTTCTTACCGATCTTCTCCCCGATGGTGGTGGCCACACGGCGCCAGCCAATCATCGTGCCGATACCCAGCGCCAGCGCGACGGCCATAATGATCCAGATCGGCGCATATTCGATGGTATTGAGCATATCGCCTTTCAGCTTCTTCAGCAGGCGCTGATCGTCGGAGCTGACGTCAGGCAGCTTCGCCACTTTATCGGTGATATCGGAGATGCAGAGCATAATACGACGCATCTGGCCGCGCTGATCCACGGTCAGCTTGTCATAGCTTTCGATATTCGCCAGCATGCTTTTCGCGCGGTCGAGGGCGTAAATCGCGTTGCCCGGATGGCAGTGGAACTGGCCCGGGGCCGTCGCCGCGCCCGCTTCAGGAGAAGGGATCAGCTGATCGACGCCGGTCGCTTTCTTCAGCAGGTCAGGATGTTGCTGGAAGTAGGTTTCAACGTTGTTGACCGCGTCGCGGGTACGGGTGATTTCATAGCCAGAGGCATTCATATTCACCACAAAACCCGCAGGCGCTACGCCGATCAGCACCAGCATAACCAGACCAATGCCTTTCTGCCCGTCGTTGGCGCCATGAGAGAACGAGACGCCGATAGCAGAGACGATCAGGGCGATACGGGTCCAGAAAGGCGGCTTTTTCTTACCATCTTTCTTTTCACGCTCGGCTGGTGTCAGGTGGATACGGGCGCGCTTTTTCGTACCGCTCCAGTAGCGGCGCAGAAGGAAAATTAATCCCCCCGCCACGACCAGGCCCACAATTGG
Organism: Pseudenterobacter timonensis; assembly: GCF_900021175.1. Classification (GTDB taxonomy): domain Bacteria; phylum Pseudomonadota; class Gammaproteobacteria; order Enterobacterales; family Enterobacteriaceae; genus Enterobacter; species Enterobacter timonensis. The sequence continues at coordinate 47,301 of NZ_FCOP01000011.1, forward strand.
CGAGATGATCAGGGAACCAAAAATCCCCATTACTTTAGGCAGGTTCAGCGCATCCACGACGGAGGTGCCGGTCATCAGGGCGTTGGTTAAACCAATCCCGATGATTGCGCCAATCAGCGTGTGAGAACTGGATGCAGGCAGGCCGAAGTACCAGGTTCCGAGGTTCCAGATAATTGCGGCAAGCAGCATGGAAAAGACCATAGCGAGGCCATGGCCTGAACTGACGTTCAGAAGCAGGTCCGTTGGCAACATATGCACAATGGCATAGGCTACGCTCAGACCCCCCAGCAGGACACCGAAAAAGTTAAAAACAGCCGCCATAACGACCGCCAGCTGCGATCGCATTGCGCGAGTGTAAATAACCGTTGCAACTGCGTTTGCCGTGTCGTGGAAACCATTAATCGCTTCGTAGAACAAGACAAATGCCAGTGCAAGCAACAATAAAAGCCCGGTATGTAAATCCAGGCCAGCAAACAAATGTAGCATAGGACGTTACGCCATTTTGGAGGACATGAACGCGGCGCATTATCCAGGACAAATGCGCAACGGGCAAAGTGAAATATAGACTTTTTTTGACATGCCACCGAAATTGAGAATTATGCTCTTTAATTTATCCTTTAATTATCAAACGGATGACCGTGTAATACTTTTTTAAGCTGGTGCGACCACAGAGGAAACTTTACAATTCGCCCCCTGTAAACGAAGAGGATTTAGACGTGGAAAGGTTTGATGCCGTTGTTATTGGCGCCGGTGCGGCGGGAATGTTCTGTGCGGCGATGGCCGGACAGGCGGGTCGTCGCGTTCTGCTGCTGGATAACGGGAAAAAACCGGGACGTAAGATCCTGATGTCTGGCGGCGGGCGCTGCAATTTTACTAATCTTTATGTCGAGCCTGCGGCCTATTTGAGCCAGAACCGTCATTTTTGTAAATCTGCGCTGGCGCGTTATACCCAGTGGGATTTCATCGACTTGGTGAATAAACATGGCATCGCCTGGCACGAAAAGACGCTGGGCCAGCTGTTTTGCGATGACTCTGCCCAGCAAATCGTTGATATGTTGGTGGCAGAATGCGAGAAAGGCAGTGTCGTGATGCGTCTGCGTAGTGAAGTGCTGGAGGTCACGCGCGATGAGGACGGCTATACGCTGGCGCTGAATGGCGAGACCGTGAGCGGCAAAAGCCTGGTGATCGCCAGCGGCGGGCTATCGATGCCGGGCCTAGGTGCCTCGCCGTTCGGCTATAAGATTGCCGAACAGTTTGGCCTGAAGGTGCTGCCAACCCGCGCGGGCCTGGTGCCGTTTACGCTGCATAAACCGCTGCTTGAGCAGCTGCAGACGCTCTCCGGCGTCTCGGTGGCCGCGTCGATCGCCGCTGAAGATGGCACAGTTTTTCGCGAGAATCTGCTCTTTACCCACCGCGGGCTTTCTGGTCCGGCTGTGCTGCAAATCTCCAGCTACTGGCAGCCGGGGGAGTTTGTGACGGTTAACCTGTTGCCGGAGTGCGATCTGGCGGACTTCCTGAACGAACAGCGGGCGGCGCATCCTAACCAGAGCCTGAAAAACACGCTGGCGATGCAGCTTCCGAAACGGCTGGTGGAGGCTTTACAGCAGCTGGGGCAGATCCCGGAGGTGACGCTTAAGCAGCTTAACAGCCGCGACCAGCAGCAGCTTGTCGATACGCTCACTGCCTGGCGGGTACAGCCGAACGGGACGGAAGGCTACCGGACCGCCGAAGTGACGCTGGGCGGGGTGGATACTGATGAGCTGTCGTCGCGTACAATGGAGGCGCGCAACGTTCCGGGGCTCTACTTTATTGGTGAGGTGATGGACGTCACCGGCTGGCTGGGCGGGTATAATTTCCAGTGGGCCTGGTCCAGCGCCTGGGCGTGCGCGCAGGCGCTCGCCGAAACGCATTAATTTTAGCGTTCGGGGCTGAAAGCCCCGCGCTTTTTTTACTGGCTTCGCCAGTCTGCATGGTATCTGGGTTTGTTCTCAAAAAGGGATCTCTATGGCTTCTGCTCATCTCGGTTTCCCGACTGAAACCGTTGTTGTATTTGTCGTTATGGCGGTAGGGGCGATGTTTATCGACCTCTTTATGCACCGCCACGATAAACCTATCTCGCTGAAAAGCGCCGCGATGTGGTCCATCTTCTGGGTGGCGATGGCGATGGCCTTCGCAGGCTTTCTCTACGTCCATCACGGGGCGGAAGTGGCGAGCCTCTTCCTGACCGGCTACGCGCTGGAAGAGGTGCTCTCGGTTGATAACCTTTTCGTCATGATGGCGATCTTCGCCTGGTTCGGCGTGCCGGATAAGTATCGTCACCGCGTGCTCTACTGGGGCGTGCTGGGGGCGATTGTCTTTCGCGGGATCTTCGTTGCCATCGGCACCGGCCTGCTGAGCCTGGGGCCTTATGTAGAGGTGCTGTTCGCGGTGGTGGTGGGCTGGACCGCGGTGATGATGTTGCGGCGCAACGAAGAGAGCGAAGAGATAGAGGATTACTCCAACCACCTGGCCTATCGGCTGGTAAAACGCTTTTATCCCATCTGGCCGAAAATCAGCAGCCATAAATTTATCCTGACGCAGCAGGAGGTGGATGAGGAGCTGGCCAAACCGGAAAACCAGGAGGTGACCGTAGGCCGCCTGAAGAAAGCGAAGCGCTACGCGACGCCGTTACTGCTCTGCGTGGCGGTGGTGGAACTCTCCGACGTGATGTTCGCTTTCGACTCCGTACCGGCTATTATCGCCGTCAGCCGCGAGCCGCTGATTATCTACAGCGCCATGATGTTCGCGATCCTCGGCCTGCGTACCCTCTACTTCGTGCTGGAGGCGCTGAAGCAGTATCTGGTGCATCTGGAAAAAGCGGTGGTGGTATTGCTCTTCTTTGTCGCCTTTAAGCTGGGCCTGAATGCCACCGATCACTTCTGGCATCACGGCTACAACATTGGCGCCACGGCGAGCCTGTTTGTGGTGCTGGGCGTACTGGCGCTGGGGATTATCGCCAGCGTGATGTTCCCGGGTAAGAAAACGGCCTGACGGATTGCCCGGTGGCGCTTCGCTTACCGGGCCTACATTTTACCCCCTCATCCCTGTGGGAAGCGGGTCGGGTGGACACTTCACCATTTGCCGCGCCTGTAGCCCCTCACTCCTGAGGGAAGCGGGCCGGGAGGACTCTTCACCATTTGCCGCGCCTGTAGCTCCCTCTCCCCTCTGGGGAGAGGGCTGGGGTGAGGGGAATAAACCATCGCTGCTAACTCTTCAGAGGTGACCGGCGACGCGCGCGCGGTGGATGGAAGTGCCGCCAGTGAGCATCCTGCGCCGCCGCCAGCAGCTCGTGATCGCCGCGGGTATCACCCCAGGCGCGCAGATGATACTGGGTCAAATCGCCATAGACCCGCTCAAGGCGGGCCACCTTCTGGGCGCAGCGGCAGTTATGGCCGGTGATCCGTCCGGTCAGCTTGCCGTCCACCACCTCCAGCTGGGTACCAATCAGCTTAATACCCAGCTTATCGGCCCACGGCTGGAGCACCAGCGCGGGTGACGCGGAGCAGATAGTCACCTCCGCCCCGGCATTCACCTCTGCCGCCACCGCCAGTACACCTGCCGGGCGCATCAGCTTCGACCAGTATCTTTCGCAAAACGCCTCCGCCTTCTGGCGGAGCCAGTGCTCATCGACTCCAGTGAGAAAGGTTTTGATCAGCACCTCTTTCAGCTCATCGCGTGTCAGCTTGTGGCGAACGCAGTGCAGCGTCGGCAGCGCCATGCGCACCAGACGACCGGCAAAGTAGCGCTTGCCAAAGGCAAAGCGCAGGAAAGGAATAAAACTGTCGTGGTGCGTCAGCGTTCCGTCAAAATCAAAGACGGACAGCACGCGGGACTTCGCCACTGTCTCATCGGCAATCATATTGGTCATAAATAGATTTTAGCTCGAATAGATATTCTGCTCGTTAGTTTACCTGCTTTGGCCCGCAATCCTTACCCCCCGGGCGATTTTTCTGGATCGCGGTCAGATAATATCGTCCACCACGCCGCCGTCGACGCGCAGCGCCGCGCCGGAGGTCGCTGAGGCCTGGGTTGAGCAGACATAGACCACCATATTAGCCACCTCCTCAACCGTTGCCGCACGCTGGATCACCGATGATGGACGGTTCGCCATGACGAACTCTTTCGCCAGCTGCTCCAGCGATTTGCCGGTTTTCTCCATTTCATCTTTCATCATGCTGGCAAAGCCGTCCGACATCGTCGGGCCCGGCAGGACGCTGTTGACCGTCACGCCGCTGCCCGCCACAAACTTCGCCAGCCCGCGCGCGAGGGCGAGCTGCGCCGTTTTGGTCACGCCGTAGTGGATCATATCCGCCGGAATGTTGCAGGCCGATTCCGAGGAGATAAACACCACGCGTCCCCAGCCTTTCTGCACCATGCCCGGCAGCAGGGCGCGCGACAGCCGCACGCCGGACATCACGTTGGTCTGCCAGTAGGTCTCCCAGGTTTCGTCGTCGGTAGAGTAGAAATCTTTCTGGCCGTAAATGCCGGCGTTATTCACCAGGATATCAACGCGGGAGGCGGCGCGAAGCACGGCATCGACGCCGTCCGGCGCGCTAAGATCGGCGACCGCGGCGCGAACCTGTACCCCCGGCACGACCTGCTGCAATTGCTGGATGCCTTTGTTCACCGACTCCGTGCTGCGCCCGTTAACGATCACCTCCGCGCCGCTTTCCGCCAGCCCGCGCGCAATGGCAAAGCCAATACCGCCCGTGGAGGCGGTTACCAGCGCCACTTTTCCCGTAAGGTCAATTTTCATGGTCTGTTCCTTTTTTTCTGTTCAGACCTAAAGCGTAGCAGTTGACGATCCGGGTGCCTGGCGAAAGAGGGCTATTAGCGTCTCGACCTGCTCATCCAGCGGGGCGAGGGTACGTTTAACGATCAGATGGAGCGGCGTGGCGCGGCGCGTACCGTGGCTGAGCGGCAGCAGACGCAGCGTTCCCTCCTCCAGCGCCTTCTGAATACGCTCCTCCGGCAGCCAGCCGTAGCCCACCTGATACATCACCGCTTCGATGGCGGCGTCGATGGTGGAAAAGGTCCAGGATTCGCTTGCCGACTGCGCCGCCGCGCTATTATCGGCGATCTGAATCAGCGGCCAGGGGCGAAGCATTTCATCGCTCAGCGGCGCCTCAAGGGTGAAGAGAGGGTGATCGCGGTGGGCGACGGCGACAAAATCGATATTCATCAGCCACTCTCCCGGGCCGGTAATATCCTGACGACGGGTGAGCACCATCACGTCCGCCTCGCGGCTCACCTCCTCGGCAAAGGCATTCTCCAGCACCTCCGTGAGTCTGACCTGGGTATGCGGATAGCGCTGCTGAAACTGGCGCAAAATCGCAAACAGTCGGCGGCGCGGGAAAATACTGTCTACCATGAGATCAAGCCGCGTGCGCACACCGTTGCGCAGCGTAGCGGCGCGGGTTTCCACGTAGGTGAAGGCCTTGAGTAGCGGTTTGACCTGTTTAAGCAGCCGCTCTCCTGCAGGCGTAAGTACCGCCCGTCTGCCTTCCGTCATCAGCAGCGCCACGCCGAGACGCTCCTGTAACAAAGCAAGGTTATAACTGACTGACGACTGACTGCGATGGGTCAGTTCTGCGGCTCGGGCAAAGCTGCCAGCTTCAACCACTTTTTCCAGCAGCGACCATTGTTCCAGCGTTGTCTTGTGCATGATTCATCGAAATTTTGCATGAGTTTCATCCAAATATAGCGTTATTCATTCATTTTTTGAAGGGGTACGATCCCTTTATCAAAACGAAGGAGACCTGTTATGAACACATTCGATAAAAACGACCTCAGCGGTTTTGTGGGTAAACACCTGGTCTACACCTATGACAACGGCTGGAATTACGAGATTTATGTCAAAAATGAACAGACCCTCGATTACCGTATTCACAGCGGTATTGTGGGTAACCGTTGGGTGAAAGATCAGCGGGCGTATATTGTCCGCGTCGGGGAGAATATCTATAAAATTTCCTGGACCGAGCCGACTGGTACCGACGTCAGCCTGATCGCCAACCTGGGGGATAAGCTGTTCCACGGCACCATCTTCTTCCCGCGCTGGGTGATGAACAACCCGGAAAAAACCGTCTGCTTCCAGAATGATCATATTCCGGAGATGAATGCTTATCGTGACGCGGGCCCGGCCTATCCGACCGAAGTGATTGATGAGTTCGCCACTATCACCTTTGTGCGCGACTGTGGCCCTGACGATGACAGCGTCATCGCCTGTGCCGCCAGCGAACTGCCAGCGGATTTCCCCAACAATCTGAAATAAGCGAAGGGCAGAGGGCTACAGACGCGTCAGGGTGGCGTCGCTAAGAGTAAAAGGGGTAGGAGTGCAGACGGCAAGGCTCAGCTCATCAAACTGGTAATGGCTGACGCTGAGCGAGGAGGGGAATGTGCTGTCGACGCTGACGATTTGCCAGGGGCTGCCGCCGCGCTGTTTTACCATCGCCTCTTTACGCGTCCAGATACGCCAGAACGCCGGAAGCTGTGCTTCCGGCGTTTCGCGTTCCAGCTCTGCATGCTCGCCCAGGGTAAAAACGGCGTTCGCCAGCGCGCGCCAGTTATCATGCGGACGAATGCGCTCCAGATCGCAACCAACCTCCCCTTCGTCGCTGAGCATCAGCACCAGGTCATCTCCGCTGTGGCTCAGGTTGAACCAGAGGGAGGGCTGGCGCGCGAGGGCGGGCTTGCCTTGTTCGCCGTAGACGAAATCGGGAAGCGGCTGCGGCGCCAGCAGACGCGACAACAGCCCGCGGGCGGCAAGCCAGCGGGCACGGTCAACGTTCTGCGGCACACTTTCCGCCAGCGCCTCGGCCCATGAGTCAGTGCTCAGGGTAGAAATCTTTCCCAGAAAAACCTGGTACATAGCTAATTCGGCCTTCATCAACACAATCGCAGCCGCAAAGTCACGCGGCGAAACTACTACTATACAACGCGGGGCGCCGATTAGCCCGGTAATCGACTTTTGGGACGACCTGGTCCGAGGAGGATCGCCAGCTTGCTGCCGCCTTTGGTAGTCTCCATCCAGATTTTACAGACGCTGGTGAGCGGTACGGAGAGCAGCATCCCTACCGGTCCCAGCAACCATCCCCAGATCAGCAACGATAAAAAGACCACCATGGTCGACATGCCCAGCCGGTGGCCCATCATGCGCGGCTCTACAATATTGCCAAGCACCATATGGACGATGAGGAACAGCGCCCCGACCATCGCGCACTCGTAAAAGCCGTTAAACAGGAAGGCCTGAATCATCGGCGGTACGGCGGAGAGCACCGCCCCAATGTTAGGTACGTAGTTGGTCAGGAAGGCGAGCACGCCCCACATCAGCGCAAACTGGACGCCCAGCAGCGTCAGACCCAGCCAGACTATCGCCCCGGTCCAGAGGCTTAGCAGCGTTTTCAGCGCCAGATAGTGCGAAACACCCTTCAGGGCGCGGTGCAGCCCGGCAATATGGATCTGCGGGTTATTCAGCGCAAAGCGCAGCTTATAGGGCAGGTGGCGCACCTCAAAGAGCATAAAGACCACCGTCATCACCAGCAGGACGATGCTGGCCATCGCCCCGGAGAGGCCGGTCATCAGGGTGGTGGCATAGGCCATTACCTTTTCCGAGTCCATCCGGCGCAGCATTCGTTCGGGCGATATATGCAGATTGAGAAAGGGCAGCATCTGCTGGAGTTCAACCAGCTTGTGCGTCAGCTCTTTATTGTATTGCGGCAGTAGCGTGGCGAACTCGTTTAGCGACGCCGCCAGCACGCCGAGCAGCGCGGTGAGAGCGATAATCATCACCACCACGACGATGGTAATGGCGAACGGACGTTTAAAACCCCGGCGAAGAAACCAGGTCACCAGCGGGTTAAGAACAATGGCGAAAAAGAGCGCCAGTAAAAGCTGAACAATAATATCAGCGGCGGCGTGGATCCCGGCGAGGATCACCACCAGACAGGCCAGCTTTAAAAGAATATGCAGTCCTGCTTTATCGGGCTGTGCGGGGGAGGGCATCATACTAAATTCCTTTTGTGGTGTGCCTGTTAAGTGTAGTGCGCGGACCGCGCTTCGTCTGACACTGTTATTCCGAAAGTGTCTGCTGATTTTCCGCGCGCATCATGATAATAGTGAAACACTGCCGTAACAAATCCAGGTAAATCAGTCATGCCCGAACCGGCGTTAAGCGGATTACGCCTTAATCTGCGCATCGTTTCCGTTGTTAGCTACAATTTCGCCAGCTATCTCACCATCGGGCTGCCGCTTGCAGTGCTGCCCGGCTATGTCCACGACGTGATGGGTTTTAGCGCCTTCTGGGCAGGGCTGGCGATTAGCCTGCAATATTTCGCCACGCTGCTGAGCCGCCCGCACGCAGGGCGGTACGCTGACCTGTTCGGGCCGAAAAGTATCGTGGTGCTGGGGCTGTGCGGCTGTTTTCTTAGCGGCCTTAGCTACCTGTTGGCTGATCTCGCCAGCGGATGGCCGCTGGTAAGCCTGGCGCTGCTCTGCCTGGGACGCCTGATTCTGGGTATCGGGCAGAGTCTGGCGGGAACCGGCTCGACCCTCTGGGGCGTGGGCGTGGTAGGGGCGTCCCACATCGGGCGGGTGATCTCCTGGAACGGGATCGTCACCTACGGCGCGATGGCCCTCGGTGCGCCGCTCGGGGTGCTCTGCTATCGCCTCAGCGGGCTGTCCGGCCTGGCGGTTGTCATAATGGCGGTCGCGCTGCTGGCGATTGTGCTGGCGCTGCCGCGCCCGAAGGTGACCGCCAGCAAGGGCAAGCCGCTGCCGTTTCGCGCGGTGCTGGGACGGGTCTGGCTTTACGGCATGGCGCTGGCGCTGGCCACCACTGGCTTTGGCGTGATCGCCACCTTTATCACCCTCTTCTACGACGCCAAAGGCTGGAGCGGCGCGGCCTTTGCCCTGACGCTCTTTAGCGCAGCCTTTGTTGGCGCGCGCCTGCTCTTTCCTGACAGCATCAACCGCCACGGCGGGCTCAACGTGGCGATGTTCTGCTTCGTGGTGGAGATGGTCGGGCTGTTGCTGACCGGCTTCGCCGCCGCGCCGTGGATGGCTAAAATCGGTGTGCTGCTGGCAGGCGCCGGTTTCTCGCTGGTCTTTCCGGCGCTCGGCGTAGTGGCGGTCAAGGCGGTGCCGCAGCAGAACCAGGGGGCGGCGCTTGCGACCTATACGGTCTTTATGGATATGTCGCTCGGCGTAACCGGGCCGCTGGCCGGGCTGGTAATGGCCTGGGCGGGCGTGCCGGTGATCTATATTGCGGCGGCGGGGCTGGTGGCGGTGGCGTTACTGCTGGCGTGGCGGCTAAAAAAACGGCCTCCGCAGGAGGCCGTTTCGTCGTCACCTTACTGAATGACGAGGGTATTGATGATGTTCTCGGCGGCGGTCTGCGCCTGCTGCTGATTATCCGCCGGCAGGGTGATCTGCAGGGTCAGCAGTTTGTTGTCCACCCGCCCCAGCACCACGGAGGAGTAGGCGGTCTGGCCTTTCGCCGAGATAATGCTGTCAAGCTGCTGCAGTTTATGCCCCTTCAGCTCGATGCTTTTATTGGTTACTACCTGCAGTTGCGGATCGCGGCTGCGCTGCTGCTCTTCCAGGCGCTTCGTCAGTACCGCCAGATCTTCACTGGTGTTATCACCCACAATCACAATCACCGCTTTCTGCCCGGTGGCGTCGGCGTAGACGTGCATATTGTTCGCCTGAGTCCCCAGCTTGCCGCTCTGGTCGGTCATATCCGCAGGCAGAGAGAAGCTCAGCTTGCCATCCATCAGAGTAACCGGCTGGCCGGTCGCGTTACTTTCGGCAGAGGCCGCCTGAGCAGGCGTTTTCGTGTCGCTGTTATCACAGGCCGCAAGCCCGACGACCAGCAGGCCAATCCCGACATATTTAACCAGATTGCGCATTGACATCTTCCTTTTGATAAACGGCCATTAACGGCTCATCCGTTCATCTTATCACAACTGATAAAGCGAACCTTTAACCTGGCTGAAATGCCCGGTTTTCAGATTTGTCCGCCAGCCTTTTGAGCAGCATATTGAGCAATACGCCGTACATCGGCAGGAAGAAGACGATGCTGATCAGCACTTTAAAGCAGTAATCCACCAGCGCGATCTCCATCCAGTGCGCCGCCATAAACGGGTCCGGGCTGCGCCAGAAGGCGATGAAGAAGAAGGCCAGCGTATCGCTGACGTTGCCGAACAGCGTCGAGGCGGTAGGCGCTATCCACCAGCGGTGGTTCTGGCGCAGACGGTTAAAGACGTGAACGTCCAGGATCTGTCCCAGCGCGTAGGCCATAAAGCTCGCGGCAGCGATACGGGCGACGAAGAGGTTGAAATGCGCCAGCGCGCCAAATCCCTGCCAGCTTCCCATATAGAACAGGGAGGAGATGACATAAGAGATAAACAGCGCCGGGATCATCACCGCAAAGATAATGCGTCGGGCCAGCGGCGCGCCGAAAATGCGGACGGTCAGATCGGTGGCGAGGAAAATAAACGGAAAGCTAAAGGCACCCCAGGTGGTATGAAAACCAAAAATGGCGATCGGGAGCTGTACCAGATAGTTGCTGGAGGTGATCACCAGCAGATGAAAAAGCGAAAGCCAGAACAACGCTTTTACGCGCTGCGATTGAGTAAACTGCGTCATATTGTGACCTTTTTAGTGGTTGGGGTGAGGGAACCCAATAAAAACCGCCGCATCATACTGCGTTGACTGAAGTTTGCAATGGCTAATTTTCACGCAATCGTTAACCTGGTTTGCTTTGTCGCCAGCGCGGCGTACACTACAGCCGTTTTTTTGTGAATGAGACGATGATGAACGATCTATTTTCCAGCCCCGACCACACGCTTGACGCCCTCGGCCTGCGCTGCCCGGAGCCGGTAATGATGGTGCGTAAAACCGTGCGTAATATGCAGTCCGGCGAAACGCTGCTGATTATTGCCGACGATCCGGCCACCACCCGCGATATCCCCGGTTTTTGCACCTTTATGGAACACGAACTGGTCGCCAAAGAGACCGACGCGCTGCCGTATCGCTATGTGATTCGTAAGGGTTAAGCGTTTTTTAACGCAGAATCAGAGGCCGGGTAAGGCGTCGACGCCGCCCGGCATGACCGCCGCCACATTTTTAAACCATTGTTTCAAAATTTAGCGCTTTTTTGTGAGGCGCTTCACCTTCACTTTCCCCCGCCCAGGCTAATTTTTAAGCGCAAAACTAAAACGACGTTTTAACGCTTTCCTCACTACCCTGGAGTTCACCCGATGAAAACGACCCTCAAGCCGTTGCTGGCCGCGCTGTGTCTGTCTGCTGTTGCCTGCTCCGTCTCGGCGCAAACCATCAAAGCTGCCGATGTCCATCCTGAAGGCTACCCGAACGTGGTGGCGGTGCAGCAGATGGGCGAAAAGCTCAAACAACAAACCAACGGCGAACTGGAGATAAAGGTTTTTCCTGGCGGGGTGCTGGGGGATGAGAAGCAGATGATCGAACAGGCGCAGATGGGGGCGATTGACATGATCCGCATCTCGATGGCGCCGGTCGCCGCTATTCTGCCGGATGTGGAGGCGTTTACCCTGCCTTACGTTTTCCGCGATGAAGATCATATGCACAAAGTCATCGACGGGGAAATCGGCAAGCAGATTGGCGAAAAACTTACCGCTAACCCCAAGTCCCGGCTGGTCTTTCTCGGCTGGATGGACTCCGGCACCCGCAACCTGATCACCAAGGAGCCGGTGGTCAAACCCGAGGATCTTAAGGGGATGAAAATCCGCGTTCAGGGCAGTCCGGTGGCGCTGGCAACCTTAAAAGCGATGGGTGCGAACGCGGTGGCGATGGGGGTGAGTGAGGTCTACAGCGGAATGCAGACCGGCGTCATTGACGGGGCGGAAAACAACCCGCCGACCTATGTCGCGCATAACTATATGCCGGTTGCCAAAAACTACACCCTGAGCGGCCACTTTATTACCCCGGAAATGTTGCTCTACTCCAAAGTGAAGTGGGACAAGCTCAACGCCGATCAGCAGCAAAAAATCCTTACTCTCGCCCGCGAAGCGCAGTTTGAGCAGCGCAAGCTATGGGACGCCTATAACCAGCAGGCGCTGGACAAGATGAAGGCGGGCGGCGTGCAGTTCCATGATATCGATAAGTCGGTATTTATTAAGGCCACGGAGCCGGTGCGCGCCCAGTATGGCGACAAGCACCAGGATCTGATGAAAGCCATCGCTGACGTGAAGTAACCGGAGAATGTATGTCCGAGCGCTACCTGAAGTGGATGGACCGACTCTACCTGCTCGCCATGGCCGTGGCGGGCCTCTCGCTGGTGGTGATGACCGTGGTGATCCCCATCGGCATTTTCTCGCGTTATGTGCTCAATCGCGGAGAGTCCTGGCCGGAACCGATCGCCATTATCTGCATGGTAACCTTTACCTTTATCGGCGCGGCGGTGGGGTATCGTGCCGGCTCGCATATCGCAGTGAATATGCTGACCGACCGCCTGCCCGACGCGCTTAAAATCCTCTGCGCCCGGTTGGTGGATCTGCTGATGCTGCTGATCTCCCTCATTCTGTTCTGGTATAGCTTCTGGCTCTGCGTGGAGCTATGGGAACAGCCGGTGGCGGAGTTTCCAGTCATGACCTCAGGGGAGAGCTACCTGCCGCTGCCCGTCGGGTCGGCCATTCTGATCCTGTTTGTGATGGAGCGACTGCTCTTTGGCTCACAGGAACATCGCCCGGTCGTGCTGATCGGCAACCACAGTTAAGGGGTGAACGATGGACGCTTTTATCTTGTTATTCACCCTCGCTATCCTGCTGGCGCTGGGCATGCCGGTGGCCTTCGCCGTGGGGCTGAGCGCCGTGGCCGGGGCGCTCTGGATCGACCTGCCGCTGGAGGCGCTGATGATCCAAATCACCAGCGGCGTGAATAAATTCACCCTTCTTGCCATTCCGTTCTTTATTCTGGCCGGGGCAATTATGGCGGAAGGGGGGATCGCGCGACGGCTGGTCAACTTCGCCTATCTCTTTGTGGGCTTTATTCGCGGCGGCCTGTCGCTGGTGAATATTGTCGCCTCCACCTTTTTCGGCGCCATTTCTGGCTCGTCGGTGGCGGATACCGCCTCCATCGGCAGCGTCATGATCCCGGAGATGGAGAAGAAGGGCTACCCGCGCGAATATGCGGCGGCGGTCACCGCCAGCGGTTCGGTGCAGGCGATTCTGATCCCGCCCAGCCACAACTCGGTGATCTACTCCCTGGCGGCGGGCGGTACCGTCTCCATCGCCACGCTCTTTATCGCCGGGATCCTGCCGGGGCTGCTGCTGGGCGTCAGCCTGATGTTGCTCTGCGTGGGGTTTGCCCGCAAGCGCGGCTACCCGAAGGGCGAAAGGATCCCCTTTAAGCAGGCGATGAAGATTATGCTGGATGCGCTCTGGGGGCTAATGACGGTGGTTATTATTCTCGGCGGGATCTTATCCGGTATTTTTACCGCCACGGAATCCGCTGCGGTCGCCTGCCTGTGGGCCTTTTTCGTCACCATGTTTATCTACCGCGACTACAAGTGGAACGAGCTGCCGAAGCTGCTCTGCCGTACGGTAAAAACGGTTACCATCGTGATGATTCTAATCGGCTTTGCGGCGGCGTTCGGCGCGGTGATGACCTACATGCAGCTCCCGATGCGCATCACCGAATTTTTCACCACATTGTCGGATAACAAATATGTCATCCTGATGTATCTCAACATCATGCTGCTGCTGATTGGCACGCTGATGGATATGGCGCCGATTATCCTGATCCTGACGCCGGTGCTGCTGCCGGTGACCAACGCGCTTGGCATCGATCCGGTGCACTTTGGCATGATCATGATGGTTAACCTGGGAATCGGGCTGATCACCCCGCCGGTAGGTTCGGTGCTGTTTGTTGCCAGCGCGGTGAGCAAGCAGAAGATCGAAACGGTGGTGAAAGCGATGCTGCCGTTCTACGGTATGCTGCTGATTATTCTGGGGCTGGTGACTTATGTTCCGGCAATTTCGCTCTGGCTGCCGGGAGTGTTGGGAATGCAGTAAAGGTTTTGCCGGGCGGCAGCAGCGCCTTGCCCGGCTTTTTTTACCGTTTACGCAACAGCCTCAGCGCGTTCGCCGTCACCAGCACCGTCGCGCCGGTATCCGCCAGCACCGCCAGCCACAGCCCGGTAATACCAAGCAGAGTAGTGACAAGAAAGATGGCCTTTAATCCCAGCGCGATGGCGATGTTCTGACGGATATTGGCACGGGTGGCGCGAGCCAGCGCGATCGTCTGCGCCAGCCCCGTCAGGCGGTTATGGGTGAGCGCGGCGTCGGCCGCTTCCAGCGCCACGTCGGTACCGCCGCCCATCGCAATACCCACCGTGGCGGCCTTCATCGCGGGCGCGTCGTTAATTCCGTCGCCCACCATCGCCAGCGGGGCGCGCTGGCTAAGCGCCGCGACCGACCTGACCTTATCCTCAGGCAGCAGGCCCGCCTGGAAGGTGAGACCTAACTCGCCGGCGATCGCTGCCGCCGCCCGCGGGTTATCCCCCGTTAAGATCACCCCTTCAATGCCGAGCCGATGCAGGGCGTCCACCGCCTCCCGGGCATCTTCCCGCAGGGTATCGCGCAGGGCCACTATCCCTTTGGCCTCACCATTCTGCGCCACGATAACCACCGTCTGCCCCGCCTCTTCCAGCGCCTGGATCTGCGAACGGTAACGGTCATCGGCGAATTTACCCGCCGCGCAAATCAGCACCTGTTGTCCCTCTACCTCCGCCTCGATACCCGAACCGGTCAGCGTACGCTGGGCGCTGGCGGGAGGAATGGCCAGCCCGCGGCGGCGGGCCTCGTTAACTATCGCAAGCGCCAGCGGGTGGGTTGAACTTTGTTCTACCGCGGCAGCCAGCGTCAGCAGCGCCTCTTCGGTGAGCTCCTGTGAGCAGATGTCTGTTACCTGCGGTTTACCTGCCGTCAGCGTGCCGGTTTTATCGAAGGCGACCTGCCGCACCCGGCCCAGCTGCTCCAGCGCCGCGCCGCCTTTGACCAGCGCGCCGATACGCGCCGCAGCGGCCAGGCCCGACGTAATCGCCGCCGGGGTGGAGATGACCAGCGCGCAGGGGCAGCCAATCAGCAGCAGCGCCAGCCCTTTGTAAATCCACTCTCCCCACGGGGCGGCGAACAGGAGCGGCGGAATCAGCGCTACCAGCAGGGCAACCAGCATAATCACCGGAGTGTAGAGACGGCTGAAGCGATCGATAAAACGCTCGACCGGCGCGCGACGCTCCTCCGCCTCTTCAATCAGCCTGAGAATGCGATCGATGGCGCTTTCGCCCGGCATGGAGAGTACGTTGAGCTGTACCAGACGATCCACGCTGGTGGCACCGGCAGGCACTTTCTCCCCCGCCTCGCGCTCCACGGGAAGCGATTCGCCGGTCAGGGCGCTCTCGTCAAAGCTGGCGCTGGCGGTGAGCAATGTACCGTCGGCGGGCAAACGTCCGCCCGCTGCCACCTCTATCACGTCACCCGGGCGCAACGCGCTGATGGCGACCGTTTCACGTTCCCCATCTTTCACGCGTGTGGCGGTTTCAGGTTTGAGGGCCATCAACGCACTTACCCCCTGACGCGCGCGGTTTGCCGCCCAGCCTTCGAGCTTCTCGCCAGTTAAAAAGAGCAGCAGCACCATCGAGGCCTCTTCAGTCGCCCCGATGCAAAGCGCGCCGACAGCCGCCACGCTCATCAGCGTTTCGATGGTGAAAATGCTGCCGTTTCTCATCAGGCGCAGCGCCTGCCGGGTAATGGGAAAGAGGCCGACCAGCGTGGTGGCGATAAAGGCGAAGTTACCGAAGGAGGGGGTAAACTGTGCGATGCCCCAGCTTATTGCCATCATTATTATCAGAATAAGCAGGGGGAGGCTCTCCCGCAGGCGGGAGGTTTTTGCCGCAGGGGCCGCGTCACGGAGCGCGTAGCCCGCCGCGCCGACCGCCTCCTCGATCTGGCGACGCATCGACTCAGGCGCGCTGACCCGCAGCTTCTGGGTGGCGAACAGCACCTGCACCTGTTCAACGCCCGCCAGCTGCCTGACCGCATTTTCCACTTTGCGGGCGCAGGCGGCGCAGTCCATTCCTTCAACAATCCAGCTCATGCTCTGGCCTGTAACGGGCTGTCCGGCGGCAGGTTCACTTTCGCAGCCACCTGCGCAGCAGCAGGCCTCTCTGGCGGGAAGGGGTTTAAGCTTAAGCGCCGTAAATGGCGGCGCGTGGCGCGGGCGCTCTGGTGTCGACATGGCATCCTCCGGTAATGATAATCTTCTCATTTACCGAGTATGCACTCTGGAGTCGACTCCAGAGTCAAGGGCTATTTAGATATAGAGCGAACGCACGATCAGGAAATGTCCGGCAAAGTAGCAGGCGGCGGCGATGGCGTTATCAGCGCGGAAGCGGCGGCGATAATGGCTGCCGAGCCAGACGATATTGCCGATTAGCAGCAGGGCCGCGCCGAAGAAGGCGGACATCGCCGGGGCGGTAGGGCGGAAGAACCACAGTTCGCCCGCCAGCCAGACCATCACCAGCGTCATGGCGATAAAAGTACAGATCGGCCAGCGCATCTCCTCCAGCCGCGTCCAGATCACCCCTACCAGCAGAACGCCAATCACCAGCAGCGCCAGCGGCAGCGGCCAGAAGAAGGAGAGGGTCATCTGGCTGGCAAAATAGAGGGTATAGAGCAGATGCGACAGGAAAAAGGCACCCACGGCGTAGAGCAGGCGCTGGCGCGGCAGCAGGGTTAAGGCATCCCCCACCAGCGAGGCGAACAGGCCCGCCACCACCAGATAGCTCACCGCGTTAAACATCGGCGCCTGCCAGGCGAGCAGGAGCAGGAGCAACAGCGTAACGGGCTTAAACAGCCAGCGCTGCCACGCGGGGCCACGATAGGAAGCATCGACATAGAGCCAGGCGGAAAAACAGACAGCGATAAATGACCAAAGCATATTAACTCCCTGTATCTGTAAAATATCGCTTCAGTGTAGTGAGGCAGGCGGACATTTGGCAATGCCGGGGCGGGAAGGTTATCCTGATTTCCGCTTAATCCGAGGGGACGATGTTATGAGCAAGATGCCGCTTTTTTTTGTGGTGGTGGTGGCGATAATCGTTATCGCCGCCTCTTTTCGTTTTGTACAGCAGCGCCGCGAAAAAGCGGACAACGACGCCGCGCCTCTGATGCAAAAACGGGTAGTGGTGACGAACAAGCGTGAGAAGCCGCTCAACGATCGCCGTTCTCGCCAGCAGCAGGTGACGCCTGCGGGCACAACGATGCGCTATGAGGCGAGCTTTAAGCCGGAAACCGGCGGGCTGGAGATGACCTTCCGACTGGAGGCGCAGCAGTACCACCAGCTGACGGTGGGGGAGAAGGGGACGCTGAGCTATAAGGGAACGCGGTTTGAAGGTTTCAGGGCTGAATAATGCTCGATCGGTTCCCTCTCCCTGTGGGAGAGGGTTAGGGTGAGGGCATCAGGCCGCACCTTACTTCTTCACCTGCGCCTTAAACTTCTTCATCCACACCAGCAGTTCGAATACGCCAAAAAGGAAAACGCGCAGCTGCTGCCAGCCGGTCATCGGCGGGCTCCCCTTCGGCAGGCTGTTTTTCAGCATCACCATCTGCAACGCGTGCATAAAGGCGGTGAAAATCAGCGCGACGTTGATAAAGATATTCAGCGGGCGCGGGAACGGGTGCACCAGATTCAGGATTAAAAAAGCCCAGACAAACAGCATCAACAGGCGACCAGCATTAATCAATATCGGCATCGGACTCTCCTTGTGCTTTACGATGATACAGACGATAGGCAACCTGTCCGGCAACTTTTTCCCGGTGCAGATCCCAGTGAACCGGTACCGGCGGCAGGCCATTTTCGACCTCGCTTTCCACGTAGATTAGCGCATCGTTCGCCAGCCAGCCGTTCTTTTCCAGCAGGGCGAGCGTCTCTTCCAGCAGCCCTTTACGAAACGGCGGATCGACAAAGACCACGTTATGCGGCGTTCCCGGCTGCGCAAGCCAGGAGAGCGTGTTGGCGTTCACCACGCGGCCATTTTTGGCCTTCAGCGTCGCCAGATTCTGGGTGAGCTGCTGCGCCACGCCGCGCTCCATCTCCAGCAGGGTGGCGCTGGCGGCATAGCGCGACAGCGCTTCCAGCCCCAGCGCGCCGCTACCGGCGAAGCAGTCCAGGCAGACGGCGTCTACCATTGAGGGAGCGAGCCAGTTAAACAGCGTCTCCCGGACGCGGTCGGTGGTGGGGCGAAGGCCAGGACTATCCGGGACCGGTAATTTTCGGCCCCGCCACTGGCCGCCAATAATGCGGATTTGCCCGGCGGAGACGCGGGTGGGTTTCTTCATTTCAGGAAAGCTCTGTTAACAATAGGCCTGCGATTGCGGGCGGTGATGTCAATTAAGTAAAGTGTTAGACTATTTCATCATTTTTTTAGCTTCCATGTATATAGCGCCGCGAGGAGTGTAGTCGCAGATGGCAAAAGAGAAAAAACGTGGCTTCTTTTCCTGGCTGGGATTCGGCAATAAAGAGCAGGAACAAGAACAGAAGAACGAAGAACAGCAGGCGATTGTAGAGCAGGCGGAGCCTGAAGCGCCCGCTGAAACACCTGCGCCTACGCGTAGCGAGCAAGAGAGCGAAGCCTTTGCTGAAGAGGTGGTTGAGGTCACTGAACAGATTCAGGAGATCGAAAAGCCGCAGCACGTTGAGCCTGAGCCAGAAAAAGAGCCAGAACCGGAGCCAGTGACGGAGCCGGAAAAAGAAGCTGAACCCGAGCCGGAACCGGAGAAAGAACCCGAACCGATCGTGGCGCCGCAGGTGGCCATTGAGCATGAAGAGCTGCCGTTACCCGAAGAGGTAAAAGCCGAAGCGGTGTCGCCGGAAGAGTGGCAGGCGGAAGCGGAAACCGTGGAGATCGTGGCGGCGGCGCAAGAGGCAGAGACGGCCGGGATCACCGACGAAGAACTGGAAGCGCAGGCGCTGGCCGCTGAGGCTGCCGAAGAGGCGGCGATGGTGGTGCCGGTGGCTGAAGCGGGTGAGCCGGTAGAAGAGCTGGCTCAGGAGCAGGAAAAACCGACCAAAGAGGGCTTTTTCGCCCGCCTGAAGCGCAGCCTGCTCAAGACCAAAGAGAACCTCGGTTCCGGATTCATCAGCCTGTTCCGCGGTAAGAAGATCGATGACGACCTCTTCGAGGAGCTGGAAGAACAGCTGCTTATCGCGGACGTGGGCGTGGAGACCACGCGTAAAATCATCGCCAACCTGACTGAAGGGGCGAGCCGCAAACAGCTGCGCGACGCGGAAGCGCTCTACGGCCTGCTGAAAGAAGAGATGGGTGAAATCCTCGCAAAAGTGGATGAACCGCTTAATATTGAAGGCAAAACGCCTTTTGTTATCCTGATGGTCGGCGTTAACGGCGTGGGTAAAACCACCACCATCGGCAAGCTGGCGCGTCAGTTTGAGCAGCAGGGCAAATCGGTCATGCTGGCCGCGGGGGATACCTTCCGCGCCGCAGCGGTGGAGCAGCTCCAGGTGTGGGGCCAGCGCAATAACATTCCGGTTATCGCCCAGCATACCGGCGCAGACTCCGCCTCCGTCATTTTTGATGCGATCCAGGCGGCTAAGGCGCGCAATATCGACGTGCTGATTGCCGATACCGCAGGGCGTTTGCAGAACAAATCGCACCTGATGGAAGAGCTGAAGAAAATCGTTCGCGTGATGAAGAAACTGGATGTAGAGGCGCCGCACGAGGTGATGCTGACCATCGACGCCAGCACCGGGCAGAACGCTGTCAGCCAGGCGAAGCTGTTCCACGAAGCGGTTGGGCTGACCGGGATTACGCTTACCAAGCTTGACGGTACTGCCAAAGGTGGGGTGATCTTCTCCGTGGCGGACCAGTTCGGCATCCCAATCCGCTATATCGGCGTGGGCGAACGTATCGAGGATTTGCGTCCGTTTAAATCGGACGACTTTATTGAGGCACTTTTTGCCCGAGAGGATTAACAATGATTCGCTTTGAACACGTCAGCAAGGCCTATCTCGGTGGGAGACAAGCGCTGCAGGGGGTGACATTCCATCTGCGGCCAGGCGAGATGGCTTTTCTGACCGGCCACTCCGGCGCGGGGAAAAGTACCCTGCTCAAGCTTATCTGTGGGATCGAGCGGCCCAGCGCCGGGAAAATCTTTTTCAGCGGCCACGACATTACCCGCCTGAAAAACCGCGAGGTGCCGTTTCTGCGTCGCCAGATCGGTATGATTTTTCAGGATCACCACCTGCTGATGGATCGGACCGTCTACGACAACGTCGCGATCCCGCTGATCATCGCGGGTGCCAGCGGAGACGATATCCGCCGCCGCGTCTCGGCGGCGCTGGACAAGGTCGGGCTGCTGGACAAAGCGAGAAACTTTCCGATTCAGCTCTCTGGCGGTGAACAGCAGCGCGTGGGTATCGCCCGCGCGGTGGTGAACAAGCCCGCGGTGCTGCTGGCGGATGAACCGACCGGTAACCTGGACGAAGCCCTCTCCGAGGGGATTTTACGTCTGTTTGAGGAGTTTAACCGCGTGGGGGTGACGGTACTGATGGCGACGCACGATATGGGGCTTATCTCCCGCCGTTCGTACCGCATGCTGACGCTGAGCGACGGTCATTTGCACGGAGGCCTCGGTGAATAAGCGTGACGCAGTAAACCAGATTCGGCAGTTTGGCAGCAAACTTGACCGTTTCCGCAAGCCGCAGGGCGGCGGAGACGGTAACCGCAACGCGCCCCGACGCGCAAAACCGGCGCCGAAGCCAAACTCCCGTAAAACCAACGTCTTTAACGAGCAGGTGCGCTATGCGTTCCACGGCGCGTTGCAGGATCTCAAAAGCAAACCGCTGGCGACCTTCCTGACGGTGATGGTCATCGCCATCTCCCTGACGCTGCCGAGCGTCTGCTATATGGTCTACAAAAACGTCAGCCAGGCGGCGACGCAGTACTATCCCTCTCCACAGATCACCGTCTATCTGGACAAGGCGCTGGATGATGACGCCGCGGCGCAGGTGGTGGGACAAATTCAGGCAGAGCAGGGGGTGGAGAAGGTTAACTATCTGTCGCGTGAAGAGGCGCTGGGCGAGTTTCGTAACTGGTCCGGCTTTGGCGGCGCGCTGGATATGCTGGAAGAGAACCCCCTGCCCGCCGTGGCGGTGGTGATCCCGAAGCTCGATTTCCAGAGCACCGACTCGCTGAACACCCTGCGCGATCGCATCACCCGCATTAACGGCATTGACGAAGTGCGAATGGATGACAGCTGGTTCGCCCGTCTGGCGGCGCTGACCGGGCTGGTGGGTCGCGTGGCGGCAATGATTGGCGTGCTGATGGTGGCCGCAGTCTTCCTCGTCATCGGTAACAGCGTGCGTCTGAGTATCTTTGCCCGCCGTGACAGCATTAACGTGCAGAAGCTGATCGGTGCCACCGACGGCTTTATCCTGCGTCCGTTCCTGTATGGCGGCGCGTTATTAGGTTTTTCTGGTGCATTTCTTTCATTGATTTTGTCAGAAATCCTGGTGATGCGGCTCTCCTCTGCCGTGACCGACGTGGCGCAGGTGTTCGGCACGAAGTTTGATATCAACGGCTTATCGTTTGATGAGTGCCTGTTGCTGCTGCTGGTCTGTTCCATGATCGGCTGGATCGCGGCATGGCTGGCCACGGTGCAACATTTACGTCACTTTACTCCCGAATAGTAAAAGCGTGGTATAATCTTTCCCTGCATCGGGTTCATCGCTCTGCAGGGAAAGCGTCTTTTTCCGCCCCTCCTGCAGTATCATCTCCATGTCACATTTTGTGCGTAATCTATTCACACTCGCGCATGGAACTTGTGGATAAAATCACTGTCTGATAAAAGAGTGGATGCTATTCTCGCTGCTCAAAATGCTTTGGCACGGTTATTGCCTGATGGGATAACCCCGGCCAAACGAGACCAAATTGAGAGGAATGAATGACCAAAGAAATGCAAACTTTAGCTTTAGCCCCTGTTGGTAACCTGGAATCTTATATCCGGGCCGCTAACACCTGGCCGATGTTAACGGCTGAGGAAGAAAAGGAGCTTGCTGAAAAGCTGCATTACCAGGGCGATCTGGAAGCAGCTAAGAAGCTGATCCTGTCTCACCTGCGCTTTGTTGTTCACATTGCTCGTAACTATGCGGGCTATGGCCTGCCGCAGGCGGACCTGATCCAGGAAGGCAACATCGGCCTGATGAAGGCGGTGCGTCGCTTTAACCCGGAAGTGGGCGTGCGACTGGTCTCCTTCGCCGTACACTGGATCAAGGCAGAAATTCACGAATATGTGCTGCGTAACTGGCGTATCGTGAAGGTCGCCACCACCAAAGCACAGCGCAAACTGTTCTTTAACCTGCGTAAAACCAAGCAGCGTCTGGGCTGGTTTAATCAGGATGAAGTGGAAATGGTCGCGCGCGAGCTGGGCGTCTCCAGCAAAGATGTGCGTGAGATGGAATCCCGTATGGCCGCGCAGGACATGACCTTTGATATGTCCTCCGACGACGATGCGCAGGATGGCCAGCCGATGGCACCGGTACTCTATCTGCAGGATAAGACCTCCAACTTTGCTGACGGCATTGAAGAGGACAACTGGGAAGATCAGGCGGCCAACAAGCTCTCCCATGCGATGGAAGGGCTGGACGAGCGTAGCCAGGCCATTATCCGCGCCCGCTGGCTGGACGAAGATAACAAGTCCACCCTGCAGGAACTGGCCGACCGCTATGGCGTCTCCGCTGAACGCGTGCGTCAGCTTGAAAAGAACGCCATGAAGAAACTCCGCGCCGCTATCGAAGCGTAATCTTCGCGATGCACCTGATAACCCCTGGATGAGAGTCCGGGGGTTTTGTTTTTTATACCCACCGACAAAACTACAGCCTGCCTTTGTAGGCCGGATAAGGCGCAGCCGCCATCCGGCAAAAATACCCACACAAAAGCCCGATGGCGCTTCGCTTATCGGACCTGCAAAACAGCTTTTTTCAACGCCCGCTCTGGCTAATTTTTATCCTCTGGCAAACACTTACCGATGGGTTGTGCGCATCTTTGGGGGATAAAGTGAATAATAACGAACTGAACGAACGGCGTTTACAGGCGACGCCGCGCGGCATCGGCGTGTTGTGCGGTTTCTACGCCGATAAAGCGGAAAATGCCACGCTGTGGGATGTAGAAGGCAACGAGGTGATCGACTTCGCGGCGGGCATCGCGGTGCTTAATACCGGCCACCGGCATCCGAAAGTCGTCGCCGCGATTGAAAAACAGCTCCACGCCTTTACCCATACGGCGTACCAGATTGTCCCTTACGAGGGCTACGTGGCGCTTGCCGAGCGGATTAACGCCCGCGTGCCGATTCAGGGGCCAGCGAAAACCGCCTTCTTCTCCACCGGGGCGGAAGCGGTAGAAAACGCGGTAAAAATCGCGCGGGCCTGTACCCGCCGTCCGGGGCTGATTACCTTCAGCGGCGCCTTTCATGGGCGTACCTTTATGACCATGGCGCTCACCGGCAAGGTGGCACCCTATAAGCTTGGCTTTGGCCCGTTTCCCGGCTCGGTCTATCACGCACTTTATCCCAGTCCGCTGCACGGGGTAACGACTGCCGAAGCGCTGAAAAGCCTGGAGCGTATCTTTAAGGCGGATATTGCGCCCGACCAGGTCGCCGCGATTATCATCGAGCCGGTACAGGGGGAAGGGGGTTTTAACGTCGCTCCTGCTGACTTTATGCAGGCGCTGCGCGCCATCTGTGACACCCATAATATTCTGCTGATTGCCGACGAAGTGCAGACCGGTTTTGCCCGTACCGGTAAACTCTTTTCGATGGAGCATCACAGCGTGCAGCCCGACATGATTACCATGGCGAAAAGTCTGGCGGGCGGTATGCCGCTCTCGGCCGTCGCGGGTCGCGCGGAGGTGATGGATGCGCCCGCTCCGGGTGGCCTGGGGGGCACCTATGCGGGTAACCCGCTGGCAATTGCGGCGGCCCACGCGGTGCTCGACGTGATCGATGAAGAAGAGCTTTGCGCCCGCGCCGTGCGGCTTGGCCAGCAGCTGGTGACGCTGCTCAACGCCGCCCGGGCCGATTGCCCCTTTATTGCCGACATCCGCGCCCAGGGCTCGATGGTGGCGGTGGAGTTTATCGATCCGCACACCGGCGAGCCGTCACCGGAATTTACCCGTCAGGTGCAGGAAAAGGCCTTGCAGGCGGGCCTGCTGCTGCTGAGCTGCGGGGTCTACGGCAACGTCATTCGCTTTCTCTATCCTCTCACCATTCCTGATGCGCAGTTCCGTAAAGCGCTGGATCTTCTCTCTGCGGCGCTGACACGTTAAAGCCAAAAGCCCGGCGCAACAGGCGTCCGGGCTTAGCATATATTCATTTCAAATTACCTATTCCAAAATCATAAAAATGGGGTATGTTTTAGCAGAGTGTGCTGAAAAAGCGCGGTCGGCACGCCTATAACTGAAATAAAGCGCTACACAACGACATCACAACAATCGTAATAACCATAATAATGGGGAATCTCAGGATGAATATGAAGGGTAAAGCGTTACTGGCAGGATGTATCGCGCTGGCATTTGGTACCGCTCAGGCTGATATCAAAGTGGCTGTGGTGGGCGCGATGTCCGGTCCGGTAGCCCAGTACGGCGATCAGGAGTTTACTGGTGCAGAGCAGGCGGTCGCTGACATTAATGCGAAGGGCGGTATCAAAGGCGAAAAACTGCAGATCGTAAAATATGATGACGCCTGCGACCCGAAACAAGCGGTAGCCGTAGCAAACAAAGTGGTTAACGACGGCATCAAATATGTGATTGGCCACCTCTGCTCCTCTTCCACGCAGCCAGCGTCTGATATCTACGAAGACGAAGGCATCCTGATGATTACTCCGGCAGCCACCGCGCCAGAGCTGACCGCGCGCGGCTATAAGCTGATCCTGCGCACCACCGGTCTGGACTCCGATCAGGGCCCAACCGCCGCGAAATACATTGTGGAAAAAGTGAAGCCGCAGCGCATCGCGATTGTTCACGACAAACAGCAGTACGGCGAAGGTCTGGCGCGTGCGGTACAGGATAACCTGAAGAAAGCGAATGCCAACGTGGTCTTCTTTGACGGGATTACCGCCGGTGAAAAAGACTTCTCCACGCTGGTGGCGCGTCTGAAGAAAGAGAATATCGATTTCGTTTACTACGGCGGCTATCACCCGGAGATGGGGCAGATCCTGCGCCAGGCGCGTGCGGCGGGCCTGAAGACTCAGTTCATGGGGCCAGAAGGCGTGGCGAACGTTTCTCTGTCTAACATCGCGGGTGAATCAGCTGAAGGGCTGCTGGTCACCAAGCCGAAAAACTACGATCAGGTTCCGGCGAACAAACCGGTGGTGGATGCCATTAAGGCGAAGAAACAGGATCCGAGCGGCGCATTCGTCTGGACCACCTACGCGGCGTTGCAGTCCCTGCAGGCGGGCCTGAACCAGTCAGCCGATCCGGCTGAGATTGCCACCTGGCTGAAAGCAAACTCCGTGGAAACCGTCATGGGGCCGCTCTCCTGGGATGAGAAGGGCGATCTGAAGGGCTTCGAATTTGGCGTGTTTGACTGGCATGCTAATGGCACGGCGACCGACGCTAAATAATTTTCCCGTCGCCTTTCGCGCCGCAGGTGCGTTGGCTGCGTTATTCAACCCCGGTCACTTACTTATGTAAGCTCCCGGGGATTTCATAACTTGCCGCCTTCCTGCAACGCGAAATGCTTGGGAAAATGCGGCAGATAATGTAGGCCGGGTAAGGCGTAGCCGCCACCCGGCTTTCTTTTAACGCTTCACCCACCCGTTCTCCTGGGCAGTAAATCCCAGCGCCTGCATAAACGCCGCCATCACGCCGCGGTCTTCCACGCCCACATCCGCCATCCACCAGCTGGTCACGCTCGGGTTTTCGCGGATCGTCTCTTCAATCAGATACTGCCCCACACCGCGGCGACGGGTAACTTCGCGCACGCGCAGGGAATCCAGCGCCCCTTCCGTACCGCTGAGCGTCACGCGTACGGCGGCCAGCAGACGCTCGTTGAAGCGCGCGGCATAAATACGGTGGTTGTCGTCAACGGTTAACGATGAGGGGGAATATTCCGGCCAGATCTTGTCCAGATCAATACGATCCTGATCGCTGAAGGTCGTCAGCCGGATGATGGTCAGTTTCATTCGCTGTTTGTCCAAAACATTAAGAGTAAAGGCAGTGTACTCAATTTACTCTGCTGGCGGCCTACTCTTTTTGTATCCATTTACCAGGTGATTAATTTTTTGTCGCCGCGCCAGGCAGTCTGAAACTGCATGGATTGAAAAATAAACAGTGTTTTAACCTAAAATGCGGCGTTTTATCTGGCGCTTTGTACCATTATTTTATGCTGTCAGCTGCGCTTTTTTTTGTTTATCTCTGTACTGTTTCAGAATATTATCTTTTCTTAATAGCCTGAAAAATAGATATTTTAGTCTGGTTTTTGCCAAAAAACTGCGCTAAATCATTAAAGGCACTGGTAAAAATAGCGTTGTTCAATAAAAGTACAGAATGCTTTTTAACCATAAAAAAACAACATTTCTACAGCACAACACGAACGGGGTTTAGCAATGAAAAGGAACGCGAAGAGGGTTATCGCGGGATTGGTTGCACTGACGTTATCGCAGGCAGCCATGGCGGAAGAGATCAAAGTGGCCGTTGTTGGGGCAATGTCCGGTCCGGTGGCGCAGTGGGGCGACATGGAGTTCAACGGCGCGCGCCAGGCGATCCACGACATTAATGCCAAAGGCGGCATCAAGGGCGATAAGCTGGTGGGCGTGGAGTATGACGACGCCTGCGATCCGAAGCAGGCCGTGGCGGTCGCCAACAAAATTGTTAACGACGGCATCCAGTATGTCATTGGTCATCTCTGCTCCTCCTCCACTCAGCCCGCTTCTGACATCTATGAAGATGAAGGCATCCTGATGATAAGCCCGGGGGCGACCAACCCGGAACTGACGCAGCGCGGCTATCAGCACATCATGCGTACCGCCGGGCTCGACTCCTCTCAGGGGCCGACTGCCGCAAAATACATTCTCGAAAAGGTAAAGCCGCAGCGCATCGCCATCATCCACGACAAGCAGCAATACGGTGAAGGGCTGGCCCGCTCGGTGCAGGATGGCTTGAAAAAAGGTAATGCCAACATCGTCTTCTTTGACGGTATCACCGCCGGCGAGAAAGACTTCTCCGCGCTGATTGCCCGTCTGCAAAAAGAGAATATCGACTTCGTCTACTACGGCGGCTATTACCCGGAGATGGGCCAGATGCTGCGCCAGGCGCGCTCGGTCGGCCTGAAAACCCAGTTTATGGGGCCAGAAGGGGTCGGTAACGCCTCGCTCTCCAACATCGCGGGCGATGCTGCGGAAGGCATGCTGGTAACTATGCCGAAACGCTATGACAAGGATCCGGCGAACAAGCCTGTCGTCGATGCGCTTAACGCGCAGAAGAAAGATCCGAGCGGTCCTTACGTCTGGATCACCTATGCCGCCGTGCAGTCCCTGGCGACCGCCATGGAGCGTACCGGCAGCAAAGAGCCGCTGGATCTGGTGAAAGATTTAAAAGCGCACGGGGCTAACACCGTGATTGGGCCGCTGAACTGGGATGAAAAAGGCGATCTGAAGGGATTTGAATTTGGTGTCTTTACGTGGCACGCCGATGGGTCGTCCACGGTAGCCAAATAATCATCCCGCCGCCGGGCGCGCCCGGCGGATGCCAGAAAGGTTATCTTATGTCCGAGCAGTTTCTCTATTTTTTGCAGCAGATGTTTAACGGCGTCACGCTGGGAAGCACCTACGCGCTCATCGCCATCGGCTACACGATGGTCTACGGCATTATCGGCATGATTAACTTCGCCCACGGCGAGGTTTACATGATCGGCAGCTACGTCTCCTTTATGATCATCGCCGCGCTGATGATGATGGGCATCGACAGCAGCTGGCTGCTGGTGGCCGCCGGGTTTGTCGGCGCGATTGTGATTGCCAGCGCCTACGGCTGGAGTATCGAGCGCGTCGCCTACCGACCGGTGCGCAACTCCAAGCGCCTGATTGCGCTTATCTCCGCCATCGGCATGTCCATCTTCCTGCAAAACTACGTCAGCCTGACGGAAGGCTCGCGTGACGTGGCGCTGCCGAGCCTGTTTAACGGGCAGTGGATTGTCGGGGCCAGCGAAAACTTCTCTGCCTCTATTACCACCATGCAGCTGGTTATCTGGATCGTCACGTTCATCGCCATGCTGGCGTTGACGCTGTTTATCCGTTACTCCCGCATGGGACGCGCCTGCCGCGCCTGCGCAGAAGATCTGAAGATGGCGAGCCTGCTCGGAATTAACACCGACCGCGTGATTGCCTTAACCTTCGTGATCGGCGCTGCGATGGCGGCCGTTGCAGGCGTTCTGCTCGGCCAGTTCTACGGCGTAATTAACCCGTATATTGGCTTTATGGCCGGGATGAAAGCCTTTACCGCAGCGGTGCTGGGCGGTATCGGCAGTATTCCTGGCGCGATGATCGGCGGCCTGATTCTGGGGGTGGCGGAGTCGCTCTCCTCGGCCTATCTGAGCACCGAATATAAAGATGTGGTGTCGTTTGCGCTGCTGATTCTGGTTCTGCTGGTGATGCCGACCGGTATTCTGGGCCGCCCGGAGGTAGAGAAAGTATGAAACCGATGCATGCTGCAATGGCGCTGCTCTCTGCCGTCATGTTCTTTATCCTCGCAAGCGTCTTTATGGGCGTTCAGTTAGGGCTGGACGGTACAAAGCTGGTGGTGGATACCGCCGCCGATATCCGCTGGCAGTGGGTCTTTATTGGCACCGCGGTGGTCTTTTTATTCCAGCTGCTGCGCCCGGTGTTCCAGAAGTCGCTGAAAAATGTCTCTGGCCCGAAGTTTGTGCTGCCGGCGATTGATGGCTCTACCGTGAAGCAAAAGCTGTTTCTGGTGGCGCTGCTGGTGATTGCCGTGGCGTGGCCCTTTATGGTCTCGCGCGGTACGGTGGATATCGCCACCCTGACCATGATCTACGTGATTCTGGGGCTCGGTCTGAACGTGGTGGTAGGGTTGTCGGGGCTGCTGGTGCTGGGCTACGGCGGTTTCTATGCCATCGGCGCTTACACTTTCGCGCTGCTCAACCACTATTACGGTCTCGGCTTCTGGACCTGCCTGCCGCTGGCGGGGCTGGTCTCCGCCGCCGCGGGTTTCCTGCTCGGCTTCCCGGTATTGCGCCTGCGGGGTGACTATCTGGCGATTGTCACCTTAGGCTTTGGCGAAATTGTTCGTATCCTGCTGCTCAACAACACCGAAGTGACCGGTGGCCCGAACGGTATCAGCCAGATCCCGAAACCGACCTTCTTCGGCCTGGAGTTCAGCCGTACCGCCCGCGAAGGGGGCTGGGATACCTTCAGCAACTTCTTTGGCATCAAATATGACCCGTCCGACCGCGTGATCTGGCTCTATCTGGTGGCGCTGCTGCTGGTGGTGATTACCCTGTTCGTGATCAACCGTCTGCTGCGCATGCCGCTGGGCCGCGCGTGGGAAGCGCTGCGTGAAGATGAGATCGCCTGTCGCTCCCTGGGGCTGAACCCAACCCGCATCAAGCTGACCGCTTTTACCATCAGCGCCGCGTTTGCCGGTTTTGCCGGTACGCTCTTTGCCGCGCGTCAGGGATTTGTTAGCCCGGAGTCTTTCACCTTTGCCGAATCGGCCTTTGTGCTGGCGATTGTGGTGCTTGGCGGGATGGGCTCGCAGTTCGCCGTTATCCTCGCGGCTGTCCTACTGGTGGTCTCCCGCGAACTGATGCGCGACTTTAACGAATACAGCATGTTAATGCTGGGCGGCCTGATGGTGCTGATGATGATCTGGCGTCCGCAGGGTCTGCTGCCGATGACCCGTCCTCAGCTGAAGCTGAAACGCACTCAGGTGAAAGGAGAGCAGGCATGAAGCCCTTATTATCCGTAAATGGCCTGATGATGCGCTTTGGCGGCCTGCTGGCGGTCAATAACGTTTCGCTGGATCTGCATGAAAAAGAGATTGTCTCCCTGATTGGCCCGAACGGCGCGGGGAAAACCACGGTCTTTAACTGCCTGACCGGTTTCTACAAGCCGACCGGCGGCACTATCATGCTGCGCGACCAGCATCTGGAAGGGCTGCCGGGCCAGCAGATTGCCCGTATGGGCGTCGTGCGTACTTTCCAGCACGTGCGTCTGTTTCGCGAAATGACGGTGATTGAAAACCTGCTGGTGGCGCAACATCAGCAGCTTAAAACCGGCCTCTTCTCCGGTCTGCTGAAAACGCCGGCGTTTCGCCGCGCCCAGAGCGAGGCGCTGGACCGCGCCGCCGTCTGGCTCGAACGCATCGGCCTGCTTCAGCATGCCAACCGTCAGGCGAGCAACCTGGCCTACGGCGACCAGCGTCGTCTGGAGATTGTGCGCTGCATGGTGACGCAGCCGGAGATCCTGATGCTTGATGAACCGGCGGCGGGGCTGAACCCGAAAGAGACCAAGGAGCTGGACGAGCTGATCGTCGAGCTGCGCAACCATCACAACACCACCATCCTGCTGATTGAACACGATATGAAGCTGGTGATGGGGATTTCCGATCGGATCTACGTGGTGAACCAGGGGACGCCGCTGGCAAACGGCACGCCGGAAGAGATCCGCAATAACCCGGACGTGATCCGCGCCTATCTGGGTGAGGCATAAGATGGAAAAAGCGATGTTAACGTTTGAGAAGGTCAATGCCCACTACGGCAAAATTCAGGCGCTGCACGAGGTCAGCCTGCACATCAACCAGGGGGAAATCGTCACCCTGATCGGGGCGAACGGCGCGGGTAAAACCACGCTGCTCGGCACCCTGTGCGGCGACCCGCGCGCCTCCAGCGGGCGGATTGTCTTTGATGGCAAAGAGATTACCGACTGGCAGACTGCGAAAATCATGCGCGAAGCGGTGGCGATTGTGCCGGAAGGGCGTCGCGTCTTTTCCCGCATGACGGTGGAAGAGAACCTGGCGATGGGCGGTTTTTTTGCCGATCGTGACCAGTATCAGAGCCGCATCAAATGGGTCTATGAGCTCTTTCCACGCCTGTGGGAGCGCCGCATCCAGCGCGCCGGCACCATGTCCGGCGGGGAGCAGCAGATGCTGGCGATTGGCCGCGCGCTGATGAGCCAGCCCAGATTGCTGCTGCTGGACGAGCCGTCGCTGGGGCTGGCGCCCATCATCATCCAGCAGATTTTCGACACCATCGAGCAGCTGCGCAAAGAGGGAATGACCATCTTCCTGGTGGAGCAGAACGCCAACCAGGCGCTGAAGCTCGCCGACCGCGGCTACGTGCTGGAAAATGGCCGCGTGGTGCTCGAGGATACCGGCGCGCGGCTTCTGGCGAACGAAGCGGTACGGAGCGCGTACCTGGGCGGCTAAGCCCTCTCTATCGCCCGGTGGCGTTACGCTTACCGGGCCTACGGGAACGACCAGGCCGGGTAAGGCAAATGCGCCACCCGGCTTTTTTAACGCCATATCCGGCGGTGACGCTTCTTATTCGGCATTCTCTCCTCGGATATACGTGTCGCAGCTCCCACTTTCCCTTCTCCGAACCGTCACCGCCTTGCCATCCCTTTGTCGCGTTACTATCTTTTTTTTGTAATAAAAAAGTTATTTTTCTGTAATTCGAGCATGTCATGTTACCCCCGCGAGCATAAAACGCGTGATATCGCGCATCCGGCACAAAAAGAGAGATAACCGATGATATCGTTACGACATACAGTTTCAGGACTGGCGCTGAGCCTGGCATTTGCCTCTCAGGCAATGGCTGTCACCACTATTCCATTCTGGCATTCCATGGAAGGCGAATTGGGTAAAGAAGTTGACTCCCTGGCGCAACGTTTTAACCAGGCGCATCCCGATTACAAAATTGTGCCGGTTTATAAGGGTAACTATGAACAGAGTCTGAGCGCGGGGATCGCCGCGTTCCGCACCGGCAACGCGCCGGCCATTCTTCAGGTCTATGAAGTGGGCACCGCCACCATGATGGCCTCCAAAGCGATCAAGCCGGTCTACGAGGTGTTCAAGGACGCAGGCATTAACTTTGATGAATCGCAATTTGTACCGACCGTCGCCGGATATTACACCGACGCAAAATCGGGCCACCTGCTCTCTCAGCCTTTTAACAGCTCCACGCCGGTACTTTATTACAACAAAGATGCTTTCAAAAAAGCGGGCTTAGACCCGGAGCAACCGCCGAAAACCTGGCAGGATCTGGCGGCTTATACCGCTAAGCTGAAAGCGGCAGGGATGAAGTGCGGCTACGCCAGCGGCTGGCAGGGCTGGATCCAGATTGAAAACTTCAGCGCCTGGCACGGTCTGCCTGTCGCGACTAAAAATAACGGTTTCGACGGCACCGACGCCGTGCTGGAGTTCAACAAGCCGGAACAGGTGAAACATATCGCGCTGCTGGCCGATCTGAACAAGAAGGGCGATTTCAGCTACTTCGGGCGTAAAGACGAGTCCACCGAGAAGTTCTACAACGGCGACTGCGCCATTACTACCGCGTCCTCCGGCTCGCTGGCGGATATCCGGCACTACGCCAAATTTAACTATGGCGTGGGGATGATGCCTTACGACGCTGACGTAAAAGGCGCGCCGCAAAATGCCATCATCGGCGGGGCGAGCCTGTGGGTGATGCAGGGTAAAGATAAAGAGACTTACAAAGGAGTGGCCGAGTTCCTCGACTTCCTGGCGAAGCCGGAAAACGCCGCGGAGTGGCATCAGAAAACCGGCTATCTGCCGATTACCAGCGCCGCTTACGACCTGACCCGCGAGCAGGGTTTCTATGAGAAGAACCCGGGAGCGGATACCGCGACGCGTCAGATGCTGAACAAGCCGCCGCTGCCGTTCACCAAAGGGCTGCGCCTGGGCAATATGCCGCAGATCCGCACTATCGTGGATGAGGAGCTGGAGAGCGTCTGGACCGGGAAGAAGACCCCGCAGCAGGCGCTGGACTCCGCGGTAGAACGCGGCAACCAGCTGTTGCGCCGCTTTGAGAAGTCGACAAAGTCTTAAGCAAATGACCCCTCACCCTAACCCTCTCCCCAAAGGGGAGAGGGGACTGTACGGAGCTGCCTTTCTCCCTCGCCCCTTTGGGGAGAGGGGAATGCACGGAGCCGTCTTTTCTCTCTCGCCCCAAAGGGGAGAGGGGACTGTACGGAGCTGTCTTTCTCTCTCGCCCCTTTGGGGAGAGGGGATTGCACGGAGCCGTCTTTTCTCTCTCGCCCCAAAGGGGAGAGGGGACTGTACGGAGCTGTCTTTCTCCCTCGCCCCTTTGGGGAGAGGGGATTGCACGGAGCCGTCTTTTCTCCCTCGCCCCTTTGGGGAGAGGGCCGGGGTGAGGGGTGAAAACCTACAGAGCTAACCTATGTCATCATCCCGTCCGGTGTTCCGTTCACGCTGGCTACCTTATTTACTGGTTGCCCCGCAGCTTGTGATCACCGTTATCTTTTTTATCTGGCCTGCCGGCCAGGCACTCTGGTACTCGGTACAAAGCGTCGATCCGTTTGGCTTCTCCAGCGAGTTTGTCGGGCTGGATAACTTTACGGCGCTGTTTCACGACAGCTATTACCTGGATTCCTTCTGGACGACGATCAGGTTCAGCGCCATGGTCACCGTAAGTGGCCTCATCGTCTCGCTTTTTTTCGCCGCGCTGGTGGACTACGTGGTGCGCGGCAGCCGTCTCTACCAGACGCTGATGCTGCTCCCCTACGCCGTGGCGCCTGCCGTCGCTGCCGTACTGTGGATTTTCCTCTTTAACCCCGGCCGCGGGCTGATCACCCATTTTCTGGCGGAGATGGGCTACGACTGGAACCACGCCCAGAACAGCGGTCAGGCGATGTTCCTGGTGGTGTTCGCCTCGGTGTGGAAGCAGATCAGCTATAACTTCCTCTTTTTCTTCGCCGCGCTCCAGTCCATTCCGCGCTCGCTGGTGGAAGCCGCGGCGATTGACGGTGCAGGCCCGATCCGCCGCTTCTTTAAGCTTTCGCTGCCGCTTATTGCCCCGGTGAGCTTTTTCCTGCTGGTGGTTAACCTGGTCTACGCCTTCTTCGACACTTTCCCGGTGATCGACGCCGCCACCGCAGGCGGCCCGGTGCAGGCCACCACCACGCTTATCTACAAAATTTACCGCGAAGGCTTTGCCGGGCTCGATCTCTCCGCCTCTGCCGCGCAGTCGGTGGTGCTGATGTTCCTCGTCATTATCCTGACCGTGGTGCAGTTCCGCTACGTTGAAAGCAAGGTGCGCTACCAATGATTGAAAACCGTCGCGGGCTGACGATTTTCAGCCATACCATGTTGATTCTGGGGATCGCCGTTATTCTTTTTCCCCTCTACGTGGCCTTCGTCGCCGCAACGCTCGATACCCGAGCGGTCTTTGAGACGCCGATGACGCTGATCCCGGGCGGCCATCTGCTTGAGAACCTGAAGACCATCTGGACCCAGGGAGTAGGGGTTAACAGCGCCCCGTTCTGGCTGATGATGCTCAACAGTTTCATCATGGCCCTGAGCATTACGGTGGGTAAAATCACCGTCTCGATGCTCTCCGCTTTTGCCATCGTCTGGTTCCGCTTTCCCCTGCGTAACCTTTTCTTCTG
This sequence comes from Pseudenterobacter timonensis, assembly GCF_900021175.1. Classification (GTDB taxonomy): domain Bacteria; phylum Pseudomonadota; class Gammaproteobacteria; order Enterobacterales; family Enterobacteriaceae; genus Enterobacter; species Enterobacter timonensis. The sequence continues at coordinate 82,044 of NZ_FCOP01000011.1, forward strand.
GATGATCTTTATCACCCTGATGCTGCCGGTGGAGGTGCGTATCTTCCCCACGGTAGAGGTGATCGCCAACCTGAAGATGCTCGACAGTTATGCGGGCCTGACCCTGCCGCTGATGGCCTCGGCTACCGCCACCTTCCTCTTCCGCCAGTTCTTTATGACCCTGCCGGATGAGCTGGTGGAGGCGGCGCGCATCGACGGCGCGTCACCGATGCGCTTTTTCCGCGATATCGTGCTGCCGCTGTCGAAAACCAACCTCGCGGCGCTGTTTGTTATCACCTTTATCTACGGCTGGAACCAGTATCTGTGGCCGCTGCTGATTATTCAGGATGTGGATCTCGGCACCGCCGTGGCAGGCATCAAAGGCATGATCGCCACCGGCGAAGGCACCACCCTCTGGAACCAGGTGATGGCGGCGATGCTGCTCACCCTTATCCCACCCGTAGTCATTGTTTTAGCCATGCAGCGTGCGTTTGTCCGCGGCCTGGTCGATAGCGAGAAATAAGATGGCAGGTTTAAAATTACAGGCAGTAACTAAAAGCTGGGATGGCAAAATCCCGGTCATTCAGCCGTTAACGCTGGACGTGGCGGACGGGGAATTTATCGTTATGGTCGGCCCGTCGGGCTGTGGTAAATCGACGCTGCTGCGGATGGTGGCGGGGCTGGAGCGCGTTACCTCCGGCGATATCTGGATCGATCGCCAGCGCGTTACCGAGATGGAGCCGAAAGATCGCGGTATCGCGATGGTATTCCAGAACTACGCCCTCTATCCGCACATGAGCGTAGAGGAGAACATGGCCTGGGGGCTGAAAATCCGCGGTATGAGCAAGGAGCACATTACCGAGCGGGTGAAAGAGGCGGCACGCATACTGGAGCTGGACGGCCTGCTGAAGCGCCGCCCGCGGGAGCTTTCCGGCGGCCAGCGCCAGCGCGTGGCGATGGGGCGCGCCATCGTGCGCGATCCGGCGGTGTTTCTGTTCGATGAGCCGCTCTCCAACCTCGACGCCAAGCTGCGCGTGCAGATGCGCCTGGAGTTACAGCAGCTGCATCGCCGCCTGAAAACCACCTCGCTCTATGTTACCCACGATCAGGTAGAGGCGATGACCCTCGCCCAGCGGGTGATGGTGATGAATAAAGGGGTTGCCGAGCAGATCGGCACCCCGGTAGAGGTCTATGAAAAGCCCGCCAGCCGCTTTGTGGCGAGTTTTATCGGCAGTCCGGCGATGAACCTGCTGGAAGGGCGCATCAGCAGCGCGGGCAGCCATTTTGAACTGAAGAACGGCATGGCGCTGCCGGTCGGTTCCGCTTACCGCGGCCACGCCGGGCGTAAAATGACGCTCGGTATCCGCCCGGAACATATTGCGTTAAGCTCACAGGCCGACGGCGGCGTACCGCTGGGGCTGGAGACGCTGGAGATGCTGGGCGCCGACAATCTGGCCCACGGACGCTGGGGCGAACAGAAGCTGGTGGTGCGTCTTGCCCATCAGGAACGCCCCCAGGCGGGCAGCACGCTGTGGCTGCATCTGCCGGAACATCAGCTGCATCTCTTTGATGGTGAAACAGGACAACGCGTATGACTAACTGGCCCTATCCTCGCATTGTCGCCCACCGTGGTGGCGGCAGGCTGGCACCCGAAAACACGCTGGCGGCGATTGACGTCGGCGCGCGCTACGGCCACTCGATGATCGAGTTTGACGTCAAACTCTCCCGGGATGGCGAGATCTTTTTGCTGCACGACGACAACCTGGAGCGCACCAGCAACGGCTGGGGCGTGGCGGGCGAGCTTCCCTGGAGCGACCTGCTGAAGGTGGATGCCGGAAGCTGGTACAGCGGCGAATTTAAAGGCGAGCAACTGCCGCTGCTGTCGCAGGTTGCCGGGCGCTGTCGCACGCTCAACATGATGGCGAATATCGAAATCAAACCGACCACCGGCACCGGGCGGCTGACCGGTAAAGCGGTCGCGCTGGCGGCCCGCGAATTATGGCAGGGAATGACCCCGCCGCTGCTCTCCTCGTTTGAGATCGACGCCCTGGAAGCGGCGCAAGCGGCCGCACCGGAGCTGCCGCGAGGCTTATTGCTGGATGAATGGCGTGACGACTGGCAGGCGTTAACCACCCGGCTGGAGTGCGTCTCTCTTCATCTCAACCATAAGCTGCTGGACGAGGCGCGGGTAAAGCGGATAAAAGAGGCGGGGCTGCATATCCTGGTTTATACCGTCAACAAACCCCAGCGGGCGGCAGAGCTGCTGCGCTGGGGCGTGGACGCTATCTGCACCGATGCGATCGATCTTATCGGCCCGGACTTTAGCGATTAAGCATATCGCCATTTGAGCGCGGCGCCAGCATATGCTGGTCGCCGCTCTGCGGGCTGGATGAGCCGCTCAGCATACCCGGACTGGTGTTTGGCAGCATCTGCTGGCCCGGCTGGGTCTGCTGAATACGCTGGGTATTGTTATTCATCTGCGTCTGCAGATTTTGATGCTGTATGCGCGTCTGAGTCTGCAGCTGCTGGTTTAACATCCCTTTCTGCTGCTCCTGCCGGTTCATCATCTCGGTCTGCATCCGCTGCTGGCTGGGGATGACATAACCCTGCTGGTTCGGGTTATTCATCGTGTTCAGGGGCTGCGCGAGCGCGGCAAAGGGGAGCAGCGCCGTAAGGATCAGTAGTCGTTTCATGCTTTTCTCCTCCTGTCAGGCCTTTTATAAGTTTACTCCGAATCGGCCGCCACGATGCTTTTTTAAGAGTTGTGAACCAGGCTTAAGCGGGAGCCTACGTCCCTTCACCTGGAGAACACAATAATGAAACCCATTTTTCGTTGGGTGGCGATCGCTGCCCTGATGGCAGGGAGTACGTTTAGCGTGGCGGCCAACCCTCCCGCCGCGCCGCCGGTCTCTTACGGCGTGGAAGAGGATGTTTTTCATCCCGTGCGGGCGACGCATGGCATGGTGGCCTCGGTGGATGCGCTGGCCACTCAGGTTGGCGTCGATATTCTCAAGCAGGGCGGTAACGCGGTGGATGCGGCGGTGGCGGTGGGATACGCGCTGGCGGTGACCCATCCGCAGGCGGGTAATCTGGGAGGCGGCGGCTTTATGCTGCTGCGCACCAAAGAGGGCAAAACCACCGCCATCGACTTTCGTGAAATGGCTCCCGCTCAGGCCTCGCGGGATATGTTTCTTGACGAACAGGGCAATCCTGACAGCAAAAAATCGCTGACCTCCCACCTGGCGAGCGGCACGCCGGGTACGGTGGCGGGCCTGTCGCTGGCGCTGGATAAATATGGCACCTTCTCCCTCAATAAGGTGGTGCAGCCGGCTATCAGGCTGGCGCGTGATGGCTTCGTGGTTAACGACGCGCTGGCGGACGATCTTAAAACCTACGGCAGTGAGGTCATTCCAAATCATGAAAACAGCAAGGCGATCTTCTGGAAGGATGGCGAGCCGCTGAAGAAGGGCGAAAGGCTGGTGCAGCCAGCGCTGGCGAAAAGCCTGGAGCTGATTGCTGAAAACGGCCCGGATGCCTTCTATAAGGGAGCGATCGCCGATCAGATCGCCGATGAGATGCAAAAGCACGGCGGGCTGATCACCAAAGCGGATCTGGCGGAGTACAAAGCGGTGGAGCGGGAGCCGATTAGCGGAGATTACCGCGGCTATCAGATCTTCTCTATGCCGCCGCCCTCCTCAGGCGGGATCCACATCGTGCAGATCCTCAACATCCTGGAAAATTTCGATATGCATAAGTTTGGCTTCGGTAGCGCCGACGGTATGCAGGTGATGGCGGAGGCGGAAAAGTATGCCTATGCCGATCGCTCCGAATATCTGGGTGATCCCGACTTTGTGAAGGTGCCGTGGCAGGCGCTGACCAACAAAGCGTACGCCAAATCTATCGCGCAGCAGATCGATATCAATAAAGCCCGGCCATCGAGTGAAATCCGCCCCGGCAAGCTGGCCCCCTATGAGAGCAACCAGACCACCCATTTCTCGGTGGTGGATAAAGAGGGTAACGCGGTGGCGGTGACCTATACGCTCAACACCACCTTCGGCACCGGGATTGTGGCGGGCAATAGCGGCATTCTGCTGAATAACGAGATGGATGACTTCTCCGCCAAACCGGGCGTACCGAACGTTTACGGGCTGGTAGGCGGCGACGCCAACGCCGTCGGGCCGAAGAAGCGCCCGCTGTCGTCCATGTCGCCCACCATCGTGGTGAAAGAGGGCAAAACCTGGCTGGTGACCGGCAGCCCTGGCGGGAGCCGCATCATCACCACTGTGCTGCAGATGGTGGTCAACAGCATCGATTACGGGATGAACGTGGCCGAAGCGACCAACGCCCCGCGCTTCCATCATCAGTGGCTGCCGGACGAGCTGCGCGTGGAGAAGGGGTTTAGTCCCGATACGCTGAAGCTGCTGGAGCAGCGCGGGCAGAAGATCGCGGTGAAAGAGGCGATGGGTAGCACCCAGAGCATTATGGTTGGGCCGGATGGCGCGCTATTTGGCGCGTCGGATCCGCGTTCGGTGGATGATTTAACGGCAGGGTATTGAACATACCCCTCACCCTAACCCTCTCCCCACAGGGGAGAGGGGACCGTTCGGTGCCAATTTCCGGGAGAGGGCTTCTTTTCCCCCTCTCCCCTTTGGGGAGAGGGCCGGGGTGAGGGGGCTGTGTCACTTCATACGCGCCATAAAATACGCATCCACATACTCGCCGTTGCGCAGGGCGAACCGTCTGCCGGTGCCTTCGATCTCAAAGCCGAAACGCTGATAAAGCGCCACCGCCGGGGCGTTATCAGTAAAGACCGTCAGTTCGATACGTTCAATCCGCAACCAGTTGTCGCACAGGTTGATCATCTCCCGCATCAGCGCGCCGCCGACGCCGCGCCCCTGCACGTGAGCGGCGACGCCGATGCCGAAGGTGGCGACATGGCTGCGGCGCGGATTTTCCATCACATCCAGCGCCATATGTCCCACAACCTCCTCCTCCAGACAGGCCACCAGATGCCGTCTGCCGGGCCTATCGGCGACCCGCTGTCGCCACATCTCCATTGACGGATGAGGAATTTGTAGCGTGTCGTGATACACCCCCGGATGCGACATCATGGCGCGTAACGCTTCGGCATCGTTCGGTTCGATATGGCGTATCACTATCTCACTCATTCCTTCGTCCTCATCGGTTAATGTCCTTCTAACATCAGAGAGAGCGGAAAAAGCGTCAACTGCTATTTTTTGCAAAAAGTATTGGACAAGTGCGAATGAGAATGATTATTATTGCTTTGCATTCAGGGGAACCGCTACGGGAACCTGAAAGCACGACATTGCTCACATTGCTTCCAGTATTATCTTAGCCAGCTTATCGCTGGCTTTTTTTTTGCCATTTTTCAGGACAGTGCGCCGATGCGCGAGCTGTGGGATTGCGCTATGGTAAGTCTCAGCTACTTTCCAAAAGGACTGAGACATGACACTACACTGCGCATTTATTGGATTTGGCAAAAGCACCACGCGCTACCATCTTCCTTATGTACTGAACCGCAAAGAGAGCTGGCATGTGGCACATATCTACCGCCGCAGCGCGAAGCCAGAGGAGCAATCTCCGCAGTACGCCCACATTCATTTCACCAGCGATCTGGATGAGGTCTTAAACGACCCGCAGGTTAAACTGGTGATCGTTTGTACCCATGCCGACAGCCACTTTGAGTATGCGAAGCGCGCCCTGGAAGCGGGCAAGAACGTGCTGGTGGAAAAACCGTTCACCCCGACGATGGCCGAGGCGAAAGAACTCTTTACGCTGGCAAAAAGCAAAGGGCTGACCGTAACGCCGTACCAGAATCGTCGCTTTGACGCCTGCTTCCTGACAACGAAAAAGGTGATAGAGAGCGGCAAGCTGGGCGAAATTGTCGAAATCGAAAGCCACTTTGATTACTACCGTCCGGTAGCCGAAACCAAACCCGGTCTGCCGCAGGACGGCATGTTTTACGGCCTTGGCGTGCATACCATGGACCAGATTATCTCCCTGTTTGGCCGCCCGGATCATGCTGCCTACGATATCCGCAGCCTGCGAAACAAAGCCAACCCGGACGACACCTTCGAGGCGCAGCTCTTTTATGGCGACCTGAAGGCCATCGTCAAAACCAGCCACTATGTGAAAATCGACTATCCGAAGTTTATTGTGCATGGCAAAAAAGGCTCCTTTATCCGCTACGGCATCGATCAGCAGGAGACCAGCCTGAAGGCCAATATCATGCCGGGTGAGCCCGGTTTTGCGGCGGATGAGTCGGTGGGGCATCTGGAGTATGTGAACGACGAAGGGGTTACCGTCAGAGAGACGATCGCCTCGGAAAAAGGGGACTATGGCCGCGTCTATGATGCCCTTTATGAGACAATTCAGAACGGGGCGCCGAATTACGTCAAGGAATCTGAGGTTATGACCAACCTGGAGCTGCTGGAGCGCGGCTTCGAGCAGGCCTCTCCATCAACGATAACCCTCTCTCGATAAGCCTTTCTGACTCTTCTGTACTTATTCAAAAATTTTGTACAGAGGAGTCAATTTTCACCCTCTATCATCCCAAACGGTTTGCGTCCACACTTACTCCATCAAAACGAACGGGGTGAAAAAAATGATCTATTTACGCAAAGCAAACGAACGTGGTCACGCGAATCATGGCTGGCTGGACTCATGGCATACCTTCTCGTTTGCCGACTACTATGACCCGAACTTTATGGGCTTCTCGGCGCTTCGCGTTATTAACGACGACGTGATCGATGCCGGCCAGGGCTTCGGCACCCACCCGCACAAGGACATGGAAATCCTGACCTATGTGCTGGAAGGGGCGGTCGAACACCAGGACAGCATGGGCAATAAAGAGCAGGTGCCAGCGGGTGAGTTCCAGATCATGAGTGCGGGAACGGGCGTGCGTCACTCCGAGTACAACCCGAGCAAAACGGAAAAACTGCACCTTTATCAAATCTGGATCATCCCGGAAAAGACCGGCATCATGCCGCGCTATGAGCAGCGCCGCTTCGACGCGGACCAGGGCAAGCAGCTGGTGCTCTCTCCGGATGCCCGTGACGGCTCGCTGAAGGTGAACCAGGATATGACCCTCTACCGCTGGGCGCTGGCGAAAGAGGAGCAGTCGGTGCATCAGATTGCCGCGAACCGCCGCGTCTGGATCCAGGTGGTGAAAGGTAACGTGACCATCAACGGCACCAAAGCTTCCACCAGCGACGGCCTGGCGATCTGGGATGAGCAGGCGATCTCCGTCCACGCCGACAGCGCGAGCGAAATTCTGCTCTTCGATCTGCCACCGGTCTGATGCAGAGAAATAAATCACAACCTTCCCCTTTCTGAGAGGAAGGTTGTTGTATCTCCGTGGTAAACTGAGAAAATCTCTCACTACAGATCTCTCAGGAAGATGAAAAAGAAACGCCCCGTACTTCAGGATGTAGCCGATCGCGTCGGCGTGACCAAAATGACGGTCAGCCGTTTTATACGTAACCCGGAGCAGGTCTCCGTCGCGTTGCGTGGCAAGATTGCCGCTGCCCTGGATGAACTGGGTTATATTCCCAACCGCGCCCCCGATATTCTCTCTAACGCCACCAGCCGTGCGGTAGGTGTCCTGCTTCCTTCCTTAACCAACCAAGTTTTTGCCGAAGTGCTGCGCGGAATCGAAAGCGTCACCGACGCTTATGGCTATCAGACCATGCTCGCCCACTACGGATACAAGCCGGAGCTGGAAGAGGAGCGCCTGGAATCGATGCTCTCCTGGAATATCGACGGCCTGATCTTAACGGAGCGAACCCACACGCCGCGCACGCTGAAGATGATTCAGGTGGCGGGCATTCCGGTGGTCGAGCTGATGGACAGCCAGTCCCCCTGTCTCGATATCGCCGTCGGCTTCGATAACTTTGAGGCGGCCCGGCAGATGACGGCGGCGATAGTCGCCCGCGGCCATCGCCACGTGGCTTATCTTGGCGCACGTCTGGATGAACGTACTATCATCAAACAGAAGGGATACGAGCAGGCGATGCTGGAGGCGGGCTTAACGCCCTACAGCGTCATGGTCGAGCAGTCCTCTTCCTACTCCTCGGGCATTGAGCTGATGCGCCAGGCGCGTCGCGAATATCCGCAGCTTGACGGGATCTTCTGCACCAATGATGACCTTGCGGTCGGCGCCGCCTTCGAGTGCCAGCGCCTGGGGCTTTCCATCCCGGAAGATATGGCGATTGCCGGTTTCCACGGCCACGATATCGGCCAGGTGATGGAGCCGCGGCTGGCGAGCGTACTGACGCCACGCGAACGCATGGGCCGTATCGGAGCGGAGCGGCTACTGGCGCGCATCCGTGGAGAGACGGTTACCCCTAAAATGTTAGATTTAGGTTTCACCTTGTCACCGGGCGGTTCAATTTAAGCTGACAAATTTGAAGTGGGTCACACTTATTCACTTCATGCACGTCCGCATATTGCTTCTCTATTGCCCCGGCAGGACAATGTTACCGATAACTGTTACCCGTAACAATTGACTGAGGGACTCCCTTTGAGCACGACTAATCATGATCACCACGTTTACGTCCTGATGGGCGTTTCCGGTAGCGGTAAATCAGCCGTGGCAAGCGAAGTGGCGCATCAGCTTCACGCCGCGTTTCTGGACGGCGATTTCCTTCATCCGCGCAGCAACATTATGAAAATGGCCGCCGGCCAGCCGCTGAACGACGACGATCGTAAACCGTGGTTACAGGCGCTGAACGATGCCGCATTTGCCATGCAGCGCACCAATAAAGTCTCGCTGATTGTCTGCTCAGCGCTGAAAAAGCATTACCGCGATCTGCTTCGCGAGGGCAATCCCAATCTCTCTTTCATCTACCTGAAAGGGGAGTTTGAGGTGATCGAGAGCCGCCTTAAGGCGCGCAAAGGCCATTTCTTCAAGACCCAGATGCTGGTCACGCAGTTCGAAACGCTGCAGGAGCCGGGCGTGGATGAAAATGATGTGCTGGTGGTCGATATCAATCAACCGCTGGAAGGTGTGGTGGCAAGTACCATCGAGGTCATAACCAAAAGGCAGTAAGTTTTGAGTACATTAACGTTAGTGTTAACAGCAGTGGGCTCCGTATTACTGCTGCTGTTTTTAGTGATGAAGGCGCGTATGCACGCCTTCGTTGCTTTGATGGTGGTTTCTATTGGCGCCGGTCTCTTTTCCGGCATGCCGCTCGACAAGATCGCGGCGACTATGGAAAAAGGGATGGGTGGTACGCTGGGCTTTCTGGCGATTGTGGTCGCCCTGGGGGCGATGTTCGGCAAGATCCTGCATGAGACCGGCGCGGTCGACCAGATTGCCGTCAAAATGCTGAAATCCTTCGGCCACAGCCGGGCGCACTATGCAATTGGTCTGGCTGGCCTGATCTGCGCGCTGCCGCTCTTCTTTGAAGTGGCGGTGGTGTTGCTGATTAGCGTAGCTTTTTCCATGGCGCGCCATACTGGTACGAACCTCGTGAAGCTGGTGATTCCGCTCTTTGCGGGCGTGGCGGCGGCTGCGGCGTTTCTGCTGCCGGGGCCGGCGCCGATGCTGCTGGCCTCCCAGATGCACGCCGACTTTGGCTGGATGATCCTGATTGGCCTGTGCGCCGCGATCCCGGGGATGATTATCGCCGGGCCGCTGTGGGGCAACTTCATCAGCCGTTACGTGGAGCTGCGCATTCCTGACGACATCACCGAGCCGCACCTGGGGGAGGGCAAGATGCCGTCGTTTGGCTTTAGCCTGTCGCTGATCCTGCTGCCGCTGGTGCTGGTGGGGCTGAAAACTATCGCCGCCCGCTTTGTGGCGGAAGGTTCCACTGTTTACGAGTGGTTTGAGTTTATCGGTCATCCCTTCACCGCAATTCTGGTGGCCTGTCTGGTTGCGATTTATGGCCTGGCGATGCGTCAGGGCATGGCGAAAGACAGAGTGATGGAGATTTGCGGCCACGCGCTGCAGCCAGCGGGCATTATTCTGCTGGTGATCGGCGCAGGCGGCGTGTTCAAGCAGGTGCTGGTGGATTCCGGCGTCGGTCCTGCGCTCGGCGAAGCGCTGACCGGCATGGGGCTGCCGATTGCCCTTACCTGCTTTGTGCTGGCGGGAGCGGTGCGTATTATCCAGGGCTCTGCAACCGTGGCCTGCCTGACGGCGGTCGGTCTGGTGATGCCGGTGATTGAACAGCTGCACTATTCCGGCGCACAGATGGCGGCGCTCTCGATCTGCATCGCGGGCGGCTCTATTGTGGTATCGCATGTGAACGACGCGGGCTTCTGGCTGTTTGGTAAATTTACCGGGGCCACCGAAGCGCAAACCCTGAAAACCTGGACGCTGATGGAGACCATCCTCGGCACGACGGGGGCGATTGTCGGGATGATCGCGTTTACGCTGCTGAGCTAAACGTTGTGCCCGGCGGCGCTTCGCTTGCCGGGCCTACAAAAAACGCCGAACCGTAGGCCGGGTAAGCGCATGCGCTACCCGGCTTTTTTACATCTTTATCCTTTCATCCACGCCCGGATCCCGTCCAGGAACATCTGGGTCGCCATCATCACCAGAATCAGCCCCATTAATCGCTCCAGCGCGTTCACCCCTTTCTCGCCCAGCAGGCGCAAAAAGAGCGAGGATTGCATCAGGATGGCGAATGTCCCGCCCCAGGCGAGCAGCAGGGCAATCACCAGATGGCCTATCTGGTTTGGATACTGGTGCGACAGCAGCATCAGCGTGGCAAGAATTGTTGGGCCGGCCACCAGCGGAATGGCGAGCGGCACGATAAACGGCTCCTCGCCCGCAGGCAGGCCGCTGCTCCCCCCTTCGGCGCTCGGGAAAATCATCTTAATGGCGATCAGAAACAGGATAATGCCCCCGGAAATCGAGACCGTCTCCGCGCGCAGATTAAGGAAAGCGAGGATTCGCTCGCCCGCAAAGAGGAAGATCAGCATCAGCAACAGGGCGATGAGCAGCTCGCGGATCATGATGGCCCGACGGCGTTTCGGCTCGGTATGCTTCAGCACCGACATGAAGATGGGTAAGTTGCCAAGCGGATCCATGATCAGGATCAGTAACACCGTTGCGGAAATGATTTCAGTCATAAATATTTATCCAGATTATCTTTGCGGTTTTTGTCATAATTAGCGGCATTACTGATAGCGGCGCCATCATTGATTAATTTCACTTGCGACTTTGGCAGCATTTTGTAATGTGAAGGCTATGCCAGTAGTTTTCTGGTCCGCATCTTTAAGCACAACACCTCGCAGGAACACACGCTATGAAAAACGTTGGTTTTATCGGCTGGCGCGGTATGGTCGGCTCTGTACTCATGCAACGCATGGTGGAAGAGCATGACTTTGACGCGATTCGTCCGGTTTTCTTCTCCACTTCTCAGTTCGGGCAAGCTGCGCCCGCGTTTGGCGGCGCCTCTACGGGCACGCTTCAGGACGCGTTCGATCTGGAAGCGCTGAAGGCACTCGATATTATCGTGACCTGCCAGGGCGGCGATTATACCAACGAAATGTATCCAAAGCTGCGTGAAAGCGGCTGGCAGGGCTACTGGATCGATGCGGCCTCGTCGCTGCGTATGAAAGATGACGCCATTATTATTCTCGACCCGGTGAACCAGGCGGTCATTAACGACGGCCTGAACAACGGGGTTAAAACCTTCGTTGGCGGTAACTGCACCGTCAGCCTGATGCTGATGTCTCTCGGCGGCCTGTTTGCCCAGGACCTGGTTGAATGGGTCTCCGTGGCGACCTACCAGGCGGCTTCCGGCGGCGGCGCGCGCCATATGCGCGAACTGCTGAGCCAGATGGGGCAGCTGCATCACCACGTGGCGGATGAGCTGGCGAACCCGGCCTCTGCTATTCTCGATATCGAACGTAAAGTAACCGCGCTCTCCCGCAGCGGCGAACTGCCGGTGGACAACTTCGGCGTACCGCTGGCGGGCAGCCTGATTCCGTGGATCGACAAACAGCTCGACAACGGACAGAGCCGCGAAGAGTGGAAAGGCCAGGCGGAGACCAACAAAATCCTCGCCACCTCGTCGGTCATTCCGGTGGATGGTCTCTGCGTGCGCATCGGCGCGCTGCGCTGCCACAGCCAGGCCTTCACCATCAAACTGAAAAAAGATGTGTCGATCCCGACCGTGGAAGAGCTGCTGGCTGCGCACAATCCGTGGGCAAAAGTGGTGCCAAACGATCGCGACATCACCATGCGCGAGCTGACCCCGGCGGCGGTCACCGGCACGCTGAGCACCCCGGTAGGCCGTCTGCGCAAGCTGAACATGGGGCCGGAATACCTTTCCGCCTTTACCGTGGGCGATCAGCTACTGTGGGGTGCCGCAGAACCGCTGCGCCGCATGCTGCGCCAGCTGGCGTAACAATTTGTAAAATCTCAGGGGTGCATTGTCACCCCTTTTTTTGCGTACTAAAGGAGTAAAACGCAGATGTCTTATATTTTATCAGGAGTCATTTAGAGCGTTGGCTATGCTTTATGGAAGATTTAGATCTTACCTGAGGTAGGACGGAGCAGAGTGGATTAACTGCACCGTTCAGGTCACATAAAAAGTTGCCCGGAGCGCTTACAGGGGCAACGTTAAAAAAACAGGATGAAAACCATGTCGAGTCGTGTTGATAGAGACGTGATGAATGCGCTTATTGCGGGTCATTTTGCTGACCCCTTCTCTGTGCTAGGGATGCACAGAACCGAGGCCGGGCTGGAAGTCCGCGCCCTGCTGCCCGATGCCACCGAAGTCTGGGTTATCGAGCCAAAAACTGGTCGTAAAGTGGGCAAACTGGAGTGCCTCGACTCACGCGGATTCTTTTCCGGCGTGATCCCTCGTCGAAAAAACTTCTTCCGTTATCAGCTTGCCGTCGTCTGGCACGGCCAGGCAAATCTGATAGACGATCCTTACAGCTTTGGCCCGCTCCTGAAGGAGATGGACGCCTGGCTGCTCAGTGAAGGTACTCACCTGCGTCCGTATGAGACGCTGGGCGCCCATGCCGATACGATGGAAGGCATTACCGGTACGCGTTTCTCCGTCTGGGCGCCGAATGCCCAGCGCGTATCCGTGGTGGGACAGTTCAACTACTGGGACGGCCGCCGTCACCCGATGCGCCTGCGTCGCGAAACCGGCATCTGGGAGCTTTTTATCCCCGGCGCCCACACCGGCCAGCTCTATAAGTTTGAGCTGATCGACGCGCGCGGCAACCTGCGCATTAAGGCTGACCCGTACGCCTTCGAGGCGCAGATGCGCCCGGAGACCGCGTCAATGATCTGCGGCCTGCCGGAGAAAGTGACCCAGACCGAGGAGCGCAAGCGGGCGAACCGCTTTGATGCCCCCATCTCCATCTACGAGGTGCATCTCGGCTCCTGGCGTCGCCATACCGACAACAATTTCTGGCTGAGCTACCGCGAGCTCGCCGACCAGCTGGTGCCTTACGCCAAATGGATGGGCTTTACCCACCTCGAGCTGTTGCCCATTAACGAGCACCCCTTCGACGGCAGCTGGGGCTATCAGCCGACCGGCCTCTACGCGCCGACGCGCCGCTTTGGTACCCGCGATGATTTCCGCTATTTCATCGACGCTGCCCACGCCGCAGGGTTGAACGTTATTCTCGACTGGGTGCCGGGTCACTTCCCGTCGGATGAGTTTGGGCTGGCCGATTTTGACGGCACCAGCCTCTACGAGCACAGCGATCCGCGCGAAGGTTACCACCAGGACTGGAATACCCTGATCTATAACTATGGCCGCCGCGAAGTGGCGAACTATCTGGTGGGGAACGCTCTCTACTGGATCGAGCGCTTCGGCATCGACGCCCTGCGCGTGGACGCCGTCGCCTCCATGATCTATCGCGACTACAGCCGCAAAGAGGGAGAATGGATCCCGAACGAGTATGGCGGGCGTGAAAACCTCGAGGCCATTGAGTTTCTGCGCAACACCAACCGCATTCTCGGCGAGCAGATCGACGGCGCGGTCACCATGGCGGAAGAGTCCACCGACTTCCCGGGCGTTTCGCGTCCACCGTCAGCGGGCGGGCTGGGCTTCTGGTTCAAGTGGAACCTGGGCTGGATGCACGACACCCTCGATTACATGAAGCTCGATCCGGTCTACCGCCAGTATCATCAGGACAAGCTCACCTTCGGTATGCTCTATAACTATACCGAGAACTTTGTGCTGCCGCTTTCGCACGACGAAGTGGTACATGGCAAAAAATCGATCCTCGACCGTATGCCGGGCGACGCGTGGCAGAAGTTCGCCAACCTGCGCGCCTACTACGGCTGGATGTTCGCCTTCCCGGGTAAAAAACTGCTGTTTATGGGCAATGAGTTCGCCCAGGGCCGCGAGTGGAACCACGACAGCAGCCTCGACTGGCATCTGCTGGAAGGGGGCGACAACTGGCACCACGGCGTACAGAGACTGGTGCGTGACCTCAACCATACCTACCGCGCGCACAAGGCGCTGCACGAGCTCGATTTCGACGGCTACGGCTTCGAGTGGCTGGTGGTGGATGACAACGAACGTTCGGTGCTGATCTTTGTCCGCCGCGACAGCCAGGGCAACGAGATCATCGTCGCCAGTAACTTTACCCCGGTGCCGCGCCACGACTATCGCTTTGGCGTAAACCAGGCGGGTAAATGGCGGGAGATCGTTAATACCGACTCCATCCACTACCACGGCAGCAACGCGGGTAACGGCGGTAGCGTACATACCGACGAAATTGAAAGCCATGGCCGTCCTAACTCCCTGAGTCTGACCCTGCCGCCGCTGGCCACTATCTGGCTGGTCCGGGAGGGGGCATGACGCGTCTGACAACAGGCCAGCCCTCACCGGCAGGCGCCTGTTACGACGGCAAAGGGGTTAACTTCACCCTTTTTTCCTCCCATGCGGAGTGGGTGGAGCTGTGCATCTTTGATGAAGCGGGGCAGGAGCACCGCTTCGATATGCCCGGACGCAGCGGCGATATCTGGCACGGCTATCTGGCGGGCGCTAAGCCCGGCCTGCGCTACGGCTATCGCGTGCATGGCCAGTGGGAGCCGTCGAAAGGGTTGCGTTTTAACCCGGCCAAGCTGCTGCTCGATCCCTGCGCCCATCGGGTGGATGGCGATGTGAAAGACGATCCGCTTTTTCATATCGGTCACGATGAGCCGGATCACCGGGACAGCGCTCCTGTCGCGCCGAAAAGCGTGGTGGTGAGCGACGCCTATGACTGGGAAGATGACGCGCCCCCCAATATCCCGTGGGGCATTACCGTTATCTATGAAGCGCACGTGAAGGGGCTAACCTGGCTGCATCCGGCTATCCCGGAGGAGATCCGCGGTACCTATCGCGCGCTCGGCCATCCGGTGATGATCGACTATTTCAAACAGCTGGGGATCACCACGCTCGAGCTGATGCCGGTGGCCCATTTCGCGCATGAGCCGCGCCTGCTGCGCCTCGGATTAAGCAACTACTGGGGCTACAACCCGCTGGCGATGTTTGCGCTGGAGCCGCGCTATGCCACCCACCCGGACAGGGCGCGGGATGAGTTTCGCGATGCGGTGAAAGCGCTGCATCAGGCGGGGATCGAGGTGATTCTGGATATCGTGCTTAACCATAGCGCCGAACTGGATCTCGATGGCCCCACGCTCTCCCTGCGCGGAATAGATAACCCTGGCTATTATTGGATCAGGGAAAACGGTGATTACTACAACTGGACCGGCTGTGGTAACACCCTCAACCTGAGCCATCCGGCGGTCGCCGACTATGCGCACGCGTGTCTGAAGTACTGGGTGGAAACCTATCATGTGGACGGTTTCCGCTTTGACCTGGCGACGGTCATGGGGCGCACGCCGGCCTTTAGCCAGCAGGCGCCGCTCTTTGAAGCGATTAAAAATTGTCCGGTTCTCTCACGCGTGAAGCTCATCGCCGAGCCGTGGGATGTGGGCGAAGGCGGCTATCAGGTGGGCAATTTCCCGCCGTTGTTTGCCGAATGGAACGACCACTTCCGCGATGCGGCGCGGCGTTTCTGGCTCACGCGGGATCTCTCTTTGGGCGACATGGCCGGCCGTATCGCCGGCTCAGACGATCTCTTTAAACATAGCGGCAGGCTGCCGTCGGCCTCCATTAACCTGGTGACCGCTCACGACGGTTTTACGCTGCGGGACTGCGTTTGTTTCAATCAGAAACACAATGAAGCGAACGGGGAAGAGAATCGCGATGGAACTAACAATAACCATAGTTTTAATCATGGTATAGAAGGATTAGAGAGCAATCAGCACATCATGGAGCGTCGACGGGCCAGCGTCCACGCTCTGTTGACCACGCTATTGCTGTCGCAAGGTACACCCATGCTGCTGGCAGGCGATGAACATGGCCACAGCCAGCACGGTAATAATAATGCCTACTGTCAGGATAACCCTCTGACCTGGCTGGACTGGAAGCAGGCAAACAGCGGCTTAACCCATTTTACCGCCGCGTTGATCCGCCTTCGCCACACCATCCCCGCATTGACGGCGGATCGCTGGTGGGAAGAGGGGGATGGCAACGTACGCTGGTTAAATAAAGAGGCGCAGCCGCTGGAGGCGCATGAGTGGCAACACGGCATACCTTGCCTGCAAATTTTGTTGTCGGATAAATGGCTGATGACTTTTAACGCGACGGATAACGTTGTGGATTTTGTTTTACCTGACGGGGAATGGCGCGCCATTCCTCCTTTCGCCGGAGCGGATAACCCGGTTGTGATGGCTGTCTGGCACGGGCCTGCGCACGGAGTCTGCGCATTTAAGAGATGATAAAAAAGGAGTTAGTCATGGTTAGGTTAGAGAAGAACGATCCCCTGATGTTGGCACGCCAGCTGCCTTTAAAAACGGTAGCCCTGATATTGGCTGGCGGCCGCGGTACCCGACTCAAAGATTTAACAATCAAGCGTGCCAAGCCTGCCGTCCATTTTGGCGGCAAGTTCCGCATTATCGATTTTGCCCTGTCCAACTGCCTGAACTCAGGCATTCGCCGTATCGGCGTCATCACCCAGTATCAGTCGCACACCCTGGTGCAGCATATCCAGCGCGGCTGGTCCTTCTTCAGCGAGGAGATGAACGAGTTTGTCGATCTGCTTCCCGCTCAGCAGCGCGTACACGGTGAAAACTGGTACCGCGGTACGGCGGATGCCGTCACCCAGAACCTCGATATTATCCGCCGCTACAACGCCGAATATGTCGTGATCCTCGCGGGCGACCATATCTACAAGCAAGACTACTCGCGCATGCTGATCGACCACGTGGAAAAAGGGGCGCGCTGCACCGTGGCCTGTCTGCCGGTGCCCAAAGCCGAAGCGACAGCGTTCGGCGTCATGCATGTGGACGAGAACGACAAGATTATCGACTTTGTGGAAAAACCGGCCAACCCGCCGACCATGCCGGGGGATGACACCAAATCTCTCGCCAGTATGGGTATCTATGTCTTTGACGCCGATTACCTGTATGAGCTGCTGGAAGAGGACGACAAAGACGAAAAATCGAGCCACGATTTCGGTAAAGATATCATTCCTAAAATCACCCAGGCGGGTATGGCGTTTGCCCATCCTTTCCCGCTCTCCTGCGTACAGTCCGATCCGCAGGCGGAACCTTACTGGCGTGATGTCGGTACGCTCGAAGCGTACTGGAAAGCGAACCTCGACCTCGCTTCCGTTACGCCGGAACTCGATATGTATGACCAGAACTGGCCGATCCGTACCCATATGGAGTCGCTGCCGCCTGCCAAATTTGTGCAGGATCGCTCCGGCAGCCACGGCATGACGCTGAACTCGCTGGTCTCTGGCGGCTGCATCATCTCCGGCTCGGTGGTCGTGCAGTCCGTTCTGTTCCCGCGCGTGCGCGTGAACTCATTCTGCAATATTGACTCGTCGGTACTCTTACCGGACGTCTGGGTAGGCCGCTCATGCCGCCTGCGCCGCTGTGTTATCGACCGTGCCTGCGTCATTCCTGAAGGCATGGTAATTGGGGAGAATGCGGAGGAGGACGCACGCCGTTTCTACCGCTCGCAAGAAGGCATCGTGCTGGTCACGCGAGAAATGCTGCGTAAACTGCACTTCAAACAGGAGCGATAATGCAGGTTTTACATGTATGTTCTGAGATGTTCCCGCTGCTCAAAACGGGCGGGTTAGCGGATGTTCTTGGCGCATTGCCTGCGGCGCAGATTGCCTGCGGCATTGATACTCGTGTGCTGTTGCCTGCGTTCCCGGATATTCGACGCGGCATCCCCGATGCGCAGGTGGTCACTCGCCGTGACACCTTTGCCGGGAGGATCTCCCTGCTGTTTGGTCACTACAACGGCGTCGGCATCTACCTGATCGACGCGCCGCATCTTTATGACCGCCCGGGGAGCCCATACCACGACACCAACCTCTTCGCCTATACCGATAACGTGCTGCGTTTTGCGCTGCTCGGTTGGGTGGGGGCCGAGATGGCCAGCGGGCTTGATCCATTCTGGCGGCCAAATATTGTGCATGCCCACGACTGGCACGCGGGCCTGACGCCCGCCTATCTGGCAGCGCGCGGCAACCCGGCAAAGTCGGTCTTTACGGTGCACAACCTGGCCTACCAGGGGATGTATTATGCGCATCATATGGATGACATCGATCTGCCACGGTCATTCTTTAATATGCATGGCGTGGAATTTAACGGCCAGATCTCCTTTTTAAAAGCGGGGCTGTATTACGCTGACCACATTACGGCAGTCAGCCCAACCTACGCCCGGGAGATTACCCAGCCGGAGTTTGGCTACGGCATGGAAGGGCTGCTGCGCCAGCGCCATCTTGAAGGGCGTCTTTCCGGTATTCTCAACGGCGTGGATGAGAAGATCTGGAATCCGGAAGATGACCTGCTGCTGGCGTCGCGCTATAACCGCGACTCGGTAGAAGATAAGGCGGAGAACAAGCGTCAGCTGCAGATTGCGATGGGGCTGAAGGTTAACGACAAAGTGCCTCTGTTTGCGGTGGTGAGCCGCCTGACCAGCCAGAAAGGGCTGGATCTGGTGCTGGAAGCGCTGCCGGGCCTGCTGGAGCAGGGCGGCCAGCTGGCGCTGCTGGGGGCGGGCGATCCGGTCCTGCAGGAGGGCTTCCTGGCGGCGGCGGCGGAGCACCCGGGGCAGGTCGGGGTGCAGATCGGCTATCACGAGGCGTTCTCTCACCGCATTATGGGTGGCGCGGACGTTATCCTGGTGCCGAGCCGTTTTGAGCCGTGCGGCTTAACCCAGCTGTATGGCCTGAAATATGGCACCCTGCCGCTGGTGCGCCGCACCGGCGGGCTGGCGGATACGGTCTCCGACACTTCGCTGGAGAACCTGGCAGATGGAATTGCCACCGGATTTTCGTTTGAAGATAGCAACGCCTGGTCGCTGCTACGGGCGATTCGGCGTGCATTTGTATTGTGGTCGCGTCCCTCTCTCTGGCGTTACGTACAACGTCAGGCGATGGCAATGGACTTTAGCTGGCACGTGGCGGCGCAGTCTTACCGCGACCTGTATCAACGCTTGATGTAACAAGGCGGAATCATTTGTATGAATGCACCTTTTAGCTATGCATCCCCCACGCTTAGCGTGGAGGCGTTGAAGCACTCCATCGCCTACAAGCTGATGTTCACCATTGGCAAAGATCCGGCGATCGCCAACAAGCATGAGTGGCTCAACGCCACGCTGTTTGCCGTGCGCGATCGCATGGTCGAACGCTGGCTGCGTTCAAACCGGGCCCAGCTATCGCAAGAGACGCGGCAGGTCTATTACCTGTCGATGGAGTTTCTGATTGGCCGTACCCTCTCTAACGCGCTGCTGTCGCTTGGCATCTATGAGGATGTAAAGAACGCGTTAGAAGAGATGGGGCTCGATCTGGAAGAGCTGATCGATGAAGAGAACGACCCGGGCCTCGGTAACGGCGGCCTGGGGCGACTGGCCGCCTGTTTCCTCGATTCGCTGGCGACGCTGGCTCTGCCGGGACGCGGCTATGGCATCCGCTACGATTACGGCATGTTCAAGCAGAACATCGTCGACGGGCGGCAGAAAGAGTCTCCTGACTACTGGCTGGACTACGGCAACCCGTGGGAATTTAAACGCCACAATACCCGCTATAAGGTCCGCTTTGGCGGACGTATTCAACAGGAAGGTAAAAAAACGCGCTGGATCGAAACCGAAGAGATCCTCGCGGTGGCCTACGATCAGATCATTCCCGGCTACGACACGGACGCCACCAACACGCTGCGTCTGTGGAACGCCCAGGCCAGTAGCGAGATCAACCTCGGTAAATTTAACCAGGGCGACTACTTTGCAGCGGTAGAGGATAAGAACCACTCCGAGAACGTATCGCGCGTGCTCTATCCGGACGACTCAACCTACTCCGGGCGCGAGCTGCGCCTGCGTCAGGAGTATTTCCTGGTCTCTGCGACGGTCCAGGACATTCTCAGCCGCCACTATCAGCTGCATAAGACCTACAAAAATCTCGCGGATAAGATCGCCATTCACCTGAATGACACCCATCCGGTCCTCTCCATCCCGGAACTGATGCGGCTGCTGATCGATGAGCATAAATTCAGCTGGGACGACGCCTTTGAAGTGGCCTGTCAGGTCTTCTCTTACACCAACCACACGCTGATGAGCGAGGCGCTGGAGACCTGGCCGGTGGATATGCTGGGTAAAATCCTGCCGCGTCATCTGCAGATTATCTTTGAGATTAACGACTACTTCCTGAAGATGGTTCAGGAGCAATATCCCAACGACACCGGCCTGCTGAGCCGCACCTCGATCATTGACGAATCCAATGGTCGCCGCGTGCGTATGGCGTGGCTGGCGGTGGTGATTAGCCACAAGGTAAACGGTGTATCCGAACTGCACTCCAACCTGATGGTGCAGTCGCTATTTGCCGATTTTGCCCGCATTTTCCCGACGCGCTTTTGCAACGTCACGAACGGCGTTACGCCGCGCCGCTGGCTGGCGCTGGCGAACCCGTCGCTCTCCGACGTGCTGGACGAACATATCGGACGCACGTGGCGTACCGATCTGAGCCAGCTGAGCGAGCTGGAACAGCATGTGGATTACCCGCTGGTGAACAAGGCGGTACGTGACGCCAAGCTGCAGAATAAAAAGCGGCTGGCGCTGCAGATCGCCCAGCACCAGAACGTGGTGGTCAATCCGAAGGCGCTGTTTGATGTGCAGATCAAACGCATCCATGAGTACAAGCGTCAGCTGATGAATGTGCTGCATGTGATCACCCGCTACAACCGCATCAAGGCGGACCCCGAAGCCGACTGGGTGCCGCGGGTAAATATCTTCGCCGGGAAAGCGGCCTCGGCCTACTACATGGCGAAGCATATCATCCATCTGATTAACGATGTGGCGAAGGTGATTAACAACGATGCGGAGATTGGGGACAGGCTGAAGGTAGTCTTTATTCCGAACTACGGCGTCAGCCTGGCGCAGCTTATCATCCCGGCGGCGGATCTCTCCGAGCAGATCTCAACGGCGGGAACGGAAGCGTCCGGTACCAGCAACATGAAATTTGCCCTTAACGGCGCGCTGACCATCGGCACGCTGGATGGCGCAAACGTGGAGATGCTGGAACATGTCGGCGCGGATAACATCTTTATCTTCGGCAACACGGCAGAAGAGGTGGAGGCGTTACGCCGCAAGGGTTACAACCCGCGCGACTACTACGAGCAGGACGAGGAGCTGCGCCAGGTCTTAACGCAGATCGCCACCGGCGTCTTTAGCCCCGACGAGCCGGGCCGTTACCGGGATCTGGTCGATTCGCTGATTAACTTCGGGGATCACTATCAGGTTCTGGCGGACTACCGCAGCTACGTGGACTGCCAGGATAAGGTGGATGAGCTCTACCGCAACGAGGAGGAGTGGACCACGAAAACGATGCATAACATCGCCAATATGGGCTATTTCTCTTCTGACAGAACCATTCAGGAGTATGCGGAGAATATCTGGCATATCGATCCGGTGAGGCTGTAAACGGGGTGGGGGCGGCAGGCCCCTCACCCCGGCCCTCTCCCCACAGGGGAGAGGGAGAAAAGCGGGTACCGGACGGTCTCCTCAGCCCTGCGGGGAGAGGGAGAAAAGGGGGTACCGGACGGTCTTCTCAGCCCTGCGGGGAGAGGGAGAAAAGGGGGTACCGGACGGTCTCCTCAGCCCTGTGGGGAGAGAGGGAAAATAGTGCACAGGACTGTCCCCTCTCCCCTGTGGGGAGAGGGTTAGGGTGAGGGGTGAAGAGTCATCATGACGCCAGCGACAGCTCACCCTTTCCCATATTCTGTCCCAGCCACTGCGCGATGCGAGACTGCTGCCCGGCATTGAGCCACATCCCTTCCTTGGTACGGCGCCAGAGCACATCTTCGGCGCGGCGCACCCACTCGTGATCCACCAGATAGCGAAGCTCCGCTTCATACAGCTCATGCCCGAAATATTCCCCTAAATCCGCCAGCGACGTCGCGTCGCCCAGGATCAACCCGGTCTGGCTGCCATAGGTTCGCGCGTAATGGCGCGCCATCGATTCGCTAATAAAGGGATAATGACGGCGCAGCTTCGCCGCATAATCGTCCCGGTTGCCGCCGATATCGCCGCCCGGCAGCAACGCCTCTTTGGTCCACGCCGCGCCAATGCCTTTATAGTAGGGCGTCAGTTTTTCCAGAGCGTGCTCGGCCAGCTTGCGGTAGGTGGTGAGCTTGCCGCCAAAGACCGACAGCAGCGGCGCTTTGCCATCTTGATCGTGAATATCGAGGGTATAGTCGCGAGTGATCGCCTGCGGGGAATCCGATTCATCATCACACAGCGGGCGCACGCCAGAGTAGGTCCAGACCACATCGTCGCGGGAAAGCTGCTTTTTAAAATGGGCGTTATAGACTTTCAGCAGGTAGCTGATTTCACTCTCGTCGATCGCCACCTGTTTCGGATCGCCTTTGTACTCCACGTCGGTGGTGCCGATGATAGAAAACTCATCCATCCACGGAATGACAAATACGATACGCTTATCTTCATTTTGCAGAATATAGGCCTGCTTCTGGGTATGGACGCGCGGCACCACGATGTGGCTGCCCTTTATCAGACGGATACCGTAAGGGGAGGGGAGCTGCATACCTTCATCAAAGAACTGTTTCACCCACGGGCCGGTGGCATTCACCAGACCTCGTGCCTGCCAGCTAAATTTTTCGCCGGTATCGATATCTTCCGCGTCAACGATCCACAGGCCGTTTTCACGGCGCGCGGCGGTGGCGCGGGTACGGGTTTTCACTTCGCCGCCTTTCTGCACCACCATTTGCGCATTCGCCAGAACCAGACGGGCGTCATCCACCCAGCAGTCGGAATATTCGAATCCGCGCACGATCTCCGGCTTAAGGACCGAATCTGCGCCAAAACGCAAACCGTGTGAACCCGGCAAGCTGGTACGTTTACCGAGGTGATCGTACATAAAGAGGCCGATACGGATCATCCACGCCGGGCGCAGATGCGGGCGATGAGGGAGACGAAAGCGCATCGGGATCGCCAGGTGCGGCGCCATTTTCAGCAACACTTCACGCTCGGCGAGCGCTTCACTTACCAGACGAAACTCGTAATGTTCCAGGTAGCGCAGGCCACCATGAATCAGCTTGGAGCTGGCGGATGAGGTCGCGCAGGCCAGGTCGTTCGCTTCCAGCATCAGCACAGATAATCCGCGTCCGGCGGCATCTGCCGCGATGCCGGCACCGTTAATGCCTCCGCCTATCACAATCAGATCTTTGGTTTCCATGTCACCCTCATACACTTTCGTTAAAGCTCTAAAATGCTCGATATCGCTCATAATAGCAAAGGGACGCGCTTTTGGTAACATCAAAAAAACAATTTTGAGTGATAGAGCTAACATAATGGCGCTTAAAGGGCATCAGGACGTACACTAGGCGATAAAATAGTGCGGTGGGTCTTTTTCCTCACCCTTTTAACCGAAGAGAACACCATGGATCAGTTTGAATGTATTAATGTCGAAGAGGCCCATCAGAAGCTGCATCAGAAAAGGGCGGTACTGGTGGATATCCGCGATCCGCAGAGCTTTGCCATGGGCCACACGCCGGGGGCGTTTCACCTTACCAACGATACGCTGGGCGCGTTTATGCGTGATAACGATTTCGACACCCCGGTAATGGTGATGTGCTATCACGGCAACAGCAGCAAAGGGGCGGCACAGTACCTGTTGCAGCAGGGTTATGACGCGGTTTATAGCGTGGACGGCGGTTTTGACGCCTGGCACCGCCATTTTCCGGCGGAAGTTGAACACGCCACTGGAAACTGATCCCGCTATACTGTTCCCTTTTATGTGGAAATGAGCGACCGCAGCCGATGTTAATGATCACCTCTTTTACCAACCCGCGCGTCGCCCAGGCGTTTGTCGACTATATGGCAACCCAGGGCGTTATCCTTACTCTTCAGCACCATACGCAAACTGACGTCTGGCTGGCGGACGAGAGCCGCGCCGGGTTTGTGCAGAACGAGCTGGCGCGCTTTCTGGAAAATCCCGCCGATCCCCGCTACCTTGCCGCCAGCTGGCAGTCAGGCCAGACGGGAAGCGGGCTGCACTACCATCGCTTTCCCTTTATCGCCACGATCCGTGAGCGGGCCGGAGCCGTTACCCTGCTGCTGATGGCGGCCTGTATCATCGTTTTTATTCTAATGAGCGTGGTGGGCGACCAGCCGGTGATGATTGCGCTGGCGTGGCCTTACGATGCGTCGGTGCAGTTTGAATTCTGGCGCTATTTTACCCATGCGCTTATGCATTTCTCGGTGCTGCATATCCTCTTTAACCTCCTCTGGTGGTGGTATCTGGGCGGGCTGGTGGAAAAACGCCTCGGCAGCGGCAAGCTGATTGTCATTACGGTCATCAGCGCGCTGTTAAGCGGCTACGTGCAGCATATGTTCAGCGGGCCGTGGTTTGGCGGTTTATCCGGCGTGGTATATGCGCTGATGGGCTACGTCTGGCTACGCGGCGAACGCGATCCACAGAGCGGCATCTATTTACAGCGTGGATTAATAACCTTTGCAGTAATATGGTTAATTGCCGGTTGGTTTGATCTGTTTGGTATGGCGATCGCCAACGGCGCGCACGTCACCGGCCTGATCGTTGGGCTGGCGATGGCGCTGGTTGATACGCTCAATGCGCGAAAACGAACATAATTCCAGGGATATTTCATGAAACAAACGCAACGTCATGACGCCATTATTGAACTGGTAAAAAAGCAGGGCTATGTCAGTACCGAGGAGCTGGTGGAGCAGTTTGCCGTCAGCCCGCAGACCATTCGCCGTGACTTGAACGATCTGGCGGACCAGAACCGTATTTTGCGTCATCACGGCGGCGCCGCGCTGCCTTCCAGTTCAGTAAACACGTCCTGGCACGATCGTAAGGCGACGCAGACGGCGGAGAAAGAGCGCATCGCGCGCCGGGTCGCCAGCCAGATCCCCAATGGGGCCACGCTCTTTATCGATATCGGTACCACCCCGGAGGCGGTGGCCCACGCGCTGCTGAACCATGAAAATCTGCGTGTCGTTACCAATAACCTCAACGTGGCGAATACGCTGATGCAGAAAGAGGATTTCCGCATCATTCTGGCGGGGGGCGAGCTGCGCAGCCGCGACGGGGGAATTATCGGGGAGGCGACGCTCGACTTTATCTCCCAGTTCCGCCTCGACTTCGGCATTCTGGGGATTAGCGGCATCGACACCGACGGTTCGCTGCTGGAGTTTGACTATCACGAAGTGCGCACCAAGCGGGCGATCATTGATAACTCCCGCCACGTTATGCTGGTGGTGGATCACTCCAAATTTGGGCGTAACGCGATGGTGAATATGGGCAGCATCAGTATGGTGAATGCGGTCTATACCGACGCGATGCCACCAGCGGGGGTAATGCAGGTTATTGCCGATCATCACGTGCAGCTGGAGCTGTGCTGAGCTGACGTCGGGTGGCGCTGCGCTTATCCGACCTACAAATCCGTAGGCCCGCGCAAGCGTAGCGCCGCCGGGCGGTGAATTACACGCCATACCCCATCATTTTCAGAAGCTGCTGCGCATGTTGCACCGCATCCTGACGGTGCGCCACGCCGAGCTTCTGATACAAATTACGGATATGGGTTTTGATGGTGGTCGCCGCGACCGCCAGCTCGCCCGCAATCTGCTCGTTACTGTAGCCGGAGTAAATCAGCCCCAGAACCTGCCACTCACGCTGGGTGAGCGGGCTGGTGCGGATCAGCTCCGGTACTTCCGGGTGATTAAGCAGCCTTTCAACGAAGTTCTCGTCAAAATGGGCGAACTTATGTCGGTGGTGCTGGTTAATCTCCCGCAGAATACGCTGGGCGCGGTGCTGATCCAGCTCCGGCAGGGTGTTAAGCTGGATCAGCTGGCGCAGCTGCTGCGCCATCGTTTCGCCTTCAATCACGAAATGGCTGATAAAGCCGGTGCGGTTTGCCAGCTGGAGCGCCTCCAGCAGCACACGCTGGGCGTCGTTTTTACGTCCCGCCTGCCAGTAAAGCTGGTTCTGCAGCAGCAGGTTGCGGTTCAGATCGCTCATCAGGCGTAGGCTGCGGGCGTTTTCGTTAAGCTCCTCCAGCACAATCTCCGCCGGTTCGAACTCGCCCAGCAGGATTTGCGCGCGGGCGATGTTACGCCACTGGCTTTGCAGGAAGTGGTTATTGGCGAACGCTGGTTTCGGCGTCTGGCTGAGCCAGTTGGCGGCCGATTTCTTATCGCCGGTCATCTGCCAGTAGATCACCCGCACCTTATCAGCGTTAGAGACCCAGTCGCTGTGATATTGCCCATTGCCCAGCAGGTTCTCCAGCCGGTTCAGGTGATTGCGGGCGTTATCCAGATCGCCGCGCGCCAGGGAGCACTGCACCAGCAGCGCCAGGCACTGTAGCTGCTGCTGCGGTTGATAGGTCGCCAGTACCTCCAGACCGTGGCGCGCCGAGCCTTCCGCTTCGTCAAGACGCGCCCACGCCCACAGCAGCTGGGCGCGGATGCGCAGCAGAAACTCGTGCATCGGCAACTGCTCCAGATGCTGATCGCGAACTAACTGGAACGCTTTTTCCTGAGTCTCCCAGGCGGCCTGCAAAAAGCCCTGGGCAAACAAAATTTCGCTCTGCTGGATCAGACTCCAGAGCGCATAGTGCCAGACGTCGTGACGGCGGGCCATCTGCTCGGTCTGCTGCATCAGCGAGAGGGAGCGGGTGAGATCGCCCTTACAGTGCAGCACCTCGCCATGCACCGAGGTCGCCACGATGCGGCTGTAAAAATTGGCCAGCGGCAGCTCATCAAGCGCCACCATCGCCAGACGCTCGGCCTCCTCTTGATCGCCGTCGTTAATGGCGACCTGGGCGCGCAGGGCGTTAAATTCGCCGTGCAGGGCGTTGTCCATCTCCCCTTTCATCTCCTGCTCGGCGCGCGCCAGCAGGGTATTCACTTCGCTGTAGCGGTGCTGGCTCTGCATCAGCCAGGCCTGGAGCAAGACCAGGCGGGGATTCTCCAGCAGGCTTTCCCATGGCAGCGCGCGCAGCGACTCCTCCAGCAGCGTCAGTTCGCTGTGGTTAAAGAGGCCCCAGGCGTGGTTAAGCAGAATATCGCGCAGCATACTGGCATCGCCTGCCGCCAGCGCGTGATGGATCGCTTCGCTGGGGAAGCCTTGCGCCATCCAGCTTTCCGCCGCCGCGCGATGGACTTCCGGCAGCTCGGTGGCCAGCTCCCACTGGCAGCGCTGGCGCAGGAAGCTGCCGAACAGCGGGTGAAAACTAAACCATTCGCCGGAGTCATCCATGCGTTGCAGGAATAACCCCTGCCGCTCGACCTCTTCCAGCCGCATCTGGCCGTTCTCCTCTCCGGTGACACGCGCAATCAGCGCATCGTTCATGGAGCGGAGCAGGGAGCTTTTCAGCAGAAAGTGGCGGGTCGCGTCGTCAACGCTGTCGAGCACCTCGTCCACCAGATAGTCGGAGAGGTGGCTGGCGTTGATCCCCGACAGACGGCGGGCAGACTGGTGCGTCGGGCTGTTATTCTGCCGCGCGGAGAGGGCGATAAGCTGGAGCGCCGTGGCCCAGCCCGCGACGTCATCGCACAGGCGGCTGCTCTCGGCGGCCTCGATGGGGACATTCAGGCGGCAGTCAAAGAACTGTTTCGCCTCCTGATGGTTAAACGCCAGCTGCTGGCTGCCGATCTCGAGAAGCTGATCGCGCACGCGCAGGTTAGCAATGCCCAGCTGCGGCAGGTTGCGGGAAAGCACCACCAGGGTGAGGTTTTCCGGCTGATGGCGCAAGAAGAAGCGCATCGATTCATGAATGACCGGATTGGTGATCAGATGGTAATCATCAATCACCAGATAGAGCGGGCGATGCCACTCGGCAAGTTCAATAAAGAGCTGGGCAAAGAGCGACGACAGGCTGGCGTACTGGCGCTTTTGCACCATCACCTCGCTGGTGACGCAGTGGCCGTTGGTCGCCTGTTGCACAGCGGCAATCAGATAGCTGGCAAAACGTTCCTGTTGGTTATCCCCCTCATCCAGAGAAAACCAGCCGAGATCGCTTTTCCCCGCTGCCCATTGTGAAACGAGCGTTGTTTTTCCATAACCTGCGGGACTCGTTACCAGCGCCAGTCGGAAATTGTTCGCGCCGGAAAGCTTCGCCAACAGTCGTTCGCGCACCACCGTGTGGTCAAGACGAACCGGGCGACTTAATTTGGACGGAATCAACATAGTTTTCACTTCACTGTGGGGAACGAGAAAATCGATTTTTTTTGCGCTTCGTAATTAATGGCTATAAGTTCCGCCAGAAAAGGATCTATTGCAAGTTATGTCGGTCTTTCGTATGCCTTAATTTGCACTCTGTCACAAATTTATTTTAGAGGGATGAGGAACTTTTTCGATGGGCTTTGAAAGCGCGCGGCTACTGGCTTGTATAGTTTTAGGGCAGTTTTCTGAAACGCGTTTCAGGGTGGGTTAAAAATCGCAAAGATAATAAATTAGCGGAATAGTTAATCGGAAAAAATAACCTGCTAAAACAAGGGGGGATCGGGCGAAATATTATTACAGGTAAGTAATCATTTCCTCATGTGTTAATAGCAACCGGAACGACATCGCGTTTTTTTGTCACGAGTACCGGCTATCCTGCCGGCGGCGCTCCACACGCTTTTCAGGCGTACAGAGTGGCCCGGATCACACTTTTATGCTCATCCCCGGGACTCCTCCCTGGCTAATCCCCCACGGGAGGAGGAAGTGGCGATTTGAGCCAGGCACACTAGCGTCAACGTGTTTATATTAACAGGATGCCGGATTCCCTATGTCACAGCCTACCTTCAACAAAGCTCAGTTTCAGGCTGCCCTCACGCGTCAGTGGCAGCGTTTTGGTTTACACGCGGCTGAAGAGATGACGCCTCACCAGTGGTGGCAGGCGGTGAGCGGCGCGCTCGCCGAACAGCTTAGCGCCCAGCCCGCGGCGAAACCAGTGAAAGGGCAACGCCACGTCAACTACATCTCGATGGAATTTCTGATCGGTCGCCTGACCGGCAATAACCTGCTCAACCTGGGCTGGTATCAGGAGGTGGCCGAGGTGCTGAACAAGCACCAGGTCAACCTGACCGATCTGCTGGAAAAAGAGATTGACCCGGCGCTGGGCAACGGCGGGCTGGGGCGTCTGGCCGCCTGCTTCCTGGACTCCATGGCAACGGTAGGGCAATCGGCGACCGGTTATGGTCTGAATTACCAGTATGGCCTCTTCCGCCAGTCCTTTGTGGATGGTCACCAGATGGAAGCGCCGGACGACTGGCATCGCAATACCTACCCGTGGTTCCGCCATAATGCGCAGCTCGACGTACAGGTGGGCATCGGCGGCAAAGTGACGAAGCAGGGGGAGTGGATCCCGGCCTTTACTCTTCTCGGCGAGGCCTGGGATCTGCCGGTGCTGGGCTACCGTAACGGCGTGGCTCAGCCGTTGCGCCTGTGGCAGGCGAAGCACGCGCATCCCTTTAACCTGACCAAATTCAACGACGGCGACTTCCTGCGCGCCGAGCAGCAGGGGATCGACGCCGAGAAGCTGACCAAGGTGCTCTATCCGAACGACAACCATCTGGCAGGCAAAAAGCTGCGTCTGATGCAGCAGTATTTCCAGTGCGCCTGTTCCGTGGCGGATATTCTGCGCCGTCACCACCTGGCGGGCCGCAAGCTGCACGAGCTGGCCGATTTTGAAGTGATCCAGCTGAACGACACCCACCCGACCATCGCCATTCCTGAGCTGCTGCGCGTGCTGCTTGACGAGCATCAGCTGAGCTGGGATGAGGCCTGGGCCATCACCAGCCGGACCTTCGCTTACACCAACCACACCCTGATGCCGGAAGCGCTGGAGTGCTGGGATGAGAAGCTGGTGAAAACCCTGCTGCCGCGCCATATGCAGATCATCAACAAAATTAACGACCAGTTTAAGGTGCTGGTTGAGACGCGCTGGCCGGGCGACGAGGCGGTCTGGGCGAAGCTGGCGGTGGTGCATAATAAACAGGTGCGCATGGCCAACATGTGCGTGGTGAGCGGCTTTGCCGTCAACGGCGTGGCGGCGCTGCACTCCGACCTGGTGGTGAAAGATCTCTTCCCGGAATATCACCAGCTCTGGCCGAACAAGTTCCATAACGTCACCAACGGCATTACGCCGCGCCGCTGGATCAAGCAGTGCAACCCGGCGCTGGCCGCTCTGCTGGATAAGACGCTGAAAAAAGAGTGGGCCAACGATCTGGACCAGCTGATCAATCTCGAAAAGTACGCTGACGATGCGAGCTTCCGCGCGGAGTACCGCGAGATCAAACAGCAGAATAAAGTGCGTCTGGCTGCCTTTGTGAAGGCGCGTACCGGCATTGCAGTCAACCCGAACGCCATTTTTGATATTCAGATCAAACGCCTGCACGAATATAAGCGTCAGCACCTGAACCTGCTGCACATTCTGGCGCTCTATAAAGAGATCCGCGAAAACCCGAAAGCAGACCGCGTACCGCGCGTCTTCCTGTTTGGCGCGAAGGCGGCGCCGGGTTACTACCTGGCGAAAAATATCATTCTCGCTATCAACAAAGTGGCCGCCGCGATCAACAACGATCCGAAAGTGGGCGATAAGCTGAAGGTGGTGTTCCTGCCGGACTACTGCGTCTCGGCGGCGGAGATGCTGATCCCGGCGGCGGATATCTCCGAGCAGATCTCCACTGCGGGTAAAGAGGCCTCCGGTACCGGCAACATGAAGCTGGCGCTGAACGGCGCGCTGACCGTCGGCACCCTGGATGGCGCCAACGTGGAGATCGCTGAGAAGGTGGGCGAGGAGAATATCTTTATCTTCGGCCATACTGTGGAAGAAGTGAAGGCGATCAAGGCCAAAGGCTACGATCCGGTGAAATGGCGCAAGAAAGATAAGTTGCTGAATGCGGTACTGAAAGAGCTGGAGAGCGGGAAATACAGCGAGGGCGATAAGCACGCGTTTGACCAGATGCTGCACAGCCTGGACAAGAAGGGCGGCGATCCTTACCTGGTGATGGCCGACTTTGCCGCCTACGTAGAAGCGCAAAAACGCGTGGATGTGCTCTACCGCGATGAAGAGGCCTGGACCCGCGCGTGCATTCTGAACACCGCCCGTTGCGGCATGTTCAGCTCCGACCGCTCGATCCGCGACTATCAGACCCGTATCTGGCAGGCAAAACGCTAAGGAAGCGCGATGGACAGTAAACGTCTGGATAATGCCGCGCTGGCGGCGGGGATCAGCCCCAGTTACATCAATGCTCACGGCAAACCACAGTCAATTGGCGCTGAAACCAAAAGACGTTTGCTGGATGCCATGCACAAGGTGAAACCCGTCGCGAAAGCGGCGGTTTCACCAGTACCGAACGTGAAGGTCTTTACCGCCGGCAAAAAAATGGCGCTGGAGGTGGAGGGCAGCGGCGAGTTTAACTGGCTGCTGACCACCGAAGAGGGCAGCCTGCATAAAGGCCATGCCACGGGCGGTAAAAAATTGAACCTGCCGGCAAAACTGCCGGAGGGTTATCACACCCTGACGCTCACGCGCGATAATCGCCGCTGGCACTGTCGGCTTATCGTCGCGCCGAAGCGCTGCTACGAGCCGCAGGCACTGCTGGACGGTAAAAAGCTATGGGGTGCCTGTGTGCAGCTCTATACGCTGCGCTCAGAGGTTAACTGGGGCATCGGCGACTTTGGCGATCTGAAAAAGATGCTCAGCGAGGTAGGGGAACGCGGCGGGGCCTTTATCGGCCTTAACCCGATCCACGCCCTCTATCCGGCTAACCCGGAGAGCGCCAGTCCCTACAGCCCCTCTTCCCGCCGCTGGCTGAACGTTATCTATATCGACGTGAACGCGCTGGATGATTTCAGAAACAGCCCGGAGGCGCAGGCGTGGTGGAAACTCGATACCACGCAACATGCGCTGAAAAAGGCGCGGGAGGCTGAGTGGGTCGATTATTCCGCCGTTACCGCGCTGAAGATGGCGGCGCTGCGCCTGGCGTGGAAAGGCTTCTCTGCGCGCGATGACGAGCAGATGACGGCGTTTCGCCAGTTTGTGATGCAGGAGGGGGAGAGCCTTTACTGGCAGGCCGCCTTCGACGCGATCCATGCGTATCAGGTCACTGAAGATGAAATGCGCTGGGGCTGGCCGGTCTGGCCGGAGGCGTACCGCTCCGTTGATACGCCCGAGGTCAAAGCGTTCTGCGATGAACACGCCGACGAGGTGAACTTTTATCTGTGGTTGCAGTGGCTGGCGTACAGCCAGTTCGCCGCCTGCTGGGAAGTGAGCCAGGGCTATCAGATGCCGATTGGCCTCTATCGCGATCTGGCGGTGGGCGTGGCGGAAGGGGGGGCAGAGACCTGGTGCGATCGTGAGCTGTACTGCCTGAAGGCTTCCGTCGGCGCGCCGCCGGATATCCTCGGCCCGCTCGGACAGAACTGGGGGCTGCCGCCGATGGATCCCCACGTGATGGTCGCCCGCGCATATGAACCTTTTATCGATCTGCTGCGCGCCAATATGCAAAACTGCGGCGCGCTGCGTATCGACCATGTGATGTCGGTGCTGCGTCTGTGGTGGATCCCTTACGGTGAGACTGCCGATCAGGGTGCCTACGTGCAATACCCCGTGGACGATCTGCTGGCGATCCTGGCGCTGGAGAGTAAGCGTCACCGCTGCATGGTGATCGGGGAAGATCTGGGTACCGTACCGGTGGAGATTGTCAGCAAGCTGCGCAACAGCGGCGTCTACTCCTATAAGGTGCTCTACTTCGAAAATGACCATGAGAAAACTTTCCGGGCGCCGAAAGCGTACCCGGAGCAATCCATGGCGGTCGCCACCACCCACGACCTGCCGACGCTGCGCGGCTACTGGGAGAGCGGCGACTTAACGCTCGGGAAAACGCTGGGACTCTACCCTGACGAGGTGGTGTTGCGCGGGCTCTATCAGGATCGGGAGCTGGCGAAGCAGGGTCTGCTGGACGCGCTGCACAAGCACGGCTGCCTGCCGAAACGCGTCGGGCATAAGGCGGCGCGAATGGCGATGACCCCCACCCTCAACCGGGGGCTGCAACGCTATATCGCAGACAGTAACAGCGCGCTGCTGGGGCTCCAGCCGGAGGACTGGCTGGATATGGCGGATCCGGTGAATATTCCAGGAACCAGCTACCAGTACAAAAACTGGCGGCGCAAGCTGTCTACCTCTCTTGAGGAGATGTTTGCCGATGACGGGGTGAACAGGTTGATTAAGGATCTGGATAAGCGCAGAAAGGCGGTGGGTAAGAAGCGGTAATTTCCCCCTCACCCCAACCCCTCTCCCCAAAGGGGCGAGGGGCTCGACTGGTTCTCTCACTTTAACTCCTCTCCCCACAGAGGCTCGATCAGTTCCCTCTCCCCTGTGGGGAGAGGGTTAGGGTGAGGGGTCAGATTATCATATTCAGCAGCAGACAGCCGATCAGGCCACAGACTGCGATGATGGTCTCCAGCGCCGACCAGGATTTGATGGTCTCGCCGATAGTCAGGTTGAAATACTCTTTAAACAGCCAGAAGCCCGGGTCGTTGACGTGAGAGAAGATCACGCTGCCGGAACCGACCGCAATAACCATCAGTTCAGGACTCACGCCGGTGGTGGCAATCAGCGGCGCAACGATACCGCCCGCGGTAATGGCCGCCACGGTCGCGGAGCCGAGCGCAATGCGCAGCACCGCCGCGATGGACCAGGCCATCAGGATCGGCGAAATATTCGATTCATGCATCATGGAAGCGATGTATTTATCCACGCCGCTGTCCACCAGTACCTGCTTGAACGCGCCGCCGCCGCCGATGATTAACAGCATCATGGCGATGATTTTGATGGAGGAGGTCAGCGTATCGTTGATCTCATCCATGGAGCGGCCACGGTTAATACCGAAGGTGAAGATAGCAATCAGCACGGCGATCAGCGTCGCCATCACCGGGTCACCCAGGAACTCCGCCACGGAGAGGAAAGCGTGCCCCTTCGGCAGGACCATTTCCGCCACGGCGCGCATTGCCATCAGCACTACCGGCACCAGGGAGGTCCAGACGCTGACGCCAAAGCCCGGCATCTCCGCTTCGGTGAAGGTTTTCGCGTTGTAGAGACCTTCCGGGATCGGCTTGTCGATTTTCTTCAGAAAACGCGCGTAAACCGGGCCGGCCAGAATGACGGTCGGGATCGCCAGAATGGTGCCGAACAGCAGGGTTCTGCCCATATCAGCGTGAAAAATGGTGGCGATAGCGGTCGGGCCCGGGTGCGGCGGCAGGAAGCCGTGAGTCACGGAGAGGGCCGCGGCCATCGGAACGCCCACGTAGAGCAGCGGGATATTCGCCGCTGCGGCGATGGTAAAGACCAGCGGCAGCATCAGCACAAAGCCGACCTCATAGAAGAGGGCGAAGCCGACGGTAAAGCCGGTTAACACGACCGCCCACTGGATATGCTGTTTGCCAAACTTAGCGATAAGGGTGGTGGCGATGCGCTGCGCGCCGCCGCAGTCCGCCAGCATTTTACCGAGCATGGCGCCGAAGCCCATGATTAGCGCCAGGCTGCCGAGCGTTCCGCCCACGCCTGCTTTGATTGAACCAATCACTTTTACCAGCGGCATTCCTTGCATTAAACCGACGGCAAGCGCCACCAGAACCAGAGCGATGAAGCCGTTCACCTTGAAACGGATCATCAGGAGGAGGAGTAAAGCTACACCGATAGCGACGATGACTAATGGCATGATTAACCTGGCCTTTTAATTGTTATGGGTAACGTCATTGTTTCAATGACAAATTCCATTTGTCCCAACAGGGAACAGAATAATGACGGCACTACAGCTAAATGCGCACTAAACATGTGAGTTTAGTTGACTGTGATAAAGGTGCTAAGCGCCCATGCAAATGATACGGGTAACATGTAGTGAATGAGAATCACCCAGGTAATCAAAATGTGAATTATGCGAGGCAGGTCACTTTGGGCGGGGAGAGAGGCAGCAAAAAAGCCGGGTGGCGTTGCCGCCTTCCCGGCCTTCGGGGGAACAGATGGAGCAGGCCCGGTACGCGTAGCGCCACCGGGCAAAAGCCTTAGTAGTAAGAGTGCTCGCCGCGCTGGTGCTCGGTCAGATCGCGCACCCCTTTCAGCTCAGGGAACTCGTTCAGCAGCTGCTTCTCGATCCCCTCTTTCAGCGTCACGTCTACCATGGAACAGCCGTTAC
This sequence comes from Pseudenterobacter timonensis, assembly GCF_900021175.1. GTDB lineage: Bacteria > Pseudomonadota > Gammaproteobacteria > Enterobacterales > Enterobacteriaceae > Enterobacter > Enterobacter timonensis. The sequence continues at coordinate 117,755 of NZ_FCOP01000011.1, forward strand.
AGCCGCCGCCAAACTGCAGAATGGCGTAGCCTTCTTCAGTGATCTCCATCAGCGACACGCGGCCGCCGTGGCCCGCCAGCTGCGGGTTGATCTGCGATTGCAGCATATACTCCACGCGCTCCATCAGCGGCGCATCGTCAGCGACTTTACGCATTTTGGCGTTAGGCGCTTTCAGCGTCAGCTGAGAGCCGAGCTGGTCGGTAACAAAATCGATCTCCGCATCTTCCAGATACGGGGCGCTCAGCTCGTCCACATAGGCGGTGAGCTGGTCAAATTTGAGGGCAGTATCGGTTGCTTCCACCGCGTCTGGCGGGCAATAAGAGACGCCGCATTCTGCGTTCGGGGTGCCTGGGTTGATCACAAACACGCGGATCTGCGTCCCTTCTTCCTGATTTGCCAGCAGTTTGGCAAAGTGCGCTTGTGCAGCATCGGAAATACGGATCATAGCTTTGGCCTAATAGTTGACTAAAATACCTGGGTATATAATACGCCCATTGGAGAAGGGCTACAAGGTACGACACAGACACCATACCTGAACCGACGCCGCGCCGCTTTGCAAAAGCAGCCGGGAAAGTTCGGCCACGGTACTGCCCGTCGTGACGACATCATCCACTATCGCAATATGCAGACCCGTTACCGGTAATTCAAGGCGGAAGGCGTTCCTGAGGTTCTTTTTGCGCCGCCGCGCGCTGAGCTGATGCTGAATTGCCGTGGCGCGCACGCGCTGCAGCGCCTGCGACGGGCAACGGCAGCCGAGCCAGCGGGCGAGAGGGCGGCAGAGCAGGTCGCTATGGTTGTAGCCCCGGCGCCAGTGGCGTCGTTGATGCAGCGGAACGTTGACGATCATATCGGCCCGCGTAAGCCGCCGGGTGCGCCTGGCGTGCAGAACGGCAAGCAGCAGCAGGCGAGCCAGCGGCGGGGCGAGCTGGCAGCCGCGCGAGAATTTCAGATGATGGATCAACCCGCTCAGCGGTGGCGCGTAGGGCGACACCGCCACCAGCGCCTCCCAGGGCGGCGGTTTTTGCAGGCAGCGTCCGCAGGGCAGATGCGGATGGGCGGCCGGTAAGCCGCAGCGGGGGCAACAGACGGCGCGGGGTGCCAGCGCACGGGTACAGACGGAGCAGACTCCCCAGGAGCCGATCTTCAGCGGCATTCGACATAGCCAGCATAAGCCGGGCGCTGTTAGCATGTGCAACCTCCTTGTTAAAAAAGAGAACGATAACCGATGAAGAATCTTTGGTGGCAGACCACAGGCACGGGAAATTGTCATCTTGTGCTGCTGCACGGATGGGGGCTGAACGCCGGGGTATGGCATTGCATTGAAAAGGAACTGGCCTCGCACTTTACGCTGCATCTGGTGGATCTGCCCGGCTTCGGACGCAGCCGCGACTATGGCGCAATGTCGCTGGAGGAGATGGCGCAGCAGGTGCTGGCGCAGGCGCCACAAAAGGCAGTCTGGCTTGGCTGGAGTCTCGGCGGGCTGGTGGCGAGCCGGGTGGCGCTGGATCATCCCGAACGGGTTCAGGCGCTGGTAACGGTGGCCTCCTCTCCCTGCTTTAGCGCGCAGGAAGAGTGGCCGGGCATCAGGCCGGAAGTACTGGCGGGCTTCCAGCAGCAGCTCAGCGAAGATTTTCAGCGCACGGTGGAGCGTTTTCTGGCGTTGCAAACGATGGGGACGGACACCGCCCGTCAGGATGCGCGGACCCTGAAAAGCACGGTGCTTTCGCTGCCGATGCCCGATGTCGGGGTGCTCAACGGCGGGCTGGAGATTCTGAAAACCACCGATCTGCGTGCGCCGCTGGCGGAACTGGATCTGCCGCATCTGCGTCTTTACGGTTATCTCGACGGGCTGGTGCCGCGCAAAATTGTGCCGCTGCTGGATGCGCGCTGGCCGAGGAGCGAATCGCAGGTGATAGCGAAAGCGGCCCACGCGCCGTTTATCTCACACCCTCAGGAATTTTGCCAGGCGCTGGTGGCGCTACGTCAGCGTATCGGCTGATTGTTTTTCGTTTAGCGTGGAAAAAATCACCTTATGCAACAATACTCAGGGTGTCGTTGCGCTGTGGCAAAAACGATAATTTCCCCTTTCTATGGAGAGTCATGTCTATGAAAATGGTCACAGGTATTGTTGCATCTCTGGTTATTGGTTCGTTGTCATTTGGCGCCTTTGCGGCAGAGGAACTGACAAAGGACAAGTTGAAGGAGATGAATCTGACGAAAATCGGTGAAATTTCGACTTCAGATACTTCCGCGCCGATGGATGCGAAAAAAGATCTGTCGAAAAAGGCTGATGAGCTGGGCGGCACCTATTATGTAGTGACCAGCGCTGAGAAATATACCAAAGACGTGCGCGCGACGGCGGATGTCTACAAATAAAAAAAGGCCGGGATTTCCCGGCCTGTTAATCTTTACTTAAGCGTCCACCACTCCCGCAGGCACGCTTTTCCTTCCGGACAACTTTTGCAGCTTCCGCTAAGGCAGCCGTCCGCCTCTTCCCGGATGCGCATCGCCCGGCCCATCGCCTCCAGGCGGGCCAGCATGGCATCAATAAGCGGCCGTGGCGCGTGCAGGGCATGACTCAGCTGGCTGGCTTCCATACGCCCCTGCAACGCCAGCAGATCGCGAACCTCAATTAACGATGCCATTCTCGCTCCTTAGTGACAGTCGCCCGCCGGGCTGTTGCAGCAGGTGACCGGCGTTTTGCGCGTTGCCAGCAGATCCACGTCGACGCGGCTGCGCGCCCGGCGCAGAAGGCTCAGTACCACCACGTTAAACAGCACGACCGCCAGTATGCAGATAAGGCTGTAGCGCGGATGCTGGTTAAAGTTGACGGTCTGGTAGAAGAGCGTCGCCAGTGAGTAAGCGATATCCAGCCCCCAGAGAATGGAGAAGCCCATCCAGCCGCGGCTGGATTCGCGGGCGATAGCTCCCATTACCGAGATGCAGGGAATGTAAAGCAGAACGAAGATCAGGTAGCTGTAGGCCGCCGATGCGCTGCCGAATTTTTCGCTCATCACGCCCATCGCGCCCGTCGCCATTTCACCGTCGCCTTTGCTGGCTTCGATAGGATTCGCCAGCACGCTCAGGCTGAAGGTATCTTTCAGGCTCTGCCAGGTCTCATCCACTGCGGCGAGCAGCTCGTCACCCAGATGGAAATCCGCCGGGTTAAAGGCCTCTTCCTGAATATTCTCCGCGGTGTAGAGGGTGTTCAGCGTACCGACCACCACCTCTTTTGCCATCGCCCCGGTAAAGAGGCCAACGGTGGCCTGCCAGTTATCTTCATGAACACCGATAGGCTTGAAGAGCGGGGTGATGGTACGGCTGACGGAGGCCAGCGCGGAGTCGTTAATGTTGTCCGCCGCCTGGCCGCTCAGGGTAAAGCTGTTCAGGGCGCTCAGGAAAATACTTACCACCACGATCACCTTACCGGCGCGCAGGACAAATCCTTTCAGGCGCTGCCAGGTCTGGATTATCAGGCTTTTGATGTGCGGCACATGATAGACCGGCAGCTCCATGACGAAAGGCGACGCTTCGCCGCGCATGATGGTGTGTTTGAGCATCAGGCCGGTAAGGATCGCCATCACGATACCGAGCACGTAGAGGGAGAAGACCGCCAGCGCCCCCTCCTGCCCGAAGAAGGCCGCGGCAAAGACCGCGAAGATAGCCAGACGCGCGCCGCAGGACATAAAGGGTGCCATCATGATGGTCATCAGACGTTCGCGCGGCGCATCCAGGGTGCGTGCGCCCATCACCGACGGCACGTTACAGCCGAAGCCGACAATCAGCGGCACAAAGGATTTACCCGGCAGCCCCAGCGCCTGCATCAGGCGGTCCATAACGAAGGCCGCGCGGGCCATATAGCCGGAGTCTTCCAGGAAGGAGAGGAAGAGATACATCATACCGATCTGCGGCACCAGCGGCAGCACGGTATTGATCCCGCCGCCGAGCCCCTGCGCCAGGAAGATAGTCAGCCACTCCGGGAAGTGCAGCGTACTGCCAAGCCACTGCAGCCCATGAATGAAAATAGCCACCGAGCCGCCATCAAAGATGGGCTGAAGCGCGCCGCCGATGTTGATGGCGAGCAGGAACATCAGGTACATGACAAACAGGAAGATCGGCAGGCCGAGGAAGCGGTTAAGGATCACCTTATCTACCGCCGCGGTGAAGCGGCTGGGTTCAGCCGTCAGGGTGTTGCTTACCGCATCGCAGATAGCGGCGATACCCTGATAGCGCGCATCGGCGATATGCAGGGCCGGATCGTCTATCTCTTCGCTCAGGCGCGCCATCGAGACATTCAGCTTTTGCGCCGCGTCGCCCGCGTAAGCGCGGCTGTAAATATCCCCTTCGAGCATCTGCAGGCCAAGCCAGTGGCGCTGTTTTGGCGGCATAGAACCGTCCATCTCCTGTGCCAGACAGGCGGCTTCGCGCAGCAGCGGCTGCGGATAGTGCACCAGCTCCAGGTCGCGGTTGCCGGTGTGACGATCGATAGCCAGCTTAAGCGAGTCGATGCCGCGCGCGCGGGTGGAGACCAGCGGTACGACCGGGCAGCCGAGGCGGGCGGAAAGGGCATCCACGTCGATTCGAATCTGCTGTTTTTCCGCAATATCGAGCATATTGAGGGCCACTACGCAGGGAACGCCCAGCTCCAGCAATTGCAGCGTCAGGTAGAGGTTGCGCTCAAGGTTGGAGGCGTCGACCACGTTAATCAGCATATCGGCGTCGCCGCTCAGGATATAGTGGCAGGCGATCTGCTCATCCAGCGACGTCTGGGAGGAGATAGTGGTTAACGAATAGGTGCCCGGCAGATCGACCAGGGTGACCATGTTGTCGGTCGTGGTGAACTGCCCCTCCTTGCGCTCTACCGTAACCCCAGCCCAGTTTCCCACGCGCTGGCGCGCGCCGGTAAGCTGGTTAAACAGGGTTGTCTTGCCGGAATTTGGATTACCAATTAAGCCAACGGTTAATTTTTTCATTTTATTCAACTCGATATTACGTCTGCAATTTATGCTTGCAGCGTTTCGACTTCGATAAAGGCGAGGTCTTTTTTACGCAGCACCAGATTCACGCGTCGGGTTTCGATATGGATGGGGTCGCCCAGCGGCGCCACGCGTACAACCTGAAAAGAGGAGCCAGGCAGCATACCCAGCGAAAGCAGCTTCTGTCGGTAGGCCGGGCTGATTTCCCGCGTAAAACCGATAATTTTCCACGCACTGTCAGGAGTGAATTGCATAGTGCTTTTCCCGAAGAGAGATTAAATAATCAACAACGCGATGATAATGAGAATGGTTTTTATCAGCAATATTTTAAATGTGACCGAATGTTGTAAGCAGTATTAATTTGCGAGTGGTTTGACTTTGCTCAATATTTTTCAAACAGGAAAAAAGTGCTGAAAGGCTTATTTGTTAATGGAGTGAAAATTATTGGTTTAATAATAGATATACAACCGGTCTCATTGATTTGGTGAATGATTTAGCGTGGGTGGAAAATAAGGCCCCTCACCCCGGCCCTCTCCCCGGCGGGGAGAGGGGGGAAACATAGCGCCGGGTAATTTCCTCACCTTGAAGGGAGAGGGGGAAACATAGCGTCGGGTAATTTCCTCACCTTGAAGGGAGAGGGGGAAACATAGCGCCGGGTAATTTCCTCACCTTGAAGGGAGAGGGGGAAACATAGCGCCGGGTAATTTCCTCACCTGGAGGGGAGAGGGGGGAAACATAGCGCCGGGTAATTTCCTCACCTGGAGGGGCGGAATCACGCTCGATCGGTCCCCTCTCCCCTTTGGGGAGAGGGTTAGGGTGAGGGGAGAGGTACTTACCGCTTTTTACCCATCGCCGCCGCCAGCGCGTCCATCATGGCGCTATTGCCCGCAGGCTGAGCGTCACGACCGCGTGGTTTGGCCGCTTTCGCCGCCGGGCGGGAAGACTCGCGTGCGCCACCGCCACGACGGGAGTTGCTGTCGCCAGGCTGTTCATCCAGACGCATGGTCAGCGCGATGCGCTTACGCGGCAGATCAACGTCCAGCACCTTCACCTTCACGATATCGCCCGCTTTCACCACCGTATGCGGATCTTCCACGAACTTGTCCGCCAGGGAGGAGATATGAACCAGCCCATCCTGGTGTACGCCGATATCAACAAACGCGCCAAAGTTGGTCACGTTGGTTACCGCGCCTTCCAGCACCATGCCCGGCAGCAGATCGTTCATCGTCTCCACGCCGTCGGCGAACTGTGCGGTTTTAAACTCAGGGCGCGGATCGCGGCCCGGTTTTTCCAGCTCTTTAATGATGTCGGTTACGGTCGGTACGCCGAACTTCTCATCCGTAAAATCGACCGCTTTCAGCGATTTCAGCTCGCTGCCGTTACCCATCAGATCCTTCAGCGCCTGTTGGGTGGCGGCCAGGATGCGTTCGACGACAGGGTAAGCTTCCGGGTGAACGGTGGAGGCGTCCAGGGGGTTATCACCATGGTTGATGCGCAGGAAGCCCGCGCACTGCTCAAACGCCTTCGGCCCCAGACGGCTTACCTTCAGCAGCTGCTGGCGGTTCTGGAACTGGCCATTCTCATCGCGCCAGGCGACGATATTCTGCGCCATCATGCGGGTTAAGCCTGCCACGCGGGTCAGCAGCGGCACGGAGGCGGTGTTGAGATCCACCCCGACGGCGTTCACGCAATCCTCGACAACCGCATCCAGCTTGCGCGCCAGCTGTGTCTGGCTGACATCGTGCTGATACTGGCCGACACCGATCGATTTCGGGTCGATCTTCACCAGCTCCGCCAGCGGATCCTGCAGGCGGCGGGCAATGGAGACCGCCCCGCGCAAGGAGACGTCGAGATCCGGGAACTCCTGCGCCGCCAGCTCGGAGGCGGAGTAGACGGAGGCGCCCGCTTCGCTGACGATCACCTTCTGCGCCGTTACCTTTGGGAACTGCTTCTGCACGTCGAGGAAGAAACGCTCGGTTTCGCGCGACGCGGTACCGTTGCCGATAGCCACCAGCTCCACGTTGTGCTTTTCACACAGCGCGGCAACCACCACGGCGGCTTTCGCCGCCTGGCCGGTATGCGGATAGATGGTGTCGGTCGCTACCAGCTTGCCGGTGGCATCCACCACCGCCACCTTCACGCCGGTACGCAGGCCCGGATCGAGACCCATCGTGGCGCGAAGGCCCGCCGGAGCGGCCATCAGCAGATCGTGCAGGTTACGGGCAAAGACGTTGATCGCCTCCTCTTCCGCGCGTTCGCGCACGGTACCCATCAGCTCGGTCTCCAGGTGCATCAGCACCTTGATGCGCCAGGTCCAGCTCACCACCCCTTTACGCCAGCTGTCGGCTGGGGCGTTGTTCAGGCGCAGACCGAGATGATCGATAATGATCTGCTCGCAATAACTCTCTTTTGGCGGCTCGTCGAACTGCGGATCGGCGTTAAGCGAAAGCTGAAGTACGCCCTCGTTACGGCCGCGGAACATTGCCAGCGCGCGGTGCGACGGGACGCCGGAAATCGGTTCGTGATGATCGAAATAGTCGCGGAACTTCGCCCCTTCCTCTTCTTTACCGCTGACCACGGCAGAGACTAGGTGTGCGTTTTTCCACAGATAATCGCGCACCTTCGCCAGCAGCGCGGCATCTTCGGCAAAGCGTTCCATCAGGATGTAGCGCGCGCCGTCGAGCGCCGCTTTGCTGTCCGCCACCCCTTTATCAGCGTCGATAAATGTCGCCGCTGCCGTTTCCGGATCGTGAGACGGATCGTTCCACAGGAGATCTGCCAGCGGCTCCAGACCGGCTTCAATGGCGATCTGCCCGCGGGTACGGCGCTTCGGTTTATAAGGAAGATAGAGATCTTCCAGCTCGGTTTTGCTTAGCGTGCCGTTGATGGCCTTCGCCAGATCGTCGGTCAGTTTGCCCTGATCGCCAATCGATTTGAGGATCGCCTGGCGGCGCTCTTCCAGCTCGCGCAGATAGCCCAGACGCGTCTCCAGGTTGCGCAGCTGCGTGTCATCCAGCCCGCCGGTGACTTCCTTACGATAACGTGCAATAAACGGCACGGTGTTCCCTTCATCAAGCAGGCGAACGGCAGCTTCTACCTGTTCGGCTCTGGCCTGAAGTTCACCCGCAATAATGCGGCAGAGCGAATTATTCATCATGGCTGTTTCATCTTGTGGCTCGAAAATCAGGGCATAGTTATACGGACTGACCGGCAAAAATGCCAGCCAGGGAGTATGCTCTCAGACTATTTTACGTAGGTGATCTCATTAACGTACCAGCTCGCTTCGCCAGCGGGCGTCTGAACGATGGCCAGATCGCCTTCCTCTTTTTTGAGCAGCGCCCGGGCCATGGGGGAGTCGATAGAGATGTAATCCTTACGACCAAAAATTTCATCATAGCCAACGATGCGAAAGCGTTTGGTCTCGCCCTCGTCGTTTTCTATCTCCACCCAGGCGCCGAAAAAGACTTTGCCCTCCTGCTGGGGGGAGTAATCGACAATTTTTAGATGCTCAAGGCATTTGGTGAGATAACGCACTCGTCTGTCGATTTCGCGAAGCCGCTTTTTATTATACTGGTAGTCAGCGTTCTCGCTGCGGTCGCCCAGGCTGGCGGCCCAGGTCACTTTTTTGGTCACCTCCGGGCGCTCCTGACGCCAGAGGTAATCCATTTCCTGCTTCAGTTTTTCGTAGCCTTCGCGGGTGATGAGGGGCGTTTTCATACTTTTGCCTTTAGTACCGGGTTGCTTTATATGCGCACTTTACGTATCACAGAGCTTATCAGATCGGTTTCATAATGATTTCTGTGACGAAATGTGCACTTAAGCTGCTGTAAAATATGCTTTGTAACAATTTCGTCTAGAATTTATACCAGAATTAGCTGGTCGTTGACGTGCACTTTTTTAGAATACGCTCTTTAAGAGTGTCCGAACCTTTGGGAGTACAAACAATGCAAGAGAACTATAAGATTCTGGTCGTAGATGACGACATGCGCCTGCGTGCGCTGCTCGAACGTTATCTGACCGAACAGGGCTTCCAGGTTCGTAGCGTGGCGAACGCCGAACAGATGGATCGCCTGCTGACCCGTGAATCATTCCATCTGATGGTCCTTGACCTGATGCTGCCAGGCGAAGATGGTCTCTCTATTTGCCGTCGTTTGCGCAGCCAGAGCAACCCGATGCCGATCATTATGGTGACGGCGAAAGGGGAAGAGGTGGATCGCATCGTGGGCCTTGAAATTGGCGCCGACGATTATATTCCTAAACCGTTTAACCCGCGTGAGTTGCTGGCCCGTATCCGCGCCGTACTGCGCCGTCAGGCGAACGAGCTGCCGGGCGCCCCTTCCCAGGAAGAGGCGGTGATCGCGTTCGGTAAGTTCAAGCTGAACCTCGGTACCCGCGAAATGTTCCGTGAAGATGAGCCGATGCCGCTCACCAGCGGTGAATTTGCGGTGCTGAAGGCGCTGGTCAGCCATCCGCGCGAGCCGCTCTCCCGCGACAAGCTGATGAACCTGGCGCGTGGCCGTGAATATTCCGCGATGGAGCGTTCCATCGATGTGCAGATCTCCCGCCTGCGCCGCATGGTGGAAGAGGATCCGGCGCACCCGCGCTACATCCAGACGGTCTGGGGTCTTGGTTACGTCTTTGTACCGGACGGCTCTAAAGCATGAGGCGAATGCGCTTCTCGCCGCGAAGCTCGTTTGCCCGCACCCTGCTGTTGATCGTCACCCTGCTGTTTGTCAGCCTGGTGACGACCTACCTGGTAGTGCTGAACTTTGCGATCCTGCCGAGCCTTCAGCAGTTTAATAAGGTACTGGCGTACGAAGTTCGTATGCTGATGACCGATAAACTTCAGCTGGAGGACGGCACGCAACTGGTTGTCCCCCCGGCGTTTCGCCGCGAAATTTACCGTGAACTTGGCATCTCCCTCTATTCGAATGAAGCGGCTGAGGATGCGGGCCTGCGCTGGGCGCAGCACTATGAATTTTTAAGCCAGCAGATGGCGCAGCAGCTGGGCGGCCCGACGGAAGTTCGCGTTGAGGTCAACAAAAGCTCGCCGGTCGTGTGGCTGAAAACCTGGATGTCCCCCAATATCTGGGTGCGCGTACCGCTCACCGAAATCCACCAGGGCGATTTCTCGCCGCTCTTCCGCTATACCCTGGCGATTATGCTGATGGCCATCGGCGGTGCGTGGCTCTTTATCCGTATCCAGAACCGTCCGCTGGTCGATCTTGAACATGCGGCGCTGCAGGTGGGGAAAGGCATTATTCCGCCGCCGCTGCGCGAGTATGGCGCCTCAGAGGTGCGCTCGGTTACCCGCGCCTTTAACCATATGGCCGCAGGGGTGAAGCAACTTGCCGACGATCGCACGCTGCTGATGGCGGGCGTCAGCCACGATCTGCGCACGCCGCTGACGCGTATTCGTCTGGCAACGGAGATGATGGCCGAGCAGGATGGCTATCTTGCGGAATCCATCAACAAAGATATCGAAGAGTGCAACGCCATTATTGAACAGTTCATCGACTACCTGCGTACCGGGCAGGAGATGCCGATGGAGATGGCGGATCTCAACGCGGTGCTGGGCGAAGTGGTGGCTGCCGAAAGCGGGTATGAGCGCGAAATCGAAACCGATCTGCAGGCGGGCGAAATAGAGGTGCGGATGCATCCGCTCTCCATCAAGCGCGCATTAGCCAATATGGTGGTCAACGCCGCCCGTTACGGTAAAGGCTGGATTAAGGTCAGCAGCGGCACCGAGCTGCACCGTGCCTGGTTCCAGGTGGAGGATGACGGCCCGGGGATCAAGCCGGAACAGCGTAAACACCTCTTCCAGCCGTTTGTGCGCGGCGACAGCGCCCGCAGCACCAGCGGCACCGGTCTGGGGCTGGCGATTGTGCAGCGTATTGTTGATAACCATAACGGTATGCTGGAGATTGGCACCAGCGAGCGGGGCGGGTTGTCTATCCGCGCCTGGCTGCCGATTCCGGTTACGCGCGGGCAGACGAAAGAGAGTTAGAAAGGTGGGGCGTTTGCCCCTCACCCCGTCCCTCTCCCCTGAGGGGAGAGGGGGAAAAGCAGGCTTGTGGCCTCTCTGCAGGGGAAGTAGTGCTCGATCCATCCCTCTCCCCTGAGGGAAGAGAGGGAAAAGCAGGCTTGTGGCCTCTCTGCAGGGGAAATAGTGCTCGATCCATCCCCTCTCCCCTGTGGGGAGAGGGTTAGGGTGAGGGGTAAATTACAGCTTCGGCCCCGCGCTTACCAGCGCCGCACCTGCCGGCGTATCGGTATACTTCTCAAAGTTAGCAATGAACAGCTTCGCCAGCGTTTCGGCCTTTTCCTGCCACTGTTCCGGTGAGCCGTAGGTGTTGCGCGGATCGAGAATGTGCGGGTTCACGCCCGGCAGTTCGGTCGGGATCGCCAGGTTAAACATCGGCAGGGTAAACGTTTCGGCATCGTCCAGAGAACCATCGAGGATCGCGTCGATAATGGCGCGGGTATCCTTAATGGAGATACGTTTGCCGGTGCCGTTCCAGCCAGTATTAACCAGATAAGCCTGCGCGCCGCACGCCTGCATGCGTTTCACCAGCACTTCCGCGTACTGGGTCGGGTGCAGCGACAGGAACGCCGCGCCGAAGCAGGCGGAGAAGGTTGGCGTCGGTTCGGTGACGCCGCGCTCGGTGCCCGCCAGCTTGGCGGTAAAGCCCGACAGGAAATGGTACTGCGTCTGGCTGGCGGTCAGGCGTGAGACCGGCGGCAGGACGCCGAACGCGTCGGCGGTCAGGAAGATGACCTTCGAGGCGTGACCCGCCTTCGACACCGGCTTCACGATGTTATCGATGTGATAGATCGGATAAGAGACGCGGGTATTTTCCGTTTTCGAGGCGTCGTCAAAATCGACCGAGCCATCTGCGCGCACGGTGACGTTCTCCAGCAGCGCGTCGCGACGAATGGCGTTAAAAATATCCGGCTCCGCTTCCGCTGACAGGCGGATGGTTTTGGCATAGCAGCCGCCTTCAAAGTTAAAGACGCCGTCATCATCCCAGCCATGTTCGTCATCGCCTATCAGGCGACGCTTTGGATCGGTGGAGAGGGTGGTTTTGCCGGTGCCGGAGAGGCCAAAAAAGACCGCCACGTCGCCTTTCTCGCCGACGTTAGCCGAGCAGTGCATAGAGGCGATGCCCCGCAGCGGCAGCAGGTAGTTCATCACCGAGAACATCCCTTTCTTCATCTCGCCGCCGTACCAGGTGCCGCCAATCAGCTGCATACGCTCGGTGAGGTTAAAGGCGATAAAGTTTTCGGAATTTAAACCCTGCTCTTTCCACTGTGGGTTGGTGCATTTCGCGCCGTTCATCACGATGAAGTCAGGCTCAAAATCCTGTAACTCTTCCTCGGTGGGGCGGATAAACATGTTTTTCACAAAGTGCGCCTGCCAGGCCACCTCGGTAATAAAGCGTACCGCGAGGCGGGAGTCCGCATTCGCGCCGCAGAAGGCGTCGATAATGAACAGGCGTTTGCCGGAGAGCTGCTGAGTCACCAGCCCTTTCAGATGTTGCCAGGTATCCTGTGTGAGCGGCTTGTTATCGTTTTTGCCTTTGCCGTTATCTGCCCACCACAGCGTGTCGCGGGTAGTGTCATCCCGGACAATATATTTATCTTTTGGCGAACGCCCGGTAAAAATGCCGGTATCAACGGCGATCGCACCCGTTGTCGTCAACACGCCGCGCTCATATCCTTCGAGGTCGGGATTCAGCTCTTCCTGATAGAGCAAGTCGTAATCAGGGTTATAGACAATGTCCTGAATGTTTTGAATGCCGTAAGCCATCAGATCCTGCGGGGTTATACCTTTGACGCGCATGTCACTGCTCCTTAGCCAATTTGTACTGCCTTAAAGTGTAGGGGTATTCTGAGGTCGTTGACCGCGACCGGGCTCATAGATTTACGCATCTGGACAAAACCCTTGCTGACGGAAAACGCTGTGACTCCTGTCACGAACCTGGCTGGATTATCGCAGGATTCAGAATTTGGTTGGGGGAAATGTTCTTAAAAGGTTAATAAATGGCTTATTTATCTGCATGTTTGTGAATGTAATCGCATACATGTAGGAAAATTACGTAAGAGTTTCAGGGTGAAAAGCGATTCAGCAGGCGGAGGTATTCCCCTCCCCATGGGGGAGAGGAACGGGAGGGGCGGGGGTTAGTGGTGCATCTCTACCGCTGTACGTTCTACCGTCGCTTCCGGCACGTTGCCGTAACGTTTGGCGTAGAGGGCGGTAATAATCGGCACCAGTATTGCGGTGACGATAACGCTGGCGGCCACCAGCGCCGTCGCGGACGCGGCGACAGGTTCAAAGGCCGGGTTAATCTGGGCGATAATCACCGGGTTCGCTACCGCCGCGCCTGCGGCTGACGACGCGGCTACGCCTGCGGTTCCGTTTCCGCCGCCAATCAGACGGTCGGCGATAATCAGCGGAATACCGGTAATAATGATAACCGCCACGCCCAGCACGATGCCCAGCAGACCGGTATCCATAATTACCGCGAGGTTGATGGTATTGCCCAGCGCGAAGCCAAAGAACGGGATCAGTACCGGCGTCGCTTTGCTGAAGAAGTCACGCAGATCGTTATCCAGATTACCCAGCGCAAAGCCGATCAGGAACGGCAGGATCGCGCCGACGAAATGGTGCGGTTCGAAAGAGGCCAGGCCAGCGGAGCCGAGGATCAGCATGGTCATCAGCGGGCCCGATTCCAGCGACATCAGCACGAACGCGCCAGATTCTTCTTTAGTACCGTACTGGTTCATCAGGCTGGCGTAGAGGCCGCCGTTGGTCATATCCATCGCGGAGACAATCGCCAGCACCGACAGGCCGGCAAAGAAGCCGGTCTGAATGCCGTTTTCCGGGATAAACATGGCGCAGACCATCGCCACGACCCAGGCGACGGCGATTTTGGTGATAACCAGCGTACCCGATTTACGTAATACGGTGCCGGTCGCCCGCAGGTTGATGGATGCACCTATACAGAAGAACCATACCGCCAGAATCGGTACCGTGCCGGTAATCATGCCTTTGGTAAAACCGCCAAAATAGGCCCCTGTCTCTGGCGCTAATGTATTTAAGATAGCGCCAAGCACCAGCGGCACCAGCATCATCCCCCCAGGGATACGTTCAATCGTCGCTTTAATTCTCATCATAAATCCTCAGAGCTAAATCTGCGTTACTGGCGAACCAGGAATAAAACTTCATAAATTCAAAGCATTGATAATTTTTCGCATCGGCGTGACCGCGTGGTGTGGCGCTTTGGCTCTCACGCCGTGTCGTTTATCCGTAACCGCAAGCCTCAACATCGTGGTGTTGGTTATCATCATGCGATCAGTGGAATATTGATTCAATGAAAATAAAACAGTGTTTTAGTTATGTTGATCACATATTTGCTTTAAAAATTCTTACGGCGGGAAATAATTAAAAACGGTGTAAAGCGAATGTGAAGAAGTGTCGGTGAATATTCATTACGGGCCAAATAATAACGCGAGAAAGCGTGCTTTTTTTGGGGACAAATAGATGGCGCGTAGCGGTGAAATGACAACGATTGTAAAGATGGTTGTGCAAATAAAAATATATGTGAAGTTGATCACAAATTTAATCGCTGGTAGGGTAAAGCAGTCATTCACTGCCCGACAGGCGTCAACAGGTTCGGTTGTACCGACAAGAAATGTCAGTGTAAGTAAACCTGCTACGCTTGAATAAGACGATTCACATCTGTGAATCGAGGTTGCCAAAACCACAATAAAAACAGTGGTATGGACAGGGCCGATTCTGTGAGGAAAGCTATGCTAAAACGGAAAAAAGTAAAACCTATGACGCTGCGTGACGTCACTATTATTGATGACGGCAAGCTGCGTAAAGCGATTACCGCAGCTTCGCTCGGTAACGCGATGGAATGGTTCGATTTTGGTGTTTACGGCTTTGTCGCTTACGCATTAGGTAAAGTCTTTTTCCCCGACGCCAACCCCAGCGTGCAAATGATTGCCGCACTCGGTACTTTCTCTGTTCCCTTTCTGATTCGTCCGCTGGGCGGCCTGTTTTTCGGGATGCTCGGCGATAAATATGGCCGTCAGAAGATACTCGCCATAACCATTGTCATTATGTCGGTCAGTACTTTCTGCATCGGCTTAATTCCTTCGTATGCCACTATCGGCATATGGGCGCCGATTCTGCTGCTGATCTGTAAGATGGCGCAGGGGTTCTCGGTAGGCGGAGAGTATACCGGCGCGTCGATTTTCGTCGCGGAATATTCTCCTGACCGAAAACGCGGCTTTATGGGCAGCTGGCTGGACTTTGGTTCTATCGCGGGCTTTGTGCTGGGCGCGGGCGTGGTGGTACTCATCTCGACGGTGGTTGGCGAAGCGAACTTCCTTGACTGGGGCTGGCGTCTGCCGTTCTTCCTGGCGCTGCCGCTGGGGCTGATCGGCCTTTACCTGCGCCATGCCCTGGAAGAGACCCCTGCGTTCCAGCAGCATGTAGAAAAGCTGGAGCAGGGCGATCGCGAAGGGTTGCAGGATGGCCCGAAAGTCTCGTTTAAAGAGATCGCCTCAAAGCACTGGCGTAGCCTGCTGATCTGTGTGGGGATGGTTATCTCCACCAACGTCACCTATTACATGTTGCTCACCTACATGCCGAGTTACCTGTCGCATAACCTGCACTACTCGGAAGATCACGGCGTATTGATCATTATCGCCATCATGGTGGGGATGCTCTTTGTCCAGCCGATTATGGGCCTGCTGAGCGACCGCTTCGGCCGCCGCCCGTTTATTATCATGGGCAGCGTGGCGCTGTTCCTGCTGGCGATCCCGGCCTTTATCCTGATTAACAGTAACGTGCTGGGGCTGATTTTTGCAGGCCTGCTGATGCTGGCGGTGATCCTCAACTGCTTTATCGGCGTAATGGCCTCCACGCTGCCTGCTATGTTCCCGACGCATATCCGCTACAGCGCGCTGGCGGCGGCGTTTAACATTTCGGTGCTGGTTGCTGGCCTGACGCCTACGCTCGCGGCCTCGCTGGTGGAGAGTACGCAGAACCTGATGATGCCTGCCTACTACCTGATGGTGATCGCGGTGATTGGTCTGATTACCGGTATCACCATGAAAGAGACCGCTAATCGCCCGCTGAAAGGGGCAACGCCGGCGGCATCCGATATTCAGGAAGCCAAAGAGATCCTGCGCGAGCACTACGATAACGTGGAACAAAAAATCGAAGATATCGATGCCGAGATCGCAGAGCTGCAGAAAAAACGTTCTCGCCTGGTGGATCAACATCCCCGCATCAATGAATAACCGTAACGTCTGACGTGAACCCGGCTCCGGCCGGGTTTTTTTGACTTAAAAAGCGCTTCGCCGCAAACGCGAGGGGGGAAATCAGCGCCCGGCTTGTGGTTTGCTCTGGGTAGCGTAATATATGTGTTTATATAGCGTGATTGCGCTTTCCCTGAACTGACAACATTCTGACTTTACCCCATGACCGAACTAACCCTTCCCCTTCAGGCCGCCTATGGCCAGGTACTGCGCCGCCGCCTGGCGCTCTCCGGCCTGCTTATTCTGGCGATCGTGGCGTCGCTGACGCTGGACTTTACCCTCGGCCCGTCCGGATTATCGCCGGGAGAACTTTGGCAGGCGCTGGTTCATCCGGCCAGCGTCAGTGACGGGATGCGTACCATCGTCTGGGATATCCGTCTGCCCTATGCCCTGATGGCGCTGCTGGTGGGGATGACGCTCGGGCTCGCAGGGGCTGAGATGCAGACCATCCTCAATAATCCCCTCGCCAGCCCCTTTACGCTGGGCGTATCCTCGGCGGCGGCGTTTGGTGCGGCGCTGGCGATTGTACTCGGCATCGGTATCCCCGGCGTAGCGGAAGGGTGGGTGGTCTCTGCCAACGCCTTTATCTTTGCACTACTCTCCGCCCTGCTGCTGGACGCGGTGGCCCGCTGGACGCGCGTGGCCACCACGGGCGTGGTGCTGTTTGGCATCGCGCTGGTTTTTACCTTTAACGCGCTGGTGTCGATGATGCAGTTTATCGCCGATGAAGACACGCTCCAGGGGCTGGTGTTCTGGACAATGGGGAGTCTGGCGCGCGCCTCGTGGCAGTCGCTTGGCGTGCTGGCGCTGGCGTTTGCCGCAGTGCTGCCGCTGTCGATGATGAGCGCCTGGAAGTTAACCGCGTTGCGCCTTGGCGAGGAGCGGGCGATGAGCTTTGGGATCGATGTCAGACGGTTAAGGCTTACGTCACTGCTGCGCATCAGCCTGCTCTCTGCGCTCTCGGTGGCGTTTGTCGGGCCGATCGGTTTTGTTGGCCTGGTGGCGCCGCATATCTCCCGCATGCTGTTTGGGGAAGATCATCGCTATTATCTGCCGGGCAGTATGCTGACCGGCGGGCTGGTGCTGTCGCTGGCCTCCATCGCCTCGAAGAATATCGTCCCCGGCGTGATGATCCCCGTGGGGATTGTCACCTCGCTGGTGGGCGTGCCGTTTTTTTTGAGCATTGTTTTACGCCATCGCGGGAGAATGTCATGAATATTCGTCAGCTCAGCACAGGCTATGGCAAAACGCCTGTCATTAGCGGGCTGGATCTCCCCGATCTGCCGCGCGGTAAAATCACCGTGCTGCTGGGGCCGAACGGCTGCGGGAAGTCGACCCTGCTGCGGGCGCTGGCGGGCCTGAATCCGGCCCGGGGCGAGGTGAGTCTGGAAGGGGAGAACCTGATGACCCTGCCCTTCGCGCAGCGCGCTAAGCGGGTGGTTTTTTTGCCCCAGTCGCTGCCCCAGGGGGTTCATCTGCACGTGCTGGAGTCGGTGATCGTGGCGCAGCGCGCCTCGGGTGGGGAGGCGAGTATCGACGACGCGATGCGCGTTCTGGCGCGGCTGGGCATTGAGCATCTGGCGATGCACTATCTCGATCGTCTCTCTGGCGGGCAAAAGCAGCTGGTGGGGCTGGCACAGTCGCTGGTGCGCAAGCCCCGACTGTTGCTGCTGGACGAGCCGCTCAGCGCGCTGGATTTAAACCATCAGTTTCAGGTGATGGAGCAGGTGGCGCGCGAAACGCGCGAGCGCAACATTATCACCCTGATTGTGGTGCATGATATCAATATCGCCCTGCGCCACGGTGACCATATCGTAATGCTGAAAGCGGGAAAGCTTGTCGCCAGCGGCGCGCCGGAGCGCGCCATCACCGAACAGACGCTGGCGGAGGTCTACGGCGTGCGGGGCCGCGTGGAGCGCTGCTCGCAGGGCAGGCCGCACGTGCTGCTTGACGGGGTGCTGGCTTAGCATCCCGCCGCGATATAATCGCCGCTGGCGCTGACGGGGATCACCGTCAGGAACAGCACCGTGGCGAAGAGGATCAGCAGTACGCCGCCAACAATTTTAACGCACGGAACCAGCCAGCTCAGATGGCTATCGCCACCGAAAAAGGCCACCGTGCGTTCACGGGCGTAGCGCACCGCCAGCGACAGGCCCATGATCGACAGCGCCGTACCGAGCGACATGGTCATCACCGCCGCAATGCCCCAGCTGACGATGCCCAGCGCGTTGGAGAAGAGCAAAATCATAATGGCGCCGCTGCAGGGGCGTGCGCCAATCGCCAGCACCACGCCGAGACGCGTTTTCCAGTCCCCTTTTGTCATCTCCGCGCTGACACCGTGATGGCCACAGCCGCAGTCGGCACCATGCTGATGCAGCGGCCTGAGCGATGAGATCGTCATTTTGCGTGGACGCAAACTTTTCAGCGCCTGGTAAATCACAAACGCGCCAAAACCGCCCACCAGCACCGCGCTGATTTTCTCCACGTACCAGCGGCTTTCGCTCAAATCACCTGACGCCAGGTTAAAGCCAACCGCGAGGATAAAGACGAACAGAATGGCGCTGACGCCCTGCATCAGGCTGCCAAGAAACGGCACCACGCGCGCGGCGAGCTGGCTCTCTTTGTTGGTGCTCAGGTACGTGGTGACAATAAATTTGCCGTGTCCCGGCCCGATAGCGTGCAGCACGCCATAGAGAAACGCGCCGATAAGGAGCCATAATCCGCCGCTGTACTGATGGTTATTCAGCTGAAGCAGATACATCACCAGATAGCGGTGCAGAGTAATTTGCGTGGCAAGACACCACTGAATAAAAGCGTTCCAGTGTGAATGCAGGATAAAGCCTGTGATAAGCAGCATTAGCGCCAACAGCCCTGCGGCGGGAATGCGCCAGTCGCGAATAAGACGTTGTGCGATCATGGTGTGACCTGTCGGGGTGAGGTTGTGGCCAGTATAGCTGACCGGCAAAGAAAAACTTAAGACAAACGAGCCAGCTGCCGCTGATGAAAACGGCCCAGCACTAGCACCGTCGTCAACGCGCCGAGCAGGGCGCAGAACATATCGGACTGTGTATCCCACGAGTCGCCCTGGGTACCCAGAAAATCATCCGCGCCTTGCCCCATCGCCAGCGCCGCCCACCACTCAATCAGCTCATAGGTGGCGCTGATTGCCAGCGCGACGCAGCAGACTAAAAAGCCGGTCATTTTGGTTCCTCTGACGTAGCCGCCGCGTATCAGGATTTCGCGTGCGGCAAGGGCCGGCACCAGCCCCTGAAAAAAGTGGCCGAGCTTGTCGTAAGGGTTACGGCTCAGGTTAAACATCTCCTGCACCTCAAAGCCGATCGGTACTTTGGCATAGGTGTACATCCCGCCAACGATCAGAATCACCGCGTGGAAGAAGATCAAGGTATACAGCAGCGGCGTTAGCGGATAGCGACGGTGCGTGGCGAGCAGCAGCGGCACAATAATAATGACGGGCGTCACTTCCATCAGCCAGGTGGTTCGGTCACCGGTAAACAGGCCGGTGTAGATAAGCATCAGCAGCAGAAGAAGAGAACCGGTGTTCAGCACAGTTTTGGTCATAGGATTGACTTAAGGAAAAGGTTAACTATAGCTTGTCATCATTATTATTAAGCGAACAGACAATTAACTCCCGCAACCATTTATGCGCAGGTTCGCGGTGTAGATGCTCATGCCAAAGCATATTCATCTCGAAGCCGGGTATCTCTATGGGAGGCGTAAAGTAGCGAAGCTGAGGATTATCCCTTACGAGACGGAGCGGCAGCATACCGACCAGATCGGTGGTAGCGATGGTAAAAACAGCAAACATAAAGTGTGGAACTGACAAGACAACCTTCCGGTTTAGCCCCATCCCGGCAAGCACGCGATCGGTATTTCCCCAAAAACCTCCGCCATCTGGCGAAATCATCACAAAATCCAGCTCAAGAAATTGTTCGAGTGCGGGAGGTGACTGTAATGTGGGATGATCGACACGACTTACCAGTACGTAGTGTTCGTCAAACAGCTTACGACAGCGCAGCCCGGGAGGCGATTCCTCCCGGATATGGAAAAAAAGGTCAACTTTGTCCTGTCCCGCTCTCTGTCCAATCTGCGAATTGGCGTTTTCAAGTACCGCGAGCCGGGCACCAGGCGCTTCATGTCGCAAGCTTTTGAGTACGGGCAAAAGCACCGTGGTTTCGCAGTAGTCCGCTGCCACGACCTGCCAGATGTGAGTGGATTGCCGGGGAATAAAGGGGGCTGGTGAGGCGATGGTCTTATCTAATAACTCCAGAGCTTGGCTTAGTGGCGTACGGAGCATCTCCGCTCTTATGGTTGGTCGCATACCACGCGGCCCGGGTAAAAACAGCGGATCGTTGAGACTTTTTCGCAACTTCGCCAGCTGTACACTAACGGTAGGTTGCGACAGATTGAGCTGCCGGGCGGCCCGGGTCACGTTTGGCTCCTTCAGCAAGGTATCAAGCGTCAAAAGGAGATTCAAATCCAGCTTTTTGAGATTATCCATCTAAATACCTACTATAAGCGAAATTCATTTCTACTATATCTGACATCTTCATAATATTCATTACTAATGAAACACTGAACAGGAGAGCCAGGCGCTCCGTGATACGTGAATATTATATGTATCTACTCGAGGCCATCGCACTTATCAAGCTGCCTTCGGAATAATTAACTGTGAATAAATAATATTAATTGCATTCAGTAAATAAATAACAGGAGATGAAAATGCCTACGGGTCTTTTAGCCTTAGCGCTTGGTGCGTTTGGGATTGGTTTGACAGAATTTGGTATCGTAGGGCTACTTCCGCAAATTGCGACCGAATTTAAAGTCAGTGAACAGGTGGCGGGATATTTATTTTCCGGTTATGCGGTTAGCGTGGCTGTGGGAGCTATTATCTTAACCGCTCTAATGATTCGCATGGAGCGACGACTGACATTGATGTTATTGAGCACTCTGTTCATTATCGGCAATCTGATTTCAGCTATGTCAGTGAGCTATGAAATGCTGCTTTTTGGCCGTATTGTCGCAGCACTCTGTCATGGCGCCTTTTTCAGCGTTGGCGCGGTTGTTGCTGCGGATATGGTGACAGATGATAAAAAAGGAGGTGCTATTTCGCTGATGTTTGCCGGATTAACTGTATCCAATATTATTGGTGTTCCATTGGGTACTTTTGTCGGCCTGGAGTTGGGGTGGCGCACTACCTTCTGGGCGCTGGCTATTATTGGTGTGATTACCATGATAGGGATTAGAGTATTGATTCCGGCTATGCCTGCCCATCGCGATACTCGACTGGGGCGTGAGTTTGCTGTTTTTAAGCGTCCCCAGGTATGGATTTCCGCTTTGCTGAGTGTCCTTTCATTTGGGGGAGTTATCGGTGGCTTTACCTATATTGCTTTTACGCTGACTCAGGTTTCTGGTTTTACTCTACAAACTGTGCCGTGGCTGCTCGTACTGTTCGGTGTTGGCACTTTTATAGGCAATATCTATGGTGGGAAGGCAGCCGATAAATCTCTCAATAAATCTCTGGGTACGATTCTGTTGTTTTTAACGATAGTGATGGCTGCTTTTGCCCTCTTCGCGCAGAATCAAATCATGACGGTGATTCTGTTGTTGTTAATGGGAACCGTGGGGCTGGCAACTGCACCAGGTCTGCAACTGCGTATGATGAAATATGCCAGTGATGCTCCAACCGTGGCCTCGGGAACTAATATTGCCGCCTTTAATATCGGTAATGCTCTGGGGGCATGGCTTGGTGGTTTGGCGCTGGACTGGGGTTACGGTTTTGTCTCTCCCTTGTGGGTAGGCGCTGCATTGAGCTTGGCTTCCCTGGTAGTGGTAATTTTGGGGAGCTTTAAAAGCGGATTAAAAACCAGCCAAGTACAAAGCTAATTTAGTGGCATATCACATAACATAACGAAATTAATTATCATCAGAATATTAAGTGGGCGAAAGGCATTGATTTTTTCCCACTTTGTTATAACAACTTGAAATTTATTTACGCAATAAAATTAAAAAACATCTTAGTTACTATATGGGCGCCTTCTTATGACTGGCGGAGACTGATTTTTTATAGTAAATTCCATTGCAAATGAGATTAATAGATGAAATATTCACAAAAAAATGATTCACATATAGAAAAAAGAAATAAAGTTTTGGGTTTCTTTCCGGGGTTGGGTAGTCGTAGCTTATATCAAAATATTGGTGACTGCCTTTTACGAGCAAGAAATGATAAAATTGTAAAAATATATCGTGATGCAGCTAATGCATTGGGATACGGCGATCGGCCGGATAAAATGTTAATAACCCCGCAAACGCTACCCGAAACTAAAATTGAACGGCAAGGATTTATCGATGCAAGCTTCCTGGTTCATAGTCTTGCATTAGATGCGCTTTTAAAGGAGTATGCGCAGCGGCAGGGACAAGAACTTAATGTGGTTGCTTATAGTGGTGAGAGTTTTGGCATAATTACTTCTGCTGTCGCCAGCGGTGCTTTGAGTGTTAGCGATGGGGTAAAAATTGCAAATTTTTTTACTCCTTATATTTTAATGGCCTCTGAGATGCATGATGATCCTTTTAGCCAATCAGTGCTCGAATATCTTCCGAAAGATATTAAAATACGACCATTAATCACCGAAGCTTGTTACGTTATCGCGCTTCGTGGGAGAGAGGAACTCTTATCTGAAGTTTACACAGCCTTACAGGACGAATTTTTTAATTCTGAAATAGAGCAGCATAAAATATATAGTCATAAGCAGATTAATGTGTATGTGAAAGCAAGTATCAAATCCTGTTTCGACATTTTTATGAAGGATTACCCAACTATTGAAGTCATAAAGCTTAAGGAGCCCACCACATTTCTTACCCATTCATCACAGCTTAGGCCTTTGAAACAGGGATTAGAAAATTTTTTAAACCGGCAGAAGATAGCATTCCGCGATCCGCATACGCCGGTCATCGCTAATCATTGTGAGGCGTTGCTCACCCGTAAAGAGGATATTCGCTCGGCCATTCTCGCCTTGGTGGATCAAATGATGCTTTCTGCTACCACCGCCACTATAGCGGAAAATTCAGGCGCAGACGTGATCATTGAACTGGGCTTAGGTAACAAATCGGTACAAATGTTGCGCGATAATGAAATATGTACACCCGTAATACCATTTACTGGCGAGGAAGATGAGGCGGTTGTTCTCTTACAGGTTCTTGAAGCATTAAATATGATTCGAGAAGGTCGGGACGCTATGAACGTTTGTATGGGAATCGAACGCTGGTTAAGGGTGGTTCGTGAAAACGTTGAGCTCGCCACAATGTTTACTTCACAAGTAGCGAATGCCATTCAGCCAGTTGCTATGTTGAAGCTAGAGGTGAATGGCCATATACCGGTCAGTATCGAGAGTATTTTTAAAAACAGCTTTCGCTATAATAGTTTTTTACAGACTGGTGAATGGGTGTTGATGGCCCGCCTAAAACGTAATATTCAAGGAACTGAAAAGAATAAAGACCAGATATATGCTGACTTGAAAATACTAACCAAGGAAGGAACAATTCGCTTTCTAAAAACTCCCTTCCTTATTCATGCAGAAAAAAGACTTTTCTATTTTTCTAGCCTTGACGGGCTTAGCAATACCGAGGTGTTCAATGGTTTGCATGATCTTGAGATTGCACCGAGCTATAAAGAAATATGTCACCATATTGAAGCCGAGTGCAATCAGGAAGAACCGCTACGTAGATTATTACAATTACGTACCGAGTCGGCTCAGCCTGAAATCCAGGTACTTCGACGAATAATTTTTCAAACGCTTTCATTTGAACTAATGAAAATTCATCGACCGGGGTTGTTTCAGATAGAAAGCATGTGTCTGGCGACTCATGACTTTGTCGGTTGGCTGACATGCCTGATTATTTCCGGGGCTGCATCACTGGAAAATACGGTACAGCTATGCCGTGATTATTACTCCACCTTGGGCCGTAAAGTATCGCCGTGGGCAGTAGTAAAGAAGTTTGCCAATGATCTGGCTGACGCGAAACTACCACTATTATCCGTTAACGGCATTCCGATAGCAGCGCGTAAGGATTTGGAGATTAACACCTACAAACTGTTGCTGGGGGATTTTCCGGGGCATCATGTACAAATCAACCTTAAATGCCATTTAACGGTTATTACTTTGGATACTCTGCTCGACGTTTCCTCACTAGAAACAATGCCCTATCAGGCAAATATCCTTTCTATTACCTCTGTACGCGATATTTGGATGTCCTATCCGGAGTGCACGCTTGAACAACATCATCTTGATGCATTGATGCAGCTTACTGAAGAGCATCGTCAAATATCCAGATACGCAGCGCAGAGAAACCTGCTTAGTAGCACCATAAATGCTTATATTGAGGCGGATGAGATACCGGTTCATTTTTGCAATGGTGGCAGTGAGTCGATGACGATGCTTATTCAGCGCTCGACGCAATCTCCCATCGTTGTACGAAAAATACTTAGCGAGGCGCTTACAACTGCCAAATGGTATACCGATGGCAAGGGGGTGATGCTACCACCGTTTGCTAAAGCGGCTAGGCAGGTTGACTATCTGCGTGCTTTACCCGATAGCGTTAAACCTTGGTTTCCACAAGTTTACGATGTTATTGAGCGCGATATCCTGACGCCAGTTAGTCAGCAGCGGATAGGAAAGCCTACTTGCAAAGAGGTGATTTACGAGATGAGTCTCGTTGAGGGCGCAGAAGTAAGTCATTTTATCTATAGCCACAGGCTTGATCCTCGTATCATCGCCCGGTTATATGAGATTATCTTTGTTTTTTTGCGCGATAATATTCATTGCGAAAAACGTATTGCGGCGCCAGGGAATACTCTGGAAATATCTTATTTCAAGAAAATAGAAGAACGGCTAAATTTATGCAGGCAAACTGCACCCCAAACTTTTGGTTACGATCTAATTGAGACTGAGAAAATCATTATTAATAACACTGAATATCTTAATGTTAGAACGCTACTAAACGTTTTTCGTTCACATCCAGAATATCAACGCATTCTTGAACCACGTTATCACTCTTTAGTCATGGGTGATACCAATACCGAGAATATTAAAATCGGTAATACGAACCCGTTGTTGGCTATACAAACATTAATTAATCAGCATCACAGCGAAGCAGAGATTTCAAAGGCGCTAGCGGAAATAAATGCCTTTAATATTCAGTTACGATTCCTTGACCCACGCGCAATTGGATATCAAAGCGAAGGCGCTGAATGCCGTGATGATGCCATGTATGATAATAAACCTTGGCATAACTCTATCGGTCATTACGATGAGATTCATAATGAACTATTTACCCTGGATATGGCTGTAAATAATGATAAAAAACCAGTAATTAACATTTCTTTTACAAAGAATAATAATTATTATCAATCATATATGGTTACAGACTGCGCTCAAAAAAACATTAACCCGCTTAATGATGAGTCGATTGTGGGGATGGAAAAATATTTTTCTCAAGTTATGAATAATGTTTATGACAGTTTAAATCCTTCATCTATTTATCTCCAAAACGATCCTTATTGGTTGGTGCGATTTGTTTTCATGATGGGGACTCATTTCACAGCTATGCCACCTTTCCACTTCTCTTCTGAGCTAGATGGAACGATCAAAGATAGCATATGTACACAACGTAGACCAGTCGCGATTTATTGTGAAGGCATTAAATGGCTTAATTGGGCTCTGGAGATTTTGCAGGGCAAACGCGAACAGTTTCTTGGTGTAAACGTACCGGTTACTGAAAATATTTCCAAAGAGGTAATATAGAATGCATCTATTAAATGAACCGCAGATAGATAACAAATTAAGTTATTCCTTGGCTCTTCTCAATAATGAAAATAGGCTAATTACGACTCCTTGGAGTAGAATCGTTAGGGGGTTAGGGTTAGGGCAGTATCCTATTGTTTATGATGAGAAAATATCTGGTTGGATTCAAGATGCGTTTGAAGAACTCAAAATTAAAACAAATTTAAAAAACAATTATACCAACTTTTCCTCTCTGTTGAGTGATTTCATATGTTTACTTATTAAGCCAAACCAGAATTTGAGTAAGGAAGATTATGTTAATTATATTGAAAATATAATTTATCTGATCAATCATGAATTTGATCCCTACTGCAGAATCATGCAATATTGTATTGCAATTGATGCCCTGGCAAAATTAAACATCAATCTTTTCAACTTTCTCGATAATAAAATAGATCTTGGCAGCATTCTGTTTGATACCATTCATAAGATACGAGCGGGTGTGAGAAAAGATGAAAATAGAGAGAAATACGGAGAATATGAAAAGCTCTCCGCCTATACTTCGGTCTTTTTTTCGTTGGCCGTTTGTAACAAAGCGGAGCTAGCAATTAATGATGAAAGTAATCATATCGCTGATGCATTAAAAACTCTTCATAATATTCCTTCACCTTTCTTTCGTGGACGAGGAGGAAGTATGCTTTTCAGTGCGATTGCGTTAATGGGGCATGCAGAGATGTTAGGTAATCCTGATCAGGACTATATTCTTCAGATACTCGATTATCTTGATCGTGCGAAAGATATTGGTATCTCTCCTTCTTTTCCACAACGTATGACTCCTGCATTTATTAATTTATATCCTTTATTAACAATGCTAAACGCAATTGCTGCGACAGGACATAATCGCGCACTTAATTATCGGCAGGATCGTATTCTTCAGGCCAAAAATCTAATGGATGAACTTACTCCCATCGAAAGAACTCATATGGGGCTCTATTATATCATGGCGATTAATAATCTAGGTTTGTTGGACAGGGAAAAAAATTATATCAATATGTTAATCGAAGAACTGATTGCAACCATAAAGAGTATTGATTTATCTGAAAATTATTTCCTTAATGGCATAGCGGGTTCGTATGTTATTGAAACGGCCAAAATTGTTGGCAAAGGAGATTGTATTTCTGAAAAATTAATTCAAAAAATTTCTGATTGTTTTTCAAAAATGGATGGAAAACTTGAAGATAAAGTAAATCGTCCTTATCCATTTGCGTATGCGCTTACTATGTTGGGAGAACTTGGCTATGTACATAAGCTATTTGAACCGTCGGTATGTTATGAA
Source organism: Pseudenterobacter timonensis (assembly GCF_900021175.1). Lineage (GTDB taxonomy): Bacteria > Pseudomonadota > Gammaproteobacteria > Enterobacterales > Enterobacteriaceae > Enterobacter > Enterobacter timonensis. The sequence continues at coordinate 145,198 of NZ_FCOP01000011.1, forward strand.
AACCGTTCTGCAACAAGCTGGATGATCGATAATTTGGTTTATGCAGGCGAGGGCGTGGATAGCAGGTTGTACATGTTTAACCATGCTCTTATCAATCTGATGCTGCGTATGCGAGGAAATACCTTTCCACAATTAACAGCTTATAAAAATTTTCTCTTTCATGCAGATGAAAGACAATTGCGAACCCTTTAGCGAGGCTCTGGTGGAATGAGACGATCCCGTTTTCAATATGGCGTTGTGCGGGCGGCTTTAGACTATTTAAAAGGGAGCCTGACGGAGAGTGAATTACTGCTGCGTCAGCCTGCTTTCGAACCGAAAACGGATCGGCTGCGGCGCTATTGTCAGAAGCTGGCACAGCTGACGAGTGGATTGCTAACGGCAGCCAACGAAAGCGCAACCGGGAATGTGCTGTATGAAATGGGGGATAGTACGCGAACACGCTTAAAGCGCCGCGATGGCTGAGAGCGGGGAGGAAACGCTGAATTAACCCATAAAAGCAAAAACCCGCCTTGTAGGCGGGTTCTTTAGAATAGTGGTGCCCGGACTCGGAATCGAACCAAGGACACGGGGATTTTCAATCCCCTGCTCTACCGACTGAGCTATCCGGGCAACGGGGCGCATTAAACCGTAATCCCGCGCGGGCGTCAACACTATTTCCAGAAAAGCTGTTCAACTGCTTAACTTTGCGGCAATCACTTCGTTTTCGGCTCTCCTGGCACTCGGTTATGGCTGTTTATGACGAAAAAACACCCGGTACAGGCCAGCACAGAAGGCCGCAGGGAGGCCAGCGCAAATACTATTAATTCACGTGATTGATACGTTCCGCTCTCTTACTGCATGATCGGTGGCTGAACCGCTTTTTATGACTTCTCTTGCTGAACTCTCTGGCTTGTAACCATGCGCGTCGGCGCAAAGGATAACCATGGCTGAAATTTTTCACTGGGAGCACGTGGCTGCTGCGCTGGCAAACCAGACGTTCTCAATGTCTCCTGCGTTGCGCGATATTCCCGAAGGCACGCTTGCCATTGGTATTGGCGATAGCGCCTCTGCCGGGGTGGCGCTGAATTGCAAAAACAGCCGTGCCTACCGATCCGTCTCCGCCTGGCTCTGGAATTGCAGTGCGGATGAGCGTTCCTGGCTTAAGCAGCAGGGGGCAAACCACGCAATTGCTCAGGTAGTGATTGAAGACTTTTCACTGGATAGCTGTTTTTCCTGGCTGCTCTATACGGCGCTCATGCTGAGTGAAGAGGCTACGTTTCCAGCCGGACTGGAGACATGGGTCAGCTATATCGACCAGTGGGAGCAGGGTAATTATCTGGACGGGGATCGTTTTTCTCACTCGGCCGCCTGCCTGCATACGGTTTACGCCCATGCACAGCTTCATGCGGCTAAAAGAGAATCGCAGAATTACGACCCGGCGTTATTGAAGCAAGGCTTTACGCGCTGTATCAAACTGCTGACTGAATTTATCAATCGTACCGCGGTACCTCAGCAGGGCATTCAGCCCTTTTTTTCTGCTGAATATCAGGCGGCTGAGGCGGCGCTGGCTTATGAGCATCAGCTCTACGAACTGGTGATCCAGCGAGCCGCAACCTGTCAGCTTCTGGTGGAGCAGGCCAACAGCACGCGTAAGGTATTAATTGACGCGCTGTTTTTGAATGAACAACATCCCAGCGGCCTGTTTAAAATTTTTGCCCGCAACGATCGCTCCCGCTCCTGGAGTAAAAATGGCTTCACACTGCTGGGGATCCATCGCCCGCAGGAGAGAGGCACTGGCAATGATGTGGTGATCTCCGTCGATCCCCGGAGCGGCATCTCCCTGCAATCTCTCTGGTGCGCGCTGGAAGAGGCTGAAAACGAGCGCTGGGGCGGGGAGCGTCCAAAGGACAATCCCCGGCCAATCTGCAGCTATCATGAGGGAGACGGCCCCAATGAGCCCTGGTGGGATGATGCTGGACAATACACCCTCCTTGGCGCACCGAAGCAGCTGCCGGACGGCGAGCCGGGATCCCGGCTCGACTGGTGGCAGGATATTTTGCCGCTCATCTGGCAGGAGGGCTTTGTTAAGCCGCTCGTTCCCAGTCTGCAACGCATCACGCCGCCCCTTGTCGAGCCTGAGGGACATAAGCGCGTGTGCGCGTGGTGCTGGTCGGACGCGGATTCGCGTCTCCAGCAGACGGATACCACCAGCTACCTGATGGATACCCCTTCATTCCAGGCGTGGCTGGCGGGAAGCAGCCAGGACAAGCCTGTCGTCACCCCTTATGAATTACTACAGGCCGATCGGTTTGAGGCGTACTGGCAATCGGATGTGCTGGTGGTTTGCCATCAGCAGGGCGTAACGCTGTTTAGCCGCGTGGCAGAAGATCCGATGCTTGAACGGTTACTGGCGGTAGCGCAGCGTATCGCCACGCTAAGCGATAACTATGCCGCCTTCCTGCAGCAGATCCGGGAGATTTTCAAAAAATGGCCCTCCCGGCTGAACCAGCAGGCGGCGGTCATAGAAGATAAACAGTGGGAAGAGGAGATATTCGCGCTACGGGTTAACGCCCTGAATGTACTCAACAGCACCGAAACGCTCTTCTCCAGCGCCGGTGAAAACCGGCTGAGCGAGACGTTGCAACAGCACTGGGGATTGCACGATCAGCGCGGGACGCTCTTTGCTCAGCTGGATCGCCTCGACCAGCTGATGAAAGAGGCGATTGAAAGGCAAAAGTCGCGGCGGCACCGTATCTACGGTTCACTCTTCTCTGCCCTGGGGATGGGGATTGCGGCCAGCCACGTCTGGGAGCCGGTGCGGGATATCCTGACGACCAACGAATATGAATGGCAGCTGCTGCTCTTCAAAACGCCAGGCGTGGAGACGCAACACCTGGCGGAGATCGCTGAGCAGAGCGCCCATTTTGAGCTTATTACGCTGATTGTCTTTGTCGCTTTCGCCCTGCTGGGCTTTATTCTCTTCTGGTTCTTTGATATTCGCAGCCAGGAGGAGTAAGGCCCGCCTGGCAAAGGAGTGCCAGGCGAGACGGGTTATTTGACCACGTTATAAATGGCCCGCTGTGCGCGGCTCCAGTTATCGCTACCCCCGATATTCGGTCTGGACGTGGCCTGTTTCACGCAATATTCATGGACCAGCTTGCGGATATCGTTAACGGCGGGCACGCCCGCCAGCAGCTGGCCGTTCAGCCTGGCCAACAGCGTCTCATATAACGAGAGTGTCGATACGTTAAAGATATTGAATCTGGCCGCTTCATTCAGCAGGGGCTGCGCGTCTCTGGCCATCAGGCGGCTCTCACAGCGGTCGGCAGGCTCGATTTTCGCCATCTCTTCGTCGTAGGCTTTCTTCTGGCGCTCCTCAAAACTGACGGCTTTATCCAGCTCCGCTTTGATATAGGCGACATCCTGCGAAGAGGAACAGAAGGTTTTCAGGAAACGCGTCTGCATAGTTGTTAAAGCGTTGCCCCGACTCACGTTGTCGCGCAAAAGGCTGTTCATCCGCGGACAGCCCTGCCTTTCATCCATCAGCGAGGCGTGCTGCAGCAAGAGCGCCAGCGTCTCCTGCCTGTCATCCAGTAGCGCCTTTTCGGCATAATAGAGCTTCCAGCCCATGCCGCCATCCATAAACAGGCCCACCACGCGCGTGTCACCCCGGTCGATAGCGTCGCGAATATTCTTTTCATCCCAGGCGATACCGATATTCGCCAGCTCTTTACGCGGATCGCTGCTGGTCTCTTTTTTGACGCCAGAAACGATTTTTCCCACATCACTGACATCGCTGCGAATCACTTCGGTGTTCACTAAGGTCCGCGTTGAAGTGTTAAAGGTGAGAAGAGAGCCTACAATCAGTACGGCAATGCCCGCGATTACCCAGACCATATTTTTACGCAGGGAGCCGGTATCGGTCTTAATCTTGTCCAGCTTTTCTCCCTGTCCAGCGAGGGCGTCTTTCACTTCGCCGATATCATCGCCCAGCCGATCGAGTTTCTCAGCGGTCTGAGCGAAATAGCGGCGCAGCTCCGCGTCGCTGGCATCGAAATAACGATCCGGATTGACCGCGACGCGCCCCTCGTCAAAGGCTTCCTGCACCGGCGCGGCGATCTCTTCGTAGTAATAATTGACCAACGCCGTCTGTACCGACGTGACCCGCTTATGGTGTGCAAGCCGGTTGCGGATGGCGCGAATATCGTTGAGGAAGGTAATCAGCGTTTTGCGTTTATCGCTCATAAAACTGAGCAAGGGGGTGTACTGGTAAAGCGGAGAGTAATGGGCGGCATACTCGTTTTTATCGACAAAAAGCGACGAAAGCTCGCTAAAAAGCGTGCCGCTTAAAATGTCGTCGCGATCGGCCACGCGTAGCCAGGCCTGGACCCGCTCCTGGCCAAAGAGCTTTTGCAAATGATTCAGCAGCGCCTGTTGATCGCGATACGCCTCATTAATCAGGCTGCGTATCATCAGCTCTACGGCGCGGACCTGCTGTAAGCTCTGCAACTGCTTCTTATCGCCTTCGCCGTGCAGCGCGGTGGAATAGGTCAGCAGCGGCTGCTTTTCTTTCAGCATTTCGAGCTGCGATAAAAAGCGCAGCGCGGCAATCGTTAAATCCCTGCTGGCAGGTTTATCTTCCTGCTGTCGTTTTTGCAGTTTAATCAGGGTACGAAGCGCCTGGGTAAAGGCCAGCATTTCGTTCTGGTTAAGGTTGAGCTGGTCGGCCACTTTATTCCAGTCGCCAAGCTGCTGGCGAATCTGCTGTAAGGCATCGAGAAATGCCTCGGGCGTAAGCTGAGCGGGAGCCTCGTAAGAAAAGAGATTCAGTATCCCGGAAAAGGCGTCGCGGTAAAGCGTCAGGGAACGGCTAAAGTCGTTTTGGATATTAGCAGCAGAAAAGTCGGGCATAATATTCTCATCGCAGGAACAGGATATATTCCCGGCCCGATTAATCGTGAATAGTCAGGTAGTTACCTGCGAGGCCAGAAAATTCTTAATTCAGCCATTATTTAAGATTTCTTTTTACTTCGTCAACGATTTACCGGCTGGCTGAACTTACCCGAATTGGTAGCTATATAAATATAAAAAAGGCAATTTGAGAGTTTGCGCTGGTGGCGATCTGTTTTACTGATTGCATTGGCTGAGCTGGCGGACGTGGCCGGGAAGGGTGCACAGGCTGTTTCGCACCACCGTGGGGATGGTGCGCTTTCAGCGCCTGATGGCGCTGTGCCTGCTGGCCTCTGTGTGGATGGGGGGTCAGGTCAACGCGCCACCCTGACGGCACTGGGCAAAGCGCAAAATATCTTCCGCCAGGCGGTGGGCGGTGTCGACATCCTTCTGGCTGCGATTCACCAGCATCCGGCTCAGGCAGCCTTCCAGCACCAGCTCCATCTGCCTTGCGACCATTGCGGGATCGTCCACCTCAAGCTTTGTTAACAGCTCGTGGGTGAAATCATGCGCCGCGCGCTTTTGCTGATCCGCCAGCTGATGGATAGGGTGCTGCGGGTCGGGGTACCAGCTACAGGCGGCGATAAACAGGCAGCCGGGGTAGCGGTTGTTGCTCACGCAGTCGGTCAGCGCCGCGTAGCGTGCGAGCAGCTTTTGCTCGGTGGAAAGCGACTCATCCAGCAGCAGTTTTCTGCGCCAGATATCGACCTGCTGACTTAAATAGCGCAACGCGTCATACAGCAGAGCCTCTTTGTCGGGCCAGAAGCGCAGCAGTTCCTCCAGAGGGTAATCGATGCGCTTAGCCACCATCTCAAGCGTCGTGCCAGTAATCCCATTAATTTCAAGCAACTGCAGGGCTTTACTTAATACATCTTCACGTTGCACGGTTTTTTCCTCCGTATGCTAACGGTTTCTCCCGTTTCAAGTGTCGTTTACGGTTGGCGATCGCGCAAATGCGCATTAAACGCCGCGGCATCCATAAACCCCGTGACTCGCGCGGCGGGCAGCTCCTCGCCCTGCGCGTTAAAAAACAAAATTGTCGGCAGGCCCAGCACCTGAAGATGCTTAAGCAGTGCCTTATCTTCTGCGTTATTGGCCGTGACGTTAGCCTGCAGTAAAACGCTATTTTTCAGGGCGTTTTGCACCTGCGGATCGCTAAAGGTGTATTTTTCGAACTCTTTACAGGCGACGCACCAGTCGGCGTAGAGATCGAGCATTACCGGTTTACCCCGGGCCTGCGCCAGCGCACGGTTAAGCTCGCTCACGTTGCGGATCGGGGTGAAGTCGAGATGCGCCTGCGTCTGCGCCGTCGGCGCGCCAAAGGCCCAGTCCTGCAGAGGGCGCACGCTGATAAGCGCGGCGGCCAGCAGAAGGATCTGCACCAGACGCCACGTTTTTTTCGCCGTAAGGCTGACGATAAACGCCCAGCCAAAGAAAGCCACGCCGAGCATGGCCCACAGACGCATTCCCCAGAGATCGCCGATAACGCGCGTCAGCAGAAAGACGGGCAGCGCCAGAATCACAAAGCCGAACGCGGTTTTAACCGTCTCCATCCATGGCCCGCTTTTCGGCAACAGGCGATTGCCAAACACGGTGACCAGAATCAGCGGCAAGCCCATGCCCAGCGCATAGAGATAGAGCGTGCCGCCGCCGAGCCACAGGTTGCCGCTCTGGGCGATGTAAAGCAGGATGGCGCTAAGCGGCGCGGTGGTGCAGGGGGAGCAGATGAGCCCGGCGATAGCCCCCATCACAAATACGCCGCCCGCCGAGCCGCCCTGCTGGCGGTTGCTCATCAGCGTCAGGCGCGTTTGCAGTGAGGCGGGGAGTTGCAGGGTAAACAGGCCGAACATCGACAGCGCCAGCAGGATAAAGACCACGGAGAGGCCGATCAGCACGTAAGGGTGCTGGAGGGCCGCCTGGAATTGCAGGCCTGCCGCGGCCACGACCAGGCCGAGCGCGGTGTAGGTCAGCGCCATCCCCTGTACGTAGATGAAGGCCAGCAGCAGGGCGCGGGCGGTGGAGAGACGCTGTTGGCCACCGAGCACGATGCCGGAGATAAGGGGATACATCGGCAGGACACATGGGGTAAAGGCGATACCGATACCGATGAGCAACGCCCAGAGCGCGGAGAAGGGGAGTTCAGCGCCCGCTTCGCCCTTCACGTTGTCCTTCTCTCCCGAAGAGAGAGGGGAAACGGCAGGTCCCGCCGATGCGGTGACTTCGCTCAGCGGCACCACTTTGGTTTCTGGCGGATAGCAAAAGCCCGCGTCGGCGCAGCCCTGATAGGTTACGGTCAGCGTGGCGCCGTGGTCGGCCTGCTCTACGGTCAGCGGCACCGTCAGGCGGTGGCGGTAGATTTCGCTTTTGCCGTAGAACTCATCCTCATGCCACTCGCCTTTGGGCAGCTGAAGCGCGCCCACTTTCGCCTGCGCGGGGGTAACGCTGACCTGTTTGCGGTAGAGGTAATACCCCTCTTTCACCTGCCAGGTAAGGTTAAGATCGTGCTGGTTTTGCTGGAAATCGAAAACAAACGCCTGGTCAGCGGGAATAAAATTTGACTGGCCGGGTGCGTTAAACAGCCCGGCAAAGACTGAACTGCTGCAGAGCAGCAGGATCAGCGTAAGGACGCGTTGAGCCATGAGAGATAATCGTTATCGCCATGGACTACCGGCAAAGCCAGCAGTTCCGGTGTCTGGTAAGGATGATGAGTTTTGAGGCAATCGAAAAGCGCCTGCTGATGCGCAACGTCTGTTTTCAGCAGCATCTGCACTTCATACTCCTGCTCCAGACGGCCCTCCCAGTAGTAGAGCGAGGTGGCGCCCGGCAAAAGGGTCACGCAGGCGGCAAGCTGTTCCGCCAGCACTTTGGCGGCAAGATCCTGGGCAGTGGCTTCATCGGGGGCGGTGCAAAGTACAACAACAGCATCAGGCGTGTTCACAGGTCGACCTCCTCATCGCGAAAGGTTTCACTATACCACGCCGCAACGGGGGCCATTAATGAAACGGGCCGCTAAGCGGCCCGATTTTAACTAATTTTACAACGCGTGATCGTTTACAGCAGCACGCCGCCGATGATAAAGCCCAGCACCACGCAGAGGGTAATGGCAATCACCCCGGGGATCAGAAACGCGTGGTTAAAGACATATTTGCCGATACGGGTCGATCCGGTGTCGTCCATCTCCACTGCCGCCAGTAGCGTCGGGTAGGTCGGCAGAACAAACAGGGCGGAGACGGCGGCGAAGGAGGCTACCGCCGTCAGCGGGCTGACGCCGAGCATCAGCGCGGCCGGCATTAGCGCTTTGGTGGTCGCCGCCTGGGAGTAAAGCAGGGTCGAGGCGAAGAACAGGACCACCGCCAGCAGCCACGGATAGTTATGCAGCAGCTCGCCCGCGACGGTCTGAATATCGCCGATGTGCGCTTTGACGAAGGTATCACCCAGCCACGCCACGCCCAGCACGCAGACGCAGGCGCTCATGCCTGACTTAAAGGTGCTGGCATTCAGCACTTCGCTGGTATCGATCTTACAGGTGATGCTGATTAAGGTGGCGATGGTCAGCATAAAGACAACAATCGCTTCGTTACGCGGCAGCACCGGGTTCTGAATCAGGCCTACCGTATCGCTGATGGCGGTGGCGTAAAACATCACCGCCACGATACCGATCAGGAACAGCACGACGGAACGTTTAGCGTGCGGTTTCAGTTCAAATACCTGATTGCCGCGCAGCTTCACTTCGCCTTTTGCCAGACGCTCCTGGTAGACCGGATCGTCTTTCAGCTCGGCGCCAAGGAAGTTACAGATCACGGCGGTGATCATCACGCCAATCAGCGTGACCGGAATACAGACAGAGAGCAGCGTCAGGTAGCTCACGCCCATCGGCTCCAGAATACCGGCGAAAAAGACCACCGCGGCGGAAATCGGCGAGGCGGTAATGGCAATCTGCGAGGCGATAACGGCAATGGAGAGCGGGCGTGACGGACGAATGCCCTGCTCTTTTGCCACCTCGGTAATGACCGGCAGAGTGGAAAACGCGGTATGGCCCGTGCCCGCCAGGATGGTCATAAACCAGGTCACCAGCGGTGCAAGGAAGGTAATGTATTTAGGATGACGGCGCAGCATACGTTCCGCCAGGCTTACCAGGTAATCCATCCCGCCCGCTACCTGCATGGCGGCAATCGCGGCGATAACCGCCATGATGATCTCAATAACGTCAAACGGGATCGCGCCGGGTTTGATCTGAAAAAGAAGGGTCAGAACAAGCACCCCGAGACCGCCAGCAAAGCCGATGCCGATCCCCCCGAGCCTTGCACCCAAATAGATCGCCAACAGGACGATGACGAGTTCTGCTCCAAACATAATAGCCTGCCTTGCTCATTAATAAATTGATATTGAATTGTTGTGTTTTCGTTATGCCCATAAAGAAAAAAGGCACGTCACAAGTGACGTGCCTTTCAAAAATTTAACCTGTACGGTTACTGTTCGCTTTCATCCGTATATCGTTTCGCTTTATAGGCCGGGTGCATAAGATTTTGCGCCGAAAAGATATCGTCCAGTTCGGCTTCGGTCAACAGTCCTCGCTCCAGAACGACTTCGCGCACGCTTTTACCGGTTTCTGCGCAGATTTTACCCACGATGTCACCATTATGGTGGCCAATGAATGGGTTAAGGTAAGTCACAATACCGATCGAGTTGTAAACGTACCCTTCGCAGACCGCTTTATTGGCGGTAATACCGTTAATGCATTTTTCCAGTAAATTGTAGCAGGCGTTGGTCAGGATATGGATCGATTCAAACATCGCCTGGCCGATCACCGGCTCCATGACGTTCAGCTGCAGCTGACCCGCTTCGGAAGCCATGGTTACGGTAGAGTCGTTACCAATCACCTTAAAGCAGACCTGGTTAACCACTTCTGGCACTACCGGGTTCACTTTCGCTGGCATGATGGATGACCCCGCCTGCAGCTCTGGCAGGTTGATCTCGTTCAGGCCAGCGCGCGGGCCGGAGGAGAGCAGGCGCAGGTCGTTACAGATTTTGGACAATTTGACCGCCAGACGCTTCAGCGCGCTGTGTACCATAACGTAGGCGCCGCAGTCGGAGGTCGCTTCGATCAGATCTTCCGCCGGGACCACCGGCAGGTTGGAGACCTCCGCCAGCTTCTGCACCGCCAGCTGCTGATAGCCATCCGGGGTGTTCAGACGGGTACCGATCGCGGTTGCGCCGAGGTTTACCTCCAGCAGCAGCTCAGAGGTGCGCAGAAGGTTTTTCGTCTCTTCATTAAGCAGCACGTTAAACGCGTGGAACTCCTGGCCCAGCGTCATCGGCACCGCATCCTGCAGCTGGGTGCGCCCCATCTTCAGAATATCCTGGAACTCCACCGCTTTACGCTGGAAGCCGTCGCCCAGCTGGTTGATGGCATCCACCAGTTTCACGATAGAGGCGTAAACCGCGATGCGAAAACCGGTCGGGTAGGCGTCGTTGGTGGACTGGCACTTGTTTACGTGATCGTTCGGATTGAGGTACTGGTATTCCCCTTTCTGGTGGCCCATCAGCTCCAGGCCGATGTTTGCCAGTACTTCATTGGTATTCATATTGACGGAGGTACCCGCGCCACCCTGGTAGACGTCGACCGGGAACTGATCCATGCACTTGCCGTTGTTCAGCACTTCATCGCAGGCGGCGATAATCGCGTTAGCGGCGCTTTTGGGAATGGTTTGCAGCTCTTTATTAGCCAGCGCCGCCGCTTTCTTCACCATCACCATGCCACGGACAAACTCAGGGATGTCGCTGATTTTGCTGTTGCTGATGTAGAAGTTTTCAATCGCTCTCAGAGTGTGAATACCGTAGTAGGCATCCGCTGGAACTTCCCTGGTACCCAACAAATCTTCTTCGATACGAATGTTGTTTAGCATGTGAACCTTCTTTTCAAGCTGCAGATGGATTGTACTTAACACACAGTGGATATGTGGTTTTGAATATGAGTGACCGAAGATTATTCCCTCATTCGGTCAGATGAACGCGATCATATGCTGATGATAGCGAATTGCCGTAATCTGGATCACTTATTATTGTCCTTGTTACATGATAATTACTAATCTGTGAAATGAATCACCGCTTTAAAATTTCCAGAAAAAATATCCGTGCAAACCGATTGAATTTTAGCTAACCGCGCCCCATCTCTTACGGACGCAACCTGCAAAATCATTCAGACAGGCGCGCCAACGCGTCTGCCACACAGGAGAAGCCAGTGCGCTGGATACCGTTTATTGCCATTTTTCTCTATGTCTACATTGAGATTTCGATTTTTATCCAGGTCGCCCACGTGCTGGGCGTCCTGCTGACCCTGATCCTCGTTATCTTTACCTCGGTTATCGGCATGTCGCTGGTGCGCAATCAGGGTTTCAAAAATTTCCTGTTAATGCAGCAGAAGATGGCCGCAGGCGAAAGCCCGGCGGCGGAGATGATCAAAAGCGTGTCGTTGATTATCGCCGGCCTGCTGCTGATCCTGCCGGGGTTCTTTACCGATTTCCTCGGTCTGCTGCTGCTTCTGCCGCCGGTGCAGAAGCATCTGACCCTGAAGCTGCTGCCGCACCTGCGTTTTAGTCGTATGCCGGGCGGCGGTTTCAGCACCGGACCGGGAGATACGTTTGAAGGGGAGTATCAGCGTAAGGATGAACATCGCGATCGTCTGGATCATAAAGACGACCGTTGATTTTTTGCCGGATGGCGCTGCGCTTATCCGGCCTACAGGAGCCGTAAGCCCGGTCAGCGACAGCGCTACCGGGCTTTTTTACGCCAGCCTGCGTTTAGGTAAAAACAGCCACAGCCCCGCCAGCATCACAATGGCATAGAGACTCTTCCATCCCATCATCGCCAGCAGTAGCAGGCATAGCGCACAGCCGACAATCGCCAGCGTTTTATACCGCCCTTTCAACAGTCGACAGCCCGCCAGCATGCAGAGCAGGTAAATCATGATGAAAATACCGTTGGCGTAGACAATCAGCGCATCAAGGTTGATATCCAGCCAGTAGATAGCCAGCGAACTCACCACGCAGCAGCCCAGCACCGTATTAAGGGCGTTGAGCGGCAGCTGGCGCGCGGAAAGGCGCGCCAGGCGGCTCTCAGGTTTACCAAGCGCCTGGCTCCAGACCAGCCGGGCGAAGCTCTGAATGTAGATATTCAGGCTGGCGAAGCAGGCAAGGTAGCCAATCACGCAGGCGATCCACAGCGCTTTAACGCCAAACAGTTGCACCACAACCCCCGGCAGCGAGGCCGCCGCCGCGCGGTCTTCCCCGTAGGCGTTGAAATGGAGGATCAGCACGGTACAGGCCCAGTAAACGCCACCTGCCAGCAGCAAGCCGATCATCAGCGCGCGAGGGAAGTCCCGCTCCGGGTGTTTAAACTCGGAGGCGAGATGGGCAAAGGCTTCCAGCCCGACGAAGCACCAGAACATCACCGACAGGGCGGCGAAAAGTTGAGAATGGTTAACGTTCGGGAGAGCCGGGAAGGGGATCTCTGCCAGGGTGATATCGCCCGCCCACCAGATGGCGACGATAAGCCCGACAATCAGCAGCGCCACCAGGGTTTGCAGGTTAGCGCTGGAGCTGGCCCCGCGCGAGCCTACCCACCAGATGATGGCGAGGGTGCCCAACTCTGCAAACAGCAACTGCGTGTCGTGCCAGCCAAACAGCGCCTGGCCAAAGCCCGTGGCGATATGCAGCGCCGCCGGTAGCCCCACCGGGATCACCGATAAAAAAAGCCAGCCGGTAACGCGCGCCAGGCGCGGACCAAACGCCATCCCGACAAAATGCGCCACGCCGCCCGCGCTGGGGAAGTGTCGTCCGAGCACCGCAAAGACAATCGCCACCGGAAACACCAGCACAATCAGCGCCGGCCATGCCCACAAACTATTATTGCCCGCCACCAGCGCTGCCAGCGCCGGGACCGCAAACACACCTGTCCCTAACAATGAGGTTGAAAGCAGACCAACACCCTGCGCCAGCCCCAGTTCCTGCCTGAGTCCACTCATTTACTTCGTCCTGCCGCCATCAAAAGAAGGCGATGGTAACACTTTCGCAAATTTTTTTTCGATCGCCCCTTGAAGGGGTAAAAACCCATCCCCATCTCTCAGGGCACTAGCCGGAAAACCGTCTTCGGCCCGGCGTCACCCATAACTGATAAAGACTTTCTCAAAGGAGAGCTATCAATGAGTATTCGTCCGTTACATGATCGTGTGATCGTCAAACGTAAAGAAGTTGAAACCAAGTCTGCGGGCGGCATCGTTCTGACCGGTTCTGCGGCAGCAAAATCAACGCGTGGCGAAATCATCGCTGTCGGTAAGGGCCGCATTCTGGAAAACGGAACCGTGCAGCCGCTGGACGTAAAAGTTGGTGACATCGTGATTTTCAACGATGGCTACGGCGTAAAAACCGAGAAAATCGACAACGAAGAAGTGCTGATCATGTCCGAAAGCGACATTCTGGCAATTGTTGAAGCGTAATCCGCGAACGACACTGAACATACGAATTTAAGGGAAAGAAAAAATGGCAGCTAAAGACGTAAAATTCGGTAACGACGCTCGTGTGAAAATGCTGCGCGGCGTAAACGTACTGGCAGACGCAGTTAAAGTGACCCTCGGCCCGAAAGGTCGTAACGTGGTCCTCGACAAATCCTTCGGCGCGCCGACCATCACCAAAGATGGCGTTTCCGTTGCACGTGAAATCGAGCTGGAAGACAAGTTCGAAAACATGGGCGCCCAGATGGTGAAAGAAGTGGCTTCCAAAGCGAACGACGCTGCGGGTGACGGTACCACTACTGCAACCGTACTGGCGCAGGCGATCATCACTGAAGGTCTGAAAGCCGTTGCTGCGGGCATGAACCCGATGGACCTGAAACGTGGTATCGACAAAGCTGTCGCTTCCGCTGTTGAAGAGCTGAAAGCGCTCTCCGTACCGTGCTCTGACTCTAAAGCCATTGCTCAGGTAGGTACTATCTCCGCTAACTCCGACGAAACCGTAGGTAAACTGATCGCTGAAGCGATGGACAAAGTCGGTAAAGAAGGCGTGATCACCGTTGAAGACGGTACCGGTCTGGAAGACGAACTGGACGTGGTAGAAGGTATGCAGTTCGACCGCGGCTACCTCTCCCCGTACTTCATCAACAAGCCGGAAACTGGCGCTGTTGAGCTGGAAAGCCCGTTCATCCTGCTGGCTGATAAGAAAATCTCCAACATCCGCGAAATGCTGCCGGTTCTGGAAGCCGTTGCGAAAGCAGGCAAGCCGCTGGTTATCATCGCTGAAGATGTTGAAGGCGAAGCGCTGGCGACTCTGGTGGTTAACACCATGCGCGGCATCGTGAAAGTGGCTGCGGTGAAAGCACCGGGCTTCGGCGATCGTCGTAAAGCGATGCTGCAGGATATCGCTACTCTGACTGGCGGTACCGTGATCTCTGAAGAGATCGGTATGGAGCTGGAAAAAGCGACCCTGGAAGATCTGGGTCAGGCGAAACGCGTTGTGATCAACAAAGACACCACCACCATCATCGATGGCGTGGGCGAAGAAGCGGCAATCCAGGGCCGTGTTGGTCAGATCCGCAAGCAGATCGAAGAAGCGACTTCCGACTACGATCGTGAAAAACTGCAGGAGCGCGTAGCGAAACTGGCAGGCGGTGTTGCAGTCATCAAAGTTGGCGCAGCGACCGAAGTTGAAATGAAAGAGAAGAAAGCACGCGTTGACGACGCCCTGCACGCGACCCGTGCTGCGGTAGAAGAAGGCGTGGTTGCTGGTGGTGGCGTGGCGCTGGTACGCGTTGCCGCTAAACTGGCTGGCCTGACCGGTCAGAACGAAGATCAGAACGTCGGTATCAAAGTTGCGCTGCGCGCAATGGAAGCTCCGCTGCGTCAGATCGTCTCCAACGCCGGTGAAGAGCCGTCTGTTGTGACCAACAACGTGAAAGCGGGCGAAGGTAACTACGGTTACAACGCGGCGACCGAAGAGTACGGCAACATGATCGACTTCGGTATCCTGGACCCAACTAAAGTAACCCGTTCTGCTCTGCAGTACGCGGCGTCCGTTGCGGGCCTGATGATCACTACCGAGTGCATGGTTACCGACATGCCGAAAGGCGATGCGCCTGACTTAGGTGCTGCTGGCGGTATGGGCGGCATGGGTGGTATGGGCGGCATGATGTAATCATGACGTTCTGCACCGCGCAGAAATAGAGAACCCCGGGCAGCGATGCCCGGGGTTTTTTTATATCAGGATCTGCATCACCCACATGGCGAGCAGGGCGTTAATCACGCAAACGGTGATAATGTGCGGATAGTATTTAGGGTTCACCCCCGCCGTGCCCAGACAGCGTCCGGTATTCTGCACCGGATTACCCATCAGATAGATAGCCGGCAGCAGAACGGTGGCATCGTGACCGTTTAACACTCCCGTCGCGACCAGGCTGGCGCAGACCCCTACGCCGCCGCCCATGCTCATCACCGAAGCCAGGAGCACCGTTGCCGCCTCGCCGGGCAAGCCCCACAGCGCCATAACCGGTTCGCAGAGCCTGCCGACAATATCAAGTAGCCCGGTCACCTTCAGCGCCTGGATGATGACAAAGGCCATTACTACGTTCGGCAGCAGGCTGGTGGTGGCGATGGTGAAGCCGCGTCGGGCGCCGTCAATAAAGAGATCCATCAGGTTCTTACGCGCTGTGGTTGTCATGAGGCACCTCCCGGAGCGAACGGTTTTCCATCTGCGCGATCCATAACCGTAAAAAATTGGCGCCGACAAATTTAAAGACCAGGATCACCGCCAGCGGCGTGATGACCGGCACCGTGATACTGGTGAAGAGCGCCGCGCCGGAGGAGAAATAGTTGGTGATAATGGCGCTGCCGCTGGTCTGGAAGGTGGCGAAAATCGCCCGTTCCCGATCGGTGATCGTCCCTTCATCTGCAAGCTCTTTGGTCATGCCTGCGGCGGCGTCGGTATTTTGCAGGTTAGCGATCAGCGCCAGCGAACAGATACCCGGCACGCCGAGCAGCGGCCTGAGGATCGGTGTCATCAGATTTTGCGCCGCCCGCAGCCCGCCCAGCCCTTCGGTGACTGAAATAATACCGAGTGACAAAATGACCGATGGCGCCAGCTCAAGGGCGAATAAGAAACCATCCTTCGCGCCGGTGCCGTTGATGCCGCGAAAGGTGACTGCCGGGGCGCCGTCGCTGCCCGTCTGGCCAAAGGTGCCGTTCAGCACGGTGAAGTCAAATACCCGCCACCATCCGTCGGCGCTGGCAAAAAAACCGGAAAAGAAAATGATGGTTAAAAAGAACGCGAGATATCCGACCCACGTGACTTTCCCCTCGTCCGGGGATGTTTTGCTCATGCTTCCTCCTGTTTAAAGTGTCCCTGTTTCCGTCAGCGCAAAAAACAGGCTGACGGAAAGCCACTAAAAACGAAAAAGCACAAAAAGACGATATCAGCGGTATGATTATCAGAATCCATTTAGGGGAGAGAAGAGATCTTTCGTGCTTGATACTTCGCAGAAACGCGCCGGGATTTTTCTTTTGCTCCTCTTTTTAGTATAAGGTTTACACACGGGCAACGGGTGTCCAGCTTATTGAAAACGAGGAATAACATGCGCGTAAAAGTCAGTGCAGGGATCGTAGCGGCAGCGTTGCTGCTGGCGGGGTGCAGCTCCAGTAATGAGCTGACCGCAGGTGGTCAGAGCGTTCGCTTTGTGGAAGATAAGCCGGGTAGCGAATGTCAGCTGTTAGGCACAGCCACCGGCAAGCAAAGCAACTGGCTCTCCGGCCAGCATGGCGAAGAGGGCGGCTCGATGCGCGGCGCAGCCAATGCTCTGCGCAACCAGGCGGCGGCGATGGGCGGCAACGTCATTTACGGCGTCAGCAGCCCAACGCAGGGAATGCTGTCGAGCTTTGTCCCGACCGCCAGCGAAATGAACGGTCAGGTCTACAAGTGTCCGAACTGACCGGGGCGGCTTGCTCCCTCGCCCGATAAGCGAGGGAAGCGGAGGGCAGGAGCGCACAGGCCTCCTGCCTTTTAGCGCTGGCGCAGCTGCAAATCGAGCGGTGTTTTGCTCGGCTCGCCGCCAATCTCGCGTGCCAGCTTTGGCACCATATAGCCTGACACCAGCGTCAGCAGTTCACGCATAATTTGCCTGGCCTCATCATCTTCGACCATAAAATGCGCCGCCCCCTGTACCCTGTCGAGCACATGCAGGTAATAAGGCATCACGCCTGCGTCAAACAGGGCATTACTCAGATCGGCAAGCGTGCGGGCATTATCATTCACGCCGCGCAGCAGCACGCTCTGGTTGAGCAAGGTTACGCCCGCCTGACGCAGACGCGCCATACCCGAGCGGAACGCCTCGTCAATCTCATTAGCGTGGTTAATGTGGTTTACCAGCAATATTTGCAGACGCGAGCGCGCAAAGTGCGACACCAGCGCGTCGGTAATCCGCGCCGGGATCACGATCGGCAGACGGCTGTGAATGCGCAGACGCTTAATATGGGGGAGGGCTTCGAGCTGTCCGATCAGCCACTCCAGCTCGTGATCTTTCGCCATCAGCGGATCGCCGCCGGAAAAGATGATCTCATCCAGCTCAGGGTGGGCGGCGATATAGTCCAGCGCGACCTGCCAGTTCCGCTTGTTGCCCTGGTTTTCGGCATAGGGAAAGTGTCGGCGGAAGCAATAACGGCAGTTTACCGCGCAGCCGCCTTTGACCAGCAGCAGCGCGCGGTTGAGGTATTTATGCAACAGACCCGGCACCACGCTGTTCTGTTCCTCCAGCGGATCGGTGCTAAACCCCGGCGCGGCAATAAACTCCTCTCTGGAGGTAAGGGTTTGTTTCAACAGCGGATCGTCGGGATTACCTTTCTCCATTCGCGCGACAAAGGCGCGGGGAACGCGCAGGGCGAAGAGGCGCTTCGCCTCGCCGCCTGCGAGCAGCGTTTCGTTTTGATCCAGCTCTAAAAGCTGCAGTAATTCATCGGGACTGGTGATTACATCGGCAAGTTGCGCTAACCAATCTTCTCTGGATGGGGTATTTAGGGTTACAATATGCGCCATTTTGTGGCTTAGCTACCAGTTAACAATTTCAGAGGGCCTTATGGCAACGTACTATAGCAACGATTTTCGCTCTGGTCTTAAAATCATGTTGGACGGCGAACCGTACTCCGTTGAATCCAGCGAATTCGTTAAACCAGGTAAAGGCCAGGCATTTGCGCGCGTTAAACTGCGTCGTCTGCTGACCGGCACCCGTATCGAAAAAACCTTCAAATCTACCGACTCCGCGGAAGGCGCAGACGTTGTCGATATGAACCTGACTTACCTCTACAACGACGGTGAGTTCTGGCACTTCATGAACAACGAAACCTTCGAACAGCTGTCAGCTGACGCTAAAGCGATTGGCGACAACGCGAAATGGCTGCTGGACCAGGCTGAGTGCATCGTGACCCTGTGGAACGGTCAGCCGATCTCCGTTACCCCGCCGAACTTCGTTGAGCTGGAAATCGTTGATACCGATCCGGGTCTGAAAGGCGACACCGCAGGTACTGGCGGCAAGCCGGCTACCCTCTCCACTGGCGCAGTGGTTAAAGTGCCGCTGTTCGTTCAGATTGGCGAAGTGATCAAAGTGGATACCCGCTCCGGCGAATATGTATCCCGCGTGAAGTAATTCGCGTAACGCGTCAGGCGCAGCCTCTGCTGCGCCTGATCCCGCTGAGAAGAGTCATGAAACGCAGCGTTAAGCTGCTTTTGTTAATGTTCGTCTGCGGCGCACTGCTGTCGGGTTGTAATACCGCGCGTGGCGCCGGCGAAGATATTCAGGATCTTGGCCATATTATTTCCCACGCTGCCAGCTGATCCCTCTAATTTTCTTAAAATTGTTTCCTTTTCCTTCAAACGGCAAGATCTTGTCTATCCTTAAGTAGCTATACACAAATAACTTTGGCTATAAAAGGAAGATATTATGGTTAAGAAAACAATTACTGCGATCCTTTCTGTACTGGTGCTTTCCTCCGTGCTGACCGCATGTAACACCACCCGTGGCGTGGGCGAAGATATCTCTGACGGCGGTAACGCTATCTCCGGTGCGGCAACTAAAGCTCAGAACTAAGCCCGGTAGTAAAGTCAGGCGGTACGGGGCAAATCGTTGCGCCGTACCGTCAGTTCATCTCTTCCTGCGGCATTAAAAAGGGCGAAAAACGGGTGTCCATGTTTAGCTTCATGCGGATATTGCGTTTGTAGGTGTAGACCGTTTTCCCGGTAATGCTGAGCTGAACGGCAATTTTCTGATTGCTTGCTCCCTCCATCCATAGCGCTAACACTCTCTCCTCCTGACGAGTCAGCAATGTATTCCCCGACTCCACCGTCTCAGCACACGATGCCAGCGCGGCATTAACTACCGCTGCAAGCGTTGTCAGCGGCACGCTTTTCTTTAAGGCGGCCCACAGGGGATAGTGGCGGGCGAACGCCGGGATTGTCTCTCCCTCACCTGACTGCAGCAAAATAACGGGGCGCGTTTCACTGGCGATAAGCAGCGAAGAGAGAGGCGGGAGATGCTGGCTCTCCTGCATAAAGCCATGCAGATCGACGATAACCAGCGCGGGCCGCCACTGCTGAATATGCTCCCGGGCAAGAAAAAGATTGTTCACCGCGATCGTTTTAAAGGTCGCCGTAAACAGGCCGGAATGATTGAGCCACGCTTCAAAACCTGAACGGGTGAAGGAACAACGGTCAATCAATAAAATTTTGAACATAGAATATTCGCAGTTGGCAAAAGGATGGGCTTTCTGCATACAGAAAGCGCTTTATCATAAAGAAGTCGGAGGAGTGGTAAAGGGCGGAACTTCCACCCATACTACGGCTATTTCCTGGTTTAACTCTCTGCAAATAAGGTATTGAACGTTGCGCCTTTCTTTACCAGAATAGACACTCTCATCTGTGCCTTGCGGGACGACCCGTAAGCGCCTCTCACATCGGGGACGGCCCCAGACTGTTACGTTAAGGAGCCTGATATGTCCTGGATTATTCTTTTTATTGCGGGTTTGCTGGAAGTGGTATGGGCGATTGGCCTGAAGTATACCCATGGCTTTACGCGACTAACTCCCAGCGTGATCACCGTGACCGCCATGATCGTCAGTATTGTTCTGCTGTCGTGGGCGATGCGTAGCCTGCCGGTGGGGACCGCCTATGCGGTCTGGACGGGGATTGGCGCGGTGGGCGCGGCGATTACCGGTATTCTGCTGTTAGGGGAGTCCGCGAGCCTGGCGCGTATCGCCAGCCTCGCGCTGATTGTGGCAGGCATTATCGGCCTGAAGCTCAGTACCCACTAATGGGGCTGCTCTACCCAAATCAGTTTTGATACATCAAACCCCTGCCGGGTGGCGACGGCCAGCATCTGCTGTTTCATCTCTTCCGTAAGCGTTGGCGTGCGGGAGAGTATCCACAGATAGTCGCGATCCGGCCCGCAAATCAGCGCGTGGCGGTACTCCCGGTCGAGCGCAATCACGTTATAGCCACCATAAAACGGGCCGAAAAAGGAGATCTTTAACGCGGCCCGCTGCGGATCGCCGGTGAACCAGGCTTCGCCGGTGGTTTGTTGCCACATCCCCCGATCGGGATTGTAGCCCCGGTTAACCACCCGGATCCCGCCATCCTCCATCGCGCTGTAGGTTGCCGTCACACGCTGTAATCCTCGTTCGAAACGGTGATCCAGCCGGGCGATTTCATACCAGGTGCCGAGAAAGCGTTGAGCATCAAAAGGGGTAACAACGGTAACGCCGGGAGGGGGAGTAGGTGTGCTACAGGCAACCACTAAAAACGCGGCTGTCACCGCGGCGATAACAGGCAGAATGCGCATAGTCGTTTCCTTACTGGTTTTTTTGTTAAGTGTAGATGACAGCAGGAAAATAAGTTTATTCTTAAAATTATTTTGCCGGAGGAGTCTGCTCCCCCGGCAAGGATTTACTCTAACGCCTCCAGGATGCGGAATGCCGCATCAACCCGCAGCGGGTTGGGATAACTTTTATTAGCCAGCATGACGATGCCCATCTCTTTTTCGGGAATAAACGCCACGTAGCTGCCAAACCCGCTGGTTGAACCGGTTTTATGCACCCACGACGCTTTCACCGCTGGCGTTGGAGGCGTAATGGCAACGGCAGGCAGTGCGGCCAGCGCGACTTTGCTGTCGCTCCCCTCCACCACGGTTTTAGATTTCACCGGCCAGTCCAGCATCTCCCAGCCTAAGCCCTGATACATCTCGCCGATCCGCCAGTAGCGCGACTGGGCGAGGAGAATGCCACGACGCAGCGTGTCGTCCTGAATTTTTTCAGGCTGCATATTAGCTAACACCCAGCTGGCCATATTCTCAACCGACGATTTTACGCCGTAGGCTTCGGCATCCAGCATACCCGGCGAAACGCGTACCGGTTTGCCGTCGCGATACCCCCATGCATAGTGTTGTTCCTCGTCTGTTGGCATCTGAACCCAGGTATGTTCAAGATGAAGCGGTTTCAGTACGCGCGTGGTTAACGCTTCGTCAAAGCGCAGGCCGGAGGGCTTAACCGCCAGCGCGCCGAAAAGGCCGATGCTGCTGTTGGCATAGAGGCGCTTTTCGCCGGGCGCCCATTCAGGCTGCCACTGTTGATAAAAATGGAGCAGACTCGCTTCATCGGTCACATTTTCAGGTACCTGCAACGGCAGCCCGCCTGCGGTATAGGTCGCCAGATGGAGCAGGGTGATGTTGCGCCACTGTTTGCCGGTCAGCCGGGGCCAGTACTGCGTGGCAGGGTCGCTCAGGGCAATCTCTTTACGTGCGACGGCATCGCCGCCCAGGACGCCGGTGAAGGTTTTACTTACAGAGCCGAGTTCGAAGAGGGTTTGCGGAGTAACGGCGCGCTGATGCGCGATATCCGCTTTACCAAAAGTAAAAAAATAAGGTTTCCCCTGATAAATGACCGCCACCGCCATACCCGGAATGGCCTGCTCTTTCATAAGCGGTTGAATGGTATGATTAACCGCATCAGCAATCTGCTGTTCCGTCAGAGGGGTGGCCAGTAGTGAACCAGAGGCGGTCAGCAGTAACGCCCCGACTAATATTTTCTTCATCAAAAATTTTCCATAACAGAGAATAGAGTGGATATCTGCGGGCCCGTCAGAGTTGCCCAGTGTGGAGAAAATGGTGAAAGATGACAAACGGGCAAATTTAGCATCTGATGTAAGTTTTTCTAACGGAGACGCACGATGACCCGCAGCTATATTCCTCTTAACGCGCTTCGGGCCTTTGAGGCCGCTGCCCGGCATCTCAGTTTTACCCGCGCGGCGATTGAGCTTAACGTGACCCACTCCGCCATTAGCCAGCAGGTGAGGGTGCTGGAGGAGCAGCTTAAATGCCAGCTGTTTGTGCGCGTCTCGCGCGGGCTGATGCTGACGACGGAAGGGGAAAATCTTCTGCCGGTGCTGAACGAGTCATTCGATCGTATTGCGGGCGTGCTGGACCGCTTTACCGGCACGCATGCCCGGGAAAAACTTAAAGTGGGCGTGGTAGGCACCTTTGCTGTCGGTTTTTTACTCGCCAAACTGGACCATTTCTATCGCAGCTTTCCCCATATCGATCTGCATCTCTCCACCCATAACAACCGGGTAGATCCCGCTGCGGAAGGGCTGGATTTTACTATTCGCTATGGCGGCGGCGCCTGGCATGACACCGAGGCGGAATTTCTCTGTCGCGCGCCGCTCTCAGCATTATGTTCCCCCGCCCTGGCGGGCGAGATCCGCTCTCCGGCTGATATTATGAAATTTACCCTGCTGCGCTCTTACCGTCGCGATGAGTGGACGTCGTGGCTACGTGCGGCGGGAGAATCGCCTCCCTCGCCGACCCATCGCGTTATGGTCTTTGATTCGTCGGTCACCATGCTGGAGGCGGCGCAGGCGGGAGCTGGCGTGGCAATTGCGCCGGTAAATATGTTTACCCATTTGCTGAACAGCGAACGCATTGTGCAGCCGTTTGAGATAGCGATTGAGCACGGGAGCTACTGGCTGACTCGCCTGCAATCCCGCCCGGTCACCCCCGCCATGGAGGATTTTTCGGCGTGGCTTGCCGGGGCGTTAAATAAAAAAGGCCCGCCACAGGAGGGCGGGCCGGGAGATGGCGTGACCGCTTAAAGCGTCACGATGGCGATGAACGTAATGATGGTCAGGATCGCCGCCAGACCGTAGAACACCCACTTGCCCTGCGGGACATGGATCTTCAGGTCGTGCATGGCGTGGTGAATACGGTGCAGGCCGCACCACAGCGGCAGGACAATCATCAGGAAGATGAAAATACGGCCAATAATGCTGCTGGAAAAGGCCAGCACGCGCTCGTAGCTTAGCGCATCGCCCGGATAGATCCCCAGCGGCAGCATAATGCCCACCAGCAGGATAATCACCGGCGCGACAATCGCGCACCACATGCCGCCTGCGCCAAACAGCCCCCAGAATACCGGCTCGTCCGAGCGTTTTGGATTGTTTTTAACCACGGTGGCCTCCTTACCAGAAGAGTGCGACAAACAGAACCACGACGGTCACCACCGCCGTTACCGCCCAGAGCGCCTTAATGACCGGCTCTGGCCCCAGCTTCTCATCCTTGATGACGATGTTCGCCGCTTTCGGCGCCAGCTCAAACCAGGTTTTGGTATGCAGCAGCGCGGCGGCAAGCACAATCAGGTTGAGGATCACCACAACGGGATTTTGCAAAAAACTGACAAACTCAGCCCAGTTTTCCGGGCCATGTTTGAGCGCAAACAGGCCGTAGATCAGCTCCAGGCTGAACCAGACTGCCGGGACCGCCGTTCCCTCACGCAGCATATAGAAGCGATAAAACGGCAGCTTCTGCCACCAGTTGGACGGCATGGGCCGTACGTAGGCTTTGCGTTTCGTCGTCATTATGCACTCCTTAGCGTGGTTTCAGGGTGGCGATAAGAAAGTCTTTCGAGCTCTCTACCTTGCCCTGTTGAATGGCTGCGGCCGGATCGACATGTTTTGGACAGACCTCTGAGCAATAGCCCACAAAGGTACAGGTCCAGACGCCGTTCTGACCGTTAAGCTGCGCCATGCGCTCTTTTTTACCGTGGTCGCGACTATCTTCGTTGTAGCGATGCGCCAGGGTAATTGCCGCCGGGCCGATAAACTCCGGATTCAGGCCGAACTGCGGGCAGGCCGCGTAGCACAGGCCACAGTTGATGCAGCCGGAGAACTGATGGTATTTCGCCATCTGCGCCGGGGTCTGAAGGTTAGGCCCCTGATCCGGCGTGCGCGGATTGCCGATAATGTAAGGCTTAATCGCCTCCAGGCTTTCGATAAAGTGGGTCATATCCACTACTAAATCGCGCTCGATGGGGAAGTTAGCCAGCGCCTCGACTTTGAGCCCTTTCGTGTAGTCGCGCAGAAAGGTTTTGCAGGCGAGCTTCGGCACTTTGTTCACCATCATGCCGCAGGAACCGCAGATGGCCATGCGGCAGGACCAGCGGTAGCTCAGATCCGGCGCCAGGTTGTCTTTAATGTAGCCGAGCGCGTCCAGCAGGGAGGTTTGTTCGTCATAAGGCACTTCATAGAAAGCGCTGTGCGGGGCGGCATCCACTTCCGGGTTGTAGCGCACCACTTCGACTTTCAGGGTTTGCATCTCAGCCATTCGCCGTCTCCTTCTTCTCGGCCGCTTCCGCTTCTGCACCATAAACACGTTTTGCCGGCGGCAGCGTGGTGATCTTCACATCGCTGTAGCCCAGACGGGTGGTCCCGTCCGCGTCGCGCCAGGCGAGGGTATGCTTGAGGAAATTGACGTCGTCGCGCTCGGTGCAGCCTTCGTCCAGACGCTGGTGCGCGCCGCGCGACTCCTTACGCGCCATTGCGGAGTGGGCCATACATTCGGCGACGTTAAGGCCATGACCCAGTTCGATGGTATAAAGCAAATCGGTGTTAAATACGCTGCTGGTATCGGTGATGCGCACGCGCTTATAGCGCTCCTGCAGCTCCGCCAGCTTGTCGATAGTTTTCTGCATCAGTTCCGGCGTGCGATAGATGCCGCAGCCCTCTTCCATCGACAGCCCCATCTCATCGCGGATCTTCGCCCAGTTCTCGCTCCCTTCCTGGTTAATCAGCGCTTTTAACCGTTTTTCGATATCGGTCACCTGCGCATCCAGTGCCGCGGTATTGGCTTCGCCCGCCGTTGCGGCACGTTCCATCGCTTTCTCACCCGCCAGACGGCCAAAGACCACCAGCTCCGCCAGCGAGTTTGAACCCAGACGGTTGGCGCCGTGCAGGCCGACGGATGAACACTCGCCCACCGCAAACAGCCCTTTGATGCGGGTTTCGCACTGCTGATTGGTCTCGATTCCGCCCATCGTGTAGTGCGCGGTCGGACGTACCGGAATCGGCTCTTTCACCGGATCGACGCCCACGTAGGCTTTCGCCAGCTCGCAGATAAACGGCAGACGCTCCAGCAGCTTTTTCTCTCCCAAATGGCGCAGGTCGAGATAGACCACATCACCGCGCGGCGTGGCGATGGTGTTGCCTTTGCGCCACTCGTGCCAGAAAGCCTGAGAGACTTTGTCGCGCGGGCCGAGTTCCATATATTTGTTTTTCGGCTCGCCAAGCGGGGTTTCTGGCCCCATGCCGTAATCCTGCAGATAGCGATAGCCGTTTTTGTTGACCAGAATCCCGCCTTCGCCACGGCAGCCTTCGGTCATCAGGATGCCGGAGCCGGGCAGGCCGGTGGGGTGATACTGTACGAACTCCATATCGCGCAGCGGTACGCCGTGGCCGAGCGCCATGCCCATGCCGTCGCCGGTGACGATGCCGCCATTGGTATTGTAGCGATAGACGCGCCCGGCGCCGCCGGTTGCCATCACCACCGCGTTGGCGCGGATCTGGACCAGCTGGCCCTCCATCATATTCATCGCTACCAGGCCGCGCGCCTGGCCGTCGTCCACCAGAATATCGAGGACGAAATGTTCATCGAAGCGCTGGATCTGGGGGAACTGGAGGGAGGTCTGGAAGAGGGTGTGCAGCATATGGAAGCCGGTCTTATCGGCGGCGAACCAGGTGCGTTCGATCTTCATGCCACCGAAACGGCGCACGTTAACGCTGCCGTCGGGACGGCGGCTCCACGGGCAGCCCCACTGTTCAAGCTGGGTCATTTCGGTGGGGCAATGGTGCACAAAATAGTCAACGACATCCTGTTCGCAAAGCCAGTCGCCACCTGCGACCGTATCGTGGAAATGATACTCAAAGCTATCGTGATCCTGCGCGACGGCGGCGGACCCGCCTTCAGCGGCAACCGTATGGCTGCGCATGGGGTAGACTTTAGAAATCAACGCGATTTTCGCGTGTGGATTGGCCTGCGCGGCGGCGATGGCGGCGCGTAATCCTGCGCCACCAGCGCCGATAACAGCAAGATCGGCTTGAAAAGTATGCACGACATTCCTCCAGATTGATAAGATTCCGCAGCGCGGCTACCGGCTGGAAGCGGGTCTGCCTGCAGGCCGCGGCGAAAGCGATTCCACTGCTCCTTTATGGGTAAAAGAGTATAACCGTATGGATGTGAGGGAAATTTGACGTGTTCGATTTTTTTGCTGAAATTTCCCTCGACTTATCACTGAAACTGATGAATTGAGTCGCTTATATAGATCCTGTGCCGGCGCCGGGAAATTTCCTGCACAAAATTTGTCTCTCCCTGCGGTAACGAGTAGACTTCGTGCCCTTGTCTGAATTTGGAGAATTTCCCATGAGCGAAACGGCAACCTGGCAGCCGAGCGCATCCATTCCAAACCTGTTGAAACGTGCGGCGGTAATGACGGAAATCCGTCGCTTCTTTGCCGATCGCGGCGTGCTGGAGGTGGAGACGCCCTGCATGAGCCAGGCGACGGTAACCGATATCCATCTGGTCCCGTTTGAAACCCGTTTTGTGGGACCCGGCCACTCGCAGGGAATGAACCTCTATCTGATGACCAGCCCGGAATATCATATGAAGCGGCTGCTGGCGGCGGGATGCGGGCCAATTTTCCAGCTGTGTCGCAGCTTTCGTAATGAAGAGATGGGGCGTCATCACAATCCGGAATTTACGATGCTGGAGTGGTATCGTCCGCACTATGACATGTATCGTCTGATGAACGAGGTGGACGATCTGCTGCAACAGGTGCTGGACTGCCCGGAAGCGGAGACGCTCTCCTATCAGCAGGTGTTCCAGCGTCATCTGGAGATCGACCCGCTTTCGGCGGATAAGGCGCAGCTACGTGAAGTGGCGGCGAAGCTCGATCTCAGCAACGTGGCCGATGAGGAAGAAGATCGCGACACGCTGCTGCAGCTGCTCTTTGCCTTTGGCGTAGAGCCGCAGATTGGCAAAGATCGCCCCACTTTCGTCTATCACTTCCCGGCAAGCCAGGCGTCGCTGGCGCAGATCAGCACCGAAGATCACCGCGTCGCCGAGCGTTTTGAGGTCTATTACAAAGGGATGGAGCTGGCAAACGGCTTCCACGAGCTGACCGACGCGCGCGAACAGCAGCAGCGTTTTGAGCAGGATAACCGCAAGCGTGCCGCACGTGGCCTGGTGCAACAGCCGATCGATCATAATCTGCTGGAGGCGCTGAAAGCGGGCCTGCCAGACTGCTCCGGCGTGGCGCTGGGGGTGGATCGTCTGGTCATGCTGGCGCTGGGCGCAGAGCAGCTGGGCGAAGTGATCGCCTTTACGGTCGATCGAGCCTGACAACATTGCCCCTTCTGCCTGAGAGGGGGCGCTTTCCTGGCAACAAAGCTTTCCACCTCGCCAAAATTATTACGTTTTCCCCGCTTGTCCTTTTCTGAATTTGACCCGCAAAGCCACACCTTTTGTCGGGCCATCTGGTAACATCCGCGGCGGCTACACACCTAACGGATAGTACTATGAACCAGTCACTAAAAAAGATGACCCTGACCGGGCTCATCCTGATGATATTTACTTCAGTTTTTGGCTTTGCCAACAGCCCCTCCGCGTTTTATCTGATGGGCTACAGCGCCACGCCGTTCTATATCGTTTCCGCCGTGCTCTTTTTTATCCCCTTTGCCCTGATGATGGCGGAAATGGGGTCGGCGTACCGCAAGGAAGAGGGCGGGATTTACTCCTGGATGAATAACAGCGTGGGACCACGTTACGCCTTTATCGGCACCTTTATGTGGTTCTCCTCCTACATCGTCTGGATGGTAAGCACCGCGGCGAAAGTCTGGGTGCCTTTTTCCACCTTCCTGTTTGGCTCTGACCAGACGCAGGTCTGGTCGCTGGCAGGGCTCAGTTCAACGCAGGTTGTCGGTATTCTGGCCGTCTGCTGGATGCTGGTGGTGACGGCGGTGGCTTCTAAAGGCATCAACAAAATCGCCCGCGTCACGGCGGTAGGCGGAATTTCGGTGATGTGTCTTAACCTGGTTCTGCTGCTGGCGAGCATCGCGATCCTCTGTCTGAACGGCGGTCATTTTGCCGAAGAGGTCAACTTTGCCGTCTCGCCGAATCCGGGCTACCAGTCTGGTCTGGCGATGCTGTCGTTTGTGGTCTTCGCCATCTTTGCCTATGGCGGGATTGAAGCGGTCGGCGGACTGGTGGATAAAACCGAGAAGCCAGAGAAGAATTTTGCCAAAGGCATTATCTTTGCGGCGATTGTGATTTCTGTCGGTTACTCGCTGGCGATCTTCCTGTGGGGCGTGAGTACGAACTGGCAACAGGTGCTCGGCAACAGCACCACCAACCTTGGCAATATCACCTATGTGCTGATGAAAAGCCTGGGGATGACGCTGGGGCAGGCGATGCACCTTTCTCCAAACGCGGCGACCACGACGGGCATCTGGTTTGCACGTATCACCGGGCTTTCCATGTTCCTCGCCTATACCGGAGCCTTTTTTACGCTGATCTACTCTCCGTTGAAGGCGATTATTCAGGGGACGCCGAAAGCGCTCTGGCCCGCGTCGATGACGCGTCTGAACAGCGCCGGAATGCCAGCCAACGCCATGTGGATGCAGTGCCTGCTGGTCTGCCTGTTTATCCTGCTGGTATCGTTTGGCGGTGATACCGCGTCGGCGTTTTATAATAAGCTGACGCTGATGGCGAACGTCTCCATGACGCTGCCCTATCTGTTCCTGACCATCGCGTTCCCGTTCTTCAAGGCGAAAGCAGATCTGGAGCGTCCCTTTGTGATCTTCAAAACCCGCGCCTCGACGCTGGTTGCCACCACGCTGGTGGTGTTGCTGGTCACTTTTGCCAACATCTTCACCGTTATTCAACCGGTGATTGAGGCGGGCGACTGGAACAGCGCCCTCTGGATGGTCGGCGGGCCGGTCTTCTTCTCCCTGCTGGCGATGGGAATTTATGAGAATTACCGCCGTCGTTTAGCCCAGCAGCCGCAGTGGGCGATGGAGTAACTATCAGCTTCTGATATGTCACCCGAATTTGTTCGAGTGACGGGTGAAGGAGAAAAAAGCCGGTCATCTGACCGGCTTTTTACTATAAGCTTCCTGCCGGGCGACTTTTCGCCGCAGAGGTGAGGGTTCTCCCCGTTTTCTTTCCATCCAGCGTCTCCAGCCGCATCTGGAACGGCGGGAACGGCATATCGATACCGTGCTCGCGGAAGCCTGCCAGAATCAGCTGATGGATCTCATGACGCAGCGGCATACGGTGGACCATTTCGGCGGCGTAAATACGCAGTTCGAAGATCTGGATCCCCTGTTGCAGATCCACCAGGAAGACCTCCGGCGGCGGGTTATCAATCACCAGCGAGCAGCGTTCCGCAGCGGTATAGAGAATCTGCGTGACCTCTTCGCTATTGGCATCCGAAGGCGCCGGAACGGTCAGTACCACGCGCGTGACGGAGTCAGAGAGCGACCAGTTGATAAACTGCTCGGTAATAAAGGCCTTGTTGGGCACGATAATCTCTTTCCGGTCCCAGTCGCTGATAGTGGTGGCGCGCGTGTTGATTTTGGTGATGCTGCCGGTGAGATCGCGGATCGTTACCGTATCGCCAATACGAATCGGCTTCTCAAAGAGAATAATCAGGCCCGAAATAAAGTTGGCGAAGATCTCCTGTAAACCAAAACCAAGCCCCACACCGAGCGCGGCGACCAGCCACTGCAGCTTCGACCATTCGATACCAATCATCGAGAAGCCCACCAGGCCGCCAAACATCAGGATCAGGTACTTGGTGATGGTGGTAATGGCATAGCCGGTACCAGGCGTGAGATCCAGATGCTGTAACAGCGCCAGCTCCAGCAGGGCAGGGAAGTTACGCACCAGCTGGGTCGTAATAATCAGCACCAGAATGGCGATTAGCACCGCGCCGAGGGTGATCGGCTCCAGGCTTTCTACCCCCTGAACCGTCGAGGTAACGTCCCACAGGGTAATGTTTTCCAGAAAGCCGAAGGCGGAATGAATTTCTGACCAGAGGAAGATCACTGACAGCAGAGCAATCAGCATCAGGATAGAGCGTACCAGCCGCAGCGACTGGGTACTGATGGCGTCGAGATCCAGCTCCACATCGTCCACCTCCGCGGCGCCTTCCGTACTGCTGGTGCTGTGTGGCTCCTCCTCGCCGCGCGCTCGCTGGGCAAGAATTTCAGCCCGGCGGTGTTTAGCGCGGTCAAATGCCAGACGGCGACGCTGAATCAGCATCCAGCGGCGGATAATGTGATAGACCACCAGCAGCAGGAACCAGATTGCGACCGAGGTCTCCAGACGCGCCAGCAGCGCCTGGGCGGTAGCCAGATAGCCGACCGCCGCCGCCAGGATCGCCGCCAGCGGGGCGCTGAGCAGCAGGTTCCAGAGCATGTGGTTCGCCATGTTATCGCCGCTGCCTGTTTTATCGAGATAGAGGGGGATTCCCGCTTTCTTCAGGCTCAGCGTCACCACTGCCAGGGCGCCGCAAATCAGGATAAAGCAGAGGCGGCCCAGCGAGCCGGAAAATTCTCGATCGTTGAGGTTATCAAACATGATGAGCGCCATGATCAGCGGCACAATAAGCCCGATACTCATCAGGTAGTAGCGCATCGCCCGTGCCACGCGATGGCGCGGCCAGCCGAAATGGGCGATAAACAGGCCGTTGGGGCGGGCAAAGGTGGCTAAAATCATCACCACCCACAGCAGCGGCACGGTGGCGGTGACGCCATCGCCAATCGCTACCGCCAGCGGCCAGGGCCAGGCTTCCCGTAAACCGTAACCCAGCGTCATCCACAGTACCGGCAGCGGCGAGGCGACCAGAATCGACCAGAAAACGGTGCGCAGAGTCAGCCAGAAGTGATCCTGGGTGACTTTGCCAACGCGGGCGCTGGAACGCTCCAGAAACTGGGTAAAGTGGCGGCGCGAGTAGATACTGAATCCGACCAGAATTAACGCCCCCAGCAGCGGGAAAATGGTCTCTTTGCTGGTGAGCATCATCACGCTGGCCCGGCCAAGCTGGCTGAAGGTATCCAGCGAAATCAGGCGGCGCAGATCCTGCACGATATCAATCGGCCAGGAGATGGTCATCGGCCGTACGTCGGAGGTCCAGAAGAGGTAACGATGCGTCGCCTCGTTGACCTCGTTAAGCGCATCCTCAAGCTGGCTGTTGGAAACTTTCAGCTTGGTCAGCTCCAGGATCAGCGTATCGCCACCCTGGAGCAGCGTGGTGAGCAGTTCGCGTTGGGTACGCAGCTGCGCCTCCAGAATGCGGTTTTGCTCACTGCTTAACGGTTTGCCGTCCGCCTGACGGATCTGGCGAAGCTGCGGCTGTTTGTTGAGTAAATCTTCATAACGCAGGCGCTGCACGCGCAGCTGCGCCATTTCGGTATCCAGCTGCTGCGGTTTTGGCATCTCCGGCAGTCGCGCGACCTGAGCACGAAGCGCTTCGCCCAGCAGATTAGAGGAGCCAAGCCACTGGGACTGTTCGCGCAGGGTATTGAGCGCCTGACGAACCTGAAGCGTCTGATTGGTCGCCTGCCGCTGCTGCGAGGCGACCAGATCCATACGCTGGGCCTGCTGGTTGAGCGCGGCGGAGAGTTCACGGTTGATTCTGAACTGTTCGACAATCCCTGCCGGCAGGTTGGCGCTGCTCTCTGCCAGCAGCTCGGTGCTCTCCAGCGCCCGTTCCGCCTCACGCTGGCGCTGGCTGTTGAGCTGGTTACGCAGCGCCTGCAGATAGGCATCAAGCTGTTCGCTCTGCTTCTGCGCCAGTTCCGAACGCATACGCGCCAGCTCCTGACGGTTATTGGCAGAGAGCTGAGCCAGCTCAAGCTCATCCACCAGCGCTTTGAGTTTAGCGGACTCCGCCTGAATACTCAGGCTTTGCGCCTGGGTCAGCGGCGTGTTGCCCGCCTGCGCGCCTGCGCGGCGCTCCACCTCGTTGAGCTGGCGGCGAGCCTCTGTCTGCTGCTGGGGAAGCTGGCTTAAGGAGTCGGCGATTTCCCGCGCGCGCTCCTGCTCCTGCTGCGCCAGGCGGCTCTTCTCCAGCAGTTGGCTGCTGACCTGCAACATCTCCTGGTTCAGGGCATCGGAGCTCATGCCCTCCGGTATCTGGCGCGGCTCGTCGCGCAGGTTGCTGAGCTGCGTGCGCAGCGTCTGGGAAAGTTTAGGGAAGTTGTCGATAACCTGCTGATACTGGCGGGCGCGCTCAAGGGAGCCTTTTCGCTCCTCAAGCGCGTTCAGGGCGGCCTGGAGAGACTCGACAACCTCCGGCTGTGCCGGTTTCGCCGCCTTTGCCTGCTCCAGCTCCTGGGTGATCTGTTTAGCGTCGGGCGCCGTCGCAGCAAGCGCCCCCATGCTGAGGCACCAGGCCATCAGAACAATGATAATCGGGCGCACGTCAGCGATCCTTTCGTTAAACTTCGTCTTTTTTGTCGTCTACCAGCGGGCTGGCATCGTGTTCCGCTTCGATCTCCTCGACCGGCAGCGGCGCAGGCTCTGCGGCGGCAGGGGCCACGAACGTATCGGTAGAGATCGCCAGCGGCTGGCCGATCCTGGTGACCGACAGGCTCTCAAGCTGCCCGACAAGATCCACTTTACCCGGAGCAAAGAGGTTAATAACGGTCGAGCCAAGCTTGAAGCGGCCCATCTCCTGACCTTTCAGCAGCGCCACGGAACCGTCGCTCTCCCCGGCAGGCCAGGTCCAGCGTTTAATTACCCCTTCACGCGGCGGCGTAATGGTACCCGCCCAGACGGTTTCGATGCTGCCTACGATGGTGGCGCCCACCAGAATTTGCGCCATCGGACCAAATTCCGTATCAAACAGGCAGATAACACGCTCGTTACGGGCGAACAGGTTCGGTACATTTCGCGCAGTCAGATGGTTCACGGAGAAAAGATCGCCAGGCACGTAGATCATCTCGCGCAGAATGCCGTTGCAGGGCATATGCACACGGTGATAGTCGCGAGGTGAAAGGTAAGTGGTCACAAAAGTGCCGTTGCGGAATTTATCCGCCATCAGGTAATTACCGGCCAGCAGCGCTTCCAGGCTGTAGTTGTGGCCTTTAGCCTGCAGGATCTTATCCTCTCCGATTTTACCGAGCTGGCTGATAACGCCGTCGGCGGGCATCACCAGCACGTTCGGATCGGTGTTGAGCGGACGCACTTCGTCACGCAGGGGACGCACGAAGAAGTCGTTAAAGGTGCGATAGCTGGCGGTATCGGGCTTCTGCGCCTCTTTCATATCGACCTTGTAGTATTTCACGAACAGGTCGATGACCAGTTTGGTCAGCCAGCCTGCTCGTTTGCTTGCGCCCCAGCCCGCCAGGCGAGTGAGCCACAGTTTCGGCAGAATGTATTGAAGCGAAAGTTTAAATGAGTTTAACAAGGTAGCCTCCAGGCCAATTTATGTCGTTCCTGATCCGGCTGAAAACAGCCGGAACCTGAAAAAAAGGGGACGATTTTAGCGATGCTTAGCTTAGATGTCAGTCGTCAGATTCAGAAAAGCTTTTACGCGTTTTTACCTGCGCCATGCTCTCGAGAATGCGGTGATAATTTTCAAAACGGGTTTCCGCAATTTCACCGTTTTCAACCGCTTCGCGGATGGCGCAGCCTGGATCTGTATCGTGTTTACAGTCACGATATTTGCAAGCCCCTAAATAGTCATGAAATTCGACAAATCCATTGAAGATTTGTTCCGGTTCCAGGTGCCAGAGCCCAAATTCCCGAACGCCCGGAGAATCAATCACATCGCCGCCGTGCGGGAAGTGATAGAGCCGCGAGGCGGTGGTGGTGTGTTGACCCAGCCCGGAGTTGTCCGATACGTCGTTGGTCAGGATCTCCTCCTGCAGGCCGAGCAGCTTATTCAACAGGCTCGATTTACCCACCCCGGACTGCCCGGCAAAGATACTGACGCGGCCGGTCAGCGCCTCTTCCAGCGGCTTAAGGCCGTCCTGGCTGTAGCTGGAAACCATCAGCACGCGATAACCAATATCGCGATAGATATCCATCTGCTCGTTAACGAACGCCATCCCTTCATTGTCCAGCAGGTCGATTTTGTTCAGCACAATCAGTGGCTCGACGTGGAGCGTTTCGCAGGCAACGAGGTAACGGTCGATAATATTGAGCGAAAGCTCGGGCAAAATAGCGGAAACGATCACGATCTGATCGATATTCGCGGCAATCGGTTTTACGCCGTCGTAGAAGTCAGGGCGGGTCAGTACCGAGGCGCGCTCGTGCACCGCTTCCACGATCCCCTTGACCGCTACCCCTTCCGCCGCCGCTTTACCGGGGCGCCAGACCACGCGATCGCCGGTGACCAGCGAACGGATGGTGCGACGAATATTGCAGCGGTGTACGCCGCCGTCAGCGGATTCCACGTCGGCATGCATGCCGAAACGGCTAATCACCACTCCTTCAGCCGGATCGCCAAACAGGTTATCGTCGTAGTCGGCCTTCTCCGCAGTGGTTTTAAGGCGGCGCTGATGGTTGGCTTTCACGCGGCGCTGCTGCCCTTTGGAGAGTTTATTTTTACTCAATCGTGCTGGCTCCTGGTCGCCCGTAACGGGCAAAACCTCTATGATACACACTAATTAATACTAGTTAACCTGCCGAGGCGGGTTAAGCGAGAAGGGGGGAAAATAGCATGAGTGCAGATGAAAACAACCTGATTTGGATCGATCTGGAGATGACGGGCCTGGATCCCGAGCGCGATCGCATTATTGAAATCGCCACCCTGGTGACCGATGCCAACCTCAATGTGCTGGCCGAGGGGCCAACCATTGCGGTCCATCAGTCCGATGCGCAGCTGGCGCTGATGGATGAGTGGAACGTGCGTACCCACACCGGCAGCGGGTTGGTGGAGCGGGTGAAGGCAAGCACAATGGGCGACCGCGAGGCGGAGCTGGCGACCCTCGCGTTTCTCAGAGAATGGGTTCCTCAGGGGAAATCCCCGATCTGCGGTAACAGCATCGGGCAGGATCGCCGCTTCCTCTTCAAATACATGCCGGAACTGGAGGCCTATTTCCATTACCGCTATCTGGATGTCAGCACTCTGAAAGAGCTGGCGCGCCGCTGGAAGCCGGAAATCCTGGCGGATTTTAAGAAGCAGGGAACGCATCAGGCGATGGACGATATCCGCGAATCGGTGGCGGAGCTGGCTTATTACCGCGAGCATTTTATTAAGCTGTAATTTTAGTTGGCCGGGTGGCACCTTTGCCTTACCCGGCCTACAGTCATGGATGTGATGCGAAAATGCGCAAGGCGATGAATATTTCGTCGGTTGAACGAAATTTTTAAAAAATCGCTTTGCAGGGGGTTGCAGCTAAAAGGATTTCTCGTATAATGCGCCTCCCGTAACGACGCAGAAATGCGAATTACGACAGCAACAAATTTGCGGGAATAGCTCAGTTGGTAGAGCACGACCTTGCCAAGGTCGGGGTCGCGAGTTCGAGTCTCGTTTCCCGCTCCAAAATTTGACCGAAGTTTAAAAAGTATCGCAAGATACGCAGCATCACCTAAGCGGGAATAGCTCAGTTGGTAGAGCACGACCTTGCCAAGGTCGGGGTCGCGAGTTCGAGTCTCGTTTCCCGCTCCAAAATTTGACCAAAATTTGAAAAGTATCGCAAGATACTTAGCGTCACCTAAGCGGGAATAGCTCAGTTGGTAGAGCACGACCTTGCCAAGGTCGGGGTCGCGAGTTCGAGTCTCGTTTCCCGCTCCAAATTCTCTCCTCTCTAAATTATCCACAGCAGAAATGCGCTGGCTGGGTGATTTTGTGTCGTTTCAGACATACTCTTTTAAACAGAGTTATCCACAGGTTAATACTTTTTACCCACCCCTAAAAAAACTTCGAAGGGTGAATGAAGTTTGCGTAACCAATTGAAATAACTATATATAATTAATCCAAAAAATGACGGCACGATCGCTTGATTCCGCTGTAAACCCCGATACTGCCTGAGTTTCTAATTTTATTCACAGCCTGTGAATATATTACGCATCGCGCACAAGCCCTTTTTCCACCACCCGTACCAGACGCTGTTTCTTCGGCAATTGCACCTCTACTACACAAGCATTTCGCTTCTCAATTTGCTGAGCAATCGCCCATTCTATGTGTTCATCGAGAAGTGGGTGCTCACCCCGACGGCTTTCCAGCGCCTGAATATTGGCTTCGCTCCAGGGGGCGTTCCCAAGGGCGACCGCGATATTGCGCAGCCAGCGTAAATGGCCGATACGGCGAATGGCGGACCCTTCAGTCACTTTCAGAAACCGGGCTTCGGTCCAGGCGAAAAGCTCAATAAGCGGCGGCGAGTGCAGCGCGGCGCGCGGGCTAAAATCTTCTTCGTCGGTCAGCTGTGAATAGCGATTCCATGGACAGATGAGCTGGCAGTCGTCGCAGCCATAGATACGGTTGCCGATGAGAGGGCGAAACTCCTCGGGAATTGCCCCTTCCAGCTCGATTGTCAGATAGGAGATACAGCGGCGCGCGTCAACGACATACGGCTCAACAATGGCGCCGGTCGGGCAGATGGTCATGCAGGCCACGCAGCGCCCACAGCCTTCCTCTACCGGGCCATCCACCGGCAGGGGGAGATCGATCAGCAGCTCTCCCAGGAAGAAAAACGAGCCTGCGTCGCGGCTAAGAATAAGTGAGTGCTTACCTGTCCAGCCCAGTCCCGCTTTTTCAGCGATCGGCCTTTCCAGAAGAGGCGCGGAATCGACAAAGGGTCTAAAATTCAGCGAAACGCAGTGCTGCTGTATCTTCTCGCCCAGCTTTTTTAGCCGGTTTCGCAGAAGCTTATGATAATCGCGCCCCAGCGCATAACGGCTGACATAGCCGAGCTCAGGGTCTTTTAGCGTGCGGGCAAAAGCCGCGTTGGCGGGGAGATAGTTCATCCGCACGCTGATCACGCGCAGCGTACCGGGAAGCAGTTCGTGCGGACGGGCGCGCATCATGCCGTGGCGGGCCATCCACTCCATCTCGCCGTGGTATTGTTTATCCAGCCATGCCTGCAGTTTCGGCTCGCTGGCGGAAAGATCGGTATCAGTGATACCTACTTTCTGAAAGCCAAGCTCGGCGCCCCATTGTTTAATGTTTTGCGCTAACTGATTGAGATCGAGGGGCTGTGACATGACGGACCATACTGTGAAGAGAAACCCTGCCAGTATACCACACTCCATCTGGCCTGCGGATGCTCTCCGCCAGGCCGAGAAAGAGGCGGCTGACACGCTGGGTGTTACCCTTTATGAACTGATGCAGCGTGCGGGCGAGGCGGCTTTTCGCGTGGCGCGCGACGCTTATCCCGATGCGCAGCGCTGGCTGATCCTCTGCGGGCATGGCAACAACGGCGGCGATGGCTACGTTGTCGCGCGTCTGGCCGTGGCGGCGGGTCTTCAGGTCACGCTGCTGGCGCTGGAGAGCGAGAAGCCGTTGCCGGAGGAGGCGCAGGCAGCGCGTGACGCCTGGCTTAACGCCGGCGGTGAGATTCACTCTTCTGGCAGCGTCTGGCCGGAAGAGGTGGATCTGATTATCGACGGCCTGCTCGGCACCGGGCTGCAAAACGCTCCCCGCGACCCGGTTGCCGCCCTGATCGCCCGCGCCAACCAGCATCCGGCCCCTATCGTTGCCCTTGATATCCCCTCCGGCCTGATTGCGCAGACAGGCGCGACGCCCGGCGAGGCGATCGCTGCCGCCCATACGGTAACCTTTATCGCGCTTAAGCCCGGCCTTATCACCGGTAAGGCGCGGGATTTTGTGGGTAAGCTGTACTATGATGCGCTCGGTCTGGAGAGCTGGCTGGCTGGCCAGGAAACGGTGATTTCACGCTTCGATGCTTCGCAACTGGCGCAATGGTTCCCCCCGCGCCGCCCTACCTCCCATAAAGGCGATAACGGAAAGCTGGTCATTATCGGCGGCGACCACGGTACAGCCGGCGCGATTCGTATGACGGGCGAAGCGGCTTTGCGTGCAGGCGCAGGCCTGGTGCGAGTACTCACTCGCATAGAGAACATCGGCCCTATTATTACCGCCCGTCCGGAGTTGATGGTGCATGAGCTGACGCCGGAAACGCTGGAAGAGAGCCTGAACTGGGCGGATGCCGTGGTAATTGGCCCCGGTCTGGGGCAAGGTTCATGGGGTAAACAGGCGCTGCAAAAGGTGGAGAATTTCCGTAAACCGATGCTCTGGGACGCCGACGCGCTGAACCTTCTGGCATTCAATCCTGATAAACGTCACAATCGCATTCTGACGCCGCATCCCGGCGAAGCGGCACGCCTGCTGAACTGCAGCGTGGCAGAAATTGAGAAGGATCGCTTACTTTCTGCGCAGCGTCTGGTAAAACGTTATGGTGGCGTGGTGGTCCTTAAGGGGGCTGGCACGGTGGTCGCGTCGGAGTCGGGCGCGACAGGCATTGTGGATGCCGGCAACGCGGGGATGGGCAGCGGCGGGATGGGCGATGTGCTCTCCGGTATTATCGGCGCATTGCCTGGACAGAATCTTAACCTTTATGATGCAGCCTGCGCTGGCTGTGTCGCCCATGGCGCGGCGGCAGACAGGCTGGCGGCGCTGTACGGTACGCGCGGTATGCTGGCGACCGATCTTTTTGACGCGCTACGGCGCGTTGTTAACCCGGATGTAGTTGACGTAGACGATGACAAACAGAGTGATTCCCTTAGCCGATGAGCAGGCAACCTTAGATCTTGGTAAGCGCGTGGCGCAGGCCTGTGAAGGCGCAACCGTCATTTATCTTTATGGCGATCTGGGTGCCGGAAAGACCACCTTCAGCCGCGGCTTTTTGCAGGCGCTCGGCCACAACGGGAACGTAAAAAGCCCGACTTATACTCTGGTTGAGCCTTATACGCTCGATTCATTAATGGTGTATCACTTCGACCTCTATCGTCTTGCGGACCCGGAAGAGCTGGAATTTATGGGGATCCGCGACTATTTTGCCCACAACGCCATTTGTCTGGTGGAGTGGCCGCAGCAGGGGGCGGGGGTTCTGCCTGAGCCGGATGTCGAAATTCATTTAGACTATCAGGCCCAGGGGCGTGAGGCGCGCGTCAGCGCGGTTTCTCCTCTGGGTAACGCCTTACTGGCGCGTTTAGCAGATTAAGCTACAGGATGACGGGATGATCACTCGCGTAAAAAAATGGTTGCTTGCGGCAACGGTGTTGCTGTGCGCGCAGGCTGGCGCAGCAAATTTATCCGATATTCAGGTTTCCAATGGCGACAGTCAGGCCCGTATCACCTTCAGCTTTATGGGCGATCCTGACTACGCCTTTTCGCAGCTCGATAAGCGCAGCGTCGCGCTGGATATTAAACAGACCGGCGTAATTCAGGGACTGCCGCTGCAGTTCAGCGGCAACAACCTGGTGAAAAGCATCCGTTCCGGCACGCCTAAAGATGCACAGTCGCTGCGTCTGGTGGTCGACCTGACGGAAAACGGCAAAACGCGCGCCGTGAAGCAGCAGAACGGCGCGAACTATACCGTGACGTTCACTATCAACGCCGATGCGCCACCTCCGCCACCGCCGCCGCCCGTCGTGGCCAAACGCGTGGAGAGGCCGGTAGTTGCCCCGGCGCCGCGTCCCGCTGAACCCGCGCGTAATCCGTTTAAATCGCAAAACGATCGTCTTACCAGCGTAACCAGCAGCAATACGACGATCCGTCCGGCGGCGCGTAGCCGTACGGTCAGTTCAGGGGACAAAGTGATTATCGCGATCGATGCCGGGCATGGCGGGCAGGATCCCGGCGCGATTGGTCCCGGCGGTATTCGGGAGAAAAATGTTACCATCGCTATCGCCCGTAAGCTGCGTACGCTGCTTAACGACGATCCGATGTTTAAAGGGGTGATGACCCGCGATGGCGACTATTTTATTTCCGTCATGGGCCGCTCCGACGTCGCCCGTAAGCAGAACGCCAATTTCCTGGTTTCCATTCACGCTGACGCCGCGCCGAATCGCAGCGCCACCGGCGCCTCGGTGTGGGTCCTCTCTAACCGCCGCGCGAACAGCGAGATGGCGAACTGGCTCGAAGAGCATGAGAAGCAGTCGGAACTGCTGGGCGGAGCAGGCGATGTGCTGGCGAACAGCCAGTCCGATCCCTATCTCAGCCAGGCGGTACTCGATTTACAATTCGGTCATTCCCAGCGCGTCGGGTATGATGTGGCCACGAACGTACTGAGCCAGCTTCAGGGCATTGGTTCCCTGCATAAGCGCCGCCCGGAACATGCCAGCCTTGGCGTACTGCGCTCGCCGGATATTCCGTCGATCCTGGTGGAGACCGGCTTTATCAGTAACCATGGCGAGGAGCGCCTGCTGGCCAGCGACAGCTATCAGCAGGAGATTGCCGAAGCGATTTACAACGGCCTGCGTAACTACTTTACGGCGCATCCATTGCAGTCTGCGCCACAGGGCGGGGCGGCTCAGACCGCCAGCGCCGCGCAGCCGGGCGAGCTGATCGCCACTAACTAAGGAGATTTCATGCCGATTCAGGTTCTGCCGCCGCAGCTTGCGAACCAGATCGCCGCCGGCGAGGTGGTGGAACGTCCTGCGTCGGTGGTGAAAGAGCTGGTCGAAAACAGTCTTGATGCGGGGGCGACCCGCATCGATATTGATATTGAGCGCGGCGGCGCAAAGCTTATCCGCATTCGCGATAACGGCTGCGGCATCAAAAAAGAGGAGCTGGCGCTGGCGCTGGC
Source organism: Pseudenterobacter timonensis (assembly GCF_900021175.1). Taxonomy (GTDB): domain Bacteria; phylum Pseudomonadota; class Gammaproteobacteria; order Enterobacterales; family Enterobacteriaceae; genus Enterobacter; species Enterobacter timonensis. The sequence continues at coordinate 186,252 of NZ_FCOP01000011.1, forward strand.
CCGTCACGCCACTAGTAAAATCGCTTCGCTTGACGATCTGGAGGCGATTATCAGCCTTGGCTTTCGCGGCGAAGCGCTGGCCAGTATCAGCTCTGTTTCCCGCTTAACCCTCACCTCTCGCACCGCGGAGCAGCAGGAAGCCTGGCAAGCCTATGCGGAAGGGCGCGATATGGCTGTGACGGTAAAACCTGCCGCTCACCCTGTCGGCACCACCCTTGAGGTGCTGGATCTCTTCTATAACACGCCGGCGCGCCGCAAGTTTATGCGCACGGAGAAAACCGAGTTTGGCCATATTGACGAGGTGATTCGCCGCATCGCGCTGGCGCGTTTTGATGTCACCATTAATTTAAGCCACAACGGTAAAGCGATCCGCCAGTACCGCGCGGTGACGCAGGGGGGGCAAAAAGAGCGTCGGCTCGCCGCTATCTGTAGTCCGGCGTTTCTGGAACATGCGCTGGAGATCGAGTGGCAGCACGGCGATCTCTCCCTGCGTGGCTGGGTGGTCGATCCGCGTGTACCTTATCCAACGCTTGCCGAAATCCAGTACTGCTATGTGAATAACCGTATGATGCGCGATCGCCTGATCAACCACGCGATCCGCCAGGCGTGCGAAGAGAAGCTGGGGGCCGAGCGGCAGCCCGCTTTTGTGCTCTATCTGGAGATCGATCCCCATCAGGTGGATGTCAACGTCCATCCGGCCAAGCACGAAGTGCGTTTTCACCAGTCAAGGCTGGTACACGACTTTATCTATCAGGGCGTTCTGAGCGTTTTACAGCAGCAGGCGGAGCCGACCCTTCCGCTGGCAACTGAGCAGCCCGCACCGCGCACCCTGCCGGAAAACCGCGTGGCGGCGGGGCGCAACCAGTTTGCGGAACCGACCCGTGTTCAGGAGCCTGCCGCGCCGCGCTTCTCCTCCGGCGGCGGCGCGCCGCGCCCGACCGGGGCGAATTATCCCCATGCGCCCGCCTACCAGAAGCGAGAGGGTGCGCTGTATGGTAAATTGCTGGAAACTCCTGCCGTTGAACGCAAAACGCCAAACGCCGTGGCCTCTCCGGCGCTGGAAGGGCACGCCCAAAGTTTTGGCCGCGTGCTGACCATTGTCGCCCCGGATGCCGCGCTGCTGGAGCGCGACGGCAAGCTGGCATTGCTGGCGTTACCGGTGGCGGAACGCTGTCTGAAAGAGGCGCAGCTGACGCCGGGTGAAAACGCCGCCTGCGCGCAGCCGTTGCTCATTCCGGTGCGGATTAAAATTTCAGCAGATGAGACGGCGACCCTTAATCAGGCAAAGACGCTGCTGGCTGAAATGGGCATTGATTTTCTGGTAGAAGCGCAGCATGTGACCGTCCGCGCGGTGCCTTTACCCTTGCGACAACAAAATTTACAAATCTTGATTCCTGAACTGATAGGCTACCTCGCGCAGCAAACGACGTTCAACGCGGCAGATGTCGCCAGGTGGATTGCCCGTCAGCTAACGAGCGATCGCGCGCCGTGGAGTATGGCGCAGGCCATATCGATGCTGGCGGACGTAGAACGTCTTTGCCCGCAGCTGGTTAACGCACCGCCGGGTAGCTTATTACAACCTGTTGATTTAAAACCGGCGATGAACGCCCTGAAAGATGATTGAAGTGAGTAAGGCAGGCCTGCCGAAGGCCATATTTTTGATGGGGCCGACCGCCTCGGGCAAAACGGCGCTGGCCATTGAATTACGTAAAGTTTTGCCAGTGGAGTTGATTAGCGTCGATTCCGCCCTCATTTATCGAGGGATGGACATCGGTACGGCGAAGCCGGACGCAGAAGAACTGCGTGCAGCGCCGCACCGTTTGCTGGATATTCTCGACCCGGCGCAGGCTTACTCCGCAGCAGATTTTCGCCGCGATGCGCTTGCCGCGATGGCCGAGATTACCGCCGCGGGACGTATCCCGCTATTGGTTGGCGGAACCATGCTCTACTTTAAGGCGCTGCTGGAGGGGTTATCGCCTCTGCCATCGGCGGACCCTGAAGTCAGAGCCAGGATTGAGCAGCAGGCAGCAGAGCAGGGATGGGAGTCGTTACACAGGCAATTGGCCGGGATCGATCCGGTTGCCGCCGGGCGAATCCATCCTAACGATCCGCAAAGGCTTTCCCGGGCACTGGAAGTTTTTTTCATTTCGGGTAAAACTTTAACGGAACTGACGCAAACGTCAGGAGACGCTCTGCCGTATCAGGTGCATCAGTTCGCTATCGCCCCGGCGAGCCGTGAACTGCTCCATCAACGAATTGAGCAGCGTTTTCATCAGATGTTGGCTTCAGGTTTTGAAGCAGAAGTGCGGGCGCTTTTTGCCCGGGGAGATTTGCATACGGATATGCCTTCCATTCGTTGCGTGGGTTATCGCCAGATGTGGTCATATCTGCAAGGCGAAATCTCATACGATGAGATGGTTTATCGAGGTATTTGCGCCACGAGACAGCTGGCGAAACGCCAGATTACCTGGTTGCGCGGTTGGGAAGGCGTTCACTGGTTAGAGAGTGAAAACCCCCAGCAGGCGTTCAACGAAGTTTTAAAGGTAGTGGGTGATATCGCACACTGAATGTGTACAATTAAAGCGTATCGTGCGTAATTTTTCAGAATCGAAAGGTTCTAAGTACAAACAAAACAAGCATATAAGGAAAAGATAGAATGGCTAAGGGGCAATCTTTACAAGATCCGTTCCTGAACGCACTGCGTCGGGAACGTGTTCCGGTTTCTATTTATTTGGTGAATGGTATTAAGCTGCAAGGCCAGATTGAGTCTTTCGATCAGTTCGTTATCCTGTTGAAAAACACGGTCAGTCAGATGGTGTACAAGCACGCGATCTCAACTGTCGTGCCGTCTCGTCCGGTTTCTCATCACAGTAACAATGCGGGTGGCGGTTCCAGCAACTACCATCACGGCAACAACGCGCAGGCTTCTTCTTCTCCTGCGCAGGACAGTGAAGAAACCGAATAAGGTTACGGACTGTTTATCCATACGGGGAGCCAGGATCCTGTGTTCCCCGCTGATTTTTTGAGGGTTTAACGCTTGTTTGACCGTTATGACGCCGGTGAGCAGGCGGTACTGGTACACATCTATTTTTCGCAAGACAAAGATATGGAAGATCTCCAGGAGTTTGAATCTCTGGTCTCTTCCGCCGGTGTCGAAGCAATGCAGGTGATTACCGGTAGCCGTAAAGCACCGCACCCAAAGTATTTTGTCGGTGAAGGTAAAGCAGTTGAAATTGCGGATGCCGTTAAAGCCACTGGCGCTTCGGTTGTGCTCTTCGATCACGCCCTTACTCCGGCCCAGGAACGTAACCTGGAACGACTTTGCGAATGCCGTGTGATTGACCGCACGGGTTTGATTTTAGACATTTTTGCTCAACGTGCCCGTACCCATGAAGGGAAACTGCAGGTTGAGCTGGCGCAGCTGCGCCATCTGGCTACGCGCCTCGTGCGCGGCTGGACCCACCTTGAACGGCAAAAGGGCGGGATCGGTTTGCGCGGTCCGGGTGAAACCCAGCTCGAAACCGACCGTCGTTTGTTGCGTGGCCGTATAACCCAGATCCTCTCACGGCTGGAAAGAGTCGAAAAGCAGCGTGAGCAAGGACGTCGTTCCCGAACGAAAGCCGACATTCCGACGGTGTCGCTGGTGGGTTATACCAACGCCGGTAAATCTACCCTGTTTAACCAGATCACCGAGGCCGAGGTCTACGCTGCCAACCAGCTGTTTGCGACCCTGGACCCGACCCTGCGCCGCATCGATGTGGCGGACGTAGGAGAAACCGTGCTGGCGGATACCGTCGGGTTTATCCGTCATCTGCCGCACGATCTGGTCGCCGCGTTTAAAGCAACGCTGCAGGAGACGCGTCAGGCGACGCTGCTGCTGCACGTGGTGGACGCCGCGGACCTGCGCGTGCAGGAAAATATTGACGCAGTGAATACGGTGCTGGAAGAGATCGACGCACTGGAGATCCCGACGCTGCTGGTAATGAACAAGATCGATATGCTCGAGGATTTCGAACCGCGTATCGACAGAGATGAAGAGAACAAACCGACCCGGGTCTGGCTTTCAGCACAGACCGGGGTCGGTGTGCCACTGCTTTTCCAGGCTTTGACAGAACGTCTTTCCGGTGAGGTCGCCCAGCATACGCTGCGTCTGCCGCCCGAGGAAGGCAGGCTGCGCAGCCGGTTTTATCAGCTTCAGGCGATAGAAAAAGAGTGGATGGAGGATGACGGCAGCGTGGGGATGCAGGTGCGTATGCCGATCGTTGACTGGCGTCGCCTCTGTAAACAAGAACCTGCGCTGGAAGACTACGTAGTCTGACCAGAAAAGGTTTACACAAGGCCTGAAAAAATTCGCCCTTGCATAACAAATATGGAGCATATACATGGCGTGGAATCAGCCCGGTAATAACGGACAAGACCGCGACCCGTGGGGAAGCAGCAAACCTGGCGGCAACTCTGAGGGAAATGGCAATAAAGGTGGTCGCGAGCAGGGGCCGCCAGATCTGGATGATATCTTCCGTAAGCTGAGCAAAAAGCTTGGTGGTTTTGGTGGAGGTAAGGGAACAGGCTCGGGTGGCGGCGCCACTCAGGGACCGCGCCCGCACATGGGTGGTCGTGTCGTGACCATCGTGGCCGCTGCCGTCGTCATTATCTGGGCAGCCAGCGGGTTCTACACCATCAAAGAAGCGGAGCGCGGGGTCGTTACGCGCTTTGGTAAATTCAGTCACCTGGTAGAGCCGGGCCTGAACTGGAAGCCGACCTTTATCGACGACGTGACCGCGGTTAACGTGGAATCGGTACGCGAACTGGCCGCTTCCGGCGTCATGCTGACCTCTGACGAAAACGTCGTGCGCGTTGAGATGAACGTGCAGTACCGCGTCACCGATCCGCAGCGTTATCTGTTCAGCGTGACCAGCGCCGACGACAGCCTGCGTCAGGCGACCGACAGCGCCCTGCGCGGCGTTATCGGTAAATACACCATGGACCGTATCCTCACCGAAGGCCGTACCGTTATTCGTAGCGATACCCAGCGCGAGCTGGAAGAGACCATTCGTCCTTACAACATGGGGATTACCCTGCTGGACGTCAACTTCCAGGCCGCACGTCCGCCGGAAGAGGTGAAAGCCGCGTTTGATGACGCCATTGCCGCGCGTGAAAACGAGCAGCAATACATCCGTGAAGCGGAAGCGTATACCAACGAAGTGCAGCCGCGTGCAAACGGTCAGGCGCAGCGTGTTCTTGAAGAGGCGCGCGCTTATAAGACCCAGACCATCCTGGAAGCGCAGGGTGAAGTGGCTCGCTTTGCGCGTATCCTGCCGGAATATAAAGCCGCGCCGGAAATTACCCGCGAGCGTCTCTACATCGAGACGATGGAGAAAGTCTTAAGCCATACCCGCAAGGTACTGGTTAATGACAGTAAAAACGGCAACCTGATGGTGCTGCCGCTGGATCAGATGCTGAAGGGCGGTAACGCGCCTGCGGCGAAGCAGGATAACAGCGGGGCGAACAACCTGCTGCGCCTGCCGCCTGCCTCGACCAGCAACACCGGCGCGACAAGCAACTCTACGTCAGGCGAGGGTGACATTATGGACCAACGCCGCGCTAACGCGCAGCGTAACGACTACCAGCGTCAGGGGGAATAACGATGCGTAAGTCAGTTATCGCGATTATCATCATCGTGCTGGTAGTGCTTTACACCTCGATTTTTGTGGTGAAAGAGGGTGAACGTGGGATCAAATTCCAGTTCAGCAGCGTCGTGCGTGACGGCGACAAGCGTCCGGTGATCTATGAGCCGGGCCTGCACTTTAAAGTTCCTTTTATTCAGTCGGTAAAAACGCTCGACGCCCGTATCCAGACTATGGATAACCAGGCCGATCGCTTTGTGACCAAAGAGAAAAAAGATCTGATCGTCGACTCTTACATTAAGTGGCGGATCAGCGATTTCAGCCGTTACTTCCTGGCGACCGGCGGCGGCGACGTCTCCCAGGCCGAAGTGCTGCTGAAACGTAAGTTCTCTGACCGTCTGCGTTCTGAGATTGGTCGTCTGGACGTGAAGGATATCGTTACCGATTCCCGCGGCCGTCTGACGCTGGAGGTGCGTGACGCGCTCAACTCCGGTTCTGCTGGCACCCCGGATGAGGTGGCGACGCCAGCCGCTGATGACGCCATCGCGAAAGCGGCTGAACGTGTTCAGGCTGAAACCAATGGCAAAGTGCCGGTAATCAACCCGAACAGTATGGCCGCGCTGGGTATCGAAGTGGTGGATGTGCGTATCAAGCAGATCAACCTGCCGACCGAAGTCTCCGAGGCGATCTACAACCGTATGCGCGCCGAGCGTGAAGCGGTAGCGCGTCGTCATCGTTCTCAGGGTCAGGAAGAGGCGGAAAAACTGCGTGCCGCAGCGGATTACGAAGTGACCAAAACGCTGGCGGAAGCCGAGCGTCAGGGCCGTATTCTGCGCGGTGAAGGCGATGCGGAAGCGGCGAAGCTCTTTGCCGACGCGTTCAGCCAGGATCCCGATTTTTACGCCTTTATCCGTAGCCTGCGTGCTTACGAAAATAGCTTCAAGAGCAACCAGGATGTGATGGTGCTCAGCCCGGACAGCGATTTCTTCCGTTATATGAAGACGCCGGGTAACGTCGCGCGATAAACGTCACGCGTCTGATGCTTCAAACCACCGCTCTCACCGGAGCGGTGGTTTTCTTTTATAAGGATTGAAAATGAATGCAACAGTTTGGCTGGCGCTGGCGTTAGTCCTGGTACTGGAAGGGCTGGGGCCGATGCTCTATCCACGCGCCTGGCGAAGAATGGTCGCTGCGTTAAGCCAGTTACCCGATACGCTTTTACGCCGCTTCGGCGGTGGTCTTGTGGTTGCGGGCATTGTGATCTACTACATGTTGAGGAAAACGATTGGCTGACTATTTAGTAGACGAATCTGGGCCAATTTTGGGGCAAAAAGTGCTGTAACTCTGAAAAAGCGGTGGTAGAATCCATTTTTAAGCAAACGGTGATTTTGAAAAAATGGGTAACAACGTCGTCGTACTGGGCACCCAATGGGGTGACGAAGGTAAAGGGAAGATTGTCGATCTTCTGACTGAACGGGCTAAATATGTTGTGCGCTATCAGGGCGGTCACAACGCGGGCCATACTCTCGTAATCAACGGTGAAAAAACCGTCCTCCATCTTATTCCATCAGGTATTCTGCGTGACAATGTGACCAGCATCATCGGTAACGGTGTTGTGCTCTCTCCTGCCGCGCTGATGAAAGAGATGAAAGAACTGGAAGACCGTGGTATCCCGGTTCGCGAACGTCTGCTGCTCTCTGAAGCCTGCCCGCTGATCCTCGACTATCACGTCGCGCTGGACGTGGCGCGTGAAAAAGCGCGCGGCGCGAAAGCGATCGGCACCACCGGTCGCGGTATCGGCCCGGCTTATGAAGATAAAGTGGCCCGTCGCGGTCTGCGCGTTGGCGACCTGTTCGACAAAGCGACCTTCGCTGAAAAACTGAAAGAGGTGATGGAATATCACAACTTCCAGCTGGTGAACTTCTACAAAGCCGATGCGGTTGACTACCAGAAAGTGCTGGACGATGTGATGGCGATTGCCGACATCCTGACCGCGATGGTGGTTGACGTTTCTGACCTGCTGGATCAGGCGCGTAAGCGTGGTGATTTCGTGATGTTCGAAGGGGCACAGGGTACGCTGCTGGATATCGACCACGGTACCTATCCGTACGTGACCTCCTCTAACACCACCGCAGGCGGCGTGGCGACCGGCTCCGGCCTGGGTCCGCGTTATGTGGATTACGTGCTGGGGATCATCAAAGCCTACTCTACCCGCGTGGGCGCAGGTCCGTTCCCGACCGAGCTGTTTGATGAAACCGGCGAGTTCCTCTGCAAGCAGGGCAACGAGTATGGCGCCACCACTGGCCGTCGCCGTCGTACCGGCTGGCTGGACGCGGTTGCGGTACGTCGCGCGGTGCAGATCAACTCCCTGTCGGGCTTCTGCCTGACCAAGCTGGACGTGCTGGACGGCCTGAAAGAGGTTAAAATCTGCGTAGGTTATCGCATGCCGGATGGCCGCGAAGTGACCACCACGCCGCTGGCTGCCGATGACTGGGAAGGTATCGAGCCGATCTATGAAACCATGCCGGGCTGGTCTGAAACCACCTTCGGCGTGAAAGATCGTAGCGGCCTGCCACAGGCAGCCCTGAACTACATCAAACGTATTGAAGAACTGACCGAAGTGCCGATCGATATTATCTCTACCGGCCCGGATCGTACTGAAACGATGATCCTGCGCGACCCGTTCGACGCATAATGATGGTTTCGCCCGGCGGCGCTGTGCTTGCCGGGCCTACAGAACCCATCTCAGGCCGGAAAGCCATGCGCATCCGGCTTTTTCGTTCTCCTTCCCCCTTTCAGTTCAAATAAATTAGCCGCCAACTATCTGGCTGGTTTATCATCAGTATTGAATATCTCTGCGGTTTAGCCGCGTTTTCCCTTTTCCTGAGGTTGATGTGCAGTTAACAAGTTTCACCGATTACGGCTTACGTGCGCTGATTTATATGGCGTCGTTGCCAGCAGGACAGATGACCAGTATCTCTGAGGTGACAGAGGTCTACGGCGTGTCCCGTAATCATATGGTTAAAATAATCAATCAGTTGAGCCGTGCCGGGTATGTGGCTGCCGTCCGGGGGAAGAATGGGGGAATACGTCTCGGTAAACCGGCGAATGCGATTCGCATCGGGGATGTGGTACGCGAGCTGGAGCCGTTATCTCTGGTGAATTGCAGTAGCGCATTCTGCCACATTACCCCCGCCTGCCGCCTGAAACAGGCGCTTTCTAAGGCCGTGCAAAGTTTTCTCATGGAGCTGGATAACTACACCCTGGCCGATTTGGTTGAAGAGAATCAACCGCTTTATAAATTATTGCTGGTGGAATGAAGAAAATTTCCACCGGAGCTGACAACGGAGGAACCGATATGTCACAAGATCCTTTTCAGGAACGCGAAGCCGAAAAATACGCGAATCCTATCCCCAGCCGTGAGTTCATTCTCGAACATTTAACAAAACGCGAGAAACCCGCTAATCGAGAAGAGCTGGCTGCTGAACTGAACATTGAAGGCGAAGAGCAAACAGAAGCGCTTCGCCGCCGCCTGCGCGCGATGGAGCGCGACGGGCAGCTGGTCTTTACCCGCCGCCAGTGCTACGCGCTGCCGGAGCGTCTCGACCTGCTGAAAGGCATCGTGATTGGCCACCGCGACGGCTATGGTTTTCTGCGCGTCGAAGGCCGTAAGGACGATCTCTACTTATCGTCCGAACAGATGAAAATGTGTATTCATGGCGATCAGATCCTCGCCCAGCCGCTGGGTGCCGATCGCAAAGGGCGCCGCGAAGCGCGCGTGGTGCGCGTGCTGGTGCCCAAAACCAGCCAGATCGTGGGCCGCTACTTTACCGAGGCGGGCGTGGGTTTTGTCGTGCCGGACGACAGTCGTCTGAGCTTTGACATCCTCATTCCGCCGGAAGAGGTGATGGGCGCCCGCATGGGCTTCGTGGTTGTCGTGGAGCTGACCCAGCGTCCCACCCGCCGTACCAAAGCGATCGGTAAGATCGTGGAAGTGCTGGGCGATAACATGGGGACCGGCATGGCTGTCGATATGGCGCTGCGCACCCATGAGATCCCCTACATCTGGCCAAAAGCGGTAGAGGAGCAGATCAAAGGGCTGAAAGAAGAGGTGCCGGAAGAGGCGAAAGCGGGTCGCGTGGATTTGCGCTCCCTGCCGCTGGTCACCATCGACGGAGAAGATGCCCGCGACTTTGATGATGCCGTTTTCTGTGAGAAAAAACGCGGCGGCGGCTGGCGTCTGTGGGTCGCTATCGCTGACGTGAGCTATTACGTGCGTCCGCATACCCCGCTCGACAACGAGGCCCGTAGCCGCGGCACCTCGGTCTACTTCCCGTCGCAGGTCGTCCCCATGCTGCCGGAAGTGCTCTCGAACGGTCTCTGCTCGCTCAACCCGCAGGTGGATCGCTTGTGTATGGTCTGCGAAATGACTATTTCGGCGAAAGGGCGTTTAACCGGCTTTAAATTCTATGAAGCGGTGATGAGTTCCCATGCGCGCCTGACCTATACCAAAGTCTGGCATATGCTGCAGGGCGATCGCGATCTGCGCGAGCAGTATGCGCCGCTGGTGCCGCATATCGAAGAGTTACACCGTCTCTACAAAACGCTGGAACAGGCGCGCGAGGAGCGCGGCGGGATCTCCTTTGAGAGCGAAGAGGCGAAGTTTATCTTCAACGCCGAGCGTCGCATCGAGCGCATCGAGCAGACACAGCGTAACGATGCCCACAAGCTGATCGAAGAGTGCATGATTCTGGCCAATATCTCGGCGGCGCGTTTCGTTGAGAAGGCGAAAGAGCCGGCGCTGTTCCGTATTCACGATAAGCCGACGACGGAGGCCATTACGTCGTTCCGTTCCGTACTGGCTGAGCTGGGTCTGGAATTGCCTGGCGGTAATAAGCCGGAGCCGCGTGATTACGCCGAACTGCTGGAATCTATCAGCGATCGCCCCGATGCAGAAATGCTGCAAACCATGCTGCTGCGCTCCATGAAGCAGGCGATTTATGACCCGGAAAACCGTGGTCACTTTGGTCTGTCCCTGCAATCCTACGCCCATTTTACGTCGCCTATCCGTCGTTACCCGGATCTCTCTTTGCACCGCGCCATCAAGTATCTGCTGGCGCATGAGCAGGGGCATAAGGGCAATACCACCGAGACGGGCGGCTACCATTACAACATGGATGAAGTGCTCCAGCTGGGCCAGCACTGCTCCATGGCCGAGCGCCGCGCTGACGAAGCCACGCGCGAAGTTTCTGACTGGCTGAAGTGCGACTTTATGCTGGATCAGGTTGGCAACGTCTTTAAGGGAGTGATCGCCAGCGTGACCGGCTTTGGCTTCTTTGTGCGCCTGGACGAGCTCTTTATCGATGGCCTGGTGCATGTCTCCAGCCTCGATAACGACTACTACCGCTTTGACCAGGTTGGCCAGCGGCTGATTGGCGAATCGGGCGGGCAGACCTATCGTCTGGGCGACCGTGTTGAAGTTCGTGTAGAAGCCGTTAACATGGACGAACGCAAAATCGACTTTAGCCTGATCTCCAGCGAACGCGCGCCGCGCAACGTGGGCAAAACCGCGCGTGAAAAGGCGAAACGCGGCGAAAACGGGAAAAATGGCGGCAAACGTCGTCAGGTTGGCAAAAAGGTTAACTTTGAGCCGGACAGCGCCTTCCGTGGCGATAAAGGCAAAGGTAAGGCGAAGAAAGAAAATAACGCCAAAAAGCCGTCGGCTAAAACGCAGAAAATCGCAGCGGCGACTAAAGCGAAGCGTGCGGCGAAGAAGAAGTCGGCGGAGTAACGCTCCCCCTTCAAACTGACCCTCTCCCTGCCGGGAGAGGGAAGAAAAAGTGATAACGAGAACTATCAATGAGTGAAATGATTTACGGCATCCACGCGGTGCAGGCTCTGCTTGAGCGGGCGCCGGAGCGCTTTCAGGAAGTCTTTATTCTTAAAGGCCGCGAAGATAAACGTTTGATGCCGCTGATCCACGCGCTGGAAGCGCAGGGCGTGGTGATCCAGCTGGCGAACCGTCAGTTTCTGGATGAGAAAAGCGATGGTGCAGTGCATCAGGGCATTATCGCGCGCGTGAAGCCGGGACGTCAGTACCAGGAAAACGATCTACCCGATCTGATCGCCGGGCTGGAGAATCCCTTCTTCCTGATCCTGGATGGCGTTACCGATCCGCATAACCTCGGCGCCTGCCTGCGCAGCGCGGACGCGGCGGGCGTACATGCGGTTATCGTTCCTAAAGATCGCTCTGCACAGCTGAACGCGACGGCGAAAAAGGTTGCCTGCGGCGCGGCGGAGAGCGTTCCGCTGATCCGCGTCACTAACCTGGCGCGTACCATGCGTCTGCTGCAGGAAGAGAATATCTGGATCGTCGGTACCGCCGGAGAGGCAGATCATACCCTTTATCAGAGCAAAATGACCGGCCGCCTGGCGCTGGTTATGGGGGCCGAAGGGGAAGGGATGCGCCGTCTCACCCGCGAGCATTGCGACGAGCTGATCAGTATTCCGATGGCGGGCAGCGTGTCGTCCCTGAACGTCTCTGTGGCAACGGGCATCTGCCTGTTCGAAGCGGTACGTCAGCGCGGGTAGCCAGTTGTGCCGGGTGGCGGTTTCGCCTTACCCGGCCTGCAAAGTAACGGTACCGTAGGCCCGGTAAGCGCAGCGCCACCGGGCATTAACCTCACTCCTCTAACGACCGTAAATGGTCATCCTTCCTGAGCGTCATAAGCGCGAACAGACTGACCACCGCCGTCGCCATAACGTAATACGCCGGGATATCCAGATTTCCCGTCTCTTTGATAAGCCCGGTGATAATCAACCCCGCGCAGCCCGAGAAGATGGCGTTCGACAGGGAGTAGGCCAGCCCAAGGCCAGTGTAGCGTACCCGCGTCGGGAACATTTCCGACAGCATCGCCGGGCCGGGGCCCGCCAGCATACCCACCAGCCCGCCCGCAATCAGCACGCACAGCGCTTTCACCGCCAGGGTACTGCTCCCGGCCTGCAGTAAATTCAGCAGCGGCAGGGCGAGGATCAGCAGCAGGAGAGTCGCGATCACCATCACTTTCCTTCGCCCGATTCGGTCACTGACGATACCCGCCGGAATGATGGTCAGCGCGAAGCCGACGTTTGAGATCACCGCGATCAGCAGCGCCTGGTTAAAACCGGTGTGCAGCGCCGACTGCAGATAGGCAGGCATAATGACCAGATAGGTATAGCCTGCGGCGGACCAGACCATAACCCTGGCGATACCGGCGGCGATTGCCTTCAGGGTATCGCCAGCCCTCGCCCTGACCGCGACAGGCTCTGTTTGTTGCTTAACGAAGCTGGGCGTCTCCTCCATGCTCACCCGCAGCCACAGCGCCACCGCGCCCATCGGCAGCGCCAGGAAAAAGGGGATGCGCCAGCCCCAGTCATGCAGCGCCTGCGGCGTCAGCAGGGCGGAGAGCAGCGCCACGATCCCGGCGCCCGCCAGCAGGCCCAGCGCGACGGTAAAAGATTGCCATGCGCCATAAAGACCGCGTTTCCCGCGCGGGGCAAACTCCGTCATCAGCGAAACGGCGCCGCCATACTCCCCCCCGGCAAACAGTCCCTGCAGGATGCGCAGCAGCGTAATAAGCAACGGGGCGGCAATGCCGATACTGGCATAGACCGGCACCACGCCGATGGCGGCGGTGGCAAGCGTCATCAGGATCAGCACCACGATCAGCGTCGGTTTACGGCCAATACGGTCGCCAAGATGACCAAAAATGACCGCCCCCAGCGGGCGGAAGAAAAAGGCGACGGCAAACGAGGCATAGGTCAGAATCAGGCTTGTTAGCCCCGCCTCTTCCTCCAGCTGGAAAAAATTTTTCGCAATAACGGTGGCGAGAAAACCATACACCGCAAATTCATACCACTCGATAAAGTTGCCAATTGAGCCCGCAATCAGGGCGCGCTTGTGCGCCTCCGGGGCAAGCTGGTGCGATCGCATAAGGTATCTCTTCTCAATAGTGAGAATAAATTATTCAACATAATCCCGGAGTTGTAATAGTTTATTCGTATGTTGTGTGAGCTGATTCACGATTGATTTCAACAGGATCGCATAGCTGTGACGTTACTCCCAGGCAGCAGGAGGGCAGCGTGTCCATACTTACTCTCATTGCCACTGAAGGAGGGAGACGTCATGCACTGGCAAACGCATACTGTGTTTAATCAACCATTACCGCTTTCTAACAGCAATCTTTTCCTCTCGGATTCCGCCCTGCGCGAGGCCGTTGTGCGGGAGGGGGCGGAGTGGGACGTGGAGCTGCTCGCCAGCATCGGCCAACAGCTGGGAACCGCGGAGTCGCTGGAGCTGGGCAGGCTCGCGAACGCGAATCCGCCTGAGCTTTTACGTTACGACGCGACGGGCGCGCGGCTGGATGATGTGCGCTTTCATCCGGCGTGGCATTTGCTGATGCAGGGGTTATACGCCAACCGGGTGCATAACCTGCCGTGGGAAGAGGAGGCGCGCAAAGGCGCGTTCGTCGCCCGGGCTGCGCGGTTTATCCTGCATGCGCAGGTGGAGGCCGGCACGCTCTGTCCCATCACCATGACCTTTGCCGCTACGCCGCTGCTGCAACAGAGCCTGCCGGCACCTTACCGCAACTGGCTCACGCCGCTGCAAAGCGATCGCTACGATCCGCATCTGGTGCCCGGCGGACAGAAGCGTGGACTGCTTATCGGCATGGGAATGACCGAGAAGCAGGGCGGCTCGGACGTGCTCAGTAATACCACCCGCGCGGAAAAATGCAGCGACGGCAGCTACCGGCTGGTGGGGCATAAATGGTTCTTTTCGGTTCCGCAAAGCGATGCCCATCTGGTGCTGGCGCAGGCTAAAGGGGGCTTATCCTGCTTTTTCGTGCCGCGCTTCCTGCCCGACGGGCAACGCAACCCGGTGCGCCTGGAGCGGCTCAAGGATAAGCTCGGCAACCGCTCTAACGCCAGCAGCGAGGCGGAGTTTATGGATGCATCCGGCTGGCTGCTGGGAGAAGAGGGTGAAGGGGTGCGGCAAATCCTCAGGATGGGCGGCATGACGCGCCTCGACTGCGCGCTGGGTAGTCATGGCCTGATGCGCCGCGCCCTCTCCGTTGCGCTCTATCACGCCCATCAGCGGCAGGTGTTCGGCAAAAATCTGATCGACCAACCGCTGATGCGCGAACTATTAAGCCGGATGGCGCTTCAGCTCGAAGGGCAGACCGCCTTCCTTTTCCGGCTGACGCGCGCCTGGGATCGGCGTGATAACCCGCAGGAGGCCGCCTGGGCGCGCCTGTTCACGCCCGCCGCCAAACTGAATATTTGTAAGGCAGGGATCCCGTTTGTGGCGGAAGCGATGGAGGTGCTCGGCGGCGTGGGCTATTGCGAAGAGAGCGAACTGCCGCGGCTCTACCGTGAAATGCCGGTGAACAGCATCTGGGAAGGCTCAGGCAATATTATGGCGCTGGACGTGCTGCGCGTGCTGGCTAAACAGGCGGGTATTCTGGAGGTCTTGAGTGACGATTTTGCTCAGGTCAAAGGGCAGGATCGCCATTTTGACCGCTGCTGGCGGCAGCTACAGCAGAAGCTGCGTAAGCCGCAGGAGGCGCAGGGACGGGAGATTGCCGGGCTGATCTATTTGCTGGGAACCGGCGCGCAAATGTTGCGTCACGCTTCCCCGCCGGTGGCTCAGGCATGGTGTCGTATGATGCTGGATCCGCGCGGAGAGATCGCGCTGCCCGCGCAGGTCCAGAGCGATCTGCTGCTTCGCGCAACGGGCGGCGTGGCATAAACCCCAGGTAAAAGCCGCCGTACAGGTGGCTTTTACACAACGGTATCAGGCATAGAGAATCGCCTGAACCTGCCAGCGATCGATGTGCACATCCTCCCGCATATGAATAATGCGGTACCATGAGGCGCCCTGCTCATCCGCTTTTAGCGCAATAAGGCGCTCAACATCCTGCGGGCTTCCGGAAATATCGTTAACGGAGATAAGCCCTATTTCATTCAGGCCTGTGACGCAGTCGGCGCTCGCAAACTCTGCCGACTGAGCGGAGGTACGCAACAGCCCCACTGAAAGAAGCAGTGAGTTAAAAGCAAGAGATCGTTTCATAGCCAGCTCCATTTCACGTTTTTCCGGTATCCGCCGGGCAATCCTTCGCGAATAAACTCACTTCCTTTGTCACAGGCATTGAGTTTATTCTGAACAGGAAAACGTCTATGGACGCAAAGCAGTGTAAATGTCGTTTAAATGCTGACAGTTACTTCCGATACAAAATCGCCTGCGAGTACCACTGAGCGGGCACGATCGTTTCGTCAATCATGATAATGACGTAATAATCTGCGTTTGCGGCGACCGCTTTTGCGCGTATGGCCTCTTCCGCATCCGCGGGGGAGCCGTACACCAGCGCGGTAACGCTACCCATTCGCTGCAAGCCTTCCGTCTGGTCACGACGGATCTCCTGCGGCTTGTCGGTTAACGGCGGTGGCGGTTGCGGTGTCCCCTGCAGGACGCTACAGCCAGTCAACAGTAATACCGGTAATAACGCCTTAAGCCTTCGCATAACCATAGCTCGTTTCCTGTTAGTGATAGTGTAGAAGCCATTGCGTTTCATTTTGGGGGAATGTTCCCAAATTGATACCTGTGACGTAAATTTCGAATGAAAATGTTCAGAAAGCGTAATCCAGTTCTCAACATTATGAATCATCCCGGATAAGAGGCACAAAAATGATAGAACTCAGGACAAAGCGGCTGGGCAGGCATGAGGTTTTACACGCCGCGCCTGCAGGTAAAACAGGCGAACCGCTGCCGGTTATTCTCTTTTATCACGGGTTCACTTCCTCGAAGCTGGTTTATAGCTATTTTGCCGTGGCGCTGGCCCAGGCGGGTTTTCGCGTGGTGATGCCAGACGCGCCCGATCATGGCGCTCGCTTTTCCGGTGATGAGCAGGCGCGCCTGGGGGCGTTCTGGCAAATCCTGCACGGCAATCTGGAGGAATTTACCGGGCTGCGCGATGCGGTCTGTGAGGCGGGTCTGGTACAGGAGGGGCGACTGGCGGTGGCGGGGGCCTCTATGGGCGGTATGACGGCGCTGGGCATCATGCGCAACCACCCGGAGGTGAAATGTGTGGCAAGCCTGATGGGCTCGGGCTACTTTACCACGCTCGCGCGAACGCTCTTTCCGCCGCAGGCAGAGCCAGAGGCGGTGCTCGCCCCGCTGAAACAGTGGGAGGTGATCGACGCGCTGCCGCGCCTTGCCGATCGGCCGCTGCTGCTGTGGCACGGCGAGGCGGATGATGTTGTGCCTGCGGCAGAGACGTTTCGCTTACAGCAGGCGCTGCGCCGCGAAGGGCTGGATAAGAACCTGACCTGCCTGTGGGAAGCGGGTGTGCGGCATCGCATCACGCCAACGGCGCTGGATGCGACAACCGCTTTTTTCCGCCAATACCTTTAGACCCGCAGCACCTTAACGCCCTGATCCTCCAGCTTCTGGAGGATCTGCGGATCGGCAGTTTTGCCGGTAATAACCATATGGATCTGCTCCGCGCGGCTGAACAGCATGCCGGCGCGTTCGCCCACCTTGCTGCTGTCGACCAGCACGACCAGTTTACCCACCACGTTCAGCATGTTCTGTTCCGCCATGGCGGTGAGCATGTCGGTCTTGTATAGCCCGTCAGCCGTCAGCCCCTTGCCGCTGGTAAACATCCAGTGTCCCGCGTAGAGGCTATTTTCGCTGTCCTGCGGACTTAAGGTGATGGACTGGCTCTTGTTGTACTGGCCGCCCATGATTACCACGCTCTCATGCTCCTGATCGATGAGGTAGTTCGCCAGGGGCAGATAGTTGGTAATTATCTGGACCGGCTTGCCGCAAATCTCACGGCCAAGCAGAAACGCCGTAGAGCCGCAGTTAATCACCACGCTTTCACCGGGATTAACCAGCTGCGACGCGGCCCGGGCAATACGTACCTTTTCGTCGTGATTCATCGCCTGATGAATATTCATCGGCGTCCAGCGCGGGCGCTGCTGGCTAACCGCCTCTGCGCCGTTGCGTACTTTTTTAAGTTTGCCGTTTTCATCAAGTTTATTTATATCGCGACGGGCCGTTGCCGGGGAGATCCCCAGACGGTCGATAACCTGGTCGACAGTGACAAAGCCCGTCTGCGCCAGATGTTCAAGCAATATTTGGTGCCGTTGCGCTTCAGTCATGAGCTATTCCGATGCAAAATGAAATAAAAAGATGATATTTGAAATAGCCTGAAATTACTAAGCAAAAATAGCATCGCCAGGTTGCTGACCCGGCGATGTAATCGGTCTATTACAGGAACGATTTGAACGGTAGATCCGGTTCAATCGTAAAGCAATCGTCGAAGCCGCGAGGATAATGATATTCCAGATTGTCTTTGTCCAGAGGCCAGGTGAATTTGCCGCCAACCTGCCAGATAAACGGCTTAAAGCCATATTTCAGACGATCTTTTTTCATCTCCCACAGCACGCGGATCTCCTGCGGATCGGCCTGGAAGTTTGACCAGATATCATGGTGGAACGGGATCACCACTTTGGTGTTCAGGGCTTCCGCCATGCGCAGCATATCCGCGCTGGTCATCTTATCGGTGATACCGCGCGGGTTCTCGCCGTAAGAGCCTAACGCTACGTCGATCTGATGCTCATTGCCATGTTTGGCATAGTAGTTGGAGTAGTGGGAGTCGCCGCTGTGATAGAGCGAACCGCCGGGTGTTTTGAACAGATAGTTCACCGCGCGCTGGTCCATGCCGTCCGGCAGCACGCCTGCGGCTTTTTGGTCGGCTGGCAGAGTGATCAGGGCGGTACGGTCAAATGCGTCCAGCGCATGGATCTCGATATCTTTAATTTTCACCACGTCGCCTGGTTTCACAACAATGCAGCGTTCTTTCGGCACGCCCCAGCCTACCCACAGGTCGACACAGGTCTGCGGCCCGATGAACGGTACGGTATCCGGGCAGTTCTGCATTACCGCCGCGGCCACGTTCACGTCGATATGATCGTTATGATCGTGAGTGGAGAGCACCGCATCGATCTGGCGAATGGCGAACGGATCCAGTACGAAAGGGGTGGTACGCAGGTTTGGCTGAAGCTTTTCGACGCCAGCCATACGTTGCATCTGGTGCCCTTTTTTCATTAGCGGGTTGCCGTGGCTCTGCTTGCCGGTTCCACACCAGAAGTCGACGCAGACGTTAGCGCCCCCTTCCGATTTCAGCCAGATCCCCGTGCAGCCCAGCCACCACATCGCGAACGTGCCGGGAGCGACCTGCTCCTGTTCGATCTCTTCGTTGAGCCAGCTGCCCCATTCCGGGAAAGTGCTCAGAATCCAGGATTCACGGGTGATGGTGTTCACTTTACTCATCGGTTTACTCCCTGCGCGTAATCAAAAGTAGTCATTTGGTGATTTGTTATGATTGATATTATCACCGTTTCATCACCAATGCAATGCAAAAAATGCAGATTATTTTGCCTCATCCTGCCCTTGACTTCTAATTACAGCAGGCGTATGGAGCAACTGATTTCTGATAATTTTATGAAATTTAACAGTTTATTTAGTAAGTGGTGAGGAGAATGAAAATCACTATTGATTACATGGAAATAATTTGCGTGATGCGTCACAAATAATCAAATGCAATCTTGTGGTGATTATTTCTGATTAATAGAGTGAACAGCACCAACCACACGGGGACTGCCCCTTTGTGTTTCACTTCTGGAGAGAGTTATGGAGATCCTCTACAACGTCTTTACCGTCTTTTTTAACCAGGTAATGACTAATGCTCCGCTACTGCTGGGCATCGTGACATGTTTGGGCTATATCCTGCTGCGCAAAAGCGTGAGCGTCATTATTAAAGGCACCATCAAAACCATTATCGGTTTCATGCTGCTGCAGGCAGGTTCAGGAATCTTAACCAGCACCTTTAAACCCGTGGTGGCGAAGATGTCCGAAGTTTACGGTATCAACGGCGCCATTTCTGATACCTACGCTTCCATGATGGCGACTATCGATCGTATGGGTGACGCGTATAGCTGGGTCGGTTATGCCGTACTGCTGGCGCTGGCGCTTAACATCTGTTACGTCCTGCTGCGCCGGATCACTGGCATTCGCACCATTATGCTGACCGGGCACATCATGTTCCAGCAGGCGGGGCTGATTGCGGTCTCCCTCTATATTTTCGGCTATTCGATGTGGACGACCATCATCTGTACGGCGATTCTGGTCTCTCTCTACTGGGGCATCACCTCCAATATGATGTTCAAGCCGACCCAGATCGTGACCGACGGCTGCGGCTTCTCCATTGGTCACCAGCAGCAGTTTACCTCATGGATTGCGTATAAAGTTGCCCCCTACCTGGGCAAAAAAGAAGAGAGCGTTGAGGATCTTAAGCTGCCCGGCTGGCTGAATATCTTCCACGACAACATCGTTTCTACGGCGATTGTGATGACGATCTTCTTTGGCGCGATCCTACTCTCCTTTGGCATCGACACCGTGCAGGCGATGGCGGGCAAAACCCACTGGACGGTCTACATCCTGCAAACCGGCTTCTCCTTTGCCGTGGCGATTTTCATCATTACTCAGGGCGTGCGTATGTTCGTTGCTGAGCTGTCCGAAGCGTTCAACGGTATCTCCCAGCGTCTGATCCCTGGCGCAGTACTGGCGATTGACTGTGCGGCGATTTACAGCTTCGCGCCGAACGCCGTGGTCTGGGGCTTTATGTGGGGCACCATCGGCCAGCTGATTGCCGTCGGCATTCTGGTGGGCTGCGGCTCTTCCATCCTGATTATCCCGGGCTTTATCCCGATGTTCTTCTCCAACGCCACCATCGGCGTTTTTGCTAACCACTTCGGCGGCTGGCGCGCGGCGCTCAAGATTTGCCTGGTCATGGGGATGGTTGAAATCTTCGGCTGCGTATGGGCGATTAAGCTCACCGGCATGAGCGCCTGGATGGGGATGGCGGACTGGTCAATTCTGGCGCCGCCAATGATGCAAGGCTTCTTCTCCATCGGCATTGCATTTATGGCCGTCATCATTCTGATTGCACTGATTTATATGTTCTTCGCAGGACGCGCGCTGCGTGCTGAAGAAGATGCAGAAAAACAACTGGCAGAAGTGTCTGCTCAATAAGGAGTTTGATTATGACCGTACGTATCCTGGCTGTGTGTGGTAACGGGCAAGGCAGTTCCATGATTATGAAAATGAAAGTGGACCAGTTTTTAACCCAGTCAAATATTGACCACACGGTAAATAGCTGCGCGGTAGGGGAATACAAAAGCGAGCTGAATGGCGCGGACATCATCATTGCCTCCACGCACATCGCGGGCGAAATCAGCGTCAGCGGCAACAAATATGTGGTGGGCGTACGCAACATGCTGTCGCCTGCGGATTTTGGTCCAAAACTGCTGGAAGTGATCAAAGAACATTTTCCGCAGGACGTGAAGTAAGGACGCGACATGAAATTACGTGATTCGCTGGTTGAGAACCGCTCTATCTGTCTGCAGGCCGAGGCGGAAACCTGGCAGGAAGCCGTCAAAATCGGCGTGGATTTGCTGGTGGCTGCTGACGTTGTCGAGCCGCGCTATTACCAGGCCATTCTGGATGCCGTTGCCCAGCATGGGCCGTACTTTGTGCTTGCCCCGGGCCTGGCGATGCCGCACGGCCGCCCGGAAGAGGGGGTAAAGAAAACCGGTTTTGCGCTGGTCACGCTGAAAAAGCCGCTGGCGTTCAACCATGAAGATAACGATCCCGTCGATATCCTGATCACCATGGCGGCGGTGGACGCCACGACCCATCAGGAAGTGGGCATCATGCAGATCGTTAACCTCTTCGAAGATGAAGAAAATTTTGACCGTTTACGCGCCTGCCGCACCGAGCAGGAAGTACTGGATTTAATCGATCACGCCACAGCGGCGGCAGTTTAAGAGGAATTTCGCATGTCTCAGTTACCAATGTTGCAGGTCGCCCTGGATAACCAAACCATGGATAGCGCGTATAAAACGACGCGTCTGATCGCGGAAGAGGTCGACATTATCGAAGTGGGCACCATTCTTTGTGTTGGCGAAGGTGTACGCGCTGTGCGCGATCTGAAAGCGCTTTATCCGCACAAGATCGTGCTGGCGGACGCCAAAATCGCCGATGCAGGCAAAATCCTCTCCCGTATGTGCTTTGAAGCCAACGCCGACTGGGTCACCGTGATCTGCTGCGCAGATATCAATACCGCCAAAGGGGCGCTGGACGTGGCAAAAGAGTTTAACGGCGACGTACAGATCGAACTGACAGGCTTCTGGACCTGGGAGCAGGCCCAGCAGTGGCGTGATGCGGGCATCGAGCAGGTGGTTTATCACCGTAGCCGCGATGCGCAGGCTGCAGGTGTTGCCTGGGGCGAGGCGGATATCAGCGCCATTAAACGCCTGGCGGATATGGGCTTTAAGGTCACCGTAACCGGCGGTCTGGCGCTGGAAGATCTGCCGCTGTTTGCGGGCATTCCGGTTCACGTCTTTATTGCAGGTCGTAGCATCCGTGATGCCGCCGATCCGGTTGAAGCCGCGCGTCAGTTCAAACGCTCAATTGCCCAGCTTTGGGGCTAAGGAGCGGGTATGTTGTCTAAACAGATCCCGCTTGGCATTTATGAAAAAGCGCTCCCCGCCGGGGAGTGCTGGTTCAGGCGGTTACAGCTGGCAAAAACGCTGGGCTTCGATTTTGTCGAGATGTCGGTGGATGAGACTGACGAACGACTGGCCCGCCTTGACTGGAGCCGCGAGCAGCGCCTGGCGCTGGTAAGCGCCGTGGCGGAAACCGGTGTACGCGTCCCCTCCATGTGCCTGAGCGCCCATCGCCGCTTCCCGCTGGGGAGCGAGGATGATGCCGTTCGCGCGCAGGGGCTGGAGATCATGCGTAAAGCGATTCAGTTCGCGCAGGATGTCGGGATTCGCGTGATTCAGCTCGCCGGGTATGACGTCTACTACCAGGAAGCCAACGACGAAACGCGCCGCCGCTTCCGCGATGGCTTAAAAGAGAGCGTCAAAATGGCGAGCCGCGCGCAGGTGACGCTGGCGATGGAGATCATGGACTATCCGCTGATGAACTCTATCAGCAAAGCGCTGGGCTATGCCCACTATCTGAATAATCCGTGGTTCCAGCTCTACCCCGATATCGGCAACCTTTCTGCGTGGGATAACGACGTGCAGATGGAGCTGCAGGCGGGCATGGGCCATATCGTGGCGGTGCATGTCAAAGATACCCGCCCGGGCGTATTCAAGAATGTACCGTTCGGCACCGGGGTGGT
The DNA here is from genome assembly GCF_900021175.1 of Pseudenterobacter timonensis. Lineage (GTDB taxonomy): Bacteria > Pseudomonadota > Gammaproteobacteria > Enterobacterales > Enterobacteriaceae > Enterobacter > Enterobacter timonensis. The sequence goes on from NZ_FCOP01000011.1 coordinate 209,170, forward strand.
GGAGTTCGAACGCTGTTTCCAGACGCTCAAAGAGAGTGGTTATTGCGGGCCATACCTGATTGAAATGTGGAGTGAAACCGCTGAAGATCCTGCGGCAGAAGTGGCCAAAGCCCGCGACTGGGTGCGCGAGCGTATGGCAAAGGCGGGGCTGATGGAGGTGGTGCATGAAGCCGCTTAAGCAGCAGGTTTTTGAAGCCAACATGGATCTGCCTCGCTATGGTCTTGTGACCTTTACCTGGGGCAATGTCAGCGCAATCGACCGCGAGCGTGGGCTGGTGGCGATCAAGCCAAGCGGCGTCGCCTATGATGTGATGACCGCCGACGACATGGTTGTGGTCGACATGGAAGGCAATGTGGTGGAGGGCAAATGGCGTCCGTCATCCGATACGGCGACCCATCTGGCGCTCTATCAGCGTTACCCCTCGATCGGCGGCGTGGTACATACCCACTCCACGCACGCTACCGCCTGGGCGCAGGCGGGGCTGGCTATCCCCGCGCTGGGAACGACCCACGCGGACTATTTCTTTGGCGATATCCCCTGTACGCGGGCGCTAACCGAAGAAGAGGTGCAGGGGCAGTATGAACTCAATACCGGAAATGTGATCATCGAGACGCTGGGCGAAAGCGAGCCGCTGCATACGCCGGGAATAGTGGTCTATCAGCACGGGCCGTTTGCCTGGGGTAAGGATGCGCACGACGCGGTGCACAACGCGGTGGTGATGGAAGAGGTGGCGAAAATGGCGTGGATTGCGCGCGGCATTAATCCTCATCTGCGCAACATCGATAATTACCTGATGAACAAACATTTCATGCGTAAGCATGGCCCGAACGCCTACTACGGGCAGAAGTAAAACGCGCTTCGGAATACCAAAACAGTTGTAACCGGGGGTATTCCGGAGCCACCCATAAAAAAGCCCCCTGCAAAGGGGGCTAATCTCACAAAGTCATGTTCTCGTTGTGTGCTTGCCTGGTGTCAGCCTAAGTGCTTACTTATAAATTTTCGCACTGGCGTGGATATTGCCGTTGCTGCCGGGTTCACGCATCAGTATCGACTGATAGTAACGTGCGTGCCGGGCATCGGCTTCCTGTGCAAGGGCTTGATCTGCTTCGCTTTCGGTGGCGACGTTATGGTTAATATAAATCACACCTAAGCTCTGCACATCGTCCATATTTCTGGCCTGTCGGCCGTCTATCTTGATGGCTGCTATCGCGTTTGCGCTGAGCAAAAGCGCAGCCAGAACAGCAATTGCGATGTTTTTCATGATATGCGCTCCACGACTGCGTACTGCGTAACGGTTGAGTCTCTCCTTCTTGACGGTTGGGTTTCTAATTTAAGTGTAATCGTTCCTGATGAGGGTGATGGCGACCATTTCTGATGCTGTTGTTCAAAAAAATGGCGCGTCTGAAGTTGGTTAATTTTAAACCATCGATTCAGGGGCACTTCGCGGTTTGTGCGAATCTTTTGCACAATCGACTTGAGTTATTTGGGGGGCGCAAGTAGAATGACGCGTCATTTTTCAGCCGACCTTTAACACGTTCCTTGCCTCCCCGGGCCTCGGCTGACCCAGACAGGAGGCTGAATAATCCGTAAGGAGCAATTCGATGCGTCATTACGAAATCGTTTTTATGGTCCACCCTGACCAGAGCGAACAGGTTCCGGGCATGATCGAGCGTTACTCTGCTGCCATCACTGGTGCAGAAGGCACGATCCACCGTCTGGAAGACTGGGGCCGCCGTCAGCTGGCTTACCCGATCAACAAGCTGCACAAAGCTCACTACGTTCTGATGAACGTTGAAGCTCCGCAGGAAGTGATCGATGAGCTGGAAACTACCTTCCGCTTCAACGATGCCGTTATCCGCAGCATGGTTATGCGTACTAAGCACGCTGTTACCGAAGCATCTCCGATGGTTAAAGCGAAAGACGAGCGTCGTGAGCGTCGCGATGATTTCGCAAACGAAACCGCAGATGATGCTGAAGCTGGGGATTCTGAAGAGTAATTTCTGATGACCAACCGTCTGGCGTTGTCCGGCATCGTATGCAGGGCTCCCCTTCGAAAGGTCAGTCCATCAGGAATTCCGCATTGCCAGTTCGTGCTTGAGCATCGTTCTGTGCAAGAGGAAGCCGGGTTTCACCGGCAGGCGTGGTGCCAAATGCCCGTTATTATTAGCGGACACGAAAACCAGGCCATTACTCACAGTATAACGGTCGGCAGTCGCATAACCGTTCAGGGGTTCATCTCTTGCCACAAGGCAAAGAACGGTCTGAGCAAAATGGTTCTGCATGCCGAGCAGATTGAATTGATAGATTCTGGAGACTAGCCAAATGGCACGTTATTTCCGTCGTCGCAAGTTCTGCCGTTTCACCGCGGAAGGCGTTCAAGAGATCGACTATAAAGATATCGCTACGCTGAAAAACTACATCACCGAAAGCGGTAAGATTGTCCCAAGCCGTATCACCGGTACCCGTGCAAAATACCAGCGTCAGCTGGCTCGCGCTATCAAACGCGCTCGCTACCTGTCCCTGCTGCCGTACACTGATCGTCATCAGTAATCGGTCACGGTCCATTAATACGACTTTGAGAGGATAAGGTAATGCAAGTTATTCTGCTTGATAAAGTAGCAAACCTGGGCAGCCTGGGTGATCAGGTTAACGTTAAAGCGGGCTACGCTCGTAACTTCCTGGTTCCGCAGGGCAAAGCTGTTCCGGCTACCAAGAAAAACGTTGAATTTTTCGAAGCACGTCGCGCTGAACTGGAAGCCAAACTGGCTGACGTTCTGGCTGCTGCTAACGCTCGCGCTGAAGCAATCAACGCACTGGGCACCGTTACCATCGCGTCTAAATCTGGCGACGAAGGTAAACTGTTCGGTTCCATCGGTACTCGCGACATCGCTGACGCTGTAACTGCAGCTGGCGTTGAAGTGGCTAAGAGCGAAGTTCGTCTGCCGAACGGCGTTCTGCGTACCACTGGTGAGCACGAAGTGGACTTCCAGGTTCACAGCGAAGTGTTTGCTAAGCTGATCGTAAACGTGGTTGCTGAGTAATTTTTTACTCTGTTCACGTCGAAACGCCGGCCTTGTGCCGGCGTTTTGCTTTTCTGCCCAGACAGAAACGGTTCCTTCCCTTGTATCTCCGCCTTGCCTGTCGCATTCTCTGCTATAAAATGAAACGCAATTTTATCTTTGAGATTCGATATGGATACCGCCTCCTCATTCTCCGTTTTTGCCCGTAAAAAGGTTGCTTACGCCTGCGCTACGCTCTGTTGCCTGCTGTGGGGAAGCTCCTATCCGGCTATTAAAAGCGGTTATGAACTCTTTCAGATCGCCGCCGATGATATCCCGTCGAAGCTGGTATTTGCCGGCTATCGTTTTTTGTTTGCCGGTCTGTTGCTGCTGCTGTTCGCTTTTATTCAGCGCAAGCCGCTTGCCCGGCTCACGCCGCGTCAGTTTGGCCAGCTCACGGCGCTGGGGCTGACTCAGACCGCCCTGCAGTATCTCTTCTTCTATATCGGGCTGGCGTATACGACCGGCGTTAAAGGGTCGATCATGAATGCGACCGGCACCTTTTTTAGCGTGCTACTGGCGCACTTTATCTACCAGAACGATCGCCTGAGCTATAACAAAACGCTCGGCTGTATCCTTGGCTTTGCGGGCGTCATGCTGGTCAACTTTAACAGCGGACTAAAGGATGTAAGCTTTATCTGGAACGGCGACGGTTTTATCGTGCTAGCCGCCTTTATTCTCTCTGCCGCCACGCTCTACGGGAAACGCATTTCCCAGACCGTTGACCCGACGGTGATGACAGGCTGGCAGCTGGCGATAGGCGGGGCGGCATTGGTAGCGGGAGGCTATGCCACGGGCGGGACGCTGGAGGTGCACAGCATGAAGGCCGTTGCCGTGCTGGGGTATCTGACGCTGCTCTCATCCGTGGCGTTCGCCCTGTGGAGCGCGCTGCTGAAAGTGAACCGCGTTAGTATGATTGCCCCGTTCAACTTTGTCATTCCTGTCGCAGGGACGGTGCTTTCCGCCATCTTCCTCGGCGAAAACATTCTGGATATCAAATACGCGATTGCGCTGGTGCTGGTCTGCTCGGGGATCTGGTGGGTGAACAAGCGGAGCGCCTGAGAAGTGAAGTGCCGGGTGGCGGCTTCGCCTTACCCGGCCTACAGGAACTAGCGTGCCCGGATAAAACTGCCGTCGGGTTGACGGGTAAACAGCACCTGCTGACCGTTCCCCGTGTCAATCGTTAACCCGGTCACTACGCCGTTGGCATTCTGGCGAATTTGCACCATCTGGCCATTTTGCAGATTGCTCAGCGGTTTGCCTTCGCCCTCCACGCGCGCCATCGCATAGACATCCGTGGGCGGCAGGCGGTGGTCGCGGAAGAGCTGCGCCAGCGTTTTGCCAGGCTCAACCCGATAGGAGCGCCACTGCTGATCGATGCCGGAAGGCTGCTGAGCCTGGGGCTCGGCGGGCGCCGTCTGCGCCTGCGGCTCTTCCTCCTGAACGGGCTCTGGCTCGACCGGCGCGACCTGCTCGTCACTGTTCGGCGTGACCAGCTGTGCCTGCATTGGCCGTTCGTTGGCCTGCGGCTGAATATCCAGCTGCGCGTCACGGCTTACCGGGGCTGCGGTGTCGGTCTCATTGCCAGACGGAAGCAGAAAGCCCACGATCACCAGCAGGGCGGCAATAATAATGCCCCTGCGGTGTAAAGGCGGCAGCGGATCCATGATGCGAAAGTTGTCCGGCGCTTGCCAGATTTTCGCCAGGGTTGGTTTAAGTTCAAATCGCCCGGGCATGGCTCTCCTCCTGCTCCGCGTCATTCCTCTGTACCGAAGTATAGTTTGCTAACTGCCTGATGGGTGTAGCAAAGTCCGCTTCCGTGATATCCGTTCGGGATTCATCCTGGTTATTCCTATTGTTTCTGTTTCATCGCAATTTGTCATCTTTCCTTCAGACAAAGTTTTACCCGTCAGGGCGTGGCTGATATGCTGCCCGCTACTTTAAATGTGATGGAAGGAAATCCCATGACCACCCCGACGTTTGATACCATCGAAGCGCAGGCAAGCTACGGCATCGGTTTGCAGGTAGGCCAGCAGCTGAGCGAATCCGGCCTGGAAGGACTGATCCCCGAGGCGCTGGTGGCGGGTATCGCTGACGCGCTGGAAGGCAAACATCCTGCCGTGCCGGTAGACGTTGTGCATCGCGCGCTGCGTGAAATCCACGAACGCGCTGACGCCGTTCGCCGCGCGCGTTTTGAAGAGATGGCTGCCGAAGGCGTGAAATATCTGGAAGAGAACCGCGAGCGCGAAGGCGTGAACAGCACCGAATCGGGCCTGCAGTTCCGCGTGATCAACCAGGGCGAGGGTCCAATCCCGGCGCGTACCGACCGCGTTCGCGTTCACTACACCGGCAAGCTTATCGACGGCACTGTGTTTGACAGCTCCGTGGCGCGCGGCGAACCGGCAGAGTTTCCGGTAAATGGCGTGATTGGCGGCTGGATTGAAGCGCTGACCCTGATGCCGGTCGGCTCTAAATGGGAACTGACCATCCCGCACAACCTTGCCTATGGCGAGCGCGGTGCAGGCGCTTCTATTCCGCCGTTCAGCACCCTGGTTTTTGAAGTCGAACTGCTGGAAATCCTCTGACGGTCTCGTCTCTTCCTCTCCCTCCCGGGAGAGGAAAATAGCGGCATATCCTCTTGTTACGCCTGAATCAACATTTTATCTTGCAAATGTAGCTGTTACGTGTATTTTTGTGAGCTGTTTCGCGTTGTATGAGTGATATGCCACTCACTTTCAACATATAATTAACATTATATTCAAATCATAGTATTCATCCCGCCGATTCTTACCTAATATCGATGAGTCTTTACATAAGACCGTCTCATGACGAAATGAAGGGCCAGCAGAGCCTTAACAACACAGACAGGTACAACAGGAAAAAACACATGGTAGATCAGGTTAAAGTCGCCGCCGACGAAGAGGCGTCGTCTGAACAGTCGCTACGGCGCAATCTTACAAACCGTCATATTCAGCTTATCGCTATTGGGGGCGCCATTGGCACCGGGCTGTTTATGGGGTCAGGTAAAACCATCAGCCTCGCCGGGCCGTCGATTATTTTCGTCTATATGATCATCGGCTTTATGCTCTTTTTCGTGATGCGCGCAATGGGTGAACTGCTGCTGTCGAATCTCGAATATAAATCCTTTAGCGACTTCGCGTCCGATCTGCTCGGCCCCTGGGCCGGCTATTTTACCGGCTGGACCTACTGGTTCTGCTGGGTAGTGACCGGCATGGCGGACGTGGTGGCAATTACCGCCTACGCGCAGTTCTGGTTCCCCGGCCTCTCTGACTGGGTCGCTTCGCTGGCGGTGGTGATCCTGCTGCTGAGCCTTAACCTCGCCACCGTGAAGATGTTCGGTGAGATGGAGTTCTGGTTCGCGATGATCAAAATCGTCGCCATTGTGGCGCTGATTGTGGTCGGGCTGGTGATGGTGCTGACGCACTTTACCTCGCCGTCAGGGGTTCAGGCCTCGTTTGACCATCTGTGGAATGACGGCGGCTGGTTCCCGAAAGGGATTAGCGGCTTCTTTGCCGGCTTCCAGATTGCGGTCTTTGCCTTCGTCGGTATCGAGCTGGTCGGCACCACGGCGGCGGAAACCAAAGATCCGGAGAAATCCCTGCCGCGCGCCATTAACTCGATTCCGATTCGCATCATCATGTTCTACGTTTTTGCGCTGATCTTGATTATGTCCGTTACACCGTGGAGCTCGGTTGTTCCGACCAAGAGCCCGTTTGTTGAGCTGTTTGTGCTGGTGGGTCTGCCCGCTGCCGCCAGCCTGATTAACTTCGTGGTGCTCACTTCCGCCGCCTCTTCCGCCAACAGCGGCGTCTTCTCCACCAGCCGTATGCTGTTCGGGCTGGCGCAGGAAGGGGTAGCGCCGAAGGCGTTCGCCAAGCTCTCTAAGCGTGCGGTACCGGCGAAAGGGCTGACCTTCTCCTGCATCTGCCTGCTGGGTGGAGTGGTGATGCTCTACGTTAATCCGAGCGTGATTGGCGCGTTCACGATGATCACCACCGTGTCGGCGATCCTCTTCATGTTCGTCTGGACCATCATTCTCTGCTCTTATCTGGTCTACCGGAAGCAACGCCCGCAGCTGCACGCGGCCTCAAAATACAAAATGCCGCTCGGCAAACTCATGTGCTGGGTCTGCATGGCGTTCTTTGTCTTTGTGCTGGTGCTGCTGACGCTGGAAGATGACACCCGTCAGGCGCTTATCGTCACGCCGCTGTGGTTCATCGCGCTGGGGCTGGGCTGGCTGTTTATTGGCAAGAAACGTATGGCGGGAATGCGTTAAGCATGTTGCCGGGTGGCGCTGACGCTTACCCGGCCTACGTTCGCGGACGTTGTAGGCCCGGTAAGCGCGAGCGCCATCGGGCTTTTTTTATTCCCCGGCCAGTGCGCGCGGGAAGAGTACGTTGTTCTCAAGACTGATGTGTTCCATCAGATCGTCAATCATCTCGTTAATGCCGTTGTACATCGCTTTCCAGGTCGTGCACGCTTCCGGCGGTGGTGTAACGTTGTTGGTTGTGTGTTTGATCACCTCCAGCAGCTCGCCCGCGTCGTCGTGTTCGCTCTCCATCACGCTAATCGGGCCCATCGCCTGGCTGCCCATTCCCTGTTTGATCATCGGGAAGAGGATCTGCTCCTCTTTCATCAGGTGGCTGGAGAGCTCTTCGTGCAGCATGGTCAGGTATTTGGCCAGCCCGCGCGGTACGGAGGTTTTGTCGGCGTGAACGCGCTCCACTTTGGTCGCCTGCAGGATCAGTTCCGGCAGCTGCTCACGGTGACGATCATGGTAGCGCACAATGATATGGTCGATGATCTCCGCCAGCGGCGCGGTACGCCAGTCTTTGTCGATAGTCTGTTCAGCCAGTCGCGCCAGCTCCGCTTCAATCTCTTCCACGTTCAGCTCTTTACGCGCCGCCGCGCGCGCCAGCGTCTGTTTGCCGCCGCAGCAGTAGTCCATGTCATATTTACGGAACAGTGCGGATGCGCGTGGAATGGAGAGCGCCAGCTCACCTAAAGGTTGGTCACGAAAGGCCATAACAGTTACCTCATCAATAATAATATAAAGTGCATTTTAAATGCATCTTTAAAGTGAAGCTATAACCCTTTCGGATGAAGGGTGAAAATGAGATCTAAATCACAAATATTTCTTGATGGATAACCTGCTGATACATAATTAAAAAATCACGAAAACAGACGGGCAACATGAACGGAACATTAAACAAGCGGAGCGGGGTGCCGATAGATACACGTTCACTACCCTTGTTAAGGCCTGTCATGTTTAAACGTATCAAAGTTATTACCTTATTAATTATGGTGTTAATCGTGTTGGGGGCGATGCAGCTTATCACCGCCGCCATCTCTATAACCGCCCTGAATAACGACAAACACCACTTCAACGTCTCCCGGCTCGCCAGCAAGAACGTGGCGGAATTTACCGATGCGTGGATAAGCCTCAATCAGGCGCGCGTCACCCTTAACCGCGGCATGTTACGCCTGCAAAGCAGCATGGCGAGTCAGATCAACGGCGGTCAGCTAAACGAGCTGGTTAACAGCGCGAAAACGCTGCTGGCAGACGCGCAGACGCATTACGACAAATACTACGTCCTGCCGGAAACGCCGGGTTTTGACGAACGGCTCGCGGATCGGCTGGAGGCGCAGTATCGCAACTACTCCGCCACCCTGACGCGGATGAACTCTTTCCTGGCGCAGGGCAACCTGGAGGAGATGTTCAGGCAGAACGCCGAGCAGCAGCAGGTGGCGATGCAGAAGGTCTACCGCGAATGGCGCGAGGCGCAGTCTGAGCTGGCGGACGCCGGCATCCGCGATAATGAGAACGACTACCGGCGTATCCTCTGGATCCTCTCGGCGGCCATGCTGGTGGTTATCGCTGTGATTATCGCCAGCTGGATAGCGATGCGCCGCGTGCTGCTGCTGCCGCTTCATGAGGTGATGGAGCATATCCGCGCTATCGCGCGGGGCGATCTGACGCAGCCGATAGAGACTCACGGCAAAAACGAGATGGCGCTGCTGGCTAAAAACGTCCACGAGATGCAGCAGGCGCTGGCGAATACCGTGGGCGTGGTACGCGACGGGGCCGATACCATCTTCACCGGCGCGGGCGAGATTTCGGCGGGGAGTAACGATCTCTCTTCCCGTACCGAGCAGCAGGCCGCCTCGCTGGAGGAGACCGCCGCGAGCATGGAGCAGCTGACCGCCACCGTGAAGCAGAATACCGATAACGCGCGGCAGGCCTCCCGTCTGGCGCTGGAAGCCTCCACAACCGCGACAAAAGGCGGAGCCGTGGTGGAGGGGGTGGTGCGCACGATGGATGAGATTGCCGCCAGCTCCAGCAAAATTGCGCAGATCACCAATGTGATCGACGGCATCGCCTTCCAGACCAACATTCTGGCGCTCAACGCCGCCGTGGAAGCGGCGCGCGCGGGTGAGCAGGGGCGCGGTTTTGCGGTGGTGGCAGGGGAGGTGCGTACGCTGGCGAGCCGTAGCGCCCAGGCCGCGAAAGAGATCAAAGTGCTTATCGACGACGCGGGCGAGCGCGTCAGCGCAGGCTCGCAGCTGGTGAATGACGCGGGGACAACAATGGCGGAGATCGTCAGCGCCGTCACGCGCGTCACCGATATTATGGGTGAGATCGCCTCCGCCTCTGATGAGCAGAGCCGGGGCATCGATCAGGTCGGCCAGGCGGTAGCCGAGATGGATCGCGTGACCCAGCAGAATGCCTCGCTGGTGGAGGAGTCGGCCGCCGCCGCGTTGGCGCTGGAGGAGCAGGCCGCTCGTCTGACCGAGGCGGTCGCGGTATTTAAAATTACGCGGAAACAGGCGGTGAAAGCGGCGCCAGTGAAAACGTATGTTGCAAAAGCGCAGCCTCTCGCAGCCACGTCTGAAGCGAACTGGGAAACGTTTTAAAAACCTGCCCGGTGGCGCTTCGCTTACCGGGCCAGCGGGTTTGCAGTTGTAATGCAGGCCGGGTAAGGCGCAGCCGCCACCCGGCTTTTTTACGACGTGAAGTTTATCGCTCGTCGTAATTTGCCCGGTGGCGCTTCGCTTACCGGGCCTACGGGTTCGCAGTTGTAATGCAGGCCGGGTAAGGCGCAGCCGCCACCCGGCTTTTTTACGACGTGAAGTTTATCGCTCGTCGTAATTTGCCCGGTGGCGCTTCGCTTACCGGGCCTACAGGTTCGCAGTTATAATGTAGGCCGGGTAAGGCGCAGCCGCCACCCGGCAAAATTTTACAGCTCCGACGCCGACGCTACCCTCGGCTTTTCCGGCTTCGCCCGCACGGCAATCGCCACGCCAGCTACGAGCAGCGCTATGCCGCAGGCGGTTAACAGGGGCGGCAGGCTCTGGCGTAGCAGGAAGGTATAAAGCAGTCCCGCCAGCGTCTCAAAGACAATAAGCGGGCCTAAAATCACCGTCGGCAGCTTCTGGCTGGCGATATTCCAGCACAGCGCCCCTACCCATGAACAGAGCACCGCGATAGCGATCATCAGCCCGACAAAAAACCACGGGCGCGGGCCGAACGGTAGCGCAAACGCGGGCTGCTGCATGCTAAGCCATCCGCAGGCGGCCGCGTACCCCAGCAGGGAGACCGGCAGCGTCACCAGCGCCTGGGCGGTGGCCCACATCATAGGATGTTTGTTCGGATTCTCCCGCAGCCAGCGCGCGTTGCGCAGGGCGTACCACGCCCAGCAGGCGACGGAGACCAGCGCCAGCAGAATGCCTGAACCGTAGCGCCAGAGGCTCACCTCCGCCAGACCGTGGCGCAGCTCGGCGATATTGACGCAGAACAGACCCAGAGCGATACAGACCAGCGCGGGCGCCATCGTCGACCAGGCGAGCCGGCCATCCCGCTGGCTATAAAAGAGGTTGGCAAAGACCGGAATCACCACCGGCAGGGTGCCGATAATCATCGTGGTGACCGGCGCGCCGGTGCGCTGTATGGCGCTTGCCAGGCAGGCGTAATAGATAAGATTACCCGTCAGGGTAAGGGCCAGCGCCGTTCGCCAGTCCTGGCGCGTAAGCTGGCGCAGGCGAACACGCCCGAGCCACGCCAGCGGGAGCGCAATCAGCCCCAGCGCCAGGTAACGCCCCATTGACTGCAACACCGCCGGGTAGTCAGGAACCAGTAACGGCCCGACAAAAATCAATCCCCACATCAGCCCCGCCAGGAGGGCATAGAGCACGCCGCTAACCATTTTTCTGTCCATATGGTGAATACCTGCGGGCAGTGTAGGGAGGGGGAGGGGCGAAATATTGTATGAGATTGCGCATTAGCGTCGCACAACCTGTTTCTGGTAGCGGACGGGCGTAATGCCGTAACGGCGGGCAAAGGTGCGGGTCAGATGCGACTGATCGGTCAGCCCTGCGGCGGCGGCCACTTCGGCGGCGGGCATACCGTGGGTGAGAAACGCTTTGGCACGCCACAGGCGGATCGCCATCAGCATCTGATGCGGGGTAACGTGAAAATGGGCTTTAAACTGGCGCTGAAAATGGTACGGGCTCAGGGAGGCCACGTTCGCCAGCTCGTCAAGGGTGACGGGGCGCATATAGTTGTCGTGCAGATAGTCGCGCACCCGTTCAAAGCGGTGCCCCCCTTCGCGCAGGGCGGGCGCATGGCGCGCCAGCGGCCGGAAAGTGTCGATCAGATCGAGCAGTAAACCCTGCTGCGCCAGCGGATCGTCGGTATGCCAAAGCCCATAGATTAGCTGGCAGAGCTGCTGCGAGCGGAGGGGATCGTGGCGGGTGACATCCTTGAACCACCAGTGGCGTACGCCGGTGATCTGTTCCAGCAGATCCGGCTCCAGATAGATCATCCGGTAGCGCCAGCCGTCGGCGGTCTCCGCCTGGCCGGTGTGGATCTCGTCAGGGTTCATGGTCACCACGGAGTAAGCCGGAGCGACATGCTGCGTGCCGCGATAGCGAAAGCGTTCGGCGCCCGATTCAATCGCGCCGATGCCGAACGCTTCGTGGGTATGCGGCTCGAAGGCGTAGCGGGAGATATGGGCGTGGTATAACTCCACGCCCGGAAGCTGCGGCAGATGCCGGAATCGCGCGCTGTCTCTTTCGTCGATAAAGCTCTCAGGTACGCCCTGCACGGTCAGCCTCCTTGTGAATCATCCCTTCATTATCTGAGATGCTCCCCGGGGATGCCACAAAAATTAACCAACCATTAACAAGGGCTATTTACTCAAATCCACCTGATAAAGGGCAAAACCGATCTCGTCGTTCCCGACCTTATGCATCGGGTACTGCGCCTTATCTTTGATAAACGTTGCCGCCTTGTCGGACGGAGAGGTTTCAAAGCGGATGTCCAGCTTCGTCGCGCTGTGAATGGGCGCCAGACGCCAGTTGTTGTCTGCCGCCGGATGGATCTCCCCCTCTTTTTTCGACATTTCGCCAATCCATGCCGCCACCACCGAACGGTTCTCATCCGGGGAAGCAAAGGCGATATGGCTGTCGCCGGTGCCGGCAAACTTACCGCCGTAGGCGCGATAGTTATTGGTGGCGACCAGGAAGGTGGCATTCGGATCGATCGGTTTACCGTTAAAGGTCAGGTTCTTAATGCGCTCCGCCTGCGGATTCACCGTCTGGCACTCCCCGTCATATTTCGCGGGCTGGGTGACGTCGATCTGGTAATTCACCCCGTCAATCACGTCGAAGTTGTAGGTGCGGAAACCGTCCCAGTTGATGAGCGACTGCGGCTGGCTGCGGGTAGGATCGATCTGGTTGAACTGCCCGGCGGAGCACTCCAGCCACTCTTTCACCTCTTTGCCCGTGGCTTTCACCACCACCAGGGTATTCGGGTAGAGATAGAGATCCGCCGCGTTACGGAAGGTGAGCTGGCCTTTTTCCACCTCCACGTAGCTGGCCGGATCGTTTTTACGTCCGCCCACCTTAAAGGGCGCGGCGGCGGAGAGCACCGGCAGCGCGGCCAGATCCGGGTCGCCCTGAATAAAGTGCTCCACATAGGCTTTCTGCGCCATGTTGACGACCTGAACGGTCGGATCGTCCTGCACCAGCGCCAGGAAGCTGTACATGTTGTCGGCGGATTTGCCGATCGGCTTGCTGACAAATTCACGGGTGGCGTCGTGATCGTGTTTCAGGACGTCCACCAGCGATTTATCCTCCGCAGCCAGCGATTTTTTAGCGGCCGCATCGTAAATAGGGCGCGCCTCGGCCTTCGACTGGGTTACCTGCCACTGACCGCCGTCGTTACTGAGCACTAAATCCACCACGCCAAGATGGTCGCCCCACATACCCGGCATCACCGACGGCACGCCGTTCAGCGTCCCTTTCTCGATATCCGCCCCTTTGATACTGGCAAAATCTTTGCCGGGGAACACCGCGTGGGCGTGGCCGAAGAGAATGGCGTCGACGCCCGGCACCTGGCTCAGGTAGTAGACCGAATTTTCCGCCATCGCCTGGTAGGGATCGGCGGAGAGGCCGGAGTGGGCCACCACCACCACCAGATCCGCGCCCTCTTTACGCATCTCCGGCACATATTTGCGGGCGGTTTCGGTGATGTCGTTCACGGTCACTTTGCCGGTCAGATTAGCCTTATCCCAAGTCATGATCTGCGGCGGCACAAAGCCGATATAGCCGATTTTCAGCGTCTGCGATTTGCCGTCCCGATCGGTAACCGTGGTCTCTTTAATCAGATAGGGGGTGAAGAGCGGTTTTTGCGTCTTCACGTCGATGATATTGGCGTTAACGTAGGGGAATTTTGCTCCCGCCAGCGCCTTATGCAGATAGTCGAGGCCGTAGTTAAATTCGTGGTTACCCAAGTTGCCGACCGCGTAGTCGAGGGTGTTGAGCGCCTTATAGACCGGATGGATCTCTCCCGCCTTCAGCCCTTTCGCCGCCATGTAGTCCCCGAGCGGGCTGCCCTGAATCAGATCGCCATTATCCACCAGCACGCTGTTTTTCGCCTCCTGGCGGGCGGCGTTGATTAAACTTGCCGTACGTACCAGCCCGAATTTCTCGGTAGGGGTATCTTTGTAGTAGTCGAAGTCCATCATGTTACTGTGGAGGTCGGTGGTTTCCAGAATACGCAGATCCACCGTGGCCGCCTGTACGCTCGCCGCAATCAGCGTCGCCAGGAGCGTTGCGCTAAACTTAATCATCAGAGGGGTCCTTAATTCGATCCAGGGCACAAAAGAGATATGAATATCATTTATGTTGCTTAAAGAATTGTGAATCGTGCCAGAAAAAGCAGACGTGAAACCGGAATTGCTTCACAGATAGTGATTACGATATAAGTAAAACAAACAGTTATGCCACTGTGATAACAAAGAGGTGGAAGATGCTCGATAAAATTTGTCAGCTTGCACGGGACGCGGGCGAAGCCATCATGCAGGTCTACGAGGGAGCAAAACCCATGGAAATTATCAGCAAGTCTGATGATTCCCCGGTGACCGCCGCCGATATCGCAGCGCATGCGATTATTGTTAACGGGCTGACGGCGCTGACGCCGGAGGTGCCGGTGCTATCGGAAGAGGATCCCCCCGCCTGGGACGTTCGCCAGGGGTGGCAGCGCTACTGGCTGGTCGACCCGCTGGACGGTACTAAAGAGTTCATCAAGCGTAACGGGGAGTTTACCGTCAACATCGCCTTGATTGACCACGGTAAGCCGGTGCTGGGCGTGGTCTACGCACCCGCGCTGAAGGTGCTCTATAGCGCCGCCGAAGGCAAAGCGTGGAAAGAGGAGTGTGGCGTACGCAAGCAGATTCAGGTGCGCGAGGCGCGCCCGCCGCTGGTGGTGATTAGCCGCTCGCATACCGATAACGAGCTGGAGGAGTACCTGCAACAGCTGGGGGATCACCAGACCACGTCTATCGGCTCCTCCCTGAAGTTTTGCCTGGTGGCGGAAGGGGAGGCGCAGCTCTATCCGCGCTTCGGGCCGACCAACATCTGGGATACGGCGGCGGGACACGCCGTCGCCGCCGCTGCCGGGGCGCACGTTCACGACTGGCAGGGTAAGCCGCTGGATTACACCCCGCGTGAATCGTTCCTCAACCCCGGCTTCAGGGTTTCGCTCTACTGACCGAGCAGCTTGTGCAGCAGGGCAACTACCTGCTGCACCTCCTCCTGCGTCAGCGCCCCGTCTTTCACCCACTCCACGCGTCCCTCTTTATTGAGGACAATCACCGCCGAGCTCTCCTCCTCCAGCCCCCAGGCTTTACGCGTTACGCCGTTACTGTCGACGATGAACTGTGACCAGGGATAGAGCTTTTTATTACTTTCAAGACTGCTGCGTACAAACATGCCGGAGCCGGGGATGGCGTCATCGGTGTTAACAATGGTGGTGGTCTGGTAGACCTCATGGGACAATTTTGCGGACTTGATCGCTTCCACCAGGGTGGCGTTTTTCTCTTTTGCCGAGGTTCGGCCAGCAATATGTTGCACCACTCGCACTTTTCCTGCGAGCTGCGCGCTATTCCAGGCTTTATAGCTAAACTCATCATTGTTGAGAATCAATTCTCCTCTGTCGGCAATACCGACCGGCGGCAGACGTTGTCCTTTTTCAATGTTATGTGCGGAGGCCAGCAGCGGCATTAACAGGCATGCTGCGGCAAAGAGGTTACGAAAGGTCATAATGTTTCCTTTTTGATGGCAGGTGATCCGACCACTAGGTCTTACTTTTTAATGATAAGTGCGATCAATGGTCTTTTCCCGCAATCCTGATGCCAGTTTGCGGGCTAACGCACATATATTCATAAAAACGATGACTTATACTGCCTGCTCCGAGGGACCGCAGAGAATATTCTGAATAATTGTAATCATACGGTAAATAAACTTAGGCAAACTGGGTAACCAGGTTGTTCTGGTCTATAGTCATTGGGCAGCAAAATTTGCGCTCAGACGAGTCGGGCCGATTGTGGCACCGCAAGAGCGTATGATTCGCAGGAGAAACAAGAATGAAAATTTTCCAACGCTACAACCCGCTTCAGGTAGCGAAGTACGTAAAAATACTTTTCCGTGGACGGTTGTATATCAAGGACGTAGGCGCTTTTGAGTTTGATAAGGGTAAGATCCTTGTCCCGAAAGTGAAGGACAAACAGCACTATTCCGTTATGTCCGAAGTCAACCGTCAGGTTATGCGTCTGCAGACTGAGATGGCTTAACCAACGTGCTATGCAATAGACAAACGGCTCCCGAAGGGAGCCGTTGTTGTTTATGTCATACTTCAAGTTGCCTGTGCGTTGGCTCCCTGGTCACGTACTTATGTACGCTCCCGGGGATTCACTGCGTCGCCGCCTTCATGCAACTTGAATTTTTTAGGGAACAGGAGGTTTTACGCCGACACCTTCTCTTCCGCGTCCGGCAGCCTCGGCGTCAGGACGGTTGGTTTGTTATCAATGCGCGTCACCAGCAGCTGGTCGATGCGGTAGTTATCAATATCCACCACTTCGAACTTATAGCCGGAGAACTTCACCGAATCGGTGCGTTTCGGGATTTTACGCAGCATAAACATCATAAAGCCGCCGATGGTTTCGTAGTTGCCCGACTGGGGGAACTCGTCGATATCCAGCACGCGCATCACGTCATCAATCGGCGTACCGCCGTCAATCAGCCATGAGTTCTCGTCACGCGCGACGATCTGCTCCTCCAGCCCCTGGCCCACCAGGTCGCCCATCAGGGTGGTCATCACGTCGTTCAGGGTGATAATACCTACCACCAGCGCATACTCGTTCATGATCACCGCGAAATCTTCGCCAGCGCTTTTAAAGCTTTCCAGCGCTTCGGAGAGGGTGAGGGTGTCCGGCACAATCAGCGTATTGCGGATCTGTACGCCGCTGTTCAGCGTCAGGCTCTGGTTCGCCAGCACGCGGTTCAGCAGATCCTTGGAGTCCACATAGCCGATGATATGGTCAATATCTTCGTTACAGACCAGGAATTTCGAGTGCGGATGCTGCGCCACCTTGTTCTTCAGGCTTTGCTCATCTTCATGCAGATCGAACCAGATAACATTTTCGCGCGAGGTCATCGAGGAGGGGACGGTGCGCGATTCCAGTTCAAAGACGTTCTCGATCAGCTCGTGCTCCTGCTTACGCAGCACGCCCGCCAGCGCGCCCGCTTCAAATACCGCATAGATATCATCCGTCGTGATGTCATCTTTACGCACCATCGGCAGCTTAAAGAGGCGGAAGATGGTGTTCGCCAGACCGTTAAAGAACCACACCAGCGGACGAAAAATAAACAGGCAGAAGCGCATCGGGTTGATGATACGCAAAGCCACGGCTTCAGGCGCAATCATACCGATGCGTTTCGGAGTCAGGTCAGCAATGAGGATGAACAGACCGGTCACCACGGTGAAGGAGAGAATAAAGCTCAGCTGTTCGGCAAGCTCTGCGGACATATAGGGGCTGAAGAGACTGTAGAACGCCGGTGAGAAGGCTGCATCGCCGACAATACCCCCCAGGATCGCCACCGCATTCAGGCCAATCTGTACAACGGTGAAGAACATACCGGGGTTTTCCTGCATTTTCAGAACGCGTTGCGCATTCATATTGCCTTCGTCGGCAAGCAGTTTAAGTTTTATTTTACGGGACGCGGCCAACGATATCTCCGATATCGAAAAAAAGGCGCTGACGGCAATAAGACAAAGTATTACTAAAATACTGTTTAACATAGTTTATCCGGCTTCTCGCCAGATCCTCGGAAGGGAAGTTAATGACATTTGTGTGAATACACTTTGAACACCCGCTCGTAGCGGTGAGCCGATATTTTCAGCGGCTAGTATAGCGTAAAGGGGTGTAAATCTGCCAGAGGTCACATTTTGCTCGTTTTATCGACAAAAAACGCGCGCCTTTTTGGCGCGCGCTTCATTATTATGCCTGCTGTGGCGGCAGGCAAACGCCAATGCCGCCGATGCCGCAATAGCCGTACGGATTCTTGTGCAGATACTGCTGGTGATCGTCCTCGGCATAGTAGAACGGCGTGGCGGTAGCGATTTCGGTCGTCACGGTTCGGGTGTCGCCCGCCTCGCGCATGGCGCTCTGGAAGCGTTCAAGGCTGGCGCGGGCGGCGGCATCCTGCTCGGGCGTCAGGGGATAAATCCCCGAACGGTACTGGGTACCGTGATCGTTGCCCTGACGCATACCCTGCGCCGGGTCATGATTCTCCCAGAAGACCTGCAGGAGCTGGTCGTAGCTAATGACCGCTGGATCATAGACCACGCGTACCGCTTCCGCGTGGCCGGTTTCGCCGGAGCACACTTCACGGTAGGTCGGATTAGGGGTATAGCCGCCGGTATAGCCCGCGGCGGTACTGTAGACGCCAGGCAGTTGCCAGAAGAGGCGTTCAACGCCCCAGAAGCAGCCCATCGCGAAGAGGGCAATCTCCATCCCTTCCGGGACGTGCGTCATGGAGCGGCCATTAACGGCATGCAACGTTGCGACTGGCATCGGCGTATTGCGTCCCGGTAATGCATCTGACGGGGAAACAAGATGCTTTTTGTCAAATAAACTCACGGTGTGACCTCCCGGGGTACAAAGCTTCAGTTAAGGTTGTAACGAAGCGTTTAATTGAACACAATAAACGCACTGAATGAGTCTAGATTTAAACATAAGAAATATTAGGGCTCTGATCGACTTTTCAACCCACTGTACGGGTTTTGGGCATTATGCCGTGATGTACTGCGGAGCAGTACTTGAGATGCTTCCAGGGTGGATACAAGGATATTCAGGAGAAAACGTGCCAAAAATCCGCCAGTTATGTGCCGTCAGCCTTCTGCTGACCAGCGGGGTTGCCAGCGCGGCGAATGTCCGTTTGCAGGTTGAGGGGCTTTCCGGAGAGTTGCAAAAAAATGTCCGTGCGCAGCTCTCGACGATCCAGAGTGACGAAGTAACGCCGGACCGGCGCTTTCGCGCCCGCGTGGACGATGCGATCCGCAATGGGCTTAAGGCGCTGGGTTACTACCAGCCGACCATCGATTTTGAGCTGCGACCACCGCCGGCTAAAGGGCGCCAGGTGCTGATTGCCCGCGTCTCGCCGGGGCAGCCGGTGCTGCTTGCCGGGACTGACGTGGTGCTGCGCGGCGAGGCGCGTAACGACCGGGACTATCTCGATCTGCTCAACACCCGTCCGAAGGTGGGCACCATCCTGAACCACGGCGACTACGATCGGTTTAAAAAAGGGCTGACGAAGGTCGCGCTGAACAAAGGCTATTTCGACAGCGAGTATAATAAGAGCCAGCTCGGCGTCGCGGTGCAGAGACGGCAGGCCTTCTGGGATATCGACTACGACAGCGGTCAACGTTACCGCTTTGGCGATGTCACCTTCGAGGGATCGCAAATCCGCGACGAATATCTGCAGAACCTGATCCCCTTTAAGAAGGGCGACTATTACGAGTCGAAAGATCTGGCGGAGCTGAACCGCCGCCTCTCCGCCACCGGCTGGTTTAATTCGGTGGTGGTGGCGCCTGAGTTTGAGAAATCCCGCAAAACCAAAATATTGCCGCTGCATGGCGTGATTTCGCCACGCACCGAGAACACCATTGAAACCGGTGTCGGCTATTCCACCGACGTCGGCCCGCGGTTGAAAGCGACCTGGCGAAAGCCGTGGATCAACTCTTACGGCCACAGCCTGACAACCAGCGCCAGTCTCTCCGCGCCGGAACAGCAGCTCGACTTCAGCTATAAAGTGCCGCTGCTGAAAAATCCGCTGGAGCAGTACTACCTGGTGCAGGGGGGCTTCAAGCGCACCGACCTGAACGATACCGAAGCGGACTCCACCACGCTTGCCCTGTCGCGCTACTGGGATCTCTCCAGCGGCTGGCAGCGGGCGATCAACCTGCGCTGGAGCCTCGACCACTTTACCCAGGCCAACGTGACCAATACCACCATGCTGTTATATCCCGGTGTGATGATTAGCCGCACCCGCTCGCGCGGTGGCCTGATGCCAACCTGGGGTGACTCCCAGCGTTATTCCATCGACTACTCCAACACCGCCTGGGGTTCGGACGTCGACTTTACGGTCCTGCAGGCGCAAAACGTCTGGATCCGTACCCTCTATGACCGCCACCGTTTCGTGGTGCGCGGCAATCTCGGCTGGATCGAGACCGGTGACTTTGAAAAAGTGCCGCCGGATCTGCGCTTCTTCGCCGGGGGCGATCGCAGCATTCGCGGTTACAAATACAAATCCATCGCGCCAAAAGATGATGACGGCAAGCTGATCGGCGCCTCGAAGCTGGCGACCGGCTCGCTGGAGTATCAATACAACGTCACCGGAAAATGGTGGGGGGCGATGTTTGTCGACAGCGGCGAGGCGGTCAGCGATATCCGCCGCAGCGACTTTAAAACCGGCGCGGGCGTCGGCGTGCGCTGGCAGTCGCCGGTCGGGCCGATCAAGCTCGATTTTGCCGTACCGGTTGGCGATAAAGAGGAGCACGGTTTGCAGTTCTACATCGGTCTGGGGCCAGAATTATGAGTTTATGGAAGAAGATAAGCCTCGGGGTTCTGATTTTTATCGTGCTGCTGCTGGGGGCGGTGGCGTATCTGGTGGGCACCACCTCGGGCCTGCATCTGCTGTTTAAGGCGGCGAACCGCTGGGTGCCGGGGCTGGAGATAGGCCAGGTCACGGGCGGCTGGCGCGATCTGCGCCTCAAAAACGTCCGCTACGAGCAGCCTGGCGTGGCGGTTAAGGCCGGGGAGTTTCACCTGGCGGTAAAGCTGGTCTGCCTGCGCGACAGCAGCCTTTGCGTTAACGATCTGTCGCTCAAAGATCTGTTTGTCACCATTGATTCGGACAAAATGGCGAAATCGGAGCAGGTAGAAGAAGAGGAGGATAGCGGCCCGCTGGATCTCTCCACTCCCTATCCGGTCACGCTTAGCCGGGTGGCGCTCAATAATGTGAATATCAAAATCGACGATACCACCGTCTCGGTCATGGATTTCTCCTCCGGCCTGCGCTGGCAGGAGAAAAACCTGACCCTTACGCCAACCTCCCTGCAGGGGCTGCTGGTCGCCCTGCCGAAGGTGGCGAAAGTGGCGCAGGAAGAGGTGGTGGAGCCGAAAATTCAGAACCCGCAGCCGCAGGAGAAGCCGCTTGGCGAGACGCTAAAAGATCTCTTCTCGAAGCCCGTCCTGCCGGAGATGACCGACGTCCATCTGCCGCTTAACCTCAATATTGAGGCGTTCAGGGGGGAGCAGTTGCGCCTGACCGGCGACACGGATCTGACGGTCTTTAACCTGTTGCTGAAGGTGAGCAGCATCGACGGCAATATGAAGCTCGACGCGTTTGATATCGATACCAACCAGGGGAGCGTGAACGCCACCGGCACCGCCGAGCTGCGCGACAACTGGCCGGTGGATATTACCCTCAACAGCGCGCTCAATATCGACCCGCTCAAGGGCGAAAAGGTGAAGCTGAAGATCGGCGGCGCGATGCGCGAAAAACTGGAGTTCGGGGTGAACCTTTCCGGCCCGGTGGATATGGTATTGCGCGGGCAGACGCAGCTGGCGGAAGCCGGACTGCCGCTTAACCTGGAGCTGGTGAGCGAGCAGCTCTACTGGCCCTTTACCGGCGAGCGGCAGTACCAGGCGGACGATCTGAAGCTGAAGCTCAGCGGCAAAATGACCGACTACACCCTCTCGTTCCGCACGGCGGTGAAAGGGCAGAGCGTGCCTCCCGCCACCATCACCCTGGATGCAAAGGGCAATGAACAGCAGATCAACCTCGACAAGCTCACCATCGCGGCGCTGGAGGGGAAAACCGAGCTGACCGCGCTGCTCGACTGGCAGCAGGCGATAAGCTGGCGCGGCGAGCTGAAGCTCGACGGCATCAACACCGCCAAAGAGGTGCCGGACTGGCCCTCGAAGCTTGACGGGCTGATCAAAACCCGCGGCAGCCTCTACGGCGGCAGCTGGCAGATGGAGGTGCCGGAGCTGAAAATCACCGGCAACGTGAAGCAGAACAAAGTTGATGTGGAAGGTTCGCTGCGGGGCAACAGCTACCTGCAGTGGGTGATTCCGGGGCTGCACGTGGCGCTGGGGCGTAACTCCGCTGATATTAAGGGCGAACTGGGGGTAAAAGATCTCAATCTTGATGCCGTTATCGATGCCCCTAATCTCGACAACGCCCTGCCAGGGCTTGGCGGTACGGCAAAAGGGCTGGTGAAGGTGCGCGGTACGGTAGAAGCGCCGCAGCTTCTGGCTGATATCACCGCGAGCGGCCTGCGCTGGCAGGAGCTCTCTGTTGCCCGCGTACGGGTCGAGGGCGATATCAAATCCACCGATCAGATTGCCGGTAACCTGAACGTGCGCGTGGAGCGGATCGCCCAGCCGAACCTCAACCTCCGGCTGGTGACCCTGGAAGCGAAGGGGAGCGAAAAGCAGCACGATCTTCAGCTGCGGGTCG
This sequence comes from Pseudenterobacter timonensis, assembly GCF_900021175.1. GTDB lineage: Bacteria > Pseudomonadota > Gammaproteobacteria > Enterobacterales > Enterobacteriaceae > Enterobacter > Enterobacter timonensis. The sequence goes on from NZ_FCOP01000011.1 coordinate 231,619, forward strand.
ACGGCGAGCCTGTCTCCGGGCAGCTGCACCTGACGGGCAGTTTCGACCGGCAGGCGACGCGCTGGAAAGGGCAGCTCGATAACACCCGTTTCAGCACCCCGGTCGGGCCGCTGGTCCTCTCCCGCGCGATTGCCCTCGATTATCGCAACGCGGAGCAGAAGATCAGCATCGGACCGCACTGCTGGACCAACCCGAACGCCGAGATCTGCGTGCCGCAGACTATCGACGCGGGGGCGGAAGGGCGCGCGGTGATCAATCTCAACCGCTTCGATCTGGCGATGGTTAAACCCTTTATGCCTGATGAGACGAAGGCCAGCGGTATCTTTAGCGGCAAAGCGGACGTGGCCTGGGACACCACCAAAGAGGGGCTGCCGCAGGGCAGCGTGACGCTCTCAGGACGTAACGTGCGGGTGACGCAGATAATCAACGATGCGGCGCTGCTCGTCGCGTTCGATACGCTTAACCTCAACGCCTCGCTGCAAAATAACCGTGCCGAGCTGGCCTGGCTCGTGCGTCTGGTCAACAACGGCCAGTTCGACGGCAAAGTGGAGGTCAGCGATCCGCAGGGGCAGCGTAACCTCGGCGGCAACGTCAACCTGCGCAATTTTAACCTGTCGATGATTAACGCCATCTTTGAACGCGGGGAGAAGGTGTCGGGGCTGCTTAACGCCAACCTGCGCCTGGGCGGCAACGCGCAAAGCCCGCAGCTGTTCGGGCGGATGCAGCTTGGCTCTATTGATGTCGACGGCAACTTTATGCCGTTTGATATGCTGCCAAGCCAGGTGGCGATGAACTTCAACGGCTCCAGCTCCACGCTTTCAGGGGTAGTACGTACGCAGCAGGGCCAGATCAACCTGAGCGGCGATGCGGACTGGAGCCAAATCGACAACTGGCGGGCGCGTATTGCGGCAAAAGGGAGCCGGGTGCGGGTGACCGTGCCGCCGATGGTCCGTCTGGATCTCTCGCCGGACGTGGTGTTTGAAGCCACGCCGAGCCTCTTTACCCTCGACGGCAACGTGGATGTGCCCTGGGCGCGCATCGTGGTCCATGAGGTGCCGGAGAGTGCGGTTGGCGTCTCCAGTGATGAAGTTTTGCTCAATAATAATCTGAAACCGGTTGAGCAACAGAGCGCAAGCATACCGATCAATAGTAATCTTACTGTGCACGTGGGTAACAACGTTCGCCTGGACGCATTTGGGCTGAAGGCGAGACTCACAGGCGATCTGAAGGTGGCGCAGGATAAACAGGGGCTGGGCCTTAACGGACAGATCACGATCCCGGAGGGGCGTTTCCACGCCTATGGTCAGGATCTGATTGTCCGTAAAGGGGAGCTGCTCTTCTCCGGCCCGCCGGACCAGCCGCTGCTGAACATTGAGGCCATCCGTAACCCTGAAGCGACCGAAAACGACGTTATCGCCGGGGTACGCGTCACCGGCTCTGCCGACGAACCGAAGGCGGAGATCTTCTCCGACCCGGCCATGTCGCAGCAGGAGGCGCTCTCTTATCTTCTGCGCGGGCAGGGGCTCGACAGCCAGCAGAGCGACAGCTCGGCGATGGCCTCCATGCTGGTTGGCCTGGGGGTTGCACAAAGTGGTAAGGTTGTGGGTAAAATCGGCGAGACGTTTGGCGTGACCAATCTGGTACTCGATACCCAGGGTGTCGGCGACTCATCCCAGGTGGTGGTCAGCGGCTATGTACTGCCGGGTCTGCAGGTGAAATATGGCGTGGGGATCTTTGACTCATTAGCAACTCTCACGTTACGCTATCGCCTGATGCCTAAGCTATATCTGGAAGCAGTGTCTGGCGTAGATCAGGCACTCGATCTGCTCTATCAGTTTGAGTTTTAGCAATGCGAATATTTGTCTACGGCAGTTTACGAACGAAGCAAGGCAACAGTCACTGGATGACGAATGCCCAGTTGCTGGGTAATTACAGTATCGATAACTACCAGCTCTACAGTCTGGGCCACTATCCAGGCGCGGTTCCGGGAAACGGGACGGTACAGGGTGAAGTCTATCGTATTGATAATGCCACGCTTGCCGAACTTGATGCCTTACGCACCAGGGGCGGTGAATACGCGCGCCAGTTGATCCAGACGCCCTACGGGAGTGCATGGATGTATGTCTATCAGCGTCCGGTCGACGGCCTGACGCTGATTGAAAGCGGTAACTGGTTGGACAGGGACCCGTCCTGATAACAGAAATCGCCACCTTCGGGTGGCGTTTTTTTTCTGCTGGCCAGAACGTAAAAAGCCCCGACTCGCGGGGCTTTAAAGAGAGGGGGAAGAATTACTTCTTCTTCGCGCGCTCGAAAGAGGCAACGATTTCAGCTTTCGCCGCTTCTGCGTTGTCCCAGCCGTCCACTTTCACCCATTTGCCTTTTTCGAGATCTTTGTAGTGCTCGAAGAAGTGGGCGATCTGCGCTTTCAGCAGTTCCGGCAGGTCGTTCACATCTTTAATGTGATCGTACTCTTTGCTCAGCTTGGTGTGCGGTACCGCAACCAGTTTCGCATCTTCACCGGCTTCGTCGGTCATTTTCAGAACGCCAACCGGACGGCAGCGGATCACGGAGCCCGGCTGCAGCGGATACGGAGTCGGGACCAGCACGTCAACCGGGTCGCCATCCAGAGAGAGGGTGTGGTTGATGTAGCCGTAGTTGCACGGATAGAACATCGCGGTAGACATGAAGCGGTCAACGAAGAGCGCGCCGGTGTCTTTGTCGATTTCGTATTTGATAGGATCTGCGTTAGCCGGGATCTCAATAACCACGTAGATATCTTCCGGCAGTTCTTTACCCGCAGGGACGTTGAGTAAGCTCATGTCTGTTTCCTTAGAATATGTAGCAAACGAGTGGCGAGTATTATAGCCAACTCGCGCGGAATGTCTCCGCCTCTTTTCGCCACAATCGCATCTGGCTGACCTTTTTCAAAGCCGTTCCATAACCGGAAAATCCATAAACTCAGCCGCTTTTTTCATGCAAAAATGAAAGCGATTACAAACATGTGATTAACATTTAATTCACTTTTCTGAAGTGTGATGCAACGCAATTCGCTACATTTTCGATTGTCTATAGTTTCCCCGCAGAACATCTTTTGACCAACAATAACTCACCCTACGAGGACGTTCTTATGTGGAAGCGCTTACTTCTTGTCACAGCAGTTTCAGCAGCCATGTCGTCTATGGCGATGGCCGCCCCGCTCACGGTAGGCTTTTCTCAGGTGGGCTCGGAGTCCGGGTGGCGCGCCGCCGAGACCAACGTCGCCAAAAGCGAGGCTGAAAAACGCGGCATCACGCTGAAAATTGCCGACGGTCAGCAAAAGCAGGAAAACCAGATCAAAGCGGTGCGCTCGTTCATCGCGCAGGGTGTGGACGCCATCTTTATCGCGCCGGTCGTGGCCACCGGCTGGGAGCCGGTACTGAAGGAGGCCAAAGATGCGGAGATCCCGGTCATCCTGCTCGATCGTTCCATTGATGTAAAAGACAAATCTCTCTATATGACCACCGTCACCGCCGACAACGTGCTGGAAGGCAAAATGATCGGCGACTGGCTGGTAAAACAGGTGGGTGGCAAGCCCTGTAACGTCGTGGAGTTACAGGGGACGGTAGGCGCGAGCGTCGCGATCGATCGTAAGAAAGGGTTCGCGGAGGCTATTGCTAAAGCGCCAAACATCAAAATTATCCGCTCGCAATCCGGCGACTTTACCCGCAGCAAGGGTAAAGAGGTGATGGAGAGCTTCATCAAGGCGGAAAACAACGGCAAAAATATCTGCATGGTCTTTGCGCATAACGATGACATGGTCATCGGCGCGATTCAGGCTATCAAAGAGGCGGGCCTGAAGCCGGGCAAAGATATCCTCACCGGCTCTATCGACGGCGTGCCGGATATCTATAAAGCGATGATGGACGGGGAGGCCAACGCCAGCGTCGAGCTGACGCCGAACATGGCCGGCCCGGCTTTCGACGCGCTGGAAAAATTCAAAAAAGATGGCACCCAGCCTGAGAAGCTGACCATCACCAAATCGACCCTCTACCTGCCGGATACGGCAAAAGAGGAGTTAGAGAAGAAGAAAAACATGGGCTACTGATCCAGTGAAATTACCGGGTGGCGCTGTGCTTACCCGGCCTACGATACTGAGGCCATTCCTGCCCCTCACCCCGGCCCTCTCCCCACAGGGGAGAGGGAAAAAAGCGAGCGGCAGAGCATTTATTACAGGCACCGACCATCCCCTCTCCCCTCTGGGGAGAGGGAGAAAAGCGAGTGGCAGAGCATTTATTACAGGCACCGACCATCCTCTCTCCCCACAGGGGAAAGGGAGAAAAGCGAGCGGCAGAGCATTTATGACAGGCACTGACTATCCCCTCTCCCCTCCGGGGAGAGGGTTAGGGTGAGGGGAAATTATGCGCACCGAACAACACCAGGAAATCCTCCGCACCGAGGGTTTAAGCAAGTTCTTCCCCGGCGTAAAGGCGCTGGATAACGTTGACTTCAGCCTGCGGCGGGGGGAGATCATGGCATTGCTCGGCGAAAACGGGGCCGGAAAATCGACCCTGATCAAAGCGCTGACCGGCGTCTACCACGCCGATCGCGGCACCATCTGGCTGGAGGGGAACGCCATTGCGCCAAAAAACACCGCCCACGCCCAGCAGCTCGGGATCGGGACGGTCTATCAGGAGGTCAACCTGCTGCCGAATATGTCAGTGGCGGACAACCTGTTCATTGGCCGCGAGCCAAAACGCTTTGGCCTGATCCGTCGCCGGGAGATGGAGAGGCACGCCGCCGCGCTGATGGCCTCCTACGGTTTCTCCCTCGACGTGCGTGAGCCGCTCAACCGCTTTTCGGTGGCGATGCAGCAGATCGTCGCCATCTGCCGGGCGATCGATCTTTCCGCCAAAGTGCTGATCCTCGATGAACCCACCGCCAGCCTGGATACCCAGGAGGTGGAGATGCTCTTTACCCTGATGCGGCAGCTGCGCGATCGGGGAGTGAGCCTGATCTTCGTAACCCACTTTCTCGATCAGGTCTATGAGGTCAGCGATCGTATCACCGTTCTGCGTAACGGCAGCGTGGTGGGCTGTCGCGAAACGCGCGAGCTGCCGCAGATCGAGCTGGTGAAGATGATGCTGGGCCGCGAGCTGGAGTCCGGTGCGTTGCAGCGCGCGGGCCGCACGTTGTTAAGCGACAAACCGGTGGCCGCATTTCAGGGCTTTGGTAAAAAAGGGCTCCTCGCGCCGTTCGATCTGCAGGTCCGTCCCGGCGAGATTGTCGGGCTGGCGGGGCTGCTGGGATCGGGTCGCACCGAAACCGCCGAGGTGATCTTCGGCATCAACCCCGCCGACAGCGGCAGCGCGTTCATCAGGGGCAAGCCGCAGAGGCTGGGCTCCCCGCAGAAGGCCTCCTCGCTTGGCATCGGTTTTTGCCCGGAAGATCGGAAAACCGACGGTATTATCGCCGCCGCCTCGGTGCGGGAAAATATCATTCTGGCGCTCCAGGCCCAGCGCGGCTGGCTGCGCCCCATTCCCCGTAAAGAGCAAAACGCCATTGCCGAACGCTTTATCCGCCAGCTTGGCATCCGCACTCCCAGCGCGGAACAGCCGATCGAATTTCTTTCCGGCGGCAACCAGCAGAAGGTGCTGCTCTCGCGCTGGCTGCTGACCAAACCGCAATTCCTGATCCTCGACGAGCCGACGCGCGGCATCGACGTGGGCGCTCATGCGGAGATCATCCGCCTTATCGAAACGCTCTGCGCCGACGGGCTGGCGCTGCTGGTGATCTCCTCGGAGCTGGAGGAGCTGGTGGGCTATGCGGATCGCGTCATTATCATGCGCGATCGACGGCAGGTGGCGGAGATCCCGCTGGATGAACTCTCCGTTCCGGCGATCATGAACGCCATTGCGGCGTAAGGAGACAAGGGTGATGCCCCGTTCGCTTTCTCAGACCAGCGCGCCGAAGCGCCGCTTTAGCTGGCCCACCGGCACGCCGCAAATAGCGGCGTTGCTGCTGGTGCTGCTGGTGGACAGCCTCGTTGCGCCGCACTTTTTCCAGATTACCCTTCAGGATGGCCGCCTGTTCGGCAGCCCGATTGATATCCTCAACCGCGCCGCGCCGGTGGCGCTGCTGGCGATAGGCATGACGCTGGTGATCGCCACCGGCGGGATCGATCTCTCCGTGGGGGCGGTGATGGCGATTGCCGGGGCGACCGCCGCGTCGATGACCGTGGCGGGCCATAGCCTGCCGGTGGTGCTGCTCGCCGCGATTGGCTCCGGAGTGGTGGCCGGGCTCTGGAACGGCGTGCTGGTGGCTATTCTTAAAATCCAGCCCTTTGTCGCCACCCTGATCCTGATGGTGGCCGGGCGCGGGGTGGCGCAGCTTATCACCGCCGGTCAGATCGTCACCTTCGATTCACCTGCGCTCTCCTGGATCGGCAGCGGCAAACTGCTGCTCTTCCCGACGCCGGTCATCCTCGTTCTCGTCACCCTGGTTCTCTTCTGGCTTTTCACCCGCAAGACGGCGCTCGGCATGTTTATCGAAGCGGTGGGGATCAATATTCGCGCCGCCAAAAACGCCGGGGTCAGCACGCGGCTGATCGTGATGCTCACGTATGTATTAAGCGGCGTCTGCGCGGCTATCGCCGGGGTGATTGTAGCGGCGGATATTCGCGGGGCGGACGCCAACAACGCCGGATTGTGGCTGGAGCTGGATGCTATTCTGGCGGTTGTTATCGGCGGCGGCTCGCTGATGGGCGGGCGTTTTAACCTGCTGCTGTCGGTGGTGGGGGCGCTCATTATTCAGGGGATGAATACCGGTATTCTGCTGTCGGGCTTTCCGCCGGAACTCAACCAGGTGGTGAAAGCGGTCGTCGTGCTCTGCGTGCTGGTTGTCCAGTCGCCGCGCTTTATCAGCATCATAAAGGGGATTCGCGGACATGATAAAACGTAACCTGCCGCTGATGATTACGCTCGGCGTCTTTGTGCTGGGCTATCTTTACTGCCTGACGCAGTTTCCCGGCTTTGCCTCGACGCGCGTCATCTGCAACATCCTTACCGATAACGCCTTTCTGGGGATAATCGCCGTCGGGATGACCTTTGTGATCCTCTCCGGCGGCATCGATCTCTCCGTGGGATCGGTGATCGCCTTTACCGGCGTCTTTCTCGCTAAAGCGATTGGCTTCTGGGGGTTATCACCGCTGATCGCCTTTCCACTGGTGCTGGTCATGGGGGCCGCCTTCGGCGCCTTTATGGGGCTTTTGATCGACGCTCTGAAGATCCCGGCCTTTATCATCACCCTGGCGGGCATGTTCTTCCTGCGTGGGGTGAGCTATCTGGTGTCGGAAGAGTCGATCCCGATTAACCACCCTGTCTACGATACCCTCTCCAGCCTGGCGTGGAAGATCCCGGGCGGCGGGCGGCTGAGCACCATGGGACTGCTGATGCTCGGGGTGGTGGTGATCGGTATTTTTCTGGCCCACCGTACCCGCTTTGGCAACCAGGTTTACGCCATTGGCGGCAACGCCACCTCGGCCAGCCTGATGGGGATCTCGACCCGCAGCACCACGATCCGGATCTACATGCTCTCCACGACGCTGGCGACGCTGGCGGGCATCGTCTTTTCGGTTTATACCCAGGCGGGCTATGCGCTGGCGGGGGTGGGGGTGGAGCTGGACGCCATCGCCTCGGTGGTGATCGGCGGCACGCTGCTGAGCGGCGGCGTCGGTACGGTGCTCGGTACGCTGTTTGGCGTGGCGATCCAAGGGCTTATCCAGACCTACATCAACTTTGACGGCACCCTCAGCTCGTGGTGGACGAAGATCGCCATCGGCATTCTGCTGTTTATCTTTATCGCGCTTCAGCGCGGGCTGACGGTAGTGTGGGAGAACCGCCAAAGCGCGCCGGTGACCCGCGTTGGAATAGCGCCGCCTGAGAGTTAAACGGCTGAAATTGCATAAAGAGTAAACTTTTTCCGGTAGCGACCGATAACCTTAATTTCTGTCCAGACATCTCTCGCTACCGGAAATAACATCATGCTGAAAACGCTATCGATTCGTACCGGCTTGCTTTCGTTACTGGCCGTTATGACCTTTCTGCTGCTGCTTGTCAGCGGCATTGGCATTTATGCCCTTACCCAAAGTTCATCTGCTCTCCAGCGCATCAACCACCTTCAGGGGGAACAGCTTACGCAGCTTAACGCGGGCTATACCCTGATCCTGCGCGCCCGCAACGAAGCCGGCCAGGCCGTGCGGCTGATGGAGATTGGCATGCTGGACGATGCGGCGAAGTCTGTGAAGAACATCGACAGTGAAGTGGCGCAGGCGCGACAGCGTCTGGCAGCGGTTATTGGCAGCGGGCTGGACGATGCGCAGGGGCAGGCGCTGCTGAAGAAGCTGGCGGCGAGCTTTGCGGCCTATAATACCCAGGGGATCACGCCGATGCTGACGGCGCTGAGCCAGCAGAGCGCGGATGATTATTACGATCTGCTGGAAAATAAGCTTATCCCGGTGTCGCGCCAGTTCGACAACGATATGCAGGCGCTTCAGGCCTGGAGCGAAGCGCGCGGCAGGGCGGAGGTAAAAGCCGTTCACGCCAGTAAAAACCGCGTCATGCTGCTGATTGTTATCGCCGCGCTGCTGACCGCGGGCATCATCGTGCTGGCATGGCTGGCGCTGCGCCATATGTTGCTTAAACCGCTCTCCGCTTCTGTCGCCCAGCTTGAACATGTGGCGGCAGGCGATCTCACCCACGGGCCGAACGAACCGGCCAGCCGGGAGATTAATCGACTCAACGCCGCTATAGAGGGGATGCGGCAGTCGCTGATGAGTTCGGTGATGCGCGTGCGTGATGCCAGCGCGCAGATTGATACCGGCAGCCGCGAGTTGAGCGCCGGCAATATGCATCTGGCCCAGCGCACCGAATCGACCGCCACCTCCCTGGAGCAGACGGCGGCGAGCATGGAGCAGATCACCGCCACGGTGCGCCAGAACGCCGACAACGCCGGGCAGGCGCACGCGCTCGCGAAATCGGTCTCCGATACCGCCGATCGCGGCAGCGAGATGGTCTGCTACGTGATAGAGAAAATGCGCGATATCTCCGGCAGTTCAAACCGTATCGCCGACATTCTCGGTGTGATCGACGGCATTGCCTTCCAGACCAATATTCTGGCGCTCAACGCCTCCGTGGAAGCGGCGCGGGCCGGGGAGCAGGGGCGCGGCTTTGCGGTGGTGGCGGGCGAAGTTCGTAACCTCGCGAGTCGCAGCGCCGAGGCGGCAAAAGAGATCCGCACGCTGATTAGCGATTCGCAGACGCAGGTAAGCGAAGGCAGCGAGCTAGCGCAGCAGGCGGGGGAAACGATGGATGAGATCGCCAGCGAGGTGATGCGGATGACCAGCCTGATGCGCGAGATTGCCAGCGCGTCGCAGGAACAGAGCCGCGGCATTGAACAGGTGAATATCGCCGTCAGCCAGATGGATGAGACCGCCCAGCAGAACGCCGCCCTGGTGCAACAATCCTCCGCCGCGACCCGCTCGCTGGAGGAGCAGTCCCACGCCTTAATCGACGCGATGGCGACTTTTAAACTGCAGACGGCGTAACTTCAAAACGCAGGCCGGATAAGGCGAAGCTCCCCATCCGGCCTGTGAAGGGGATTACGCGTCCGGGAACTCGCGAATAAACCGTTCCACATCGTCCACCATATGGTCATTGCCGACGAAGAACGAGCGGCGCTGATGCAGACTCTGCGGGATAATATCCAGGATACGCTCTTTACCGTCGCTCGCTTTGCCGCCCGCCTGCTCCGCTAAAAAGGCCATCGGGTTGCACTCATACAGCAGGCGCAGCTTCCCTTCCGGGTGGCTGGCGGTGCTGGGGTAGAGATAGATGCCGCCTTTCAGCAGGTTGCGGTGGAAATCCGCCACCAGCGAGCCGATATAGCGGGAGGTGTAAGGCCGCTGGGTGGACTTATCCTCTTCCTGGCAGAACTTGATGTACTTCTTCACGCCGTTTGGAAACCGGATGTAGTTCCCTTCGTTAATGGAGTAGGTTTTGCCCTTTTCCGGGAAGCGCATGCGCTCCTGGCTCAGACAGAATACGCCCAGCGAAGGATCATAGGTAAAGGCGTGAACACCGCAGCCGGTGGTGTAGACCAGCATGGTGGAAGAGCCGTACACCACGTAACCCGCGGCGACCTGCTTGTTGCCAGGCTGCAGGAAATCCTCTTCCGTCACCGGGGTGCCCACCGGCGTGACGCGACGGTAGATAGAAAAAATGGTGCCCACAGAGACGTTGACGTCGATGTTGGAGGAGCCGTCCAGCGGGTCCATCAGCACGACATACTTGGCGTGTTCGCAACCCTCGAAGACGACAATCTCATCTTCCTCTTCTGAAGCGATGCCCGCCACGATATCGCGCGCTTTAAGCGCCGCTTTCAGCTTCTCATTGGCGAACAGATCGAGTTTTTGCTGCACCTCGCCCTGCACGTTTTCGGCGCCGCTGGCACCCAGAATATCGACCAGACCGGCCTTGTTAATATCGCGGTGGATGATCTTTGCGCCGAGCTTTATTGCCGACAGCAAAGCAGTGAGCTCACCGGTAGCGTGCGAAAACTCGTGCTGCTTTTCGACAATAAATTCACCTAACGTTTTCATAACACTTTCCCTGCATTTTATGTGGAGTAAAGCGGTCGGATAATGAGTAAGGCAGAACAGCAACAATCTTAACAAATATTCAAAACATCGCGCAGTGGTGAATCGCGCCAGCAAAATACGGATTTACCCGAAATGCGTTTCTCACAGGCCAGACATGCGGGTAAAATGTGCGGCACTTTAAAGAAGGAAGTGACGTATGCGCATTCATATATTGGGAATTTGTGGCACGTTTATGGGCGGGCTGGCGATGCTGGCGCGTGCTTTAGGCCACGAGGTGACGGGTTCGGACGCCAATGTGTATCCGCCGATGAGCACGCTGCTGGAAAAGCAGGGCATTGATCTGATTCAGGGTTACGACGCGGCCCAGCTCGATCCCGCGCCGGATCTGGTTATCATCGGCAACGCCATGACCCGCGGCAATCCCTGCGTGGAAGCGGTACTGGAACGTAATATTCCTTACATGTCCGGCCCGCAGTGGCTGCATGACTTTGTGTTACGCGACCGCTGGGTGCTGGCGGTGGCCGGTACGCACGGCAAAACCACCACCGCCGGCATGGCGACCTGGATTCTGGAAGCGTGCGGCTATAAGCCTGGCTTTGTGATTGGCGGCGTGCCGGGCAACTTCGAGGTCTCCGCGCGTCTGGGCGACAGCCCGTTCTTCGTCATTGAGGCGGACGAATATGATTGCGCCTTCTTCGACAAGCGCTCCAAGTTTGTCCACTACTGCCCGCGTACGCTGATCCTCAACAACCTTGAGTTTGACCACGCGGATATTTTTGACGACCTGAAAGCGATTCAGAAGCAGTTCCACCACCTGGTACGTATCGTACCGGGGCAGGGGCGCATCATCCTGCCGGAACACGACATCAACCTGAAGCAGGTGATGGCGATGGGCTGCTGGAGCGAGCAGGAGCTGGTGGGCGATCAGGGCCACTGGCAGGCGAAAAAGCTGACCACCGACGCCTCCGAGTGGGAAGTGTGGCTGGACGGTGAAAAAGTGGGTGAGGTGAAGTGGAGCCTGGTGGGCGAGCACAACATGCACAATGGCCTGATGGCGATTGCCGCCGCGCGCCATGTGGGCGTTCAGCCCGCCGATGCGGCGCACGCGCTCGGCTCGTTCATTAACGCTCGTCGTCGTCTGGAGCTGCGCGGCGAAGCCAACGGCGTGACGGTGTATGACGATTTCGCCCATCACCCGACGGCGATCCTGGCCACGCTTGCCGCGCTGCGCGGTAAAGTCGGCGGCACGGCGCGCATTCTGGCGGTACTGGAGCCACGCTCTAACACCATGAAGATGGGGATCTGCAAAGATGACCTGGCGCCGTCGCTCGGACGCGCCGACGAGGTGTTCCTGCTTCAGCCGCAGCACATTCCGTGGCAGGTGGCGGAGGTGGCGGAAGCGTGCGTCCAGCCGGCCCACTGGCATGCGGATGTCGATACGCTGGCGGAGATGGTGGTCAAAACCGCGCAGCCGGGGGATCACATTCTGGTGATGAGCAACGGCGGGTTCGGGGGGATTCATCAGAAACTGCTGGACGGGCTGGCGAAAAAGGCGGCGGCAGCGGAGTAAGGGCTTCCCCTCACCCTAACCCTCTCCCCAAAGGGGAGAGGGAACCGATCGAGCATGTTTTCTCCCTCACCCCAGAGGGGAGAGGGAACCGATCGAGCATGTTTTTCTCCTTCACCCCAAAGGGGAGAGGGAACCGATCGAGCGCGTTTTTCTCCCTCACCCCAGAGGGGAGAGGGAACCGATCGAGCACGTTTTTCTCCCTCGCCCCAGAGGGGAGAGGGAACCGATCGAGCACGTTTTTCTCCCTCACCCCAGAGGGGAGAGGGAACCGATCGAGCACGTTTTTCTCCCTCACCCCAGAGGGGAGGGGGAACCGATCGAGCTTAACGCGGCGTACTTACCACAGTGAGTGGAGCGTGGGGGGTCCCCCTCTCCCCTCTGGGGAGAGGGCCGGGGTGAGGGGCAGTCAGCTACGCTTACCCGTCCCATCACCGCCCGTAGGCCGGATAAGGCGTTTACGCCGCCATCCGGCGCAAAACCGCGGCGCTTACGCCTCGTTCTCCGCCAGTTCGCGCAGATACTGGAAAATCAGGCGCGCAGATTTTGGCGGCTTATTTCCCTCTTTCTCTTTCTTCGCGTTGCGGATAAGCGAACGCAGCTGCTGGCGGTCGGCATCCGGCCAGAGGTTCAGCACCTCGGCCACCGCGTCGTCGCCTTCTGAAATCAGACGGTCGCGGATCTGCTCCAGCTTATGAAACAGCGCAACCTGCTGGTTGTGGCGGTTTTTCAGCTTATCCAGCGCCTGGCGGATCGGCTCCACGTCGCGGTTTCGCAACATCTTACCAATCAGCTGCAGCTGGCGGCGGCGGCCCTCTTTCTTGATGCGTTGCGCCAGCTCGATCGCTTCCCGCAGATCCGGGTCCAGCGGGATCTTATCCAGCGCGTTTTTACCCAGCTCTACCATCTCGGCGCCAAGCTGTTTTAACTCTTCGGCGTCGCGTTTGATTTCACTTTTACTGACCCAGATGATCTCATCATCGTCGTCATCGATCTCATCACCGGGAACGTCGTCGAGCCAGTCGTCGGGCTGCTTAGTCATGTCAGGCTCCTTAAAAAAGAGGCTAATGTTACCAGTTAAGAGGCGCACTGAAAAACGGTTCTCTGTTAGACTTCAGATAACTCTCTCTTACAGTATGGCATTTGCGATGAAAGTAACCTCACAAGTAGAAGCGCAGCGTAAGATTCTGGAAAACGCGGTCTCCACGGCGCTCGAACTCGCTTCAGGGAAGTCAGACGGCGCGGAAGTGTCAGTCAGCAAAACCACCGGTATCAGCGTCAGCACCCGCTACGGCGAGGTGGAAAATGTTGAATTTAACAGCGACGGCGCGCTCGGCATCACCGTCTATCACCAGAATCGCAAAGGCAGCGCCTCTTCAACCGATTTAAGCCCGGAGGCGATTTCGCGCACCGTGCAGGCGGCGCTGGATATTGCCCGCTATACCTCGCCAGACCCCTACGCGGGCGTGGCGGACAAAGATCTGCTGGCCTTCGACGCGCCGGATCTGGATCTGTTCCACCCGGCGGAGATCTCCCCGGATGAAGCGATCGACTACGCCGCCCGCGCCGAGCAGGCCTCGCTCAATGCCGATAAACGCATCACCAACACCGAAGGCGGCAGTTTTAACAGCCACTACGGCATCAAAGTATTCGGCAACAGCCACGGCATGCTGCAGAGCTACTGCTCAACCCGCCACTCCCTCTCCAGCTGCGTTATCGCCGAGGCGGACGGGGATATGGAACGGGATTACGCCTATACCCTTGGCCGCGCGCTGGGCGATCTGCAGTCGCCGGAGTGGGTAGGGGAAGAGTGCGCCCGCCGCACCCTCTCGCGCCTGTCGCCGCGTAAGCTCTCCACTATGAAAGCGCCGGTGATTTTCGCCAATGAAGTGGCGACCGGGCTGTTTGGCCATCTGGTGGGGGCGATTGCGGGCGGTTCCGTTTATCGTAAATCGACCTTCCTGCTCGACTCGCTGGGCAAACAGATCCTGCCGGAGTGGCTGACCATAGAAGAACATCCGCACCTGCTGAAGGGGCTGGCCTCCACGCCATTCGACAGCGAAGGGGTACGCACCGAGCGCCGGGATATTATCAAAGATGGCATCCTTACCCAGTGGCTGCTGACTAACTACTCCGCGCGCAAGCTGGGACTGAAAAGCACCGGCCACGCGGGCGGTATCCACAACTGGCGCATCGCCGGGCAGGGGCTGAGCTTTGAGCAGATGCTGAAAGAGATGGGCACCGGCCTGGTGGTTACCGAGCTGATGGGCCAGGGAGTGAGCGCGATTACCGGGGATTACTCTCGCGGTGCGGCGGGTTTCTGGGTGGAAAATGGCGAAATCCAGTACCCGGTCAGCGAGATCACCATCGCTGGCAACCTGAAGGATATGTGGCGCAATATGGTCACCGTCGGTAACGATATCGAAACGCGCAGCAATATACAGTGTGGTTCAGTGTTGCTGCCCGAAATGAAAATCGCCGGTCAATAAAAGAGCGTTTTGTTAATAATAAAAAAGGAAGCAAGCAATGCGTAAACACCTGTTAGCGATCGTCGCCGCCTCCACGCTGGTTCTCGGCTCTGCGGCGTTTGCCGCCGATCTGGAAGATGATATGGATATCCTGAACCAGAACCTGAAAGTGGTGCAGAAAACGGACAATGCGGCAGAGATGAAGGAAGCATTAACCCATATGCGCGCCGCAGCGCTGGACGCGAAAAACGCGACGCCGCCTAAGCTGGAAAATAACGCCCCGGACAGCGCCGAAATGAAAGATTACCGCCACGGTCTTGATGTACTGATAGGCCAGATCGACGGCGCGCTGAAGCTTGCCGGTGAAGGCAAAGTGAAAGAAGCCCAGGCGGCGGCCGACCAGTTTGTGGCTACCCGCAACACTTATCACAAGAAATACCGTTAACCGACCGATTGCTTTCAAACAACCGACGGGAGCCACGGCTCCCGTTTTTTTGCGCCGTAATAAGTAAACCCTATCGCCGTCACATTTCTGCTACCCCACGGCAGGACGTTTTCGTTTTCTCTTTGCCCGTTTGGCTGTGCGAATACGTGATGTCCATCACGCCATACCAGTGGTTTATCCCCGCGGCGGTCAATTTTGTGGCACGGATCACTGCCGCCCATCTCCTTTCCACTTCGAAGTGGAAAACACCTCGCTACAAACCTTTAACGTATGAGGTTAGCGTTACTCCAGAGCCATTAACGGGGTAAGACGAGTGATTAACGGAGCGGTAATGAACGATGTTGGAGACCAGGCGGCGCAAACCTCGCAGCTCGCTGACACCATGCTACAGCAGGTATTTGCGCTGCTTGCCCGCCACCGCATCATCCCCAATGAGGTCCAGGTACAGATGCTGACCTCGCACGTTCGCGCAATGGCGCACCGGTCGGTGACCGGCGAGCCGCTGCCGGAGGTTGAGCCAGAGCTGTTTGACGAAATTTCAGCAGAATCAATGCGGCTTGCCCGCGAGGTGGTGGCGCAGTTTGGCAATCTTCCCGACGAAGAGGCCTGGCTGCTCTCCGTCCACTTTGAAGTCGCAAAAGAGAACCTTTAAGGAGCAACACATGGAACAGATTACAGTCGTGATTGGCGATCGCCTGGGTAAAGGCCAGAAAGTGGCGGCCGGCGTGGAGAAAGCGGGCGGCCGTGCGGTGGTGGTACCGGGCGTGGCGGCGGACATGAAGCTTGGCGACGTGATGAAAACCGAGAACGCCACCTTCGGCATCTCCTTCTGCGGCAGCGGCGGCGCGGGGGCGATTACCGCCCAGAACAAGTATGGCTACAAGGCCAAATATGGCATGCGTTCCGTGGATGAGGGCGTTACCGCCATCAACGAAGGCTGCAACGTGCTGGGCTTCGGCTTTATGGACAAAGAAGAGCTGGGCGAACGTCTGGTGCAGGCGTGGCAGAAGAAGCACGGCGCATAAGCATGAAAGAGCAATTCACCACCACGGTGAGAGTAAAGGGCAAAGGCGAGTCAAAAGCGCGCGCCTTTGCCGACGCGCTGAACCACGTTCAGGCAGCGGTGATGAAAGCGTCGCCGCATATCTTACTGCGTATTGAGCCACAGGATGTGCAGGTTGTTCAGGCGCAAGAAGCGGTGCGTAAAGAGGCTTTTCTGTTCTTCTTTTTGCGCCGGGAAAGACGCACCTACAGCGTGGAGCTGGATGTGACCGTCAACGTGACCGCCATCAATGTCGATAAGGTGGAGTTCGTCACGCATCGCTGAATATTTATCAAAAGGGCAGACTGATGTTCTTAATTATATTAATAAAATCGCTCATTATCGGCGGCCTGGTTGGCGTCGGTGTGGGCGCAGGGGCTGCACGCATGTTTCATGCGCCTACCACGCAAGGTATGGGCGCGTTTCGTACATTGGGGGAGCTGAACTCTTGCGAAGGGGATCCCGCCTCCCATTTCTCTTTCGGTCTGGGGTTCTTCTTTAACGCCTGGGCCTCGTCGGTGGCGGCGGGCTCTTTCACCCAGGATGTCGATCACCGCATCATCCCTAACTGGGGTGCGGCGGCGCTGATGATCAAAAACCGCAACGTCGGCGAGACGCTGCACGATCCACGCAAAATGGCGATCGCCTGCGGCATTATCGGCATGATCGTCGTGACCTTCCTCAACCTGACCGCCTCGTCGGTACCGGAAGCGCTGCAGGTCACCGCCGTGAAGGTACTGGTGCCCGCCGCGAACCTGCTGGTGAACACCGTGATGCCGGTGATCTTCTGGCTGGCGGCCATCGACGCGGGTAAAAAGTCGGGCTTCTGGGCCACCATCTTCGGCGGCGCAGCGCAGCTGATCATGGGTAACGCCGTACCGGGCCTGGTGCTGGGTATCCTGATTGGCAAGGGTGTTGAAGAGAGCGGCTGGAACCACGTCACCAAAGTCATGATGGCGGCTATCGTGCTGCTGTTCGTGCTGAGCGGCTTCTTCCGCGGCTTCGATATGAAGATGATCGAATCCTTCCATCTGACCGTGCCGAACTGGCTCGACATGATCCACAACTCGCTCAGCGGTAAATAACAGGAGCCTCTACATGGAACAGAATAAAGGTTTTTGGTATGCCGACTGGTCGTTCCCGATCTTTGTTGGCCTGCTCTCCTCCGGCGTTTTTGCCGGGACGCACATGTACTACCTCTACGGCATCGGCGCGTTTAACGAAGTGGCCTTCGTGGCGATGCTGAAAGCGGGGATTGATACCGGCGTCTACGGCGCGGTGGCGGCGTTCGGCGCGAGCTTCCTCTTCGCCCGTATTATCGAAGGGTCGCTGGTGGGGATCCTTGATATCGGCGGGGCCATTCAGACCGGTGTGGGTCTTGGCGTCCCGGCGCTGCTGCTGGGCGCGGGGATCATGTTCCCGGTGACCAACTTTATCGCCTCCCTGATTACCGGCCTGGTGATTGGTCTGGCGATTGGTTACGTCATCATCCTGGCGCGTAAGTTCACCATCAACCAGAGCAACTCCACCTACGGCGCGGACGTGATGATGGGGGCGGGCAACGCCTCGGGCCGCTTCCTCGGGCCGCTGATCATCCTCAGCGCCATGACCGCCTCCATTCCGATCGGCGTGGGATCGCTTATCGGCGCGCTGCTTTTCTATATCTGGCAAAAGCCGATCACCGGCGGCGCGATCCTCGGTGCGATGATTTTAGGCTGGCTGTTCCCGGTCGCCCTTTAACACCCGCGGGCAAGGACGATGTTGTAGGCCGGATAAGGCGTAAGCCGCCATCCGGCAAATTATCCCGGCGGGTGAGAAATCGCCCGCTCAACCAGGAGAACCCCATGTTTGATTTACTCCTGCGCCGCGCGCGCCTTGTCGACGATACCCTGACCGATATCGCTATTCAGGAGGGGAAAATTGCCGCGCTGGGCGAGATTGACGCTCCCGCTCACAAGACCGTTGAGCTTAACGGAGAGGTTTTCGTCAGCGCGGGCTGGATTGACTCCCACGTTCACTGCTACCCGAAATCACCGATTTATCACGATGAGCCGGACAGCGTCGGCATCGCCACCGGCGTCACCACCGTGGTGGACGCGGGCAGCACCGGCGCCGACGACGTGGACGACTTCTACGAGATCACCCGCCAGGCCACAACCGAGGTCTTTGCCCTGCTGAATATCTCCCGCGTGGGGCTGATTGCTCAGAACGAGCTGGCGAACATGGCGAACATTGACGCCGATGCGGTGAAGCAGGCAGTCAGGCGCCACCCCGATTTTATCGTCGGTCTGAAGGCGCGCATGAGCAGCAGCGTAGTGGGCGAAAATGGCATTACGCCGCTGGAACGCGCGAAAGCGATCCAGAAAGAGAACGGCGACCTGCCGCTGATGGTGCACATCGGCAACAACCCGCCGAATCTGGATGAAATTGCCGAACTGTTAAGCTCCGGCGACATCATCACCCACTGTTACAACGGCAAACCCAACCGCATTCTGACGCCATCCGGCGAGCTGCGCGCCTCCATCACCTCGGCGCTGAAGCGCGGCGTGCGTCTGGACGTGGGACACGGCACGGCGAGCTTCAGCTTTGAGGTGGCGAAACGCGCCATCGCGATGGGCATCCTGCCGCACACCATCAGCTCAGACATCTACTGCCGCAACCGCATTAACGGCCCGGTGGGGTCGCTTTCGAGCGTGATGTCGAAATTCCTCGCCATCGGCATGTCCCTGCCGCAGGTGATTGACTGCGTCACCGCTAACGCCGCCGATGGCCTGCGCCTGGCGCGCAAGGGCCGCATCCAGCCGGGACTGGACGCTGACCTGACGCTGTTCACGATTAAGCATCAGCCGACGCTACTGACCGATGCGGAAAACGACAGCCTGAGCGCTGAAAAGATACTGGTACCGCTTGCCGCGATCCGCGCGGGCAAGGGCTACATGACCGAACAAGGGAGCACGGAACATGCCTTCGATTTATGAGAAATACCATTTAAAACAGGTGATTAATGCCTCCGGCCGCATGACGGCGCTGGGGGTTTCCACGCCGCGCCCGGAGGTGGTGCAGGCGGCGATGGACGGCATGAATCACTACTTCGAGATGAAAGATCTGGTCAATAAAACCGGAGAATACATCGCCAGGCTGCTGGAGGTGGAAGGGGCGACGGTGGTCTCCTGCGCCTCGGCGGGCATTGCCCAGTCCGTGGCGGCGGTACTGGTGAAAGAGAGCGACTGGCTGCTGGAAAACCTGCACGTCACCCCGATTGAAAACAACGAGATCGTATTGCCGAAAGGCCACAACGTTAACTTTGGCGCGCCGGTGGGCACCATGGTGGCGCTGGGCGGCGGTAAAGTGGTGGAGGCGGGCTACGCCAATGAATGCTCCGCCGACCAGCTGGCGGCGGCGATCACCCCCCGCACCGCGGCGATCCTTTACATCAAATCCCACCACTGCGTGCAGAAAAGCATGCTCAGCGTCGAGCAGGCGGCGGTCGTGGCGCGTAAACACGATCTGCCGCTGATCGTCGATGCGGCGGCGGAAGAGGATCTGCATACCTATTACCGATCCGGCGCTGACCTGGTGATCTACAGCGGCGCGAAAGCGATCGAAGGGCCAACCAGCGGTCTGGTGATCGGCAAAGCGCAATATGTGGAGTGGGTGAAACGCCAGACGGCGGGCATCGGTCGCGCCATGAAGGTGGGCAAAGAGGGCATTCTCGGCCTGACCTGCGCCATCGAACACTACCTGACAGCCACCAAAGAGAGCGGGGCGGAGATGGTGGCGAAGATGACGCCGTTTATCGACGCGCTCAACACCCTGAACGGCGTTACCGCGCGCGTGGTGTGGGACAGCGCCGGGCGCGACATCGCCCGCACTGAGATTAAGTTTGACGAGGCGGTCACCGGTATCCGCACCGGCGAGCTGGTGAATCAGCTTAAGCAGGGGGAGTACGCCATCTACTTCCGCGGCTACAAGGCCAACGAAGGCATTATCGAAGCGGATGTGCGTAGCGTCACCGCTGACCAGCTCGACATTATCTGGCGTCGCATTAGCGAAGTGACAGGAGAGGAGAAAACCGCATGAAACTGACCCCCAATTTTTACCGTGACCGCGTCTGCCTCAACGTGCTGGCAGGCTCGAAAGCCAACGCCAGCGCCATTTACGAGGCGGCAGAAGGCCATGTGCTGGTGGGCGTGCTCTCCAAAAATTACCCTGACGTGGCGAGCGCGGTGGCGGATATGCGCGAGTATGCTCAACTGATTGATAACGCGCTCTCCGTGGGGCTGGGGGCGGGTGACCCGAACCAGTCGGCGATGGTGAGCGAGATCTCCCGTCAGGTACAGCCGCAGCACGTCAACCAGGTCTTTACCGGCGTGGCCACCAGCCGCGCGCTGCTTGGGCAGAACGAGACGGTGGTCAACGGCCTGGTCTCGCCCACCGGCACCGTCGGGATGGTGAAAATCTCCACCGGGCCGCTGAGCAGCAAAGCGCCGGACGGCATTGTGCCGGTGGAAACGGCGATTGCCCTGCTGAAGGATTTCGGCGGCAGCTCGATTAAGTATTTCCCGATGGGCGGCCTGAAATGCCGGGAGGAATACAAAGCGGTAGCGGAAGCCTGCGCCCGTCACGACTTCTGGCTGGAGCCGACCGGGGGAATCGATTTGGACAACTTCGAAGAGATTTTGCAGATTGCGCTAGAGGCGGGAGTGAGCAAAATCATTCCGCATGTTTATAGTTCGATTATCGATAAAGCGAGCGGCGACACGCGCCCGGACGATGTGCGCCAGCTGCTGGCGATGACGAAGAAGCGGGTGTAGTCAGACTTGCCCCTCACCCCGGCCCTCTCCCCAGAGGGGAGAGGGGGAAAATAGTGCCCCGGCCCGAACGGCACCCGCAGGGAAAAGTGTGCTCGCTCGGTCCTCTCTCCATAAGGCAAAAGCGGGCTCGATCGGTCCCCTCTCCCCTTTGGGGAGAGGGTTAGGGTGAGGGGAACAACCACACAACGCCACAGGAGCAACCATGCACACCCGCACTCTGCTTGCCGCATCACTTTCGCTACTCGCCACCGCAGCCGTCGCCCAGACGCAGTACGCCTGGGTGGGGACCTACAACCCCAACGGCGAAGGGCTGTACCGCTTTACCGTTGACCCGCAAACCGGCGCGCTTAGTAACAAAACGCTGGTAAGCAAACTGCCAAACGCCGCGCAGCTTACCGTCTCACACGACGGCAGCACGCTCTATCTCGCCAGTGAAGTGGAACAGGGTGTCGTACAGGCGCTGCGCGTCGACAAAAACGGCGAGCTGCATCTGCTTAACCAGGTCGCCTCCGGCGGCGCGGGGCCGGTCTATCTGTCACTCACCCCGAATGGTCGCTATCTGCTGGTGGCCAACTACGTCAGCGGCTCGATCGCCGTCCTGCCGGTGCAGCCGGATGGTTCGCTGGGAGAGGCGACGGATGTGCAGCAGGATAAAGGGGAGCCGGGGGCGGCGAAGCCGGAAGCTGCCGTCGAAGGCAGTTTCGCCATCAGCGATCATAACGGCCCGCACGCCCATATGATCGCCGCCGATCCGGGCGGCAGATTTGTCTACTCCACCGATCTGGGGCTGGATCGGATCTACCAGTATCGCCTCGACGATCGCACGGGCAAATTAACCCCCAACGATCCGCCGTTTATCAGCGCCTCGTCGAAAGGGGCGGGGCCGCGCCATTTCGTCTTTACGCCAAAAGGGGATGGCCTGTGGCTGATTAACGAGGAGGCCTCCACGCTGACCTGGTACGCGCTGGACGCGGCAAATGGCACGCTGAAAGCGGGGAAAACGATCTCCGCGCTGCCGCAGGGTTACAAAGGCACCAGCTTTGCGGCGGGACTCGTGCTGAGCCAGGACGGAGAGCAGCTTTATGTTGCCAATCGTTTGCATAACAGCATCGCGCACTTTACCGTAAAGGCTGACGGCACGCTGATCCACAAGGATGACGTCTGGACGCGCGGCGACTATCCCCGCTCCCTGACGCTGGATAAGAACGGACAATGGCTCTACGTCATGAATCAGCGCAGCGATAACATCACCCGTTTCCGGGTAACCAGCGGGGGCACGCTGCGCTTCGAGCCGGACTATACCCCGGTTGGCAGCCCGTCCCAGATGGTTATTTCATTCACACCTTGAGCAGTAAGAGGATCAGGACGTGCGATTTCCGAACCAACGTTTAGCCCAGCTGTTTGAGATGCTGCAGAACGAGACGCTGCCTCAGGATGAGCTGGCGCAGCGGCTGTCGGTTTCTACTCGCACCGTCAGAGCCGATATCAGCGCGCTCAACGCCCTGCTCGCCGGTCACGGCGCGCAGTTTATCCTTAACCGTGGCAGCGGCTACCGGCTGAAGATCGAAGATGCCGCCCGCTACCGGACGCTGCAGGATAGCCGCCCGCGTGGCCTGCGCATTCCGCGCACCGGGCAGGAGCGGGTGCACTATCTGGTGGTGCGTTTCCTGACGTCAGCTTTTTCCCTCAAGCTGGAGGATCTGGCCGACGAGTGGTTTGTCAGCCGCGCCACGCTGCAGAGCGACATGGTGGAGGTGCGCGAGTGGTTCCATCGTTACAACCTGACGCTGGAAACCCGCCCGCGCCATGGCATGAAGCTTTTCGGCAGCGAAATGGCGATCCGCACCTGTCTCACCGATCTGCTCTGGGAGCTGGCGCAGCAGGATAGCCTCAACCCTCTGGTCACGGAGGTGGCGCTGAACGCGGGGGTACCGGAGCGGCTGGCGGCGGTACTGCATGATACGCTGACGCGCTACCATCTGCGCCTGACCGACGAGGGGGAGCTGTTCGTGCGGCTCTACTGCGCCGTATCGGTAAGGCGCATCAGCGAAGGCTATCCGCTGCCGGAGTTCACCGCTGACGATGTGGACGATAACGTGCGCGACGCCGCGCGGGATATCGCCGCCGCCATCGCCAGCCTGGCCGATAAAACCTTATCCCCCTCGGAAGAGAGCTGGCTGTGCGTGCATATCGCCGCGCGGCAGATCCAGGAGATAGCGCCCAGCGCCATCAATGCCGACGACGAAGAGGCGCTGGTTAACTACATCCTGCGCTACATTAACACCCACTATAACTACAACCTGCTGAGCGATGCGCAGCTGCATGCCGATCTGCTGACCCATATCAAGACCATGATCACCCGCGTGCGCTATCAGATCATGATCCCCAACCCGCTGCTGGAGAACATCAAGCAGCACTATCCGATGGCATGGGACATGACGCTTGCGGCGGTGTCGAGCTGGGGAAAATATACCCCCTACGCCATCAGCGAAAACGAGATCGGTTTTCTGGTGCTGCATATCGGTGTCGGGCTGGAGCGCCACTACAATATCGGCTACCAGCGTCAGCCGCGGGTGCTGCTGGTCTGCGATGCCGGCAACGCCATGGCGCGGATGATCGAAGCGGTGCTGCAGCGCAAATATCCGCAGCTCGAGGTGACCCGCACCGTCACGCTGCGCGAGTATGAGCTTGCCGGAGCGATTAGCGAGGATTTTGTCATCGCCACCGCCCGCATCAGCGAGAAGGCGAAACCGGTGGTCACCATCGCGCCGTTCCCGACCGACTATCAGCTGGAGCAGATTGGCAAACTGGTGCTGGTGGATCGCACCCGCCCCTGGATGCTGGAGAAGTATTTCGACGCCGCCCATTTTCGCATTATCGATACCCCGCTCGATCGCGAGACGTTGTTTCAGACGCTTTGCACGCAGCTGGAGGCGGAGGGATTCGTTGGCGCAGAGTTTCTCGATTCGGTGGTGGAGCGCGAGGCGATTGTCAGCACCATGCTGGGCGACGGCATCGCGCTGCCGCACTCCCTCGGTCTGCTGGCGCAAAAAACGGTGGTCTATACCGTGCTGGCGCCGCAGGGTATCGCCTGGGGCGATGAGACCGCGCATGTCATTTTCCTGCTCGCCATCAGTAAAAGCGAGTATGAAGAGGCAATGGCGATCTACGATATTTTTGTGACGTTTCTGCGCGAGCGGGCAATGACGCGGCTCTGCGCCTGCCGTGATTTTGCGGCCTTCAAAACCGTGGCGATGGAGTGCCTGAGCCGCTTTTAACGCAGATGGTGGACGACCTGGTTGCTGCTGCCGCGCCAGATCAGGGCGGGATCTTTCAGATCCTGGACAAATTTGCCGTCAACCAGCACGTTGATCAGATCCACTACCTGCATCTGTGCGCCGTTAAGTTCATCGATCTTATAGCCGGTCCAGACCCAGATATCCTTGCCCGGACACTCGGCGCGAATGCGCTGCACCAGCTTCAGAATATCCGGCACGTTCTGCGGATGAAGCGGATCGCCGCCGGAGAGGGAAACGCCCTGGCGCCTGATGCGGGTGTCGTTCAGATCGCGGATGATCCGATCTTCCATCTCCTGCGTAAACGGCACGCCTGAATTGAGCCGCCAGGTGCTTTTGTTGTAGCAGCCGGGGCATTCGTGCACGCAGCCTGCGACAAACAGGGTGCAGCGGGTGCCGGGGCCGTTGACGATGTCGACGGGGTAGTACTGGTGATAGTTCATTTTCGCTTCTGTGTGAATGTGCCTGTCGGAACCCTCACCCCGGCCCTCTCCCTGGAAGGGAGAGGGGGAAAGGCGGTCCTGCGTCCGGTTCTGATTCCGCGCTCGGGCTGTCCCCTCTCCCTAAGACGGGCGGTTCTCGGGCTGCCCTCTCCCTAAGACGGGCGGTTCTCGGGCTGCCCTCTCCCTAAGTCGAGCGGTTCTCGGGCTGTCCCCTCTCCCTAAGACGGGCGGTTCTCGGGATGTCCCTTCTCCCTAAGTCGGGCGGTTCTCGGGCTGTCCCCTCTCCCCTGTGGGGAGAGGGTTAGGGTGAGGGGAAACCTCTCCAGCCTTAATCTATCTGCCCGTTCCCCAGATGTTTCACCCGGCGCTTCACCTCTTCCTGCTTGCCGGCGTTAAACGGACGCGCGTCCGGGCTTCCGAGATAACCGCAAACGCGGCGGGTCACCGAGACGCGGGCGGCGTCGTGGTTGCCGCATTTCGGGCAGGTGAAGCCCTTGCTGGTGCACTCGAACTCGCCGGTAAAGCCGCACTCGTAGCACTCGTCGATCGGGGTGTTCGTCCCGTAGTACGGCACGTGCTGATAGCTGTAATCCCAGACATCTTCCAGCGCCTTCAGGTTGTGCTGGATGTTCGGGTATTCGCCGTAGCAGATAAACCCGCCGTTAGCGATGGGCGGATAGGCCGCTTCAAAGTCGATCTTGTCGTACGGGTTAACCTTCTTCTCCACGTCCAGATGGAAGCTGTTGGTGTAGTAACCCTTATCGGTCACGCCGTCCACCACGCCAAATTCAGCGGTATCGAGACGGCAGAAACGGTCGCAGAGGTTCTCGCTTGGCGTGCTGTAGAGGCTAAAGCCGTAGCCGGTCTCCTCTTTCCACTGGTCTACCGCGTCGCGCAACCGCTGGACAATAGCGACCCCTTTCTCACGCAGGGCTTCGCTGTCATAGATATGCTGGTTGCCGAACAGCGCGTTGACCGTTTCGTGAATGCCGATATAGCCCAGCGAAATCGAGGCGCGGCCGTTTTTGAAGATCTCCGCCACGTCGTCGTCCGCCTTCAGACGCACGCCGCAGGCCCCTTCCATATAGAGGATCGGCGCGACGCGGGCTTTTACCCCCTCCAGGCGGGCAATGCGGGTCATCAGCGCTTTACGCGCCAGCCGCAGACGCTCGTCCAGCAGCGTCCAGAAGGCGTTCTCATCGCCTTTCGCCTCCAGGGCGATGCGCGGCAGGTTCAGGCTGATGACCCCGAGGTTGTTACGCCCGTCGTGGATCTGCTCCCCTTTTTCATCTTCCCAGACGCCCAGGAAGCTGCGGCAGCCCATCGGCGTTTTAAAGGAGCCGGTCACCTTCACCACCTGATCGTAGTTAAGAATGTCCGGGTACATGCGCTTGCTCGCACACTCCAGCGCCAGCTGTTTGATGTCGTAGTTTGGATCGCCAGCCTTATGGTTCAGGCCGTCGCGAATGGCGAAAACCAGTTTCGGGAAGACGGCGGTTTTGCGGTTCTTACCCAGCCCGGCGATGCGGTTGCGCAGAATAGACTGCTGGATCAGGCGCGACTCCCAGCTGGTGCCCAGCCCAAAACCGAAGGTGACAAACGGCGTCTGGCCGTTGGCGGTGTGCAGGGTGTTCACCTCATACTCCAGCGACTGGAAGGCGTCATAACACTCTTTTTCAGTGCGGGAGCGGGCGTAGCTGTCCGCATCCGGGATCTGCCACTCCTGGGCCACTTTTTGATGCTTTTTAAAGCTTTCGGCGACAAACGGCGCCAGCACTTCGTCGATGCGGTTGATGGTGGTGCCGCCGTAGATATGGCTGGCCACCTGGGCGATGATCTGGGCGGTCACCGCCGTGGCGGTGGAGATCGATTTTGGCGGCTCAATCTCGGCGTTCCCCATCTTAAAGCCCTGGGTCAGCATCCCCTTCAGGTCGATCAGCATGCAGTTGAACATCGGGAAGAACGGGGAATAGTCGAGATCGTGATAGTGGATCTCGCCGCGCTCGTGCGCCTGCACCACGTCACGCGGCAGCAGGTGCTGACGGGCGTAGTGTTTGGCAACGATGCCCGCCAGCAGGTCGCGCTGGGTCGGGATCACTTTACTGTCTTTATTGGCGTTTTCGTTAAGCAGCGCCGGGTTGGTCTGCTCCACCAGGCCGCGGATCTCCTGGTTCAGACGACCGCGTTTTTCACGCTGGATATCGCGATCGTGGCGGTATTCAATATAGGCGCGCGCCAGCTGCTTGTATGGACCGGACATCAGCTGATTTTCAACGGCAGTCTGGATCTCGTTGATATCGACCTGGCTGCGGCCGTTCATCTGCTGACTGACGATTTCTGCGACGGTGGCGCAGTAATCTGCGTCATCGACTCCCGCTGCTTTAGCTGCACGCAGAATCGCTTCCTGAATGCGCTCTGATTTAAACGGCACTTTACAGCCATCTCGTTTCATCACATGCGGTGTCATGATCACTCCATTTTAAAAACAGGTTATCCACAGAGGTGGAGAAATATGCACGGGACGGAACCTCAATCATCCCGGCAACTTCCCGTGTCCCCTACGTGATTTATCCACAATTCCGGCCAGCGTGCTCGCCGTCTTTTATAAGGAAGAGTAGACGATGAATACTAGATGTAGGGGCGGAGCGCATTTTAAGTGCTACATATAGTGATTTGCATCAAACATGTTTGCGATTTTTTTGATTCAGGACAAGGTAAAAAAGAGAGAGTACAAACGGCGGGCGTTGCAGGCTTTGTAAATTATCCAGGCAGATAAATGATTAATTATTCAACAAAATGGCAGGTCCGGCATTGGCGCCGGGCCTGCTCAGATGTTGCATTAACCCTGGAGCCACCATACCGCCTCGTAGGGACGCAGGGTCATGGCCTGGGGCGTGGCGGGGGTCTCCTCGTAGTTGCCGAGCAGAACGCGCCATTCGCCGTCTGTACCCTCCGGCTGCCACGGCTGGCTCTCCAGGCTCAGGTTAGCGACCACCAGCAGGGTTTGCCCCTGCCAGCGGCGGCGGTAGCACCAGATAGCGGGATGGGCAGGGAGCAGATCCACATAATCCCCCCACGTCAGCACCGGCTGCGTTTTACGCAGGCTAATGAGCGTCTGGTAGGTATAGAAGATGGAGTGTTTATCCTCCAGCGCCGCCGCCACGTTAATCTCCCTGTAGTTATCGCACAGCCCAATCCAGGGCTCGCCGGTCGTAAAGCCGCCGTTCGGGCCGGCGTCCCACTGCATGGGGGTGCGGCTGTTGTCGCGGGATTTACTCGCCAGTATCGCCAGGAGATGGTCAGGATCGTGGCCGCTCGCCCGCAGCAGGGCGAACATGTTGTGGCTCTCCACATCCTTGTAGTCGGTGATACGCTTAAAGTGCGGGTTGGTCATGCCTATCTCTTCGCCCTGGTAGATATAGGGCGTCCCCTGCATGCCGTGCAGCACCATGCCGAGCATCTTGGCGGCGGGCAGACGGTAGCGCCCCTCGTCGCCGAAGCGCGAAACAATGCGCGGCTGGTCGTGGTTACACCAGAACAGCGCGTTCCACGCCAGGTTGTGCATACCCTGCTGCCAGTGGTTAAAGATAGCCTTCAGCGCCACAAAATCCGGCCGGGCGAGGGTCCACTTCTCACCCTGCGGGTAGTCCACCTTCAGGTGGTGGAAGTTAAAGGTCATGGAGAGTTCGCGCCCGTCGAGCGCCGCATACTCCTGACAGTGCTCCAGCGAGGTGGAGGACATCTCCCCCACGGTCATCAGGTTGCGCGGGGTAAAGACATCGCGGCTCATCTCCCGCAGGTATTCATGGATGCGCGGGCCATCGGTATAAAAGCGCCTGCCGTCGCCGTGCTCGTCGTCCGGAAAGCCCTGATCTTTCGAGATAAGGTTGATCACATCCAGACGCAGGCCGTCGACGCCGCGATCGGCCCAGAACTCGCACACTTTTTTCACCTCGGCGCGCACCGCCGGATTCTCCCAGTTCAGATCCGCCTGTTCCGGGGCGAAGAGATGCAGATAATACTGCTCGCTCTCCGCGTGCCAGCGCCAGGCGCTGCCGCCAAACTTGGAGAGCCAGTTGTTGGGGCAGGTCTCCGGCACGCCGTCGCGCCAGATGTAAAACTGCCGGTAGGGGCTCTCTTTATTGAGCGCCTCGCGAAACCAGGCGTGCTGCGTGGAGGTATGGTTGAACACCATGTCGAGCACGATGCGGATATCGCGCTGGTGCGCCTGCCTGACCAGCTCGTCAAAATCGTCGAGCGTGCCGTAGGCCGGGTCGATGGCGAGGTAATCTGCCACGTCATAGCCGTTATCCACCTGCGGAGAGATATAGAAGGGCGTCAGCCAGATGGCGTCGATGCCCAGGGTTTTCAGGTAATCCAGGCGGCGGGTAACGCCGCGCAGATCGCCGGTGCCGCGTCCGGTGGTGTCCTGAAAGCTCTTAGGGTAGATCTGATAGATAACGCCGTTTTGCCACCAGTGGGGGAGGTTATTCATAGTGCGTTCCTGCAAATGCGAAGGGGCGCAACGGCGCCCCAAAAGAGGAGGTTAAATAATTTGTAGCGCACCCTGACGAAACTTGCGCTGATAAACGACCGTGGTAAGCACCATCGGGATAATAATCGCCACCGCCATCGCCAGCGCGTAGACCTGCCAGTAAGCGGGCTGGATGGAGAGAATACCCGGCAGGCCGCCCACGCCGATGCCGTTGGCCAGTACCCCGTTGAGGCCGCAGAGCAGCCCTGCAAGGCCGGAGCCAATCATCGCGCACAGCATCGGGAAGCGGTATTTCAGGTTAATGCCGTACATCGCCGGTTCGGTCACGCCGAGGTAGGCGGAGATGGCCGCCGGAACGGAGATCTCGCGCTCGTTATGTTTGCGGCTGACCAGAATAATGCCGGTGACCGCCGAAGCCTGGGCGATATTCGACAAGGCGATAATCGGCCAGACCGGGGTGCCGCCCAGGCTCTGGATCATCTGCATGTCGATGGCAAGGGTGGTCTGATGCACGCCGGTAATCACCAGCGGCGCGTAGAGGAAGCCAAACAGCGCGGCGCCGATGGGGGCGAAGCTGCCGGTCAGCAGGTGACGCACCGCGAAGGCCACGCCGTCGCCAATCATGCGGCCAAACGGGCCGATAAAGGCGTGGGCGAGAAAGACCGCCAGAATCAGCGAGCAGACCGGCACCACCACCAGGTAGAGATAATCCGGCACGATGCGTTTCAGGCGCGTCTCAATAAAGCCGAGCGCCAGCCCCGCCAGCAGTGCCGGAATGACCTGCGCCTGATAGCCCACTTTGGCGATGGTAAACAGGCCAAAATTCCAGATCTCCGGCGTCTGCTGACCAAGTAAGTAAGCGTTCATTAACTGCGGAGAGACGAGGGTAACGCCCAGCACGATGCCGAGGATCGGGGTGCCGCCCATTTTGCGCACCGCCGACCAGCAGATCCCCACCGGTAAATAGAAGAAGATCGCTTCGCCAATCAGCCACAGGAAGTCATATATGGTTTTCAGCGCGGGATAGAGCTGCGCCAGGGTTTTGCCGTCGCTCATCGGCACATCGCCGATGACGTTACGAAAGCCCAGAATCAGACCGCCGCTAATCAGCGCAGGCAGCAGCGGAAAGAAGATCTCCGCGAAGTGGGAGATCAGCTGCTCGTGCCATTTCATATTCTGGCGCGCCGCCTTCTTCGCCTGCTCTTTATCCGCCGAGGAGTGGCCGGTCGTCGCCAGCAGCGCCTTGTAGTAATCGCCCACTTCGGTACCGATCACCACCTGAAACTGCCCGGCATTGGTGAAACAGCCTTTCACCATGGAGAGCTCTTCAATCGCTTTCGGATTGGCTTTGGCCGGATCGTTGAGCACAAAGCGCAGGCGGGTAATGCAGTGTGACACAGTCGCGATATTCTCACGGCCGCCAACCAGCACGATCAGCTGGTCGATCTCGGTTTGTTTTACTTTGCTCATCATGAAGCCTCATGACACGTGGGAAGGTTATCATCTGAGCGCAAGCCTACTCGCTCCGCTTAAAACAGAAAACGGGAACGTTCCCGAAATTGGGCGGCGATCACAATAAACCGTGGGGAGAGTCAGGCGAGGGTGGCGGGAATGACGATCTGGCGCGGCTCGCTGCGCCCGTTAATCTGCGCAATCAGCTGGGCGGCAGCCTGTCGGCCCGCCTCGGCGTAGCCCGGGTCGACGGCGATAATTTCCGGGTGGAGAAACTTCATCAGCGGCGTGTTGCCGACGCTTGCCAGCTGCACAGAGTCGATACGCTTTTCTTGTAAGTACTTACTCGCGCCAAGCGCCAGGGTATCCGTGGCGCAGACCAGCGCGGTGGTCTGCGGCGTCAGCACGCTGGCCGTCTGATCGTAGCCCTGTTTCATCGCCAGCCCCGGCAGAGAGGCGACCGCCGGGAGGGCGTGCTTTTTGCAAAAGCTCAGGTAGGCTTCATGGCGGCGCTTGCCGGTGGTGACGTCGCTGTGCGGTACGCCAAGATAGCTGATATTGCGGTGATCCTGCGCGTAAAGACGCTCCATCAGCGTGGTGATCGCCCCTTCATCGTCATAGCAGACGGAGGCCATGCCGCCCGCGTCGCGGGCCAGCATCACCAGCGAGGATCGCCAGGGGCGGAGCGTCTCTTCCCGGATGCCGGTAAAGCCAAACAGCACCACGCCATCAATGTTGCGGCGCCTGAGCATGCCGAGATGCTCCTCCACCAGCTGCGGGGAAAACTGGCTCTCCATCATGATGGGATCGTACCCCTGCTCATAAAAGACGGGCAGCATGGTCTGAACGGCGAGATTTTCCGAGAGGGAGTCCAGACGGGAAACAATAATGGCGACCACCTTGTCGCTCTGGCCACGCATCGCCCGCGCGGAGCGGGAGGGAGAAAAGCCGTGCTGATTCATCACCGCCTCGACGCGCTCCCGCGTCCGCTCGCTGACGCCGCTTTCGTTATTCAGCACGCGGGAGACGGTGGATTTCCCCACGCCGCTTAAACGCGCGATGTCTTTGATTGTGAGACGGTTCTGCATCATCATTTTCCTGTTAAAGTCCCGGCATTAAAAAAGAGCCTAATGCTATCGCCACAATCAGCAATGGGCAAAGTCTGGTTTACGTCTGGTTTATTTTGACGGGCGTATGATACCGCCCGAATTGCCACAAAAGGTATGGTTAAATCCGTATACTGCGCGGCGACTTACCTTTTTTACTTACCGGAGGCTATATGGACCCTGATCCCGCCCCTCTCCCGCGACGGAGAACCTTCTCATTCCGGTAAGCCTGTTCATCGTCTTACCGGATGCGTAAGACGGTGACGTTCTGAACGTCCCCGTATAACTATTTTAGTGCCCTTCAGGTACGGACTTGTCGTGCCTGAAGGCCAGGCTGCGCGCTCCCTTCAGCGCGCGGGGGACTTTTTATGCTGAAAAATATTACCCGGCAGCTCCAGGCGCTGCTGAGCCGCCACCTGCCGCATCGTCTCGTACAGCGCGATCCGCTGCCTGATGCGAAAAACCTCACCGGGGCCGCCCTGCCGGCCTCTCTGACGGAGCAGTGCCTGAAGGCGGCTGCGATGGATGAAAAAGCGGTCTGGGACGCCTTTGGCAGCCACCCGGAAGGGCTTAATGCCGCCGAGGTGGAGCAGAGCCGCGCCACCCATGGCGATAACCAGATCCCGGCGCAGAAGCCAGCGCCGTGGTGGGTCCATCTCTGGCTCTGCTACCGCAACCCGTTCAACCTGCTGCTCACCGCGCTGGGGATTATCTCCTACGCCACGGAAGATCTCTTCGCCGCAGGCGTCATCGCCCTGATGGTGGGTATCTCCACGCTGCTGAACTTTATTCAGGAGGCGCGCTCCACCCGCGCCGCGGACGCGCTGAAGGCGATGGTCAGTAATACCGCCACCGTACTGCGCGTGATCAATGAGCAGGGCGAAAGCGCGTGGCTCGAGCTGCCCATTGACCAGCTGGTACCTGGCGACGTCATTAAACTGGCGGCGGGGGATATGATCCCGGCGGACCTGCGCATTGTGCAGGCGCGTGACCTTTTTGTCGCCCAGGCCTCGCTCACCGGCGAATCCCTGCCGGTGGAGAAGGTGGCGCAGAGCCGCAACCCGCAGCAGGGCAACCCTCTGGAGAGCGATACCCTCTGCTTTATGGGCACCAACGTGGTGAGCGGCTCCGCCCAGGCGATCATCATCGCCACCGGCGGTAACACCTGGTTCGGCCAGCTGGCCGGTCGCGTTGGCGAGCAGGAGAGCGAGCCGAACGCGTTCCAGAAGGGGATTGGCCGCGTCAGCATGCTGCTGATCCGCTTTATGATGGTGATGACACCCATCGTGCTGCTGATCAACGGCTATACCAAGGGTGACTGGTGGGAGGCGGCGCTGTTTGCGCTCTCCGTGGCTGTCGGCTTAACGCCGGAGATGCTGCCGATGATTGTCACCTCCACGCTGGCGCGCGGGGCGGTGAAGCTCTCCCGCCAGAAGGTGATTGTTAAACACCTCGACGCCATCCAGAACTTTGGCGCGATGGATATCCTCTGCACCGATAAAACCGGCACCCTGACCCAGGATAAAATCGTGCTGGAGGATCATACCGATATCTCCGGCAAGGTGAGCGAGCGGGTGCTGCATACCGCATGGCTCAACAGCCACTACCAGACCGGGTTGAAAAATCTGCTGGATGTCGCGGTGCTGGAAGGGGTGGATGAGGCGGCGGCGCGTGCGCTCTCTGCCCGCTGGCAGAAGGTGGATGAGATCCCCTTCGACTTTGAACGTCGCCGGATGTCGGTAGTGGTGAGCGAACAGCCGGAGGTACATCAGCTTATCTGCAAAGGGGCGCTGCAGGAGATCCTCAACGTCTGCCAGCAGGTGCGCTACAACGACGAGATCGTGCCGCTGGACGAGACCATGCTGCGGCGCATCAAACGCGTGACCGATAACCTGAACCGTCAGGGGCTGCGCGTGGTGGCGGTGGCGAGTAAAGTGCTGCCTGCTCGCGAAGGGGATTACCAGCGCATCGACGAATCGGACCTGATCCTCGAAGGGTATATCGCGTTCCTCGATCCGCCGAAAGAGACAACGGCGCCTGCGCTGAAAGCGCTGAAGGCGAGCGGTATCACCGTGAAGATCCTCACCGGCGACAGCGAGCTGGTGGCGGCGAAGGTCTGCCGCGAAGTGGGGCTGGAT
This sequence comes from Pseudenterobacter timonensis, assembly GCF_900021175.1. Taxonomy (GTDB): domain Bacteria; phylum Pseudomonadota; class Gammaproteobacteria; order Enterobacterales; family Enterobacteriaceae; genus Enterobacter; species Enterobacter timonensis. The sequence continues at coordinate 265,518 of NZ_FCOP01000011.1, forward strand.
GCGGGCGAGGTGGTCACCGGCAGCGAGATCGAAACGCTCTCCGATGACGAGCTGGCCGGGCTGGCAAAACGCACCACGCTCTTTGCCCGCCTGACGCCGATGCATAAAGAGCGCATCGTCACCCTGCTGAAGCGCGAGGGTCACGTGGTGGGCTTTATGGGCGACGGCATCAACGACGCGCCCGCGCTGCGTGCGGCGGATATCGGTATCTCCGTCGACGGTGCGGTGGATATCGCCCGGGAAGCGGCCGACATCATCCTGCTGGAGAAAAGCCTGATGGTGCTGGAAGAAGGGGTGCTGGAGGGGCGTCGTACCTTCGCCAACATGCTGAAATATATAAAAATGACCGCCAGCTCTAACTTTGGTAACGTCTTTAGCGTGCTGGTGGCGAGCGCCTTCCTGCCGTTTCTGCCGATGCTGCCGCTGCACCTGCTGATGCAGAACCTGATGTACGATCTCTCTCAGGTGGCGATTCCGTTTGATAACGTGGATGAAGAGCAGATCCAGCAGCCGCAGCGCTGGAACCCGGCGGATTTAGGGCGCTTTATGCTCTTCTTTGGGCCGATCAGTTCGATTTTCGACATTCTGACCTTCTGCCTGATGTGGTTTGTATTCCACGCCAACACGCCGGAGCACCAGACCCTGTTCCAGTCCGGCTGGTTTGTGGTGGGGCTGCTGTCGCAAACGTTGATTGTGCATATGATCCGCACCCGTCGTATTCCGTTTATTCAGAGCCGCGCCGCCTGGCCGCTGATTATCATGACCGGGCTGGTGATGACGCTGGGCATCGCGCTGCCCTTCTCGCCGCTGGCGGGCTACCTGCAGCTTCAGGCGCTGCCGCTCAGCTACTTCCCGTGGCTGGTGCTGATTCTGGCGGGGTATATGGTGCTGACGCAGACCGTGAAGGGTATTTATAGCCGCCGCTACGGGTGGCAGTAATTCCCCTCACCCTGACCCTCTCCCCAGAGGGGAGAGGGGACAGATCGAGCGCGGTGTTGATTGCCCCTCACCCTGACCCTCTCCCCGGAGGGGAGAGGGGACAGATCGAGCGCGGTGTTGATTGCCCCTCACCCTGACCCTCTCCCCAGAGGGGAGAGGGGACAGATCGAGCGCGGTGTTGATTGCCCCTCACCCTGACTCTGTCCCAGAGGGGAGGGGGGACAGATCGAGTGTGGTGTTGATCGCCCCTCACCCTGACCCTCTCCCCAGAGGGGATAGGGGACAGATCGAGCGCGGTGTTGATTGCCCCTCACCCTGACCCTCTCCCCGGAGGGGATAGGGGACAGATCGAGCGCGGTGTTGATTGCCCCTCGCAAGTCGGATGTGGTTTTCCCCCTCTCCCCTCTGGGGAGAGGGCCGGGGTGAGGGGAAACCCTGCAATTCCTCCCAAATTCAACAACCTGTGATCCCCGTCGCGCTCTTCCCTTGACGACAATTTATACGCATGTTAACAGAATGTTTTGCCTGATTTCGGCCCGTCAGATAAGGAACATTCATGTTACGCTCCAGCCTCTTCACCGCCGGGCTTTTGCTCGGTGCCAGCGCCTTCGCCGCTCCGGCGGGGGATCTGCCGCTCATGCCCTGGCCTGCAAAGGTCGAACGTCCTGCCGCTCAGGGCGCCCTGATCCTCAGCAACGACCTCGCCGTCAGCGTAACCGGTGACGATCCCGGCGATATCGCTGGCCGTCTGCGCGAGCGGCTCGCCCTGCAAACCGGCTGGACGCTGAGGCCGCAGGCCGCCTCTGATAAGGCGATTATCCGGATCAATATTGCCAGAAAGGTGAAGCCGCAGCCGCTGCCGGATAGCGACGAAAGCTACCGGCTCGTCGTGGATGCCAGCGGCGTGAACATTACCGCTAATACCCGCTTCGGCGCGCTGCGCGCCATCGAAACCCTGCTCCAGCTGGTGCAGAACGGCGCGAAAAATACCGCGGTGCCGTGGGTAACGATTGACGACGCCCCGCGCTTCCCCTGGCGCGGGCTGCTGCTCGACTCCGCGCGACACTTCATCCCGCTGGAGGATATCAAACGGCAGATCGACGGCATGGCGGCGGCGAAACTCAACGTTCTCCACTGGCATCTGACAGACGATCAGGGGTGGCGTTTTAGCTCGACCCGCTACCCGAAACTGACGCAGCTGGCCAGCGACGGGCTGTACTACACGCCGGAGCAGATGCGGGAGGTGGTGCGCTACGCCAGCGAGCGCGGGATCCGCGTGGTGCCAGAAATCGATATGCCGGGCCATGCGTCGGCGATTGGTGTCGCCTATCCCGAGCTGATGAGCGCTCCCGGCCCGTATGAGATGGAGCGCCACTGGGGCGTGCTGAAGCCGGTGCTCGATCCAACCAAAGAGGCGACCTACGCCTTTGCTGAGGCGATGGTCAGCGAACTGGCGGCCATCTTCCCGGATCCCTATCTGCATATCGGCGGCGATGAAGTTGACGACACGCAGTGGAAAAACAATCCGGCGATCCAGCAGTTTATGCGCCAGCACAAGCTCACCGACAGCCACGCCCTGCAGGCCTTTTTTAACCGTCGGCTGGAGCTAATCCTAGAAAAGCACCATCGTCAGATGGTGGGCTGGGATGAGATCTACCATCCCGATCTGCCGAAAAGCATTCTGATTCAATCCTGGCAGGGGCAGGATGCGCTGGGAGAGGTGGCGAAACAGGGCTATAAAGGGATCCTCTCAACCGGGTTTTACCTCGATCAGCCGCAAAGTACCGCCTATCACTACCGCAATGAGATTGTCCCTCAGGGGCTGAACGGCGTGGACAAGCTGACCGATAACGACAGCGCCCAGAGCTGGCGCTTCTCCATGCCGCGCCTGAAGGGCAAACCGGTGGAAGGAAGCTTTACGCTGATCAAAGGGGAGTCGGGCTGGCGCGGCTTTATTGATTTCAGCGGCAAATCTCGCCGGGCGGTGCAGAAGATTGAATGGCGCGACGACAGCCAGGTGACTTTTACCGTTGACACCTGGATGGGGGAGACCCGCCCCGTTGTCACCGTCGATAACGATAAGCTGGGCGGCTATTTCCTGGTGGGGAACGTGCGTTATCCCATCACCGGCGAGCGTCTGGAGGCGGTGCCTGCCGGGGTCGCGCCGGTGGTGCCGGATGCGGAGCAGCAGCAGAATCTGCTGGGCGGCGAAGCGGCGCTGTGGGCGGAAAATGTCGCCGCTCCGGTGCTGGATATCAGGCTCTGGCCGCGCGCTTTTGCCGTTGCGGAGCGACTCTGGTCGGCTAAGGAGGTGACCGATATCGACAATATGTACAGCCGCCTGCAGGCGATCGATAGCTGGAGCACGGTGTCGGTCGGTCTGCAGCAGCACAGCCAGCAGCAGAGGCAGTTTACCCGTCTGGCAAACAGCGCCGACACGCTGGCGCTGCAGATCCTCGCCCAGGCGATCGAACCGGCCCAGTACTATACCCGTCAGCACCTTAAGTTTCAGGCCGGTAACTATCATCAGTTCGAGCCGTTAAACCGCTATGCGGATGCCCTGAGCGCCGAGAGCATGACCGTGCGGCAGATGGATAAGTGGGTCGACCGTCTGATAAGCGATGCGGAGGATAGCGAAAGCGCCGACGCGCTGCGCCATCTGTTTAACCGCTGGCAAAGCAACACCAGCGACGCGCTGGCGCTGAGCGAAAACAGCTATCAGCTCCATGCGCTCGGCCCGGTGATTCAGGAGGTGGATAAGCTGGCCGTGATTGGGCTGCGGTTGACCGACCTGGTGGCGCGCCAGGGAACGCTGGACGATCAGGAGATTGCCGCTATTCAGGCCACGCTGGATAACGCGGCGAAGGTGCAGGATGAGGTGGTGATTGCGGCGGTTTATCCGCTGGAAAAACTGCTGCGCGCGACGCGGAATCTGTGACGGAGCGGGGGGGAATACCCCTCACCCCGGCCCTCTCCCCGAAGGGGAGAGGGGGAAAACCGCGCCCGGCGGGGCGGGCCAACACCGCGCTCGATCGGTTCCCTCTCTCCCTCGGGGAGAGGGTCAGGGTGAGGGGCAAGCCAACACCACGCTCGATCGGTTCCCTCTCCCCTTTGGGGAGAGGGTCAGGGTGAGGGGCAAGCCAACACCGCGCTCGATCGGTTCCCTCTCTCCCTCTGGGGAGAGGATTAGGGTGAGGGGCGAGGCGCGCACTCAGTTCTTCAACACCCATGCCTCTTTCCAGTATGGCCCCACGCCCGGTTCATACTGGGTCGCGTAACGGCTCCACTGTTTACAGTAGCCGCTAAACGGCGCAGGCTTACACTGGTAGGTTTTCCCGTCTTTCGGCTGAAGCACCACGGTGCCCGCCTTATAGCTGGCAAGCCCCTCCGGGAAGGTAAAGTCATACTGCCCCGTATGATCGCCCGACGGCGCGTTCTCCAGCATCATATTCAGCACATCCTGGGCGAAGAGGATCCCCGCTTTGTTGGTGGCGTAATATTTCAGCATATGGTGGCCCGCGGTAACGTTATTCAGCGTCATGGCCACATCCTGACCGGCGTTATCCATCTCCTGCTTCAGATAGCCTTTTTCTGCCCCCATGTGGTTCATGACGTGGGCTTCGAAATTGACCTCTCCCCGCGTGTCGATATGAAAGGTGACGGTTGCCTTGCCATGATCGATCGTGCTGTAGCGCAGGTTGGTCAGGGAGATAGACTCATTGACCACCGGCTTCTGCTCCTCATAGGAGATCGCCACCGACTTCAGCGGACTGCCCTCCCGCACATAGACGCTGTTGGCGCCATGAACCGGGCTGACTTCGCCGCTTTCATCGCGCATGCCGGCACGTACGTCGCTCTGGGTCGCGTTGATCTGCTGCGCCAGATCGTACGCCCAGCGGTTCGCATCCCCCTGTTCCGCGGAGGCGATGGTAAGCGTGGTGCGCATGGCGGTCACTTCGCCGTTCGCGTCAAAAAAGCGGGCAATAACCTTGTCACCTTCCTTAAGATTATTACCGGCGATCTGGCCGCTCAGGGTTTTGCTCCACTCGGTCACTTTCCCCGCATCGTCATCCGGCGTCACGTCGCCGCCGTTGCCAAAATCAACATCGATCGCCTGGTAGAAGCTGTTGGCCGTATCGGCAATTTCCCATACCCCATAAATCACCTGATAACCGGTACGCTGCGGCACGTTACAGTTCATCGCCTTGCGCATGGTGGGCGCCTGACCATAGCCATTCACGGAGCAAAACGGCGTCAGCTCAAACTGGTCGCGGGTGAGCGGTTTATTCGGATCCCAGTTCTGTTTCGTGATGTAGTAACGCCAGTTGTTGGTTTTATGCGGGGCGGTGTGATACCAGACAAACTCGTGCGGACCCGGGGTAATAGGGGTTTTGGTCCACGCGTTCAGGCTCTGGCGATCGAGCTGGGAGTAGTTGGCAATACCCGCGCTGGCGAGCTGGCCGTCCGGGGGCATTGTCCCGGAAGGAAAGCCGGAGCTTTTTTCCACGCTCTGCGGCTCATACTGTACGGGACCGCAGTCGATATTTTTTCCCTGCTTGCACATATAAGCGCGGCTGGCCGGGGATTCTATATAACCGTGAGCCAGGGCGGAGGAGGCTACGCTTAATGCCGCCATGGCCAGCGCAATTTTAGAAAGTTTCATATTTAATCCGTTAAAAAGGAGTGGAAGAGCAGAGGGATTGTATTAACGGAGCGTTAAAAAAGAAGGCGGGAAAATGGGTAAAATTACTCAAAAAATAAAGGCGACGTCAGCCGCCTTTATTTCATCATTTACTTTTAGCGACGCACGGCAATCGCTTCGATTTCGATTTTCACATCTTTCGGCAGACGCGCCACTTCCACGCAGGAGCGCGCCGGGAAGGTGGCGTTATGCTCGGTGAAGAAGGCCTCGTAAGTGGCGTTAACGGTGGCGAAATCGTTGAGATCTTTCACAAACACGGTCGTTTTCACAATATCGCCCACCGTCAGCCCGGCGGACTCCACGATCGCTTTGACGTTTTCCAGCGACTGACGCGCCTGGGCGGCCACGTCATCCGGCACCTCGCCGGTTTTCGGGTTAACCGGGATCTGGCCGGAGGTGATGATCATGCTGCCCAGATCAACGCCCTGAACATAAGGGCCAATAGCGGCTGGCGCATTTTCCGTCGCAAGTACTTTAGACATTAGTTTCTCCTGACTTTCAGCACAAAGGGTGATGCTCCCGGCCATTATAGAGAGCCGGGGTCGCATTGCCAGTCTCAATTAATTTGCCAGCACCACATGATGGGAAAAGGCTTTTTCACAATATTTGCACTTCAGGATGATATCGTCCGCGCGCTTTTTCACCGCAAAACTGGAGGAGACCGGCTCCGCATGGCTAATGCAGTTGCTGTTCGGGCAGACCAGCACCTTCTCGATGCGCTCCGGCAGGCTCGGCCGGGATTTCCCCACCACCTCGTAGTCGTCGATGCGGTTAACGGTCGCCTGCGGCGCATAGAGCGCCAGCTGGTTCACCTGCTCCTCGGTCAGGAAGGTATTTTCGATTTTAATCAGATCCTTGCGGCCCATCTCGCCGGACGGCAGGTTCAGGCCGATAGTGATGCGCTGGTCGGTTTCGGTCAGCCGAAAGAGCGACAGCAGCGTAAAGCCCACCTGCGCGGGAATATGGTCAATCACGGTGCCACGTTTGATGGCTTCAACCTGGAGTTTGTTATCGTGCGTCATGGCGGTCTCCCCCTTACAGAGCTAATTCTTTATTCAGGACCAGCGCCAGCAGCGCCTGGCGAGCGAAGATGCCGTTGCCCGCCTGCTGGAAGTACCAGGCGTGCGGCGTTTTATCCACGTCGGTGGTGATTTCATCGACGCGCGGCAGCGGGTGCAGCACTTTCATGTTGCTGCGCGCGCCCTCAAGGTCGCTGGCGCGCAGGATGAATTGCGCCTTCACGTTGGCATATTCCGACGGATCGAGGCGCTCTTTCTGCACACGGGTCATATAGAGAATATCCACGGTGCCGATCACCTCTTCGATGCTCTCGTGCAGGCTCCACGCGATCCCTTTTTCATCGAGCATATCGAGAATGTACTGCGGCATGGCGAGCGCCGCCGGGGCGATAAAGCAGAAGCGGTTGCCGTTGAACTTTGCCAGCGCCTGGGCCAGCGAGTGGACGGTGCGGCCATACTTCAGGTCTCCGACCATCGCGATGTTAAGGTTTTCCAGCCGACCCTGGGTCTCCTGAATGGTGAAGAGATCCAGCAGCGTTTGCGTGGGGTGCTGGTTAGAGCCATCTCCGGCGTTCAGCACCGGCACGTTGCCGGAAAACTCGGTCGCCAGGCGCGCCGCCCCTTCCTGCGGATGGCGCATGACGATGGCATCCACGTAGGTGCTGATGACTGAAATGGTATCCGCCAGCGTCTCGCCTTTCTTGCCAAGCGAGGTGTTGGCACTGTCGGAAAAGCCCACTACGCTTGCGCCCAGGCGGTGCATGGCGGTCTCAAACGAGAGACGGGTACGGGTCGAGGCTTCAAAGAAGCAGGTGGCGATCACTTTGTGCTTGAGCAGTTCCGGCTGCGGGTTGGCTTTTAATTTTGCCGCCGTCTCCAGAACCAGCTCCAGTTCTTCGCGGCTGAGGTCGTTTATGGAAATGATATGTTTTTGATAAAGCGGATTCATGTTTATCTCCTGACGCCGGGCAAAAAAAAGCCCCTCAATTGAGGGGCTTTGGGAATAGAGAGGCAACGGGAGGAAAACGGCAGGCCAGCGTCTGTTTTCAGACGCGGTGAGCGCGTATGTCGTACTCGATTGACCATGCTTCCTCCCGGCAAATTGTCGGGCATTATACGCAGCCCGACCACGGGATCAAGCATTTTGATGCACGCTTTACTCAAAGCAAACGGTTCTTTTTGAATATTAATGCGTTCTGAGTAAATAATTAATTTGCTTATGCACCAGCGCGGTGCGTTTTACCACCCGCGGCGCGACCCAGACAACGCTGCTGCCAGCTACCACGCCCAGGATTTCCGGCATCTGGTGGTAATCCAGGATCCGCGCCACGGCGCGACCATATCCGGCCACGGTATGAATAAGGATAAATTCGCTGTTGTGCTCAACGCTCACCACCATTTCCGAGATAGAGCGGGCGGCATCCGGCGCGGGGCGTAGCTGCGGATTGAGCGTATAGAACTTCTGTCCCTTTGCGTTGCGAATTTTAATCACGCCAAGCAGCCTGAGCAGGCGGGAGACGCTGGACTGGCTGATACTGTCGAAGCCGTGATCCTGTAAATCGCGGCGAATCTCTTCCTGAGAGAGGTAGGTTCTTTCGCTGATCAGACGCTGGCAGACCGCCATCTGTAGCTGTTCTTTGGGAGAGTAGTCACTATATTCCATCATAGTTAAACCTGTGCAGTTGGTGAAGTAAAATGCCCGGAGGCGCCATGCGACCCGGGCAACAAGAGAAAACCAAAGACCGGAAGCGCGGGCGCCACCCGGTAATTCAAATCAGAGCCCCCAGGCTCAGCGTCACCATAATCACCACGGTCAGGATCGCCAGCAGCGGCGCCACCCACTTCAGATAGCGTGCATAAGGCACGCGGGCGATAGCGAGCCCCCCCATAACCACCGCGGAGGTCGGCGTCACCAGGTTGACGATACCGGAAGCGGACTGGTATGCCGTTACCACCAGATCGCGATGAACGTTAGCGAAATCGGCAAGGGGCGCCATGATCGGCATCGTCAGCACGGCCAGACCGGATGATGACGGAACGAGAAAAGACAATACCACTTCCAGCCAGTACATAACGTTGATGAATACGACAGTTGAGAGCCCTGTGACCATATTTTCTGCGCTATGCAGGATGGTATGCGTGATCATCCCCTTGTCCATCACCACCACAATACCGCGGGCAATACCGATAATCAGCGCCACGCCCAGCAGATCCCGCGCGCCGTTGATAAAGGTCGATGTCAGCTCCTCTTCGCTCATTCGCGCAATCAGCCCGACGATAATGGCGCCCGCGAGGAAGACGGCGGAGATTTCGCCCATCCACCAGCCGAGCACCGCCACGCCGTAAATCATCACCGCGAAGGCGAGGGCGAAGATCACCAGAATTACTTTACGTACCGGGGTAAATTCCAGGCCCTCTTCGCTTTTATTGCCGAGGAAGTGGGCCAGGTTCTCCTGCTGTTTATCGGCCACAATCGACAGCGACGGGTCACGACGAACCTTGCGGGCATAACGCATCACCCATGCCACGCAGATGATCCAGCCGATCACCAGCAGCGCTACGCGCAGCATAATGCCGTTGGTGAAGGGGATCCCGGCGGCGTTGGCGGCGATAACCGTGGCGAAGGGGTTAATGGTTGAACCGAGCGTGCCGATCCCGGCGCCCAGCAGCACGGTGGAGGCGGCGACAACCGGATCGAAGCGGGCGGCCAGCATCACCGGGACCAGCAGGGTGTAGAACGGCAGGGACTCTTCAGCCATACCGTAGATGGTGCCGCCTGCGGCGAACAGCGCCATCAGGATCGGGATCATCCACTCTTCACGACCGCGCAGCCTGGCCATCACGCGTTCGATCCCGGCATCAATCGCGCCGGTTTTAGTGACGATCCCCAGGAAGCCGCCGATGATCAGCACAAACAGCGAGACGTCAATCGCGCCCGCCTGGCCGGTATCGGGATCGTAGAGTCCGGCGATCGGCGCCATCAGCACCGATACCAGCCCTTGCGGGTGGGAGGCGACGTGGGCGTAGGTCCCGGCGACAGGCACCTCCTTGCCGAGGGTGGCGTTCATCGCCATCTGGTATTGTCCGGCGGGAACCAGCCAGGTCAGTATCGCCACAACGATAATAAGAAAAAAGAGAATGGTGTAAGCGGAAGGAAATTTGAACTTGCCCATGATGTTCTCCTTACCCCGGCGCGCCTGGCGGCGCGCCGGGCGGTGTTTACTCGCCGAGTGTCGCCACCATGACCGCTTTAATGGTGTGCATGCGGTTTTCCGCTTCGTCAAAGACGATGGAGTTCGGGGATTCGAAGACCTCTTCGGTCACTTCCAGCCCCTTCAGGCCATAGGCCATTTCGATTTCGCGGCCCACTTTCGTATGCTCGTTATGGAACGCCGGCAGGCAGTGCATAAATTTCACGTTCGGGTTGCCGGTCGCCTGGACCACGCGGGCGTTGACCTGATACGGAGTCATCAGGCTGACGCGCTCTGCCCAGGCTTCTTTTGGCTCGCCCATGGAGACCCAGACGTCGGTGTAGAGGAAGTCAACGCCCTGTACCCCTTCTTCCACCTCTTCGGTGAGCATGATGCGTGCGCCGGTCTCTTTAGCGATGACGCGGCACTGTTCCACCAGCCCCGCCTCTGGCCAGAAGGATTTTGGCGCCACCAGACGAATATCCATCCCCATCTTCGCGGCACCCACCATCAGGGAGTTACCCATGTTGTTGCGCGCATCGCCCAGGTAGGCAAAGCTGAGTTGCTGCAGGGTTTTGCCCGGCGAATGTTCCAGCATGGTCATCAGGTCGGCGAGGATCTGGGTCGGGTGGAACTCGTTGGTGAGACCGTTCCAGACCGGCACGCCAGCGTATTCGCCCAGCTCTTCCACGATATCCTGGCCGTAACCGCGATATTCGATTCCGTCATACATCCTTCCCAGCACCCGGGCGGTATCTTTCATTGACTCTTTATGGCCGATCTGGGAACCACTTGGGCCGAGGTAAGTGACCTGCGCCCCCTGGTCAAAGGCTGCCACTTCAAAGGCGCAGCGGGTACGGGTAGAGGTTTTTTCAAAAATCAGGGCAATGTTTTTACCGACCAGATGCTTTTCTTCACGTCCGGCCTTTTTGGCCGCCTTCAGCTCGATGGAGAGATCGATCAGCTGCTGGATTTCCGCCGGGGTGTAGTCCAGCAGTTTGAGGAAGTTGCGGTTTTTAAAATTGGTGGTCATGGGTAAATCCTTTTTTAAATGAATAATGTTGTGTTCCCCTCACCCTGGTCCTCTCCCCAGAGGGGAGAGGGGGCAGCCGGTGCGGTTCCCCCTGGCTTATCGCGAGGGGCTTTTTCACCCTCTCCCCTCCGGGGAGAGGGCAGGGGTGAGGGGTAAGTCTTTGCAATCAGTGGCGAATCAGCGTGCCTCGTTCACCTGCCAGGATCGCCGGGCCGTCCGCCAGCGCGCCGATACCGGCCACGCCGTGGCAGCTCTCCACGAACTGCCGACAGGCGGCGACCTTCGGCCCCATGGAGCCGGCGTCGAACTGAAGGTTGCTGAGCTCCTGCGGTGTCACCTGGGTGAGCGGACGCTGGGTGGGTTTGCCCCAGTCCAGGTAAACCGCGTCGGCATCGGTCAGGATGAGCAGAGCGTCAGCCTCGATCTGGCGGGCCAGCAGCGCGGCGGAGAGATCTTTATCAATCACCGCTTCAATGCCGTGGTAGCCGCTGGCATTCTCCACCACCGGTACGCCGCCGCCGCCGTTACAAATCACCAGATGGTCGCGGTCGATAAGCGCGGCAATGGCGTCGCTCTCCACGATCCGTTTCGGCTGCGGGGAGGGGACCACGCGACGGAAGTAGTTGCCGTCAGCCTTGAAGATCCATCCTTTTTCCGCTTTCATCGCCTCGGCCTGCGCCTGGTCATAAACCGGGCCAATATATTTGGTGGGATGGCTGAACGCCGGATCGGCAGGGTCCACCTCAACCTGGGTTAACAGCACGCTCACCTCGCGCTGCGGAAGATGATTTTTCAGCGACTGCTGGAGCATGTAGCCGATCATCCCCTGGCTCTCCGCCCCGAGAATATCGAGCGGATAGGGGGTGACTTTGTCGTAGGCGCTGTTCTGCAATGCCAGCAAACCGACCTGCGGTCCGTTGCCGTGTACCAGCACCACGCGCCACTGTTCGGTCAGGCCTGCGATGGTGCGCGCGGCAATATCGATATTGTGACGCTGAATTTCCGCTTCCAGCGGCTCGCCGCGTTTGAGCAGGGCGTTGCCGCCAAGGGCAACAACCAGAGTGGGTTTTCTTTCCATGATCGCTCCTTTAAATTCCGTCACGTTCCAGCGGGCAGCTCATGCAGCGTGCGCCGCCGCGACCACGACCCAGTTCGTCGCCAGGGATTGGCAGAACGGTAATACCCGCCTTGTCATATTTCTCGTTGGTCCAGATGTTGCGCTCGTAGCCGATGACGACCCCCGGGCGGACGGTCAGCACGTTATTGGCGTCATTCCACTGTTCGCGCTCCGCTTCGAAGGCATCGCCGCCGGTGGTGATAAGCCGTATCTGGTCGATACCCAGCGCTTTTTCGATAGCGTGCAAGAAGTTCGTTTCCTGAGTACGCTGAATACCACCGCGGCCATCCGGAGTGAGGGTCCAGCAGGGGGCTTCCTGGCGTACCACTTCCGGGTAGACGGAGAAGGTATCCAGATCGATGTGGGTCATAACGGTATCAAGGTGCATGCAGGAGCGGTGCTTCGGCAGCTCAAGGGCGATTACCCGTTCCGCCTGATGATGTTTAAAGAGGCTGTTGGCGAGAAATTCGACTCCCTGCGGGGTGGTGCGTTCAGAAAGACCGATTAATACCGCGCCGCGACCGATAACTAATACGTCGCCCCCTTCAAGGGTGGCGTGATCGTAATTTATATTCTCATCGCCATAATATTTAATGAAGTTTCCGTCAGCAAAAGCGGGATGCCAGCGATAGATAGCGCGCAGGTTATTGGTTTCGCGCTGACGTGCAGGTTTGGCCATCGGGTTAATGGAGACACCATTATAAATCCAGCAGGAGGTATCGCGGGTAAATAAATGGTTGGGCAGCGGCTTCATAATAAAATCATTCGGCGCGTGGGTGTCGACAATCATATTTTTAATGAATGTCGGAATTTCTCCGTAGGTTAAACCGCCGCTTAAACGACGCGCCAATTCACGGTGCGGCATATCCGCCAGCCAGCCGCGCACGTCGCCTGCAAAGGTCGGCCCGAGGCGATAATCAGAAATCTGGGTATCCAGAAGCCAGGTTTTAGCTTCAGCGATATCAAGCGTTTGGGTCAGAAGATCGGTCAGCAGCAGAACTTCCACACCCTGCCCGCGCAGTGTGTTGGCAAAAATATCATGCTCCTCGCCTGCACGCTCCACGGATAATACATCATCAAACAGTAATTCCTGGCAGTTGGAGGGGGTGAGACGTTTTAAGCTTAAATTTGGACGATGCAGCATAACGCTGCGCAATTGACCAATTTCAGAACCAACGTAATGCTTTTCCATAATTATTCCTTCGATTTTTTCAGAATAAAAAGGGCTCTGCTATGAAAGTGATTTTATTCATAGCCATGTAACCGCAGCTCTTTGTTGAAATTAATAATAGGCGGGTTGCAGTTTCTTTTTGTGATATTCCTCACGCGAGACGGGTAATTGGCTCACTGACTTTCAAATGCATGATTAGGGTCAGAGAATAACGAATTGGTGCCGGCAGAGGAATGAATACCTAAGCACTATCCGCTGTGGTTATTTATGTTTGTTATTAATTTGTTTGTTTTTTCAATTGGAAATAATTAGTTAACGCATTGATTTTAAATCTATTTTATTGGAAGGCGGAATGAGTATGCAAATTCTGGAATAATTATTTCTGCATTAGGATAAATCGCAAAATAAATATTTTAAAAGTTGCATAAAAACGAGGCGGTCAGTTTTGTGACGGCGAGAGCATTTTTTTTATAAGTTATGCTAATTCAGTGTGTTAACGGAGCGGGGGATCGGGCCCGGAAGTGGGTTATGCATATCCGCTGAATAATTCGCAGTTTCGCGTTAACAATAAATTAACGTTACATCCAATAACCATGCGCTGGCGCAAATCTTCATCAAAAAGCGGTGGCAGGCTGGCCACGATTTTCGTATAAAAGATAAAAATGAAACAATGTTTTAATCTGAGGACTACATTATGATCGTGGGTAACATTCACCACCTGCAACCCTGGCTGCCGGCAGCGCTACGCCAGGCTATCGAACATGTTAAAGCGCACGTCGACGACGCTACGCCGTGCGGCAGGCATGACATTGACGGCAACGACTGCTTTTATCTGGTCTCTGAAGATATGACCCAGCCGTTTGCCGAGCGCCGCGCCGAGTACCACGCCCGCTACCTCGATATCCAGATTGTGCTGAAAGGGCAGGAAGGGATGACCTTCAGCACCCTCCCGCACGGCGAGCCGGATACCGACTGGCTGGCCGACAAGGACATCGCTTTTCTCCCTGAAGGCGAGCAGGAAAAAACGGTGCTATTAAATGAAGGGGATTTTGTGGTCTTTTACCCCGGCGAAGTGCATAAGCCGCTGTGCGCGGTAGGCAGCCCAGCGCAGGTGCGTAAGGTCGTTGTGAAGATGCGGGTAAACTAATCGGTCCCCCTCTCCCCGTGCGGGAGAGGGCTGCCCGGCGGATCAGTTATAGTCCACGATAAATTTCACCCGGCTCTGCATTTCGCCGGGCTGCAATGCTTCTCCCGGGATGCGCACATAACGGGCGGTGATGGGGAAGGTGTAGGTCGTCTTGAGCTCGGCTCTGTTCTTTATTGACTCCAGCACGTCACCGCGTTTTAAGACTGTCGAGGAATTATCCCTGAAGATCTGAAACCCCACCCCCGTTGCGCCAGGCGATAAGGTATTTTTCAGTATCTGTCCGCTGGTGTCCCAGTCGCCGTCTGCCACCTTAAAGCTGACCGGATTGGTTGAGACGTTATGGACGCCGTCGCAGGTGAGTTGCAGCTCGGTTTTCCCCGTCTCGGTATTTTTGCCGGTGAGCATATTGTTTATGGTGGTAGGGGGCATATTGATGGTGTACTGATGCTGGGTGAAACGGCAGGTGGTGGGTTTGTGTGTGAATGTTAAAGTTAAGTATTGTCCGTAGGAGACATCTCGATTTAGCTTCCCCGTAAATAAACAATAAAGCCATGAAAAGAAATTATTGCCACAGGAGTTGGTTGTAAGAAAACTTATAGCGGCATCTTTGCGCTCATAACTATTGCTGGTCGTTTTATCATTAGAAGTGTTGGAATTAACATATTCAGCCTTAAGCGTGAAAGGCCTTTGATTAAATTGTTCCTGCGTCGTAGTTTTGTTATTGCCGATAGTGACAGGAAATGCATCGTTAGTTATATTGATTTTTACAAAAATCGATTTTGATGAAGTGTTGTCTGTAAATTCAATGATGTAATCTTTAAATGGCGTGGTGAAATACATTTTGTCGCCCGACGTGTTGCAGCGAAATTCATCATTTAAATTTGTGCTGAATTGAGTTGTATAACTACCATCGGTCATATCAATATCAATATTTTGGGATGCAACTGTATTACCGCCGAGCGTACAGCCTGCCTGCCCCGATAAAGGAAGTAATAAAAGAATTACCAGCAAAACGTGTTTCATATCCATCCCTTTCTATCGGCAAGTATAAGTTTTATTTTCATCAATCTGCTTATCAAGCGTGATGGTGCAGAATTGCCCTTGCTGTTTATCCGTTGCGATGCGCAGCGCCGCCGGAACCTCATCAGAGCGGATAAAGATCTGGCTTCCCTGGCCGACCAGACCAATGTTGTTGCCGTTCAGATCTTCCACCTCATAACCAAAGGTTAAGGGTTCACCATCCGCACGACGCGCCTGTAGCCAGGCGAGCTTCCGCCTGTCGGTTTCAAATTCGGTCATCACCACCGCGCCGCGATAAGGCACCGTACCCTGACGGTTGCCGCGCAGCCCGACCTCGCTCTCTGATTGAGAGAGATCCAGGGTTAAGAAATTTTCCCGGTAGGGCGTCAGGCTGTCGTAAATGGCGTAGCCCCGGGCGTCGGTACGCAGGTATTGATGGCCCTGCACCGCGGCATCTTCCAGCCCGGGGGCTTTAATAATCGCCAGCGTATCGGAAAGCCGGTTAGTGAGGGCGATGCCATCAGACCAGGCCACCACGCCGCCCTGAATATTGGCGCTGGCCTGCTGGTATTTATTCGACTGGCTGTAGCTGCCGTTCAGGGTGGCGAGCGGAGCCAGCCACGTCAGGCCGCCGCCTGCGGTGGTTTCCCTGTTCTGCTGGCTGTGGCTCAGGTTGGCATTGAAGTTATACTGGTCGCGACTGCCGAAGGTCCCCGTCAGGCTGGTATTATTCGACTCATATCCCCCCTCATCAAAGGTCGTGGAGTTGGAGAGGTGCATATCCCGGCGGGCGATATCGCTGTTATCGCGCCACGATAACGGCACCGAGAAATAGAGGTTAAAACGCTTATCTTCCTGGTTATCGCTGTCGTAGGTCTGGCTGGCCGACAGGGTATAGCTTACGCGACCGAGCGTATTGCTGTAGCTTACCTGGTAATCCTTGCCGGTACCGCTCCGCCCCCAGTAATCACGCCATAGCCCGCTGATGGCCAGCTGACCCCACCCCTCCGGCAGCGCCTGGTTAACGTTGAGGGTAAAACTGTTTTTACGTCCAAAGTCGTCCCGATAGTAATCCGCGATATCATAGATATCGTCGTCATGATGGTACTCATTTTTATTGTTGGCCCAGACGTAGTCGTTAAAGGTGCGGTAATTTCGTGAGGAGTAACGATAGGCTGCCAGCGAGAAATGGGTTGAGGAGTGGGGGAAATATTTGTTCCAGGCCACCTGATAGCTTTCCCCCTCAAAGAGATCCCCGTTATCCTGTTTGCTGCGCGACCGGGTGCCGTCGATGGATACCGCGCCGATGATAGTGTTCCAGGCCGAGCCCAGCGTCCAGGCGTGATAATCATCGGCAAGCATGGCGCCGCCATAGAGGCTGAACAGATTATTGACCCCTACCTGCAGCGTGGACTGCAAAAAATCCGCCTGCGCCGACGCCCCTTCGATATCGCTGCGCCCGGCAGAGAAATCATATTTCACTACCCCCGGCTGCAGCATGTTCGGCACCGTTGAATAGGGCACGACGTAACGCGATACCGAACCGTCCGCCTCTTTAATGCTGACATCCAGATCGGCGCCACCGCCTGCCAGCTGCAGATCTTCTATTTCAAACGGGCCGGGCGGCACCTCCTTTTGATAAACCACAAAGCCGTTTTGCTCCACCGTGACCAGCGCGTTACTCTGAGCGATGCCGCGCACTACCGGGGCGAAGTTTTGCCTGGAGTGTGGCAGCATCTGCATATCGCGCGCGAGCCGCACGCCACGAAAGCGCACTGAATCAAAAATATCCGAACCGGTGTATATATCCCCTGCCTGCAGGTTGCCCAGAATCTCCGGGATCCCCCGCTCCAGATAGAGGGTATTGCTTTTCCACTTTCCGCTTTCGTCTTCACTTTTCGTAAAGTTGAGGCTGGAGTGAAGCTGCCAGCCCAGCAGATTCAGACCGCTGATAAAGCTGGCATAGCTGCTTTTATCCTCTCCACCCTCTTTATAATGGCTGTAATACTGGCTGGCGTAGTAAGAGCTGTAAAACGCGTTAATCCCCCGATCCCAGGTTTCGGGGGGCATATACCCTTTTTCATACTCCACAACATAGATCTGGGGAACGCTCAGGTTAAGAATAAACTGACCGGTATCAAAGGCGACGCTGCCGCCCTGCACGACGGTATTAAGCGGGACGCACTCAACGGATTTATCCAGACTGAGTTTATCGAGCTTTATGCCGATATTTTCAATTTGCTCGCGGGTTAAACAGGTCTGGTCAATATCCTCGGGCACGGTAATGTTATAGTGACCACGCCACTCGTTATTTAAATAAACGTCCATCTCGTAATCGCCAGGCATGGGCTTGTCGCTGTCGATCTGATAGTCGGAAATTTTTTCTCCCTTTAACCCTCCGACCATAAAATGTGTATCAAACGATTCAACGTCAGCCCATGCCCGAACGGGGCCCAGCAATGCAAACAGAGCAAGGGTGATGGCGTTTATTTTTAACATAATCTATCCTTAGATTATTGTGTTTTTATTTTCTCGCTCAGGTAGTTTCCATGATCGTCAATCAGCGTAACGGTATAGCTCTGGGCAGTGGTGGCAACGGGTACCGTTATATCTGACCAGGGCGCCAGCAGGCAGGTCGATTTATTCACTTTGTTTTTAACAGCGATAGTCGGAATAGTTATCCAGTTCGCTGAGTTGTTTTTTATATTGACGGCGCCGCCAGCATTTCTGATATTCAGGCGAGAAAAACTTTCTTTATTGACGGCGGTGATCCCCTGCGGGCGGTAGATAAATTTAATACGGTTCTGCAGGGCGAATTTAAGCACGTTTTTATCGGCCATAGCCGGATTATTAGGCGGAATATCGAGCACGTTAAGGTAAAACAGGCTCTCCTTATCTTTGGGAAGGTGGTTAGTGAGCTGTTTGATTTTCAACTGCTGGCCGGAGCCGGGGGCCACGCGGGTGACGGGGGGCGTCAGCATAAAAGGCACGCGGATTTTTTCCGGCGGCTGGCTGGTATCCCCGTCGTCAATCCAGGACTGGACCAGGGAACTTTGCTTGTCATCGTTCATCAGCTGAACGGTAATCTCTTTTCGCTGCGCAGGATAAATAACGCGGGTGCCGTAAATATAGATGCCACTCCATGAGGGGGCCGCTGCGCATGCCAGTAATAGCAAAATAAGCTTTTTCATAATGCGCTGTCCTTAAAGCAGAAAAAAAGGCGGCTCGTCTCCTGCCGCCAAAGGAGAAATTAGTCAGAAACAACGGTTAAGGTTAGAGAGGACGCGACTTTACCTGGTGTAACGGTGCCCGTTGTACGTGCATATTTCGCTGAAAAATTAAGCAGGTAATTTCCATCGGAATCGACTTTTTCTAAGGAAGGTGCGAACAAGTTCCTGATATGAGATCATCATATTCATCCGGAGCGCATCCCAGAGGGACATCATGAGCCATCAACTCACCTTCGCCGATAGTGAATTCAGCACTAAGCGCCGTCAGACCCGAAAAGAGATTTTCCTCTCCCGCATGGAGCAGATTCTGCCATGGCAGAATATGACCGCTGTCATCGAGCCGTTTTATCCCAAGGCGGGCAATGGCCGACGGCCCTATCCGCTGGAGACCATGCTGCGTATTCACTGCATGCAGCATTGGTACAACCTGAGCGACGGTGCCATGGAAGATGCCCTGTACGAAATCGCCTCCATGCGCCTGTTTGCCCGATTATCCCTGGATAGCGCCCTGCCGGACCGCACCACCATCATGAATTTCCGCCACCTGCTGGAGCAGCATCAACTGGCCCGCCAATTGTTCAAGACCATCAATCGCTGGCTGGCCGAAGCAGGCGTCATGATGACTCAAGGCACCTTGGTCGATGCCACCATCATTGAGGCACCCAGCTCGACCAAGAACAAAGAGCAGCAACGCGATCCGGAGATGCATCAGACCAAGAAAGGCAATCAGTGGCACTTTGGCATGAAGGCCCACATTGGTGTCGATGCCAAGAGTGGCCTGACCCACAGCCTGGTCACCACCGCGGCCAACGAGCATGACCTCAATCAGCTGGGTAATCTGCTTCATGGAGAGGAGCAATTTGTCTCAGCCGATGCCGGCTACCAAGGAGCGCCACAGCGCGAGGAGCTGGCCGAGGTGGATGTGGACTGGCTGATCGCCGAGCGTCCCGGCAGGGTAAAAACCTTGAAGCAGCATCCGCGCAAGAACAAAACGGCCATCAACATCGAATACATGAAAGCCAGCATCCGTGCCAGGGTGGAGCACCCGTTTCGCATCATCAAGCGGCAGTTCGGCTTCGTGAAAGCCAGATACAAGGGGCTGCTGAAAAACGATAACCAACTGGCGATGTTATTCACCCTGGCCAACCTGTTTCGGGTGGACCAAATGATACGTCAGTGGGAGAGATCTCAGTAAAAACCGGAAATAACGCCAGAAATGGTGGAAAAAATAGCCTAAATAGGCTGATTCGATGTGTTTGCGGGAAAAAAATCGGCCCAGATCCGCGAAATTTTAATCAGCGAGTCAGCTTGGGAAGAAATGACCTGCTTATTCGCACCTTCCCTAAAGGAATTCTATCGCTGACGCTGGGTTTGATGTCAGCAGAGTTAACGGTAACAGAAAATCCAACTCCCTCAGCGTCAGCAGTGTTAATTGTAATGTCTTTGCCATCAAGAAATTGTGTTTTTGAGACGGTAAGATAAGGCACGTGCCCCTCGGGAAGATTTGCACAGTTTATTTTCAATGGCATTACAGTTTGGTTTTCATAACCTTCGTAAGACTGCCATTCTTGTGTTGCAATTATTGAAGCAGAGCTGACAGGGTTCATTTGAATTATGGCTTCATTGTTATCAATAAATTTACAGGTAGAACCGACAACTTCGCCATTAATGATTAGTTTGCCACTTTCATAGTCATCAGCAAAAGCCCCCGCACTAACAAAAAGAGCAGAGAGTACAGCAGCGGTAACCAGTGAACGCTTCATAGTATCTTCCTTAATAGGGTTATTTCTCATTGTTAAGAGACGTGAGCTCCTGATTAAGGATTTTCACATGAAAGCTCGTTATCGCAATGTGAATGCAATGTTTTTTTGATTAAAAACAAATTATTTGATGCAATATAGTTGCAACAAATATCTATCATGAATATATTCGTAAGGATAATAAATTGCGGTGAATTATCTTTTAAGCATTCATTGCAATGATGATATAGCCGCTTAATTAAGCGCTGAGCCGGGCAATACGTATGGTTCAGGAGAGATCGGCAGAGGGAAAACGTCTGGCGGACAAGTTCCCTCTCCGCCAAATGGAGAGGGAGCAGGGCGATTACTCTCCGAGCGTCGCCACCATAACGGCCTTGATGGTGTGCATCCGGTTCTCCGCCTGATCAAAGACGATGCTGGCGGCGGACTCAAACACCTCATCCGTCACCTCCATACCGCCGTGCAGATTAAACTCTTTCGCCATCTGCTGGCCGAGCGTGGTCTGGTCGTCGTGGAAGGCGGGCAGGCAGTGGAGGAACTTCACGTCAGGGTTGCCGGTCAGCGCCAACATTTCGCTGTTCACCTGATAACCGCGAAGCAGCGCGATACGCTCCGCCCACTTCTCCTTTGGCTCACCCATCGACACCCATACGTCGGTGTAGATAAAGTCCGCGCCTTTTACCCCGGCGGCGACATCTTCCGTCAGGGTAATTTTGCCGCCGTTTTGCTGCGCCAGCGCGCTGCATTCCGCCACCAGGCTGGCATCCGGCCAGCACGCTTGCGGCGCGACGAGACGCAGATCCAGCCCCATCAGCGCTGCCGCCTCCAGCATGGAGTTGCCCATGTTGTTACGCGCGTCGCCCGCGTAGACCAGCGTCATCTCGTGGAAGGCTTTGCCCGGCAGATGTTCCTGCATGGTCAGCAGATCCGCCAGCAGCTGGGTGGGATGGAACTCGTTGGTCAGCCCGTTCCAGACCGGCACGCCCGCATACTCGGCCAGGGTTTCGACCACCTCCTGACCGTGACCGCGGTACTGAATACCGTCATACATCCGCCCGAGCACGCGGGCAGTATCCTTAATTGACTCTTTATGCCCAATCTGGCTGCCGCTCGGCCCGAGATAAGTGACGCGAGCGCCCTGGTCATAAGCGGCAACTTCGAAAGAGCATCGAGTACGGGTGGAGTCTTTTTCGAAGATGAGCGCGATATTTTTGCCAGTAAGCTTCTGGACTTCCTTGCCTTTTTTCTTGTCATCCTTGAGCTGAGCGGCCAGCGCCAGCAGGGAGGCGATTTGTGCCGGGGTAAAATCGAGCAGTTTTAAAAAGTGCTTTTTAAACAATTCTGACATGCTTTCCTCACATGGCTACTGCCAGTTTTTGAATTAAAATTCACTTTATCTGTGTAATTATTCATTTGCAACCCCAGGGAATAAATCTTTATCACATTAAGTGGAGGCAAACACATCCGTATGTGAAAATAGAAGTATCTGCCGAACTTAAAGAGGAACGAGCCATGGCAAACCCGGAACACCTGGAAGAGCAGCGCGAAGAGACGCGTCTGATTATTGAAGAATTACTGGAAGACGGCAGCGATCCGGATGCGCTGTATACCATCGAGCACCATTTCTCTGCGGATGACTTCGACGCGCTGGAGAAACTGGCGGTAGAGGCGTTCAAGCTGGGCTATGAAGTGACCGAGCCGGAAGAGCTGGAAGTGGAAGAGGGCGATACCGTCATCTGCTGCGATATTCTGAGCGAAGGCGCGCTGAAAGCGGAACTTATCGACGCCCAGGTGGAACAGCTAATGAACCTGGCCGAGAAGTTTGAGGTGGAGTACGACGGCTGGGGCACCTACTTCGAAGACCCGAACGGTGAAGAGGGCGACGAAGACGACGAAGACTATATCGACGAAGAAGACGACGGCGTACGTCACTAAGCGTTTCTGGCGGTGGCGCAGGCCACCGCTTCTTTAAGGCATCACTATGGATTACCCGCAGATACTCGCCCCCGTTCTCAACTTCCTCCAGTGCCCGACCCCGCAAGCGTGGATTGATAAAGCCCGCGATCCGGCCAACCTGCCGCTGCTGCTGACCGACCATATGGTCTGCGAGCTGAAAGCCGCGCAGACCGCGCTCCTGCTGGTGCGTAAATATGTCGCTGACCAGAGCGGCGCCGACGCGCTGCTCGACTGGCTTAAGCCCTATGAAGCATTCACCTTCCGCGAGGGGCCGGAACCCGATTTTGTCGCCCTGCACCGGCAGATTGGTAAAAGCGTCATGCCCAAAACCGTCGATCCCTGGGGGCAGGCGCTTATCGACAGCATGGTGCTGCTGATCAAAGAGGAGCTGCACCACTTCTGGCAGGTGCGCGAGGCGATGCTCGCCCGCCACATTCCGTACGTTAAAATCACCGCCAGCCGCTACGCCAAGGGGATGCTGAAGGAAGTGCGCACCCACGAACCGCTGACGCTGATCGACAAACTCATCTGCGGCGCCTACATCGAAGCCCGCTCCTGCGAACGCTTCGCCGCGCTGGCACCCTTCCTCGACGAGGATTTGCAGAAGTTCTATCTGTCGCTGCTGCGTTCGGAGGCGCGCCACTATCAGGACTATCTGACGCTCGCGCAGCAGGTGAGCGAGGAGGATATCTCCCCCAGAATTAAGCATTTTGGTGAAATTGAGGCCACACTTATTGCGACACCGGACGAAGAGTATCGCTTTCACAGCGGCGTACCGGTCTAAATCGACAATAAGGATATCTATGAACAAGCGGATGCGTATCGGCGCTGTCGTGGTAATCGCGGTGGCCGTAATCAGTGTAATTTATTTCAGTCAACAACCGAGCCGCGACAGCCAGCCTGACGCGGCGTTCAACGACATGCCGGCCTGGCAGGTGATCAAGGAGCAGGATCCCGCTTTCCATAAGCGGATACAGGATCAGATGGTGGTCATGCAGAAAGAGGGTAAAACCGAGCAGCAGATCATCGACGCCGTGCAGCCGCAGATCCTGAAGCTTCAGGTCGGGAAGCTGCAGCACGCCCCGGACGAGAACGTGGTGGAGTATATGCGTCTCAATATGGAACAGACCGCCGCCATGCAGAAGGTGAGCGACGACGACTGTTTCCGCTTCCTCTACCCGGCGGTGAAGGGCGGGGTAAACCCGATGCGCGTGCTGGATAAATCGTTAATGGACCGCCGTATGCAGGCGGATGTGGAGATGATGCGCGCCGCCGCCGGCCCGGACAGGCACACCGTGACCCAGCAGGAGCGTGATACCGCGCGGGCGGACGTCGCGCCGATTATGCAGAAGCTGGCGAAGAAATATGGCGACGATTTTCAGCTCTTGCAGAACCCGCGTAAGGGCGTCGGCAAAGAGAAGCTCTCCTGCGATCTGGTGCAGGATCTGTGGGGTAATGTCCTCGATCTGCCAGAGGAGAGAGCGGCTGGCGTCATTCGTTTAGCCGTATCGGAGATGTAAGCTGTTTTTTTCAGCACTTAGCGTAACTTGCGCGCGCTGCCGCTTGCATGGCCGCGCGCGACAGGTATAATCCACAACGTTTCCGCATCCCCTTCAGTGCCGAAGTGGCGAAATCGGTAGACGCAGTTGATTCAAAATCAACCGTAGAAATACGTGCCGGTTCGAGTCCGGCCTTCGGCACCAAGTCACTAAATTCCTTACAAATCAATGAGTTAGTGTGAAAAACCCATCTCATTTGCATGTAAGAAATACCAGTTTCTCATCAAGTACAAAAGCCACTGTGAATGTTAATGGCTTTGGTATGTTATCACGCAGTGGCAAGTAGTTACCAGGCTCAACCTTGTACAGCTTTTCCCTTTGAAGCCGGAAGACGTGCCACCGTCTCTAAACGCTATACCAAAACAGATTGATCATACGCATTCAAGCCCGATGTGCGGCCTTATGAGCCACGTAAACAGGTTTATGGTGATAACGTACCTACAAACGACATGTAGGCTCTATCAGCGCTTCAGCCACGCTCCCGCAAGGGTACACGGTTATCCTGATAAGGTATGATCCCTCTAACAATCTGATGAAGTCGCTACGCTCCGCTTGTTGCTGTATCACCAACGGGGCTTTATGGCTTCTATTCCCTTAATTTAAATATGGTATCATGTAGAGGAAATCTTAAAAGAAGGGTAGTTTATGGGCTGGTCTTCGTTGGTTAGGATAACCATTGGTACATTTCTATTGGCTGGGTTGTCATTCTCTGCACACGCTAAGAACTGCAAGAAAGGTATTCCATGTGGTAATTCGTGCATTGCGGTTGGAAAAACGTGCCGGATTGGGTCAGGCACCTCATCTACGTATAACAATTATTCATACTCTTACCCGTCATCTTCTCTTCATAGTTCAATCCCTAAATCCTCTTCCCCTTCCTCATCAGCTAAGGTTGACGGAAAAAATACGTCTTCAACTGCTAAAACGTATCTCTGTCAATATGCTATTGCAGCGATACAGAATGGAAGAATCGGTGCTTTACGTGTGTTGGGTAGTGCCGAGGTAACGTTGTATGTCGATAGCTTCAAAGCTAACCGTTTAAATGGTACGTACCTGCTCTCACCAAAGCTGAAAGCTAACGGTAAGTTGATGATGGCAGATGATAAAAGCAAGGTGTACGCCTATGATCCGCCGCTGGGAAACTTTGCAATTAGTGACCGCATCGCAAGAAGCACTGAGCAATGGGATCATTGTAAACTGGTTCATAATTAATAAACTCAATTCGTGGGGATGGAATGAAAAAATTACTAATGGCTTTCGTGATTCTAACTTTACCCCTGCTCTCGTTCGCTAAAGGTATTGGTTACGGAAACACTAAATGGGACATGAATCCATCAGAAGTTGTAGCTGCTCAGGGCAATGGTGCACATCTGATCTCACCAGAAAAGTATAAGGATAACTTTGGGAAAGTGCGGATTGATAATGTATCGATTGGTAGCGGTCTGTATACAGTGACATTTTTGTTCGACAGCGCTGATCGTCTTGTTCAAACGAACGTAGCCAGCAATGAAAAGAAAAATGAAGGCATTGCTGCACGTCAATTTAGCACATTAAATCAATTACTAACTCAGAAGTATGGCAAGCCTGAATTTTCTGATCCAAGTAAAGTAACCTGGAAACTTCCTGACACAACGGTTGAGTTAAGTAAGATGGTCATTTCTGGGATCATGGCCCAAACTTTTGTTCGTTACATTCCAAACAGTATGGTAGCAAACGATACATCTAATCTTTAAGCCCTTACGCAAGAAACGCACACTTAACACTATAATCCAAAGGGGGCATTACGCCCCCTCGTATCATTACTGTAAAGCCCGTAGCCATATCATCAGAAAATTAAGCTGGCTTCCTGTCATTGCTGACACTTATTATCTTGAATTACATTGATTTTGTTATAACCTTGATGTAACTACAATAACATAGTAAGGAGAGGAAAATGGCAGGAGATTACAGAATTTATTATCTCATCGGTAATGAGGAACATTCTCTCAAAAAGTGGTTAGAGACTGATGCACCAACACTTCAGAGCGAAGAAGTTATTGAGGCAGTTATGAGTGTCGTCCCACATGGTAAAGCACCCAGTATCCTACGTCTTGTTGATTTGGATAAAGATGGAAAACCAATGATTTATGACGAGTTTCTCATACAAGGCTTTGGTGGCATTAACTTCGGGCTTATTTATCGTCGAGTGGGACATGATGGTTGGTTCTATCTTACAGATCCTCAGGTGTATGGTTTTAGAGAGGGGATTAAAATTACGGATAATAAACTAACCGTCGTAGCGAACTCTCGTTATTCATTTTCTGAAAAAGCTGATTTCCCGGTAATAGCTACCATCGATTGGGACAGGCTTAGTTTACGTTATGGATATAAGGAGCTTTACTTAGTCCCCACATCGGCTTAGAAAATAACTACGGTTTAGCATCCCCTGTGTGAAACGTTTTGGCATAGGGGCATGAGCCTTTCGTGGTATAAGTGAAAATATACTGGCTATTCTCGTAAACACACAGCGCTTTTCCGTTTTCTGTCTGTTCCTCTTGCGGGTTGACCATGGTTATCTGTCCGGCATTCGCCAGGGCTGGCATGATCGCCAGCGTCAGCACCAGTAAGCTGTTTTTCATGTGTACCCCTTATAAGTCCATCTCATTGATCACACGGCTAACGGCTTGCTTGTCTAAGTCCAGATAGCGCCTGGTGTCAGTGATGTTGCTGTGATTAAGCACGGTCATAGCTAAAGCGATGTTGTTTGCTGAACGCTTGTAGATGGCATTCCCGCCAGCTTTGCGGAAGCTGTGAGCCGATACAGTGCCATGAATGCCGATAGCTTTCGCGGCTTCTGCGATTTGCTTGCTCACTTCTTCGCGTCGTACAGGTGCTTGCTTGTTCATCGAGCGGTTACGCTGGCTCCTGAACACATGAACATCATGCGGATACTCAGCACGGCGACGTGTGATCATCTGCACCACTGGAGCCGGAAGGGTGAGGGCTTTACGCTTCCCTGTCTTCTGTTCTTCTATGTCTATCTCTCCATTGAGCACTTCGTCGAAGCGCAAAGCTACGGCATCCCCCACACGCAGTACGGCGGCTTGCATCATTAATGTAACGTCAGCTATTAGGCTCTTGTTATGAGCGTTTAGCCACTCCCTAATCGCTTTGGCTTGCTGTTCGTCTAACACGACTGCTCTGTTCAATTTGCCCTCCTTCAAGGTCACATATCTAAACATATTGAATAAACTATATGATCAATTTCAGTGAGTTACAATAAAGATGATCAAAAATCGAACTGTGTTGTGTGTGGTAAATGGCGCGATTGTGTCCAGTGCTTAACGCGAAGATCAGGCACACCCAGATCGAAATCTGCATGATTTTGAAATATCTGAATAAAATCATAGTGTTGGCATTTATAAACATGTGTTTGAACATTGCCAAATCCTCTACTTTGCACGAAGAACAGCGGCAACACCCGAACATCACACTACCAATGCTTGTGTGTGGTTACTGCCTATCTCATTGATTTAAATGTGATAAATGTAAGGTTGTTAGGCAAGGGCGGCGCTAACCTGCCTTTATGCACTGATTATGCGGAGTTTATGCACTTGAAACTGATTGCATAATGAAATGATTAAAATACTAACTAATTGGTGGGTTTAGGCATGAAAATAAACCGATGTTTCAATTTTAGAAAACTCGTTCAGCACTGTGCATCGAATATGGAAGTGCTCATTGTGGACAATGACCGCTGTAAGCCTTGCGCCGTGCGGCTTTACGCAAAGTGAGTGATTGTTACTATTTGCTCACTACGGTAACTTTACCCTGTAACAAGGGCATTCTTTACCTGTCATTTAAGGTAGATTAAGGAGGGATTTACCGTGGATATAACGGGGAAATTTCCGGCGCTATGGAGGCGAGTATTCGCGATTAACACGTAATCATGAGTGAAACGAGGGATGTAGGGTTAATTCTCCATAAAGTGGAATGTACAATTTGATATGCGCGTGATCAGCGCATGGAAGATAGCTATACAGGAGAGTTACCTTTGCATAGAGTTATTGATGAGAAGTGTTTCTCCTGTTAGAGATAACTTGTCATGTTCGCTTCACTCACTGACACAAACCAATTACTAACTACCCTTAATTAAATTAAGGTTATTAATTATCTCTCTTATGTTCTCGTATTCCTCGAACATACATCATTGTGCAAGATGATCATGAGCAGATACTTTTTCATGCGACATTCACCCGCTGATCGCTGGTTCATTGTGAGCCTACACTTTCCGAAGGTATCAAAATAAATGTAAAAGGGCTTATCATTTAAAATGATACCCCCTCTTACGTGATACTCTCGTAATCAGCTTGATTGTGCAAATGGCGTAGCCATAAGATCGGCTCACTCGCATGAAGAGCCGGAAATGATACCCTCGCTTGAGTTGCCATCTTCTCAAACTCACAAAAGTGATTGACATGGAATTTATTTTGTGATAGCCCTTGACAGGTGGGTAGGAAAAATGTTATAGTACTCATATCGCATAAAACTTTATCCACATAATCCAATCAACGCACTTCGAAACCATCAGGTTTGCGAGGTGTTTTTGTTTATACACCTATCCAAGGAGACTGAATATTGAGATATTTCGACGTTGAAGACACACTTCAACAATTAAAAGATGGAACTACCACCCGTTACCACATCCAAGCATTACGTAATTCCTGCCGCGCTCGTGGATATCAGGAACGGGAAGATTTCTTCACCGAAGTATTGAAGCGATGGGATACAATCCGCGCTTCTACAACCGAACAGACCAAATAGAAGGAATAGAAAATGAAAATCAACTTCACCCCTGAGACTTATCAGGCGCTGATCGCGCGTGCCAATCGTGAAAATAAAGCCGCTGCCGCACTGGTGAGCGAATTAATAACGACAGTCCTTAACAAAGAGGAACCCAATGAACCAAAGAAGAAAAGTAATAACCTACGTTGATGCAATTTGCGGATCTGGAAAATCCACCACGTTACAGCACTACATCAAGTCAAGTTTATTAACAAATTCCGAAGCAATTCCCCCTCGTTATCTTCTCGTGATGCCAACACATGATTTATGTAATCAAGTGAAGGAAGAACTTGAAAGCCGAAGGGTGAAGAGTTATCACGTAGACACCGAAACAGAAGCTGTAAGACACCTAATTTCCACCCTGGAATACGATTTCCAGCATTCGGTGATCATCTGCACACATCAATGTTTCATTCATTATTGCTATCGCGCAGCGCTTGAAACGGAACTTCAAAACCTTCTCCGTAATTTCAGAATTTTTGTTGATGAAATCCCTGATGCAATGTTTGGCGCTTACATCAAAGTGCAGCATACAAATCGGACGGAACAAAATTTCCCATTCTTGGATATGCTGGAAGAGCGGGACGGATTGTTATTCCTGCGTGAGGATGAGCGTGAAAATTTCTACGCCTACTGGCATGAAAAACAGTCGAGTGGTCAGGATTTAAAGCGCCTACTCTGGGCGATTATGCAGGGTGCTGGACTTCTCTACGAAGAGAATAAACACCTATTCGCCTTCACTGCTTCACCAATTATCAGATCTGTAGAATGGGCTGAACAACTTACACTCTTAGGTGCTGGCTCTTCTCGAAGTTTGTTTGTCTGGGCTGCTGAACATCTGGCGAAATACGAAGTTGAGGAAGCTGGTGAAGATTTAAAGCCGCCACTTGAAAGACGTAAGCATAAGCGTGTACCGATCTCCTTGGTCGCCGTATGTGAAAACAGATGCACCTTGACAGCATTACAGAAAGTTTTTCATGAACATCTCCAGGAAATCATCCAGCGCGTGCCTGGTGAATTTATCTTCGCTACCAACAGAGATAAATCCCTGTGTCAGTTTACTACGATAGGAGATGAAATTCTTACCGATGCTTCCCGTGGTATCCGTGTTTCAATGGCTTCCTATGGCCTGAACCATTACCAGCACATACACAATGCTGTATTTCTCGGATGCAGTAACCTTGATAAAGATTTCCAAGGTAAATGGCGGCAGTATGCGGAGCTTAACGGATGGGATGTTGAAGAATTTGAACATAAACAACGTGCCGCGATGAATTATGAAAGGTGCTACCAGTTTATTAGTCGTACATCTATCCGTAATGCTGACACAAATCACCCTCTGATGTTCGTAGTACCGGATCTGGCAACTGCTGAATACATCAAAGAGCATTATTTTCCTGGTGCAAAGATTGAATGTCTGAAATATGGGAAAGTGAGAAAGAAACGCGATACAAGGAAAGGCGACAACACCCGCGTCGAAGTGCAGAAACATAAAGCCAGTGGGCTTACTCAGAAACAAACTCAAGAAGTTATGAATGTTGGAATAGCAACAATCAAACGAAACTGGAACTAATCAGGAGGACTAATTGATACAATACATAAAACTGAACAACACAAACCAGATACAGATCAACGATAGCGGGAAGGGCGTTTATTATGCACTTGTCTGGTTCTGGAAAGGAAGGAAAACCAAAATTTCTTACGGAGAGCTATCTGATAAATCCGGTGTAAGTGATAACGGGATCAGATTCTGGCTTCGTGCGCTGCGCAACATTGGTGTGATTGAGATAGACGATGAAAGCC
Organism: Pseudenterobacter timonensis; assembly: GCF_900021175.1. Lineage (GTDB taxonomy): Bacteria > Pseudomonadota > Gammaproteobacteria > Enterobacterales > Enterobacteriaceae > Enterobacter > Enterobacter timonensis. The sequence continues at coordinate 295,989 of NZ_FCOP01000011.1, forward strand.
ATTATCTATCATTCACGCTGAAACACATCGAACGAGACAATGTAGAATTTATCTACTCTAATTTCTAAAACACACAATCGGGAAACTTTATGATTACTGCTTTATGGTGGTTCACCATATTCTATGGCTTTTACGTCTTAACCAGACAAGGAGTTTCCCCTCTACGAGGAATGAATGGGACGAAAAGAACGAAATCCAATTAAACGGATAGAACAAGCAACACGCATCAGCAAACGTAAATACACCTCTTCTCTACAAGACCTCGCACGAGAGTCTATTCCAGGAGAATGGATCACCGAAATAATAGAATACCCTGCAACGGTGCCCGTAGGGGCAGAGTTTGAACTATTGCAGGATGTTTTAGCTTCTTCGGATAACGTCTTCTATAAACCACGCCGCCGCCGTGAATACCGTGTTGATTCATCGAATCTTAAGAAGTGGCAGCTATACGCAGAAAACTATATTGACTGGGTGGGGTATTCCCAAACTAACGGCTTATCTCACCACATACAAGATTTTGACATTCTCTTTGACGACAAGGAAAACAACAATGAATAATAAAACTATGGACATCGTGAACACCCTAATTAACTCCTTCCACGACAACTGGCATTTACCAACCTTACAGCTTGTTAATGCAGCGTGGCGTGAGAGAACGCCCTCCGCGCTTCTGGAAGCGTTGCAATACACTGAAGAGGCAATCACTGCCCTTGAACATCTGCAAACGTCTGTAGCTCGTTTGGTGCAGCGTGACGGTAGTACGATCACACCAGAAGAAGCGTGGCGTGTAGCTAATGACCTTGAGGAGCTTGCTTGCTCTCTGCAATACATCACCGTTGAACTCGGAGAGCTTTCCATCCATATCGCGGAAGAATGCGCTATAACATAAAAGTTACAAAATGTCTTGACAATATGTGCTATGTGTGTCATAATGAGTTATAGGGTAAGCATTCCAATCACTTCACCCTCGTATGTCAATACGCACTCCTTGAGAATGCCGTTTCCCATGGCGGCACTCTCTCCCTCTGAATGCTATTTTTCTGAAAGTGTTGGTTCTTTCCTCTTTGTCTTGTTTAGTTCCGAAGGAATGCGCGGGATGTAATATCTTGTTGTGTTGGTATTGCATCGCAATCACCGCGCATCTCCGACTTTTTCAGAAAGGGCATTCGCTCTTTGCTCATTCATTCCGTTAGGATGAATGTAGTCAGACTGAATAAACGCCGTAAGCGGTAGTTACGTTCAGGCTGGCAATCTCTTATTGCTATTCCAGTGGTGATATTGAGATTCCATTCCCACTTCTCGCCATGACAGAAGGGCTTCTGTTTTGAAGTGGGGCAATGACGGGCGATCCTACTTCTGTTATTCGTAACAGTTGCGCCCTTCATTTTATTCAAGAAACCATTCTTTAACTTCATAATCCTCCCAAACGATGACGTTAAACAATGCTTTCTAACAAGGGCATCTCTCCAGGGGCTTAATTGCCCCTTTTTAACAATCTGCATGTAACACTTCCGTTATTAATGGAAGGATGAACGCAGTTATAACGCGAAGGAACAACAGAATGTTCTTAATAAACAATCGCGACCGAATCCTAAAATACAAATCCGAAGTGATTCAAGTTAATCCTGAGTTAATAGCTAAAGTGGCTGAAATGGCAGGATGTACCGTTGAAGAAATAGAAAAAGCTGTAGACCAGTATTTCCCTTCTGAGGACACACCTCAACTTAGTATGCAGGAACGGATCGCAATCAAATCCAAGGAAATCAAACAACAATGATTGTAGACCTAACCGAACTTTTCCCAATTCGTAAGAGTTTCACTGACGTAGTGAGCTACGCCACTGATTCTTTTGCAGTCGTAGAAGGTCGTGTTTTCGACCTGCCAGCGGATATTCAATGCGCCGATGTTATCGGGGCTGATGGCGCTTTATACACCTCCGGCGATGATGCCTTTGTGGTGGTAAGTGATTTCGTGAGTGCTGGCGACGGTAAGACCGTGAATGTCCTACGTGCGCCTAATGTTGGCAGCTTCGTAGCACTGAAAGCCGACAACCTGCACGCAGCTAATCACGCCGCAGCTATCACCACGCTCGAATCCAAAGGGTTCGTATGCCGTCCATTCTTTACCTCTTAATCAAGGAAGATAAATAATGAGTAAAATCGCAATTGGGCGTGAGATGGTCGATTTAGCGCCAATCTTCCAGGCTCTGCCGGAACGTAACTATCTTATGAATGCCCTCGACCTATTCGACGGGGTAGGTGTTCAGAATCCGAAAGTGGTGGTGACACAGCTTCTGGATGATAACTACAGCCTGTTTAACACCCCGCAGAGCCGTTATTCATCAAACCACGACACTACCGCGCGTCAGAATGGCAAAGAATACCTTATCGAGATTCCTTGGTTTGCAAGGGAAGATGAGTTTAAACCTGTAGACGTACAAGGCCGCAGAGTGCAAGGAACGGACTACGAGCAAACCGTTACCGACCTGTACACCGAATACACTGGCAAACATAAGATTGCTTATCTGCGTACCCGTGAGTCTTACCTGGCCCGTGCTCTGTTCAAAGGTGAAGTTTATACGCCTGCAACTGATGACCTACTGATCTCTTATGCTGAACTGTTCGGTGTGGTGCCAATGACAGCCAGCGTGAGCACAGCGACAGCGGCACAGGATTTTGATGCCATCTTAGACAAAGTTCAGGCTGCCGCAGGTGGATTGGCTGGACAGATTGAACGAGTGATCGTATTCGCTAAACCTGCTGCATTTAGCCAGATTCGCTTCTCTGACAGTATGTCTAAGGCGTTCCAGTATGTAGCGCCATATGACGACCGTAACCTATTCTACCAGCGTCACGAGCTTCTCCCTGGTGTTAGTACGTTTAGTCTGCCTGGTGCGCCGATCGACATTGTTAAAGTGACAGATCCGCTGATCCTTGCACAGATGCCAGATGATGCTGACATGGTGGCGGTTCCGGTGTTCAGTAAAGGCACAAATGCTTATCAGAACATCTACGGCGCTGCCTCTGGTAACTTCGCGCTGATCGATGCTGCACCTGCTGAATACTACTCTTGGGGCTACCTGAGCGAGCGCGGCGATGCTTACCACGTTATGCACGAAAACAGCGCATTACCAGTGAACCATGCGTTAGGTATGCAGGTGAAGATCACCATCACTGCTTAATGAGCAAGCGGGAGCCTGACCCGCTGGAAATAATCAGGCTATTGAATAGGGCGTGTGAACGTTGGGAACTAAGAGAGCGCAAATCTCCCCAGTGTTCCCGCCCTTTTTTATTTCCAGAATGAGGAAAGATAAATGCAAGTGATTGTAAAAAGCGCGGGGCTTCACCTCGCCGTAAATGCTGAAACAGCAGAAGAGTTATTAAATCTGGCGGGAGTGTGTCGTGTGCTTGAAATAGATCACGGTCATCTACGTCAGTTATTACATCGTGGGCGTAGTGTATCAGATGCACTTAATTATCTGGTGAGTAAGAAAGGCGGTGGCGATGCTTGATATTTCGGTCAGTCAGATCCGCAATACGGTTACATTCGTGGTGGATAAGCAGAGCATTGCTCTGGCTAAAGCCGCAGCGGATAACCTTCAAAAGCACTTCCAGAAAATAGCCGATCCCAAGATTCGCTTCCAGGCTCAGAAGCAGCGCAGAGCTAAAGCGCGTGAACAAGTAGCAGATGCTAAGGTGGCTCCCTCTAAGAGCGCCAGTGATTTAAAACAACAGCGTCAAGCTGAGAAAGCGGCAAAAGTTCAGGCTCGTGAGGCTGACAAGCTACGCCGTCGCAATGAAACCGCCGACCTGAAACGCAGATCATCCATTCTCCAGATGAAAGGTGTAGCTGGTAAGTATGGGATTGATCCGGCTAAACAATACCAGTTTGCAAAGTTTGCTCACGAGCAGACAGAGCTTTTCCGTAACGGTCAGATCAGTAGCCAGAAGATGAACTATGAGCTACGCGAACGTATTGCTCTTATGCGTCGTGAGGCAGCGTTACAGGCAAAAGTAACTGCGTCCACTCAGGCACAGGCGGCAGCACTCAGACATGCTAAGAAAACCGACTATGCAGGGGCTGCAAAGGGTATTAAAGAAAAAGGGCTGAATGTTATCGGTGGCGGTGCTGGCTTTGTTGGTGCTACTGCTGCATTAGCTGGCGGGGCTGGTGTCTTGTCTCGTATCCGTGACAAAGGGAATGAGAACTTGGACCTGGTGAGAAAATCAGCCCTGGTTAAGACTAATCCTAACGTTGTGAAAACTCTGGTTGCATACGGACAACAACACGGCATAGATAGCGCATCTGTAGACAAGGTGACGGACAACTTCAAAGACGTGCGCGAGCGTTTGGGTGAGTCGGTGACGAACTCCACATTCGATCAGAAGTCAGGGAAATGGAAAGGCGGCAACGGTGCTATAGATAACGTTATGAACCTGTTCGGATGGACTAAAGCCGACATTGCGAAGTTCCAGGATCGTCCTGCTGATTTCGTTCAGGCAACAGTTAACGAAGGTCAGCGCCGTGGAATGTCTCAGGCATCCATCGGGCATCTGATCGAGGATTATGGGGATGACCTCGCACACTACACCGATCTATTCCTGAATAACGGTGCAGAGTTTAACAAGACGCTAAGAACCCTTGTTGATAGTGGTCAGACACTGAACGAAGAGCAGGTAAAACAGACGCTTGCATTTGGTGATTTAAGTGTGGCTTTCGGCAATTTGCAAAACGGGATCGATAACTCTCTGCTGTATGGTTTTATGAAAGGTTTCGCTGATGGTGGTGATGACCTCGTGAAGAACACCCGTGTTATCACAGAATCAGCCGGATTGCTCGGAGAGGGTTTAGGAGATTTAGCTAAACAGATGACAGGATTTGTTTCTGAAATCTCCGGTGTTGTCTCGGATCTAAATGCAGGGCTTCGCGCTCGCTTCCCTGGTTGGTTTGCTGATAAAGATAAACCAGCGGCCCAGGCTCTCTATGATGGTGTAAATAGACCCGTTTTAGTTCCATGTAGTGGTTTACTGAATTTGGCCACCTGAACAGAGGTGATATGCTCATCTCAGAACATTACAGGTGCCTCAATGAAAAAAAGAAATTTCAGCGCAGAGTTTAAACGCGAATCCGCTCAACTGGTCCTTGATCAGAACTACACCGTTACAGCTGCGGCCAGTGCTATGGATGTGGGTCTTTCTACCATGACTCGATGGGTAAAGCAGTTGCGGGATGAACGACAGGGTAAAATACCTAAAGCCTCCCCTATAACCCCGGAACAGATTGAAATACGTGAGCTGAAGAAAAAGCTACAACGTATTGAAATGGAAAATGAAATATTAAAAAAGGCTACCGCGCTCTTGATGTCAGACTCCCTGAACAGTTCTCGTTAATCGAGAAACTCAGGGCGCAGTATCCTGTGGTCACACTTTGCCACGTGTTCGGGGTTCATCGCAGCAGTTACAAATACTGGAAAAATAGCCCTGAAAAGCCAGACGGCAAGCGGGCTGTATTACGTAGTCAGGTTCTGGAGCTGCATAACATTAGCCATGGCTCTGCTGGCGCGAGAAGTATCGCCATTATGGCAACCCTGAGAGGCTTCAGAATGGGACGCTGGCTTGCCGGAAGGATCATGAAAGAACTGGGTCTGGTGAGTTGTCAGCAGCCGACCCACCGATATAAACGTAGTGGTCATGAACACATCTCTATCCCGAATCGCCTTGAGCGACAGTTCGCAGTGACAGAGCCTAATCAGGTGTGGTGCGGCGATGTGACGTATATCTGGACAGGCAGGCGATGGGCTTACCTCGCCGTTGTTCTCGATCTGTTCGCCAGGAAACCGGTAGGCTGGGCAATGTCATTCTCACCGGACAGCAAGCTAACCATCAAAGCGCTGGAAATGGCGTGGGAAACCCGAGGTAAACCAGCAGGAGTGATGTTCCACAGTGATCAGGGTAGCCACTACACAAGCAGGCAGTTCCGGCAGTTATTGTGGCGTTACCGGATCAGGCAAAGTATGAGCCGACGCGGAAACTGCTGGGATAACAGCCCGATGGAACGCTTCTTCAGAAGTCTGAAAAACGAGTGGGTGCCAGTGACAGGCTATATAAACTTTAGCGAAGCTGCTCATGCGATCACAGACTATATCGTCGGGTATTACAGCTCGCTCAGGCCGCATGACTATAACGGTGGGTTACCGCCAAACGAATCGGAAAACCGATACTGGAAAAAATCTAAAGCCGTGGCCAGTTTTAGTTGACCACTACACCAGGCATTTTTTGAGATCCCGGCCAAATGATTGTGTTGCCGATATTCCTCCGGCGTCATATTGTTCAGTGATTCATGAGGGCGTTCACAGTTATATTCTGACACCCATCTTTCCGTGATTTCCCGCACTTCATTCAGCGTTCTGAACAGATAAAAATCGAGTATTTCTGTACGATATGTCCTGTTAAAACGCTCAATAAAAGCGTTCTGTGTCGGCTTACCCGGCTGGATAAACTCCAGCTTTACTGCATGTTTCTCTGCCCATTCAGCCAGTGCCAGCGAGATAAATTCCGGTCCATTATCCATGCGTAGCATGAGCGGATAGCCGCGATTTGCCGCGATCCTGTCGAGCACACGGACCACTCGCGGAGCTGGCAGATTCAGATCTATTTCAATCGACAACGCCTCACGGTTAAAGTCATCAACGACATTGAACGTGCGAAAACGACGGCCACAGACCAGGGCATCATGCATAAAATCGACAGACCAACTCTGGTTCAGCGCTTCCGGTGTGGCCAGTGGCGAGGGATTACGCACCGGCAGCCGTTGTTTACCCTTACGGCGAAAATTCAGCTTCAGCAAACAATAAATACGATGGATCCTTTTGTGATTCCACGCGTATCCCTGCCGCCGCAGAACCTGGAAAAGTTTTGGAAAACCGTATCGTGGGTATCGTTCAGCTGCCGCCTGCAATGCGGTAATAACGGGTTCATCACGCGTGGTATCCGGACGGTAATGATAAACCGTTCTGCTCAGATTGAGACTCCGACAGGCCTGACGGATACTGAGTCCGAATGCCGTTATCAGATGAGTGACCAGCTCACGCTTAAAGGCTGGTTTTAAAGCTTTTTTTCGATAACGTCTTTCAGCGCCCGGTTCTCAAGGCTCAGGTCGGCAAACATTTGTTTGAGGCGTCGGTTCTCGTCCTCAAGCTCCTTGATCTTTTTAATATCAGAAGCTTCCATACCGCCGTATTTAGACTTCCAGTTGTAGTAAGTCGCTTCAGAGATACCGGCCTCCCGGCAGACATCCTTAACCGTTCGTCCGGCTTCAACCGACTTAATCACGGCGATGATCTGATGCTCAGTAAAACGGGCTTTACGCATAGCGATCTCCTTTGTTGGCAGATTGATTATGCCGGAGGATCTCTAAATGTGAATGGCACGATTATGCGGGATACTTACAATGGTGCTGTTACAGGCTCTGCCAATGATACTGCGCAGTGGATCGCTGATAAGACGGGCTTCGATACCCGTTCAGTGGCTCCAGCTATCAAAGATTGGCTGGGCTTCGGTAATCAGCAAGCAGGAACAGCGGCAAGTGGTTACGACCTGAATGGTGAGGCATTACGTAATAGTGCAATGTCGCTCAATAGCGCCAATGTGCCAGCTTACAATCTGAGTCCAATATTCAATCTAACAGTTGAGCCTACCGTACCTCTAACTATTCAAAGTGACACCTCACGCCTTGCTGATTATGTAGATTTCCAGGCTAAAGCAAGTCAGGCAAGCTTTATGCAGAGCTTAACGCTACAAATGAGTAGTGGACAGTCATCAACAGGTGGCTAAAATAAAGTGTGTGTAAAACTCCTTTATTATTTTCTTTCAATGTAAATAACCTAAACGTTGCTATGGTAAAATAATGTATTTGAACCAAATGCATAAGGGAAAAAATGAACTTTGACGACTTATCTTATCGTGAGCTTGATCACCACGCGATGGAACGCCTTGTGTTTGATGAGGAAGAGCTTTCACCGATTCTTAAAGGTCATATATTTATTGAAAAAGTGCTTGAAACCCTTATATCCAGAAACCTTGTTGAACCTAAAGCCTTTTTTAAAGGAAATCGGTCATTTGATTTAAAGGTAGATCTTGCCTTATCGATGGGGTTGATTGATGAGCATTATTATTCAGCTTTTAAGGCGATAAACAAAGTTAGAAATAACTATGCTCATAAGCATGACTACAAAGTTTCATTTTCTGATTTGAATGCATTCAAGTTTGATTGGGCCGATATTCAAAATCAGGCATTTGCGGTCGCATGTAAGCAGGGAGTTGGTGAAGCTGCACGAATAGCCACTATATTTCTTTGTTGGAAAGCAATACATCTTATTAGCTCTCCTGATGAAGATGACTATGAAAATAAAGGGGCCTAAGGCCCCTTTTTTCGTAGCTTATTTTGTTGACTGAGCTAACACCGTTGCTGCAAGCCGTTTGGTTTTTTCGCTTGAGCGCGGGTTATCGAGAGCCTTAGCTGCAACCGTTTCCATAGTTTCGCTGGTATGGCTGGAGGGGGCACGCTGAGAAAGAGCAGAGGCTGCCAAGCGCTTTTGTAGTTTCGAGGCGTTTGGATCGGACAGAGTTTGACCAGCGAGAGAACCAACATTCCTTGACGTTTGCTTTGGGTTTTTAGCCATGACTTTAGTCCTTCTGGGCAGTTGAGGTGAAATATATAGTGCTTATCTTCCTTATGGGCACTATATATAGTGTTATGCTAACTATCTCCGCTTCGCTTGACAAGATGTTGTAGCAACTTCACTTGATCACTTCATTTTTGATTATTTGTGCGGTGTTTTATTCTGTTAATTTGAAGATTTGTATTTCTATTTGGAGTTTTTAACTGGTTAAATAGTATGATATTTATCCGATTTTATCGTGCGATTATTATCCCCGAATGCATACCCTTTTTCATTGGTTCTCAATCTCTGGATAACGTAACAACTCGATATATTGTCTTAGCTCCACCGGAGAGGCCGCATTCTTGCTGTACGTCTTGAAACTTTCTGTAGAGCCGCGCTCATGGCCAAGTAGCAAGGCAATGCGGTCTTCTGGAACAGGCTTTAACTTCTCTATGCCAATGCCGCCCCTGTCCAGCATTTGCGCCACTTGGTGGCGTAAACTGTGGAAAACTTTTAACTCTGATCCCGCTTCGCCTAATGCCTTGCGTTTAGCCCTGGTAAAACGCTGTGAATGCCACGTAGAGCGCTTTCCGTCTGCACGGTCAGTGATTGAAGCACGATAGAATAAAAAACCGTTGTAAGGCTTCTCACGTAGAGACAACACTAACGGAGTGATAAGGCTATGCACGGGAACAATGCGGACGGCTGATTTTGTCTTTCCCTCAGTTACTTCGAAACATAACACCCCCTCAATCTCTCGGATGTTGGCTGTACGTAAAGAACAGATCTCATTCAATCTCATCCCGCTATACATCCCGATCAGTGTTACGTTCTGCATCTCTTCATCATCTGCCATTACAGCGAATACCTTCGCCAATTCTCCAGGTTCAAACACCTCATAGCTCACCTTGCTACTTTTGGCCTCCAGAGCATGGCCTCGCCAGATATTTTCCTGCGGTGCATCGTGATAACGGTTACGAGCCAGATCCCAGATCTGAGCCAATGCACTAACGTAGTTTTGTATGGTCTGTGGTGCTTTCTCCGTCTTGAGCTTATCAAGCCAGCCTGTAACAGTGGTTCGGTTAATGTCACGAAGCTGAACATCGCGCTTATTGAGATGTTCTAAGAAAACTTCTACGGCTTTGTTTGTCTTCGATAGGGTGGTGAGCTTGCGCTTCTCGCTGAACTGGAGAATGTACTGATCCCGCATCCTCAAGAGGGAGGGGCAACTCATTACAGGAGGGCTTAATGGCTCCGGCGCTTCATGTGCATACGTACCAACTTGACGTAGTTCATTGAGGATTTGCTCTACCTTCGAGCCTCGATCACGCTGCGGCTTTATCAGGTTACGAATCTTAAACCACTCCAGAGCAACCGCATCACGAAAGAGACGGGCTTCGCGCACATCGCGTGTCCCTGTGCTCTTCACGTAGTTACGTCGTCCTCCGAACAGGTGACGCATGTACTTCGGTATGGCGATCCTCACCAGATAGTTTCCGCATGGATCTAAAACTAAGTAACGATCTCTCTTGTAAATCATGCAAACCCCAGCTATTTTGTCAGGGCTTTTGCACTTGAATTTGAATAGTGTGAAATGTCGAAGTCTTTTCCTGTTTTTGCAGTTGATTCAAAGCATTACAGGAGCTTGCCAGACAAGCGAACGACCGTAGAAATACGTGCCGGTTCGAGTCCGGCCTTCGCACCAAAAGCATGTAAATGGACCTCAACTGAGGTCTTTTTTTATGTCTAAAATCCAGTATTTATCTACCTTTCCCGCTATATTAACTCTCTCAAGGTCAACCTACATCAACGTACATCTACCAACACATGTTGGTACAGATGATGGTATTTACGGTTCGATAATGCTTGTACCAACAGGAAGGGGATAAGCATGGCGTTAACAGATATCAAGGTCAGAACAGCCAAGCCAACGGATAAGCAATACAAACTGACCGATGGCAGCGGTATGCATCTTCTCGTCCACCCAAATGGTTCAAGATACTGGCGTCTGCAGTACCGCTTTGGTGGAAAGCAAAAGATGCTGGCTTTGGGTGTATATCCAGAAGTGTCTCTTGCAGATGCCAGAGCTCGTCGTGATGAGGCTCGTAAGTTGTTGGCAAATGGCATCGATCCGGGAGATAAAAAGAAAAATGATAAGGTTGAGCAGGAAGAAGCACGTACTTTCGAACAGCTTGCTATTGAGTGGCATACCACAAATAAAAAGTGGTCGGAAGAACATAGCCGACGAGTGCTGAAAAGCCTGGAGGACAATCTCTTTCCCGCCATTGGTAAGCGGAATATTGCTGATCTCAAAACTCGAGACCTGCTAGCCCCAATCAAAGCGGTAGAGTTGTCGGGGCGACTAGAGGTGGCATCCCGTCTACAGCAGCGCACTACTGCAATTATGAGATATGCCGTTCAGAGTGGTTTACTTGATTACAATCCCGCGCAAGAGATGGTTGGTGCTGTCGCTTCGAGTAACCGTCAGCATAGACCTGCGTTAGAGTTGAAACGTATTACCGAACTACTTCAACGGATTGATAACTATACCGGCAGGCCTCTAACTCGCCTTGCTGTTGAGCTAACCCTTCTTGTTTTCATTCGTTCCAGCGAATTGCGTTTTGCTCGATGGTCTGAGATCGATTTTGAAACATCAATGTGGACGATTCCAGCCGAGCGAGAAGTTATCGAAGGGGTAAAACACTCACAGCGTGGCTCAAAAATGCGCACACCTCATTTGGTGCCGTTATCTCGTCAGGCGTTAGCAATCCTTAAACAGGTACACAAACTTAGTGGCGATCGCGATTTTGTTTTCATTGGCGATCACGACCATCGCAAACCGATGAGTGAGAACACGGTGAACAAGGCGCTGCGCGTTATGGGTTATGACACGAAGGTAGAGGTTTGTGGACATGGTTTCAGAACAATGGCCTGTAGTTCGTTGATTGAGTCTGGATTGTGGTCGAGGGATGCCGTGGAACGGCAAATGAGCCATATGGAACGTAACTCAGTACGTGCTGCTTACATTCATAAAGCTGAGCATCTGGATGAGCGCAGACTGATGCTGCAGTGGTGGGCTGATTTTCTGGATGTTAATCGGGAAGGGGTAGTGAGTCCGTTTGATTTTGCGAAAATTAATTCAGGGAAATAGATAAGCCTTATTGAGTATAGTATTTGCAACATACGACATAGTGTTGCTGGCGATCTATCTCCAAGAGGACCTTTGATAAAAAAATGTCAGTAAAGCAGGCATCTGAACATGAGGATGGTTGGATGTCTGCTTTAAGCTTCACTGAATAGATTAACAAATACTTAATTTCATCTATTTATATACTTCAGGAAGCATGCTTTTAATTGGCGTGTTTTTGTGCAACTGTTTCCACGAAAATAATATCATGATCTTAATATATTTTCTCGATGCCATTTTAGATAGTGATGATGCTGTGCCGAGAATGGTGGGATATTTTTAGGTGTATTAGTCGCGACTTGATCTGACACATGGCCTTGAAAGGTTGAGAGTTACCGGTTTTGATATGGGTGTCGAATCCTTATACAAAACACGAGGTAACTCTCATGCTTCATACTACCAATCCCGTCATCAAACACAAAGCCGGTTTACTCAATCTGGCTGAAGAACTCAGCAACGTATCCAAAGCCTGTAAAATCATGGGCGTTTCGCGGGATACATTTTATCGTTATCGCGAACTGGCCGATGAAGGCGGCGTGGATGCACTGATTAATCGTAGTCGCCGCGCCCCTAACCTGAAGAACCGTACCGATGAGGCAACTGAGCAGGCTGTTATTGATTACGCCGTCGCTTTCCCGGCGCACGGTCAGCACCGGACCAGCAACGAGCTGCGCAAACAGGGCGTTTTTATCTCCGGCAGTGGTGTCCGTTCTGTCTGGTTACGCCATAATCTTGAAAACTTCAAAAAACGGCTGAAAGCACTGGAAGAAAAAGTGGCCCGCGATGGCATTGAACTGACCGATAGCCAAATCGCGGCGCTGGAGCGTAAAGCCAGTGATGACGAGGCCTGTGGCGAAATCGAAACGGCTCATCCGGGGTATCTGGGTTCGCAGGACACGTTCTATGTAGGCAATCTGAAAGGCGTCGGGCGTATTTATCAGCAGACCTTCGTTGATACGTACTCTAAGGTGGCCCACTGCAAGCTCTATGTCACTAAAACGCCGATTACTGCGGCTGATTTACTGAATGACCGTGTACTGCCATTTTATGCGTCTCAGGGCCTGCCAATGCTGAGGATACTGACCGACAGAGGCACGGAGTACTGCGGTAAAGTGTAGCAACATGATTATCAGCTTTATCTGGCGATAAATGACATCGAACACACGAAAACGAAGGCAATGTCCCCGCAGACCAACGGCATCTGCGAGCGGTTCCATAAAACGATACTGAACGAGTTTTATCAGGTGACGTTCCGCAAAAAGTTATATGGCGATCTTGATACATTACAATCGGATCTTGATGAATGGCTGGCTCACTATAATAATGAGCGAACCCATCAGGGGAAAATGTGCTGTGGCCGGACGCCAATGGAGACATTGCTTGATGGAAAACACATCTGGGCTGAGAAAAACTTAAGCCAGATGTAATCTGGCAGATACCTGTATAAATAACCGGTAACTGTCAGATCAGGTCTGAGCTAGTACAGATTATGCGCTTTGCCGTACAGAGCGGCTTAATCGACTACAACCCCGCGCAAGAGATTGCCGGTGCGGTTGCTACGGCTAAAAGACAGCATCGTGCGGCATTAGAACTTAACCGCATTCCCGAATTACTTCATCGAATTGATCACTACTCCGGTAGGCCGTTAACCCGGTTAGCTGTTGAACTCACCTTGTTGGTTTTCATCCGTTCAAGCGAGCTACGCTTTGCTCGCTGGTCAGAAGTGGATTTCCAAACTGCTATGTGGACGATTCCGGGCGAGCGTGAGCCACTGGAAGGAGTCAAGCATTCTCAGCGTGGTTCGAAGATGCGCACTCCACATCTTGTTCCTTTGTCGCGACAAGCTCTCGCTATGTTGGAAAAGATCAAAAGCATGAATGGGAACCGAGAGCTGATTTTCGTGGGCGATCACGATCCGCGTAAGCCCATGAGTGAGAATACGGTTAACAAGGCTCTGCGAGTGATGGGATACGATACGAAAGTTGAAGTTTATGGGCATGGATTCAGGACGATGGCGTGTAGCTCACTTATTGAATCAGGATTGTGGTCGAAGGATGCAGTGGAGCGGCAGATGAGCCTGGGAGCGTAGTTTTGTGCGTGCAGCTTATACCCATAAAGCGGAACATCTGGGGGAGAGGAGTTGATGCTGCAGTGGTGGGCTGATTATTTTGATGCGAATCGGGAGAAGAGGGTTAGCCCGTTTGATTTTGGGAATAATGGTAATGTATTGAAATATTTTAATTATTCATCGATTTTATGATTTAAAAGTGTGTTCGATATGGTCAGCTGACTTGGTTGAAGAGTTTGGGGCTTTTTGTGTTTAGTACAGCACTACAAAATAGACGAACCCTTAAGAATTAGTCAGTTGCTGTGACGTTGCTCATTGCCCGGTAAGATGTGTAAAGCTAAGATAAAGAGTTATGAGCCTTAAATATATGGATAGGCTTGTACAGCGATGGATTAAAACTTAATGATGACTAAATCCAATTTTGAGTTCCTGAAAGGCGTCAACGATTTCACCTATGCCATCGCCTGTGCGGCGGAAAATAATTACCCGGATGATCCCAACACCACGCTAGTGAAAATGCGTATGTTTGGCGAAGCGACGGCTAAACACCTTGGCCTGCTACTTGATATCCCCCTCGGTGAGAATCAACACGATCTTCTGCGTGAACTAGGCAAAATTTCCTTTGTTGATGACAACATCCTTTCTGTATTCCATAAATTGCGCCGAATTGGCAACCAGGCCGTCCACGAATACCATAATGATTTGGATGATGCTCAGATGTGCCTGCGCCTGGGTTTCCGTCTTGCCGTCTGGTATTACCGGCTGGTAACCAAAGATTACGACTTCCCTGTGCCGGTTTTTATGCTGCCTGAGCACGGTGAGAAGCTCTACTACGCCGAAGTCCTCACGCTCAAACAGCAACTGGAACAGCAGACACAGGAAAAAGTACTAAGCCAGGCGGAGCTAGAAGCTCAGCAGCAACGCTTAATTGCACTCAACGGTTACATTGCCGTTCTCGAAGGCAAACAGCAGGAAACCGAAGCACAAACCAAAGCACGCGTGGCCGCACTGGAAGCGCAACTCGCCGCCAAAAACGCCGAGTTAGCAAAACAAACCGAACAGGAACGCAAGGCATATCATAAAGAGATTACCGACCAGGCTATCAAGCGCACACTGAATCTCAGCGAGGAAGAAAGCCGCTTCCTGATTGATGCCCAACTGCGTAAAGCGGGCTGGCAGGCCGATAGTAAAACGTTACGTTTCTCCAAAGGCGAGCGTCCGGAACCGAGTGTAAATAAAGCCATTGCCGAATGGCCAACTGGCAAAGATGAAACCGGGAAGCAAGGTTTTGCGGATTATGTTCTGTTCGTGGGCCTTAAACCTATCGCAGTGGTCGAAGCAAAACGTAAAAATATAGATGTTCCCGGCAAACTCAACGAATCATATCGTTACAGTAAATACTTCGATAACGCGTTCTTACGCGACACGTTGTTAGAACATTACTCTCCTGATGAAATACATGAAGCGATACCTGCTTACGAAATTAGCTGGCAGGACACCAGCGGCACACAGAGTTTTAAAATCCCCTTTTGCTACTCCACCAACGGGCGTGAATACCGCGCGGCAATGAAAACCAAAAGCGGTATTTGGTATCGCGACGTCCGCCACACCACCAATATGTCGAAAGCGCTGCCGGAATGGCATCGCCCGGAAGAGCTGCTGGATATGCTGGGCAACGACCCGCAAAAACAGAATCAGTGGTTTGCCGATAACTCCGGAATGAGCGAACTGGGTCTGCGTTATTACCAGGAGGATGCCGTTCGTGCGGTAGAGAAGGCCATTGTTAACGGCCAACAAGAGATCCTGCTGGCGATGGCGACTGGTACTGGTAAAACCCGTACCGCCATCGCCCTGATGTTCCGCCTGATCCAGTCGCAGCGTTTCAAACGCGTCTTGTTCCTGGTTGATCGTCGCTCGCTCGGCGAGCAGGCGCTGGGATCGTTTGAAGATACACGGATTAACGGCGACACTTTTAACAGCATTTTCGATATCAAAGGATTAACCGATAAATTCCCGGAAGACAGCACCAAAATTCACGTCGCCACGGTTCAGTCGCTGGTTAAACGCACACTGCAATCAGATGAACCGATGCCGGTCGGCCGCTACGACTGTATTGTCGTCGATGAAGCACATCGCGGCTACATTCTCGATAAAGAGCAGACCGAAGGCGAGCTGCAGTTCCGAAGCCAGCTGGATTATGTTTCCGCCTACCGCCGCATTCTCGATCATTTCGATGCGGTAAAAATTGCGCTGACCGCCACGCCAGCGCTGCACACGGTCGATATTTTCGGCGAGCCGGTTTACCGCTACACCTACCGAACGGCGGTGATCGACGGCTACTTGATCGACCAGGATCCCCCCATTCAGATTGTCACACGTAACGCGCAGGATGGGGTCTATCTTTCCGAGGGCGAACAGGTGGAGCGCCTGAACCCGCAAGGTGAGCTGATCAACGACACGCTGGCTGACGATCAGGATTTTGAGGTTGCCGATTTTAACCGCGGCTTGGTGATCCCGGCGTTTAACCGTGCGGTATGCGGTGAGCTCACCAAATACCTGGATCCCACCGGCCAGCAAAAAACGCTGGTGTTCTGTGTCACCAACGCCCATGCCGACATGGTGGTTGACGAGCTGCGCACCGCGTTTAAGAAAAAGTATCCGCAGCTGGAGCACGACGCGATTATCAAGATCACCGGTGATGCCGATAAAGACGCGAAGAAAGTGCAAAGCATGATCGTCCGCTTCAACAAAGAGCGGCTACCCAATATCGTGGTCACTGTTGACCTGCTGACCACCGGCGTGGATATTCCGTCTATCTGCAATATTGTGTTCCTGCGCAAAGTCAAAAGCCGCATTCTCTACGAGCAGATGAAGGGCCGCGCCACGCGTCTGTGTCCGTCGGTAGGGAAAACCAGCTTTAAGATTTTCGACTGCGTCGATATCTACAGCTCGCTGGAAAGCGTCGATACCATGCGCCCGGTGGTTGTGCGTCCGCAGGTGGAACTGCAAACGCTGGTCAATGAAATTACCGACTCAGAAACCTACAAAACCATTGAAGCGGATGGCCGCATTTTTGCCGAGCACAGCCATGAACAGTTGGTCGCTAAGCTGCAGAGAATCATCGGCCTCGCCATTTATAACCGCGATCGCAGCGAAGCTGTGGATAAGCAGGTTCGCCGTCTGGACGAGCTGTGCCTGGATGCCGCGGGCGTCAACTTTGGCGGTCTGGTCTCACGACTGCGGGAAAAAGGACCGCACTGGAGCTCCGAGATTTTCAATAAGCTTCCCGGTTTTATCGCGCGCCTCGAAAGGCTGAAAACCGATATCAACGCCCTGCGCGACGCCCCCATCTTCCTTGATATTGACGATGAGGTGGTGAGCGTCAAATCGCTGTATGGCGACTACGACACGCCGCAGGATTTTCTCGAAGCGTTTGATGAGCTGGTGCAGCACGCCCCGAACGCCCAGCCCGCGCTGCAGGCGGTGATCAATCGCCCGCGGGATCTTACCCGTAAAGGGCTGGTAGAATTGCAGGAGTGGTTTGACCGCCAGCATTTTGAAGAGTCATCCCTGCGCAGCGCATGGAAAGAGACGCGCAACGAAGATATTGCCGCCCGCCTGATTGGCCATATCCGCCGTGCGGCGGTGGGCAATGCGCTCAAACCGTTCGACGAACGTGTCGATCACGCGCTGGCGCGCATCAAAGGTGAGAACGACTGGAGCCCTGAGCAGCTAAGCTGGCTCGACCGTTTAGCGCAGGCGCTCAAAGAGAAAGTGGTGCTCGACGACGACGTCTTCAAAACCGGCAATTTCCACCGTCGCGGCGGTAAGCCAATGTTACAGCGCACCTTTGACGACAACCTCGATAGCGTGTTGGATAAGTTCAGCGATTACATCTGGGATGAGCTCGCCTGACGCGTTATCATCCCCGGCAATTTCTTCTTCTGCGGCCCCAATAAGGGCCGCTGTTTTACATGGGATCTTCATGAACAATAACGATCTGGTCGCCAAGCTGTGGAAACTGTGCGACAACCTGCGCGACGGCGGCGTCTCCTATCAAAACTACGTCAATGAACTCGCCTCGCTGCTATTTTTGAAAATGTGTAAAGAGACCGGCCAGGAAGCGGACTACCTGCCAGAAGGCTACCGCTGGGATGACCTGAAATCGCGCATTGGCCAGGAGCAGTTGCAGTTCTACCGTAACCTGCTGGTGCATCTGGGCGCAGACGAGAAAAAACTGGTGCAGGCGGTGTTCCAGAACGTCAACACCACCATTACCCAACCGAAGCAACTGACCGAGCTGGTGAGCAATATGGACTCACTGGACTGGTATAACGGTAGCCACGGTAAGTCTCGCGATGACTTCGGCGATATGTACGAAGGGCTGCTGCAGAAGAACGCTAACGAAACAAAATCCGGCGCGGGTCAGTACTTCACCCCACGTCCGCTGATCAAAACTATTATCCATCTGCTGAAGCCGCAGCCGCGTGAAGTTGTGCAGGATCCGGCCGCCGGGACCGCGGGCTTCCTGATTGAAGCCGACCGTTACGTGAAGTCACAGACTAACGATCTGGATGACCTTGATGGTGACACCCAGGATTTTCAGATCCACCGCGCGTTTATCGGCCTTGAACTAGTGCCCGGCACCCGTCGTCTGGCGCTGATGAACTGTCTGCTGCATGATATTGAAGGTAACCTTGATCACGGTGGCGCCATCCGTCTGGGCAACACGCTGGGCAGCGACGGCGAGAATTTACCGCAGGCCGATATCGTCGCCACCAACCCGCCTTTTGGCAGCGCCGCGGGCACCAACATTACCCGCACCTTCGTGCACCCGACCAGCAACAAACAGCTGTGCTTTATGCAGCACATTATCGAAACCCTGCGCCCCGGCGGTCGTGCAGCGGTGGTGGTGCCGGATAACGTGCTGTTTGAAGGCGGTAAGGGCACCGATATTCGTCGCAACCTGATGGACAAATGCCATCTGCACACCATCCTGCGTCTGCCGACCGGCATCTTTTACGCCCAGGGCGTTAAAACCAACGTACTGTTCTTTACCAAAGGCACGGTCGCCAATCCGCATCAGGATAAAAATTGCACCGATGACGTGTGGGTGTATGACCTGCGAACCAATATGCCGAGCTTCGGCAAGCGCACGCCGTTTACCGAACAGCACCTGCAGCCGTTTGAAACCGTCTACGGTGAAGATCCGCATGGCTTAAGTACGCGCACCGAGGGCGAGTGGAGCTTTAACGCTGAAGAGAGCGAAGTCGCCGACAGCGAAGAGAACAAAGACACCGACCAGCACCAGGCGACCAGCCGCTGGCGCAAGTTCAGCCGCGAGTGGATCCGCACCGCCAAATCCGATTCGCTGGATATCTCCTGGCTGAAGGATAAAGACAGCATCGACGCCGACAGTCTGCCGGAGCCGGACGTGTTAGCCGCAGAGGCGATGGGTGAGCTAGTAGAGGCGCTGAGCGAACTGGATGCGCTGATGCGCGAGCTGGGTGCGGGCGATGAAGCGGATGCGCAGCGTCAGTTGCTGAATGAAGCGTTTGGTGAGGTGAAATAATGTTATTACAAAATACGCGCATTTGGCCAAAAATAAAGCTTCTTGATATTTCAGATGTTAAAACAGGTAAGGTTGATGCAAACCATGCTTCTGCTTTTGGTAAATATAAATTTTTTACATGTGCGTTAGAACCTCTTGCTGCTGATACATTTACTTTTGAAGGTGAATTAATCATTCTTCCTGGTAATGGAGCTAATGTAGGCCAAGTATTTTATTATAATGGTAAAGCTGAAGCCTATCAGAGAACTTATGTTTTATATAATTTTCTATGTTCTCCAAAGTTTATTTATTATCATTTAAGATGGCGGTGGAAGACAGTAAATCAAAAAAAACAATATGGCTCTGCGACTAATTATATAAAAATGGGTAATTTCACGGATTATGATATAAAACTTCCGTCATTACATGAACAAAAAATCATCGCCGAAAAACTCGATACGCTACTGGCGCAGGTAGACAGCACCAAAGCACGTCTTGAGCAAATCCCACAAATCCTGAAACGTTTTCGTCAGGCGGTCCTGGCTGCGGCAGTGAGTGGAAAACTGACAACCGCCTCTAGAAATAGCCATAGCCTTATTGGCTGGCATACTATAAACCTCGGGGCCTTAATTGTCGATTCCAGTAATGGGCTGTCTAAAAGACAAGGATTAAATGGTAATGAAATTACTATTTTGAGATTGGCCGATTTTAAAGACGCTCAGCGTATAATTGGCAATGAAAGAAAAATAAAATTAGACTCTAAAGAAGAAAGTAAGTATTCATTAGCAGATGGTGATATCTTAGTTATAAGAGTGAATGGAAGCGCGGATTTGGCTGGTCGATTTATTGAATATAAATCAAACGGTGATATTGAAGGGTTTTGCGATCATTTTATACGTTTACGCTTAGATTCAAATAAAATTATGTCTAGATTTTTAACTTACATTGCAAATGAAGGCGAGGGTAGATTTTATCTACGTAATAGTTTGTCAACAAGTGCAGGACAAAATACAATTAACCAAACATCAATCAAAGGACTTAGTTTTTTACTCCCACCATTAAAAGAACAACACGAAATCGTCCGCCGCGTCGAACAACTCTTCGCCTACGCCGATACCATTGAAAAACAGGTTAACAGCGCCTTAGCCCGCGTCAACAACCTCACCCAGTCAATCCTGGCGAAAGCCTTCCGCGGTGAGCTTACCGCCCAGTGGCGTGCTGAAAACCCAGAGCTTATCAGTGGTGAAAACAGCGCCGCCGCCCTGCTGGAAAAAATTAAGGCCGAACGCGCCGCCAGCGCCGCCAGCGGCGGTAAAAAAACCGCGCGTAAAAAAGCGTAATGATGGTTATCGGCTATCGCTGACTCGAGTCGTTTTAGCACTCCCAATTCCTTATTGGGAGTGCTAATCCATTAAGACGTCATCACCTCTACCAGCACATCCGTTGCCCAGCTCTCCTCGCTATTAAGGACTTTGCCCTCCTGGCAGGCTTGCGCCATTTTTACTAGCTGATAAGTCACATCATCAGTAAAGTCAAAGTTACGCCAAACGTTAGGGAAGTCGATACGCCAGTATCCCATTCCCTGGTCGAATCGAATCTTCAACGTCTGACCATCCTCAAAGGCCACCGTCAGCTTACGATGATGTGGAATATCTCGCGGTGAATCGAACACCGTCAGTTCTATTGCTCTACCCATGGCTGCCGCAAACCACTGGTCGGCGAAATCCTGAAAATCCGCGTCGCTCATCCAGTCATGAAATGGCCGGTTGCCGGGGCGATCTTTGGGCTTAAACAGCGTATCAAGCCTCAGCTCCACGTTATCGGTCAGCTTTGTTTTTAGCGGTTTCAGGATCTCCCCCAGCAGTGCCAGCGCAACCGGGTTTTGCAGATAGCGATCGGTATAGTGAACGCTGGTGATTCGCTGGTTTTTCATCAGCGATTGTGCTTCTTCATGGCTGTTAAACAGCGTGTCCCAGAAGAGTTGTCCGAACTGCGAAAGTGGACCATTTAACTGTTTATGAATCTCTATGTCTTTTACACGCTCAACAGAGTTCGCCGCTTTCCCCGGTAGAACAAACTCGTTCAGTTTTACCGTTTTATAGCCGAGGCTGCGAACGACCAGTTTGTCATTCAGGTGCCAGCCTGGCCCCGGGATAGTTGCCTGCTGGCTGCGTGAAGCCAGCGTCATTATGCGATCGGCAAAGGCGATTTGCGCCACAATCGGCAATTCCAGAGCCTGTTCGCTATGACACAAACGCACACCCAAAGCAGTAAACTGCGAAAGCTCATGCAACAGCTCCGGATCATCGACGCCAGCAGGAATGACAAGGTCGACCGCAACATTGTCTTTAACCCGGTAGTTCTGAATAGCCGCCCGGAATTGACGGGCATAAAGATCCCATTCATTGAGTGGCCCATTCATCCACAGTGTGAGTTTTTCAGCTCCCTCGTTAATCGCCCGACGAAGGGTATCGCTAATCGGTCCCGGGCAATATCGGGCATCTGGTAGCGAGAATGTCTCTTCATCTGGTAAACCAATGTAGAAACTGAAGTCATCCCCAAGCCAGGTCAGCGCCGCTTTACGATCCAGCAGGTCATGATCGTGGCGGGTTTGAGAATCGAGCAAACATTCACTGCATGCGGTATCACAATGGTTGCAGCCCAGCTGATTCACCATCCCCAGCAGAATGGTCTCAATGTGTAATGGCGCACTGGACGCAAAACCTGCGCCACCGCTAATCACATCGTAGAGTTGAACGGCTAACACCGATTGTCCATCTTCCAGTCTGACTGGACGCACGGCGTAGCCCAGTTCTGCAGCAGAAATACCCAATACACCTGCCAGCGTCTGACGCAGGGCAACTGCCAGAGTCATGGCGACAAGCCGACCCTCTTCTGTATTATCCGGGAGGTATTCACCGTTTTGTGGCTTGCGCAGAACCATTTCAAATACATCCGTTCGCGCTAATGCACCCAGCGTGACGTTTTTCATCAGTGCCGTCGAACCGGGGCAAATCAGCCGCTGATTTTGGCTATCGCGGTCCGCTTTTCCCGGACGCGGTGGGTAGTGAGCTTCCATACTTCTCGGTGCATCATTTTCATTCAGCATCGACTCCGCACGCCCACAGCTCAGGCATAACGCGTAACCATGACCACCTTCTCCGAGACTTTGCTGGAAAACATGACCATCAGCACCAGACGTCATATACCCCATTGTCGGGTTAGGCAGCGGTACGGGTTCCGCTTTAACAAACACCCAGGCAGGGACAACCGGGATAAATTTCATGGCTTCAATGTTGTTTGTCACCGGCGCATGCGCATCGGTTACAAACCCGGCAGGCTGCAGCACCTGGCGGCGATTATCCATGATGATTTTTTCACCACAGGTGCTGTTGGTACAGCATAATACCCCGGAACTGCTCATTCCCTCTTCATAGCCGATGGTCCCGCATTTGTGGCAGCGCCAGGCACAATCCAGACGCTGCGCTTCATTGGTATCGGCATTAATATTGTGCCAGTGCAGTGAGACGCCAGCAGAGCGGAAGACTCTACCATCAAGAATTATCTCTGCACCTGGTGCATATTCACGGATGGCAACGCCCAGGTTACGCGAGGGAAGTCCTTTATAACGTGACACGTTATCTTCGCGATCTTTTTTATCCCGGCTTTTCTGTGATTTTTCACGGATATAGTCTTCCATAGTGAAGTTATCAAACGTCACCACATCCGTTGGAAAGCCGTATCCGGGAAGGAAGGTTCTGGCCGCCAGATCGCGCAGTAAATATTCGCCACAATGTCGTTTTTTTTCCAGTTCTATGCGCTTGCGATAAGGCGTTTGCGGCTGCGATTCGCGTTCCTGTGCAACAAGATCGCGATAGACGGAAAGCCATCTCTGTTGCAGAAAAGTAATCGCATCAACTGTTTTCTCTCGCAATTTGTGGGAGCTGGCGCCATGCAGCGCCGTGCCTTTTACCAGCCTTTCCAGCGCTGCGTCAATATCAAGTACGGGGCGTTCAAGCCAGACTTTAAAGCGTTCACACTTTGATTGCCCGTCGTCTTCACCGAAAAACCAGAGGCTATCAAGACTGGTTTTTTCTTTATCCGTTTCGCCAATAACGTGACATAAAAAGTCGGACAGTAATAACGCATTGACGTGGCGTTGCACCAGCCGGGCGGAATTCATTGCCACCATCGGGGCTGGGATCATCGTTTCAAACGGCCAGAGCGGGTTGGCAAATACCTGTTGATCGTGCGGGTTACCTTTACACAATGTGTAAGATATCGCGCGCGATTCCTTGCTACGTCCGGCTCGTCCGGCTCGCTGTAAATAATTTGCCGGATGCGGCGGTACGTTGTTCATCACCACGGCGGTAATGCCACCGATATCAACCCCCATTTCCATGGTGGTGGAACAGTTGAGAACATTAAGCTGCCCGTTCTTAAACATCTTTTCGTAGCTTTGCAGGCGTTCTGAAGACTGCTGGGCAGAGTGCTCTGCAGTGCGGTAGTAGAAGCCACCTTCTACGACACGATCGTTGATATCCGTCCAGACATTTTCCGAACGCAATTGTGCGATCAGCGGCTCGTTGCTGACCCAGTCACGTACTTTAGCCAAACCCGGAGCGTAGTCTTCTTGTGAGCGATCCACCTTCCAGATCTCTGGCATGGTGACCTTTTGCGCGACAAATGCGTCATATTGCGTCTGGGTGAGTTGTTCAAAGGAAATGTGAGTGGGTAGATATGGGGTTAACCCTTTAAAAGCAGTGTCCAGAATTTTATTGGTGACCGGACAAATCCAGGCATCCGTGATTAAAGAGAAGGTCAAATGCTCTTTCGGCAAATAGAAACGGTTACCATCAGGCTTCAGTACGGCAAGTGACCCGGTAAGCTGGTTCCATGCTTCTTTTAACCATGTATTGATAATATCAATCGTCGCCGTATTTACTTTTTTTAATCCCGCACCAAGCATTAATAGCTTCACCAAACGATGGGACAAATTGCCATTACGAATTTGTGGCCAGCGTCTGTTCTGATTATCTTCAGGATCTTTTGTTTCCGGGTTACGGACGAATTTTGACGAAAAACGACTACCAATCCAGTTTTTTAACTCATCGTCCAGTTGTGTGAAGTTGCTTTCACGTACGTACAGATCCAGAGTAACCTTAAGAAAATCTTTCCAGTCATCCAGCGTCAGCCCTTGCTCTTGCCAATGCATCGGCATCTTATGAATCTTCTCTAGCCCCTGATAACCAACCCGCACCAGCCCTTGCGTTTCCAGGCTGTTAGTTCGTTTAGGACGACGCATGAACTCCCGGAAAAGCAACATTTCCGAAAGCTTCAGCGGCCCGCCGTTTTCGTTGAAAATTTCAGGCTTCAGATAGTGATTATATTGCAGAATAGGGCCGCTAATATCGGCTTTCTCTCTAAGCTCATTGACTATTTCTATCCATGTTCGGGAAATGAGAATGGTCGCTACGTTACCTCCGGTCGCAGCCTGAAAAGCTTGTTCAAGCTGCTCAGCCTGTACTTCTGCCAGCTTCGCTTGTTCAGGTAATCCCCAGCTTCTAAATTCATCGGCCTGTTGGCGTGCCTGTTTTGCCAACGCTGCTAACTTTTCCAGATCTGTATTGGCATTTGGTGTGGTGGAAGTCTGTGTTCGTTGATGCCAGCCCAATATTTCTACTACGCTGCCACGTAAGCGACTGCGTTCAGCTTCTTGCTGCATGCGTACCGCCATGCGCGCTGTTCCCTGGCGGCTGTCGGTGAAGGTAATGAGACGGCGGCCTCTACCTGGCAGTGAATCAGGCCCCACTCCCTCCTTTCCATCTTCGCTGACAAAGTCCTGACAATACTCCAGAACGGTTGGCACAATATTGGTGACATAAAACGGTCCACCCAACAATGCGCGGCGGAAAGGTTGTTTTCCGCTCGTGCCTCTGTAGCCGCAGCCACTGGCACTACATACCTGTTCAATATCGTTAATAATCAGTTCAATACTTTCATTATTAACTACACCAATACGACGAGTCTTGCGATCGAGTCGCTGTAGGATATAACCTGCTTCACTGGCCTTTTCTGCCGCAATAATAAGTGGAGGGCGGTAACTACTTTCTTTCTCAACTTTTTCTTCAGTAGCGTCGTTTTCAACATTCACCTCATCTTGCAAAGAAAATTCATCGCCACCTTTATTTTCCCATTGGACAAGTTTGCCATTTTTATCCCGGGCCAGAAGATGCGGTTCGTTACATTCATTACAGAATGCCAGTTCGTAGACGGGGCTCCCGCATTCACAATTTTGCCGTTGATTCACATACACATAACCAAAGGGCCAGCCCTTTTCCAGCGGAGTACCATGCTTTTGTCTGCACTCTTTATCAACACAAGCCCACACTCCCTGGGTATTGCGCTGGAAAATATGCGCTCTTATCTTCAGGAATGCCGGATCTTTAGGATTAGGTTGTGTACCAGAGCAGACGTCGATCCAGCGAAGTACTTCCTGCTGGCTATAATTCTGCTTGGTCAGCGTATTCAACCGCTTCGTCATCGTATCCAGCTTCATTGGATCCGGCTGAGTAACTAACATTTCACGCAAGTAATGTGCTTCAGGTGAATGCGTAAGAGCTTCAAAGCGCTCTGGGCTTACGCCCTTCATGTCTGTATCAGGGATTTGTTCAATTTCTTCTAAAGGAATATAAACGTGTTTGCACGATGCTAGTTTCGGAATCACCCGGCTTCCGTCCAGTACGTCGATGCGCTCCTGCGGTATACCGGATAATTCAGAGAGGAATTTTTTCAGTTGTTTTTCGGCATCGCTTCCGGCAATAGTTGCAGAGGTTGCCACGAAACGCACATCGTCTGGCGTCACGCCAAAGGCCGTCATCACGCGGCGTAACTGCAGCGCTAATTCAGCGGCCTGCGATCCGACATAGGTATGCGCTTCATCCAGTACTATCCAGCGTAATGATTTTTGTGCTTTAGACTGTTGAATAATTGGAGCATCAATTTGGCGGACCATCATATATTCCAGCATCGTGCCGTTTGTTACCAGAATTGGTGCGGGTTCTTCACGCATCTTTTCGCGTGAAAGCACTTCATTTGGCCTTTTTGCCTGCTCGCTTTTTACCGAAGCGTGAAGATTTTCTGTATTGCCATTATAAAGACAGTAACGGATCCCAGTACCAAATCCACGTGTCCACGCATCCAGGCGCTCCCGCTGTGAATTAATTAGGGCATTGAGGGGGTAGAGGAAAAGGGCCCTGACGCCGACAAGTGGGTTGTTGCCATTTTCATGTAATTCTCTGTAGAGGTCTTCCAGCACAGGAACCATAAAACATTCCGTTTTGCCTGACCCCGTACCACTTGTCACCACTACCGAATGTTTATCTTCCAGTAAAGCCTTCCAACTGGCTAGCTGGTGAGTGAAGGGTTTCCAGTCTGCACCAAAACGGTAACGACCGTTGTTATGATCATCAAGTGAATCAACAACAGCTTTACTCAGTAATGCCTTACCTTCGGTCAGGTTGCTCATTGTATAATTTGACTCTTTCCAGCCAAACATTTGCTGGAATACTGGTGAGGCAAGAAATGAGCCTGATTTCCCACAATCGGCACCCATTTGCTCTGCGAGATGCTTGCGTAAGTTCGGGTTTGTGATCCCCATAATACTGAGCGTTGCTTCGGTTGAGCGAGACAACGATTGTTCAATAAGCGACGAAAAATAGCGTGTAGTCATTCTTAACCCTTTTTATTTTTGAGCAAAATAACGTAACAGGCTGCACTGGAAAATGGCCTTAAACCAGCGGGAATCGAAGTCCCTGACCTGTCTCAGGAAAAATACAGCACCAGGTTTACGGTCAAATACGGCTTCAAAAGAGGTATTACCGCTTGCTACAGCTGCGGCAAAGACGGGTAACCAGGCAACGGAATAGCGGTATTCTGCGTCAGGATTAATGCTGATCACTGGATTTTTTTGTGATGTCATCCAGCTATGGAGCCGCTTGCTGCCGTACTCTGGCCAGCGAGCTTCACTATGCTCACGTAAAAGCTCCTGATACCACTCGCGAATGAAGAACTCTGGAATGGGCGGAGGGAATTGTCCGTAACTTAACCATTTCTCAATTTCGTCGGCATATGTCGGAAAAACGAGCCCCAATCGCTGATACATGCTCTTCACCAGTAAATTCTGGGTTTCTTCCGGTGCACCCTTTTGGCTCAGGAACAATTTAAATCGATCGGCTGCGGTTTTGATTTCGAAGATGGGGAAGAACTCCCATAAAATAGGGAACTCATTTTCAATGCGGCTCAGATACTCAGCTGACATCTCAAATTTAAATAGCGACATCGCCAGTGCTCGTGGATGCTGTACTAGCGCACGCCAAACTTCAAAGGTTGCCAGCGGCAGATAACCAAATTGGTCGTACAGGCAACGCATAAACTGCCAGCCGGAATGAGCGGGATCGTTAGCCATTTGTTCAAGTACCAGCGTAATAGTATTAACTTCAGACTGGGGATTAAAAAGCTGGGTCGCTTTCTGCAATGAACGAATACAACTTTCATCCACGGGTAACGACGGTTCCCCACGGATGAAGCAGGGGCGAAACGCCATTTCCTCACCCTGTTTGGGGACGACTAACCACGGCCCATTTTTGTTAATAACCGAACTCAGTTCATATTCCCCTGTCGGTATACCTTCGCTCATTCTTGATGATAATGGGGTGATTTTTCTCTCCGGTTCACTCAATAACATGAGAAAAGGAGAAGGCATTTGCCCGGTACGATAATAGATTGATTGGCTGATGAGAACTTCTCTTTCGTAATCATAGCGTAAACTGTATTTATAGCGGCGAATCTGCCAACTCATTACAGCACCTGCGCCTTTGATTTGCATCTCTACAACCTGATCAATTCCTGTCTCGAGAGACAATAAGTTTTCAATGTGCTCTCTCAGGCTATATAAATTAAGTTCGACAGGGTGTTCCCCCGCGGTATAACACCATTCATACCATGCTTGTAACCCACTTTTGGAACGTAAATGTAATTCCAGTGAAAAACGTGTCGGATCGCCATTTTTGCCAAATAAAAATGCTCTCGAACCTAGCAAATCATGCAGAGTAATATTTTTATCCAGAGTGCATCCATTTGCATCAAGGGCCAGGCAACCTTTGGCAGGGAAAGGTAGAGTAATTTCTACTGGGGCTGCTACCAAATTTGGATAAATCTGCAAAGAGACAAACGCAGGAGGTATTCCTTCTGCTTTAAGCAATATTTCTGTTTGCCCTGCTGAGCGTTTACGAGCAACCTCTAGTGTTTTATCTTTTAAGACAGACATACAGGGATGTTGCGTTAAGATAACAATGGAACCTTCATTGGCTAACTCACCACCTTTTATTTCAATGTTAAAATCTGCCGGCAATATTCCAATTTTTCGACGCAGTAGTGTTTCATTGTGAGTATTTCTGACAGAAACATATTGCGTACCCATCATCTCTTGTACCTGACATTCATCTAACGGTATGCCACTCAGATAACGTTTGAATTGTATATCTTTAGCATTCAGATTTTTTGCCGTAACTTTAGGTACACCAAGGAACGTTTCATCAGGATGGCAATTCCAGGTCACTTGTTTCCCATAAAAATCAAATCCGCTCTGATTAGATTGTTCTCTCCCGGTGCGGATCCTGTATGTTTCATTTCCGGAAATGATTACATCCTGGCGTCCTTTTACGGACATTGTCCTAAGTCCTAATAACAAGGCTGTACCTGAAGAGCCTTCATACCCTGAAAGAGTAGTTTTTTCTTGAGGTAGGGCAATAAGAACATTGCTGTTACGTACGGTACAAGAAGCTTGTCCTTGCAATAACCAGAGTTCCTCATCATCAACAAAAGTAAGTGGTACCTCGCCAACGGCGATTTCACTACCTTCAAGTTTTATGGTGCCAACAATCATTCCTCCAGTTCGTGCAACAATCGTTAAGCTCGCAGCTGGCTGGCGTCTGACAAATCTCGACTCACTTTTACGCAGGCGAACTTTGGCATGGGCGTTCTCCAGGGATGCATAGGCGGGGCCGAGACAGGCGACTTCTTCACCATCTTCATAAATGGCAAGTTCAAATCGCGTCGTTGAGGGGGTGCTGATGATTGGGAAAGTGAGTTCATCAGGCAGCGAAATTATGGCCTGGATTTGATCGGGATGGTTTTCCGACCAATAGAATTGACAACCGGAACCCTTATTTTTTTGTAAGTGGGATTTAGTTTCTACGGAGGCAGTACATAGCAACCCATTAAGAAAGCGGGTACCTGTTTCATCATCCAGAGGCATAGGAAACTCATCGCGCCATTTGGGATGCACTTTATCAAGCTGCTTCACGGGTTCGGTATGATTGCTCAAGTTGTACATTAGAACCAGCGAGCTGAGTTTTTCCGCTATATGGCTGATGAGTTCTACAGAAGTGTCTTCGCTAAAAACAGTTGGCAGGGCTGATTTTTCTATGACAGTTCTTACTAGAGAAAGTATGGAAAATCCTGCCAGTTGTGCCTGCCCATATTGATTGAGAATCCGGGAGAATACATTCTGAAAATGGCTATCCGACTCCTTCAGCAAGCGGAACGGTAATCCCCCCTCACTGAACAATGTTCCGAGAAAATTACGTCGTTCCGATTCGTAAAATCGGATTGGGCGGTTCCAATAACCTTCCATCCCTTTAGGGATAATAATCCTTAATTCAGTCGACGTTAATGATACCCCTAATGCTTTATATATAGGGTCCCACATCCAACCACAATGACGCTCATAATCTCTGCGATACCATTCAGAGCAAAAAAGGACAAAACAGGCAGCGTAACCTTTATCATCGATATTACTCTGTACTTGACCAACTGCACGAAGTAGTTGTGTTAGATTATTGTATTCATCGTTGGTCGCATGATATTCATATAGTGGACGGCTATCAGGTTGTCTCAATCCTCTACGATTAAGAAAGTTACTTAGCCAGGAAGTACATTTTACCCAAGAAATGCATTCTGATTGACTCAAGGTAAACTCCTTACAGACAAGCGAAAAAAAACTCGTAGTTTAGTTAAAAACAGACCAGCTTACTCTTGCGTTAGTATAACTTCAACCACTAATTTTTGTGGGTAAATCTCACGAATGATTTTTAATTAAATGATAACAAAAATCAATCGATTTCATCCTATTCATTGAATCGTTGTATTATTGAAATAAAAGGAAGTTTTACTTTAGCATCGCTATGGACAATGACGAATAATTTATCTTCTATGATATAGGGCTACGATCAATCTGGCCAAGATCACAAAATATGCGTGAAACTAAAACGGGTCTATTTATAGTTCCCAAAATGTGACCACAGTCAGACTGATGCGCACGCATCGCTCAAAAAATGATCTTTCTCAGGCGGATACTGAAATCAGAAAAGCATATGACCTTGAACAGTAATCACAATGACTGGAGGGGTATGCTAATGAACCAACAAAATATAAACGCACTGAAGAATTTTGATTTTCTGGCGCGCAGTTTTGCCCGTATGCACGCCCTGGGCCAGCCAGTTAATATCGATGCCGTAACCGGCAATATGAGTGAAGCACAGCAAGCATGGTTCCGGGAGCGATACGACCACTACCGAAAGCAGGCTGAGCGGGCGAGGGTGGTAGAACTGCGGTAATGTAACGGGCAACGGGCTTAACGGCCCGTTGCGTTTTTCAGGCTTTGAAAATCTGCTTCCGGTGCCAGCCAACATACTGTTCAGCAGGCCATTGCGTTTTATCATAAGGGAGGAATAACTGCTGGCCGTCCCGGTGCCAGAACAGATGGTCTACCACCGGACTGCGGCTGACTCCGCCGGAGATGCGGATGGTCATATTCTCATCCAGCCCGAACGCCCCCATATCAAACGCATCGTGGTGCAACGTACAGAGCGCCAGGCCATTGTTTACCACGCACGGGCCACCGTACGCTTTCCAGTGAATATGGGCCGCTTCAATACCAACCAGTGCGCCATCGAGCCTGAGATCGTAACCACAGAACGCGCACCGTGAGTGGTAAGCGCGAAGAACGATATCCCTGAAACGCGGATCGCGGTTCCTGGAGCGATCGATAAAATCGAATCCCAGTTGGTTCGCCAGGATCCGCTGAATACTTTCCGGAAAGCGATCGGTGAGGATCTTCTGGGCCAGTTGGTCGATCATCTCAGGGTGGGCCAGCAATTGCTGGTAAGCCGCCTCATCGAAGCCGCCCGCCACCTGGTTATCAATCAGTTCTTTCTTTGTCGGCTGAGTATTGCCCTTACGCGGTTTGCAGCCTTCTGCGTGAGCGATCTCCCAGAAGCCGTCTGTTCGCAGCCGCCAGAACGGCATATTGGGGTAATCGGTGCGTCGCTTAGGACCAAACTCTTTCAGCAGGCGGGTAAGCGGTTCGTGGATCTCCAGACCGTAGTTAAACAGGCGCGGATGGCCCGCTTTGTACTGCGACAGCACGTACAACAGCAGCAGCGGTTTATGCGGCGCGCATACGTCACCCTGACGCCAGACAGAGACGTTAGAGATGGCGGATTGCAGCGTATCTGGAGAGAGCATAAGAATGAACCGGGTAACAGGCTGATGTTACTGCGATCATGCTCGCAAAACTTAATTGATTCAAGGCGAATGACGTAACGTTGATTTGCTTCCGGTATAGCAAATTGTGTTGTGCTAAAGTGCCGATTAACAAGCTCATTCAGAAGGGAAAATCATGGCTGGCAAGATGTGGATGATTCGTGGCGATGGTGGAAAACTATATGATGATTTTCGTGATAAGCAAGTCGCGGCGATAGGGTGGTCACCCTTTGCACCATATGTAAAACCGGGGTTATCCAGAGAAAAGTTGTTCGATTTATACCAAGAGCTTGAACCTCAAATTAAACCGGGAACTGCACGTTCTGGTACTTCTCAGATTTGGCGCTTTGTGAATGAAATGCAGAAAGGTGACTGGGCCATCACTTATTCACCTTCTAATCGAACCTACCTGTTAGGAAAGATCGTTTCAGATTTTGAATATCACGCAGAGTGGCTTGAAGATGGCATGGGCATTGCCCGCCAGGTGAAATGGAATCCGGAAGAAATCGATCGTGATAACCTGAGCGATGCAACCAGAAATACATTGGGTTCTACGCTGACCGTTTTCCGGGTTCCGGATTTTGCGATGAATGAATTGTTGCAAGGGAAAAAACCTGCATCTGACGTCGCGAAAGAAGCGCCTGGTTCAGTTGATGAGGACGAAGCAGTATCCAATCCCTTGCGTGATATGGAAATGATCGCCTTTGAAGGTATCAAAGATCGTATCAACCGCCTTGACTGGGATGAGATGCAAAATCTGGTGGCAGGCGTATTGCGCAGCATGGGGTATAAAACTCAGGTTTCGCCAGCTGGCGCGGATCGGGGCAAAGATATTATCGCCTCTCCCGACGGTTTCGGTTTTGAAAATCCGCGCATCATCGTTGAAGTGAAGCATCGCCGCGAACAGATGGGCAGCCAGCAGATCCGCAGCTTTATCGGTGGCCGCCATAAGGACGATCGCGGGCTGTATGTGAGTACCGGCGGATTCAGCAAAGATGCGCGTTATGAAGCCGATCGTTCAACGATCCCGCTGACGCTGTGGACGCTTGACGATCTGGTGCGCGCGCTGGTGGAAAACTACGAGCAGGTTGATATTGAAACGAAGCTGTTAGTGCCGCTGAAGAGAACCTATTTGCCCGCATAATCCGCAGCACACATGCGTGGGGAAGATCTATTTCGCCATCATCTTCCCCACAGCTCCGCCAGCCCCCTTAACATCCCCCCGCAGGCACCACTCCGGCCACGGCGCCGCCAACCCTCGCGTCCGCCCAAGCCAGCCTGCAAGCCAGAGCATCTATCCTGCCAGCGCGATAAGAAATAATTATTTAAAAATAAATAACTTAACCCTGCATCCCGTGCGTCGGTTCTGGATAATTGTAATGACCTATTTTTTACAGGCAGAAACCGATGAAAAAAGATCCCCGACCAATTCTGATTATCGCGCTGCTGGGCCTTGCCGGATGCAGTTCCTCCCAGCCGGATGAGGTGGAGCATATCCAGCATATGCCGGTTCCGGTGGTGCAGCCCAGCGGCAGAGCGCCACAAATTCCCTTGTCGCAGATGGCCTCTCTTTATCAACGTAATCAGCAGGAGTTAACTACGCTGACCACGTCGATAAAAGCCCGCTATCTGCAGGACGTTAAGCCGCGCGATATCTTTGACGATCGCAGCGATGTGCAGCGCGTCTACGCCTCGTTGACCCGACTCGAGCAGTTGCAGATGTTGAATGAGCAATATTTCAAAGAGCAGAACGACAGGGGATTACAGGAGATAGAGGAGCTTCTTTCTCCTCTGATGCAGGGATAAAAAAAACCGACACAGGCTGTGTCGGTTTTTTTTATTTACTTGTCGGTGATTTCCACCACCACACGGCGATCCGGTGACAGGCAGTCGATTAACGCCTGAGCCTGGCGATCGTCGCATGTCGTCCCGGTTACGGATTCGCTTTCGCCGCGGCCTTCGGCACGAATGTTCTCCGCCGGAATACCCAGCGCCACCAGTTCATCGGCTACGGTACGGGCGCGACGGGCGGAGAGCGCCTGGTTGTAAGCTTCATCGCCGGTGCGGTCGCTGTAACCCACCACCACCGTGGATTTATCTTTCGCTGGCTGCAGACCCGGGCTGTTGTACAGCTGGCGGATAGCGGCCTGGCCTTCCGGCGTCAGGGTGGCGGAGTTGTAATCGAACATCACGTCAGATTTCAGATTAAAATGCTGCGGTTCCGGCGCCGGAGCGGGGGCGGCAACCGGCGTCGCGGCAACCGGGGCATCATCATGCTGACCAAAACGGTAGGTAACGCCCGCCGTGACGGAACTGATGTCGCTGCTTACGCCGATCTGGCTGGCGTTGCCCACGTTGCTGACCCACTGGTATTCCACGCGGCCTGCCCAGTTTTTGTTGAAGGCATATTCGGTACCCACCGCCGCCAGAGGACGCACGCCGGTTTCAAAACGGTTATGCCCGCTGATGTCAGATTCCGCCCGGTAGCCCATCGCTCCGGCGCGACCATAAATATCCCAGTTATGGGTGACCGCGTAGCTGGCCTTCAGGGACATTTGCAGCCCTTGCGCTTTCAGTTTCGCGCCGTTGCCGCCATGTCTGCCGTTAATCTGCATGTTGCCTAAATAGTCATAGCCACCTTCCACGGCCAGCCACGGCGTAATTTGATAGCCGGTATAAAGACCGCCGCCGACATTATCGCGGGAGATATCAAACTGATTGGAACCGTTATTATTTTCATGCGCTTTGGAGCCGGTTTCGGTGTCAAAATAATGTGACCAACCGAATTTCGCGCCACCATACCAGGTGCCTGCATCTCCTGCCGCAAGCGCTGAGGTTGCGGTGAAAGCATTCACGATGATCAGAGCAAGAACTGTCTTTTTCATAAATTTCCCGTTTACTGGAACTCAAGTTAATTTCGTCAGAAATGCGACTCAGTGGGCAAACGATATAACGAAAGTTCCAACGGGTTAATTTCTAATCTGTTTAATTTTAAACTTCAGAAGCTCTCCGGCAAATTGCCTAATTCCATAAGATAGCCGCCGCGTTTGAAGACGATATAATTCCCCTGTTTTAGCGCAGATAAGACATTCAGAATACTGCTGCGCGATAACAGGGTGCGGTCCTGAATATAATCCAGGATCGTGGTGCGCATACGCGTCTCTTCCGGCAGTAATATCATTTCATGAAGATGGTTACGAATGACAGAATAGGTGCGCTGCTGCACCACCTGCGCGTCGCGGTAGATCAGGTAGGCGGTGTGATAGGAGAGCAAGGCAGCCACATCCTCCCAGACGCCCTCCTCGCGAAAACGCTTCGTCGCCAGCTGCGCATCGACGCGCAGCACCGTGGAGGCCGCCTCCGCGCGCAGAATATGACCGTGCGTCGGCTGTATCATCTCCGCAATGCCAAAAAGATGAGGCTCATAGACCGTAACGATAAGCAACCCGTCCGAGGCGCGGATCACGGAAAGCTCCCCCTCCTGCAGCAAATACATCTGCTGGTGGCCTTTATAACGCCAGGTCATTCGTTTTCGCGGGGCGACGGTGAGCCTCTCGGCGAGAGGCTCAATGATCGCGGTAAGACGTGAAATGGACTCTTCGGGGCGAACGGGAGGAAGAATAAGCATGACGGCTCCTTATTACAGAAGATTCATGGGAGTATAGTCCAGCGGGCACGCTAAAAAGTGAATCAAAACTGATAGCTATAGCTCACGCCGGCAAACCAGAGCGAGGGCTTGTCGAAGCGCCCGCTGTAAATAGCCGGGGAAACGACGTGCGAGGACTGCATGTGCAGATACTCCACGGCAACGCCAATCTGGCTGGCAGGGGTGATCCGGTACTGCGCGCCGGTGCCGAAACGCCACTCATCGCCGGTGGGGAGCGCCATCGAGACATTGCCCTGATCGTGATAGGGGGTACTGTCGAAGGCGACACCGGCGTCGAAGCGCCATTTTTCAGACGGGCGATACTGTGCGCCCAGCGCCATATGCCAGGTATCTTTCATGCGGCTGGCATTGTCGACCTGCCGCCCTCTGACCGTGATATCCGGGGCACCAAACTGACTCCAGTCCTGCCAGCCCAGGTCGCCCATTACCGACCACTGCGGGTTAATGTCATGCACCACGCTGAACATCAGCTGCTCCGGTGCGCTGATCTGCGCCGTAAGCGGTATCGCAAAGCTGGCGCGGGGGATCTGCGAGCTGCCGTGGATATCAAAGTCGTAGTCGGTTTGGCTGGTCCAGGTTACCCCGGCGCGGGTGCTGTCGGCGAGCGCCATCAGCAGGCCCAGCCGGTAGCTCATCGCCCAGTCGTGATCCTGCTCCTGGTACTCATCCCCCTGCACGCTACGCGTCAGGCTCAGAAAGCCGTAGTTAATATTGGCAGAGGCGCCGATGGAGAGGCGATCGTTAAGTTTCCAGGCCAGGGAAGGGCTAAGGGTCATCGCCGCCAGCGTGCTTTTTTTAATAATGCGATCGCCTGCCCAGTCACCATAGTCAAGGCCCAGCCCGTAATTACCATACAGCCCGATGCCGGCAAAAAGATTATCGTTAATTCTCTGGCTGTAAAAGGCGCTGGCATTCGGGAAGGGCTTCAGCACGTCGCCGGGGCTATTTCGGTGAGGATCGTTAAGCTGATAATCAATATTACCATCCAGCACCTGCAGTCCGCCCGTCAGCATATGATCGGGTAAGAAGGTCATTCCCGCCGGGTTGGTTAAAATAGTCGAGGCATCCTGCGCGCGTGCGGCCTGCCCGGCGCCTGCGAGGGCGGTATCCTCGGTGCCGGTCTCATAGAAATAGAGGGCGCTGGCGTGAGTCAGCGGCGAAATTAATACGCTCGCGCAGAGAATAATAAGCTTGTTCATACCAGATTCGATTACGGTTATTAGCGTTCAGAGGAAAGAAAGCACAGCCAGTTGTACAGCGATGTATGGTTATTTAAACTACAGGAAGTTTTCGGGAGGTGAGCATAAATGTTGTTTATTTTTAAATATTGCCCGCTGGCCTGCGGCGGTGAAAATTTAATATAAATTCACCGCTTTTTATATTTTCACGAGAAAATTCACATCTTTTAAAAATATTTCTCCCGTCACGGACGTTCCGGCGGCGAGGCGCACCTGAAGCTCATAGGCGATATACCAGTCCGCTCATCGCGTGGTTCATCACTCCCGCCGATCCCAGCGTCAGCATTAAACCGAAAAAGACGCTGACGCCTTTAAACGCCAGCGAATTGGCGCCGGGCAGGGAGGGGTAGGCGGCAGACAGGGCAAACAGCCAGATAACAACGGCGATGAGCTTGCGGGTAGTGCCGATGATTTTCGGATGGATCCCCGGCAGTTGCAAACGTCCCGC
Source organism: Pseudenterobacter timonensis (assembly GCF_900021175.1). Classification (GTDB taxonomy): domain Bacteria; phylum Pseudomonadota; class Gammaproteobacteria; order Enterobacterales; family Enterobacteriaceae; genus Enterobacter; species Enterobacter timonensis. The sequence continues at coordinate 333,416 of NZ_FCOP01000011.1, forward strand.
TTCCACCTGGTTAAGGATAATTTTGAGCACCTTGAGAATCAGGGCGGTAAGCAGAAAAATCAGCAGGACAATCAGCAGACCCGGCAGCGCGGTAACGATGGTCAGCGCGATCTGCCGCAAGGGAGGAGAAGGCCAGGACGATAAGCAGGCATGGCAACACAGCGAGCAGGACCTTATTCATTTCCACCCTCCGGGCGCAAAAAAATCGTGACGTAGAAGCTACAGCAGGCTGGTCTTTGCTTTTGAGCATAGCCCACCCCTTCGCTTGTGCAACGGGCCGCGCGCAGCCTTTATGCGGCCAGACGATCCTGCCCGTCTGCCTTTCCCGTAGAGGAATAAAAGGAAAGAGATATACTCAGAAAAATTTATGAAAAAAGAGGCCCCCGTGCTGCAATCGTTCAACCATCTTACCCTCGCCGTCAGCGACCTGGAGAAGAGCCTCGCCTTCTGGCACGCGCTGCTGGGACTCAGGCTGCATGCCCGCTGGGATGCCGGGGCCTATCTCACCTGCGGCGATCTCTGGCTCTGCCTCTCCTGCGACGAGGCTCGACGCGTAGTGCCACCGCAGGAGAGCGACTATACCCATTACGCGTTTACCGTTGCGGCGGAAAATTTCGCCCCTTTCTCGCGCAAGCTGGAGCAGGCGGGAGTGACCGTTTGGAAAGAGAATAAAAGCGAGGGGGCATCGTTCTATTTTCTCGACCCGGACGGGCACAAGCTGGAACTGCACGTGGGAGATTTAGCGGCGCGGCTGGCGGCGTGTCGGGAGAAGCCCTACGCCGGTATGCGCTTCCTGTAAGGCCGCTCCCGGCTTACGATGCCCCTTTATTCCACGGCATCACGTTCAGCAGTTTCGCCATACCGCACCAGCCGCTTATCCCGGCAAATAACAGGCCCGCGCCGACAAAACCCGGCACGATATAAAAGAGCGGATTCAGCAACGCGCCCGCCAGCGTGCCGCCCAGGGCCAGCGTGCCCGCCACGATCTGTACCTGGCGCATAAGGGGCAGCGGCTGGCTTTTATCCACCTGCGTCGCATAGCCCGCCGCTTTCCACGCGCTGAGGCCGCCCTGCATGATGACAGCGTTCGCCGGCGCGGCGGCGGCAATGAGTTTCTCCTGCGCGTTCCGGGTGCGCATTCCGCTCTGGCAGTAAAACACCACCGTATCGTCAGCGCGTAACTGCAGGCTTTCCGCGGTGAGATCGTCCAGCGGCAGCGAGCGGGCGCCGTCGATATGCTCGCGCTTCCACTCCTCGCGCTGGCGAATATCAATAAAAGTGGCCCCCTGTTCTTTCAGGGCAACAATGTCAGCGGGGCTGGCAATAACTGGATGCATTTTACTCTCCCGGGCAGTAGATCTGCTTCAGCGTATGAACCACCTTCACCACGGCGGTATCGGTAATTTGATAGTGAATGTGCCTGGCCTGACGCGAGCCTTCGATTAGCCCTTCCAGCCGCATGCGGGTCAGATGCTGGGAGGTGGCGGAGGCGCTCAGCCCCACCAGGCGGCTCAGCTCGCCCGCGCCGGTTCCCGGATGTTCAATCAGCACGCAGAGGATCATCAGCCGCTGGGGATGGCTGAGCGTCTTTAACAGGCTGGCCGCCTGGCTCGCCTGTTGTAACAGTGAATCAGACATAGCACCTCATTTTAGATTTTTCTAAATTTAGAATAGTCTAAAGTATGAGGCATCGATGTCAAGGCTGTATTGGGAAAGGGGGGTTAAAGCGTGGCGGCTGCGCCTTACCCGGCCTACGAATGGTGTTCCGTAGGCCTGATAAGCGAAGCGCATCAGGCGAAGCGGGCACGCCGGGTGGCGGCTGCGCCTTACCCGGCCTGTGAGTGGTGTTCTGCAGGCCTGATAAGCGAAGCGCATCAGGCGAAGCGGGCGCGCCGGGTGGCGGCTGCGCCTTACCCGGCCTGTGAATGGTGTTCCGTAGGCTGATAAGCGAAGCGCATCAGGCGAAACGGGCGTGCCGGGTGGCGGCTGTGCCTTACCCGGCCTACGGATGGTGTTCCGTAGGCTGATAAGCGAAGCGCATCAGGCGAAACGGGCGTGCTGGGTGGCGGCTGCGCCTTACCCGGCCTGTGAATGGTGTTCTGCAGGCCTGATAAGCGAAGCGCATCAGGCTTCGCTTTTACACGCTTACAGCGACTTCACAAACGCCAGCAGATCTTCGTTAAGCTGGTCCTGGTGGGTCAGCGCGAAGCCGTGCGGGGCGTTGTCGTACACCTTCAGGGTCGCGCCGCTAATCATCTCCGCCGCCACTTTGCCGGTGGTCTCGAACGGCACCACCTGGTCGTTACTGCCGTGGATCACCAGCGTCGGCACGTTGATTTTCGCCATATCGGGGCGGAAGTCGGTCTCTGCAAATGCCGTCACGCAGTCGATGGTTCCCTTGAGCGAGGCCAGCAGGGCGATATTCAGCGTCTGGGTCAGCGCCCCTTCCGAGACGGTCTGCCCGGCGTTGGTGCCGTAGAACGGCGTGGCGAAGTCGCTGATAAACTGCGCGCGATCTTTACGCAGGCCGTCGCGAATACCGCTGAATACCTTTTGATCCACCCCCTGCGGATAACTCTCCGATTGCCCGAAGATCGGCGTAACGGCCCCCAGCAGCGCCAGTCCGGCCACGCGATCGCTGCCGTAAGTGCTGATATAGCGGGTCACATCGCCGCCGCCCATCGAGAAGCCCACCAGCGTCACCTCGCGCAGATCCAGCGCGCTGATCAGATCGTTAATGTCCGAGGCGAACGTATCGTAATCGTAACCGTTCCACGGCTGTTCGGAGCGGCCAAAGCCACGACGGTCAAAGGCGATGGCGCGAAAACCGCGTTCCGCCAGGTAGTTAAGCTGGCTGTCCCACATGTCCGCATCCAGCGGCCAGCCGTGGCTGAACAGTACCGGCCTGCCCGCGCCCCAGTCTTTGTAGTAAATCTGCGTGCCATCTTTTGCCTTGAACGTTGCCATAGTCATTCCTCAGAAGTGATGTTGTTTTAAACCGGCGCGACCAGATAGCGGATCGCCGGCGGGGTGGAACCCTGATGAAAAGCCAGAACGCGGCTTAACAGCAGACAGTCATTCATAGTATGGCGCTCCTGCTGGCGCAGATGTTCAATCCAGGAGCCCATCAGAAAGGTCTCGATAAAGATGCCGGGACGTTCCACCTCTTCGTAGATCGCCCAGCTCATCGCCCCGGCGCGGCGGCGTACCCGGCGCAGCTCCTGGGCTGCCTGCAAAAAGGATGTCGCGTTCTGCGGGTCGATAAGGTACTCGTGCGAGACCAGCACCGGGCCGCGCTCGTTGGCGACGGGCAGATTGACGCCGTCTCCCGCATGTTGACTCTGGTCGAGGTTAAGATCAGGGTCCTGCTCCAGCCGCCAGCGAAGAACGGTGGCGGTCGCCAGCACCATGCCGATCGTCGCCACGCACAGCGAGAAAGGGGTACCAAAACGGGAAGCGAGCTGGCCCCACAGGGCGCTGCCCGCGGTCATGGAACCGAAAAAGAGCGTCAGATAGACCGCCAGCGCCCGTGCCTTCACCCAGCGGGCGGCGCTGCGCTGGGCGCCCAGGTTGAGGGTCGACAGCACCGCAATCCACGCGAAGCCGGTGAAAAACTCAAACAGGTTCAGCAGCCAGAAGTGGCGCACAAAGGCCAGCGCCAGCAGCGTCACGGCAAAGACCAGGCTCGCCGCCACCATCAGCCGATCGGCATTGAGCCGCTGACGCAGACGCGGCAGGAGTATCGCGCCGGCGATGGCTCCCAGCCCGATGCAGGCCAGCATCAGCCCGTAGCCCGATGGCCCCAGCCCCAGCTCCCGGCGCGCCACCAGCGGCAGCAGCGCCCAGCCCGCGCTGGCAAAGAGAAAAAAGGCTACCGTGCGGATCAGCACGTTGCGCAGCACCGGTGCAGCATGGACGTAGCGGATACCGGTACGCACCGCCGCGAAGAAGTGCTCCGGCGGCAGGCGGGGAAGGGCGGGGGCGGGCCGCCAGCGCCACAGCACCCAGGCGACCCCCAGCACCGACAGGGCGTTGAGCGCAAAGACCATCCACGGCCCGGCCAGGGAGAGTAAAAATCCGCCCAGCGCCGGGCCGATGGCGCGGCTGATGTTAACCCCCAGCGAGTTGAGCGCCACCGCCGCTCCCAGCTCCGGCTTCTTCACCAGATCGGGGACAATAGCCTGAAACGGCGGCGAGCTCATGGCGCTGCCGACGCTCAGCAGAAACGCCGCCACCAGCAGCACGGTCGGGGTGACGTGGCCGGTAAATGACAGCACCGCCAGCCCCGCGGCGGCGATCAGCATCCAGAGCTGGGAAAAGAGCAGGTACTTACGGCGGTCAACGATATCCGCCATCACTCCGGAGGGGAGGGCGAAGAGAAACATCGGCAGGCTGCTGGCCGCCTGCACCAGCGCGATATCCAGCGGGTCGGCGCTGAGCATCAGCATGCTCCAGTTGACGCCGACATCGCTCATCCACGAGCCGATATTCGAGACGACCGTCGCGATCCAGAGCATGCGGAACACCGGCTGTCCCAGCGGCTGCCAGGGGGAGACCGTCGGCGCCGCAGGGGCGATATGCGCATCACGAACGTCGTTAACCTGGGTCATGCGAACCTCTGCGTCGCGCGCGGGCGCAGCCGCCACGCGCCGGGGCCGGTCAGAGCCAGCGTAGTGAAGATGATCAGCAGCAGCCAGCCAAACTGCCCTTCGGCAATCGTCCAGCCCGGGTGCACCGCCACCATCGCCACCAGCAGCACACCGATAATCGGCAGGCAGGCGAGCCGCGTGCCGATGCCCGCCATAATAAACAGCGGACAAATCACCTCGGCGATAATGGCCGGGATCAGGCTCATCCAGGGGCCAAGGCCAAACGGATCTTCAATGCGCGTCAGCTCCTCGCGGAAGTGCAGCACCTTTGGCAGACCATGTACGTAGAGCAGCAGCAGGCTGCCGGTCAGACGCAGAAAGAACAGCCCCGGGTCGATCCGGGGCGAAGCGAGAGTGTTTTTCATCAGAATGCAAAGCAGCTGCAGCCCAGCGCCCCCCAGAATGCGTTGTCGTCGGACACAGGCATCTCTGCGCTGCGCGCAAAATCGTGCTGGTGCTGATGCACCGCGCAAGGGCCGGAGCAGTGATGCACGGCGCGCAGACCCACGCGGGTCGCCTGCGGCGGGGCGCTGCGGTAGTGGCCGGGAACGTTCACCACCGGCGACCAGTCGGGTAGCACCGGAATGGCGGGAGGCGCCAGCGGGCCGAAGGCGCCCGCCGCGTAGACCACATCACCATTAACCACAGTGAGTACCGACTCGATCCCTTTAATCTCTTCTTCCGGCACGCGGAAATAATCTTTGCTCAGCACAGCCAGATCCGCGAGCTGGCCGACCTTGATCTGCCCCTTCTTATTTTGCTCGCTGGAGAACCAGGCGCTGCCCTGCGTCCAGAGCATCAGGGCAGTATCGCGATCGAGGCGGGCGCTGTGATCGTACATCTGCATCCCGCCCACGGTGCGGCCAGAGACCAGCCAGTAGAGCGCCGTCCACGGATTATAGCTGGCGACGCGGGTGGCGTCGGTGCCCAGACCCACCGGCACGCCTGTCTCCAGCATTTTCGCCACCGGCGGGGTGTGGCGGGTGGCGTCAATGCCGTAGCGTTCGGCGAAGTACTCCCCCTGGAAGGCCATGCGGTGCTGCACGGCGATACCGCCGCCCAGCGCCTTGATGCGGTCGATATTGGCCTGTGAGACCGTCTCGGCGTGGTCAAAGAACCAGTGCAGGCCGTTGAACGGAATGTCGCGGTTCACCTTCTCGAACACGTCCAGCATCCGGCTGATGGACTCGTTATAGGTGGCGTGCAGGCGGAATGGCCAGCGATGCTCCACCAGATGGCGCACCACGCGCTCCAGCTCCTCCTCCATGCCGGGGGCAAGATCCGGGCGCGGCTCGAGGAAATCTTCAAAGTCGGCGGCGGAAAAGACCAGCATCTCCCCCGCGCCGTTGTGGCGGAAGAAGTCGCTTCCCTGGCCCGGGGTGAGCATATCGGTCCACTTCTCAAAATCCTCCAGCTCGTGGCCGGGACGCTGGGTAAAGAGGTTATAGGCGATGCGGATGGTCATCTGCTTTTTGGCGTGCAACTCGGCAATCACCTCGTAATCTTCCGGGTAGTTCTGGAAGCCACCCCCCGCGTCGATAGCACTGGTCAGCCCCAGACGGTTCAGCTCGCGCATAAACTGGCGCGTGGAGTTGACCTGCTGCTCCAGCGGCAGCTTCGGCCCTTTCGCCAGCGTGGCGTAGAGGATCATGGCGTTAGGGCGGGCGATCAGCATCCCGGTCGGGTTGCCGTTGGCGTCGCGCTGGATCTCGCCGCCGGGCGGGTTCGGCGTCTCTTTGGTGTAGCCCACCACCCGCAGCGCGGCGCGGTTGAGCAGGGCGCGATCGTAGAGGTGCAGGATAAAGACCGGGGTATCGGGCGCGGCCTCGTTGATTTCGTCCAGCGTCGGCATGCGACGTTCGGCGAACTGGAACTCGCTCCAGCCGCCCACCACGCGCACCCACTGGGGCGACGGGGTACGTAGCGCCTGCTCTTTTAACATCCGCAGGGCGTCGGCGAGAGAAGGCACCCCCTCCCAGCGCAGCTCAAGGTTGTAATTGAGCCCGCCGCGAATCAGGTGCAGGTGGGAGTCGTTCAGGCCGGGGATAGCGGTGTGGCCCTGCAGGTCGATCACTTTGGTGCCTTCGTCGTGGTGTTGCATCACTTCGGCAGTGGTACCGACTTCAAGGAAAGTACCGCCACGCACCGCCACCGCTTCGGCGATGGGGTTTTCGCGATCGACGGTGTGAAAGCGCCCATTGACCAGAATTAAATCGGCTTTATCCGGGGAAACCATAACTGCTCCTGACTGAGAGAGGATTGGTCAGGATTATGGGAACCGGTTTCAGTAAAGATCCAGTTATACAATAGGATAGGTATACCAAAGTATAACTATACGAAAGGGTAGTTATACAAAGAGATAATTACGCCAGTGCGGTGACGGCCCGTAGGATGCAAGCCTCTTTCGTCGTGTCGTTTTACGGCGTTTCACGTTCACGTTAACCTCACTGGATAAAGTTATGACGACCTCTAAGCTCGAAGTATTAACCCCTGCCAACTGTCAGTTAATCTTCATCGACCAGCAGCCGCAGATGGCGTTTGGCGTACAGTCCATCGACCGTCAGGTGCTGAAAAATAACACCGTGGCGCTGGCGAAAGCGGCGAAAGTGTTCAATATCCCGACCATCATCACCACCGTCGAAACCGAAAGTTTCTCAGGCCATACCTACCCGGAGCTGCTGGATGTCTTCCCGGGTCAGGATATCCTGGAGCGCACCTCCATGAACTCCTGGGATGACCAGAAGGTACGCGACGCGCTGAAGGCGAATGGCAGGAAGAAAGTGGTGGTCTCCGGGCTGTGGACCGAAGTGTGTAACAACACCTTCGCCCTCTGCGCCATGCTGGAAGGGGACTACGAAATCTACATGGTGGCCGACGCGTCTGGCGGCACCTCCAAAGAGGCCCATGATTTCGCCATGCAGCGTATGATCCAGGCGGGCGTGGTGCCGGTGACCTGGCAGCAGGTGATGCTGGAGTGGCAGCGCGACTGGGCGCATAAAGAGACCTACACGGCGGTGATGGATATCGTGCGCGAGCACTCCGGCGCCTACGGTATGGGCGTGGATTATGCCTACACCATGGTTCACAAAGCCGCTTCGCGTCAGAAAAGCGAGCATCGCACCTTAGCGCCGGTTCCTGCCCGCTAAGCCCTGGCGGCGGGCTGGCCCCTCATCCGGCGCGCCGCGATATTAACCGGAGTCGATTATGAGCACTGGCCTGATTTCCCTTGCGGCAGGCGTGTTGATTGGCCTGATCTATGCGCTGCTGAAGGTGCGCTCCCCCGCGCCGCCCGCGCTGGCGCTCATCGGCCTGCTGGGTATGCTGGCAGGCGAGCAGGCGGCCCGCCATCTCCTGTTTCAGCCCGCCACGCCGCAGGCTCACATCACCACTTCCCAGGAGTCTTCCTCATGAAAGCCTGGATTATTTCTCTGCTTTGCGGCTTACTCGCAGGAGTCATTTATGCCGCGCTGAATGTTCACTCCCCCGCGCCGCCCGTTGCCGCGCTGCTGGGGCTGTTCGGTATGCTGGTGGGTGAGCAGCTTATTCCGATTGGCCGTCGCCTGCTGGGGCGCGAGCCGCTGACGATGGCCTGGTTTCGCCACGAATGCGTGCCAAAAATCAGCGGTACTGCGCCGCCCGCCCGTGAACGGGGCGACGCCTGATCTGTTACCTTGAGGAAAGACAGCATGACGCTGCCGTGGCGCATTGCCATCATTGACGATGAACGTTCTGTACGCAGCGGGCTGAGCAATCTGTTGCAGTCCGATGGTTATGCCACCGATACCTTCGATTCTGCGGAGGTTTTTTTAAGTCATCCCACGGCGCTGTCGAACGCTTCGCTGGTCATTACCGATATCCGGCTGCGCGGTATGAACGGGCTGGCGCTTTTTGAGAAGCTCAGGTTGCTGGCGACGCCGCCACCGCCAATACTTTTTATCTCTGGTCACGCTGACGACACGCTGCAACGGTACGCTCTGAGCCTGGGCGCCGTTGCTTTTTTTCTTAAGCCCATTAACGCCGACGTTCTGCTGGATCATATCCAGCAGGCTCTGGCCCGTCGCTAACGCCGCTACAGTAAGGATCGTGAATGAATGACAACGCGCTGCCCCTGTTCTGGCCTGCTCAGGGAAATCTTCACGAAGGACGCGCTTTTGTGCTGAAAGAGGATGTCCTCTTTACCTTGCTGGCGCAGGAGGGCTGCATCGCGTGGATGAACGCCCGTCATCCCCAGTCCGGCGGCTCGTTTATTATCGCCACGGCGATGAGCGACGATGACGAAGAGCAGGCGACGCGGCTGTTGAAAAATGAGCTGGCGCTGCGCGATTATCTTCAGGATGGGTGGGCGATCCGCGCCGTCGCCAGCACCCAGTACCGCGGCCGTTTTGCGCTGGTCTATGCCCCGTTCGCCTTTGAGCTGCTGGCGCGTCGCGCCGGGCGTGCCGTCTCCGGGCTGGACCGCTTTATCGAACAGGCGCTCCGCATCTGCGCGCCGCTGCGCCAGATGCACCTGCACAACCTGATCCACGGCGACATCAAGCCCGGCAATATCTTCGTGCATCACGACGCCACCTGCCGGCTGGGCGGTTTTGGGCTCTCAGGAACCTTCCCGGACACGTTATCCCGTACCCGGCTGGCGCACCCCGGCGGCACGCCCGCCTATATGTCTCCGGAACATACGGCGCGCACCCGGCGCGGCGTGGATGCCCGAAGCGATCTCTACAGCCTCGGGATGGTGCTCTATGAGCAGTTGACCGGCCGTCTGCCGTTCGAGGTGAGCGATGACGACCATGCGCACTGGGCCCATTACCATATCGCCTCCGAGCCGCTGGCCCCCGGCGAGGTGAGGCCGGACGTGCCCGAAATGCTCTCACTTATCATTCTTAAGCTGCTGGAGAAAGATCCGCAGAACCGCTACCAGACGGTCGACGGGCTGATCGCCGATCTGCGCCGCTGCCAGGCGACCCTCACCGCCGAAGGGGAGATTGCGCCGTTCACCCCCGGCCAGCAGGATCGCTCCCCGGTGGTTCACCTGGCGGATACGCTCTATGCCGCGCACTCGCAGGCGGGCGAGCTGGTGGCCGCCTTCGAGCGGGTGGAGCGCAGCGTGACGCCTGAGCTTGCTATCGTCAGCGGTCCGTCCGGCATCGGCAAATCCTCCGTGGTGGCGACCGCCCTGAAGGCGCTGCAACAGCGCCGGGTCTGGCTGGCGGTGGGGAAGGGGGATCAATTTTCCCCTTCTCTGCCTTACGGGGTACTCAGCTCCGCTTTTCGCACCCTGACGCTGCACCTGCTGGGGCTGCCCGCGGAGGAGATCGCCCAGTGGAAGCTGCGGCTGACGCGGGCGCTGGAGGGTTATGAGGAGCTGGCGGTGAGCTTTGTGCCGGAGCTGGGGTTGCTGCTCGATCGCACGCCGCGCTTTTCAGCAGAATCTTTTTCCATCGATCCGCGGGCGCGCTTCAGCCATATGGCGCTGGTGCTGGTGAGAACGTTCGCTACCCAGGGACGTCCGCTGGTGCTGCTGCTGGATGATATCCAGTGGATCGACGCCGCCAGCCTGCATCTGCTCCGCCATCTGCTGCTGACCAGCGGCTCCATTCCGTTGCTGACGGTGGTGGCACACCGGGATATCAACGCGCCGGGGGAGAGCGTGCTGCAACAGCAGCTGGCGAGCCTGCCGGACGCGGCGGCGAAAGTAACCCGCGTGGTGCCTCAGCCGCTTAATGTGAAAGCGGTGGCGCGCTGGCTGGCCGCCATCTTCCATACCCGCAGCGCCTGCGTAATGGATCTCGCCACCCTGATCCACGAAAAGACCGGCGGCAACCCGCTGTTCGTGAACGAATTTTTCCGCCGCATCGTCGATGACGGGCTGGTGGTGCACAACAAATATCAGGATCGCTGGCATTACGATCTCCATGCCATCCGCACGCGCCACTACACCGAAAACGTGGTGACGCTGATGCTCCAGCAGCTAAAGGAGCTGCCGCAGGAGACGCGCAGGCTGCTGGGCAGTATCGCCTGCCTCGGCTGTACTGGCGAGCTGGGGATGATATGTCGGGTACTCAGTATGACCCAGGCGGAGATCCGCTACGCGCTCCATCCGGCGGTGGTGGCGCAGCTCATTGTGCTGTCGGAGAAGGGTTACGCCTTTCTTCATGACCGGGTGCAGGAGGCCGCCTTCGCTCTGCTGGACGCTGGTGAAAAGAGCGCTATTCACCTGACCACCGCCAGCCTGCTGGCCGACGCGGCGCGGCAGGCGGCGGGCAATGAACTGCTGTTTCGCGCCGTCCACCACGTTACCGCCGCGCTGGACGCCATCCAGCCTGCGCAGCAGCGCCAGCAGTTTCGCGAGCTGAGCCTGCTGGCGGCGCAGCGTGCCAGGCGCACCGGCGATTATCTCTCCGCGCTGGGCTATATTCGCACTGCCAGAGCGCTTGGCAACCACGTTCTCCCCTCGGGCGGCGTGAGCAACTTCAGCCTGGATATCGAGGAGGCGGGCTGCGAGTTTGCCCTGGGGAATCTGGAGAAAACCCGCGAGCTGTGCGACGCCCTCCTCAGTTCGCCCTGCGGGCTGATGGAAAAAGCGCTGGCGGCAAACCTGCTGGTGGAAGTCTATATGCGCCAGTCGGACAACCGGCTCGCGCTGGAGGCGGCCCTTAACTGGCTGGCGGCGTTCGGCATTGAGATCAGCCGTCACCCGACTCCCGCCGAGTGCGACGCGGCATGGCAACGGCTCTGCGAGCGGGGCGGCACCTCGCCTTCGCGCCACTTCGCGCCGCTGGCGCGCATGAACGATCCGCAAACCGAAGCGGTGATGAATCTGCTCTACAGCGCCAGCATCTTTGCCAGCTTCGCCTGCCCGCGGCTGCACTTTTTGCTGCTCTGTCGGATGATGCACCTTACCCTCGATCACGGCATTTCCGGCGCGTCCACCACCGCCATGGCCTGGTTTGGCGTGCTGATTGGTCATCGCTACGCCGAGTACCGGCTGGGGTTTGAGTACGGCACGCTGGCTCGCGAGCTGGTGACGCGGCACGGCTACGATGCGTTTGAGGCCAAAACGCTACTCCCGCTCGACCAACTGAGCGTCTGGACCCAGCCGCTCTCCTGGACCATCGACTGCGCGAAAGCCTGTTTTACCACCGCCGTCACCCACGGGGATACGACGATCGCCTGCTTCGCTATCTGTCACCAGATTATCAACTTCCTCTCCCGGGGGGATCACCTCGACGGCGTCCTGACCAGTATTGAACGCGGGCTGGCCTTTGTGCGTAAAACCCATTTTCAGGATGTGGAGAGCATTCTCACGGTGCAGCGCCGCTACGTGGAGTTTCTGCGCAGGCCGCCGGGCGGCGACTGGAGCGCGGCGAACATTCTGCCTGACACTCTGCTGGCCGTCTCGCCGGAGCAGAACGCCACCATGCTGTTCTGGTTCTGGCTCTACAGAGGGATGGCTCATTTTGCCTGCGGCGAATATGGCGAGGCGCAGGCGGAGCTGGAGCATGCCGGGCACTATGCCTGGTCGGCCCCCGGCCATATTCATCTGCTGGACTACCATCTCTACAGCGCGCTGGCGCTCTCCCGGCAGCTGACGCCGGAGACCTTTTCGGCCGATCTTCGCCGCCGTATCCATCAGCATTACGACAAAATCGCCCTCTGGGCGCGGATAAACCCCACCACCTTTGCCGACAAAGAGGCGCTGATCTATGCCGAAATTGTCCGGCTGGACGGCATGAACAGCATCGCGCTGGAGCAATATGAGAAAGCGGTCAGGCTGTCGCGCGAGGGGGGCTTTAACCCCCTTAACGCGCTGGCTCACGAGCTGGCCGGGCGGTTTGCGCTGGCCTGCGGCTACCAGACCGCGTCGGACGCCCATTTTCGCGGCGCCATCGCCGCCTGGGGACGCGCCGGGGCGCAGGCGAAGGTGCGCCAGATCGAGCAGGATTTCCCGCATCTGCAGGCCTCCGGCCAGGCCAGCCCTTACGACACGCTGGCTTTCGCCCGGGATGAAACCATCCGCGATCTGCAAAGCGTGATTAAAGCCTCGCGCGCCCTCTCGGAGGAGATCAACCTTGAGCGGCTGATCAAAAACCTGATGACCATTCTGCTGGAGCGAGCAGGCGCGCAACGCGGCCTGCTGCTGCGCGTCAGCGAGAGCGCGGTGCCGGAAATCGAGGCCAGCGCCTGGACCAGCACGGAAGGGGTGCGGGTGCGCATTATGAAAGAGACGCCGATGGCGACGGATATGCCGCTGTCGGTGCTTTGCGCCGTGATCCGAACCGGGCAGGAGATCCGCACCGGCAGGCCGGAGGCGTTTCACCCCTTCAGCCAGGATCCCTATCTGGTCACCTCCGGCGCGGCGGTGATGTGCGTTCCGATGTTTAAGCAGGCGCGGCTGGTGGGAGTGCTCTACCTTGAAAACCGGCTGATGCCGGAGGTCTTTACCGCAGAACACTCCCGCGTGGTCAGCCTGCTGGGGGCGCAGGCGGCGATCTCCCTCGAAACCGCCCGTCTCTACGCCGAACTGCTCGCGGAGAACCTTCAGCGTCGCCGGGTGGAGAAAGAGCTGCGCGCCAGCCAGACCTCCCTGATGCTGGGGGAGCAGATCAGCCATACCGGAAGCTGGCGCTGGGAGCTACAGCAGGATCTGATGTTTATCTCGGAGGAATACGCCCGTATTCTCGGCCTGCCCGAACAGCAAAAGATGATCTCCATGGCGGAGTTTTTGACCTTCGTCCATCCGGACGACTATGCCCGCATCAGCGCGCTGGTGACGGAGAGCGTGCGCGAAGGCCTGACCATGCGGGCGGAGTTTCGCATCATCCGCGCCGACGGTACCCCGCGCTACATTCTGGGCATTGGCGATCCGGTGGGAGTGGGCAGCGAAGTGAACGAGTACTACGGCATCATCACCGATATCACCAGCCAGCGGGCGGCGGAGGATGCGATGCGGGTGGCGCAGGCTGATCTGGCCCGCGTCTCGCGCGCCACCACGGTGGGGCAACTGACTTCCTCCATCGCCCATGAGATCAACCAGCCGCTGATGTCCATTGTCTCGAACGCCGGGGCGAGCCTGCGCTGGCTAAACCGCGATCCGGCCCGGCTGGATAAGGTACGCGACGGGCTGAAGGAGATTGTCGACGAAGGCGAACGCGCCGGGGAGATTATCCGCAGCCTGCAGGCCCTGACGCGCAAACAGGATCCGGCATTTTCGCGCATCGATCTGCATACTCTCATCCGCCATATTCTCTCTCTGTCGCGTAGCGAGCTGGAGCAGCGGCGCATTGTCGTCAACTATTCGCTGGCGGCCAGCCGCAGCGTTATCACCGGCGACAGCGTGCAGATCCAGCAGGTGCTGCTGAACCTGGTGATGAACGCCGTGGAGGCGATGGCGGAGATTGTAACAAGGCCGTGCGCGCTGGTGCTTTCAACCCGCAACGACGGGGCGGAGACGATCGCCGTGGAGGTCGCGGATACCGGCACCGGGATTGAACCTGGGCAGCTGGAGCGGATCTTTGATTCGTTTTACTCGACCAAAGCGCAGGGAATGGGGATGGGGCTGGCGATCAGCACCACCATTATCGAGCGGCACCGGGGCAAGCTCAGCGTGCGTCCGAACGCCCCCTTTGGTTCCGTGTTCTCCTTCACGCTGCCGCTGGCGCAGCCGGAGGATTAACGGTCAGGGCTGTGGATCAGGCGCTCCACAGCCCTGACCAGCTCGGCGACAGAGCGCACCTGCATCTTCTCCATTACCCGTCGGCGATGCACCTTCACGGTGATTTCGCTGACGCCCAGTTCGGCGGCGATCTGCTTGTTCAGCAGCCCACTGATCGCCAGCTGCAACACCTCCTGCTCACGCGGGGTAAGCGACTGATAGCGTTGTTTAAGGGCGTAATATTCCCGCAGCCGCGCACCGTTTTCCGCCGCCAGCGCCAGCGCCGTTTCGGTAGCCTCAATCAGCGCGTCCGCTGCTACCGGCTTGGTTAAAAACTCGCAGGCGCCCCCCTTGATGGCCCGTACGGACATGGGAATGGTGCCGTGGCCGGTCAGAAAAATGACCGGAATGTCGCGCCCGTTGGCCTTAAGGGCGTCTGCCACCTCAAAGCCGTTGATGGCGGGAAGTTGCATATCGAGGATCACGCAGGAGGGGATATCGGCAAAAGCGTGTTGAAGAAATGTTTCGGCCGAGGAGAAGCCCAGCGCGTTCAGGCCCGCCGACTCCAGCAGCCCGATAACGGATTGCCGCACCGCGCGATCGTCATCAACCACATATACAATGTGTTCCATTCATCGCCCCGGGAAGAGATCAATAAGGTAAAAAGTTGTCCTGCCGTCAGGGCAGGGTAAACCAGAATATATCCTGATGGTAACACACTCATTATCATTATTATTTAACAATATGGTAACTTTTTAGTGACGATTATCGACAGGAACGCCCTGCCGGCGAACGATGCGCACGGCAGATGGCTTTTCAGGAAAAAAACAGGCTACACTCTGGTTTTACGCGCTAATCGCTGAGGCAACACCTATGTACTACACCATGAAAGATAACGACACGGATAAAGCTGAATCCACCCCTGGCGCGGCGCTGCAGCAGAAGCTGCTGGAGTCACACTCGATTGTGATCTCCGGGGAGATCAACCAGGCGCTGGCAGAGAAAGTGATCACCCAGATGATCCTGCTGCAAAGCGTCAGCAACGATCCGATCAAACTCTACATCAATAGCCAGGGCGGCCACGTGGAGGCGGGCGACACCATCCACGACTTTATCAAGTTCATCCGCCCGGAAGTGCATGTGATTGGCACCGGCTGGGTCGCCAGCGCCGGGATCACCATCTTCCTTGCCGCGAAAAAAGAGCACCGCTACGCGCTGCCGAACACCCGCTTTATGATCCACCAGCCGCTGGGCGGCGTGCGCGGCCAGGCGACGGACATTGAGATCGAAGCCCGCGAAATCATCCGTATGCTTGAGCGCGTGAATAAGCTGATCGCTGACGCCACCGGCCAGCCGCTGGAGAAAGTGAAAAAAGATACCGATCGTAACTTCTGGATGTCTCCTGCCGAGGCGCTGGATTACGGGATCGTCGGCAAGATCATCAGCCACTACGACGAGCTGAAAATCGACTGACGCTCTCTGGCTGGCGTTCGCGCCAGCCATTTACTGACGCCCGCGCGCCGCGTTGACCCACGACAAAGTGACCGCTCTCCCCCTCTCTTATAATCGCGCCTGTCTACCCTCATACTGGTGTAACCCATGGCGTATCAACTCAATATAAACTGGCCGGAATTTCTTGAAAAATACTGGCAAAAGCAGCCTGTCGTGCTGAAAAACGCATTTCCCGACTTTGTCGATCCGATCACCCCGGATGAGCTTGCCGGCCTGGCGATGGAGCCGGAGGTGGATAGCCGCCTGGTGAGCCACGTGAACGGCCAATGGCAGGCCAGCCACGGCCCGTTTGAACATTTTGATAACCTGGGGGAGAGCGGCTGGTCCCTGCTGGCGCAGGCGGTCAACCACTGGCATCTCCCTGCCGCCGAGCTGGTGCGTCCGTTCCGCGTGCTGCCGGACTGGCGTCTCGACGATCTGATGATCTCTTTCTCAGTACCGGGCGGCGGCGTGGGGCCGCATATCGATCAGTATGATGTCTTTATCATTCAGGGGATGGGCCGCCGCCGCTGGCGCGTGGGCGACAAGCTGCCGATGCGCCAGTTCTGCCCGCATCCGGCGCTGCTGCATGTCGACCCCTTTGAGCCGATCATTGAAGAAGAGATGGCGCCGGGGGATATCCTCTATATTCCGCCGGGATTCCCCCACGACGGCTTCACCTTTGAAGCGACGATGAACTATTCGGTGGGCTTTCGCGGGCCAAACGGACGCGATCTGCTGAGTAGCTTCGCCGACTACGCGCTGGAAAACGATCTGGGGGGCGAGCATTACAGCGATCCCGATCTCACCTGCCGCGAGCACCCCGGGCGCGTGGAGCGCCACGAGCTGGAACGCCTGCGCCAGATGATGATCGATACCCTTAGCGAGCCGGAAAACTTTAAGAAGTGGTTCGGCAGCTTTGTCACCACCCCGCGTCACGAGCTGGATATCGCCTCGGCAGAGCCGCCTTATACCGCGAAAGAGGTGCGCGACGCGCTGCAGGGGGGCGAAAGGCTGACCCGTCTGAGCGGGCTGCGGGTGATCAACGTGGAAGACAGCTTTTTCGTCAACAGCGAGCCGCTGGAGGTGAGCGATACCGCCGCCGCCGATGCGCTCTGCCGCTTTACGGAGCTGGGGAGCGATGAACTGGGTAAGGCGGTCGAAGACGAACGTTTTATTGATGAGCTGACCACGCTCATTAACCAGGGCTACTGGTATTTTGACGAATAAAATAGTGGCGGCGTCAGCGCAAGCTGACGCCGATTTTTTAGATCAGCAAATTGCAGGCTTTCCAGTAATTTAACAGCCGATCGTCATCACGTTCTCGCTCCGCTTTAAACTTCATGGTGCGCGCGATATTTTCCCGCGACACGTCCTGCCCTTTTTGCACGATATCTAATACCGCTTCACCAAGAGCTAATGAAATTTCAGTACGATTATCACGTATTTCCATTAATGCCTCCTTGTTGAGTGCGTGTATTAATTATATGCCCATAATTGCTGCCGGTAACTAAATTCATCTGATTCTTATTTTTGTGCCGGAAATATTTCAGCGCTTCGTTAGAGATGTTTCAAAATAATAACAACAAGGCTGCCCCGGAAAATATGGTCTACAGTTAATCCCGTGTCCCAAAATAATATGTCACACCTCAATAATCGAAAGAGGAGAAACATCATGGTAGATAAGAGCCAGATTAAAGAACATTCTGAAGTTATTGCCAGCTGCGGTACTCACGTCGGCACCGTTGACCATATTGATGGCGAACGCATCAAACTCACCCGCAGCGATTCCGCATCCGGCGGTAAACACCACTATCTGCCGCTGAGCTGGGTGGATAAAGTGGAAGGCAACAAAGTGACCTTGTCGAAGGATCACAAAGAGGTTATGGCCGGGTGGCAGGAGGCGTAATTAAGCGCCCTGGTTACACCTGACAGTACCCGCCCGGCGGCATAGCGTCCGTCGGGTTTTGTTATTTCGTTATTCCCCGAAGCATTAATAATTCTTTCCTCCATTCTCTCTCTGACATCACCACGAAGCGATACTAAATATCCCTTTTATGCCGGGTGGCGGCTGCGCCTTACCCGGCCTACAAGTGATGTAAGGCATTGAGTGGTCATGGCCTTTGTAGGCCTGATAAGCGTAGCGCCATCAGGCATTAACGTTATCGCAGTATTTCCTGGTAAAAACCACACCGCCTCGCCTTTGTTTACAGCGGCAGCAGGACAGGGATCTGCGACAGTAAAAAGAGGATCAGCCCGATCGTGCCGCCCACCAGGGTGCCGTTGACGCGAATAAACTGCAGATCCTTGCCGATATTGAGTTCGATCTGCTGCGACATCTCTTTGGCATCCCAGCTTTTCACCGTATCGCTGATATGGCGGGTTAAAAATCCGGCGAACTCCGGCGCCACGCGCTGCGCGGCCTGCTCCAGATGCTCGTTAAGGGAAGCGCGCAGGCTGGCGTCGGCGATAAGCGTTTCCCCAAACCACTGCCCGGCGCTGGCGATGCGCTGCTTAACGCGCGACTCGTCGCTCTGCATATCCGCTTTGAGCCACTGGCGCAGATCGCCCCAGATCTCTCCCAGGTAGCGGTTAAACGCCTCATCGTTTTTCAGATAGAGCTTGATGTTATCGGTTTTGGCCGCCATCTCCGGATCGTTTTTCAGGTTATCGATAAATTTTCCCATGGCGCGATCGAACGCCTGGCGGATCTGGTGCGTGCGATCGTGGCTGATGTCATCCAGCAGGGTATTCACCGCGTTGGAGACCATCTCAGCGCTCTGATCCCCCAGCCACTCGGTGGGCAGCAGCTTCGCCTTGCGCGGATGCTCGGTCTTAAGCCAGTGAACAATCTGCGCGGCGATAAACTCCCGGCTGCTCTCCCGCTGCAGCAGGGCGATGAGGCGATGGATAATGGCGTCGAGCAGTACCTGGTGGCGGTTATTTTTAGTCATGCTCTCCAGCATCAGGGCGCTGGTTTGGGTGAGATCGACCTTGTCGATAGCCTTATGCACCGCCCGCTTGAGCAGACGCTGGATGCGTCCGTCATCGGTCAGCTCCAGAAAACCGCTCATCACCTGCAGCAGATGCTGCCCGACGCGCCGGGCGTTATCGGGCTGGCTGAACCAGTTACCAATCAGCAGCGCCGGCTCGTGGCGGCGGATCAGCGCCACCAGCGACTGGGTATCCAGAAACTTCTCCTGCACAAACTGGCCGAGATTGTCGCCAATCCGGTCTTTATTGCGCGGAATAATTGCGGTATGGCGGGAGATAAAGGGGATCGGCACCCGGCGAAACAGCGCCACCACCGCAAACCAGTCCGCCAGCGCGCCGACCATCGCCGCTTCGGCTATCGCCTTCACGCCGCGCACCCAGAAGGTTTGCGGCAGGAAGAGGGTGGTGATGAAGGCCGCGGCGGCTATCAGCAGCAGCGACAGCGCCAGCCGCTTGGCGCGTTTGAGTTCAGATAATTTTTCCATAAGGGTAAGGATAGAGGGAAGCGGGGGGAAAGTGCAAAACCGTCAGCGGCAGAAGCATGATGCTCCGCCCTCTCTTGTTCATGTCATTTTCCTGACACGTTTATTCATTACGTTGTGGGCTTCACTTTATGGATGCTAACAACATGAAAAGAAAAATTATTCCTCTGCTGATCGGCTGTGCACTCTCTTTCTCTGCCCTGGCAGCGCAACCCACCGCGGAGCGCTATGTGGTCAGCTTTCCCGAAGGGACGCGCGTAAGCTACCACGGTGCGTTTGCCAGCGCCTTCCCGGATGGACTCCCGGTGGGGGTAGGCTCTGGGTTGCTGTTTCCCGGCAGGCAGGGCGATGACCTGACCTTTACGACCGTGACCGATCGCGGTCCGAACGCCGATTCGCCAAAAGCGGGTGAGAACGAAGCCAAAGTTTTCGTCGCGCCCGATTTCGCGCCGCTGCTGATGACTATTCGCCTGCGAAACGGCAAAGCGGAGGCGGTGGATGCCCGCCCGCTGCATGATGATAAAGGCAAAATCAATGGTCTGCCGCTGCAAAGCGGCGTGATCGGCTCCACGAATGAGGTGGCCTTCAGCGACGCCTTAAAGGTGCTGACGGGCGACAACCGGGGGCTGGATACGGAAGGCATCACGCCGGACGGGAAAGGGGGCTACTGGCTGTGCGATGAGTATGGGCCGTTCCTGATTAACATCGACAGCCAGGGGAAGATCCTGGCGATTCACGGGCCGCAGGCGGCGGAAGGGGAAAAATCGATCGCGGGCGGCCTGCCGAACATCATCAAATGGCGTCAACCGAACCGGGGCTTTGAAGGGCTTACCCGGATGCCGGACGGACGAATTATCGCCGCCGTACAGAGTACGCTGGATATCGACGGCAAGAGCAAAAAGCAGGCGCTGTTCACCCGTCTGGTGAGCTTCGACCCGGCGACCGGCAAAACGGCGATGTACGGCTATCCGCTCGACAGCGCGGCCTACGGCAAAAACAGCGACGCCAAAATTGGCGACATCGTGGCGCTCGATAATCAGCATATCCTGCTGATTGAGCAGGGCGAAGATAAAAACGACGCGATGCGTAACCTCATCTACAAAGTGGATCTGAGCAAGGCGAGCGATCTGGCCGCTTTCGATAAGCCGGGCGAGTATCCGGAGTTTGATGATGCGAAAACGCTGGCACAGCGCGGTATTACGCTTGCGTCTAAAACTCAGGTAGTCGATCTGCGCGCGCTTGGCTGGCAGCAGGAGAAGGCCGAAGGGCTGGCGCTGATCGACAGTAAAACGCTGGCGGTCGCGAACGACAACGACTTTGGGGTGAAAGCGGTGATGCAAAACCCGGTCGAGGGCAAAAAGCTGAAGGATTATCGGGTGAATGCGCAGGGCGCGCTGACGCTGGATGACAAACCGGTCGCTACCACTCTCGCCGTGAAGCCGCTGCAGAAGCCGGAGTCAGAGAGCGAACTGTGGGTGGTGACGCTGCCGGAGGCGCTGAAATAAGTTTTCCCCTCACCCTGACCCTCTCCCCGAAGGGGAGAGGGGACCGATCGAGCCTGCTGTCAGGTAGCCCGGGCCTGCTTTTCTCTCCCCGGGGGGAGAGGGGACGCTGGCGGTTATTTTCTCAGCCCCGCAAACGCTGCACGTATCTCCTCTTCCGGCAGCTGAATGCCGATAAACACCATCACGCTGCGCGGCTCTTCTTCGCCCCACGGGCGATCCCAGTCGGCGCTGTAGAGGCGCTGTACGCCCTGAAAAAGCAGGCGATTCGGCTCGCCGTCGATCCAGAGCATCCCTTTGTAGCGCAGCAGCTTGTCGGCAAACGACAGCAGCAGGTTTTCCATCACGCGTGACACTTCGCTGATATCCACCGGGTAGTCCAGCTCCACCACGATGGAGGCGACGTCGTTTTGCTTGTCGGCCATAAAGTGGAAGCGCGGCCTGGAGGTGACATTCTCTTCCAGCATAAAGCCGTTGGTATCAAAGAGCTGCGACAGGTCGATATCCCCGTGCGTCACGGTGTAAATCGGCGCGCGGGCGTTGATGCGGCCCAGACGCTCGCGCAGCTTTTCGCTTTCGCCCGCCACGTCGGTTTTAGTCAGCAGAATGCGGTCGGCGTAGCCCACCTGCGACTGGGCGATAGTGAACTGGTCCATCTGCTGGTCCGCATGTACCGCGTCGACCAGCGCAATCACGCCGTCCAGCAGGTAGCGCTGGCAGAGGATCTCGTGGGAGAAAAAGGTCTGGATAATCGGGCCGGGGTCCGCCATGCCGGTACATTCGATGACCAGGCGGTCGAAGGCGATCTCGCCGCGATCGCGGCTCTCCAGCAGGTCGAGCAGGGCATCTTCTAATTCGTTAGAGCGGGTGCAGCAGATACAGCCGTTAGTCAGGGTCTTGATCTGCGTGGCGCGGTCGCCGATAAGCTGATCGTCCACGGAGACTTCGCCGAACTCGTTTTCAATCACCGCGATTTTAAAGCCGTGCTGTTCGTTCAGAATGTGGCGCAGCAGGGTGGTTTTACCGGCGCCAAGAAAGCCGGTCAGCAGGGTAACTGCGATAGGTCTCATATGCTCTCCTTTTTCGCTTCGCCTACGTTACCAGACATCACGCATTCTGATAAGGAAAAGGCCCAGCAACCTCTGGCCGGGCCTTTTCCCCTCACCCTAACCCTCTCCCCTTTGGGGAGAGGGGACCGATCGGGCTCGCTTTTCTCCCTCTCCCCAAAGGGAAGAGGGGACCGATCGGGCTCGCTTTTCTCCCTCTCCCCTTTGGGGAGAGTGCCGGGGTGAGGGGCAAAGCATGGATCAATGGTGTGAAGAGGTCTTCACGCCGCCTTCCGGAACCGGCACGTACGGCGTCTCTTTATCGGTACGGCCTTCGGCGTTACGCACCTTCATCCAGGTTTTAATGCCATAGAAGATGATGCTGTAAACCACGACCAGGAAGAGAATGCTCAGACCCGCGTTGGTATAGTTGTTCACCACGATATGGTTCATGTTCGCCATCTGCTGCGCGGTGAGATCCCCGCCGCCTGCAGCAATCTTCTCTTTGTACTGGTTAGCCATAAAGAAGAACCCTTCCAGCTGCGGATCGCTGCTGAAGAGCTTCATCCCCAGCGCCCAGGTGGTGCAGAGCAGCAGCCACAGCGCCGGAACGACCGTTACCCAGATGTATTGGGTGCGCTTCATCTTCACCAGCACCACGGTGGCAAGTACCAGCGCCACGGCAGCCAGCATCTGGTTGGAGATGCCGAACAGCGGCCACAGGCTCTTCACGCCGCCCAGCGGATCGACCACGCCCTGATAGAGCAGGTATCCCCACAGGCCGACGCAGCCCGCAGTGCCGAGTACGCCCGCCACCAGAGAGTCGGTTTTCTTGAGGAACGGAACAAAGTTGCCCAGCAGATCCTGCAGCATAAAGCGGCCCGCACGGGTACCGGCGTCCAGCGCGGTCAGAATGAACAGCGCTTCAAACAGAATACCGAAGTGGTACCAGAAGCCCATATCCGCCCACGGCAGCACTTTGTGGAACACGTGAGCGATACCCACAGCCAGCGTCGGCGCGCCGCCCGCACGGTTCAGTACCGATGGTTCACCGATATCTTTCGCGGTCTGCATGATCTGCTCAGGGGAGATGACAAAGCCCCAGGAGCTGACGGTCGCCGCCGCGTGGGCGCTGGCATCCTTCAGTTGCGCCATAATCAGCGCCGCGTTTTCGCCACCCATCTCATGCAGGTTCGGCATGGTGATGCCCAGGCCCGCAGGCGGGGTGTTCATCGCGAAGTAGAGGCCAGGTTCGATAATCGAAGCCGCCACCAGCGCCATAATCGCCACGAAAGACTCCATCAGCATGGCGCCGTAGCCGATAAAGCGGGCGTCGGTTTCATTCGCCAGCAGCTTCGGCGTGGTGCCGGAAGAGATCAGCGCATGGAAGCCTGATACCGCGCCACAGGCGATGGTGATAAAGAGGTACGGGAAGAGGGCGCCTTTCCACAGCGGGCCGGTGCCGTCGATGTACGGCGTGACCGCGGGCATTTTCAGATCCGGGTTGAGGATGACGATGCCCAGCGCCAGGCCGACAATCACGCCGATTTTCAGGAAGGTGGCGAGGTAGTCGCGCGGCGCCAGGATCAGCCATACCGGCAGCAGGGCGGAGACAAAGGCGTAGCCGATCAGAGTAAAGGTGATGGTGGTATCTTTAAAGGTCAGCGCCGGGCCCCAGTAGGGATCGTGGGCGATCACGCCGCCGAAGTAGATAGAAGCCACCAGCAGCACGATACCAATCACCGACACTTCACCCACGCGACCCGGGCGGATAAAGCGCATATAGATGCCCATCAGCAGCGCAATTGGCACCGTGGAGCAGACGGTAAAGACCCCCCACGGGCTTTCGGCCAGCGCTTTTACCACGATCAGCGCCAGCACCGCGAGGATGATGATCATGATAAGGAAGCAGCCAAAGAGGGCGATGGAGCCAGGCACGCGGCCCATCTCTTCTTTCACCATCTCGCCCAGCGACGAACCGTTACGGCGCGAGGAGATAAACAGCACCATAAAGTCCTGCACCGCCCCCGCCAGCACCACGCCCGCCAGCAGCCAGAGCGTACCCGGCAGGTAGCCCATCTGCGCCGCCAGTACCGGCCCTACCAGCGGGCCGGCGCCGGCGATGGCGGCAAAGTGGTGGCCGAACAACACGTAGCGGTTGGTTGGCACATAGTTGAGGCCGTCATTGTTAATGACCGCCGGGGTGGCGCGCGTCGGGTCGAGCTTCATCACCTTCTGCGCGATGTAAAGGCTGTAGTAGCGGTAAGCCACCAGATAGACGGAAACAGACGCCACGACAATCCACAGGGCGCTGACATGCTCGCCCCGTCGCAGCGCGACAACCGCCAGACAGAAAGCACCGATAATCCCGAGCGCCACCCAGGGAACGTGCTTGAGGAGTTTTTTCATATCCATATTAAGACCTGATTTGTACGTGTTAAAAGGGGTCAGCGTGTGTTGTTGAGGAGGTAATCGGTAATGCTACGGCGATCTTGCCAGATCCTCGCGCGCGTAAACGGGGCGAAATCGGTGAGTGGTTGTGTCGGGCGGTTGAGCGGTTAAAGAGGCGGGTAAGCGGTTTGTGCGGAGTGTGAGCGGGAGGAAATATGTGATTGAGATCACTGGTTTTCCCCTCACCCTAACCCTCTCCCCAAAGGGGAGAGGGGAATGATCGAGCCCGCTTTTCTCACCGTCCCCAAAGGGGAGAGGGGAATGATCGAGCCCGCTTTTCTCCCCATTCCCAAAGGGGAGAGGGGAACGATCGAGCCCGCTTTTCTCCCTATTCCCAAAGGGGAGAGGGGAACGATCGAGCCCGCTTTTCTCCCTATCCCCAAAGGGGAGAGGGGGACGATCGAGCCCGCTTTTCTCCCCATCCCCAAAGGGGAGAGGGGAATGATCGAGCCCGCTTTTCTCCCTTTCTCCTTTGGGGAGAGAGGATGTCCGGTGCGGTTTTCTCCCTCTCCCCTTTGGGGAGAGGGTCGGGGTGAGGGGATATAACGGGGCAGCGTTACACCACCACTTCCATCTCCATCATCACCGGATGGAAGCGGCGCTTAAAGTAGATCAGCCCATGCCCTTCCTGATTGAGGGTAATATCTTTAATCTCAACCAGATAGACCAGATGGGTGCCGATAGTCTGCACCTGGCTTATCTCACCCTCCAGGCTTGCCAGCGACCCTTTCAGCTGCGGTTGCCCTAGCGGGCCGCGGCTCCAGCAGGAGAGAGCAAAACGATCCTCCATCGCCATGCCGGTCATCCCGGCGAAGTGGCGGGCCATGAGCTCCTGCTCGTGGTTCAGCACGTTAATGCAGAGCCTGCCGTTACCCTGGAAAACCGGGTTCATGGCGCTGTTGGCATTGATGCAAACCATCACCGAAGGTGGCGTATCCGTCACCGAGCAGACGGCGGTGGCGGTAATGCCGCAGCATCCCGCTTCGCCGTCGGTGGTCACAATATTCACCGCCGCCGACAGGTGGGCCATCGCATCGCGAAAACTCAGGCGTTGTTGTTCTTGCATGGTCTCCTCCCGCCGCGTTATTTCAGCAGCTTATCAAGCAGGTTGATGTCGTTGTTGTTGTGCAGATGCGGAACGGTCCAGCCGTTCTGGTCATACTCGGAGAGGCAGCGATCCACCATCGCCATCATCTTGTCCATATTGCCGGAGGTCTGCGCCTGGCGCAGGCACTGCAGGCGGATCTCATCCTGGCTGCCGGAGTAGTTGATCTCATACAGCTCGTGGCGTCCGCCAAACTCGCTGCCGATGGCATCCCACATCAGCTTCAGGATCTTGATGCGCTCGACGTGATCCATGCCGTTGGAGCCGCGCACATATTTCGCCAGGTACTGGTCGATCTGCGGATTATTGAGATCGCGGGTGCTCGACGGCAGGTAGATCAGGCCGCTGGTAACGTTGCGCTCAATGATATTTTTGATCTTCGCGTAGGCCATCGGCGCCATGACGCGATAGGTTTGTAGCGCGGCGTGATCCGGCAGATATGCCCCGTTGATCCACGGCGTCGCTTCCGAACACATGGAGTCGCTCAGCGCCCAGAACATGTTGCGCCAGGCCACCACTTCCCCCAGATCTGCCTGCACTCCGCGGAAATCCACGGTGCCGGTGCATTCCAGCGATTTTTTCAGCAGGGCGGTGATAAAGTCGAGCTTCACCGCCAGACGTACGCAGGCCTGCAGCGGATACATGCGGGCAAAGCCCCCCTCCATCGTCCAGCGGCGGCAGCGGTCAAAATCACGGTAGATCAGCACGTTTTCCCACGGGATCAGCACATGATCCATCACCAGAATCGCGTCGTTCTCATCAAAACGGCTGGAGAGCGGATAGTCGAACGGCGAGCCGGTGGCACCCGCCACCATTTCGTAGGAGGCGCGGGAGATAAGCTTCACCCCTTCCGCATCCATCGGCGCGACGAACATCAGCGCAAAATCGGGGTTCTCGCCCATTACCTGCGCGGAGCCAAAGCCGATCATGTTGTAGTGGGTCAGCGCCGAGTTGGTGGCAACCACTTTCGCGCCGCTGACGACGATCCCGGCGTCGGTCTCTTTCTCCAGCTTGATGTAGACATCTTTCACCTCGTCCGCCGGCTTGTGGCGGTCGATAGGTGGGTTAACGATGGCGTGGTTAAAGTAGAGGCCCGACTCCTGAATGCGGGTGTACCAGTTGCGGGCGTTCTGCTCGAACTGGCCGTAAAAGGCCGGGTTGGCGCCCAGCGCGCAGCCAAAGGCCGCTTTGTAATCAGGGGTACGGCCCATCCAGCCGTAGCTTAAGCGCGACCACTCGGCGATGGCGTCACGCTGCTGGCGCAGATCGTCGGGGCTTTTCGCCACGCGGAAGAATTTATGGGTATAGCCGCCGTTGCCGGTATCGGTGTTCCAGCAGAGCTTATCCTGCATGTCAGGTTTGTGCAGCGCGTCGTAGAGCTGCGCCACGGAGGCCGCCGCGTTGCGAAACGCCGGATGGGTTGTGACATCTTTAACGCGCTCGCCGTAGATATATATCTCGCGGCCATCCTGAAGGCTTTTCAGGTACTCTTCGCCGGTCAGGGGGCGTTTAGCGTCGGCGCGGAAATCTTCAGGTTTCATGTTTACCTCTTTCAGTGTATTCGGAAGAACAATGTTAAATTTGTGTTTTTTTATTGTTGTGTAATTGAAGCGTGAGGAGAGGCTGCCGTGAAGGGACGATTGAGACAACGGCTGGTACTTTTCGGGCGGGATTTAGTTTTGTGATCGTTGCGGGATGTTGGCGGGTGGCCTGCGCTTACCCGCCCTGCGAACGTAGCCCCGGTAAGCGTAGCGCCACCGGGGAAATCACGACACCGGTACTTTTTGCGACCGGTAGGCGCTGGGCGAACAGCCTGACAGTCGGTTAAAGAACCGCGCGAAATAGGCCGGATCTTTAAACCCGAGCTGCCAGGCGATTTCGCTGACCGCATTGTCGGAAAAGAGCAGTAACCGTCTCGCCTCCCGCAGCTGCCGATCGAAGATCAGACGCTTCGGCGGGCGGTTGGCGAAGCGGCGGCAGATGTCGGTCAGGCGCGATTCGGTCAGATGCAACGCGCTGGCGTAATCCGGTACCGTCCAGTGCTGGTGGTAGTGCATATCGATCAGCTGGTTAAAGCGCTGGAAGAGCTTCAGCTCCCCGCGCATGCCGCAGGCTTCATGATCGTCAAGCTTCGCGTTACGCAGCAGCAGGGTGAACACCGCCTGTGCCAGCAGCACCAGCGTATGTTCCCCTCCCGGCAGCTGCGCGGTAGATTCCCGCTCGATCAGCTGCCAGTAGTGTTTCAGCGCCGCCAGCTCGTCCGGCTTATCCGCCAGCGACAGGCAGATCCCCGGCAGGCCAAACGTCTCCCGCGTGCCGGGATAGAGTACCTCCAGAAGCGGCCAGATCAGATCCTCGCGCACCGTGAGCACGTGGCCGTCGCTGTCCGATTCGGTGATAAAGGCGTGCGGCACCGAAGGGGGCGTCAGTACAAACAGCGGCGCCTGTACGGAATAGCGATGGTCGTCGAGCTGCAACTCGATTTGCCCGGTATCAAGAAAGTGCATCTGAAAGAACTGGTCGTGGCGGTGCGCCTGCATGTCGCGACCAAAAAAGGCCGCCATGCGGGAGAACGACTGGTAGTGCACGTCGTCGGTGCCCAGGCTTTCGTCATACTCTTTGCTGATATCGATGTTGGTGATAGGGCTCTGGCACATGCTTCCTCCTGACTTACGGCGTCGCCCGCGGGCGCGACATCTTCATTGGAATGGCCCAGATAGTCAGCGCACCCACCACCAGCAGCGCGGCGACAAACCACAGCCCGCTATTGAAGCTGCCGGTAATATCCTTCAGCCAGCCGATCATAAAGGGGCTTAAGGCTGAGCCGATATTGCCGGTGGCGTTGATCACTGCAATACCGATAGCGCGGGCGCGCAGGCTGATGGATTGATCCGGCGTGGTCCAGAAAATCGCCATCGCGCTGAATGAGCCGGTGGAGGCCATTATGATCCCCAGCATCTGGATCAAACTATGGCTGGTGGCGGAGGCCAGCAGCCAGCCCACCGCGGCAAACAGGAACGGCAGGGCGGTGTGGTGCTTGCGCTCCTGATGCTTATCGGAGTGGCGGCTCCAGTAGATCATACCGAGGATGGTGCAGATCTGCGGGATCGCCGCCAGCAGGCCGATGGTGATGTTGCTGCTACCCTCGTTAAAGCTTTTCAGGATCTGCGGCGTCCAGATGCTGATAGCGCTCAGGGTGTTGGTGAGGCAGAAGTAGGCGAAGGTGTACATCAGCACGATGGGTGTAAAGACCTCGCGCCAGAGGCTGCGCTGCTGCATGGCATGGTGGCTAATCGCTCCTTCCGGCTGCACCAGCGTCAGGCGATCGTTCTCCATCATCTCATGCAGGCATTTTTTATCCTCTGCCGTCAGCCATTTGGCCTTCGAGGGGGTGTCATCCAGATAAAACCAGACCATGATCCCCAGCAACACCGACGGGAAGCCCTCCAGCAGGAACAGCCACTGCCAGCCGTGCAGGTTCAGCATGCCGTCCAGCGACAAAACGTAGCCGGAAACGATGGAGCCGAGCGCGGTGGTGACCGGCATAGCGATCATAAACAAAGCGTTAGCGCGGGCGCGGAAAAAAGCCGGAAACCAGTAGGTTAAATAGAGCAGAATGCCCGGCAAAAAGCCCGCTTCGGTGATGCCTACCAGCATACGCAGCACATAGAGGCTGTTAGGACCGGTGGCGAACATGGTGGCGGTGGAGGCGATCCCCCACAGCACCATGATGGTGGCGATCCAGCGGCGGGCGCCCACGATGCTGAGCATCACGTTGCTGGGAATGCCGAAGATGACGTAGGTGGCGTAAAAGAGCGTCGTGGCGAGGCCGAACATGGTGGCGTTCAGCCCCAGATCCTGCCCCATCGTCAGTCCGGCGAAGCCGATGTTAATACGATCTAAAAACGAAAAGATAAACAGCACGAACAGGAACACAATCAGGCGGCGAAATAGCTTGTTGATCACCGACTGCTGCTGCGCCGTCAGCTCTTTGTGCTGATTCGCCGGATCGCGCGCGCCTGGGATGGCAGATGATGTGTCGCTCATTTTTTTTCCTCTGATGGGAATTTTGTAGGGTACTGCGGGTTGCCGGGTGGCGCTGCGCCACCCGGCGTTAGTAGACGCCTGACGAGCCGGAACGGGTTTCTTCCGCCCCAAACCGCGCCGCCAGCGCTTCCGCGCTGCGGGTGAGCAGGGTGGTGTCCACGCCGACGGCGACAAACAGCGCGCCAAGCTCCAGATAGCGCTTCGCCAGCTGCTCGTTTGCCATCAGGATCCCTGGCGCTTTCCCCGCCTGGCGGATCTGCGCGATGGCCTGTTCAATGGCGGCCTGCACCTGTGGATGCTGCGGATTACCGGCAAAGCCCATGTCGGCGCTGAGATCCGCCGGGCCGATAAACACGCCATCCACCCCTTCCACGTCCAGGATCTGCGGCAGATTTTTCAGCGCTTCCCGGGTTTCTATCTGCACCAGCACGCACATGGCGTCGTTGGCTTTATGCAGATAGTCCGGCACGCGGTTCCAGCGCGAGGCCCGCGCCAGGGCGCTGCCGACGCCGCGAATGCCGGCGGGCGGATAGCGGGTGGCGCTTACCGCCAGGCGGGCTTCATCAGCGTTTTGCACCATCGGCACCAGCAGGGTTTGCGCGCCGACGTCCAGCAGCTGTTTGATCTGCACCGGATCGTTCCACGACGGGCGCACCACCGGCTGGCTGGGGTAGGGAGCGATCGCCTGCAGCTGGGTTAAGACGGTCTGTACATTGTTGGGTGCGTGCTCGCCGTCAATTAAGAGCCAGTCGAAGCCTGCGCCCGCCAGCAGTTCAGCGCTGTAGCTGCTGGTGAGTCCGAGCCAGAGGCCAATCTGCGGTTTTCCGGCTTTCAGAGCCGCTTTGAACGCGTTTTGCATGGTTATCCCCTCAAACAAAGCGGCAGCTGATCGCGCCCATGTTGCCGTAGTCCACATGGAAAGTGTCGCCTTTGCGCGCTGGTACCGGACGGGTAAAGGAGCCGCCGAGAATGATCTGCCCGGCCTCAAGCTGCACGTCGTAGGGCGCCAGCTTGTTGGCGAGCCAGGCCACGCCGTTGGCAGGATGGTTTAAGACGCCTGCCGCCACGCCAGTTTCTTCGATCACGCCGTTGCGGTAGAGCAGGGCGGAGATCCAGCGCAGATCCAGTTCGTCGGGCTTAATCGGACGGCCGCCCAGGATCACGCCCGCGTTGGCGGCGTTATCGGAGATGGTGTCGAACACCTTGCGCGGACGCTGGGTTTCCGGATCGACGTTGTGGCAGCGGGCGTCGATCAGCTCCAGCGCCGGGATCACATAGTCGGTGGCGTTATAGACGTCGAACAGGGTGCAGTTTGGCCCGCGCAGCGGTTTCGCCAGCACAAACGCCAGCTCCACTTCGATGCGCGGCACGATAAAGCGGTCAGTGGGAATGTCGCTGCCGTCGTGGAAAAACATGTCGTCCAGCAGCGCGCCGTAATCCGGCTCGCTGATCTGCGAGCTGGCCTGCATCGCTTTGGAGGTGAGGCCGATCTTGTGGCCCTTCAGCACGCGCCCCTCGGCGATCTTCATTTTGACCCATTCGCGCTGGACGGCGTAGGCGTCTTCGATGGTGATCTCCGGGTGGTCGAGGGAGATCGCGCGGATCTGTTCGCGCTGTTTTTCCGCCTGGTCAAGCCGCTGGGCGATCAGGGTATGGGTGTGTTTGTCGAGCATGGCGTATCCTTCGTGCGGCTGTTGCCGGGTGGCGCTGCGCTTACCCGGCCTACGTTCGAGCCGTTGTAGGCCCGGTAAGCGAAGCGCCACCGGGCGAAAAAGATGTCTACTTAAACAACGCGTGCACGTTGTTCTGCTTGTAATTGAGCGTCGGGTGCAGCTCGTCGATCTCAAACGACAGCGCCAGATAGCGCGCTGCCATCAGATCAGCGAAGTGCGTTTTGATAAGCGAAAAGATCATCTCCCCTACCTCCTGACGGCTCTCCAGGCTGCGCCCCGCGCCAATCTTCAGCGTCATATGCACAAAGGCGTAGTCGTGCCTGCCGTCCGCCATCTGCCAGGTATCGAGCCAGTGGGCGCGGCTGCGGATGCCGCCGAGCGGGAAGATGCCCGTGGCGGCCAGCGCCTCGTTTATTTTGGCGAACAGCCCCGGCAGGTCGGCCTGCTCGCGGATGTTGTCGGTGCATTCAGCGATAAAATGCGGCATAACGGCTCCTTACGCGGGCAGCGGGAAAACGGCGTTAACCTGGCCGGTGCCGGAACTGGGGAACAGATCGGTGAGAAACTCCACCTTGCCGTCGTAGTGGTCCCAGCCGAGCATGCCGAGCAGCATCACCGTGTCGTGCATGTTGCCCTCGCCGTAGCAGTAGTCGGCGTACTCCGGCAGCATGCTGCAAAACTCTTTGAACTGGCCTTCCCGCCACAGTTTCACCACGCGCTCGTCCATCTGACGGTCAAACTCGCGGGTGTAGCTGTTCATTCCCTCTTCCGCACGCTGATCGTCAATAAAGCGATGTGACAGCGAGCCGCTCGCCAGCACCGCCACGGTGCCGTCATATTTCTCAATCGCCTTAACGATCGCCTCGCCCAGACGGCGGCTGTCGGCAAAGTCGTGCACGGTACAAAAGGCGGAGATCGAGACCACTTTGAAGTGCTTATCCGCGTTCATGTAGCGCATCGGCACCAGGGTGCCGTACTCCAGCTTCAGGCTCGGAATGTTGTGCGCTTTGGCGCGCACACCCATTTTGACCGCTTCGTCGGCGATCAGATGGCCCAGCTCCGGGTTGCCGTCGTAGTCGTAGGTCATGTCGCGGATAAAGTGCGGCAGCTCGTTGCTGGTGTAGACGCCGGAGAAATGGTCCGCACAGTTAATGTGGTAGGCGCTGTTCACCAGCCAGTGCGTGTCGAACACGATAATGGTATCCACGCCCATCTCGCGGCAGCGCTTGCCGATCTCTTTATGCCCGTCGATAGCCGCCTGGCGACAGCCGAAGTTTTTCCCCGGGATCTCCGAGAGATACATCGACGGAACGTGGGTGATTTTTGCCGCTAACGCTAACTTGCCCATATCAGACACCCCATTTTGGAATTGGATGGTCGCCCATGGAGATACAGACGTTTTTCATCTCCGCGAACACTTCGAAGCTGTACTCGCCGCCCTCGCGCCCGGTCCCGGAGGCTTTCACGCCGCCGAACGGCTGGCGCAGGTCGCGCACGTTCTGGGTATTCACAAACACCATGCCCGCCTCGATGCCGCGCGCCAGACGCAACACCTTGCTGACGTCCTGGGTCCAGATATAGGAGGCGAGGCCATACTCCACGTCATTGGCCAGACGCAGCCCTTCCGCCTCGTCCTTAAACGGCAGCAGGCAGGCCACCGGCCCGAAAATCTCCTCCTGCGCCACGCGCATGCGGTTGTCCACATCCGCCAGCACCGTCGGACGCAGGAAGTTGCCGCCCTTCAGATGCGCAGGCAGGTCGGTCGGTTTATCCGGGCCGCCCGCCAGCAGGGTCGCCCCCTCTTCAATGCCGAGGCGAATATAGCCGGAGACTTTTTCCCAGTGCTGCTGGCTGATGAGGGCGCCTATCTGGGTATTCGGATCGGTCGGGTCGCCCACCCGCAGGCGGTTGGCGCGCTCGGCAAAGCGTTTGACGAACTCCGGGTAGATGCTCTGCTGGATGAAGATGCGCGAGCCAGCGGTGCAGCGTTCGCCGTTGATGGAGAAGATGGTGAAGAGAGCGGCGTCGAGTGCGCGCTCGATGTCGGCATCTTCAAACACCAGCACCGGCGATTTGCCGCCCAGCTCCATGGAGTATTTTTTCAGCCCGGCGTTTTTCATGATGTTGCGCCCGGTGGCGGTGCCGCCGGTAAAGGAGACGGCGCGCACATCGTGATGACGCACCAGCGCGTCGCCCGCCGTGGCCCCATAGCCCTGCACCACGTTCAGCACGCCCGCCGGAATACCCGCTTCCAGCGCCAGCTCGCCCAGGCGGTCGGCGGTGAGCGGCGAGAGTTCAGACATCTTCAGCACCGCCGTG
Source organism: Pseudenterobacter timonensis (assembly GCF_900021175.1). Lineage (GTDB taxonomy): Bacteria > Pseudomonadota > Gammaproteobacteria > Enterobacterales > Enterobacteriaceae > Enterobacter > Enterobacter timonensis. The sequence goes on from NZ_FCOP01000011.1 coordinate 366,827, forward strand.
TTGCCCAGCGCCAGACAGGGGGCAACCTTCCAGGTGGCGGTCATAAACGGCACGTTCCACGGTGAGACCAGCGCGCAAACCCCCACCGGCTGCACCAGGGTGTAGTTGAGCATCTTGTCGTCGACCGGATAAGTTTTGCCGTTCATCTGCTGGCACACCTCGGCGAAGAACTCGAAGTTGTGCGAGGCGCGCGGAATGAGCACGTTTTTAGTCTGATGGATCGGCAGACCGGTGTCGGCGGTCTCCATGGCGGCGATCTCCGGGACGTTCTGATCGATCAGATCGCCGAGACGGCGCATCAGGCGCGCGCGCTCTTTCATCGGCAGGTTAGCCCACTTCGGGAACGCCGCTTTCGCCGCGTCTACGGCCTGGTTGATCTCCGCTTCGCCGCCGGAGGCCACTTCCGCCAGCACCTCGCCGGAGGCGGGGTTGGTGGTCTGGAAGTAGTCGTTTCCGGCCACGTTTTTGCCGTTGATCCAGTGGTTAATCTTTTTCATTTTGCTGTCTCCTCGCTGACAATCCGGTTCACCAGGCGGCCCACGCCTTCCACTTCCACCACCACTTCATCGCCCGGCACCACGTTGGCGAGCCCTTTCGGCGTGCCGGTGGCAATCATGTCGCCCGGCTGCAGGGTCATAAATTCGCTCAGGTAAGCGATCAGAAACGGAATACTGAAGATCAGATCGGCGGTCGATCCTTCCTGGCGCAGCTCGCCGTTGATCCAGGTACGCAGGGTGAGATTGTGCGGATCGGCGATCGCAGATTTATCGACGATCGTCGGGCCGATGGGGGTCAGCCCGTCGCGGCTTTTCACCCGCAGATTCGGGCGATAGTAGTTTTCCAGATAGTCGCGAATGGCGTAGTCGTTACAGACCGTGTAACCCGCCACATACTCCATGGCGTCGGCCTCGCTCACCTTGCGGGCGGTTTTGCCAATCACCACCACCAGCTCCGCTTCGTAGTGCATGTATTCGACGTTGTTCGGGCGCACCGAGGTCTGGCCGTCGCTGTTGAAGGTGTTTGGCGCTTTGATAAAGACCAGCGGCTCGGTCGGCGGTTTGAAGTCCAGCTCGCTGGCGTGGTCGGCGTAGTTGAGGCCGAGAGCGAAGAGGGTGTTATTGGGGGAGAGCGGCCAGACAAAGGTCTGGTTTTTGGTCAGCGTATCTTCACTGACCACCGGGTTTTCCAGCGCCGGGAACCCTTCGGCCATGATGCGCACGCGATCGCCGGGACGCAGCGCAACGCGTGACTGCGGCGTGCCGATCAGGATCGCGTCGCCGGGGTTGAGGGTGGCGAACTCGCTCAACGCGCTCAGCAGTTCGGCGGCGCTGCGCTGCAGATCCGCCGTGTTCCAGTGATCCGCCTCGCGGCCGTTGATCTCGGTGATCACGGTGAGGTTATCGACATTTTTCAGCGCCACCAGATCGCCCAGCGGGCAGAAGCCGTCGCGACATTTTGCCTTGATCGCCGGGCGGTAGAAGCTCTCTTCCGGCAGGCTCACTTCGTTGGCGAGGGCAAACCCCGCGATGTACTCCATTGCGTCGTCAACGGCGACGCGGCTGGCGGTTTTACCCACTACTAAGGCCACCGTTGCGCCGCTAAGGACCGTCTCCCCGGATGGATAAGGGATAGGCTCCCCGGCGCGAATCACGGTATTACGCGGTTTGATAAACCATACCGGGGTTTTCGGCGGCGCGTTGTAGGGAGCCTGCGTAAACGCATCGCGCCAGGCATCAAGCTGGCTACGATGGTTAAGCGCAACGGCAAAAACGGTACCTTTCATCCATCCACTCCTCTGACGATCATTTTCATTAACATATTAATGATCTGGTTTTATGCTTTTGCGGTACATTTGGCAAACAGAAGTGAAATTTTTGTGATATGAATAACAATATATTTACATTTTGATTTTAATATCATTAAAAAACATCAAGTTAAAAATTATGGTAACTTTCTGGTAGAATTTTTGGCGGAAAAAGAGTCGCTTATAAAAACAGCATATTACAATTGTTCATCTGTTAATGATTGAGAAGGCAGGGGAGAGAGTTATGCATGATTCACTGACCATTGCGCTGCTGCAGGCGCGGGAAGCTGCCATGGCCTATTTTCGGCCTATCGTTAAGCGGCATAACCTCACCGAACAGCAGTGGCGTATCGTCCGCGTGCTGGCGGAACATCCCTCGATGGATTTTCACGATCTGGCGTTCAGAACCTGCATTCTGCGCCCCAGCCTGACCGGGATTTTGACCCGTATGGAGCGCGACGGGCTGGTGCTGCGCTTAAAACCGGTTAACGATCAGCGCAAGCTCTACCTCTCGCTTACCCCCGAGGGGAATACGCTCTATGAACGCGCGCAGGCGCAGGTGGAGGAGGCCTACCGGCAGATTGAGGCGCAATATACGCCGGAGAAGATGGAGCTGCTAACCGCCCTGCTGGAGGAGTTTATCGCGCTCGGCAACCGGCATATCGCCGCGCGCGGTGAGGAGTAGCTAAGGCGCTGCTTTTGCCAGCGCAATCAACGTTTCAGTTCGGGCGGGGGAGAGCGGTTCGCGCGGCTGCGGCAGCGGCCAGCCGTAGAGCCAGCGCGCGCTGGCGGCGCAACTCCTGCCCTGGCAGGCGCCCATGCCGCAGCGTTGCGACAGTTTTGCCTCCTGCCAGCAGGTGGCATCCTGAACATCGCCGCAGCGGATATCTTCGCAGCGGCACAGTAGCGTCTGCGGTGTCACCACCTGCTTCAGCGCATCGGGCAGAATAAAAGTCCTGTTCAACGCGCTGGCGAAACGGCGCCAGCGTTGCCGGCGGGCGATTGCCTGGCGCGCCGCTTCCGGGCGCTCTGCGGCGACGTAACCGGCGATTTCCCCCTCCGCCAGTGCCAGCTCGCTGCCGCCAAAGCCGGTACACTCCCCGGCGGCAAAAATATTCTCCACGCTGGTGCGCTGCTGTTCGTCCACGCGCAGGGCGTCGTGGAGGGTGGCGCAGCCAAAGATCAGTCCCGGTTCGAGGTTGGGGATCAGGCCGTAGCCTGTCGCCAGGCGATCGCAGGGGATCTCCCGCGTCTCACCGGCGTGGCGTACCAGTACCGTTTGCAGACGATCCTCCCCGCGGGCTTCGATGACCTGGCTGGCGGTATGCAGGTGGCCCGGCATAAGCGTGCAGAGCTGGCGCAGTTTGTCAGGCCAGCGCCAGAGCCCGGCGGCAAAGCGCAGCAGCGCCGCGCGGGGGGCCTGCTCGATCACGGCGACCACTTTGCCGCCCGCCTTGCCAACCGTGCTGGCCGCTGCCAGCAGTAGCGGTCCGCTGCCCGCAATGACCACCCGTTCGCCGCGAAGCGTCAGGCCGTGTTTGATCTGCGCCTGTAGACCGCCCGCGCCGGTTACCCCCGGCAGCGTCCAGCCGGGGAAGGGCAGAAACAGCTCCCGCGCCCCGCAGCATAAAATCAGCCGCTGCCAGTGAACGATCCCGCTCTTTTCTGCCGTCTCATACAGCACGCTTTGCGCTGAGGGACGGGCAATCATTCGCGCGCCGCTTAACAGGCGAATATTCGGCGCGTTCGCCACCGCGCTTTGGTAGCGCCGGGCGAGGGCGGGGAGCTGAACCCCCGGCCCGTCGCGCCAGATTTGTCCGCCGGGACGCGGATTGTCGTCGAGGATAATGACCTGCCTGCCGCAGCGGGCGGCGGCCAGCGCGGCGGCGAGCCCGGCGGGACCAGCACCCAGAATTAACAGGTCACAATGGTGCGTATGCATGGCGGCTCCTTTCAATCGTCATTCCCTGCTGGCAAACCGTCTGGCAGGCCAGCATCCGGCGTCCGTTGACCGTCACCCGGCACTCCTGACAAACCCCCATTCCGCAAAACGGCGCGCGGGGCATATCGGTGACCGAGCGGCGCGTCTCCTCTCTGCCGGTAAGCGCCAGCGCCGCCGCCACGCTGATGCCGACAGGCACAGCGTGAGCTTCGCCGTCGATAGTGAGGGTGAGGATAGTCATGCGATAGCCTCCTGGTTATACAGCCGGGCGGGAAGCCAGGCAGCGGGAGAGAGCGGTGGACGCTCGCCGAGGATCTGGGCGGTAAGCAGTTCGGCCGTTGCCGGGGCGGTGGTCACGCCAAGCCCCTCGTGGCCCAGCGCCAGCCAGACGCCGGGGCGTGACGGGTGCGGGCCAATCAGCGGGTTGCCGTCGGCGGAGGCGGCGCGAAATCCGCTCCAGCAGCGAATAATGTTCAGGTCGTTGAGTACGGGCAGAAAGTGGCGCGCCCGTTCCAGCATCTGTGCCAGCAGCGGCAGATCCAGCGCGCGTTCCGTGGTGTCATACTGGCGCGACGAGCCAATCAGCAACTGCCCGGTCGGGCGCGGCTGAACGTTAAACGCCACGGAGGTACCGCCCGCATGGGCGCTGGCGCCGTATCCCAGCTCGACAAGCTGGTGGCGCAGCAGCGGGCCGTAGCGATCGGTGATCGCCAACTGCCCTTTTTTAGGCCGCAGCCACGGCTCCTGCAGTAGCGGCCCGGCGCCGAGCCCGCAGGCGACCACTACCGCGCGGGCCCGCAGGCGTTTGCCGCTTCTGAGCGCTACGTAAGGCGCATCGACGGCGATGGCGCCGTCGCGCAGGGGAGTGATGCCCGCATCCTCCATAAACCAGCGGGCGACGTTCGGGGCATAGACAATGCCATCCCCCGGTACCCACAGGCCGCCCGCCAGCTGGCGGGTCAGATGGGGTTCGCGGGCGGCGATCTGCGCGCGGGTTTGCAGCTCGCTTTCCGCCTGATACTGCGCCATCCGTTGCAGCTTTTCCTCCGCCAGCGCCAGCTCCTGCTCGTTTTCCGCCAGCCACAGGGTGCCGCAGCCACGCCAGGCGCAGCTCTCCGGCATACGGGGCGTAATGTCACGCCAGCGGGCCAGCGACCAGGCAGAAAGGGACAGCTCGGCGGGGTCGTCATCCATACAGACCAGATGACCCATCCCGGCGGCCGTCGCCCCCTGTTCCCCGTCGTCGATTAGCGTGACGCGTTGCCCGCGTTTCGCCAGTTGCCAGGCGCAGGCGGCGCCGACGATCCCGGCGCCGATGACAATGACGTCGCTTTCGATCACAGTCCGATCCCCCAGCGGAACGGATCCTGCGGGTGGAGGATCAGCCGGCTGTCGCCGCAAACCCAGGCTTCACCGCGGATCGTCGGAATAATGCGTTCGCCGTCGCGTGCATAGCTGGCGGTAAACTGGCTGCCGATGATGCTCGCCTGCCGCCAGATCTCGCCGGGCTGAAGCTTGTCGTCCCCGGCGAGGCAGGCGAGCTTGGCGCTGGTGCCGGTGCCGCAGGGCGAGCGATCCCACGCCTTGCCGGGACAGAGAACAAAGCTGCGGCTGTCGGCGCTGTCGTCATCCGCGAAAAGCTCGATATGGTCGATAATACCGCCATGTTCGCCGCGGATCCCGGCCGCTTCCAGCCCTTCGCGTATCGCCCAGGCGTAGTCGGTCAGGGCGGGGATTTGCGCGGGGGTAATGGCGAAAGGGTGATCGTTAACGAGAAAGAACCAGTTGCCGCCCCAGGCGATATCGCCGGTGACAATACCGTGTACAGTGGCGACGCGGACCTGTTTGCGAAAGCGGTATGCCGGGACATTTTCCACCGAGACGCTGCCGTCATCATGCAGTGTGGCGGTAACATCCCCGACCGGCGTTTCAATCAGGTGTCTGCCGGGTTCAATGCGCCTAAGCCAGGCGAGCGAGGCGATAAGCCCGATGGTGCCGTGACCACACATGTTGAGAAAGCCAGCGTTGTTAAAAAAGATCACCCCTGCCGTGGCGAGCGGTGAGACGGGCTCGCAGAGTAGCGCTCCCACCAGCACGTCGTTACCGCGCGGCTCAAGAATGATCGCTTTACGCCAGTCGTCGTAGTCGCGGGCAAAGCGCTCCCGCCTTTGCGCCATGCTACCGCCGCCCAGATCCGGAAAACCGGAGATAGCCAGCCGGGTCGGCTCTCCCCCGGTATGGGAGTCAATCACTCTCAGCTCAATCTCCTGTTGCGGTGCCGCCATACGCTCTCCAGAAAGTTAATAAATTGTTGTTAAATGCTGGCGCAACCGCGCCCATCCGGCTTGATCGCTTTCGCTACGTAAAATGACGAAATTAGCACAGTGACCGGTTACAGAGAGAGGCGCTAAATATAACTATTTCATATTAATTAACAGGTTAATGGTGTGCTAAACCAAAACTGGCATGTGCGCCAGCCGACGAAACGGTGAAAAATCTAAAGCTGTGGCAGGATCGCAAAACCGGACACTGGCGCTTGATGAGTTAATAAAAAGTTAATAAATATCCCCATCACCTGTCGGGAGGAAACACCATGTCCTGTTTTATTGAAGATGTGCCGGAACTGGAAGTGGCGGAACTGAGCCAGATTTGTGAAGGGCTGGCGCGCCAGCGTCCGGAAAATATCCAGACCCTGCTTAACGCCATTTCGCTGATTGCACCGCTGCTGAACGCCATTCCTAACGTTGTTTTCTTTGTGAAAGATTGCCAGGCGCGTTATCTGCTGGTGAATATGACCCTGGCCCGCCGCTGTGGATTTAAGCATGTCGCCTCCTTGCTGGGCAAAACCTCGGCGGATGTCTTTCCTTCTGCCCTTGGCCAGGGCTATACCGAGCAGGATCTGCGGGTGCTGCGGGACGGCGTAACATTGCGCGATCAGCTGGAGATGCACCTCTACAATGGCCGCGTGCGCGGCTGGTGCCTGACGCAAAAGCTGGCGCTGCGCGACAGCTATGGACGGGTGATTGGCATGGCCGGGATCTCCCACGATCTGCAGGAGGCCCAGGCCAGACATCCCGCCTGGCAGCGGCTGGCGATCGTGGACGATCATATTCGCAACCACTACCACCGCCCGATCGCCATGGAGGAGCTGACCGAACTGAGCGGGATGTCGGTGGCGCAGATCGAACGCTACTGCAAACGGATCTTTCACCTGACGCCGCGCCAGATGATCCACAAGGTGCGGCTGGAAAAAGCGACCGAACTGCTGGCGGGCGAGACTCCGATTACCGATATCGCCCTGCAGTGCGGCTATACCGATCACAGCGCGTTCAGCCGGCAGTTCAAGGCGATGACCGGTACCACGCCGCGCGATTTTCGCATGGCGCTGCTTTCCACCTCTGCACCACCAGTGGAGCACGAAACGGTTTAAGCGGAGGTAAGGCCACCGGGCACTATGCTAATTTCGTCATCGCAGGGGAGGAAAACGACCAAGCCGCCATCCTTCTGACGCGTCAATCTGTCAGTGAATATTCACCATTCATTCACTTTGATTTAACAAATTGACGACAAGGAACCGATGATGAGTACGAAAGCAATTCACTGGAGCGGCGTATTTCCGGCAGTCAGCACCCAGTTCCGCAGCGACTATTCGCTGGATCTGGATGCCACCCACGCGGTGATGAAAAATCTGGTCAGGGATGGTGTTTCAGGATTAGTCGTCTGCGGCAGCGTGGGTGAAAACACCTCGCTGACCACCGACGAGAAGCTACAAATTATTGAAGTAGCGAAGGATGCCGCAGGGGGCCAGATCCCGGTTATCGCGGGCGTAGCGGAGTTTACCACCGCGTTTGCACAAAAGATGGCGAAAGAGGCCGAGCGGGTCGGCGTGGATGGCATTATGGTGATGCCCGCGCTGGTCTACTCCTCTAAACCGCACGAAACCGCCGCCCACTTCCGCAGCGTGGCGACCGCTACCGACCTGCCGATCATGGTCTACAACAACCCCCCTATCTATAAAAACGACGTCACGCCGGACATTCTGGCGACGCTGGCCGACTGCGACAACATCGTCTGTTTTAAAGACTCCTCCGGGGATACGCGAAGGTTTATCGACCTGCGCAACGCCGTGGGCGATCGCTTCGTGCTGTTTGCCGGGCTGGATGACGTGGTGGTGGAAAGCATCGCCGTCGGGGCGGAAGGGTGGATCTCCGGCATGTCCAACGCCTTCCCGCGTGAAGGGGAGACGCTGTTCCGTCTGGCGAAGCAACAGCGTTACGAAGAGGCGATGGCGCTCTATCGCTGGTTTATGCCGCTGCTGCATCTCGATGCGCGCCCGGATCTGGTGCAGTGCATCAAGCTGTGCGAGGAGCTGCTGGGTCGCGGCAGCGCGGTGACCCGTCCGCCGCGTCTGGCGCTGGAAGGCGAAACGCGGGCGCAGGTGGTGGCCGTGGTTGAGCAGGCGCTGGCGACACGTCCGCAGCTGCCCGACGTCGGGCTGTGATCGCAGGAGGGTGATGATGACAGAATACGACAGCAATCCGGGACAGCAGTTTATCGCCGGGCAGCGGATCGGCAGTAGCGAGAAATCGCTGATTAGCCTGCGGGCGGAAGATGGCGAAGCCACCGGCTATCGCTTTATGTCCGCCACGCCTGAAGAGGTAAACCAGGCCGCGCTGGCGGCGCAGCAGGCCTTTGCCGACTACAGCCAGACCGCGCCCGACGTACGGGCGCGCTTTCTGGAGACTATCGCCGATGAGCTGGATGCGCTCGGCGAATCGTTCCTGAACCTTGCCAGCCAGGAGACGGCGCTGCCGCTGGCGCGTTTACAGGGCGAGCGGGCGCGCACCAGCGGGCAGCTGCGGATGTTCGCTGGGCTGGTGCGCCGGGGCGATATTTTTGGCGTGCGCATTGATACGGCGATGCCGGAACGCCAGCCATTGCCGCGGCCCGATTTGCGCCAGTATCTCACCGCCCTCGGCCCGGTGGCGGTCTTTGGCGCCAGTAATTTCCCGCTGGCTTTCTCCACCGCAGGGGGTGATACCGCGGCAGCGCTGGCCGCAGGGTGCCCTGTGGTGGTGAAAGCGCATCCGGGACATATGGCGACGGCGGAACAGACCGCTCAGGCGGTGGTGCGGGCAGTTGAAAAATGCGCCATGCCGCCGGGCGTATTTAACATGATATTTGGCAATGAGATTGGCGCCGAACTGGTGAAGCATCCTGCGATTCAGGCGGTGGGTTTTACCGGATCCCTGCAGGGCGGCAGAGCGCTCTGTCAGCTGGCGCAGCAGCGGCCACAGCCCATTCCGGTCTTTGCCGAAATGTCGGCCATCAATCCGCTGGTGATTTTGCCCCAGGCGCTTCGCCAGCAGCCTGAGTCGCTGGCGCAGGCGCTAACCGCCTCGTTTACGCTGGGCAGCGGGCAGTTTTGTACCAAGCCGGGTCTGATTCTGGCGCTGCGCGGCGAAGGCTTTTCGCGTTTTATTGCGGCGCTGAGCGACGCGGTAAACCAGGCGGCGGAGCAGGTGATGCTCAACGCACCGACGCTGGCCCATTTTCAGCAGGGAGTGCGCGCGCTGGAGACGCACGGACAGATCGCGCTGCTCGCCGGCAATCATCAGGTTTCGCCGGGACGGGTGCGGGCACGTCTCTACCAGGCGCCTGCGACGCTGCTGCTTGAAAAAGCGCCGCTGCTTCAGCAGGAGGTGTTCGGTCCGCTGGCGATAGTCGTGGAGGTGGCCGACGAAGCGGAATTACGGGCGGTAATGAACGCGCTGGGAGGGCAGCTCACGGTGACGGTGCAGGCCGATGGCGATGACCTGCCGCTGGCGCAGCGTCTCCTCCCTGTTCTGGCGGACAAAGCCGGGCGCGTGCTGTTTAACGGCTATCCCACCGGCGTGGAGGTGTGCGACGCGATGGTACACGGTGGGCCGTGGCCCGCCACCAGCGATGCGCGCGGTACCTCGGTCGGGACGAAAGCGATTGAGCGTTTTCAACGCCCGGTCTGTTTACAAAACCTCCCTGCCGCGCTGCTACCGCCTGCCGTGCAGGATGCCAACCCCTTAAACCTGCTGCGCCTTGTTAACGGCCAGTGGACCCGGGATGCGATCTCCTCCCGCTGATGACTGAAGGGTAACACTATGACGATTCACTCTACGCATCACACACAGACCCGCGTTGTGGAGTCGGGAAAATTTAAAAAGCAGCTCACCCTGACAGACCTGACCTTTATCGGTCTGGGAGCCATTTTTGGCTCCGGCTGGCTGTTTGCCGCCAGCCATGTTGCCTCTATCGCCGGACCCGCCGGGATCGCCTCCTGGGTCATCGGCGGTATTGCCGTTCTGCTGCTCGGGATTGTCTATTGCGAACTGGGGGCGGCTCTGCCGCGGGCCGGGGGCATTATTCGCTATCCGGTCTTCTCCCACGGCGAGCTGATGGGCTATCTGCTGGGCTTTATCACCCTGATTGCCTTTTCGAGCCTGATCTCCATTGAGATTGTCGCCGCCCGCCAGTACGCGGCCGCCTGGTTTCCGATGCTGACGCAGCCCGGCTCCAGCGCCCCGACGCTGCTCGGCTGGGTGGTGCAGTTTTTGCTGCTCTGCTTCTTCTTCGGACTGAACTACTACAGCGTTAAAACCTTCGCCCGCTCAAATAACATCATCAGTATTCTGAAGTTTCTGGTGCCGCTGGCGGTGGTGATTACCCTGTTCGCCTTCTTCAGGCCAGAAAACCTGCACGTGCAGGGGATAGCGCCGTTTGGTATGTCCGGCGTGGAGGCGGCGATCAGCGCGGGCGGGATTATTTTCGCCTATCTCGGGCTGACGCCGATCATCTCCGTGGCGAGTGAGGTACAAAATCCGCAGCGTACCATCCCCGTCGCGCTGATCCTGTCGGTCGTCCTCTCCACCATTATTTATGTACTGCTGCAGCTGGCGTTTCTCGGCAGTATTCCCACCAGCATGCTGGACGGCGGCTGGGCGGAGATCAGCAAGCAGTTCTCCCTGCCGTATCGCGATATCGCCATTACCCTGGGTATGGGCTGGCTGGCGTTTATGGTCATCTGCGATGCGATCGTCTCCCCCAGCGGCACCGGCAATATCTATATGAACGCCACGCCGCGCGTGATTTACGGCTGGGCCAAAGCGGGCACCTTTTTTAAATCTTTTACCCATATTGATAAGCAGTCGGGGATCCCCCGTCCGGCGCTGTGGCTGACCTTTGGCCTCTCTGTCTTCTGGACGCTGCCGTTTCCCTCCTGGGAGCAACTGATTAGCGTGGTCTCTGCCGCGCTGGTGCTGAGCTACGCCATTGCCCCCGTCACGGCGGCGGGGTTGCGCCGCAACGCGCCGGATTTGCCGCGTCCTTTCCGGGTGCGCGGCTTTGCGGTGATCGGGCCGGTGTCGTTTGTGATCTCCGCGCTGATCGTCTTCTGGTCAGGCTGGGGTACGCTGTCGTGGCTGCTGGGGCTGCAAATCGTCATGTTTGTGGTCTACATCCTCTGTAAATCAAAAGTGCCGGTCCATACTGTCAGCCTGGCGCAGCAGGTGAAATCCTCCCTGTGGCTTATCGCCTTCTACGCCCTGATTATGCTCTTTTCCTGGCTCGGCAGCTTTGGCGGCAGCGGCGTGATTGGCCACCCGTGGGATACGGTGGTGGTGGCGGTGATGTCGCTGGGCATTTACTACTGGGGCGAGCGCACCTGTCTGCCGCAGCCTAACTTTACCGGTGATGAAGAAGAGTAGAGGAGCCATAAATGGAGAAGGTTACGCTCACGTTAGCAGAGGCTTACGCGCTGGCCCGTCAGGTGCTGCGTGAAAATGGATTCAGTGAGGCGCACGCCTGCGTACTGGCGCGTAACGTCACCGACGGCGAGCGTGACGGCTGCCCTTCCCATGGGCTGTGGCGGCTGCTCGGTATCGTCAATACACTGCGCAAAGGGAAGGTCTCACCGGATGCGGAACCGACGATAACGGACCACGCGCCCGCCATTGTGAAGGCGGATGCGGGCGGCGGATTTTCGCTGCTGGCGTTTGAGCGGGCGTTGCCGCTGCTTATTGAAAAGGCGCGTCACAACGGCATCGCGGCGCTGGCGATTAACCGCTGCGTCCATTTTTCGGCGCTGTTCGCCGATGTGGAACCCCTTACGCAAGCCGGGCTGGTGGGGCTGACGACCACCCCCAGCCATGCATGGGTCGCCCCGGCGGGCGGCAGCGCGCCGCTGTTTGGCACCAACCCCATCGCCTTCGGCTGGCCGCGCGGCGACAAATCGCCGTTTATCTTTGATATGGCGACCAGCGCGGCAGCCCGGGGCGAAATCCAGCTTCATCAGCGGGCTGGCAAGGCGCTGCCGGAAGGGTGGGGAATCGACAGCGAAGGCAATCCGACTACTGACGCCCAGGCGGTGCTGAATGGCGCCATGCTGACCTTTGGCGGGTATAAGGGATCGGCGCTGGCGGCGATGGTGGAGCTGCTCGCCGGTCCCCTGATCGGCGACATGACCAGCATGGAGTCCCTGGCCTGGGATGACGGGGCGGGCGGCCTTCCCTACGGCGGCGAGCTGGTGCTGGCCCTCGATCCGACCCGGTTTCTGGGCACCGATGCTGCCGCGCATCTGGCGCGGGCAGAGACGCTCTTCACTGCCATGCAGCGTCAGGGGGCAAGGCTACCGGGCGAGCGTCGCTATCAGGCGCGTCAGCATGCTGGCGAGTATGGCATAACGATTACGCGATCGCTTTATGAGGAGATCGCAGCGCTGGACTGTAAAGTTCCCGGCGCGTAACGGAATTGCCATAAAGTTTTCCTTTTCCAGGCCGAAAATTCTGTTATCTGTCTGATGGAAAGAGAAAACATGTTAAATCGTATTAAAATCGTGACCAGTCTTATGCTGGTCCTGGCAATTTTTGGCCTTTTACAGCTCACATCCGGTGGTCTTTTCTTTAATGCCCTCAAGCATGACAAGGAGAATTTCACCGTCCTGCAAACCATTCGCCAGCAGCAGTCCACGCTGAACGGCAGCTGGGTGGCGCTGCTGCAAACCCGTAACACCCTCAACCGCGCCGGTATTCGCTACATGATGGATCAGAACAATATCGGCAGCGGCGCGACCGTGGCCGAACTGATGCAGATTGCCTCGGCGTCCCTGAAGCAGGCGGAGAAAAACTGGGCCGACTACGAGGCGCAGCCGCGCGATCCGCGCCAGAGCGACGCGGCGGCGATGGAGATCAAGCGTAACTATGATATCTATCACGGCGCGCTGGCAGAGCTGATTCAGCTGCTGGGCGCGGGCAAGATCAACGAGTTTTTCGATCAGCCGACCCAGAGCTATCAGGATGGTTTCGAGAAGCAATACGTCAACTATCTGCAGCAGAACGATCGTCTCTACCAGACTGCGGTTGAGGACAGCAATAGCTCCTATTCTCAGGCGATCTGGATCCTGGTGAGCGTGCTGGCGCTGGTGCTGCTGGTGATTGTCGGCGTCTGGCTGGGCATCCGTCAGGCGCTTATCTCTCCGCTTAACCGCCTCATCGACAGCATTCGCCATATCGCCAGCGGCGATCTGGTGAAGCGCATTGATGTGGAAGGGGCTAACGAGATGGGGCAGCTTGCCGAGACGCTGCGCCATATGCAGACCGAGCTGGTGCGTACCGTTGGCGACGTGCGTAACGGGGCGAACGCTATCTACAGCGGGGCGAGCGAAATCTCGATGGGCAATAACGATCTCTCCTCCCGCACCGAGCAGCAGGCGGCCTCCCTGGAAGAGACGGCGGCCAGCATGGAGCAGCTGACCGCTACCGTGAAGCAGAACGCCGAGAACGCCCGTCAGGCGAGCAACCTGGCGCTCAGCGCTTCTGAAACGGCGCAGAAGGGCGGCAAAGTGGTGGATAACGTCGTCCAGACGATGCGTGATATTGCCGGCAGTTCGCAGAAGATTGCCGATATTATCAGCGTAATCGACGGCATCGCCTTCCAGACCAATATTCTGGCGCTGAACGCCGCGGTCGAAGCGGCTCGCGCGGGAGAGCAGGGACGCGGTTTTGCGGTGGTGGCCGGAGAGGTTCGTAACCTGGCGCAGCGCAGCGCCCAGGCGGCACGGGAGATCAAGAGTTTGATCGAGGACTCCGTGGGCCGCGTGGAACTGGGCTCGACGCTGGTGGAGAGCGCCGGTGAAACCATGGGTGAGATTGTTAACGCCGTTACCCGCGTGACCGACATTATGGGCGAAATCGCCTCTGCCTCTGACGAGCAGAGCCGCGGTATTGACCAGGTGGGGCTGGCGGTGGCCGAGATGGATCGCGTTACGCAGCAGAACGCCTCTTTGGTGGAAGAGTCCGCCGCCGCCGCCGCCGCGCTGGAGGAGCAGGCAAGCCGCCTCACCCAGGCCGTAGCGGTGTTCCGCATTCAGCAGGAGCAGAGCCAGGCGCGCGGCGCGAAGCCGACGCCAACGCCAGCCCCGGTGATGACGCGTAAAGCGGTGACCGCCGACGCGGGCGATAACTGGGAAACCTTCTAAAAAAAAGCGCCCCGTTCAGGCGGGGCGCGTGCTGTTAGCCTTTCGAATTACCCTTCCGCTTTGACGATTTTAATCTCCACCATCCCAATGCCTAACTGACGCGGCGAATGGCCGAGGATATTCCCCTCGTTGGTGGACTGCGGGTCCGGCGGGACAATCACCAGCGTGTTGCTGCGCGACGGGTTATCGAAATGCAGCGTAGTGGTGGAGACCGCGTTGCCGAGCGTCAGCGTCTGCTCCATGTCACCTACGCGTACCGGAATTGGCTTATTAGCGTTCGGGCCGTAGGCTTTCGCGGTGATCACCAGATCGAATTTCTCCGGCAGCGGCTGGGTGTACTCGATTTTGACCTCTTTTCCGAGCTGGGCGTTGGACCAGCGTCCCCAGGTTTCCGGGCGGGAGATGCCGCTGAACTGCTTCACCTCTTCCGGCGCGCCGGCAACGTTAAAGACGAAGCTGTCGGCTTTATAACGAATGTCGTTATCGACAATTTTCAGCATATCCACGTTGCGTTTGTAGCGGTCGGTATCAATGACCGTATCCCTGAACGCGACTTTGCCCTGCCACTGGCTTTTATCAACCCGCTGCACCTTCTGTTCACCGCCGAGCTGTCCCTGGGAGACGCACCAGTCGGTGGAGAGCGCCAGCGGCTGCGACCAGAGCTGGCCCATCTTGTAGCAGCGATCGACCCAGACGAAGTTATCGCGCGGCGCGAAGTCCGCCAGCTGGAAACGCAGCGGCGCGGAGTATTCGCTCTCCGGCAGCGGCTCGACGCGCTTGTCGGAGACCCGCAGCAGCAGCGGCAGGCGGAAGTGAGTGCCGGAGAAGGCGATCATCCCTTTCTCCTCATCAATGGTGAAATCGTTGATCGCTTTCGGGAAGTTCCACAGGCGGATAATCTCCGGCTTCCAGGCCAGCACCTTCTGCTTCATGTTAAGGAAAACTTCCGACAGCGACTGGCCCGACAGGGTGCTGCGTCCCAGCCCGATAAAGTTGTCGCCGCCGAGGATATCCAGCACCGTCGCGCCGTTATCCATGGTGTTGCGCCGGGTGGCGATTGTCTCCTGCTGAGGTTTGTCGCCGCGCAGAATAAAGAACAGATTGTTGCGATCCTGCTTGTTCAGCGCCTCCCAGGCGGTGTTCTTCATCGCCAGATGATCTGAGGAGACGACAATCACCGTATTTTTAAAATAAGGCGAGGCTTTAATCTTTTCGATAAGCGCTGCGATATGCTGCTGACTGCAGGTGACGGCGCTAAAGGACTGGTTGGTTTTACCCTCCACCTCATAACTTTTACGCGTGCAGGTGCGGGAGATAAACCCGTCCGGGTGGTGAGTATCTACCGTCAGGGCAAAGAGCGAGAAGCGCTTGCCGGAGCGGGAGAGCGTCTCAAATTTTTTCCAGACCTCATCCAGCACCGTGTCGTCGTAAAAGCCCCAGTCGTTGCGATAGGCGGGATCGGCGACGGTGGTTTTCAGCTCCTCGGCGCCGTAGAGATGATCGAAGCCGTGGGACTTCAGAAAGACATCCTTACCGGCAAAACGCAGGTTGGCGCCCTGCATAAAGTAGTTTTCATAGCCGGAATTTTTCAGGATATCGCCCAGGCAAATATTGTGCGGGAAGAAGCTGGAGACCGACGCGGAGGCGTTCCCCTCGAAGGGGGCAAAGAGCGGAATGCCGCACTGAGAGGCCACCATCCCGGCAATAGTGTAATCGGTACCCGGTAGTTGAGCCGTATGGCTAAAATCCAGCCCCTGATTTTTCAGCGCGCCCAGCTCCGGCGTCAGGTCAGGGAAGGCGTCGTTATCAAAGTAGGTGCGTTCCAGACTCTCGCCGTAGATATAGACCAGGTTGAGCTTCGGAGCGGGGATCTGCTTTGCCGGCTCTTTATAATACGCGGCGAAATCGGGATCGCCGTCGCGCGACTGGGATTTCACCAGCTCGGTGATCTGATGAAACGCCGGGCTGGCATCTACGGAGCCCAGCGCCAATAGCAGGGCCAGCAGGCTGTAGCCCATATGGCAGGGATGATGGCGACGGCGGCGCAGCACCCAGCCCAGGGCGCCGAACACCAGCACCAGCGCGACAACCAGACCCAGACCAGGAAGTATGTACTTACTAACCCCGGCGCCGGTCAGGCTGTTGGTGAGAGTATAAAGTACCGCGTCGTTAATACCGTCGCCGGTAAAGTAGTCGCTGGCGTAAAGGGTGATGTTCAAAATAATAAAAATGCCCAATACCAGCAGCGTGGCGAGAAACCACCAGGTATTGCGGCCCGCTTTCCAGGCATAAATGCCGGCAGAGGCCAGAAAAAGGGCAAGGGAGAGAAATTCGGACAACAGATTATCCTCAACAACGCCAGTCGCTTAGCTGGCTTACTGATTATTTCAGGTAGACCAATTTAATGGCGATGCCATATTGCTGCAATTCTAGTGTCACGAAAATGTGCTGTTGTTAGGATTTGGTTTATAAATTGCAAACTTTGAAGGCGCTCGCATCCCGGAAGAGGGGAAAGCAGGCAGAGGCGGGCAGGGGAAATAACGCTTTAGCGCCGCGCGGGGCGGGTAACGCACAATACGCGGCGCAGAAAGCGGTAAACGTGCAGGATCAGGAGAGGAAGTTGACGCCCTGCTTAAGTACCAGATCGCAGGCTTTGGTTTTGACCTGTTTCGCCAGGGAGGAGTTGCCAAGCGTGGTGAGATTAAGCTGCTGGCCGTTCTGCGCGTTGAGCAGACCCTGGATCCCCTCCAGATAGTTGGTGTCCTCTTTTTGCTGCTGAGTGTCCATTCCCAGCTTGCCCAGCACCTGGTTTTTAACGTTTTCCGCATCGGTCACCGACGCGAGCTTCTGTTTTGCGCAATATTCCAGAATACCGGCGGCGTTGTTCATGGTGCCTGCGCTCAGGCTCTGGCTGCTGTTACCGAGCAGGCCGGCCAGGGAGGAGGCGCTCAATCCGCCGCTCTGGGCGCTGCTGCCGGAGAGTTCACTGGCGGCGCTGGAGAGAGATTCCTGCCAGGAGGCGGCGCTGGCGGCACCGGTGAGAAGCAGTGCGCCCAGTGTGGCGCTGAACAGAAAGGCTTTTTTCATAGTGACTACCCTGCGATGGCCCTTATGGGCTGAATAGAGCCTCAGTATATCCCGCGAACGGGACACGCTATCCCTGGAAATATCCTAATACTCTTTGCCCGTTACGCGGCTGCGGTAGCTCTCCCAGTCAAAAATCACATACAGGCTGTTGCCAAGCTTCATGCGATCCATTACGCGTTCGCCCAGCAGACGGGTCATCTCCTCGATGTTGTGGTTGGTCAACATCCCGGTGGGGCGTTTGGAAGAGGAGCGACGATCGACGATCTGGTTGATGATCACCTTTTCGTAGCGCGATTCGGTTTGTACGCCGATTTCGTCAATGACCAGCAGGTCGACGTTACTGAGATCGTTCAACAGCTGCTCTTCGCTGGTCTCCCGGTTGCCGAAGGTATCTTTCATGGCTGACATAATATCCGCCACGGTGATAATCAACACCGACTTGCCGCGCAGCAGCAGCTCGTTGCAGATAGCGGCGGCGAGGTGATTTTTACCGGTGCCCGGTTTGCCGCTGAAGATAAAGCTGGCGATATTGCCGTCAAACTCATCCACATACTGACGGGCGGCGGTCAGGGCATTCATCTGCCCCTGCGTCTCCACCTTGTAGTTATCAAAGGAGCAGTTCTGATGCAGCGGTCGGATACCCGAGCGGTTAAAGGTGCGCTGCATTTTCATGGCGCGGTTTTCACGCGCCAGGGCGGCGGCGCGGATAGCCCCCTGTTCTTTCTGCCAGGCCAGCAGCTCTTCGCCGGTGGTAAAGGCGGGCTTAACGTTGGGGGGCATCATCTTTTGCAGACGTTTCATTAAATCGCCGACATTTTTCATTTAGCACCTCGGAACCCCTGGGGGATCTCTCTGTCCGGTTGTGAAAAAGCGTTGATATCGCGTTTAGGCTGGCCGCCATTGCCGGCGCGCCCTATCTGCACGCTGCGGGCCAGCTTTTGCTGCCACTGGACGTGATGGAACACTTTGCCTTCCGCCTGCCAGTAAGCGACAAACGCCGCCAGCTCCTCAGGGGTGACCGGCTGCGTCAGGGCGATGCCCCACAGCCCCGCCAGGCGGATAAAATCATCGTCCGGCTTCCAGCCCGCGTACATGGCAAATTTGCCCATCGGCACGGCGACAGGGACGGCGGCTGGCTCTTCATAGAATTGCGTATCCAGCGTCACGTCGCTGGCCGGACGGGCGAGACGCGCCTCCAGCTCCAGAAGCGTTGCCAGTCGTTCGGGCGTGATGGCGTAAAACGCGGGCGCATTGTCGGCAAAGACGGCAACGGTGCCGCCTTCGGCATGGGACAGCGCGCCGCGCGGATCGCGCATAAAGGCATCAATACCGACGACGGTTGGGGTCAAGATTCTGGAAGACATAAGACGTTCTCTGCTGAATTACCGGGGGCATACCTGGAGATTAGGATACCACAGAGAGGCGAGGGATCGCAGGAGAGATCCCGCGCGGTTTACCCCGGATACCACACTAAGGACAGGTATAACGCAGAGCCACCTGAACCGCCATTTTTCGGTAATGCTGGCGCTGGGCCTGCTCATCCGCCCCCTCCTCAAACAGCAGGGTAAAAGTGTAGCTGTTGGCGACGTAGTGGAAGCTAAAGCTGCTGATGAGACGATGCAGGTCGCGCGCATCCACGCTCTGATTAAAGAGCTGCTTCTCTTTACCCCGGCGCAGGATCGCCTCCAGCAGCTCCAGCGCGCTGCGGTTGACCTGGCGTAAGGTGTCCGACTGCTGCATAAAGCGGCCCCGCTGCATGTTCTCCATGCAGATAATGCGAATATAGTCGGGGTGATCCGCATGATAGTCGAACGTCGCCTCGACCAGTTGTACCAGCGCTTCCACCGGTGGCATACCGGCAAGGCTGAGACGTTTTTCGCTGGCGCGGATCTGGGTGTAAACATACTCCAGCGCCTGCAGATAGAGGTTCTCTTTGCTCTTGTAGTGATAGACCACCATCCGCTTGGTGGTGCCCGCCTGTTCGGCGATCTGCTCCATGCGCGCGCCGTTCAGCCCGTATTCGGCGAACTGCGCGATGGCGCTGTGAAAAATTTTTTCCTTCAGGCTGGCATCGTTGTTATGGCCGGAAAGTTCGCTGCCGGGGTTCGCCACATTCGCTCCTTACGTCATCAGACGGCATGAGGCGATTATCTCCACGGCAGCGGAAGAACACAAATTTCAGACGCGGGGACGTTTACGATAGAGCCAGAGTCCCGGAATCGACAGGCCGACGGAGAGCGCGCCGACGATGGAGGTTGCCTTTAGAAAATTGCTTAGCAGCAGGATCATCTGCGGCTCGCTATAGCCGAAGTGGCTGATTTTTACCGCTGAGATCATGGCGGTATAAGCCGATATGCCCGGAAACATCGGGATAACCGCGGCGACGGTAAAGACTTTCGGATGCGCCAGATACCATCGCGACCACTGAATGCCGATGGTGCCCACCAGCATGGCGGCGATAAAGGTCGCCCACTCTACGTTAAAGCCGGCGGTCATCATCACCATGCGCGAGCCATGGCCAATTGCCCCCAGCAGAGCGCACCAGGGCAGGGCGCGTTGCGGCACGTTAAAGACCATCGCAAAGCCGACGGCGGGTATGGCGGCCAGCACCATATCCTGCGCCAGCGCCAGGAGAACAGAGGTTATGCCCATCCGCGCAGCCCCCAGAGCGTCATCGCCATTACCACCCCGATGCAGGTGGCGAGGGTTAACATGCTGGCGATCGCCCAGCGCGCCAGCCCGGTATTAATGTGGCCCTTAAACATATCGGCCACCGCGTTAATCAGCGGAAAGCCCGGCACCAGCAGCAGCACGCTGGCGGCCATGGCGATAGTCGGCGTCTGGGCGAAAACGGGCAGCCGCAGCAGCAGGCCGGAGAGGGTAGTGGCGACAAAGGCGGCGAGGCAAAAGTTGATCTGCGGGTGCATCTGGCGCTGGGTCAGAAGCTGGCGCACATACATGGCGACAGCGCTGGCGCAGAAGGCGACCAGCGCACCGTCCCAGCCGCCGTTATTAAGCTTGCAAAAGCAGGCGCAGGAGAGCCCGACCATCAACACGACCAGCCAGCGCGGATACCGCAGCGGCTTAATACTGGCAAAGCGTTTTTCCACCTCCCTGATATCCAGCAGCTTATGTTCCGCCATGATGACGATGTGCTGAACTTCGGTTACCACGTGCATATTGATGCCGCGATCGTGGTTCTTACGGGTGGAGGTAAGGCACTGGCCGTTCTGAATGGTGGTCAGGACAATGGCGTTCGAGGAGATGGCGCTCTCCACGCTATCCATCCCCAGCGCCAGCCCCAGCCGGGTAGAGAGTTCGTCCACCAGCGCACTCTCCGCGCCGTGCTGTAAAAGAAAAAGGCCACACTGGATGCAAAGCCGCGTGACGGCGCGCTGTGTTGACTGATCTGCCTGCATAAATAGCCCTGTAGTGAGAACGGCCAAACGATCCGTAGGGGTACTTGTAACATAAAGCGGGGCTGCTCTTGCCCCGGGCCAGATCAAGATTTATGCACTCTGCCGTGGCGGGCAAAACGACAAAGAATGATTGAATTAATGAATGATTCAGAATGAATAATTGAATTTTAGTATTTAGTTTTGCTTATTTTAATTTTAAATGAGTATTGTTTAAATAATGCTGTCAATTATGAGATATTAACCCTCGACTTGGGCGATTCTTAGCTTAACCACTAATTGCTGAGGGAATACCTTTTTAAAGAATTAACGTTAAGGGAAGAGGCCCGTTTTTATAAGATTGCTTCAGACATGAACGGCTGGAAAAATAAGAAAGGATTCGGAGAAACCATGTTATCAGCTAAAGGGAAATACGGCATTATTATTAGCAAAGTACCCGTTATGCAAAGCGGCCTGGCCGGGCTCGTAACGCGGCATTTTCCTGATTATGAAGTTTCTTTTTGCCGTTCTCAGGAGGAGCTGACGCTGCTGCAGTTACGCCGAGCAAACGTCGTTATTGCCGATGTATCGGGTGACTTTCGTAATCCTCGCGGCTCCATCGAACACTATTATTCATTGCTTGGCCAATATCGGGATATCCACTGGATTTTTTTAGTCTCCCGTCCGCTTTATCCCCTTGCGGTAGAGCTGTTAATGCGCCCGGAAAGCACGCTACTTTCTGACAGAGAGCCTGTCGAAGGCGTTATCAACGCCATTCGCGCCGGTAGCGAACGTGCGGAGCGGATCAGCCAGACTCTGCTGACGCCTGAGTTGCAGGAGTTTGATGAAGAGAATGAATCGCCGGTCGTACTGACGCTATCTGAACGCAAAGTATTACGTCTGATGGGTAAAGGTTGGGGAATTAACCAAATTGCCGCCTTGCTTAAGAAAAGCAATAAAACGGTCAGCGCGCAGAAAAATAGCGCTATGCGACGTCTGTCACTGCGTAGCAATGCTGAGATGTACGCATGGATCAATAGTACTCAGGGTATGCGTGAGCTGAACTTAATTTCAGCCTATGGAGAGGCAGAAGAATGGAAAAGAACGCCACAAAGAGAGATATCGCCGTCATCGAAAAATGCTTCATGAGCGCTACGGGGCTGGTGAATCTATTTAACCAGCCTCCACTCAATCAATATCGCGTGCATTTATTTAATGATTTTTCATCTTTTAAGGTCGCGCTGTCAGAGACGCCTTTTTTCTCGCTGATCTATTCCCTGTCAGATGAGCGGGAAGAGCGGCGAAATTGTTTGGTGGCGTTTCGCGAAATGTCACTCGCGCACGGGGCAATTCAGCGTATTGTGATGGCGTCCAATGAAATTGAAGCGCGGCTGGTAAGCCATCTTTCGCCCTCTCGCCTTCACGGCATTATCAGTAAATCCGCCTCCCTGAGCAGCTTGCAGTCTGAGCTGGCGACATTGCTGAGTGAAACGCGTCGGGTGAACGATAATATGCTGAACAACTGGAACGTCAGCCAGAACCGAATGCTGAGTCCCACCGAACGGGCTATCCTGCGCTATATGTCGTCCGGCTATTCGATACCCGAGATAGCCACCCGGCTTGAGCGCAACATTAAAACCATTCGCGCCCATAAGTTTAACGCGATGGTTAAGCTGGGAGTGAACTCAGACGTGGGGCTACTTGATGCGGCAGATATTCTTAAATATCTGCCTGCTACCGATCCGCGTCGCTGCCTGATTGCGGCTCAGGTCTATTCGTAATTCCGGTCGCGCCAGTCAGGCTGGCGCCCAGTCAGCTACAGACATCTATCCATTTAGCGGCCGTTAGCTCTGCCATGCGTTCAGGTGAGATGCGCACGGCGCTGTGGATAGCGCCCGCGGCGGGCAGCACTTCGTCAAACGCTTTCAGCGAGACGTCGCAGTAGACGGCGAGCGGCGTTTCCAGCCCAAACGGGCAGACGCCGCCGACAGGATGACCGGTGAGCGTAACGACCTCGTCGCAGCTCAGCATTCTCGCTTTGGCGCCAAACGTCTCTTTAAGCTTTTTGTTATCCAGGCGCGCGTCGCCTTTTGCCACGACCAGCACCACCTCGTTTTTAATCTTTAACGACAGGGTCTTGGCAATTTGTCCCGGCTCAACCTGATGAGCGGCGGCGGCCAGCGCAACGGTGGCTGTACTTTGACTCAGTTCGATAACCTCGATATCCGGGGCGTGCTCGGCAAAAAATTGCCGTACAGACTGCAAACTCATTATCTTCTCCTGGCAGATTTCCTGCGTAATCTGTCATAACAATTTATGCGCTGTAAATATCTTCTCGTTAACAAATCGCCTTGCACAGAATTTCTGGATCGCCTTCACATTCACAGAAACCGGTTACAGTAACCGGTTGCAGAATCCTGAGCAGGCGATTAATACTGACTTGGTAACTTCCCTGTATCCAATAATAAGAGTCCCCTTATGAAACGATTATTTTCGGGTTGTACTGCTGGGATACGAACCAGCAAGGTTGTGAAGCTAAGTTATGGAATAACGTCTGGCGCCGTAGCGTCTGTAATGAAAGTCTGACAGGAGAGCCGCTATGTCTGCCAACCATGCTGCGTTTAATTTAATATTTCGCTTTGTAGAAAACTACGTCAGCCCCATCGCCGGGCGAATCTCTTCCCAGCGCCACGTTATGGCGATCCGCGACGGCTTCATTTCGGCCATGCCGTTCATGATTGTCGGCTCGTTTCTGCTGGTCTTTGCCTATCCGCCGTTTTCGCCCGATACCACCTGGGGTTTTGCCCGGGCGTGGCTGGACATGGCAAAACAGTTTGAAGGCCAAATTCTGACGCCGTTCGATATGACGATGGGGATCATGTCCATCTACATCTGCGCGGCAATTGCCTATAACCTTGGCAAACACTACGTCAAATCCCATCAGCTCGACCCGTTTATGTGCGCCATGCTTTCGCTGATGGCCTTTTTGCTGGTGGCGGCGCCGAAAACCAAAGGCGCGATGCCGGTAGACAGCCTGGGA
This sequence comes from Pseudenterobacter timonensis, assembly GCF_900021175.1. GTDB lineage: Bacteria > Pseudomonadota > Gammaproteobacteria > Enterobacterales > Enterobacteriaceae > Enterobacter > Enterobacter timonensis. The sequence goes on from NZ_FCOP01000011.1 coordinate 390,602, forward strand.
GGGACCGGGATTTTCACCGCCATTCTGGTGGCGATCTACTGCGTAGAGATGATGCGTTTTCTGAAGGCGCATAATATCGGTATCCGCCTGCCGGACCAGGTGCCGCCGATGATCAAAAACTCCTTCGATCTGCTGATCCCGGTACTGGTGGTGGTGTTGACGCTCTACCCGTTAAGCCTGTTCATTCAGTCCCAGTTCGACATGCTGATCCCCCAGGCGATCATGTCCATCTTTAAGCCGCTGGTCTCTGCCGCCGATTCGCTGCCTGCTATTCTGCTGGCGGTGCTGATCGGGCATCTGCTCTGGTTTGCGGGTATTCACGGCGCGGCCATTGTCTCCGGCATGTTGCAGATGTTCTGGCTGACCAACCTCGGCGCTAACCAGACTGCCCTGGCGCAGGGCGCGCCGCTGCCGCACATCTTTATGGAAGCGTTCTGGACATTCTTTATCGTTATCGGCGGGTCCGGGGCGACGATGGGTCTGGTTTTCTGCTATCTGCGCAGCCGCTCCGCCCATCTGCGCTCCATCGGGCGACTCAGCGTGGTGCCGAGCATCTTTAACATCAACGAGCCGGTCATTTTCGGTACGCCTATCGTGATGAACCCGGTGTTCTTTATTCCTTTCCTGCTGGCGCCGATGGTTAACGCTGTGCTGGCCTGGGCGGCGATGAAATTTGACCTGATTGGTCGGGTGATCTCTGTTGTGCCCTGGACCGCACCTGCACCGGTGGGCGCTGCCTGGGCTTTGGGCTGGGATTTCCGCGCGGCGGTGCTGGTCGTTGTACTGGCGCTGGTATCGGCGGTGATCTACTTCCCGTTCTTTAAAGTCTATGAAAAACAGCTGCTGGCGCAGGAGGCGGAAGAAGCCCAGCGTAATGCGGAAGAGGAAAGCCAGCAAATCGCATAGGGAATATTTGCCGGGTGACGCTGATGCTTGCCCGGCTTGTTTCAGCGATGTTGGCCGGTTGTGCCGGGTGACGGCTTCGCCTTACCCGGCCTACTTTAGCGTGCAGTCGCCACACTGCTGTACGTCCGGCAGGCGGTAGCGCTGGCAGCAGGTACGGCGCACGAGCAGGCCGTCGCGCGGCACCACGGTGCGGAATAGCGGATTATCGCGCCCGTCAGAGAGCGTGCTGGCGAAAAAGCATGACTGGCGCAGCGCATCGACCGTCTCTTCCCCAACCAGCGACTTCATCTCGTTCAGATACCAGTGGATAAGATAGCCGGTATTACTCCAGATAAGCTTTCCGTTAATCTCGCCGGTCTCTTCCAGCGCTTTTACCACCGGTATCAGCGCCTGGGTGACCAGTCTTTCCATGCGTGCCACCGGGGTGGCATTCCTTGCAGAGCTATCTTCATGCAGATCGATCCAGAAACAGGCGGCGCGGCCCGTCTCATGAAACTCAACGTGGAAGTACTCCGGGGAGAGGTCCAGGGCGATATCCTGAGTCAATTGCGCCAGCATTAATGGCGGCACCATCAGCCCGATATACCACTGTGCCCAGAGGGAGAGCAGGGGCTTATTTTCGCGCGCAAGGCCGGGCTGGTTGCGATAGATATGGTCAGAGTAGGTGGCGAGCAGGCCCTGCAGCGTTGCAGGGCGGCGCCATTGCGCCAGCGTCATCGCCTGATGCGGATGCGGCTCGTCCAGCCGGATAAACTCCAGCAGGTGCGCGCGCGTGGCGGCGATAGCCTCCCGCAGCTCATCCGCCAGCGAGCGATGAGCGTCGCTGACAGGTGTTTGCCAGATTACTGAATCAACGGCAGGTGCGGGACGAATAGCCATATCGGTAGCGGATAGAAATCTAAATGATAATGATTGCCAATCCTAACTATAGATAAAACCGATCGCAAGCCTTTTGTCTGCCGCAGAGCGGGGGTTATATCGCCTGTAGCTCGCGGCTTAAGAAAATATTGTTACGCCCGCGGTGTTTGGCCTCATAGAGCGCTTTATCCGCCTTTTCAATCGCGCTATCCGTATTTTCGGTATCGAAAATACCCATCCCGATACTAACGGTAATGGTAGTGGAGGTGCTCTCATTCAGGCTGTGCGGTATTTTCAGATCGATAATCTGCTGGCGGATACGCTCCGCCGTCTGGCGCGCCTGATCGCGCGTGAGGCTGGTGAGCAGCACCAGAAACTCCTCCCCGCCAAAGCGCGCAACGATATCGCGTGAACGCACCGTATCACGAATGGCGGCCGAGACGCGGGTCAGCGCCTGGTCGCCCATCATATGGCCGTAGCGATCGTTATAGGCTTTAAAATGGTCGATATCCAGCAGCAGAATAAAATGTTCATGGTGCTCCGCCGCCGGCAGGTTCTCAATGCGATTTTGCAGCCCGCGCCGGTTATAAACGCCGGTTAAAGGGTCGATCATGCTGAGATCGGTCAGCGTTTCGCGCTCCTCCAGCAGCTGGTAAAGCAGCTGTTGGGCAAACCTGTCGTTACGCTTCTGGATCACCTGATGGATGGCTATCGCCGCCAGGGGGAGGGCAAACGAGTAGAATATACGCGGCCAGTGCTCATGGCTGCTCAGGCCGATACAGACCAGAAAGGCGGGTAACGAGTGCAGGGTGAACGCTTTGATATCGGTGGCAAAGGCCAGGGCGCCGATAAAAATGACGCTTACAAAAGCGAGCAGCAGCCAGGTGAAAGGATCATAGGTTACCTGTCTGGTTTTAATGACGATATGCCAGGCCCAGAGACTGCCAAAGAGCAGCGAGGTAAGCGGGATATTGATTTTGTGCGTTTCAAATTTCCAGTGCCAGAGCAGCAGCGCCAGGCTCAGGAGGAAGATGACGACCACAGGAAATGTCAGCGCGCTAACGTAATAGAGCGGACTAAAGATACTAAACAGTGCGGAAAAGGCATTAAGTAACAGAAATAAGCGCAGGGAGAACTGATATTTTTTATGGCGTAGCGCATGCCAGGATTGTGCTGTCATTTTCGTGGTTTTATCTGAATACGTAATAATATCAAAAAGTTGCCGCCAACGTACAACAAGTGCCCTTAAAAAGGCAGAGCTAAAGTATCAGGAAAAAACGAGTTTTAGTTAACAGTTGCACAATTTATCACCTTACAGAATGAATGTCATTAAGTGAGGCTGAAAAGCGCAAAGAAAGGGACGTGGGGAGGCTGACAAACGAGAAATAGTATCATATGATAGTGGTTATCATTATCGTTATGACGGGTGAAACCATGTTAAGCAGAGCGCTGGGCAGCGGCTGGGGCATACTTCTGCCGGGAGTGATTCTCGTCGCGCTGGCCTGTATCGATCTCTCAACCGATATCTGGAAGGCAATCATTGTCACGGGTCTGCTGGCCACGTCGGGCATGATCTGGCACAAACAGTTGCGTCACTTTGTTCTGCTGCCATCGTGCGTGGTGCTGATTAGCGGAATGCTGCTGATAATAATGAGTATGAAATAACGGGGAAGAGAGAAGCATCAGAAGGGGGCAAGATAATTGGTGCGAGGGGGGGGACTTGAACCCCCACGTCCGTAAGGACACTAACACCTGAAGCTAGCGCGTCTACCAATTCCGCCACCTTCGCACAGTTATCTTACTTTTTGATATCGCCTCGTTGGTGCGAGGGGGGGGACTTGAACCCCCACGTCCGTAAGAACACTAACACCTGAAGCTAGCGCGTCTACCAATTCCGCCACCTTCGCCCAGTGCGAGCAATATCAACGTGGTTTTGGTGCGAGGGGGGGGACTTGAACCCCCACGTCCGTAAGGACACTAACACCTGAAGCTAGCGCGTCTACCAATTCCGCCACCTTCGCATACCATCGACACTTAAAAAGTATCGTTACCACGGAGGCGCATTCTAGTGGTTTTCAGCTTTACGTCAACAGAAAAATGCGCACACTGTTTTGATTGCTGCAAAAATGGCCGCAGGCCAGATGGCGACTACGCCTTATCCGGCCTGCAAGGGTCAGGCTTTCTTCGCCTGACGCGTCATCACGGTGCGGTACACCTTGAAACGCCCGGTCTGCGCGATCACCTCGTGGAAGCCGAAAGTCTCATCCAGCACTTTCGGATAGGGCAGGAAGGCGTTAGCGACAATGCGCAGCTCGCCGCCGCTGTTCAGATGGCGCACCGCACCGCGGATCAGGGTTTGCGCCGCCTCAAGGCTGGTCTCCATGCCGTCGTGGAAAGGCGGGTTGGATATGATCATATCGAACCGCCCGTTCACCTCGGAAAAGACGTTGCTGGCAAACACCTCGCCCTCAAACCCGTTGGCGGCGAGGGTCGCACGACTGGCCTCTACCGCCGCGGCGCTGACGTCACAAAGCGTCAGGCGCACCTTCGGCGAGTGGCTGGCTAATACGGCAGAGAGCACGCCCGCGCCGCAGCCGACATCCAGAATTTTGCCTTTGGTGTGCGGCGTCAGAGTGGAGAGCAGCAGCTGGCTGCCCACGTCCAGCCCGTCGCGGCTAAAGACGCCCGGCAGCGTTTTGATGGTCAGGCCATTAAGAGCGTATTCGCCCCACTGTTTTTCTGCGTCAAAGGTGGCCTGTTTTTCCAGCCGACCGTGATAAAGCCCGCAGCGGCGCGCGCTGTCGATCTTATTCAGCGGGGCCAGCTCTGCCAGCATCTGCTCGGCGCTGCGCACGCCGCTGCGGTTTTCACCCACCACAAAGATGTCGGTACCCACCGGCAGCAGAGAAAGCAGGTTCATCAGCTGGAACTGCGCTTCCGGTTTGTTCTTCGGCCAGTAGTAGATCAGCGTATCGCAGTCGGCTACGTCGTTCTCCTCCGCCACCAGGCTAAAACGCGCGTTTTCGCCCATCTGGCGGCTTAATACCTGCCAGTGGTGGTAAAACTGCGTGTGGGCGCGGCGGGCGGCGCAGTCGAAACGCGCGGGCAGGTCATCCTGCATATCTCCGGCAAACAGAATACGGCTTTGTTCGAAATCATCACTGTGACGCAGCAAGACTTCACTTGCCGGGGTAAATGCAGACATGAAAGGTTCCTCAATTAACTCAGGCGGCGATTATAGTAGTTTGTTGGCGCAGATACGACGAATTTGCTATATTTGCGCCCCTGACAGACAGGAGTTTTCGCTATGACATCCCGACGAGACTGGCAGCTTCAGCAGCTGGGCATCACCCAGTGGGCCCTGCGCCGCCCGGCGGCATTGCAGGGCGAAATCGCCATCTCCCTTCCCGCGCATATTCAGTTAGTGATGGTGGCGCAGACGCTGCCCGCGCTTGACGATCCGTTGATTGGTGACGTGCTTAATGCGTTGCACCTGAGCCCCGATCGGGTGATGGCGCTCACACCCGACCGCGTTGCCATGCTGCCGCCTGAGAGCCGCTGCAACAGCTGGCGTCTGGACGTGAACGACGAGATCGCCCTTGAAGGCGGCCAGCTTTGCTCGCCGGCGCTGGAAGAACTCAAAGCAAACCCAACGGCGCGCCGCGCGCTCTGGCAACAAATCTGCGAACATGAACACGATTTCTTCCCTCACGACCTCTGATCTTGCCAGCGCGTATCAGATTGAGGCCCGCGCCCACGCCTTTCCGTGGAGCGAAAAGACCTTTGCCAGCAACCAGGGTGAACGCTATCTCAACTACCGTCTGGATGTGGATGGCGTCATGGCGGCGTTTGCCATTACCCAGGTGGTGCTGGATGAAGCGACGCTGTTTAACATCGCGGTGGATCCCGCATTTCAGCGCCGGGGGCTGGGAAGGGCGTTGCTCGATCACCTGATAGGCGAGCTGGAAGCGCGAGATGTGATGACGCTGTGGCTGGAAGTTCGCGCTTCTAACGCGGCCGCCATCGCGCTTTATGAAAGCCTGGGATTTAACGAGGCGACCATCCGTCGTAACTATTATCCCACCGCCGAAGGACGTGAGGACGCCATTATCATGGCGCTGCCGCTTGGATAACGAAGAAGGTTGTAATGATGAAATGGGACTGGATTTTCTTTGACGCCGACGAAACGCTCTTTACCTTCGATTCGTTTGGCGGCCTGCAGCGGATGTTTTTAGACTATAGCGTCACCTTTACCGCGGAAGATTTTCAGGACTACCAGGCGGTGAATAAGCCGCTATGGGTGGATTACCAGAACGGGGCGATCACCGCCTTACAGCTTCAGCACCAGCGTTTTGAAAGCTGGGCGGAGCGGCTGAAGGTGTCGCCGGGCGCGCTTAACGACTCCTTTCTCAACGCCATGGCGGAAATCTGTGCTCCCTTGCCAGGCGCGGAGTCGCTGCTCAATTCACTGAAAGGAAAAGTGAAGATGGGCATCATCACCAACGGTTTTACCGCGCTACAGCAGATTCGTCTTGAGCGTACCGGCCTTCGCGACTATTTTGATGCTTTAGTGATCTCTGAACAGGTGGGTGTGCCCAAGCCCGATCCGCGTATTTTTGATTATGCGCTGGCGCAGGCGGGCCATCCCGATCGCGAACGGGTGCTGATGGTGGGCGATACCGCCGAGTCAGATATTCTGGGCGGCATGAATGCCGGGCTCGCCACCTGCTGGCTGAACGCCCACCAGCGCGCGCTGCCGGAGCATATTCATCCTACCTGGACCGTAACGTCATTAAGCGAGCTGGAGCAACTCCTGTGTAAACATTGATTGTCTGCCCCCCGTTGATGGGTAAAATAGCCGCATTTCTCCCGTTCCATAATGCGCGGCCTGCTGTCGCGCTGATATAAGAAGATTTGATTATGACGTTGTCTCCTTATCTGCAAGAGGTGGCCAAGCGCCGTACTTTTGCCATTATCTCTCACCCGGACGCCGGTAAAACGACCATCACTGAAAAAGTGCTGCTGTTCGGACAGGCGATCCAGACTGCCGGTACGGTAAAAGGCCGTGGCTCCAGCCAGCACGCGAAATCGGACTGGATGGAGATGGAAAAGCAGCGTGGGATCTCCATTACCACCTCCGTGATGCAGTTCCCCTATCATGACTGCCTGGTCAACCTGCTGGACACCCCGGGGCACGAGGACTTCTCCGAAGATACCTACCGTACCCTGACGGCGGTGGACTGCTGCCTGATGGTGATCGACGCCGCGAAAGGTGTTGAAGATCGTACCCGTAAGCTGATGGAAGTGACCCGTCTGCGCGATACGCCGATCCTCACCTTTATGAACAAACTCGACCGTGACATCCGCGATCCGATGGAGCTGATGGATGAAGTGGAGAACGAGCTGAAGATCGCCTGTGCCCCTATCACCTGGCCTATCGGCTGCGGCAAGCTGTTTAAAGGGGTTTACCACCTCTATAAAGATGAAACCTATCTCTATCAGACCGGTAAAGGGCACACCATTCAGGAAGTGCGTATCGTTAAGGGGCTGGATAACCCGGAACTGGACGCCGCCGTGGGCGAGGATCTGGCGGCGCAGCTGCGCGACGAGCTGGAGCTGGTGCAGGGTGCGTCTCACGAGTTCGATAAGGAACTCTTCCTGAGCGGCGAGATCACCCCGGTCTTCTTCGGTACCGCGCTGGGTAACTTCGGCGTGGATCATATGCTGGACGGGCTGGTGGAGTGGGCGCCGCAGCCGATGCCGCGCAAAACCGATACCCGCGAAGTGGAAGCCAAAGAAGAGAAGTTCACCGGCTTCGTCTTTAAAATTCAGGCCAACATGGATCCGAAACACCGCGACCGCGTGGCCTTTATGCGCGTCGTCTCCGGCAAGTATGAAAAAGGAATGAAGCTGCGCCAGGTGCGTATCGGCAAAGATGTCGTCATCTCCGACGCGCTGACCTTTATGGCGGGCGATCGTTCGCACGTTGAAGAAGCCTATCCGGGTGACATTATTGGTCTGCATAACCACGGCACCATCCAGATTGGCGATACCTTCACTCAGGGCGAAATGATGAAGTTCACCGGCATTCCGAACTTTGCGCCGGAGCTGTTCCGCCGTATTCGCCTGAAAGATCCGCTGAAACAGAAACAGCTGCTCAAGGGGCTGGTGCAGCTCTCCGAAGAGGGGGCTGTACAGGTGTTCCGTCCCATCGCCAATAACGATCTGATTGTCGGCGCGGTTGGTGTGCTGCAGTTTGACGTGGTGGTGGCGCGCCTGAAGAGCGAATATAACGTCGAGGCGATTTACGAATCGGTCAACGTGGCGACGGCTCGCTGGGTCGAGTGCAGCGACGTGAAGAAGTTCGAAGAGTTCAAGCGCAAGAACGAAGTGCAGCTGGCGCTGGACGGTGGCGATAACCTTACCTATATCGCTCCGACCATGGTCAACCTGAACCTGACGCAGGAACGTTATCCTGACGTGCAGTTCCGTAAAACCCGCGAGCATTAATCCCTTCTCAGAGCACGGCAGACGCCGTGCTCCTCTTATTTCCCTGCCTTTTTAGTCCCTTGCGGAATGTTCTTAAATCATCCTCTTTTTTTTATTATTGCGCGTTTTTTAAACGATTCGCCCTGCGGCTTCGTAATTGTGATCTATATTTAACTCAGTGTTTAACACCGGGTACGGATGAAAGTCCTGTTCAATGCGTGTTGAAACAACGCTCATCCCGACTGTGTGTTTATTCGCAAGATTAAAAACTAGTTTGAAGGGAAGTTTTCTCGCTCAAATAATGGGCAAACTGACAGGAATATATCGATGAATATGACAAGACTGAAGATTTCTAAAACTCTGCTGGCTGTCGCTTTAGGCGGCGCTCTGGTAAGCGGTTCCGCGCTGGCGGAAACCTCCGCTACAGATAAAGCGCAATCCACCGCCGACACGGCAGGGCAGAAAATCGATAGCTCTATGAATAAAGTCGGTGATTTCATGGATGACAGCTCTATCACAGCAAAAGTGAAAGCGGCTCTGGTGGATGATGAAAACATCAAGAGCACCGATATTTCCGTTAAAACTGAGAAAAACGTCGTAACCCTGAGCGGCTTTGTAGAGAGCCAGGCGCAGGCGGAACAGGCGGTTAAAGTCGCGAAAGGCGTTGAGGGTGTAACCTCAGTCAGCGACAAGCTGCACGTTCGCGACGGCAAAGATAAAGACCAGTCGGTGAAAGGTTATGCCGGTGATGCGGCTACAACCAGCGAAATCAAAGCTAAACTATTAGCAGATGACATCGTACCGTCACGTAAGGTGAAAGTGGAAACGACCGATGGCGTCGTGCAGCTTTCCGGTACGGTAGATTCTCAGGCGCAGATTGATCGCGCAGAAAGTGTTGCCAAGGCCGTTGATGGCGTGAAAAGCGTTAAAAACGATCTGAAAACGAAGTAAGCGTACCAATCGTCCTTCTGGCTTCGGCCAGAAGGCGACAGAAAAAAGAAATACACCTGGAAATACGCCGGTGAGCAACGTGAGCGCTCACTTATGTTCGCAATGATTCACGTTGTCGAAAAACAGCCTGAACGCTGATGAGCATAAAGCGGCCGACATTAACTATGGTAAAGGAGAGTTCTATGTTTCGTTGGGGCATTATATTTCTGGTTATCGCGTTAATTGCCGCCGCTCTGGGCTTTGGTGGTCTGGCTGGTACTGCCGCCTGGGCTGCGAAAATTGTCTTTGTGGTCGGTATTATCCTGTTCCTGGTCAGCCTGTTTACAGGTCGACGCCGTCCATAGCCCATTAAAGGCAGCAAAATTTGCATGTAATTCGAAGCCAGTCTTAATGACTGGCTTTTGCAGTTTTCGTCACCGATAAATTGCGTTAGGTTGGTGGCTTCCAACGATAAAAACAGGAAAGCAGAGGTGGGACAGAGAATCCCGGTCACGCTCGGCACTATCGCGCCGCTGGCAGTGAAACCCTTTCGTCCCGGACGGCTGGCGCTGGTCTGCGAAGGCGGGGGGCAGCGAGGCATTTTTACGGCCGGGGTACTGGACGAATTTCTGCGCGCGCAATTCAACCCTTTCGACCTCTTTTTCGGCACCTCTGCCGGGGCGCAAAATCTTTCCGCCTATCTCTGCAACCAGCCGGGCTATGCGCGCAAAGTGATCATGCGCTACACCACCTCGCGGGAATTTTTTAACCCGGTGCGCTTTGTGCGCGGCGGAAACCTGATCGATCTCGACTGGCTGGTGGAGGCGACCGCCCGTGAAATGCCGCTGGCGATGGACACCGCCGCGCGACTGTTCGACAGCGGCAAAGGGTTCTGGATGTGCGCCAGCCGGGGAGATGACTATACGCCGGGCTACTTTGCGCCGCAGAAAGAGAATTGGCTGGATATTATTCGCGCCTCCAGCGCCATTCCCGGCTTTTATCGCAGCGGCGTGGCGCTGGACGGAATCAACTATCTCGACGGCGGCATTAGCGACGCGGTGCCGGTGCAGGAGGCGGCGCGGCGCGGAGCTGAGACCATCGTGGTGATCCGCACCGTGCCTTCTCAGATGTATTACACCCCCCAGTGGTTTAAGCGCATGGAGCGCTGGCTTAGCGAAAGCAGCCTGCAGCCGCTGGTTAATATTGTCCAGCAGCATGAAACCACCTACAGCGCGATGCAAAATTTTATTGATAAACCGCCGGGCAAACTGCGGATCGTGGAGATCTACCCGCCGAAGCCGCTCCTCAGCATGGCGCTTGGCAGCCGACTGCCCGCCCTGCGTGAAGATTATAAAACCGGGCGGCTGTGCGGGCGCTATTTCCTGGCGACGATGGGGAAACTGCTGGCGGAGCGTCCTCCGCTGCGCCGCCATACGCCGCGGCCCTCCATCGTGGTGCCACCCGCGGCGGTGGCTAACGATGCGGTGCCCCGTCCGCTTGTCGACATTCCTCAGGCGAACGATATCCCCTTCGACAACGAGGATCTGGCGTGACATACCGTTTTATCGACACCCACTGCCACTTCGATTTTCCCCCCTTTGCAGGGGAGGAGAGCTCCGCTATCGCCCGCGCGGCGCAGGCGGGGGTGAAGGCGATTATCGTCCCCGCTATTGCGCAGGCGTACTTTGACCGCGTCCTGCGGCTCGCCAGCGCCCATCCGGCGCTTTATGTTGCGCTGGGGCTGCACCCTATCGTGATTGAGCAGCACCGGGATGCGCATCTGGAAAAGCTGGATGACGCGCTCGCACAGGCGGGGGAAAAGCTGGTGGCGATAGGCGAGATCGGCCTCGATCTTTATCGTGACGACCCACGCTTTGCGCGCCAGGAGGCGATACTGGACGGTCAGCTCACGCTGGCAAAACGTCACGATCTGCCGGTGATCCTCCACTCACGTCGCACCCATGACAAGCTGGCGATGCATCTTAAGCGCCACGATCTTCCGCGTACCGGCGTGGTGCACGGTTTTGCCGGTAGCCTGCAACAGGCACAGCGGTTTGTCGGGCTGGGCTATAAGATTGGCGTCGGCGGCACCATTACCTACCCGCGCGCCAGCAAAACCCGTGACGTGATGGCCCGTCTGCCGCTCTCAGCGCTACTGCTGGAAACCGACGCCCCGGACATGCCGCTCAACGGGTTTCAGGGGCAACCGAACCGTCCGGAACAGGCGGCCCGCGTCTTTACCACACTCTGCGAACTGCGCGATGAACCAGCGGATGAGATCGCCGACGCGCTGCTGCGTAACACCCGCGATCTGTTTGGTATCGCGCTATAGGTAGAGCGGCGGACGAATGACGTTAATCTGCCGCGCCTCCAGCTCCTGCGCCAGCGGCTCGATGTCTTCCGCCGTCGCGCTGCGCCAGCCTGCCGCCTCACCCACCACACCATGATGATGAAAGGCGTTGATGCGCACCGGCACACCCCCTGCGGTATGGATAAACGCCGCCAGCGCCGGAAGATGCGTCAGATAATCGCTGCGATCCGGGATAACCAGCAGGCGCAGCTCCGTTAAGCGCTGATGCTGCCCCAGCCAGCGGATGCTCGCTTTGACCGGTCCGTTGTCGCGCCCGGTGAGAAGGCGATGATGCTCGTTGTCCCAGGCTTTCAGGTCAATCATCGCACCGTCCATCACGGGCAGCAGCTTTTGCCAGCCGGTTTTGTTAAGCAGCCCGTTACTGTCTACCAGGCAGGTCAGGTGGCGTAGCGCCGGATCGCCTTTCATCGCATGAAACAGCGCCAGCAGAAACGGCAGTTGGGTGGTTGCCTCGCCGCCGCTCACCGTTACCCCTTCTATAAATGGCGCGGCGCGGCGAAGCTGATCGATTATCGCCTCGACGCTCAGACGTTGCGCCATCGGCGTAGCCCGCCGGGGACAGAGATGCAGGCAGGTATCGCACTGCTGGCAGCGATCTTCCCGCCACCCGACGCGCCCGTCCTGGAGTGTCAGGGCCTCGTTGGGGCAGGCGGCTACGCAATCGCCGCAGTCGTTGCAGCGGCCTATCGTCCACGGATTGTGGCAGGTTTTGCAGCGCATATTGCACCCCTGCAGGAAGAGAACCAGGCGGCTGCCCGGTCCGTCCACGCAGGAGAAGGGGATGATTTTACTGACTAAAGCGCATCTGCTGTTCATGGCTTACCACGCGCGGCTGGCGCTCCAGAATTCGGGTGTTGCGCGCGGCTTCTTCTCCCAGCCATGTGGTATTAAGACGCGAGCCCTCGGCGCGATATTTTTCCAGATCCGACAGGCGCACCATATAACCGGTCACGCGTACCAGATCGTTACCCGCCACGTTAGCGGTAAACTCGCGCATTCCTGCTTTAAAAGCACCGAGGCAAAGCTGAACGACCGCCTGCGGGTTGCGTTTGATGGTTTCGTCCAGCGTCAGAATGTCGCTGATCCCGGCGTGATAGTAAGCGTGATGTGGCGCTACGGCGAGCAGATGGGTAATTGGATCCGGTTCGTTGCCGTAGGGTAGCCGTGCGCCCGGAGTGGTCCCGCTATCGGAGCTGATGCCTGACTGGGCGTGCAGCAGGGCGCGCTGCTTCCAGCCGTGTTTCACCGGATGCTGCTCAACAAAGGCGGCAAGCTGCCCGCTGATGCGATAGCCCAGCGCGTTGGCCTGTGGATCCTGGCCGTAACGCCCCTTCAGCCCCGCCTTTTCGCAGAGCAGGTTGACCGCCTCAGCAAGGCCGTACATGCCAAACATCGGTACAAAACGATCGGCGGAGATCAGCCCCTCTTTCATCAGAAAGCTATGCTCAAAGAAGCCGGACTGCTGATAAAGAAAGTCGCAGCGGGCATCGATAATGGCGATCTGCTGTCGGCAGTAGTGGGGAAGCTGACGATCGAAAAAATCTTCTGGCGAGGCGCTGCGTTCGGCGATGGCCTTCAGATTGAGGCGCACCAGCGTACTGCCGCCGCCGCCCAGCGGCAGGGAGTTGTAACAGCTCACTACCCCATAGCCGCCTTTTGTGAAAATTTTATCATTTATCGGGCCGTTGGAAATATGCGGTTTACTGCATGCGCAGATGTTTTTGGCTACCTCCAGCAGCAGCTCATCCGGGGTAATCTCGGGATCGTAAATAAAGGTGAGATTAGGCGACACCTGCTTTAACTCGGCGTCAGCGCGTAAAATTGCGCGGGTAACGGGGCCATCCGCCGGGCCGATATTGGCATGAACAAAGGCGTCCGGCAGCGTTCTGTCGAGGTAGCGCCAGAAACGTTTTATTCGAATATCGATCGCCTCTTGTGTTAGAATTTTAACATAAGGCTGCAGCAATGTATCCAGATGACCGAGAAAGACCGGCAGGGATGTAACAGAAGGAACATGATGGTAAAGGATAGTGAGCAGAGAGAGCGCGTCATCCAGATCCTTTGCCCCTTCCAGCTCCAGCCATTCGGACCCCTTCGCCAGAAATCGGGCGTAGTCGGGCAGTACGTAGCGCGGTTTGTACGGGGCGTGGCCCTCGAACATATCGCAGATGACCCCCTCATCAAGCGCGGCGCGGGCCGCCTGGGGGAGCTCAGGGTAGGGGAGCGCGTTTTCCGCTTCCAGCGCCAGGAAATGGCGTTTCTGCGCGGGCGTCAGCGCCGGGCTGGTCACAATCTGCTGGCAACGTTGTTGCAAGGCGTCGGGTTGAGAGAGGGGCATATCAGCCTCCTTAAACGATCGGCGAGAAGGGCGCAGATTGTAAAAAACGATCCCGCTGCGGCTTTTGATCCGGCGCGGGAGAAGCGCAATTGTTCGTCTGTTTAGACGTAAAAGTTTGACGAATGTCTCGTTACAGTAATGCAAAGTTGTATGAAGTTTTCATTAACTGTGATGAATGTCGAAGTGCTGGTGCGGGTAAATGTTAAAATAGTCACAGACCCGCAAGGTGAAAATTTATACGGCAATGCCGTTGGAGAATGTTATGACCGACTTAACTGCAAGCAGCCTGCGCGCATTAAAACTGATGGACCTGACCACGCTGAACGATGATGACACCAATGAGAAAGTCATCGCCCTGTGCCATCAGGCTAAAACGCCGGTGGGCAACACCGCGGCTATCTGCATTTATCCGCGCTTTATCCCGATTGCCCGTAAGACGCTGAAAGAGCAGGGCACGCCGGAAATCCGCATCGCCACCGTTACCAACTTCCCGCACGGGAATGACGATATCGAGATCGCCCTGGCGGAAACCCGCGCGGCGATCGCCTACGGCGCGGATGAAGTGGATGTGGTATTCCCGTATCGCGCGCTCATCGCGGGCAACGAGCAGGTCGGTTTTGACCTGGTGAAAGCCTGTAAAGAGGCCTGCGCGGCGGCAAACGTGCTGCTTAAAGTGATCATCGAAACCGGCGAGCTGAAAGAAGAGGCGCTTATCCGTAAAGCGTCTGAAATCTCTATCAAAGCTGGCGCTGATTTTATTAAGACCTCTACCGGTAAAGTGCCGGTTAACGCCACGCCGGAAAGCGCGCGCATCATGATGGAAGTGATCCGCGACATGGGCGTTGAAAAAACCGTGGGCTTTAAACCGGCGGGCGGCGTACGTAGCGCCGAAGATGCGCAGCAGTTCCTGGCGATTGCCGACGAGCTGTTCGGCGCAGAGTGGGCGGATTCCCGCCACTACCGCTTCGGTGCATCCAGCCTGTTGGCAAGCCTGCTGAAAGCGCTGGGTCACGGCGACGGTAAGAGCGCCAGCAGCTACTGATTGCCAGTCAATGCCGGATGACGCTTCGCTTATCCGGCCTACAGGATCGTAGGGCGGGTAAGCGTAGCGCCACCCGCCACAATTCACCTGATTCCTCATGGGGGTTACCGTGTTTCTCGCACAAGAAATTATTCGTAAAAAACGTGATGGTCTTGCCCTGAGCGACGAAGAGATCCGCTTCTTTATCAACGGCATTCGTGACAACACCGTCTCTGAAGGACAGATTGCTGCCCTGGCGATGACCATTTTCTTCCACGATATGGCGATTGAGGAGCGAGTCTCGCTGACCATGGCGATGCGAGATTCAGGAACTGTTCTGGACTGGAAAAGCCTTAACCTCAACGGCCCGATTGTGGACAAGCACTCCACCGGTGGCGTGGGCGATGTGACCTCGCTGATGCTTGGCCCCATGGTGGCAGCCTGCGGCGGCTATATTCCGATGATCTCCGGGCGCGGCCTGGGGCATACCGGCGGTACGCTCGACAAACTGGAAGCGATTCCGGGCTTCGATATCTTCCCGGACGACAACCGCTTCCGCGACATTATTAAGGACGTGGGTGTAGCGATTATCGGGCAGACCAGCTCGCTCGCACCGGCGGACAAACGTTTTTACGCCACCCGCGACATTACCGCGACGGTGGACTCCATTCCGCTGATTACCGCCTCGATTCTCGCCAAAAAGCTGGCGGAAGGGCTGGATGCGCTGGTGATGGATGTGAAAGTGGGCAGCGGCGCCTTTATGCCGACCTACGAGCTTTCTGCCCAGCTTGCCGAAGCCATTGTCGGCGTGGCGAATGGCGCCGGCGTGCGTACTACCGCGCTGCTCACCGATATGAATCAGGTGCTGGCCTCCAGCGCCGGTAACGCGGTGGAAGTGCGCGAAGCGGTGCAGTTCCTGACAGGCGAATACCGTAACCCGCGCCTGCTCGAGGTCACGATGGCGCTCTGCGTGGAGATGCTCATCTCCGGCAAGCTGGCCCGCGACGATGCGGAAGCCCGCGCGAAGCTCCAGGCGGTGCTGGATAACGGTAAAGCGGCGGAAATTTTTGGCCGCATGGTGGCCGCGCAGAATGGCCCGACTGATTTTGTCGAAAACTACGCGAAATATCTGCCAACCGCGACCCTCAGCAAGGCGGTCTACGCCGATAGCGAAGGCTTCATAAGCGCGATGGATACCCGCGCGCTGGGAATGGCGGTGGTCTCCATGGGCGGCGGACGTCGTCAGGCATCGGACACTATTGATTACAGCGTCGGCTTCACCGATATGGCCCGTCTGGGCGACAGCGTTGATGGCCAACGTCCGCTGGCGGTCATTCATGCGAAAGATGAGGCCAGCTGGCAGGAGGCGGCGAAAGCGGTGAAAGCGGCAATATCTCTTGACGATAAAGCACCGGAAACCACGCCGACGGTCTATCGTCGTATCACCGAATAGCGGTATACTGATCTGATCGCATTTTTATGAAGCACTACGTACGGAGAAAAATTATGAAACGTGCATTTATTATGGTGCTGGACTCATTCGGCATCGGCGCAACCGAAGATGCAGAACGTTTTGGTGACGTGGGTTCCGATACCCTGGGTCATATCGCGGAAGCCTGTGCTAAAGGCGAAGCGGATAACGGTCGTAAAGGCCCTCTGAACCTGCCAAATCTGACCCGCCTCGGGCTGGTAAAAGCGCATGAAGGCGCTACCGGTAAAATCGCAGCCGGTATGGACGGCAACGCGGAAGTGGTGGGCGCTTACGCCTGGGCGCACGAGCTCTCCTCCGGTAAAGATACCCCGTCTGGTCACTGGGAAATCGCCGGTGTGCCGGTGCTGTTCGACTGGGGCTACTTCTCCGATCACGAGAACAGCTTCCCGCAGGAGCTGCTGGATAAGCTGGTAGAGCGCGCTAACCTGCCGGGCTACCTCGGTAACTGCCACTCTTCCGGCACCGTGATTCTGGACCAGCTCGGCGAAGAGCACATGAAAACCGGCAAGCCGATTTTCTACACCTCCGCAGACTCCGTGTTCCAGATCGCCTGCCACGAAGAGACGTTTGGCCTGGATAAACTCTATGAGCTCTGCGAAATCGCCCGCGAAGAGCTGACCGAAGGCGGCTACAACATCGGCCGCGTTATCGCGCGTCCATTTGTGGGCGACAAGGCGGGTAATTTCCAGCGTACCGGTAACCGTCACGACCTGGCCGTTGAACCGCCGGCGCCGACCATTCTGCAAAAGCTGGTTGATGAAAAAGCGGGGCAGGTGGTATCTGTCGGTAAGATCGCGGATATCTACGCCAACTGCGGCATCACCAAAAAAGTGAAAGCGACCGGCCTGGACGCGCTGTTTGACGCCACCATCCAAGAGATGAAAGAGGCGGGCGACAAGACCATCGTCTTCACTAACTTCGTTGACTTCGACTCCTCCTGGGGCCACCGTCGCGACGTAGCGGGCTACGCTGCTGGTCTTGAGCTGTTTGACCGCCGTCTGCCGGAGCTGATGGAGCTGGTGGGTGAAGATGATATCCTGATCCTCACCGCCGACCACGGCTGTGACCCGACCTGGACCGGGACCGATCATACCCGCGAACACATTCCGGTGCTGATCTACGGCCCGAAAGTGAAACCAGGTTCGCTCGGTCATCGCGAAACCTTCGCGGATATCGGCCAGACGCTGGCGAAGTACTTTGGTACGTCTGATATGGAATATGGCAAGGCCATGTTCTGATGTCATTGCCCGGGTCGCACAGCGATCCGGGCTTACGGTCTTGTAGGCCGGGTAAGGCGCTGCCGCCACCCGGCAAAAACAATAATGAAAAGGAACTGAAGATGGCAACTCCTCACATTAATGCAGAAATGGGCGATTTCGCTGACGTCGTTTTGATGCCTGGCGACCCGCTGCGCGCGAAGCACATTGCAGAAACTTTCCTTGAAGATGTCCGTGAAGTGAATAACGTGCGCGGCATGCTGGGCTTCACCGGGACCTATAAAGGCCGCAAAATCTCCGTGATGGGCCACGGCATGGGTATCCCTTCCTGCTCCATCTACACCAAAGAGCTGATCACCGATTTCGGCGTGAAAAAGATCATTCGCGTCGGCTCCTGCGGCGCAGTACGCGCTGACGTGAAGCTGCGCGACGTGGTGATCGGCATGGGCGCCTGCACCGACTCGAAAGTGAACCGTCTGCGCTTCAAGGATCATGATTTCGCGGCGATCGCTGACTTTGGTATGGTGCGTAACGCGGTAGACGCGGCCAAAGCGCTGGGCGTGGAAGCCCGCGTGGGCAACATCTTCTCCGCCGATCTCTTCTACACCCCGGACCCGCAAATGTTCGACGTGATGGAGAAATATGGCATCCTGGGCGTGGAGATGGAAGCGGCGGGGATCTACGGCGTGGCGGCGGAGTTTGGCGCGAAGGCGCTGACCATCTGCACCGTCTCTGACCATATCCGTACCCACGAGCAGACCACGGCGGCGGAACGTCAGACGACCTTTAACGACATGATCAAAATCGCGCTGGAATCCGTTCTGCTGGGCGATAAAGAGTAAGATCTTCTGTATGCCGGGGGGCGGCTTCGCCTGACCCGGCCTGTAGTTTTCCAGGCCCGCTAAGCGCACCGCCAGCGGGCTTTGTTATTAGCGCACCGCCCTGGCTATCCACGCCGACAGCTCCCGCAGCTCTTTTTCCTGTTCCGGGAAGTCAACCAGCAGCGCATCGCACGCCTGTTGCAGCATATCCGACCGGTATAAACAGCCCTGCAAACGACCAGCAAGCGCCTCCAGCGGCCCAGGATTGAGGCTGTCGGTAAAGATCTGCGCACGGGTGATATGCCCTTTCTCCACGTCAAAATGGAGTTCGACGCCGCCCCAGGTAAAGCGCTCGTCCAGCAGATGAGAGAAGGCAGGCGCCTGGCCGAAATTCCACTCCCAGCTGCTCTGGCGGGCGAAGGTCTGCGCGAAGTTCGGCAGATCTGGGGCTTTATCCGGGGAGATCACCTCCGCCTCAACGCGCTCGCCATAATAGTCAAAAAAGGCGTCGCGTACGGCCGCGCAAACCTGTTCATGGGTGATGCCCGGCAGCAGGTCGACAAGATTGGCGACGCGGCCACGTACGGAGGTAATGCCTTTGGCCTGCAGTTTTTTCTTATCCGGGTTGAGATAGTTCGCCAGCCGGCTGAGATCTGCATTAAGCAGCAGCGTACCGTGATGGAAGCCGCGATCGTTGGTTTCGCGATAGGCGGAACCGGAGACTTTTCGGTCGCCCTCTGGCGTTTTTACCACCAGATCGTTACGCCCGGAGGCCTCTGCCGTCACGCCGAGCGCGTTCAGCGCGTTCAGTACAATAGTCGTGGAGATCGTTTTGTCATACTCCGGCTTGCCCGCCATAAAGGTAAAGCAGGTGTTGCCGAGATCGTGAAACACCGCGCCGCCGCCGCTGCTGCGACGCGCCAGCCGCACGTTATCTTCCTCCATGCGGCGGGTATTGCACTCTTTCCACGGATTTTGCGCCCGGCCTATCACCACCGTATCGGCATTGCGCCACAGGAACAGTACGCGCTGGGTGGCGGGCATCTGGCGGAAGATGCACTCCTCTACCGCGAGATTGAACCAGGGATCGTAAGAGTCAGAAATAAGCAGGCGTAATGTGGTCATGAGGTTTCCTTTTTACCGTCTGCCCCCATATTAACGACAAAGCCGCGAACGTGCAGCGCTTACGGCTCTTTCTTCTCGCTCTCTTCCTCTTCCGGAACCGAGCGGCTGGCGGTCAGGAGGAAAGGGGACTGCTGCCAGCGGGTACGCTTGCCCTGCAGCAGCGTGCGGGTCAGCACCACGCCAATCGCCAGCGACAGGAGCAACATCAGGCGAAGAATATTGGTGGTGTTATCGACCTGCCTGGCTTCAGTGGGCAGGGTATGGGTATCCAGCGTCAGGCGAAGATAGCCGAGCGGGCCGCTTTTCCCGGCGATGGGCTCGACCAGCTGCTGATTAAAGTAGCCGCCCGCTTTTTTACCGTCCAGCGCCAGGCGATCGCGCACGTTGACATGCTCGCCCGCGCGGGCGATGAGGCTGCCCTCTTCGTCATAAACGCCAGCGTCGAGGATACGGCTTTCATCCGTTAACTGTTTGAGAATAGTGCCGATGCGTTTTTCATCCGGCGTTTCGCTGCGCATCAGCGGCGCAAGACTCAGCGCCACCTGACGCGCCAGCGTGTGGGCTAACTCCTCAAACTGCGGATTACGCTGCCTCTGGTGGTTCTGGCTGAACCACGATGCGCCCTGCATTAACAGCACCAGTAATGCGAGGCAGGATAAGACAATCACCGCACGGTGAAGCCGGAATTTCAGTTTTGCGCGAGCCATATTCCACCTGCTGAAAATTTACGGCTTAATGTTGCCAGAAGTGATGGTTACAAGGTAGCCTCATGCGTTATTTTCACCCTGGACTCTTCCGGCACGAACGAACTTACAGGAGCTTGAATGCCGAACATTACCTGGTGCGACCTGCCCAACGACGTCTCTTTATGGCCAGGATTGCCGCTCTCTTTAAGTGGTGATGAGGTGATGCCTCTCGACTACCACGCGGGTCGTAGCGGCTGGCTGCTGTATGGCCGCGGGCTGGACAAGCAGCGCCTGACCCAGTATCAGACGAGCCTTGGCGCGGCGATGGTTATTGTCGCCTCCTGGTGCGTGGAAGATTATCAGGTGATCCGTCTGGCGGGCTCCCTGACCCAGCGTGCGACCCGGCTGGCGCACGAGGCGGGACTGGATGTGGCGCCGCTTGGCAAAATCCCGCATCTGAAAACGCCGGGCCTGCTGGTGATGGACATGGACTCCACCGCCATTCAGATCGAATGTATCGATGAAATCGCTAAACTTGCCGGTACCGGCGAGATGGTGGCGGAAGTGACGGAGCGCGCCATGCGTGGCGAGCTGGATTTCACCGCCAGCCTGAAGCAGCGCGTGGCGACGCTGAAGGGGGCCGACGCCAACATCCTGCGCCAGGTTCGCGATGAGCTGCCGCTGATGCCGGGGCTGACCCAGCTGGTGCTCAAGCTGGATGCGCTGGGCTGGAAGGTAGCGATCGCCTCTGGCGGTTTTACCTTTTTTGCCGACCATCTGCGCGACACGCTGCGCCTGACCACCGTGGTGGCGAACGAGCTGGAAATCCGGGACGGCAAGCTCACAGGCCAGGTGATTGGCGATATCGTCGATGCGCAGTTCAAGGCGAATACGCTGCTGCGGCTGGCCAATAAATATGAGGTGCCCCTCGCTCAGACGGTGGCGATTGGCGATGGCGCCAACGATCTCCCGATGATCAAGGCCGCGGGGCTCGGCATCGCGTATCATGCAAAACCGAAGGTGAACGAAAAGACGGAAATCACCATCCGTCATGCTGACCTGATGGGGGTGTTCTGCATCCTCTCGGGCAGCCTTAATCAGAAATAGTGATATGCGCCTGCAGGCCGGGTAAGCGACAGCGTTATCCGGCACACAGGCCGCACTGAAATAACGAGGTAAACGTGGCGAAAGCTCCAAAACGCGCATTTGTATGTAATGAATGTGGTGCGGATTATCCGCGCTGGCAGGGGCAGTGCAGCGCCTGCCATGCCTGGAACACCATCACGGAAGTGCGTGTCGCCGCATCACCCACCGTCGCCCGCAACGAACGCCTGAGCGGATATGCAGGCAGCGCGGGCGTCCCGAAAGTCCAGAAACTCTCGGAAATCAGCCTGGAGGCGCTGCCGCGCTTCTCCACCGGCTTTAAAGAGTTTGACCGCGTGCTCGGCGGCGGCGTTGTGCCGGGCAGCGCGATTCTGATTGGCGGTAACCCCGGCGCGGGGAAATCGACGCTGCTGCTGCAAACGCTGTGCAGGCTCGCCGAACAGATGAAAACCCTCTACGTGACAGGGGAAGAGTCCCTGCAGCAGGTGGCGATGCGTGCGCACCGCCTCGGGCTGCCGACCGCCAATCTGAATATGCTTTCAGAAACCAGCATCGAGCAGATCTGCATGATTGCAGAAGAGGAGCAGCCGAAGCTGATGGTGATCGACTCTATCCAGGTGATGCATATGGCGGATATTCAGTCGTCGCCGGGTAGCGTCGCCCAGGTGCGCGAAACCGCCGCTTACCTTACGCGCTTCGCCAAAACGCGCGGCGTGGCGATTGTGATGGTCGGCCACGTCACCAAAGATGGCTCCCTGGCGGGGCCGAAGGTGCTAGAGCACTGCATCGACTGTTCGGTACTGCTGGATGGCGACGCCGACTCCCGTTTTCGAACCCTGCGCAGCCACAAAAACCGCTTCGGCGCAGTGAATGAGCTGGGCGTATTCGCCATGACCGAGCAGGGGCTGCGTGAGGTGAGCAATCCGTCAGCCATCTTCTTAAGCCGCGGCGACGAAGTGACCTCCGGCAGCTCGGTGATGGTGGTCTGGGAGGGCACCCGTCCGCTGCTGGTGGAGATTCAGGCGCTGGTGGATCACTCCATGATGGCGAACCCGCGTCGCGTGGCTGTGGGTCTGGAACAGAACCGCCTGGCGATCCTGCTGGCAGTGCTGCATCGTCACGGCGGTCTGCAAATGGCCGACCAGGATGTCTTTGTAAACGTGGTAGGCGGCGTGAAGGTCACCGAAACCAGCGCCGACCTGGCGCTGCTGCTGGCGATGGTTTCCAGCCTGCGCGATCGCCCGCTGCCGCAGGATCTGGTGGTCTTTGGCGAGGTGGGGCTGGCGGGGGAGATCCGTCCGGTGCCGAGTGGCCAGGAGCGCATCTCCGAAGCGGCGAAGCACGGCTTTAAGCGCGCGATTGTACCGGCGGCGAATGTGCCGAAAAAGGTCCCGGAAGGGATGCAGGTTTTTGGCGTGAAAAAGCTGGCGGATGCGCTAAGCGTCTTTGACGACTTATAATTACTCATTCGATTTTGCAGGAGGCACCGTAATTGACGTCGTCATTTGACTATCTGAAAACCGCTATCCGTCAGAAGGGCTGCACCCTGCAGCAGGTGGCGGACGCCAGCGGCATGACCAAGGGCTACCTGAGCCAGCTGCTGAACGCCAAGATCAAAAGCCCCAGCGCGCAGAAGCTCGAAGCGCTGCACCGGTTTCTGGGGCTTGAGTTTCCGCGCCTGCACAAAAACGTGGGGGTGGTATTTGGTAAGTTCTATCCGCTGCATACCGGCCATATCTACCTGATTCAGCGCGCCTGCAGCCAGGTGGATGAGCTGTATATCATCATGGGCTATGACGAGAAGCGCGACCGCGCGCTTTTTGAAGAGAGCGCCATGTCGCAGCAGCCCACGGTGCCGGACCGTCTGCGCTGGCTGCTGCAGACCTTTAAGTATCAGAAAAATATCCGCATTCACGCCTTCAATGAAGAGGGGATGGAGCCCTACCCGCACGGCTGGGATGTCTGGAGCAACGGCATAAAAGCGTTTATGGAAGAGAAAGGGATCCAGCCGAACTGGATCTACACCTCTGAAGAGTCCGATGCGCCGCAATATCTGGAACATCTCGGGATCGAAACGGTATTAATCGATCCTAAGCGTACTTTTATGAACATCAGCGGCGCGCAGATCCGCGAAAACCCGTTCCGCTACTGGGAATACATTCCTACCGAAGTGAAGCCGTTTTTCGTGCGTACGGTGGCGATACTGGGGGGCGAGTCGAGTGGCAAATCGACGCTGGTCAATAAGTTAGCCAACATCTTCAACACCACCAGCGCGTGGGAGTACGGGCGCGACTATGTCTTTTCCCACCTCGGCGGCGACGAGATGGCATTGCAGTATTCCGACTATGACAAAATTGCGCTGGGCCACGCCCAGTATATTGATTTTGCGGTGAAATATGCCAATAAGGTCGCTTTCGTCGATACCGACTTCGTCACTACCCAGGCGTTTTGTAAAAAATATGAAGGGCGCGAGCACCCCTTTGTGCAGGCGCTGATTGATGAATATCGCTTTGATCTGGTGATTTTGCTGGAAAACAACACGCCGTGGGTGGCTGACGGGCTGCGAAGCCTGGGCAGCTCGGTGGACCGGAAAGAGTTCCAGACCATGCTGGTGGAGATGCTGCACGCCAACAACGTGGAGTTTGTGCACGTGGAGGAGTCCGATTACGACGCGCGTTTCCTGCGCTGCGTGGAGCTGGTGAAGGCGTTAATGGGAGAGCAGAGGTGAGCGCTTTTTCCCCCTCACCCTAACCCTCTCCCCGGAGGGGAGAGGGGAGAACCTGTGCTTAGACTGCTTTCTCCGCTCCCCCTCACCCTAACCCTCTCCCCGGGGGGGAGAGAGGATAGCCTGTGCTTAGACAGCTTTCTCCGCTCCCCCTCACTCTAACCCTCTCCCCGGGGGGAGAGGGGATAGCCTGTGCTTAGACAGTTTTCTCCGCTCCCCCTCACCCTAACCTTCTCCCCGGGGGGGAGAGGGGAGAGCCTATGCTTAGACAGCTTTTCCCCGCTCCTCTTTGGGAAAGGGCCGGACAGTTTTTCCCCGCTCCTCTTTGGGAAAGAGCCGGACAGTTTTTCCCCCTCTCCCCTCTGGGGAGAGGGCCGGGGTGAGGGGCATTCCATCCAGCAAAACAACCTCCGCACAGGGTGAACAATATGTTTAAACAGCTTCAGGATATGGCGCTTTTTGCGCTGGTGGCGGAGTGCGGCAGTTTTACGGCTACGGCGCAAAAGGTCGGGCTGCCGAAATCGAGCGTCAGCCAGCGCATCAGCCAGCTTGAGCAGCAGGTGGGGATCCGCCTGATTAATCGCACCACGCGCAGGCTTAACCTGACCTTCGCCGGGGAGCACTATCTGGTGCACTGTCGCGAGATGCTGGCGGCGAGCGAACGTGCGGAGTATGCCATTCAGCGCCTGCGGGATAACCCCAGCGGGCGGCTGAGGATGACCTGTCCGGCGGGCATTGGCGCGACGCTGCTGGCACATCTGAACGCCAGCTTCCAGCGCCACTACCCGGACGTCTCGCTGGAGGTCAATATCTCTGACGACGTGCTGGATCTGGTCAAGACGGGATTTGATATCGCCTGGCGTACCGGCAAGCCGCAGGATTCCTCCCTCATTGGTCGCAGGATTGGCTACTGCCCGCGCTTTATGCTCGCCTCTCCCGACTACCTGGCCCGCTTTGCGCCGCTGGAGCATCCGCGCCAGCTGGTGGAGCATCGCTTTATCACCCATAAATCCTGGTCTGAATGGCTGTTGCAGCGTGATGATGAAAACTATCGCCATTTAGCCGATAACGCCCATTTTACCGATAACCTGGTCTATGCCCGGGAGAGCGCCCTTGCCGGAGCCGGAATCACGCTGCTGCCCGCGTTTATGCTGGAGGATAAGGTGGAGCAGGGCGCGCTGGTGCCGGTAATGCCTGAATGGAAGGTGGAAGGCAATGAGCTATGGCTGGCCTACCCGAGCCGCAAACTGAACTCGCCTGCGCTGATGAGCTATATCGACTTTGCGATGCAGTCTGATGAGGTGAAGCGGTATTACGTGGACAGGTAAAAAAGCCGGGTGGCGCTCACGCTTACCCGGCCTACAGTTTCGTGCAGTTTCCAGGCCGGGTAAGGCGAAGCCGCCACCCGGCACTCGGGCACTTACTTAGCGATACGCTTGTACTTGATACGCTTCGGCTCCAGCGCATCGGCGCCGAGGGTGCGTTTCTTGTACTCTTCGTACTCGGTAAAGTTACCTTCAAAGAACTCCACTTTCCCTTCATCCTGATAATCCAGAATGTGGGTGGCGATACGGTCGAGGAACCAACGGTCGTGCGAGATAACCATCGCGCAGCCAGGGAACTCCAGCAGGGCGTTTTCCAGCGCGCGCAGGGTTTCGATATCCAGGTCGTTGGTCGGTTCATCAAGCAGCAGCATGTTGCCGCCAACCTGCAGCAGCTTCGCCAGATGCAGACGGCCACGCTCCCCGCCGGAGAGCTCGCCCACGCGTTTGCCCTGATCGACGCCCTTGAAGTTAAAGCGGCCCACGTAGGCGCGGCTTGGCATCTCGGTGTTGCCGATCTTCATGATGTCCAGCCCGCCGGACACCTCTTCCCAGACGGTTTTGCTGTTGTCCATTGCGTCACGGAACTGGTCAACGGAGGCCAGCTTGACGGTTTCACCGAGGGTGATGGTACCGCTGTCCGGCTGTTCCTGCCCGGACATCATACGGAACAGGGTCGATTTACCCGCGCCGTTCGGACCGATGATCCCGACGATAGCGCCCTTTGGTACGGAGAAGCTCAGATCGTCGATCAGCACGCGATCGCCGTAGGATTTCCGCAGGTGGCTCACCTCAACGACCTTATCGCCCAGACGCGGTCCAGGCGGAATAAAGAGTTCGTTAGTTTCGTTACGCTTCTGGTATTCGGTGTTGTTCAGCTCTTCAAAGCGTGCCAGACGGGCTTTACCCTTGGACTGACGGCCTTTAGTGCCCTGACGCACCCACTCCAGCTCCTTCTCAATGGATTTACGGCGAGCCGCTTCCTGAGAGGCTTCCTGCGCCAGACGCTGATCTTTCTGCTCCAGCCAGGAGGAGTAGTTACCTTCCCATGGAATACCTTCCCCACGGTCAAGCTCGAGGATCCAGCCCGCCACGTTGTCGAGGAAGTAACGGTCGTGAGTGATCGCCACGACGGTACCTTCGAAGTCGTGCAGGAAGCGCTCCAGCCAGGCCACGGACTCAGCGTCCAGGTGGTTGGTCGGTTCGTCCAGCAGCAGCATGTCCGGTTTTTCCAGCAGCAGGCGGCAGAGCGCTACGCGGCGACGTTCACCCCCGGAGAGATTCGCTACTTTAGCGTCCCAGTCCGGCAGGCGCAGCGCGTCGGCGGCGCGCTCCAGCTGCACGTTCAGGTTATGGCCATCGTGGGCCTGGATAATCTCTTCCAGCTTGCCCTGCTCAGCGGCCAGCTTGTCAAAGTCCGCATCCGGATCGGCGTAGAGCGCATAAACTTCGTCCAGACGTTTCAGGGCGCCAACCACTTCTGCCACCGCCTCTTCGATCGACTCGCGAACGGTATGCTGCGGGTTCAGCTGCGGCTCCTGCGGTAGGTAGCCGATTTTAATGCCGGGCTGCGGGCGCGCTTCGCCTTCGATATCTTTATCGATACCGGCCATGATGCGCAGCAGGGTGGACTTACCGGCACCGTTGAGGCCCAGAACGCCGATCTTGGCGCCCGGGAAGAAGCTCAGCGAGATATTTTTAAGAATATGACGTTTCGGCGGAACCACCTTGCCGACACGATGCATGGTATAAACGAATTGAGCCACGTTGGACTTCGCCTCTTTTATCGTAAAAAAATAGTATTCAGCTGCGAAGTGTAGCCTTTTTCCCGGGCTAATCCCAGCCAGGAACCGCGCGAGTGTTAACGGGCGCAGGAATGGTAAAAAAATATGCAGAACGTGGCGCGTTGCGCGATGTCTGGTTAGCATAAAGTAATTAGACGTTATGGCGGCACGATGCTGCATTTGATGAAAAAACAATGAGGGAGAGCGTGTGAGAAAAGCCAAACAGGTAGCCTGGCGACTGCTGGCGGCGGGCGCGTGCGTGCTGGCGATGAGCAACGCCGTGCGGGCCGATTCACTGGATGAACAGCGTAGCCGCTATGCGCAGATCAAGCAGGCGTGGGATAACCGGCAGATGGAGACCGTACAGGCGCTAATGCCGACCCTGAAGGAATATCCGCTTTACCCCTATCTGGAGTACCGTCAGATTACCGACGATCTGATGAACGAACCGACAATCACCGTCAGCAATTTTATCCAGGCTAACCCGACGCTGCCTCCGGCGCGCACGCTGAAGTCCCGCTTCGTCAACGAGCTGGCACGGCGCGAGGACTGGCGCGGCCTGTTGGCCTTCAGCCCCGATAAGCCGGGCACCACCGAGGCGCAGTGCAATTACTATTATGCGAAATGGGCCACCGGTCAGCAGGAAGAAGCCTGGGCGGGCGCTAAAGATCTGTGGCTGACCGGTAAAAGCCAGCCTAACGCGTGCGATGCGCTGTTCAGCGCGTGGCGTGCCTCCGGCAGACAGGATCCGCTGGCGTATCTGGAGCGGATTCGTCTGGCGATGAAGGCGGGAAATACCCGTCTGGTGACCGTGCTGGCAGGGCAGATGCTGCCAGACTATCAAACCATCTCCACTGCCGTTATCCAGCTGGCAAACGATCCTGAGACCGTGTTGACCTTCGCCCGTACCACAGGGGCAACCGATTTTACCCGCCAGATGGCGGCGGTCGCCTTTGCGAGCGTGGCGCGTGACGACGTAGAAAACGCGCGGCTGATGATCCCGCAGCTGGTGCAGGCTCAGCAGCTTAATGAAGATCAAACTCAGGAGCTGCGCGATATCGTCGCCTGGCGGCTGATGGGCAATGATGTCACTGACGAACAGGCGCGCTGGCGCGACGATGCCATTATGCGTTCGAACTCCACCTCGTTGGTTGAACGCAGGGTGCGCATGGCGCTGGGCGCTGGCGATCGCCGTGGTCTCAACACCTGGCTGGCCCGTCTGCCGATGGATGCCAAAGAGAAAGACGAATGGCGCTACTGGCAGGCCGATCTGCTGCTGGAGCAGGGGCGCGAGGATGACGCGAAAACGATCCTCCACGCCCTGATGCAGGAGCGCGGCTTCTACCCGATGGCGGCCGCTCAGCGTCTCGGCGAGGCCTATACGCTGAAAATCGACAAAGCGCCTGCGGGCCAGAACCCGGCGCTGGTAAACGGGCCGGAGATGGCGCGCGTACGCGAGCTGATGTACTGGAATCTGGATAACACCGCGCGCAGCGAGTGGGCTAACCTGGTAACCAGCCGGAGTAGCGCCGAAAAAGCGCAGCTGGCCCGCTATGCGTTTGATAATCGCTGGTGGGATCTGAGCGTGCAGGCGACCATCTCCGGCAAGCTTTGGGATCAGCTTGAAGAGCGTTTCCCGCTGGCCTACCGGGATCTCTTCGAACGATACACCCGCGGGAAAGATATTCCGCCGAGCTACGCGATGGCCATCGCCCGTCAGGAGAGCGCCTGGAATCCGAAAATTAAATCACCGGTCGGGGCCAGCGGCCTGATGCAGATTATGCCCGGAACCGCCACCCATACGGTGAAGATGTTCAATATCCCCGGCTACAGCAGCTCGTCACAGCTGCTCGATCCTGAGACCAATATCAACATCGGCACCAGCTATCTGCAGTATGTCTACGAGCAGTTCGGCAATAACCGGATCTTCGCCTCGGCGGCCTATAACGCAGGACCGGGACGCGTGCGCACCTGGCTTGGCAACAGCGCCGGGCGTATTGATGCCGTGGCGTTTGTCGAGAGCATCCCCTTCTCGGAGACGCGCGGTTATGTGAAGAATGTGCTGGCCTATGACGTCTATTATCGCCACTTCATGGGAGAGAAAGAGCCGCTGCTGAGCGATGCCGAGTGGCAGAGACGTTACTGATAATGCCGGGTTGTGGTATTATTGTACTCGTTTAAGAGTACAACAGGCGGCATACCATGACCCAGCATTCCCCTTATTCCTCGGCGATGGCCGAACAGCGCAATCAGGAGTGGCTTCGTTTTGTGGAGTTGCTCCGTCACGCTTACGAACAGGATCTGCATCTTCCTCTTCTGCAGCTTATGCTCACGCCCGATGAGCGCGAGGCGCTCGGTACGCGGGTGCGTATTATCGAAGAGCTGCTGCGGGGGGAGATGAGCCAGCGGGAGCTCAAAAATGAGCTTGGCGCGGGCATCGCGACCATCACTCGCGGCTCAAACAGCCTGAAATCGGCGCCGGTGGAGCTGCGCCAGTGGCTGGAATCGGTTCTGCTGAATAATAGCTGACAGCGGCCCGGCTTTTACGCCCGGAGGCGCTTCGCTTACCGGGCCTGTGCCAGCCCTAACCGCAGGCCGGATAAGGCGCAGCCGCCATCCGGCTTTTAACACCGATGTGATGGCCTACCGGTAAATCGCGTTATGAAACGGACTCAGCGCCAGGATCACCGCCTGGTGATAGACGCTGGCGCGGGTTAAAGCACCGGCGGTAAAGACGCCGATTGCTCCCTCTTTGCGGCCTATCTCGTCGATGCCGGTATAGCGCGACATCACCGGCCCCAACGCCTCGCCCGCCCGCACGCTGTCGAGAATAACGGCTGGCAACGGGAGCGTGGCGGAACGCGCTTCGCCGCGCTGTTCACGGCTTTCGATCACCACCCAGCTAAAGGTGGCGTCGCCATCGATCCCGGCTTCGATCGCTACCCAGAAATCGGCCTGCGGACGCAGCGTTCTGGCGTGCCCGACGCGGTTGCGTGCGCCCTCTCGCGTTTCATCGCTACCAAATGGCTGCTCAGGCACGCCGCTCTCGACGGCGACTGCTTCTATATGGCAGGATCCTTCGCCGTAAATCTCTTCAAACGCCTGTAGAATTGCCTGAATTTTGGCTGGATTGGTGGTGGCAGAGACAACATGGTGCATAATTAAGCTCGATTAAAAAAAACTCATCGCAGTATAACGGAAAAAACGCATGTTACAGGTATACCTTGTTCGCCACGGTGAAACGCAGTGGAACGCCGAGCGACGTATTCAAGGCCAGTCAGACAGCCCTCTTACCGCCAAAGGCGAAAAGCAGGCGATGCAGGTGGCGGAACGGGCCAGAACGCTTGGCATCACCCATGTTATCGCCAGTGATTTAGGCCGCACCCGGCAAACGGCGCGCATTATCGCCGATGTCTGCGGATGCGAAGTGACGCTGGAGCCGCGCCTGCGCGAGCTGGATATGGGCGTGCTGGAAAAACGTCACGTGGATTCTCTTACCGAAGAAGAAGAGGGCTGGCGCCGTACGCTGGTCAACGGCACTGAAGGGGGCCGTATTCCCGAGGGCGAGTCGATGCTGGAGCTGAGCCAGCGTGTACATGCGGCGCTGGCGGAGTGCCTGAAGCTGCCGGAAGGGAGCCGTCCGCTGCTGGTGAGTCACGGCATTGCGCTCGGCTGTCTGGTCAGCACTATTCTGGGGCTACCGGCATGGGCCGAACGACGTCTGCGTCTGCGTAACTGTTCTATCTCCCGTATCGACTATCAGGAGAGCCCGTGGCTGGCATCGGGTTGGGTGGTGGAGATGGCGGGAGATGTGTCGCATCTGGACGCTCCCGCACTGGATGAGTTGCAGCGTTAACGACGAATGGGAACCAGATATTCCATTCGCAGATCGATAGGGCCTTGTTCCGTTCTTGCTTCATTGACCGGATAGTAGCGCTCAATATCCTGACCTTTACGGCGGTTGAGATTCAGCATCGGCATACAGGTACCGTAAACGGTCAGGATAAACTCCTGAACTCCCGTTCCCAGCCCTTCATAGGTGAACATCACATAGTCGCCGCCTTCCAGCACAACAGGCTTGGCGCCCTGAATGTAGCCGTTCGCCAGCTCAGGAGGCAGAGCGGTGGTATAGAACACCTCCTGCTCGTCATCTTTCTCCAGGCTCGGGCGCGTTTCGTTCAGACCATAAAGCAGCGGCGGGATTTTCGGCGCATGGCTCAGGAACTCTTGCCAGAACTGCTTACGCATCTGGTGACGGAACTCGGAAATCTGCTCCAGCGAGCAGGCATAGCTCTGCGTGGTCCCGACCAGGCGCGTCTCAGGCAGAGTGATAAATTCATGTTTCGGCATCACAAATTCGCCCAGACGCAGCGGCGGGCGCATGCCAAACGAGCTCCAGTCTGGGGCGCGACGATAAAGCGCCGGCGTCAGCGAAAACTGTTTCTTAAACGCGCGGGTAAAAGTCTGCTGAGAGTCGAAACGGTACTGAAGCGCAATGTCCAGAATCGGACGAGCTGTCAGGCGCAGCGCAACGGCTGATTTCGACAAACGACGCGCGCGGATATAGGCACCGATAGCATGACCGGTAACATCTTTAAACATTCTTTGCAGGTGCCACTTGGAATAGCCCGCTTTTGCCGCCACATTATCAAGTGACAACGGCTGGTCCAGATGGCCTTCAAGCCAGTTAAGCAGGTCGCGAATAATCCCAGCCTGATCCATATATTATCCTCATCCTTTACACAGCAGGTGCCTGATGACAGGTTAGCGGATGATAGCATTTTTTGGCATTTTAGCATTCAGTGTTTTTTTTGCGCATAAGTGCTTTTTCTGCTCTCTGTTTTTCCGGTATTTTCTAATCCTGTGATCTTGTTAGGGTTTTTTCTTTAATTGTTGAATAATGACCCTTAGCGACATTTAAATATGGTAACAATATGAAATACAAGACTTTAATCGCTACAGCCCTGCTGCTGCTCGCTGGCCGCGCCGTACAGGCGGAAGAGATTGGCTCTGTCGATACGGTGTTCAAGATCTTCGGCCCGGATCATAAAATTGTGGTTGAGGCATTTGACGATCCCGACGTTAAAAACGTCACCTGCTATATCAGTCGGGCGAAAACAGGCGGCATTAAAGGCGGGTTGGGACTGGCGGAAGATACCTCCGACGCGGCCATCTCCTGTCAGCAGGTTGGGCCAATTGAGTTAAGCGATAAGATTAAGAACGGTAAGGCGCAGGGAGATGTGGTGTTCCAGAAACGGACCTCGCTGGTATTCAAAAAGCTCCAGGTGGTGCGTTTTTACGATGCGAAGCGCAATACGCTCGCCTATCTTGCCTATTCAGATAAGGTTGTGGAAGGCTCACCGAAAAATGCCCTGAGCGCGGTACCGATTATGCCGTGGCGTTGATTTTCAGGCTCTGCGTGGCGCCGCACCTTAAGGTTTTGGCGCAAAAAAAACGGCGCGAAAGCGCCGTTTTTTTCATCCGTACCGGGCGGAATTACTCTTGCAGGTCGCCACAGAAGCGATAGCCTTCACCATGAATGGTGGCGATAATTTCCGGCGTGTCCGGCGTGGATTCGAAATGTTTACGAATACGACGAATGGTCACGTCAACGGTACGGTCGTGCGGCTTCAGCTCGCGGCCGGTCATTTTCTTCAGCAGTTCTGCGCGGGACTGAATTTTGCCCGGGTTTTCACAGAAGTGCAGCATGGCGCGAAATTCGCTGCGCGGCAGTTTATACTGCTCACCGTTCGGACCAATCAGCGAGCGGCTATTAATATCCAGCTCCCAGCCGTTAAACTTGTAGCTGTCAACGCTACGACGCTCTTCGCTGACCGTACCCAGATTCATGGTGCGGGAGAGCAGGTTGCGCGCGCGAATGGTTAATTCGCGAGGGTTAAACGGCTTGGTGATGTAGTCATCCGCGCCGATTTCGAGGCCCAGAATTTTATCAACTTCGTTATCACGGCCCGTCAGGAACATGAGCGCGACGTTCGCCTGTTCACGCAGTTCGCGCGCCAGAAGAAGGCCATTCTTGCCCGGCAGGTTGATATCCATAATAACCAGGTTGATATCATTTTCAGAAAGGATCTGATGCATCTCTGCGCCATCGGTCGCTTCAAAGACATCGTAGCCTTCTGCTTCGAAAATGCTCTTTAACGTGTTGCGTGTTACCAACTCGTCTTCAACGATAAGAATGTGCGGGGTCTGCATGTTTGCTACCTAAATTGCCAACTAAATCGAAACAGGAAGTACAAAAGTCCCTGACCTGCCTGATGCATGTTGCAAATTAACATGACCAGGCTAACGTGACTAAAGTACGTAATTGCGTTCTTGATGCACTTTCCATCAACGTCAACAACATCATTAGCTTGGTCGTGGGCACTTTCCCTCTGGACCCGACAGTGTCAAAAACGGCTGTCATCCTAACCATTTTAACAGCAACATAACAGGCTAAGACGTTCCGGACACCCAATAAAACTACGCTTCGTTGACATATATCAAGTTCAATTGTAGCACGTTAACAGTTTGATGAAATCATCGTAGCTGAATGATAGCCTTTTTAACAAATTTACAATAAACCAAGTGGTTGCAAACATTAATTAATAAACGAAATGAATCCAAACAAAAAAAGCGAATTGACAGCTTATTATCATTAGTAAACATAGGGATAAGTTATGTTTACCCGTAGCTGAACGGATAGTTCATCTGCAAAACAGTTTAGCTTTTTTAATTCATTGTGGGGCATCATTTCGGTGATTTGTGTTGCAATTTTGTAAATTCGCGCTGCGTAATATGTTGACGGGCATCACATTTTTTTACTGTAACTGATTAAAAAGAGAGCAGAAATGCATTTGTCGATAGTGCTGGTTTCGCCAGCGAGAGCCGAAAATATTGGCGCCGCCGCGCGGGCCATGAAAACGATGGGCTTTACCGATTTACGGATTGTGGCGAGCGAGGCGTATCATGAACCCGCGGCGCGCAGGGTGGCGCATGGTTCTGGCGATATCATTGATAATATTACACATTATGAGACGCTGGCCGACGCGCTTCACGATGTCTCCTTCACGGTCGCTACCACCGCGCGCAGCAGGGCGAAGTTTCATTACTACGCGACCCCGGAAGAACTGGTGCCGCTTCTGGCGGAAAAAAGCCAGTGGCTGGGCAGGGCGGCACTGGTTTTTGGCCGGGAAGATTCAGGTCTCACCAACGAAGAGCTGGCGCTCGCCGACGTGCTGACAGGGGTGCCGATGGCGGCGGATTATCCTTCGCTTAATCTGGGGCAGGCGGTGATGGTCTATTGCTATCAATTAGCATCCTTAATGCAAATTTCCGCGCCGCAGGCCGCTGGCGCTGATGAACATCAGCTTGTCGCCCTGCGCGCCCGCACGCAAAGCTTACTGTCGCGGCTGGGCGTGGCGGACGACATTAAAATGGCGGACTGGCTGGATCAGCGCCTTGGGCTGCTTGAGCAGCGCGACACCGCCATGCTCCATCGGTTGCTGCACGATATCGAAAAAAAACTGGCAGAGTAAAACGCTGCGATAAGTTTTTATGATGGCGAAAATGACTGGTGATAAGGTTGTCCATGGTCTGACAGGTTGGAAGTGAAGCGTCAGACAGCGGGTCGCCAGTGTAGCGCAAATTGTGATCAAATTAAAAATTCATTGACTTACGGTGCCCGATCCTTTAACCCTAAAAGAATAGAGCACAGACAGATAATAATGACAGAGTACACAACATCCATGACACGCATCAGCATCACCACCATTACCACAACCATCACCATTACCACAGGTAACGGTGCGGGCTGACGCGTACAGGAAAAACAGAAAAAAGCCCGCACCTGAACAGTGCGGGCTTTTTTTTCGACCAGAGATCACGAGGTTAAGACCATGCGAGTGTTGAAGTTCGGCGGTACATCAGTGGCAAATGCGGAGCGTTTCCTTCGCGTTGCCGATATTCTGGAGAGTAATGCCAGGCAGGGACAGGTCGCGACCGTGCTCTCTGCCCCGGCGAAAATCACGAACCACCTGGTGGCGATGATTGAAAAAACCATCGGTGGCCAGGATGCCCTGCCGAACATCAGCGACGCCGAGCGCATTTTCGCCGATCTGCTTCAGGGGCTGGCCGATGCGCAGCCGGGTTTTCCGCTGGCGCAGCTTAACGCATTCGTCGCGCAGGAATTTGCGCAAATCAAACACGTTCTGCATGGTATCAGCCTGCTCGGTCAGTGCCCGGACAGCATTAACGCGTCGCTGATTTGCCGCGGCGAGAAACTCTCCATTGCCATTATGGCAGGCCTGCTGGAAGCCCGTGGTCATCAGGTCACCGTTATCGACCCGGTCGAAAAATTGCTGGCGATGGGCCATTACCTCGAATCTACTGTCGATATCACCGAATCCACCCGACGCATCGCCGCCAGCCAGATCCCCTCGGACCATATGATTCTGATGGCGGGCTTTACGGCGGGCAATGAGAAGGGCGAACTGGTGGTGCTGGGCCGTAACGGTTCTGATTACTCCGCCGCGGTGCTGGCCGCCTGCCTGCGCGCCGACTGCTGCGAAATCTGGACCGACGTTGACGGTGTTTATACCTGCGATCCGCGCCAGGTGCCGGACGCCAGGCTGCTGAAGTCGATGTCTTACCAGGAGGCGATGGAACTCTCCTATTTTGGCGCGAAAGTGCTTCATCCGCGCACCATCTCCCCCATCGCCCAGTTCCAGATCCCCTGTCTGATTAAAAATACCGGTAACCCGCAGGCGCCAGGCACGCTGATTGGCGGCAGTCACAACGAGGACGACCTGCCGGTGAAGGGGATTTCCAACCTGAATAATATGGCGATGTTCAGCGTCTCCGGTCCCGGTATGAAAGGGATGGTAGGCATGGCGGCGCGCGTCTTTGCCGCCATGTCCCGCAACGGTATCTCCGTGGTTCTGATTACCCAGTCCTCCTCTGAATACAGCATCAGCTTCTGTGTGCCGCAGGCCGACTGCCTGCGCGCCCGCCGCGCGCTGGAAGAGGAGTTCTATCTGGAGCTGAAAGAGGGGTTGCTGGAGCCGCTCTCGATCCAGGAACGTCTGGCGATTATCTCGGTCGTGGGCGACGGTATGCGCACCCTGCGCGGCATCTCCGCGAAATTCTTCGCTGCTCTGGCACGCGCCAATATCAACATTGTGGCGATCGCCCAGGGCTCCTCCGAGCGCTCTATTTCGGTAGTGGTCGACAATGAGGATGCCACCACTGGAGTGCGTGTCACCCATCAGATGCTTTTCAATACCGATCAGGTGATCGAAGTCTTTGTGATTGGCGTCGGCGGCGTCGGCGGGGCGTTGCTGGAACAGCTTAAGCGCCAGCAGGCCTGGCTGAAGGACAAACATATCGACCTGCGCGTCTGCGGCGTGGCGAACTCAAAGGCGCTGCTCACCAGCGTTCACGGCCTGAATCTGGAGAACTGGCAGGCGGAGCTGGCAGAAGCGAAAGAGCCCTTTAACCTGGGCCGCCTGATCCGGCTGGTGAAGGAGTATCACCTGCTGAACCCGGTGATAGTCGATTGCACCTCCCATCAGGCGGTAGCCGACCAGTACGCCGATTTCCTGCGCGAAGGGTTTCATGTGGTAACGCCCAACAAAAAGGCCAACACCTCGTCGATGGCGTACTACCACCAGCTGCGCGCGGCGGCGAGCAAATCACGCCGCAAGTTCCTCTATGACACCAACGTGGGGGCCGGGCTGCCGGTGATTGAAAACCTGCAAAACCTGCTGAACGCGGGGGATGAGCTGCAGCGTTTTTCCGGCATCCTCTCCGGTTCGCTGTCGTTTATCTTCGGTAAGCTCGACGAAGGGGTAAGTCTCTCTGAAGCGACCCGGACGGCCCGCGAGCTGGGCTATACCGAGCCGGACCCGCGCGACGATCTTTCGGGCATGGATGTGGCGCGCAAGCTGCTGATCCTCGCCCGTGAAACCGGGCGTGAGCTGGAGCTTTCTGACATCGTCATTGAGCCGGTACTTCCCGCCTCCTTTGATGCCAGCGGCGACGTGGAAAACTTTATGGCCCGACTGACGCAACTGGATGACGACTTTGCCGCCCGCGTGGCACAAGCCCGTGATGAAGGGAAGGTATTGCGCTATGTGGGCAACATCGAAGAGGATGGTACCTGCTGCGTAAAAATTGCTGCGGTTGACGGCAACGATCCGCTCTTTAAAGTCAAAAACGGCGAGAACGCGCTGGCCTTTTACAGCCACTACTACCAGCCGCTGCCGCTGGTGCTGCGCGGCTATGGTGCCGGCAACGACGTCACGGCGGCGGGCGTGTTTGCCGATCTGCTGCGTACCCTGTCATGGAAGTTAGGAGTTTAAGATGGTGAAAGTATATGCCCCCGCCTCCAGTGCCAACATGAGCGTCGGGTTTGATGTGCTGGGCGCGGCGGTCACGCCAGTCGATGGTTCCCTGCTGGGCGATACGGTAACGGTGGAGTCTGCTGAGAGCTTTACGCTGCATAACGCAGGGCGCTTCGCCAGTAAACTCCCCCCCGAACCGCGAGAGAATATCGTCTACCAGTGCTGGGAGCGCTTTTGTCAGGAGATCGGCAAAACGGTTCCCGTCGCCATGACGCTGGAAAAAAGCATGCCGATTGGCTCCGGGCTGGGGTCCAGCGCCTGTTCAGTAGTGGCGGCGCTGGTGGCGATGAATGAATATTGCGGTAAGCCACTGAATAATACCCGTCTGCTGGCGCTGATGGGCGAGCTGGAAGGGCGTATTTCCGGTAGCATTCATTACGATAATGTCGCGCCCTGTTTCCTGGGCGGTATGCAGCTGATGATCGAAGAGAATGGCATCATCAGCCAGCAGGTGCCGGGTTTTGACGAGTGGCTGTGGGTGCTGGCCTACCCGGGGATCAAGGTCTCCACCGCCGAGGCGCGCGCCATCCTGCCTGCGCAGTATCGTCGGCAGGAGTGCATTGCTCATGGCCGTCATCTGGCGGGCTTTATTCACGCCTGCTACACCCGTCAGCCTCAGCTTGCGGCGAAGCTGATGAAAGATGTGATTGCCGAGCCGTACCGCATGAAGCTGCTGCCGGGCTTTAACAAGGCACGCGAGGCGGCGCTGGATACCGGAGCTCTCGCCTGCGGTATCTCCGGCTCAGGCCCGACCCTGTTTGCCCTTTGCGATAAACCGGAAACCGCGCAGCGCGTGGCTGACTGGCTGACTACACACTACCTGCAAAATCAGGAAGGCTTTGTTCATATTTGCCGCCTGGACACGGCAGGCGCACGAGTACTGGGATAAATCATGAAACTCTACAATCTTAAAGATCACAATGAGCAGGTCAGCTTTGCGCAGGCGGTGACTCAGGGGCTGGGTAAAAACCAGGGGCTTTTCTTTCCGCACGATCTGCCGGAATTTAGCCTGACCGACATCGATGAGATGCTGAAGCAGGATTTCGTCAGCCGCAGCGCGAAAATCCTCTCCGCCTTTATCGGCGATGAAATTCCGCAGGAGCTGCTGGAGGAGCGCGTACGTGCGGCCTTCGCTTTCCCTGCGCCGGTTACCCAGGTGGAGCCGGATATTGGCTGTCTGGAGCTGTTCCACGGCCCGACGCTGGCGTTTAAAGATTTCGGCGGCCGTTTTATGGCGCAGATGCTGACCCATATCAGCGGCGATAAGCCGGTGACAATCCTGACCGCCACCTCCGGGGACACGGGCGCCGCGGTGGCTCACGCCTTCTACGGCCTGAAAAACGTGCGCGTGGTGATCCTCTATCCGCAGGGTAAAATCAGCCCGCTGCAGGAAAAACTCTTCTGCACCCTCGGCGGCAACATTGAAACCGTCGCTATCGACGGCGATTTCGACGCCTGCCAGGCGCTGGTGAAACAGGCGTTTGACGATGAAGAGCTGAAAGTGGCGCTGGGCCTCAACTCCGCCAACTCCATCAACATCAGCCGCCTGCTGGCGCAGATCTGCTACTACTTTGAAGCCGTCGCGCAGCTGCCGCAGGAGGCGCGTAATCAGCTGGTGATCTCCGTGCCGAGCGGCAACTTCGGCGATTTAACCGCAGGCCTGCTGGCAAAATCACTCGGCCTGCCGGTGAAACGCTTTATTGCCGCCACCAACGCCAACGACACCGTGCCGCGCTTCCTGAAAGAGGGGAACTGGGCGCCGAACGCGACCCAGGCGACACTCTCCAACGCGATGGATGTGTCGCAGCCCAACAACTGGCCGCGCGTGGAGGAGCTGTTCCGTCGTAAAATCTGGCGCCTTGGCGATCTCGGTTACGCGGCGGTGAGCGATGAAACCACGAAAGCGACCATGCGCGAGCTGAAAGCGCTCGGCTATACCTCCGAGCCGCATGCCGCGGTGGCGTACCGCGCGCTGCGCGACCAGCTTAATCCTGGCGAGTATGGCCTGTTCCTCGGCACCGCCCATCCGGCGAAGTTTAAAGAGAGCGTGGAGGCGATTCTGGGCGAAACGCTGCCGCTGCCGAAGGAGCTGGCGGACCGTGCAGATCTGCCGCTGCTGTCGCATGAACTGCCTGCTAATTTTGCCGCGCTGCGCAAGCTAATGATGACCCGAGCGTAAGTTTATCGCCCGGTGGCGGCAACGCCTTACCGGGCCTGTAACACCCTCAATCACAGGCCGGGTAAGGCGCAGCCGCCACCCGGCTTTTTTATGGAGGAAATAAGGAGGAAATAAGCAGAGAAAAAGCAGAAATTCCCAATAAATGCGGTAACTTAGCGTTTAGGATTGCAGAGAATAACATCCTCCGTTCCTCTCGCGTACGCTTCTTACATCGGCCCACGTTGGGCAAGCATGAAAGGAGTTACCTATGTCTAAACTGAAACCTGCGCTGCTCGCACTTTCGCTGATGCTGGTCG
The DNA here is from genome assembly GCF_900021175.1 of Pseudenterobacter timonensis. Taxonomy (GTDB): domain Bacteria; phylum Pseudomonadota; class Gammaproteobacteria; order Enterobacterales; family Enterobacteriaceae; genus Enterobacter; species Enterobacter timonensis. The sequence goes on from NZ_FCOP01000011.1 coordinate 430,666, forward strand.
CTCCCATGGCGGTACAGGCCGCTGAGATCACCCTCGTACCCGCGGTTAAATTACAGATTGGCGATCGCGATAATAACGGACACTACTGGGATGGCGGCCGCTGGCGCGACCATGACTGGTGGAAGGCGCACTATGACTGGCGTGATAACCACTGGCGCCCGCATGACAACCACCATGACCACCATCCTGATAAGCATCATGACGATCATCATAACGATCGCCACGGCGATCCTCATCATGGACCGGGCGGAAAACATCACTGATCTTTCGCCCCTTTTCCCGCCTGGAGAGGGGCAAGTCAGCGGGATTTACTGCTCGTGACGCTTAAATACTAATTCCCCGTTCCCTGAAGCTGCGGCATCAAAGACATACCCTTCGCTGTTAAAGCCGGTCAGCTGTTCCGGCGTTGTCAGGCGATTCTGGATAATGTAGCGGCTCATCAGACCGCGCGCTTTCTTGGCGTAGAAGCTGATCACTTTGAATTTACCGTTCTTTTCATCGAGGAAAACTGGCTTAACGATCTCCGCGTTCAGCTTTTTCGGCTTCACGGAACGGTAATATTCATCGGAGGCCAGATTTACCACCACGTTATCACCCTGCGCCGCCAGCGCCTCGTTCAGCGTGTCGGTAATGATATCGCCCCAGAACTGATAGAGATCGCCGCCTTTTGCATTAGCCAGGCGAATACCCATCTCGAGACGGTAGGGCTGCATTAAATCCAGCGGACGCAGAACGCCGTAAAGGCCGGAAAGCATGCGCAGATGCTGCTGGGCGAAATCAAAATCGGCCTCGCTGAAGGTCTCGGCCTGCAGACCGGTATAGACATCGCCTTTAAAGGCGAGCAGGGCCTGGCGGGCGTTGTCGGGGGTAAAGTCCGGCTGCCAGTCATGGAAGCGGGTCGCATTCAAATCGGCAAGCTTATCGCTGATCCCCATCAGGCGGGCGATCTGCGGCGCCGACAGCTTGCGCGCCTCATGAATTAATTGCTGCGAGTGGTCCAGCAGTTCGGGCTGGGTATAACGTTCGGTCGCAAGCGGGCTCTGGTAATCGAGCGTTTTTGCAGGAGAAATCAGAATCAGCATATCCAGTCCTTGCAGAAAATGGAGAACGACTTTATCAAAAAAGAGCCCTGAAAAGATCGATAGCTGCTATTGTCGCGGCAAATCATCCCAGCTTCCCGGCGCGACTTGCGATTCGATTTCCGGGTAGCGGGCAGGGTCAAACACGGGCTTCACCCCCAGCCTGCGCTGGCGCAAATAGTCGCTGGCGATGAGCCTCACCGTTGGCGACAGCAGCAGAATGGCGGTGAGATTGGTAATGGCCATCAGCGCCATAATCATATCGGCAAGCTGCCAGAGTAGCGGCAGGCTCATAACCGAGCCGATAACCACCATCAGCGCGATGCCCGCCCGCAACAGCCAGCGTGAGCGATAAGAATCAACGCCCAGAAAAATAAGATTATTTTCGGCGTAAATATAGTTCGCCACAATCGAGCTGAAGCCGAACATCACCATGATTAGCGAGACAAAGCCGCAGCCCCAGGGGCCAATCATTTTCGCCAGCGCCTGCTGCATTAGCTGAATGCCGGCCATCTCGGTTGCATGTCCCACCGGGCCTGCCAGCAGCACAACCATGGCACTGGCGGAACAGATGACAATGGTGTCGATAAAAATGCCGATCATCTGCACAATGCCCTGCGCCGCCGGATGGGGCGGATATGACGAGGCCGCCGCCGCGATGTTTGGCGTTGAGCCCATTCCCGCTTCGTTAGAAAACATGCCGCGCTGGAAACCCGCCGTCAGCGCCTGGCTGAGGGTATAGCCCAGCGCCCCGGCCGCCGCTTCGTGCCAGCCAAAAGCGCACTTAAAAATTGTCGCGATGACGTTCGGCAAGGCATCAATATGCAGGGCGGTGATAGTCAGGCTCGTCAGGATCCACAGCAGCGCCATGAGGGGAACCAGCCACTGCATCAGGCGCGCCACTCCGCGGATCCCGGTGATGATGACGAGTAGCGTAAAAGCGGCAAGCAGGATGCCCGTCAGCCACCCGGGAACGTCCCAGGCGTAGCGCAGCGCGTGAGAGATAGCGTTGGCCTGGACCGTATTAAAAATAAGGCCATAGGCAAAAAGCAGCAGCAGGGAGAAGAGGACCCCCATCCAGCGCATGCCGAGGCCGCGCGCCATATACCATGCGGGGCCGCCGCGAAATTGCCCATGCGCATCCCGCTCTTTATAGAGTTGCGCCAGCGAACTTTCTGCAAACGAAGTGGCCATGCCCACAATGGCGGCGACCCACATCCAGAAAACCGCCCCGGGGCCGCCGGCGCCGATCGCCAGCGCGACACCCGCCAGATTGCCGCTGCCGACGCGTGCCGCAAGGCTGGTACAGAGCGCCTGAAAGGCGGTCAGCCCGCCGGGCTGAGGCGTTACGCTGTTTTTAAGACTAAGGCCAAAATCGCGAATATAGCGAAACTGAACAAATCCGCTGCGCACGGTGAACCAGATCCCCGCGCCAAGCAGCAGATAGATCATGACCGAGCCCCAAAGGATTTCATTAATAAACAAAAAGAAATCAGGCATTAACTTCCCTCTTGTTGATGCCGAATAAGCCGCCCGTCGCTGGCAGATGTGCAGCGATCTGTTAATTAGCAAGCTCTTAATATTGCGAGTTTATCATACTATCGTTGAGTGCACTGTCTGCGGTTGCGCTGGTATTCCGTCGTGTTATCATCAGGGCAGACCGGTTACATCCCCCTAACAAGTAAACCTGTCATTTTTCCGCGGCTGACTGTCGGTCGCGTGAATTATCCAGGGTAAGTTAAAGAGAAACACTACTATGACGGATAAATTAACCTCCCTTCGTCAGTTCACGACCGTTGTTGCTGACACCGGAGATATCGCGGCAATGAAGCTGTACCAGCCGCAGGACGCCACAACTAACCCTTCTCTCATCCTTAACGCCGCACAGATCCCTGAATACCGTAAACTGATTGACGACGCCGTTGCGTGGGCGAAAAGCCAGAGCAGCGATCGTGCGCAGCAGATTGTGGATGCGACCGATAAGCTGGCCGTGAATATCGGTCTTGAGATCCTGAAGCTGGTTCCGGGCCGTATCTCGACTGAAGTTGACGCGCGTCTCTCTTACGACACCGACGCCTCCATCGCGAAAGCCAAACGTCTGATCAAACTCTATAACGACGCGGGCATCAGCAACGATCGTATCCTGATCAAGCTGGCTTCTACCTGGCAGGGCATCCGCGCCGCCGAGCAGCTTGAGAAAGAGGGCATCAACTGTAACCTGACGCTGCTCTTCTCCTTCGCTCAGGCGCGCGCCTGTGCCGAAGCGGGTGTCTACCTGATCTCCCCGTTCGTCGGCCGTATTCTCGACTGGTACAAAGCCAACACCGACAAGAAAGAGTACGCGGGCGCAGAAGATCCGGGCGTGGTCTCCGTTACCGAGATCTACGAGTACTACAAACAGCACGGCTATGAAACCGTCGTGATGGGCGCCAGCTTCCGTAACATCGGCGAAATCCTTGAGCTGGCGGGCTGCGACCGTCTGACTATCGCACCTGCGCTGCTGAAAGAGCTGGCGGAAAGCGAAGGCACCGTGGAGCGTAAGCTGAGCTACACCGGTGAAGTGAAAGCGCGTCCTGAGCGTATCACCGAGTCCGAGTTCCTGTGGCAGCACAACCAGGATCCGATGGCAGTCGATAAACTGGCGGACGGTATTCGCAAGTTTGCCGTTGACCAGGAAAAACTGGAAAAAATGATCGGCGACCTGCTGTAATCATTCTGCGTGGCCGGTTTCCGGCCACGCTCTCTTCGCCTGGCCCTGTCTGTTCCTCCCTTCTGCGTGTATCATTCTCCTCCAGTATTGTTTGAACGGAATGACTATGAATACCTTACGCATCGGCCTCGTTTCGATTTCTGACCGCGCCTCCAGCGGTATCTATCAGGATAAAGGCATCCCTGCGCTGGAAGCGTGGCTTACCCGCGCGCTGACCACCCCGTTTCAGCTGGAAACCCGCCTTATCCCGGATGAGCAGCCCATCATTGAACAAACCCTCTGCGAGCTGGTGGATGAGATGAGCTGTCACCTGGTGTTGACCACCGGCGGAACCGGGCCTGCCCGCCGTGACGTGACGCCTGACGCCACGCTGGCGGTGGCCGATCGTGAAATGCCGGGCTTTGGCGAGCAGATGCGGCAGATTAGCCTACACTTTGTGCCAACGGCGATCCTCTCCCGCCAGGTCGGGGTGATCCGCAAGCAGGCGCTCATCCTTAATTTGCCAGGCCAGCCAAAATCCATTCAGGAGACGCTGGAAGGGGTTAAAACCGAGGAAGGGAAGGTTGTCGTGGCGGGTATCTTCGCAAGTGTACCGTATTGTATACAGTTACTGGATGGCCCTTATATCGAGACCGATCCGCAGCTCGTAGCAGCTTTTCGGCCGAAAAGCGCAAGGCGTGAAACGATCTCCTGAAATTTGCCCTTTTGTGACATAAGCTACAGACCCGGTAGCGTACGAAGGGTTTTACGGTATAGTAATTTTTTCTTTACGGAAGCTGTAAAACTATAACTACGTTTGCAAGGGTACCCTATGTCACATTACGCCCGACCTCTGAATCGTCAGGATTACAAGACGCTCTCCCTCGCGGCGCTCGGCGGCGCGCTGGAGTTCTATGATTTCATCATCTTTGTCTTTTTTGCCGCCGTAGTGGGGGAGCGCTTCTTCCCGGCGGATATCCCCGACTGGCTGCGCCAGCTCCAGACCTTCGGTATTTTTGCCGCAGGGTATCTGGCGCGCCCCCTCGGCGGCATTGTCATGGCCCATTTCGGCGATCTGGTGGGACGTAAAAAGATGTTTACGCTCAGCATCCTGCTGATGGCGGTCCCGACGCTGGCCATTGGTCTGCTCCCTACCTATGAATCGATGGGCATCGTGGCTCCGCTGCTGCTGTTGCTGATGCGTTTATTGCAGGGGGCGGCAATTGGCGGCGAGGTGCCGGGCGCCTGGGTATTTGTCGCCGAGCATGTCCCGGCTCGTCGCATCGGCATCGCCTGCGGCACGCTGACCGCCGGGTTGACCATCGGCATTCTGCTGGGCTCGGTGGTCGCCACCCTGGTGAACACCAGCCTGACGCCGCAGGCGGTGCATGAATGGGGCTGGCGGATCCCGTTTTTGCTCGGCGGAGCCTTCGGGCTGGTAGCGATGTACCTGCGTCGCTGGCTGCAGGAGACGCCGATCTTCCTTGAGATGCAGCAGCGTAAGGCGCTGGCGCAGGAGCTGCCGGTTAAGGCCGTAGTAGTGCATCACCGCAAAGCGGTGGTCATCTCGATGCTGCTGACCTGGCTGCTCTCCGCCGGGATCGTGGTGGTGATTCTGATGTCCCCGGTCTGGCTGCAAAAGCAATATGGCTTTGCGCCTGCGGTAACGCTGCAGGCGAACAGCGTGGCAACCATCATGCTCTGCTTCGGCTGCCTTATCGCCGGCGTGGCGGCGGATCGTTTTGGCGCCAGCCGCACTTTTATTATCGGTAGCCTGCTGCTGGCGGCCTCGAGCTGGGCCTTTTATCACCTTTCCGGCAGCCACCCGGAGCATCTTTTCTTATTGTATGGTGTCGTCGGGCTGTGCGTGGGCGTCGTGGGGGCGGTACCCTATGTGATGGTGCGTGCCTTCCCGGCGGAAGTGCGCTTTACCGGCATCTCTTTTTCCTACAACGTCTCTTACGCCATTTTCGGCGGTCTGACGCCGGTGGCCGTGGCGCTGCTGATGGGGGTCTCGCCCATGGCGCCCGCCTGGTATGTACTGGCGCTGTCGCTGATGGGGCTGGGGATAGGTTTCTGGTTGCGCCGGGAGCCGGCTGAAGAGAGAGGAGCGGCGCTGGTTAATCCTGCCCAGCCCTGAGAGGAAAGGTCGTGCCTGCTTCGCAGGCACGACACACGATTAGTGCTTCTCGCCAATCGGCAGAACGGTACGACCATACTGCTCGTTCAGCACTTCACCCATCGCCAGATAGATCGCGCTGGCACCACAGATAACACCTACCCAGCCTGCGACGTGGATAACGCCGACATTATCCGTCAGGTTACCCACCGCCAGCAGGGCGAAGAGCACCGTCAGGCTCAGGAAGACGAACTGCAGCGCACGGTTAGCCCCCAGGGTACCAAAGAACATGAACAGGGTGAACACGCCCCACAGCCCCAGATACGCGCCCAGGAAATGCGCGTCAGGCGCGCCGGTCAGACCCATGTTTGGCATCAGCAGGATCGCTACCAGCGACAGCCAGAAAGCGCCGTAAGAGGTAAACGCGGTTAAACCAAAGGTGTTGCCTTTCTTATATTCCAGCAGACCCGCAAAAATCTGTGCCAGACCGCCATAAAAAATGCCCATCGCCAGGATAACCCCATCCATCTGAAAGAGCCCCATATTATGCAGGTTAAGCAGAATGGTGGTCATGCCGAAACCCATCAGGCCCAGCGGAGCCGGATTAGCCAACTTAGTGTTGCCCATATGTCCTCAAAAATCGTCATTAAAAGGATGAAACATTGAAACCCGCGCCTGACCTCCCAGACGGGGCGCGGCATCATAAGGGGCGCAATCGACTGCGTCTATGATCTGAACGGGGGGAAATTAAAATATTTTTTATGTCGCCCCCTTGATGGAATCCGTTGCGACCCCATCTTGTAGTCAACCGCAGTGTGTGGACCTGAAAAAAATCAATCAGGGCAGTTGAAAAAGCACCTTCTGCCCTTATTACAGGTACACAACCACATGTTGACCGAATTTTTAGTGGAGACGTTTAGATGGGTAAAATTATTGGTATCGACCTGGGTACGACCAACTCTTGTGTAGCGATTATGGACGGCACTCAGGCACGCGTGCTGGAGAACGCCGAGGGCGATCGCACCACGCCTTCTATTATTGCTTATACCCAGGATGGTGAAACTCTGGTTGGTCAGCCGGCTAAACGTCAGGCAGTGACAAACCCGCAAAACACCCTGTTTGCAATCAAACGCCTGATTGGCCGCCGCTTCCAGGATGAAGAAGTTCAGCGTGACGTTTCCATCATGCCGTACAAAATTGTTGCAGCCGACAACGGCGACGCATGGCTTGATGTGAAAGGCACCAAAACGGCACCGCCGCAGATCTCTGCTGAAGTGCTGAAGAAAATGAAGAAAACCGCTGAAGATTATCTGGGCGAACCGGTAACCGAAGCTGTTATCACCGTACCGGCTTACTTTAACGATGCTCAGCGTCAGGCGACTAAAGACGCAGGCCGTATCGCTGGTCTGGAAGTCAAACGTATCATCAACGAACCGACCGCAGCAGCGCTGGCTTACGGTCTGGATAAAGAAGTCGGCAACCGTACTATCGCGGTTTATGACCTCGGCGGCGGTACTTTCGATATCTCTATTATCGAAATCGACGAAGTTGACGGTGAAAAAACCTTCGAAGTACTGGCAACCAACGGTGATACCCACCTGGGTGGTGAAGACTTCGATACCCGTCTGATCAACTACCTCGTTGACGAGTTTAAGAAAGATCAGGGCATCGACCTGCGTAACGACCCGCTGGCGATGCAGCGCCTGAAAGAAGCGGCAGAAAAAGCGAAAATTGAGCTCTCTTCTGCGCAGCAGACCGACGTGAACCTGCCGTACATCACCGCAGACGCGACCGGTCCGAAACACATGAACATCAAAGTGACTCGCGCGAAACTGGAAAGCCTGGTCGAAGATCTGGTGAACCGTTCCATCGAGCCGCTGAAAGTCGCTCTGCAGGACGCTGGCCTCTCCGTGTCTGATATCAACGACGTTATCCTCGTTGGTGGTCAGACCCGTATGCCAATGGTTCAGAAGAAAGTGGCTGAGTTCTTTGGTAAAGAGCCGCGTAAAGACGTTAACCCGGATGAAGCTGTGGCGATCGGTGCTGCGGTGCAGGGCGGCGTGCTGACGGGTGATGTGAAAGACGTACTGCTGCTGGACGTTACCCCGCTCTCTCTGGGTATCGAAACCATGGGCGGCGTGATGACTCCGCTGATCACCAAAAACACCACGATCCCGACCAAGCACAGCCAGGTGTTCTCTACCGCTGAAGACAACCAGTCTGCGGTAACCATCCATGTGCTGCAGGGTGAGCGTAAACGTGCGTCCGATAACAAATCTCTGGGTCAGTTCAACCTGGATGGTATCAACCCGGCGCCGCGCGGCATGCCGCAGATCGAAGTGACCTTCGATATCGATGCTGACGGTATTCTGCACGTTTCCGCGAAAGACAAAAACAGCGGTAAAGAGCAGAAGATCACCATCAAGGCCTCTTCCGGTCTGAACGAAGAAGAGATCCAGAAAATGGTGCGTGAAGCGGAAGCGAACGCAGAGTCTGACCGTAAGTTCGAAGAGCTGGTTCAGACCCGCAACCAGGGCGACCATCTGCTGCACAGCACTCGCAAGCAGGTTGAAGAAGCGGGCGATAAACTGCCGGCTGACGACAAAACGGCTATCGAGTCTGCCCTGAGCGCGCTGGAAACGTCTCTGAAAGGCGAAGACAAAGCGGATATCGAAGCGAAGATGCAGGCCCTGGCGCAGGTTTCCCAGAAGCTGATGGAAATCGCTCAGCAGCAGCATGCACAGCAGCAGGCAGGCGCTGACGCTTCCCAGAGCAACGCGAAAGATGACGATGTTGTCGACGCCGAGTTCGAAGAAGTTAAAGATAAAAAATAATCGCCCTTTGAACGGGTAATTACTGGCACGGGCGAAGAGGTTTCCTCTCCGCCCGTGCACGCATGTTAGGGGCAGATAAAAAAAGATGGCAAAGCAAGATTACTACGAGATTTTAGGCGTTCCGAAAACCGCGGAAGAGCGTGAAATCAAAAAGGCGTACAAGCGCCTGGCCATGAAATATCACCCTGACCGCAACCAGGGTGACAAAGAGGCCGAAGCGAAATTTAAAGAGATCAAAGAAGCCTACGAAGTCCTGACCGATGCGCAAAAACGCGCCGCTTACGACCAGTATGGCCACGCGGCGTTTGAGCAGGGCGGTATGGGCGGCGGCGGTTTCGGCGGCGGCTTTGGCGGCGGTGCGGATTTCAGCGATATCTTTGGCGACGTCTTTGGCGATATCTTTGGCGGCGGACGTGGCCGTCAGCGCGCGGCGCGCGGCGCCGATCTACGCTACAACATGGAGCTGACGCTGGAAGAAGCGGTTCGTGGCGTGACCAAAGAGATCCGTATCCCGACGCTGGAAGAGTGTGACGTTTGCCACGGCAGCGGCGCAAAAGCGGGAACGCAGCCGCAGACCTGTCCGACCTGTCACGGCTCCGGTCAGGTGCAGATGCGCCAGGGCTTCTTTGCGGTGCAGCAGGCCTGTCCGCACTGTCATGGGCGCGGTACGCTGATCAAAGATCCGTGCAACAAGTGCCACGGTCACGGTCGCGTTGAGAAAACCAAAACTCTCTCCGTTAAAATTCCGGCAGGCGTGGACACGGGCGACCGCATCCGTCTGGCAGGCGAGGGGGAAGCGGGTGAGCATGGCGCACCGGCAGGCGATCTCTACGTTCAGGTGCAGGTTAAACAGCACGCGATCTTCGAGCGCGAAGGGAACAACCTTTATTGTGAAGTGCCGATTAACTTCGCGATGGCCGCGCTCGGCGGTGAAATCGAAGTACCGACGCTGGACGGCCGCGTTAACCTGAAAGTGCCTGGCGAAACCCAGACCGGCAAGCTGTTCCGCATGCGTGGGAAAGGCGTTAAGTCGGTACGCGGCGGCGCGCAGGGCGACCTGCTCTGCCGTGTGGTGGTTGAAACGCCGGTGGGTCTGAACGACAAGCAGAAACAGCTGCTGAAAGAGCTGCAGGAGAGCTTTGGCGGCCCGACGGGCGAGAAAAACAGCCCGCGTTCCAAAAGCTTTTTCGACGGCGTGAAAAAGTTTTTTGATGACCTGACCCGCTAAGCTGCTGCCCTTTCTGTCAAAAAGCCTGGAAGCGATTCCGGGCTTTTTCATTTTTATCGTTATGCCTCGGAAAAACTGAATATATAGCCAATATTAATCTGTTTTTGCCGAGTTTTTTACGTTGGTATTATGGTTTTCTCGAGGTATGGTAGGTTAAAGAGAGAGCTAAAGTGAAACTACTACAGCGTTTTTTCAAAAGTGAGGCTGCCGGCGGGATCGTACTGATTGTGGCCGCCGCGCTGGCAATGGCACTGGCGAACCTGGGAGTGACGCAGGGGAGTTATCACGCGTTCCTGCAAACGCCGGTTGAATTGCGCGTGGGCGCGCTGGAAATCAATAAAAACATGCTGCTCTGGATTAACGATGCGCTGATGGCGATCTTTTTCCTGCTGGTGGGGCTGGAGGTGAAGCGCGAACTGGTTTTAGGCTCCCTTGCCAGCCGCCAGCGCGCGGTTTTTCCGATTATTGCCGCGCTGGGGGGAATGGTGGTTCCTGCGCTGCTCTATCTGGCGTTTAACTATAATGATCCGATAGCGCGCGACGGCTGGGCGATCCCCGCCGCGACCGATATCGCCTTTGCGCTGGGCGTGCTGGCGCTGCTTGGTAACCGCGTGCCGGTCGCGCTGAAGATCTTCCTTATGGCGCTGGCGATTATCGACGATCTCGGCGCTATCGTGATTATTGCCCTGTTCTATACCAGCGATCTGTCGGTTATGTCGCTCAGCGTGGCGGCGGCAGCGATCGCGGTGCTGGTCTTGCTGAATCTGAGTGGCGTACGCCGTACCGGGATTTATCTGCTGGTGGGCGCAGTTCTCTGGACGGCGGTGCTGAAGTCCGGTGTCCATGCCACCCTGGCGGGCGTTATCATCGGCTTCCTGATTCCGCTGAAAGAGCAGAATGGCAAATCGCCGGCGAAACAGCTTGAGCATGTCCTGCATCCGTGGGTGGCGTTTCTGATCCTGCCGCTGTTCGCCTTTGCCAATGCGGGCGTATCGCTGCAGGGCGTTACGGTGGAGGGGCTGACCTCCATGCTGCCGCTGGGGATCGTCGCCGGGCTCTTTATCGGTAAGCCGCTGGGTATTTCGCTCTTCTGCTGGCTGGCGCTGAAGCTGAAGCTGGCGACGCTGCCGCAAGGCACTACGTTCCGGCAAATCATGGCGGTGGGCGTGCTGTGCGGGATCGGCTTTACCATGTCGATTTTTATCTCGACGCTGGCCTTCGCATCACAGGATCCGCAGCTTATCGTATGGGCTAAGCTGGGTATTCTGCTCGGGTCGCTGCTTGCGGCGTTTACCGGATACGCCTTACTGAAAGTGAAACTGTCGGGGCAAGCGCAGCCGACATAACAGGAAACGGGGCGGGGGCTGAGTCCCTCGCCCGATATCAGGATCAGGGAGAGAGTCATGCCTCATATCAACTATAACCATCTCTATTATTTCTGGCACGTCTATAAAGAGGGCTCGGTCGTGGGTGCCGCCGAAGCGCTCTACCTGACGCCGCAGACGGTGACAGGGCAGATCAAAGCCCTGGAAGAGCGCCTGCAGGGAAAACTGTTCAAGCGTAAAGGGCGCGGCATTGAGCCGAGCGAGCTGGGGGAACTGGTCTTTCGCTATGCCGATAAGATGTTCACCCTCAGTCAGGAGATGCTTGATATCGTCAACTACCGCAAGGAGTCCAACCTGCTGTTTGACGTTGGCGTGGCGGATGCGCTGTCAAAGCGTCTGGTCAGCGGCGTGCTGGATGCGGCGGTGGCGGAGAATGAGCAAATCCATCTGCGCTGTTTCGAGTCCACGCATGAGATGCTGCTGGAGCAGCTTAGCCAGCATAAGCTTGATATGATTATTTCCGATTGCCCCATCGACTCCACCCAGCAGGAAGGACTCTTCTCGGTGAAGATTGGCGAGTGCGGCGTAAGCTTCTGGTGCATCAACCCGCCGCCGGAAAAACCCTTTCCTGCCTGCCTGGAAGAGCGGCGCCTGCTTATTCCCGGACGGCGTTCCATGCTGGGGCGTAAGCTGCTGAACTGGTTTAACTCCCAGGGCCTGCAGGTGGAGGTTTTAGGCGAGTTCGACGACGCGGCGCTGATGAAAGCGTTTGGCGAAGCGCATAACGCCATTTTTGTGGCGCCGACGCTCTACGCGCACGATCTCTATCTTGACGATAAGGTTACCGAGGTAGGCAGGGTGGAGAACGTGATGGAGGAGTATCACGCGATATTTGCGGAACGTATGATCCAGCACCCGGCGGTGCAGCGCATCTGCAATCGCGACTACTCGGCGCTCTTTACGCCACCCGCGCGCTAAGGATATAAAAAAACCCGCGTTAAGCGGGTTCTTTCAAACAAGCAACAACAAGCGGCGATTAAGCCAGTTTGTTGATCTGCGCAGTCAGGTTAGCCTTATGACGCGCTGCTTTGTTTTTGTGGATCAGGCCTTTAGCAGCCTGGCGATCCACGATCGGTTGCATTTCGTTAAATGCTTTCTGTGCAGCAGCTTTGTCGCCAGCTTCGATTGCTGCGTATACTTTCTTGATGAAGGTACGCATCATAGAGCGACGGCTTGCGTTGTGCTTACGAGCCTTTTCAGACTGAACGGCACGTTTCTTAGCTGATTTGATATTAGCCAAGGTCCAACTCCCAAATATGATCTATGTGGACAATTCAAAGGCCGAGGAATATGCCCTCTGTGCCCTCTTTTGTCAATGGATTTGTGCAAATAAGCGCCGTTAATGTGACGACGCTCGTTACGTAGTGATGGCGCAGGATTCTACCAGCTTGTGGCGGCTGAATACAGCTTTTCGGCATAAAAAACGCAGTTTAACGGCAGTTTTTTTCGCCAGCAAAGCCAACGCTGATGAAATCATTAAGGCTTTCTGTTTTGAGGCTTCAATCGTCGGTTAACCTTAACCGTTGTACAAGGTATACTCTGACGATTTTCACTGTTTTGAGCCTGTCATGAAGCTGATACGCGGCATACATAATCTCAGCAAAGCCCCGCACGGGTGCGTGCTGACCATTGGTAATTTCGACGGCGTGCATCGTGGGCATCAGGCGCTGTTGCAGGGATTGCGTAAAGAAGGGCAGGCTCGTGGGCTGCCGGTTGTTGTTATGATTTTCGAGCCGCAGCCGCTGGAGCTGTTTGCTGGCGAAAAAGCGCCCGCTCGCTTAACGCGGCTGCGCGATAAGCTGCGCTACCTGGCCGAGTGCGGCGTGGATTACGTACTTTGCGTGCGTTTCGATCGCCGTTTCGCCGCCCTGACGGCGCAAAATTTTGTCGGCGATCTGCTGGTCAAACGCCTTGGCGTGCGCTTTTTGGCGGTGGGCGATGATTTCCGCTTTGGCGCTGGTCGTCAGGGGGATTTCTTGTTATTACAGAAGGCTGGCCTGGAGTATGGCTTTGAGGTCACCAGCACCCTGACTTTCTGCGAGCGCGGCGTGCGCGTGAGCAGCACGGCGGTGCGCCAGGCGCTGGCGGATGACCAGCTTGATATGGCTGAAACACTCTTAGGACACCCTTTCTCCATCTCCGGGCGCGTCGTTCATGGGGATGAGCTGGGGCGTACCATCGGTTTTCCGACGGCGAATGTACCGCTGCGTCGTCAGGTTTCCCCGGTAAAAGGGGTCTATGCGGTGGAAGTGACCGGTCTGGGCGATAAGCCTTTACCCGGCGTGGCGAACATCGGCACCCGGCCAACGGTGGCGGGGGTACGCCAGCAGTTAGAAGTTCATCTGCTGGATATTGCAATGGACCTGTATGGTCGCCATATAGATGTAATCCTGCGTAAAAAGATACGCAACGAGCAGCGATTCGCCTCGCTTGACGAGCTGAAGGCGCAAATCGCGCGTGATGAATTAACGGCCCGGCAGTTTTTTGGGCTATCAAACCCGGCTTAACGCCTGAGTGATCAATACGGAAACGAAAATCTGATGAGTGACTATAAATCAACCCTGAATTTGCCGGAAACAGGGTTCCCGATGCGCGGCGATCTCGCCAAGCGCGAACCGGGAATGCTGGCGCGTTGGACCGATGATGACCTGTACGGCATCATTCGTGCAGCCAAAAAAGGCAAAAAAACCTTCATTTTGCATGATGGCCCTCCATATGCGAATGGCAGCATTCATATTGGTCACTCAGTCAACAAAATTCTGAAAGACATTATCGTCAAGTCCAAAGGGCTGGCGGGCTTTGATTCGCCTTACGTGCCGGGCTGGGACTGTCACGGTCTGCCGATCGAACTGAAGGTAGAGCAGGAGTTTGGCAAGCCGGGCGAGAAATTCACCGCCGCCGAGTTCCGCGCGAAGTGCCGCGAGTATGCCGCGACTCAGGTTGAAGGGCAGCGCAAAGACTTTATCCGTCTGGGCGTACTGGGCGACTGGTCTCATCCGTATCTGACCATGGACTTCAAAACCGAAGCCAACATCATCCGCGCGCTCGGTAAGATCATCGGTAATGGCCATCTGCACAAAGGGGCCAAGCCGGTGCACTGGTGCGTGGACTGCCGCTCTGCGCTGGCGGAAGCGGAAGTGGAGTATTACGACAAAACCTCTCCTTCCATCGACGTCGCGTTTGAAGCGGTCGATCAGGATGCGCTGAAGGGCAAATTCGGTCTGCCGGGCGTCAGCGGTCCGATCTCGCTGGTTATCTGGACCACCACACCGTGGACCCTGCCGGCGAACCGCGCTATCTCTCTCTCTGCCGAGTTTGACTACGCGCTGGTGCAGGTTGAGGGCAAAGCGCTGATCGTGGCGAAAGATCTGGTGGAGAGCGTGATGAAGCGCATCCACGTCAGCGACTACACCGTGCTGGGTACCGTCAACGGTGCCGAACTGGAACATCTGCGCTTTAAGCATCCGTTCCTCGACTTCGACGTGCCGGCGATTCTGGGTGAGCATGTTACCCTCGACGCCGGTACCGGCGCGGTCCATACCGCAGGCGGTCACGGTCCGGACGACTACAACATCAGCCTGAAATATGGTCTGGAAATTGCGAACCCGGTTGGACCGGACGGCGCCTATCTGCCTGGCACCTATCCGACGCTTGACGGCGTGAATGTCTTTAAGGCAAACGACATCATCGTCGATATGCTGCGCGACAACGGCGCGCTGCTGCACGTTGAGAAGATGCAGCACAGCTACCCATGCTGCTGGCGCCATAAGACGCCGATCATCTTCCGCGCGACCCCGCAGTGGTTCGTCAGCATGGATCAGAAAGGGCTGCGCGAGCAGTCGCTGAAAGAGATCAAAGGCGTGCAGTGGATCCCGGACTGGGGCCAGGCGCGTATCGAATCGATGGTGGCCAACCGTCCTGACTGGTGTATCTCCCGTCAGCGCACCTGGGGCGTGCCGATGTCCCTGTTTGTGCATAAAGAGACGCAGGAGCTGCACCCGCGTACGCTGGAGCTGATGGAAGAGGTCGCGAAGCGTGTGGAAGTTGACGGCATCCAGGCCTGGTGGGATCTCGATTCGCGCGACATCCTGGGCGATGATGCTTACAGCTACGAGAAAGTGCCTGATACCCTGGACGTATGGTTTGACTCCGGTTCTACCCACGCTTCCGTGGTTGACGTGCGTCCGGAATTTGCCGGTCACGCCGCCGACATGTATCTGGAAGGCTCTGACCAGCACCGCGGCTGGTTCATGTCCTCCCTGATGATCTCTACCGCCATGAAGGGCAAAGCGCCGTACCGTCAGGTGCTGACCCACGGTTTCACCGTGGATGGTCAGGGTCGTAAGATGTCCAAGTCTATCGGCAATACCGTGTCGCCGCAGGACGTTATGAACAAGCTGGGCGCGGATATTCTGCGTCTGTGGGTCGCTTCCACCGACTATACCGGTGAGATGGCCGTTTCTGACGAGATCCTCAAACGTGCCGCCGACAGCTATCGTCGTATCCGTAACACCGCGCGCTTCCTGCTGGCTAACCTGAACGGTTTCGATCCGGCGAAAGATATGGTCAAACCGGAAGAGATGGTAGTGCTGGATCGCTGGGCGGTGGGCTGCGCGAAAGCGGCGCAGGAAGATATCCTGAAAGCCTACGAGTCTTACGATTTCCACGAAGTGGTGCAGCGCCTGATGCGCTTCTGCTCCATCGAGATGGGTTCGTTCTACCTCGACATCATCAAGGACCGCCAGTACACCGCGAAAGCGGAAAGCCGGGCGCGTCGCAGCTGCCAGACCGCGCTCTATCATATCGCGGAAGCGCTGGTGCGCTGGATGGCACCGATCATGTCCTTCACTGCCGATGAGATCTGGGGCTATCTGCCAGGCGATCGCGAGAAGTATGTCTTTACCGGCGAGTGGTATGAAGGGCTGTTTGGCCTTGCAGAGACCGAGCCGATGAACGACGCCTTCTGGGACGAGCTGCTGAAAGTGCGTGGCGAAGTGAACAAGGTGATCGAGCAGGCGCGCGCCGACAAGAAAGTGGGCGGCTCGCTGGAAGCGGCGGTAACCCTGTACGCAGAACCGGAGCTGGCGGCGAAACTGACCGCGCTGGGCGATGAATTACGATTTGTCCTGTTGACCTCTGGCGCGAAAGTTGCGGATTATGCCGACGCAAGCGCCGACGCCCAGCAGAGCGAAATGCTCAAAGGGCTGAAGGTGGCGCTGAATAAAGCCGAAGGGGAGAAGTGTCCGCGCTGCTGGCACTACACCACCGATATCGGCCAGGTGGCGGAACACGCAGATATCTGCGGACGCTGTGTGAGCAACGTCGCCGGTGATGGCGAAAAACGTAAGTTTGCCTGATGAGTAAATCGTTGAGTTCAACAGGGCTACGCTGGCTGTGGCTGGTGGTAGTCGTGCTGATTATCGATTTGGGCAGTAAATTCCTGATCCTCCAGAACTTTGCTCTGGGGGATACGGTATCGCTGTTCCCGTCGCTTAATCTTCACTACGCGCGCAACTATGGCGCGGCGTTTAGCTTCCTCGCCGACAGCGGCGGCTGGCAGCGCTGGTTCTTCGCAGGGATCGCCATCGGCATCTGCGTGATACTGGCTGTGCTGATGTACCGCTCGAAGGCGACGCAGAAGCTGAACAATATCGCTTACGCGCTGATCATTGGCGGCGCGCTGGGCAACCTGTTTGATCGCCTGTGGCACGGCTTCGTGGTCGATATGATCGACTTCTACGTCGGCAACTGGCACTTCGCTACTTTCAACCTTGCCGATAGCGCCATTTGCATCGGCGCGGCGATGATTGTGCTGGAAGGCTTCTTGCCTAAGCCCGCAGCGAAAGAGCAGGCGTAAAACCCGCCGGGCGGCGCTGCGCTTACGATTAATGTAGGCCCGGTAAGCGCAGCGCCACCGGGCAAAAAAAAGCGAGCAATTTGCATGTCTAAATCCGTACAGAGCAACAGCGCGGTTCTCGTTCATTTCACGCTGAAGCTGGACGATGGCTCTACCGCCGAATCCACCCGCAATAACGGCAAACCCGCGCTGTTCCGCCTTGGCGATACTTCCCTTTCGGAAGGTCTCGAGCAGCAGCTTCTTGGGCTGAAAGAGGGGGAGAAAAAAGCCTTCTCGCTGGAGCCTGATGCGGCGTTCGGCGTGCCAAGCCCGGACCTGATCCAGTATTTCTCCCGCCGCGAGTTTATGGATGCGGGCGAGCCGGAAGTGGGGGCGATTATGCTCTTCACCGCAATGGATGGCAGCGAAATGCCCGGCGTGATCCGCGAAATCAGCGGTGATTCCATCACCGTTGACTTCAACCATCCGCTGGCGGGCCGTACCGTCCATTTTGATGTTGAAGTGCTGGAGATCGACCCGGCGCTGGAGGGTGTAAATGCAGATTCTGTTGGCTAATCCGCGCGGCTTCTGCGCAGGCGTAGACCGTGCAATCAGCATTGTTGAAAACGCGCTGGAAATTTACGGCGCGCCGATTTATGTACGTCATGAAGTGGTTCATAACCGCTACGTGGTGGATAGCCTGCGCGAGCGCGGGGCCATTTTTATCGAGCAGATTAGCGAAGTGCCGGACGGCGCGATCCTGATTTTCTCCGCCCACGGTGTCTCCCAGGCGGTGCGCAACGAAGCGAAAAGCCGCGATTTGACCGTCTTCGATGCGACCTGCCCGCTGGTGACCAAAGTGCATATGGAAGTTGCCCGTGCCAGCCGTCGCGGTGAAGAGTCGATTCTCATCGGCCACGCGGGGCATCCCGAAGTGGAAGGCACCATGGGACAGTACAGCAACCCGGCTGGGGGGATGTACCTGGTGGAGTCGCCGGAAGATGTCTTTAAGCTGACGGTGAAAAACGAAACGAAGCTATCGTTTATGACCCAGACCACGCTCTCGGTTGACGACACCTCCGATGTCATTGACGCCCTGCGTACCCGCTTCCCGAAAATCGTCGGGCCGCGTAAAGATGATATTTGCTACGCCACGACCAACCGCCAGGAGGCGGTGCGCGCGCTGGCGGAGCAGGCGGATGTGGTGCTGGTGGTGGGCTCGAAAAACTCCTCTAACTCCAACCGTCTGGCGGAGCTGGCCCAGCGGATGGGTAAAGCGGCGTTTCTGATCGACGATGCGACCGATATTCAGGAAGAGTGGGTGAAGACGGCGGCGTGCGTCGGCGTCACCGCAGGCGCTTCCGCCCCGGATATCCTGGTGCAGAACGTGATTGCCCGCCTGCAGGAGCTGGGTGGCGGCGAAGCGGTGCCGCTGGAAGGCCGTGAAGAGAACATTGTCTTTGAGGTGCCGAAAGAGCTGCGTATCGACGCGCGCGAAGTCGAATAATCGCCCCACTTATCAAATGCCGGTTACTGTGTGACCGGCATTTTTCCTCTTGTTAACCGTTTTTCCCGCGATAGATACGCTCCGGCCTGCCGACCTTGCCGTAGAGTATTTCTGCCTCAAGAAATCCCTCCCGTACCCCTTGTTCCAGATAGCGACGGGCGGTAGTTTTGCTACTGCCGAGCAGACGAGCCAGTGAATCGGTAGTGTGGACGTTTTCCGGGTTCAGAAAACAGTCGCGTACCCGGGCGAGCGTGTTTTCATCGATTCCGCGCAGGGCGGAGGATCCCGTGGTTTCCTGCTCTTTCGCCAGCATATTAAAAAGCGCATCCACATGGTTCTGGTTGGCCTGCTCGCTGGAGCGCAGCGAACTGCGATAGCGGCTAAATCTCTCCAGCGTTTGCTGCAGGCGCTGGTGATGAACCGGTTTGATAAGGTAATCAAAAACGCCCAGACGGATAGCCTCGCTAATGGTATCCATATGGTTGTCTGCGGTGATAAAAATGATGCGTCCTTCGTAGTTGTTGCTGATGGTGTGCCGGATAAAATCGATGCCTTTGCCATCCGGGAGAAAGTTATCCAGCAGGATAAGCTGGGGCTGGTATAGGCGGAGATATTTTTTCGCGGTTTCCAGCTTATCGGCGACGGCGATAACGTTATAGTGCGGAAACTGCCTGATGGTATCTACCAGTATTTCTGCCAGTAAAGGTTCATCTTCAACAATGAGCGTTGCAATACTGTCCATGATCTTCATCTCAGTCATGAGGGATGTATAAAGTAAAAATCGTGCCTTCGGGGATATTGTTATCAACAACAATCACTCCCCCGGCCTGGTTGACATAGCTTTTGACCAGCCATAAACCAATACCATGATCGCCGTTCTCGCTGCTGGTAATACCCCGCTCAAAAATACGCTCACGAATGTTTGCATCGATGCCGCAGCCGTGATCGGCTACCTCTACAATCACCTCTTTGCCTTCGCTATTGATAAGACAATCAATCTGGCGCGAGCCCGAAGGCTGGCGCAGCGAGGCGTTATAGGCGTTGTCGAGCAGGTTGCCGACGATAGATATCCATTCGTTCTGGGTCAGCGAGGAGGGAAGGCGATCAACGTAGCAGGCGGGATCGAACACCAGCTCCAGCCCCAGCTCTTTCGCGCGGTAGTATTTACCAATCAGCAAACCGGCAAGATGGTGGTTTTTGACGTTTTCGACTATAAAATCCAGCACCTTCTGATGACTCTCAGACTGTTGCTGAATAAGAGCGAGGGCGTTGTCATAGCGTTTCAGATAGAGCAGCCCGGCAATGGTGGAAATGCGGTTGCGATACTCATGCTGTACGGCGCGGAGGTTGTCGGCATACTGCTGGATCTGGCTTAGCTGCAGGCTCAGCGTGTTGATATCATCTTTGCTGCGAAAACTGATCACCCATCCTCGCGGCTCCTGATCGATAATCACCGCCATCCGGCTGGCGATCACCTTAATCTGGTTGAAGGTAACGATCTCATCTTTTTTATTTTCCTGCGGCGAGGAGTAAAAAAAAGTCTTCCGGGGTAACGACCTGATTAATGGCGTTGCCAATCAGCATCGGCTCCGGCTGGCTGAGGTTCAACATCCGTCTTGCGGTCTGGTTGATGGCGGTGATGCGGTGATCGGAGTCAATGGCAATAAGGCCTTCAAAGACCGACTCGAACAGCACGCTCTGTTGAATCAGCAACTGCGCCAGCTGCTGAGGCTCCATATTAAACATCTGTTTTTTGATATGGATTGAAAAGAGGCGGGCGCAAAGCATCAGAACACAGAGCAGGATCCCCATCGGGATCAGCAGGGAGCTAAGCTGCAGGCTGAGCCAGTTTTCCAGCTGTTCCAGGGTATAGCCAACCGAAACAATTCCCAGCACTTTACCTGACGCATCCTGAACCGGGGATTTACCCCGCAGCGACGATCCGAGCGATCCCTTACGCACAGAGACATAGCTTTTGCCTTTATAGAGCGCGTCGTAGCTATCGCCCCCCTCCATCAGCTTGCCGATTTCGCCTGGGTTCACATGGTAGAGGCGGCGTCCGTTTGCATCGCCAACGGTAATGTAGGTGGCGTCGGAAAAGGAGCGCATAGGATCGATAAGCGCCTTAATACGCGGTAAATCGTGATTGCGTACCGCCTTCACCAGTTCGGGCATGGCGGAGATTTGCATCGCCTGGATCAGCGCCCGTTGTCCCACCTGATAATGCAGGCGCTTCTCGGTTATGCTGGTGAGGTACCACGATAGCGCCAGCATCACAATCGTCGACGTAAAGAGGATGAGCAGGAAGATGCGATTCTGAAACGAGCGTCGTGCGAACCATTGCGTCATTTTTCGGGTAAACATAAGATCCGTGCCAGATTAATCACGATATTGTCTCCTCTTTGCCGCATCGATAAGCAGATGTAACGCAGGATTACGGCATTAATTACATCCTGAGCGGATTCGTAATCACGGGATACAGCCCGCAGGCTGCATCCCGTTTGGGCTACATGGAAAGAACGTACTTCAGCATCACCCCGGCGGCGATAGCGGAGCCGATCACCCCCGCGACGTTAGGCCCCATGGCATGCATCAGCAGGAAGTTTTGCCCGTCCGCTTCGAGGCCAACTTTATTGGAAACGCGAGCGGCCATCGGCACAGCAGAGACCCCCGCGGAGCCGATAAGCGGGTTGATAGGTGTTTTGCCAAAGCGGTTTAACAGCTTCGCCATCAGCACGCCAGCCGCAGTGCCAATCCCGAACGCAACCACCCCCAGCAGCAGGATCCCCAGCGTTTGCGGCTGCAGAAACTTATCCGCCACCAGCTTGGCCCCCACCGATAACCCCAGAAAAATGGTCACGATATTGATAAGGGCGTTCTGCACGGTATCGCTCAGCCGCTCCACGACGCCGCTTTCCCGCATCAGGTTGCCAAAGCAGAACATCCCCAGCAGCGGCGCGGCATCGGGCAGCAGCAGCGCGACCAGCAGCAGCAACACCACCGGAAACAGCATCTTCTCCCGCTTGCTGATGGCGCGCAGCTGAACCATACGGATTTTGCGCTCTTTCTCGGTGGTCAGCAGCTTCATGATCGGCGGCTGGATCAGCGGAACCAGCGCCATATAGGAGTATGCTGCCACCGCAATCGCGCCGAGCAGCTCCGGCGCAAGCTTGCTGGAGAGGTAGATCGCCGTCGGGCCATCCGCGCCGCCGATAATGCCGATCGCCGCCGCCTGCGGTAAGGTAAAATGGATAAAGCCGAAGTAGTTCAGCGTCAGCGCGCCGAGCACCGTGGCGAAGATGCCGAACTGGGCCGCTGCGCCGAGCAGCAGCGTGCGCGGGTTCGCCAGCAGCGGACCGAAGTCCGTCATGGCGCCCACCCCCATAAAGATGACCAGCGGCGCAACCCCAGAACCAATCGCGACCTTGTAAAAAAGCGCCAGCACTCCCGGCGTATAACCCATATCCACCGCCAGGGTTTCCATCTGCGACTGCACAGAAGGCAACGCCAGCGCCAGCGCCTCTTTTATGGCATGGACGTCGGGCGTGCAGTGGAGCCTGGCCGCAATAACCGCCAGTTGCGCCGGGTCGTGATGCGCCAGCAGATTTTCCAGTGCCGTCAGCGCCAGGCCCGCCTCCGGAATATTGGATAACAGGCCGCCAAAACCGATTGGCAGCAGCAACAGCGGTTCGAATTTCTTCGCAATCGCCAGCCACAGCAGTAACAGGCTGACTATCAGCATCACCGCCTGGCCCGCCTGCAGGTGCATTAGCCCCATACCTTCGAAAAGGGCGTTCATACTCTCCATCGTTCTCTCCGTTACGCCAGCTGCAACAGGGTATCGCCAACCGCAACGGCGTCACCGGCTTTAACCGCGATGTTGCGTACCGTACCGGCCTGCGCGGCGCGGATTTCCGTCTCCATTTTCATCGCCTCCAGAATCAGCAGCACCTCTCCCTCCGCCACGGTCTGGCCTTCCGACGCCACCACTTTCCAGATGTTGCCTGCGAGCGGGGCGGTGACCGGTGCGCCGCCTGTCGTGGCGACTGGCGCGCTTGCCGGTGCCGCAGGCGCACTGGTCTGGGCGATCTCTCCTCCTTCGCTCACCTTCACGACAAAGGCTTTACCTTCCAGTTCGACGGTATAGACGCCGGAGGTAGCGCGGGGTGCTTTTGCCGGTTCGGCGGCGGTTACCGTCGTGTCAGGGGTCGGTTCAAAGGCTGCCGGATTATTGCGATTTTCGAGGAATTTCAGCCCAATCTGCGGGAACAGCGCGACGGTTAACACATCGTCGATGGCGTTGGCAGCAAGCGCGATCCCTTTTTCCTGCGCCTGCTGTTTAACGTCGATCTCCAGCTGTGCCAGCTCAGGCTGGAGCAGATCAGCGGGACGGCAGGTGACGGGCTCGCCGCCCTCCAGCACACGCGCGCGCAGCGCCGGATTGACCGGGGCAGGGGTGTGGCCATATTCGCCTTTCAGGATCCCGGCGGTCTCTTTTGCGATGCTCTTATAGCGCTCGCCGGTAAGTACGTTCAGTACCGCCTGGGTGCCGACAATCTGCGAGGTAGGGGTAACCAGCGGAATAAAACCAAGATCTTCGCGCACCCGGGGGATCTCTTGCAGTACCTCATCCAGCCGGTCGACGGCGTTTTGCTGCTTGAGCTGGCTCTCCAGGTTGGTCAGCATGCCGCCGGGCACCTGCGCCACC
Organism: Pseudenterobacter timonensis; assembly: GCF_900021175.1. Lineage (GTDB taxonomy): Bacteria > Pseudomonadota > Gammaproteobacteria > Enterobacterales > Enterobacteriaceae > Enterobacter > Enterobacter timonensis. The sequence goes on from NZ_FCOP01000011.1 coordinate 454,051, forward strand.
AGAATGCGGCTGTCACTCCCCCGAAGCTGGCCTTCAAAGGCGTGATATTTTTTACGCACCGCGCGAAACCACGCGGCGATTTTCTCCAGATGCGCAATGTCCAGCCCGGTGTCATGCGGGGTGCCGGCAAGGCTTGCGACCAGCGCTTCGGTCGCCGGATGGCCGTAAGTGGCGCTCATGGAGGAGATAGCGGTGTCAACGCCGTCGACGCCCGCTTCAATGGCCTTCAGCAGGGTCATTTCAGCCATGCCGGTGGTGGCGTGGCAGTGCAGATGCAGTCGCACGTCATAGCGCTTTTTAATTTCGCTGACCAGCTCAAACGCCGCCATGGGGGTGAGAATGCCGGACATATCTTTAATCGCGATGGAATCGACGCCCGTCTCAAGAAGTTGTTCCGTCAGATCCAGCCAGGTTTGCAGCGTGTGGGCCGGGCTGGTGGTATAGCTCAGCGTGCCCTGGGCATGGGCGCCATGGCTGCGTACCGCCCGCAGCGCGCAGGCCATATTGCGCGGATCGTTCATGGCGTCAAAGACGCGGAAGACATCCATACCATTTTTCACGGCGCGTTCGACGAAACGCTCCACCACATCGTCGGCGTAGTGGCGATACCCCAGCAGGTTCTGACCGCGCAGTAACATCTGCAACGGGGTTTTCGGCATCGCCTTTTTCAGCTCGCGCAGGCGCACCCACGGATCTTCCCCCAGAAAACGGATACAGGCGTCAAACGTAGCGCCGCCCCAGCATTCGAGAGACCAGTATCCGGCACCGTCGAGCTGCTCCGCGATGGGCAACATATCCGCCAGGCGCAGGCGCGTGGCGAATAATGATTGATGGGCGTCTCGCAGGACGACGTCAGTAATGGCTACGGTCATACTTTGCTCTCCTTGAATCAGGGGTTAAGTTTGCGGTGATGGCAGATAGCGGCGGCAATCACCGGCTTCAGACGAATAAAGTCCGACTCCGCGGGTGGGCTCGGTTGCGTGACAGGTTGTGGGAAAAGGCGGTTTATGGCGGCGGACATCCCCTGAATGGCAAAAATCAGTACCAGCAAAAAGACCAGTACAAAGCCCATGCCGAGAAACATCAGCGTGAGGCCTTCGCTAAGAAGCACTGCTTCGGTCATATCAATATCTCAATATTCAGGTGCACGGTGGCGGGTCCGGCCGTTTACGCTGACGCCCCGGCTAAGGAACAGGGTGGATTTCACATTGGCCGCTCCTGGCCCGGTGCCCCTGTAAAGCGCTAAGCGTGACGCCCTTCGCCGCCCCCGTGCGTTTTCGTTAAACCATCATGCCAAAGACAACGCTGGCGATAATGAGCACAATGCCGCCGCCCAGACGGGAGGAGATTTGCGCATAGGAGATCAGGTTCATACGGTTACAGGCAGAGAGCACTTCCAGGTCGCCTGAGCCGCCGCGGTTAGCCATGCAGAGCCCGGCGGTAATAGCCGACTCCACAGGAAAGAAGCCAATCAGCCAGCCGCCGATAGCCGCGCCGATAATGGCGCCGATAACAATTACCGCCGCGATGACAATGTTGGCGAAGGTCAGGGCGTCGATGATCTCCTGCAGGTCGGTGTAGCAGACGCCAACACCCACCATCAGTACCCACAGCAACTGTTTGGAGAAGAAATCGGAAAGGCGTTTAGCCCCCGCTTTGATCTCCGGCGAGCAGATCCCGGAAGCGTTCAGTGCCGCGACAATCAGCACCATCCAGGCGAAAGTGTGGATGGCGACGCCGCCGATAGTTGGCAGAATGGCTTTTGCCATGACGTAGGCCAGCAGGAAACAGGTGGTCGCCAGCACCAGGCCGACCGCCGTTTCGCGGTGCGTGACAGGCCCTGCCTGCTCATCATCTTCCGCACGGAAAGAGGCTTTGCGCACCAGCTCGCCGTTGCCGGTCAGCGCCGGGTACTTTTTGCCAATAACATCCAGCACCGCCGCGAAAATAATGGCGAAGATGTTGGCGATGGTCAGAATGGCGATGGCGGTGGAGTAGTACTCTTCCCGCGGACGCCCGGTCACAGAGTGATAAATTTCGGAGAGCGGTACCGCGCCCGCGCCGTTGCCGCCGCCCATAATCGGCAGGACATAGAGCATCAGGATGCGATCGACCGGAATGCCGAAGCAGAGACCGATGGCGATGCCGAAGATGGCGGCGCCAATAATCCCGATTAGAATGGTGGGAATATAGCCTAACAGGGACTTCAACAGCAGCTTGCGGTTAACCGAAAGGATCGCGCCGGTAATCAATACTGAAATAAAAAGGTTCAGGAAATTACTTTTATCCATAACGTTAGTAATGGCGTCAATTTCCTTCTGGGTAAAAATGCCCGCATAAACAAAATAAGCGGCAACCAGAAAGATCATAACTGGCGCACCACCGATATATTTATTAAATAAAGGCAGACGTTTGCCGATTTCGCCAAATATCGCGCCAATAATAAACATTAATGCGAGACCGCCAACCATATCGACGGGTAATGCGTTATTAAAATGTGAAAGTAAAAGCGTAATTAACGCCAGCGCGTAAAGCGGAAGCGGCATACCAAATATTTTAAAATCCAGTAGGGACGCTACGCCTTTCTTCTCCTGTACCGGAGCCTGGCTTATGTTGGTCATAAACACCATCCTGTGCGTAATTAATGTAGTGAGGCGAGGCGAATAATAATGAACTTAACTGGCGAAATGATGTGATAATCCTCACCGAATGACCGGGTTTTTTATTAACTTAATTGGTTTTATTTCTTTGATTTAATTAAATAAATAAACCACATAAACGTAGTTAAATTAGCCGGGGAAATGTGACGAATATTAAAGAATGAAAAGGGGAAGGGTGGCGAGAATAAAATAAGTTATTTAAGGATAGCGGAATAATGAATATTCTCTTCAGACGGATAGACCCGTCCGCTGACGTAGCCCGGCGCAGCGCCGTGGCGCGTTTTCTTCAACATGCCGGGCTGGCGCTGGAGCCAGATTGCGAGACGGTTATCGTTGCCGAGGCGCAGGGCGCTATTGTCGGCTGCGGCGCGATAGCGGGCGAAGTGCTGAAATGTATCGCCGTAGCGCCAGGGCTGCATGGACAGGGGCTCAGTCTGCGGCTGCTGACCGAACTGGTGACGCTGGCGTTTGAAAAAGGGCGCAGCGAACTCTTTCTTTTCACCAAACCGGAAAATATCGCGCTCTTTTCCGGGGCCGGTTTTTGGCCGATTGCGGAAGCGGGCGAACGCGCGGTGCTGATGGAAAACAGCCGGGAAAGGCTGGGACGCTATTGCCGTCAGCTGACGCTCTATCGCCAGCCCGGCGAAAAGATTGGCGCGATTGTGATGAACGCGAACCCCTTCACGCTCGGACACCAGTGGCTGATTAAGCAGGCGGTTGAGCAGTGCGACTGGCTGCATCTGTTCGTGGTGAAAGAGGATGCCTCTTTTTTCCGCTATCAGGATCGCTGGGCGCTTATTCAGCAAGGCATTACGGACATTCCCCGCGTCACCCTCCATCCTGGCTCCCGCTACCTCATCTCCCGCGCCACCTTTCCGGGCTATTTCCTCAAGGATAAAGGGGTGGTGGACGACTGCCACAGCCAGATCGATCTGACGCTGTTTCGCCAGTACCTGGCCCCCTCGCTCGGCATCACCCACCGCTTTGTCGGCAGCGAGCCGCTCTGCCCGCTGACCCGCGCCTATAACCAGCGCATGAAAGCGGCGCTGATCTCGCCCACGCTTCCCGGCCCGGTGATAGAGGTGGTTGAGCTGGAACGGATCGGACAGGGCGGCGCGGCGATCTCGGCATCGCGGGTGCGCAAACTTTACTCACAGCGGGACTGGCCGGCCATTGCCGCGCTGGTGCCATCCTCCACGCTTGCCTTCCTGATGCGTCTCGCGGCGCAGGTTGGCGAGACGGCGTGAATTATCTCTCTTGATGAAGGAACAGAGCTTATGGAAATGAAAAAAGAGGCCCTGGCCGGCACGCTGGAATCCAGCGATGCCATGGTCAGGATTGGTCCATCGGACGAACCGGGGATCCAGCTTGAACTGGAGAGCCTGGTGAAGCAGCAGTTCGGCGCGGCTATCGAGCTGGTGGTACGCGAGACGCTGGCAAGCCTTGGCGTAACCCGGGCGAGAGTCGCCATTGATGACAAAGGCGCGCTGGACTGCATACTTCGCGCCCGTGTTCAGGCCGCGGCGCTCCGTGCCGCCGGACAGGTTCATTTTCCATGGAGCCCACGATGAAAACACGTCGCAGTATGTTGTTTATCCCGGGCAGCAATGCCGCCATGCTTAGCACCTCCTTTGTCTACGGCGCCGATGCCGTGATGTTCGACCTTGAGGATGCCGTTTCGCTGCGTGAAAAAGATACCGCCCGTCTGCTGGTACACCACGCGCTTCAGCATCCGCTCTACCAGGATATCGAAACCGTGGTGCGTATTAACCCGCTTAATACCCCTTTCGGCCTGGCCGATCTTGAGGCGGTGGTGCGCGCCGGCGTGGATATCGTCCGTTTACCGAAAACGGATCGCAAAGAGGATGTGCACGAGCTGGAGAATCACATTGCACGTATCGAACAGGAATGCGGGCGCGAGCCCGGCAGCACCAAAATCATGGCGGCCATTGAGTCGGCGCTGGGCGTAGTGAATGCCCTCGAAATCGCGACCGCCAGCCCGCGCATGGTGGCGATTGCGCTGGCGGCGTTTGATTACGTGATGGATATGGGCACCTGCCGCGGTGACGGAACCGAACTCTTTTACGCCCGCTGCGCCGTACTGCACGCCGCCCGCGTGGCGGGGATCGCCGCCTATGACGTGGTCTGGTCCGATATCAATGATGAAGAGGGCTTCCTGAAAGAGGTCAGTCTGGCGAAAGGGCTAGGGTTTAACGGCAAATCGCTGGTTAACCCCCGGCAGATCGAGCTGCTGCACCGCGCCTATGCGCCGAGTCGCAAGGAGGTTAACTACGCGCATGAGGTGATCGCGGCGGCAGAAGAGGCGGAAGCCAACGGGCTAGGCGTAGTCTCGCTTAACGGCAAGATGATCGACGGGCCGATTATCGATCATGCCCGCAAGGTGGTGGCGCTGTCCGCCTCCGGTATTCGTGACTAAGGGGGGGAAAATGAATAAGACCGTGGAAATGTTAAAACAGCAGTACACCGTGCCGCAGGATCTCCGCCCCTTTGCTGGCGTAACGGCGCAAAGCCCGTGGCTGGCGAGCGAAACTGAAAAACGTCAGCGTAAGATCTGCGACTCGCTGGAAGAGGCGATCCGCCGCTCCGGCCTGCAAAACGGCATGACCATCTCTTTTCACCACGCGTTTCGCGGCGGTGACAAGGTAATCAACATGGTTATGGGGAAGCTGGCGGAGATGGGATTTCGCGATTTAACCCTCGCCTCCAGCTCGCTTATCGACGCTCACTGGCCGCTGATAGAACATATACGCAACGGCGTAATCCGCCAGATCTATACCTCTGGTCTGCGCGGCAAGCTGGGCGAGGAGATCTCCGCCGGGCTAATGGAGAATCCGGTACAGATCCACTCCCACGGCGGGCGCGTCCACCTGATCCAGAGCGGTGAACTTAACATCGACGTCGCTTTTCTCGGCGTTCCCTGCTGTGACGAAGCGGGTAACGCTAACGGCTTTAGCGGCAAGTCGCGCTGCGGTTCGCTGGGCTACGCTCGCGTGGATGCGGAGTATGCGAAATGCGTGGTGTTGCTTACCGAAGAGTGGGTGAGCTATCCCAATTATCCTGCCAGCATTGCCCAGGATCAGGTCGATCTGATCGTACAGGTCGATGAGGTGGGCGATCCGGCGAAGATCACCGCAGGCGCGATCCGCCTTTCCAGCAATCCGCGCGAGCTGCTCATCGCCCGGATGGCGGCGGATGTGATCGAACATTCCGGCTATTTCAAAGAGGGTTTTTCGCTGCAAACCGGTACCGGCGGCGCGTCGCTGGCGGTGACGCGTTTCCTGGAAGAGAAGATGCGTCGCCACGATATCCGGGCTGGCTTCGGGCTGGGGGGAATTACCGGCACGATGGTCGACCTGCATGAAAAAGGGCTGATCAAAGCGCTGCTGGACACCCAGTCTTTTGACGGCGACGCCACCCGTTCGCTGGCGCAAAACCCGCACCATATTGAAATTTCTGCCAATCAGTACGCCAGCCCCTCCTCAAAAGCGGCCTGCTGCGAACGTCTGAACGTGGTCATGCTGAGCGCGCTGGAGATTGACGTTGGTTATAACGTCAACGTGATGACCGGCTCGAACGGCGTGCTGCGCGGCGCTTCGGGTGGACACAGCGACACCGCCGCCGGGGCGGATCTCACCATCATCACCGTACCGCTGGTGCGCGGTCGCATTCCCTGCGTGGTGGAAAAGGTGCTGACTAAAGTGACCCCTGGCGCAAGCGTGGATGTGCTGGTTACCGATCACGGTATCGCCGTTAACCCGGCGCGCCAGGATCTGATCGATAACCTTCGCCAGGCGGGGATCCCGCTGATGACCATCGAACAGCTTCAGCAACGTGCAGAGATGCTGACGGGCAAACCGCAGCCGATCGAATTTACCGATCGGGTGGTGGCGGTGGTGCGCTACCGCGACGGTTCGGTGATCGATCTCATTCGTCAGGTAAAAGCGTAATGCAAGGCGCAGATCGGCTTTCTGACGGCCAGGCCGTGACGCTGGAGGCGCTGTTAAACGCCCGCGAAAAAAGGCTATCACGGCAGCGTCACGCGCTGACCTGCTATCGCCTGCCGCTGGTTTCCCTCACCCTGGTCACCCCGGGGCCGGTTAAAAACAACCGGACCTGGCGGCGGCTGGCGGCTAACGCCCGTAAAGAGGTACTGCGCCTGTGTGCGGTGCATAGCTGGGCCTGCGCCTGGGAACAGAGCGTGGATGCGGTCAGCGGCCCTGAATGGATGGCGGCAATCTGCGCCCCTGCAAAAACGTTGAAACGGGCAATGGTGCATCTGGAGGAGAACCATCCGCTGGGCAGACTCTGGGATATCGACATCATCGACAGCGATGGCCGCTCCCTGTCGCGTAGGGAATTTGGCTTTCCGCCGCGACGCTGCCTGGTTTGCGCCGAAGCGGCGCACATCTGCGCCCGCGCGCGACGCCACACTATCGACATGCTACTGGAAGAAATCGCACGAAGGATTGAAGATGAAAAGTGAGATGACGCTGTATAGCGAAGAGACAACGGGCGACGACCTGGATGTTGACGATCTTATCGCGCGGGTCTCCCGGGCACTGCTGACGGAAGTCCATCTGACCCCCAAACCGGGGCTGGTGGATATCCGCAATAGCGGCGCCCATCAGGATATGAATCTCGCGACGTTCGAAAAAAGCATCGCCACTATCGCCCCCTGGATGGAGAAGTTCTACCTGATGGGCTTTAACACCGCAGGCCTGGAGGCGGAGTCGGTGATGGTCATGCTGCGCCCGATTGGGATCGCCTGCGAAGCGGAGATGCTGCTGGCGACGGGGAGCGTGAACACCCATCGTGGCGCAATTTTCGCTTTTGGCCTGCTCAGCGCTGCCGTCGGACGTCTGAAGGCACTCGGCCTGCCGGTGGAGCAGAACCGCCTGTGCGATCAGGTTGCCCGCTTCTGCCGCAAACTGGTGGCGAATGAGCTGGCGCACAACGCCGCAAAAAATCCTTCAAAAGGGGAGCTGCAGTTTTTGCGTTATGGCCTGACGGGCGCGCGCGGGGAGGCGGAGAGCGGGTTTAAGACCGTCCGCACTCTTGCGTTGCCGGTCTTTAAGCGCGTGCTGGCCGACCGTAACGACATGCAGCTTGCCCTGCTGCAAACCCTTCTGCATCTGCTGGCCTGGAACGACGATACCAACCTGGTGGCGCGCGGCGGGCTGGAGGGGCTTTACTACGTGCAAAGCCAGGCGCAGAAGCTGCTCTGGGAAGGCGGCGTACTGGCCCCGGGAGGAATGACCGCCCTGCAACGGCTGGATGATGACCTGATCGCCCGCCATTTAAGCCCGGGCGGGAGCGCCGATCTGCTGGCCGTCACCTATTTTCTGAGCGCTTTCCCGGAGGGGACGCTGGTTGTCTGTTGAGCGCAGCCCTACGCCATGGCGGGCGCCGGGATTCCCGTCTCGCTTGTAATCATATATATCGGGTCTGGTTGATTAATAGCCAGCATAAGTGAAGGCAGGGAAAGCGCGCATTCTTCCCGCTTCTGTAAAACGCTAATGGAGTGAACATGGTCCACTTACCTTTTCGTTATCCGCGTTTGCTGCTTGCAGGTCTGCTTGTTAGCGCGCTCTCACCTGCCAGCGCCAAATTTGACGCCGCGGAGGTCTACACAGAATCACCTGGCGTCGCCGCCCATTTTCCGGTGCCGAAAGAAGTCAGTTTCACCACGCCCGCCTTCGCGAAGGGAAAGAAAGATTTCACCTCCCAGCGGGAGATGGAAAACTTTATTCGTGAAATGGCCGCCTCGTCGCCCACGCTTAAGGTGCGCGTGGTGGCGCAGTCGCAGGAAGGGCGCGCCATCCCGCTGCTGATCTTTACCCGCGAAGGGTATGATTCCCCGCAATGGCTCGCGAAAAACGGCAAACCGACGGTACTCATCGTAGCCCAGCAGCATGGTAACGAACCTGCGGGGGGAGAGGCGGCGCTAATGTTTGCCAAAAGCCTTGCAGACGGGAAAGAGGGCGATGTGCTGTCGCGGGTGAACGTGCTGATTATCCCGCGCGCTAACCCGGACGGCGCGGAGCACTTTACCCGCGATTTAGCCAACGGCGTTAACCTTAACCGCGATCATCTGCTGCTGGCCTCGCCGGAAGGTCGTGCCATTGCGCAGGTACTGAACAGTTACCTCCCAGATGTCACCCTGGATGCCCATGAGTTTAGCGTCGCCGGACGCTGGGTAAAGAAATTTGACGCCGTGCAGGGCTATGATGGGCTGGTGCAACATGCCACCACCCTCAATCTCTCCCGACCGCTCTACCAGGCGATGGCCGGCGCGTGGAACACGGCGCTGTCGCAGGCGTTTAAAGCGCATGGCCTGCGTGACTCGGTCTACTACACCACCGATCAGATCCATCTGGAGGACAAAACGTTATCCATGGGCGGCACCGGGCCGGATGCGCTCCGCAACATGGCCGGGCTTCGCAACAGCATCGCCTTTTTGCTTGAAACGCGTGGCGTCGGTATCGGCAAAGCGCATTTTGAACGACGCGTCTGGACGCAGTTTGTCGCCATGCAGGCGATGGTGAAGCAAGCGGCATTAGATTCGCAGGCGCTAATGACCCTGACCCGAGACGTTCGCAGCGAGGTGGCTGCCTCCGCCGGGAAAGGGGAGCTGATGGTGAAAGGGAAGGCGACCCGGGGCAAGCACGAAGTGACTTTGCTTAACGCCCGGACGGGCGCCCCGATGACCTTCGAGGCTGACTGGCGCTCCTCGTTGCAGATCGCGGCCGAAATCGTCCGCTCCCGGCCGTGGGGCTACCTGCTGGCGCCGGAGCAGCAAGCCGCCGTCGATAAGCTGCGCGAGCTGGGCGTGGAGGTCTATCGTCTTAAACAGTCGCGCGCGATCCCGGTGGAGCGTTATATGGTAGCTTCCCTTGAGCAGGGAGAAAAATTTGACGTCACCGGCAAGGTGGGGGCGACCGGAAACAAAATGACGAAAGTGACGACGACACTGGTCAAAACGGAGCTCACCGGGACGGCGGGCTACTGGTACGTGCCGCTTAGCCAGCCGCTGGCGAACCTGATTGTCGCGGCGCTTGAGCCGGAGACGCAGAGCAGCTTTGTGGCCAACGGCGTCATTACGCTGCCTGCCGCCAGCGAGAAGGCTGCCAGCCTGCCACTCTGGCGGGTAACGGAGAATATTTCCACTCTGCCCGATCTTTTCTGATACGTTCCTCTGAACCTGCGGCGATGCCGCAGGTTGATCATATAGCTTTTACTGATATTCCCGCCTGTTTATCATTAAATTCTAATTATTGGCGTTTTCAGATGGCAGCCCCGGCAAAGGCTGGTTACTCTGAAAACGATTTACCTCATTTTAACGTAAGAGAATAACTATGCATGATGCAGAGATCCGCGTCGCTATTGCGGGCGCGGGCGGACGTATGGGGCGACAGCTGATTCAGGCCGCGCTGCAAATGGACGGCGTGACGCTGGGCGCGGCGCTGGAGCGAGAAGGCTCGTCGCTGCTGGGGAGCGACGCGGGAGAACTGGCCGGCGCTGGGGCTACAGGCGTGACGGTACAAAGCAGCCTGGAAGCGGTAAAAGATGACTTCGATGTCTTTATCGATTTTACGCGCCCGGAAGGGACCCTGAACCACCTGGCTTTTTGCCGTCTGCATAAAAAAGCGATGGTTATCGGGACTACCGGTTTTGACGAGGCCGGAAAGCAGGCGATTCAGGCGGCTTCAAACGATATCGCTATCGTCTTTGCGGCAAACTTCAGCGTAGGGGTTAACGTCATGCTGAAGCTGCTGGAGAAGGCGGCAAAGGTGATGGGCAACTACACCGATATCGAAATCATTGAGGCGCATCACCGCTATAAAGTGGATGCGCCGTCAGGTACCGCGCTGGCAATGGGCGAGTCGATTGCTCAGGCGCTCGGTAAGGAGTTAAAAACGTGCGCGGTCTATGCGCGTGAAGGCCACACCGGCGAACGCGTACCGGGGACTATCGGTTTCGCCACCGTGCGGGCAGGCGATATCGTGGGCGAGCATACCGCAATGTTCGCCGATATTGGCGAGCGTGTAGAGATCACCCACAAAGCCTCAAGCCGCATGACGTTTGCTAACGGCGCGGTCAGATCCGCTGCGTGGCTTAAAGCGAAGAAAAATGGCCTTTTTGATATGCGAGATGTGCTGGATCTCAACAATTTATAAAAGTTGTTACCTTCGTGATGTGGTTATTGCAGTCATAATGTATTGATTGCACAGGGCAATATTTTATTGCCCTTTTATTTTTCCTGTCTTGTGTGGTTTTATTCCTATAACCCATAAAAAAATAACTTTTATGGCTAAAATGCGTCGGAAAAATGTAAATTTTGACCAAATGGTCAACTTTTTTAGCCGGTAAAGCTATTTTTCTTTTTTACTTCGTGGCGCAAGCGTTTTCTGACCCTGTTTTTCCGATCTTTTTGATGGTTAAGCATCAAAATAGTCTTGGGTATGGTAAAAGAATAAGAAAAATAGCGCTTTTAAGTTGACTTTTGACTGACCAGTCTCCAGAATGCCGCCGTTTGCCAAAAATCCGCGGGCAAAAATTTGCATTGATCTGGCACATGCTTGTGAATTAATATGCAAATAAAGTGAGTGAATATTCTCTGGAGGGTGTTTTGATTAAGTCAGCGCTATTGGTTCTGGAAGACGGAACCCAGTTTATCGGTCGGGCCATAGGGGCATCAGGTTCGGCGGTTGGGGAAGTCGTTTTCAATACTTCAATGACCGGTTATCAAGAAATCCTCACTGATCCTTCCTATTCCCGCCAAATCGTTACTCTTACTTATCCCCATATCGGCAATGTCGGCACCAATGCTGCTGACGAAGAATCTTCCCAGGTCCACGCGCAAGGTCTTGTCATTCGCGACCTGCCGCTGATTGCCAGCAACTACCGCAGCACGGAAGATCTCTCCTCTTACCTGAAGCGCCATAACATCGTGGCGATTGCCGATATCGACACCCGCAAGCTGACGCGTCTGCTGCGTGAAAAGGGTGCGCAGAACGGCTGCATCATTGCGGGCGATAACCTTGATCCACAGCTGGCGCTGGAAAAAGCCAAAGCCTTTGCTGGCCTGAACGGTATGGACCTGGCGAAAGAGGTCACGACCTCAGAAACCTACACCTGGACACAGGGAAGCTGGACGCTGGCGGGCGAACTGCCGGAAGCCAAAAAAGAGGACGACCTGCCGTTTCACGTGGTGGCTTACGACTACGGCGCCAAGCGTAACATCCTGCGTATGCTGGTGGATCGCGGTTGCCGCCTGACGGTGGTTCCGGCGAAAACGCCTGCGGACGAAGTGCTGAAGATGAACCCGGACGGCATCTTCCTCTCAAACGGCCCCGGCGACCCGGCACCGTGTGACTACGCCATCAAGGCGATTCAACAATTTCTGCAAACCGACATCCCGGTATTCGGCATCTGCCTCGGCCATCAGCTGCTGGCGCTGGCAAGCGGAGCGAAAACCGTCAAGATGAAGTTTGGCCATCACGGCGGCAACCATCCGGTGAAAGATATCGATAACAATACCGTGATGATCACCGCCCAGAACCACGGCTTTGCGGTGGATGAGGCGACTCTTCCGGCGAACCTGCGCGTCACGCATAAATCGCTGTTTGACGGCACGCTGCAGGGCATTCATCGCACCGATAAACCGGCCTTCAGCTTCCAGGGGCACCCTGAAGCGAGCCCGGGTCCGCACGATGCCGCACCCCTGTTCGACCATTTCATCGAGCTTATCGAGCAGTACCGTAAAACCGCTAAGTAATCAGGAGTATTAAGAGAATGCCAAAACGTACAGATATAAAAAGTATCCTGATTCTGGGCGCGGGCCCGATTGTTATCGGCCAGGCGTGTGAGTTTGACTACTCCGGCGCGCAGGCGTGTAAGGCGCTGCGTGAAGAGGGCTATCGCGTAATCCTCGTCAACTCCAACCCGGCAACGATTATGACCGACCCGGAGATGGCCGACGCGACCTACATCGAGCCGATTCAGTGGGAAGTGGTACGCAAAATCATCGAAAAAGAGCGTCCGGACGCGGTACTGCCGACCATGGGCGGCCAGACCGCGCTGAACTGTGCGCTGGAGCTGGAGCGCCAGGGAGTGCTGGAAGAGTTCGGCGTGACGATGATTGGCGCCACCGCCGACGCGATTGATAAAGCGGAAGATCGCCGCCGTTTCGACGTGGCGATGAAGAAAATCGGCCTCGACACCGCGCGTTCCGGTATCGCGCATACCATGGAGGAGGCGCTGGCGGTGGCCGCTGATGTCGGCTTCCCGTGCATTATCCGCCCCTCCTTCACCATGGGCGGCACCGGCGGCGGCATCGCTTACAACCGCGAAGAGTTTGAAGAGATCTGCGAGCGTGGGCTGGACCTGTCGCCGACCAACGAGCTGCTGATTGACGAATCCCTGATTGGCTGGAAAGAGTATGAGATGGAGGTGGTGCGCGATAAGAACGACAACTGCATCATCGTCTGCTCTATCGAAAACTTTGACGCGATGGGGATCCACACCGGCGACTCCATCACCGTGGCCCCTGCCCAGACGCTGACCGATAAAGAGTACCAGATCATGCGTAACGCCTCGATGGCGGTGCTGCGTGAAATCGGCGTGGAAACCGGCGGTTCCAACGTGCAGTTTGCGGTGAACCCAAAAAACGGTCGCCTGATTGTTATCGAAATGAACCCGCGCGTCTCCCGCTCCTCGGCGCTGGCCTCGAAAGCGACCGGCTTCCCGATTGCCAAAGTGGCGGCAAAACTGGCGGTGGGTTATACCCTCGACGAGCTCATGAACGACATTACCGGCGGGCGTACTCCGGCATCGTTTGAACCCTCTATCGATTACGTGGTCACGAAAATTCCGCGCTTTAACTTCGAGAAATTTGCTGGCGCCAACGACCGTCTTACCACCCAGATGAAATCCGTTGGGGAAGTGATGGCGATTGGCCGCACCCAGCAGGAGTCGATGCAGAAAGCGCTGCGCGGCCTGGAAGTGGGCGCCACCGGCTTTGATCCGAAAGTCAGCCTCGACGACCCGGAAGCGCTGACCAAAATTCGCCGCGAGCTAAAAGACGCGGGCGCCGAGCGAATCTGGTATATCGCCGACGCTTTCCGCGCGGGCCTCTCCGTTGACGGCGTCTTCAATCTGACCAATATCGACCGCTGGTTCCTGGTGCAGATTGAAGAGCTGGTGCGTCTGGAAGAGAAAGTGGCGGAGCTGGGCATTAACGGCCTCGACGCGGACTTCCTGCGCCTGCTGAAACGTAAAGGTTTTGCCGACGCGCGTCTGGCGAAGCTTGCCGGCGTGCGCGAAGCGGAGATCCGCAAGCTGCGCGACCAGTATGACCTGCACCCGGTTTACAAGCGTGTGGATACCTGCGCGGCGGAATTTGCCACCGACACCGCCTATATGTACTCCACCTATGAAGATGAGTGCGAAGCGAATCCTTCCGATCGCGACAAGATTATGGTGCTCGGCGGCGGTCCTAACCGTATCGGCCAGGGCATTGAGTTTGACTACTGCTGCGTACACGCCTCGCTGGCGCTGCGTGAAGATGGTTACGAGACCATTATGGTCAACTGTAACCCGGAAACGGTCTCCACCGACTACGACACCTCCGACCGCCTCTACTTCGAGCCGGTTACGCTGGAAGATGTCCTGGAGATCGTGCGCATCGAGAAGCCAAAAGGGGTTATCGTGCAGTACGGCGGCCAGACGCCGCTGAAGCTTGCCCGCGCGCTGGAAGCGGCAGGCGTGCCGGTTATCGGCACCAGCCCGGATGCGATTGACCGCGCCGAAGACCGCGAACGTTTCCAGCAGGCGGTTGACCGTCTCAAGCTGAAACAGCCGGCGAACGCCACCGTGACCGCGATTGAAATGGCCGTTGAGAAGGCGAAAGAGATTGGCTATCCGCTGGTAGTGCGCCCGTCCTACGTGCTGGGCGGCCGTGCGATGGAAATCGTCTACGACGAAGCCGACCTGCGTCGCTACTTCCAGACGGCGGTGAGCGTCTCCAACGATGCGCCGGTGCTGCTCGACCGCTTCCTCGATGACGCGGTGGAAGTGGATGTGGATGCCATCTGCGACGGCGAAACGGTGCTGATTGGCGGCATCATGGAGCATATCGAGCAGGCGGGCGTGCACTCCGGCGACTCCGCCTGTTCTCTGCCCGCCTACACCCTGAGCCAGGAGATTCAGGATGTGATGCGCCAGCAGGTGCAGAAGTTGGCCTTTGAGCTGCAGGTGCGCGGCCTGATGAACGTCCAGTTCGCGGTGAAAGATAACGAAGTTTATCTGATTGAGGTCAACCCGCGTGCGGCGCGTACCGTGCCGTTCGTCTCCAAAGCCACCGGCGTACCGCTGGCGAAAGTGGCGGCGCGCGTGATGGCTGGCAAAACGCTGAATGAGCAGGGCATCACCAGAGAGGTGATCCCGCCGTACTACTCGGTGAAAGAGGTCGTGCTGCCGTTCAACAAGTTCCCGGGCGTTGACCCGCTGTTAGGGCCAGAAATGCGCTCCACCGGGGAAGTGATGGGCGTGGGCCGCACCTTCGCCGAAGCGTTCGCCAAGGCGCAACTGGGCAGTAACTGCACCATGAAAAATTCTGGTCGCGCGCTGCTTTCGGTACGCGAAGGGGATAAAGAGCGTGTGGTGGATCTGGCAGCGAAGCTGCTCAAGCAGGGATTTGAGCTGGACGCGACCCACGGCACGGCGATTGTGCTGGGCGAGGCGGGCATCAACCCTCGCCTGGTGAACAAGGTGCATGAAGGGCGTCCGCATATTCAGGACCGCATCAAGAATGGCGAATACACCTACATCATCAACACCACCGCGGGCCGCCAGGCGATAGAGGACTCCAAGCTGATTCGCCGCAGCGCGCTGCAATACAAGGTGCATTACGACACCACCCTGAACGGCGGCTTTGCCACCGCGATGGCGCTGAATGCCGATGCTACCGAGAAGGTGATTTCAGTGCAGGAGATGCACGCGCAAATTAGCAAGTAATCTGCACAGGCCCGGCAAGCGTTAGCGCAGCCGGGCAAATGGCGGGTGGCGCTTCGCTTACCCGCCCTGCGGTTTCCTTTACCCATCTTCAGAACCTTCTGCTTTTCCACTCTCCATCAGTTGCTTAGCCTAAAATGATTAAGTCAATAACGAAATTCAACTGAGAGCAGGGGAAAACACCATGCAAAATAAACTACTGATTGCTTCCATTCTGGCTACGACTGCAATGTTTACCCTGGCGGGCTGCTCGTCTAATCAGGCGGTGAAAACCACCGACGGTAAAACCATTATTACCGACGGCAAACCGCAGGTGGACGACGATACTGGCCTGGTCTCCTATGAAAATGCGGAAACCGGTCAAACGGAGCAGATTAACCGCGATCAGGTTAAATCTATGGGTGAGCTGGATAACTAAAAAAATGCAGTGGCTCAGGCCACTGCATTTTGCGTGATGCGCAAAAGGGTTACCAACGGTGGTTAAGCAGGATATGACCGCCGTAAGCGGCATAGCTGTTTTCACCCCATTCGCCGCTCGCGCGCAGGGAGAGGGTTGTTGTGTCGTTCAGATTGCCGGTGATGCCCAGCTCTAACTGACCACGATCTTCCGGCGTATCGTTGCTGACGGTTTCTTCGTTGAAGGCGAGATCGTTTTGGCCTGCGCCTTTCAGCCAGTTAACCGCCACGTAAGGCTGCCAGGCCTTCACATCTTTTTGCTGGAAGTAGCTCGATTTCACACCGAGACGGCCGAACACGCTGTCGTTATCCAGAGTCGAAATACGCACCCCGTCGCGGTCGGTGTGATTCTCCTGATCGAGATAGCTGTAGATCACCTGCGCCTGCGGCTCGATCTTCCAGGTGCGATCGTTTTCAGAAGGGATGATCCAGGCATGTCCCACCTCTAAAGAAGCGGCGAAACCTTCGCTGTCATAATCCTCATCGTTACGGTTGCTGGTCACCTTGTTGTTATACCAGCTGTAGGATGCCCAGGTATCAACGTAGCTGCCGAGGCGCAGATTTTCATCTTCCTGCCAGGTGGCATACAGGCCAACGTTAAAGCCGTCCACTTTACCCTGCGCGTCGCGCTTGTTGTGGCGGGCGCTGGCGTCGGTTTTCGCCTGACCTGCGCCAAACATGCCGCCCGCATGCAGCACGCCTTTCTCCATCGGCTTGCTCAGAAAATCGCTACCTACCTGAATCACCGTTGTGGTGGTGTCGTAGTTAACCCGATCGCCGCCGGCATTATTTTCATGATAGCGGCCTTTGACGTACATCCAGGTGTTCAGATCTTCCGGGTTACGGAAAGTGATCTGATCGCGGTCGTCGCGTTTATGCAGGAACATACCCTGCGCGGCGAGGTAGTTCCCCAGATAGGCGCCGACTTCCGGGGCCATCACTTCAGGGGCGTTATTACCGCCATTACCGCCATTACCGCCGTTATCAGGATTGCCGCCATTATCGGTATTGCCACCGTTGTCGGTGTTGCCGCCATCGTCGGTGTTGCCGCCGTTATCGGTATTGCCGCCATCGTCGGTGTTGCCGCCGTTATCGGTGTTGCCGCCATCATCGGTATTGCCGCCGTTATCGGTGTTGCCGCCGTCGTCGGTATTGCCGCCATCGTCGGTATTATCACCGCCATCGGTATCATCCGCCGGATCGTCGGAAGGGATCGCTTTAGATTCCAGATACCAGTTGCCGTTGCTGTGCTGGTTAAGGTTGTATTCCCATGCACCGGCCACTACCGGCCGGGAGAGGCTCAGGGTCGCTTCGGAACTGCCGCCGACGCTAACCACTTCCATACCGTTAACCGTTTCTGCACCCAGTCCGCCAATGTTGGTGATGCTCAGATCCGACTGACCAAAGCTGCTGCCGGTGATAGTCAGATGATCGGTCGGCGAGCTATCGTCGCCCAGCACGCTGTTCATCACAATCAGGCTGCCTTCGGAGCCGGTATAGTCGCCATTAATAGTAAAATCATTGCCGACGCTCTTATCGTAGGCGGCAATCTGTAACGTCCCGCCATTGGTAACATTACCGTTGATGGTATCAACCCCTGCGGCGGATGATGTGCTATTACCGCTAACGGCATTCCATGCCGCCAGCGTACCGCCGCCAAGAATATCCACGTTGTTGTTCACTTCCCCTGCGCTGGCAAACTGCGCGCCATTCTGGATGGTGATTCTGGCATTGCTGCCCTTTACTCCAAGCGTGGCGCCCTCCGCTACCAGCGTCGTGCCGCTGTGCAGGGTCGTATTTCCGGTATAGCTATTATTGCCGGTCAGGGTCAGCGTATTGGCATCTTTTTTCTCGACGCTGCCGCTACCGGTTATCTCATTAGTGAAGGTAAAGTCCTGGCCCTGGTTAAAAATAAAGGTGCCATTATTGGTCACATTGCCGCTCAGGGAGGCGTTGGTGATACCCTCGCCAAGTTGCAGAGTGGCATCCTTAGCGATAAGCGTTGAGCCGCTATTGGCGACGTCGCCGGTCAGCGTCAGTTTGCCGCTATTTACCGCCAGCGCATTGCCAGAGCCGATAAGATCAATATCGCCGGTTAACGTCCACTCGGCGCCGTTCATCGTCAGCGAGGCGAAGCCGTCGCCGTCGTTCAGACCGACGAAATTGCTGTCCTCGGTACCCGTACCAACCAGCGTTACCGTATTGCCTGTTGAACCGGTTGAAACCACGTCGCCGTTTAACATGGAGCCGGTATTCAGTGCGAGAGTATTATTTCGGTTGCTGGCAAAAAATATGGCTTTTTCACCGCCATTCACGATACCGGTGTTGGTAATATCGACTTTCGCATCGCCTGTCGCCACGATACCATTTTGCGTACCGTCTACGGTTCCGCTGTTAATAAGTTTGGTATTGCCACTGGTTAATGCGATGCCATCACCTTTAATTCCGGAAATGGTGCCTTCGTTGTTAATCGCAACGCCTGTTTCTGTTATCAGACCGTTTTTACCTTTAATAATACCGGAGTTGGTGTTATTAATTTGGAACGTAGAGGCATCCCGACTAACAAAAACACCACTTTCAAGACCAATGATTTTTCCCTGATTATTTAAAACGCCTTGCATAGAGCTAATATTTACAGCGTTTCCAGAAGTTGACGATATGGCCGCCTCGGCTTCGTTCACGATTTCCACAGGTTGTGCCCCGGTATTGATCTCAAGACCATTACCCTTGCCGGAAATATTTCCTTTATTAGTTAGCGTTGAGACAGTAATACCATTGAGCGTGACGGCAGGCGTATCATCAGCCGAAGAAATAGTGACATCTTTATTAATAACATACTCTGTATCAGTGGAGAGTTCCTGCGGTACAGAGGTGGATTGATCAATAGTTCCAGCAGAACTAATTATTGGTGTGAATATTAATAGCGCGGGGAAAAGTCTGCCCAACGTTTGCGTGGTTATGTTTAATTCAAAGCGTTTGGTACTCATACACACATCCATTTGAAAGAAAAGATATTGCTCTTTGAGAATAAGAGTTGGTTGTTCTTACTCCATGAAGGGTCTGATTAACAGCGAGGAGCGTAAAATTATTCTTCCTCTCTACGGTTGTGTATACTTTATTTTATTAAAGTCATATTTTAATAATTCTTAATATGTATAGTATTTTTATCTGTTGATCATTAATAACCCTGTTTTTTGCGAGGGAATAGAGGGTTGTATCTGAATTATTTATGGGTGAGCGTGATGTCGCTTGTAGACATGTCAGCACAACATTCATCAGGAAAACGCGTAAAAGCAACTTTAAGCGAGTAGGGCAACTGTTTACACTCTCAGCTACTCGTGACAATGACTAAAAACAGGCCACGCCATGATTCTTATTATTTACGCGCATCCTTATCCGCAGCATTCGCATGCGAACAGGTACATGCTTGAGCATTTAAACACTCTGGATGGGGTAGAGGTTCGTTCTCTTTATCAGCTATACCCTGACTTTAATATCGATATCGCCGCTGAACAGGAGGCGCTCTCTCGTGCCGATCTGCTTGTCTGGCAACATCCGATGCAGTGGTACAGTACGCCGCCGTTGCTCAAGCTGTGGATCGACAAGGTTCTCTCACACGGCTGGGCGTACGGTCATGGCGGGACGGCGCTGAAGGGAAAAAGCCTGCTCTGGGCGGTCACTACTGGTGGCAGCGAGCACCATTTTGAGATTGGCGCTCACCCGGGATTTGAGGTACTGGCGCAACCGTTACAGGCTACGGCGCTTTACTGCGGGCTGGAGTGGCTCGAACCCTTTGTTATGCACGATACCTTTATTAGTGATGATGAAACGCTGCAGGCTGAGGCCCGCCGTTATAAACGACGTTTAGTTGACTGGCAGGAGAGACAAGATGGATAGCCATACCCTGATACAAGCGCTGATCTACCTTGGCGCCGCTGCGCTGATCGTGCCTGTTGCGGTGCGCCTGGGGCTGGGATCGGTGCTGGGTTATCTCATTGCCGGTTGCGTGATAGGACCGTGGGGATTGCGTCTGGTTACCGACGCGGAATCAATCCTTCACTTTGCCGAGATTGGCGTGGTGCTGATGCTGTTTGTGATTGGACTGGAGCTGGATCCGCAGCGCCTGTGGAAGCTTCGTGCCTCGGTCTTCGGCGGCGGCGCGTTACAGATGGTGGCCTGTGGCGTGTTGCTCGGCGGTTTCTGTATCCTGCTGGGGATGGCGTGGAAAGTGGCGGCGCTTATCGGCATGACGCTGGCGCTCTCCTCCACGGCTATCGCCATGCAGGCGATGAATGAACGCAACCTGACGGTTACGCAGATGGGGCGAAGCGCCTTTTCGGTGCTGCTGTTTCAGGATATCGCCGCCATCCCGCTGGTGGCGATGATCCCGTTGCTGGCCACCTCCGGCGCCGCAACTACCCTCGGCGCCTTTACCCTCTCAGCGCTGAAGGTGGCAGGCGCGCTGGCGCTGGTGATCCTGCTGGGGCGCTATGTGACCCGCCCGCTGCTGCGCTTTGTCGCCCGCTCAGGCCTGCGCGAAGTCTTTAGCGCCGTGGCGCTATTTCTGGTCTTTGGTTTTGGCTTGCTGCTGGAAGAGGCGGGCTTATCCATGGCGATGGGGGCCTTTCTGGCAGGCGTTCTGCTGGCAAGCTCCGAATACCGCCACGCGCTGGAGAGCGATATCGAGCCGTTTAAGGGGCTGCTGCTGGGGCTCTTTTTCATCGGTGTGGGAATGTCCATCGATTTCGGGACGCTGGTTACCCATCCGCTGCGGATCCTGTTGTTGCTGGCCGGTTTCCTGGTCATCAAAATGGTTATGCTCTGGCTAATCGCCCGCCCGCTCCAGGTACCTGGCAGACAGCGCCGCTGGTTCGCCGTCCTGCTGGGGCAGGGGAGTGAATTTGCGTTCGTGGTATTTGGCGCGGCGCATATGGCGAACGTGCTTGATCCCGAGTGGGCAAAAGCGTTAACCCTCGCGGTGGCGCTCTCTATGGCGGCGACGCCGATTCTGCTGGTGGTGCTGACGCGCCTTGAGGCAGCGGGAAAAGAGCAGGCGCGGGAAGCGGATGAAATTGACGAGGAGCAGCCGCGCGTTATCATCGCCGGGTTTGGCCGATTCGGGCAGATCGCCGGGCGACTGTTGCTCTCCAGCGGTGTAAAAATGGTCATTCTGGATCACGATCCAGACCACATTGAAACCCTGCGCAAGTTTGATATGAAGGTCTTTTATGGCGACGCGACGCGGGTGGATCTGCTGGAGTCCGCCGGAGCGGCGAAGGCGGAAGTATTGATTAACGCCATCGACGATCCGCAGTCCAGCCTCCAGCTCACCGAACTGGCGCAGACGCATTTCCCGCATCTGCAAATCATCTCCCGGGCGCGCGATGTCGATCACTACATCAAGCTGCGTCAGGCAGGGGTTATCGCGCCGGAACGTGAAACCTTCGAAGGGGCGCTCAAGTCAGGCCGTATGGCGCTGGAACGCTTAGGCGTCGGGGCGTATGAAGCGCGTGAGCGCGCCGACCGTTTCCGCCGCTTCAATACCGATATGGTAGAGGAGATGGTCGGAATGGCGGAAAACTCCGCCAGGGCGCGTGCGGCGGTGGTTAAACGCACCAGTGCCATGCTGACCGAGATCATCAATGAGGACCGTAACCATCTGTCACTGACCCAGCGCCATGGCTGGCAGGGAACGGAAGAGGGCAAACATACCGGCGACCGGCAGGACGAGCCGCAGAGTAAACCTTCAGTGTGAAGAGGGGTTGCCAGCAATAATAAAAAATTTCCGCTTCTTTACTCTGTGGCTTGTCGACGAAAGATTAAGCTTTACGTATAGTGGCGGCAATTTTTTGCATCCAGGAAATATTCAATGATCAGTCTGATTGCAGCGCTGGCGGTCGATCGCGTTATCGGTATGGAAAACGCCATGCCGTGGAATCTGCCTGCCGATCTCGCATGGTTTAAACGCAATACCTTAAACAAACCGGTAGTGATGGGCCGCCTGACCTGGGAGTCTATCGGGCGTCCCCTGCCGGGCCGTAAAAATATTGTGATCAGCAGCCAGCCGGGGAGTGACGATCGCGTTGAATGGGTAAAATCGGTCGACGAGGCGATTGCTGCCTGCGGCGACGCGGAAGAGATTATGGTGATCGGCGGCGGGCGCGTTTACGATCAGTTCCTGCCGAAAGCGCAAAAGCTCTATCTGACGCATATCGATGCTGAAGTGGAAGGCGATACCCATTTTCCGGATTACGATCCTGACCAGTGGGAGTCCGTGTTCAGTGAGTTTCATGATGCGGATGCCCAGAACTCGCACAGCTACTGCTTCGAAATTCTGGAGCGTCGTTAAGCGATCTCCTCTCCCCGTCGGGGAGAGGGATCTCAATTCTTACGAGGCCACCGCCTCTTCATCGCCCAGACTCTGCTGCCGGTTCGATGGCTGTACAAAGTACGCCTTATCCTCCCAGCGCAGACAGGTTAACTCCCCGCCCCAGCAGCAGCCGGTATCCAACGCGTAGACGTTTGGCGGCGTGCCTTTACCTTCCAGAGAGGCCCAGTGGCCAAAGACAACGCTGTACGCCTCCGTCACCGGACCGGGTATAGCGAACCATGGTTTGAGCGGTGCGGGCGCGTTGATCGGCGTAT
This sequence comes from Pseudenterobacter timonensis, assembly GCF_900021175.1. Classification (GTDB taxonomy): domain Bacteria; phylum Pseudomonadota; class Gammaproteobacteria; order Enterobacterales; family Enterobacteriaceae; genus Enterobacter; species Enterobacter timonensis. Next base: position 476,847 of record NZ_FCOP01000011.1, read on the forward strand.
CTTTGCAGTACATATCAAGCTGGCCGTTCGGAAAGCAGTAGCGCATCCGGGTAAAGGCGTTAGTGATAAAGCGCAGGCGCGCCAGACCGCTCAACTCCGGGCTCCAGTTGTTGGGCATATCGCCATACATCGCGTCGAGGAAAAAGGGATAGGAGTCGCTGGCCAGCACCGCCTCGACGTCGCGAGCGCACTCTTTTGCCGTCGCCAGATCCCACTGCGGGGTGATCCCGGCATGCGCCATCACCAGCTTTTTCTCTTCATCAATTTGCAGCAGCGGCTGGCGACGCAGCCAGTTGAGCAGCTCGTCGGCGTCGTCCGCCTCAAGCAGCGGCGTCACGCGATCTTTGGGTTTATTGCGGCTGATACCGGCAAAAACCGCCAGCAGATGCAGATCGTGATTGCCAAGCACCATGCGCACGCTGTCGCCCAGTGATTTGACGTAGCGGAGCACCTCCAGCGAACCGGGGCCGCGCGCCACCAGGTCGCCCGTCAGCCAGAGCGTATCTCTCCCTGGCGTAAACTCTACCTGTTTTAATAACGCGATCAGTTCATCGTAGCAACCGTGAACGTCGCCAATAAGATATGTAGACATGTTTTAGTGTATGCGTGTAGGAACAGAGAGACGGAAAACGGGAATAGCAATGCGGAACGCGTTGCCGTCAGCATCGACCATTTCGTAATGGCCCTGCATGGTGCCCAGCGGCGTCTCAATGATGGCGCCGCTGGTATATTGATACTCTTCGCCAGGGGCGATATGAGGCTGCTCGCCTACCACACCCTCTCCCTGGACTTCAATCTCACGGCCATGGCCGTTAGTGATAAGCCAGTAGCGCCCCAGCAGCTGCACGGGCACCCGCCCCAGGTTGCGAATGGTCACGGTATAAGCAAAAACAAAACGTTCTTCATCCGGTGTGGACTGGGATTCGATGTAGACGCTCTGGACCTGAACACATACGCGGGGCGAATCATACATGGCTTAGTTCTCCTTCGGCGGCCTGCTTTCGCTGATGAAATTCGCCATCCTGCAGTACTGTTCAACGGAGATATTCTCCGCTCGCATCGCCGGATCGATACCGAGTTCGGTTAACGTTTCGACGGAGAACAGATTGCCCAGGCTGTTGCGAATCGTTTTGCGGCGCTGGTTAAAGGCTTCTGTGGTAATGCGGCTCAGCACGCGCAGATCCTTCACCGGATACGGCATCGTTTTGTGCGGCACCAGGCGCACCACTGCAGAGTCGACCTTAGGCGGCGGCGTAAATGCCGTCGGCGGGACTTCCAGCACAGGGATAACGTTGCAGTAATACTGCGCCATCACGCTCAGTCGACCATACGCTTTACTGTTCGGGCCTGCAACCAGTCGATTGACGACCTCTTTTTGCAGCATAAAGTGCATGTCGGCAATGGCATCAGTATAGCTAAACAGATGGAACATTAGCGGGGTGGAGATGTTATACGGCAGGTTGCCAAAGACGCGCAGCGGCTGACCCAGCTTCTCAGAGAGCTCGCCGAAGTTCATGGTCATGGCATCCTGCTGATAAATAGTCAGCTTAGGACCAAGGAACGGATGCGTTTGCAGACGTGCCGCCAGATCGCGGTCCAGCTCAATCACGGTGAGCTGGTCGAGGCGTTCGCCGACCGGCTCGGTCAGCGCGGCAAGACCCGGGCCGATTTCGACCATGGCCTGGCCTTTCTGCGGATTGATGGCCGCAACAATACTGTCGATCACAAATTGATCGTTGAGGAAGTTTTGCCCGAAGCGTTTACGGGCTAAGTGGCCCTGATGGACTCGATTAGTCATTGAGTATTAACAATCATTTTGATGGCGAGGTTAAGCGCCGTAATAAAACTGCCGACATCCGCTTTTCCCTGGCCTGCCAAATCGAGAGCAGTGCCGTGGTCAACGGAGGTGCGAATAAAGGGTAAACCGAGGGTGATATTCACGCCGCGGCCAAAGCCCTGGTATTTTAGCACGGGTAGGCCCTGATCGTGGTACATCGCCAGCACGGCGTCTGCATTATCCAGATATTTGGGCTGAAAGAGGGTGTCCGCCGGTAGCGGCCCGCTAAGATTCATCCCTTTGGCGCGCATTTCTTCAAGCACCGGAATGATAGTATCAATCTCTTCGGTACCCATATGTCCGCCTTCGCCCGCGTGGGGGTTCAGCCCACACACCAGCACGTGCGGGCGGGCAATGCCGAACTTAGTCTGCAAATCATGATGCAGAATAGTAATGATTTCGCGAAGCAGTTCAGGCGTAATGGCTTCAGGGATCGCTTTGATCGGCAGATGGGTGGTTACCAGGGCGACGCGCATCGCCTCTGTCGCCAGCATCATCACCACTTTCGGGCTCTGCGAGCGCTCCTCAAAAAACTCTGTGTGCCCGGTAAAGGGAATGCCCGCCTCGTTGATAACGCCTTTATGCACCGGTCCGGTAATCAGCGCGGCAAACTCCCCCGCCAGGCAGCCGTCGCAGGCGCGCGCCAGCGTCTCCACCACGTAAGAGCCATTTTCCACGCTGAGCTGGCCCGCGACCGCGGGGACCCGCAGGGAGACGGGAAGCAGCGTCAACGTTCCGGCCTGCTGCGGGGCAGGGGCGCGGGAGGCATCATAGGGAAGAAGCGTCAGCGGCAGGCCGAGCAGAGCGGCCCGCTCCTGTAACAGCGAGGCATCCGCACAGACAACCAGCTCCACGGGCCAGCTGCGCTGGGCAAGCTGGACCACCAGATCCGGGCCAATCCCGGCAGGTTCGCCGGGCGTGATGACGACACGGTGCTGTTTCATTAGTTGCTCAGCACTTTCACATAAGCACTGGCGCGCTGCTCCTGCATCCAGGTCGCCGCTTCTTCAGAGAATTTACGGTTGAAGAGCATGCGGTAAGCGCGATCTTTCTGCGCCGCATCGGTTTTATCCACGTTACGGGTATCCAGCAGCTCGATCAGGTGCCAGCCAAACGAAGAGTGAACCGGCTCGCTGATCTGGCCCTTGTTCAGCTTCATCAGCGCATCGCGGAAAGCAGGATCGTAGACCGCAGGCGCTGCCCAGCCCAGATCGCCGCCCTGATTGACGGAGCCCGGATCCTGAGAGAACTCTTTTGCGGCGGCGGCGAAGGTGGTTTTGCCGCTCTTGATATCCGCAGCGATTTGCACAAGCTTAGCGCGGGCCTGGTCGTCGGTCATAATCGGCGACGGTTTTAACAGGATGTGGCGAGCATGGACTTCCGTAACGGAGACGCTTTTGCTCTGCCCGCGCAGATCGTTCACCTTCAGGATATGGAAGCCTACGCCAGAGCGGATTGGGCCGATGATATCGCCTTTCTTCGCGGTGCTCAGCGCCTGAGCGAAGATAGAAGGCAGCTCCTGAATACGGCCCCACCCCATCTGACCGCCTTTCAGAGCCTGCTGGTCGGCAGAGTAGGTGATAGCCAGTTTGCCAAAGTCCGCGCCGTTACGTGCCTGGTCGACAATGGAACGCGCCTGGTTTTCCGCTTCAGCCGCCTGATCGGAGGTCGGGTTTTCCGGCAGCGGGATCAGAATGTGGCTCAGGTTCAGCTCGGTGCTGCCGTCGTTCTGGTTGCCTACCTGCTGCGCCAGCTGATCGACCTCCTGAGGCAGAATGGTGACGCGGCGACGTACCTCGTTGTTACGCACTTCCGAAATCAGCATCTCTTTGCGGATTTGATTACGGTAGGTGGCGTAATTGATGCCGTCATAGGCCAGACGGCTGCGCATCTGATCCATCGTCATGTTGTTTTGTTTTGCGATATTGGCGATGGCCTGATCGAGCTGTTCGTCAGAGATCTTCACGCCCATTTTCTGGCCCATCTGCAAAACAATCTGATCCATGATCAGGCGTTCAAGGATCTGATGACGCAGCGTGGTGTCATCAGGAAGCTGCTGACCTGCCTGGCCCGCGTTGAGCTTGACGGATTGCATCAAACCATCAACGTCGCTTTCCAGCACGACGCCGTTATTTACAACGGCGGCGACTTTGTCGACAACCTGCGGGGCAGCGAAGCTGGTATTCGCAACCATGGCGATACCGAGCAGCAGCGTTTTCCAGTTCTTCATACTTTTTCCATTTCAATTAACCGCACAGCGGATTACGTGGTAAATCAGGCACATTACAAGGAACTACGGTACGGCAGAATATTCGAACGCAGCATCTGCTGAGTGCCCAGACCGTAGTTGGAACTCAGGCCGCGCAGTTCGATATTAAAGCCAATCACGTTATCGTACTTGCTCTGAACGTTTTGTGTATCCCAGCCGTTAAGCTTACGCTCGTAGCCGACGCGAATGGCGTAACAGCAGGAGTTATACTGCAGGGCCAGCATCTGATCGGCAGGCTTATTGACGTTGGTGTCATAGTAATAAGCGCCCACCACAGACCAGCGATCGGCCAGCGGCCAGCTGGCTACGCCGCCGACCTGCGAGATACCATCTTTGTACTGCTCACCGCGGGAATAGTTAGGCAGCGTCGCCTGGATGTACTCCGGGCTGGCGTAGCGGTAGGTCAGCTGTAACAGACGATCCTCATCACGACGATACTCGATCGCGCCGCTGCCGGTCGCGATGTTGTCGAGACGGGTATCGTACTGCACGCCACCGCGCAGGCCCCAGCGATCGGATATACGCCAGTAGGTATCACCCGCCCAGACCAGCGAACCGGTATCGTTATCTTTCTCCCAGTTGATGTCATCATCACCGGTGCGCGACTCGGTGAAGTAGTAGATTTGACCAATGGAAGCGTTAAAACGTTCAACCGCCGCGTCATCATAAATGCGGGTTGTGACGCCGGTCGTCACCTGGTTGGCAGAGGCGATACGGTCAAGGCCGCCGTAGGTCCGATCCCGGAACAGGCCGCTGTAGTCCGACTGCAGCAGCGACGAGTCGTAGTTCTGAATTTTGCTCTGATCGCGATAAGGCACGTAGAGATACTGCACGCGCGGCTCCAGCGTCTGGGTATACCCTTCAGCCCAGTTCATGTCGCGCTCGAAGGTCAGCTTGCCGTCCACCTTAAACTGCGGCAGTACACGGTTAACGGAATCCTCCAGGTCGGTTCCATATCTGTTGTTATACCAGTCGAGATTTTTCTGCTGGTAGTGGGTCGCCATCAGCTTGGCTTCGGTATTCAGACTCGCCCAGTCGTTGGAGAGAGGCAGGTTGATAACCGGTTCCAGATGCACACGCGTCGCTTCCGGCATGTCGGAATTGGTGTTAACAAAATGGACCACCTGACCATAGACGCGGGTGTCAAACGGACCCACGTCGTTCTGGTACCAGTTAATATCGAGCTGCGGCTCCGCGCCGTAAGTGCTGGTCGACTGGGTATCAAAGACCTGGAACTGCTTGGTCGACACGGTGGCGTTGAAGTTTTCAATCGCGTAGCCAACGCTAAATTTTTGCGTGGCGTAGCCGTCGGTACTGGAGCCGTAAGTAGAGTCGAAATCGTTAAAATAGTAAGGGTCGCTGACCTTGGTGTAGTCAATGTTGAAGCGCCACACCTGATCCAGCACACCTGCATGCTGCCAGTAGAACATCCAGCGATGTTCATCCCCTTCGGTCGGATGCTCATCCTGGAAAACCTTATCTGACGGCAGGTAATCAAACTCCATCAGCCCCGCGCCTGCCTGAGTCAGATAGCGGAATTCGTTTTCCCACATGATATTGCCGCGCTTGTGGATGTAGTGCGGCGTGATGGTGGCGTCCATGTTGGGCGCGATATTCCAGTAATACGGCAGGTAGAACTCAAAGTAGTTCGTGGTGCTGTATTTGGCGTTCGGGATCAGGAAGCCTGAGCGACGCTTATCCCCCACCGGCAGCTGCAGGTAAGGGCTATAGAAGACCGGTACCGGGCCGAGCTTGAAGCGGGCGTTCCAGATCTCCGCGACCTGCTCTTCACGGTCGTGGATCACTTCGCTCCCCACCACGCTCCAGGTATTGGAGCCGGGCAGACAAGAGGTAAAGGAGCCGTTTTCGAGGATCGTATAGCGATTTTCGCCGCGCTGCTTCATCAGGTCCGCTTTACCGCGGCCCTGGCGATCTACCATCTGATAATCACCATCCCAGACGTTAGTGTCTTTGGTGTTCAGATTTGACCACGCTTTCGGACCTTTCAGGATGACCTGATTGTCGTCATAGTGCACATTGCCGAGAGCATCAACCGTACGAACCGGCTCTGCCGCGCCGTCGGGCTGTTTCTGGTGCAGCTGAACTTCATCAGCCTGCAGGCGGCTATTACCCTGGTTGATATCCACATTACCGGTAAAGGTCGCGTCGTCAGGATAATTTCCCTTCGCATGATCGGCATTGATAGTGACAGGAAGATCGTTAGTATCACCCTTCACCAACGGGCGATTATAGCTGGGTACGCCAAGCAGACATTGCGAGGCGAGATCGGCTGACAGTCCCTGTTGGCTGTACAGCGCAGTACCGATCATTGTGGCCAGGAGGGTGGGAATACGTTTTTTCATACGTTTTTATATTGTTCCGTCATCAGTGGCGTTACAGCTTGCAAGCTGTCAGAGACTAACGTACTCATCAATGCAGTGCCAGCGTTAATCTGCCGTTTGCGAACCAGAGTGTTAGGCGCGCTATCGAATGACGAGTATGATAATGCAAATTATAGGCGATGTCCCTCAATTGACCGTGGCGTGACCACCGTTTTGAAGGCGCTACGCTGGACCAGGAAGATGACCATTCGGGGAGTATATGCAGTATTGGGGTAAAATTATCGGCGTTGCGTTCGCATTAATCATGGGCGCTGGATTTTGGGGTGTCGTGCTTGGCCTGATTATCGGCCATATGTTTGATAAAGCCCGCAGCCGAAAAATGGCCTGGTTTGCCAACCAGCGCGAGCGCCAGGCGCTCTTCTTCGCCACCACTTTTGAGGTGATGGGGCATCTGACTAAGTCAAAAGGGCGGGTGACCGAGGCGGATATTCAGGTGGCGAGCGTGCTGATGGATCGCATGAACCTGCACGGCGACTCCCGCGCCGCGGCGCAAAACGCTTTTCGTGTCGGTAAAGCGGACAACTATCCGCTGCGTGAGAAGATGCGCCAGTTCCGCAGCGTCTGTTTTGGCCGCTTCGATCTGATTAGGATGTTTCTGGAAATTCAGATTCAGGCGGCGTTTGCCGACGGTTCGCTGCATCCGAACGAGCGCGCGGTGCTCTACGTCATTGCCGAGGAGCTGGGGATCTCCCGCACCCAGTTCGATCAGTTCCTGCGGATGATGCAGGGGGGCGCGCAGTTTGGCGGCGGCTATCAGCAGCAGTCGTCCGGCGGCGGCTGGCAGCAGGCGCAGCGCGGCCCAACGCTGGAAGATGCCTGTAACGTGCTGGGCGTAAAGCCCACCGATGACGCCGCCACCATTAAACGCGCTTACCGCAAGCTGATGAGCGAGCATCATCCGGATAAGCTGGTGGCAAAAGGGCTGCCCCCGGAGATGATGGAGATGGCGAAGCAAAAAGCGCAGGAAATTCAGAAAGCCTACGAGCTGATTAAAGAGCAGAAAGGGTTTAAGTAAGGTATGGCGCCTTATCCGGCCTGTACAGTGCTGTAGGCCGGATAAGCGCAGTGCCCCCGGCACCGTTGCCGGGGGCTTAAAAGTCCACCGGTGCGTTAAAGGTCATCGAATTGCCAAACTTCGGATGGGTAATGGTCAGCGTCTGGGCATGCAGCAGCAGGCGTGGCGCCATCGCCAGCGCCTGCGGCGTGGCGTAGAAGCGATCCCCCAGAATCGGGTGCCCCAGCGCCTGCATATGCACCCGCAGCTGATGTGAACGTCCGGTAATCGGTTTAAGCAGCACGCGCGCGGTATTATCCGGCGCGTACTCCAGCACCTCGTAGTCGGTCTGGGCCGACTTCCCCGTCTCAAAACAGACTTTTTGCTTCGGACGGTTAGGCCAGTCGCAAATCAGCGGCAAATCCACTTGCCCCTCCGCTTTTTCCGGGTGCCCCCAGATGCGCGCCACGTACTGTTTCTTCGGCTCACGCTCGCGAAACTGGCGCTTAAGCTCCCGTTCTGCCGCTTTGGTCAGCGCTACCACAATCACGCCGCTGGTGGCCATATCCAGGCGATGGACCGATTCCGCCTGCGGATAGTCGCGCTGAATGCGCGTCATCACGCTGTCTTTATGCTCCTCCAGACGCCCCGGCACGGACAACAGGCCGCTTGGCTTGTTGACCACCATAATATGTTCATCCTGATAGAGGATAACCAGCCAGGGCTCCGTTGGCGGATTGTAGGATTCCATCACCATGTCGCGCTCCGTTTACTGATGCGTAACCACGATAAGACGCAGCGCGTCCAGTCGCCAGCCCGCCTGATCCAGACTCTCCAGCACCTGCTGGCGATTGGTTTCGATCGCCGCCAGCTCGTCATCGCGAATGTTCGGGTTGACCGCCCTGAGCGCCTCCAGACGCGAGAGCTCGGCAGAGAGTTTCTCGTCAGCCTCGCTGCGCGCCGCGTCAATCAGGGCGCGCGCCGCTTTCTCAATCTGCGCTTCGCCCAGCTGGAGAATAGCGTGAACGTCCGGCTGCACCGCATTCACCAGCTTGCTGCCCGTATGACGATTGACCGCGCTGAGCTGGCGGTTAAAGCTCTCAAACTCGACCTGCGCGGCGAGGTTGGTGCCGTTTTTATCCAGCAACAGGCGCACCGGCGTCGGCGGCAGGAAGCGGTTAAGCTGCAGCTGCTTCGGCGCCTGCGCTTCGACCACGTAGATCAGCTCCAGCAGCAGGGTGCCCACCGGCAGGGCTTTGTTCTTCAGCAGGGAGATGGTGCTGCTGCCGGTATCGCCGGAGAGGATTAAATCCAGGCCGTTGCGGATCAGCGGATGCTCCCAGGTAATGAACTGGGCATCTTCACGTGAGAGGGCCACGTCACGCTCAAAGGTGATGGTGCAGCCATCTTCCGGCAGCCCCGGGAAATCCGGCACCAGCATATGATCGGACGGGGTAAGCACAATCAGGTTCTCCCCGCGATCGTCCTGGTTAATCCCCACGATATCGAACAGGTTCATCGCGAAGCTAATCAGGCTGGTGTCGTCATCCTGCTCTTCGATGCTTTCCGCCAGCTTCTGCGCCTTCTCGCCGCCGTTGGAGTGGATCTCCAGCAGGCGGTCGCGCCCCTGCTCCAACTGCGCCTTCAGCGCATCGTGCTGCTCGCGGCAGGATTTGATCAGCTCGTCAAAGCCGTCACTGTTTTCCGGCGCGGCCAGGTAGCCAATCAGCTCGCTATGCACCCGATCGTAGATGGCGCGGCCGGTCGGACAGGTGTGTTCGAAAGCGTCCAGACCTTCGTGATACCAGCGAACCAGCACCGACTGGGCCGTCTTTTCCAGGTACGGCACGTGGATCTGAATATCGTGCGCCTGGCCGATACGGTCCAGACGGCCGATACGCTGCTCCAGCAGGTCCGGGTTGAACGGCAGATCGAACATAATCAGGTGGCTGGCAAACTGGAAGTTGCGGCCTTCGGAACCAATTTCCGAGCAGAGCAGCACCTGCGCGCCGGTATCTTCTTCGGCAAACCAGGCGGCGGCGCGGTCGCGCTCAATGATCGACATTCCCTCATGGAAGACGGCGGCGCGGATACCTTCGCGTTCGCGCAGCACCTGCTCCAGCTGCAGGGCGGTAGCTGCTTTGGCGCAAATCACCAGCACCTTCTGCGAACGGTGGCTGGTGAGGTAGCCCATCAGCCACTCCACGCGCGGATCGAAGTTCCACCAGGTTCCGCTATCGCCTTCAAACTCCTGGTAAATCTGCTCCGGATAGAGCATATCGCGTGCGCGTTCTTCCGCGCTTTTGCGCGCGCCCATAATGCCGGAGACCTTGATGGCGGTCTGATACTGCGTCGGCAGCGGCAGTCTGATGGTGTGCAGCTCGCGTTTCGGGAAGCCTTTCACGCCGTTACGGGTGTTGCGGAACAGCACGCGGCTGGTGCCGTGGCGATCCATCAGCATGGCGACCAGCTCCTGGCGAGCCGCGTCGGCATCGTCACGATCGCTGTTAGCCGCCTGCAGCAACGGCTCAATATCCTGCTCGCCAATCAGCTCGCTTAAGGTGTTGAGTTCGTCGTTGGAGAGATGTTTGCCTGCCAGCAGCAGGGCAACCGCGTCAGCCACCGGACGGTAGTTTTTCTGCTCTTCAACGAAGAGATCAAAGTCGTGGAAGCGGCTGGGATCGAGCAGACGCAGGCGTGCGAAATGGCTCTCCATGCCCAGCTGTTCCGGCGTGGCGGTCAGCAGCAGGACGCCCGGCACCCGCTCGGCCAGCTGTTCAATCGCCAGATACTCCCGGCTTGGGGCATCGACGCTCCAGACCAGATGGTGCGCTTCGTCCACCACCATGATGTCCCATTCGGCGTCGCACAGATGCTCCAGGCGCTGCTTGCTGCGGCGCACAAAGTCCAGCGAGCAGATCACCAGCTGTTCGGTCTCAAACGGGTTATCGGCGTCGTGCTGCGCTTCGGCGTAGCGCTCATCGTCAAACAGCGAGAAGCGCAGGTTGAAGCGGCGCAGCATCTCCACCAGCCACTGGTGCTGGAGCGTTTCCGGGACGATAATCAGCACGCGCTCGGCGGCACCGGAGAGCAGCTGCTGATGCAGGATCATCCCCGCCTCGATGGTTTTGCCAAGGCCTACCTCGTCCGCCAGCAGCACGCGCGGCGCATGGCGGCGGCCCACTTCATGGGCGATGTTAAGCTGGTGAGGGATCAGGTTGGTGCGCTGCCCGCGCAGGCCACTCCAGGGCATACGGTACTGCTCGCTCTGAAATTTACGCGCGCGGTAGCGCAGCGAAAAGCGATCCATCCGGTCAATCTGGCCCGCAAACAGGCGATCCTGAGGCTTGCTGAAGGCGAGCTTGCTGTCGAGCAGCACTTCGCGCAGCATCACGTCGGTTTCACTGGTATCGAGTCGGGTGCCGATGTAGGCGAGCAGGCCGTTCTCTTCTTTTACCTCTTCAACCTTGAGCTGCCAGCCTTCATGGCTGGTCACGGTATCGCCCGGGTTAAACATCACGCGAGTCACAGGGGAGTCATTGCGAGCGTACAGACGGTTTTCACCCGTAGCAGGGAAAAGGAGAGTCACCATACGCGCGTCCAGCGCTACTACCGTTCCTAATCCAAGTTCGCTTTCTGTATCGCTGATCCAGCGTTGACCAAGTGTAAAAGGCATAGTTGTTCGGCTCTAATCTCAAATTGCAGGCAATAGTTCGACCGCCGTCGTTAAATGACGGCCATCAAATAATGGGTCCGGGGATGGAAAGGGCGCTATGGTACTGGATGCCAGCGTTTTCGTCACGCGTCAAAATAGCCCCAGTTGCCCTGTCATCAGTGTAGCAAAGTCATCGTCCATGAAAGGTAAAATTCCTTCCGCCACCGGCTGGAGCTGACGCGTCAGATAGTGCTCATAGTCCAGCGGCGAGCGTTGATAATCCAGCGGTTCCGGGCCGCTGGTGGTCCAGACATATTTTATGGTGCCGCGATTCTGGTATTGCGGCGCGCGCCCCCGTCGCGCGTTCTCTTCATCCGCCAGCCGCGCGGCCCGGGCGTGAGGCGGCACGTTACGCTGGTAGTCGGCCAGCGGACGGCGCAGGCGTTTTCGGTAGACCAGCTGGCTGTCCAGCTCGCCCGCCATCAGGCTGGCGATGGTCTCCCGGATATAGTCCTGATACGGCTCGTTACGAAAGATGCGCAGGTAGAGCGACTGCTGGAACTGCTGCGCCAGCGGCGTCCAGTCGGTACGTACCGTTTCCAGCCCCTTAAAGACCATACGCTGCTGATCTCCATCCTGAATCAGTCCCGCGTAGCGCTTTTTACTGCCCTGGTCGGTCCCACGAATGGTGGGCATTAAAAAGCGGCAGAAGTGGGTTTCAAATTCCAGCTCCAGCACGCTGGTTAACTGCTTATCTTGCAGATGGTTGCGCCACCAGTCGTTCACAAATGCCACCAGTCTCTTACCGATCGCTGCCGCTTCCGCTTCGCTGTGGGGAAGTTTCAGCCAGACAAAGGTGGAGTCGGTATCGCCGTAAATGACATCGAAGCCCTGCGATTCGATCAGCGCTTTAGTCTGGAGCATGATCTCGTGTCCGCGCAGGGTGATCGAGGAGGCCAGACGGGGATCGAAGAACCGACAGGCGCTGGTGCCGAGCACGCCGTAAAAGGCGTTCATAATGATCTTCAGCGCCTGGGCGAGCGGCTTATTTCCCTGACGTTTGGCCTCGTCGCGCCCGCGCCAGATCTGGCTGACGATCTCCGGCAGGCAATGAGTTTCGCGGGAGAACCGCGCCCCCAAAAAGCCTTCGGTGCTTTGATCATCGTCGGGATGCGCCAGACCTTCCACCAGCCCTACCGGATCGATAAGGAAGGTGCGGATAATGGACGGGTAGAGGCTTTTATAGTCGAGCACCAGTACCGAGTCGTAGAGCCCGGGGCGGGAGTCCATCACGTAGCCGCCGGGGCTCGCCTGCGGCGGCACGTCGCCGAGGTTGGGCGCAACGTAGCCCGCCCGATGCATGCGGGGAAAATAGAGATGGCTGAAGGCGGCGACCGATCCGCCGTGGCGATCCACCGCCAGCCCGTTGACGGCGGCGCGCTCCAGCAGAAAAGGCATTATGTCCGTCTTGTGGAAAATCTGCGTGACCAGCTCGCAATCCTTCAGGTTATAGGTGGCGAGCGCCGGTTTATCCTGCCCGAAGCGCCGTTCGATCTCATCCATTCGGTCCCACGGGTTATCAATCGCTTTCCCTTCGCCCAGCAGTTCGCGGGCGACTGACTCCAGGGAAAACGATGAAAAGTTCCAGAACGCCGATTTGAGCGCTTCAATACCGTCGATAATCAGCCGGCCTTTGGCCTGTGCGAAGAAGACGTTGTTTTTAAAGCCGTGCTCACGCCATTCCAGCTCGCTGCCCGCGCGCCCCAGCCGCAGCGGAATGCGGTAACGTTCGGCATGCTTTTGCAACACACGCAGATCAAACTGCACTACATTCCAGCCAATCAGCACGTCGGGATCGTGTTCGGCAAACCACTGGTTCAGCTTCTCCAGCAGTTGCGGGCGGCTGTTGACATACTCAAGCTGAAAATCGAGCGCCGTGGCGTCGCCGTTGGGCGGTCCCAGCATATAGACGACGCGCTGCCCGCACCCTTCCAGACCGATACAGTACAGCTCGCCGTGGCGGGTGGTTTCAATATCCAGCGATACCCACTTCAGCGGCGGGCGATAATGCGGGTGAGGCTTCAGGCGGGCGTTAATGAGGCGGCCATTGTGCGCGGTGCCGTCAACCCAGACGGGGGCGGTAATAAACCGCTCCATCAGAAAACGCTCAGGGGGGCGAATATCCGCTTCATACAGCGTAATACCCGCTTCGCGCAGCCATTTTTCGTAGCGCATCAGCTGGCGATGCGTACGGCAGTAAAGGCCGTAAACCGGCTGGCGATGAAAATCTTTCAGTTCAAGAGGGGTAAGACGCCATTCGCTTTCGTCGCGCAGCAGCAGCCTTACCTTTTCGACATGCGCTTCAGGGATAAAGGCTACGGACTCCTGCGGCGGCAGCGTGACGTTCAGCGGGCCGTTGTCCGTCGCCAGCCAGAACTCCACTTCTGTCCCGAGAGGCGTATCCCGCCAGTGCCGGGTCAGTAAAAAGCCTTCTTGCGCCACGCCGTTCTCTCATACAACAAAACCAGGCGTGATTATAGCCTGGTTGAAGGTATTACGCTGGAGTTTTATACAGGTATGGTGTGCCGGATGGCGCTGCGCTTATCCGGCCTACAGTTCCCGCAGGCCGGATAAGCGCAGCGCCACCGGGCTATGAGCTACTGCCCGTAATAGGCTTTCGCGCCATGCTTGCGCAGATAATGTTTATCCAGCAGCGTCTGCTGCATATCCGGCAATTGCGGCGCCAGCTGACGGCAGAAGATGCCCATATAGGCGACCTCTTCCAGCACGATGGCGTTATGCACCGCATCTTCGGCGTTTTTACCCCAGGCGAAGGGGCCGTGGGAGTGAACCAGCACCCCCGGCATTTGCGCGGCGTCGATCCCCTGCTTTTTAAAGGTCTCGACAATGACGTTGCCGGTCTCCCACTCATACTCGCCGTTAATTTCCGCATCGGTCATCAGACGGGTGCAGGGGATGGTGCCGTAAAAATAGTCGGCGTGAGTGGTGCCCGTCGCCGGGATGGATTGTCCGGCCTGCGCCCAGATGGTCGCGTGGCGGGAGTGGGTGTGCACGATGCCGCCGATTGCGGGAAAAGCCTGATAGAGCAGGCGGTGGGTCGGCGTATCTGACGACGGTTTTTTCGTCCCCTCCACCACCTCGCCGGTTTCAAGGCTCACCACCACCATATCGTCTGCGGTCATCACCGTATAATCCACGCCGGATGGCTTAATGACGAACACCCCTTTTTCGCGGTCAACGGCGCTGACGTTGCCCCAGGTCAGAGTAACCAGATTATGTTTCGGCAGCGCCAGGTTGGCTTCGAGAACCTGACGTTTGAGATCTTCTAACATTGTTATCTCCTGCCGGATGGCGCTTCGCTTATCGGACCCACAGAACCGCAGGCCCGGTAAACGTAGTGCCACCGGGCACTTCGTACTTAACGTTTTAAACCGTAATAGACTTCGTTCCAGCGCAGCGCGTCTTTGAAGGCGGGCAGGCGGGTTTCGTTATCAATAACGGTCAGTTCAATATCGTGAAGCTCAGCGAACTGGCGCATGTCGTTCAGATCCAGCGCGTGGCTAAAGACGGTGTGATGCGCGCCGCCCGCCAGGATCCAGGCTTCTGACGCGGTAGGCAGATCCGGCTGCGCTTTCCACAGGGCGTTCGCCACCGGCAGCTTCGGCAGATCGTGCGGGGTTTTCACCGTTTCGATGGTGTTGACCAGCAGGCGGAAGCGATCGCCCAGGTCGATCAGGCTGGCGACAATGGCCGGGCCGGTCTGGGTGTTGAAGATCAGGCGGGCCGGATCGGCTTTGCCGCCGATGCCCAGATATTGCACGTCGAGGATCGGTTTCTCCTCTACGGCGATGGAAGGACAGACTTCCAGCATATGCGAGCCCAGCACCAGGTCGTTGCCGTTCTCAAAGTGGTAGGTGTAATCCTCCATAAAGGAGGTGCCGCCCTGCAGACCGGTTGACATCACCTTCATGATGCGAAGCAGGGCGGCGGTTTTCCAGTCGCCTTCACCCGCAAAGCCATAGCCCTGCTGCATCAGACGCTGTACGGCCAGGCCAGGAAGCTGTTTCAGCCCGTGAAGATCTTCAAACGTGGTGGTAAAGGCGTGGAAGCCGCCCTGTTCCAGGAAGCGTTTCATCCCCAGCTCAATGCGAGCGGCATCCAGCACGTTCTGGCGTTTGTCGCCGTTGATCTGCGCGGCCGGGGTCAGGCGGTAGCTGCTCTCATACTCATCGACCAGCGCATTGATGTCCCCATCGCTGATTTCATTCACCACCTGCACCAGGTCGCCCACCGCCCAGGTATTCACCGAGAAGCCGAACTTGATCTGTGCGGCGACTTTGTCTCCGTCGGTCACCGCCACTTCACGCATATTGTCGCCGAAGCGCACCACTTTCAGTTGGCGGGTGTCCTGTTTAGAGACCGCCTGGCGCATCCAGGAGCCGATCCGTTTTTGCGCCTGGCCATCCTGCCAGTGGCCGGTAACCACCGCGTGCTGCTGGCGCATACGGGCGCCGATGAAGCCGAACTCGCGGCCGCCGTGCGCGGTCTGGTTCAGGTTCATAAAGTCCATGTCGATGCTCTCCCACGGCAGGGAGGCGTTGAACTGGGTATGGAATTGCAGCAGCGGTTTGTTAAGGATAGAGAGTCCGTTAATCCACATTTTGGCCGGAGAGAAGGTGTGTAGCCATACCACTAAGCCGGCGCATTTATCGTCATAGTTGGCGTCGCGGCAGATATGGGTAATCTCATCCGGGGTGGTGCCGAGCGGCTTCAGCACCAGCTTACAAGGCAGTTTTGCCTTTGCGTTCAGTTCATTAACCACATGTTCCGCATGTTGCGTCACCTGCCGCAGCGCTTCTGGCCCATAGAGATGCTGGCTGCCAATAACAAACCACACTTCATAATTATTAAAAATCGTCATTGTTAAATCCTTAATGAGTCAGGGTAGCCGTCGTTTCCGGGCTGTTCTTTGCCGGGGCGGAGACAGGGAGATAGTGAAGTTCTGCGCTTTTTGACCATTGCAGGTAGCGCTGATAAAGCTGTTCGAAGCGCTGAGCCTGCTGCGGGCGCGGCTGTAGCGTGCTTTCAACGGCGCTCGCCATCGCGCGCTGCGCCGCAGGAATATCGGCATGAACGCCCGCCGCTACGGCGGCGAAAATCGCGGCCCCCAGCGCGCAGCACTGGTCAGAGGCGACAATCTGCAGCGGCCGGTTAAGCACGTCGCAGCAGGCCTGCATGATGACCGGGTTCTTACGGGCGATACCGCCCAGCGCCATCACTTCATTTACCGCGATCCCCTGGGAGGTAAAGCACTCCATAATGGCGCGTGCGCCGAAGGCGGTAGCGGCAACCAGCCCGCCGAAGAGGGTCGGTGCGTCGGTGGCGAGATTAAGATCGGTAATCACCCCTTTCAGACGCTGGTTGGCGAAGGGGGTGCGGCGCCCGTTAAACCAGTCGAGCACCACCGGGAGGTGATCGAGAGAGGGATTTTGCGCCCACGCCTCGGTCAGCTGCGGCAGGAGCGCTTTTTTGCTCTCCGCAATCTGCGTTTTAAGTTCTGGATGGGTGGCTGCCAGCTGGTCCAGCGGCCAGCCGAGCACGCGGCCAAACCAGGCGTAGATATCGCCAAAGGCCGACTGACCCGCCTCCAGGCCGATAAAGCCGGGCACGACGCTCCCGTCAACCTGGCCGCAGATACCTTTCACCGCGCGGTCGCCCACGGTGGCGTTGTCCGCCGTCAGGATGTCGCAGGTGGAGGTTCCGATTACTTTTACCAGGGTGTTGGGCTGTGCTCCCGCGCCGACCGCTCCCATATGGCAGTCAAACGCGCCGCCGGAGAGGGTGATGGTCTGCGGCAGGCCCAGACGCTGCGCCCACTCTTCGCAGAGGGTGCCCACCGGGAGATCGGCGGTCCAGGTGTCGGTAAAGAGCGGATAGCGCAGATGCTGGTTGATAATGGGGTCCAGTTCATCGAAGAAAGCGGCAGGCGGCAGGCCGCCCCAGCTTTCATGCCACAGCGACTTGTGTCCGGCGCTGCAACGGCCACGGCGAATATCCGCCGGACGCGTGGTCCCGGAAAGCAGAGCCGGGATCCAGTCGCACAGCTCTATCCAGGAGACCGCGGCCTGCGCCACGGCGCGGTCGGCGCGGGTGACGTGCAGAATTTTGGCCCAGAACCATTCGCTGGAGTAGATGCCGCCGATGTAGCGGGAATAGTCGGTTTTACCCGGCTGATGGCACAGGCGGGTGATCGCTTCCGCCTCTTCAACCGCGGTGTGATCCTTCCAGAGCACAAACATGGCGTTCGGGTTGTCGGCAAATTCCGGGCGCAGCGCCAGCACGCGGCCTTCTGCGTCAATCGGCGCCGGGGTTGAGCCGGTGCTGTCGACGCCGATGCCAACGATCTGCGCGCGCTGCTCGTCGCTCAGCTGCTGGAGCACCGCCTTAATGGCCGCCTCCATCGACTCGATGTAATCGCGCGGGTGGTGGCGGAACTGGTTATTGGGCGCGTCGCAGTAGCGCCCCTCCTGCCAGCGGGGATACCACTCTACGCTGGTTGCTATCTCCTGGCCCGTCTTACACTCCACCGCCAGGGCGCGAACCGAGTCACTGCCAAAATCGAGGCCAATCGCAATTGCCATTGTCTTGCTCCATCCAAAATCAGGTATGAGTGAACATTAGAGATTGAGGGGAAAAATCGTCAGGCAGGATCCGCTAATCTTATGGATTAAATTGCTGTTACGCTCGAAAGTGTGACGCCGTGCAAATATTCAATGTGGACATTTCTGCCGTGGTTATAGACACTTTTGTTACCGCTTAACGGGGGAGAGTAGCAGGTAAATCGCGTAGAAAGGCTGAAATAAGGCGAACCTGCGCCAGCCCTTATAACGGCGGGTTCTCTGCCGTACCCGTTTTTATGGCGTAAATAACGATATGGACAATTGGTTTCCTTCTGACTGCCGGGGAGGCAGGTAATATGGCTGAAACGCAAAACGATCCGCTGCTGCCGGGCTATTCGTTTAACGCCCATCTGGTGGCCGGTTTAACGCCGATTGAAGCCGACGGCTATCTCGACTTTTTTATCGATCGTCCGCTGGGGATGAAAGGTTATATCCTTAATCTGACGGTGCGGGGCGAGGGTGTAATCAAAAACGGCGACCAGCAGTTTGTCTGCCGGCCCGGGGATATGCTGCTCTTTCCGCCGGGGGAAATTCATCACTATGGCCGCCATCCCGACGCCAGCGAGTGGTATCACCAGTGGGTCTATTTTCGACCGCGCGCCTACTGGCAGGAGTGGCTGACGTGGCCGTCGATTTTCGCCCATACCGGTTTTTACCGGCCGGACGATGCGCATCAGACGCTGTTTCGCGAGCTGTTTGCGCAGATTATCGAGGCGGGCCAGGCGGGAGGACGCTACGCCGAGCTGCTGGCGATCAACCTGCTGGAGCAGCTTCTGCTGCGGCGTATGGAGGCGATCAACGAATCGCTGAACCCGCCGCTGGATAACCGGGTGCGGGATGCCTGCCAGTACATCAGCGACCATCTGGCGGACAGTCAGTTTGATATCGCCAGCGTCGCCCAGCATGTCTGTCTGTCGCCGTCGCGTCTGTCGCATCTGTTCCGCCAGCAGCTCGGCGTCAGCGTGTTGAGCTGGCGCGAGGACCAGCGCATCAGCCAGGCCAAGCTGCTCCTCAGCACCACCCGGATGCCGATCGCCACCGTGGGCCGTAACGTCGGATTTGAGGATCAGCTCTATTTCTCGCGCGTATTTAAAAAGTGCACCGGTGCCAGCCCGAGTGAATTTCGCGCCGGATGTGAATAATGCGTAAAAAAAGATAAACCTGAAGGTGAAGTTAAGCGGCAGCCTGTAAACTACTCAGACAATTGTTCCCCTGTGCAGCAGGGGAACATTCTCAGAACCCCCGCTTCGTTAACTGGCCGGAATTTTTATGCAGGCATTGCTGGAACATTTTATTACGCAGTCCGTGGCGTATTCCCTGATCGCCGTTGCGCTGGTCGCCTTTCTGGAATCGCTGGCGCTGGTGGGGCTGATTTTACCCGGTACGGTGATGATGGCCGGACTGGGCGCGCTGATTGGCGGCGGCGAGGTTAACTTCTGGCAGGCCTGGCTGGCGGGCATCATCGGCTGCCTGATGGGGGACTGGATCTCCTTCTGGCTCGGCTGGCGCTTTAAAAAGCCGCTTCACCGCTGGTCGTTTATGAAAAAGAACAAGGCGCTGCTGGATAAAACCGAGCACGCCCTGCATCAGCACAGCATGTTTACCATCCTGGTGGGGCGCTTCGTCGGCCCGACGCGACCGCTGGTGCCGATGGTCGCGGGGATGCTCGACCTGCCGGTCAGCAAGTTTATCCTGCCCAATATTATCGGCTGCGTATTCTGGCCGCCGTTCTACTTCCTGCCCGGTATTCTGGCTGGCGCGGCGATCAATATTCCCGCCGATGAACAGAGCGGCCATTTCAAATGGCTGCTGTTAGCGACGGCGCTACTGCTGTGGCTGGCGGTCTGGCTCTGCTGGCGACTGTGGCGCAGCGGGAAATCGGGTACCAGCCGCCTGACGCGCTATCTGCCGCGCGGTCGCCTGCTGTGGCTTGCGCCGCTTATGCTGGCGGCTGGGGTGGCGCTGCTTGTGATCCTCATTCGCCATCCGCTGATGCCGGTCTATGGCGAAATTCTGCTGAAAGTGGTGAGCCGCTAAACGTCAGTTGCGGGGGCGATGCCCAGCAGGGCTGACGCGCTCGCTCTGCCGCTCAAAAGCGCCTGCGTCGGGCCATCCCAGGCGATACGCCCGTCGGCGATGACCACCGAACGCGGGGCGATACGCGCCGCATCGTCCACGCTATGCGACACCATCAGCAGGGTGAGTTGCTGCTGACGACAGACCCTGTCCACCAGCGTCAGCATCTCCTGGCGCAGGGCGGGATCGAGCGCTGAAAAAGGTTCATCCAGCAGCAGGACCGGCTGGCCGCGCACCAGACAGCGCGCCAGCGCCACCCGCTGACGCTGGCCGCCGGAGAGCGCCCCGGGCAGCCTGTCGAGAAGATCGTCCAGCCCCATCTGCCGGGCGATTTCATCCAGCTTCCCGCGCTGGGCGTGGTTGAGCCGCAGCCCCGGATCCATCCCCAGCGCGATATTCTGGCGCACCGTCAGGTGGGTGAAGAGGTTATTTTCCTGAAACAGCATCGAGACGGGGCGACGGGCAGGCGGCGTGCGGGTGCACTCCTGGTTATTGATGGTCATGCTGCCGCTGGCCGGGAGCAAAAAGCCCGCTATCAGATTGAGTAGCGTACTCTTGCCCGCGCCGCTGGGACCCAGTACCGCAATCCGTTCCCCCGGCGCGACGGAGAGGGTAAAGCGCATCGGCAGATGGTGATAAAGCCAGGTGATATCAGTCAGAGTTAACATGGCGTCCCGGGAGTTTTTCGATAACGGTAAACAGGGTAAAGCAGAGCAGTAACAGCAGCAGCGCGGTAACGGCGCCATCCTGGCTGCGGTAAGAGCCGATCTGCTGATAAAGCCAGAAGGGGAGGGTGCGGAAATCGTCATTGCCGAACAGCGCCACCACTCCAAAATCGCCTATCGACAGCACGCAGGCGAACGCCAGCGCCTGCGCCAGCGGACGCCTCAGCGCCCGCAGCTCAACCACCTTCAGCCGCCGCCAGCCGACAATGCCCAGCGAGTGGCAAAGCAGCGTATAACGCGCGCTGATGTCACGCATCGGGTTTTCCAGCACCTTCATGGCGTACGGGATCGCCATCAGCGCATTGGTGAAAATCACCACCCCGTCGGCGCGCTCGGGGAGTCCGGAGGTACTGTTAAAAAGTAAAAAGAAGCCGGTGGCCAGCACAATGCCGGGCATCGCCAGGATCAGCATGCCGCTGATCTCCAGCGCCTGCCCCGCCAGCCGCTGCTGCCGGGCGTAAAGCTCGCGGCTGCTCCAGAGCAGCATCAGGGTGAGCAGCACGCAGAGAAGCCCCGCGCCGAGGGCGATGCGCAGGGAGGTCCAGAGCGCCTGCCACAGCACCGGCTGGCGCAGCACATGCAGCAGGCTGGCGTTGAGCCCGTCCACCACCACCGCCAGCAGCGGCGGCAGCAACAGCAGTAGCGCCAGCGCGATGAGGAGCGTATCGCCCGCCCGGCTGCGCAGACTGTCCTGCGGATCGCGCCAGCCTGAAATCTGATGGCTGCCCACCGGGATCGCCTTGCTTAAGCGCTGGCTCAGCAGTACCAGGCCCAGGCAGCACGCCATCTGCACCATCGCCAGCAGCGCCGCCCGACTAGGATCGTAGTCGTAGCTCAGCGCCTGGTAGATAGCCAGTTCAATGGTGGTCGCCTGCGGGCCGCCGCCCAGCGACAGTACCGTGGCGAAGCTCGCAAAGCAGAGCATAAAGATGAGCGCGGCGGCGGGAGGGATCTGTCGGCGCAGCCAGGGCCACTCCACCAGCCGGAAGAACGACCAGCCGCGCATGCCAAGCTGAGCTGCCAGCTGGCGCTGCTCGCCGGGAATGCTCTCCAGCGCCTGGAGAAGCAGCCGGGTCGCCATCGGCAGGTTAAAAAAGATATGCGCCAGCAAAATTCCCTGCAACCCATAAGGGGAGAAACGCCATTCGATCCCCCATGCCTGCAGCAGGGTGGCGAGCCACCCCTGGCGGCCATAGACGCTCAGAATGCCGAACACCGCCACCAGTACCGGCAGGATAAGGGTCATCGCGCACAGGCGCAGCAGCGCCGTCCTGCCCGGGAAACGGCGACGGTAGAGCGCCCGGGCAAGGAAAATGGCCGGGACAACCGACAGCAGGGCAGAGAGAAACGCCTGCCAGAAGGAGAAGCGGACCACATGCCAGAGGTAGCTGTCGTGCCAGAGGGCGAGAAGATCGCTTCCCGGCGCGTTAAGCCAGAGCGCGCAAAACGCCCCGACGCAGACCACCACCATCAGCGTGGCGGCGCATAGCCCGGGAACAAGCCAGCCGGGGATCAGCGGCTGACGGCGCGTTGCCATTCACCGATCCAGGCTGCACGCTGGCTGGAAACCTGCTGCGGAGTAAATTCCAGCGTGGTTTGCGGTTTCGGCAGCGAAGCAAAGCCCGCCGGCAGCGTCACGTCGCTGACCGGATACATCCAGTTGCCGGTGGGGATCGCATTCTGAAACGCGGGCGAAACCATAAACTTAAGGAACTTCTCCGCCAGCTCGGGCTGTTTGCTGCCCGCGAGACGGGCGGCGACTTCCACCTGCAGATAGTGGCCTTCGGCAAAATTGGCCGCCGCGTAATTCTCTTTTTTCTCTTCAATAATATGGTAAGCCGGGGAGGTGGTGTAGCTCAGCACCAGGTCGCTCTCCCCTTTCAGAAAGAGGCCGTAGGCTTCGCTCCAGCCTTTGGTGACGGTGACGGTTTTCGCCGCCAGCTTCTGCCACGCCTGCGGGGCGTTATCACCGAAGACTTTTTGCATCCAGAGCAGGAGTCCGAGGCCTGGCGTGCTGGTCCGCGGATCCTGATAGATCACGCGCCATTTCTGGTCGCTTTCCACCAGCTCTTTCAGGCTTTTCGGCGGATTTTTCAGTTTGTTTTTGTCATAGACAAAAGCGAAATAGCCGTAGTCGAAGGGGACAAAGGTGTCGTTTTTCCAGCCGCCAGGCACCTTCACCGCGCTGTCAGGAACGCCGCTTTTGGCGAACAGCCTGGTCTGCGTGGCCGCTTCCAGAAGATTGTTATCCAGACCCAGCGCCACATCCGCCTTGCTGTTTTTCCCTTCCATGCGCAGACGGTTCAGCAGAGAGACGCCATCCTCCAGGGCCACGAACTTCAGTTCGCAGTTGCAATCAGCTTCGAACGCCTTTTTCACCACCGGGCCGGGGCCCCAGTCGGCGGCGAAAGAGTCGTAGGTATAGACCGTCAGAACGGGCTTTGCGAAAGCGGGCAGCGCCATCAGCGCCAGCAGGGGAATTACTTTTTTTAACACTTTGCACCTCAAAGTTGAGTGGCAAAGGATTTTGAGATAGAGCCTCAAATCCCTTCGCCGGCGTTATCCGGATCAGGTTCGACGGGTATTATCTCAGCGCACATCAGTGATGCAGCACCCCGTTGAGAACGGCGCTATTGTAATGATTTGGTGAATATTACGAAAGCGTTATGGCTCCGGCGGCGCAAACCAGGCCGATTTAAAATCAAACCAGCCCAGGGTATTCATCCGCAGGCCGCGCATGCTGCGCTGTCCCTGGATCATCAGCCAGTGGTGGATCAGCGGCACCATCGCCTGCTCCGCGAGCAGCTGCTGGCACCAGGCGGCCAGGTTCATCTCTCCCGCACGCCAGCGGGTGGCGTCCTCCTGCCAGTCGCGGGGAATGCAGTGCTGGATCAGCGGCACTTCATAGAGATGCGAGAAAAGGGAAAAATCGAGC
The DNA here is from genome assembly GCF_900021175.1 of Pseudenterobacter timonensis. Lineage (GTDB taxonomy): Bacteria > Pseudomonadota > Gammaproteobacteria > Enterobacterales > Enterobacteriaceae > Enterobacter > Enterobacter timonensis. Next base: position 500,441 of record NZ_FCOP01000011.1, read on the forward strand.
GGCAGGGTAAAGTTAGCGCTATTGAGCCAGATGTCGCTGACCGTCTCGCCGCGATGCCACTCGTCATAATCCACCTCCACAATCTCCAGCCTCACCTGCTCTGCGGCCAGTAGCGTACTCATAAGCCGGGCGATAACGCGGTGCTCCACATGGTCGCGGTAGAAGGTGAGGGTTATCGACTCCAGCCCGGCGGGTTTCTCCACGCGCCGCGGACGGGCATGGTGCCAGCGGGGGAGCAGCCCGTAGGCCGGGAACCAGTAGGCCTGGTACAGCTCTTCCGCCTGATAGATCAGGTTGGAGGGTGAGAGCACATGGCTTATCCACTGGCGCACCTCCGGGCTGGCGCCGCGTCGCGAACGGGCGTCAAATAGCAGGTAGTAACACCCCTCTTCAAGACGGCTTTCCACCGCGGTTTCGTCGCCCGTTGCGCCTTCCAGCGTCAGGCCGCAGCTTAGCTCTTCGTTGATATCGGGCAATACCCAGACGTTCACCTCGTCAATCAGGGCGCGATAGCCGAAGTAGTCATCAAAGGCGCGGATCTTCAGCTGATTGCGGGTATTACGCACCACCGCATAGGGCCCGGTGCCCACGGGCTGGCTGGAGAAGTCCGGTAGCGACGCCCACTCCTGCGGCAGGATCATGGAGGGCAGAGAGCCCATCAGCCACGGCAGCCACTGATCCGGTTCGTGAAGTTCAATATCCAGCGTCCAGGCGGTAGGGGAGTGGATGCGCGCGATATGGGAATAGAGCGGGAGCGTGCGGGCGCGTTCCAGCGTGGCGATAGCATCCGCCATCTCCAGTTCGCGGCCGTGATGAAAATGGATACCGGGGCGTAAAAAAAAGCGCCAGTGCAGGGGAGAAAGCTGCTGCCAGTGATGGGCGATGTCCGCCTCCAGTTCCCCATTTTCCTCATTTATGCGCGTCAAACCGCTGAAGATCTGACGGGCAATATGCGTTTCCGAGCGGCGCAACGCGCTGCCCGGCAGCAGGTTTTTCATTGGACGATAGTAGAGCACGCGCAGGATATGGCGCCCCTGGCGGAAGCTGCGTCCGAGGCGGGAGATAAGCATCTGACGCACCGCCGCCTTATCCCCGACCAGCTGCACCAGCTGGTCAATGCTGTCCTGTTCCAGCAGATCTTCGGCACGCTGCTGCTGCAGCGCCAGCCCGGTATAGAGAAAGGTGAGACGCGAGCGTTTGCCGCGACCCGCTTCCGCTTCCCAGCTTAGCCAGCCCTGCTGCTGCATGGCGTTCAGCAGCGTGCGCATATGGCGACGCGAACAGCTCAGCAGTTCCGCCAGCGCGCTGAGCGTGGTCTCCCGGGACTGGCCTTCGCAGCACTGCCAGAGGCGGATAAATTGTTGTTGCAGACGACCAGAGGGCATAAAAGGGGAACTCCTCACGAAAAATCAGCAATTTATTAATCCCTATATTATGCCAAAATTTTGTTCGATGAAGCGAGGAGGTGTCCATGAAGAGGTCAACTGCACGTCATTTCTATCAACAGTACTTTTTGGCGACCCGGGGAGCGTCCTGGCTGGCCCGTCAGTGCGCAGAGTTACGGCTGAAAATACTGGACGATCTGATGCAGTGGGAAGTTACGAACCCGACCTCGGAGGGCTGAATCGCCTCGATCATGTGTGACTGAGTATTGGTGCTAATCACCCGCCAGCAAAATGTTTTTGCTGGCTTTTTTCGTTTACTATCCACCCACTTCGATTCGTTTTGACAAGGAACTGCAGATGCTCTGGTTGATGACGATGGGGCGCCGCCTGAACGGCGTATATGCCGCTTTTATGCTGGTGGCCTTTATGATGGGTGTCGCGGGCGCGCTACAGGCGCCGACGTTAAGCCTGTTTTTAAGCCGTGAGGTAGGCGCGCAGCCTTTTTGGGTGGGGCTGTTTTATACCGTCAACGCTATTGCCGGTATCCTGGTGAGCCTCTGGCTGGCAAAACGTTCCGACAGCCAGGGCGATCGGCGCAAGCTGATCCTTTTTTGCTGCGCCATGGCGATTGGCAATGCGCTGCTGTTCGCCTTTAACCGCCACTATCTGACCCTCATCACCTGTGGCGTGCTGCTGGCGTCGCTGGCCAATACCGCCATGCCGCAGCTTTTTGCGCTGGCGCGTGAATACGCTGACCACTCCGCCAGAGAGGTGGTGATGTTCAGCTCGGTAATGCGCGCCCAGCTTTCGCTGGCGTGGGTTATCGGCCCGCCGCTGGCCTTTATGCTGGCGCTCAACTATGGCTTTACCACCATGTTTACCATCGCGGCGGTGATTTTTGGTGTCAGCCTGGTGCTGATTGCGCTTGTGCTGCCCTCGGTAGAGCGGGTAGAGCAGCCAGCCGACCAGCCCGTGACCCGGGTGAGCGGCTGGCAGGATAAAAACGTGCGCATGCTCTTTATCGCCTCCACGCTGATGTGGACCTGCAACACCATGTATATCATCGATATGCCGCTCTGGATCAGCAGCGATTTGGGGCTGCCGGACAAGCTCGCCGGGATCCTGATGGGGACCGCCGCCGGGCTGGAGATCCCGGCGATGATCCTGGCGGGCTACTTTGTGAAACGTTTTGGCAAGCGGCGGATGATGGTGACCGCCGTAGCGGCGGGAGTGCTCTTTTACGTAGGCCTGATTTTCTTTCATAGCCATACGGCGCTGCTGGCGCTGCAGCTCTTTAACGCGGTATTTATCGGTATCGTCGCGGGAATTGGTATGCTCTGGTTTCAGGATCTGATGCCGGGGCGGGCAGGGTCGGCCACCACGCTATTCACTAACAGTATCTCCACGGGAGTGATTCTGGCGGGGGTGATTCAGGGCGCGGTTGCCCAAAGCTATGGCCACTTTGCGGTTTACTGGGCGATCGCGGTGATTTCGCTGGTCGCGCTGGTGATGACCGGGCGGGTGAAAGACGTTTGAGCATAATGCCGGATGCGCAACGCATCCGGCGTTGTAGAATCAGCCCATAAACGCCGGCTGTTTTTGCTCGTAGGCGGCAATCGCCTCTTCGTGTTGCAGCGTCAGGCCGATGCTGTCCAGGCCGTTCAGCATACAGTGGCGGCGGAAAGCATCGATAGTAAAGCTGTAGCGCTTGTCGCCCGCTTTAATCACCTGCGCTTCCAGATCCACCTCAAAGCGAATGCCCGGATTCGCCTGCACCAGCCTGAATAACTCATCAACCTCTTCATCGCTCAGCTTCACCGGCAGCAGCTGGTTGTTAAAGCTGTTGCCATAGAAGATATCGGCGAAACTCGGGGCGATAACAACTTTAAAACCGTAATCGGTCAGCGCCCATGGGGCATGTTCGCGCGAGGAGCCGCAGCCGAAGTTTTCCCGCGCCAGCAGGATCGAGGCGCCCTGATATTCGGGGAAATTGAGCACAAATTCCGGGTTCGGCACCTGGCCTTTATCGTCCAGAAAACGCCAGTCGTTGAAGAGATGCGCCCCGAAGCCGGTGCGGGTCACCTTCTGTAAAAACTGTTTCGGGATGATGGCGTCGGTATCGACGTTCGCCGCGTCCAGCGGAACCACCAGGCCGGTATGTTGGGTAAATTTTTCTGCCATGATGGTCTCCTTATTTCAGTGCGCGAATATCAGCAAAGTGGCCGGTCACCGCGGCGGCGGCGGCCATCGCCGGGCTCACCAGATGCGTGCGTCCGCCACGCCCCTGACGGCCTTCAAAGTTACGGTTGCTGGTGGAGGCGCAACGTTCGCCCGGGTTCAGACGATCGTTGTTCATCGCCAGGCACATGGAGCAGCCAGGCAGACGCCACTCAAAGCCCGCTTCGATAAAGATCTTATCCAGACCCTCTTCCTCCGCCTGCGCCTTCACCGGGCCGGAGCCTGGCACCACCAGCGCCTGTACGCCGGGCGCGACCTTGCGGCCTCTGGCAATCTCTGCCGCCGCGCGTAAATCTTCAATGCGCGAGTTGGTGCAGGAGCCGATAAAGACCTTATCGATAGCCACTTCGGTCAGCGGTACGCCGGGTTGCAGCCCCATATAGGCGAGCGCTTTTTCGGCGCTGGCGCGCTCCACCGGATCGGCAAACGACATCGGATCGGGAATGGCATCCGTCACGGAGATGACCTGGCCCGGGTTGGTCCCCCAGGTTACCTGCGGCGCAATCTCCTCGGCCTGCAGGGTGACGACGCTGTCAAACGTTGCGCCATCATCCGTTTTCAGGGTTTTCCAGTAGGCGACGGCCTCCTCGAAATCCTGACCTTTTGGCGCATGGCGACGCCCTTTCACGTAGTTAAAGGTGGTTTCGTCTGGTGCGACCAGCCCTGCCTTGGCACCCATCTCAATCGCCATATTGCACAGGGTCATACGGCCTTCCATGCTCAGGGCGCGGATCGCGTCGCCGCAAAACTCCACTACGTGACCGGTGCCGCCAGCGCTGCCGGTTTTACCGATGATCGCCAGCACGATATCTTTGGCGGTGATCCCCGGCGCGGCGGTGCCTTTCACTTCGATCTTCATGGTTTTGGCGCGCCCTTGTTTCAGGGTCTGCGTCGCCAGCACGTGTTCCACTTCGGAAGTGCCGATGCCAAACGCCAGCGCGCCGAATGCGCCGTGGGTCGCGGTATGGGAGTCGCCGCAGACGATGGTCATTCCCGGCAGGGTGATCCCCTGTTCCGGCCCCATCACGTGCACAATGCCCTGATAGGGGTGGTTCAGATCGTAGAGCTCAACGCCGAACTCGTTGCAGTTCTTAATCAGCTCCTGCATCTGGATACGCGCCATTTCGCCGGAAGCGTTGATATCTTTCGTCTGGGTAGAGACGTTATGGTCCATGGTGGCGAAGGTTTTACCCGGCTGGCGCACTGGACGGTGGTGGGCGCGCAGGCCGTCAAACGCCTGCGGGGAGGTCACTTCATGCACCAGGTGGCGATCGATGTAGATCAGCGGCGTTTCGTCGGGCGCTTCATAGACCACATGCGCATCGAATAATTTCTCATATAAAGTCTTTGCCATGATTACGCCCCTTCAGCGACATAGCGGGCGATAATGTCGCCCATTTCATCAGTACTGACTGCCGCCGCACCGCGCGCTAAATCGCCGGTGCGGATCCCCTCTTCTAATGCGCGATTGATGGCGCGCTCAATGGCGTCCGCCGCGTCGCTGGCGTCCAGGCTGTAGCGCAGCAGCAGCGCCAGAGAGAGGATCTGCGCGATCGGGTTGGCGATATTTTTGCCCGCGATGTCCGGGGCGGAGCCGCCGGCAGGTTCATACAGGCCAAAGCCCTCCTCGTTCAGGCTGGCGGAGGGGAGCATGCCCATGGATCCGGTGATCATTGCGCATTCGTCAGAAAGAATATCGCCAAACAGGTTAGAGCAGAGCAGCACGTCAAACTGGGACGGATCCTTGATCAGCTGCATGGTGGCGTTATCGATGTACATATGCGCCAGCTCAACGTCCTGGTAGTCGCGGGCGACTTCGTTGACGATTTCGCGCCACAGAATGGAGGATTGCAGCACGTTGGCTTTATCAATCGAGGTGACTTTGTGGCGGCGCTTGCGGGCAGATTCAAAAGCGATGCGCGCAATACGCTCGATCTCAAAGCGATGATAGACCTCGGTATCAAAGGCTTTCTCATGCTGGCCGCTCCCTTCGCGGCCTTTCGGCTGACCGAAGTAGATGCCGCCGGTCAGTTCACGTACGCAGAGGATATCGAAGCCGTTGGCGGCGATATCGGCACGCAGCGGACAGAACTCCTCCAGTCCCTGATAGAGCTTTGCCGGACGCAGGTTGCTGAAGAGTTTAAAATGTTTACGCAGCGGCAACAGGGCGCCGCGCTCCGGCTGTTCCGTCGGCGGCAGATGCTCCCATTTCGGGCCGCCCACGGAGCCGAACAGTACCGCATCCGCATTTTCACAGCCTTCAACGGTGGCCTGCGGCAGCGGTGTGCCGTGGTGATCGATGGCGATCCCGCCCACATCGTAGTGGCTGGTGGTAATTTTCATCGCAAAACGGTTACGTACCGCTTCCAGAACTTTCAGCGCCTGTGCCATCACTTCCGGGCCAATTCCATCGCCCGGCAACACGGCAATATGGTAATTCTTCGACATTACACGGTTTCCTTATTGTTCTCTTTATTCTGAGCTTTGCGTTGCAACTCTTTTTCAACTTCGGCGGCGCGCCAGATGTTGTTCAGTACGTGAACCATCGCTTTGGCGGAAGATTCGACGATATCGGTCGCCAGACCCACGCCGTGGAAGCGACGGCCGTTGTAGTTAACGACGATATCCACCTGACCCAGCGCATCTTTGCCGTGGCCCTTGGCGCTCAGGTCATATTTCACCAGCTCCACGTCATAGTCAGTGATACGGTTGATCGCCTGGTAGATGGCATCCACCGGACCGTTACCGTTTGCCGCTTCCGCTTTAACATCGTTACCGCAAATCAATCTGACGGAGGCGGTGGCGATATCGCTGGAGCCCGACTGCACGCTGAAGTAGTCCAGGCGGAAATGCTCCGGCTCTTCCTGCTGTTTATTAATAAACGCCAGCGCTTCCAGATCGTAATCAAATACCTGGCCTTTTTTATCCGCCAGCTTCAGGAAGGCGTCATAGAGATGGTCCAGGTTGTAATCGCTCTCCTGATAGCCCATCTCTTCCATACGGTGTTTCACCGCCGCGCGGCCAGAGCGGGAGGTCAGATTCAGCTGCACCTGATTCAGGCCGATCGATTCCGGGGTCATGATTTCGTAGTTTTCGCGGTTTTTCAGGACACCATCCTGATGAATACCGGAGGAGTGGGCGAAGGCGCCGGTGCCCACAATCGCCTTGTTCGCCGGGATCGGCATGTTGCAGATCTGGCTTACGGTCTGGCTGGTGCGCCAGATTTCGTTGTGATTGATACGGGTGTTCACGTTCATGATGTCTTTACGCACCTTAATCGCCATGATCACCTCTTCCAGCGAGCAGTTGCCTGCGCGCTCGCCGATACCGTTCATGGCGCCTTCTACCTGGCGTGCGCCGGCGTGGACGGCGGCAATGGCGTTGCCGACCGCCAGCCCTAAATCGTCATGGGTGTGGACGGAGATAATCGCCTTATCAATATTGGGAACGCGCTCATACAGGCCGGAAATGATGCCGGAGAACTCAAACGGCATGGTGTAGCCCACGGTATCGGGGATATTGATGGTGGTCGCCCCGGCGTTGATCGCGGCTTCCACCACGCGCGCCAGATCGGCAATCGGGGTGCGTCCGGCATCTTCACAGGAAAATTCCACATCATCGGTATAGTTGCGGGCGCGTTTCACCATGTAGACCGCACGCTCAATCACCTCATCCAGAGTACTGCGCAGCTTGGTGGCGATATGCATGGGCGAGGTGGCGATAAAGGTATGAATACGGAACGCTTCCGCTACCTTCAGGGATTCTGCCGCTACGTCGATATCTTTCTCTACGCAGCGGGCGAGGGCGCAGACGCGGCTGTTTTTAATGGTACGGGCAATGGTCTGGACAGATTCAAAATCGCCCGGGGAAGAGACAGGGAACCCAACCTCCATCACGTCAACGCCCATACGTTCGAGGGCCAGCGCAATCTGCAGTTTCTCTTTCACACTCAGGCTTGCCTGTAACGCCTGTTCACCGTCACGTAAGGTGGTATCGAAAATAATGACTTGCTGGCTCATGGGTTAGGTCCTTGTTTTTCCTGGGGCGCCTTGCTACGAGCATAAAAAAACCCGCGCAGTGGCGCGGGCTTTTAGTCTTACTGGTGACGATTCAACGCTGAATTTCGCCCGCCAGTCTACCGCGCACAGTGAATGCGTTTAGTAGTAGTAGACCGGTGAAACGAACGGTGCGAATCATGAATCAGCTCCAGTGAATAACGATATGCTTTTAGTGGTACTGGATGTGGTGACGCAAGTCAACCCTTCTGTGGCAAAACGGCAACGATAAGAGGTTCGGGGCGGCTTGTCGCTTTAGCTAATTGTGCTGGTTTTCTGCCTGAAAAGCATTTTAATTGTCTTATATCGGATCGTGTATTCACTTATAGAATATGATAAATATAATTTGTTTCATTTAAACGCAATTTGTAGCGAAGCGAGGTGCCAGGACGTATCGATAATTAATTCATAGAGTTATAATTCTTATGAATGTAATCAGAATAAGAAAAATCGCGGGGATGATAAGAAATTGTTAATTATTCCCGGGGTTTTGTATTTAATATTTTAGTTTTACTTAAATTCCTTTTTACTATGCATAGAGTTGTCTATTCGTCAAATTTATGGTTTCATTGAAACTATAATGTTTTGCATATCATTTATCGCTCCGGAAAGCCATGTCGGACGTAGCTGAGTTTGCGTTTTGTACTCTATGAATCTTTATATTTTCTGAATTTTAAATATTTTCCTTTTGCTGCTTTTATATGCGTGGTAAATGATATTTTTAGAAGTTATTACTGCGTTGTGGCAAAGGGAGTTTAGCGTGGCAGTGGAGTCAGGAATGCTGGAAAAGAATATTGAAGATCCTCATGTAAACGAGGGGGTAAAACCTCAGCTGCGTACGGTCGATCTTAATTTATTGACTGTCTTTGACGCGGTTATGCAGGAGCAGAATATTACCCGTGCGGCGCAGGCGCTCGGTATGTCTCAGCCGGCGGTGAGTAATGCCGTGGCGCGTCTTAAAGTCATGTTTAATGACGAGTTATTTGTGCGTTACGGTCGGGGTATTCAGCCAACGGCCCGCGCTTATCAGCTGTTTGGCGCCGTCAGGCAGGCGCTGCAGCTGGTGCAAAATGAGCTACCCGGCTCCGGTTTTGAACCGCTGAGCAGCGAGCGCGTGTTTCATCTCTGCGTCTGCAGCCCGCTCGATAATTATTTAACGTCCGTTATCTATAATAAAGTCGAAGAGATCGCGCCTAATATCCATCTCGTATTTAAATCATCCCTTAATCAGAATACCGAGCATCAGTTACGTTATCAGGAGACGGAATTTGTCATCGGTTATGAGGAATTTCGTCGTCCTGAATTTTCATGTGTGCCGCTGTTTAATGATGAAATGGTCTTAGTTGCCAGTAAAAAACATCCTCGCATGAATGGCTTATTCCGGGAAAACGATGTCTATAACGAGCAGCACGCGGTAGTGGCGCTTGACCGTTACGCCTCATTTAGCCAGCCGTGGTATGAGACGCCGGATAAGCAGGCAAGCATCGCCTATCAGGGCATGGCGATGGTCAGCGTGTTGAATGTTGTCTCGCAGACGCAGCTGGTTGCCATTGCGCCGCGCTGGCTGGCGGAAGAGTTCTCCTCCCAGCTTGAGCTGCAAATTTTACCGCTGCCGCTGAAGTTAAATAGCCGCACCTGCTATCTCTCCTGGCATGAGGCCGCTGGCCGGGATAAAGGGCACCAGTGGATGGAAGAGCTGTTAATTAACGTCTGCCGCCGCTAATCGGTATCAGGATAAACAGTAGCGTCGCATTCTGTTTATCCTGATATTTCTTCTTAACATGAAATTATCTCCTGTTTTCTCTTCTTTATTGCCCTCTGTCTCTGATGAAAATAGATAAATTGCTGACTATCATGGCTTTTTAGCGACGATTTTTTATCACGGCCGGTAATAACAGACGAATCCCCTTCATCCTTAATCAAAACCTTTGTTTTCTGCTTTTTATGCCCTTATGACGGAGAGGTTTGCCAATTGCCTGACTTATGACGAGCGGGTAAGGTGAATATCACTTCGCAAAAATCAAAGAGGCAGATCATGGAGATGTTGTCTGGCGCCGAAATGGTCGTCCGATCGCTTATCGACCAGGGCGTGAAGCACGTATTCGGCTACCCCGGGGGGGCGGTCCTCGATATTTATGATGCGTTACATACCGTGGGCGGGATCGATCATGTGCTGGTACGCCATGAGCAGGCCGCCGTCCATATGGCTGATGGTCTGGCTCGCGCCACAGGGGAGGTAGGCGTGGTGCTGGTCACCTCCGGTCCGGGAGCGACCAACGCTATTACCGGTATCGCGACCGCCTATATGGATTCCATTCCGCTGGTGATCCTCTCCGGCCAGGTCGCAACATCGCTGATTGGCTACGATGCGTTCCAGGAGTGCGATATGGTCGGCATCTCCCGCCCGGTGGTGAAGCACAGCTTTCTGGTTAAGCAGACGGAAGATATTCCCGGCGTGCTGAAAAAGGCGTTCTGGCTGGCGGCCAGCGGGCGTCCCGGCCCGGTGGTGGTCGATCTGCCAAAAGATATTCTTAATCCGGCGAATAAGTTGCCCTACGTCTGGCCGGAGTCGGTCAGCATGCGCTCCTATAATCCGACCACTCAGGGTCATAAAGGGCAAATCAAGCGCGCCCTGCATACGCTGCTCGCCGCCAAAAAACCGGTGGTATATGTAGGCGGCGGCGCGGTCAACGCCCGCTGCGATACCCAGCTTCGCGAACTGGTGGAAAAATTAAACCTGCCGGTCGCTTCCTCTCTGATGGGGTTAGGCGCTTTCCCGGCCACGCACCGTCAGGCGCTGGGCATGCTGGGGATGCATGGCACCTATGAAGCCAATATGACGATGCATAACTCCGACGTGATATTTGCCGTCGGGGTGCGCTTTGACGATCGCACCACCAATAATCTGGCAAAATATTGCCCTGATGCAACGGTACTGCATATTGATATCGATCCCACCTCGATCTCCAAAACCGTGGCCGCCGATATTCCTATCGTTGGCGATGCGCGTCTGGTGCTGGAACAGATGCTGGAGCTGCTGGCGCAGGAGGGCGGTGAGCAACCGCTGGACGATATACGCGACTGGTGGCAGCAGATAGAGCAGTGGCGCGCGCGCCACTGCCTGAACTACGAGACCGGGAGCGAAAGCATCAAACCGCAGGCGGTAATCGAAACCCTCTGGCGCCTGACTCACGGCGAGGCCTACGTCGCCTCAGACGTGGGCCAGCATCAGATGTTTGCCGCGCTTTATTATCCTTTCGACAGGCCACGCCGCTGGATCAACTCCGGGGGCCTCGGGACGATGGGCTTCGGTTTGCCCGCTGCGCTGGGGGTGAAGCTGGCGCTGCCGGATGAGATGGTCGTCTGCGTGACGGGCGATGGCAGCATTCAGATGAATATTCAGGAACTCTCCACCGCATTGCAATACAACCTGCCGGTGCTGGTGCTCAACCTGAATAATGGCTATCTCGGCATGGTGAAGCAGTGGCAGGATATGATCTATTCTGGCCGTCACTCCCAGTCCTATATGACGTCGCTACCCGATTTTGTGCGTCTCGCCGAAGCGTACGGCCATGTCGGCATGCGTATCAGCAATCCGGCGGAGCTGGAGGAGAAGCTTGGCGAAGCGCTGGGCCATGTTAAAAACCAGCGGCTCGTTTTCGCCGATATCCTGGTTGACGGCAGCGAGCATGTCTATCCGATGCATATTCGCGGCGGGGGCATGGACGAAATGTGGTTAAGCAAAACGGAGAGAACCTGATGCGCCGGATATTATCTGTATTACTGGAAAATGAGTCGGGAGCGCTGTCGCGCGTTATCGGCCTCTTTGCGCAGCGCGGGTATAACATCGAAAGCCTGACCGTTGCCCCTACCGACGATCCGACTCTCTCCCGGATGACCATTCAGACCGTTGGCGATGAGAAAGTGCTGGAGCAGATTGAAAAGCAGCTGCACAAGCTTATCGACGTGCTGCGCGTCAGCGAGCTGGGGCAGGGAGCCTATGTGGAACGCGAAATCATGCTGGTCAAAATTCAGGCCAGCGGATTCGGACGTGAAGAGGTTAAGCGCAACGCTGATATCTTCCGCGGGCAGATTGTCGACGTTACCCCTTCTATATATACCGTGCAGCTGGCGGGAACCAGCGACAAGCTGGATGCTTTTCTGGCCTCGGTGCGCGACGTTGCCCGGATCGTTGAGGTGGCGCGCTCCGGCGTCGTCGGACTCTCCCGCGGCGATAAGATTATGAAGTAGCCAAAAAGGCTTCTCTCTCCAGTCCCGGCCGCTCTGGCCGGGCTTTTTTTTGACAATCGGCAGGTTGCGCAAATAAAAGCGGTTGCCGCGGTGACTATTCTGCGCTTAGATGTTAAAAGATTTAACCATAACCCTGACAAGGCCATGGGTTCTCTTTTCTCTTTTAAGGGGCAATTGTGAAACTGGATGAAATCGCCCGGCTCGCCGGCGTGTCACGAACCACGGCAAGCTATGTGATTAACGGTAAGGCAAAGCAGTATCGCGTCAGCGACAAGACCGTTGAAAAAGTAATGGCGGTGGTGCGTGAGCATAACTACCATCCGAATGCCGTCGCGGCTGGCCTGCGTGCCGGCCGGACCCGCTCCATTGGTTTGGTGATCCCGGATCTGGAAAATACCAGCTACACCCGTATCGCGAACTATCTTGAGCGGCAGGCGCGCCAGCGCGGCTACCAGCTGCTGATCGCCTGCTCAGAAGATCAGCCCGATAACGAGATGCGCTGCATTGAACACCTGCTGCAACGTCAGGTCGACGCGATCATCGTTTCCACTTCTCTGCCGCCGGAGCATCCCTTCTACCAGCGCTGGGCCAACGATCCTTTCCCGATCGTCGCGCTTGACCGTGCGCTGGATCGCGAACATTTCACCAGCGTGGTGGGCGCAGATCAGGACGACGCCGAAATGCTGGCGGCGGAGCTGCGTACCTTTCCGGCGGAAACGGTGCTCTATCTGGGGGCGCTGCCGGAGCTTTCGGTCAGCTTCCTGCGCGAGCAGGGGTTCCGCGCCGCCTGGAAAGAGGATCCGCGCGAGGTGCATTTCCTCTATGCCAACAGCTATGAGCGGGAAGCCGCCGCGCAGCTCTTTGAGAAATGGCTGGAAACCCATCCTATGCCGCAGGCGCTGTTTACCACCTCGTTTGCCCTCCTGCAGGGGGTAATGGACGTCACCCTGCGCCGTGACGGCAAGCTGCCTACCGATCTGGCGATCGCCACCTTTGGGGATAACGAACTGCTCGACTTCCTGCAGTGTCCGGTGCTGGCTGTCGCCCAGCGTCATCGCGATGTGGCCGAACGCGTGCTGGAGATTGTGCTGGCGAGCCTGGACGAGCCGCGCAAGCCGAAGCCCGGCCTGACGCGCATCAAGAGAAACCTCTATCGTCGCGGCGTGCTAAGCCGCCACTGATTGTTCATCCGCGGCGCCGTCAACGCGCCGCTGTTATTAAAAGCGCGATAAATGCCGAACGTTTAGCGCCCTATTAATAATTGCCTTATTGAAATTAAGATAATTCCTTAAAATCGTTTGCGTCCGCCATTTTTTAATTCATTTCGTTATTTAAAATCCTTTTTAAGGCTATTTAAGAGTCAATAACCGCCCGCTTCTTGTATTGTTTTGTTACAAACTCTATTCAGATGCTGAATTGTCTGTCGTTCTGTGTAGGGGTTGTTGTCGCCCGGTCAGGCGCTGCTGGCTGTGTAGCGGCCCCGCCTGTCATCTGCTGCTGTTATCCCTGTCCGATATGGCTTAAAATGCCGCCCGCGTCGCAAACTGACACTTTATATTTACCCGCGACGAGCTGAGTGATTTTTAACGCTATTGGACATATTTACTTTTTTTCTTGCAAGTATTCATAACGTTAATTTTGCCTCGCCGGTTGTGCAGTTATTGTTCGGGTCGGGTTACGTTCGTAAACAGCTGAATTTCAAATCTCTGTCGCGAAAGTCCTGGCTTGACAAGCTTTTCCCTCGCTCCGTAAACTCCATTCTGTGGGAATTTGTGGGTTAAAGTGGCGAGAAAGGGTGAGGCTGGCATGTTTCGTGGAGCAACCTTAGTCAATCTCGACAGTAAAGGACGATTATCGGTGCCAACCCGATACCGCGATGAGCTGATCGAGAGCGCTTCCGGTCAAATGGTCTGCACCATTGACATCAGCCACTCCTGCCTGCTGCTTTACCCTTTGCCTGAATGGGAAATCATCGAGCAAAAACTGTCACGACTGTCGAGCATGAACCCGCAGGAACGCCGCGTGCAGCGGCTGTTATTGGGCCATGCCAGTGAATGTCAGATGGATAGCGCGGGGCGCCTGCTGATTGCGCCCGTGTTACGGCAGCATGCCGGTCTGACGAAAGAAGTGATGCTGGTCGGGCAGCTTAACAAGTTTGAGCTGTGGGATGAAACGACCTGGTATCAACAGGTCAGGGAAGATATCGACGCTGAACAGTCTGATTCCGACACGCTCTCGGAAAGGCTACAGGATTTGTCACTATAAAAGATGATGGAAAATTATAAACATACGACGGTGCTGCTGGATGAGGCCGTAAACGGTCTGAACATTCGTCCTGACGGCATCTATATTGATGGGACTTTTGGCCGTGGTGGCCATTCGCGCTTGATCCTCTCCCGCTTGGGAGCGGAAGGGCGCCTGCTGGCGATCGATCGCGATCCGCAGGCGATCGCCGTGGCAAAGACCATCGACGATCCTCGCTTTTCCATCGTACATGGCCCTTTCTCCGCGCTGGCTGACTATGTGGCCGAGCGCGATCTCACCGGTAAGATCGACGGCATTTTACTCGATCTTGGTGTCTCCTCTCCCCAGCTTGACGATGCTGAACGCGGCTTCTCCTTTATGCGCGACGGTCCGCTGGATATGCGCATGGACCCCACCCGCGGTCAGTCTGCCGCCGAGTGGCTGCAAACCGCAGACGAAGCGGACATCGCCTGGGTCATCAAAACCTTTGGTGAAGAGCGTTTCGGTAAACGCATCGCCCGCGCCATCGTAGAGCGTAACCGCGTTGAGCCGATGACCCGCACCAAAGAGCTGGCGGAAGTGATCGCGGCAGCCACGCCGGTGAAGGATAAGCATAAACATCCGGCGACCCGTACCTTCCAGGCGGTGCGCATCTGGGTGAACAGTGAACTGGAGGAGATAGAGCAGGCGCTAAAAAGCTCGCTCAGCGTGCTGGCCCCGGGCGGGCGGTTATCCATCATCAGCTTCCATTCGCTGGAAGACCGCATTGTGAAGCGTTTTATGCGCGAGCAAAGCCGCGGCCCGCAGGTTCCTGCCGGGTTGCCGATGACAGAAGAACAGCTCAAAAAACTGGGCGGCCGTCAGCTACGGGCGCTCGGAAAACTCATGCCGGGCGAAGAAGAGGTGGCTGAAAATCCACGTGCCCGTAGTTCAGTTCTGCGTATTGCAGAGAGGACGGATGCATGATTAGCAGAGTGACGGAGACCCTCAGCAAAGTTAAAGAGTCGTTAGGAAGTAACGAGCGCCACGCTTTGCCCGCAGTGATCGGCGACGACCTGTTGCGGTTTGGGAAACTGCCGCTCTGCCTGTTTATTTGCATCATTGTTACGGCGATTTCAGTAGTGACTACCGCGCACCATACCCGTCTGCTCACCGCCCAGCGCGAGCAGCTGGTGCTGGAGCGCGACGCGCTGGATATCGAATGGCGTAACCTGATTCTGGAAGAGAACGCCCTCGGCGATCACAGCCGGGTAGAACGCATCGCAACGGAAAAGCTGCAGTTACAGCATGTTGATCCTTCGCAGGAAAATATCGTAGTACAAAAATAAGGGATAACGCGACGCATGAAAGCAGGGGCAAAAACGCTCAAACCGAAACGTCAGGAAGAACAGGCCAGCTTTATCAGCTGGCGTTTTGCGTTGCTTTGCGGCTGTATCCTGCTGGCGCTCGGTTTTCTGCTGGGGCGCGTGGCCTGGTTGCAAATTATCGCCCCGGATATGCTGGTTCGTCAGGGGGATATGCGTTCCCTGCGCGTACAGGAGGTCTCGACTTCGCGCGGCATGATCACTGACCGTTCGGGTCGACCGCTGGCGGTGAGCGTACCGGTAAAAGCGATCTGGGCCGATCCGAAAGAGCTCCATGACGCAGGCGGTATTACGCTGGATAACCGCTGGAAAGCGCTGGCTGACGCCCTGAAGATGCCGCTCGATCAGATGGCGGCGCGCGTTAACGCCAACCCGAAAGGACGCTTTATCTATCTGGCGCGCCAGGTTAACCCGGATATGGCCGACTACATCAAAAAGCTGAAGCTGCCGGGGATCCATTTGCGGGAAGAGTCTCGCCGTTACTACCCTTCTGGCGAAGTGACCGCTCACCTTATCGGCTTTACCAACGTCGACAGCCAGGGGATTGAAGGGGTTGAAAAAAGCTTTGATAAGTGGCTGACCGGCCAGCCGGGCGAGCGCGTGGTGCGTAAAGACCGCTATGGTCGCGTGATCGAAGATATCTCTTCCACCGACAGCCAGGCGGCGCACAACCTCGCTCTCAGCATCGACGAACGTCTGCAGGCGCTGGTCTACCGCGAGCTTAATAACGCCGTCGCGTTTAACAAAGCGGAGTCGGGCAGTGCGGTGCTGGTGGATGTTAATACGGGCGAAGTGCTGGCGATGGCCAACAGCCCCTCCTATAACCCGAACAACTTTAGCGGCACGGCGAAGGATGCCATGCGTAACCGCGCCATTACCGACGTGTTTGAGCCGGGTTCCACGGTGAAACCGATGGTGGTGATGACTGCCCTGCAGCGCGGTATCGTCAATGAAAACACCGTGCTCAACACCATTCCTTACCGAATTAACGGCCACGAAATCAAAGACGTGGCGCGCTACAGCGAATTGACCCTTACCGGGGTATTACAGAAGTCGAGTAACGTCGGTGTTTCCAAGCTGGCGTTAGCGATGCCGTCCTCAGCGTTAGTAGAAACTTACTCACGTTTTGGGCTGGGAAAAGCGACCAATTTGGGGTTGGTCGGAGAACGCAGTGGCTTATATCCTCAAAAACAACGGTGGTCTGACATAGAGAGGGCCACCTTCTCTTTCGGCTACGGGCTAATGGTAACGCCGTTACAGTTAGCGCGAGTCTATGCAACGATTGGCAGCTATGGCATCTATCGCCCGCTGTCGATCACCAAAGTTGATCCTCCCGTTCCGGGCGAGCGCATCTTCCCGGAATCCATCGTGCGTACCGTTGTTCACATGATGGAGAGCGTGGCGCTGCCGGGCGGCGGCGGCGTGAAAGCGGCGATTAAAGGCTATCGCATCGCCATTAAGACCGGTACGGCAAAAAAGGTTGGCCCGGATGGTCGCTATATCAACAAATATATTGCTTATACCGCAGGCGTGGCGCCTGCGAGCAATCCGCGTTTTGCGCTGGTGGTCGTCATTAACGATCCGCAGGCGGGTAAATATTACGGTGGCGCCGTCTCCGCGCCGGTGTTTGGTGCCATCATGGGCGGCGTTCTGCGCACCATGAACATTGAACCCGATGCGCTGGCGACGGGCGATAAAAGTGAATTTGTAATTAATCAAGGCGAGGGAACAGGTGGCAGATCGTAATTTGCGCGACCTACTCGCTCCGTGGGTAACCGGGTTACCTGCGCGAGCACTACGCGAGATGGTACTCGACAGCCGGGTGGCTGCATCGGGCGATCTCTTCGTAGCAGTTGTCGGTCATCAGGCGGACGGGCGTCGGTATATCCCGCAGGCGATTGCGCAAGGTGTAGCTGCCGTTATTGCTGAGGCAAAAGATGAAGCAACCGATGGTGAAATCCGTGAGATGCACGGCGTACCGGTCATCTACCTTAGCCAACTGAACGAGCGACTCTCCGCCCTGGCGGGACGCTTCTATCACGAGCCTTCTGACCGGCTGCGCCTGATTGGCGTGACCGGCACCAATGGTAAAACCACGACCACGCAGCTGATTGCGCAGTGGAGCCAGCTGCTGGGCGAGACCAGCGCGGTGATGGGCACCGTGGGCAATGGTCTGCTCGGGAAGGTAAGCCCGACGGAAAATACCACCGGATCTGCGGTGGATGTGCAGCACGTGTTGGCCGGCCTTGTCGGGCAAGGCGCGACGCTGGCCGCTATGGAGGTCTCCTCCCACGGCCTGGTGCAGCATCGAGTGGCGGCGCTCAAATTTGCCGCCTCCGTGTTTACCAATTTAAGCCGCGACCATCTCGACTATCACGGCGATATGGAACACTACGAAGCGGCGAAATGGCAGCTTTATGCCTGTCATAATTTTGGCCAGGCGATTATCAATGCCGACGACGAGGTAGGCAGCCGCTGGCTGGCCAGCCTGCCGGACGCGGTGGCGGTATCGATGAACAACCAGATCAACCCTGACTGTCATGGCCGCTGGCTGAAGGCGACAGGGGTGAACTATCACGACAGCGGCGCGACGATCCGCTTTGCTTCCTCATGGGGCGAGGGCGAAATTGAAAGCCGCCTGATGGGGGCGTTTAACGTCAGCAACCTCCTGCTGGCGCTGGCGACTCTGCTGGCGCTGGGCTATCCGCTGAGCGAACTGCTGAACACCGCCGCGCGTTTGCAGCCGGTGTGTGGACGCATGGAAGTCTTTAGCGCGCCGGGCAAACCGACCGTGGTAGTGGATTACGCCCACACCCCGGACGCGCTGGAAAAAGCGCTGGAAGCGGCGCGTCTGCACTGTACCGGCAAGCTATGGTGTGTCTTTGGCTGCGGCGGCGATCGCGATAAAGGCAAACGTCCGCTCATGGGCGCCATTGCCGAGCAGTTTGCCGATATTCCGGTGGTGACCGATGACAATCCGCGTACCGAAGAGCCGCGCGCCATTATTAACGACATTCTCGCCGGTATGCTGGATGCAGGTCGCGCCCGCGTGGTGGAAGGCCGCGCGGAAGCGGTGACCAGCACCATTATGCAGGCGCATGAAAACGACGTGGTGCTGCTGGCAGGTAAAGGGCATGAAGATTATCAGATCGTGGGCACACGCCGTCTGGATTACTCCGACCGCGTGACCGCCGCACGTCTGCTGGGAGTGGTGGCATGATTAGCGTAACGCTGGGCCAGCTTGCAGGGATCCTGCGCGGGGAGTTGCACGGGCAGGATATCGTCATTGACGAGGTCACCACCGACACCCGAAAAATCACCTCCGGCTGCCTGTTTGTGGCGCTGAAGGGCGAGCGTTTCGACGCACATGATTTTGCCGACAAGGCAAAGGAGAGCGGCGCGGGGGCGCTGCTGGTTAGCCGCAAGCTCGATATCGATCTGCCGCAACTGGTGGTGAGTGATACCCGCCAGGCCTTTGGCGAACTGGCGGCGTGGGTTCGCCAGCAGGTGCCCGCGCGCGTCGTGGCGCTGACCGGCTCCTCGGGTAAAACGTCGGTTAAAGAGATGACCGCCGCCATTCTGAGCCAGTGCGGCAACACGCTCTATACCGCGGGCAATCTGAATAACGACATCGGCGTGCCGATGACGCTGCTGCGCCTGACCAAAGAGTATGAGTACGCCGTCATTGAGCTTGGCGCCAATCACCAGGGCGAAATCGCCTGGACGGTCAGCCTGACGCGTCCTGAGGCGGCGCTGGTTAATAACCTTGCCGCCGCACACCTCGAAGGCTTTGGCTCGCTGGAAGGGGTCGCGAAGGCGAAAGGCGAAATCTATACCGGCCTGCCGGAAAACGGCATCGCCATTATGAACGCCGACAATAACGACTGGCTGAACTGGCAGAGCGTGATCGGTTCGCGCAAAACCTGGCGTTTTTCACCGAACGCGGCCAACAGCGATTTTACGGCGGACAACATTCACGTCACCTCCCACGGTACGGAGTTTACCCTCCGGACCCCGACGGGCGGCATTGACGTGCTGCTGCCGCTACCGGGTCGTCACAATATCGCTAACGCCCTGGCGGCGGCGGCGCTCGCGACGGCGGTGGGCGCTTCGCACGAGGCGATCAAAACCGGTCTGGCAAATTTAAAAGCTGTGCCAGGGCGTCTGTTCCCGATCCCACTGGCTGAAAACAAGCTGTTGCTTGACGACTCCTATAACGCCAACGTGGGCTCGATGACTGCGGCGGTACAGGTACTCTCCGAGATGCCGGGCTACCGCGTGCTGGTGGTCGGCGACATGGCGGAGCTGGGTGATGAGAGCGAAGCGTGTCATATCCAGGTGGGGGAAGCAGCGAAAGCCTCCGGTATCGATTGCGTTCTGAGCACCGGCACGCTGAGTCAGGCCATCAGCCAGGCGAGCGGCGTGGGCGAGCATTTCGCCGATAAAGCAGCCCTGATTACGCGCCTGAAGGCGCTGACAAAAGAACATCAAATTGTGACAGTTTTAGTGAAAGGTTCACGTAGTGCCGCCATGGAAGAGGTAGTACACGCATTACAGGAGAACGGGACATGTTAGTTTGGCTGGCCGAGCATTTGGTCAAATATTATTCCGGCTTTAACGTCTTTTCCTATCTGACGTTTCGCGCCATTGTCAGCCTGCTGACCGCGCTGTTCATCTCCTTGTGGATGGGCCCGCGCATGATTGCCCGTCTGCAAAAACTCGCATTTGGTCAGGTTGTCCGTAACGACGGCCCGGAGTCGCATTTCAGCAAGCGCGGCACCCCGACCATGGGCGGCATTATGATTTTAACCGCCATTGTTGTCTCCGTGCTGCTGTGGGCTTACCCCTCTAACCCGTACGTCTGGTGCGTGCTGGTGGTGCTGGTGGGCTACGGGATCATCGGCTTTGTCGATGATTATCGCAAAGTGGTGCGCAAAGACACCAAAGGGCTGATTGCGCGCTGGAAATATTTCTGGATGTCGGTGATTGCGCTGGGCGTCGCGTTTGCGCTCTATCTCGTCGGAAAAGATACGCCCGCCACCGAACTGGTGGTGCCGTTCTTTAAAGATGTGATGCCGCAGCTCGGCATTTTCTACATTCTGCTGGCCTACTTTGTGATTGTCGGCACCGGCAACGCCGTTAACCTCACTGACGGCCTGGACGGGCTGGCGATTATGCCCACCGTCTTTGTGGCGGGCGGCTTCGCGCTGGTGGCCTGGGCGACCGGCAACATGAATTTTGCCAACTATCTACATATCCCTTACCTGCGCCACGCGGGCGAGCTGGTCATCGTCTGTACCGCCATTGTCGGCGCCGGATTGGGCTTCCTGTGGTTTAACACCTACCCGGCGCAGGTCTTTATGGGTGACGTCGGCTCCCTGGCGCTGGGCGGCGCGCTCGGCATTATCGCCGTGCTGCTGCGCCAGGAGTTCCTGCTGGTGATTATGGGCGGCGTGTTCGTGGTCGAAACCCTGTCGGTTATTCTGCAGGTTGGCTCCTTTAAGCTGCGCGGCCAGCGCATCTTCCGCATGGCGCCGATTCATCACCACTATGAACTGAAAGGCTGGCCGGAGCCGCGCGTCATCGTGCGCTTCTGGATTATTTCGCTGATGCTGGTGCTGATTGGCCTGGCAACGCTGAAGGTACGTTAATGATGGCTGATTACCAGGGCAAAAAAGTCGTTATCATCGGGTTGGGGCTGACCGGCCTCTCCTGCGTGGACTTTTTTCTGGCGCGCGGCGTAACCCCGCGCGTTATGGACACACGCGTGACGCCGCCGGGTCTGGAGAAGCTACCGCCGGAGGTAGACCGCTATCTGGGGGGGCTCAATGATGAGTGGCTGCTGACCGCCGATCTGATTGTCGCCAGTCCCGGCATCGCCCTGGCGCATCCTGCTCTTGGCGCCGCGGCTGAGGCGGGCGTCGAGATTGTGGGGGATATCGAACTCTTCTGTCGTGAAGCGCAGGCACCGGTCATTGCGATTACCGGCTCTAACGGGAAAAGCACCGTCACTACCCTGGTGGGGGAGATGGCGAAGGCGGCAGGCGTCAAGGTCGGCGTGGGCGGTAATATCGGCCTGCCGGCGCTCATGCTGCTGGACCCTTCCCGCGAGCTCTACGTGCTGGAGCTCTCCAGCTTCCAGCTGGAAACCACCTCCAGCCTGCGGGCGGTAGCTGCCACTATTCTTAACGTTACCGAAGATCATATGGATCGCTATCCGCTTGGCCTGCAGCAGTATCGCGCCGCCAAGCTGCGCATCTATGAAAACGCCCGCGTGTGCGTGGTGAACGCCGACGACGCGCTGACTATGCCGGTGCGCGGCGCGGATGAGCGCTGCGTCAGCTTTGGCATCAATATGGGCGACTATCACCTGAACCGCCAGCAAGGGGAGACCTGGCTGCGGGTGAAAGGTGAAAAGGTGCTCAATGTGAAAGAGATGAAGGTCACCGGTCAGCACAACTACACCAACGCGCTGGCCGCGCTGGCGCTGGCGGATGCTGCCGGCCTGCCGCGCGCCACCAGCCTGAAGGCGCTGACCACCTTTACCGGCCTGGCGCACCGTTTCCAGCTGGCGCTGGAGCATAACGGCGTGCGCTGGATTAACGACTCGAAAGCGACCAACGTCGGCAGTACGGAGGCAGCGCTGAACGGCCTGCAGGTCGACGGGACGTTACATCTGCTGCTTGGCGGCGACGGTAAATCCGCCGACTTTTCGCCGCTGGCGCGCTATCTCTCGGGCGATAACATTCGCCTCTACTGCTTTGGCCGCGACGGGGCGGAGCTGGCCGCGCTGCGACCGGAGATTGCAGAACAGACCGGGACCATGGAGCAGGCGATGCGTCTGCTGGCGCCGAAGGTCAGGCCTGGCGATATGGTGCTGCTGTCGCCCGCCTGCGCCAGTCTCGATCAGTTTAAGAATTTCGAACAGCGCGGCGATGAATTTACGCGTCTGGCGAAGGAGTTAGGCTGATGCGCTTCTCTCTCCCTCGCCTGAAGGTACCGCGCCTGCCGGGGTTAGGTATTCTGGTGTGGATCTTTTCGGCGCTGAAGGGCTGGGTGATGGCCTCCCGGGATAAAGATTCCGACAGCCTGATTATGTACGATCGCATGCTGCTCTGGCTGACGCTGGGGCTGGCGGCTATCGGCTTTATCATGGTGACCTCCGCCTCCATGCCGGTTGGTCAACGCCTGGCGAACGATCCCTTCCTGTTCGCCAAGCGTGATGGCATATACATCATTCTGGCGTTCTGTCTGGCGATGATTACGCTGCGTCTGCCGATGGAGTTCTGGCAGCGACACAGTACCGCCATGCTGATCGCCTCGATTGTCATGCTGCTGATTGTGCTGGTGGTGGGTAGCTCCGTTAACGGGGCGTCGCGCTGGATTGCCCTCGGCCCGCTGCGTATCCAGCCAGCGGAATTTACCAAGCTGTCGCTGTTCTGCTACCTCGCCAACTATCTGGTGCGAAAGGTTGACGAGGTGCGTAATAACCTGCGCGGCTTCCTTAAGCCGATGGGGGTTATTCTGGTGCTGGCGGTGCTGCTGCTGGCGCAGCCTGACCTTGGTACAGTGGTGGTGCTGTTTGTCACCACGCTGGCGATGCTGTTTTTGGCCGGTGCGAAGCTGTGGCAGTTTATCGCCATTATCGGCATGGGGATTTCGGCGGTTGTCCTGCTGATTCTGGCGGAACCCTACCGTATTCGCCGCGTGACCTCCTTCTGGAACCCGTGGGAAGATCCCTTCGGCAGCGGCTACCAGCTTACCCAGTCTCTGATGGCCTTCGGTCGCGGTGAGATGTGGGGGCAGGGATTAGGCAATTCGGTGCAAAAACTGGAGTATCTGCCCGAAGCGCACACCGACTTCATCTTCTCCATCATTGGGGAAGAACTGGGTTATATCGGTGTGGTATTGGCGCTTTTAATGGTATTCTTCGTCGCTTTCCGCGCCATGTCGATTGGCCGTAAAGCGCTGGAGATCGATCACCGTTTTTCAGGCTTTTTAGCCTGCTCAATTGGTATCTGGTTTAGCTTCCAGGCGCTGGTTAATGTGGGTGCGGCGGCAGGTATGTTGCCGACCAAAGGCCTGACATTGCCGTTAATCAGTTATGGTGGTTCGAGTCTGCTGATTATGTCGACCGCCATCATGTTGTTGTTACGTATAGATTATGAGACGCGTCTGGAGAAAGCCCAGGCGTTTACACGAGGTTCACGATGAATCAACCGAAGCGGTTAATGGTGATGGCGGGCGGGACCGGCGGACACGTTTTCCCCGGGCTCGCGGTAGCGCACCATTTAATGGATCAGGGCTGGCAGGTACGCTGGCTGGGAACCGCAGACCGCATGGAGGCCGATCTGGTGCCGAAGCATGGGATTGAGATCGACTTTATTCGTATCTCCGGCCTGCGCGGGAAAGGCATAAAAGCGCTGCTGCTGGCCCCGGTGCGTATCTTTAACGCCTGGCGGCAGGCGCGCGCCATTATGAAACGCTTTAAGCCGGATGTGGTGCTGGGCATGGGCGGGTATGTTTCTGGCCCTGGAGGGCTGGCTGCATGGTCGCTGGGGATCCCCGTCGTTCTCCATGAACAAAATGGCATTGCAGGCTTAACCAATAAGTGGCTGGCGAAGATCGCCACTAAAGTGATGCAGGCATTTCCGGGCGCATTTCCCCATGCGGAAGTGGTGGGTAACCCGGTTCGCGTGGATGTGCTGGCGCTGCCTCAGCCTGAAACCCGCCTTATGGGTCGTGAAGGGCCGGTGCGCGTGCTGGTGGTGGGCGGCTCCCAGGGGGCGCGTATTTTAAACCAGACGATGCCGCAGGTTGCGTCAAGACTTGGCGACTCCGTCACCATCTGGCATCAGAGTGGAAAAGGCGCGCAGCAGACGGTGGAGCAGGCTTACGCCGAAGCAGGGCAGCCGCAGCACAAGGTGACCGAGTTTATCGACGACATGGCCGCCGCGTATGACTGGGCCGATGTCGTGGTCTGCCGCTCTGGCGCGCTGACGGTGAGTGAAATTGCCGCCGCCGGTCTGCCCGCGCTGTTTGTGCCGTTCCAGCACAAAGACAGACAGCAGTACTGGAACGCGTTGCCGCTGGAGAAAGCGGGCGCGGCCAAAATATTTGAACAGCCACAGTTTACCGCTGAGGCGGTCGCCACCACCCTGGCGGGCTGGAACAGAGAGACGTTGCTTGAGATGGCGCAGCGCGCTCGCGCCGCCGCTATCCCGGACGCAACGGATCGGGTGGCAAACGAAGTGAGCCTGGCAGCTAAGGCTTAACCCTCGCAGCGCCTGTTGCGCTGCATGAATTTGAAGTATCGATGGCGTTTAGAGAATGAATACACAACAACTGGCGAAACTGCGTTCAATCGTGCCCGAGATGCGTCGCGTCCGGCACATTCACTTCGTTGGCATCGGCGGCGCCGGTATGGGCGGTATTGCCGAAGTTTTAGCGAACGAAGGTTACCAGATCAGCGGTTCCGATCTGGCACCGAACCCGGTTACCCAGCAGTTGGCATCGCTTGGGGCGACCATCTTTTTCAACCATCGCCCGGAAAACGTTCGCGATGCGAGCGTGGTGGTGGTCTCCAGCGCCATCGCCGCCGACAACCCGGAGATTGTAGCCGCGCATGAGGCGCGCATCCCGGTGATCCGTCGCGCGGAGATGCTGGCGGAACTGATGCGTTTTCGCCATGGCATCGCCGTTGCCGGCACGCACGGTAAAACCACGACCACGGCGATGGTCTCCAGCATTTACGCCGAAGCGGGGCTGGATCCCACTTTCGTTAACGGCGGGCTGGTGAAGGCGGCTGGGGTACATGCCCGTCTGGGACATAGCCGTTATCTGATTGCAGAAGCAGATGAAAGTGACGCATCCTTTCTGCACCTGCAACCGATGGTGGCCATTGTGACCAATATCGAAGCCGACCATATGGACACCTATCAGGGCGACTTCGAAAATCTGAAGCAGACGTTTATAAACTTTCTGCACAATCTGCCGTTCTATGGACGCGCGGTGATGTGTGTGGACGATCCGGTGATCCGCGAGCTGCTCCCGCGCGTGGGACGCCAGACAACTACCTACGGCTTCAGCGAAGATGCTGACGTACGCGTGGAAGATTACCGTCAGACTGGCGCGCAGGGTCACTTTACTCTGGCGCGACAGGATAAAGAGCTGCTGCATGTGACGCTCAACGCGCCGGGCCGTCATAATGCGCTGAACGCGGCGGCGGCGGTAGCGGTAGCCACGGAGGAGGGCATCGACGATGAAGCCATCCTGCGCGCGCTGGAGAGCTTCCAGGGAACCGGGCGCCGCTTTGACTTCCTGGGGGAGTTTCCTGTAGAACCGGTAAATGGGAAAAGTGGCAGCGCGATGCTGGTGGATGACTACGGCCACCACCCGACGGAGGTGGATGCCACTATCAAGGCGGCACGCGCGGGCTGGCCGGATAAAAATCTGATTATGCTGTTTCAGCCGCACCGTTTTACCCGTACCCGCGATCTCTACGACGATTTCGCAAACGTTCTGTCTCAGGTGGACTCCCTGCTGATGCTGGATGTCTATGCGGCGGGTGAAGCGCCCATTCCGGGAGCGGACAGCCGGTCGCTGTGCCGTACCATCCGCGGGCGCGGTAAAATCGATCCGATCCTGGTCTCCGATCCGGCTCAGGTTGCTGAAATGCTGGCGCCAGTATTAACGGGTAACGATTTGATTCTGGTGCAAGGCGCGGGAAACATCGGGAAAATCGCCCGCAATCTGGCTGAAATCAAACTGAAGCCCCAAACCACGGAGGAGGCGCGCCATGGCTGATAAAATTGCTGTTCTGGCTGGCGGTACCTCTGCTGAGCGCGAGGTATCGCTTAATTCCGGCGCTGCGGTGTTGGCCGGGCTGCGTGAGGGCGGCGTGGACGCACATCTGGTCGACCCGAAAGAGGTGGATGTCACACGCCTCAAAGAGCAGGGCTTCGATAAAGTCTTTATCGCCCTGCACGGTCGCGGCGGGGAAGATGGCACCCTGCAGGGGCTGCTGGATCTTGTCGGCCTGCCTTACACCGGCAGCGGCGTGATGGCCTCGGCTATCTCCATGGATAAACTTCGCAGCAAACTGCTGTGGCAAGGGGCAGGGCTCCCCGTGGCGCCCTGGGTGGCGCTCACCCGCCGCGAGTTCGAAACAGGCCTTGAAAATAGCGTTAATGAGCGTATTACAGCACTGGGGTTACCGGTTATTGTTAAGCCCAGCCGCGAAGGCTCAAGCGTGGGAATGTCTAAAGTTGACGAGGCTGCGGATTTGCAGGCGGCCTTAGCGCTGGCATTTCAACATGATGAAGAAGTATTGATTGAAAAATGGCTCAGCGGTCCGGAATTTACGGTAGCAATGCTCGGGGAAGAAATTTTACCCTCAATTCGCATTCAACCCGCCGGAACCTTCTATGATTATGAAGCAAAATATCTCTCTGACGAGACGCAATATTTTTGCCCAAGTGGTCTGGAAGCAGCCCGTGAGGCGCAATTGAACGCTCTGGTGCTCAAAGCCTGGTCAGTTTTAGGCTGTCGCGGGTGGGGCCGCATCGACGTGATGCAGGACCGCGACGGGCAATTTTATCTGCTGGAAGCCAATACCTCACCCGGTATGACCAGCCATAGCCTGGTGCCGATGGCGGCGCGTCAGGCGGGCATGAGCTTCTCGCAGCTGGTGGTAAAAATTCTGGAGCAGGCGAGCTGATATGTCTCAGGCTGCGTTGAACACGCGCAACCGCGATGAGGAAGAAGAGCACTCCTCACGGCGGAATAATGGAACGCGACTGGCAGGCATCCTGTTTCTGCTTGGCGTGCTGTGTACCGTGTTTATTAGCGGCTGGATGGTGCTGGGCTGGATGGAAGATGCGCAACGGCTACCGCTGTCAAAACTGGTGGTGACCGGAGAGCGTCACTATACGCGTAACGACGACATCCGCCAGTCTATTCTGGCGCTGGGCTCGCCGGGTACGTTTATGACCCAGGATGTCAACATTATCCAGAGCCAGATCGAACGTCTGCCCTGGATCAAGCAGGCAAGCGTAAGAAAGCAGTGGCCTGATGAATTGAAGATTCATCTGGTTGAATATGTGCCGATAGCGCGATGGAATGATCAGCACATGGTGGACGTTGACGGCAATGCCTTTAGCGTCCCGGCCGATCGCGTGAATAAGCAGAATTTACCCATGCTGTATGGGCCGGAAGGCAGCGAAAACGAAGTGCTGCAAGGTTTCCGGGAGATGGGGCAGGTGCTGGCCAAAGACCGCTTCACGTTAAAAGAGGCGGCCATGACGGCGCGTCGTTCATGGCAACTGACCCTGACGAACGGGATTAAGCTCAACCTTGGCCGGGGTGACACCATGAAGCGTCTGGCGCGTTTTGTAGAACTTTATCCCGTTTTACAACAGCAGGCGCAGACTGACGGCAAGCGGATAAGCTACGTTGATCTGCGCTATGACTCAGGCGCTGCGGTCGGTTGGGAGCCGGCTCCGGTTGAGGAACCTAATCAGCAACAGAATCAGGCACAGGTACAGGCAGAATAACAATGATCAAGTCGACGGACAGAAAACTGGTGGTTGGACTGGAGATTGGCACCGCGAAGGTAGCCGCTTTAGTAGGGGAAGTTCTGCCTGACGGTATGGTCAATATCATTGGCGTGGGCAGCTGCCCGTCCCGTGGTATGGATAAAGGTGGGGTAAACGATCTTGAGTCGGTGGTGAAATGCGTCCAGCGCGCCATCGATCAGGCCGAATTGATGGCGGATTGCCAGATTTCCTCCGTCTATCTGGCGCTTTCTGGTAAACATATTAGCTGTCAGAATGAGATTGGCATGGTGCCCATCTCCGAAGAGGAAGTGACGCAGGAGGACGTGGAAAACGTCGTCCATACTGCGAAGTCCGTACGCGTACGCGACGAACATCGTGTGCTGCATGTTATTCCGCAGGAATATGCGATCGACTATCAGGAAGGAATCAAGAATCCGGTCGGCCTTTCCGGGGTACGCATGCAGGCAAAAGTGCACTTGATCACATGTCACAACGATATGGCGAAAAACATTGTTAAAGCCGTTGAACGTTGTGGCCTGAAAGTTGACCAACTTATTTTTGCAGGGCTGGCCGCAAGCTATTCCGTCCTGACTGAGGACGAACGCGAGCTGGGCGTCTGTGTGGTTGATATCGGCGGTGGTACAATGGATATGGCCGTCTATACCGGCGGCGCGTTGCGCCACACCAAAGTGATCCCTTACGCGGGAAATGTGGTGACCAGCGATATCGCTTACGCCTTCGGTACGCCGCCGAGCGATGCCGAGGCCATTAAGGTGCGCCACGGCTGTGCGCTGGGATCTATCGTCGGCAAAGACGAGAGCGTTGAGGTGCCAAGCGTGGGCGGTCGTCCGCCGCGCAGCCTGCAGCGCCAGACGCTGGCAGAGGTCATTGAGCCGCGTTACACGGAGCTGCTTAACCTCGTCAACGAGGAGCTCTTGCAATTACAGGAACAGCTTCGCCAGCAAGGCGTAAAACATCATCTTGCGGCGGGGATTGTATTAACCGGCGGCGCGGCGCAAATTGAGGGGCTTGCAGCCTGTGCGCAGCGGGTGTTCCATACGCAGGTGCGTATCGGCGCTCCGCTCAATATTACCGGTTTAACGGATTACGCTCAGGAGCCTTATTATTCAACGGCTGTGGGCCTGCTTCACTACGGGAAAGAGTCCCATTTGAGTGGTGAAGCGGAAGTGGAAAAACGCACATCAGTGGGTTCGTGGGTCAAACGAATCAATAACTGGCTGCGAAAAGAATTTTAATTTTTTAAAGAGACCGCACAAAATTAGCGGTTTCAGGCGACAGGCACATACGCAGAATCGGTTAAGATGCGTTGTGGCGGCGACGAAGAGTTCCTTTCACGCTTGCGGATACAGGCAGTGAAGCGAACAGCGGCCGCCATCAAAGGCAGCTTAAAGGATGAAGCGTGAAAACGGAGAGAAACTATGTTTGAACCTATGGAACTGACCAACGACGCGGTGATTAAAGTCATCGGCGTCGGTGGCGGCGGCGGTAATGCCGTAGAACACATGGTGCGCGAGCGCATTGAAGGGGTGGAATTTTTCGCGGTTAACACCGATGCGCAGGCGCTGCGTAAAACGGCGGTAGGCCAGACCATTCAGATCGGCGGTGGCATCACCAAAGGTCTGGGCGCTGGGGCTAACCCGGAAGTCGGCCGTAACGCGGCGGAAGAGGACCGTGAAGCGCTGCGCACCGCGCTGGAAGGCGCGGACATGGTCTTTATCGCAGCGGGCATGGGCGGCGGTACCGGTACGGGTGCGGCGCCGGTGGTGGCTGAAGTGGCGAAAGACCTGGGTATTCTGACTGTTGCGGTCGTGACCAAGCCTTTCAACTTTGAAGGCAAAAAACGTATGGCGTTCGCAGAGCAGGGGATCACTGAGCTCTCCAAGCATGTGGACTCCCTGATCACCATCCCGAACGACAAGCTGCTGAAAGTGCTGGGGCGCGGTATCTCCCTGCTGGACGCGTTTGGCGCGGCTAACGACGTGCTGAAAGGCGCGGTACAGGGCATCGCCGAGCTGATCACCCGTCCGGGTCTGATGAACGTTGACTTCGCTGACGTGCGCACCGTAATGTCCGAAATGGGCTACGCGATGATGGGCTCTGGCGTGGCGAGCGGTGAAGATCGTGCGGAAGAGGCGGCGGAAATGGCTATCTCCTCCCCGCTGCTGGAAGATATCGACCTCTCTGGCGCGCGTGGCGTCCTGGTCAACATCACGGCTGGCTTTGACCTGCGTCTGGACGAGTTTGAAACCGTGGGTAACACCATTCGTGCGTTCGCCTCTGATAACGCGACCGTGGTTATCGGTACCTCTCTGGATCCAGAGATGAACGACGAACTGCGCGTAACCGTTGTGGCCACCGGTATCGGTATGGACAAGCGTCCTGAAATCACCCTGGTGACCAACAAACAGACTCCGCAACCGGCGATCGATCGTTACCAGCAGCACGGTATGTCTCCGCTGAGCCAGGAGCAAAAACCGGCGGCGAAAGTGGTTAACGATAATACGCCGCAAACTGCGAAAGAGCCTGATTATCTTGACATTCCTGCGTTCCTGCGTAAGCAAGCTGATTAAGAATTGGCTGGAATTTGGGGATTTGCGCTCTTTGTGCTAAACTGGCCGCCCGTTAGTGATGTACACTTTCGGTTGGATAAGTAATTTGGCGAGATTATACGATGATCAAACAAAGGACACTTAAACGTATCGTTCAGGCGACGGGTGTCGGTTTACATACCGGCAAGAAAGTCACCCTGACGTTGCGCCCTGCGCCGGCCAATACCGGGGTCATCTATCGTCGCACCGACTTGAATCCACCGGTAGATTTCCCGGCCGATGCCAAATCTGTGCGTGATACTATGCTCTGTACTTGCCTGGTTAATGAGCATGACGTGCGGATTTCTACCGTAGAGCACCTGAACGCCGCCCTGGCGGGTCTGGGTATCGACAACATTATTGTTGAAGTCGATGCGCCGGAAATCCCGATTATGGACGGCAGTGCTGCGCCGTTTGTTTATCTTCTGCTGGATGCAGGCATTGATGAACTGAACTGCGCCAAGAAATTTGTTCGTATCAAAGAGACCGTTCGCGTCGAAGATGGCGACAAGTGGGCCGAATTTAAGCCGTACAATGGTTTTTCGCTGGACTTTACCATCGATTTTAACCATCCGGCCATCGACTCCAGCAGCCAGCGTTACGCGATGAACTTCTCTGCTGATGCGTTTATGCGCCAGATCAGCCGTGCGCGTACCTTCGGTTTCATGCGCGATATCGAATATTTACAGTCCCGTGGCCTGTGCCTGGGCGGTAGCTTCGATTGTGCCATCGTTGTTGACGATTATCGTGTACTGAACGAAGACGGGCTGCGTTTTGAAGACGAATTTGTTCGTCACAAAATGCTGGATGCCATTGGCGACCTGTTCATGTGCGGTCACAATATCATCGGTGCATTTACCGCCTTTAAATCGGGTCATGCATTGAACAACAAATTGTTGCAGGCCGTTCTTGCGAAGCAGGAAGCCTGGGAATATGTGACCTTCGAGGACGAAGCAGAACTGCCGCTGGCATTCAAAGCGCCGAGCATGGTTCTGGCCTGATAGCACACGCTATGTAAATCGACTGGTTAACCTGGTACTCTCTCCGGCCAGGGGAACCAGTCGTTTTTGTATTCTCTGCAGCAATTTCGCCCGCTCTTTCCAGAAGTGTACGTATTCACAACGCGTTCGCTCTATTCTTGACCGTTTTTATCCGTTGCGTTACCTCATTCCTGCTGCTGTTAATTCGCTTTAGTGGTAATATCGACAGGTTAAATACTCTCTTAATGCGAGTCCGTTTGGGCTGATTGCTATGGTGGCTTGGTGAGCGGAATACTGACGCGCTGGCGACAATTAGGCAGACGTTACTTCTGGCCGCATCTCTTACTGGGGATGGTCGCGGCGAGCCTTGGCCTGCCTGCGCTCAATAACAGCGCCGAAGCGGCGACACCCGCAAAAACCACCACTACGAATCAGGATCTCTCCACCCGGGTTAATTTCAGCAACCTCGCGCTGCTGGAGGCAAATCGTCGTCCAAGCTTTACGGTAGATTACTGGCATCAGCACGCTATCCGCGTGGTGATCCGCCACCTCTCTTTTGCTATGGCGCCGCAAGCCATGCCCGTGGCCGAAGCCTCCCTGCCGGTGCAGGTTCATCATCTTGCGCTGCTCAATACCCTTAACGCGCTGCTGACGCAGGAGAGTAAACCGCCGGTCATTGTGCGTCAGGTGACTGCCACTGCGTATATTCCGCGCGCGACCTTTTCTGTCTCCACCTGGTTAAGCCAGGTCCAGGGCATCCGCGCCGGGCCTCAACGCCTCAGCTAAATTAATGGTTTTTCACTTTTTTAATTTATCTGCCCATGAGGGGCGTTTGAGAATTTATCATGCTAATCAAGTTATTAACTAAAGTATTCGGAAGCCGTAACGATCGTACCCTGCGCCGTATGCGCAAAGCGGTCAGCCTCATTAACGCCATGGAACCGGAGATGGAAAAACTCTCCGATGAAGAGCTGAAAGGTAAAACCGCCGAGTTTCGCGCCCGTATCGCGAAAGGCGAGACCGTTGAGAGCCTGATTCCTGAAGCCTTCGCCGTTGTGCGTGAGGCGAGCAAGCGCGTGTTTGGTATGCGTCACTTCGACGTGCAGTTGCTGGGTGGTATGGTCCTGAACGACCGCTGCATCGCCGAGATGCGTACCGGTGAAGGTAAAACCCTCACCGCAACCCTGCCTGCTTACCTCAACGCGCTCTCCGGTAAAGGCGTGCACGTTGTTACCGTCAACGATTATCTGGCCCAGCGTGACGCCGAAAATAACCGTCCGCTGTTCGAATTTCTGGGCATGACCGTCGGCATCAACATGTCCGGCCTGCCGGCGCCAGCGAAGCGTGAGGCCTACAACGCCGACATCACCTACGGTACCAACAACGAATATGGCTTCGACTACCTGCGCGATAACATGGCGTTCAGTCCGGAAGAGCGCGTGCAGCGTAAACTGCACTATGCGCTGGTGGATGAGGTGGACTCCATCCTGATCGACGAAGCGCGTACGCCGCTTATCATTTCTGGTCCGGCGGAGGACAGCTCCGAACTCTATCGCAAGGTCGATAAAATTATTCCGCACCTGCTGCGCCAGGAGAAAGAGGACTCCGACACCTTCCAGGGTGAAGGGCACTTCTCCGTTGACGAAAAAGCGCGTCAGGTTAACCTGACCGAACGCGGTCTGGTGCTGATCGAAGAGCTGCTGGTGAAAGAGGGCATCATGGAAGAGGGCGAGTCGCTCTACTCTCCGAGCAATATTATGCTGATGCACCATGTTACCGCCGCGCTGCGCGCCCATGCGCTCTTTACTCGCGACGTGGATTACATTGTCAAAGATGGCGAAGTGATCATCGTCGATGAGCACACCGGCCGTACCATGCAGGGCCGCCGCTGGTCTGACGGTCTGCACCAGGCGGTGGAGGCGAAAGAGGGCGTTGAGATCCAGAATGAGAACCAGACGCTGGCTTCCATCACCTTCCAGAACTACTTCCGTCTCTACGAGAAACTGGCCGGTATGACCGGTACAGCGGATACCGAGGCGTTCGAATTTAGCTCTATCTATAAGCTGGATACCGTGGTTGTGCCGACCAACCGTCCGATGATCCGTAAGGATATGCCGGACCTGGTCTATATGACCGAAGCGGAAAAAATTCAGGCGATCATCGAAGATATTCGTGAGCGTACCGCGGCGGGCCAGCCGGTGCTGGTAGGTACCATCTCCATTGAAAAGTCGGAAGTGGTCTCTAACGAACTGACGAAAGCGGGCATCAAGCACAACGTGCTGAACGCCAAGTTCCACGCGAAAGAGGCAGACATCGTCGCCCAGGCGGGCTATCCGTCGGCGGTGACCATCGCCACCAACATGGCGGGTCGTGGTACCGATATTATGCTGGGCGGTAGCTGGCAGGCGGAAGTGGCCGCGCTGGAAAACCCGACACCGGAGCAGATTGAAAAGATCAAAGCCGACTGGCAGGTGCGTCACGATGCGGTTCTGGCGGCAGGTGGTCTGCATATCATCGGTACAGAGCGTCATGAATCCCGTCGTATCGATAACCAGCTGCGTGGCCGTGCGGGCCGTCAGGGTGATGCCGGTTCTTCCCGTTTCTACCTCTCCATGGAAGATGCGCTGATGCGTATTTTCGCCTCGGATCGCGTATCGGGCATGATGCGCAAACTGGGTATGAAGCCGGGCGAAGCCATCGAGCACCCGTGGGTGACCAAAGCGATTGCCAACGCGCAGCGCAAAGTAGAGAGCCGCAACTTCGATATTCGTAAGCAGCTGCTGGAATATGACGATGTTGCCAACGACCAGCGTCGCGCAATTTATACCCAGCGTAACGAACTACTGGATGTCTCCGACGTGAGCGAAACCATTAACAGCATTCGTGAAGATGTCTTTAAAGCGACCATTGATGCGCACATTCCGCCGCAGTCGCTGGAAGAGATGTGGGATATCGAAGGGTTGCAGGAGCGTCTGAAAAATGATTTCGATCTGGATCTGCCGATCAAAGAGTGGCTGGATAAAGAGCCGGAGCTGCACGAAGAGACGCTGCGCGAGCGCATCTACTCTACCGCAGTAGAGGTTTACAAGCGTAAAGAAGAGGTGGTTGGCGCTGAAATGATGCGTCACTTCGAAAAAGGGGTGATGCTGCAAACGCTCGACTCCCTGTGGAAAGAGCACCTTGCAGCGATGGACTACCTGCGTCAGGGTATCCACCTGCGCGGCTACGCGCAGAAAGATCCGAAGCAGGAGTACAAGCGTGAATCTTTCGCCATGTTCGCCTCCATGCTGGAGTCGCTGAAGTATGAAGTCATCAGTACCCTGAGCAAGGTTCAGGTGCGTATGCCGGAAGAGGTGGAAGCGATGGAACAGCAGCGCCGCGAAGAGGCGGAGCGTCTGGCGCAGATGCAGCAGCTGAGCCACAAGGATGACGAAACCGCAGCGGCTGAAGCGCTGGCGGCGGAAACGGGCGAGCGCAAGATTGGCCGCAACGATCCGTGCCCGTGCGGTTCCGGTAAAAAATATAAGCAGTGCCATGGCCGTCTGAGCTAAGCACAACGAAAATGAAAAGGCGCAGAACTCTGCGCCTTTTTTATGGGAGTCAGCCTGTGAAAATATTAAACATCGCCGTCGGGATTATTCGCAATCCACTCAATCAGATCTTCATTACCCGGCGCGCCGCCGACGCACATATGGCCAATAAGCTGGAGTTTCCCGGCGGGAAAATCGAAGCGGGGGAAACGCCGGAACAGGCGCTGGTGCGAGAGCTGCAGGAGGAGGTAGGCATCACCCCTTCCGGCGCGACGCTGTTCGAAAAGCTTGAGTATCAGTTCCCCGATCGCCACATTACGCTCTGGTTCTGGCTGGTGGAGAGCTGGGAAGGGGAACCGTGGGGGAAAGAGGGGCAGCCAGGCAGCTGGATGGCGCTGGCTGCGCTGGACGTCGGGCAATTTCCGCCCGCCAACGCCCCCGTTATTGAGAAGCTGAAGCAGCAGTACCCTGCCAGCTAATTATTCTTTCTCTTCGCTCCAGTCGTCGCTCTCTGAGCTGTCGCCCGCGCTGGGAATGCGCTTCTCTTCAGCGGCCCATTCGCCCAGGTCGATAAGCTGGCAGCGTTTAGAGCAGAAGGGGCGCCAGGGGCTGATTTCGGCCCAGACGACGGTTTTCCCGCAGGTAGGGCAGTTTACGGTGGTCACTTCAGACATGATGGCTCCTTAACAGCAGGCCAGTTCGAAATCGAGACGTTCAGGGACGGTCCCGTTTTCACTATCCAGCGGCATAAATCGGATGGCGAAACGGCTCTTATGGCCCGAAATCTGTGGGTAGAGCTGTTCCGTGAGAGAGAGGTGCAGACGCAGGAGATCGGCGTCATCGCCGTTGTCCTGGTAAAAACCGTTCAGGCTGGTTTGCTTACGGAACGGCGCGGAGTTGCGGATCAGATCGAGCACCAGCGTCAGCGACTGGGTCAACGGCTCAAGGCTCGCCAGCCAGCTTTGCACCTGCACGTCGCGCTGGGCCTGCGGCATATGCAGCCAGATATGCAGCGTGGGCAGGTCAAAACCACAGCAGCCACCGGGAATACTCAGGCGCTGGCGAACGAGGCCGATCAGACGGTCTTCACGCAAAAACTGCCCGATACGCGGCGCTGACATTAGCGTGCTGCCGCACTGCTTAAGCTGCTGGCGCAACGCATCGATCCGCGCCCTGTCGACCCCCGGCACTTCGACCCAGGCCTGCAGCTTACGCTGCTGACGATCCAGCTCTTTGAGCAATTCCGTACGTACTTCGCCGCGCTCCAGCACATCCAGCAGATCGCCCGTATTACGGAAAAAATGTAGCGCGGTGGCGTAGGAGTCGACGGGAAGATGGCTGGAAAGCTGCTGAATCAGAAACTCTATGCGCAGCCAGGTACGCATCTTTTCATTAAGCGGGTGCTCGAAGAGAACATAGTTATTCATTACGGTTTTTCCTGTGCTACAGCCTGCGCGGCGTAGGTCAGATAGCGCGCATGCAGGCGGGCAACATCCGATGCGATGGCATCCGGTGCGCCGTTATTTTCAATAACATCATCCGCGACGGCCAGCCGCGATTCGCGCGTGGCCTGAGCGGCAAGGATCTGTTGTGCATGTTCCCGCGACACCTTATCACGGGCCATCGTCCGCTGAATTTGCGTTTCCACTTCCACATCCACCACCAGCACCCGATCCGCTTTGTGGTGGAGCTGATTTTCCACCAGCAACGGAACAACCCACAGCACATACGGGGATGCAGCCTGTGCAATCTGGCGCTGGGTTTCCTGATGGATGATGGGATGAAGCAGCGCGTTAAGCCAGCGCTTTTCCTGCGCATCGTTAAAGATACGCTCGCGCAGTCGCCGCCGGTTGAGCGTGCCGTCAGCGTGAAGAATATCCTCGCCAAAATGCGCTTTGATGGCGTTTAACGCAGCTGTATTTGGTTCTACCACCTGACGCGCAATAATGTCAGCGTCAATTACTGTGACACCCAGACGTGCGAACGCGGTGGCGACGGTGCTTTTCCCACTACCGATACCGCCCGTTAATGCAACGATGTAACCCATTAAACCAGATCCTGGGAATTATTCATTTTTTAAATCAATTGCTTAAAATATAGACTGAAGGCGCCCGTTGTTTTGCGGTATTTACCCGCTTTTGCACAGGTAAATTTATAGGATTGTAGCGTAAAAAAAGAGAAATTCGCAGTCTTGCGGAGCACGTATTAGTGCGTATGATAGCGTCACTGGAGTTGTGAGTATCGTTTTCGACATTAACCCCAGGAATCCGCAATGCGTATCGAAGAAGATCTGAAGTTAGGTTTTAAAGACGTTCTTATCCGCCCTAAACGTTCTACCCTTAAGAGCCGCTCAGACGTTGAACTCGAACGTCAATTCACCTTTAAACACTCGGGTCAGTCCTGGTCTGGTGTACCCGTTATTGCCGCCAACATGGATACCGTAGGTACCTTTGCCATGGCGAAAGCGCTGGCGGCGTTCGATATCCTGACCGCAGTGCATAAGCACTACACCCCAGACGAATGGAAAACCTTCGCGGATTCCGTCTCTGAAGATGTGCTCCGGCATGTCATGGTCTCCACCGGCACCTCTGACGCCGATTTTGAAAAGACCAAACAGATCCTGACCGCTATCCCGGCGCTGAACTTTGTCTGCATCGACGTGGCGAATGGCTACTCTGAGCACTTCGTTCAGTTTGTCAGCAAGGCGCGCGAAGCGTGGCCGACCAAAACCATCATCGCGGGCAACGTGGTGACCGGCGAAATGTGTGAGGAGCTGATCCTCGCAGGGGCCGATATTGTGAAGGTCGGTATCGGGCCGGGTTCCGTCTGTACCACCCGCGTAAAAACCGGCGTCGGCTATCCGCAGCTCTCCGCCGTGATCGAGTGTGCTGACGCGGCGCACGGTCTGGGCGGACAGATTATCAGCGACGGCGGCTGCACCACGCCCGGCGACGTGGCGAAAGCCTTCGGCGGCGGCGCGGACTTAGTGATGCTTGGCGGTATGCTGGCGGGTCACGAAGAGAGCGGCGGCACCCTCGTAGAAGAGAATGGCGAGAAGTTTATGCTGTTTTACGGCATGAGCTCTGAGTCCGCCATGAATCGCCACGTAGGCGGCGTTGCGAAATACCGCGCGGCAGAAGGGAAAACCGTGAAGCTGCCGCTGCGCGGTCCGGTGGAAAACACCGCGCTCGATATCCTCGGTGGCCTGCGCTCTGCCTGTACCTATGTCGGCGCTTCCCGCCTGAAGGAGCTGACCAAACGCACCACCTTTATCCGCGTGCAGGAGCAGGAAAACCGCATTTTCAATAGCCTCTAATCTCCCGGCGCTGGCAGGTTACGCCAGCGCTACCCCATGCTGATGGCATCGCCCAGATGAAAAATCGGCAGGTACATCGCAATGACCAGCGTGCCGATAATCAGCCCCGTCACGATCAGCAGTAGTGGCTCCAGAATGGCTGCCAGGCTGTCCGCCTGCTGAAAGGTCTGCTCATGGTGATGGCGCGCCAGGTTGGCCAGCATTAAATCGAGCGAGCCGGAGGCCTCTCCCGTTCGGACAAGCTGAATGCAAAGCGGCGTAAAGACGCTATCGTCCAGCGATGACCAGATCGTCGCACCCTGGGTGATACGTTCCCTCATTTCAGCCAGACGGTCCTGCCAGAAGCGATTTTCCAGCGTCGCCTGCGTGCTTTCCAGCCCCTCTAAAAACGCGATCCCCGCCTGCTGAGTAAGCGAGAGCACGGTAAAGATGTGGCTTAGCTTTTGACCGCGAACCAGTGTTCGAATGACAGGTAACCGTAGCAAGATTTTCTGGTTAAGACGCTGCCAGCCGGGATGGCCACGCAGGCTGTGCATCGCTATCACTGGCAACAGCAGGGCAGCGGTAAGAAGAAGAGCCCACACTTGGATAAAGGCAGCGAAGCGAATCACCCCCCGGGTGAGCAGCGGAAGCGGAGTGTTGAACGTTTTATAGATGGCGGCAAATTCCGGCAGCACCAGCGTTACCATCGCCATTACCACACCCATCGCCAGCGTCAGCACCAGCAGGGGATAACGCAGCGCTTTTTTCACCTTCGCGGTGAGCTGGCGCTGTCTTTTTTGCTGTTCTGCCAGCTGGCGGCAGCAGACCTCCAGCTTTCCGGTCAGCTCGCCCGTTTTTATCATTGCAATGGCGAGAGGCGAAAAAACATCGGGCCATTTTTGTAACGCGGCTGAGAAGGTGCTGCCGTCGTTAAGATCTTCCGCCAGGCTGACAAGCAGGGCACGCCACTGGGGAGCCGGGTGCTGTTCAGTCAGCAATGGCAGGCTTTGCGCCAGCGTGAGCCCGGCGCCCAGCAGCACGGCAAGCTGATAAAAGAGATCGCAGGCGTGCTCAGGCCGCCACCGCTTTTGCAGCCAGCAGCGGGATAGTGAGAGCGGGAAGATCGCTTTTTTCATTAACCGATCGCACGCCGCCTGACGGCTGGCAGCCCAGATCGTTCCGTGCTCTATCACCCCTTCCTGCGTCAGGGCGCGCCAGCGCCAGAGCTGGCTAGCACCCATCAGGCAGCCCCAGCACGCGCAGCAGTTCGTTAAGCGTCGTGTGTCCCAGCTCCACCGCCATGCAGCCATGTTCGAAGAGGGTATTCATGCCCGCCTGCCTGGCGCTTTTTTCTATCGCCTTTACCGGCGCGCCGCAGGCGATCTCTTCGCGTATCGCCTCGTTGATATGCAGCACCTCAAATAGCGCGACGCGACCATAAAAGCCGTGGTAGCAGCGATCGCAGCCGATCGGTTTCCAGCCGGGCAGCTTGCGTGGCCATAGAGCGGCGGGCAGCGCGGGAGAGTGCGCCGTCTGTTCACGACAGTGCGGGCAGAGGCGGCGCACCAGCCGCTGAGAAACGACCAGCGAAAGGGCGGAGGAGAGCATCCAGCGAGGCACGCCCATCTGCTGAAGGCGAATCAGCGTTTCCGCCGTCGAGTTGGTGTGCAGCGTGGAGAGCACAAGGTGGCCGGTCTGCGCCGCGTTGATGGCGATTTCCGCCGTCTCGCCGTCGCGAATTTCGCCCACCATCATGATATCCGGATCCTGTCGAAGCAAAGCGCGCAGCACGCTCTGAAAGGTGAGTCCCGCACGCGGGTTGATCTGCGTCTGATTGAGCCCGGGCAGGGGAATTTCCAGCGGATCTTCGACGCTACAGATATTGACCTCCGGCGCGTTACGGGTCTGCAGCGCGCTGTAAAGCGTTACGGTTTTGCCGCTGCCGGTCGGGCCGGTCACCAGGATTAACCCCTGCGGCTGGCGCAGGGCGCTCTCGAAGAGGGCGAGCTGGGCGGGCGACATGCCGAGCGTGCTGAGCTCCAGCGGCTGTTGCACCTGATGCAGCAGCCGCAGCACGATTTTCTCCCCCCCGCGGCAGGGGAGCGTAGCGATGCGAAATGAAACCGGCGACCCGGCCAGCTCTATGGTGAACTGACCATCCTGCGGGAGACGGCGCTCGGCGATGTCGAGATTGCCGAGCACCTTTAGCCTGGCGGTGAGCGTGGGGGCGAGCGCCGAGGGGAGCGGCGGCTGGGGAGAGAGTACGCCATCAATGCGCAACCGGATCTGCCAGTCAGGCTCTGCCGGCTCGATATGGATGTCGGAGGCGCGGCGGTTGAGCGCCTCCAGCAGCATCTTGTTGAGGATGTCGCTCGCGGATGCCGAGGCCGCCGTGACCGCGGGCAGCGCAGAGGAGACGGCGTGCGGCTGGTGTTTCTCCATCCGCTCCGCGCTCCAGCACTCAATATCGATGCGTTTTTGCGTGGCGAAACGCAGCGCTTCCATCAGGGCGGAAGAGGGCGCGTCGACGACGGCGATGCTGACTTTCCCGGCATCGCAGCCAATCAGATGGGCGTGGTGACGCTGGCAAAGGATGCTGAGTTGTTCGGCGTTCATCTTGCGCACCTCTTATTTGCCGTCAAAGCGAAACACATCTTCGCATGCCTGTTTCAGCGCCCCCTCGCCGCTGATATTGCATGCGCGCGTCCAGCCGGTGACCCCTTCGTTGTCGCTCCAGGTCGGCGTCATGATCACCTCGAGACCGGTAAGACTCTCCTGGCCGGTAAGTCCGACCACCCCTTTCGCGATGCTCATGGCGGAGACATAGCGGGATGTAGTCGCAGAAGGGATACCGTTGCTGCCGCCGTCGCATGGCGTCAGACCACCGCGATCCAGCGCGCACAGTTCGATAGCGGTACGGTAGGGGATGAAAGTTTGCAGCATATCGGTGAGCGCCGCTTTGCGCAGATAGTTCTGGTAAGCGGGTACTCCGATAGCGCTAAGGATGGCGATGATGCCAATCACCACCATCAGTTCGATCAGCGTAAATCCATGTTCTCGGTTCATAGCAGCTCCTTATATGTGTGGCGCTACTGTGGCAGGCGGCAATAAAGGCGGCGAGCGACAAAAACAGGATCGTGGAAGAGGATTCAGGGAATTGTGGCGGGGTTACAGTCACGCACGTTCCGTTTGCGAGGATGATCGCAAACGGAACGTGCTGGCCGCGTTTTTATTTAAAGCGCATGGAGAGATCGAGGGCGCGCACGTGCTTGGTCAGCGCGCCGACGGAGATGTAATCTACGCCGGTTTCGGCAAACTCACGGATGGTATCGAAGGTCACGTTACCGGAGACCTCCAGGCGCGCCTGCCCCTGCGTGCGTTTTACCGCCTCGCGCATCTGCTCTGTTTCGAAGTTATCGAGCATGATGATATCGGCTCCGGCCCTGAGCGCGTCGTCAAGCTCCTGCAGGCTTTCCACTTCGACTTCCACCGGCACGTCCGGATGCAGCCAGAAGGCTTTTTCCACCGCCTGGCGGATGGAGCCGGAAGCGATAATGTGGTTCTCTTTGATCAGAAACGCGTCGGACAGTCCCAGACGATGGTTAGCCCCGCCGCCGCAGAGCACCGCGTATTTCAGCGCCGTGCGCAGGCCCGGCAGCGTTTTGCGGGTATCCAGCAGCTGCGTGCGGGTGCCGTCGAGCAGGTCAACGTAGCGACGGACCTCGCTCGCCACGCCGGAGAGCGTCTGCACAAAGTTAAGCGCGGTGCGTTCCCCGGTGAGCAGCACCCGGGAAGGACCCGCCAGCTCAAACAGCGGCTGGTTGGCTTTGATGCGATCGCCATCGTCCACGTGCCACGTTACCACCACCTCATCCCCTGCAAGCTGGGTAAAGACCTCTTCTACCCAACGCTTGCCGCAGAAAACGCCATCTTCACGGGTAATGACTACCGCGTGGGAGCGCGTCTCCTGGGGCAGAAGTTGGGCGGTAATGTCGTTATCGGCGCTGACGTCGCCGCCCAGGTCTTCGCGCAGCGCATGGGCGACGCTTGCAGGGATATCCAGGTTAATACGTTCCAGAAGCGCTTCACGTCGGTGGTCGGGGTTGTAGCGGCGAGGCGGCATGATAAAACTCCAAATTGATAACGAATCATAAGGTTGAAACATGCTACTCTGAACCGGGTATCAGCACCATATATAAGGAGAACCGGCATGCAGTTAGAGAACGGATGGCTGGTCAATGCGCGACGTGTGCCTTCGCCGCACCATGATTGCCGCCCGGAGGACGAAACGCCCTCGCTGCTGGTGGTTCATAATATCAGCCTGCCGCCCGGAGAATTTGGCGGTCCGTGGATCGATGCATTATTCACCGGGAA
This sequence comes from Pseudenterobacter timonensis, assembly GCF_900021175.1. Taxonomy (GTDB): domain Bacteria; phylum Pseudomonadota; class Gammaproteobacteria; order Enterobacterales; family Enterobacteriaceae; genus Enterobacter; species Enterobacter timonensis. The sequence continues at coordinate 543,326 of NZ_FCOP01000011.1, forward strand.
AATCGATCCTACCGCGCATCCCTTTTTTGCCGACATCGCGCATTTACGCGTTTCCGCCCATTGTCTGATTCGCCGCGACGGGGAGATCGTTCAGTATGTTCCTTTTGACAGGCGCGCCTGGCATGCGGGCGTTTCATCCTACCGGGGACGCGAGCGGTGCAACGATTTCTCTGTCGGCATTGAACTGGAAGGGACAGATACGCTTCCTTATACCGATGCGCAGTATCAGGCGCTGGTGGCGGTAACGCGTACGCTGATTGAACGTTATCCGTCGATTGCCGACAATATCACCGGCCATAGCGACATCGCGCCGGCGAGAAAAACCGATCCGGGTCCCGCCTTTGGCTGGGCCCGGTTTTGCGCCATGCTTACCGCGTCGTCAGATAAGGAGAGAACATGACGTTGTTTACCATGCTGCTGGTATTAATTTCCGAGCGGCTGTTTAAACTGGGCGAACACTGGCACCTGGACCACCGGGCGGAGTTTTTTTTCCGCCGTATTAAGCGCTTCTCGCTGCTGCGCACGCTGTTGATGACGGCGGGCGTCATGCTGGTGGTATTCCTGCTGCTGCGTGGTGTCTACGGCCTCTTCTTCAACGTGCCACTGCTGATTATCTGGATCCTGCTCGGCGTACTCTGCATCGGGGCGGGTAAAGTTCGGCTGCACTATCACGCCTATCTGAGGGCGGCCTCTCACAATGATTCCCACGCGCACGGCGCGATGGCGGCGGAGCTGACGATGATCCACGGCGTGCCGCCAGACTGCGACGAGCGTGAGTTTCTGCGCGAGTTGCAGAATGCGCTGCTGTGGATTAACTTCCGCTACTATCTGGCTCCGCTGTTCTGGTTTGTGGTGGGTGGCCCGTGGGGGCCGGTGCTGATGATGGGGTATGCCTTCCTCCGCGCCTGGCAGAGCTGGCTGGCGCGCTACCTGACGCCGCATGAGCGCTTGCAGTCCGGCATCGACGCCATTCTGCATATCGTGGACTGGCTACCGGTGCGGCTGGTGGGCGTGGTGTATGCGCTGATCGGTCACGGTGAAAAGGCGCTTCCGGCGTGGTTTGCTTCGCTTGTCGATCGTCATACCTCCCAGTATCAGGTACTGACGCGCCTCGCGCAGTTTTCGCTGGCGCGGGAGCCGCATACCGATAAGGTTGCCACGCCGAAAGCGGCGGTGTCCATGGCCAAGAAAGCGTCGTTTGTGGTGGTGGTTATCGTGGCGCTGCTGACGATTTACGGTACGCTGGTTTAACCCGGCGTACCGCAGATTTTAAAGCGTATCCGCAGGCGGGATGCCGAAATCAGGCATCCCGTTTTCATTCCAGCGAACGGTTTTCAGGCGGGTATGGCGGTTTGGATCGTAGAGCGGATCGCCCTCAATTTCGGTGTAGTTGCGGGCGTGATAGACCAGCACGTCATCCCCCTCCGGGGTTTGCGTAAAGCTGTTATGCCCCGGCCCGTACTGCCGATTTTCATAGCTGGTGGTAAAGACCGGCTGCGGTGATTTATGCCAGTTCGCCGGATTGCGCGGATCGGCGTTCATATCGATCCACAGCAGGCCCATGCAGTAGTTTTCATCCGTGGCGCTGGCGGAGTAGCTTATAAAAAGCTTATCGCCGTGGGTTAATACCGCCGGTCCTTCGTTAACCCAGAATCCGCGGCACTCCCACTCATATTCCGGTTTGCTGAGCATCACCGGCTCGCCCTTGAGCGTCCAGGGATTTTCCATTTCGCACAGATAAAGGTTGGAGTTGCCGGTAATGTCGGGCGCCTTTTGCGCCCACAGATACCAGCGCTTGCCCTGGTGGACAAAGGTGGTGGCATCCAGCGCGAAGGTATCAAAGGGCGTTTTAATCTGCCCTTTTTCCACCCACGTTCCGGTCAGCGGATCGCGGTCGCCGCATTCCAGCGCGAACATTCTGTGCTGGAACATATTTAACTCATCCAGCGCCTGGGTGTGCGTGGCGGCGAAGTAGATGTACCACTTGCCGTCGATAGCGTGCAGCTCTGGCGCCCAGATCAATTTGCTCATCGGGCCGGTATCCGGTTTACGCCAGACCACAATCTCCTCAGCGTTGCGCAGGCCTTCAAGCGAGTCGGCGCGGCGGATCGCCAGCCTGTCATACTCCGGCACGGAGGCGATAAAGTAGTATTGCCCCTCGTGGCGCAGGATATAGGGGTCGGCACGTTGTTCGATAAACGGGTTGGGCCAGTTTTGCATTTGGCTTTCCTTATTTCGTCTCGACGACTTTCAGTTCCTGATAGTCGCTTAGCTCACGGTAGTTGGAGCGACGTTTTTCAAGGTCGCTCTGGATCTGTTTCATCGTTTCGCGGTCTACCTTCAGCAGACGCACCACGCCCGCCGTAATCAGGTAGCCGACGCCCGGGATGATGGTAAAGAGCATCACGATGCCGTTGATGGCCTCTGCGCTTTGTGCTTTTGCGCCTGCGTCATAACCATACCAGGAGAGGAGGAAGCCGACCATCGCACCGGCAATCGCCAGCCCCAGCTTCAGGAAGAAGATGTTGCCGGAGAAGCTGATCCCGGTGATACGTTTACCGGTTTTCCACTCGCCATAGTCATCCACATCCGCCATCAGGGACCAGTGCAGCGGGGAAGGGATCTGGTGGAGGATATTGAGCAGGAAGTAGAGCACGACGATGGTGACGGTCGCTTTTGGATCAAAGAAATAGAAGGCGCAGGAGAAGACCGCCAGCACGATGTTGGTCCAGAAAAAGACCTTCAGCTTGCACCAGCGGTCGGTCAGTACTTTCGCCAGCATGCTGCCGAGCATCATACCCACCACGCCAAGGCTGATAAATAGCGTGGCGAAATGGGTGCTTTGCCCCATAACCCAGGTGACGTAGTACATGGTTGCCGCCATACGGATAAAGCCGGGGCAGACGTTACAGAGCGTCAGCAGCAGAATGCGCACCCACTGGTCGTTCTTCCAGACATCTTTCAGGTCATTTTTCAGATCGTCATGAGTCTGTACCGCCGGGCGCACGCGCTCGCGCACGGTGGCGAAGCAGAACAAGAACATGCAGGTGCCAATCAGCGCCAGCACGGTCATCGCCATCTGATAGCCTTTAGCCTTGTCATCCCCGCCGAACCAGTCGGCCATGGGCAGAAGCGTTAAGGAGAGCAGCAGGGTGGCGATGCCGACCAGCACAAAACGGTAGGACTGGCAGGCGACGCGCTCTTTCGGATCGTTGGTGATGACGCCGCCCAGCGAGCAGTAGGGAATGTTAATGGCGGTGTAGGTGAGTGACAGCAGGAAGTAGGTGACAAAGGCATAGATAACTTTGCTGTTATAAGTCCACTCCGGGGTGGTAAACATCAGAATGCTGAAGATAGCGTAAGGGAACGCGATCCAGAGCAGCCATGGACGAAATCGGCCATATTTGCTGCGAGTCCGGTCGGCAATCGCCCCCATGATTGGGTCGGTTACCGCGTCGATAACACGTACCGACAGTAACAGCACGCCCACCAGCGCGGGTGCCAGACCGAAAATATCGGTATAAAAATAGTTAACAAACAACATAATGGCACCGAAGATGATATTGCATCCTGCGTCGCCCATGCCATAGCCGATCTTTTCTCTCACTGACAGTTTCTGGTTATCCATCGACATTTCTCCGGTTTACGGTATGGAGAGAATTATTCGCTGGCAAACGGTTTAATGCGTAGCAGTATAAAGGCGCTGATATGGATGAAATGGCTATCAAAAGGAATTTGTGAGGGAGGTAACACGCTCTGCGCCTCTTCTTCAGGCGCAGAGCGCGGGGATTAATGCGCTTTCACCGCTTTTGCGTTTTTCTGTTTACACATAAAGCCGATGCCAAGGATCACCAGCCAGACCGGGATCAGGTAGACGGAGATCGCCATGCCCGGCGTCATCAGCATAATCACCAGCACCGCGGCCATAAACAGCAGGCAGAGCCAGTTGCCAAGCGGATAGAGCAGGGCGGGGAAGCGGGTGGTGGCTCCCTGCTGCTGCTTAGCGCGGCGGAATTTGATGTGCGCCAGGCTAATCATCGCCCAGTTAATCACCAGCGCGGAGACCACCAGCGCCATCAGCAGGCCAAAGGCGGATTCCGGCGCCAGGTAGTTAATCAGCACGCACAGGGCGGTCACAACCGCCGAGACGATAATGGTATTTACCGGCACGCCGCGCTTATCGACATTCATCAACGCTTTCGGCGCGTTGCCCTGCTGCGCCAGGCCAAACAGCATACGGCTGTTGCAGTAAACGCAGCTGTTATAGACCGAGAGCGCCGCGGTGAGTACCACCACGTTCAGGGCGTTGGCGACAAAGGTGTCGCCCAGCTCGTGGAAAATCAGCACGAACGGACTGGTGTCGGCGGTGACGCGCGTCCATGGCAGCAGGGAGAGCAGCACCGCCAGCGAGCCCACATAGAAGATGAGGATGCGGTAGATAACCTGGTTAGTCGCTTTCGGGATGCTCTGCTCCGGGTTGTCCGCTTCGGCGGCGGTGATCCCCACCAGTTCCAGCCCGCCGAAGGAGAACATGATAATGGCCATCATCATCACCAGCCCGGTAAAGCCGTTCGGCAGAAAGCCGCCCTGCTCCCAGAGGTTACGCACGGTCGCCTGCGGGCCGCCGTGACCGCTGAACAGCAGCCAGCCGCCGAAGAGGATCATCGCTACAACCGCGATCACTTTGATAATGGCAAACCAGAACTCCATCTCGCCAAACACTTTTACGTTGGTCAGGTTAATGGCGTTGATAATGACAAAGAAGGCGGCGGCAGAGGCCCAGGTCGGGATTTCCGGCCACCAGAACTGGATATATTTGCCGACGGCGGTCAGCTCTGCCATCGCCACCAGCACATACAGCACCCAGTAGTTCCAGCCGGAAGCGAAGCCGGCAAAACTGCCCCAGTATTTATAGGCGAAGTGGCTGAATGAACCGGCGACCGGCTCCTCAACCACCATTTCGCCCAGCTGGCGCATGATCAAAAAGGCGATGAAACCGGCGATAGCGTAGCCGAGGATAATGCCCGGTCCCGTTGACTGAATAACGGATGCGCTGCCCAGAAAGAGTCCTGTACCAATAGCGCCACCCAGAGCGATGAGCTGAATATGGCGGTTTTTAAGGCCGCGCTTGAGCTTATCGCCATGCTGTTGAGCTTCCATCTGAAACCTCGTGTGTGGTTGTTATGTTCACGCTGCGCGTGTGTAATTATGAAAGTCCATTTCCTGTATTAATTTCTTTACGGGTAACTATCCCTAAAAATTGCCGCCTGGCTTCCGTAACGGCAAGAATAGTGATAAAGGGGCGCGAATGCACCTGCTTTATGAAGGGACGATGTCTGGTTGAATAAAAAGAAACCATTTGTAAATCGGCCCGGTTAACTCTTTTTCTCTACCTATAGAATAAAAATGCGCCTTAAGCGGGCGTTTTCTAATTTTTTCGCGCGTTGAATCGGTTCAGATCTCAATTTCATGCGTTTCATGAACGTTAAACCTGCCTCTTTCTGGGTAACTGTTTCATTTGCACAAAGTTACATTCCTGAAACCTAAGTTCTGTAGAGTTGTTAAAAAGTGTTCCCTTTACTGATTTCGGTCAAAACCAATATGGACAGAAGGTGAATACTTTGTTACTTTAGCGATACGAACTTGAAATTGGTAAGACCAATTGACTCCGGGCAAAAAGGCGTAAGACAGGGAATATGGCCTACAGCAAAATTCGCCAACCAAAACTCTCCGATGTGATTGAGCAGCAGCTGGAGTTTTTGATCCTTGAGGGGACTTTGCGCCCCGGTGAAAAACTCCCGCCAGAGCGCGAGCTGGCAAAACAGTTCGACGTCTCTCGCCCCTCTCTGCGCGAGGCCATTCAGCGTCTCGAAGCGAAAGGTTTGCTGCTCCGTCGCCAGGGCGGCGGAACCTTTGTTCAGACCAGCCTGTGGCAGAGCTTTAGCGACCCGCTTGTGGAGCTGCTCTCCGACCACCCAGAATCCCAGTTTGATCTGCTTGAGACCCGTCACGCGCTTGAAGGCATCGCGGCCTATTACGCGGCGCTGCGCAGCACCGATGAAGATCGCGAGCGTATTCGCGAACTGCATCAGGCCATTGAACGGGCACAAGAGTCCGGCGATTTAGACGCCGAGTCCGATGCCGTCCTCCAGTATCAAATCGCCGTCACCGAGGCGGCGCACAACGTAGTTCTGCTCCATCTGCTACGCTGCATGGAGCCGATGCTGGCCCAGAATGTTCGTCAGAATTTTGAATTGTTGTATGCCCGACGGGAGATGCTCCCGCTGGTCAGCAACCATCGCACCCGAGTTTTCGAGGCGATAATGGCCGGGGAGCCGGAGCAGGCGCGCGCTGCGTCGCACCGTCACCTGGCTTTCATTGAGGAAATTTTGCTGGACCGCAGCCGTGAACAGAGTCGTCGAGAACGTTCACTCCGCCGCATACAGCAACGAAAGGATTAAGCGCCGGTTTTTAGAGCGCGGCAACTAAACGCAGAACCTGTCTTATTGTGTTTTCTGGCGAAAATACAATGGGACAGGTTCCAGACAAATCAACGTATTAGATAGATAAGGAATACCCCCATGTCAGAACGTCTCCAAAATGACGTGGATCCGATCGAAACTCGCGACTGGCTACAGGCGATCGAATCGGTTATCCGTGAAGAAGGTGTTGAGCGCGCTCAGTATCTGATTGATCAGCTGCTTTCTGAAGCGCGCAAAGGCGGCGTGAAAGTGGCGGCAGGTACCGGGGCTAGCAACTACGTCAACACGATTGCCGTTGAGGACGAGCCGGAATACCCGGGCAATCTGGATCTGGAACGCCGTATCCGTTCTGCTATCCGCTGGAACGCCATCATGACCGTTCTGCGCGCATCCAAGAAAGATCTGGAACTGGGCGGCCACATGGCTTCCTTCCAGTCTTCCGCGACTATTTACGAAGTGTGCTTTAACCACTTCTTCCGCGCGCGCACCGAGAAAGATGGCGGCGATCTGGTCTACTTCCAGGGTCACATCTCTCCGGGCGTGTACGCGCGTGCTTTCCTGGAAGGCCGTCTGACCGAAGAGCAGATGAACAACTTCCGCCAGGAAGTTCACGGTAACGGTCTGTCCTCTTACCCGCACCCGAAACTGATGCCGGAATTCTGGCAGTTCCCGACCGTCTCCATGGGTCTGGGCCCGATTGGTGCGATCTACCAGGCTAAATTCCTGAAGTATCTGGAACACCGCGGCCTGAAAGATACCTCCCAGCAGACCGTTTACGCCTTCCTGGGCGACGGCGAGATGGATGAGCCGGAATCCAAAGGTGCGATCACCATCGCGACCCGTGAGAAGCTGGACAACCTCTGCTTCATCATCAACTGTAACCTGCAGCGTCTGGATGGCCCGGTCACCGGTAACGGCAAGATCATCAACGAGCTTGAAGGCATCTTCGCCGGCGCTGGCTGGAACGTTATCAAGGTTATGTGGGGTTCCCGTTGGGACGAGCTGCTGCGTAAAGATACCAGCGGCAAGCTGATCCAGCTGATGAACGAAACCGTTGACGGCGACTACCAGACCTTCAAATCCAAAGATGGCGCTTACGTGCGTGAGCACTTCTTCGGTAAATATCCTGAAACCGCAGCACTGGTCGCTGACTGGACTGACGAGCAGATCTGGGCGCTGAACCGTGGCGGCCACGATCCGAAGAAAATCTACGCTGCACTGAAAAAAGCGCAGGAGACCAAAGGCAAAGCGACCGTTATCCTGGCCCACACCATCAAGGGCTACGGTATGGGCGACACCGCCGAAGGGAAAAACATCGCTCACCAGGTGAAGAAAATGAACATGGACGGCGTACGTTATATCCGCGACCGTTTCAATGTGCCTGTCACCGACGAGCAGGTGGAAAAACTCTCCTACATCACCTTCCCGGAAGGGTCTGAAGAGTACAACTACCTGCATGGCCAGCGTCAGAAGCTGAACGGTTACCTGCCGTCTCGCCAGCCGAAGTTCACCGAGAAGCTGGAGCTGCCTGCGCTGGAAGATTTCTCCCAGCTGCTGGAAGAGCAGAGCAAAGAGATCTCCACCACGATCGCTTTCGTGCGTGCCCTGAACGTGATGCTGAAGAACAAGTCGATCAAAGATCGTCTGGTGCCGATCATCGCCGACGAAGCGCGTACCTTCGGTATGGAAGGTCTGTTCCGTCAGATCGGTATCTACAGCCCGAACGGCCAGCAGTACACCCCGCAGGACCGTGAGCAGGTTGCATACTACAAAGAAGACGAGAAAGGCCAGATTCTGCAGGAAGGGATCAACGAGCTGGGCGCAGGCGCATCCTGGCTGGCTGCGGCGACCTCTTACAGCACCAACAACCTGCCGATGATCCCGTTCTACATCTACTACTCCATGTTCGGGTTCCAGCGTATCGGCGACCTGTGCTGGCAGGCGGGCGACCAGCAGGCGCGCGGCTTCCTGATCGGCGGGACTTCCGGTCGTACTACCCTGAACGGCGAAGGTCTGCAGCACGAAGATGGTCACAGCCACATTCAGTCGCTGACCATCCCGAACTGTATCTCTTACGATCCGGCATACGCTTACGAAGTGGCGGTCATCATGCATGACGGTCTGGTACGTATGTACGGCGAAGCGCAAGAGAACGTGTACTACTACATCACCACGCTGAACGAAAACTACCACATGCCGGCGATGCCGCAGGGCGCCGAGGAAGGTATCCGTAAAGGTATCTACAAACTCGAAACCGTTGAAGGCAGCAAAGGTAAAGTTCAGCTGCTGGGCTCCGGCTCTATCCTGCGTCACGTCCGTGAAGCCGCGCAGATCCTGGCGAAAGAGTACGGCGTAGGCTCTGACGTCTACAGCGTGACCTCCTTCACCGAGCTGGCGCGCGACGGTCAGGATTGCGAGCGCTGGAACATGCTGCATCCGATGGAAACGCCGCGCGTACCGTACATCGCTCAGGTGATGAACGACGCACCGGCCGTGGCCTCTACCGACTATATGAAACTGTTTGCTGAGCAGGTTCGTACTTACGTACCGGCTGATGACTACCGCGTGCTGGGTACCGATGGCTTCGGTCGTTCCGACAGCCGTGAAAACCTGCGTCACCACTTCGAAGTGGACGCATCCTACGTAGTGGTAGCGGCTCTGGGCGAACTGGCTAAACGTGGCGAAATCGATAAGAAAGTGGTTGCTGACGCAATCGTCAAATTCAATATCGATGCAGAAAAAGTTAACCCGCGTCTGGCGTAAGAGGTAAAAGAATAATGGCTATCGAAATCAACGTACCGGACATCGGGGCTGATGAAGTTGAAATCACCGAGATCCTGGTCAAAGTGGGCGACAAAGTTGAAGCTGAACAGTCGCTGATCACCGTAGAAGGCGACAAAGCCTCTATGGAAGTGCCGTCTCCTCAGGCTGGTATCGTTAAAGAGATCAAAGTCTCTGTTGGCGATAAAACCGAGACCGGCAAACTGATTATGATTTTCGATTCCGCCGACGGTGCAGCAGCTGCTGCACCGGCGAAGGCAGAAGAGAAGAAAGAGGCGGCGGCTCCGGCTGCAGCCCCTGCTGCTGCGGCGGCAAAAGAGGTTAACGTACCGGATATCGGCGGCGACGAAGTGGAAGTCACCGAAATCATGGTCAAAGTGGGCGACAAGGTGGAAGCCGAGCAGTCCCTGATCACCGTAGAAGGTGACAAAGCCTCTATGGAAGTCCCTGCGCCGTTCGCGGGTACCGTATCCGAGATCAAAATCAGCACCGGCGACAAAGTCTCTACCGGGTCGCTTATCATGATCTTTGAAGTGGCGGGTGCTGCACCTGCTGCTGCGCCTGCACAGGCTGCCGCTCCGGCTCAGGCTGCTGCACCGGCTGCGGCTGGCGGCACGAAAGAGGTCAACGTACCGGATATCGGTGGTGACGAAGTTGAAGTGACCGAAGTGATGGTGAAAGTGGGCGATAAAGTTGCCGCTGAACAGTCACTCATCACCGTGGAAGGCGACAAGGCTTCCATGGAAGTTCCGGCACCGTTCGCTGGTACCGTATCCGAGATCAAAATCAGCACTGGCGACAAAGTCTCTACCGGGTCGCTGATTATGATCTTCGAAGTGGAAGGCGCTGCGCCTGCCGCAGCTCCGGCTGCCGCGGCTGCACCAGCACCGGCTGCTGCACCGGCGGAGAAGGCGAAACCTGCTGCGGCTCCAGCTGCAAAAGCAGAAAAATCTGAGTTTGCTGAAAACGACGCTTACGTCCACGCGACCCCGCTGATTCGCCGCCTGGCGCGCGAGTTTGGCGTTAACCTGGCGAAAGTGAAGGGCACCGGTCGTAAAGGCCGTATCCTGCGCGAAGACGTTCAGGCCTACGTGAAAGACGCGGTGAAACGCGCCGAAGCTGCACCAGCTGCAGCCGCTGGCGGCGGTATCCCTGGCATGCTGCCGTGGCCGAAAGTGGACTTCAGCAAGTTCGGCGAAATTGAAGAAGTGGAACTGGGCCGTATCCAGAAAATCTCGGGTGCTAACCTGAGCCGTAACTGGGTGATGATCCCGCACGTTACCCACTTCGATAAGACCGATATCACCGATCTGGAAGCGTTCCGTAAACAGCAGAACGCCGAAGCTGAGAAGCGTAAGCTGGATGTGAAATTCACCCCGGTGGTCTTCATCATGAAAGCGGTTGCGGCGGCGCTGGAGCAGATGCCACGCTTCAACAGCTCTCTCTCCGAAGATGGCCAGAAGCTGACGCTGAAGAAATACATCAACATCGGTGTTGCGGTGGATACGCCAAATGGTCTGGTTGTTCCGGTCTTTAAAGACGTGAACAAGAAGAGCGTCACTGAGCTCTCCCGTGAACTGACCACCATCTCCAAAAAAGCGCGTGATGGTAAGCTGACTGCCGGCGAAATGCAGGGCGGCTGCTTCACTATCTCCAGCATCGGCGGCCTGGGTACCACCCACTTCGCGCCGATTGTTAACGCGCCGGAAGTGGCGATCCTCGGTGTCTCCAAGTCCGCGATGGAGCCGGTCTGGAACGGTAAAGAGTTCGTGCCGCGTCTGATGATGCCGATCTCTCTCTCCTTCGACCACCGCGTGATCGACGGTGCTGATGGTGCACGTTTCATCACCATCATCAATAACATGCTGAGCGACATTCGCCGCCTGGTGATGTAATCGAAAAGCCGGCCTGACGGCCGGCTTTTTTCTGGTAATCTCATGCATAATATGAGGTTATGAGAGCGAGCGATATTCGTGAGCCGTTTGTTGTTTCAAAATTGTTAACAATTTTGTAAGATACGGACGGATAGAACGTCCCGGTGGAGGATGGGCGACAAGACCAGGGACCGCCGGAAAAACACATAGAGGTCATGATGAGTACAGAAATCAAAACTCAGGTCGTGGTACTTGGGGCAGGCCCGGCAGGTTACTCTGCAGCCTTCCGTTGCGCTGATTTAGGTCTGGAAACCGTCATCGTAGAACGCTACAACACCCTCGGTGGTGTATGTCTGAACGTCGGTTGTATCCCTTCTAAAGCGCTGCTGCACGTAGCAAAAGTTATCGAAGAGGCCAAAGCGCTGGCTGAACACGGTATCGTTTTTGGCGAGCCGAAAACCGATATCGACAAGATTCGTACCTGGAAAGAGAAAGTTATCACCCAGCTGACCGGCGGCCTGGCCGGTATGGCGAAAGGCCGTAAGGTCAAAGTGGTTAACGGTCTGGGTAAATTTACCGGGGCAAACACCCTGGAAGTGGAAGGCGAGAACGGCAAAACCGTTATCAACTTCGACAATGCTATCATCGCGGCGGGTTCCCGTCCGATCCAGCTGCCGTTCATCCCGCATGAAGATCCGCGCGTATGGGACTCTACCGACGCCCTGGAGCTGAAAGAAGTGCCTAAGCGTATGCTGGTGATGGGTGGCGGTATTATCGGTCTGGAGATGGGTACCGTTTACCACGCGCTGGGTTCAGAGATCGACGTGGTTGAAATGTTCGACCAGGTTATCCCGGCTGCTGACAAAGATATCGTTAAAGTCTTTACCAAACGCATCAGCAAAAAATTCAACCTGATGCTGGAAACCAAAGTGACCGCCGTTGAAGCGAAAGAAGACGGCATCTATGTTTCCATGGAAGGCAAAAAAGCGCCGGCTGAAGCGCAGCGTTACGACGCGGTGCTGGTGGCTATCGGCCGTGTGCCGAACGGTAAAAACCTCGACGCCGGTAAAGCGGGCGTGGAAGTGGACGATCGCGGCTTTATCCGCGTTGACAAGCAGCTGCGCACCAACGTGCCGCACATCTTCGCTATCGGCGATATCGTCGGTCAGCCGATGCTGGCGCACAAAGGCGTTCACGAAGGTCACGTTGCCGCTGAAGTTATCGCCGGCATGAAACACTACTTCGATCCGAAAGTGATCCCGTCCATCGCCTACACCGAGCCAGAAGTGGCATGGGTGGGTCTGACCGAGAAAGAAGCGAAAGAGAAAGGCATCAGCTACGAAACCGCCACCTTCCCGTGGGCAGCTTCTGGCCGTGCTATCGCTTCCGACTGCGCAGACGGTATGACCAAGCTGATCTTCGACAAAGAGACTCACCGTGTAATCGGTGGGGCGATTGTCGGTACCAACGGCGGCGAGCTGCTGGGTGAAATCGGTCTGGCTATCGAAATGGGTTGCGACGCGGAAGATATCGCGCTGACCATCCACGCACACCCGACTCTGCACGAGTCCGTGGGCCTGGCGGCAGAAGTGTTTGAAGGTAGCATCACCGACCTGCCGAACGCGAAAGCGAAGAAGAAATAAGCGCAGCAGCGTACATTCTCGAAAAAGCGGCCAGTGGCCGCTTTTTTATTGTCCTGAATTTGCCGTTACGGGTAGTAAAATAACCATTATTTAATAAAGGCTATTTATACAACACTTTGTTTCTGAAGAAATAAATCTCAGCATCTTGTCATCCCTTGAAATTAATAACGCATTAAACTAATAGCGTGTTAACTAACTAGTGGGAATAAGATGAAACACCTTTTAAAGACTGCGGCAACGCTCGCTGTACTGGTATCAGGCATCGCCAGCGCCAGCGATTCCGTCATTCCCTGGGCGGCCAACACCGGCCTGCCGGAGAGCAACCATATTGCCGCCATGGGGCAAGATCTGAACGCGCAGCACCAGAACATTACCCGTACGCAGGAAGGCGTTTGGGCTGCCAATACTGGCAGCATTAGTGCTGACGAAGCGACATTAAGCAGCAAGAAACCGGCATTTAAGGGCTATCCTGAGCTGATGCCGCACCAGGGTTAATATCCCACCGCCCGCTTTCATCCGCTGAACGCGGGATAAAAAAACGGTAACCCGGTTACCGTTTTTTATTATCTATTCAGGGGGCGACCCGTTGCCAGTTTTGACCGGTTTCAAAGAGCGCGATCTGCTGCGCTTTGGCTGAAGAATCTGCACCCAGGTTTTGCTGCCAGACCCTGTCATCCTGATTAATCATAAAGCTCATTACCCCCGTCTGACCGTAACTGACCGGCCAGGCGATCATCGCGAAGCCTGTTTTGTCGGGAAGGATGCGGAAATGGTAGCCATGATAACCAGCGCCCGGCTCCGGGGGGCTGAATGCCGGCCCCAGGGGGCTGGGCGCTTCGCCAGGGGCGGCGGGCCAGTAAAGGCCATCTTTTGTGCCCGCCGTGCTGACAATCTTTTGCGCATAGCGGTGGTAAAGCGCGTAATAGCTTTGCTGTGCATCCACGTAGGCATGCAGCGCTTCCATGGCCGCCAGCTCGTTACGGCCAATTTCGCGTGTCGCAATCTCCCGCGACGCTCCCTGTAGATCAAACTGCCAGCCCTGCGCTGTTTTCACTACCGGTATTGGAAGTTGCCAGCCGTTGTTGCCCACGACGAGATGGGCGACATCGCCGTTGATATCCGTCTGATGATGCACTTTCCAGTCGCGCAGAAAGCGTTCCACCGCGCCGGGGTCCACCCCTTCCGGCGGCACCACCTCCCGCCAGTTATCGCCGAGCAGCGTGGTGAGGGCGCTTTCATTGTGCTCGCTTATGGCGTGGGCCAGCGCGTCGGTGGCTTGAACCGGGGTAGCGAAATGCTGCGCCGCGGTGGCGAGGGTCGAGACCATCAGCAGTATTGCTCCACCCATCAGTTTGTTTTTCATGGCTATTCCTTAACGATGGCGAAACTCACGGTGCTCAGGATGGCGTTCAGAGATCTGCTCCCTTAACCCGGCGCGGGGCGTCAGGTTAAGGCCGGCGTGCTGTCGACTCTCCAGCCCGCGCCGCTGCTGCGCCTGCCAGTTTGCCGAGCGGCTGTCGTTGCCGCTAAAGGCGTTGGCGCGCAGCGGCTGCTGATAAGGCTGCGCCAGGCGTTGTGTCTGACGATGCTCAGGCTGTGAACGGCGGGTCTGCTGCGCCTGATGGTGTTCAGGCTGCGTCCGGTTTATCCGGTGCGCAGGCGCGCTGTCATAGCCGCGAAAATTATTGCGCGTGGAGATCTGCTTAAGCTGCTGGCCGGAGAGGCGCTGCGAGGCGCTGTGAGGATGCTGAAGCTGCGAAAGCGATTTCCCGGTAGCGTGTTCCACCTGCGCCATCGCCGCCTGACGCTGGCTGTCACGGTTGACCGGCTGATGCGGCGTCGCGCTCAGTCCGCCCGCGGCCTGAGTCTGGTGAAAATGGCTGGCGACCTGCCCGCTGGAGTAAGGGACGCCGTTACGGTAAGCGGGGTTATGCTGCCAGACCATATGGCCGTCCGTACGGTGTTCGCCGGTGATTTTATTGTAGTTATTGACGTTGATATTGATGTTATCGCCGTTGTGCGAGTAGCCATCGTGGTGATGATCGTCATCATGATGATGGTCATCATCATGGTGGTGATGATCATCGTCGTCATCCCAGTCGATACTGCTGAACAGGGCATAGGTGGTCGCTACCCCCAGGCTGTAGCCGAAGCCGCGAACAAAGCTGCTGGTGAACTGTTCGCCCGGCGTTGGCGGCAGGTAGACCGGGGGATAGCTGGCGTTTGGCCAGCTGCCGTAGACGGTGGACGGATTATAGCTGGGCACATAGACCACCTGCGGATCGGCAGGCTCGATTTTAATTACCGTGCCGCTGGCCGGTGCAGTGGTTACCTGCGCGGTGCTATTTTTGGCCGGGGCAGGCTTGTTGACGACCGTGACCGTCTGCTGCGGCGAGGATTTAAGCGCGCCGGTTTGCTGCGCCAGCGCGCGCAACCGCTGTACGGAATCCATCACATCTTTGGGCTGGGCCAGGAAAGCGTCACCCAGATTCTGTACCCACTCGGGATTGCCCCCAAGTAAGGACATCAGCTGCGGGAAGGCGACGAGTGACTTTACGCTGGCGTCCCATGGCTGGCTGGAAACCGCCTGGATCGCGGCGTCGCCCTGCATGTTGGGGTTATCCTGCGACCACTGCGCGGCCTGAATCACGCTGGACGGGTAGGTCGATGCCATCAGGACCTGCGACAGCAACGGGTCGGGATAGAGCGCGACAGGGGCGGTCCACTGGTCGATCTGCGCCGCGCTGTAGGTGGGCGTTACCGCAGGCGCGGGTGGTGTGGTGGTGGCTGGTACGGCGCTCTGTACCGCTGGCGTCGACTCGCTCACGGCTTCGGGCGCACGGCTTTTGACATACAGCACGCCGGAAGCGGCAAAAAGTCCGGCGCTACAGAGCAGAGCAAGAAGGTGGGGCTTAAAGGGCAACTTCATAGATAACTCCAGGGGGAGCAGCGCCGTGAGGCATGTTATGCGGGAGTATTAGGCAAGCGGTTTTTACTTTTTTGACTTTAATGGTGGATCTGTTTCGCCTGTCTGAATAAAGAGTGTGACGGTTTATTACACAAATTATAGGCGGGGGTAATATCTGGCGTCTATAAACCAGGCAGAATGGGGCTATACCATTCTTAACGATTCAGCAAATATTTTAATGTTGCTTTTTTGTAAACGGATTAACACTGTGCAGAAATCCTGCTATGCTGCCCAGCGCGGTATCGGGCATTTACCCTACAAACTGCTGTCTCACAGGAGCGTGAAGAGAACGCCGGCCGCATATGACAATGAGAGCGAGGAGAACCGTCGTGCTAGAAGAATACCGTAAGCACGTAGCAGAACGTGCCGCCGAGGGAATTGTACCCAAACCGTTAGATGCAACCCAAATGGCCGCGCTCGTCGAGCTGCTGAAGAATCCGCCTGCGGGCGAAGAAGCATTCCTGTTAGACCTGTTGATTAACCGAGTTCCACCGGGCGTTGATGAAGCGGCCTACGTCAAAGCCGGTTTCCTTGCTGCGATAGCCAAAGGCGAAGCGACCTCCCCCCTGGTTACCCCTGAGAAAGCGATTGAACTGCTTGGCACCATGCAGGGCGGCTACAACATTCACCCGCTGATTGATGCACTGGACAACGACACGCTGGCACCGATTGCCGTCAAAGCGCTCTCCCACACGCTGCTAATGTTCGATAACTTCTACGATGTGGAAGAGAAAGCCAAAGCGGGCAACGTTTACGCGAAACAGGTTATGCAATCCTGGGCCGATGCGGAGTGGTTCCTGAGCCGTCCTCAGCTTGCCGAAAAAATGACCGTCACCGTCTTTAAGGTGACCGGTGAAACTAACACCGATGACCTCTCTCCGGCGCCGGATGCTTGGTCGCGTCCTGACATCCCGCTGCACGCCCTGGCGATGCTGAAAAACGCCCGCGAAGGCATTGAGCCGGATCAGCCGGGCGTGGTTGGCCCGATCAAGCAGATCGAAGCGTTAGCCCAAAAAGGTTTCCCGCTGGCCTACGTCGGTGACGTGGTGGGTACCGGATCTTCACGTAAGTCCGCCACCAACTCCGTGCTGTGGTTCATGGGTGACGACATTCCGCACGTGCCGAACAAGCGCGGCGGCGGCCTCTGCCTCGGCGGCAAAATTGCGCCAATCTTCTTCAACACCATGGAAGATGCGGGCGCGCTGCCAATTGAAGTGGACGTGAGCAACCTGAACATGGGCGACGTGATTGACGTTTACCCGTATAAAGGCGAAGTGCGCAACCACGAAACCAACGAACTGCTGGCGACCTTTGCGCTGAAAACCGACGTGCTGATTGACGAAGTGCGCGCCGGTGGCCGTATTCCGCTGATTATCGGCCGTGGCCTGACCACCAAAGCGCGTGAAGCGATGGGTCTGCCGCACTCAGACGTTTTCCGTCAGGCGAAAGATGTGGCTGAAAGCAGCCGCGGCTACTCGCTGGCGCAGAAAATGGTGGGCCGCGCCTGCGGCGTAGCCGGTATCCGTCCTGGCGCCTACTGCGAGCCAAAGATGACCTCTGTAGGTTCTCAGGATACCACCGGCCCGATGACCCGTGACGAGCTGAAAGACCTGGCCTGCCTGGGCTTCTCCTCCGATCTGGTGATGCAGTCCTTCTGCCACACTGCGGCCTATCCGAAGCCGGTTGACGTAACCACGCACCACACGCTGCCCGACTTCATTATGAACCGCGGCGGCGTCTCCCTGCGTCCGGGCGATGGCGTAATCCACTCCTGGCTGAACCGCATGCTGCTGCCGGATACCGTCGGTACTGGCGGTGATTCCCATACCCGTTTCCCTATCGGTATCTCTTTCCCGGCGGGCTCCGGCTTGGTGGCGTTTGCCGCTGCCACCGGCGTGATGCCGCTGGATATGCCGGAATCGGTGCTGGTGCGCTTTAAAGGAACCATGCAGCCGGGCATCACTCTGCGCGATCTGGTGCATGCGATCCCGCTGTACGCCATCAAACAGGGTCTGCTGACCGTGGAGAAGAAAGGTAAGAAAAACATCTTCTCGGGCCGCATTCTGGAAATTGAAGGTCTGCCGGATCTGAAAGTTGAGCAGGCGTTCGAGCTGACCGATGCCTCTGCCGAGCGTTCTGCGGCGGGCTGCACCATCAAGCTCAACAAAGAGCCGATTATCGAATATCTGACCTCCAACATCGTGCTGCTGAAGTGGATGATTGCAGAAGGCTACGGCGACCGTCGTACGCTGGAACGCCGTATTCAGGGTATGGAAAAATGGCTGGCGGATCCACAGCTGCTGGAAGCCGATGCCGACGCGGAGTACGCGGCGGTGATCGAGATCGATCTGGCGGATATCAAAGAGCCGATCCTCTGTGCGCCAAACGATCCGGACGACGCGCGTCTGCTCTCTGACGTACAGGGCGAGAAGATTGACGAAGTGTTCATCGGCTCTTGTATGACCAACATCGGCCACTTCCGTGCGGCGGGTAAACTGCTGGATACCCACAAAGGCCAGCTGCCGACCCGTCTGTGGGTGGCGCCGCCAACCCGTATGGATGCGGCTCAGCTGACCGAAGAGGGCTACTACAGCGTATTCGGTAAGAGTGGGGCGCGTATTGAGATCCCAGGCTGCTCCCTGTGCATGGGCAACCAGGCACGCGTGGCGGACGGTGCGACGGTGGTCTCTACCTCGACCCGTAACTTCCCGAACCGTTTAGGTACTGGTGCGAACGTCTATCTGGCTTCTGCGGAGCTGGCGGCGGTTGCGGCGCTGATCGGCAAACTGCCGACGCCGGAAGAGTACCAGACCTTTGTGGCTCAGGTAGATAAGACGGCGGTGGATACCTATCGCTATCTGAACTTCGACCAGCTTTCTCAGTACACCGAGAAGGCGGACGGGGTTATCTTCCAGACGGCGGTGTAAAACCAACCCCTCACCCTGGCCCTCTCCCCAAAGGGGAGAGGGAATACAGCCCCCCTCGCCCCTTTGGGGAGAGGGGCTGGGGGTGTGGGGGATTTTTTATTTTCATTCCTCCCACTTATCCCGCTTTTTTTCTCCCTCTCTGCTGCGATAATTACGCAATAAGCTTTGCAGAGGAAAATGCTATGGATTACGAATTTCTGCGCGACATCACCGGCGTGGTGAAGGTGCGCATGTCGATGGGCCACGAAGTGGTCGGGCACTGGTTCAATGAAGAGGTAAAAGAGAATCTCGCCCTGCTCGATGAGGTGGAACAGGCGGCGCGCACGGTCAAGGGCAGCGAACGTTCATGGCAGCGTGCAGGCCACGAATATACCCTGTGGATGGATGGCGAAGAGGTAATGATACGGGCCAACCAGCTGGATTTCTCGGGGGATGAGATGGAAGAGGGGATGAGCTACTACGATGAGGAGAGCCTGTCGCTATGCGGCGTGGAAGATTTTCTTCAGGTGGTGGAAGCCTATCGAAAATTTGTAGGTCAATCCTGAGCGGATTTACTCATTTCCAGAGCCGGACATCTATGTCCGGCTTTTTTTTATCCTGAATTGCCGTTATTGATTTTTATTAATCATTTTAAAACTGTGATCTGGCGCGTTTGTGATCTAAATTTGATTAAATATAATCTTTGTGATTTTATTTAATCACAGCATAACAACAGGCGGGAAGACCATGAACATCAAGAAGGCTATAGAACGTGTACCCGGCGGCATGATGGTTGTGCCACTGGTGATCGGCGCCATCATCAATACTTTTGCCCCGCAGGCGCTGGAGATCGGCGGGTTCACTACCGCGCTGTTCAAAAACGGCGCGGCGCCGCTGATTGGCGCCTTCCTGCTCTGTATGGGAGCGGGAATTAGCGTGAAGGCCGCACCACAGGCGCTGTTGCAGGGCGGTACGATCACCCTGACCAAACTGCTGATTGCCGTTGCGCTAGGCCTCGGCGTTGAACATCTGTTCGGCGCAGAAGGGATCTTCGGCTTAAGCGGCGTGGCGATCATTGCGGCGATGAGCAACTCGAACGGCGGGCTTTACGCGGCGCTGGTGGGGGAGTTTGGCAACGAGCGTGACGTGGGGGCAATCTCCATTCTCTCTCTGAATGACGGCCCGTTCTTTACGATGATCGCGCTGGGCGCGGCGGGGATGGCGAACATTCCGATTATGGCGCTGGTCGCGGTGCTGGTCCCGCTGGTGGTGGGGATGATCCTTGGTAATCTCGATCCCAACATGCGTGAATTTCTGACCAAAGGCGGCCCGCTGCTGATCCCGTTCTTCGCCTTTGCGCTGGGCGCGGGGATCAACCTTGAAATGCTGCTGCAGGGCGGTCTGGCGGGCATTCTGCTCGGCGTGCTGACCACCTTCGTTGGCGGTTTCTTTAACATTCGCGCCGACCGTCTGGTGGGCGGGAGCGGCATTGCCGGCGCGGCGGCCTCCAGCACCGCGGGGAACGCCGTGGCAACGCCGCTGGCGATTGCCCAGGCCGACCCGTCGCTGGCGACGCCGCTGGCGATTGCCCAGGCCGACCCGTCGCTGGCGGCGGTTGCCGCCGCGGCCGCCCCGCTGATTGCCGCATCGGTAATCACCACCGCGATTCTGACGCCTGTTCTGACCTCGTGGGTCGCGAAAAAGCAGGCCCGTCAGGTCGCTGAGGAGAAAAAAGCATGAAGATGATCGTTATCGCCGACGACTTTACGGGCTCTAACGATACCGGCGTGCAGCTGGCAAAGAAGGGGGCGCGCACGGAGGTGATGCTGACGCCGGAGCAAAAACCTTCCCGCCGCGCCGACGTGCTGGTGATCAATACCGAAAGCCGCGCGCTGCCCGCTGCAAAGGCCGCAAAAGCGGTAGATCAGGCGTTAGCGCCCTGGTGCGAAGGGGAGATGCACCCGCTGGTTTACAAGAAAATCGACTCCACCTTCCGCGGCAATGTTGGCGCTGAAGTGACCGCGGCGATGCGTGCTGCCAGCCGGACGCTGGCGGTTATCGCGGCGGCAATCCCCGCGGCCGGGCGTACTACACGCGACGGATTATGCCTGGTCAACGATACGCCGCTGCTGGAGACCGAATTTGCCAGCGATCCGAAAACGCCGATTCTCTCCTCGCGCATTGCGGAGCTGATCGCGCTGCAGAGCGATATCCCGGTGCATGAAGTGTCGCTTGACGACGTGCGTCGCGGGCAACTCAGCGCGTTACTGAGAGCCTTTGCCACCGAGGGGGAGTGCATGGTGGTGGTCGATGCGGTGGAAGATCGCGATCTCTCGCTGATTGCACAGGCTATTTGTGAACAAGAAACGCTGCCACTGCTGGTCGGCGCTGCCGGACTGGCGAACGCGCTGCCGGTCAGAATGTTCATGCAGGAGAAACAGGAGCTGCCGGTGCTGGTGGTGGCCGGATCGATGAGCGAAGCCACGCGGCGGCAGGTTGAGAAAGCGCTCTGCCAGGCACGCGCCAGCGTTGTGGATATCGATGCTTCGCGTCTGGCCTCAGCGCAGGCCGACCAGGAGATGGCCGCGGTAGTGGAGCAGGCATGCGCGCTGCTCAGCCGCCAGCAGCACACGATTTTACGCACCAGCCGGAGCGCGGACGATCGGCAGATGATCGACGCGCTGTGTACTGAAGCCGGCGTGAGCCGCCAGCAGCTCGGCGAAATGCTCAGCCAGCGCCTCGGGACCATTACGCTGCGCATTATCGAACAGGCGCGTATTGGCGGGCTGTTTCTGACCGGAGGGGATATCGCCACCGCGGTCGCCAGCGCGCTCGGCGCGGAAGGCTATCGCATTCAGAGCGAGGTGGCGCCCTGCATTCCCTGCGGGACGTTTGTGAACAGCGAAATCGACGATCTTCCGGTGATCACCAAAGCAGGCGGATTCGGTTCAGACAGCACCCTTTGTGATGCGCTTTATTTTATTGAGGAGATGTACAGTGGTAACTAAAACAATTGCGATTACGATGGGCGACCCGGCGGGTATTGGTCCGGAAATTATTGTCAAAGCGCTTGGTGAAGATGAGCTTAACGGCGCGCCGCTGGTGGTGGTGGGCTGTCTGCAAACTCTGAAACGTCTGCAGGCTAAAGGGCTGGCGGATGGGATGACGTTCCGCACGATTGACAGGGTCGCAGACGCGCAATTTACGTCGGGCGTGATTCACGTCATCGACGAGCCGCTGGCGCAGCCGGAGGCGCTGGAGCCAGGTAAAGTGCAGGCCCAGGCGGGCGATCTGGCCTACCGCTGCGTAAAACGGGCGACGGAGCTGGCGATGAAAGGCGACGTACACGCCATCGCCACCGCGCCGCTGAATAAAGAAGCGCTGCATCTGGCGGGACACAATTACCCGGGCCATACCGAACTGCTGGCGACCCTGACCGAAAGCCGCGACTACGCCATGGTGCTCTACACCGACAAGCTGAAGGTGATTCACGTCTCGACCCATATTGCGTTGCGCAAATTCCTCGACACCTTAAACGGACAACGCGTGGAGACGGTCATCAACATTGCGGATCGCTTCCTGAAACGCGTCGGCTTCGCCCAACCGCGCATCGCCGTTGCCGGGGTTAACCCCCATGCAGGTGAAAATGGTCTGTTTGGTGATGAAGAGATTCGCATCGTGTCGCCAGCCATCGAAAATATGAAGGCGAAGGGGCTGGACGTTTACGGTCCCTGCCCGCCGGATACCGTATTTTTACAGGCGTACGAAGGACAATATGACATGGTGGTGGCGATGTACCACGATCAGGGGCATATACCGCTCAAACTGCTCGGCTTCTACGACGGGGTGAATATCACCGCCGGTCTGCCGTTTATCCGCACCTCTGCCGATCATGGAACCGCGTTTGATATCGCCTGGACGGGAAAAGCAAAATCTGAGAGCATGGCCGTATCGATTAAACTGGCAATGCAACTGGCGTAATTTCCTGTTATGAAAGGACAACACCGTCTGGATAAGATTGTGGCGTATTTGAAAAATCATACGCTGGTGACCGTGGAACAGCTGGTGGATGCGGTAGAAGCATCGCCGGCGACGATCCGACGCGATCTGATCAAGCTGGATGAGCAGGGCGTGATCAGCCGCAGCCACGGCGGTGTTGCCCTGCGACGCTTTGAGCCTGCTCAGCCTACGACCAATGAAAAGCAACTCCGATCGCCTGCGGAAAAGCGGGCGATTGCGCGTTTTGCCGCCTCGATGGTGCAGGCGGGCGACGCGGTGGTGCTGGACGCCGGCACCACCATGCTGGAGCTGGCAAAATGCCTGACCCATCTGCCGCTCAGGGTGATTACTGTCGATCTGCATATTGCCCTGTTTTTATCCGAGTTCCGTCAGATAGAAGTGACCATTGTCGGTGGCCGCATCGATGACAGCAGCCAGTCCTGCATTGGCGAATTTGGCCGCAAAATGCTGCGAAGCGTCTACCCTGATATCGCTTTTATGAGCTGTAACACCTGGAGTCTGGAAAAGGGGGTAACGACCCCGACGGAAGAAAAGGCGGGACTGAAGCAGGAGATTATCGCCAATGCCCGGCGCAAGATCTTACTGGCCGACAGCAGCAAATATGGCGCCCATTCGCTATTCAATGTTGCGCCGTTGAGTCGCTTCACCGACGTGGTGACCGATGTGAGTTTGCCTCTTCCCGTTCAGGCTGAGCTGAAAGCGCATTCCGTTGCCCTTACGCTGGTACAGCCTGAACTTTAGTATCGTCAGACGATACGCCGTTACACGGCCGGAATATTGCGGCCGTAGTAGATTTCGCGCATCTCTCTCCAGAGCTGATCGGTAATGCTCTTGCGCTCTTCGGCCGTTAATTCCTCCGGCCGGGTATGGAACATGTAGTGCTTTAAGTCGAATTCTTTAAGCAACATCTTGGTATGAAAGATGTTTTCCTGATAAACGTTCACATCCACCATGTCATACAGCGACTTCATATCGTCAGACATAAAGTTCTGAATCGAATTGATCTCATGATCGATAAAATGTTTCATGCCATTGATGTCACGCGTAAAGCCGCGCACGCGATAGTCAATGGTGACAATATCGGATTCAAGCTGGTGGATAAGATAATTCAGCGCCTTGAGAGGCGAAATCACGCCGCAGGTGGAGACTTCGATATCGGCACGGAAGGTGCACAGCCCGCCTTCCGGGTGGCTTTCCGGATAGGTATGGACGCAGATATGGCTTTTATCGAGGTGCGCCACCACCGTCTCCGGCAGTGGGCCCGGGTGTTCGGTTTTGTCGATAAGTTTAGGATCGACCGGCTCCTCGCTCACCAGTATGGTGACGCTGGCGCCCTGGGGTTCATAATCCTGCCGCGCGATATTAAGGATATTGGCGCCGATGATGGAGCAGGTCTCTGACAGGATCTCGGTCAGACGGTTGGCGTTGTACAGTTCATCGATATAGGCGATATAACCATCGCGCTCTTCTGCCGTTTTGGCGTAACAGATATCGTAAATACAAAAACTCAGGCTCTTGGTCAGGTTGTTAAAGCCATGCAGTTTCAGCTTTTTCAATTTAGTCCACCTCCTTAGATGAGAGGGCGTCTTGCAGGTATTGAGGTAAGGCAAAGGCTGCCGTGTGGATTGCCGGGTTGTAGTAGCGGCATTTCAGACCGGCCTGATGGAAGCGGGCCTGAAGCAGCTCCGTCGACAGGTTGCGTAACGCTTCGTTATCGGTCGCCCAGGCGAAAGTCATGATCCCGCCATAGTAGGTGGGGATCGCCGCCTGGTAAAAGCTGACGTCGGCGAAGTAGCGGCTAAGCTTGCGGTGGCTGTCGATCGCTTCGTCCTGCTGGAGGAAGCAGACGCCGTTCTGCGCGACAAAGATCCCGCCCGGATTGAGGCAGCGCTTGCAGCCTTCGTAGAAGGCGGAGGTGAAGAGACTCTCGCCGGGACCAACAGGATCGGTGCAGTCGGAAATGATCACGTCAAAGGTTTGCGCGGTCTGGTTAACAAAATTGACGCCATCGTCAATGACCAGCGTAAAGCGCGGATCGTCATAGCTGCCCGCATTGTGATTCGGCAGATACTGACGGCAGAACGAGACGACCCCTTCGTCAATCTCCACCATGGTGATGCGCTCCACCGATTTATGACGGCTCACTTCGCGCAGCATGGCGCCGTCACCGCCGCCGATAATCAGCACATGCTTCGCCTGGCCATGCGCCATCAGCGGCACGTGGGTCATCATCTCATGATAGATAAATTCGTCGCGCTCGGTGGTTTGCACTACGCCATCAAGCGCCATCACCCGGCCAAAGGCGCTATTTTCGAAAATGATCAGATCCTGATGGTCGGTCTTTTCGTGATACAGCACGTTATCAACGGTAAAGTACTGTCCAAACTGGTCATGCAGCGTCTCATGCCACATCTCTTTTTCATTCACTGGCTGAACCCTCCTTCGTTAACATCCGTTATGCCCATGTTAAACAGGCGTAACATGATAGCCAACAGCCGCCGCGCATGCACGGCCATCATTTCAACAGAGGGGCGTCGGGAAGGTTATTTGACGTAGGCGAGCAGGCTAAGTGAGTCTCGGGCCAGCGCTTTGCATTTCTTTGCAACAGGAATGCCGATACCGCTTAAATCGCGATAGCTATCTTCACCGAGCGCCTTCATATCGAAGCTGTCGTAATTGCTGAGATCCCATTGATTTTGTTGGGCAAAAAAGACCAGCGCACGGCGGATCTGCCCGTTTGGCAGGTTCTGGTAGCCGCAGTCATTTTTCAGAAAAACGAAAACTGCCGTTAAATCGGCCATATCTTCCGCTTCATTTTCACTCAGCGCGTAACTGTTCGCACACATCGCCATCAGGCTGCTGAACAATATTGTCCTGAAAAAGATCTTCATTGCTTCTACCACTACATTACGGAAATTTAACGTTAGCATACCTCTGCCCCTTCGACGATCTTTATTATTGCTACTTCGCTTGACCTTCCGGTTAGGGGAGGGTTTAAGCTCAAAAGATCGCCGCTGGAAATAAGGAAATGAACATGCAACGTCGTGATTTTTTGAAATATTCCGCCGCGCTGGGTGTGGCCAGCGCGCTTCCGCTCTGGAGTCGCGCCGCGTTTGCCGCCGACCGACCCGCGCTGCCGATCCCCGATCTGCTGACTGCCGATGTGAAGAACAGCATAAAACTGGTGGTTCAGGCCGGGAAATCGACCTTCGGATCACATACCGCCACCACCTGGGGCTACAACGGCCGCCTGCTCGGTCCGGCAATTCAGCTTCACCGGGGTAAGGCGGTGACGGTCAATATTCATAACGCGCTGCCTGAAGAGACAACGGTGCACTGGCATGGGCTGGAGGTGCCAGGAGAGGTGGATGGCGGACCGCAGGGGATCATCAGGGCGGGCGGTACGCGCACCGTGACCTTTACCCCTGACCAGCGGGCAGCCACCTGCTGGTTTCACCCCCATCAGCATGGCAAAACCGGTCATCAGGTGGCGATGGGGCTGGCGGGGCTGGTACTGATCGAAGATGACGAAAGCCGTCTGCTGCGCCTGCCCGCACAGTGGGGGATCGACGATGTGCCGGTCATTATGCAGGACAAAAAGTTTACCGCCGACGGGCAGATCGACTATCAGCTGGATGTGATGAGCGCGGCGGTAGGCTGGTTTGGCGACACGCTGCTGACCAACGGCGCCATCTACCCCCAGCACGCGGCGCCTAAGGGCTGGCTGCGCCTGCGCCTGCTTAACGGCTGTAACGCCCGTTCGCTGAATATCGCCACCAGCGATGGCCGCCCCATGTATGTCGTCGCCAGCGACGGCGGGCTGCTGGCGGAGCCGGTGAAGGTAAGCGAGCTACCGATGCTGATGGGCGAGCGGTTTGAGGTGCTGGTAGAGACCCGCGACGGCAAGCCGTTCGATATCGTCACGCTGCCGGTGAACCAGATGGGCATGGCGGTTGCGCCGTTTGATAAATCGTATCCGGTACTGCGCATCCAGCCGCTGCTGGTTAACGCCTCCGGCACGCTGCCGGATACGCTGACAACCCTGCCTGCGCTGCCATCGCTGGAGGGGTTAACCCAGCGTAAACTGCAGCTCGCGATGGACCCGATGCTCGATATGATGGGGATGCAGGCGCTGATGCAAAAATATGGCGACCAGGCAATGACCGGGATGCATCATGGTGGCGGCCATATGAAGATGAATCATGGCGGCATGGGCAATATGCACCATGGCGGGCATGGTTTTGACTTCCACAACGCCAATACCATCAACGGCCAGGCCTTCAATATGGATAAACCGATGTTCGCCGCCGCGAAAGGGCAGCCGGAGCGCTGGGTGATTTCGGGTGTTGGCGACATGATGCTGCATCCGTTCCATATTCACGGCACTCAGTTCCGCATTCTCTCTGAAAACGGGAAAGCGCCGGAGGCGCATCGTGCGGGCTGGAAAGATACGGTAAGAGTGGAAGGCGGCGTCAGCGAGGTGCTGGTGAAATTTGACCACGACGCGCCGAAGGAGCACGCCTATATGGCCCACTGCCATCTGCTGGAGCACGAAGATACGGGAATGATGCTCGGTTTTACCGTATAAAAAAGCCGGGTGGCGGCTTCGCCTGACCCGGCCTGGATATGGCACTTATAGGCCCGGTACGCGTAGCGCCACCGGGCTTTTCAGTTACTTGTTTTCGTCCGGCAGAGCATAAGCAACGATGTAGTCGCCCATCTTCGTACCAAACGAACCGTGACCACCCGCGGAGATAACAACGTACTGCTTGCCATTCACCTCATAGGTCATCGGAGTTGCCTGTCCACCCGCCGGCAGACGGCCTTCCCACAGTTTTTCCCCGTTGCTCATGTTATATGCGCGCAGGTAGTTATCTGCGGTGGCGGCAATGAACAGGACGTTACCGGCCGTGGAGATCGGACCGCCCAGCATCGGCATACCCAGGTTGAACGGTACCTTGAACGGCATCGGGAACGGCAGGCTATCCTGCGGCGTACCGATACGTTTCTTCCAGACCACCTCGTTGGTTTTCAGATCCAGCGCGGAGATATAGCCCCAGGCAGGCTGTTTACATGGCAGACCAAACGGTGAAAGGAACGGGTTCAGCGTGACGCCGAAAGGTACGCCATACTGCGGCTGAATGCCCGCTTCTGTACCGGTGCCTTTAGCATCCTTCGGCTGCTCCATCGGGTTACCCGGGCCGCGTGGAATCAGCTTCGAGACAAACGGCAGCGCCATCGGGTTGGCAATCGCCACCTGACGGTTCGGGTCAACGGAGATCCCACCCCATTCGAACATCCCCAGGTTACCCGGGAAGACCAGCGTGCCCTGTTCAGACGGCGGTGTGAAGATACCTTCATAACGCATCTGATGGAACATCACGCGGCAGACCAGCTGGTCGAACATCGTGGCGCCCCACATGTCCGCTCCGCTCAGATCTTTCTTCGGACGGAAGCTCAGGTCGGAGAACGGCTGGGTTTTGGTGACGTAATCGCCTTCCGCCGCACCCTGCGGAACCGGTTTTTCCGGCGCCGGCACGACCAGCTCGCCGTTACGACGATCCAGCACGAAGATGTTACCGGTTTTAGCCGGGGCGTAGATAACCGGTACGGTTTTGCCGTTAACGGTAATATCGGCCAGCGTCGGCTGGGACGGCATATCCATATCCCACAGATCGTGGTGAACGGTCTGGTAACTCCATGCCAGTTTACCGGTGGTGGCGTTCAGCGCCAGGATTGAACTGGCATAACGCTCCTGTTCCGGCGTACGGTGGCCGCCCCAGATATCCGGCGTGCTTACGCCCATCGGCAGGTAGACCAGATCCAGCTTCGCGTCATAGGCGGCTGGCGCCCAGGAGTTAGGCGAGTTGAAGGAGAAGGTATGTTCATCCGACGGAATGGCGTTCGGATCTTTGGCACCCGGATCGAAGGCCCACAGCAGCTTACCGGTGTTAACGTCAAAGCCGCGGATAACGCCGGAGGTTTCACGGGTAGAGAAGTTATCGGTCACGGAACCGGCAATCACAATCACTTTATCCGTGATAACTGGCGGTGAAGTCGGCTCGTAGAGACCCGGAGTAGTATCCGGCATGTTGGTCTGCAGGTTCAGAATGCCTTTGTTGGCAAAGCTTTCGCACAGTTTACCGGTGTCGGCATTCAGGGCGAACAGGCGACCATCGTTGACCGGCAGGATGATACGGCGCGGGCAATCTGCGACCGATTCCGGGCTGGCGTTGTCGGCGGTCGCTTCATGATAAGAGACGCCACGGCAGGTCACATGCTGGAACGACGGAGTAGAGTTCAGCTGCGGATCAAAGTGCCATTTCTCTTTACCGGTTGCCGCGTCAAGCGCGAAGAGACGCTGGTGAGCGCTGCAAAGGTAGAGCATGTTGCCCACTTTGATCGGCGTGACTTCGTTGGTGACCTCACCCGAATCGTTCTCTTTTTTCAGATCGCCGGTACGGAATACCCAGGCTTCTTTCAGCTTGTGTACGTTATCAGCGTTAATCTGCTTCAGCGGGGAGTAGCGTTGCCCCTCCTGGTTACGACCGTAAGCCGGCCAGTCGCTGTCGGCAACCTGGGAGATCGGTGCCGCAGGCGTCGCGTCGGCGCGGAGCGTGCCGTTCACTTCCTGCGGATCGTTAAACCCGGCCCAGGTGAGGATACCGCCGCTGATCAGCAGTACCACCAGCAGAGCGGCAACCGCGCCGCTGGAAGGCACAATCAGGCGACGCCATACGAAGGGCAGGATCAGCCAGATGCCGAAAAAGACCAGGATATCGCTGCGTGGGGTTAAAGCCCAGAAGTCGAAGCCGACTTCCCAGACGCCCCAGATCATGGTGGCGAGAAGCATTGCTGCATAGAGCCACAGCGCCGAACGTTTGCTACGCCAGAGCAGGACCGCCACGCCAAGCATGACCAGACCCGCGATAGGGTAGTACCAGGAACCGCCAATTGCAGCCAGCCATACACCGCCGATTAACAGATATAGTCCGCAAAGTGCCGCGAACAGCGCTGTTAAGGTTACCAGCAGGCGTGGCTGACGAGTGTTTATTTCTGCCATAGAAAAGTACTCTTCAGTTTTGTTAAATTTTTATTCCCAATTAATTATAGGTATTAACAAGTGTGATAGAAATCACAAATTTTGCTTTTTAAAGCATATGCCCCAGGAAAATCAGAATGCTGGTATACTGCTGCCCTTGTGAATCAATGCCGGACGCAGAACCGTTGGCGTTGAAATATTTAGTTTTAAATCATATGGTTATAAATATGAAACATACAGTTGAAGTGATGATCCCCGAAGCGGAGATCAAAGCGCGAATTGCCGAACTGGGGCGCGAGATCACAGCGCGTTACAAGGAGAGCGGTAGCGAAATGGTGCTGGTGGGGCTGTTACGCGGTTCTTTCATGTTTATGGCAGACCTGTGCCGTGAGGTTCAGGTCTCCCATGAAGTCGATTTTATGACCGCCTCCAGCTACGGCAGCGGCATGTCCACCACCCGCGATGTGAAAATCCTCAAGGATCTGGATGAGGATATCCGCGGCAAGGATGTGCTGATCGTCGAGGACATCATCGACTCCGGCAATACGCTTTCAAAAGTGCGCGAAATCCTCAGCCTGCGCGAGCCGAAGTCTCTGGCTATCTGTACGCTGCTGGATAAACCTTCCCGTCGTGAAGTGGAGGTGCCGGTGGAGTTTGTCGGCTTCTCGATTCCGGATGAGTTTGTCGTGGGTTACGGCATCGACTATGCGCAGCGCTACCGTCATCTGCCCTATGTGGGCAAAGTGGTGCTTTTGGACGAGTAACATCTGTCTGTCGCCCGGTGGCGCAGCGCTTACCGGGCGTGTGGCTCAGAATGCAGGCCGGGTAAGGCGAAGCCGCCACCCGGCTTTATTTATGGTTAACGTGCTTGAGCTTTAGGTTGGCGATCCCCGATCGGTAGCGCTGTTCGAGGGTCTCGCGGTTGGTGGCGGTCACCTCCAGATCGCGCAGCAGGCCGTCGTGAATACCATAGGCCCACCCGTGGATAGTGACCTTCTGCCCTCGCTTCCAGGCTGACTGCATGATGGTGGAGTGGCCAAGGTTATACACCTGCTCCATCACGTTAAGTTCGCAAAGCGTATCTAAACGGCGTTCCGGCACCATTTCTCCCAGCAGTGAGCTATGTTTGAACCAGATGTCGCGGATATGCAGCAGCCAGTTATCAATGAGTCCCAGCTCGGTGTTTTCCACCGCCGCCTGCACGCCGCCGCAACCATAATGGCCGCAAATAATAATATGTTCGACCTCCAGCACGTCGACCGCATATTGCACAACGGAGAGACAGTTGAGATCGGTATGAATGACCAGGTTTGCCACGTTACGATGAACAAACAGTTCGCCAGGCTCAAGGCCTGTCAACCGCTCGGCGGGGACCCGGCTGTCGGAACACCCAATCCACAAAAAACGCGGTTTTTGTGCCAACGCCAGCTTTTCAAAGAAACCCGAATCCTCTTCTACCAGCATTTTTGACCATAGTGCATTGTTGCTGATGAGTGTATCTATGTCATTCATGGACGTTAGCGGCCTGTAACCAAGTAATTGCGTTGCGCTAATATAGGGCAACAAGATGTTTATTGAAACCCACACAACCTGTGGCAGAACTATAGGTAAAATTATTTAATGACAATCGCACTGGAGCTTGAGCAGCTTAAAAAAGTCTACCCGGGCGGCGTCCAGGCGCTGCGCGGCATCGACCTGCAAGTGGAGGCTGGGGATTTTTATGCCCTGCTGGGGCCAAACGGCGCGGGAAAATCGACGACTATTGGCATCATTAGTTCCCTCGTCAATAAATCCTCCGGCAAGGTAACGGTATTTGGCTACGATCTGGAAAAAGATGTGGTCAACGCCAAACGCCAACTGGGGCTGGTGCCGCAGGAGTTTAACTTCAACCCGTTTGAGACGGTGCAGCAGATCGTCGTAAACCAGGCGGGTTACTACGGCGTGGAGCGTAAAGAGGCGGTTGCCCGCAGCGAAAAATACCTTAAGCAGCTCGATCTGTGGGAAAAACGTAACGAACGCGCGCGGATGCTCTCGGGCGGGATGAAACGACGCCTGATGATCGCTCGCGCGCTGATGCATGAACCCAAGCTATTGATCCTTGATGAGCCTACGGCAGGCGTGGATATCGAACTGCGCCGCTCCATGTGGGGCTTTTTGAAAGATCTCAACGACAAAGGCACCACGATCATCCTCACCACCCACTACCTGGAAGAGGCGGAGATGCTCTGCCGCAATATCGGCATTATTCAGCGCGGCGAGCTGGTGGAAAATACCTCCATGAAAAACCTGCTTGCCAAGCTTAAGTCGGAGACTTTTATCCTCGATCTGGCGTCAAAAAGCCCGCTGCCGAAGCTGGAGGGTTATCAGTACCGGCTGGTGGATACCTCCACGCTGGAGGTGGAAGTGCTGCGAGAGCAGGGGATTAACAGCGTGTTTGCCCAGCTGAGCGCCCAGGGCATTCAGGTGCTGAGTATGCGTAATAAAGCTAACCGACTGGAAGAACTCTTTGTTTCGCTGGTCAATGATAAACAAGGGGATCAGGCATGATGCATCTCTATTGGGTGGCGCTGAAAAGTATCTGGGCCAAAGAGATAAACCGTTTTATGCGTATCTGGGTGCAGACGCTGGTGCCACCGGTTATCACCATGACGCTCTATTTTATTATCTTCGGTAACCTGATCGGCTCCCGTATAGGTGAAATGCACGGTTTTAGCTATATGCAGTTTATCGTGCCGGGGCTGATTATGATGGCGGTTATCACCAACGCCTACGCTAACGTCGCCTCCTCTTTCTTCAGCGCCAAATTCCAGCGCAACATAGAAGAGCTGCTGGTGGCGCCGGTGCCGACGCACGTTATTATCGCCGGCTATGTGGGCGGCGGCGTGGCGCGCGCCCTCTGTGTGGGGATTCTGGTAACGGCGGTTTCGCTGTTCTTTGTGCCGTTCCAGGTTCACTCCTGGCTGTTCATCGCGCTGACGTTACTGCTGACGGCGATTTTGTTCTCGCTGGCCGGTCTGCTGAACGCGGTGTTTGCTAAAACCTTTGACGATATCAGCCTCATCCCGACCTTTGTGCTGACGCCGCTGACCTATCTCGGCGGGGTTTTTTACTCCCTGACCCTGCTGCCGCCCTTCTGGCAGGCGCTGTCGCACCTGAATCCGATCGTCTACATGATCAGCGGATTCCGTTTCGGTTTCCTCGGCATTAGCGATGTGCCGCTGGTGACGACCGTTGGCGTGCTGGTGGTCTTTATCGTCGCGTTTTATCTGCTGTGCTGGTATCTGATCCAGCGTGGACGCGGGCTGCGTAGTTAATTTTCCCTTCCCCCGGCGGCGTCTGCGCCGGGGATAAGCCGCTTTTCTTTGACTGCTATCACCGATATTTTCTTGTCACTCCGTTAAACTACTCTCCTGCTAAGGAGGGCGTTTATGTTGGGATGGGTGATCACCTGTCATGATGACGAAGCACAGGAGATGCTGCTGAAACTTGAGGCCCGGTTTGGGCCGCTGGCGCAGTGTCGGGCGGTAAATTACTGGCGCGGGCTGAGCACCAATATGCTTAGCCGGATGATGTGTGATGCGCTGCACGAAACCGATTCTGGCGACGGTGTGATTTTCCTCACCGATAAGTCCGGCGCGGCGCCCTATCGCGCTGCTGCGCTGATGAGCCATAAGCATGACCGCTGCGAGGTCATTTCCGGTATTAGTTTCCCCTTACTCGAACAGATGTATCCCTTGCGTGACAGGCTCGCCAGCGCTGAATTTCGCGGGGCGATCGTCAGCCGTGGCGGTTCCGGGGTGAGCAGCCTGTGGCATCAGCAGCAAAAGAATCCACCGTTTGTCCTGCTGCATGATCTGTATAAGTATTAAACATTGGTATTCATGGCGCTTTTGTTACAATGCGCTCAGTTTTCACGTATCGCTGTAGATGCCATGTTTATGCGCTTTCTGTTCCTCCTGCTGCTGGTCTCCGGCAGCGCATTTGCCAGTCTGATCGGCCAGCAGGGCGTTCCTGCTCAGTATATGCAAACCACCGAAGATGCGGCTATCTGGGCGCAGGTCGGTAATCATGTGGTAAACGTCGGCAATATTCGGGCAGGGCAGATTGTTGCCGTGGCGCCCATCGCGGCGGAGTATTATGAGTTTCGCTTCGGGTTTGGTACGGGCTTTATTGATAAGGGGCACCTGGAAGCGGTCCGGGGCAAACAGCGAATTGAGGACAGCCTGGGCGATCTTAAAAAGCCGCTCAGTAACCAGAATCTGATCACCTGGAAAGATACCCCTGTCTACAACGCCCCCGACAGCGGCAGCGCGCTGTTCGGGACGCTAAGCGCCAACCTGCGCTACCCCATCCTGAGCAAGCTTAAGGATAGGCTGAACCAGTCCTGGTATCAGATCCGCATCGGCAACCGGCTGGCATGGATCAGTAGTCTGGACGCGCAGGAGGATAACGGCATTCCGGTGCTGACCTATCATCATATCCTTCGCGATGAAGAGAATACCCGTTTTCGGCATACCTCCACGACCACCAGCGTGCGCGCCTTCAGTAACCAGATGACCTGGCTGCGGGATCAGGGCTATGCCACCCTGACGATGGCCCAGCTCGAAGGCTATGTGCGTAATAAAATGAATCTGCCCGCGCGGGCGGTGGTGATTACTTTTGACGATGGGCTGAAGTCGGTAAGCCGCTACGCCTGGCCGATTCTGAAGGCGTATGGCTTTCACGCCACCGCGTTTATTATCTCTTCCCGCATTAAGCGGCATCCGCAAAAATGGGACCCAAAATCGCTGCAGTTCATGAGCGTTTCGGAGCTGAAAAAGATCCAGGATGTATTTGAGATTCAGTCGCATACCCATTTTCTGCATCGCGTGGATCGCCACAAACACCCCATTTTGTTAAGCCGCAGCTATCACGTTATTTTATTTGATTATGAGCGCTCGCGCCGGGCGCTGAGCCAGTTTAATCCGCATGTGCTTTACCTCTCCTATCCTTTTGGCGGGTATGACGGTAAAGCGATAAAAGCGGCAAATGACGCCGGATTCCATATGGCGGTGACCACGGTAAAAGGGAAGGTGAAGCCGGGGGATAATCCGTTCTTACTGAAACGGTTGTATATCTTAAGAACGGACTCGCTGGAGACCATGTCGCGGCTGATCAGTAATCAGCCGCGGGGGTAATGATTAATCGTAGGAAAGGGTAAACACGCCGGTGGCTTTAAACGAACCCGGTTTCACTGCGTTTCCATTTGCTACCAGCTGGGCAACATAATGAATTTGCTTCGATTCAGGCGTTTGGTAATCCGTTATGACATAGGATGAATTCGGATTATTCGGCAAGAGTTGAGAGGTTCCGTTATACATTATTCTCACACCTGCTCCCTCTGCGCCGGACGAAAGCGTATTACCAAGAAGATCATTATTTTTTCCGGTTAGCTTTGAGGTGGTGAGTTTGGTTGTGATATTTGCCACACCGGTACAATTGCTTAAGCTAATGGAAAAAGGGATATCCTTAACCCGATTGTTTTTAATGTCTGAAACATAATATTCTCCCAGGTTAACATTATTAGTACCATCCGATAGCATGGCCATGTCGCAGGTTGGAAGAACGATCGGGATCTGGAATGAGTCCTCGTTGACCATAAATGTCCATGGTTGGTTGTCACTATCATTTGGATTACCAATACCCATTTTACCCAGAGTGCCGGGTTTGGGTCTGATTGAGGTTTCTTTGTTCGGGTTGCCTCTGTAACCTTCATCAATATAAATTTGAACTGAGGTGTTTATCCATTTTTCATCCCAGGGGTCAGATTTTCCAGAGGAGGCAACGGTAGTCCAGCCAGTAGTATTCATAGCGAAGTAACCACCCATGCCTCCAGTGCTTTCTGCGGTGTGCACCCTTACGGAATAATAAATCCCCGGAATATTTGTTTCAAACATAGCCCTGCCATAACTACTCCCCATTAGCAAGGTCGGGTTTGTTTGTGACACGAGGTTAAAACCATCGTTCCCTGCACCACATTTGGCCTGAATGCCCGGTGTCAGGTTAACGTTAAAAAGAGTACTGGCGTAGTTACCCGGAGGGGGAAGACGTACGGTGCCACCTGAGTATTCGGAATTGATCAGCGTGGTTGTGCCGCCTTTTCCATTATTCATTTGGCACTCCCCTGCCCAGCAGGAGTGGCTGAGGGTAAATAACACGCTCGCCATGGCAAACGCCATTGTGCCTTTCACGTTGAAACCCTGTCTTATAAAGTTGAACATTCTCATCCTTTTTCCTGTTCTGATTATTATTCGTAAGTGACGTCAACCAATACTTTACTGGTAACGACACCACCAGCCACTACGCCAATATTTTGATATCGGGCATAGAACTGATAATCCGTTAAAAATGCAGTATCCTGATCGCTTACGTCATAAGTGATTTTTGACGTGCCGTCGTTGTTTAAAACATTCTTTTTATATTTTTCAGAGAAAACGACGACGCCGACATTTTTTGCCGCGCCTGCGGCGGTATCATCACTTTTGAAAACCTGATTTTGTCCTGGCCAGAAACCCGACTGCGGCGAAAAGCTAAAACTCAGCTTTTTAGCCGTACCGCTGTCTCCATAGCAATCATCTACATGGATCTTAAAAGGCGTACCGCCTGCATCATCGGTTGCAGTAAAACGATCGCTACCATCCGGGTTATAAAACCAACTGCGCATCGCATTGGGGAGATAAATTTCGCCGTCATTTTCCACGGTCATCTTACAGGTGCTATTAACAATGTTAGCGGTAATATTTACCTCTAATCCTGAGCTTGCCTGGCTTACGCCAGGCAAGATGCCACCAGCCAAGCCCATAAGCAACACAAGACCGGGCTGGTATAAAATAAACGGTGATTGTTGCATACTGGTTCCTGGTATTAT
Organism: Pseudenterobacter timonensis; assembly: GCF_900021175.1. Taxonomy (GTDB): domain Bacteria; phylum Pseudomonadota; class Gammaproteobacteria; order Enterobacterales; family Enterobacteriaceae; genus Enterobacter; species Enterobacter timonensis. The sequence continues at coordinate 579,949 of NZ_FCOP01000011.1, forward strand.
GGATAAGCGATAGTAAACGTGACTGGCGCTGTAACCGCCCCCGCGCCTACATCAGCAATGGTTTGGCCTTGCCCGATAACGATACGTGAATTCATCGGGAATTCACCGGTACCATCAGTAATAGTGACATCCTTAGCAGCCGGAGGCGTGTTACAGCTCATAAGCTCGCCAGTATCGACAACACCCGACCAGATCTCAAAGCCCGTTGCTAAGCCGCCAGAGTAAGAATCACCCGTCTTGTTGACGCCACTGCATTCACCACCAGCGCCTTTCGCAGCGGACACCGTTGCCTTAGTTACTCCAGAACAGTTGGTGAAACTAATCTTGAGCGGCTCGACACGGGTTTTGTTCACCAGATCGGATTTGTATACGTCGCCGAAAGCAATTTCAGTGGACGCTGTGCCTGCATCGTTAAGTACTTTTGCGGTACATGTGCCTGATACAATTTTTGATTTAATCGTTAATTCGACACTAGGGGTGCCTGTAATTGCTGCGCTTGCCATTCCCGAGAACAGAAGGGCAGAAACGGACAGGGCGATAAAAGTAGAATTGAATTTCATAATGTTGCTCCGTTTTCCTGCACTAATCACTCGTAGCTAAATTCAAAGGTCGCCACGGCCTGAAAATCACCTATGGTCATCCTGTTTTCCTGTGTTTCACGTAAGGTGGCCACCAGAGCAACTTCCTTATTCTGGATTTCTGTCGGACTCCAGACCAGGCGCTCTGTATCCACGGTAGAGTTAATGATAAAAGGAGCATTTGGTGAATCGGCTCTAGCAATTTCGGCCGCAGAGTAATCAGCGCCACCGTTAGTTTTTGCAATCTGATTAATAAGGCCGCTAGCTAAATAACCAGATTTAGTTCCTTTTACGGTTGTTTTTAGCGAGGTCAGTGATGCCGGGCATTCAACGAGCACAATTTTGAAATTGGCATTTGCCGTTCCGGCTTTGACATCATCTAAACGTACCTGACCGTTATTACCGATAGTCAGCGTTTGCTGCGTATCTGAACCCGTACCGCCGACCAGTTTCATATCGCAGGTGGTTTCGCGGATATTGGCAGTAAAGTTAACATTGAGATCGGCTGCCGCAGCAGAACCTGACATCGCTAACATTGCTAATGCGATCAATGAATAACCGCAATGATTTTTCTTCATTTTATTTCCCATGGGTGTGATTCCCTGTTTTAACATCATTACATTTGGCACTGCTGATTACTCAGAATCGTGGTTAAGCCTGCTTTCTTCGCATTTTCAGGAATCTGATAATGCACCGTGCAAGAGCTGGATCCATCGCTTCCCCATACCACCCGGAGAGCGCCTTTGTCTTCCACACCGCGTACATAAGCTTGTCCTGCCTGGCCTACCGTTCCGATAGATTCGTTTTTCTCATTCAGAACGTCAGCACCTAGCGGAATAAAGCCGTTATCAGAACGTTGTAATTCCATAACAAGCGAACGGCCTTCGTCCGTTTCAAAATTGACTAATACGACGGAACCATTGCGAGGTACGGCGACGGCGCTGGTATTTTTTATTTCGACGTCCGCTTCGAGGGTGCTGATATCAAGTGATACGCGGTTTTCGCGGTAGGCAGACATATATGGCATGATCCCATATCCGGCGCTGTTAATCCGGCTTTGACCATAACCCAGGCGGGCCCCCGTTGCGCCGCTTGCTTTTACCAATGCCAGTGAATCTGTTTCACCGATACTGCCTGCTGTAATGACGACACCACCGGAGTGGAGCACCATCCCGCCGCTGTAGCTGGCGGAATATTGTTTGCTATTGTCATCACCAAAGGATGCCGAGAGCCCAAGAGGACCATAAGGACTGTTCCAGGAGCTGTAGCCGCTGACCTGGTTCAAATTGCCGTAGTTACCGCCGCTTGAGGATGCGCTGACGGAATAACTTACTTCATTATTTTGGGCGTTACCGCTTGCCGTTGAGTTAAAGCTGGTACCGCCTTTAAAATCGGAGCGCAGGCTCATGTTGACATTGTCAAAGCCGCCAGACTGCGTGCTCTTTTTATCAAACAGGTTGAACGGGATGCTGACGTTCAGATAAACGCTGTCATCCTTTTCCCCCGATTCATCGTAAGTTCGTTGTAGCGAAACGCTGTAACTACCGTAAGTAAAGCTGTTGTTGTAGCCTATGCTATAGTCTGACGTAGAGCTGCTATCGTTCCAGTAATCCTGCCAGGTGCCGCTAATATAGAGTGAGCCATACTCTTCCCCGCTTAGGGTTAACGGCTGGTTCAGGCTAACCTGTATCTGGTTTTTGGTGCGCTGATAGTCATCATAAAGCTCGGCATTATTCTCATAGGCGCGGTTGCCGTATTCCTCATTATGAATACTGTCCTGTAAAGAGGCGGCATCGTTCAGGCTGAGATAATCTTCGGTTGAGAAGCGATAAGCCGCTACGTTAAGGGATGTATTAGTGGCTTCCACCATTTTGCTGTAGGAGAGACGATAGCTCTGACCTTTTAGCGTGCCCAGTCCGTTAATATCGGCCCTGGACTGGGTGACATCAAATGCAAATGCGCCGATACCGGTATTCATTGCCAGGCCAAGCAGACCAGCGTAGAAATCCATATCGGTATACTGCGCGCCAACGTAACCGGTAAAGGTATTATTGATGCCATACGCATAGGTTGCGTAGCCGACGTTTGGCTTGTCATGCAGCGAATCATCATTCAGCTCGCCCATACCGATATCCCAGCGGCTTGAACCAGGGCGTAGCATTTGCGTAATGGATGAGAAAGGGACGGTAAACGTTCGTTTGCTTCCGTCGGCTTCCTCGATGGTGACGATTAAATCGTTGCCATAGCCTGTGGTGCTGAGATCGTTGATCTCAAATGCTCCCGGCGGGACGGTCGTTTCGTAAATCTTGTTGCCGCTTTGCGTTACGCTGACTTTGGCGTTGCTGTTTGCTACGCCGCGAATGAGAGGCGCATAGCCTGAAGTGCCTTGCGGAAGCATACGGTCATCGTTATATATCCGCGCGCCGCGCAGGTTTACCGAGTCAAAAATGTCGCCGCGGGTAAAGGAATCGCCCAGCACCAGCTGCGCCTTCAGCGGGGTGATATCGCGCTGAAGATAGATATCCTGGCTCGAATAGTGAGAACCATTACCGCTATCCCAGTTAAGATTGCCGCGAGACCGTAAACGCCATGGCCCCATATTCAGACCATAGTGCAGCCCGGCATAGGCGGTATCGGCGCTCGTTCCGTCAGATTCACTGTGCCAGGTATTAAGATCATAAGAGAGTAATCCAGCCGGGACGCCGTCTTCCCATAAAGAGGGATCGACATATCCTGCCGGAAATTTAAGGATATAAATCTGCGGGAAATTAAGATCCATCTCCTGCTTGCTGCTGTCAAAATTAGCAGAAGCGCCCGGATAGTATTGCTTAATGTTTACGCAGGCGGTTTCGTCATCCGCGGCATTGTTATCCAACGCGCTGGTATCTATACCATTCTGTGACAGGATACGTTTCGTCAGACATGCCGTTGCACGTGGCGTCTTATTATCAATGAACGTTATCTCAACGGTGGATTTTGAGTTGCCATTTACATTCACTTTTACACGATAGGTACCCGGCAGGACCGGGTTGCCGTAAGCATAACGATCCACATTGATACTTCCACCATTACCGATAAGGAATTGATCGTTAAACTCAACAGCCGATTCGGATTCAGAAGCGGAGTCGACAGTTTTTTTTTCAATCTCGCTGGCATACAGGGGCAATGCTGCGCAGATAGCGAGACATAAAATTGAACGTTGAAATAACATGCTTCATCCAGACAAGTCGCCGTTTGAACGCTTCGCAGCATCGCAGACGTTTTATATTTATAATATGACGGTTTGGTAATAACTTAATTTACGTTAGCTTCGAAAGAATCGGATCCGCCATTGTCGTTTATGGTTTCGTAAACAACAGAACCAGCAGCGTGATTACTTAATCCTTTTACCTGCATGGTTTGCGTACTAAACGGTAAAATAGATTTATGATCCACCTGGTACGTTTTTCCTGCGGATTTCAGCGTTACGTTGGCGACCGAGACGTTATAAGGGGAATCATTGCGCGCCACCAGGCTCCAGCCACTATCTTGTTTTTGCTGCGACCAGGTTACTTTGGCTGCTGCTTCTCCCGGCGTGCCTTTCAGGCCTTCAGGACGGAAAAAGAGCTTAATACGCGTACGAAACGCCAACTGAAGCTGGTTTGGACTTTCACCCTCTTTCGGTTTGGATTTCGGTGGGATCTCGAGTACGTTGAACCAGAATAAAGATTCACGATCCTGAGGTAATTGGCCTCCAAGATAAGCTATACGAACGGATTGGCCTTTCTGCGGATCAATTCTGGATACGGGCGGCGTAATGATAAAAGGTAATTTTAATTCTTGCGGGTTGGTTTCATCACGGCCATCATCCAGCCATGCCTGTACCAATAACGGTTTCTTGCCCCGATTATCCAGGGAAACAACCACATCTTTCTGTGATTGCGGATAAACGATACGTGTTCCCGATATAACGATATCTGCGCTAGCCTGGAAAGAGGTAAATAGGGCAGCGGTGAAGCAGGCTACTTTTAATCCCTGATAAAATGATGTGCTTAACATTTTCCACTTCCTGTTGGAATGAGATGAACAATCCCCCAACAGTTGTCAGGGGACAGATCGTACTATTTAGACTATGTTCTAAAAATTAGTTGTAGATCATAGTGAAAGCAGCTTGCGCCTGGACAACGCCCGCAGTGACCGGATTGCTGGTCTTGTCCCAGTTCTGACCCTGAGTGTAAGCTACGCGGTAGTACAGTGCGCCTGCGCCAGTGGCGTCAATCGTGGCTTTCTGAGTGTTGTTTACCTGATCGATTTTAATCTGATCGGTCGCGGAGTTACCGTCGTTCGACAGAACCAGGTTTACGTTTTTAGCCGCGCCCTGGGTATTTGTAGGAGGAACCAGCAGACCGCCAGAGGTGGAAGTAGAACCCGCCCAGGAATCGAACTGAGCAGAAGCCTGCTGCACAGTCGCAGCATCGCAGCCGGTCAGGGTCAAAGAGAATTTCTTTTCGCCCAGGGTGCTGCTGGTGCTCAGTGCGTTAGAGAAATCTTTTACAAACACGGTATCCAGGTTAACGTCAAAGTCGTTACCGTCCTGGTCAATTTTCTGATCAAGGGAAACTTTACAAGTATTATTAGAAACCATACCGTGAAAAGTGATGGTGCCTGTATCTGAAGGAACATCCTCAGCCATAGCAGAACCCGTAGACAGAACTGTTGCCATCGCAATTGCCAAACCATATTTTCTAAAAGTCATGTAAATATCCATATTAAATTTTAAATAATGCTTACCAGTAGTGTTTTTTGAAATTAAATTTCAACGAGGATTATATTGATGTTTTTTTCTAAAGGTAGCGATCAATCATTATTTAAACTTAAAGATAATTTAAGCCAGGATAAAACATTGATGAATTAAATAGATGAGTGTGTAAAAGGCTGGGGGAATTAATTTATTGAAATTTTATATTAATTAATATGACCCATTATCGATTCATATTACAATAACGGGCCATTATCCGATGCAATATCAGGCAACCTGTACCGGAATAGCTTTTGCCGTCCGTTTCATTTCGTTGTCGCCCTCGAAATAAGCAACTTTCGGCTGCCAGCGGCGCGCTTCTTCGTCAGACATCATCACGAAGCTGGCGATAATAACGATATCGCCCACGTTCGCGCAGTGTGCCGCCGCGCCGTTGACGGAGATAATTTTAGAGCCGCGCTCTGCAGCAATCGCATAGGTGGAGAAGCGCTTACCGTTATTAACGTTCCAGATATCGATAGCTTCATTTTCCAGAATACCGGCGGCGTCCAGAAAATCCTGGTCAATCGCGCAGGAGCCTTCATAGTGCAGGTCAGCCTGAGTCACTTTCACACGGTGAAGCTTACCTTGCAGCATTTTGCGAATCATACTCTTACTCTTCATGCGTGGCCCCCTCAGCAATAAGGGGGCGGGGTGAGGGGAGATCTCCCCACGTTACAATGGACGCAGTATTGCCTGTTTTTTAACCGGCGTCTACTGCCCCAGCTCAATCACTTTATTATCGATAAGGCGGGCCTGGCCGAGCCATGCGGCAACCAGAATTACCGCCCGTTTGCTGGCATCCGTCAGCTCAAGCAGCGTATCGGCGTCGCGGATCTGCACGTCATCAGCGCGCAGCCCTTTTTCATTCAGCGCCTGTTCCGCGAGGGCGATAATCTCCTCGCTCGCCTGTTCGCCAGATTTCAGCTGTTCCGCCATCGCGTTCATGACCTGGCTGAGCGCCGGAGCGATTTTCCGCTGCTCAGGGGTGAGATAGCCGTTACGGGAGCTGAGCGCCAGACCATCTTTGGCGCGCACGATCGGTACGCCGACGATCTCAATGTCGTAGCCCATATCGGCCACCATTTTGCGGATCAGCGCCAGCTGCTGAAAATCTTTCTCGCCGAAGCAGGCGATGTCCGGCTGCACCAGGTTAAAGAGCTTGCTGACGATGGTCGACACGCCGCGAAAATGGCCCGGACGGCTGGCCCCTTCGAGGATGGTGGAGATCCCCGGCACGTCAACGTAGGTGGCGCTTTCCGTCCCCTGCGGATAGATATCGGCAGGCGCCGGGCAAAAGACAAAGTCCACGTGGCGTTTGTTGAGCTTTTCGCAATCTTCCTGCAGGGTGCGAGGATAACACGCCAGATCGTCCGCACGGTCAAACTGCATAGGGTTTACGAAAATACTCACCACGACCAGGTCGGCGCGGGCCTTCGCCTCGTCAACCAGCTTCATATGGCCGTCGTGCAGGTTGCCCATCGTCGGCACCAGCGCGATACGCTGACCTTCCTGGCGCGCGCGGCGGATGTGCTGGCGCAGCAGGGGCAGGGTTTCAATGATTAGCACAAGGAGACTCCTTAATGGAAACTGTGTTCTTCACCCGGATAAATACCGGATTCAACCTCGGCAATATACTGCCTGACCGCCGCGCGCATGTCGCCCGCCTCGTTCAGGAAATTTTTCGCAAATTTAGGAATGTGTCCGCCGGTGATGCCGAAGGCGTCGTGCATCACCAGTATCTGGCCGTCGGTGACGTTGCCCGCGCCGATGCCGATCACCGGAATGGTCAGCGCCTCGGTAATGCGCTTCGCCAGCTCAACCGGTACGCACTCCAGCACCAGCAGCTGCGCGCCCGCAGCCTGGATCGCCAGCGCATCGTCAAACAGCGCCTGCGCCGCATCACCGCGACCCTGGACTTTATAGCCGCCAAAGATATTAACCGACTGAGGGGTCAGCCCTAAGTGACCGCAGACCGGCACCGCGCGCTCGGTCAACATTCTTACGGTCTCTGCCAGCCAGGCGCCGCCCTCGATTTTGACCATATTGGCTCCCGCGCGCATCACCACGGCGGCGTTTTCGAACGCCTGCTCAGGCGTGGCATAACCCATAAAGGGAAGATCGGCGAGCACCAGCGCGTTAGGCGCGCCGCGACGAACCGCGCGCGTATGGTAGGCGATATCCTCTACCGTCACCGGCAGGGTGGAGTCATGTCCTTGTACCGTCATCCCTAACGAATCTCCCACCAGCATGACGTTTATGCCCTCTTCGGCGAAGAGCTTTGCAAAGCTAAAGTCATAGGCCGTGATAGTGGCGAAGCGTCTCTTTTCCTGTTTGCACTTTTGCAGAGAGGAGAGGGTGGTTGGTTTCATAATATTTCCTGATAGCCCAAGCGAATCTTTGCGCATTCTATCAGTAACATTTGGGGGAACAATGATTTTAGGCAATCGATTAACCACAAAATATTAATGGCTAAACGTGCTGAAACAAAATTACCAGAGGGCGGGTTTATCAGCGTTAAGCTGCTGGAGAATATCCTTCAACGTTTCGCCGTCAGGAAAGATAAGTTGAGGGGCGATTTCAAACAGCGGCCAGAGCATAAAGCCACGGTTTTTCATATCGTAATGGGGAATGGTGAGGCGATCGGTATGAATGACCTCGTTGCCAAAGAGCATAATGTCGAGGTCGAGCGTGCGGGGACCCCAGCGTTCAGCCTTACGCACGCGCCCCTGCTGCAGTTCGATACGCTGGGTATGATTCAGCAGCGTTTCGGCATCCAGGGCGGTCTCCAGCGCCACGGCGGCGTTGAGATAGTCGGGCTGATCCTGCGGGCCGAGCGGCGGGGTGCGGTAATAAGCCGAAACGGCAATGACCCGGCTCTGTGGGATCTCGCCCAGCGCCTGTACGGCAGCGTTGACCTGCTCCAGCGGAGAGGCCAGGTTGCTGCCGATGGCGATATAAGCGAAGGTCATGCGGAGCCTTCGCGGCGTGGCGCGCGCTTGCGCGGACGACGGTGGCGACGGCGCGGGGCTGGATCCTCGTCCAGACCGGTGAGCATATCTTTCTGCTCCGGCGGGGCAGAGACCTGAAACTCGCCCCACCATTTCGCCAGCTTCTGCAGCTCGGCGTTGTTCTCTACTTCGGCGCGCAGCGCCAGCAGATCGTAAGCGGCGCGGAATTTCGGATGTTCCATCAGCTTCCAGGCGCGTTTACCCTGACGGCGCGACATGCGCAGCTGCAGCTGCCAGATATCGCGTACCAGGGTGGTAATGCGTTTTGGAATCGCCAGCGTACGACAGGCTTCATCCAGCACATCGTTGGCCGCCAGCGCAAAGGCGTCGTAGTAGGCCAGCCCGCTCTCCTGGGCGATTTTCTGCGCCGTTTCCAGCAGGGGATACCAGAACATCGCCGCAAATAAAAACGCCGGATTAACGCGCATATCGTTATGAATACGGGTGTCGGTGTTTTTAAAGACCTGATTGATAATCCGCTCCATCGGGCTGTCGCCTCTTTCGGTGAAGTAGCGGACAATCGTCGGGAACAGAGGCTGGAAAAGGCTGTATTCGCGCAGGAGCTTATAGGTATCAAAACCGTAGCCCGCCTGCAGCAGTTTGAGCGACTCTTCAAAGAGGCGCGCCGGTGGCACGTCGTTGATAAGCGTTGCCAGACGCGGGATCGGTTCGGCGGTTTCCTCGCTGATCCGCATATTCAGCTTGGCGGCAAAGCGGACCGCACGCAGCATCCGCACCGGATCTTCCCGGTAACGCGTTTCGGGATCCCCGATCAGGCGAATCACCCCTTCCCGCAGATCCTTCATGCCACCCACGTAGTCACGCACCGTAAAATCGGCCACGCTGTAGTAAAGGCTGTTGATGGTGAAGTCGCGGCGCTGGGCATCTTCTTCGATAGAGCCGAAGATATTATCGCGCAGCAGCATACCGTTCTGACCGCGCTGGGAGGTTGTGCGATCGCTCGGAGAGCCGTCGTGGTGGCCGCGGAAGGTGGCGACTTCTATAATTTCTGGCCCAAACATGACATGGGCAAGACGGAAACGGCGGCCCACCAGGCGGCAGTTGCGGAAGAGCTTGCGCACCTGTTCGGGCGTGGCGTTAGTCGTCACGTCGAAATCTTTTGGTTTTTTGCCAAGCAATAAATCACGCACCCCACCGCCGACGAGATAGGCCTCGTAGCCAGCTTTATTCAGACGATAGAGCACCTTGAGGGCATTTTCACTGATATCTTTGCGGGAAATATTGTGCTGCTCACGCGGGATCACAGACATGTGTGACTGAGCCACGGCGTCCTGCGCCATGCTCTCTTCGCGGCTTAACACCTTACGGCAAAAATTAGCGACTCGGGTAAAAATAGTACACCTCGTAGTGTGTTTCGTTATAAAAAAAGCGGCTAATCATAGCTCAGCGAGACGCGTTTGAGAATGCTGGATTTTCGGGACCTGCAATAACGACCAGTTATCGACCGCCATTTTTAGTAGCGCGTCAACGGATAAATCGTGCCATTCGCGTGTGACATTCTGATTGAGAAAACGTAGCGCGTCGATCAAAACGGGCCGCGGATCGCCCTGCGGCAGGGCAGGCGCATGGTTCTGCTTGGAGAGCTTATTGCCCTCACTGTTCAGCGCCAGCGGCAAATGGATATACGCCGGGGGCTGCCAGCCGAACTGCTGGTAAAGCGAAATCTGCCGCACCGTGGGCTCAATCAGATCGGCCCCGCGCACAATTTCCGTAATTCCCTGAAAATGGTCATCGACCACCACCGCCAGATTATAAGCAAACAGCCCGTCACGGCGATGAATAATAAAATCTTCGCGCGCCAGCCTTTCATCGGCGTGAATTTCGCCCAGCAGCCGATCGTGAAACCGCATTACCGGCTTACGCTGCAACAGGCGCACGGCGGCGTTCTCCGGGCCGTGGTGGAGCGTACGGCAGTGGCCGTCATAGACGCCGCCCACGCTCTGTATCCGCGCCCGGGTACAGGTACAGTAGTAAGAAAGGCCCTGTTCATGCAGCCACGCCAGACGTTCGCGGTAGGCGTCATGACGCTGCGACTGCCAGAGCACGTCGCCGTCCCAGTAAAGACCGTAATGTTCCAGCTGACGCAGAATCGTCTCTGCCGCACCGGGAACTTCACGCGGGGGATCGATATCTTCAATACGAACGCGCCAGATACCCTGATTCGCCCGGGCCTGCAGATAGCTGCCAAGCGCGGCGACAAGCGATCCGAAGTGCAGCTCGCCCGACGGGGATGGCGCAAAGCGTCCGATATAGTGTGGCATGGTAGTGATCAATAAAGTAATAAGGCGGGAATCTCTCCCGCCTTTGCGATCGTGATGACCGAACCGGTCTTAACCCGCCATCTGTTTTTCGCGGATTTCAGCCAGCGTTTTGCAGTCGATGCAGAGATCGGCTGTCGGACGCGCTTCCAGGCGACGGATACCGATTTCAACACCGCAGGATTCGCAGTAGCCAAAATCTTCATCCTCAACCTTTTTCAGCGTTTTCTCGATCTTTTTAATAAGCTTGCGCTCGCGATCGCGGTTACGCAGTTCAAGGCTGAACTCTTCTTCCTGGGCGGCACGGTCTACCGGATCCGGGAAGTTTGCTGCTTCGTCCTGCATATGAGTAACGGTGCGATCGACTTCGTCCCTGAGTTGATTACGCCATGCTTCAAGAATACGCTTGAAGTGCGACAGCTGGGCTTCGTTCATATACTCTTCGCCCGGCTTCTCTTGATATGGCTCCACCCCAGCGATGGCGAGAATACTCAGGGACGATGTTTTACGGTTTTGCCCTTCTTGCATGTTGCTTCTCCTTAACACGCACTATCGATCCCCATGTTGGGGGAAAAATCAGGTCGCTATAAATAGCAGATGCTTTTCCGTATGGCAATTATCTAAACGTAACACTTGACAAGCCTGTGAGGAAAAGCGTATTTACGCCCGCGGCCAGAACACTAAATAATCAACCATCTACCCCTTATTATAACAAGACGGGAATAGATTCATTCAGAGTTATACCTGTGGCAGAAAGTTCCGCTTTGTAGGCCAGTACCTCCACCCCCTGCGTCTGTGCCTCATTCAACAGTTGTGCGTATTTTGAGTCAATGTGACGGGCAGGGGAAAATCGACTGATTGCCGAATGAAGTACGGCAAACAGTATTACGGCACGCTGGCCCGCCGCCGCAACGCTTATCAACTCTCGCAGATGCTTTTGGCCGCGTAGCGTCACCGCATCAGGAAAGTATCCCTGGTCGCGATCCGCTAACGTTGCGGATTTCACTTCAATATAGCACTCAGGTCGTCCCGGCGCCTGTAACATAAAGTCAATTCTGCTGCCCTCGGCGCCATATTTTACCTCACCTTTCAGGGCGCTATAGCCAGTCAGTTCCGCAATCCTCCCCGCGGCAATCGCCTCTTTCACCAGCGGGTTCGCACGCAGCGTATTCACGCAAATAAACGCCCCTTCCCGGGTTTCGGTTATCTCCCAGGTGTGGGGATATTTGCGCGTCGCGCTTTGGGAAGTGGAGTACCAGACCGTATCGCCCGGCGTCGCGCAGCCGGTCATGGCGCCGGTATTGGGGCAGTGGATGGTCAATGCTTCTCCCTCGGGGGTGATGACATCGGCTAGAAAGCGCTTATAGCGCTGAATAAGCGTGGCGGGCTTAAGCGGTGGGTCAAATATCATCATCTTTCCTTGTAAAACTACCCAGCGGCCAGCGCTGAAGCGGGATATAGCGGGTGCGGCCGCGTTCGAAAACAGACTCAAAAAGGGTAAATTCCGTCACCGGCAGCGACCAGCCAAAGCCCGGCGGGGGCAGGGCGACGGCATGGCTGGCATGGCGCAGCAGGGTGACATGCGGATGAAACGGCTGCGGGCTTTGATAGCAGCCGCTTCGCGCCGCCTGCGCGCGCAGCAGGTTAGCCAGCTGGAGCAGGCCGCGCGGCGGCTGGCGGGGGCCGAGCCAGACCACGCGGGAGCGCAGCCAGTGCCCGGCGTCGTCCAGCGTTAGCGTAAACCCCGGCTGGCGAATACGTCCCGCCAGCTCCGCCAGGGCGCGCCCCTTTTCCGCGCTTACTTCGCCCAAAAAGGCCAGCGTCAGGTGAAGGCTGGCGGCGGCGATCGGTCGACCCGCGTCGGGAGCAAAGTTATCGGCGCGCCAGCGGATAATCTTACGCTGCAGAGGGGAGGGGATCTCAAGGGCAAAGAACAGACGTTTCGACTCGGGCATACGGAGGACTCGGTAAAGGAATGTGCCGATGCTACAATGTATGCCGGATAAAGTTAACCCTCTGGAGCTGTTCGTGACCTCACTGCCGGTTGCCGCCGTACTTCCCGATCTTCTTGCCGCCTTACGCCACGCCCCCCAGGTTTTACTGAATGCCCCCACCGGCGCCGGTAAGTCGACCTGGCTGCCGCTGCAGATCCTGCACTCTGGCGTCGTGACCGGCAAAATTATCCTGCTGGAGCCGCGCAGGCTGGCGGCGCGTAACGTGGCGCAACGTCTGGCCGAACTGCTCCATGAAAAGCCCGGGGATACCGTTGGCTACCGGATGCGCGCGGAGAGCTGCGTTGGGCCTGCGACCCGGCTGGAGGTGGTGACGGAGGGGATCCTGACCCGTATGCTGCAAAGCGATCCTGAGCTGAGCGGGGTAGGGCTGGTGATCCTCGACGAGTTCCACGAGCGCAGCCTGCAGGCGGATCTCGCCCTGGCGCTGCTGCTTGACGTGCAGCAGGGGCTGCGGGACGACCTGCGGTTGCTGATCATGTCGGCCACGCTCGACAACGATCGCCTGCGCCAGCGGCTGCCCGACGCCCCGGTGATCGCCTCTGAGGGGCGTGCCTTTCCCGTTGAACGTCGCTGGCAGCCGCTGGCTCCCCATCAGCGCTTTGACGAAGCGGTTGCCGCGGCGACCGCCGAACTGCTGCGCCAGGAGAGTGGCTCGCTGCTGCTTTTCCTGCCCGGCGTCGGCGAAATCCAGCGCGTGCAGACGCAGCTTCTCTCCCGCGTGGGCAGCGATGTGCTGCTCTGTCCGCTCTATGGCGCCCTGCCCCTCAGCGAGCAGCGTAAGGCGATCCTTCCCGCCCCACAAGGCCAGCGCAAGGTAGTGCTGGCAACCAACATAGCGGAAACCAGCCTGACCATCGAGGGCATCCGCCTGGTGGTGGATTCGGCGCAGGAGCGGGTCGCCAGCTACGATCCGCGTACCGGCCTGACCCGGCTGCTGACCCAGCGCATCAGTCAGGCGTCGATGATCCAGCGCGCGGGCCGCGCCGGGCGTCTTGAGCCGGGGATCTGCCTGCATCTTACCAGCGCCGAACAGGCGGAACGCGCCGCCGCCCAGAGCCTGCCTGAAATTGTCCAGAGCGATCTCTGCGGGCTGGTGATGGAGCTGCTGCAGTGGGGCTGCCCCGATCCGTCGCAGCTCCTCTGGCTCGATCCGCCGCCTGCGGTCAATCTGGATGCGGCGCGCCGTCTTTTAACGCAGCTTGGCGCGCTGGAAGGGGAGCGGCTCAGCGCGCGCGGGCAGAAGATGGCGACGCTGGGCAGTGAACCGCGTCTGGCGGCCATGCTGGTGGCGGCAGAAACCAGCGACGATATCGCAACGGCGGCGAAACTGGCGGCTATCCTTGAGGAGCCGCCGCGCGGCAACAGCGATCTGGCGGGTGCCTTTGCGCGCACTATGCCGAACTGGCAGCATCGCGCGCAGCAGCTGGTGAAGCGGCTCGGCAGCCGGGGCGGTTCGCCGGACGCCGGGCGGATCCCCTTTCTGCTGGCGCAGGGCTATCCGGACCGCATCGCCCGCCGGCGCGGGCTGGACGGGCGCTATCAGTTAGCCAACGGCATGGGGGCGATGCTGGACGCAGACGACGCGCTGACGCGTCATGAGTGGCTTATCGCGCCGCTGCTGTTGCAGGGGAGCCAGTCGCCGGACGCCCGCATCCTGCAGGCCGTGGCGACAGACGTAGAGGCGCTGGCGCAGGCCTGCCCGCAGCTGGTCCAGCAATCAGACACGGTAGAGTGGGACGAGGCGCAGGGGACGCTCAGGGCGTTTCGCCGCGCGCAAATCGGACGGCTTACCCTTAGCGTGAAGCCGCTGGCGAAGCCCTCGGAGGAGGAGCTGCATCGGGCAATGCTTAACGGCATTCGCGAGAAAGGGCTCAGCGTGCTTAACTGGACGCCACAGGCGGAACAGTATCGCCTGCGTCTGCACTGTGCCACGCGCTGGCTTCCGGAGCTGAGCTGGCCTGCCGTTGACGATGAGGCGCTGCTGGCGACGCTGGAGAGCTGGCTGCTGCCGCAGATGCAGGGCGTACACTCGCTGCGGGCGCTGAAGGCGCTGGACGTTAAGGAAGCGTTACAAAACTTACTCGACTGGTCGCTACGTCAACGGCTGGATAGTGAGTTGCCCACGCATTACACTGTGCCCACCGGCAGCCGGATTGCCATTCGTTATCATGAAGATAATCCGCCTGCGCTGGCGGTGCGGATGCAGGAGATGTTTGGCGAGGCGGTGACGCCGTCGATAGCGCAGGGGCGGGTGCCGCTGGTGCTGGAGCTGCTCTCCCCCGCCCATCGGCCGCTGCAGATCACACGCGATTTAGGCGCGTTCTGGGCAGGCAGTTACCGGGAGGTGCAAAAAGAGATGAAGGGACGCTATCCGAAACATGTCTGGCCGGACGATCCGGCGCATGCCGCGCCGACGCGGCGGACAAAGAACTATTCTGCCAGATAGCGCTACGCTTATCAGGTATAAACACAGCTGAAAATTGAGAGATTTCTTCTGGCGGCTTTGGCTGTCAGAACTGAAAATCAGGCCTTTGCGCCAGAACGTTGCGGAGATAAAGCATGGCGGGGAATGACCGCGAGCCGATAGGACGAAAGGGGAGACCCGCGCGTCCGGCAAAAGAGAAAGTAAGTCGTCGCCTCAGAGATGAGGACTACGACGATGACTATGACGATGAGGAGAGAAAGCCTGCGCGCCGTAAAAAAGGTGGCAAAGGGGGGAAACCTCGCGGCAAACGTGGCTGGTTCTGGCTGCTGCTGAAGCTGTTCATCGTCTTTGTGGTATTACTGGCGATCTACGGTGTCTATCTCGATCAGAAGATCCGCAGCCGCATTGACGGTAAAGTCTGGCAGCTGCCTGCGGCGGTCTATGGTCGCATGGTCAACCTTGAGCCGGATATGCCCATCACCAAGAAAGAGATGGTGACCCTGCTGGAGGCGACCCAGTATCGTCAGGTGACGAGGATGACCCGCCCGGGTGAATTTACCGTGCAGGCGAACAGCATCGAGATGATCCGCCGTCCGTTTGACTTCCCGGACAGCAAAGAGGGGCAGGTGCGCGCGCGCCTCACCTTTGATGGCGATCGTCTGGAAACCATTGAGAACATGGACAACAACCGCCAGTTCGGTTTCTTCCGTCTCGATCCGCGCCTCATTACCATGCTCTCCTCGCCCAACGGCGAGCAGCGTTTGTTTGTAGCGCGTAACGGCTTCCCGGATCTGCTGGTGGATACCCTGCTGGCGACCGAGGACCGGCACTTCTACGAGCACGATGGCGTGAGCTTCTACTCCATTGGCCGCGCGGTGCTGGCGAACCTCACCGCCGGGCGCACGGTGCAGGGGGCGAGTACGCTCACCCAGCAGCTGGTCAAAAACCTCTTCCTCTCCAGCGAACGCTCCTACTGGCGTAAGGCCAACGAAGCCTACATGGCGCTGCTGATGGATGCCCGCTACAGCAAGGATCGTATTCTTGAGCTCTACATGAACGAGGTCTACCTCGGGCAGAGCGGCGATAACGAGATCCGCGGCTTCCCGCTGGCGAGCCTCTACTACTTTGGCCGTCCGGTGGAAGAGCTGAGCCTCGACCAGCAGGCGCTGCTGGTGGGCATGGTGAAGGGGGCGTCCATCTACAACCCGTGGCGCAACCCGAAGCTGGCGCTGGAGCGTCGCAATCTGGTGCTGCGTCTGTTGCAGCAGCAGAAGATTATCGACCAGGAGCTGTATGATATGCTCAGCGCCCGTCCGCTGGGCGTGCAGCCGCGCGGCGGGGTGATCTCGCCGCAGCCTGCCTTTATGCAGATGGTGCGTCAGGAGCTGCAGGCGAAGCTGGGCGATAAGGTAAAAGATCTCTCCGGCGTGAAGATCTTCACCACCTTCGACTCCGTGGCTCAGGACGCGGCGGAGAAGGCGGCGGTGGAAGGTATTCCGGCGCTGAAGAAACAGCGTAAGCTGAAAGATCTGGAAACCGCGATGGTGGTCGTTGACCGCTTCAGCGGCGAGGTCCGGGCGATGGTCGGCGGCGCGGAGCCGCAGTATGCGGGCTACAACCGCGCCATGCAGGCGCGCCGTTCGATTGGCTCGCTGGCGAAACCGGCGACCTATCTTACCGCCTTAAGCCTGCCGAACCAGTATCGACTGAATACCTGGATCGCCGATGCGCCGCTCGCCCTGCGTCAGCCAAACGGCCAGGTCTGGTCGCCGCAGAACGACGATCATCAGTTCAGCGGGCAGGTGATGCTGGTGGATGCGCTGACCCGTTCCATGAACGTGCCGACGGTAAACCTGGGTATGGCGCTGGGCCTGCCCGCGATTACCGATACCTGGCAGAAGCTTGGTGTGGACAGAAAGCAGCTGCATCCGGTTCCGGCCATGATTCTCGGCGCCCTGAACCTGACGCCGATTGAAGTGGCGCAGGCGTTCCAGACTATCGCCAGCGGCGGTAACCGGGCGCCGCTCTCCGCGCTGCGTTCGGTGATTGCCGAGGATGGCAAAGTGCTCTATCAGAGCTACCCGCAGGCGGAGCGCGCGGTACCGGCGCAGGCGGCCTACATGACGCTATGGACCATGCAGCAGGTTGTGCAGCGCGGCACCGGCCGTCAGCTTGGGGCGAAGTATCCGGGCCTGCATCTGGCAGGGAAAACCGGCACCACCAACAACAACGTGGACACCTGGTTTGCGGGCATTGATGGCCGTGAAGTGGTGATCACCTGGGTGGGTCGCGACAACAACCAGCCGACGAAGCTCTACGGCGCCAGCGGGGCAATGTCCCTCTATCAGCGTTATCTGGCGAACCAGTCGCCGGTGCCGCTGGATCTGACGCCGCCGGAAGATGTCGTCAATATGGGTATTGACGGGATGGGTAACTTTGTCTGCGGCGGCGGCGTGCGTACGCTGCCTGTCTGGACCACCAACCCCGATTCGCTCTGCCAGCAGAGCCAGCCGGAACAGCCTTCGGGCAATCCGTTTGAGCAGTCCCCTGAGCCTTCGCAGCAGCAGCAACAGCAACAGCAGCAGCCAGCTCAGAAGCAGGAGAGCGACGGCGTCGCGGGCTGGATCAAGGATATGTTCGGCGGTAACTAACGCCAGAGATGTCTGAGTCCAAAAAGCCGCTTCTTGAGAAGCGGCTTTTTTATTGTTCCGGCGCGATGGAAGCGATCATTTTACTAACCTCATTAACCCGCTCTTTTCATCTGGTTATTTCTTAAACCCTCACATCCCGCAGGGCCGCATATCGCTTGCTATGGCGGCGGCGTTTCGCATATTATTCTGCCTTCATAATAATCATTCTCGTTTACGTTATCATTCACTATTCCATCAGAGATATACCAATGGCGCTTTCTAATACTGCTCAGCCAATGAAAACATCGCTGCGTAAAATCGCAGTCGTTGTAGCCACAGCGGTTAGCGGCGTGTCCGCTTTTGCCCATGCGGCGGATGTTCCTAAAAAAGAAGATACTATCACCGTCACCGCCGCGCCTGCCGCGCAGGAGAGCCCGTGGGGACCTGCGCCGACCATCGCCGCGAAACGCACGGCGACGGCGACCAAAACCGACACGCCGATTGAAAAAACGCCCCAGTCTATCTCCGTGGTTACCCGTGAAGAGATGGATATGAAGCAGCCGACAACGGTCAAACAGGCGCTGGGCTATACGCCAGGCGTGTTTGCCACCCGCGGCAGCTCCTCCACTTATGACGTGATCTCTATTCGTGGTTTCACCACCTCTTCCACGGTGAACACCAACCAGTATCTCGACGGCATGAAGCTGCAGGGCGACAACTACTCTGAAGCCTCCATGGACCCCTATTTTCTGGAGCGCGTGGAGCTGATGCGCGGCCCGGTATCGGTGCTCTACGGTAAGAGCAACCCGGGCGGGATCGTCTCGATGGTCAGCAAGCGCCCGACCACCGAACCGCTGCACGAAATCCAGTTCCAGATGGGGACCAATAACCTCTGGCAGACCGGTTTTGACTTTAGCGATGCTATCGACGACGACGGCGTCTGGTCCTACCGTCTGACCGGCCTTGGCCGCAGTGAAAACGCCCAGCAGGAGATGGTCAAATCCAGCCGCTACGCGATTGCTCCCTCCTTTAGCTGGCGTCCGGACGACAAAACCGACTTCACCTTCCTGAGCAACTTCCAGAGCGATCCGGATGCGGGCTACTACGGCTGGGTGCCGCGCGAAGGGACGGTGGTGCCGTACTATGACGCTAACGGTAAGGCGCATAAAATCCCGACCGACTTCAACGAAGGTGAAGAGAACAACACCATGACCCGCCGCCAGAAGATGGTGGGCTATAGCTTCATGCATGAATTTAACGACACCTTCACCGTGCGCCAGAACCTGCGTTACGCGCAGATCAACACGCTCTACCGCTCCGTCTATGGCAACGGCTACTCCACGACCGTGCCGGGCCAGATCAACCGCGCCTACGTGCGCTCCGACGAAGCGCTGAATACCTTTACCGTGGATAACCAGCTGCAGTCCAAATTTGCCACCGGCGAAGTGGATCACACCCTGCTGACCGGGGTTGACTATCTGCGTATGCGTAACGACATCAACGCGGAATACGGTACCGCTGCGCCGATCGACATTCAGAACCCGCAGTATGGTAACGCCGACGTCAACGTCAACTTCCCGTACGCGGTGGTGAACCGTCAGGAGCAGACCGGCCTCTACGTGCAGGATCAGGCGGAGTGGAACAAGTGGGTGCTGACGCTTGGCGGACGCTACGACTTTGCCAAAACGTCTACCCTGACGCGCTCCTCAAACAGCACTTCCGAAGTGAACGACGAGCAGTTTACCTGGCGCGGTGGCCTGAACTACCTCTTTGATAACGGTATTTCGCCTTATATCAGCTACAGCGAATCCTTTGAGCCGGTCGCGGGTGCCACCAAAGAGGGTAAACCGTTCGATCCGTCACGCGGCAAGCAGTACGAAGCGGGCGTGAAGTATGTGCCGAAGGATCTGCCGGTCGTGCTGACCGCATCGGTTTATCAGCTGACCAAAGATAAAAACCTGACGCCGGACCCGGAAAACAACCAGTTCAGCGTTCAGTCCGGCGAAATCCGCTCGCGCGGCGTTGAGCTGGAGGCGAAGGCGGCGGTTAACGCCAACGTCAACGTGACCGCCAGCTACACCTTCACCGAGGCGGAATATACCCACGACACGGTCTATGGCGGCAAACGCCCGGCAGAAATTCCGCGTAACATGGCCTCCCTGTGGGCGGACTACACCTTCCACGAGACGGCGTTAAGCGGCCTGACCGTTGGGGCAGGGGCGCGCTATATCGGCTCGACCTCCAGCTTCTACACCACTGCGGACAAGAATAACGAAGCGTTTAACGTAGCGGGCTATACCCTCGCTGATGCCACCATCAAGTACGATCTGGCGCGCTTCGGCCTGCCGGGCTCCTCCGTGGGCGTGAACGTTAACAACCTGTTCGACCGCGAATATGTCTCCAGCTGCTATCGCGATTACGCCTGCTACTGGGGCGCAGAACGTCAGATTGTCGCCACGGCGACCTTCCGCTTCTAATTTTTATGGGCACGGTTCGCCGTGCCCTTTTTATTAAGTTGGCCACTATGCAGGATAATAAAACGCGCTCCGCTACCACCTTTTCGCTGCAAAACACCTCCTTTCGCGTGCCCGGACGCACTTTGCTGCATCCGCTCTCCCTGACGTTCCCGGCGGGCAACGTCACTGGCCTTATCGGCCATAACGGTTCCGGTAAATCAACGTTGCTCAAAATGCTCGGTCGCCACCAGGCGCCTTCCGGGGGCGATATTCTGCTCGACGGGCAGCCGCTTGAGAGCTGGGGCAGTAAAGCCTTCGCCCGCAAGGTGGCCTATCTGCCGCAGCAGCTGCCGCCGGCGGAGGGGATGACGGTGCGCGAGCTGGTGGCGATTGGCCGCTATCCGTGGCACGGCGCGCTGGGACGTTTTGGCGTGGCCGACCGGGAGAAAGTAGACGAGGCGATTGCGCTGGTGGGCTTAAAGCCGCTGGCTCATCGTCTGGTGGACAGCCTCTCCGGCGGCGAGCGCCAGCGGGCGTGGATTGCGATGCTGGTCGCCCAGGACAGCACCTGTCTGCTGCTCGATGAACCGACCTCAGCGCTCGATATCGCCCACCAGGTGGATGTGCTGGCGCTGGTGCATCGCCTGAGCCAGCAGCGCGGCCTGACGGTGATTGCGGTGCTGCATGATATCAACATGGCGGCGCGCTACTGCGACTACCTGGTGGCCCTGCGCGGCGGCGAGATGATCGCCCAGGGCACTCCCGCCGAACTGATGCGCGGCGAAACGCTGGAGCATATTTACGGTATTCCTATGGGCATCCTGCCTCATCCTGCCGGGGCTGCACCGGTGAGCTTCGTCTATTAATGCTGGATTCATTCTTTTTAAGCCGCCGTCGCCTGCTGACGGCGATGGCCCTCTCGCCGCTGCTGCTGAAAACGGGCAACGCCCGGGCGGCGGCCATCGACCCGCACCGCATCGTCGCCCTGGAGTGGCTGCCGGTGGAACTGCTGCTTGCGCTCGGCATCACCCCTTACGGCGTGGCGGATGTCCCTAACTACACCCTGTGGGTCAACGAGCCCCGGCTGCCGGATTCAGTTATCGATATCGGCCTGCGTACCGAGCCGAACCTGGAGCTGCTGACCCAGATGAACCCCTCGTGGCTGGTCTGGTCGGCGGGCTATGGCCCCTCGCCGGAAAAACTGGCCCGTATCGCCCCCGGTCGCGGATTTACCTTCAGCGATGGTAAACAGCCCCTCGCCATGGCGCGCCGCTCCCTAAACGAGATGGCGCAGATCCTGGGACTTCAGGCAGCGGCGAAGCGCCATCTGGATGACTTTGACGCGCAGATAGAGGCCCTGAAGCCGCGCTTTGCCGCCCGGGGCGATCGTCCGCTGCTGATGGTGACGCTGCTGGATGCCCGGCATATGCTGGTGTTCGGTAAAAACTGTCTCTTCCAGGAGGTGCTGGATCGCTTTGGCATCCGCAACGCCTGGGAAGGGGAGATGACCTTCTGGGGCAGCACGGCGGTGGGTATCGATCGGCTGGCGGCCTTCCGGGATGTGGATGTGCTCTGCTTCGACCACGGCAACCAGCGTGAGATGCAGGCGCTGATGGCGACACCGCTATGGCAGGCGATGCCCTTTGTCCGGGAAGGGCGCTTCCAGCGCGTACCGGCGGTCTGGTTCTATGGCGCGACGCTCTCGGCGCTCCATTTCTCGCGCGTGCTTGACGGCGCGCTGGGAGGAAAAGCATGAGTACGCGTATCGCGCGTTTCCCGGTGCTGCTGCTGGCGCTGCTGGTGATAGCAGGCGTTGCCCTGACCGGCTTTAACCTCTCCGTGGCGCTGCCGCGCGACCAGTGGGGGCAGGCTCTCACCCGCCCCGATATTAATCAGATTTCGCAGATGCTGTTCCACTACAGCCTGCTGCCGCGCCTGACCATTTCCCTGCTGGTCGGGGCCGGGCTGGGGCTGGTTGGCGTGCTGTTCCAGCAGGTGCTGCGTAACCCCCTGGCGGAGCCGACCACCCTCGGCGTGGCGACCGGGGCGCAGCTGGGCATCACCATTACCACGCTCTGGTCGCTGCCAGGCGTGTTAACCACCCAGTTTGCCGCGCTGGCGGGAGCCTGCATCGTCGGGGCGCTGGTCTTTGGCGTGGCCTGGGGCAAGCGCGTGTCGCCGGTGACGCTGATTCTGGCCGGGCTGGTGGTAAGCCTCTACTGCGGGGCGATTAACCAGCTGCTGGTGCTGTTTCATCACGACCAGCTGCAAAGCATGTTCCTGTGGAGCACCGGCACGCTGACGCAAACCGACTGGAGCGTCGTCCAGCGGCTGTGGCCGCAGCTGCTCGGCGGCGTGCTGCTGACGCTGCTGCTGCTGCGCCCGCTCACGCTGATGGGGCTTGACGACGGCGTGGCGCGCAATCTGGGGCTGGCGCTCTCCCTGGCGCGGCTGGCGGCGCTGGCGCTGGCGATTGTGATTAGCGCGCTGCTGGTAAATGCGGTGGGGATCATCGGTTTTATCGGCCTGTTTGCGCCGCTGCTGGCGAAGATGCTGGGCGCCCGCCGCCTGCTGGCGCGCCTGATGCTGGCGCCGCTTATCGGGGCGCTGATCCTCTGGCTTTCCGATCAGGTGGTGCTCTGGCTTACGCGCGTCTGGATGGAGATCTCCACCGGGTCGGTAACGGCGCTGATCGGCGCGCCGCTGCTGCTCTGGCTGCTGCCGCGCCTGCGCAGTATGACCGCCCCGGCGATGAATGCGGGGGATAAAGTTTATGCCGAGCGCCAGCATATCCTGGGCTACGCTCTCGCCGGGCTGGCGGTGCTGGTTATCGCCGTGCTGGTCACGCTCACGCTGGGGCGCGACGCCGCGGGCTGGCACTGGGCGACCGGCGAGACGCTGAACGCGCTGCTGGAGTGGCGCTGGCCCAGGCTCTTTACCGCGCTGATCGCAGGCGTGATGCTGGCGGTGGCGGGCTGTATTATTCAGCGCCTGACGGGCAACCCCATGGCCAGCCCGGAAGTGCTGGGCATCAGCTCCGGCGCGGCGTTTGGCGTGGTGCTGATGCTCTTCTTCGTACCGGGCGACGCCTTTAGCTGGCTGATGCCAGCGGGGAGCCTGGGGGCCGCTGCGACGCTATTGATCATTATGGTGGCTGCCGGGCGCGGCGGCTTCTCCCCGCAGCGAATGCTGCTGGCGGGGATGGCGCTGAGCACCGCGTTCACCATGCTGCTGATGATGCTGCAGGCGAGCGGCGACCCACGTATGGCGCAGATCCTGACGTGGATTTCAGGCTCTACCTACGGCGCAACGGGGGCGCAGGTGCTGCATACGGGCGCGGCGATGATCGTGCTGCTGGCGATTGTGCCGCTCTGCCGCCGCTGGATGACTATTCTGCCGCTGGGCGGCGAGACGGCGCGTGCGGTGGGCATGGCGCTGACGCCCGCGCGGCTTGGCCTGCTGCTGCTGGCTGACGCCCGCGCGGCTTGGCCTGCTGCTGCTGGCCGCCTGCCTGACCGCCGCGGCCACCATGACCATCGGTCCGCTGAGCTTTGTCGGCCTGATGGCGCCGCATATCGCGCGGATGATGGGGTTTCGCCGGACGATGCCGCACATCGTGATGTCGGCGTTAACAGGAGGGGTAATGCTGGTCTTTGCCGACTGGTGCGGGCGAATGCTGATGTTCCCCTATCAGATCCCGGCAGGACTGCTGTCGACCTTTATCGGAGCGCCCTATTTTATTTATCTCTTGAGAAAGCAGAGTCGATAAAAAAAGCCGGGTGGCGGCTTCGCCTTACCCGGCCTGTATTGCTGAAACGGCTTACAATTTTCCGAACGCCCTGCGCGCCGCGTCGATGGTGTTATTGATATCCTCTTCGCTGTGCGCTACCGACATAAAGCCCGCCTCGAACGCCGACGGCGCGAGATAGACTCCTTCCTCCAGCATCAGGTGGAAGAAGCGTTTGAAGCGTTCGACGTCGCACTTCACCACATCCTGATAGCAGGTGACGCTCGCGGCGTCGGTAAAGAAGAGGCCGAACATGCCGCCGACGTGGTTTACCACCAGCGGAATACCGGCCTCTTTCGCCGCCTCCAGCAGGCCGTTCGCCAGCTGGGTGGTGCGCGCTTCCAGCGTCGCGTGGATGCCCGGCTGCGCCACCTCGGTCAGGCAGGCGTAACCGGCCGCCATGGCGATCGGGTTGCCGGAGAGGGTGCCCGCCTGATAGACCGGGCCGGTTGGCGCCAGGGCGTCCATCACCTCTTTGCGTCCACCAAAGGCACCCACCGGCATACCGCCGCCGATGATCTTACCGAGACAGGTCAGATCCGGTACGACGCCATAGTAAGACTGGGCCCCGGCCAGCGCGACGCGAAAACCGGTCATCACTTCGTCGATAATCAGCAGCGCGCCAAACTCGTCGCACAGGGCGCGCAGGCCCGGCAGGAAGTCCGGCTGCGGCGGGATGCAGTTCATATTGCCCGCCACCGGCTCAACGATGATGCAGGCGATCTCCTGCGGGTACTGCTCAAAGGCGGCCCGTACGGAGTCGAGATCGTTATAGGTGCAGGTAAGGGTGTGCTTCGCTAAATCTGCCGGTACCCCCGGCGAGTTCGGCTGGCCGAGCGTCAGCGCGCCGGAACCTGCTTTCACCAGCAGGCAGTCGGCGTGGCCGTGGTAGCAGCCTTCGAACTTAACGATCTTATCGCGCCCGGTAAAGCCGCGCGCCAGACGAATGGCGCTCATGGTCGCTTCGGTACCGGAGTTAACCATTCGCACCATATCCATCGTCGGCACCAGCTCAGTCACCAGCGCCGCCATTTTGACCTCCATCTCGGTCGGCGCGCCAAAGCTCAGGCCGCGCTGCGCCGCTTCAATCACCGCATTGCGGATAGCCGGATGGTTGTGGCCCAGCACCATCGGCCCCCAGGAGCCGACATAATCGATATAGGCTTTGCCATCGACATCATACAGATACGCGCCGTCCGCACGTTCAATAAACAGCGGCGTGCCGCCTACGCCGGTAAAGGCGCGGACCGGGGAGTTTACGCCGCCCGGGATCAGCTCGCGCGCAGCGCTGTAGAGATTTTCAGACTTGCTCATGGCGTCGTTCCTGGTTCGTATAAAATCAAAACCCTCATTCTATGTGATTCCGTCAGGGTTATGAAAGATTTGCCCGGCGGAATCATTACAGACTTTAATTATTTTCAGGGCGACGCACGCTCCCGGGGCCGCTAAAATGCGCGCAGATTTTTTTTGTATGACTAATCAGATAAGCGATGAAAGCTGAATTTTCCTCTTTTGAACAACAGCAGTTTGCCCGCAGACGACGTCGGGCCAGCATCCGGCGACTGTTAAACCGCGATAAAACGCCGCTGGCGATTTTATGTGCGGCGGCGGTGGTCGGTACGGTCGCGGGCCTGGTGGGGGTCGCCTTTGAGCGGGCGGTGAACGCGGTGCTTGCCTGGCGGGTAGGCAAGCTTGCGGAGATGGCGCACAACCCCTGGCTCGTCTGGCCGATGGCGTTTATTTTATCCGCCTGCCTGGCAATGGTGGGCTACGTGCTGGTGCGTAAATATGCCCCCGAGGCGGGCGGCTCGGGCATCCCGGAAATCGAGGGCGCGCTGGAGGAGCTGCGTCCGGTCCGCTGGTGGCGAGTCATCCCGGTGAAGTTTATCGGCGGAATGGGCACCCTCGGCGCGGGGATGGTGCTGGGGCGCGAAGGGCCGACGGTACAGCTCGGCGGCAACGTGGGACGCATGGTGGGCGACATCTTTCGCATGCGCAGCGCAGAGGCGCGCCATACGCTGCTGGCGACAGGGGCGGCGGCGGGGCTCTCCGCCGCCTTTAACGCGCCGCTGGCGGGCATTCTCTTTATCATAGAGGAGATGCGCGCCCAGTTTCGCTATAACCTTATCTCTATTAAGGCGGTTTTTACCGGCGTAATTATGTCGAGCATCGTCTTTCGCCTCTTCAACGGCGAAGGGGCGGTGATCGAGGTAGGTAAGCTGACGAATGCGCCGGTGAATACGCTCTGGCTCTATCTCATTCTGGGGATGATTTTCGGCATCGTCGGCCCGCTGTTCAACGCCCTCATTATCCGTATGCAGGATATGTTTCAGCGCCTTCACGGTGGCAATACCACTCGCTGGGTATTGATTGGCGGCCTGCTGGGCGGGATGTGCGGAGTGCTGGGGCTGATTGAGCCGCAGGCGGCAGGAGGGGGATTCAGCCTGATCCCGCAGGCGGCGGCGGGCGAGTTTAGCATCGGGCTGCTGCTCTTTTTCTTTATCAGCCGCGTGATCACCACGGTACTCTGCTTCTCCTCCGGCGCGCCGGGGGGGATCTTCGCTCCGATGCTGGCGCTGGGAACGTTGCTGGGGACGGCATTTGGGATGGCGATGGCGGCGGGCTTCCCGGCTTATCACCTTGAAGCAGGCACTTTTGCGGTCGCGGGCATGGGGGCGTTGCTCGCCGCCTCCCTGCGCGCGCCGCTCACCGGCATTGTGCTGGTGCTGGAGATGACCGACAATTACCAGCTCATTTTGCCAATGATCATCACCTGTCTTGGCGCAACACTGTTAGCCCAGTTCCTGGGCGGGCAGCCGCTCTACTCCACGATCCTGGCGCGCACCCTGGCAAAGCAGGAGGCGGAACAGGCGGCGAAGCAGAATACTTGAATGAAATACCAGGGTATTAGATAATGAACAAAAGAGTTGGGTATTTTTTAAACCGACTCAGTAGCAGTATTCACGGGAGCAAAAAATGAGTGATGACGTAGCGCTGCCGCTGCAGTTTACCGAAGCCGCAGCCAAAAAAGTAAAAAGCCTGATTGCCGATGAGGACAATCCTGAGCTGAAACTGCGTGTCTATATTACCGGCGGCGGCTGTAGCGGCTTCCAGTACGGTTTTACCTTCGACGATCAGGTAAACGAAGGGGATATGACCATTGAGAAGCAGGGCGTCGCGCTGGTCGTTGACCCGATGAGCCTGCAGTATCTGGTCGGCGGCGCGGTGGATTATACCGAAGGGCTGGAAGGTTCCCGCTTTGTGGTAACCAACCCGAACGCGAAAAGCACCTGCGGGTGTGGCTCCTCGTTCAGCATCTGATGCTGACAGCTGGACAGACAAAAACGGCAACCTCGGGTTGCCGTTTTGCTTTTTAGCGGGTGTTCTCATCCAGAGCGAAGGTCGGCAGCTTCAGGTGCCAGCGTATCGCCGCCAGCCGTATCACCAGCGTCACCACCATGCCGAGCATGGAGGCGCTTTCCAGCGCAACGGCGAAGGTGTAAAAGGCCGTCGCATGGACGATACCGCCGATGATACAGGCGGTGGCGTAGATTTCCGTTCGCAGGATCATCGGTATCTCGCGGGCCAGTATGTCGCGGATGATCCCGCCGCCAACCCCTGTCAGCACGCCCATACAGATCGCCACCAGCGGCCCGGTTCCCGCCAGAAAGGCTTTATTAACGCCGATGCCCACGAACACCGCCAGACCCACCGCGTCCAGCACCGGCAGAACCCATTTCGGCAGCCTGCGCGGCTGACGCACCAGCAAGATGGTTAACAGGCAGGTCACCATCGCCACCACCAGATCGGTGGGATCTTTCACCCAAAAGACCGGGCCATGATCGAGCGCCATGTCGCGGATCGTCCCCCCGCCGACGGCGGTCACTACGCCAAGCACCAGAACGCCAAAGGGATCCATGCGGAGTTTCCCCGCAAGAAGAACGCCAGAGATAGCAAATACGGCTGTGCCAAGAATATCCAGCCAGTAAACGAGCATCGTGAAATCCTCGAATAAAAATTATTCTGCAAGCGCAGAGCAGAGTTGTTTTGCGGCGAGGATAATACGTGGGCTGGCGCGCTCAAACCAGTCGCTTTTAAGAGCAATAATCGGAATTTTTAACTCAGTTTGCCAGTATTGTTCTATTTTTGGGATCTCGCCCGCGCGTCCGACAACCACGATCGCCTGCGGAGACCGCGCCAGCACCTGCTCACGGCTGACCTGCGGCCAGGGAACCCGGCTTGCGGCAAAAATGTTTTCGCCGCCGCACAGCTCCAGCACCTGATTCTGTATGGAGCCCCTGGCTGTCGTAAAGAGCGGCTGGCTGCCAAACTGTAAAAAGACGCGCTTTTTCACCGCCCGGGCGTAGCGGGCCTTGAGCACGGCATAGTCGCCAAGCAGCTTCTGGGCGGCCCGGTGCGCCTTATCTGGCGCCGGGCTATAGGCGGCCAGCGCCTCAAGCGCCTGGGCAATTTGTTCGATACTGACCGCATCCACCCACATCACCTTAATGCCGAGCGCGGAGAGCTGGTTGACCTGCCGTTCGGCATTGCCGCCGCGCCAGGCGAGTACCAGATCCGGCTTAAGCGCGACGATGCGCTCCAGGTTCATGCCCTGCCAGGTGGCAACCTGCTCAATCTGACGGGCCGCGGGGGGATAGTCGGAGAAACTGCTGACGCCCACCGGCACAATACCGGCGGCGAAGGCCAGCTCCGTATTGGCCGGGGAGAGCGTAATGACGCGCGGCGCGGCAGAGAGCCACGCCGGAGCCAGCAGAAGCAGGGCGACGCACGCCCTGACAAGCCGGTTAGCCACGCGCCAGCTTCTGTACCAGGGTTTCGACCATAATGGTCGACTGTTTGGCCGCTACCGCCAGGAACTCGTCAAAGCTCAGATGTGACTGCTGATCGGCCACGTCGGAGATGGCTCGCACCACCACGAACGGCACGCCGAAATTGTGACAGACGTGGGCGATGGCGGTCGCTTCCATCTCAACGGCAATCGCCTGCGGGAAGTTGTGGCGGATTTTCGCCAGGTTGACCGAGCCGTTGATAAACGCGTCGCCGCTGACGATCAGGCCGCGTACGGCGTTCAGATTCAGTTCCGCAATGCAGTTTTCCGCAGCGGCAACCAGTTTCTCATCTGCTTTAAAGCCAGCCGGGCAGCCCGGAAGCTGACCATATTCATAGCCAAAGGCGGTGACATCGGCGTCGTGATAACGCGCTTCATCAGAAACGACGATATCGCCTACCTTGAGCGTCGGCGCCAGGCCGCCCGCTGAGCCGGTATTGATAATCACGTCAGGTTTGCAATGCTCCAGCAGCAGGGTGGCGCCCAGCGCGGCAGCGACTTTGCCGATGCCTGATTTGAGCAGCGCCACGTCGGTCCCGTTCAGCTTGCCGGTATAGATTTCACAGCCGCCGCGGGAGAAGGTTTCACGGTTCTCAATTTTGTCACGCAGCAGCGTAACTTCTTCTTCCATTGCACCAATAATGCCGATTTTCATAGATTTACTCGCGATGTGCCTTGTTAAGATGCATAGTCTATCATGCGCTTACGGGGTAGCGCATTTCTCACGCGGGGGAGCAGATGGCACAGATCGATTTTCGCAACAAAATTAACTGGCACCGGCGTTACCGTTCTCCACAGGGGGTAAAGAGTGAGCATGAGATCCTGCGTATCTTCGAAAGCGACCGTGGGCGCATCGTTAATTCGCCCGCCATCCGACGGTTGCAGCAAAAAACGCAGGTTTTCCCGCTGGAGCGTAACGCGGCGGTGCGCACGCGGCTGACCCACTCGATGGAGGTTCAGCAGGTCGGGCGCTATATCGCCAAAGAGATCTTAAGCCGTCTGAAAGAGCTGCGCCTGCTAACAGAGTACGGGCTGGATGAGCTGACCGGGCCGTTCGAGAGCATCGTTGAGATGGCCTGCCTGATGCACGACATCGGTAACCCGCCCTTTGGTCATTTTGGCGAGGCGGCGATTAACGACTGGTTCCGCCAGCGGCTGTTCCCCTCCGATGCGGCCAGCCAGCCGCTCAGCGACGATCGCTGTATGGTAAAAGCGCTCTGCCTGCGAGAGGGGGAAGAGCCGCTAAATGACTTACGGCGGAAGGTGCGCCAGGATCTCTGCCATTTTGAAGGTAACGCGCAGGGTATCCGGCTGGTGCATACCCTGATGCGTATGAACCTCACCTGGGCGCAGGTGGGCTGTATTTTGAAATATACCCGTCCGGCGTGGTGGCAGGGCGAGCCGCCCGCCTCGCACGATTATCTGATGAAGAAGCCGGGCTACTATTTCTCCGAAGAGGCTTATATTGAGCGGCTGCGTAAAGAACTGTCTTTGTCCCCTTTTGGACGCTTCCCACTTACCTGGATTATGGAAGCGGCGGATGATATCTCCTATTGCGTGGCCGATCTTGAGGATGCGGTAGAGAAACGCATATTTACCGTGGAGGAGCTTTACCAGCATCTCTACGAGGCCTGGGGGCATCATGAAAAAGGTTCGCTCTTTGCACAGGTGGTAGAAAATGCCTTCGAGAAATCGCGTTCTAATTCCTTTAGTCATAGCACTGAAGATCAGTTTTTTATGTATTTGCGGGTCAACACTTTAAATAAGCTGGTGCCTTATGCGGCATCACGTTTTATTGATAATCTGCCTGCCATTTATGCCGGTGAATTTAACCACGCGCTGCTGGAAGATGACAGTAGCTTCAGCCAACTACTTGAACTTTATAAGAATGTGGCGATGCATCATGTCTTTAGCCATCCGGATGTCGAGCAGCTTGAACTGCAGGGTTACAGGGTAATTAGCGGGCTGCTGGAAATTTATCAGCCGCTGCTGCAATTAACCACAGAGGCGTTCAGCGAGCTGGTGGAAAAAGAGCGTATTAAGCGCCTGCCTATTGAAACGCGGCTGTTTCATAAACTCTCCACGCGGCATCGTCTTGCCTACGTGGAGGCGGTGAGTAAAATCGACAGACAAAGCCCGTCATGGCCGGTAATGGAGTTTTATTTCCGCTGCCGGCTTATTCAGGACTATATCAGCGGCATGACCGATTTATATGCATGGGATGAATACCGGAAGCTGATGGCGGTGGAATAACCGCCTCGTTTTGTAAAGATGACCAATAAATTTTTACCTTTTCCAGAAACTTAATCCCGGAACTTCGCGCTATAAAACGAATCTGACATACACCGCAATTTTGTGTTACCTGAAAATCGAGATTGAGAAACATGAAAAAAACCACGTTAGCAATGAGTGCACTGGCTCTGAGTTTAGGTTTAGCGTTGTCTCCTCTGTCTGCAAGCGCAGCGGAGAGCGCCTCTTCGGCGGCAACCGCACAGCAGATGCCAAGCCTTGCGCCGATGCTGGAGAAAGTGATGCCATCGGTGGTGAGTATCAACGTTGAGGGTAGTACGACCGTTAATACGCCGCGCCTGCCGCGTAACTTCCAGCAGTTCTTCGGCGATAACTCGCCGTTCTGCCAGGATGGATCGCCATTCCAGAGTTCGCCGTTCTGCCAGGGCGGAGCGGGCGGTGGTGACGGCGGCCAGCAGCAGAAATTTATGGCGCTTGGCTCCGGTGTCATCATCGACGCGGCAAAAGGCTATGTTGTCACCAACAACCACGTGGTGGATAACGCCACCAGCATTAAGGTTCAGCTGGGCGATGGCCGTAAATTTGACGCCAAGGTCGTGGGGAAAGACCCGCGCTCCGATATCGCGCTGATCCAGATCCAGGATCCGAAAAACCTGACCGCGATTAAGCTGGCCGACTCTGACGCACTGCGCGTCGGCGACTATACCGTGGCGATCGGGAACCCGTTCGGCCTCGGTGAAACCGTGACTTCCGGTATCGTCTCTGCGCTGGGTCGCAGCGGCCTTAACGCGGAAAACTACGAAAACTTTATCCAGACCGATGCGGCAATCAACCGCGGTAACTCCGGCGGTGCGCTGGTTAACCTGAACGGCGAGCTGATCGGCATTAACACCGCGATTCTGGCGCCGGACGGCGGCAATATCGGTATCGGCTTCGCGATCCCGAGCAATATGGTGAAAAACCTGACCAGCCAGATGGTGGAATTTGGCCAGGTGAAACGCGGCGAGCTGGGTATCCTGGGGACCGAGCTGAACTCCGAGCTGGCGAAAGCGATGAAGGTTGACGCCCAGCGCGGCGCCTTTGTCAGCCAGGTAATGCCGAACTCCTCCGCCGCGAAAGCGGGTATTAAGGCGGGCGATGTCATCACCACCCTGAACGGTAAGGCAATCAGCAGCTTTGCCGCGCTGCGCGCCGAAGTGGGTTCTATGCCGGTAGGCAGTAAAGTGACCCTCGGCCTGCTGCGTGACGGTAAGCCGGTGAACGTCAGCCTGGAACTGCAGCAAAGCAGCCAGTCGCAGGTTGACTCCAGCACCATCTTCAGCGGCATTGAAGGGGCGGAGATGAGCAACAAAGGGGCTGATAAAGGCGTCGTGGTGGGTGAGGTGAAAGCTAATACCCCTGCTGCCCGTATCGGCCTGAAAAAAGGCGATGTGATTATCGGGGCGAACCAGCAGCCGGTTAAAAATATCGCTGAGCTGCGTAAAATCCTCGACAGCAAACCGTCCGTACTGGCGCTGAATATCCAGCGTGGCGACACCTCTATCTATCTGCTGATGCAGTAATCCCTCCTGCCCCTGCGTAACAAACGCAGGGGCTTTTTTTGTGACTTTTCCCACAAGTCCATATTTCTTACCCTGACTTTGTGCATCTGCACAATGCTCCCGCCATTAATCTTGCGTATGCTTGAGCCTGCTCACAGGAGGGTTACATGGCTGGCTGGCATCTTGATACCAAAATGGCGCAGGATATTGTGGCGCGCACCATGCGTATTATTGATACCAATATTAACGTGATGGATGCGCGTGGACGTATTATTGGCAGTGGCGATCGCGAACGTATTGGTGAATTGCACGAAGGGGCGTTGCTGGTACTGTCCCAGGGGCGTGTGGTGGACATCGACGATGCGGTGGCCAGGCATCTGCACGGCGTGCGTCAGGGGATTAACCTGCCGCTGCGTCTGGAAGGGGAAATTGTTGGCGTCATTGGGTTAACGGGCGAGCCAGAGTCGCTGCGTAAGTATGGCGAGCTGGTCTGTATGACCGCAGAAATGATGCTTGAGCAGTCGCGCCTGATGCATCTGCTGGCGCAGGATAGCCGACTGCGCGAAGAGCTGGTAATGAACCTGATCCAGGCGGAAGAGCATACGCCAGCGCTTATTGAATGGGCACAGCGTCTGGGCATCGATCTCAACCAGCCGCGCGTGGTGGCGGTGATTGAGGTAGATAGCGGCCAGCTTGGAGTGGACAGCGCCATGGCGGAGCTGCAGCAGCTGCAAAACGCGCTGGCGACGCCGGAGCGTAACAATCTGGTGGCGATCGTCTCCCTGACGGAGATGGTGGTCCTGAAGCCTGCGCTCAACCAGTTTGGCCGCTGGGACGCGGAGGAGCACCGGCGTCGGATAGAGCAGCTGATCGCGCGTATGGAGGAGAACGGGCAGCTACGTTTTCGCGTGGCGCTGGGTAACTATTTTACCGGGCCGGGCAGCATTGCCCGTTCATGGCGCACGGCGCGTACCACCATGATGGTGGGCAAACAGCGTATGCCGGAGAGCCGCGCCTGGTTTTATCAGGATCTGATGCTGCCGGTTCTGCTCGACAGCCTGCGCGGCGGCTGGCAAGCCAACGAGCTGGCGCGCCCGCTGGTGCGCCTGAAGGCGATGGATAACAACGGCCTGCTGCGGCGTACGCTGCAGGCGTGGTTCAGCCACAATGTCCAGCCGCTGGCCACTTCTAAGGCGTTATTTATTCACCGTAATACCCTTGAGTATCGTCTGAATCGTATTTCCGAGCTGACCGGGCTGGATCTGGGGAACTTTGATGACCGGCTGCTGCTCTACGTAGCGCTGCAGCTGGACGAGCAGAGATAAGGCTATTTGCCGGCTGTGTTGACCCTCACCCCAGCCCTCTCCCTGAAAGGGAGAGGGGGCGGTCTGTGCATAATACAGTTCAGAGAGGGCGGTTTGTGCATAAGCTGCGTTTGCGCGCAATACAATTCAGAGAGGGCGGTTTGTACATAAGCTGCGTTTGCGCACAATACAGTTCCCTCTCCCCTTTGGGGAGAGGGTTAGGGTGAGGGGAAAGCAACCCGCAGCGGGAATTATTTGTTACGGGTCAGCTTTTCCAGATCGGCTTCGATTTCACTGATCTTGTTGGTGACGACGCTCTCCAGATGGCGCAGATCGTCCAGGATCTTGCGTTTAAGATCCACGTCGCTCCGGTCGCGCTGGCAGATTTGATCAAGCTCGTCGATCACGTAGCGCAGATTCGGGCTGATCTCCTGGACCTCTTTGTACCCCTGACCAATGCCATCGGCGACGACGGTTTTACGCTGGCGTGGATATTTGAACTTCACGCTTTTGGCGAAAAACTCACCTTTATCCTTGTGAAAATAGATTTTCAAAATGTCGTTATTCGCTTCCTGACGCAGACTGTAGCGATCGATCTCATCAGGATTGGTAATGCCCAGACTTTTCAGATTGTCGTACATAACGGTATCCTTGAAAACAACATAACCTTTGAATAATTAACGAAAAAATCTATTTCCGCCACCCACAAACGTAAAAAAAGCGGGGTAGCCCCCGCTTTTTTTATAGCTTATTAATCGATAGTACGCAGTAGTTCGTTAATCCCTACTTTGCCACGCGTTTTCGCATCGACTTTTTTCACAATCACCGCGCAGTAGAGGCTATATTTGCCATCTTTTGACGGCAGGTTGCCGGAAACCACCACCGAGCCCGCCGGAACGCGACCGTAATGGACTTCCCCTGTTTCGCGATCGTAAATTTTGGTGCTCTGACCGAGGTATACGCCCATGGAGATGACCGAGCCTTCCTCAACGATCACCCCTTCAACCACTTCGGAACGGGCACCGATAAAGCAGTTATCTTCGATGATGGTCGGGTTCGCCTGCAGCGGCTCCAGTACGCCGCCGATGCCGACGCCGCCGGAGAGATGAACGTTTTTACCGATCTGCGCGCAGGAGCCGACGGTTGCCCAGGTATCTACCATGGTCCCTTCGTCAACGTAGGCACCGATGTTCACGTAAGAAGGCATCAGCACCGTGTTACGGGCGATAAACGCGCCCTGACGCACCGCCGCTGGCGGCACCACGCGAAAGCCCTCTTTCTGGAAGCGCGCTTCGTCGTAATCGGCGAATTTCATCGGCACTTTATCGAAGTAGCGGCTTTCTGCACCTTCGATAACCTGGTTATCGTTAATACGGAAAGAGAGCAGGACAGCTTTTTTCAGCCACTGATGGGTCACCCACTGCCCGTCGATTTTTTCCGCGACGCGCAGCGCGCCGGAATCGAGCAGGGAAATGACCTGATTTACCGCTTCACGCGTGACGGTATCCACATTTGCCGGGGTGATCTCGGCGCGACGCTCAAAAGCGGTCTCAATAACGTTCTGTAACTGCTGCATGTTTACTCTTTCCATCTGTGTAAAAAATTCATCACCCTTTATCGTTTGGATTGAGGGCCGCTGTCAACCGTTGTTGTACCTCAAGCTGGAGCGCATTATTAAGGGCACGCCGGTCGGCGGTGGCGATTATAAATAAATCTTCTACTCGCTCACCAATAGTTGTAATTCTGGCGCCGTGCAGCGAAATTCCCAGATCCGCAAAAACCTGGCCGACGCGGGCAAGCAGCCCTGGCTGGTCGAGCGCGATCAGCTCAAGGAACGATTTTCGCTCGGTATGGGTCGGCAGGAAGTTAACTTCCGTATCGACGGTAAAGTGGCGCAATTTGGCTGGCTGACGGCGCGGCTGCGGCGGCTGCCAGCTGCGCTGGGTAATGGCCTGCTCCAGCCCGACGCGAATCGCGTCGTGGCGATCGGCGGAGAGCGGGCTGCCGTCCGGCTCAAGCACAATAAAGGTATCCATCGCCATCCCGTCGCGGGTGGTAAAGATCTGCGCGTCGTGAACGCTCAGGTTGCGCCTGTCCAGCTCGGCGCAGACGGCGGCAAAGAGGTAAGGGCGGTCGGGACTCCAGATAAAGATCTCCGTACCGCCGCGCGTCGCTTGTGGGCTCAGCAGAATCATCGGCTTCGACAGATCGTGCGCCAGCAGATGACGGGCGTGCCAGGCGAGCTGGTTTGGGCTGTGACGCACAAAGTAGTTCGCACGACAGCGCGCCCAAATCTGATGCAGCGCCTCTTCATCAATATTCTCCATACGCAGCAGCGCCAGCGCCTGAAGCTGGTGGTGACGTACGCGCTCGCGCATGTCCGGCGTATTCTGCATACCGCGGCGAAGTTGTTTTTCAGTGGCGAAGTAAAGCTCGCGCAGCAGGCTCTGCTTCCAGCTGTTCCACAGGGTTTCGTTGGTGGCGCAGATATCGGCCACCGTCAGGCAGACTAAAAAGCGCAGGCGGTTTTCGGTCTGCACAATCTCCGCGAACTGTTTAATCACCTCGGGGTCCTGGATATCGCGCCGCTGGGCGGTGACCGACATCAGCAGGTGATGGCGCACCAGCCAGGCCACCAGCTGCGTTTCGCGGGAGTTCAGTCCATGCAGCTCGGCGAACTTCAGCACGTCCTGCGCGCCAAGTACCGAGTGGTCCCCGCCGCGCCCTTTGGCGATATCGTGGAACAGGGCGGCGATCAGAATCAGCTCCGGGTGGTTGAGGCGCGGCCAGAGCTCCACGCACAGCGGATGTTTCGCGCGCGTCTCCTCTCTGGCGAAGCTCTCTAATTTCAGCATCACGCGAATGGTATGTTCATCCACCGTGTAGGCGTGAAAAAGATCGAACTGCATCTGCCCGACGATATGCGACCACTGGGGCATATAGGCCCATAAGACGCTGTGGCGGTGCATCGGCAGCAGGCCTCGGCTCACCGCGCCCGGGTGGCGCAGCATGCTGAGAAAGAGCGAACGCGCCTCAGGGATGTAGCACAGGGGTTGCGTCAGATGGCGTCGGGCATGGCGCAGATGGCGCAGAGTGGTGGAGTAGATGCCGGTAATAGTGCTGTTGCGCACCATGGTATAGAACATGCGCAGAATCGCCTGCGGCTCACGAATAAAGAGGGTATCGTCGCGCAGATCGATAAGCGTGCCGCGCAGCTGAAATTCATCATCAATCGGGCGCGGTTTTTCATCGGCGGGGAGCGCCAGGATCGCCTCGTCAAAGAGCTGAAGCAGCATCTGGTTAAGTTCCCCCACGCGGCGGGTGACGCGAAAGAAATCTTTCATCATCTGCTCTACCGGCTCGTTGCCTTCTCCGGTGTAGTTCAGACGCTGGGCGACGCTGAGCTGGCGGTCAAAGAGCAGACGGTTATCGTAGCGGCTTACCACCAGATGAAGGGCGAAGCGGATGCGCCACAGCAGATGCAGACACTCGTTCAGCTCGTTGCGCTCCGCTTCGGTGAGAAAGCCGAAGCCGACCATCTCATCCAGCGAGGTGGCGCCAAAGTGACGGCGCGCCACCCACTGTAACGTGTGGATATCGCGCAGGCCGCCGGGGCTGCTTTTGATATCCGGCTCCAGGTTGTAGCTGGTGCCGTGATAGCGCTGGTGGCGGACGTTCTGCTCTTCCACCTTGGCGGCGAAGAACTTTTCCGAAGGCCAGAAGCCGTCGCTAAAAATATGTTTTTGCAGCTCAAGAAACAGCGCCACGTCGCCAATCAGCAGACGCGTTTCGATCAGGTTGGTGGCGACGGTGAGATCCGACAGTCCTTCCAGCAGACACTCTTCCAGGGTACGCACGCTATGGCCGACTTCCAGCTTCACGTCCCACAGCAGCGTCAGCAATTCGCCACTCTTCTGCGCCTGCTCGTCCGGCAGGCGTTTCCGGCTGAGTATCAACAGATCGATATCCGAAAGCGGATGTAGTTCGCCTCGTCCGTAGCCGCCAACGGCTACCAGCGCCAGATCGGCCTCTTGCCCGAATCCCGCCTCTATCCACAGACGTTGCAGCAGCTGATCAATAAATTCGGTACGAGCTTCAATCAGCTGTTCTGCGGAAATACCGCTGTCAAAAGCGTCGCCCAGCCACTGCTGGAACCTGTCGATGTGGGATTTAATTCCGCTGACGGTGAGTTCGTCGCGCGACCAGGCGCCAGGGTTTTGCGGCTGGCCAGGAAGGGTGGGGAGTGCCGTATTCGCGTGCTGTTCAGGAAGTGTATTCATTGTGCGCCACCCATTAAAAAAGCCGGATGTCGGCGAAACGCCTTATCCGGCCTACGGGATAGTGCCATTTGTAGGCCTGATAAGCGCCAGCGCCATCAGGCAAAAAGTTATTCGTCGTGCGTAATGACCGCCGGGATGGTGTCATCCTTGCGCAACGTCAGAATTTCGCAGCCGTTTTCCGTCACCACAATAGTATGCTCATACTGCGCAGACAAGCTCCGGTCTTTGGTTTTTACCGTCCAGCCATCTTTCATGGTGCGGATGCGGTAGTCGCCGGCGTTGACCATCGGCTCCACGGTAAAGGTCATCCCTTTTTGCAGTACGACGCCGCCGTCGTCCGCATCATAGTGCAGCACCTGCGGCTCTTCGTGGAAGCCGCGGCCGATGCCGTGTCCGCAATATTCGCGCACCACGGAGAAGCCTTCCGCCTCAACGAACTTCTGGATCGCTGCGCCAAGGGAGCGCAGGCGGATACCCGGCTTCACCATCTTCAGCGCCAGGTAGAGGCTCTCCTGGGTCACCTTGCAGAGGCGCTCGCCCAGAATGGTTGGCTTACCGACGATAAACATCTTCGAGGTGTCGCCGTGGTAATCATCTTTAATGACGGTCACGTCGATGTTAACGATGTCGCCATCTTTCAGCAGTTTTTCATCGTCCGGGATACCGTGACATACCACCTCATTAATCGAGATGCAGACCGATTTCGGGAAGCCGTGGTAGCCGAGGCAGGCGGAAACCGCCTGTTGTTCGTTGACGATATAGTCGTTGCAGATGCGATCCAGCTCGCCGGTGCTGACGCCCGGTTTAATGTGCGGCTCGATCATTTCCAGCACTTCAGCGGCCAGACGACCGGCGACGCGCATTTTTTCGATTTCTTCAGGAGTTTTAATAAGGATTGCCATGTAATCTGTCCATCAGTGTCGGTCATGCCGACAATATGAGTCTACGTGTTGTCAATGGTATCAGCCCCCTGCACCTGCTGCCAAACTGAGAATCATTAACAGCACATCGGGCCAACATTTATTGGTTTCCATCGCTAAATTGTGGTATAAAGCGCGCCGGACTTCCGATCCATTTCAACTACACAGAATGGACGGAAGCGACAAATCTCACTATGTGTAACAACACACACGTATCGGCACATATTCCGGGGTGCCCTTCGGGGTCGGTAATATGGGATACGTGGAGGCATAACCCCAACTTTTAAATAGAGGTTTTAAACATGGCAACTGTTTCCATGCGCGACATGCTCAAGGCTGGTGTTCACTTCGGTCACCAGACCCGTTACTGGAACCCGAAAATGAAGCCGTTCATCTTCGGTGCGCGTAACAAAGTTCACATCATCAACCTTGAGAAAACTGTACCGATGTTCAACGAAGCTCTGGCTGAGCTGAACAAGATTGCTTCCCGTAAAGGTAAGATTCTGTTCGTTGGTACTAAACGCGCTGCAAGCGAAGCTGTGAAAGATGCTGCCAACAGCTGCGACCAGTTCTTCGTGAACCACCGCTGGCTGGGCGGTATGCTGACTAACTGGAAAACTGTTCGTCAGTCCATCAAGCGCCTGAAAGATCTGGAAACTCAGTCTCAGGACGGTACTTTCGACAAGCTGACCAAGAAAGAAGCGCTGATGCGCACTCGTGAGCTGGAAAAGCTGGAAAACAGCCTGGGCGGTATCAAAGATATGGGCGGTCTGCCGGACGCTCTGTTCGTTATCGACGCTGACCACGAGCACATCGCTATTAAAGAAGCTAACAACCTGGGTATTCCGGTATTCGCGATTGTTGATACCAACTCCGATCCAGACGGTGTTGACTTCGTTATCCCGGGTAACGACGACGCAATCCGTGCTGTTAGCCTGTACCTGAGCGCTGTTGCTGCTACCGTTCGTGAAGGCCGTTCCCAGGATCTGGCTTCTCAGGCGGAAGAAAGCTTCGTAGAAGCTGAATAATAAGGTTTAAGCCCTTATTTAGTACCGTGTATGGATAGGGGCCTCTTAGCGGCCCCTTTTTTCAATTCAAACTGTCTGGCCGATGACCGGGCAGTTCACACCTCCCGAGGATTTTAGAATGGCTGAAATTACCGCTTCCCTGGTAAAAGAGCTGCGCGAACGTACTGGCGCAGGCATGATGGATTGCAAAAAAGCGCTGACCGAAGCGAACGGCGACATCGAGCTGGCAATCGAAAACATGCGTAAGTCTGGTGCGATCAAAGCGGCGAAAAAAGCAGGCAACGTTGCTGCTGACGGCGTGATCATCACTAAGATTAACGGTAACTACGGTATCATCCTGGAAGTTAACTGCCAGACCGACTTCGTTGCTAAAGATGCTGGTTTCCAGGCATTCGCTAACAAAGTTCTGGATGCAGCCGTTGCGGGTAAAATCACTGACGTTGAAGTGCTGAAAGCGCAGTTCGAAGAAGAGCGCGTTGCGCTGGTTGCTAAAATCGGTGAGAACATCAACATCCGTCGCGTAGCTTCCCTGGAAGGCGACGTTCTGGGCTCTTACCAGCACGGCGCGCGTATCGGCGTTCTGGTTGCGGCTAAAGGCGCTGACGAAGAGCTGGTTAAACAGCTGGCTATGCACATCGCTGCAAGCAAGCCGGAATTTGTTAAGCCGGAAGATGTGTCTGCTGAAGTGGTAGAAAAAGAGTACCAGGTTCAGCTGGACATCGCCATGCAGTCCGGTAAGCCGAAAGAGATCGCAGAGAAAATGGTTGAAGGCCGCATGAAGAAATTCACCGGCGAAGTTTCTCTGACCGGCCAGCCGTTCGTTATGGACCCGAGCAAATCTGTTGCTCAGCTGCTGAAAGAGCACAACGCTGATGTAACTGGCTTCATCCGCTTCGAAGTGGGCGAAGGCATCGAAAAAGTTGAGACTGACTTCGCAGCAGAAGTTGCTGCCATGTCCAAGCAGTCTTAATAAATGAAAAGGAGCCGCCTGAGGGCGGCTTCTTTTTGTGCCCCTCATGTAAAAATCAGACGGACTCCAGGAGTCCTGGTGCTGGTAAGCGACATAGTATGTCGTCAGAATTAACCCCATCTTAATCGTTGACAGTCTCAGGAAAGAAACATGGCTACCAATGCAAAACCCGTGTACAAACGCATTCTGCTTAAGCTGAGTGGCGAAGCGCTGCAGGGAGCGGAAGGCTTCGGTATTGACGCAAGCATTCTTGATCGCATGGCACAGGAAATCAAAGAACTGGTTGAACTGGGCATTCAGGTTGGCGTAGTCATTGGCGGTGGTAACCTTTTCCGTGGCGCAGGTCTGGCGAAAGCGGGTATGAATCGCGTTGTGGGCGACCACATGGGCATGCTGGCTACCGTGATGAACGGCCTGGCGATGCGTGATGCGCTTCATCGCGCCTATGTGAACGCCCGCCTGATGTCCGCTATTCCGCTGAATGGCGTGTGCGATAACTACAGCTGGGCTGAAGCGATCAGCCTGCTGCGTAACAACCGCGTGGTGATCCTCTCCGCCGGTACGGGTAATCCGTTCTTTACTACCGATTCCGCAGCCTGCCTGCGCGGGATCGAGATCGAAGCTGACGTCGTACTGAAGGCCACGAAGGTGGATGGCGTGTTTACCGCCGATCCGGCAAAAGATCCTTCCGCTACCATGTACGATCAGCTGACCTACAGCGAAGTGCTGGATAAAGAGCTGAAAGTGATGGATCTTGCCGCCTTCACGCTGGCTCGCGACCATAAATTGCCAATTCGCGTATTCAATATGAATAAGCCGGGCGCGCTGCGCCGCGTGGTAATGGGCGAAAAAGAGGGCACGCTGATTACGGAATAATTTCCGTCAGCGATAAATACAGGTAAGATTCCGTTCTAATTGTAGTGGTACCTTACCTGGACGCGCCTTTGGCGTTGCCATGAATTAAACGCGACTATACTTAGCACAGCCCCGCGGCTGTGCTGGCGGATAGTCTGCCTGAGACAAGCTTTCAAGGATTCGTAACGTGATTAACGACATCAGAAAAGACGCTGAAGTACGCATGGAAAAATGCGTAGAAGCGTTCAAAAACCAAATCAGCAAAGTGCGTACTGGCCGCGCTTCCCCAAGCCTGCTGGATGGCATCGTCGTGGAATACTACGGTACGCCGACGCCGCTGCGTCAGCTGGCTAACGTTACCGTGGAAGATACCCGTACGCTGAAAATCAACGTATTCGACCGCTCTATGGGGCCGGCCGTTGAGAAAGCGATTATGGCGTCCGACCTGGGTCTGAACCCAAGCTCCGCGGGCACCGATATCCGCGTTCCGCTGCCGCCGCTGACCGAAGAGCGCCGTAAAGATCTGATCAAAGTTGTGCGTGGCGAAGCAGAGCAGGGACGTGTTTCCGTACGTAACGTACGTCGCGATGCGAACGATAAGGTCAAGGCGCTGCTGAAAGAGAAAGAGATCAGCGAAGATGACGATCGTCGTTCTCAGGACGAGGTACAGAAGCTGACCGACGCGGCAATCAAGAAAATTGATGCGGCGCTGGCAGACAAAGAAGCGGAACTGATGCAGTTCTGATTCTCTTCGTATATGGATAAACGCCGTTCAGGGGGCCACTGCGCCTTGCTGGCGGCGTTTTGCTTTTATCTGGTCTAACGTGGGCATTTCATGAAGCATTTAACTCTTCTCGGCTCAACCGGCTCTATCGGTTGCAGCACTCTCGACGTTGTTCGCCACAATCCTGAACACTATACGGTAACCGCGCTGGTAGCCGGAAAAAACGTGGAGCGCATGGTGGAGCAGTGTCTGGAGTTCACTCCCCGCTATGCGGTGATGGACGATGAGGAAAGCGCGCGCACGCTTAAATCGCAACTGGCCCAGCAGGGAAGCCGGACAGAGGTGATGAGCGGACAGCAGGCAGCCTGCGAGATGGCTGCCCTGGATGAGGTGGATCAGGTGATGGCGGCAATCGTCGGGGCGGCAGGGCTTCTGCCGACGCTTGCCGCTATTGACGCCGGTAAAGATGTGCTGCTGGCGAATAAAGAGTCGCTGGTGACCTGCGGACGGCTATTTATGGAAGCTGTAAAGCAGCGCGGCGCGCGTCTTTTACCGGTCGATAGCGAGCACAACGCGATTTTTCAGAGTTTACCGCAACCTTTTCAGGAAAACCTGGGGTACGCTGACCTGGAGCAGAATGGCGTGGTATCTATTCTGCTTACCGGGTCTGGTGGCCCGTTTCGCGAGACGCCGCTGTCTGAACTGAGCGCGATGACGCCGGATCAAGCCTGTCGTCATCCGAACTGGTCAATGGGACGCAAAATCTCCGTTGACTCCGCCACCATGATGAATAAAGGTCTGGAATACATTGAAGCCCGCTGGCTCTTTAATGCGTCGGCGAAACAGATGGAAGTGCTGATTCACCCGCAATCGGTGATCCACTCCATGGTGCGCTATCAGGATGGCAGCGTGCTTGCGCAATTGGGCGAACCGGATATGCGCACCCCCATCGCGCATGCGATGGCCTGGCCGAAGCGCGTTATCTCTGGTGCAAAACCGCTCGATTTCTGCAAGCTAAGCGCGCTGACCTTCTGCGAGCCGGATTACGATCGTTACCCGTGCCTGCGTCTGGCGATGGAAGCCTTTGAAAAAGGGCAGGCGGCGACCACCGCCCTGAATGCGGCTAATGAAATTAGCGTGGAGGCCTTCCTGAATCAGCAGATTCGCTTTACGGATATCGCCGCGCTGAATCTCGCCGTTCTTGAGGCGATGGATTTGCGCGAGCCGCAAAGCGTGGAAGCCGTACTGGCGGTTGATGCGCAGGCGCGTGCCGAAGCCCGTCAACGAGTGATGCGTATCGCAAGCTGGTGATATTACCGCCACCAGTCGTCGTGCTATTTGTTAGCGTAGGGCTTCAGTGATATAGTCTGCGCCACCTGATCGCAGGTATTTGACTTTCAGTGGTCAGGTAAGCCGTGGTTTGACACGGCTTTTTTATGTAAAGGCTTCAGTATTCCTGAGTACCGTTAAATCCT
The DNA here is from genome assembly GCF_900021175.1 of Pseudenterobacter timonensis. GTDB lineage: Bacteria > Pseudomonadota > Gammaproteobacteria > Enterobacterales > Enterobacteriaceae > Enterobacter > Enterobacter timonensis. Next base: position 624,103 of record NZ_FCOP01000011.1, read on the forward strand.
TTCAGGGACTAAAAACGCGTTATGCTGTCTGCGAACCAACCAATAAGCGATAACTTGCCAGCTCATGGCTGCCGCCATGTAGCAATCATCATGGATGGCAATGGCCGCTGGGCGAAAAGACAAGGGAAGATCAGAGCCTTTGGGCATAAAGCGGGGGCGAAATCCGTTCGCCGCGCCGTCTCTTTTGCCGCGAATAACGGGATTGACGCGTTAACGCTCTATGCTTTCAGCAGTGAAAACTGGAATCGACCCGCGCAGGAAGTAACTGCGTTGATGGAGCTGTTCGTGTGGGCGCTCGATAGCGAGGTGAAAAGCCTGCACCGCCACAACGTCCGTCTGCGCATTATCGGCGATACCAGTCGATTTAACTCGCGTTTGCAGGAACGTATTCGTAAAGCGGAAGCGCTGACCGCCGGTAATACCGGCCTGACGCTGAATATCGCGGCGAACTACGGCGGACGCTGGGATATTATCCAGGGCGTTCGGCATCTGGCCGAACAGGTTCAGGAAGGGTTGTTAACTCCCGACCAGATTGATGAAGAGGCGCTGAACCGGCAAATCTGCATGAATGAGCTGGCGCCGGTGGATTTGGTAATTAGGACAGGGGGAGAGCATCGCATCAGTAATTTTTTGCTTTGGCAAATTGCCTATGCCGAACTTTACTTTACAGATGTTCTTTGGCCCGATTTTGATGAACAAGACTTTGAAGGTGCGCTGCATGCCTTTGCCAATCGAGAGCGCCGTTTCGGCGGCACCGAGCCAGGTGGCGACAAAGCCTGATGGGGGTAGCTTTTGCTGAAGTATCGCCTGATTTCCGCTTTTGTATTAATACCCATCGTTATCGCGGCGCTCTTTTTGCTGCCTCCGGTGGGATTCGCCATTGTCACGCTGGTGGTCTGTATGCTCGCCGCCTGGGAATGGGGACAGCTTAGCGGCTTTACCTCGCGTACGCAGCGGGTTTGGCTGGCGGTACTCTGTGGCCTGCTGCTGGCGGTGATGCTTTTTGCGCTGCCGGAATATCATCACGATATTCATCAGCCAATGGTGGCGGGCTCCCTTTGGGCCTCTTTAGGCTGGTGGGTTGCCGCACTGCTGCTGGTCCTGTTCTACCCCGGCTCGGCGGCTCTCTGGCGTAATTCGAAAACGCTGCGCCTGATCTTTGGTCTGCTGACCATTATTCCCTTCTTCTGGGGCATGGTTGCGCTGCGCGCCTGGCATTATGACGATAACCACTACAGCGGCGCATTATGGCTCCTCTATGTCATGATCCTTGTCTGGGGCGCGGATTCCGGCGCCTATATGTTCGGCAAACTGTTTGGTAAACATAAGCTGGCACCAAAAGTCTCCCCGGGGAAAACCTGGCAGGGCTTTATCGGCGGTCTGTTCACGGCGGCGATTATCTCCTGGGGATATGGCGTTTGGGCAAATCTGAATGTCGCGCCGTCGATACTGCTGGTATGCTCTATTTTTGCCGCACTCGCCTCGGTGCTGGGCGATTTGACCGAGAGTATGTTTAAGCGCGAAGCAGGGATTAAAGATAGCGGTCACCTTATTCCGGGTCATGGCGGTATACTGGACCGCATTGATAGCCTTACGGCGGCGGTGCCAGTGTTTGCATGCCTGCTGCTGCTGGTATTTGGGACGATTTAACGGAAGGATATATGCTGAGCATTCTCTGGAATCTGGCTGCGTTTATTGTTGCATTAGGTGTTCTGATCACCGTGCATGAGTTTGGCCATTTCTGGGTTGCTCGGCGCTGCGGCGTGCGGGTGGAGCGTTTCTCCATCGGTTTTGGCAAGGGGCTCTGGAAACGCACTGACCGCCACGGTACCGAGTTTGTTATCGCCCTTATCCCTCTGGGCGGTTATGTCAAAATGCTGGATGAGCGCGTCGAGCCCGTCGCGCCTGAAATGCGTCACTACGCTTTTAACAATAAAACCGTCGGCCAGCGTGCCGCCATCATCGCCGCCGGTCCGGTTGCAAACTTCATTTTCGCTATTTTCGCCTACTGGCTGGTGTTTATCATCGGTGTCCCTGGCGTTCGTCCGGTTGTCGGTGAGATTACCCCCAACTCCATCGCGGCCAGTGCGCAAATTACGCCAGGCATGGAACTAAAAGCGGTTGATGGCATCGAAACCCCAGACTGGGATGCCGTGCGTTTGCAGCTGGTGGCGAAAATCGGCGACGCGCAGACAAAAGTGAGCGTTGCCCCCTTTGGTTCCGACCAGCAGCAGGAAAAAGTGCTGGATCTGCGCCACTGGGCATTTGAGCCCGACAAAGACGATCCGATTGCCTCTCTGGGGATTCGTCCGCGCGGTGCGCAAATCGATCCGGTGTTAGCTGAAGTGCAGAATGATTCGGCTGCGCATAAAGCAGGTTTGCAAGCGGGCGACAGGATCGTTAAAGTCGATGGTCAGCCGTTAACAGAGTGGATGACCTTTGTTACGCTAGTACGCGATAATCCAGGCAAACCTCTGGCCCTGGAGATCGAACGGCAGGGGAGTGCGGTTGTCCTAACGCTGACCCCGGATTCCAGGTCAGTCGGTGGAAGAGCACAAGGTTTTGCAGGCGTTGTTCCAGAAGTGGTTCCGCTGCCTGATGAGTACAAAACAATACGCCAGTATGGGCCGTTCAGCGCCATTCTTGAAGCCACGGATAAAACCTGGCAACTGATGAAGCTGACGGTCAACATGTTGGGGAAATTGATTACCGGTGACGTAAAACTGAACAACCTCAGTGGGCCTATCTCGATCGCTCAGGGGGCTGGGATGTCAGCGGAGTTCGGGGTGATCTACTATCTCATGTTCCTTGCGCTCATTAGCGTGAACCTGGGAATAATCAACCTGTTTCCGCTTCCTGTCTTAGACGGGGGTCATCTGCTCTTTTTAGCAATCGAAAAGCTAAAAGGCAGACCGGTATCCGAGCGAGTTCAAGACTTTAGCTATCGCATCGGCTCGATTTTGCTGGTGCTGCTAATGGGGCTTGCACTTTTCAATGATTTCTCTCGGTTGTAAGAGAGTTAGTTAGGAAGAACGCATAATAACGATGGCGATGAAAAAGTTGCTCATAGCGTCGCTGCTGTTCAGCAGCGCCACCGTATACGGTGCTGACGGGTTCGTAGTGAAAGACATTCATTTCGAAGGCCTTCAGCGTGTCGCCGTTGGTGCGGCCCTCCTCAGTATGCCTGTGCGCCCTGGCGACACGGTTAATGATGAAGACATCAGTAATACCATCCGCGCCCTGTTTGCCACCGGCAACTTCGAGGATGTCCGTGTCCTTCGCGATGGCGATACGCTGCTGGTTCAGGTGAAAGAGCGTCCGACGATTGCCAGTATCACCTTCTCCGGCAACAAGTCGGTGAAAGACGATATGCTCAAGCAAAACCTTGAGGCATCCGGCGTGCGCGTAGGCGAATCCCTGGACCGCACCACTCTGTCCGATATCGAGAAAGGGCTGGAAGATTTCTACTACAGCGTGGGTAAATACAGCGCCAGCGTCAAAGCGGTTGTCACCCCGCTGCCGCGTAACCGCGTCGACCTGAAGCTGGTATTCCAGGAGGGCGTCTCCGCGAAAATCCAGCAGATTAACATTGTCGGCAACCACGCATTTTCCACTGACGAGCTGATCTCTACCTTCCAGCTGCGCGACGAAGTGCCGTGGTGGAACGTTGTGGGCGATCGCAAATACCAGAAGCAAAAGCTGGCGGGCGACCTCGAAACCCTGCGCAGCTACTATCTGGATCGCGGCTACGCGCGCTTTAACATCGATTCGACTCAGGTCAGCCTGACGCCGGACAAAAAAGGGATCTATATCACCATCAACGTCACCGAAGGCGAGCAGTACAAGCTTTCCGGCGTAGAGGTGAATGGCAACCTGGCGGGCCACTCTGCTGAAATCGAGAGCCTGACGAAGCTTGAGCCGGGCGAACTCTACAGCGGTTCGAAAGTAACCAAAATGGAAGACGGCATTAAAAAGCTGCTCGGCCGTTACGGTTATGCCTATCCGCGCGTGCAGACTCAGCCAGAGATCAACGATGCGGATAAGACCGTGAAACTTCACGTCAACGTTGACGCGGGCAACCGCTTCTACGTGCGTAAAATCCGCTTCGAAGGGAACGACACCTCCAAAGATTCCGTTCTGCGTCGCGAAATGCGCCAGATGGAAGGGGCATGGCTGGGTAGCGATCTGGTCGATCAGGGTAAAGAGCGTCTGAACCGTCTGGGCTACTTCGAAACGGTTGATACTGACACCCAACGCGTACCGGGCAGCCCGGACCAGGTGGATGTCGTCTATAAGGTGAAAGAACGTAACACCGGTAGCTTCAACTTTGGTATCGGTTACGGTACCGAAAGCGGCGTCAGCTTCCAGGTCGGTGTTCAGCAGGATAACTGGTTAGGTACCGGTTATTCCGTGGGCATCAACGGCACCAAGAACGATTATCAGACCTACTCTGAGTTCTCCGTCACCAACCCGTACTTCACCGTTGACGGTGTGAGCCTGGGTGGTCGTATCTTCTACAACGACTTTAAAGCAGACGATGCGGACCTCTCTACTTATACCAACAAAAGCTACGGTCTGGACGGTACGCTTGGCTTCCCGGTTAACGAGTACAACACCCTGCGTGCCGGCTTAGGTTATGTGCATAACGACCTGTCCAACATGCAGCCGCAGGTGGCGATGTGGCGTTACCTGGATTCTATCGGCCAGTCGGCAAGTACGACTTCCGATGACAACGGCTTCGCTGCTGATGACTTCACCTTCAACTACGGCTGGACCTATAACCACCTTGACCGCGGCTTCTTCCCGACGGACGGTTCCCGCATCAACCTGAATGGTAAAGTGACCATTCCGGGCTCCGATAACGAGTTCTATAAGGTGACGCTGGATACCGCCTCCTACTTCCCGATCGATGACGATCATAAGTGGGTGGTTCTGGGTCGTACCCGTTGGGGCTATGGTGATGGTATCGGTAGCAAAGAGCTGCCGTTCTATGAGAACTTCTATGCCGGTGGTTCCAGCACCGTTCGTGGCTTCCAGTCCAACAACATCGGTCCGAAAGCGGTTTACTACGGCGGTAACGACGACGATAACTGCAACAAAGGCGCCGGACAGCTCTGTAGCTCTGACGATGCGGTGGGCGGTAACGCCATGGCCGTAGCAAGCCTGGAGTTTATCACGCCGACGCCGTTTATCAGCGATAAGTATGCAAACTCGGTACGTACCTCCTTCTTCGTGGACGCCGGTACGGTATGGGATACCAACTGGAGCACGACCGGGATGCCGAGTGATGTACCGGACTATAGCGATCCGAGCAACATTCGTATGTCTGCCGGTATCGCATTACAATGGATGTCACCATTGGGGCCGTTGGTTTTCTCCTACGCCCAACCGTTTAAGAAATACGATGGAGACGAAGCGGAGCAGTTCCAGTTTAACATTGGAAAAACCTGGTAATTGCCTGCCGCAAAGGAATGCTTTAGTAGTGTAGCGCTGACAACAGGCGATCCCTCTGGCGATCGCCTTGCCACGCAAAGAACGGTACCTTCTGGTGCCAATGGGATGGTAAGGAGTTAATTGTGAAAAATTGGTTATTAGCTGCGGGTCTCGGTTTAGCGATGGCAACCTCCGCTCAGGCAGCAGACAAGATTGCAATCGTTAACATGGGTAGCCTGTTCCAGCAGGTAGCGCAGAAAACCGGCGTTTCCGCAAAAATGGAAAGTGAATTTAAAAGCCGCGCCAGCGAACTGCAGCGTATGGAAGGCGATCTGCAAAGCAAAATGCAGCGTCTGCAGCGTGATGGTTCTACCATGAAGGCGAGCGAACGCAGCAAGCTGGAAAAAGATGTGATGGCACAGCGCCAGACTTTCTCTCAGAAAGCGCAGGCTTTCGAGCAGGATCGTCAGCGTCGTTCCAACGAAGAACGCGGCAAGCTGGTTACTCGTATCCAGACTGCAGTGAAAAAAGTGGCAGCTGACGAAGACATCGATCTGGTCGTTGATGCTAACGCTGTTGCCTTCAACAGCAGCGACGTGAAAGATATCACTGCTGATGTACTGAAACAGGTTAAATAAGTAATGCCTTCTATTCGACTGGCTGATCTCGCTCAGCAGTTGGATGCAGAATTACACGGTGATGGCGATATCGTCATCACCGGTGTTGCGTCCATGCAATCTGCTAAAGCAGGCAACATTACCTTCATGGTAAGCCCGAAGTACCGTGAACACCTGGCCCAGTGTCAGGCGTCTGCTGTCGTTCTGACGCAGGACGATCTTCCGTTCGCCACGGGTAGCGCGCTGGTAGTGAAAAATCCCTACCTGACCTACGCCCGTATGGCACAAATTCTTGATACCACGCCGCAGCCGGCGCAAAACATTGCGGCCAGCGCCGTGATTGACCCGACGGCGAAGCTGGGTAACAACGTGGCAATCGGCCCCAACGCGGTAATTGAATCGGACGTTATCCTTGGCGATAACGTCGTGATTGGCGCGGGTTGCTTCGTGGGTAAAAAAACGAAAATCGGCGCAGGCTCTCGTCTTTGGGCCAACGTTACGATCTATCACGAGATTGAAATCGGCGAACAGTGTCTGATTCAGTCCGGCACCGTCATTGGCGCGGATGGATTTGGCTATGCCAACGATCGCGGCAACTGGGTGAAGATCCCGCAGCTGGGCCGCGTTATTATTGGCGATCGCGTTGAGATCGGCGCCAGTACCACGATCGACCGCGGGGCGCTCGACGATACGATCATTGGTAACGGTGTAATCATCGATAATCAGTGCCAGATTGCACATAACGTTGTGATTGGCGACAATACCGCAGTTGCGGGCGGCGTGATCATGGCGGGTAGCCTGAAAATTGGCCGCTATTGCATGATCGGTGGCGCCAGCGTGATTAACGGGCATATGGAAATATGCGACAAAGTCACGGTGACGGGCATGGGTATGGTGATGCGTCCTATCACCGAACCGGGTGTCTACTCCTCCGGCATTCCGCTGCAACCGAACAAAGTTTGGCGTAAAACCGCAGCACTGGTGATGAATATTGATGATATGAGCAAGCGACTCAAGGCGATTGAGCGCAAGATCGATCAGCAAGATTAAGCTTCATCTTTACGTCTTTTTCCGGCCTGTCGGCTTTTTTATGCAAATTCATTCGAGCCGCATCGACGCGGTGAGCAAAGAACCTCCGGAAACACGGAAGTGGATGTCAACGGGGTTTCTGAGTAGCCAACGCGGCGGCTCGAAGGATGACGTGTAAACCGGCGGGCCGTGTTATTATTGCTATTTAGTACATTTGACAGGAAGAGTATTTTGACTACTGACACTCATACTCTGCATATTGAAGAGATTTTAGAGCTTCTGCCGCACCGTTTTCCGTTTTTGCTGGTCGATCGTGTGCTGGACTTTGAAGAAGGTCGTTTTCTGCGCGCAGTGAAAAATGTTTCCGTAAATGAGCCTTTTTTCCAGGGACATTTTCCGGGCAAACCCATTTTTCCGGGCGTATTGATCCTGGAAGCGATGGCTCAGGCCACCGGTATCCTCGCGTTTAAAAGCGTGGGCAAACTGGAGCCAGGTGAACTTTACTACTTCGCAGGTATTGATGAAGCGCGCTTTAAGCGCCCTGTCGTACCAGGCGACCAGATGATTATGGAAGTCACCTTTGAAAAAACGCGTCGCGGCCTGACTCGCTTCAAAGGCGTTGCTCTGGTTGACGGCAAAGTTGTTTGCGAAGCGACTATGATGTGTGCGCGTAGCCGGGAGGCCTGATACGTGATTGATAAATCTGCCTTTATTCATCCAACCGCCATTGTGGAAGAGGGCGCCGTTATCGGTGCCAACGTTCACATTGGTCCTTTTTGTATTGTTGGACCCCATGTCGAAATTGGTGAGGGTACCGTACTGAAATCTCACGTAGTGGTGAATGGTCACACGACCATTGGCCGCGACAACGAGATCTATCAGTTCGCCTCCATCGGCGAAGTAAACCAGGATCTGAAATATGCTGGTGAGCCAACCCGTGTGGAAATCGGCGATCGTAACCGCATTCGCGAAAGCGTCACCATTCATCGTGGCACAGTACAGGGCGGTGGATTGACGAAGGTAGGCAGCGACAACCTCTTTATGATCAACGCCCATATCGCGCATGATTGTACGGTTGGAAGCCGCTGTATTCTCGCCAACAACGCAACGCTGGCGGGACACGTATCGGTTGATGATTTCGCTATCATTGGCGGCATGACCGCGGTCCATCAGTTCTGCATCATCGGTGCGCACGTGATGGTCGGCGGCTGCTCTGGCGTGGCGCAGGACGTCCCGCCTTATGTGATTGCGCAGGGTAACCACGCTACGCCGTTTGGCGTCAACATTGAAGGGCTGAAGCGCCGCGGGTTTAGCCGCGAAGCGATCACCGCCATTCGTAACGCCTACAAGCTGCTTTACCGCAGCGGTAAAACGCTGGATGAGGTGAAGCCGGAAGTGGCCGCACTGGCGGAGCAGCATCCGGAGGTGCAGGCGTTCATGACGTTCTTTGAGCGTTCAACGCGTGGTCTGATTCGTTAATGGTCGATAAGCGTCCGCTAACGATAGCCCTGGTCGCCGGAGAAACCTCCGGCGATATTCTTGGTGCCGGGCTTATCCGCGCGCTAAAGCAACGCGTACCCAACGCCCGCTTTGTTGGCGTGGCGGGGCCGTTGATGCAGGCGGAAGGCTGCGAGGCCTGGTACGAAATGGAAGAGCTGGCGGTCATGGGCATCGTCGAGGTGCTTAGTCGCCTGCGTCGTTTGCTGCATATTCGCGCCGATCTCACCCGCCGCTTTAGCGAACTCCAGCCCGACGTTTTCGTTGGCATCGATGCGCCTGATTTCAATATTACTCTCGAAGGTAATCTGAAAAAGCGGGGCATTAAAACCATTCATTATGTCAGTCCGTCCGTCTGGGCGTGGCGACAGAAACGCGTTTTCAAAATAGGCAGGTCAACGAATCTCGTGCTGGCTTTCCTGCCTTTCGAAAAAGCGTTTTACGACAAATTTAACGTTCCTTGTCGCTTTATCGGGCACACCATGGCGGATGCGATGCCGCTGGACCCGGATAAAAACGCGGCGAGGGCGCAGCTGGGTATCCCACCGGAGGCGCACTGTCTGGCACTGCTTCCTGGAAGTCGCGGCGCGGAAGTGGAGATGCTCAGCGCCGATTTCCTGAAAACGGCGCAAATTCTTCGCCAGACTTACCCCGATCTGGAAGTGGTAGTGCCGCTGGTGAACGCTAAACGGCGCGAGCAGTTTGAGCGCATCAAGGCGGAGGTCGCGCCCGATTTACAGGTTCACCTGCTGGACGGTAAGGGTCGCGAAGCGATGGTGGCGAGCGATGCGGCGCTGCTCGCCTCGGGGACGGCGGCGCTGGAGTGTATGCTGGCGAAGTGCCCGATGGTGGTGGGTTACCGTATGAAGCCCTTCACCTTCTGGCTGGCGGAGCGGCTGGTAAAAACTGACTACGTCTCCTTGCCTAATCTGCTGGCGGGACTTGAGCTGGTCAAAGAGCTGCTGCAGGATGAGTGTCAGCCGCAGAAGCTTGCCGACGCGCTGCTGCCGCTGTTGGCCAACGGCAAAACCAGCCATAAAATGCACGATACCTTCCGGGAACTGCACCAGCAGATCCGCTGTAATGCCGATGAGCAGGCGGCTGACGCGGTGCTGGAGTTAGCACAATGATGGAATTTATCTATCCGCACACGCATCTTGTAGCGGGTGTGGACGAAGTAGGGCGTGGCCCGCTGGTTGGGGCGGTGGTGACGGCTGCCGTTATCCTCGATCCGGCACGCCCGATTGCAGGCCTTAACGATTCAAAAAAACTCTCCGAGAAGCGTCGTCTGGCGCTCTTTGATGAGATCAAAGAAAAAGCGCTGGCCTGGAGTCTGGGGCGCGCAGAGCCGCATGAAATAGATGAACTGAACATTTTGCACGCCACCATGCTGGCGATGCAGCGCGCAGTTGCTGGGCTGGCGATTGTGCCGGAATATGTGCTGATTGACGGTAACCGTTGTCCTGCTTTACCCATGCCTTCGCTGGCGGTGGTAAAGGGTGACAGCCGCGTGCCGGAAATTAGCGCTGCCTCTATTCTCGCCAAAGTGACGCGCGATGCCGAAATGGCGACGCTGGATCTCTCATTCCCCCAGTATGGCTTTGCCCGGCACAAGGGGTATCCTACCGCTTTCCATCTGGAAAGGCTGGCTGAGCATGGCGCAACGGAACATCATCGGCGCAGTTTTGGCCCGGTGAAACGCGCGCTGGGACAGGTGTCCTGAATCAATACGCAAGCAATTAAGTAACGCGGAATCTGAAGATGGCTGAACCACGTTTCGTACACCTGCGGGTGCATAGCGACTACTCCATGATTGATGGGCTGGCGAAAACCGGGCCGCTGGTAAAAAAGGCGGCCGCGCTCGGCATGCCTGCGCTGGCGATCACCGACTTCACCAACCTGTGCGGTCTGGTGAAGTTCTACGGAACGGCGCATGGCGCGGGAATTAAGCCAGTTGTCGGCGCCGATTTTCACGTTCAAAGCGAGCTGCTCGGCGAGGAGATGACCCAGTTGACGGTGCTGGCGATGAACAATACCGGCTACCAGAACCTGACGCTGCTGATCTCCCGCGCCTATCAGCGCGGCTATGGTGCGCAGGGGCCGTGGATCGATCGGGCGTGGCTCGCGGAGCTGAAAGAGGGCTTACTGCTTCTCTCTGGCGGACGGATGGGCGATGTCGGTAAATGCCTGATCCGCGGCAATAGCGCGCTGGCTGAACAGTGCGTCGCCTTTTATGAAGAGCACTTTCCCGACCGCTACTATCTGGAGTTGATTCGCACGGGGCGCGCCGACGAAGAGAGTTATCTGCACGCGGCGGTTGCTCTTGCGGAAGAACGTGGTCTGCCGGTGGTGGCCACGAACGACGTACGCTTTATCAACGCCGACGACTTCGACGCGCACGAAATCCGCGTCGCAATTCATGACGGTTTTACTCTCGACGATCCCAAACGCCCCCGTAACTACTCCTCGCAGCAATATATGCGCAGCGAAGAGGAGATGTGCGAGCTGTTCGCCGACATCCCGGAGGCGCTGGAAAACAGCGTCGAGATCGCCAAGCGCTGCAACGTGACGGTGCGTCTTGGTGAATACTTCCTGCCGCAGTTCCCGACGGGGGAGATGACCACGGAAGATTTCCTGGTCATGAAATCGAAAGAGGGTCTCGAAGAGCGTCTCGAATTTCTCTTCCCCGACGAAGAGGAGCGCAAAAAGCGCCGCCCGGAGTATGACGAACGCCTGGACATAGAGCTTCAGGTTATCAACCAGATGGGCTTCCCGGGCTACTTCCTCATCGTAATGGAGTTTATTCAGTGGTCGAAGGATAACGGCGTGCCGGTAGGGCCAGGACGCGGTTCCGGCGCGGGGTCGCTGGTCGCCTACGCGCTGAAAATTACCGATCTCGATCCGCTGGAGTTCGACCTGCTGTTCGAACGTTTCCTTAACCCGGAACGTGTCTCCATGCCTGACTTCGACGTTGACTTCTGTATGGAGAAGCGCGACCAGGTGATCGAGCACGTGGCGGACATGTACGGTCGCGACGCGGTTTCGCAAATTATTACCTTCGGTACGATGGCGGCGAAAGCGGTGATCCGCGACGTGGGCCGCGTGCTGGGGCATCCTTACGGTTTCGTCGATCGCATCTCCAAGCTGGTGCCGCCCGATCCGGGCATGACACTGGCGAAAGCGTTTGAGGCTGAGCCGCAGCTGCCGGAAATTTACGAGGCGGATGAAGAGGTTAAAGCGCTTATCGACATGGCGCGCAAGCTGGAGGGGGTAACCCGTAACGCCGGTAAACATGCGGGCGGCGTGGTGATTGCGCCGACCAAAATTACCGACTTTGCGCCGCTCTACTGCGATGAGGCCGGGCAGCACCCGGTGACCCAGTTTGATAAAAACGACGTGGAATATGCCGGGCTGGTTAAGTTCGACTTCCTCGGCCTGCGTACGCTCACCATCATCAACTGGGCGCTGGAGATGATTAACAAGCGCCGGGAGAAGAACGGCGAGCCGCCGCTGGATATCGCCGCTATCCCGCTGGATGACAAGAAAAGCTTCGACATGCTGCAACGCTCGGAAACGACGGCGGTGTTTCAGCTTGAATCCCGCGGCATGAAGGATCTGATCAAACGTCTGCAGCCCGACTGCTTCGAAGATATGATCGCGCTGGTGGCTCTGTTCCGCCCGGGGCCGCTGCAGTCGGGGATGGTGGATAACTTCATCGACCGTAAGCATGGCCGCGAGGAGATCTCCTACCCGGATGTGCAGTGGCAGCACGAAAGCCTGAAACCGGTACTGGAGCCGACCTACGGCATTATCCTCTACCAGGAACAGGTAATGCAGATCGCCCAGGTGCTGTCGGGCTATACGCTCGGCGGCGCGGATATGCTGCGTCGTGCAATGGGCAAGAAAAAGCCGGAGGAGATGGCCAAGCAGCGTTCCATCTTTGAAGATGGGGCGAAGAAGAACGGCATCGACGGCGAGCTGGCGATGAAAATCTTCGACCTGGTGGAGAAATTCGCCGGGTACGGCTTTAACAAATCTCACTCCGCCGCCTACGCGCTGGTCTCTTACCAGACGCTGTGGCTGAAAGCGCACTATCCCGCCGAGTTTATGGCGGCGGTAATGACCGCCGATATGGATAACACCGAGAAGGTGGTGGGGCTGGTGGATGAGTGCTGGCGTATGGGGCTTAAGATCCTGCCGCCGGACATCAACTCCGGGCTCTATCACTTCCACGTTAACGACGAAGGAGAGATCGTTTACGGTATCGGCGCGATCAAAGGGGTCGGCGAAGGGCCGATCGAGGCGATCATCGAGGCGCGCAACAACGGCGGCTATTTCCGCGAGCTGTTCGATCTTTGCGCCCGTACCGATACCAAAAAGCTCAACCGTCGCGTGCTGGAAAAACTGATCATGTCGGGCGCGTTCGACCGGCTGGGGCCGCACCGCGCCGCGCTGATGAACTCGCTGGGCGATGCGCTGAAGGCGGCCGATCAGCATGCCAAAGCGGAGGCGATTGGCCAGGCGGATATGTTTGGCGTACTGGCGGAAGAGCCGGAACAGATAGAACAGTCTTACGCCAGCTGCCAGCCGTGGCCGGAGCAGGTGGTGCTGGACGGTGAGCGGGAAACGTTAGGCTTGTACCTGACGGGACACCCGATCAACCAGTATTTAAAAGAAATTGAGCGCTATGTCGGAGGCTACCGGCTGAAAGACATGCATCCGACGGAACGTGGTAAAATTACCACGGCTGCGGGGCTCGTGATTGCCGCAAGGGTTATGGTCACCAAGCGCGGCAATCGTATCGGCATCTGTACGCTGGATGACCGTTCCGGGCGGCTGGAGGTGATGTTATTCACCGACGCGCTGGATAAATACCAGCAGCTGCTGGAAAAAGACCGCATACTTATCGTCAGCGGACAGGTCAGCTTTGATGACTTCAGCGGGGGGCTTAAAATGACCGCCCGCGAAGTGATGGACATTGACGAAGCCCGGGAAAAATATGCTCGCGGGCTTGCTATCTCGCTGACGGACAGGCAAATTGATGACCAGCTTTTAAACCGACTCCGTCAGTCTCTGGAACCCCATCGCTCGGGGACAATTCCAGTACATCTCTACTATCAGAGGGCGGATGCGCGCGCGCGGTTGCGTTTTGGCGCGACGTGGCGTGTCTCTCCGAGCGATCGTTTACTGAACGATCTCCGTGGCCTCATTGGTTCGGAGCAGGTGGAACTGGAGTTTGACTAATACAGGAATACTATGAGTCTGAATTTCCTTGATTTCGAACAGCCGATTGCAGAGCTGGAAGCGAAAATCGATTCTCTGACAGCCGTGAGCCGTCAGGATGAAAAACTGGATATTAACATCGACGAAGAGGTGCATCGTCTGCGCGAGAAAAGCGTAGAGCTGACGCGCAAAATCTTTGCCGATCTCGGCGCATGGCAGATTGCCCAGCTGGCGCGTCATCCTCAGCGCCCGTACACCCTGGATTATGTCCGCCTGGCGTTTGATGAATTTGACGAGCTGGCAGGCGACCGCGCCTACGCTGACGACAAAGCGATTGTCGGCGGCATCGCGCGTCTGGACGGCCGTCCGGTGATGGTCATTGGCCATCAGAAAGGTCGCGAGACGAAAGAGAAGATCCGTCGTAACTTTGGCATGCCGGCGCCGGAAGGCTACCGTAAGGCGCTGCGCCTGATGGAGATGGCCGAGCGTTTTAACATGCCGATCGTCACCTTTATCGACACCCCTGGCGCCTACCCGGGCGTCGGCGCGGAAGAGCGCGGCCAGTCCGAAGCGATTGCCCGCAACCTGCGCGAAATGTCACGCCTGAAGGTGCCGGTTATCTGTACCGTCATCGGTGAAGGTGGTTCCGGCGGCGCGCTGGCCATTGGCGTGGGCGATAAAGTGAATATGCTGCAGTACAGCACCTATTCCGTTATCTCCCCGGAAGGCTGCGCCTCCATTCTGTGGAAAAGCGCTGACAAAGCGCCGCTGGCGGCTGAAGCGATGGGGATCACCGCTCCGCGTCTGAAAGAGCTGAAACTTATCGACAGCGTGATCCCGGAGCCGCTGGGTGGCGCGCACCGTAAGCCGGAGGCGATGGCTGAATCGCTGAAAGCGCAGCTGCTGGCCGATTTAGCCGATCTCGACGTGCTGAGCACAGAAGATCTGCTTAACCGCCGCTATCAGCGCCTGATGAGCTACGGCTACGCCTGAGCCTCATAAAATCTTAAAAGCCGCACGATGTTGCGGCTTTTTTTATGCCTGCCGTTTTGCTCAGCTATGCTTATCTGATGTTTTTCAAGGAGGTAAGCCGTGAATATTATTGCCATCATGGGACCGCACGGCGTCTTTTATAAAGACGAACCCATCAAGGAGCTTGAGCAGGCGCTGTATGCCCGTGGCTATCAGCTGATATGGCCGCAAAACAGCGCCGACCTGCTGAAGTTTATTGAGCATAACCCGCGGATCTGCGGCGTGATTTTCGACTGGGACGAGTATGACCTCGAATTGTGCAGCGAAATCAACAAACTGAATGAATATCTGCCGCTGTACGCCTTTATCAACACCCATTCGACGATGGACGTCAGCGCGCAGGATATGCGCATGGCGCTCTGGTTTTTTGAGTATTCGCTGGGTATTGCCGAAGATATTGCGACCCGTATCGAGCAATATACGCAAGAGTATCTCGATAATATTACGCCGCCCTTTACGCGCGCGCTGTTTACCTACGTGAAAGAGGGGAAGTATACCTTCTGTACGCCGGGCCATATGGCGGGCACCGCCTATCAGAAAAGCCCGGTAGGCTGCCTGTTTTATGATTTTTTCGGCGGCAACACCCTGAAGGCGGATGTCTCGATTTCAGTGACGGAACTGGGCTCGCTGCTCGATCATACCGGTCCGCATCTTGAGGCGGAGGAGTATATCGCCCGCACCTTCGGCGCCGAGCAGAGCTATATGGTGACGAACGGCACTTCCACCTCCAATAAAATTGTCGGCATGTACGCCGCACCCGCCGGCAGCACGCTGCTGATTGACCGTAACTGTCATAAATCGCTGGCCCATCTGCTGATGATGAGCGATGTAGTGCCCCTGTGGCTGAAGCCGACGCGAAATGCGCTCGGTATCCTGGGCGGCATACCACGCCGCGAGTTTAGCCACGACGCCATTGAGCGCAAGGTGGCCGCGATCCCCGATGCGAGCTGGCCGATCCATGCGGTGATCACCAACTCCACCTATGACGGACTGCTCTACAACACCAACTGGATCAAGCAGACGCTGGATGTTCCCTCGATCCATTTTGACTCCGCGTGGGTGCCTTACACCAACTTCCACCCCATCTACGCCGGTAAGAGTGGGATGAGCGGCGAGCGGGTGCCGGGAAAAGTATTCTTCGAAACGCAGTCGACGCACAAAATGCTGGCGGCCTTCTCGCAGGCCTCCCTTATCCATATTAAAGGCGAGTATGACGAGGAGACCTTTAACGAAGCCTTTATGATGCACACCACCACCTCGCCGAGCTATCCGCTGGTCGCTTCCATTGAGACGGCGGCCGCCATGCTGCGAGGTAATCCGGGCAGACGGCTGATCAATCGTTCGGTGGAGCGTGCCCTCCATTTTCGAAAAGAGGTGCAGCGCCTGAAGGAGGAGGCGGACGGCTGGTTCTTCGATATCTGGCAGCCGGAGGAGATTGACGAGGCGGAATGCTGGCCCGTTGCGCCGGGTGAAAGCTGGCACGGCTTCAGGGAGGCGGACGGGGATCATATGTTCCTCGACCCGGTGAAAGTCACCATTCTGACGCCCGGCATGGATGAGCAGGGCACGATGGGCGAGGAGGGGATCCCTGCGGCGCTGGTGGCGAAATTTCTCGACGAACGCGGCGTGGTCGTTGAGAAAACCGGCCCTTACAATCTGCTGTTCCTCTTCAGCATCGGCATCGATAAAACCCGGGCGATGGGGCTGTTGCGCGGATTAATGGAGTTCAAGCGCGCCTACGATCTTAACCTGCGGGTAAAAAACATGCTGCCCGATCTCTACGCCGAAGATCCCGATTTTTACCGCAACATGCGCATTCAGGATCTGGCTCAGGGGATCCATAAGCTTATCCGCCAGCATGAACTGCCGCGCCTTATGCTGCAGGCATTCGATGTGCTGCCCGTGATGAAACTCACCCCGCATCAGGCCTGGCAGCGTCAGGTCAAGGGCGAGGTGGAGACCGTTGAGCTGGAGCGGCTGGTGGGGCGCATCTCCGCCAATATGATCTTGCCTTATCCGCCCGGAGTTCCGCTGTTGATGCCCGGTGAGATGATTGCCGCAGAGAGCCGCGCGGTGCTCGACTTTCTGCTGATGCTCTGCTCCATAGGCCGCCACTATCCCGGTTTTGAGACCGACATCCACGGCGCGAAGCGGGATGAAGAGGGCAATTATTGGGTACGTGTCTTAAAAGAGGGCTAACGACTTGCACGTCTTTGGATTTAAGAGTTAACGTGCAGCATCATAAAAAGGAGAAGCTATGCTGGGTTTAAAACAGGTTCATCATATTGCGATTATTGCCACCGACTATGCCAGAAGTAAGGCCTTTTACTGCGATATTCTGGGCTTTACGCTGCTGGGTGAAGCGTACCGCGCAGAGCGGGACTCCTGGAAAGGGGACCTGGCGCTGAACGGACAGTATGTGATTGAACTCTTCTCCTTTCCTTTTCCGCCCGCGCGTCCGAGTCGCCCCGAGGCCTGCGGTTTGCGCCATCTGGCCTTTAGCGTTGAGGACATTGACCAGGCGGTGGCTCATCTGCACGCCCACGGCGTAACGTGCGAGGCGATTCGCGTCGATCCCTTTACCGACAAGCGATTCACCTTTTTTAACGATCCCGACGGTCTGCCGCTGGAGCTTTACCAGCAGTAAGGCCGCCGTTATGTGATAATGCCTGCACTGTCGGGCATTTTTTTCGTCGCTATGATCATATCTTCTGTCGCACAAGCTGTTTCTCCTTACCGCCAGCTGCTGGTGGGGTTTAGCGGCGGGCTGGATTCCACCGTACTGCTGCACCGGCTGATGCGCTGGCGCGAGCGGGAGCCTGATGTACGCCTGCGCGCCCTGCATATCCATCATGGTTTAAGCTCCCGTGCGGATGAGTGGGTAGCCCATTG
This sequence comes from Pseudenterobacter timonensis, assembly GCF_900021175.1. Lineage (GTDB taxonomy): Bacteria > Pseudomonadota > Gammaproteobacteria > Enterobacterales > Enterobacteriaceae > Enterobacter > Enterobacter timonensis. The sequence continues at coordinate 641,826 of NZ_FCOP01000011.1, forward strand.
TGAAACCCTCTGCCAGCAGTGGGATATCCCGCTGATTGTTGAGCGTGTCACCCTTACTGAGGAAGGGCTGGGAATAGAGGCGCAGGCACGCAAAGCACGCTACGCGGCGTTTAAAGCGCATCTTCTCCCCGGCGAAGCGCTGGTGACGGCCCAGCATCTGGACGATCAGTGCGAAACATTCCTGCTGGCGCTTAAGCGCGGGAGCGGCCCTGCGGGGCTGTCCGCCATGCCTGCGCGCGCCGATTTTGCCGGTACGCAGCTTCTGCGCCCGCTGCTTGGCGAAACGCGCGGCCAGCTGGAGGCCTGGGCGCGCGAACATCACCTGCGCTGGATAGAGGATGAGAGCAATCAGGATGACAGCTACGACCGCAACTTTTTACGTCTGCGCGTTCTCCCGTCCCTTAATCAGCGCTGGCCTCATTTCGCGCAGGCGACAGCCAGAAGCGCGGCGCTATGCGCGGAGCAGGAGAGCCTGCTGGATGAGCTGCTCAGGGAAGAGTTAGCCGCTGTTACGACGGCTGAAGGGGCGCTGCTCATCCCGCCGCTCGTCGGGATGAGCGACGTGCGCCGCGCCGCGCTGCTACGCCGCTGGCTGGCTGTTCATGGCGCGCAGATGCCCTCCCGCGCAATGCTAAGCCGTATCTGGAGCGAAGTGGCGCTGGCACGAGAGGACGCCGCGCCGCGCCTCTGTCTGAACGGATATGAAGTGAGGCGCTTCAGGGAGGCGCTCTGGTGGATAACGTCGCCGCCTTCGCTTCGGGATGACGTTCTGCACGGCTTAACCACTGGTCAGCCATTCACGTTGCCTCAGGGTGGCGGCACGGTCTGGCTGCGCGGGCAGGGCAACGTGCGCCCGCCGCAGGCGAGTGAGGAGGTGACGGTGCGCTTTCGGGCAAGTGGCCTGCTGCATATTGTCGGGCGTAGCGGCGGGCGTAAGCTTAAAAAAATCTGGCAGGAGAGTAACGTCCCGCCCTGGCGTCGCGATACTACGCCGCTGCTGTTCTATGGGGAGCAACTTATTGCGGCGGCAAACTTGTTTGTCACCCGGGAGGGTTGGGCTGAAGAGGGGCTGCGTTTCGAATGGACACAATAGCGGGCAGCCAGGCTGCCCGCTGGATTATCAGGATTCGCTCACCACAACGGTGCCGATTTGCGGATGGCTGAAGCTGGCAATTTTATCGAGGCGGAGTTCGCGCGTGGCGCCTGACTCTTCCACTACCAGGTATTCAACATTTTTACGTAAGACCAGATCGCTGGCTTTCGCCTCCAGCATCTCGCCATCTTTTAACTGCAGCGACAGAACAAGGTGATGCATGCAGGCGATTTCGAGATTATCGTAGTCATCACAGTTGATGGGTTGATAAGTTTCATTCATTGACATAATCGCTCACCAGTAAATTCGCAGCAGCGTACGCCGCTTTTTCCCTGACCGATTCTGAAAGGCTGTCATCCGAGGCCATTTCATTAAGTGTTTTTAATACACACCCCAACGCATCCGGGACGTAGCCCAGATCACCACTGGCAATTTCCGCATAGCGTTTGCGAATTAATTCACAATAATGATTCACTTAACCTCCTGCCAGTACTGACGTTACTGTGAGATACCCTTAAGCCTACGAAGTTAAACCCGGTTTAGCAAGGTGACTATATCACACCCCTTCAGGCAATTTCAGCGCCTTCCTCGGGCCGTCAACAACAGCCTTTTTAATCAATTTTCGTTACAATGCTCATCTGATTTTTAAGGAGTTCTCCATGGCGCTGAAAGCGACAATTTATAAAGCGGTGGTCAATGTGGCCGACCTGGACCGTAACCAGTTCCTGGATGCGTCGTTGACGCTGGCGCGTCATCCTTCCGAAACTCAGGAGCGGATGATGTTGCGCCTGCTGGCATGGATCAAATATGCCGATGAACGTCTCCAGTTTACGCGGGGCCTGAGCGCGGAAGATGAGCCGGAAGCCTGGCGACATAACGATCATCTTGGTATCGACCTCTGGATTGAACTCGGACTGCCCGATGAGCGTCGCATTAAAAAAGCCTGTACCCAGTCGGCGGAAGTGGCGCTGTTTGCCTATAACCAGCGGGCAGCGGAGATCTGGTGGCAACAGAATAAAAGTAAATGCGCGCAGTTTAACAATCTTACGGTCTGGTACCTGGATGATGAGCAACTGGCGCAGCTCAGCGCTTTTGCCAGCAGAACTATGACGCTGCAGGCAACCATTCAGGACGGGGCGATCTGGCTCTCTGATGCTGAGAATAATCTGGAAATTCATCTGGCCGCATGGCAGCCGCCAGTATGATTACCTTATCCCGTAGCGTCTCTCTTGCCGACGGGGAAGTAGAGATTACGGCGATACGCGCACAGGGAGCGGGGGGGCAACATGTCAATAAAGCCTCAACCGCTATCCATTTGCGCTTTGACATCCGGGCCTCCAGCCTGCCAGAGTATTATAAGGATCGTCTGATGGCCGCCCGTCATCATCTCATTAGCAGCGATGGCGTAATTGTCATTAAATCGCAGGAACACCGCAGCCAGGAACTCAACCGGGAAGCGGCGATTGCCCGGCTGGTGGCGGTGATTAAAGAGTTAACCGCGGTGCAGAAAAGCCGCCGACCCACGCGTCCAACGCGGGCATCAAAGGAACGTCGGCTCACCTCCAAGGCGCAAAAATCGTCTGTTAAGGCGCTTCGTGGCAAAGTTCGTCGGCCTCAGGATTAACGACAGGAATTGAAATAAGAAGGAATTGAGGGTGAAAAAAGTTATTTTGTCCGCCATAGCGGCGAGCACACTTTTCGTGCTGATGGGATGTAATAATCGTTCTGAAACGCAGGTGTTACACCCCACCCGGACTGAGGAACTGAAGCCGATGCAGCAAAGCTGGCGTGGCGTTCTGCCTTGTGCCGATTGCGAGGGCATCGAAACCACGCTCTATCTGGAGAAAGATGGCACCTGGGTGATGAATCAGCGCTATCAGGGGGCGAAAACGCCATCGTCGTTTGCCTCTTACGGCACCTGGGCGCGTACTGCAGAGAAGCTGGTGCTGACCGACACCGCCGGTGAAAAAATCTGGTTCCGCGCTAAAGGCGACACCATGGAGATGCTCGATCGGGAAGGCAATCCTATACAATCCCAGTTCAACTATACCCTGAAACCGGTCACCGCGGCGCTGCCATCAACGCCGATGGCGATGCGCGGCATGTATTTCTATATGGCGGATGCGGCCACCTTTACCGACTGTGTGACGGGGATAAAAGTGAGCGTGGCGGACAATGCCCAGCTGGAACGTGATTACGCCGTGGCGCGCGGCAATGACAGCAAACCGGTGCTGCTGACCGTAGAGGGACACTTTACCATCGAGCCAAATCCTGACAGCGGCGAGCTGGTGAAAACGCTGAAAGTGGATAAAGAGCCGGTATTCCTGGCGGGCAAGAGGTGCGACAGTCAGTAACCCCTTTCCGTGACATTAAAAACCCCCGCCGTAGCGGGGTTTTTTGTCAGCCTTTAACGGCTTTTACCAGATAATCGAGAATATCGCCGGTCTTAATCAGTTGTTTCTCGCCGCTGCGACGGTATTTATATTCGATATCGTCGTTGTCGAGGTTACGATCGCCAATCACCACGGTATGCGGAATACCGATCAGCTCCATATCGGCAAACATCACGCCCGGACGCTCTTTACGATCGTCCATCAGCACTTCGATACCCTGTGCGCGCAGTTCGGCGTAGAGCTTCTCGGCCAGCTCCTGAACGCGATAGGATTTGTGCATGTTCATCGGCAGGATAGCGACCTGGAACGGGGCGATATTGTCCGGCCAGACGATACCGCGTTCGTCGTGGTTCTGCTCGATAGCGGCTGCGACCACGCGGGTCACCCCGATGCCGTAGCAGCCCATGGTGAGGATCTGGTTGCGACCATCTTCACCCTGTACGGCAGCGTTAAGCGCTCTGGAGTATTTCTCACCCAGCTGGAAAATATGGCCCACTTCGATGCCGCGCTTGATCATCAGCGTGCCTTTACCGTCCGGGCTTGGATCGCCGGCAACTACGTTGCGGATGTCAGCCACGGTCGGGGTCGCCACATCACGATCCCAGTTGATGCCGAAGTAGTGCTTACCATCCACATTGGCGCCTGCGGCAAAGTCGCTCATCGCCGCAACGGTGCGGTCGATAATTACCGGCACCGGCATATTAACCGGGCCGAGAGAGCCTGGGCCGGCATTGACGATAGCGCGGATTTCCGCTTCGGTGGCGAAGGTCAGCGGGCTGGCGACCTGCGGCAGTTTCTCCGCTTTAATTTCATTCAGCTCATGATCGCCGCGTACCAGCAGAGCAACCAGCGGGCTGCTGCTGCCTTCTGCCGCTTTAACCAGCAAGGTTTTCACGGTTTTTTCGATCGGCAGAGAGAACTGTTCGACCAGCTCGGCGATGGTTTTAGCGTTCGGCGTATCAACCAGCGTCATCTCCTGCGTGGCCGCTGCGCGCGGTGTGGAAGGCGCCAGCGCCTCGGCAAATTCAATATTGGCCGCGTAGTCGGAAGAGTCGGAGAAGATCACGTCGTCCTCGCCGCTCTGCGCCAGCACCTGGAATTCATGGGATGCGCTGCCGCCGATAGAACCGGTATCAGCCTGTACCGCGCGGAAATCCAGCCCCATGCGGGTGAAGATTTTGCTGTAGGCTTCATACATCTTGTCGTAGGTTTCCTGCAGGGATTCCTGAGAAGTATGGAAAGAGTAAGCATCTTTCATCAGGAACTCGCGAGAACGCATGACGCCGAAACGCGGACGGACTTCGTCGCGGAACTTGGTCTGGATCTGGAAAAAGTTTAACGGCAGCTGCTTGTAAGAGTTCAGCTCGTTGCGGATCAGGTCAGTGATCACCTCTTCATGCGTCGGACCGAGGACAAAGGGACGTTCGCCACGATCGACAAAGCGCAGCAGCTCTGGACCGTACTGCTCCCAGCGGCCGCTCTCCTGCCACAGATCGGCGGGCTGAACGACGGGCATGCACACTTCAATCGCGCCGGCGTTGTTCATCTCTTCACGCACGATATTTTCGACTTTTTTCAGGACGCGCACGCCGGTCGGCAGCCAGGTATATAACCCGGAGGCCAGCTTGCGGATCATCCCGGCGCGAAGCATCAGCTGATGGCTAATGACTTCAGCGTCGGCAGGCGTCTCCTTCAGAGTGGAGAGCAGATATTGGCTAGTACGCATGTTGTTACGTTTCCATTTCGACGATTGGAACAGGCTGAAAGCTCTGCCTGACACAAAAAAAGTGGTTTAGTTTACCAGTGTGGCAAAGATGCCAAAAGAGAAGAGGATAAAATTAGCGGGCTTCCAGCGCAAACACTTCAAAACCGGTGCTTGTGACCCGCCAGCGCACGTTAAAATCCAGCAGCCAGACGGCATAGGTTTTACCCGCCTCTTCCTCTTTACGGTAGGCCGGACGCGGATCCTGCGAGAGCACCTCGACAATAAAATCACCGAGCCTCGGATAGTGCTTTTCGAGCCGGGGAAGCTCGGCGGCCAGTTCAGGCGTAAAGGAGACAAGCGTTTCCGCCTGGGGTGCCTCTTGCGCGTAGCTGGCGCGGGCCTCGGGCAGCGCTTCGGCAAACGGCAGATAGGGTTTGATATCGACAACCGGCGTGCCGTCAACCAGGTCCAGGCTGCCCAGCTCCAGAATCACCTGGTCCTTATGACAGCGGATGCCTTTTAGCTCAACCAGCGACATTCCTACCGGATTGGGGCGGAAGGTTGAGCGCGTGGCAAACACACCCATCCTGGCATTACCGCCCAGCCGGGGCGGACGAACGGTAGGACGCCAGCCCCCCTCCATCGTTTGATGGAAAACGAAGAGGATCCATAAATGGCTGAAATCTTCCAGCCCGCGCACGGCATCGGCCTGGTTATAAGGGGCCATTAAGTGAAGTTCGCCGCCACAGCTTTTCACAAGCCCAGGCTGACGCGGTACGGCAAACTTCTCTTTATAAGGTGAGCGGATAACGCCTATCTGCTCAAACTGAAATGCATTCATTTAGCCGATACGTTAAGCGCAGAACCAATACAGACAGCCTGGCGGTAGCAACCCGGCGTGCCGCTGGTCACTTCGCAGCTGTGCAGCAAGACGGCATTGGCTTTCATTTTAGCCGCGTTGATCTGCATACGTTTACGCGCGGTAGGAATATTGGGAGGAGAATCCTGATTGGTTGCCTGGCACGATTCGCCGGTCACCTCACCCAAATCGCGGAAAGGTTTCCCCACCAGATCTTCCGCCTTGGTATAAATTTTTACGGGAGCAGGGCGGGGCGCCTTCGGTTTGGCTGGCTCTGCTTTCACCGGGGCGGGTGTGCTTTTCACAGGTTCCACGGGAGATCTGCTTAGCATTGAACAGCCGCTCAGCATGAGTGCTAAAAGACAGATCGGTAAAGCACGCATAATATTTCCTCAATGAATAATCAAACCGTCAATTATTGAAACAGTTACCTGTATAAATGACAAGACGGGCTTTCGCCCGTCCTGAATGATATTACATAAAGGTGAGATTACCAGCCTTTAACCGCGCCGCCATTAAAGACTTTATTCGCTTCCTGGTAAACTTCATCAGACTGGTATGCCTGCACGAATTTTTTCACATTCTCCGCATCTTTATTATCTTCGCGGGTCACGATCAGGTTAACGTAAGGCGAGTCTTTACCTTCAACGAAGATGCCATCTTTTGCCGGAGTCAGGCCAATCTGGCTGGCGTAAGTGGTATTGATCACCGCCAGCGCAATCTGCGCATCGTCCAGCGAGCGCGGCAGCTGCGGCGCTTCCAGCTCAACAATCTTCAGGTTTTTCGGGTTTTCGGTGATATCCAGCGCGGTCGGCAGCAGATCTACGCCATCTTTCAGCTTGATCAGGCCCTCTTTCTGCAACAGCAGCAGGGAGCGACCCAGGTTGGTCGGATCGTTAGGCACGGCGATCTGGGAGCCCGGCTGGAGTTCATCCAGCGATTTGATCTTCTTGGAGTAGCCTGCAATCGGGTAAACAAAGGTGTTACCTACCGCAACCAGCTTGTAGCCGCGATCTTTGATCTGCTGATCGAGATACGGTTTGTGCTGGAAGGCGTTCGCGTCGATATCGCCCTTGCTCAGCGCTTCGTTCGGCAGAACGTAGTCGTTAAAGGTGACCAGCTCAACGTCCAGGCCATATTTCTCTTTCGCCACTTTCTGAGCCGCTTCGGCAACCTGCTGTTCAGCGCCGACGATCACGCCGACTTTAATATGGTTCGGATCCTTTTCATCCTGACCGCAACCCACCAGTACCAGAGAGCCGATCAGCGCGCCTGCCGCTGCAAAGGTCTTAAATTTAAACGCCATGTTAGTTCCTTAACTCAATGAGTTTGTGTTGTGTGTAACGTTATTTATGAGTCACAGCCCGACTAATGCGATCGCCTGAGAATTGAATGAGATAAACCAGCACAACCAGCAATACCAGAACCGTATTCATTACGGTTGCGTTATAGCCGATATAGCCATACTGGTAGCCAATCTGACCAAGGCCGCCAGCACCCACGGCGCCGCCCATAGCAGAATAGCCCACCAGGGTAATCAGCGTAATGGTCGCCGCATTGACCAGCCCAGGTAATGCCTCCGGCAACAGCACCTTGCGTACGATCTGCATCGGCGTAGCGCCCATTGCTCGTGACGCTTCGATCAGGCCTGTTGGGATTTCCAGCAGCGCGTTTTCGACCATACGGGCGATAAAAGGCGCTGCACCTACGGTCAGCGGAACAATCGCCGCCTGCAGACCGATGGAGGTGCCGACAATCACTCGGGTGAAGGGGATCATCCAGACCAGCAGGATAATAAACGGAATGGAACGGAAGATATTCACCACCGCAGAAAGGATGCGGTAGAGCTTCGCGTTCTCAATAATTTGCCCCGGGCGGGTGACGTAAAGCAGTACGCCTACAGGCAGACCAATCACAAAGCCAAAAAAGCCCGATACAAAGGTCATGGCCAGTGTTTCCCATACGCCGCGAAGCAGCAGCCACATCATCGGCTCAGACATAACCCAGTACCTCTACTTTTACATGGTGTTCCTGCAGCCAGGCGATGGCCGCTTGCGTCTCTTCTTGTGTACCGTGCATTTCGGTCAGCATAATGCCGAACTTCACGCCGCCGGCGTAATCCATCTGCGCGCTGATAATGTTATTGTTCACATTGAAGCGGCGCGCGGTTTCAGAGAGTAAAGGGGCATCAACAGACTGGCCGGTGAACTCCATTCGCAGCATTGGCACGCCGTCAGGCGTTGGCTGCGTTTTCAGACGCGCCACATAATCTTCCGGAATATCCAGGTGCAGGGTGGACTGAATGAACTGCTGCGCCAGCGGCGTTTTCGGATGGGAGAAAACTTCGCTGACGGTGTCCTGTTCGATAAGCTGCCCGTTGCTGATCACCGCTACGCAGTCGCAGATGCGTTTAACCACATCCATTTCGTGCGTAATAAGAAGGATCGTCAGCCCCAGGCGGCGGTTAATGTCTTTCAGCAGCTCAAGGATAGAGCGCGTAGTCGCCGGATCGAGCGCGCTGGTGGCTTCATCGCACAGCAGCACCTTAGGGTTGCTTGCCAGAGCACGGGCAATCGCCACGCGCTGCTTCTGCCCGCCAGAGAGATTTGCCGGGTAGCTGTCGTGCTTGTCACCCAGGCCGACCAGATCCAGCAGTTCGGTCACGCGACGCTTAATCTCTTCTTTAGGGGTATTATCCAGTTCCAGGGGCAGGGCGACATTGCCAAACACGGTACGGGAGGAGAGCAGATTAAAGTGTTGAAAGATCATGCCGATCTGGCGGCGCGCTTTGGTTAATTCTGCTTCCGAAAGTTTTGTCAGCTCCTGACCGTCTACCAGGACGCTGCCCTCGGTGGGGCGTTCAAGCAAATTGACGCAGCGAATGAGCGTACTTTTACCTGCGCCAGAGGCGCCGATTACGCCATAAATCTGTCCAGCCGGAACATGCAGGCTAACGTTGTTTAACGCCTGTATCGTTCGGTTTCCCTGCTGGAACACTTTGGTGATATTCGAAAGTTTAATCATCAGATTATTTTTATCGTATGTAAGTTAACCGTGGCATTTTGTTCTGCCAGAGACGGACGTTTGCCGTAAACAAAACGGATGTTAAGGCATCCAGACGTCTAAATCAATTCAACTCTGCACGATGAGCACTTTCTTGCGCAGCGATTCATGAGATACTAGCGGGAAAAGCCTTTTTCAGGAGTAACCCGGTGGCAAAATCAGTACCCGCTATTTTTCTCGATCGTGACGGCACGATAAATGTTGACCATGGCTATGTACATGAGATTGACGAATTTGAATTTATTGATGACGTGATTGACGCCATGCGTGAACTTAAGAAGATGGGCTACGCGCTGGTGGTGGTGACTAATCAGTCTGGTATTGCTCGCGGCAAGTTCACTGAAGCGCAGTTTGAAACGCTAACGGAGTGGATGGACTGGTCGCTTGCCGATCGCGATGTTGATTTAGACGGTATCTATTATTGTCCTCATCACCCACAGGGTGTCGTAGAGGAGTATCGCCAGACCTGCGACTGCCGTAAACCGCATCCGGGTATGCTGATCTCCGCCAAAGAATTTTTGCACATTGATATGGCCGCTTCTTATATGGTTGGCGATAAGCTGGAAGATATGCAGGCCGCCGCTGCGGCAGGTGTAGGGACTAAAGTATTAGTACGTACCGGCAAACCACTCACCCCGGAAGCGGAAAACGCGGCGGATTGGGTGATTAATAGCCTGGCGGAGCTGCCTCAGAAGCTCAAAACGCAGTAAAAACAGGCATTGCGGCGAAAATGTGAGCGGTTGAAATAAAAATGCATTTTTCCACTTGTCATTCTGCGGCAGCTCCCTATAATGCGCCTCCATCGACACGGCGGATGTGAATCACTTCACAAACAGCCGGTTGGTTGAAGAGAAAAAATCCTGAAAAACAGGGTTGACTCTGAAAGAGGAAGGCGTAATATACGCCACCTCGCGACGGTGAGCTGAAAGCCGCGTCGCACCTGCTCTTTAACAATTTATCAGACAATCTGTGTGGGCACTCAGGTGACATGGATTCTTAACGTCGAAAGACGAAAAATGAATACCAAGTCTCATTGAGTGAACACGTAATTCATTACGAAGTTTAATTCTTTGAGCATCAAACTTTTAAATTGAAGAGTTTGATCATGGCTCAGATTGAACGCTGGCGGCAGGCCTAACACATGCAAGTCGAACGGTAGCACAGAGAGCTTGCTCTCGGGTGACGAGTGGCGGACGGGTGAGTAATGTCTGGGAAACTGCCTGATGGAGGGGGATAACTACTGGAAACGGTAGCTAATACCGCATAACGTCGCAAGACCAAAGAGGGGGACCTTCGGGCCTCTTGCCATCAGATGTGCCCAGATGGGATTAGCTAGTAGGTGGGGTAACGGCTCACCTAGGCGACGATCCCTAGCTGGTCTGAGAGGATGACCAGCCACACTGGAACTGAGACACGGTCCAGACTCCTACGGGAGGCAGCAGTGGGGAATATTGCACAATGGGCGCAAGCCTGATGCAGCCATGCCGCGTGTATGAAGAAGGCCTTCGGGTTGTAAAGTACTTTCAGCGGGGAGGAAGGCGCTGTGGTTAATAACCGCAGCGATTGACGTTACCCGCAGAAGAAGCACCGGCTAACTCCGTGCCAGCAGCCGCGGTAATACGGAGGGTGCAAGCGTTAATCGGAATTACTGGGCGTAAAGCGCACGCAGGCGGTCTGTCAAGTCGGATGTGAAATCCCCGGGCTCAACCTGGGAACTGCATCCGAAACTGGCAGGCTTGAGTCTTGTAGAGGGGGGTAGAATTCCAGGTGTAGCGGTGAAATGCGTAGAGATCTGGAGGAATACCGGTGGCGAAGGCGGCCCCCTGGACAAAGACTGACGCTCAGGTGCGAAAGCGTGGGGAGCAAACAGGATTAGATACCCTGGTAGTCCACGCCGTAAACGATGTCGACTTGGAGGTTGTGCCCTTGAGGCGTGGCTTCCGGAGCTAACGCGTTAAGTCGACCGCCTGGGGAGTACGGCCGCAAGGTTAAAACTCAAATGAATTGACGGGGGCCCGCACAAGCGGTGGAGCATGTGGTTTAATTCGATGCAACGCGAAGAACCTTACCTGGTCTTGACATCCACAGAACTTGGCAGAGATGCCTTGGTGCCTTCGGGAACTGTGAGACAGGTGCTGCATGGCTGTCGTCAGCTCGTGTTGTGAAATGTTGGGTTAAGTCCCGCAACGAGCGCAACCCTTATCCTTTGTTGCCAGCGGTTAGGCCGGGAACTCAAAGGAGACTGCCAGTGATAAACTGGAGGAAGGTGGGGATGACGTCAAGTCATCATGGCCCTTACGACCAGGGCTACACACGTGCTACAATGGCGCATACAAAGAGAAGCGACCCCGCGAGGGCAAGCGGACCTCATAAAGTGCGTCGTAGTCCGGATTGGAGTCTGCAACTCGACTCCATGAAGTCGGAATCGCTAGTAATCGTGGATCAGAATGCAACGGTGAATACGTTCCCGGGCCTTGTACACACCGCCCGTCACACCATGGGAGTGGGTTGCAAAAGAAGTAGGTAGCTTAACCTTCGGGAGGGCGCTTACCACTTTGTGATTCATGACTGGGGTGAAGTCGTAACAAGGTAACCGTAGGGGAACCTGCGGTTGGATCACCTCCTTACCTTAAAGAACCTGCCCTGCAGTGCTCACACAGATTGTCTGATGAAAAACGAGCAGTAAAACCTCTACAGGCTTGTAGCTCAGGTGGTTAGAGCGCACCCCTGATAAGGGTGAGGTCGGTGGTTCAAGTCCACTCAGGCCTACCAAATTTCTGCTGATGCTGCGTTGCGGCGACACTCACATACTGATGTATGCTTCTTGTCACCACGCCTTGCCTCAACAGAAATTACGGGTAACGAGGTTAACTACGATGGGGCTATAGCTCAGCTGGGAGAGCGCCTGCTTTGCACGCAGGAGGTCTGCGGTTCGATCCCGCATAGCTCCACCATCACTGCCCGTTTTATGAAAACCTTCAGAGTGCACTGTGAAGTGTACTGCGAAGTTTTGCTCTTTAAAAATCTGGATCAAGCTGAAAATTGAAACGACACACGAAAGTGTGTTCGAGTCTCTCAAATTTTCGCAATCACGATGATGAATCGAAAGAAACATCTTCGGGTTGTGAGGTTAAGCGACTAAGCGTACACGGTGGATGCCCTGGCAGTCAGAGGCGATGAAGGACGTGCTAATCTGCGAAAAGCAACGGCGAGGTGATATGAACCTTTGACCCGTTGATGTCCGAATGGGGAAACCCAGTGCAATTCGTTGCACTATCGTTAGCTGAATACATAGGCTAACGAGGCGAACCGGGGGAACTGAAACATCTAAGTACCCCGAGGAAAAGAAATCAACCGAGATTCCCCCAGTAGCGGCGAGCGAACGGGGAGCAGCCCAGAGCCTGAATCAGCATGTGTGTTAGTGGAACGGTCTGGAAAGGCCGGCGATACAGGGTGACAGCCCCGTACACGAAAATGCATGTGCTGTGAGCTCGATGAGTAGGGCGGGACACGTGGTATCCTGTCTGAATATGGGGGGACCATCCTCCAAGGCTAAATACTCCTGACTGACCGATAGTGAACCAGTACCGTGAGGGAAAGGCGAAAAGAACCCCGGCGAGGGGAGTGAAAAAGAACCTGAAACCGTGTACGTACAAGCAGTGGGAGCACCCTTCGGGGTGTGACTGCGTACCTTTTGTATAATGGGTCAGCGACTTATATTCTGTAGCAAGGTTAACCGTATAGGGGAGCCGCAGGGAAACCGAGTCTTAACTGGGCGTTAAGTTGCAGGGTATAGACCCGAAACCCGGTGATCTAGCCATGGGCAGGTTGAAGGTTGGGTAACACTAACTGGAGGACCGAACCGACTAATGTTGAAAAATTAGCGGATGACCTGTGGCTGGGGGTGAAAGGCCAATCAAACCGGGAGATAGCTGGTTCTCCCCGAAAGCTATTTAGGTAGCGCCTCGTGAACTCATCTCCGGGGGTAGAGCACTGTTTCGGCTAGGGGGCCATCCCGGCTTACCAACCCGATGCAAACTGCGAATACCGGAGAATGTTATCACGGGAGACACACGGCGGGTGCTAACGTCCGTCGTGAAGAGGGAAACAACCCAGACCGCCAGCTAAGGTCCCAAAGTCATGGTTAAGTGGGAAACGATGTGGGAAGGCCCAGACAGCCAGGATGTTGGCTTAGAAGCAGCCATCATTTAAAGAAAGCGTAATAGCTCACTGGTCGAGTCGGCCTGCGCGGAAGATGTAACGGGGCTAAACCATGCACCGAAGCTGCGGCAGCGACACTATGTGTTGTTGGGTAGGGGAGCGTTCTGTAAGCCTGTGAAGGTGTGCTGTGAGGCATGCTGGAGGTATCAGAAGTGCGAATGCTGACATAAGTAACGATAAAGCGGGTGAAAAGCCCGCTCGCCGGAAGACCAAGGGTTCCTGTCCAACGTTAATCGGGGCAGGGTGAGTCGACCCCTAAGGCGAGGCCGAAAGGCGTAGTCGATGGGAAACAGGTTAATATTCCTGTACTTGGTGTTACTGCGAAGGGGGGACGGAGAAGGCTATGTCAGCCGGGCGACGGTTGTCCCGGTTTAAGCATGTAGGCTGGTTTTCCAGGCAAATCCGGAAAATCAAGGCTGAGGTGTGATGACGAGGCACTACGGTGCTGAAGTGATAAATGCCCTGCTTCCAGGAAAAGCCTCTAAGCTCCAGGTAACACGAAATCGTACCCCAAACCGACACAGGTGGTCAGGTAGAGAATACCAAGGCGCTTGAGAGAACTCGGGTGAAGGAACTAGGCAAAATGGTGCCGTAACTTCGGGAGAAGGCACGCTGGTGTGTAGGTGAAGCCCCTGCGGGTGGAGCTGAAACCAGTCGAAGATACCAGCTGGCTGCAACTGTTTATTAAAAACACAGCACTGTGCAAACACGAAAGTGGACGTATACGGTGTGACGCCTGCCCGGTGCCGGAAGGTTAATTGATGGGGTCAGCGGCAACGCGAAGCTCTTGATCGAAGCCCCGGTAAACGGCGGCCGTAACTATAACGGTCCTAAGGTAGCGAAATTCCTTGTCGGGTAAGTTCCGACCTGCACGAATGGCGTAATGATGGCCAGGCTGTCTCCACCCGAGACTCAGTGAAATTGAACTCGCTGTGAAGATGCAGTGTACCCGCGGCAAGACGGAAAGACCCCGTGAACCTTTACTATAGCTTGACACTGAACACTGGTCCTTGATGTGTAGGATAGGTGGGAGGCTTTGAAGCGTGGACGCCAGTCTGCGCGGAGCCGTCCTTGAAATACCACCCTTTAATGGCTGGTGTTCTAACGTGGACCCGTAATCCGGGTTGCGGACAGTGTCTGGTGGGTAGTTTGACTGGGGCGGTCTCCTCCCAAAGAGTAACGGAGGAGCACGAAGGTCAGCTAATCCTGGTCGGACATCAGGAGGTTAGTGCAATGGCATAAGCTGGCTTGACTGCGAGCGTGACGGCGCGAGCAGGTGCGAAAGCAGGTCATAGTGATCCGGTGGTTCTGAATGGAAGGGCCATCGCTCAACGGATAAAAGGTACTCCGGGGATAACAGGCTGATACCGCCCAAGAGTTCATATCGACGGCGGTGTTTGGCACCTCGATGTCGGCTCATCACATCCTGGGGCTGAAGTAGGTCCCAAGGGTATGGCTGTTCGCCATTTAAAGTGGTACGCGAGCTGGGTTTAGAACGTCGTGAGACAGTTCGGTCCCTATCTGCCGTGGGCGCTGGAAGATTGAGGGGGGCTGCTCCTAGTACGAGAGGACCGGAGTGGACGCATCACTGGTGTTCGGGTTGTCATGCCAATGGCACTGCCCGGTAGCTAAATGCGGAAGAGATAAGTGCTGAAAGCATCTAAGCACGAAACTTGCCCCGAGATGAGTCTTCCCTGAGACTTCGAGTCTCCTGAAGGAACGTTAAAGACGATGACGTTGATAGGCCGGGTGTGTAAGCGCAGCGATGCGTTGAGCTAACCGGTACTAATGAACCGTGAGGCTTAACCTTACAACGCCGAAGATGTTTTGGCGTGAGAGACCGATTTTCAGCTTAGATTCAGACGTCCGAAGGATTTTGCACTGAGGCAAGGCGGCCAGTGAAGGAAAGGAAGGAGCATACTGAAGTATGTGACTGACTTTACGAGCGCAGCCAACGCAGCATCAGTGGAAAAGATTCGTTCTGAGCGACAAGAATTTGCCTGGCGGCTTTAGCACGGTGGTCCCACCTGACCCCATGCCGAACTCAGAAGTGAAACGCCGCAGCGCCGATGGTAGTGTGGGGCCTCCCCATGCGAGAGTAGGGAACTGCCAGGCATCAAATTAAGCAGTAAACCGGGGCATTAAACCGGTGTGAAAAGAAGTATTCGGTGGAGCGGTAGTTCAGTCGGTTAGAATACCTGCCTGTCACGCAGGGGGTCGCGGGTTCGAGTCCCGTCCGTTCCGCCACTTATTAAGAGCCCTGAGCATCTGCTCAGGGCTTTTTTGTTGTCTCTATTTAATTATTGCTCTACAAACAAAAATCCTCTGCGTTTAACGCTCTTTATCCCTCGTTCATCAGCAGCGATACTCCTCTTAATTCGAAAACATATTGATTAAAGAGGATATTATGACAATCCCTGCATTTGGTCTCGGCACGTTTCGCCTCAAAGGCGATGTGGTTATCGCATCCGTAAAAACCGCGCTGGAGCTCGGCTACCGCGCGATTGATACCGCCCAAATTTATGATAACGAAGCGGAAATAGGCCAGGCCATCGCAGAAAGTGGCGTGCCACGCAGCGAGCTTTTTATCACCACTAAGATCTGGACTGAAAATCTCAGCAAAGAAAAGCTGATTCAAAGCCTCAAAGCGAGCCTGGAAAAACTGCGTACCGACTATGTGGACCTCACTCTGATCCACTGGCCATCCCCGAACGACGACGTGCCGGTTGAAGAGTATATGCACGCCTTACTGGAAGCTAAAAAAGAGGGTCTGACTCGCCAGATCGGGATCTCCAATTTCACCATCCCGCTGATGGAAAAAGCGATCGCGGCTGTAGGCGCAGAAAATATCGCAACTAATCAGATCGAGCTTTCGCCTTATCTGCAAAACCGCAAGGTTGTGGAATGGGCGACGCAGCATGGTATCTCTGTCACCTCCTATATGACCCTGGCGTATGGCAAGGCGCTGAAGGATGAAGTCATTGCCCGTATCGCCGCAAAACATAAGGCTACCGAAGCGCAGGTTATCCTGGCGTGGGCGATAGGGGAAGGGTATGCCGTTATTCCTTCCTCAACGAAACGCGAGAACCTGGCGAGCAATCAGCAGGCCCAGGCATTACGGCTAGATGATGAAGACAAAAAAGCGATCGCCGCGCTTGATTGCAACGATCGTCTGGTCAGCCCTGAGGGACTGGCTCCGCAATGGGACTGATCGTTCGTACCGTTACAGCCCCTTCGGGGGCTGTTTAACATGTTCGCTAAGAAAATCGATAAATGCGCGGATGCGGGTGCTCACTGCACGATCGCTGTAATAAACCGCACTGAAAGGCATTTCAACCGGCAGACGTACATCATTTAACAGTTCAACCAGTTCGCCGCTCGCAATCTCTTTATCGATCATATAATCGGAAAGGCAGGCGATACCGTTACCGCTCAGGCAAAGTTGCTTTAATGTCTCCCCGCTATTAGATGATATCCCGCTGGTTATCTCATATAGCTGCCCGTCACAGCAGGAGAGGGGCCAGGTATTGAGAGTAACCGGCTCGGTAAAGCCCAGGCATATATGCTGGCTGAGATCGGCCACCGTCTGGGGGCTGCCATGTCGGGCGATATAGTCTGGCGAGGCGACAATCTTGCGGTAGCTGGCAAAAAGCGGGCGCGCCCTCAGACTAGAATCCGTTAAAGTCCCTGCACGGATCGCCACATCCACTTTGCGCTCGATAAGGTTAATGAAGGTTTCAGAGGAAACCAGGGATAAGGTCACCTCCGGATAGCGTTCGCGAAAGGGTTTTACCAGCGGCATTAAAAAATGCAGCATTACGGGCGTGGCAGCATCGATACGCAACAGGCCACGCGGAGTGCTGCGTGACTCCATGATTTCCGTCTCTGCGGCCGCCATCTCCTGAAGCACGGATTGTACCCGGCGAAAGTAACGTTCGCCTTCTTCCGTCAGGCTTAGCTGACGCGTTGTGCGATTAAGCAAGCTTACGCCAAGCTTCATTTCCAGCTTTTTAACCGAGCGGCTTACCGCCGAATTGGCCTGTCCAAGCTGCTCAGCCGCCCGGCTGAAACTGCCGCTTTCCACCACGGCGACAAAGATTGTCAGTTCTTCTGACGTCGCTTTCATTATTGCACCTTGCGCAAAACGCTGTCGCTATTCTCTCTTTTTTTGTTATTAAAACACTGCGGCCGACACTCTGTCACCTGCATCCTGCGCTCCTTTTTGGTGGAAACGCGGGCCGGGATCGGGTGTGAGCTAAGTTATTAGTGAGCTTTATAAGTAATTGCGTTGAAAGTATGAGCTAAAATCCCTATAACAGTAGAACCCCTTCGTTATTTGATCGGGCTCACGTTGCAGAGGTTTGATCTAAAGTGCGAAAAAATACCTATGCCATGCGCTATGTCGCCGGACAACCCGCGGAGCGAATCTTGCCTCCGGGATCGTTTGCGACTATTGGTCAGGCCTTACCGGCTGGCGCGCCGTTGAGCAGCGATGAAAAAATTCGCGTTCTGGTATGGAATATTTTTAAGCAGCAGCGTGCCGAGTGGTTATCCGTACTGAAGAACTTTGGTAAAGATGCGCATCTGGTGCTGTTGCAGGAGGCGCAAACCACCCCTGAGCTGGTGAGATTTGCCACAACCAATTACCTCGCCGCCGATCAGGTGCCCGCTTTTGTTTTACCCCAGCACCCCTCAGGGGTAATGACCCTTTCTGCAGCGCATCCGGTCTATTGCTGCCCACTGCGCGAACGCGAGCCGATCCTGCGGCTGGCGAAGTCGGCCCTTGTCACGGTCTATCCGTTACCGGACACACGCCTGTTGATGGTCATTAATATACATGCGGTGAATTTTAGTCTCGGCGTCGATGTTTACAGTAAGCAGTTACTGCCTATCGGCGATCAGATCGCTCACCACAGCGGGCCGATTATCATGGCCGGGGATTTTAATGCCTGGAGCCGCCCGCGGATGAATGCCCTTTATCGCTTTGCGCGCGAAATGTCGCTGCGTGAAGTTCGCTTTACCGACGATCAGCGCCGGAAAGCATTTGGCCGCCCGCTTGATTTTGTCTTTTATCGTGGTTTGAGCGTACATGAAGCTTCCGTTCTGGTGACGCGCGCCTCCGATCACAATCCGCTACTTGTTGAATTCAGTCCCGGCAAACCTGATAAATAATGGTGAGTCAGGTCTGCCGTGGGGCAGGCCTGAGCTGGTGAGGTGCTGCCCTTTTATTTCTAACAACCAAAGGACAGTACCATGACAACGCATTCCCATCATGATCACGTAGAAAAACAGTTTGGCTCACAGGCCAATGCTTACCTCAGCAGCGCCGTCCACGCCTCCGGTCGCGATCTGGCACGTCTTGGCGATTTGCTGGCGGCTTTCCCCCGGGCGCATCTGCTGGATTTAGGCTGCGGCGCAGGGCATGCCAGCTTTGTGGCGGCGCAGCATGTGGCCCAGGTGACCGCCTGGGATTTATCCAGCCAGATGCTGGAGGTGGTTAGCCGCGCGGCAAATGAAAAGGGACTCCATAATATTACCACCCGCCAGGGCTACGCAGAGGCGCTGACCCTCGAGGACAGCAGCTTTGATGTGGTGATCAGCCGCTACTCAGCGCATCACTGGCACGATGTCGGGCAGGCGCTGCGGGAGATGAAACGGGTGCTGAAGCCGGGCGGTATGGTCATCATTATGGATATCATGTCTCCCGGACACCCGGTACGGGATATCTGGTTACAGACGGTGGAGGCGCTGCGCGACACCTCGCACGTGCGCAACTACTCCAGCGGGGAGTGGTTATCAATGCTGACCGAGGCGGGCTTAATTGCACAAAGCGTCATCACCGACAGGCTGCCGCTGGAGTTTAGTTCATGGGTTGCGCGTATGCGTACGCCTGAGGCGTTAAGTAAAGCGATCAGGCTTTATCAGCAGAGCGCGTCGGCAGAAGTAAATGCTTACTTTGAATTGCAGGAGGATGGCTCGTTTACCAGCGATACCATCATGGTGCAGGCGCACAAAGCGGCATAAATAAAAAAGGCACCGGGAATCCGGTGCCTTTTTCCATCATCAGGCGCTATCAGGAGTCTGGCGTTGTGCTGTTTTTCACAAACAGCGTCAGCTGATCTCCCGGCTGCAGGTTGTCGGTATCGTTATTCCAGCGCATGACATCTTTAATGTTGACGCCATGGGTTTTCGCGATACTGGACAGGGAATCCCCTTTGCGTACGCGATAGGTAATGCTATCGCTGTTACGTGCGAGACGCATTGCGCTGTTACCAGCGCCAATCGTCAGCTGCTGTCCTACCTTCAGCGTTGAGCCGCGCAGGGCGTTCCACTGCTTTAAATCCCTTGTGCTTACGCCCAGACGGGATGCAATGCCTGACAGCGTATCGCCTGAGCGCACTTTATAGCTCTGGCTGCTGACCGAGGAAACATCCGCGATAAGCGTTGACTGCACGGCGGCAATTTCACCCGACGCCAGCGATTCACGCAGCTGTTCAGCGTGCTTCTGCGGCACCAGAACATATTGTGGACCGTTTGCGCCAAGTGTAGAGCCTTTCACGCCGGCGTTAAACGTTTTCAGCTTGCTAACCGACATACCGGTCATATCAGCAACCTGCTTCATATCTACCGGGCTGCTCAGACGCACTCGTGCCAGCGCGCGGCTTTCGTCCGTAGACGGCAGAACCACGCCATAGCGTTTGCTGTTCTTGAGGATATCGCTCAGAGCCAGCATTTTTGGCACGTAAACTTTCGTTTCCTGTGGCAGTGAAAGCGACCAAAAGTCGGTGGGTTTCCCCCGGGCTTTATTCGCTTTAATTGCCTTTAGTACGCGACCTTCGCCGCTGTTGTACGCCGCAACGGTTAACAGCCAGTCACCATCAAACATCTTGTTCAGACGCTGCATCATATCCAGCGCGGCGGTCGTGGACGCAACAACGTCGCGACGCGCATCGTAGCTGCGAGTCTGTTTTAAACCATAATTGCGCCCGGTGCTCGGTATGATCTGCCAGATGCCTGCGGCATTGGCGCCAGACGTCGCGTGTGGGTCAAAAGCGCTCTCCACTATGGGTAGTAGTACCAGTTCCATGGGCATGTTGCGTTTCTTAACCTGCCCGGCTATCCAGTACATATACGGCTCTGCCCGTAAAGTTACATCGTGGAGATAGCTCTTATTGCGTAAATACTTCTGTTTCTGTTCGCGTATCCGGCTGTTTTCCGGAATACCCATCTTTAGCTCGTCGCCAATGGATGCCCACAAGTCCTGATCCTGCGCGAACGATGTTCCATCGTCCATCCATCGCGCCTGACTTGTGAATTTCCCTGCTTCTCCTTGACCAGCTGCAGAAAGGCTCTGTGCGTGCTGTTGGACATTGCCACCGTTCTGAGACGCCTGGCACCCAACAAGCAGGACAGAGGCGAGTAATATCGCTTTTGCCTTCATGTGTGTGTCAATAGTTGCTTAAAAGACGAGCGATGATAACGGCGAATTTTTGAAAAGGCAACCCGCAATTGTCAGAAGTTATCTTTCTTTGACCTTAACCATGCAAATCGCTCCTCAGGGTGTTGCATAAATGTTTCTTCGTTTATTTTTTTAATTAAATCAATATCATTCGTTCTTAAAAAAAGATTTATTTTACGTTCATTTTTCAGAATTACGGGTAGTGTCATTTGGTTTTTTGCGCGTAACTCCTTCACTTTGTGGTAATAATCTTTTATTGATAAATCGTGCGGAAGTATGCTCATGGCAAACTTCATGTTCGCTAATGTGTACTCGTGAGCGCAGCAAAGAATAGTGTCGTCCGGCAGGGCATTAATCTTCTGAAAAGAGTGATACATCTGGGCTGGCGTCCCTTCAAAGAGCCTGCCGCAGCCGCCGGAAAAGAGCGTGTCCCCGCAGAAAAGATAAGGTTTGCTGTAGTAAGACAAATGTCCGGAAGTGTGACCTGGCGTAGCAAACAGCGAAAATTCCCACTCATGAATGAGGACAGTTTCACCTTCCTGAACTACGCGCGTGGTTCCCTTATCCCGCGTCTCCTCAGGCCCGTAGACATCAAGATGGGGATAGCGCGCCCGCAGGGCCGGGACGCCGCCCACATGGTCATGATGATGATGAGTCAGGAGAATCGCCACAGGCGTCCAGCCATTCTCCTCTATTGCCTGTAAAACAGGCCCCGCCTCGCCGGGATCGACGATTACACAGCGTTGGTCATCATCGGCTAAAACCCAGATGTAATTGTCCTGAAATGCGGGAATACTGATAAGATTCATAAATCACCTCTCATAGCGAAGCGGGGCCTGGATGAAACCGGCAAGGATACCTCACACTATTACACCGCCCGTTCGTTGGGCCGATATGCCCTGGGGCGAATATTACCGTGAAGCGCTTGAGCTACAGCTCAAACCCTGGCTTGCCAAAATGTATGGTTTTCACCTGCTTAAGATTGGCAATCTGAGCGCGGAAATCAACTCAGAGAGTTGCGCCATTTCTCATCAGGTAAATGTGTCGCTGGCTGGCCTGCCGGTGCAGGTGACGGCCGATCCACTGCATTTGCCCTTTGCTGAAAAGTCCGTCGACGCTTGCCTGCTGGCGCATACGCTGCCCTGGTGCCCGGATCCGCACCGCCTGCTGCGCGAAGCCGACCGGGTGCTCATAGATGACGGCTGGCTGGTGCTGAGCGGTTTCAATCCGCTCAGTCTGATGGGGCTGCGCAAGCTGGTGCCGGTGCTGCGCCGCTCGATACCCTATAACAGCCGCATGTTCACGCTGACCCGCCAGCTTGACTGGCTTTCGCTACTCAATTTTGAAGTGCTCTACTGCAGCGGTTTTCAGGTGCTGCCCTGGGCACGACAGGGCGGTAAAATGTTATCCACCCATTTTCCTGCGCTGGGCTGCATGCAGCTTATTGTGGCGCGCAAACGAACCATCCCGCTCACGCTGACGCCGATGAAACAAAGTAAAGCGAAAAGGCAGCTTCGCCCGGCGGTGGGGGCGACGCGGCAGTACCGCAAGCGCTAGTCAGCTCTCCGACTGATAGCCCGTATCCTCATGCACCGGATTGAGCGCCGCGGCGCGCGCCAGTTCGTCACAGCGTTCGTTTTCGGGATGGCCGGCATGTCCCTTTACCCATTCCCACTTGATGGCGTGCTGGCCCAGCGCCGCATCCAGCCGTTGCCAGAGATCGACATTTTTTACCGGCTTTTTCTCGGCGGTTTTCCAGCCGCGTTTTTTCCAGTTATGGATCCACTGGGTGATCCCCTGGCGCACGTACTGGCTGTCGGTGCTCAGGGTTACGTCGCAATGCTCTTTTAAAGCCTCCAGCGCGACGATGGCCGCCATCAGCTCCATGCGGTTGTTAGTGGTCAGCCGGTAGCCTTCGCTAAAGGTCTTTTCATGCTGGCGATAGCGCATAATCGCGCCATAACCGCCGGGGCCTGGATTACCGAGGCAAGATCCATCGGTGAAAATTTCTACCTGTTTACGCATCTCTGGTAGACTTCCTGTAATTTAAACGATCGGTAAAACGACAAGTCTGACATAAATGACCGCTATGAGCACTGCAATTACACGACAGATCGTTCTCGATACTGAAACCACCGGTATGAACCAGATCGGCGCGCACTACGAAGGGCATAAGATCATTGAGATCGGCGCCGTCGAGGTGATCAACCGTCGACTGACCGGCAATAACTTTCACGTCTATCTCAAACCCGATCGGCTGGTGGACCCGGAAGCGTTTGGCGTTCACGGTATCGCCGACGAGTTCCTGCTGGATAAACCGACCTTCGCGGATGTCGCCGACGAGTTTATGGACTATATCCGCGGCGCGGAGCTGGTGATCCATAACGCGTCGTTTGATATCGGCTTTATGGATTATGAGTTCAGCAAGCTCAACCGCGGTATTCCTAAAACGGATACGTTCTGTAAGGTGACCGACAGCCTGGCGCTGGCGAGAAAAATGTTCCCCGGCAAGCGCAACAGTCTGGACGCGCTCTGTTCACGCTACGAGATCGATAACACCAAACGTACGCTGCACGGCGCGTTGCTCGATGCCCAGATCCTGGCGGATGTCTATCTGGCGATGACCGGCGGTCAGACCTCCATGGCCTTCAGTATGGAGAATGAATCCCAGCAAAACCAGGGCGGGACCGGGATTCAGCGCCTTGTCCGTCAGGCCAGCCGGTTACGCGTTATTTTAGCCAGCGATGAGGAGCTGATGGACCACGAATCGCGCCTCGATTTAGTTCAGAAAAAAGGCGGGAGCTGCCTCTGGCGGGCGTAACGGCGCCTTTAATGCGCTTTAAATCGCCATGTGGGTGAATTTTGCAGCAAACGATTAAAAAGATGAGAAAAAGCGTTGACGGGGTGGGAGGCAGAACGTAATATTCGCCTCGTTCCCACGGGAACACAGCGGAGCGGTAGTTCAGTCGGTTAGAATACCTGCCTGTCACGCAGGGGGTCGCGGGTTCGAGTCCCGTCCGTTCCGCCACTATTCAGAAGGCCTGAATCAGCAATGATTCAGGCCTTCGTCGTTTTAGCGGCTTGCCTTTCCTTCCTTTTTATTTTATTAACATAAATTTAATGTAAGTGGTGCAATTAATTAACAACTGATCATTTATGGTGCATCCTCTGCACTATTTTTGTGCAATTGTTATTCGGCGTCGCTTTCCGCCCCTCCCACAAAATTATCCTCCTGTAAAAAATATCGTCTCGTTTATCAAACATTTATCCATAAAAATTCCAGAATATTCCTGAACCAATTCATATTGGTTCGCTAATTGCTTAGCTATACGAACAATAAGTATCTATCTATATCAATAACTTATTGTTAATAAAAATAAAGCAATGATGAAAGCAGGCGAACCAATATGGAAAAACCGTCACGGTTTCTGGCAAATTCCAGTTCCGCGCTGGAGCAATTACGCGGTCTGATCGCGCAGCATGAGTCCAGACCAGGGAGCCCGCTGCCCACTGAACGTGAGCTGTCGGAAACGCTGGGCGTTGGGCGGCGTGAAATCCGTCGCGCGCTGGACGTGCTGGAAGAGGAGGGGCGCATCTGGCGTAAGCAGGGCAAAGGGACCTATATCGGTCCTGCTGCTCCGGTTGAGCCGCTGGCGCTTCAGGGCCTCCTCCAGCAGACCAACCTGCTGGAGGTCATGGAAGCCCGCCTGCAAATTGAACCCGGCCTGGCCCGCCTTGCGGCGCTGCGCGCCACCAGGGAAAACCTCGCGCTGATGCAGCGTATGCTGGACCGGATCGACAGCGTCAGCCCGGACGACCGGGATCTGAACGAGCTGTGGGATAGCGCCTTCCATCGCGCTATTGCCGAAGCGGCGGATAACCGGCTGCTGCTGGGACTTTTTGACGCGGTCGATGCCGTCCGCCGCGATCCCGCCTGGCAACACCTGCGCGATCTGGCCCGCACGCCGGCGCGCGTCGATAGCTATAACGACCACCACCACAAAATCATGACGGCGATTATTCATCGCCAGCCCAATGAAGCAGCCGCCGCCATGCGCGAGCACCTGCTCAGCCTGCAAACCGCCCTGATCCAGGCCACCAACCTTGAGGACGATCCCCTGCTATGACGACGATCCCTTTTAAGGAGGCGGCGCCGGTGCTTCGCCTGCGCAATCTTAATGTGAAATTCGCCGGCTCGCCGGTGAGCGTGCTCGACGGTATCTCCCTCACGCTGAAAGCGGGAGAAACGCTGGCGCTGGTGGGTGAATCTGGCTGCGGCAAAAGCATCACCTCCCTGGCGCTGATGGGGCTGCTGCCCGCCAGCGCACAGATTGTCAGCGGGGAGATGCAGTTCCGCCGCCACGATCTGCGCAAGCTCGCCCCGCGGGAATATGCCGATCTGCGCGGCAGCGAAATGGCGATGATTTTTCAGGAGCCGATGACCTCTCTCAACCCGGCCTTTACGCTTGGCGATCAGCTTAGCGAGGCGGTGATGCGCCATCAGAAAATGCCACGTACGCAGGCGATGGCGGTGGCGTTGCAAATCCTGGAGAAGGTGCAGATCCCTGCGGCAGAAATGCGCCTTAAAGCCTACCCGCACCAGCTCTCCGGCGGGATGCGCCAGCGCGTCATGATTGCTATGGCCTTAATTAACCATCCCCGGCTGCTGATTGCCGATGAGCCGACCACCGCGCTGGATGTCACCATTCAGGCGCAAATCCTGGCGCTGCTCAATACCCTGAAAGAGGAGACCGGCACCGCCGTGCTGATGATCACCCATGATTTGGGCGTGGTGGCGGAGGTGGCGCAGCAGGTGGCGGTCATGTATGCCGGGCAGGTGGTGGAGCAGGGGAGCGTGGAGGCGATTTTTGCCGATCCTCAGCACCCTTACACCATCGGCCTGATGGGGTCGATCCCTTCGCCAGGCGCGCGCAAGGGCCAGCTCTCCACCATTCCCGGCGCGGTGCCGCTGGCGGAATCCATGCCGAAAGGCTGTCGCTTTGCCACGCGCTGCCCGTTTGCGCAGACGCGCTGCCACGAAGAAAAACCGCCCCTCGACACCCTGGGCGCCGGTCATCAGGTCGCCTGTTTCCGCGTGCCTCTCGAACACCACATTGCGCTGGGAGAAATCGCATGACTCAACCGATACTGGAAGCCCACGATCTCAGCAAACGCTTCCCCGGCCCGAAAAAACTCTTTGCTCCCGCCCGCTTTGTTACCGCGGTCGATCGCGTTTCGCTATCGGTCCTGCCGGGGGAAACGCTGGCGATCGTTGGCGAGTCCGGCTCCGGTAAGTCGACACTCGGACGCCTGCTGTTGCGCCTGCTGGCCGCCAGCGAAGGGCGCATCTTTTATCAGGGGGAAGAGATTACCCGCGCTGAGGGGGCGCGGCTCAATCAGCTGCGGCGTGAGCTGCAAATTATCTTCCAGGATCCCTTCGCCTCGCTTAACCCGCGCATGACGGTGGAGCAGATTGTAGGGGAGCCCCTGTGGCTGCACCAGAAGATGAATAAAGCGGATCGTCACTATCGCGTGGCGGAGCTGCTGAAAACCGTCGGTCTGCCCGCCGCCTGGGCAGACCGCTACCCGCATGAGTTCTCTGGCGGCCAGCGCCAGCGTATCGGTATCGCCCGTGCGCTGGCCTCCGGTCCAAAGCTGCTGCTGGGGGATGAGCCGGTCTCCGCGCTGGATGTCTCGGTACAGGCGCAGGTGGTCAACCTGCTGGAAAGCCTCAAGTATCAGCTTGGCCTGACAATGGTCATTGTTGCCCACGGCCTGGCGGTTATTCGTCACATGAGCGACCGCGTGGCGGTGATGTATCTCGGGCAGATTGTCGAGCTGGCTACCGTCGATGAGATTTTCGACGCGCCGCTGCATCCCTATACCCAGGCGCTGATCGCCTCCGCGCCGCAGATGCAGCCGGGCACACCGCGCACCATACCGCTTCTGCAGGGGGATCTGCCCAATCCGGCTAATCCGCCGTCGGGCTGTCGTTTTCACACCCGCTGCCCTTTTGCGACCGACCAGTGCCGTCAGCAGGAACCGATTAATCAGGTACTCGAGGGCGGGCGCCAGGTAGCCTGCCACCGCTGGCAGGAGATCAACCGCGATCGCAGCGCGATCCTGGTTGCCCCGCCGTCAGCCGCCTTTTTGCGCCGCCGCGCGCTGTTTGAACACGCGGCATCCCACTCCTCTTTTCCAGCAAGGAACTCATGATAATGACAATACGCAATGCTCTTTTTGCCATACTGGGAACGTCTCTCCTGACCGGCGCGGCGCTGCCCGCCCATGCGGAATCGGTGCTACGGGTGGGGCTGGGTGCCGATCCCGATATGCTCGATCCGCACCTGGCGCGCACCTACTACGGTCGCTTT
Source organism: Pseudenterobacter timonensis (assembly GCF_900021175.1). Taxonomy (GTDB): domain Bacteria; phylum Pseudomonadota; class Gammaproteobacteria; order Enterobacterales; family Enterobacteriaceae; genus Enterobacter; species Enterobacter timonensis. Next base: position 668,993 of record NZ_FCOP01000011.1, read on the forward strand.
GTCTTTGCCTCCCTCTGCGATCGGCTGGTGGATGTCGATGAAAACCTGAAAGTCGTGCCGGGGCTGGCAAAAGACTGGTCATGGAGCGCGGATGGAAAAACCCTGACCATGAATCTGCGGGAAGGTGTCACGTTCCACGACGGAGAGAAGTTTGACGCCGCGGCGGCGAAATATAACCTCGACCGCGCGCTGACGTTGAAAGGCTCCCTGCGCAAAAGCGAAATCTCCTCCATCGAATCGGTCGAGGTGGCCAGCCCGACGCAAATTGTGCTGCACCTCAAAACCCCGGACGCGGCGCTGCTGATGCAGCTCACCGACCGCGCTGGCGCGATGATGGCGCCGGAGGCTGCGAAAAAGCCCGACTTTGCCGCCCATCCGGTCTGCTCAGGCCCCTATAAGTTTGAGAGCCGCGTCTCGCAGGATCGCATTGTTCTGACCCGCTTTGACAACTACTGGAACAAAGGGGCTTACCACTTCGACAAAATTATCTATCTGCCGATCCCGGACGCCTCGGTGCGGCTGGCAAACCTGCGTGCGGGCGATCTCGATCTGACCGAAGGCATTGCCGCCAGCGACGTTAAAACCGTTGAGGCGGACAGCAAGCTGGCCCTGGCGAAGGTGACCGGTCTGGGCTATCAGGGGATCACCTTTAATATCAATAACGGCAAGGTGCCCGCCAGCGATCCGTTTAAAGATGCCCGCGTGCGGGAGGCCTTCTCGCTGGCTATCGATCGCGAGGCGTTAAACCAGGTGGTCTTTGAAGGGCTTTACACCCCGGCCAACCAGCCGTTCTCCCCGGTTAGTCCTTATCACGTCAAACTGCCGGTACCGCCACGCGATGTGGAAAAAGCCAAGGCGCTGCTGAAAGCGGCGGGCGTCGCGACGCCGCTGACCGTCAACCTGCTGGTGCCGAACAACCCCACCTCGCAGCAGGTGGGCCAGGTGCTGCAGGCGATGGTCGCGGAAGCCGGTTTCACCCTCAACCTGCAGATGACCGAGTTCGCCACGCTGCTCGATCGCCAGCAGAGCGGAAATTATCAGCTGAGCTTCTCCGGCTGGTCCGGTCGCCCGGATCCCGACGGCAGCATCTACGGCTTTATTCACAGCAAAGGCACCCTTAACGACGGGCGTTACAGCAATGCCCAGGTCGACACGTGGCTGACCCAGGCGCGTCAGAGCGTCGATCAGGCCGCGCGTCAGCCGCTCTACGACAAGGTGGTCAACCAGCTGCAAACCGATATGCCCATCGCTTACCTCTACTTTGAGCCGCGTATTTTCGGCATGAGCAAAAGCGTCCAGGGCTTCAAACCCTACCCGGACGGCATCGTGCGCGTTGCGGGCGTAACGCTTGCGAACTGATCCGTATAAGGAGAAACCATGCTGGAACTGATAGGCAAACGTCTGTTGCTGGCTATCCCCACGCTGCTGCTGGTCAGCATGATGGTTTTCGGGCTGCAAAAGCTGCTGCCCGGCGACCCGCTGATTGCGATGGCGGGGGAGGAGCGCGACCCGGCGGTAATTGCGCAGCTGCGCGCGGAGTTGAATCTGGACGCGCCGATACCGGTGCAGTACTTCCACTGGCTGACGCGGGCGCTGCAGGGCGATCTCGGCGTCTCCCTGCGCACCCATGAGCCGGTGACTGAGCTTATCGCCAGCAAACTGCCGGTGACGCTGGAGCTGTCGCTGCTGGCGATGATCGTTGCGCTCGTTTTCGGCATCAGCATGGGGATCCTGGCGGCGGTAAACAAAAATAGCTGGATCGATCACGGGGCCAACTTTGTGGCGATCTCCGGGATCTCCATTCCCCACTTCTGGCTGGGGATCCTGCTGATCCTGGTCTTTTCCGTCAACCTGCAGTGGCTGCCCGCCTCCGGCTACGTGCCTTTTAGCGAAGATGCGGTGCAAAACCTGCGCACGCTGCTGCTTCCGGCGTCGGTGCTGGGGACGGGGCTGGCGGCAACGCTGATGCGCCACACCCGCGCCTCGATGATCGCGGTGCTGAAAGCGGACTACATCCGCACCGCCCGGGCGAAGGGGCTGTTGCCGAAAGCGGTGATTTTAAAGCACGCCTTTCGTAACGCGCTGGTGCCGGTGATCACCCTCACCACGCTGCTTTTTGGCGAGCTGCTGGGCGGCGCCGTTCTCACCGAGCAGGTCTTTACCATTCCGGGCTTCGGCAAAATGATCGTCGACTCGGTGTTTAACCGCGACTACGCGGTAGTGCAGGGCGTAGTGCTGATCGTAGCGATCGGCTTTCTGCTGCTCAATCTGCTGGCTGATGTGCTCTACGTGCTCATTAACCCGAAAATGCGAGGCTAGAGATGGCGGAACTTACAACGCAAAGCGTGGTGGTAGTCAAACCGCGCGCGCAAAACCGGGTGCTGAAGAAATTCCTCGCCAATAAAAGCGCGGTGATCGGCGCGGTGGTGGTCACCTTTTTTGTACTGCTGGCCCTGCTGGCGCCGTGGATTGCGCCGTTCGATCCGGTCGGCGCGAACTTTCTGGCGGTGCGTAAGCCGCCGTCGGCGCTCTACTGGTTCGGCACTGACGAGCTGGGGCGCGACATCCTTTCACGTATCGTCTGGGGAGCGCGCACCTCGCTGATGGCGGGATGCGCATCGGTGATCATTGCCGTGGTTATCGGCGTGCCGCTGGGGCTGGTGGCGGGCTATTTTCAGGGGATCTGGGACGGCATCATCTCGCGCTTTATTGAGGCGCTGCTGGCCTGCCCGTTTCTGATAATGGCGATCGCGCTGGGCGCTTTTTTAGGGCCAAGCCTGACCAATGCGATGATCGCCATCGGTCTCTCCTCCATGCCGATTTTCGCCCGCCTGACCCGCGGGCAGGTGATCGCTATCCGCAATGAAGAGTATATCGACGGCGCGCGGGCGATTGGCCTGCCGGATCGCTGGATCATCATCAAATATGTTCTGCCGAACGTGATGTCGCCCATCCTGGTACAGGCCACGCTGGCTATCGCCTCCGCCATTATCGCCGAGGCGAGCCTCTCGTTTCTCGGGCTGGGCCAGCAGCCGCCGAATCCCTCCTGGGGGTCGATGCTCAACACCGCGAAGGGGTTCCTTGAGCAGGCGCCGTGGATGTCTGTTTTTCCCGGTATCGCCATCTTTCTGGCGGTGCAGGGCTTCAATTTACTGGGTGACGGACTGCGCGATGCGCTCGATCCGCGCCACGACTAAGGAGTCATGATGACCAAAGCGCTCGATTTTTCTACCGGTTACCCCTCAAGACGCCCGCCGATGATGGGCCATAACGCCGTCGCCACCTCCCAGCCGCTGGCGGCGCAGGCGGGGATGCGTATGTTGCAGCAGGGCGGAAACGCCGTGGATGCCGCCATCGCCACGGCGATCGCGCTGACGGTCGTGGAGCCGACCGGCTGCGGTATCGGCAGCGACGCCTTCGCCATCGTCTGGGACGGCAAAAAGCTGCACGGTCTTAACGCCTCCGGCCGCTCGCCTGCCAGCTGGCACGCGGATATGTTCGCCGGTAAAACGGCGGTGCCGGAGATCGGCTGGGATGCGGTAACGGTGCCGGGGGCGGTCTCCGGCTGGGTGGCGCTGGCGGAACGCTTCGGCACGCTGCCGCTCACCACGCTGGCGCAGCCTGCGATTGACTATGCCCGCCACGGCTTTCCTGTGTCGCCCCTGATCGGTCATCTCTGGGAGCGCGGCTACGCAAAGCTCAAGGATCAGCCCGGCTTCAGCGCCTGCTTTGCTCCCGAGGGACGCGCGCCGCGCATCGGCGAAATTTTCCGTAACCCGGCGCAGGCAACGACGCTGGAGCTTATCGCCAGAACCAACGGCGAAGCCTTCTATCACGGCGAGCTGGCGCAGAAGATCGCCGCCTTTGCGCGGGAGCATGGCGCGCACCTCACGCAGGAGGATCTGGCGAACCACCGGGCGGAGTGGGTGGAGCTATTATCCCGTGATTTCGCCGGCGGATCGGTACAGGAGCTGCCGCCGAACGGGCAGGGGATCGCCACGCTTATCGCCCTCGGTATTCTGGAGCAGTGCGGTATCGATCGTTACGATCCCGACTCCGTGCAGGCACTGCATCTCTCCATAGAGGCGATGAAGCTGGCGCTGGCGGATCTCGATCGCTACGTGGCGGATGAAGAGCATATGGAGTTTGCCGCCAGCACGCTGCTGAGTGATGAGTACCTTAAAACGCGCGCCGCGCTTATCGACCCGGATAACGCCTCTGACTTTACCTACGGCTCGCCCACTCAGAGCGGCACGGTCTATCTCTCCACCGCCGATGCCAGCGGTATGATGGTGTCGTTTATTCAGTCTAACTTTATGGGCTTTGGCTCCGGGGTGGTGGTACCGGATACCGGCATCAGCCTGCAAAACCGCGGCTGTGGCTTTGTACTCGATCCGAATCACCCGAACGCACTGGCGGGCAGCAAGCGTCCGTTCCATACCATTATTCCGGGCTTTGCGATGGACGGCAGCGGCCAGCCGCTGATGTCGTTTGGTGTTATGGGCGGGCCGATGCAGGCGCAGGGGCATATGCAGATGGCGCTGCGCGTGATGCTGCACGGGCAAAATCCCCAGGCGGCCATCGACGCTCCGCGCTGGCGGGTAGTGAAAGGCCGGGAGGTGATTGTTGAGTCAACCTTCGATCGGAACACCATCGCCGGGCTGCGCGCGCGCGGCCATACGATTGTGGTGGAAGATCCGTTACAGGAGTATAACTTCGGCGGCGCGCAGATAATTTATCGCATGCCGGAAGGACATTACGTCGCCGCAACCGAAAGTCGTAAAGACGGGCAGGCGCTGGTGAGTTAACAACATGCCCGGTGGCGCTTCGCTTACCGGGCATGCGATGTCACAAATTCCGCGATCCTGTAGGCCGGGTAAGGCGTAGCCGCTACCCGGCTTTTTTCAGCCAATGCGAAAGGGGTCCGCATCCTGCCAGGCCGGGAATTTCTCCCGATACTCCCGCAGCGCCGTAAGCGACAGCTCGGCGTCAATGCGCGTCGCCTGGTGCGGCTCGGCGCTGGCGATAATCTCCCCTTGCGGGTTGATCACCCGGCTGTCTCCCCGGTAGTGATGGCCGTTGCCGTCGGTACCCACGCGGTTACAGCCCGCCACATAGGCCTGATTTTCAATCGCGCGGGCCGCCAACAGCGTCTGCCAGTGCAGGGAGCGCGGCGCGGGCCAGTTGGCGACGTAGATCGCCAGATCGTAATCGTTGCGGTTGCGCGACCAGACCGGAAAGCGCAGGTCGTAGCAGACCAGCGGCAGAATGCGCCAGCCGCGCCACTCGCAGACGACGCGCTCGCGCCCCGCCTGGTAGTGGTGATGCTCATCCGCCATGCGGAACAGGTGGCGTTTGTCGTAAGAATGGACCTTGCCTTCCGGCTCCACCAGCAGAAAACGGTTTACCGCCCCATTCTCCCCCTGGAGGGCCGCGCTGCCCGCAATCAGCGCGTTAGTCTGCTGCGCTTTCGCCTGCATCCAGGCCACCACCTCCTGTTGAGGTAGCGACTCCGTGGCCGCCTCCATCGCAAAACCGGTGGTAAACATCTCCGGCAGGATAATCACGTCCCTGCCGGTTATCTCTTCAAGCTGGCGATCGAAATGGCGCAGGTTAGCGGGGCCATCCATCCACACCAGCGGCTGTTGCAACATCGTCATCTTCAAACCAGGCACAGTCAGACTCCTCACAGGACAGCATCTTGACACTGTAGCACGCCGGAAAGGGAAAATGTGGCAATAAAAAACCCCGCACGCGGCGGGGTTTATGGTGTGCTTATGCATCAGGCCGCTTCAGGCTTTCGCATCGTCTCCGGCAGCTTTACCGGCTGCGTACCCAGCGCGTCGGGTTCGAAGTCGTCAACGTTAATACTGCGCAGACGGCTCGCTTCCGCTTTCACCAGCAGGTCCGCCTCGTCGTTAGTGATGATACCGCCCGCCAGCGCCTGGCTTGCCAGCTCATCCAGACGGGTAAACGGCAGGTTTTTGCCCAGCTGTTTGCAGATCTTCTGATGAATCGGATCGGCGGCCATCACGTCACGCAGCGCCTCTTCCAGCAGGCCGACCGGGTTATGCTCGCTCGGCTCCAGATACTGGCCGCGACCAATGCGGGAGCGCGTAGCGCACGGCACCTGCAGGATCTTCGCCACCTTGTGGTCCAGCTTGTCGGACGGCGCAAGATAGTGGCGACCGGTAGGGAAGATGGTCGCTCGCAGGAGGCCTGCCACGGCGCGGTTCGGGAAGTTCGCCAGCAGATCGTCAATCGCCTGCTCCGCCTGCCAGAGCGCATCCTGCACGCCCCAGTGAACCAGCGGCAGATCCGCCTCATGACGGCCCTCATCGTCGTAGCGCTTCAGGGTCGCGGAGGCGAGGAAGAGCTGGCTTAACACATCCCCCAGACGGGCGGAGATACGCTCGCGACGCTTCAGGCTGCCGCCCAGTACCGCCATCGAGACGTCTGACAGCATCGCCAGGTTCGCGCTCAGGCGGTTCAGGTGCTGGTAGTAACGTTTGGTGGCATCGCCGGTCGGCGTGGCGCTGGTGAGGCCGCGCGTCAGGCCGAGCCAGAAGCTGCGTACCGCGTTGCTACCCACATGGCCGATATGTTTGAACAGCAGTTTATCGAAGGCGTTAGCGTCGTTATTTTGCGCGGCGGCCATCTCTTCCAGTACATAAGGATGGCAGCGAATCGCCCCCTGACCGAAGATCATCATGCTGCGGGTGAGGATGTTCGCCCCTTCCACGGTGATGGCAATCGGTGCGCCCTGGTAGCTGCGCGCCAGGAAGTTGCCTTCGCCAAGCATGATCCCTTTACCGCCTGCGATATCCATCGCGTCAATAATGGAGCGCTGGGCGCGGTGGGTACAGTGATACTTCACAATCGCGGAGAGGACGGCCGGCTTCTCGCCCAGCATAATGCCGTAGGTGATAAGCGATGCGGCGGCGTCCATCACGTAGGCGTTGCCCCCGATACGCGCCAGCGGCTCCTCGATACCCTCCATCTTGCCGATGGAGATTTTGAACTGACGGCGGATATGGGCGTAAGCGCCAATGCCCAGCGCCACCGACTTCAGGCCGCCGGTAGAGTTTGATGGCAGGGTAATACCGCGACCGACGGAGAGGCACTCCACCAGCATACGCCAGCCCTGACCGGCCATTTTCGGCCCGCCGATGATGTAGTCGATCGGCACAAAAATATCCTGGCCACGGGTCGGTCCGTTCTGGAACGGAACGTTCAGCGGGAAGTGGCGACGGCCAATCTCAACGCCCGGTGTGGAAGTAGGGATCAGCGCACAGGTGATACCCAGATTCTCCTCGCCGCCCAGCAGTCTGTCGGGATCGGAGAGCTTAAACGCCAGCCCCAGCACGGTGGCGACAGGCGCCAGGGTAATGTAACGCTTGTTCCAGGTCAGGCGCATGCCCAGTACCTGCTGGCCCTGCCAGTCGCCCATGCAGACCACGCCGGTATCCGGAATAGCGCCCGCATCGGAACCCGCTTCCGGGCTGGTCAGCGCAAAGCAGGGGATCTCCTGCCCACGCGCCAGGCGCGGCAGGTAGTGATTTTTCTGTTCGTCAGTACCGTAGTGTTGCAGCAGTTCGCCCGGCCCTAAGGAGTTCGGTACACCCACGGTGATCGCCAGGATGCCGGAGACGCCCGCCAGTTTTTGCAGGACGCGCGCCTGGGCATACGCGGAAAACTCCAGCCCGCCATACTCTTTCTTGATGATCATCGCAAAGAAGCGATGCTCTTTTAAGAATGCCCACAGCTCCGGCGGCAGATCGGCCATCTCGTGGGTGATCTGGTAATCGTTCGCCATGCGGCAGGCTTCTTCTACCGGGCCGTCAATGAACGCCTGTTCTTCAGCGGTCAGGCGCGGCTGCGGGTAGTTATGCAGCTTTTTCCAGTCCGGGTTGCCCTGGAACAGATCGCCTTCCCACCAGGTGGTGCCCGCATCAATCGCCTCTTTTTCGGTGCGCGACATGGGCGGCATCACCTTACGGAAGCTGCGAAACACCGGCACGGAAATCATCGATTTACGCATCGGCGTGAGGTTAAACGGCAGCAGGATAATCGCCAGCGGCAGCAGTACCCAGATATTCCAGATGCCTGCAAAACCGAGCGCGGCGGTCCACGCCAGTAAAATCAGGCTGCTCAATGGCAAACTGACGCGATGATAAAACAGCGCGCCGAGCAGAATGACGGTTGCGACAATACTCAAAATCATCATAAAGAAAAGCTCCCTTGCTTGTAGGAGGTCTGACCACTTGTGATGATATGGTTGTAGTGGATGTTATTTCCTTTAGCAATGTGTTTACAAAATAATTACAACACGGTTCACATTGTTTAAATTTAAAGCGGCACGAAAAAACAAAACCCCGGGGGATTTGCATGGCTTTAGCTTCTCGCTTTTACCGCTATCCGGTAAACTGCCGGGGTTATCTCATCAATACTGAAGGATTATCCTCATGTACCAGGATCTTATTCGTAACGAACTGAACGAAGCGGCAGAAACACTGGCAAACTTTCTGAAAGATGATGCCAATATTCACGCCATTCAGCGCGCGGCGGTCCTGCTGGCGGACAGTTTCAAAGCCGGCGGAAAAGTGCTCTCCTGCGGCAACGGCGGTTCCCACTGCGACGCGATGCATTTTGCCGAGGAGCTGACGGGGCGCTATCGCGAAAACCGTCCGGGCTATCCGGCGATTGCGATTTCCGACGTGAGCCACATCTCCTGCGTGAGTAATGACTTCGGGTACGATTATGTCTTTTCCCGCTACGTGGAAGCGGTAGGCCGTGAAGGGGACGTGCTGCTCGGTATCTCCACCTCCGGCAACTCCGGCAACGTGATCAAAGCGATTGAAGCGGCGCGCGAGAAAGGCATGAAGGTCATCACCCTGACCGGGAAAGATGGCGGCAAAATGGCGGGTACCGCCGATGTGGAAATTCGCGTTCCACACTTTGGCTACGCCGACCGTATTCAGGAGATCCATATCAAGGTGATCCATATCCTGATCCAGCTCATCGAAAAAGAGATGGTTAAGTAAGATTTCGTCGGGGGCGTAAGCCCCCGCTGTTGTGGAGGTGAACGATGTGCGAACTGCTCGGGATGAGCGCCAATGTACCTACCGATATCTGCTTTAGCTTTACCGGGCTGGTACAGCGCGGCGGGGGAACCGGGCCGCATAAAGATGGCTGGGGCATCACCTTCTACGAAGGCAAAGGTTGCCGCACGTTTAAAGATCCGCAACCCAGCTTTAACTCTCCCATCGCCAGGCTCGTGCAGGATTATCCCATCAAATCCTGCTCGGTAATCGCCCATATCCGCCAGGCGAATCGCGGCGAAGTGGCGCTGGAAAACACCCATCCTTTTACCCGCGAGCTGTGGGGGCGCAACTGGACCTACGCGCACAACGGGCAGCTGACGGGCTATAAATCGCTCGAGACCGGCAACTTCCGCCCGGTGGGCGAAACTGACAGTGAAAAGGCGTTTTGCTGGCTGCTGCACAAGCTGACCGAGCGTTACCCGCGCACCCCGGGCAACATGACGGCGGTGTTTCGGTATATCGGCTCGTTAGCCTGCGAACTGCGGGAGAAAGGGGTCTTTAATATGCTGCTGTCGGACGGGCGTTACGTGATGGCGTTTTGCTCCACCAACCTCTTCTGGATCACCCGTCGCGCGCCGTTTGGGGTTGCCAAGCTGCTGGATCAGGATGTGGAGATCGACTTTCAGACCGAAACCACACCCAACGATGTGGTCACGGTCATTGCCACCCAGCCGCTGACGGGCAATGAAACCTGGCAAAAGATTATGCCAGGCGAGTGGGCCTTATTTTGTCTCGGGGAGCGTATAGTTTGACGCCAGCTGTGGATGGACCACCTCGTGGCTCAGCGGCTTGCTGACGACGTAGCGACCATCCACCACCGAAACGACTGGCGGCTTATGGGTCTGCTCAAAGTAGTCATAACCCGGCTTTAACTGCTTCCAGAAATCGGCGTAGTACGAGAACTTGTGGCGCTGCATATTGGCGTCGGTCATGCGGAACGGATAGATGCTCACCTGCACGTAAGGCTGGCCGAACACCAGCGCGCCGGTGACAAACTGGAAAATCTCATCAATGCCGCTGTCGGTCATGGCGTAACAGCCCACCGAGACGCAGGCGCCGTGGATCATCAGGTACTTGCCGTCATAGCCGTGCGCGCGATCGTACGCGTTGGGAAAACCAATATTAATGGCTTTATAAAAGCGGCTGTCGGGCTTGAGCTGGCTGCGCTGGACGGTATAAAACCCTTCCGGGCTTTTGAAGTCCCCCTGGCGCTGTTTCGGGCCGAGACCGCCGGAGTAATTACAGATTTTATAGCTGTCGAGCAGCTGATAGTTTTCGCCCATCTTCACATAGAGATCGAGCGTGCGTTCTTCTTTAAAGATCTGGATGTAGACCTGAGAGCCCATCAACTGCTGCTTATATTCTTTGCTGACCGGCGTGGTAGGGCTGTTACTGCTGAGCAGCCCGGCAAATGAAACGCACGGAATCAGAAGCATCGCAATGAACAATGCGATTTTGCGCATACAACGTGTTCCTTGATAAAACGTTACTAACTTGCCAGGACGGCAAAAGAGACCCGAAATCAGACTAATCTGGATTAGGAGCGCTCACATTAGCATCAATAAAGTTTTTCGCAAGTTCCAGCGACAGAGTTTACAAAATAGTTTTCTCTGTATACCCCATTTCGCGTCCGCTGACTGTAAGAACTTTGCGTAATAGCTCGCATTTTGGCGCCAGCCGCGGCGGTTTACATGCCGTCTGGCTGGCAAAAATGGTACACTGTGCGCCTTCTGTTTTGTCGTTTATGGATGCTTGCTAACCACATGTTTAGAATCAAAAAAGGACTTGATCTACCGATCGCGGGCCAGCCTGAACAGCTTCTCTCCCCGGGCGCCAGCATTCGCCATGTCGCCATCCTCGGCGACGATTACGTCGGTATGCGTCCTTCCATGCTGGTGCAGGAAGGAGAGCGCGTTGTACGCGGTCAGCCGCTTTTTGAGGATAAAAAAAATCCCGGCGTCCTCTTTACCGCGCCCGCCAGCGGAATGGTAACGGCGATTCATCGCGGCGAGCGCCGGGTGCTACAGTCGGTAGTGATCCGCATCGAAGGGGATGAGCAGCGTGAGTTTACCCGCTACGCGCCCGAAGAGCTGATCTCCCTCAGCCGGGAGACGGTGCAGGCCCAGCTGCTGGCCTCCGGCCTCTGGACGGCGCTGCGCACAAGGCCTTTCAGCAAAACGCCGGTACCCGGAACGACGCCTGCCGCGATCTTTGTAACCGCCATGGACACCCATCCGCTGAGCGCCGATCCGCAGCCCATTATTCATGCGCAGCGCCCGGCGTTTGACGCGGGGCTGAGCGTGCTGACGCGCCTCACCGAGGGTAAAGTGCACGTCTGCCAGGCGAGCGGCGGCAGGCTCGGCGGCCATCCGCTGGGGCAGGTGGCTTACAATGAGTTCTCAGGCCCGCATCCGGCGGGGCTGGTGGGCACACATATCCATTTTCTTGAGCCGGTGAGCCTCGCAAAGCAGGTCTGGCATCTCAACTATCAGGATGTGATTGCCATCGGCAAGCTCTTTACGACCGGGGTGCTCTGTACTGAAAGGGTGGTGGCCCTCGGCGGCCCGCAGGCCGCGCATCCGCGCCTGGTTCGTACGCTTGTCGGCGCGGATATTAATGAACTGCTCGCTGGCGAAACGCTGGCCGGTGAAAACCGCCTGATTTCCGGCTCGGTACTTAGCGGCAGACAGGCGACCGGCGCGCTGGCCTACCTGGGGCGCTTCCATCTGCAGGTGAGCGTCCTGCGCGAAGGGCGTGAAAAAGAGCTGTTCGGCTGGGTAACGCCGGGCAAAGAGAAGTTCTCCGTGACGCGCACCACGCTTGGCCATTTCCTGCGCCATAAGCTCTTTAACTTTTCGACCAGCACCCACGGCGGCGCGCGGTCGATGGTGCCTATCGGCAGCTATGAGCGCGTGATGCCGCTCGACATCCTGCCGACCATGCTGCTGCGCGACCTGCTGGCTGGCGATACCGACGGCGCGCAGGCGCTCGGTTGCCTTGAGCTGGATGAAGAGGATCTGGCGCTCTGTACCTACGTCTGCCCGGGCAAATATGAATATGGTCCCGTGCTACGCGACATCTTAACCCGCATTGAGCAGGAAGGATAAATGATGGGTTTGAAACATCTCTTTGAAAAAATGGAGCCGCATTTTACCGAGGGTAAGCTGAAAAAGTACCACCCCCTGTATGAAGCGGCGGTAACCATCTTTTATACGCCAGGGCAGGTCACCACCGGCGCGGCGCACGTGCGTGACGCCATCGATCTGAAGCGCATGATGATCCTCGTCTGGTTTGCGGTATTCCCCGCCATGTTCTGGGGAATGTACAACGTGGGGCAGCAAACCCTCCCGGCGCTGCATCACCTTTATCAGGGCGAGCAGCTTGCGCAGGTGATTGACGCTAACTGGCACTACCGTCTGGCGCAGATGCTGGGGGTCAGCTTCGCGCCGGACGCGGGCTGGCTCAGTATGATGACGCTGGGCGCGGTCTGGTTCGTGCCGATCTACCTGACGGTCTTTATCGTGGGCGGCTTCTGGGAAGTACTCTTCGCCATTATCCGCAAGCATGAAATCAACGAAGGGTTCTTTGTCACCTCTATCCTCTTTGCCCTGATTGTGCCGCCGACGCTGCCGCTGTGGCAGGCGGCGCTGGGCATCAGTTTCGGCGTGGTGATGGCGAAAGAGATCTTCGGCGGGACGGGGCGCAACTTCCTTAACCCGGCGCTGGCCGGACGCGCGTTCCTGTTCTTTGCCTATCCGGCGCAAATCTCAGGCGACCTTGTCTGGACCGCCGCCGACGGCTTTTCCGGCGCCACTCCGCTCTCTCAGTGGGCGGCGCACGGCGGCGAAACGCTGGTCAATAACGCCACCGGGCAGCCGGTCACCTGGCTCGATGCCTTTATCGGCAACGTGCCCGGCTCCATCGGCGAGGTGTCGACGCTAATGATCCTGATTGGCGGCGCCATCATTCTGTTTGGGCGCGTGGCGTCATGGCGGATCGTGGCGGGAGTGATGCTGGGCATGGTGCTGACCGCCACGCTCTTTAACCTCATTGGCTCCGCCACTAACCCGATGTTCTCCATGCCCTGGTACTGGCATCTGGTGCTGGGCGGCTTTGCCTTCGGCATGATGTTCATGGCCACCGACCCGGTTTCCGCCTCCTTTACCGACAAAGGCAAATGGTGCTACGGCGCGCTGATAGGGGTGATGTGCGTGCTGATCCGCGTGGTCAACCCGGCGTACCCGGAAGGGATGATGCTGGCCATTCTGTTTGCCAATCTCTTTGCACCACTGTTCGACTATCTGGTGGTGCGTGCCAACGTGAAACGGAGGAGAGCGCGTGGCTGACGTAAAAACCAATGACAGCATCGGCAAAACGCTGCTGGTGGTGCTCGTGCTCTGTCTGGTCTGCTCCGTTATCGTGGCGGGTTCTGCGGTGGGGTTAAAACCGCGCCAGCAGGAGCAGCGGGCGCTGGATAAGCAGCGCAACATCCTGGCGGTTGCAGGCCTGATGCCGCAGGCGATGAGCGCGGAAGAGGTGGCCAGCACCTTTGCTGAACGTATTACGCCGAAGCTGGTGGATCTGAAAACCGGCAAGCTGCTGGATAAAGACCCGGCAAGCTGGAATCAGGCGCTGGCGCTTAAAGATCCGGCGCTGAGCACCGAACTGACCGCCAGTGAAGATCCGGCCGGCATTAAGCGTCGCAGCAACGTGGCTGAAATCTATCTGGTGCGCGATGCGCAGCAGCGGGTTCAGGAGATGGTCCTGCCCATTTACGGCAACGGCCTGTGGTCGATGATGTACGCCTTTGTGGCGCTGGATACCGACGGACGCACCATCAAGGGCATCACCTACTATGACCAGGGCGAAACGCCGGGGCTCGGCGGTGAAGTGGAAAACCCGAACTGGCGGGCGCAGTTTGTTGGTAAAAAGGTGCTGGATGACCAGGGACAACCGGCGCTGAAGGTGGTGAAAGGCGGGGCGCATCCCGGCGATGAGTACGCCATTGACGGGCTGTCCGGCGCCACGCTCACCTCCAACGGGGTACAGCACAGTTTTGATTTCTGGATGGGCAAGCTCGGCTTTGGCCCATTCCTGAAAAAAGTACGTGAAGGAGAGCTGAACAATGGCTGACGCAGGCGAACTGAAAGAGGTCAAACGGGTACTGGTGGGGCCGCTGCTTGCCAACAACCCGATTACGCTGCAGGTACTTGGGGTCTGCTCCGCGCTGGCGGTCACCACCAAGCTGGAAACGGCGCTGGTCATGACCGTGGCGGTGACGCTGGTGACAGCATTTTCCAGCATGTTCATCTCCATGATTCGGCACCACATCCCCAACAGCGTGCGCATTATTGTGCAGATGGCGATCATCGCCTCGCTGGTAATTGTGGTCGATCAGCTGCTACGCGCCTACGCCTACGAGACCTCGAAACAGCTGTCGGTCTTTGTCGGGCTGATTATCACCAACTGTATCGTGATGGGCCGCGCGGAAGCCTACGCCATGAAGATGCCGCCCCTGGCGAGCTTTATGGATGGCATCGGCAACGGCCTGGGCTACGGCGTGATCCTGCTGACGGTAGGATTTTTGCGCGAGCTTATCGGCAGCGGCAAGCTGTTTGGCATCACGGTGCTGGATACCGTGCAGAACGGCGGTTGGTATCTGCCTAACGGCCTGTTCCTGCTGGCTCCCAGCGCCTTTTTCATTATCGGTTTGCTGATCTGGGCGATTCGCACCCTCAGGCCCGCACAGCAGGAAAAGGAGTAACCGATTGTGGCTCATTACCTGAGTTTATTTGTCCGCGCGGTGTTTGTTGAAAACATGGCGCTCGCCTTTTTCCTCGGCATGTGTACCTTTCTTGCCGTCTCGAAAAAGGTCTCGACGGCCTTTGGCCTTGGCGTAGCCGTCACCGTGGTGCTCGGCCTTTCAGTGCCAATTAACAACCTGGTCTTTAACTACGTGCTGCGCGACGGGGCGCTGGTGGATGGCGTCGATTTAAGTTTTCTGAACTTCATCACCTTTATCGGGGTGATTGCGGCGCTGGTGCAGATCCTGGAGATGATCCTCGACAGATACTTCCCGTCGCTCTACAACGCGCTGGGGATCTTCCTGCCGCTGATTGCGGTCAACTGCGCCATTTTCGGCGGGGTCTCCTTCATGGTGCAGCGCGACTACAACTTCAGTGAATCTATTGTCTACGGCTTTGGCTCCGGCATCGGCTGGATGCTGGCGATTGTCACTATGGCCGGGATCCGCGAAAAGATGAAATATGCCAACGTGCCGGCAGGGCTGCGCGGCCTGGGGATCACCTTTATCACCACCGGACTGATGGCGCTGGGCTTTATGTCCTTCTCCGGCGTGCAGCTGTAAGGGAATCGATATGGAAATTATACTTGGCGTCGTGATGTTCACGCTTATCGTGCTGGTGCTGTCAGGATTGATCCTGATTGCCCGCTCGAAGCTGGTCAATTCCGGCGACGTAATCATTGAGATTAATAACGAGGCGGATAAACAGATCCGCACCCCGGCGGGGGATAAGTTGCTCAATACCCTCTCGGGGAACGGGATCTTTGTCTCCTCGGCCTGCGGCGGCGGCGGCTCCTGCGGGCAGTGTCGCGTGACGGTCAAAGAGGGGGGCGGCGATATCCTGCCCACCGAACTGGCGCACATCACCAAACGCGAGGCCAAAGAGGGCTGTCGCCTGGCCTGCCAGGTGGCGGTGCGGCAGAATATGAAAATAGAGCTGCCGGAAGAGATCTTCGGCGTGAAGAAATGGGAGTGCGAGGTTATCTCCAACGATAACAAAGCCACCTTTATTAAAGAGCTTAAGCTGCGGGTACCGGAGGGGGAAGATGTTCCTTTCCGCGCCGGCGGCTATATTCAGATCGAATGCCCGCCGCACACGGCGGCTTATGCAGATTTCGACGTGCCGGAAGAGTACCGCGCCGACTGGGATAGATTTAATCTCTTCCGCTATGTGTCTGAGGTTAAAGAGCCCGCGCTGCGCGCCTATTCCATGGCTAACTACCCGGACGAGAAGGGCATAATTATGCTCAACGTGCGTATCGCCACGCCGCCGCCGGGCGTACCGGACGCGCCGCCAGGAGTGATGTCCTCTTATATCTGGTCGCTGAAGCCCGGCGATAAAGTGACTATCTCCGGCCCCTTCGGCGAGTTCTTTGCCAAAGAGACGGAAGCGGAGATGGTCTTTATCGGCGGCGGCGCGGGCATGGCGCCGATGCGCTCGCACATTTTCGACCAGCTTAAGCGCCTTGGCAGCAAGCGGAAGATCAGTTTCTGGTATGGCGCCCGCTCGCGGCGTGAAATGTTTTATGACGACGAGTTTGAGCAGCTGGCGCGTGAAAACCCTAACTTTACTTTCCACGTGGCGCTTTCCGATCCGCAACCGGAAGATAACTGGATGGGCTATACCGGCTTCATCCATAACGTGCTCTATGAAAATTACCTCCGCCAGCATCCGGCGCCGGAGGATTGCGAGTTCTATATGTGCGGCCCGCCGGTCATGAACGCGGCGGTTATCCGCATGCTGAAAGATCTCGGCGTGGAGGATGAAAACATTCTGCTGGATGATTTTGGAGGCTGACGATGGTGGTATTCGTGGCGACCTTTGCGATCTTTGTGCTGGTGATTTTTGGTATGTCGCTGGGCTGGATCATAAAGCGAAAAAGCATTCAGGGAAGCTGCGGCGGTATAACCGCGCTGGGGATGGAGAAGGTTTGCGACTGCCCTGAGCCGTGCGATGCGCGCAAAAAACGGATGGCGCGCGAGGCCCGGCGTATTCTGTAATTTTACCCGGCAGCGCTGCGCGGGCCTGCGTTTGCAGGCCGGCAAGCTGCCACCGCCCGACATTTTTTTGACATACTTCTCAACCCTTATTTCTTTACTGTATACTCATCCAGTAATAAGTGAGGGTTTACAATGCGCAAAATAATCCATGTCGATATGGACTGCTTTTTTGCCGCAGTGGAAATGCGTGATAATCCGGCATTGCGGGATATCCCCATCGCGATTGGCGGCAGCCGCGAACGACGCGGCGTGATCAGCACCGCGAACTATCCGGCGCGCAAATTTGGCGTGCGCAGCGCCATGCCCACGGCGATGGCGCTCAAGCTCTGCCCGCACCTCACCCTTTTGCCGGGGCGTTTTGACGCCTATAAAGAGGCCTCCCGGCATATTCGTGAAATCTTCTCCCGCTACACCTCGCTAATTGAACCTCTCTCGCTCGACGAAGCCTATCTGGACGTGACCGACAGCCTGCACTGCCACGGCTCGGCTACCCTGATGGCGCAGGCGATCCGCCAGACAATTTTTGATGAGCTGCAGCTTACCGCCTCGGCGGGGGTGGCGCCGGTGAAGTTTCTGGCAAAAATCGCCTCGGATCTTAATAAACCGAACGGCCAGTATGTGATTACCCCTGACGAAGTGCCCGCTTTTTTAAAGACGCTGCCGCTGGCCAAAATCCCGGGCGTTGGCAAGGTGTCTGCCGCGAAGCTGGAAAATATGGGGCTGCGCACCTGCGAGGATGTGCAGAAAAGCGATCTGGCGATGCTGCTCAAACGCTTTGGCAAATTTGGCCGCGTGCTGTGGGAGCGCAGCCAGGGAATTGACGAGCGCGACGTCAACAGCGAGCGGCTGCGTAAATCGCTTGGCGTGGAGCGTACCCTGGCGGAGGATATTCACGACTGGTCGGCATGCGAGGCCATTATCACTGGCCAGCTTTACCCGGAGCTGGAGCGCAGGCTGGCGCAGGTGAAGCCGGACCTGCTGATCGCCCGTCAGGGGGTTAAGCTTAAATTTAACGACTTTCAGCTCACCACACAGGAGCATGTCTGGCCACGGCTCAATAAAGAGGATCTGGTGGCGACGGCCAAAAAAACCTGGGAGGAGCGTCGGGCAGGGCGCGGAGTGCGGCTGGTGGGGTTACACGTTACGTTGCTTGACCCGCAGCTGGAACGTCAGCTGGTGCTCGGGCTATAAAAAAGCCGGGTGGCGGCTACGCCTTACCCGGCCTACAAAAGCAGAACCGCAGATCCCGTAAGCGAGTACCACCGGGCAACAAAGCACGTTCCCGTAGGCCCGGTAAGCGCAGCGCCACCGGGCGAGATACTACTTACTTAGCAGGAATCGCCTTCAGCAGTTCCGTCAGCAGCGTCCAGTAGTGGCCGACGCTTTCGATATGGACCTGCTCATCCGGAGAATGCGGACCGGTGATGGTTGGCCCGATTGAGACCATATCCATATCCGGGTACGGTTTTTTGAACAGACCGCACTCCAGCCCGGCGTGAATCACCTGAATGTTCGGCGTGCTGTTAAACAGACGCTGATAGGTTTCGCGCACCAGCGCCATTACCGGCGAGCTGGCGTCCGGCTGCCAGCCTGGGTAGCTGCCTTTCGCTGAGATCTCTGCCCCTGCCAGCTTGCCAAGGGAGGTCAGCATACTCACCACGTAATCTTTACCGCTGTCGATAAGGGAGCGGATCAGGCAGATGATCTCCGCGCTCTCGTCGCTCATGGTTACCACGCCCACGTTCAGAGAGGTTTCCACCACCCCTTTCGCCACGTCGGAGTTGCGGATCACGCCGTTTGGCGTGGCGTTCAGCAACTGCATGAAGCTGTCGCGGGAGCGGGTGGTCAGCGCCGCTTTGTCGCTGCTGGCCGGTTCGAGGATGACGGTCAGGTTCTTCTCTTTCTCTGACAGTTCGTTTTTCAGGATCGCCAGATAGTCATTCGCCAGCGCTTTAAGAGCATCTGCTTTGTCGGCGGCAACCGCGACGGTTGCAAAGGCTTCGCGCGGAATGGCGTTACGCAGCGTACCGCCGTTGAAATCCACCAGGCGCAGATCCAGCTCTGCCGCGTGGCCTGCCAGGAAGCGCGCCAGCAGTTTGTTGGCATTGCCCAGGCCTAAGTGGATATCGCCACCGGAGTGGCCGCCTTTCAGCCCTTTCAGCGTCAGCTTAAAGGTCTGGAAGCCCGCCGGAACCGCTTCACGGGAGAGCGGCAGGGTGGAGATGAAGTCGATCCCGCCGGCGCAACCCATATAGATTTCGCCCTCTTCTTCGGAATCGGTATTGATGAGAATATCAGCCTGCAGCCAGTTCGGTTGCAGCCCGAACGCGCCGTCCATACCCGCCTCTTCAGTCATCGTCAGCAGCACTTCCAGCGGACCATGCTCTACGCTGTCGTCTGCCAGTACCGCCAGCGCGGAGGCCATACCGATGCCGTTATCCGCGCCGAGAGTCGTGCCGCGCGCTTTTACCCACTCGCCGTCGATGTAAGGCTGAATCGGGTCTTTGGTAAAGTCATGCTCGGTGTCGTTATTTTTCTGCGGCACCATGTCCAGATGCGCCTGGAGGACCACCGGTTTACGGTTCTCCATGCCCGCGGTGGCGGCTTTGCGAATCAGAATGTTGCCCACCTGGTCACGCTCGGCATGCAGTCCTTTTTCCTTCGCCCAGCCCATAATGTGTTCGGCAAGCTGTTCTTCGTGATAGGAAGGGTGAGGAATAGAGCAAATCTTGGCAAAAATATCCCACAGCGGCTGCGGGGATAGCTGAGACAGTTCAGACACGATAAGTCTCCTTGTCAGCGGCCTGCAAACAGGCTTGCAGGTCACAGGGTTAGCGGGTTAATAGACACCACAAGACGGGCTTGCGAGATGAAAGGGAGAATACCACTTTATCTTCCGTCGGGTAGCATAAAGCGAGTAAAAACTCAGGCGCGGGGCGCTAAACACTGGTTTTTAGTGCGCCAGATCTCTATAATCTCGCGCAACCTATTTCCCCCTTGAACACTTTTTAAGCCGTATACAAACAGGCTGGGACACTTCACATGAGCGAAAAATACGTCGTCACCTGGGACATGTTGCAGATTCACGCACGCAAACTGGCCGCACGCCTGATGCCTTCCGAGCAGTGGAAGGGCATCATCGCTGTTAGCCGTGGCGGTCTGGTACCGGGGGCGCTGCTGGCACGTGAGCTGGGTATTCGTCATGTCGATACCGTATGCATCTCCAGCTATGACCACGACAATCAGCGTGAGCTGAAAGTGCTGAAACGCGCCGAAGGCGACGGCGAAGGGTTTATCGTTATTGACGATCTGGTGGATACCGGCGGTACCGCCGTGGCAATCCGCGAAATGTACCCTAAAGCGCACTTCGTTACGATCTTCGCTAAACCTGCCGGTCGCCCGCTGGTTGACGATTACGTTATTGATATTCCGCAGGATACCTGGATTGAACAGCCGTGGGACATGGGCGTGGTCTTCGTGCCGCCTATTTCAGGCCGTTAATTCTTCAGGAAACTTTACACGCCCGGCCACGCCGGGCGTTATTTTTTAGCCTGCTCCACGTTACAATAGTCTTAATGTGACGTATCCATGGAGGCAGCGCGCAATGACACAGCCTAATCTCAGCGAAACCCTTTTCAAGCCCCGTTTTAAACATCCCGAAACCTCGACGCTGGTTCGTCGCTTTAATAGTGAAACGCAGCAGTCGGTACTCTCCACGCTGGACGGTAAAAATGTGCCGCACTGGTATCGCATGCTTAACCGCTTAATGTGGGTCTGGCGCGGTATCGATCCGCGCGAAATCCTCGATGTGCAGGCGCGCATCATCATGAGCGACGCCGAACGGACCGACAGCGAACTGTACGATACGGTGGTGGGCTACCGCGGCGGCAACTGGATTTTTGAATGGTCAAAGCAGGCGATGGTCTGGCAGCAGAAGGCCAGCCAGGAAGAGGATGCGGCGCTGAGCGGCAAATACTGGCTGCGCGCCTCGAACCTCTACAGCATCGCCGCCTATCCGCATCTGAAGGGCGACGATCTGGCCGAGCAGGCCCAGGCGCTGGCCAATCGCGCCTATGAAGAGGCGGCGCAGCGGCTGCCTGGCCGCCTGCGTGAGATTCAGTTCGCGGTGCCCGGCGGCGCCCCCGTGACGGGCTTTTTACATATGCCGGAAGGGGAGGGGCCATTCCCGACGGTGCTGATGTGCGGCGGTCTCGACGCCCTGCAAACCGACTATTACACCCTCTATGAGCGTTATCTGGCACCGCTGGGGATCGCCATGCTGACGCTGGATATGCCCTCTATCGGCTTCTCGTCAAAATGGAAGCTCACCCAGGACTCGAGCCTGTTGCACCAGCAGGCGCTGAAAAAGCTGGAAAATATTCCCTGGGTTGACCATACCCGCGTGGCGGCGTTTGGCTTTCGCTTTGGCGCAAACGTCGCCGTGCGTCTGGCCTATCTGGAATCCTCCCGGCTGAAAGCGGTCGCCTGTCTGGGGCCGGTGGTCCATGCGTTGCTCAGCGAACCAAAGCGGCAGGGCAGCGTGCCGGAGATGTACCTCGACGTATTCGCCAGCCGCCTGGGGATGCATGACGCCTCGGATGAGGCGCTCCGGGTAGAGCTTAATCGCTATTCGCTGAAAACCCAGGGGCTGCTGGGCCGCCGCTGCCCTACGCCTATGCTTTCCGGCTTCTGGAAGAACGATCCCTTCAGCCCGGAAGAGGAGTCACGTTTAATTACCTCGTCATCTGCGCAGGGCAAACTGCTGGAGATTCCCTTCAGGCCGGTGTACACCAATTTTGACAAGGCGCTTAAGGAAATTGCCCACTGGCTCGCAGAGAGAATGTGTTAAGAGATTGCTAAATTCTGATGGTTTGGTAAAACAGTGACTTCACAAAAGGAGATCGCAATGACGTTACCGAGTGGACACCCGAAGAGTAGACTGATTAAGAAGTTCATGGCTCTTGGCCCCTATATCCGTGAAGAGCAGTGCGAAGAGAATCGCTTTTTCTTCGACTGCCTGGCAGTTTGCGTCAACGTGAAGCCTGCTCCCGAGAAACGTGAGTTCTGGGGCTGGTGGATGGAAATGGAAGCAGAAGAGAACCGTTTTACCTACAGCTATCGCTTTGGGCTGTTTGATAAAGAGGGCCACTGGCAGGAGACCGCCATTCAGGATCCTGAAGTGGTCGACAAGCTGGAGCATACCCTGCGCGAGTTTCACCAGCGGGCGCGCGAACTGCTGGCGAGCCTGGGACTGAAGCTGGAGCCCGCTGACAATTTCACCAACCAGACGGTGAAACTTACGGCCTGATACGCCGCCCGGGCTTACGCTCGCGTAGCCCATCAGATGCAAAAAAGCCTGACGATAATCGCCAGGCTTTTTTATTTCTGTCCGCTTAGAACTGGTAGGTCATACCAATCGCCACAATATCATCGCTGCTCACGCCCAGCTCATTATCGTCATCAATCTGGTTGATTTTATAATCAACAAACGCTGACATATTTTTGTTGAAGTAATAGGTCGCGCCAACGTCGATATAATTGACGATATCTTCATCACCGATCCCTTCAATATCTTTGCCTTTCGACTGTACATAGCCCAGAGAAGGACGCAGACCAAAGTCAAACTGATATTGCGCGACTAATTCAACGTTCTGTGCTTTATTGGCAAAACCACCGGAGATAGGCGCCATATTACGGGTTTCAGAATAGATCGCTGCCAGGTAAATATCGTTAGCGTCATATTTCACGCCAGTTGCCCAGCCTTCAGCTTTATCGCCTTCGCCGCGCGCCTGAAGATTCTGTTCGTTGGTGCGATCGGAGTTAGCATAGGCGCCGATAATGGTGAAATCGCTGCTGCCGAAGTCATAGCTGAGGGAGGTGCCAAAGCCGTCGCCGTTCTGTTTCTTCACGTCGCGGTTTTCATTTTTACCCTGGTATTGCAGGGTCATGTCCAGACCATCAACCGCGCCGAAGAAGTCGGTGTTGCGCCAGGTCGCCAGGCCGCTGGCGCGTTTGGTCATAAAGTTGTCGGTCTGAGCCAGACCGTCGCCACCGAACTCAGGGAACATATCGGTATAGGCCGCCACGTCATAGAGCGCGCCCAGGTTACGGCCGTAGTCAAATGAGCCGACGTTCTGAATTTTAATACCGGCGAATGCCAGACGGGTTTTTTGGCCGCCTTCACTTTCGGTTTTGTTACCGGCAAATTCTGCTTCCCAGCGACCATAGCCGGTCAGCTGATCGTTAATCTGGGTTTCGCCTTTAAAGCCGAAACGGACATAGGTCTGGTCGCCATCTTTTGCATCGTCATCGCTCAGATAATGCATTGCTTTTACTTTACCGTACACGTCCAGTTTATTTCCGTTTTTATTATAAACTTCCGCGGCGTGCAGTGATGCGGTAGAAAGAATGCCCATAACCACCAATGCCAGAGTGCTCTTTTTCATTTTCAATCCTGATATTGTAAAACGCGCAATGATTCGCTGAGCGATAAGATGAATCTTATGCTCCGTGAAAAAACAGGAAGGGTTTTATCGTTCTGTAA
This sequence comes from Pseudenterobacter timonensis, assembly GCF_900021175.1. Classification (GTDB taxonomy): domain Bacteria; phylum Pseudomonadota; class Gammaproteobacteria; order Enterobacterales; family Enterobacteriaceae; genus Enterobacter; species Enterobacter timonensis. The sequence continues at coordinate 692,445 of NZ_FCOP01000011.1, forward strand.
TGAACGTTTTATGACAAAGTAAGAATAATTTTAAATATCTCTGTTTTTTTATTTCAGTAATAAAACTGTCAAACTCTGCCGCTACGCTTCCTGATCCCGCGCAACAAAATGGGGAGCTTTGTGCTCCGGCAGTTGGCAACAAGCCAGACTCCTGTTACAACGTCTGCTTGATTTCAAATTTTGTTTAACGGCAGAACATCATGAGTGACAGCCAGACGCTGGTGGTAAAACTGGGCACCAGTGTTTTAACGGGCGGATCCCGCCGCCTGAATCGCGCCCATATCGTCGAGCTTGTGCGCCAGTGCGCGCAGCTGCATGCCGCAGGGCATCGCATTGTGATTGTGACTTCCGGGGCTATCGCCGCCGGGCGTGAACACCTGGGCTACCCGGAGCTTCCCGCCACCATTGCCTCCAAGCAGCTGCTGGCGGCGGTCGGCCAGAGCCGGCTGATCCAGCTCTGGGAACAGCTTTTCTCCATCTACGGCATTCATATCGGGCAGATGCTGCTGACCCGCGCGGATATGGAAGATCGCGAGCGCTTCCTGAACGCCCGCGACACCCTGCGCGCCCTGCTGGATAACCATATTGTTCCGGTAATCAACGAAAACGACGCTGTGGCGACGGCGGAAATTAAGGTGGGGGATAACGATAACCTCTCCGCCCTGGCCGCTATTCTTGCTGGCGCCGATAAACTGCTGCTGCTGACCGATCAGCAGGGGCTGTTCACCGCCGATCCGCGCACCAATCCGCAGGCGGAGCTGATAAAAGATGTCCACGGCATTGACGATACGCTGCGCGCCATCGCGGGCGACAGCGTCTCCGGGCTGGGTACCGGCGGAATGGGCACCAAGCTGCAGGCGGCCGACGTGGCCTGCCGGGCGGGCATTGAGACGATTATCGCCGCAGGCAGCCGCCCGGGCGTAATTGGCGACGTGATGGAAGGGATTGCCGTCGGCACCCGTTTTCACGCGCAGGCTTCGCCGCTGGAAAACCGCAAACGCTGGATCTTTGGCGCGCCGCCGGCGGGAGAAATCACCGTTGATGAAGGGGCGACCGCCGCGATGCTGGAAAGAGGAAGCTCCTTGCTTCCCAAAGGCATTAAAAGCGTGACAGGCAACTTCTCCCGTGGTGAAGTGATCCGCATCTGTAACCTTGAAGGGCGCGATATAGCGCATGGCGTCAGCCGCTACAACAGCGACGCACTGCGTCGTATTGCGGGGCATCATTCGCAACAAATCGACGCCATTCTGGGCTACGAATATGGCCCGGTCGCCGTACATCGTGACGATATGATCGTTCGCTAAGGAGCTGAACATGCTGGAACAAATGGGCGCCGCTGCCAAAGCCGCCTCCTGGAAAATGGCGCTCCTTTCCAGCCGTGAAAAAAACCGCGTGCTGGAAAAAATCGCTGATTATCTTGAAGCCCAGTCGCAGGAGATCCTGCTGGCTAACGAGCAGGACCTGCTCGAAGCGCGCCGTAACGGTCTGAGCGAGGCGCTGCTCGACCGTCTTGCGCTTAACCCCGCCCGTCTGAAGGCGATTGCTGACGACGTACGCCAGGTCTGCAAGCTGGCCGACCCGGTAGGGCAGGTGATCGACGGCGGATTACTCGACAGCGGCCTGCGCATTGAGCGTCGCCGCGTGCCGCTTGGCGTGATCGGCGTGATTTATGAGGCGCGGCCGAACGTGACCGTTGACGTCGCCTCCCTGTGCCTGAAAACCGGTAACGCCGCCATCCTGCGCGGCGGCAAAGAGACCTGGCGCACCAACGCCGCCACCGTGAAGGTGATCCAGCAGGCGCTGGAAGAGTGCGGCTTACCCGCAGGCGCGGTACAGGCGATCGAAAGCCCTGACCGGGCGCTGGTCAGTGAAATGCTGCGCATGGATAACTATATCGACATGCTGATCCCCCGCGGCGGCGCGGGTCTGCACAAGCTTTGCCGCGAGCAGTCCACCATTCCGGTGATCACCGGAGGAATTGGCGTCTGCCATATCTTTGTGGATGAGAGCGCGGAGATCGAACCGGCGCTCAACGTGCTGGTGAATGCCAAAACCCAGCGCCCCAGCACCTGCAACACCGTGGAGACGCTGCTGGTGCATCAGAATATCGCCGATCGCTTCCTGCCTGCGCTGAGCCGTCGCATGGCGCAGTGCGGCGTGACGCTGCACGCGGATGAAAACGCGATTGCCCGATTGCAGGATGGCCCGGCGAAGGTGGAAGCGGTAAAAGCGGAACAGTATGACGACGAATATCTGTCGCTGGATCTGAGCGTGAAGGTGGTGGCCGATCTGGATGAGGCGATCGCCCATATCCGCGAGCACGGCACCCAACACTCGGATGCGATCCTGACCCGCACGCTGCGTAACGCCGACCGCTTTGTCAACGAGGTGGACTCCTCGGCGGTCTATGTAAACGCCTCGACCCGCTTCACCGACGGCGCCCAGTTTGGTCTGGGGGCGGAAGTGGCGGTGAGTACCCAGAAGCTGCACGCCCGCGGCCCGATGGGGCTGGAGGCGCTGACCACCTATAAGTGGATTGGCTACGGCGACGATACGGTTCGCGCCTGACAGCCAGCGGGCGGTGTCAAAGCCGCCCGCGTTATCCTTCCGTATGTGGGGCCGAGCGCTCCTGCACGGCCGTATCCAGCGCGTTCATCTGCTCTTTTAGCGCGGTCAGGCTCAGCGGTTTGCCAATGAGATAGCCCTGCGTTTCATCGCAATCCATCGTAATCAGCTTTTGCAGCTGCCCCTCGGTCTCCACCCCTTCCGCCGTGATGCTCAGCGAAAAAGCCTTGCCCAGCCCGATGATATTTTCGACGATAGTATTGGCGCTATCGCTCTCCGGCATACCGGAGATAAAGGATTTATCGAGCTTAATGCCGTCGAACGGGAAATTGCGCAGATAGCTCAGGGAGGAGTAGCCGGTGCCAAAATCATCCATCAGCAGCTTCACGCCCAGCTTCTTCAGCGCCAGCATCAGCTCAAGGCTGCTCTCCGGGTTCCAGAGCGTCGCATTTTCGGTGATTTCAATCTCCAGCCGCGCCGGATCAAGCTGCGACTGCCGTAACGCCTCCCTGACGCGATCCACGATCCCCCAGGACTGGAACTCCACGGCGGAGATGTTCACCGAGACGGAGAGTCCCTCCAGCGACTGCTGGGTATCCCGGCAGGCGGTATTCAGGACCCACTCGCTAAGGGGAACGATAAGGCCGGTCTCTTCCGCAAGGGAGATAAACTGATCCGGCATCAGCAGGCCCAGCTCCGGGTGTTCCCAGCGGATCAGCGCTTCCACGGCGATAATCCGCGACGAGTTCAGACCGTAGCGCGGCTGGTAGACCAGCCGGAACTGCTGCTGCTTAATCGCCTCGCGCAGGCTGTTCTCCATTTCGCGGCGCTGCACCATCTGTTCGGCCATCTCGGGCGTGTAGAACATCCACCGGTTTCGCCCGGCGCTTTTCGCCTTGTAGAGCGCAATGTCTGAGAAGCGCAGCAGCTCCCCTGCGTCCACGGCATCCTGCGGCGCCAGCGCAATGCCGATGCTGGCGCCGATCAGAACCTCGTTGCCGTTGATATCGAAGGGGCGGGCGAGCTCCTGCAAAATGCGTTCACACAGCGTTTCAATATCATTCCGGTCGTGGACGTCGGAGATAATCAGAATAAATTCATCGCCCCCCTGACGCGCCACCAGATCGATGTCGCGAACGCAGTTGCGCAATCTTACCGATACTTCATGCAGAACGGTGTCGCCTGCGGCATGGCCGAAGAGATCGTTCACCGGCTTAAACTTATCGAGGTCGAGACTCATCATGGCCAGAGGATGGCGCTGGGTCGGCTGCGCCTGGAGCTTACCTTTCAGAAATTCACGCATCCGCACCCGGTTAGGCAGCCCGGTCAGCTCATCGTGGCTGGAGAGATACTGCACACGCGCCTGCGCTTCCACCTCCAGGGTTACATCCGTGGCGGTGCCCCGGTAACCCGTTACCCCTTCCGGCGTAATAACCGGCTTAATGGCGATATGGCAATAGCGCTGATGCCCCATCGCCGACAGGTAGCGGCAGTGCAGCAGGCGGCGGTGGCCGGTCTGCCCGGGCAGCGTTATCCACTCCGCCAGCGACTGGCTGTCTGCCTGCAGAAAGTCGGTGACCGGGCGGCCAAGCCAGGCGGAGATACTATGGCCGGTAATGCCGGGAAAGCGATCCGACAGCCAGGTAAAACGCAGGTCGGTATCGGTTTCCCAGATCCAGTCGGTGGTCGCCTCCGCCACATCCCGAAAGCGACGTTCGCTGGCGGTAAGCGCGTGGCGGCTTTGCGTCAGCAAAAAGCTGTTTTCATCATACATCCGCGCTTTTTTAAGAATGTTGCGCCCGAGATACAGGCCAAGCAGGGTGGTGCAGAGCGCCAGCAGGATCAGCAGCGGCAGGATAAAACGCATCAGCGCCCGCCCCGGGTTTTCGCTTTGCCACTCGAAGGTAACGGCTTCTCCGTCAATGGGTAGCGTCACCGAGCCGGGCCGCCCCGTCATAGCGGCACTGTTTTTCTGCTGTACCCGCATCCCCTTGATGCCATACTCCTCCCCAAGCGCCATCAGCTTTTTATCATCCAGCACATCAACAAATACCAGGATGGAGGCGGGGCCGGAGAGAGGCGTGACGCGACTATCGTCGCCGGTCGTAATATTCGCCGCGGCGATGAGCGCCGGATGTCCCGCCTGTATCACCACTTTGTTCGCCAGGGGTAAGGCATCGGTTTTATTGATGGTCTGCAGCAGTTCCGGCACGGGGTTCTCCCCCAGCCAGGCCTGGAGCGAGCGATTGCTCAGTTTGCCGTTGATTACGCTGTAACGGGTCTGCCCGCTGCCGTCCAGCACAAACACCCCGTCATACTCAAAATCGCGCCAGAGCGTGGCGCCCAGGTTCTGGCGATGCCAGGCCCAGTCGGTATCCACGCGGGGATGCAAGTGCTGATAGGCTTCGCCCCACCAGGCATAATCTTTCGTATGGGTGGCAAGGGTATCCGCACGGTTCGTCATCGCCTTTTGCAGCAGCATCGCGCTTTGCTGGTCGGCATCCTGATTGATATTCCGCACAATAGTGAGCAGGGCGAGAATAGCGATAATAAACAGCGCGGCCAGCAGCGAGGCCATCACCAGCAGGGCGCGTTTAATAAAGTTAGCGGTGCTTCTGTACTCAAGATCCGGCGCGGACATATCATCGTTGACGACGCGTATTTGCATGCTTTTTACCCATAGAAGTATTCAGCCTCTTTTATTATCGGCCTGCCCCGGGGAGGCTTGATGGCAGGCAGACTGTTTTCAAGATAGCTGATTTCGCAGGAGAAAGGGGCGAGAGGCGACGGCAGGGGGCAAAACAGCGGCTAAGTGTGACGGCTGACACGTTCGCACCTGAGTAAACAGACAATTTGTGCTGATTTAAGGGAGGGTGATGTAAAAAACATCAACTAAACAGAGAGGGTGTTGACGAGGCAAAGCGTTTTTCTTAACCTTGCACCCCGTAGTCACGTTCGTGACGCGCTCCGGAACGCCGATATAGCTCAGTTGGTAGAGCAGCGCATTCGTAATGCGAAGGTCGTAGGTTCGACTCCTATTATCGGCACCATCTAAATCAATCACTTACACATCATTCGTGCCCTCCTTATTTTCAATGTGGGACAGATTTGGGACAGAAGTGCCAAAAACAGAGTCAATTTGGCGTGCATGTTCGGTTACCGGCCACCCCTGAGACGCAGGTGCTGAGGGCGATCTTGCTTTATCAATTTGGCGAGCTATTGCAGTAGGACAAGGCATTGGTCAGCTCTCTGTGGCAACAGGCGGCGTCTCTGGAAGGCGGCGTCTGGAGTGAGCGAGCCAGAGGGCGTCTGTCGCCCTGATATTGGAACTCGAATAATAATACGGAAGAACCGACATTGATTGCTTTCAACAGCTACACCGAGCAGGCGAAGCATTACGATGAGACGATTGAAATCGTTGCCAAAATCACCGCCGGAAGCGTCGAAAATCTGAGCTATTGGTTGTATCGGCAGAGCGCCGAGCCAACTGACGTGATCATTGTTTATCACGGCGGGGGCGTTAACCGTGACGCCGGTTACGATATTCTTGCGCGTCAACTAACCGCCTTTCAAGGCGTGGCGGTTTGCCTTGTTGATATTCGTGGGCATGGCTGTTCCGCAGGTGAACGGGGAACCGTCGAGCAGCCTGAGCGTATCTGGCGTGATGTCGATGTGATGATGGAGGAGATGCGGCGCTATTTCCCTCAGGCGCACAGGCATCTGTTCGGCCACTCCAGCGGCGCTGGAATGTTGCTTAATTATTTAACTCGTTATCCTTTCGAACAGCGTGCTGACAGCCTGATTATGTTGGCTCCGGAACTGGGGCCGTTCGCGGGCACGGCGCGTAATGCGGCATTGAGCTTTGCGCAAGTGCGCCAATGGCCCTTTATCGTCAATGCGCTGAGCGGCGGGCGGTTATGCGGGCAGTTCCGCGCCGTCAAGTTGAATTTCACGCCAGAGGTGCTGGAAATGGCCCCCAGCTTTGTGCGGCAATACAGCGTCAACATGGCAAATGCGCTAACGCCGCGCCACCCCGGCAAGCAGTTGGCGGAGTTGCCGATTCCGACGTTGCTGTTGGCCGCTGCGCAGGACGAATTATTTAGTCCGCAGGCGATGCGCGACTTTGCCGGGAAGTATAGCAACGGCTGGCTTGAGTTTCGCTTTATTGAGAATAGTACGCACCTGGACTGTGTGTTTAAAGCCCACCATTATATCCATCAGTACATTGCCGGCGAGCGGCGGGGGGCATGATGGTGCGGTTAAAGTTGGCTTTGCGAAACCTGTTTCGAAACAAAAGAAGAACGCTGGTTTCCGTCACCAATCTGGCGTAGGCATTAAACGGGCTTTACGCATAGCGATCTCCTTCGTTGGCAGATTGATTATGCCGGATGATCTCTAAAGGTGAATGGCACGATTATGCTGGATACTTACACACCGCTTTTTCAGGAGTGGAAATGAGCGGTCGTTCAAACGTGATACAGATAGGCTGGTGAGGCGTATCAAAAAGGAACAGTCGGAGGATATACATCAGGCTTTGGACATGACCAGAACGGATAAATTTTAATACGCGTATCTTCCTGATAGGATTAGTCCGAATAATTTCAATTGGGATAGGGATATGAATAAAACTTTGATTGCAACATTAGTGGGCATAACGATGTTAACCGGGTGTGGGCCACAAGAGTTAACCCCCGAACAAAAAGAGGAAGTTTCTGCTCTCAAGGCTGAGTTGTCCCAAACTGAGGGAGAAATCTCAGCAGCGAAAGAAGTTGATCAACAATTTTCTGGTGGACTAATCAAGAATTTAACGACAGCAAGACTGGAAGTTTTAGGAACTAATAAGGCTCTTTTAGAACAGCGTATCAATGCTATTGAGTCCGGTGCCAAAATTGATGTAGTTGTCTCTGCTACCAAGCCAGACCCTGAACTTGCAGCCTCTATTAAAACAGAGATCGATAAGCTGACTGTTAAAATCAACGAAGCTAAAGCAGATGCCAGCCAGTACACTGGTGGTTTGATACAGGCCCTGAAACTATCAGCCGTTGCCACTGAAGAGCAAAGCATGGCTATGCTTCAGCAAAAATATCTTACCGCTAAGTATGGGCTCGCTGAAGTTAAGTTAGCACCTGTTCAGGATAATACAGCAACCGCCAGCGGCAAGAAGGAAGCAACTGCTAAAACTACTCAAGAACAACCCCCACTGTTGCCACCCGCTGAAGGCCCGTTTGGTCTTGAGGCTGGTCTGACCCAGAAAAATATCGAAGATATGATCGGGGCAAAGCTAAAACCACTACCAGACAGCGTGAATCTCTATACTTCCGATAAACTACCAAAGCAAAACGCGGATTTTGAAATGTATGGTTTGTTGATCTCGCCTAAAGCTGGCTTATGTCAAATTAGGGCTGTCGGTAAAAACATTGATACCGATAGCTATGGGCTTGCCTTGAAATCCAGATTTGAAGATTTGAGTAGCTCGTTAAGCTCACTTTATGGAAAGGCCGAAACCACAGACCTTTTACTGGCTGGTTCAATCTGGAAAGAGCCTCAGGACTGGATGAGGGGGCTAAATAAAAAAGAGCGCTTCCTATCCGCCACTTGGAAGGGAACAAAAGAAACGCCGCTAAAAAATAATATTGGTGCTATTTCTATCGAAGCCAGAGCGAACAGTTCTGCACAGGGATATGTTTACCTACAGTATACATTTACAAATGATGATGTTTGTCAGGCGGAGATTGAGGGAGCGAAAAAGAGCTCTCTATAACTAATCATGCAAAAGCCTCATTAATTGGGGCTTTAATGATGTTGATATAAAAAATATTGTGTCTAACGGGAGGGATATGAATTCATGTGATTAGGCTGGTTCATTTGGTTTACCTGAAGGAGAGAAAGGTGAAATCATCACTATGATAGATTTTGGTGAGTGAATCGCCACCTGTAATCTAGACACTTACGAGCCGTTAAAAATATTGGTCTTCGTATTCAGTAGGTGGCATCTGATCGCTCGAACCATGCCGACGTTTACTGTTATAAAAAATTTCGATGTAATCAAAAACATCGTTTCGGGCTTCTTCTCTCGTTCCGTAGATCTTTTTCTTTATCCGTTCACGCTTTAGCAACTGGAAAAAGCTTTCTGCAACCGCATTATCATGACAGTTACCGCGAAGGCTCATACTTCCCTCCAGCCCGTGTGATTTTAGGAATGACAGCCATTCATAACTTATGTACTGACTATCTTGATCAGGATGAAGCAGCACCTGTTTTTGGGGATTACATCGCCACAATGCTATCAGAAACGCATTCAGGACAATATCTTTTGTCATTCGGGATTGCATGGACCAGCCGATAACTTTGCGCGAGAACAGGCCAACAACCACAGCCGGATACAGCCAGCCTTCGTGGGTCCGGATGTAGATTATGTCCGTTGCCCAACGTTCATCCGGCGCTTTCAGATTGCGCTGCCGCTTCAACACGCTCCTCTCGCACGTTCTTCCCCACCGTTTCCCCCTTTTTATTCTCGATTCGATACTCAATCGTAACCTTGTGTGTGCTGGCGGGGGTGACGGTTATCTCCTCTATTTTGTTTCCGGAATCGGGAGGAAGCGTCAGGGTGGTATCTCCTTTAGCGAGCACCCGTCCGTTTTGTTTCACCTGCCACGTAAGACGGCACTCTTCACAGGCTGACCAGGTGTCGTTAATCGCCCACAGACGGATGGTCGCCTTGCTGTCCTTACGCCAGGTTGCCGTCACCGGCTCAATCGACGGCAGGATCGGCTGATAGGCTTGTTGTAGCGCGTAGTAACCCGCTTTCGGCTTACGCAAATAATCCACGACTCCCCAGTTGATCGAAGGCCAGGTCTCCACAAACATAAAGTGGAAGAGGGCGGTTACAGGCTGATAACGCTGCCGACGGTAGCTCTCTGCGGCCATCGCCACCAGCTGCGCCTGATACTGCTGGGTATTGTTAATCATCTCCTGGATGTTTTTACCCCGCGGGATATGGGCGAATTTAAAGGTCTGGAAAGGCTGGAAGTTATGGTATTTCCAGTGCGTCCAGCCGGGATCGTCGGCGGCGGTGCTCTTTGGCCACATCAGATGGGCGGGAATGATGGTTTTCAGCGTGGAGAGCCGCGGCAGCGCCTGGGCGCCAAACTCGGTGATAATCCCGGTTTTGGCGGGGCCGAGCAGGTCGCGCATGGTGCCGAAATACCAGCCGGCCCAGTAGTGTTCTTCCACGGCGGAGAAGCGATGCACGATGCGCGAGGTATCTTCCGCCAGCGTATCCCCCACCCGTTTCGTCAGGGACTGGTTTAAGGTTTTATTCCAGTCGGGAAAACGTTTTTCCATCCACGGTGAGTTCCAGGGCGGCTCGTTATGTCCTCCCCAGACAATAATGGCGGGAGAATTACCGAACTGTTCCACCATTTCACGGCTCTGCCGTACTGCGTTGTCGGCAAAGGCGACGCTATTGTTATAGCCCCACTGCAAAGGCACATCCTGCCAGATCATTAGCCCCATCTCGTCAGCCACGTCATACAGGGCGCGGCCTGCCACATGCCCGTGGACACGAATGGCGTTGGCATTCATCGCCTCCACCAGCGTGAAATCCCGGCGATATTTTTTTCGCGTCATGGTGCCGAGCCACGGGGAGCCAATATAGTTGGTCCCCTTGATAAAGAGCCGTTTGTCGTTGATCCGCCAGCCTTTGTTATCGGGCTGCTCCTCCAGCTTGCGTAACCCGGTGCGGGTGACGGCGGTATCCATCACCCCTTGCCTATCCAGCAGCGTGGCGCGTACCCGGTAGAGGTTCGGTTTACCATAGCCTGTCGGCCACCAGAGTCTGGCTTGCTTCATCGGAAGCACTACGCTCAGGGTCTGGATTTTGCCGTCCGCCTTATTCAGGGTGACCGGAAGATCCTGCTGGAAGCGCTGTCCAGAGAAATTGTCCGGCGCAGCCGACAGGCGCAGCGTCGCAGCACCCGCCGCCAGCGCCCGGTAGCGGATCTCGGCGCGCAGTGCCGGGTTTTCCAGCCCATCACGCCACTCCGGGCGCAGAATGACCTCATCTATCGTCACGCCGCGGCTAAGGTGCAGCTTCACCGGCGCCCAGATCCCACCGGAGTTAGCGTCCTGCCCCTCGTCAGACCAGGCGCCGCCGGGACGGGTATCGTGTTGGTTAAGCACCCCTTTCACCATCGTTTTATGCAGCGGCCAGATGGTTTTAGGATCTTCGAAGGGGCTGTCCACCCGAACGGCAAGCTGGTTATGGCGGCGCAGCGCGTCGCTGATATCCACGGAGAAGCGCTGAAAATAGCCTTCGTGACGGGCAAGCGTTTTGCCGTTGAGCGTGACGTCGGCGAAATAGTCCACGCCGTCAAAGACCAGGGTGGCCATGGTCTTCGGCGTGCGTTCGGGAAGGGTAAATTCGTGCCGGTACCACAGGGCGCCCTGGTGATCGTATCCGGCGCTGTACCAGTTGGCCGGCACACGAAGCGTACGCCAGTTCCGGTCCGGGGCTCGCGCTCCGTTAAAATCGCTCTCATTGGCATCATGCACGCGCCAGTTCCCCGCCAGCGACCAGGTCACCGGCAAAGGGGCCGCCTGCGCCAGCGGGATAAACAATAACAGCGGCAGAATCAGATTACGGATCATGGTTCACCTCCTGCGCTCTTTGACGCAGCCACGATGCGCTGCGCCCGGCCTCCCCGCTAAGCTCGCGCCGCAGGGTGTCTAGTTCGGCCAGAGCCGACCGCTCAGCCTGACTCTCCATCTGCTGGAGCAGTTCCGCAAGACGGGTGAAACCGAGCGTGACCGCTTCGCCGCGAAACTTATGCGCGGCGCGGCGAAGCCCCTCCCGATCGCCGTTCGCGATGGCCTGTTCAAGAATGGTTATTGTCTCGTCAAGCCCTTCGCCGAACAGCCCCAGCAGCTCCTGTACCAGCGCGGGATCGTCCGCGCACTGTTTTAACAGTCGCGCCTCGTCCGGAAGGCCCGCATCCACCTCTTTCGCGGAGCCGACGCGGGCAATCTCCGCCTGCAGCGCCTCCTGACTCACCGGTTTGGCGATATAGCCGTCGAACCCCATCGCCAGACAGCGCTCTTTATCGCCCTGCATGGCGTGGGCGGTCATCGCAATGGTGGGCTGATGGCTGCGCCCCTGCGCGAGCGTCTCTTCCCGGAGCAGACGAATGGCGGTTTCGCCGTCCATTTCCGGCATTTGCAGATCGATCAGCAGAAGATCCCAGGGGCGTTCGCGCCAGCGTTCCAGCGCCTCACGTCCGTTATTCACTACCTCGCAATGGTGGCCGAGCCGTTCCAGCAGGCGTCTGGCGACTTTCTGATTCACCAGGTTATCTTCGGCGAGCAGGATCTGCAGCCCGGCCTGCTCCCTGACGGGCGCGACGACGGGAGCGGGCGCCTGGGGCACAACGGGAGCGGGCTCAAGGACGCTGGCGATGGTCTGGTGCAGTTCACGCTGTGCAACCGGCTTATGCAGGTAATGGGCGATACCAATACGCTTAAGCATATTGACGTCAAAATGGCGGCTCATCGAACTGAGCATGATGATATGGCTCTGCTCGGCCTGCGGCAGGACAGACAGCTCCAGCGCCAGCGAAACGCCGTCCATATCCGGCATCTGGGCATCAAGCAGGATGAGCGGCCAGCGCACCCCTCCGGCCGCCAGCCGTAGCGCTTCGCTGGCGTTGTTTACGCAGGTTGGCACCAGCCCCATCTGGCGAAGCATGGTGTCAAGCAGGCGCAGGTTGGTGCTGTTGTCGTCCACCACCACCACCTGTTCGCCGTGAAAGTGCGCCCGGGGATCGTGCGTCCCTGAGACGGTCTGCTGGCTCTCCAGCGGCAGGGTGAAGGCGAACTCGCTGCCCGCCCCGGGCTCGCTCTGCACCGTTAACTCTCCTCCCATCAGGCTGACCAGCCGGGCGGAAATCGTCAGCCCCAGTCCGGTGCCGCCATAGCGGCGGGTGGTGGAGCTGTCGGCCTGGCTGAAGGCCTCGAAGATGGCCTTTTGCTTCTCCACCGGGATGCCGATGCCGCTGTCGCGAATGCGAAATTGCCAGCGTCCTTCGCCGTCGGCGGGGGCTATCGCCAGCAGTATCTCGCCCTGAGGGGTAAACTTCAGGGCATTGCCGAGCAGGTTGGTGAGGATTTGACGCAGCCGGGGGCCGTCTGCCAGCAGCACGTCCGGCACGTCGGGGGAGATATCCACCAGCAGCTCAATCCCTTTTTCGCTGGCGGCAGGCATATGCGGGCGAATGAGCGACTGCACAAAGGGGCGGATCTCCAGCGGCTCGGTGTCTACCGACATCTTGCCTGACTCAATGCGGGAGAAGTCGAGAATATCGTTAATGATATGCAGCAGCGACTGGGCCGAGCTCATCACCAGCGAAAGATACTCCCGCTGTTCCGGGTTGAGCGGGGTGTCCAGGCAGAGCTGGGTCATGCCGAGAATACCGTTCATCGGCGTGCGGATCTCGTGGCTCATGTTGGCCAGGAAGGCGCTTTTCGCCTCGTTGGCTTCGCGGGCCACTTTCGCCGCCTCAATGGCGAGCAGTTCGGCCTCCTTGCGGCGGGTAATATCCTGCAGGGTGCCGATCACGCGTTCGGCCTGCTGCTGCATGGTGAGGGTAACCACCTGTCCTGAAAGCAGCATCCAGCGCCAGCCCTGGGCGGGATGTTGTACGCGGATCTCGCATTCAAAAACGGGCATATGATCCTGTTTAGAGGCGACCATGGCGTTGCGCAGGGTGGTGCGGTCATCCTCGTGAACCAGGTTAAGCAGAAAACGGAGCGGATAGTGCAGCTGCGCGCGCGACTGGCCCACCATGGCCAGCAGCGTATCGTTCACCTGCAGGCTATCGTGGGAGACCTGCCAGTCCCAGATGCCTATCTGAATCGACTCTGCGGTGAGCAGAAAATCGTCATGCAGCTGATGCCGCGAGCGCTGCGCCTCGTGGAGGTCGGTGATATCGGTATGCAGGGAGATGATGCCGCCATCCGCAAGCCGTTGATGCTGAATATAGAGCCGCCGTTTTCCCGACTGCCGGACCTCGCGATGGCTCGGCTGACGGCAGTTGCGGATAATCGCTTCGCGTAGCGTCTGGCGGCGGCTCGGGTCAATGTTATAGCCCGCATCGATAAACTTCTCCGCCAGGTTTTCGAGGGTCGCGCCGGTCGCCAGCCAGGGGGTGATGACCGGGTAAAAGAGCATCACCTTCTCATTCCATGCCACCAGGCGCTCGTTCTGGTCATAAATCATCACTGCCGACGGCAGGACGTTAAGATCGAAATGGGATGACATGGCTACTCTCCTCCCGCCCGGTAGTGGAGTTCCGCCTGTCGGCGCAGGTACTCCAGGCCGGGCGCAATTGCCATGGCCCAGGCGGTGAGGACCTCCTCATCGCAGAGTGGATCGCACGCGCGTACGGTTCTGAGCATCGACTCCCGCCAGAGGGCGAATAATCGCGGCGGCAGGCGCAGCCCTTCATCGCTCTGCTCCCGCGCCGTACGCTCAAGGAAATCCGGCACAAAGAGCACGCCGTCAACGGCGAGCATGGCGAAAAAACATTTATAAATAAGCTGCCGGCTTTCTTCCCCCGCGTGGCGGGAGAAGTGTTGTTCCGTCTCGGGAGAGATATGGATAAAGGTGGTATAGAAGGCCTGAAAGAAGCGCTTTTTGTCGTTCTCAGGCAAGACCCGGTTCAGGCTCGCCTCAAAAATATCGCGGTAAAATTTCATGGTGTGGCCCTCACGGCCCGTTCGCCTGGCAGACACAGGCCGGGCGGGTTAAATGCGTCCGCTGTCCGGCGCGCAAAATAACTGTTCTCATCCACAAGACCGTTTTCAAAGAGCGGCCCGGCGTTGTGCTTGTACAGCAACGCTTCCAGCACCATGGCGTTGGTGGAGAGCGTCACCGTCGTATTGGTATCGCCGGTCGCTTCGACGCGCCCCTCAAACCATCCCTGCTGCGGATTGTTAAGATGCCGGGTGACCTCCATCAGCGCATCGGTAAAGTCGCTCTCCCACAGCGTCCAGAGTGCGAAAACCGCTTTGGTGGAGACCTGTGCCAGCCGGGGATAGTATCGGCCGTCGTCGCCCAGCGTATTCCAGGCGTAGCCATTTCCCCATACGGTATCCTCCACGTGCCAGGGAGCCTGGGAGAGATAAAAATCGGCGCGCGCGGTGAGTACTTTGTCCTGTTCCCAGCGTGTTTTCTGGCTGAGCCAGACCCCTTCCGCGCGGGTGCGTAGCGTTTTTTGCACTTCAGCAGGCACGCCGGGTGGCTGCCAGCCGAACTCCAGTCCCGGCAGCATGGCGGGCAGGGTGGTCAGCAGCGAAGGTTGCCAGGTGGTTCGCGGGTCGCGGGCGTCAACGGGGAGGCTGCGCTGATAGAGGATGACGTTGCGTGACGGCGGGGAGAACGCCTTTCCGGCAGGAAATCCCCACAGGCGGAACGCGCTGGCGGCATATTCGCTTTCGCCCAGCCGCAGCTCATCGCGCACCACCGGCTGGCCATTCTGCATCGAGGCCGACCACAGCTCCCCCTCTTTATCCATCACCGGGCAAAAGTTCCAGCGCAGGATGATCTTATCCAGATACTCGCGATACTGCGGCGCGCGTTCGGCGGTGAGCCGCAGGGCCAGCATCAGGCGCGCCATATCTTTTGCCGACCAGCCGCTTTGCGCCGGTTTGCCGGTAAAATCGATGGGCGTCGCCGTGCGGCTGGAGTAGAGCCTGCCGGGCGTGCGGGTTTGGGTCAGCGTCAGGCGATTGAGGGTGCCAAGCAGACGCGTCAGCCGGGCGTCAAATTCCGCCTCCTGCACCAGCCCCAGCTCCCGGGCAGCGAGCAGGGCGATAAGGGTATCGCCCATTTGCCACAGCGTGACGCGCGACTGCCTGTCGCTGCCGTTGACCAGGCCGGTCTGCGGCTGGGTGTTATTCTGGAAATAGCGCCAGGCGATGCGTGCCCACGCCTGCTCCTGCGGGGTCAGACGGTCGATGCGCGCAGTGGTATGCCAGCCGCCTTTCGTCAGCCAGCGCCACCCCGCGCCTTCGCGGCTAAAGAGCGCGAAGGCGATAAGGAGAGCGATAATAGCGACGGCCAGCCAGCGGGCTACGGTTTTAAGCATTGCGCGGTCACCGGCGGCAGTTTGACGGGCTCGTCCGCGTTACACGAGGCGCACTGACAGGCCTGGCAGGCGGGTTTGGTACGCAGCGTGGTTCCGGTCTGTTCACACCAGTTCTTCACGGCCGGAGTGTTGTTCAGGAAAGGACGGTTGCGCGGGGTGTTATTCGGCTCGAAGAGATCGACCAGCTTTTTATCCCACAGGGAGGGGGCGAAATCGCGGTTTTTAGGGTTATCGCTGTTGAAGCGCAGCAATTTGCCCTCTTTTTTGAAGAGCAGCGCTTCAAGCATGATGCCGTTATTATTGGCGGTAAATTCCTTGATGGGGCCGTCGCCATTTTCATACAGCCCTTCATAGTAGCCTTTGTCCGCTTCGTTGGCGTTTTCGATGGCGTCCAGCAGCCGGTCAGTGTAGGGCGAATCCCACAGAACCCACATGCCCAGCGCCGCTTTCAGCGAGACGGCGGCGGTATTAGGCACGTACTGGCCTTTATCGGTGATAGTGTTCCAGTTAAAGCCGTCGCTAAAGACGGTGTCATAGACAAAGTAGGGAGACTTATCGAGCTGGTGCTCGGAGCGGGCGGATAAAATACCGGTGATGGCATAACGGTTTTCCTGCGCCTGATAGACTCGATCGGCGAAGTTTTTCATCCACGGATGGGAGTAATCGCGCGGGCTGCGATCGCGATCGGAGGGTTTATCAAAACCAAACTCCAGGCCATACAGCACGTAGGATTCGGTCACGACGTAGTTATGCTGGTTGGTGAGCCGTGGATCGCGGGAGTCGTAGGGCACCATCACGCAGTAAATTTCCGCCAGTTCATAAGGCTGGGGCTTGCTGGACTGACAGGTACCAAATCCCCACAGCTCGAAGCCCGCCGCGCCATACTCCTCATAGCCCAGTCGCCCTTCCTGTACATACTTTGGCTGACCATTTTCCAGATAGGCGCCGTACATCATTCCGCAGGGGTTGATAATGTTGCTGAAGTTCCATCCCAGGACGATGTTATCGACGCTGTTGCTGTATTCCGGGTAGCGCTCCTTGATCACCTTCATCCAGATCAGCATCCTGCCGATATCCAGCGCCGAAAAGCCAATCTCGCCGGGTTTGTTCTGGTAGTTCACCTTCTGCCCGTTGATGGTGTTATAGACCTTGTTGGGCATCTCATTGCGGAACAATTCCAGCTTGTTGAGGGTGGCGAGCAGTTTCAGCATCCGGCGATCGAACTCCGCCTTGTCGATAATTCCCAGCTCCCGCGCGGCCGTCATGGCCGCCATGTAGGAGGCGCTGTCCCACATGGTGGTGGAGGGATATTTGTTAACCGCGTTCACTAACCCCGTGGTGGGCTGGTAGTTGGCCACAAAATATTGCCAGGCATTTTTAGCGATATTCATTTCCCGCGGCGTCAATTCGCCGGTGCGTGGCTCATAGTCCGAAGCAGGTAATCCAGGGGCGGCCAGTGCCGTGCTGAGAGAGAGCCAGAACGCCATGAATCCGGCCAGCAAGGGTAAAAAAAGTGAAGATTTCAGCTTCATGGCGTCGCTCCTGCTGAAGAAGTAGGGGAAGTAGTGGGGCTAAGACAGGCCAGACAAAGCATCTGGCCGTGGGCGATGTAGGCCAGGCTTTCGAGCACAATCGCATTAGTGTCGGCGTCAACGATCTCATTGACGCTGCTGTTAAGATTTAGCCCGCGCTGCCAGCCTTTTCCGGGAATTTGCAGCTTCTGCACCTGCTGGCGCAGCGCTTCGCTCCAGCTGTTGCGGAACAGGGCATACCAGGCAAAGGCGGTTCGGGTGGAGGTGATCGCCGTTTGCTCCGGCGTGGCGTCGAGCAGGGCGCTGTTCTGCAGCGGCTGGCGGTCGGGCAGATCGTTAACGTAGTCCGGCGCGGGCTCGGCATAGTCCGTGCTGATCGGCGGTTTGCGCACCCGCAGGCTGTGGCGACGCTGCTGGATCTGCATAATGCGCCAGGTGATTTCCGCGCTCTGCGCGTCAAAGCCCATTTCGAGGCCGGTTAACAGGTAGGGGAGACTGATAAGCGACGGCTGTCGTCCCCACGGGGTGCGTAGTCCTTCATCCGGCACCATAATCCCGTCGATATCGATCATCTGTTGCCCTTTCGGCGGATTGGTTACCGCCAGCCCCGCTGCGCTGTCGATCAGCCGAAGCGTATGGCTGGCATACAGGCGATAGCCGAAGCTGTTTCTTGGCTCATCGGCAGCCAGCGCCCAGTGGTGAAGAGGTGCCGCGGCCTGGGCTGCGGTGTTATTGACAATGAGGGCGCCAACCTTCCACTGATTAAAGAGATCGCGGATGGCCGGAGCATGCTGAGGATAGCGCCAGAGCAGCGTCTGCAGGGCATTGAGCAGACGGCCGATGCCTATCGCTGACGAGTCTGGTTTACCCAACATTTGCAGCGTATCAGCATGGTAATAAGCCGCGGGCAGCCCCTGAGGATTGAGCGGAAGCTGGCCCAGCGTAAAGAGAGCGGTCGTGATGCGCTCATCAAATTCGGCGCTGGTGAGAATGTTAAGCTGCCTGGCCGCCGCGACGGCGAAAAGGTAGCTCCCGGTGCTCCACAGGCTGAGCCAGGGCTCGCCGTCATGCGCGTTGGCCAGCCCATTCGGCTGCGTGTTATTCACATAATATTGCCAGGCCACCCGCGCCCAGATGGCCTCGTCGAAAGTGAGTTCACGCGAGGCGGGCAGGGGAGGGAAATCCTTACTTAGCGCCATCCCCCCGCTGCTCTCTACGCGCGTGGGCATCTGCTTTTCAACCCAGACGACAATAGCAAACCCGAGCAGGAAGCCGAGCAGGATGGTGAGATAGCTGCGGGCTGATAAAAGCGCGTCGCGTTTTCTCATTGGCTCGCTCCCTCTTCTTCTGTCGGCGTCCAGATGGCGGCGAGGATCAAGGGCAGCATGGCGGCAATATTGACCGCCCCCCAGAAGATATTGATGACGTAGCCGGAAGGATCGTCAACCTGTCCACGGGCGACCTGTATACCGCCCCAGATCAGCCCGGCGAGGGTGAGCACGACGATCGCGATCTGCGGCTTCACCAGGTAGAGAAAACGGCCCGTCTGCCGCTCTTTAGGGGTGACGTGAAATTTGATCTGCTCCCCGCGCAGCACGGTATCAAGCGCACGCAGGTTCATGGAGAAGAAGGAGAGATAGGAGGCCCTGCCGTCCCAGGCCGATATCCCCCATGTGCCGAACATAAAGGCCAGCTCCGACACAATAAAAAAGGGCAAAAAATGCAGATAAAAAGGCTCAGACCAGGCGGAGACGGGGGGAATACCGGTGAAGAGATAAATAATGGGCGACACCAGAAAAATGGTGTTCCACACGCAGGCCAGATAGGACCAGAAGGTAGTGGCGTACATCAGCGTTTGCGGCAGAGAGAGCTTAAAGCGGCGGCGGCTGAAAATATTATCGTGGAACAAGATGTCCAGCGAACCTGCGGCGTATTTAAAGCGCTGGATCATCCAGGTCAGCATATCCTGCGGAGAGAGCATTTTAGACTCAATGCGCGGATGCATCACGGAGCGCCAGCGGCGGGCGGCGTCGCCGTGCAGCAGGACGGAGGTGTAGATATCCTCTGAAACGTGAAACTTATACGGGGTCAGCTCGGTATCGAACGCTACGTGCGGGCGCATGGCGTCCTGCAGGGCCTGGCGCATGACGGGATCGCGAATATCCTCCGTATGGCGGTTAATCTCTTCTTCGACGGTCCAGACATAGCTGCGCAGCGCCGCCTGCATCACCGCCTCGCGCCGGTGCACGGAGGCGGCGCCGCAGCAGAAGGCGGCGTTGGCCCAGTTGCGGCGGCGTAAAATAACGTCATAGAACATGCGCGGATCGTTGAAGAAGGGATCGCGTCCGATGGTCACCGGCCCGATCAGTTTTTGCGCGAGCCAGCCCAGGCCGTATCCCGGTTTGCCCGCCTTACGCCCGAGCCAGCGCGCCAGATCCTCGCCCTCCGGCAGATCGAAAAACCACTGCGGCGTCTGAACCCAGGCTACATCCGGGTCGCGAAAGTAGCCCAGCGTGTGGCGGAGCAGGGTGGGAAAAACCCGGGTATCGGCATCGCAGATAATCAGGAAATCGCCGTCGGTTTGCTCAAGTCCGTTACGCAAATTACCCGCCTTGAAACCGATATTCGTCTGGCGGGAGATGTAACCGGCGCCTTCCTCATCGCAGACAGCTTTCATCTCCGGGCGCCGCCCGTCATCAAGCACATGAACTTTGTAATTCAGCGGGACGGGATAGTCCATTTTCATGGCGTCGCGGATAGACAGCCTGACCAGCTCCACATCTTCTGAGTAGGTGGCGATAAAGAGATCGACCTTAATGGGCCTCGACTCTTCCGCATCTTCGGGCCTCAGGCAGTCGTTGATCTCCGACGGCGGCGGGTTTTGTGGCGGATCTTCCTCTTTCCACAAGTTAATCGTGAACAACGCCGTACCGATCCAGGCAAGGGTTTCCGCCAGCACCAGCGGTACGGCGTACCACAGCGCGTCGGTATTTAAGGAGGCTGTCCAGCGCCAGTAAATATAATTGGCGCCCAGAATCAGCGCCGCAACCGCTAATACCTGCCAGGTCATCATTACCCAGCGCGGTGTTTTAAGCGGTTCAGGCGGCTGGCGATGTTCAAAACGGGAAAAATAAAAATCCATAGGGAAGGATATCCTGATTCCACGATGACAATTAATAACAGACCCGTTACGGACAGAGAGTTCGCAACGGTAAATACCGCCTGCAAAAACAAAAAAGTAAACTAATTGTAGAAGGTAAGAAAAATAATTCCAGAACGGGTAAAGATTCAGGCGCGCTTAAATAAACATTAATTCCGCTTAAATGTGATCGGCAGCGCTTTAAAAATTGCCAGATGCAACGCCTTACGCTATCTAAATAAAATACAAAATGCTTTTTTAGCATGGAGAACAAGACTCCCTATGAGCCAGATTGCGCCTGCGCTTTTACCAAAAGATGGCGGAAAAACAATAGCATGGCGTTATTCTCTTCCGGGTAATCGCGACTTACGCATCGATTTCATGCGCGGCATTGCGTTGGTCATGATGGTGGTGGCGCATACGGAAGTGATGTCGATATTTAATATATTCACATGGGAGCGTTTTGGCCTGACAACCGGTGCTGAAGGGTTTGTTATTCTCTCCGGATTTATGCTGGGAATGTTAAATCGTGCCAGACTGCAAAAAGCTGTCTTGCTCACTATTTCCTGGGGGCTTTATCTCAGGGCGTGGAAGATTTATCGCGTTAATATCATCATCATTCTTTCCTTTCTGTTACTGGGCTATCTTCCGTTTATTAACCTCTTTGAGGTTACGCATTTTACCGATCGCTTCTCAGGCACATCCTGGTCCCTCTATCCGGTGACGCCACAAATTAAAGAGACCTGGTTTAATATTATTCTCTACCTGCAGATAGGTCCTCACCAGACGCAAATCCTCGGTCTCTATATTTTTCTGCTGCTGTTAAGCCCCCTATTTTTGGGGATGTTACACAAGGGGAAAGTGTACTGGCTGCTGGGGTTCTCGCTGCTGGTTTACTGCTGCTGGCAGCGCTGGCCGGTGCGTGTTACGCCCTCCCAGTTTGAATTTGCCTTCCCGCTGCTGGCCTGGCAATTTATTTTTGTGCTGGGGATGAGCAGCGGCTGGTACAAAGAGGAGCTCCTCTCTTTCGCCCGTACCCCTGCCGGTAAAGTGGCGATAGTAGCGCTGGTAATAGTCGCGCTACTCCTCGGGTTTGTTGCCCAGAATCACACCAACCCCTTTATGCCACCCGCGCTGCTGATGCACGTTATCCCGCCCGCGGAATTTAACGCCTTTTACCATACCTGGGCGGCAAAAAACGGCCTGGGGCCGATACGGGTGCTGAACGATATTTCCCTGATGGTCGCGGTCTATCTGCTGTTGACCTGGTGCTGGCAGCCCCTCTATCGCCTGGCGGGCTGGTTCCTCATTCCGCTCGGCCAGCGTTCGCTCTACACCTTTATTTTGCATGTCTATGTTGTGCTCGCAGTCAGCCAGTTTGTCACCTTCGATCTGCGGCACCAGGCGTGGATCGTGAACACGGTTATTCATGCCGTAGCGCTGGGCGTGCTGTGGTTACTGGCGAAATATAACGTCGCCGCACGCTGGATACCTAACTAAGGAAGGGATCATGCGGGAGAGATATTTACTTGCCTGCGCGCTGCTGTGTATTGCCGCAGGCGCAGAGGCGGCGCCGAAAGAAGCAGCCGAGCCGTTACGTGATGAGAATGGCGAGCCGGTGCAGGTGGGGGTGTTTACCAGCCGCTGGGGCCGTCTTTTCTCGGGTAATGAGGATGTATTTTCCGGCGCGCTCAGCTTTAGCTCCGGTCTGAAAGAGCAGTGGATAACCATTCCTGACAGCTCGGACAGCGCCGAACAGAAAAAAAAATATAACCAGACCCTTAACCTTAGCCTGCAATATTCTCCCTACAGTTATTGGTTTGTTAACGTAACCTCCCGTCTGCCGGTCACCGACACCAGCCGCTATACGGCCGATTTTCGCTACAGCTTTGGCTACGATGACTGGCATGCCAATACCGTCAGCCTGGTTTACAGCAATTATGGTGATAACCGTTTCTGGACCTCTGGCAACCGTCGGAACACCTATTTTGAACAGGGCGCCGTGACGCTGGCCTACAAGTTTTCGTTGCCAAAGCCCATAGAGAACAAGCTGCTTATCAACAAAGGCGACTCCATTATCTGCCAGGTGGGTTACAGCTGGGGGCCGCGCTATTACGACCTGGAGAGCAACGATATCCGCAAAAATAAAAACGTGTTGCTGAGCGGGTGTGGTTATACCTTTAAACAACACTTCTTCGTGCGCGCCACGGCGTTCTGGTTCCCGGACAGCAGCCAGCAGCAGCCCTGGAACGGCGATTATAGCTACAGTTTCGGCTACGCGGGCTATACGCCAGGCTCCTTCTCCATTCAGTATGCGAACTATTCCGGTACCCGTTATCCCGGTCACCAGAGCGGTAACGCGAAGTTTCGTGAGGGAACGATCAGCCTTATCTGGTTCTTACCGCTTTAGGAGGCGCGATGTCGACACAGCACGTACTGATTGTTGAAGATTCGCAGATTTATCGCCGACTGCTGAGCCGCATGCTGGCGCAGTGGGGCTATCACGTCAGCGAGGCGGAGAACGGTATCGCGGCGCTGGCGATCCTCGAAAATCATCCGGTAAGCATGGTGATCAGCGACTGGGAGATGCCGGAAATGGATGGCCTGACGCTCTGCCGGGAGATCCGCAGCCGTCAGTTTGATCACTATATCTATTTAATATTGCTTACCGCCCGCGAAGATCCGGGCGATCTGACGCTGGGGTTTGATGCCGGCGCGGATGATTTTCTCAGCAAACCCGTCGAGCAGAGCGAGTTACGGGCGCGTCTGCATGCGGGAACGCGGATCCTCTCTCTGCAGGCTACCCTTTCCGCACGTAACGCCCGTCTTAGCGAGGCTCTGCGTCAGATTGAACAGGATCTGGAAGTGGCGGCACGTATTCAGTTATCCGTTCTGCCTTCTCACCAGCTGCGCTACCAGGACTACTTTTCCGACTGGATCTTCCTGCCGTCGTCCTGGGTTTCAGGCGATGTGTTTAACGTTTTCCCGCTGGATAACCATCTGGGGTTTTACTGCGTCGATGTTTCCGGCCATGGCGTAGGCGCGGCGATGATGTCCCTGGCCGTGGCGCGCCAGTTTTTGCACGGCAGGGCGGTGGAGCGTTTCCTGTTTACCGGCGACAACGAGGTGGCCTCGCCTGCGGAGGTCGTACGGATCCTTAACGGGCGTTTTTGCAGCGATGAAGCAGAGATCGTCAGCTATTTCACGATGATCTATGGCGTCATCGACCTCGCGACGGGGGAAGGGAAGTTGTGCCAGGCCGGGCATCCCACCCCCTTTATCGTCACGCCTGCGGGAGAGGTCAGAACGGTGGGCGCCGGCGGGGCGCCGGTGGGGCTGATGCCCGACCTCGCCTGGACGGATGTGGAGTTCTCGCTGGCCTCAGGAGAGCGGCTCTGCCTGTTTAGCGACGGCATAACCGAGTGTGAAAACCCCGACGGCGAACAGTTTGGTCAGGCGCGACTGCAGCGCTGGCTGCAGGATGGCGCCAGGCTTGCGGTAGATATTCTTTTGCCACAGTTTGCTCAGCATCTTATTCGCTGGCGCAGTGGGGAGCAGGGGGAACAACAGGCTATGGCCGATGATGTTTCCCTCTTAGTGATTGAGCGTACAGGAGAAAAATGATGAATATTAACAGTGAACGACAGGCGAACGTCATTATCCTGACCCCCTCCGTGCGTCGGCTGGATGCGTCGGTGGCGGCAGCGTTTAAGGACGCCATCACCCGCGAGATCGGGGAAGAGCGGAAAGCGGTGATTGTTGATTTCAGTAAAATCGATTTTATCGACAGTAGCGGTCTGGGCGCGCTGGTTTCCCTTCTGAAAATGATGAACGGCAAAGGAGAGATGACGCTCTGCGCGCTGAACCAGGGGATCAGCAACATGTTCAGCCTGACCCGTATGGATCGTATTTTTCGTATCTGTCCGGATCGCGCTTCGGCGCTCGCGCAGTCAGAGCGGTGAGGCGTCCGTGGCTAACGAAATCGCCTTTCCGGCCGCATTAGCGTCGCTCTCGCCGCTGGCGGAGTGGCTTGCAGAGAAGATGGCTCCGCTCTCTGTCGGAGATGAGTGGCGCTTTGCTCTCGACCTTGCCGTCTGTGAGACGGCAACCAATATTATTCGCTATGCGCTGCATGAGGATCGGCGTCGCTGCTTCTCCGTAGAATTTACCTGCACTGCCACGACCGTGACGCTGCGCTTTACGGATGATGGCGATATCTTCCCCGCTGAGCGCCTCGCTGCGGCGCGGGAGTACACGTTCTTCGACGCCGATCCTCTGGCGGAGAGCGGCAGAGGGCTAAAGCTGATTTTGTTATGCGTGGACACCTTTAACGTGGAAAACGCCTCGGGGCGTAATATCACCACCCTTGAAAAATGGATGTCTGCCTGATTCTCTCATTCTACCCCGCCAGAACCTTAACCGCCTGGCAACGCGCTCCGGCGTGAAGGGGAGAAGAGCGTGGGGGTGACGCGTTATGTTAACGCTTCCTTTACAAATTGCTGCTTGCCCGCAGGCGAGTCGCTCATTATTCTCATTGCCCATGACTATCCAGACGGGTTCGACTCAACATAAAAACAGGCAGCTGAAAGCCATCGTGCTTCTGGTGGTTGCCTGTTTTGTCATGCTGATCTGTCTGACTCAGCGGGCCAGTATCCTGCATAACATGCAGGTCAGGGCCGCTGCGCTCTCCGTGACCGCTGAAAAGAGTGTTCAGGAAGGCGCGTCGTCCGCGCTCTCGCCCTGTGAGCTTAGCGCCCACTCGCTCCTTGCCGCGCAACCCCTCCATTTTGACGCCATTCTGCTTTTACCCGGTCTGCTGGTGCTGCTGTTAGCCGCGCTGATAAAAATCAGCGTTCTGCCGAGACCGACCATCCTTTTTCGTCCTCCCTTACTTCGAATACACCTCAAAAACTGCGTTTTCCGTGAATGACTGACCATGAAGCCCCTGTTCAGTTAATTTTTCACGGAGAAAATAGATGAAAACTTTTTTCAGGAGCCTGTGGTTCCTGTTATTCAGCCTGTCCGCCGCCTCCGCTGCGGTACCGGGCTGGCCGATGAAACCTGACCAGTCCCATGCTCAGGTTCATGTGTATCATGATGCGCCCGCAGAGGGGAAAGTGCGTCTGCTGCTGGAAGTGATCCCTGCCGAAGGGTGGAAAACCTACTGGCGAAGCCCCGGCGACGGCGGCTTTCGGCCTGCGATCGCCTGGGAGCCGCAGGCAAAAACGCAGTGGCACTGGCCCCGGCCCGTCCGGTTTGAATCCGCTGGCTTCAGCTCGGTAGGCTACGATCGACGCGTCATATTTCCGCTGGAAGTCACCACCGGTGAGCTGCGGCGACTGCGCGGGAAACTGACGCTTTCCCTGTGCAGCAATCTTTGCGTGGTCAATACCTTCCCGCTGGATATCAGCCTGTCATCCGGGCCGTCGGCGCACTTTGCCGACGCCTGGAAGCGGGCGATGGGCGCTGTTCCCCCGGAAAGCGGCACGATAGCGATCAACGCCGTCACCGCTCAGGCAGAGACTCTGACCGTTCAACTCGCCTCGCCGGAAGGCTGGTCCCGGCCCGATCTCTTTCCTGACAACCCGCCGGGGGCATCCCTGTCGCCGCCGCAGATAGCGATCCAGGGCAACACCCTCACGGCGCGCTTTCGCGTCAGCGATGAGCAGGGCGATCCGCTGGCGGCCTCCCGCCTGCAGCCCCTCTCTTTGCTGGTCAGTAACGGGGCGCAGAGTCAGCAGCTGACGGTTGATATCAGCCCGTCCACGACGCTATGGCAGATAGTGGCCGTCGCGTTAGCGGGCGGTCTTATTCTTAATCTGATGCCCTGTGTTCTGCCTGTCCTCGGGATAAAACTCGCTTCGCTGATGACGCTGGCAGAGAGCAGCCGCCGCCAGACGCGGCTTCGTTTTCTGGCAACGGCGGCCGGGATCATCTTCTCGTTTCTGGTGCTGGCGGTCATCGTGACCGGCCTGCGGTTGTCCGGCGCCTGGATTGGCTGGGGCTTTCAGTTCCAGAACCCCTGGTTTATTGCCGCCATGGTTCTGGTGACGTGGATATTTTGTTTTAGCCTGGCGGGCCTGATGGAGATTCGCCTGCCTTCCGGCCTCTCCACACGGCTGGCTACGACGGGTGGAAGCGGCGCTGGCGGCAGCTTTCTTGAAGGCGCGTTTGCGACCCTGCTCGCCACGCCCTGCACGGCGCCCTTCCTCGGCACTGCCGTAACGTACGCGCTGGCGGCGCCCGGGTATCAGCTGTGGCTTATCTTTTTTATGCTGGGTGTAGGGATGAGCCTTCCCTGGCTGGCGATTAGCCTTGTTCCCGGCGTGGCGCGTTGGCTGCCTAAGCCCGGTCCCTGGATGGGGAAACTACGCCTGGTGCTGGTGCTCCTTATGCTGGGTTCCTGTATCTGGTTAATGTCGCTGCTGATAAAAGCGTGGGGCGCGCGCTATGTGCTCATCGTCGGCGGCCTGATGGTGGCGTTTTTCCTTTTCCGCTGCGCTCAGGCCATGCCGAAGCACAAGGAGAATCTGCGCAGCCTGGTGTTTGGCGTGCTGTTTGGCGCAGGGCTGTATGCGTTTCTGGCTCCCCACCCTCAGGGCAGGGACAACTCTCCCCTGAACTGGCAGCCGCTCAGTGAAGCGGCGCTCAGTGAGGCGCTGGCCGCCAGAAAACGCGTACTGGTGGATATCACCGCCGACTGGTGTCTGAACTGCCGGGTGAATGAGGTGCTGGTACTTCATCGCCCGGAGGTGGTTGCGGCCTTAAACCGCGACGACGTCGTGCTGTTGCAGGGAAACTGGAGCCAGCCCTCTGCTGAAATTGAGCAATTCCTGAGCCGCTACGGCGCCAGCGGCATTCCTTTTAACGCAATTTTTGGCCCCTCCCTGCCACAAGGGCATGTTCTGCCCTCCCTGCTGAGCAAAGAGGCCCTGCTGACCACGCTGACGAAGGCTAATATGGTCACGTCACCTGATATTACTGAGGAAAAACAATGAAAAAGATCCTGTCCCTGTTAATGGTATTGACGAGCGCCGCCGCTCAGGCGCAGACCGCTGACTTACCCGAACCTGTTAAACAAATCCAGAAGCAGGGCATTGAAATTATCAAACCGTTCAGTGCCCCGGGCGGTGTGGAAGGGTGGCTGGGTAAATATCAGGACATGGGGGTAACGCTTTATCTCACCCCGGATAAAAAACATGTTATCTCAGGCTATATGTATGCCGCCCAGGGAAATAACCTGAGTGAGAAGATCATCAACGAAGAGATCTATATCCCCGCCGGGCGCGAGATGTGGAAGCAACTCAGCGCGGCGCAGGGAATCGCCGAAGGGAGCGGGGAGGCGAAGTGCCAGGTGGTCGTGTTTGCCGATCCCTTCTGTCCTTACTGCAATAAGTTCTGGCACCAGGCGCAGCCTTTTATCAAAGATAAAAGCATCAGCACCAAAACCTTGCTGGTGGGCGTGATCCGCCCGGATAGCGCGCAATATGCGGCGGCCATTCTCTCCGCGAAGGATCCGGCTAAAGTCTGGCATGACCTTGAGAGCAGCAACGGAAAAAATAAACCGGCGCTGAAAGGTAACACCCCGCCTGCGGTGTTTAAGGAGATACAGCATAACCAGCAGCTGATGGAGCAATTAGGGGCGAGCGGTACGCCCGCCATCTATTACCTGAATAAGGCGCGTACCCTGCAACAAATCATCGGCTTGCCTGACGCGAAGCAAATGGCCGATTTGGTTGCCTGTAAATAGATCTCTTCGTCATTAATCTGACGCTTCCCCTGTCCGCGTCCCTGAAAGGGCGCGGACAGGGCCCGCCAGATGTCAGCTGCGAAATTACGCCTTGCTGCGCTGGCTTGAATAGATAAATGCCAGCGCGATGCCTAAGCAGATCACCGCGGCGGCGCGCGTGGGGTTAAAGGCAATCTCCTCATTATGCAGCCAGCCAAAATGGTCGATTAACATGCTCATGGAGAGCTGGCCGAAGATCACCGCGACCGTGGCGACTGCCGTGCCGATCCGCTGCACCGCCAGTACCATGATCAGGATATAAGGCACGCCAAACAGGGCGCCGATAAGCTGCCACTTCGGTACGTCGAGCAGGGTCGCCGTGTGGGGCGTTTCAAAAAAGAAGATCAGCAGCGCGGTGATAATCGCCCCGACCGAGAAGGTCAGAAATGCCGTTTTCAGCACCCCCACCTGACTCCCCAGCTGCCCGTTAATGGCCGCCTGCACGCTCAGCAGCGAACCGCCGATAATGGCTAACAAAATCATCAAAACAGTCATGGTTTATCCTTTTGCTACCAGCGCGAGCGCCACCAGAATAAAGGCGAGGGCGTATAAGCGCTTTTTATCAATTTTACGATGCGGCGTGCCAAAGAGACCGTAGTGGTCGATCACCAGGCTTTTAAAGACCTGCCCTGCCAGAATGCCGATCATGGTCATCGCCACGCCAATCACCGGGGCGGCGATGGTGAGAATAATGACGTAAGCCGGGCCGAGCACGCCTCCCAGAAGCTGCCAGCCGGGCTGGGAAAAATAGGAGGCGCCGCCGCGGGGGCTAAAGAAGAGCATCAGTAAAAAGGTCAGGGCGGCGCCGACGCCAAAGATGCTAAAGGTCGCCCATAAATCGCCCACCTCGCCGCCAAGCGGCCCCAGCAGCCCCGCTTCGACGGATAAGCCCATCCCGCCTGCCACCACAAGCAATACCAGTAATAAATGCATAACGCTCTTTTCCATTATTTAAGAGCGGGGAAAGATAGACGATTCGGATTGGCTGAAAAATGGTATAAATCAGGAAATACTTTTGCAGGAACCGCGGGAATGATCGATCTCAGCACTATAAATATCCGCACGCTGCTCTACTTTATTGCGGTGTATGACGCGCAAAGCTTTTCAGAGGTGGCGAGGCGGGAAGGGGTATCGGCGTCGCGGATTTCCCGGGCGATCCTTCAGCTTGAAGAGGCGGCAGGCCAGCCGCTCTTTTATCGCAATACCCGCGCGATCATCCCCACCGAGGCGGCAAGAAACTTTATTGACTACGCCCGCGCCATCGCCGACGAGCTCAGCCGGGCGAGGGCGGCGCTCCAGGAGCGCTCCTCGGTGCCGGCCGGGCCGCTCAGAATCAATACGCCAGTCTACTTCGGACAGCGCCATATCGCCCCCTGGCTCAGCGGGCTGCTGAAGCGTTATCCGCTACTGCAGATTGAGCTTACCCAAACCGATGACTTTATCGACCCGCTGAAGTCACCGGCGGACCTGATTTTTCGCATCGGTACGTTAACCGACTCCTCCCTGCGCGCCAGGGTGATTGGTACGCAGCGCTACTATCTGGCGGCGTCGCCAGAGTATCTCGCCCGCCACGGCGTGCCGCGGCAGGCAAGCGAAATCGTCCGGCACCAGTGTCTGGTCTATAAAGGCTCATCCGGCCCTAACCGCTGGCTGATGAAAGGGGAGAGCGGCGAGTGGATCCAGCATCCGGTGACGCCTGTTCTCTCCTCGAACCATGCTGAATCGCTGCGGATCGCGGCGCTGGACGGGATGGGCATCGTTCTCTTTCCCGACTGGCTGATTGCCGACAGCCTGAAGTCGGGCGCGCTGGTGCGGCTGCTGCCGGAACAGGAGTTTGCCATTCATACGGAGCCACAACATATCGCCGCCATCTACCCCAACGCGCGCCAGACCCCGCTGAACGTGCGCGCTGCCATCGACTATTTTGTCGATGTCTTTGGCTCGCCGCTCTACTGGCAGGTGGAGTAAGTGCGCAGGGCCAGAAAACGCGCCGCCGCGTCGAGATCGTGGAGGGTATCGATATCCTCCACGATGCCGGCATCATCAAGATGCAGATCCTGCACCCGTCCTTCGGCCCGCGCCTGACGGACAATCTCCCTGGCGCCTCTCTCCCCCGTTAGCTTCAGCAGCGCCGGTAAATAGCGACGGCTAAACCCCACCGGGTGCCCCTGCTGTTGCTGACAGTAGGGCACAACCACATCCCTTTCCGCCAGCGCCTGCGCCACGCGCTGTAGCGAGGCGGGCTGGATAAGGGGCAGGTCGGCGGGCAGGATCAGCCATCCGTCAGCATCTGAAGTGGCATTGACCCCCAGCGCAATAGACTCGCCCATTCCGCGGGTAAAGCCTTCGGGCCGCACCAGATACCAGGGCAACCCCGCCGCCTGCACCGCCCGCAGGGTGTGGGTCAGCACCGGCTGGCCGTTTAAGAGCGCATCCAGCTTATGAACGGTGGCGCCGGAGG
Source organism: Pseudenterobacter timonensis (assembly GCF_900021175.1). Taxonomy (GTDB): domain Bacteria; phylum Pseudomonadota; class Gammaproteobacteria; order Enterobacterales; family Enterobacteriaceae; genus Enterobacter; species Enterobacter timonensis. The sequence continues at coordinate 723,073 of NZ_FCOP01000011.1, forward strand.
CGGTAAAGCGCTCGCCGCGCCCGGCGGCGAGCAGCAGTACAACGGGGGAGGCGATCATCTCTCCCCGCTCCCGTTGCGGGTAGCCGCGACCTCCGCCAGCACGGAGAGCGCCAGAGAGTGAGCGTCGCGGGCCTTGGGAAAGAGACCGATCGGCGCGCGGATGCGCCCGATCTCCTCCTCGCTAAAGCCCCGCTCGACCAGGGCTGCCGTCCGTTTAAGATGGGTGCGCTGGCTGCCCAGCGCGCCGATATAAAAGGGACGGGCATTCAGCGCCGCCTGCAGGACGGGCAGCTCGCGATGCAGGTCGTGCCAGAGGAGGATCACCGCGGTGTCCGCATCCGTCAGCATACTGATGCGCGGGCTTGCCCTGTCGAACGTATATACGTCATAGCCCGTCGCCTGGGCGAGCGCTGCGGTCGCCTGCGCCTCCACCGAGCGGCCATAGATAATGGCCCGCACGCAGGGGCGATAGCCCACTTCGAAGCTCTCCTTGTGCCAGCGCGTCGGCGTTGCGGCGGGCAGGCTTTGCAGCGTCCGGGTCCGGGGGGAGTAGCGCAGCCCGGCGGGCTTGCGCTGCGCCAGGCTATTAAGCACTGCCAGCAGCGGTTCGGCGGTACGCAGCTTGTGGATGCTCAGCGTAATGCCGCCTCCGCAGGGCAGCACGATGTCGAACCACGGCGAATCTTTGCCGTAGCGCACCATGCGATCCTGGCCGGAGGCGATCACCTCCAGCGCTTCAAAGGCGGCGGCCGACTCCACGCAGCCGCCGGAGACGAATCCGCAGTAGCGGCCATCCTCGCGCACCGCCATCTGCGCCCCCAGGGGGCGCGCCGCGCCGCCCCGGATCTCCACCAGCGTTACCAGCGCGGCTGCCATGCCGCTGGTCAGGGCCTCCAGCGCAAAGCGCAGGATCGTGCCGGCATCGTCGCTGATAAACGCCCGTTCGGGCGTAACAAGCGATGCTCCTTCGCCGGGAAGGGTAGCGTGTGGCTGCATGACCCCTCCTTACACCACGTCCGGGAGCGCATCGATAAACTTATCCAGCGTAATGGGGTAGTCCCGCACCCGCACGCCCGTTGCGTTATAGACGGCGTTGGCGATGGCGGCGCTGACGCCGCACAGCCCCAGCTCGCCCACCCCTTTGGCCTTCATGGGGGAGGAGACCGGGTCGGTATCGTCGAGGAAGATCACCTCCTGGTGAGGGATATCCGCATGAACCGGCACCTCATAGGTCGCCATATCATGGTTGACAAAAAAGCCGCGGCGCGTGTCCACCGCCAGCTCTTCCATCAACGCCGCCCCCAGCCCCATGGTCATCGCCCCGATCACCTGGCTGCGCGCGGTTTTCGGGTTAAGAATGCGTCCGGCGGCGCAGACCGCCAGCATGCGGCGCACCCGGATCTCGCCGGTGGCGATATCCACCCCCACCTCGGCAAAATGGCCGGCGAAGGTCGACTGCTGGAAGGTTTTGCCGAGATCGCCAAACTCGATTTTATCCTCGGCGGTGAGCGGCCCGTCAGTGGCCGCCTCGGCCAGCCTCGCGCTGCGCCCCTGTGCGCGAATGGTCTCATCGGTAAACTCCGCGGTATCTGGATCAAAGCCCAGCTTCGCGGCGATCGCTTCCCGCAGCTTCACGCAGGCGGCATACACGCCCGCGGTGGAGGTGTTAGCTCCCCACTGCCCGCCGGAGCCAGCGGAGACGGGGAAAGTGGAGTCGCCAAGGCGAACCTCAACCTTCTCCAGCGGCAGGCCGAGCATCTCTGCGGCGGTCTGGGCGATAATGGTGTAGCTGCCGGTGCCGATATCGGTCATGTCGGTTTCCACCACGACGCGGCCGTCGGGCTGAAGGTGAACGCGCGCGCCGGAGGGGGCTACGATGTTGTTACGCAGGCCCGCCGCCATCCCCATGCCGACCAGCCAGCGGCCGTCGCGCACCTGGCGTGGCGTGGCGTGACGCTGCTGCCAGCCAAACTTCTCCGCGCCCGTGCGCAGGCAGGCGATAAGCTGCCGACGGGAGAAGAACCGCTCCGGATGGGCGGGGTCGACCTGGGTATCGTTAAGAATGCGAAACTCAACAGGATCGACGCCCGCTTTTTCAGCGATCTCGTCGATGGCAATCTCCAGCGCCATCTGCCCCGACGCATCGCCGGGGGCGCGCATGGCGTTACCTTCCGGCAGGTTGAGCGTCGCGAGGCGAACACCGGTATGCCGGTTGGCTCCGGCGTAAAACAGATCCGTTTGCGCGACCGCCGTCTCCGGGGTGCCGCCGGGCAGGTTGCCTGACCAGCTTTCATGGCCGATAGCGGTGATTCTCCCCGCCGGATCGGTACCGATGCGGATATGCTGAACGGTCGCCGGGCGGTGGGTGGTGTTATTGGGGATACTGGGGCGCGCCAGCATCACCTTCACCGGGCGATTGGCCGCCCGCGCGCCAAGCGCCGCCAGCAGCGCGTCGCTGCGCAGAAAGAGCTTGCCGCCGAAGCCGCCGCCGATATAAGGCGAGATGAGCCGCACTTTTTCCGGCTCCAGGCCGAGCGTTTTTGCCAGATCGGTACGCCCCCAGTTGATCATCTGGTTGGAGGTCCAGACGGTCACGCTCTCTCCCTCCCAGAGGGCCATCGACGCGTGCGGCTCCATTGCCATATGGCTCTGGTCGGGCGTCGTGTAGGTGACGTCAAGCTTCACCGCCGCGGCGGCAAAGGCGGTTTCCATATCGCCCGTGGTTTTGTCTGGCGTATCCTCCGGCGGCTCGGTCACGGAAGGCTTTTTCGCCGCCAGATCGTAGTCGCCCGGCTCGCACTGGTACTCCGCTTCCACCAGCGCCGCGGCCGCCCGCGCCTGTTCAAAGGTTTCGGCAACCACCAGGGCGATAGCCTGATGGTAGTGTTCGATCTCCGGCCCGCCCAGCAGCGGAGCGGTGTTGCGCTCCCCTTTGTCGAGCGGCCCGGCGTTATCGGCGGTGACCACCCCCAGCACGCCCCGCGCATTCTCTGCCGCCTCAGTGTGAAGCGCGGTGATGCGCCCTTTGGCGATGGCGGAACCCACTACATAGCCATAGGCCGGATTAGGGGCTTTGTCGTGCCATTCATAGGCGTAATGGGCTGTGCCGGTGGTTTTCAGCGGGCCATCAATGCGATCGCGCGGCTGGCCCACCACCTTCATCTGGTCAATCGGGTTATTTCCTGCCGGTTTTTCAAATTTCATCTTTAGCTCCTCGCTTCCGACAGCACCGAGGCGAGCGTCCGCTTCGCCAGGGTCAGCTTAAAGGCATTCTCTTCCGTGGGACAGGCGCTGGCGAACAGCTGGTCGTAGACCGCCTGCGCCCCTTCCGGCAGCGCGGCGTCAGCCGCCTCCAGCCGCCAGGGCTTATGGGCCACTCCGCCGAGCGCCACTCGTCCGCTGCCGTCGGGATGGACGATGGCGGCCACCGAGACCAGGGCAAAGGCGTAAGAGGCGCGATCGCGCACCTTGCGGTAGATGTGCGTGCCACCCGCGGGCGGCGGCAGGGTGACCGCGACGATCAGCTCTCCCGGCTCCAGCACATTCTCCAGGTGCGGCGTCTCGCCCGGCGCGAGATAGAAGTCGGCGACGGGAATCGCTCTTTCGCTGCCGTCAGGTTTCACCGTCTCTACTACCGCGTCCAGCAGCCGCATGGCGACCGCCATGTCGCTGGGATGGGTGGCGATGCAGGCCTCGCTTGCCCCCACCACAGCGAGCTGGCGGCTGTATCCTCCCAGCGCGGCGCAGCCGCTGCCGGGCTGGCGCTTGTTGCAGGGCTGGTTGGTGTCGTAGAAATAGGGACAGCGGGTACGCTGCAGCAGGTTGCCCGCGGTGGTGGCCCGGTTGCGAAGCTGGCCGGACGCCCCGGCGAGCAGCGCCCGGGAGAGCACCGCGTAATCGCGCCGCACGCGTTCATCGGCGGCCAGATCGGTATTGCGCACCAGCGCGCCGATGCGCAGGCCGCCCTCCGGCGTCGCCTCGATGGTATCCAGTCCAAGATGATTGACGTCGATCAGATGGACAGGGGTTTCAATCTCCAGCTTCATCAGATCGAGCAGATTGGTTCCCCCGGCGATAAATTTCGCTCCGGCGGTGCGCTGCGCGCTGGCCGCCGCCTCGGCGGGGCTGTTCACGCGCTCGTAGGTAAAGGCTTTCATGATTTCAGCTCCCCGGCGGCTTCTTCAATGGCGGCAAGAATATTGGAATAGGCTCCGCAGCGGCAGATGTTGCCGCTCATGCGTTCGCGGATTTCGTCCTCCGTCATTTCTGGATCGGAGACCAGATCGAGGGTGACGTGGCTGGGAATACCCTCTTCCAGCTCCTGAAGCATCGCTACCGAAGAGCAGATCTGCCCCGGCGTGCAGTAGCCGCACTGGTAGCCGTCGTGTTTCACAAAGGCCGCCTGCATGGGATGGAGATCGTCCGGCGTGCCCAGCCCTTCAATGGTGGTGATCTCCGCATCCTGGTGCATCACCGCGAGGGTCAGGCAGGAGTTGAGTCTGCGTCCGTCAACAATGACGGTGCAGGCGCCGCACTGACCATGGTCGCACCCCTTTTTGGTGCCGGTGAGGTGCAGATTTTCACGCAGCGCATCCAGTAGCGTGGTACGGGTATCCACCTCCAGCTGCTGGCGCACGCCGTTGACGGTAAAGGCGACCGACGCCGTTTCGGGCGGCGGAGTGGTGCTGGCCTTCGGCGACTCAGGCCGCGTCGGGTTAACATCGGAACGATCTTCAGGTCTATTGCCCAGGTTGCTCATACCAGGCCTCCAGTAAAAAAGAAAAAAGAGAAGAGGTCGCTGTGCGACACATTTTTTAAATATTAAGCATAGTCGGCGCGGGCAGCGGGATTGCTCAGAAATCCCGCATTCGCTGTTAAAGCAGAGAGTTCACTGGCGCAGAAGGGCTGCGGTTACGGGCGTTCAGAGGGGCGCGTCGCCGGCGGCGGAGACTGAAGCGTGCTGGAAAAGGCCTGCAGCGCGTTAAAGAGCGGGGCGGCTTTCTGCCACGTCTCGTCATCACCCAGCATCTTAATAAAGCCGGTTACGCCGGGGGCGTGGTGTTTTTCCGGCGCGGCGCGGGTGGCCGTCATCGCCTCCACCCCACGGGTGAACGCCGTCAGCAGATGGCTGAGCTGTTCCGGTGGAATTTTCGAGAGCGCCACCAGCAGGATAGAGAGGTTCTGGATGCCGGTCTGCGAGCCGGGCTGGTTAATGCCGTCGACCACCATTTTGGCAATCTGGGTGTTGGCTTTAACCACGTCGTTCGCCATGCGCAGAAAGCCATGGTGGTGCAGATTTTCCAGCAGATCGCTCAGCGCGTCGCCAGCAGAAGGTTCTTTCTGTTCCCTGGAAAGATCGTAATTGGTGGGGTCAGCCATCAGCATTTCTCCGTCATTAAGAAAAAGAGATGCTAATGAGCTTAGTCAGTTCTGCTTAAGCCTGGCGGGGTGAGGAAAAATTAAGCATCTGCTACGCCGGTTTTGAGACGATTCCGGCTATTTACTCCACCCTGAGCTTGCCGAAGCGGACGATTCGCGCCCGGCCCAGCTCTTTCGCGCGGTAGAGCGCGGCGTCGGCGGCGCGCAGCAGGTTGTCGCTCTGGGCATGCTGCGGGTAGCTTGCCACCCCGGTCGAGACGCTCAGCGGGCCGATCTCCGCCAGCCCGAAGCGCACCGTCAGCGCGCGCACCGCCTCGTCGATGCGGGTGGCGCAGGCGAACGCCGCCTCTTCATCCGCCCCCGGCAGCAGGATCAGAAACTCCTCGCCGCCGTAGCGGAAGGCCATTCCCGTATCGCGCGCCGTTTGCCTGACAACCGCCGCCACGCTTTTAATCACTTCATCTCCCGCTTCGTGGCCGTAACGGTCGTTAATCGATTTAAAATGATCGATGTCGATCATAAGGCAGCTTAGCGGGGCGTCGCTGCGCATCGCCTGGCTCATCTGCGTGCGCAGAATATCTTCCAGATGGTAGCGGTTGCGCAGCCCGGTGAGCGGATCGTAGAGCGCTTTCTCCTGCAGGGCGTCGCGTAGCCGCTGGTTTGCCAGCGCCAGCGCCAGCGCTTCGGCCATCAGCTCCAGGTAGGCGCGGGCGGCGGCGGTATCGGCGGTGATGTTCTGGAACGAGAGCAGGCCAATCGCCTCTCCCTGGGCAATAAGCGGGATGCACAGCGCCTGCGCGGCGACGCCTTCCGGCAGGTGATAGCAGGTGACGTCGGGCTCGCCGTTTACCGGAGGATGGCTCTGACCGCGGCGTACCGCCCAGCAGTGGTCGGGGTGAAAGGGGGCGGGTGAGCCCTGGGGCGACAGCCATTCTGCGACGCAGCGCAGCTCCCGGGGATCTCGCTCCAGCACGTAGAGCCGCCCGGGGATCTCGGGGGCGATATTTGGCGCAAAAAGCCGGGCGATATTCACCACGTCGTCGAACGATTCGCAGCCCTGCAGCCGCTGCGTCATGCGCGCCAGCAGGGAGCGGATCGCCCAGTCGGCGTCGCGCTCTTTCTCCAGCCGCTGCCGCGCCAGACCATTCTCACGAAAAATGCGGATCGCCTGCGCCATATCGCCAATTTCGTCCACATGGGTGAATGCCGGGGCCTCCACCGCATAATCCTGCGAGGCGAGACGGTTAACCACGTCGCTCAGCCTAACCACCGGGCGCAGCACACGGCGCTTCAGGATAAAGGCGAGGACAAATAAAAAGAGCAGGGCGGTCAGGGCAACCATCACCTCCGAGAGCAGCCTCAGTTTTTGTGATTTCTGGGTCGCCTCGTTCACCACCGCCTGCGCGCGGCTGTCCAGCATCTGGCGGAAATGGTCGATCTGGCCCTGCATCTGTTCCAGCTCCTGCTCATAGGCTCTGCTGTAGAGCAGGCTAATCGCCTGGCGCGTGTCGCCGCGCTCCGCATGGGCGAGGGCGGTTTGCTGTTCGTCCAGCAGCGCATCCCCAAGCTTCAGTCCTTCATGCAGCAGCGCCAGCTCTTCCGCTGACGCGCCGATGTCCTGTAGCGAGGCCAGCCGCTGCTCGATGGTTCGCATCGCCTTCGCCTTCTGGCGATACTCCGACAGCGTCGCCGGGTCGGGGCTGATGATATACAGGCGCGCCAGATCGGAGAGCGCCCAGGCGTCGATCTCCACCTCTGCGCTGAGCTGGTCGAAAAGCTGCCGCTGCGCGACCGCCTGACGCTCGGCCTTATCCGCGCCGGAGGCCATCAGCATGGCAACGCCGCAGGCGAGGGTTAAACAGACCGTGGCGCCGTAGGCCCAGTTGGTAATGGTGGAAATGCGCACCTGTATTATCCTTTTGCGGCGAGTGGAGGATGAAAGAAAGTATGTGTGAAAACAAAATGGCGGCGCAAGGCCGCCAGGATGCCGGATAAAAGCCCGCTAAACCTGCGGCGGCTTTTTACCCTCTTCAATAAACGCCTCGTCGATCTCATCCACGTTACCGGCGTGATCGCGACCGGAGAGCAAGTTCCAGCAGGCGATAAACAGGGCGGCAATCAGCGGGCCGATGACAAAGCCGTTGATGCCGTAGATCTCCATTCCGCCCAGGGTAACGATCAGGATCAGATAGTCCGGCATTTTGGTATCTTTCCCCACCAGTAGCGGGCGCAGAATATTATCCACCAGGCCGACCACGACGACGAAAAAGCCGACAATAAAGAAGCCCTGCCAGAGCTGATGGGTGGCAAAGAGGTAGATGGCCGCAGGCACCCAGACGATGGCCGAGCCCACGGCGGGCACCAGGGAGAGAAACGCCATCAGGGCGCCCCACAGAATGCTGCCGTCGATACCGACAAAGTAAAAAGCGAGCCCGCCGAGCAGCCCCTGCACAACCGCCACCACGGCGGTGCCTTTAACCGTCGCCCGGGAGACCGCCACGAACTTGGCGAACAGGTGCTGCTTCATATAGTCCGAGAGCGGCAGGGAGGCGAGGATCTGATTGACCAGATAGGGCCCATCCTTGAGCAGGAAGAAGAGCAGGTAGAGCATGATGCCGAAGCTGATGGCAAAGCCAAAGGTGCCCTTGCCAATCAGGAAGGCGCTGCCCGCCAGATATTGCCCCCCTTTCAGCGCCACGTCGGAGAGCTTCTTCTGGATCTCCGCGGCGTTAGCCAGATTATGATCCGCCAGGAAGCTGTTGGCCCAGTCGGGCAGACGCGCGAAAAGACCCGCAATGATCTCCGGGAACTGGGTATTGTTCTGCTGGAGCTTGGTGTAAACCACGTTAAGCTCAATCGCCAGCGAGGAGAGGATCACCGTCAACGGAATAAAGACAATCAGGCAGATAATGCCGATGGTCAGCAGCGACGCCAGCCCGTTGCGATCGCCAAGCGCCGTGCGCAGCCTGTTTTTCACCGGGTTAAAGATGATGGTCAGAATGGCGGCCCAGAGAATGGCGGAGAAGTAGGGCGAAAGCACATCGAAAAAGGCCCACGTGACGAGCGCGAGGATAAAAATGAAAAAGCCTTTGGTCAGTCCGTTAAATCGCATCGAGAGATCCTGATGATGAATAATCACTGTGGACTATAGAACTCTTTAAGATATTTACCAACAGGATGGATTTCCGCACAGGGAGTTATGACCTCTGTTCATAGCCCCATCCCATTTTCTGCTGATTATTCATAAGCGCGTTCTGTGTATGATCCCCGCCCCCTGAAACGATACCCGGTATGCTATGACTCCCACCAAAACCACTGGTTTGCCCTTTATTCTGATCCTCAGCGCCCTGATGGCTTTTACTTCGCTCTCTACGGATATCTATCTGCCCGCGATGCCGAGGATGTCGGCGGATCTGCAGGGGAATGCTGAACTGACGATCACCGGTTTTTTAATCGGCTTTGCGATTGCCCAGCTTATCTGGGGACCCATCAGCGACCACCTCGGTCGACGCATTCCGCTTTTTATCGGGATGGCGCTGTTTGTGATTGGCTCCGCAGGCTGCGCGATGGCGGACACCATCACCGATATCGTCTTCTGGCGTGTCTTTCAGGCGCTGGGCGCCTGCACCGGACCGATGCTGGCGCGGGCGATGATCCGCGATCTCTTCAGCCGCACCCGCGCCGCGCAGATGCTCTCCACGCTGGTAATTATCATGGCTATCGCCCCGATTGCCGGGCCGCTGATGGGCGGACAGCTGATTAAGTTCGCCTCCTGGCACGCCATCTTCTGGCTGCTGGTGGTGGTGGGCGTGCTGATGTTCGCCTCGCTCTGGTGGCTGCCGGAGACGCTGAAAGAGGAGAAACGGGTTAACGCGTCGGTGAAGGGGGCCTTTAAAAACTACGCCTCGCTGCTGCGTAACCCGAAATTTATGCAGTACACCCTGAGCCTCACCAGCTACTACGTGGCCGCCTATGCCTTTATTACCGGCTCGCCTTTCGTCTATATCCGCTATTACGGCGTGGCGCCTGCCCACTATGGCTGGCTTTTTGCGCTTAACGTCCTCGGGGTGATGGGGATGAGCGTGGTGAACCGCAGGTTGGTCAGCCGTTATCCGCTGGAGCAGCTGCTGAGGTATGCCACCGCGCTTGCCGCGGCGGCGGCGGTCACCATGGCCGCCTGCGTCTGGCTCCACGCGGGCGGGCTGGCGCTGATGGTCGGGTTGATTTTCCTTTTCTTTGCCATGAACGGCATCATCGCCGCCACCTCCACTGCCGCCGCGCTGGACGCCGTTCCGGGCAGCGCCGGTTCCGCCTCGGCGCTGATCGGTTCGTTGCAGTATGGCAGCGGGATTGTCTCCTCCCTGCTGCTGGCAACCCTCAGCGATGGAACGCCGTGGACGATGGCGTGGATCATCGCTCTCTTCGCCGTGATCGCCATGCTGCTGGCGCAGAAGCGGTAACCGCCGGGCCCGCGGGTAGCTTTTTGATGGCAATCACGGTATAACAGACCTTCTTTGGATGTTTAGATGTCCATACGTATGGAAGGTGATATGCAAACAGAACAAGAAAATGGGCAGCTTAAACGCACCATGAAAACGCGCCATCTGATCATGCTCTCGCTGGGGGGCGTGATTGGCACAGGGCTTTTCTTTAATACCGGTTACATCATCTCCACCACCGGCGCGGCGGGTACGCTGCTGGCCTATCTGATTGGCGCCCTGGTGGTCTGGCTGGTGATGCAGTGTCTTGGCGAACTCTCGGTGGCGATGCCGGAGACCGGCGCGTTCCATCTCTATGCCGCCCGCTACCTTGGCCCGGCGACGGGCTACGTCGTGGCGTGGCTCTACTGGCTCACCTGGACCGTGGCGCTTGGCTCCAGCTTTACCGCCGCCGGATTCTGTATGCAGTACTGGTTCCCGCAGGTGCCCGTCTGGATATGGTGCGTCCTCTTCTGCCTGGTTATTTTCGCGCTTAACGTCATCTCTACCCGCTTCTTCGCCGAAGGGGAATTCTGGTTCTCGCTGGTTAAAGTGGTCACCATCATCGCCTTTATTATTCTCGGCGGGGCGGCGATATTCGGCTTTATCCCCATGCAGGACGGCTCCCCCGCGCCGGGGCTTGCCAACATTACGGCGGAGGGCTGGTTTCCCCACGGCGGCCTGCCGATCCTGATGACCATGGTGGCGGTTAATTTCGCCTTCTCCGGGACCGAGCTTATCGGCATCGCCGCCGGGGAAACGCAAAACCCGCAGAAGGTGATCCCGGTCGCCATTCGCACCACCATTGCCCGCCTGATTATCTTTTTTATCGGCACCGTGTTTGTGCTGGCGGCGCTAATCCCGATGGCGCAGGCGGGGGTGGAGAAGAGTCCTTTTGTGCTGGTCTTTGAGAAGGTCGGTATTCCCTACGCGGCGGATATATTCAATTTTGTAATTCTGACCGCCATCCTTTCGGCCGCCAACTCCGGCCTTTACGCCTCCGGGCGCATGCTCTGGTCGCTGTCGAATGAGCGTACGCTGCCGCGCTGCTTCGCCCGGGTCAATAAAAACGGCGTGCCGCTGACCGCGCTGTCGGTGTCGATGCTCGGCGGGGTGCTGGCGCTCTTTTCCAGCGTGGTGGCTCCCGATACGGTCTTTGTGGCGCTGTCGGCCATCTCCGGCTTTGCGGTAGTGGCGGTGTGGTTAAGTATCTGTGCGGCGCATTTTGTTTTTCGCCGCCGCCATCTGCAGTCCGGCCAGCCGCTCTCAGCCCTGCATTATCGCGCCCCCTGGTATCCCTGGGTGCCGGTGCTGGGCTTTGTACTCTGTCTGGTGGCGTGCGTGGGGTTAGCTTTTGATCCTGACCAGCGAATCGCGCTTTACTGCGGGCTGCCGTTTGTCGCCCTCTGTTATGGCGCCTATTACTTCACTCAAAATCTGAAAACGCAGGAGCCTGAACATGCCGCAGAATAATCCCCTTACCGCTCTCCTGGATAAAGCGCCTTTTGTGGTGCTGGACGGGGCGATGGCAACGGAGCTGGAAGCGCGCGGGTGTCAGCTGGCAGACAGCCTGTGGTCCGCCAAAGTGCTGATGGAGAACCCGGAGCTGATTCGTGAAGTGCATCTTGACTACTATCGCGCCGGAGCGCAGGTGGCGATCACCGCCAGTTACCAGGCGACACCCGCCGGGTTTGCGGCGCGCGGGCTGGATGAAGCGCAGTCGCGCGCCTTAATCAGCAAGAGCGTCGAGCTGGCGCGCAAGGCGCGGGAGGCGTATCTGGCCGAAAACCCGCAGGCGGGAACGCTGCTGGTGGCCGGCTCGGTCGGGCCGTACGGCGCTTTTCTGGCGGATGGGTCGGAATATCGCGGCGATTATGTGCGTAGCGCGGAGGAGTTTACCGCCTTCCATCGCCCGCGCGTGGAGGCGCTGCTGGATGCCGGGGCCGATTTGCTGGCCTGTGAAACGCTCCCCAGCGGCGCGGAGATTGCGGCGCTGCTTGCCCTGCTGGCGGACTATCCCCGCGCCCGCGCGTGGTTCTCCTTTACCCTGCGCGATAGTGAACACCTGAGCGACGGTACGCCGCTGCGCGAGGTGGTCGCGCTACTGGCGAACGCGCCGCAGGTAGTGGCGGTGGGTATCAACTGTATCGCCCTGGAGGAGACGACCGCCGCGCTGGAGCACCTGCAGAGCCTTACCGAGTTGCCGCTGGTGGTCTATCCCAACTCCGGTGAGCATTACGACGCAGAGAGCAAAACCTGGCATCACCATGGCGAAGCGTGCGCGACGCTGGCGGACTATCTTCCCCGGTGGCTGGCGGCAGGGGCGAAACTGATTGGTGGCTGCTGTCGCACCACGCCAAAGGATATTGCTGAACTAAAGGCGCGGCGCTGACGTTATTGCCGGGTGGCGCTGTGCTTACCCGGCCTACGTGGCTGACGTTATTGCCGGGTGACGCTGCGCTAACCCGGCCTACGAGAGGTTCACATTGTAGGCCGGGTAAGGCGTAGCCGCCACCCGGCGAGGCATTAACGCAGGATCTGCTTCTCGGCCAGATCGAGCGCAAAGTAGCTGAAGATCAGATCCGCGCCGGCGCGTTTGATGGCGCCGAGGCTTTCAAGGATCACCTTCTCTTCATCAATCGCGCCCGCCTGGGCGGCGAATTTGATCATCGCGTACTCGCCGCTCACCTGGTATGCCCCCAGCGGCAGGTCGGTGCGTTCGCGAATGTCGCGCAGAATATCGAGATAAGCGCCCGCCGGTTTTACCATCAGGCAGTCGGCGCCCTGCGCTTCATCCAGCAGCGATTCGCGGATCGCCTCCCGACGGTTAAGCGGGTTCATCTGATAGGTCTTGCGATCGCCCTTCAGCGCGGTACCGGCCGCTTCACGGAACGGGCCGTAGAAGGAGGAGGCGAACTTGGTGGAGTAGGACATGATGGCGGTATCGGTAAAACCAGCCGCGTCCAGCGCCTGGCGAATCGCCTGCACCTGACCATCCATTGCCGCCGACGGCGCGATGAAATCTGCGCCCGCCGCCGCCGCGACGACTGCCTGTTTGCCGAGATTGAGCAGGGTCGCGTCGTTATCGACGCCATGCTCGCACAGCACCCCGCAGTGGCCGTGAGAGGTATATTCGCAGAAGCAGGTATCGGACATGACGATCATCTCCGGCACCGTCTCTTTACAGATCCGGGACATGCGGGCGACCAGACCCTCTTCTTTCCAGGTGTCGCTGCCGGTGTCATCGGTGTGATGCGAGATGCCGAAGGTCATGACCGAACGGATCCCTGCGCGGGCAATACGCTCGATCTCACGCGCCAGATGCTTTTCCGGGATACGCATCACGCCCGGCATCGCATCGATGGCTTTGTAATCATCGATCTCTTCTTCAACAAAAATAGGCAACACCAGATCGTTTAAGGTCAGTGTTGTCTCTTCAAACAGAGCGCGCAGTGCCGGTGACTTGCGCAGGCGACGGGGACGAGCAATTAAATCGGTCATGGTATGCCTGACGTTTGTAGAACACGAAGAGCCAGTGTAACGCAAACGCGGTCGAACTGTTTTACTAAAATTGTCCTTAACCTCATCACAATGAATGTTTCCGCATTAATCCAAAATTTTAGTGAATAATTTGTCATTTGGTTCTGCCGAACATTAATCACGTAATAAACAGGGTCGCTGCGCGCGTTACGTGGCGAAATAGCGCGACGTAATCGTTTCCATTTTACCTGAAGATAAAAGGATTAATTGACGTTGTTAATATGTCAGCTTCTCTTCAATTATTTTTAATTTTAGTTGATTTGAAATGATAAATAAGTTTCAAAAATCATTGATCCTCAATAGAAAACAGCGTGAATTAAGAGTGGGTATTCTATTAAACTTTTGATTTTAAATGAAAATTGCAGTAGTTTTATTTTTTAAATATGTCGTGGCTTATGCCATTTGTCTGATTCCGTACTTATTTGAAAGATTCATTGAACCATCTTTAGAGGACTGCATAATTCACACCGCAATATGATTACGTTGCAAGGATACTTGACGGACCAATTTGTATATGTCCCTGAGGAGGGATGATCCAATGCACATGTGGAAAAAGAAATTAGTTGTATCGCAAATAGCATTAGCCTGTACGTTGGCTATCGCTTCTCAGGCAAATGCTAAAGATATTTCTGGCACGACTTACAATACGTTTGGCTACGATAACACCGCGTCAACCCCGTGGTACTACGGTTATGCTGACTGGGACTACTCTGGGGCGTCTCATGACGGCGACATCTACCCGGTTGTCAAAAACTCAACGGTAAACGGCGTCATCTCAACTTACTACCTGGACGATGGTATTAACGGGCGCGCAAACTCTCTGAGCATCTCCAACAGCACCATCAACGGCATGATCACCTCAGAGTGTATGACCTCGGCCTGCGCGGACGGCATCGATGAGGATGGCACTAACCATCAGCAATATGACCGTTTTAGCCTGACCGTCGATCACTCGACCATCAACGACGCCTACGAGCATTATGCGTACGATGTCACGAATGGCGATAAGAGTGAAACTCACTATCAGGATACCTATGCGCTCGGCAACGCCATCACCCTGGACGTTGAATCTGATATCGTTATTCAGAACAACTCGCACGTGGCGGGCATTACCCTGACTCAGGGCTATCATGAGCTGGATAATACGCCATACGATGGGAAGGAAGGGGTCGCTAACAGCGCTAACGTCTTTACCGATACGCTGGTGGTAAAAGATTCCGTTTTGACTTCCGGCGCTTACAGCGATCTGGGCACCACCGGGTTCTATGGCCAGAGTGCGAAGCCGAGCGACTACGGCGAAACCAACGCGACAGCGGCAGACGACGCGGCGCTGATCGTGACGGCGAACAGCGTGGATAACGCCATGCAGACCACGGCGACCTTCGATCACTCCACCGTTACGGGTGATATCCTCTTCACCAGCACCTTTGATAATAACTTCTACAAAGATGGCGATCCGGCCACCGACATCACCAATGATGGCGTTTACAACCCAACGACCAACGGCTGGGACGATACCGACAAGCTCGATGTGACCTTAACCAACGGCAGCAAATGGGTAGGGGCAGCGCAGTCAGACGTAGACGCTATCGGCACGACGCAGATGTACGGTTTAGGCTATACCGATGTTGACTGGCGCACCCTTTCACCGAACAGCATCTGGCCTGATTCAACCTTTGACAGCAACGGCCACGTTGCCGGCGAAGAGGTGTATCAGAGCGGCCTGTTTAACGTGACGCTGAACAACGGTTCAGAGTGGGATACCCGTAAGGTCTCCAACATCGACAAACTGGCAGTTAACAACAACTCTCAGGTTAACGTTGAAAAATCCGGCCTGCTGGCTGACTCCATTACCCTGACGAACGGCTCCTCGCTGAATATCGGCGATAGCGGCGCGGTGGCGACGGATAGCCTCTCTCTGAACAGCTACAGCCGTGCTGAGCTGACTGAAGAGACTGCCGAACTCTACGCCAACACCATCACCGTGGACAGCGGTGCGGAGCTGGCGCTGGGTCTGGGTCAGGTTGACACGCACAATATGGTGCTGACGGACGGTGGCGTGCTGAACGTTGCCAGCCGCGACTATGTGCTGAACAGCGACCTGAACAACGCGCGCTACGATACTAACGATCGCCATCAGGCGAAGTATGACTACGGCGTGGTGGCGATTAACTCCGATGGTCACCTGGCGGTCAACGGCGACGTGGCGGGCAACTATCAGGTTCGTATTGATAACGCCACCGGGGCGGGTTCCGTTGCGGATTATAAAAACAACGAGATCGTTCGTGTTTATGACAACAACGGCGACACGCGGGCCACTTTCACTGCGGCAAACAAAGCGGATCTGGGTGCTTACACCTATGAAGCGCGCCAGCAGGGCGACACCGTGGTTCTGCACCAGCAGGAGCTGACCGACTACGCGAACATGGCGCTGAGTATTCCGTCTGCTAACACCAATATCTGGAACCTGCAGCAGGATACCCTGGGCGCACGTCTGACCAATAGCCGTCACGGGCTGGCGGACAACGGTGGCGCATGGGTAAGCTACTTCGGCGGCAGCTTTGACGGCGACAACGGCGTGATCAATTACGATCAGGACGTGAACGGCATCATGGTCGGTCTGGATACCAAAATCGACGGTAACAACGCGACGTGGATCCTGGGCGGCGCGGCGGCGTTTGCGAAAGGCGATATGAGCGATCATTCTGGTCAGGTTGATCAGGATAGCCAGACGGCGATGATCTACTCTTCTGCGCGTTTTGCTAACGACGTCTTTATTGATGGTTCTATGAGCTATAGCCGCTTCGATAACGATCTCTCCGCCACCATGAGCAACGGTCAGTACGTTGACGGTGACACCTCCACCGACGCCTGGGGCTTTGGCCTGAAGCTTGGCTACGACTGGAAACCCAATGCTGCGGGCTATATCACGCCGTACGCCGCGATTTCTGGCCTGTTCCAGTCCGGGGATGATTATCGCCTGAGCAACGATATGCGTATGGATGGTCAGTCCTACGACAGCATGCGCTATGAAGCCGGTATTGATGCGGGCTACACCTTCAGCTACGGCGGCGATCAGGCGTTAACGCCTTACTTCAAGCTGGCATATATTTATGACGATGCCGGTAATGATGCTAACGTGAACGGTGACAATATCGACAATGGCGTCAAAGGATCGGCGTTACGTGCAGGTCTGGGTACGCAGTTCAGCTTTACCAAAAACTTTAGCTCTTACGCGGATGCGACCTACCTGGGCGGCGGTGATGTCGATCAGGACTGGGCAGCCAACGTGGGCGTGAAATATACCTGGTAACACCTGATGCGGGGAGAACATCTCCCCGCCTTTTAATGATGATAATTTTAAAACAGAACCGATATACAGGGATAATTCGAGGTCAGCATGCGCCCTGAAGAGAAACCCCTTTCTGAATTTAAACTGCTAGAACATTGCCTGAAGGCCGAAGGCACCCCTTTTAAAACCTCTTCACATCAAATCATTCAAAATAGCGATTGCAGGGATGAACCCTGTACGTTTGTATTACAAGCGGGCGTGATGGCGATCCACCGACAACCTGACGAATTGCTTCTGGGTATTTCCCGCGCGCCCTTTATTTTGGGGCTCACCGCAGGAATGATGAATAGCCAACAAACTTACACCCTGATTGCCCATACTGAATGCAGCGGTTTTTATCTCCCGGCTGCGACCACTCGCTACCTGATCCATCAAAAACAGCTGTGGCGGGAGGCGTTTTGCTGGCTTTCATGGATTAACGGCATCATGGAGAAACGGGATAAAGAGCTGGTAGGGAATAACTCCTACAACCAGATTCGTGCCCTGCTAATAGATATGGCGAACTGGGACGAGACGCTGCGCGAAAAAATCGGCGTCATGAACCATATTCAGCGCAGTACGCGGATATCGCGTTCGGTTATTGCTGAGATCTTAGCCGCGTTGCGGCAGGGAAATTATATCCAGATGAGCCGGGGCAAGCTGATCAGAATTAATCGCCTGCCCTCGGACTACTAAACTGTTCAGGTCGCGGGGATGACCCGGGCTTTATTTTCGCTCAGTTCGGTCACAAGCTTATTAACCCCGTCGCTCATGTTAATGAAGCGGGTGGTTGGCGAACGGGTAACGACCACAAAGGCACCCACGTTATATTGTGGAATCATCGCCATATAGGTGATAAACCCGCCGCCGCCGCCCGTTTTTTGAATGATACCCGGGCGACCCTCTTTCGGCGCCATATAGACCCAGCCCAGACCCAGCGCGTCAGCTTTCCCCGGTACGTCCATGCCGATAACCCGGTGCAGCTGATTGCGTTTGTAGATCAGCGTCTGCATGCGGTCAGCCTGGTTGCTGCGGGCGTAAAAATCGGAGGAGAGAAACTGCTGCATCCAGCGCATCATATCCCCGGGAGTAGAGTAAACCCCACCGCTCCCGATGGCTGCCAGCGTATTATTGCAAGGGCTGGCTCCTTTTTCGGCAACCATCAGGCGCTTACACTGGTCCGGGGAAGGGGTGAAGGTAGTATCTTTCATCCCCAATGGACGGGTGATCTGCTCTTCAAAGAGCTGAGGGTAGGGTTTTCCCGCTGCCGTCGCCAGCGCATCCGCCAGCAGATCAAACGCCAGGTTGGAGTAAGCGGCCTGCGAGCCGGGGGCCGCTTTCAGCGTCGCGGTGGAGAGATATTTCCAGCGCTGTTCGCGCGTCGGCCAGACAAAAACCGGGCGATGCGGTGCGCCGCCCGGCTGCTCACGCGGCAGGGCGCTGGTGTGAGTCGCCAGGTTGACCAGCTCAATGGGCGTCCCCTGATAAGTCGGCACGCGCGCGCCGGGCGGCGCATATTTACTTAATGGATCGTCGAGCCGTACCACGCCTTGATCAAGCAGCTTCACCAGCATTTCGCTGGTCATCAGCTTGGTTAACGACGCGATGCGGATAACAGAATCGAGCTGCGGGTGCACATTGTTGCCCGGGCGAGTTTCACCGAAGCTGCGAAAAACGCGCTGATTGCCGTCAATCACCACCAGCGCCATGCCGGTGGCGCCGCTGCCGTAGTAGATCAGGTTGGCGTAACGGTCGGCAATGTCGGAAGCGAGTTCAGGCGCCGTCAGCGGCTGAGCAGCCTGCGCGGCGTTCAGCGTAAAGGCAAAGAGTGCGGCAAGAGAAAACAGACAACGTTTCAACGAAAGCATCCAGGTAGTGAATGAAAAATCTTAAGCGTATTTATACTACTAAACGGCCCGTTGCAAAGGACCAATCAGCATAACGATAGCGGGAAAAGCGTAACCGTGGGTTAATTACACAATTTTATACTCAGTGAATCTCCCATTTTGTGACTTCGGGCTTATGATAGGCCCTTCAGGCCGCGGCGAAATCAACCGAAACAATTCCTGTACGGTAGAAAGCGAACTAACCGGCGCGCGTCGGGTCTGATTTTTTTGCGCGAGGCGGCGAGCGGCGCGCGCAATTTCGTTTGGCCAGATGTTGTACGCAGCAACAGCCATAACAACAAGAAGGAAGCACCATGTTTAACTCTTTTTTCCCAAAGCCAGGGCCATTCTTTCTCTCGGCGTTTATTTGGGCGCTCATCGCTGTCATCTTCTGGCAGGCCGGGGGCGGCGCGTGGCTTGAACATCTCGTTGGCGCAACGGGGGATGTCCCCATCAGCGCCGCGCGTTTTTGGTCGAAAAGCTATCTGCTGTTTTATGCCTATTACGCCGTTTGCGTGGGGCTGTTTGCGGCGTTCTGGTTCACCTGGTCACCGCATCGCTGGCAGTACTGGTCGATTCTCGGCACCTCGCTCATCATCTTTGTCACCTGGTTTCTGGTGGAGGTGGGGGTCGCGGTCAACGCCTGGTATGCCCCGTTCTACGACCTGATCCAGACAGCCTTAAGCGCGCCGCATAAAGTCTCCATTAACCAGTTCTATCGCGAAGTGGGCATCTTTCTGGGGATCGCGTTGATTGCCGTGGTGATCGGCGTCCTGAATAACTTCTTCGTCAGTCACTACGTCTTCCGCTGGCGTACCGCCATGAATGAACACTATATGGCGCACTGGCAGCATCTGCGCCATATCGAGGGCGCCGCCCAGCGTGTGCAGGAAGATACCATGCGCTTTGCCTCCACCCTGGAGGATATGGGCGTGAGCTTTATCAACGCCATTATGACCTTGATCGCCTTTTTGCCGGTGCTGGTCACGCTCTCCGCCCACGTGCCGGAGCTGCCCATTATCGGCCATCTGCCCTATGGTCTGGTGATTGCCGCGATTGTCTGGTCGCTGATGGGCACCGGCCTGCTGGCCATCGTCGGGATCAAGCTGCCGGGGCTGGAGTTTAAAAACCAGCGTGTGGAGGCGGCCTACCGTAAAGAGCTGGTCTACGGGGAGGACGATCCGCAGCGTGCGTCGCCGCCAACCGTTCGCGAGCTGTTCAGCGCGGTGCGCCGTAACTATTTCCGCCTCTACTTCCACTATATGTATTTCAATATCGCCCGTATTTTGTATCTGCAGGTGGATAACGTTTTCGGTTTGTTCCTGCTGTTTCCCTCCATCGTCGCGGGTACGATTACCCTCGGCCTGATGACCCAGATCACCAACGTATTCGGCCAGGTGCGCGGTTCGTTCCAGTATCTGATAAGCTCCTGGACTACGCTGGTTGAGCTGATGTCCATCTACAAGCGTCTGCGCAGCTTTGAGCGCGAGCTGGACGGCAAAAACATTCAGGAAGTGACCCATACCTTAGGCTAAAACAGGAAGTAGCTATGACATATGCCATATCCCGCGTATTACCCTTATCGCTGCTGGCGGCGCTGGTGCTGGCGGGCTGCGCCGGGAAAGAGGCTGCCCCGCTGAAAAAAGGCGAGAAGCCGGTGGATGTGGCAACCGTAGTGCGGCAAAAAATGCCGGCCAGCGTGAAGGACCGTGACGACTGGGCCATCGTGCTGGCTAAGACCTTTGAGAGCCAGAAAATCGCCCCCACCGAGGAGAACGTCTGCTCGGTGCTGGCGGTAGCGCAGCAGGAGTCGATGTATCAGTCCGATCCCGCGGTGCCGGGACTCAATAAAATCGCCTGGAAGGAGATCGACCGGCGGGCGGAGAAGCTGCATATACCGCTGTTTATGGTCCATACGGCGCTGAAAATCCCCTCGCCGAACGGCAAATCTTATAGCGAGCGGCTGGATACGGTGAAGACAGAGCGCCAGCTGAGCGCGATTTTTGACGATTTCATCAACATGGTGCCGATGGGCCAGACGCTGTTTGGCTCGCTTAACCCGGTGCATACCGGCGGGCCGATGCAGGTCAGCATCGACTTTGCGGAAAAACATACCCGCGGCTATCCGTGGGAGATCGAGGGCACGGTGCGCCAGGAGGTCTTTTCCCTGCGCGGCGGCCTCTGGTTTGGCACCTATCATCTGCTGAACTATCCGGCCAGCTACAGCGCTCCTCTCTATCGATTCGCCGACTTTAATGCAGGATGGTACGCCAGCCGCAACGCCGCGTTCCAGAATGCAGTAAGCAAGGCGACAGGAGAGAAGCTGGCGCTCGACGGGGATCTTATCGCTTATGGTAGCGACGAGGCGGGGAGTACTGAACGGGCGGTGCGTAAGCTGGCGATTAAGCTCGATATGAGCAACGGGGAGATTCGTCGGCAGCTGGAGAAGGGCGATAGCCAGGCGTTTGAGGAGACCGAACTCTACCAGCAGGTTTATCGGTTGGCGGAGCAGAAAAGCGGTAAAAAGCTGCCCAGAGAGGTGTTGCCGGGCATTCAGCTTGAGAGCCCGAAAATCACGCGCAATCTCACCACAGCGTGGTTTGCAAAACGCGTCGACGATCGCCGGGCTCGCTGTATGGGGCTGAATTAGCGCGAGCGGTAGTGCCGCCAGCGCAGCAGCAGCGCCACCACGCCAAGGATGGCGCAGCCCGTCAGAAACGGAATCAGGCCAAAGATGGTGCTGACGCCAAAGCCAATTTCCACGTGGGGACGGCCCGTGTCCTGCACCTGCATCAGATGTTCATACACGCCTGGCGAATGTACGAGCACATTTAAGAGCTGCGACCCCGCCCAGAAGCAGAAGAGCACGAAGAGGGCGTAGGCGATATTTCCCGGCGCAGAGGTTGTGGGTTGTTTGCCGCCGAAAATCGGCTTCGACAATGTAAAGTCTGCCATAAAGACCTCCCGTTAATCTCTGGAGCAGTGCCACTCAGTAAGGGGAAGTTTGACAGCAGAATGAGATTGTCAATATCAGAATCGTGTTAATTTGCTGCCAGGAATAGGCCTGAATTATCGATTTCTGTCGCATATCACAAATCAGTAACTAAGTGGTAACTTATTAACAATTAAGATTTCCCGCATCCTCCGCAGGCCGTAAAGTGCATGCCTGGTAAACGAGGTAATCTGCCGGAGCAACCATGAAACTCACATCCAAACTTCGCCGTGACTGGCACTACTACGCCTTTGCGATTGGGCTGATCTTTATTCTTAACGGCGTTGTCGGACTGCTGGGCTTTGAGGCGAAAGGCTGGCAAACCTATGCGGTAGGGCTGGTGACGTGGGTAATCAGCTTCTGGCTGGCGGGGCTGATTATCCGCCGCCGTCCTGAAGAGACGACGGCGGAAAAATAGTTTAACCGTTTACCGAGCTGCGCAGGGCGCGGTCGGCCTGATGGCGCTCCAGCGCCAGCTCAATCAGACGGGTGATTAGGTCACGATAGCTGATGCCGCTGGCCTGCCACAGTTTCGGATACATGCTGATATTGGTAAAACCAGGCAGGGTGTTGATTTCGTTAATTACCACGTCGTTATTGTCGGTTAAAAAGACATCCACGCGCGCCATACCGCAGCAGCCGAGCGTCTGGTAGGCTTCGATGGCGATCGCACGGATCTTATCATTAATCGCCGGATCCAGCGCCGCGGGAACCACAACCTGCGCCCCCTGGTCATCAATGTATTTGGTATCGTAGGAGTAAAAATCGCTGTTCAGCACCACTTCGCCGCAGGTGCTCGCCTGTGGGTAATCGTTACCCAACACCGCGCACTCGATCTCCCGACCTTTGATGGCCTGTTCAACCACCACCTTATGGTCAAATTCAAACGCCAGATCGACCGCTTCGCGATACTGCGCCTCGCTGGTGACTTTGCTGACGCCAACGGAGGAGCCCTGGTTAGCTGGCTTAATGAACAGCGGCAGGCCAAGCTCTTGCGCCACTTTTTCAAAAGGGTAGCGATCGCGACTGGCGCGGGTGAGGGTGACAAACGGGGCGATATGCAGCCCGGCATCGCGCAGCAGGCGCTTGGTGACATCTTTATCCATGCAGGCGGCGGAGCCCAGCACATCAGAGCCGACAAAGGGCAGGTTCGCCATGCGTAACATTCCCTGCAGGGAACCATCTTCCCCCAGGGTACCGTGGACGATAGGGAACACCACGTCGATATGCTCCAGCGCCTGCGCGTTTTGCGTATTGACCAGCTGCCCCTCTGTGCGACCCGGTACGGCCGCGACGCCGATGGGAGAAGGGTTAAGGGCGATCCGCGCCGGGTCGTCCGCGTTCTGCAAATAGGCGCTGGCATCGTTCACATGCCACTGGCCCTGTTTATCGATTCCCAACAGCACCACCTCAAAACGGCTCTTGTCGATCGCGTTGACAATATTTTTGGCCGACTGCAGCGACACCTCATGCTCCGCTGACTTTCCCCCAAAGACAATTCCTACCCGCTGCTTTGCCATTTCACACTCTTCCAGTCTGACGAAAAGCCTATAACATACCACGATGCCCGGCGGGATTCGCCGCCTTCTGCCATAATGTTTGACGAGGTAAAGAGGAGGGCGAGTGAAAGGGAAAGGTCTGTTAATTCTGGCGATAATTGCGGGCGCGGCGGTGATGGGATATCGCTGGCTGCCCTCTTATTACAACCCTTTTACCCCCCTGTCGCTTGACGATCCGCCCGGGCGCATCACGCAGTTCAAGCTGCGACGGCTGACGCCGCAGGCCTGCCGCGATCTGTTGGCGCAGGCCAGCCAGCGCAACTGGATCACATACCAGCGCGTCGCCGACAGCCAGGGGGCCTGCCCGCTTACCGATGTGGTGCGGGTGCGCCGCCTGGGGGCGGTGAGCCTGAGCAGCAGTTTTCTCGCCAGCTGCCCGCTGGCGCTCAGCTCCGTGCTCTTTATAGAGCAGCAGGCCCGGCCGCTGGCCCGGCAGATGATGGGCAGCGAGCTGAAGCGCGTTGACCATCTGGGGAGTTACGCCTGCCGCAACATCTACAACCGGCCCGATGCGCGCCGCAGCGAACATGCCAGCGCAGAGGCGCTCGATATCAGCGGCTTTCAGCTCGCCGACGGGCGACGGATAACGGTACTGCGCGGCTGGCGCGATCCACAGACGCAGCCCTGGCTGCGGGCCATGCTCAGCGCCAGCTGCGGCTACTATGGCAACGGGCTGGGGCCGGAGTATAACGCGGCGCACGCCAACCACTTTCATCTGGGCATGCGCGGATATGGCCTGTGCCGCTAAAGCATAATTCTCCATCCCGGGTGGGTTAAATTGTGACTTGTTTCACAAATATGATGACTGGGAAGATAAAAGACTAAACTCATCGGGGCCGCATCTCTGGTGCCAACCGCGCGGAACGGGCCTGCTACCCTGTGGGCGTATTTGCCTGAAACTGAAGATAATCTCCCTATGGAATCCTGGAAAGTTAACCTTATTTCAGTCTGGTTTGGCTGTTTTTTTACCGGCCTCGCGATTAGCCAGATTTTGCCCTTCCTGCCGCTCTATGTCTCGCAACTCGGCGTGACCTCGCACGAGGCGCTGTCGATGTGGTCGGGGCTCACCTTCAGTATCACCTTTCTGGTCTCAGCGATTGTTTCACCCATGTGGGGTAGCCTGGCGGATCGTAAAGGCCGCAAGCTGATGCTCCTGCGCGCCTCCCTGGGGATGGCGATCGCTATTCTGCTACAGGCCTTTGCCACCAACGTCTGGCAACTTTTCCTGCTTCGCGGCCTGATGGGGCTGACCTCCGGTTACATTCCTAACGCCATGGCGCTGGTGGCCTCGCAGGTGCCGCGCGAGCGCAGCGGCTGGGCGATCAGCACGCTCTCCACCGCGCAAATTACCGGGGTGATTGGCGGCCCGCTGATGGGCGGTTTCCTGGCGGATCACGTCGGCCTGCGGGCAGTCTTTTTTATTACTGCCATGCTGCTGGTGGTGAGTTTTCTGGTGACCCTGTTTTTAATTAAAGAGGGGGCGAGAAAAACTGTCAGTAAGTCGGAGCAGTTGAGCGGGAAGGCGGTGTTTGCCTCGCTTCCTTATCCGGGGCTGATGATTAGCCTTTTTGTCACCACGATGGTGATTCAGCTCTGCAACGGCTCGATAGGGCCGATCCTCGCGTTGTTCATTAAGGACCTCTCTCCGCACAGCAGCAACATCGCGTTCCTGAGCGGCATGATTGCCGCTGTGCCGGGCGTATCGGCGCTGATCTCCGCGCCGCGGCTGGGCAAGCTTGGCGATCGTATCGGCACCGCCCGCATTTTGATGGCGACGCTAATTGTCGCCGTCGTGCTGTTCGCCGCGATGTCATTTGTCACCACGCCGCTGCAATTAGGTATCCTGCGCTTTCTGCTGGGCTTTGCCGATGGCGCCATGCTCCCCGCCGTGCAGACGTTGCTGCTGAAATACTGCAGCGACCAGGTCACCGGCCGCATCTTTGGCTATAACCAGTCGTTTATGTATCTGGGCAACGTGGCCGGGCCGCTGATTGGCGCATCGGTTTCGGCTATGGCGGGTTTCCGTTGGGTCTTTGTGGCGACCGCTATCGTGGTCTTTTTGAATATTATCCAGCTTGCCGTCGCCCTTCGTCGGCGTCAGCAAAAAGCGGCCCTGAAAAAGCCGGAAGGTGGCTGATAATATATTCTGTATTATTCACTTGCCCCATAGGTTTGCACTTTTATGGGGCAAATAAATACACTTACCAAACTATTATCACCCTCAGCATTTATATAAAAACGTTTCGATCCCTTTTCTCTTATAATATTTGCGACACAGGCTATTTTTTCATAAAGATAATACTTTTCTCCTCTTTGCAATAATCGAGCGCAATGATAAGTTCAGCAAAAAACCGCTAAGGAAATGGTGCGATGAAGAACCTTATTACCGAGTTGCTGGTGAAACTTGCCCAGAAGGAAGAGGAATCGAAAGAGCTGGTTGCGCAGGTAGAGGCGCTTGAAATCGTCGTTACAGCCCTGCTGCGACAGATGGCGCAAAGCGAACAGCAGGCGTTAATCCAGAATATTGAAGGCGCGCTGGAGCAGGTGAAGCCTGACTCCACGGTATCGGCTGAGGATAGCGAACTGCTACAACAATATGTAAAAAAGCTATTGCGGCATCCACGCAGCTAGGCGGACAGGGGGTGCGTTTGCTGTCATAGCGTTGTCACGTGGTATGCCTATAGTCGCTCTGTTTTATTTTTTATGTATTTTTACATGGAGAAAATAAGTGAAACAGAGCGCACTCTTCCTGACTTTATTACCGTTATTATTCACCCCAGGCGTTTATGCTGCAACGCCGCCCACCGCGGCGCTGGATAACCGCCCGGCTCAGGGGGATATTACCCAACCCGGCGGCGCGCGCCGCTTAACGGGCGATCGGACAGCGGCGCTAATGGCCGCTCTTAATGACAAACCGGCAAAAAATATTATTCTGCTGATTGGCGACGGGATGGGCGATTCGGAAATTACCGCCGCGCGCAATTACGCCGAAGGGGCGGGCGGCTTTTTTAAGGGCATTGATGCGCTGCCGCTGACCGGCCAGTACACCCACTACTCCCTCGATAAAAAAAGCGGTAAACCGGACTATGTAACCGATTCCGCCGCCTCCGCTACCGCCTGGTCAACCGGTGTGAAAACCTATAACGGCGCGCTGGGGGTCGATATCCATGAGAAAGATCACCAGACTATTCTCGAGCTGGCGAAAACGGCAGGGCTGGCAACGGGCAACGTCTCGACCGCCGAGCTGCAGGACGCTACGCCCGCCGCGCTGGTGGCGCATGTTACCTCGCGTAAATGCTACGGCCCGGGTGTGACCCGCGAAAAATGCCCTTCCAACGCGCTGGAGCAGGGCGGAAAAGGCTCCATTACGGAGCAGTTACTCAATGCCCGCGCGGATGTGACGCTGGGCGGCGGGGCGAAAACCTTCGCTGAAACCGCGACGGCGGGGGAATGGCAGGGCAAAACCCTGCGCGAGCAGGCGCAGGCGCGCGGCTATCAGCTGGTAAGCGATGCCAGCTCTCTCGCGGCCATCACCGAAGCCAACCAGGATAAACCGCTGCTCGGCCTTTTTGCCGAGGGGAATATGCCGGTACGCTGGGAAGGGCCAAAGGCCTCTTACCACGGCAATATCGACAAGCCGGTGGTTACCTGCACGCCTAACCCGCAACGTACCGACAGCGTGCCGACGCTGGCGCAGATGACGGAGAAAGCGATTACCCTGCTGAGCAAAAACGAGAAGGGCTTTTTCCTGCAGGTGGAAGGGGCTTCCATCGACAAGCAGGATCACGCCGCTAACCCCTGTGGTCAGATAGGTGAGACGGTCGATCTCGACGAAGCGGTGCAGAAGGCGCTGGAGTTTGCGAAGAAGGATGGCAATACCCTGGTGGTGGTGACCGCCGACCATGCGCACGCCAGCCAGATCATTCCACAGGACAGCAAAGCGCCGGGGCTGACCCAGGCGCTGAACACTAAAGACGGGGCGGTGATGGTGATGAGCTACGGCAACTCGGAAGAGGAGTCGATGGAGCATACCGGCACGCAGCTGCGCATTGCCGCCTATGGGCCGCATGCGGCTAACGTAGTCGGGCTGACCGATCAGACCGATCTTTTCTATACCATGAAGGCTGCGCTGGGCCTGAAGTAACCCCGAACCCGGCGGGATCGCTTCCCGTCGGTTGGTTTTTTTTCCGCCACGAACCAGACTTACTGAGAATACTCACAGAAGGATGGTGCTATGAAAACATACTTACTGGTTACCCTACTTTCCGGCGCATTTGCTGTCGCATCGGCCCAGGCGGCAGAGCCGTCACAAACGCCCCAGCAGCAGCGCATGACCACCTGTAATCAGCAGGCGACCTCCCAGGCGCTGAAGGGCGACGCGCGCAAAACGTACATGAGCGACTGCCTTAAAAACGCCAGCTCGAAGCCGGGGGAAAAGAGCCTCACCCCTCAGCAGCAGCGGATGCGCGAGTGCAGCAACCAGGCGACCCAGCAGTCGCTTAAAGGGGCAGACCGCTCGACCTTTATGAGCGGCTGTCTGAAGAAAAAAGAGTAATCCTCCCGGCTCCTCGCGTCAGTAAGAGGAGCCGTTTTTCCTCGCTCCGTACTCAGCCTTCCGGGTGATCCGGCGGGCTTCCTCACCCGAAATTTCATACTTTCGCGATAGCGCCCCTCTCTATAATTTTGGGAAATGTTGCAGAATGTTCCTAAAAATGATGAATGATGACGAATTTTACAATGATGCTGCCAGAGAGGGGGCATCGCCGACAGCCCTTTCTCCGGATGAACATCATCGCTCCGGCATTCGCTTCGCCAGGCGGAACAGGCTGCCGCGCACCTGTGGCCTGGCGATGCTCTTTATGCCTGTCGCCGGGGCGCTCGTGGCGCAGGCGCAGGCGGGGGAGTGGTGGCTGTTGCTGGTTGGCTGGTGCTTTATCTGGCCGCACCTCGCCTGGCAGCTGGCATCCCGTTCGGCCGATCCGCGCCAGAGCGAAATGGGCTATCTGAAGGTGGATGCCATTATGGCGGGGATCTGGATAGGGCTTTCCGGGGTGAATATCCTGCCTGCCGTCGCGCTGGGGCTGATGACGGGTATGAATCTGATGGGGGCAGGTGGAGTGCGGCTCTTTAGCGCTGGCGCTATGCTCACCGCGACTGCCGCGCTGGTTACGCTGCAGCTCACCGGAACGGCGGTCGCCCTGGCGCTCTCGCCGCTCGCATTCTGGCTGGCTTTGCCGTCGCTTGTGCTCTATCCCATTCTTTTTGCCTGGGTGAGCCACCAGACGGCGATTCGGCTGGCGGAGCATAAACGGCGGCTTGAGCGGATGAGCGCCCGCGACGGGATGACCGGCGTCTTTAACCGTCGCCACTGGGAGCTACTGTTGAGCCAGGAGTATGAGCAGTGTCGCCGCCACCATCGGGAGGCGGTTATCCTGATTATTGATATCGACCACTTCAAATGTATTAACGACACCTGGGGTCATGACGTGGGCGACGAGGCGATTATCGCCGTGACGCGCCAGCTGCAGCTTACGCTGCGCGCGGCTGACGTGGTCGGGCGGTTTGGCGGTGACGAGTTCGCCGTGATTATGAGCGGCACCGGGGCGCAGAACGCCATTGCGGCGATGACGCGGGTACATGAGCGGCTGGCGGGGTTAACGCTACCCTGCGCGCCGCAGGTGGCGCTGCAGATAAGCGTCGGCATTGCCCCCTGGACGCCGACGTTCAGCCACTATCGCGAGTGGCTGAAAGCGGCCGACGTGGCGCTCTACAGAGCAAAAAACGGGGGGCGCAACCGTACTGAAGTAGCCGCCTGACCTCAGGATTTACTCAGCTTCTCCGATTTTTCCATACACTTCGTCATCGCTTCGATTACCGCAGCGCGAAAGCCGCGATCTTCCAGCACCCGAACTGCTTCAATCGTTGTACCGCCGGGTGAACAGACCATATCTTTAAGCTCGCCCGGATGTTTTCCCGTATCCAGTACCATTTTGGCTGAACCCATTACCGCCTGGGCGGCAAATTTATACGCCTGCGCCCGCGGCATACCGCCCAGCACGGCCGCGTCGGCCATCGCTTCGATAAACATAAATACGTAGGCGGGGGCCGATCCGCTGACGCCGACCACCGGGTGGATCATCGGTTCGGCAATCAGCTCCGCTTCGCCGAAGCAGCGGAAGATGGTCAGTATTTCCGCGGTCTCTTCCGGCGTCACCAGCGCGTTCGGCGTTACGGAGGTCATACCGGCATTGACCAGCGACGGGGTATTGGGCATGGCGCGAACAATTTTCCGGTCGTGGCCCAGCGCCCGCGCCAGCTGTTCCAGCGTGACGCCCGCGGCGATAGAGACCACCAGCGACTCTTTGTTGAGGCTGGAGGCGACTTCGCTTAATACCTTCACCATGATATGGGGCTTAACGGCGCCAAAGACGATATCGGCGATCTGCGCCACCTCCTGTGCGCTGGCGGCGGCGTTAATACCGTACTGGTCATGCAGCGCGGCGACGTTATCCGGCGACGGGGTGTAGACCCAAATCTGTCCTGGCCGCACCTGGCCGCTGGCGATCAGACCGCCGAGAATCGCTTTACCCATATTGCCGCAGCCAATGAACCCGATCTTCTTCTCCATCACGTCTCTCCGTTATGATGCGTTATTCTCTGTGACTAATGCTTTATAGATTAACAACGAAAAGCAGGCGACAATAGCCGCCATTATGAACCCGGGAGAAAATATGGCGATTTGGGTTGATGCGGACGCCTGTCCGAATGTGATTAAAGAGATTCTGTTTCGTGCCGCCGAGCGTGTGCAGATCCCGCTTACGCTGGTGGCGAATCAGAACCTGCGCGTGCCTCCATCAAAGTTTATTCGCGCCTTACGCGTTCCTGCCGGGTTTGACGTGGCGGATAACGAAATCGTGCGGCTGTGCAGCGCAGGCGATCTGGTGATTACCGCGGACATTCCGCTGGCCGCCGAGGTGCTGGAAAAAGGGGCGGCGGCGCTCAATCCCCGCGGCGAGCGCTACTCGCCCGCCACCATTCGCGAGAAGCTCACCATGCGCGATTTTATGGATACCCTGCGCGCCAGCGGCGTACAGACCGGCGGGCCGGACAGCCTCTCCCAGCGCGATCGCCAGCTCTTTGCCGCCGAGCTCGACAAATGGCTGCTGGCGTTTCAGCGCCGGGCGGCACAATAAATAAAGCGCCATTGGGGCAGCCTCTGCTGAAAGCAGGGTTGTCACCGGGCCTCGCTTTGCAGTAAAGTTAACAGAACATCTTCTGCAATCATTTCTTTACACTCTCTATGCCATGCGGCAGCAAGGGGAACATCTGGCAATGACCCAACCCATCTTTTTAGTTGGCCCCCGCGGCTGCGGAAAAACCACCGTTGGTCTTGAACTGGCGCGCATCAGCCAAAGCCAGTTTGTCGATACCGACCACTGGTTACAAACCGAGGCGGGTGAAACGATCGCACAACTGGTGGAAAAAGAGGGCTGGGCACGTTTTCGCGCCCGTGAGACCGCCACGCTGATGGCGGTTACCGCACCGGGGACGGTCATTGCCACGGGCGGCGGTATCGTGCTGGCAGATCAGAACCGCAGCTTTATGCGAGAAAAAGGGACCGTCATCTATCTCTGCGCGCCGGTTTCAACGCTGGTTGCGCGCCTGGAGGCCTCCCCCGAAGAGGGGCAGCGGCCAACGCTTACCGGCAAACCGGTGAGCGAAGAGGTGAGTGAGATCCTGGCGGAGCGTGACGCCCTCTATCGCGAGGCGGCGCATCATGTGGTTAACGCCTCCCAGGCGCCGGAAGAGGTCGTAAATCAGATTGTTACCGCTTTGCGTTTAGCGTGCGTCAGCTAAGGGGCGTCTATACTCATAGCTCACTTGCAAAAAGAGGATGCACTATGCCAACCAGACCTCCTTATCCGCGTGAAGCGCGTATTGTCGCCGTCGAAAAAGGCGGTACCGATCAAACCGTGACCTGGTATCAGTTGCGTGCGGATCACCCGAAACCCGATTCGTTAATTAGCGAGCATGAGACCGAGCAGGAAGCGCTGGATGCAAAACGGCGTTATGAAGACCCGGACAAGAGCTGAACAAAATCCTAAATACGCCATAACCGTGCCGGAATCACATTTTTCAGCCATCGCAAATGTTAACGAAGGGTTAATATTTAGTAATTACAGGCAGGTTCGCCAGAGGGCGCGGATCTTTACATTTCGGTGTGAAGATCCGCTGCTACTCTAATGAGCTGTTTACGTCAAATCAGAACCGCGCAGTGTAGTGAGTCTGTGCCTGTGTTAAAGCGGTAGTAGTGAAGAAAGGCGATCAAGATGAAGGCAAAACTGGCGATCCTCACCATTGGGGTGGTCCCTGTCAGCGTAGTATTACCCCTGCTGACGGAACATATCTCTGAACAACAAATTACCCATCTGAGCCTGTTGGGCAAGATGAGTCGGGAAGAGGTCATGGAAGACTACGCCCTTGAGCCGGGAGAGGATTCCCTGCCAACATTACTTAATGACGGAAAGCTCGCTTACGTATCACGCCAGAAGATCGAGCGTGATATGCAGGCGCTGGTCGAGGTGCTTGATAACCAGGGGTACGAGGTCATTCTCTTTATGAGTACCGCGCCGATTGAAGGTCTGGTGGCGCGCAAATCTATTCTCCTGGAACCGATGCGCATTATTCCACCGCTGGTGGCCTCGATTGTCGACGGGCATCAGGTCGGGGTGATCGTCCCCATTGAGGAGATGCTGGAGTTTCAGGCAAAGAAGTGGCAGGTGCTGGAAAAGAAGCCGCTCTATGCGCTGGCGAATCCCGTCTGGGACAGCGAAGAGACGCTGATTGGAGCCGGTCGCGAACTGCTGGATCGCGGGGCGGATGTGTTGATGCTCGATTGTCTCGGTTTTCATCAGCAGCACAGGGACTTACTGCAAAAAACGCTGGATGTGCCGGTGCTGTTGTCGAATGTGCTGGTGGCGCGTCTGGCCTCTGAATTACTGGTGTAATGATTTTACGTGACAGCGACGAAGGATGGCCCCTATAGTGGATTTTCCACTAAAAAAAGATAAGGGACACGCCATGCTTCAGAGTAATGAATACTTTTCCGGTAAAGTGAAATCGATTGGTTTTACCAGCAGCAGTACTGGCCGCGCCAGCGTTGGGGTGATGGCTGAAGGGGAGTACACTTTTGGCACCGCAGAGCCGGAAGAGATGACGGTGATTAGCGGTGCGCTGAACGTGCTGCTGCCGGGCGAGACGGAGTGGAAAGTTTTTACCGCCGGGCAGATCTTTAACGTTCCGGGCCACAGCGAATTTCATCTGCAGGTTGCCGAGCCAACCTCTTATCTGTGTCGTTATCTGAAGTAAAGAGCTAACCCTCCCCCGCAGGGAGGGCCAGCCGTCAGGGATTAGCGCTGCGCTTCGCCGCCTAATCCCTCCACCAGGCTCTGGATCAGCGCCGCCAGTTCACCCGTCATCAGAATAAAATCGGCGTCAAAGCGCTGGGCAAAATCGTCCCGGTCGATATCATCATTCTGATCGCGCAGTTCATCGCAAAACTTCAGACGCTTCACCGAGCCGTCGTCGCACATTACAAACTGAATGCGCTGCTGCCAGTCGAGCGCCAGTTTGGTCACCAGCTTGCCGGCTTCAATATGGACCGCGATCTCATCGCTGACCAGATCCTGTTTTTTGGCGCGGATCACGCCCCCCTCTTCGAGGATCGCCTTCAGCTCCGCCTCGTCCAGCAGCTGGAAGCCCTGCGCCGCGCTGCCGCTACGCACCCATTCGGTCAGCGTCAGTTCGATCGGGTTTTCCATCGTCAGCGGCACCACCGGCAGCGAGCCCAGGCTCTTACGCAGCAGGGCCAGCGTATCTTCCGCTTTTTTAGCGCTGGCGCAGTCGACCATGATCAGGCCGTTTACGGAGTCGATCCACATCATCGTCTGGCTAAAGCGGCTGAAGGCGCGGGGCAGCAGCGAGTGCAGCACCTCATCCTTCAGGGAATCTTTTTCCGTTTTCTTCAGCTTGCGGCCCTGATCCGCCTCCAGCCTGGCGATTTTGGCCTCCAGCGCCTGTTTCACCACCGGCGTGGGCAGAATTTTCTCTTCCTTACGGGCGCAGATAACGATCTGCCCGTTGTTGGCGTGGGTCAGCGCATCGCTGTGCGAGCCCATCGGCGGGACCCAGCCGGTTTTCGCCATCTCCTGGCTGCCGCACGGGGTAAACGCGTAAGCGGCTAACTGTTTTTCCATCTCTTCGGCGCGCAGGGAGACGTCGCGGCTGAGACGGTAAACCATCAAATTTTTGAACCACAGCATGATAATTTCCACGGCCTTGTCGTTAAATCAGCGGGCATGATAGCGAATTGTCGCCTGGCTTGCATTGCTAATCGGAAAGCGGGCTTCTACGCTGTTGATAATCAAAATGATGAGGAGAGTGTTGTGCGTATTGGCATCGATTTGGGCGGCACCAAAACAGAAGTGATTGCGCTGGGCGAGCAGGGGGAGCAACTGTTTCGTCACCGTCTGCCCACGCCGCGTGACGATTACCGGGCAACGATCGAGACGATCGCCCGGCTGGTGGAGATGGCCGAGCAGGCGACCAGCCAGAGCGGCAGCGTCGGGATCGGTATTCCCGGCTCCCTTTCCCCCTACACCGGCGTGGTGAAAAACGCTAACTCCACCTGGCTCAACGGCCAGCCGTTCGATCGCGATCTCAGCGCCCGGCTGAACCGGGAGGTGCGGCTGGCGAATGACGCGAACTGTCTGGCGGTCTCCGAGGCGATCGACGGCGCAGCGGCGGGGGCGCAGACGGTCTTTGCGGTGATCATCGGCACCGGCTGCGGCGCGGGCGTGGCGCTTGGCGGACGGGCGCACATCGGCGGCAACGGGACGGCGGGAGAGTGGGGACACAATCCGCTGCCGTGGATGGATGAGGATGAGTTGAAATTCCGGGCGGATGTCCCCTGCTACTGCGGCAAGCAGGGCTGTATCGAAACTTTTATCTCCGGCACCGGTTTTGCCACTGACTACCAGCGTCTGAGCGGCAGGGCGCTGAAGGGTAATGAGATTATGCGTCTGGTGGAGGAAAACGACGCGGTGGCGGAGCTGGCGCTGAGCCGCTACGAGATGCGGCTGGCCAAATCGCTGGCGCACGTGATCAATATTCTCGATCCCGACGTGATTGTTCTCGGCGGCGGGATGAGCAATGTCGATCGCCTCTACGCCACGGTGCCGACGCTGCTGAAGCAGTGGGTCTTTGGCGGCGAATGCGAGACGCCGATCCGCAAGGCGGTACATGGCGACTCGAGCGGCGTGCGGGGCGCGGCCTGGCTCTGGCCGCAGTAATCAACGCGCGGCGCCCAGGGCGCCGCGTCTTTTATTCCAGGTTCGCCTTATTCAGGCCGTAGGCCGCATCCAGCGAGCCGGGCACCATGCGGGAGACGATCCCCAGCCGGTTCCAGGCGTTAATCCCCACGATAATGAAATTGAGCTCCGAAAGCTCCACCTCCGAGAAATGCGTCGCCACGTTGTGGTAGAGCGCATCGCTTATCCCCTCCGGCCCAATTTGGGTTAACGCTTCTGCGAACGCCAGCGCAGCTTTTTCGCGTTCGCTGAACAGCGGCGATTCGCGCCATGCGGCCAGATGGTAAAGGCGAAGCTCACGTTCGCCCGCTATTTTCGCCTCTTTGGCGTGCATATCCAGACAGAAAGTGCAGCTGTTAAGCTGCGAGACGCGGATATCGATCAGGTGCTTCAGGCGCGGCTCAAGGGTGTTTTTTCCTGCTGCCAGGCTCAGGTCAGAGAGTGCTTTAACCAGCGCCGGGGTGAGTTTGTGATGATTTATGCGGGTGCTCATTGTCTTTCCTTTTTTAATCGTGACGGTATGCGACCAGGCAAATTTACGCCGCTTATGACATAGTAAAAAGATACAAAACCGATCTAATGAGGTAGGACATGAAGCCGGGTTATCACGCGATTTATCTGTCATATCGGGATAACATCATGCGTGGGGTGTTAAAGCCCGGCGATAAGGTACCAGCGATTCGCCTGCTGGCGGAAGAGCTGAAGGTCGCGCGCAAAACGGTTGAAACCGCCTACGCGATACTGACGGGAGAAGGCTTTCTGGTCAGCCAGGGGGCGCGCGGTACGCGGGTTAACCCGGATCTAAAGCTGTCCGGCGGGCAGCTACAGCAGGCGCAGCCGATAGCGGCCGACCAGCCGGAATCACTCGTGGCCCAGCGCGAGCGCGTTGGGTTTATGCGCCCCGGCATCCCCGCGCTGGATAGCTTCCCTTATAAAAAATGGCTGCTGCTGGCAGGCCAGGCGACCCGCTCGATGCGCCCGGAGGAGATGCTTAACCCGCCGGTGATGGGCTGGTATCCGTTGCGGGAAGCGGTCGCTCGCTACCTGAACATCTCCCGGGGCATCGCCTGCACGGCAGAACAGGTGTTGATCACCAGCGGCTACAGCGCCAGCCTGCGGTTGATCCTTGATACTCTCGCCAGCGGCAGCGATAAGGTGGTATTTGAAGATCCTGGCTACTTTATGGGCCTGCAACTGCTTAAACGTATTGCTCCTGAGCTGCATGGCGTACCGGTGGATCGTGCCGGGCTGGATACCGATTACCTGCTGCGTCACCACCGGGACGCCCGTTTCGTTATCGTGACACCTTCGCACCAAAGTCCGCTGGCGGTCACGCTCTCGCTCCCTCGCAGGCAGCAGCTGCTGCAATGGGCGGCGCAGAGCCATGCCTGGATTATTGAAGATGACTATGACGGGGAGTTTCACTATACCCGTAAGGTTTTACCGTCGTTAAAAAGCCTCGACCGGCAGGACCGGGTCATTTTTATCGGCTCTTTCAGTAAGACCATTATGCCGTCGCTGCGCCTGGGTTATATGGTGATGCCTGCTAAAACGGTTGCCGCGTTTACCCGCAGTGCGGATTGCCTGACCGGGGGCCAGCCGGTACTGACGCAAAAAATCGTGGCCGCTTTTTTAAACGAGGGGCATTTTTTTCGCCATCTCAAAAAGATGCGCAGCCTCTACCAGCAGCGACGCGACAATATGATCGCCGCGCTGCACGAGGTGTATGGGGAGCACTTTACCGTTGAACAGAACGATGGCGGCATGCACATTGTCGCCTTCCTGACGCAGGGCGGCGACGATCGCGCAATCGCCCGTTGCTGGCAACAGCATCAGCTGCAGGTTAACGCCCTGTCTGAATGGTATTCTGCGCCGCAGAAACGCTACGGGCTGGTGATGGGCTATAACGGCGTACGCAGCAAAGAAGAGGCGGTGGATCTTTTGCAGCGGCCACGTGCAAAGACGCTGGCGCTGCTGCAAAAGTCAGAGAGCCGATCGTTGCGTTAAGGGTTCACCGCGAACTGCCGATCCAGTCGGCTGTAGCCCAGCCCGTTAATTTTCTTCACCTTGATCTGCACCGGGATACGCTCCTTCATCGCCTCCACGTGGCTTATTACGCCGATGGTTTTCCCGGTGGCGTTCAGCGCGTCGAGCGCATCCAGCGCCGTGTCCAGCGTTTCGCTGTCCAGCGTGCCGAAGCCTTCATCCAGAAAGAGCGAGTCGATACGGGTTTTATGGCTCACCAGATCGGAGAGCGCCAGCGCCAGCGCGAGGCTCACCAGGAAACTCTCTCCGCCGGAAAGGGTGCGCGTATCGCGTACCGCGTCCGCCTGCCAGGTGTCCACCACCTCCAGCTCCAGCGCGTCGCTGGCCTTACGTTGCAGAAGATAGCGCCCGTGCAGACGGTTAAGCTGCTGGTTCGCCAGCCATACCAGGTTATCCAGCGTCAGCCCCTGGGCAAATTTACGGAACCGATCGCCCTCTCTGGAGCCAATCAGGGCGTTGAGATGGCCCCAGTCGTCGGCCAGACGGGCCGCCTCGTCAATTTGTGCCTTTAACCGCTGCTGCTGCTGGCGCTTATCGCTCTCCTGCTTAAGCTGCTGGCGGATTTCACCCTGCTGCGTGGTATTTTCCCGCAGCGCCTGTGCCAGCTGAGAGAGCTGCGCCTGCAGGGCGGGCGCGTCCACGTCCAGCCCCTGCGGACGCTGCTGTTGATGGGCGGAAAGCTGCTGGCCCGCCTGGGCTGCCAGCGCGCCGGCCTGCTGTAGCTGCTTCTCCAGGGTTTGCTGCCGCTGCTCCAGAAGGCGCATCGACTCTTCATCCAGCAGGGCGGCGAGAAAGGCCTCTCTGCCGCTAAAACGGCTCTCCTGCAGCGCGGCGGCGAACTGCGCCTGCGCCTCCCGGGCGCGCGCC
This sequence comes from Pseudenterobacter timonensis, assembly GCF_900021175.1. Classification (GTDB taxonomy): domain Bacteria; phylum Pseudomonadota; class Gammaproteobacteria; order Enterobacterales; family Enterobacteriaceae; genus Enterobacter; species Enterobacter timonensis. Next base: position 760,520 of record NZ_FCOP01000011.1, read on the forward strand.
TGCTCCTGTGTCTCCTGCTGTTGCAGCGTCTCCAGCTGGCTTTGCAGGGCCACGCAGGCGTTATGGCTCTCTCGCCAGTTAGCCGGGATAGCCGCTTCCGCCTCGTCGCCCTCCGCTTCCGGCAGCGTCTCCAGCAGCGGCGTCAGGGCGTTGATGCGCTCCTGCAGGGCGCCATGCTGCTTCTCTGTCTCCTGCCAGCGGGTGGCCTCGGCTTCGCGCTCGCTAAGCCAGCGGCTCTCCTCTCCCTCGGGAGGAAGCGCAAGGGCGAGAGCCTGCAGCGTACGCTCAAGCGCGCCCTGCGCGGCGGCGATCTGCTGACGCTGCTGGCCCGCCTGCTCCTCCAGTTCGTTAAGCTGGCTTTGCAACGCCAGGCGCTGGCTTAGCGCAAAAAGCTGGCGCTCACGCTGCTCCTGCGTGCTGAGCCAGGGGGCAATATCCTCCTGAATATCCAGCGAAATCTCCAGGGATGCGCTGGCGTCGCGCCATGCCTCCATCAGCGTTTCGGCTTCCTGAACCAGCGCCTGCTTCTCTTCCTTTTCACGCGCCATCTGACTGGTGAGCGCATTGACCTGGCCCAGTAACAGGAGTCCCTCCTCTTTCAGGGTGGTCACCGCTTTGGCGAGATCGTCCCGACGCTGCTGGTTTTCGCTTAGCGTCAGCGCCTGATACTGCGAGACGGCGGGATGGTGGGGAGAGCCGCAGAGCGGGCAGGGCTGGCCGGCCTGAAGCTGTGCGCGGTCCGCCTCCAGACTTTTGATCTTCTCCTCCTGTCGACAGAGGGTTTCCAGATCGAGATAGTGCTGATGCTTCTCTTTATACTGCTGCCGACGCAGGCGCAGGGTCTCGTTAAGCGTGGCCAGCTCCGCCTCGCCTTTCTGCTGGCTGTGAGCCAGCGCGGCGAGCCGTTTTTGCAGCGGCTGATAGCGCGCGTGCAGAGTGGAGAGCTGCTGGCGCGGCCCGCGCAGGCGGACGTGTTGCGCCAGCGCGTCGGCCACCTCCTCTGCGGTGAGCGTCAGTTCGCTCTCCGGCAGGCTGGCGAGCTGTTTGCGCCGTTCAGCCAGACGCTCAGTCAGGACGGCAAGCTGCGCGCTGTCGCGCTTAAGCTGGCTGAACTGCGCGCGCCAGCCGGCGATCTCCGGTCGCCACTGGCGGAAACGGTCGTGCTCCTCCAGCCAGCGGGCAAGCGCTGCCTGCTCCTTCTGTAGCGTCTCGCGGGTGCGCAGGGCCGCGTTGCGGATACGGCCGCGCAGCGCCAGGGTGGAATGTAAGCGAGTATTCACTTCAGCAATCTGCTGTTTCGTCTGCGCCAGCCGGGTGGCCTGTTCCTCTTCCCGCTGCCAGAGAGGGCGTAGCAGCGAGGCGGGACGCGCCAGCTCAAGCTTTGCCAGGTCGGGAGCAGCGTCGTTCAGCGCCTGCTGCGCCTGTTGTTGCGCCTCTAACGCCTGCTGGCGTTCGCGGGTCAGTTCATCGCGGCGGGTGAGCCACTGAAGCTGCTGCTGCTGGCTCTGCTGCTGCGCCAGCACTCTTTTCTCTTCGTCAGTGAGCGCCTGCAAACGTTGGCTCAGCGCCTCCAGCTGCGCCTCATCAAGCAGCGTCAGCCCGGCCGCCTGCGCCTGATGTTTTTCCAGCTCGCCGCGCGCCGCTTTGTGTTTTTCAAAGACCATCGCGGAGATCTGACCGTAAATTTCGGTGCCGGTCAGCTCCTCCAGCAGTTCGGCCCGCTCTTTGGGTCTGGCGTTAAGAAACGCGGCGAACTGCCCCTGGGAGAGGAGCATCGAGCGGGTAAAGCGGTCGTAGTCCAGCCCGGTCAGCAGGGCAGTCTGCTCCAGCTTGTCGCTCACTTTATCGGCGAGGATTTTGCCATCTTCGCAGCGCGCCAGCTCTACGCGCGGCGCCTGCAGGTTGCCATCAGGCTGGTTTCGCGCCCGGTTCTGGCTCCAGAAGGCGCGATAGGCGACCCCTTTTACTTCAAACTCCACTTCGGCCAGACATTCCGCGGTGTCGCGGGTCATCAGATCGTTTTGCGCCTGCGACACCTTTTGCAGGCGCGGCGTTTCGTGGTAGAGCGCCAGGCTGATGGCGTCGAGGAGGGTGGTTTTCCCCGCCCCGGTCGCGCCGGTGATGGCAAACAGGCCGTTACTGAGAAAAGGCTCAGCGGTAAAATCGATTTTCCACTCTCCCTTCAGGGAGTTGAGGTTTTTCAGGCGCAGGCTAAGAATTTTCATGCGCTTTCCTCTTCATCATTATTAAGGGCGTCCAGGGCATGGGCGAAGAGGGTATTCAGCCGCGCCCGGCTCGCCTCGTCGAGATCCTCCTGCGCCAGCCGCCGCTCGAACACCTCTTCGACGCGCAGCTCGCTTAAGGTCTCCCGGCTGGCGCCGAGCAGGAGCTTCTCGCGCTGTTCACGGCTGCGGCGCACCAGCAGCACCTCTACCGGCAGATCTTCCGTCAGCGCCTGGATTTTGCGCTGCATATCGTGCAGGTACTCGTCGGTGGTGATTTCGATATCCAGCCAGACGGGGGGCGTCTGTGGGACGTCGCGCCACTGCTCAAGCTGCGCCGTAATGGCCGGCAGATCGCCCTTCAGTACGGCCAGCGGCTGGGTGACAGGCACCTCCAGCGCCTCCACGCTGCTGAGTTGTCCTTCGCTAAAGCTGACCAGATGCACGCTTTTGGCTTTACCGGTTTCATCAAAACTCAGCGGGATCGGCGAGCCGCAGTAGCGGATATGTTCGCAGCCGCCCACCTTCTGGGCGCGGTGAATATGGCCGAGGGCGATATAGTCGGCGGGGGGAAAGTTCTGCGCCGGAAAGGCGTCCAGCGTGCCGATATAAATTTCGCGTACCGCGTCGCTTTTGCTGGCGCCGACGGTGGTGAGATGGCCGGTGGCGATCACCGGCAGCGGGCGGTCGCCACGCAGGGCGCAGGCCGCCTCGTACTGCTGCTGATAGTAGTCGGTGATGGCCTGCAGCAGATGCAGCTGCTTGTCCCGCCCCGAGAGCCCCGCCTGGCTTTTAACAAGGTCGCGCGGGCGTAAAAAGGGGATCGGGCAGAGCACCGCGCCAGGAGTGCCGTCGCGCTTTTTCAGGATACGCGGCCCGTCGCCCGCGCTGGCCACCACGGTGGTGTTGAGAAAGGCGAGGATCTCCCGGGACTCGTTCAGCGTGGCGACCGAGTCGTGATTGCCCGCGACAATTACCAAGTGGCAGCCGGTCTGCTGGAGGTTGACGACGAAACGGTTATAGAGTTCGCGCGCGTAGCTCGGCGGCGCGCCGGTATCGAAAATATCTCCGGCGACGAGAATGGCATCCACCGCCTGCTGGCGGGCGGTATCCAGTAGCCAGTTGAGGAACGCTTCATGCTCGGCGGCGCGGCTTTTGCTGTAGAAGTTTTGTCCCAGATGCCAGTCCGAGGTGTGAAGTATACGCATAACAGGTCCGTAGCAAAAAAAGATGAAGAGGATTATAAACATTCAGGGGGAGAAAATACCGCTGTAATAAGAGCCCGTCCCGGCAGAGCAGTTTTTCATAAATCTGTCATAAATCTGACGCATAATGACGCCGCATTACAAACATTTAACTTAATAAAATCAAACAGGGCAAAGTATGGCGAGACGCATTCTGGTCGTAGAAGATGAAGCACCTATTCGTGAAATGGTCTGCTTCGTGCTTGAACAAAACGGCTTTCAGCCGGTTGAGGCAGAAGATTATGACAGCGCGGTGAATCAGCTGAACGAACCCTGGCCCGATCTGATCCTGCTCGACTGGATGCTGCCCGGCGGCTCTGGCCTGCAATTTATCAAACATCTTAAGCGCGAAGCGCTGACCCGCGATATTCCGGTGGTGATGCTGACCGCCCGCGGCGAAGAAGAGGATCGCGTGCGCGGCCTGGAGAGCGGGGCGGATGACTACATCACCAAACCTTTCTCCCCGAAAGAGCTGGTGGCGCGCATTAAGGCGGTGATGCGCCGCATTTCGCCGATGGCGGTAGAAGAGGTGATTGAGATGCAGGGGTTAAGCCTCGATCCCACTTCCCACCGCGTCATGACCGGTGAAAATCCCCTCGATATGGGCCCTACCGAATTTAAACTATTACACTTCTTTATGACCCACCCGGAGCGTGTTTACAGCCGCGAGCAGCTGCTCAATAACGTCTGGGGAACCAACGTTTACGTCGAGGATCGGACCGTGGATGTGCATATCCGGCGTCTGCGCAAAGCGCTGGAAACCAGCGGCCACGACCGGATGGTACAGACGGTCCGCGGTACGGGTTATCGTTTTTCGACCCGTTTCTGAACAATGACAGGAGTGTGACGCGTGCTGGAACGACTGTCATGGAAAAGGCTCGTTTTAGAACTGATATTATGCTGTATTCCGGCGCTTATTCTGGGCGCCGTGGTGGGTTATCTGCCATGGTTTTTGCTGGCGGCGGTAACTGGACTTCTTATCTGGCATTTCTGGAACCTGCTGCGCCTCTCCTGGTGGCTGTGGGTCGATCGCAGCATGACCCCGCCGCCGGGCAGGGGAAGCTGGGAGCCGTTGCTCTACGGCCTGCATCAGATGCAGATGCGCAACAAAAAGCGCCGTCGCGAGCTGGGTAGCCTGATTAAGCGCTTTCGCAGCGGCGCGGAGTCGCTGCCGGATGCGGTGATCCTTACCACCGAAGAGGGAACCATTTTCTGGTGTAACGGCCTGGCGCAGCAGCTGCTCGGCCTGCGCTGGCCGGACGACAGCGGACAAAATATCCTCAACCTGCTGCGTTATCCTGAATTTACGCAGTATCTGAAAAAGCGTGACTTCAGCCGCCCGCATAATCTGGTGCTCAATAACGGCCGCCACCTTGAGTTCAGGGTCATGCCCTACAGCGACAATCAGTGGCTGATGGTGGCACGCGACGTGACGCAGATGCACCAGCTCGAAGGGGCGCGGCGAAACTTTTTCGCTAACGTCAGCCACGAGCTGCGCACCCCTCTGACGGTTCTGCAGGGCTATCTGGAGATGATGCAGGAACAGACGCTGGAGGGGCCGCCGCGAGAGAAAGCGCTGAGCACCATGCGCGAACAGACCCACCGGATGGAGGGGCTGGTCAGGCAGTTGCTTACCCTGTCGCGTATCGAGGCGGCGCCGACCCTGACGCTTAACGAGATTATCGACGTGCCGGTCATGTTGCGGCTGGTGGAGCATGAGGCGCAGACCCTGAGCCAGAAGCGCCACACGCTGATTTTTGATGTCGACAATACCCTGAAGGTGCGCGGCAGCGAGGAGGAGTTGCGCAGCGCCGTCTCCAACCTGGTCTATAACGCGGTTAACCATACGCCGCCGGGTACGGAGATTACGGTGCGCTGGAGAGAGGTGACGGGCGGCGCGGAGTTTAGCGTCGAGGATAACGGGCCGGGCATTGCGGCGGCGCATATTCCCCGTCTGACCGAACGCTTTTATCGCGTGGATAAGGCGCGGTCGCGGCAGACCGGCGGCAGCGGACTGGGGCTGGCTATTGTTAAACATGCCGTTCAGCACCACGAAAGCCGGCTGGAGATCCGCAGCGAGCCGGGTAAAGGGTCACGTTTCTCGTTTGTTATCCCGGAACGGTTACTTGCCAGGAAAGAGAGCGAATAGCGTCCCTGTCACTTTTAGTTTCCACAGGCCAGCCTTTGCTGGCCTGTGTGCGTTATGGTCAAGCGAAACCGGGATGAATATTATACGTCTGCTGATTTTTTGTTCGCATGATTGTCCATGAGTTTTTCTGATAGTTGGTGTATTTATCCAGTTATTATCTTCATACTGGCATATTGTTCCGGTTTTACGATCCCTCCTTGCCTTTAAACGTTATAAGCGTTTAAATTGCCTCCCATATGCTCTCATACCGACTGCATATGCGTGGTAAATCGAAAAACTATTCTTCTCCACGCCAGGGCGGGAGAATATCCCGCTGAAATTGAGCAAATTTTCCGCTGTATCATCCCGTTCGGATCAAGGGAAAATCTCAACGTTTACAACACCACATCCACAGGCAGTAAGGTTCTATGACCCATCACTTAAAATCGCGTGACATCATCGCGCTGGGCTTTATGACATTCGCGCTGTTCGTTGGCGCAGGTAACATCATTTTTCCACCGATGGTCGGCCTGCAGGCAGGCGATCACGTCTGGACTGCGGCGATTGGTTTTCTGATCACCGCGGTTGGGCTACCGGTGCTGACCGTGGTGGCGCTGGCGAAAGTGGGCGGCGGGGTGGACAGCCTCAGCACCCCTGTTGGTAAAGTCGCCGGCGTGCTGCTGGCCACCGTCTGCTATCTGGCAGTCGGCCCGCTTTTCGCCACGCCGCGTACCGCCACCGTTTCGTTTGAAGTGGGGATCGCCCCGCTTACCGGCGACGGGGCGCTGCCGCTCTTTATCTACAGCCTGGTCTACTTTGCGATTGTGATTCTGGTTTCGCTCTATCCGGGCAAGCTGCTGGATACCGTGGGTAACTTCCTGGCGCCGCTGAAAATTATCGCGCTGATTATCCTGGCGGTGGCCGCCATCGTCTGGCCTGCCGGCCCCATCAGCGAGGCGATGGATGCCTATAAAAATGCCGCCTTTTCCAACGGCTTTGTGAATGGCTACCTGACCATGGATACGCTGGGCGCGATGGTGTTTGGGATCGTGATTGTGAACGCGGCCCGCTCCCGCGGCGTAACCGAATCGCGCCTGCTGACCCGCTATACCATCTGGGCGGGCCTGATGGCGGGTGTTGGCCTGACGCTGCTCTATCTGGCGCTCTTCCGCCTGGGGTCCGACAGCGCGACGCTGGTCGATCAGGGGGCGAACGGCGCGGCGATCCTCCACGCCTATGTACAGCACACCTTTGGCGGCGCGGGCAGCTTCCTGCTGGCGGTACTGATTTTCCTTGCCTGTCTGGTGACGGCGGTAGGGCTGACCTGCGCCTGCGCGGAGTTCTTTGCCCAGTATCTGCCGCTCTCCTATCGCACGCTGGTCTTTATTCTCGGCATCTTCTCCATGGCGGTTTCGAATCTGGGTCTGAGCCACCTGATTCAGATCTCCATTCCGGTGCTGACGGCGATCTATCCGCCCTGTATTGTGCTGGTAGTGCTGAGCTTTACTCGCTCATGGTGGAACAATTCGTCACGAATTATTGCACCGGCGATGTTTATCAGCCTGCTTTTTGGTATCCTTGACGGGATTAAAGCCTCGGCTTTCGCCGATATCCTCCCCGGCTGGACGCAGCGCCTGCCGCTTTCAGAACAGGGGCTGGCCTGGTTGATGCCGACCGCCGTTGCGCTGGTGCTGGCCGTTATCTGGGATCGCGCGGCTGGACGTCCGGCTACCGTTAAAGCGCATTAATCGCAGACAAGTTGTTTAACCACGGGGCTTATGGCCCCGTGGTTTTTTGTTTTTTTCGTGTTGAATGGCAAGAGTTAAATGGAAAGCACTAACAAACTTAAACGTGGGCTAAGCACACGCCATATTCGCTTTATGGCGCTGGGTTCAGCTATCGGTACAGGTCTGTTTTATGGCTCAGCGGATGCCATCAAAATGGCGGGACCAAGCGTACTGCTGGCCTATATTATCGGCGGCGTGGCGGCCTATATCATCATGCGCGCGCTGGGCGAGATGTCGGTGCATAACCCTGCCGCCAGCTCGTTTTCCCGCTACGCGCAGGATAACCTCGGCCCGCTGGCGGGCTATATCACCGGCTGGACCTACTGTTTTGAAATCCTGATCGTGGCGATTGCCGACGTGACGGCGTTCGGCATATATATGGGCGTCTGGTTCCCGGCGGTGCCGCACTGGATCTGGGTGCTGAGCGTGGTGCTGCTCATTTGCGCCGTCAACCTGATGAGCGTGAAGGTCTTTGGCGAACTGGAGTTCTGGTTCTCCTTCTTCAAGGTCGCCACCATTATCATCATGATTGTGGCGGGCTTCGGCATCATCATCTGGGGGATCGGCAACGGCGGTCAGCCGACCGGTATCCATAACCTCTGGAGCAACGGCGGCTTCTTCAGCAACGGCTGGCTTGGCATGGTGATGTCGCTGCAGATGGTTATGTTCGCCTATGGCGGTATCGAGATTATCGGCATCACCGCGGGCGAAGCGAAAGATCCGGAAAAATCGATCCCGCGCGCCATTAACTCTGTGCCGATGCGCATCCTCGTCTTTTACGTGGGGACGCTGTTCGTCATTATGTCGCTCTACCCGTGGAACCAGGTGGGGACCAACGGCAGCCCGTTTGTGCTGACCTTCCAGCATATGGGGATCACCTTTGCCGCCGGCATCCTTAACTTCGTGGTGCTCACGGCCTCTCTCTCCGCCATCAACAGCGATGTCTTTGGCGTGGGCCGCATGCTGCACGGCATGGCGGAGCAGGGGAGCGCGCCGAAGGTCTTCGCCAAAACTTCCCGCCGCGGCACGCCGTGGGTGACGGTATTGGTCATGACCCTCGCGCTGCTGTTTGCGGTCTACCTCAACTACATCATGCCGGAAAATGTCTTTCTGGTGATCGCCTCCCTGGCGACCTTCGCCACGGTGTGGGTCTGGATCATGATCCTGCTCTCCCAGATTGCGTTCCGCCGCCGCCTGCCGCCTGAAGAGGTGAAGGCGCTGAAATTCAAGGTGCCGGGCGGGGTGGCGACTACCGTCGTCGGACTGCTTTTCCTGGTCTTTATCATCGCCCTGATCGGCTACCATCCGGATACCCGTATTTCCCTCTATGTGGGTCTGGCGTGGATCGTCCTGCTGCTGATTGGCTGGGTGGTAAAAGGCCGCCGCGAGCGCCGTATCGCGCAGGCGCAGTAAAACCGATGCCCGGCCAGCGCCGGGCATTTTTTCTCCTCCCCCGTCCTCCTCCCTTAATAAACCGCAGCGTGATGAGTGATCCTCCGCTACCCTGTGGCAAGGTGGCCTCATTTTTACCAAAGGGGATTTGCGATGTTGAACGCCTGGCACCTTCCTGTTGCCCCATTTATTAAGCAAAACAACGACAAACTGACGATTATGCTCTGGCTGGCGGGAGACGATCAGCCCGAAAACGTAAAGCTGCGTACGGAGATCGATAACGAAGAGACTTCGCTTCGTATGTACAAGCTGCGCAGCCAGCCGCATCCCGGCGTCACGGCGTGGCGGGCTACGCTTGCGTTAACCAGCAATCTGCCGCGTCGTCGTTACAGCTTTAAGCTGCTGTGGAATAACCGCCAGCTCTGGTTCACTCCCCAGGGGTTTAGCGCATTTCCCCCGGCGCGGCTGGAGCAGTTTGCGGTCGATTACCCGGATCAGGGGCCGCAGTGGGTCAACGAGCAGATTTTTTATCAGATTTTCCCGGACCGCTTTGCCCGCAGCGAACCCCGCACGGCGCAGCAGGACAAGGTCTATTTCCATCATGCCGCAGGCCATGACATTATCTTTAAAGAGTGGGATGAGCCGCTGACCGCACAGGCGGGCGGTTCCACTTTTTATGGCGGCGATCTCGACGGCATCAGCGAAAAGCTCCCCTACCTGAAAAAGCTCGGCGTGACCGCGCTCTATCTCAACCCGGTATTTAAAGCGCCGAGCGTGCACAAATACGATACGGAAGATTATCGTCATGTGGATGAGCAGTTTGGCGGCGACGAAGCGCTGCTGCGCCTGAGGAAAAATACCCTGCGCGAAGGGATGCGCCTGATCCTCGACGGCGTGTTCAACCACTCCGGTGATTCCCACGGCTGGTTCGACAGGCATAATCAATCCATGAGCGGGGCATGCCATAACCCCGGTTCGCCCCAGCGCGACTGGTACAGCTTCGACGAGCATGGCCGCGCGCTCGACTGGCTGGGCTACCCCAGCCTGCCGAAGCTTGATTACCGCTCCCCCACGCTGGTGGAGGAGATTTACGGCGGGGAGGATAGCGTGGTGCGCCACTGGCTGAAGGCGCCGTGGAACATGGATGGCTGGCGGATCGATGTGGTGCATATGCTCGGCGAGGAGGGCGGGGCGCATAATAACCTGCACCACGTCTCGCAGATCACCCGGGCAGCGAAAGCGGCGCAGCCGGAGGCTTTTGTTTTTGGCGAACATTTCGGTGACGCGCGCCAGTGGCTACAGGTGGACGCGGAAGATGCCTCGATGAACTATCGTGGCTTTACCTTCCCGGTCTGGGGATTCCTGGCGAATACCGATATCTCCTACGATCCGCAGCAGATCGATGCGCAAACCTGCGCCCGTTGGATGGATAACTATCGCGCCAGCCTGTCGCAACAGCAGCAGCTGCGGATGTTCAACCAGCTCGACAGCCACGACACGGCCCGCTTCAAATCCCTGCTCGGCAAGGAGGTGGCGCGCCTGCCGCTGGCGGTGACCTGGCTCTTTACCTGGCCTGGCGTTCCCTGCATCTACTACGGCGATGAGGTGGGGCTGGATGGCGATAACGACCCGTTTTGCCGCAAGCCCTTCCCGTGGCAGCCGGAGAAGCAGGACAAAACCCTGTTCGCTCTTTATCAGCGCCTTATCCGGCTGCGCAAGCGGAGCCAGGCGCTGCGCTACGGCGGCTGCCAAATCCTCTACGCGCAGGGCGATGTGGTGGTCTTTATCCGTGTTTATCATCAGCAGCGAGTGCTGGTAGCGATTAACCGGGGGGAGGCGTGCGAAGTGGTGCTGGAAGCCATGCCGCTGCTCAACGTGAAGCGCTGGCAACTCAAAGAGGGCACCGGCGAGATTGAGCAGAACATTCTCTCCCTGCCCGCCGTCAGCGCCTGCGTCTGGTCCGGAAACTGAGCAAGGCGCGTTACAGCGCCCTGCGGCTCGCCAGCGTCATCATTCGCGGGTAGAACTGCCAGAAGCGCTGCTCCAGCGCGTCGTAATGGGTATCCAGATCCTGCCAGGAGTCGCGCAGGGCGTCTAAGCGCGGGCGGCGGCTGGCCATGCCGTTTAGCACGCGTTGGATGAACGCCATCTCCCCGTAGCGCTCCAGCCAGCGCTCCGACCAGAGGTAATCGTTCAGATTGACGAAGCGCGGCGGCGAGTCGGGCAAAATGGTGGCGATCTGCGCATGGGCATAGCGGACAAAGTCGGGCAGGGTCAGATCCGGCGACAGTTGCGTCCAGTGGCGCGAAAGAAAGTGATCCCACATCACGTCCAGCGTAATCGGCGCCACCCGGCGCGTTTCGGGCCGGAACCAGGCTTTGGCTTCCAGCACTTCCGGCAGGTTATCGGTCATCACATCAATGCGCCGGTGCATCAAAATGCCTGCCACCACCTCCGGAGCGTAGGTCTCTGCGGGGTTGCCGCGGACAAAATCGGCCAGCAGATTGCCGGGCAGGGAGCTGTCGGCGAGGTGGGCGAGGTGCAGGTGAGCGAGAAAATTCATGCGTTTTGGTATCCGGGGGCGGCTAGTTGTTGCAGCAACGTTGCGCGAGCACTAGACTAAGCCGCCTGTTTTTAAGTCACGAGTATAAGTCATGCGCGTTGCCGATTTCTCCTTTGAATTACCTGAATCCCTGATTGCCCACTATCCGCAACCGGAGCGCAGTAGCTGCCGTCTGTTATCGCTGGACGGGCCAACGGGCGCGCTGACGCACGGTACTTTCACCGATCTGCTCGACAAGCTCAACCCTGGAGATCTGCTGGTCTTTAATAATACCCGCGTGATCCCGGCCCGTCTGTTTGGCCGTAAAGCGAGCGGCGGCAGGATTGAAGTGCTGGTCGAACGTATGCTCGACGATAAACGTATTCTGGCACATATTCGCGCCTCCAAAGCGCCGAAGCCGGGCGCCGAGCTGCTGCTGGGGGATGATGAGAGCATTAACGCCACCATGGTAGCGCGTCACGATGCGCTCTTCGAAGTGGTCTTTAACGACGAACGTCCGGTGCTGGATATTCTGAACGCCATCGGCCATATGCCGCTGCCGCCCTATATCGACCGTCCGGACGAAGATGCCGACCGCGAGCTTTACCAGACCGTCTACAGCGAGAAGCCCGGCGCGGTCGCTGCGCCGACGGCGGGTCTGCATTTTGACGAGCCGCTGCTGGCGAAACTGCGTGAGAAGGGCGTGGAGATGGCGTTTGTCACCCTGCACGTCGGCGCTGGCACCTTCCAGCCGGTGCGCGTGGACAGCATCGAAGATCACATTATGCACTCCGAATATGCGGAAGTGCCGCAGGAGGTGGTTGATGCGGTGCTGGCGGCCAAAGCCCGCGGCAACCGCGTGGTGGCGGTAGGCACCACCTCCGTGCGTTCGCTGGAGAGCGCGGCGCAGGCTGCAAAAAACGATCTGATTGAACCCTTCTTCGGCGATACCCAAATTTTTATCTACCCGGGCTATCAGTACAAGGTCATCGATGCGCTGGTCACCAACTTCCACCTGCCGGAGTCGACGCTGATCATGCTGGTCTCCGCCTTCGCCGGTTATAAGCACACCATGGCGGCTTACAACTCTGCGGTAGAACAAAAATATCGCTTTTTTAGCTACGGGGACGCGATGTTTATCACGTACAATCCGCAGGCTTTGAATGAGCGTGTCGGGGAATAACTCCGCGATACCAGAATAATGTGTTGGACTGTTTTTCTGGCACAGAGGAATAGCAATGAAATTTGAACTTGATACCACCGACGGCCGCGCGCGTCGCGGTCGTCTGGTGTTTGATCGCGGCGTGGTGGAAACCCCCGCGTTTATGCCTGTGGGCACTTATGGCACCGTAAAAGGGATGACGCCGGAAGAGGTGGAAGCCACCGGCGCGCAGATTATCCTCGGTAACACCTTCCACCTGTGGCTGCGCCCGGGTCAGGAGATCATGAAGCTGCACGGCGATCTGCACGATTTCATGCAGTGGAAAGGACCGATTCTGACCGACTCCGGCGGCTTTCAGGTCTTCAGCCTCGGCGATATTCGTAAGATCACCGAACAGGGCGTGCACTTCCGCAACCCGATCAATGGCGATCCGATCTTCCTCGATCCCGAAAAATCGATGGAGATTCAGTACGATCTCGGCTCCGACATCGTCATGATTTTCGACGAATGTACCCCTTACCCGGCAGACTGGGACTACGCGAAGCGCTCGATGGAGATGTCCCTGCGCTGGGCGAAGCGCAGCCGCGACCGTTTCGACGCGCTCGGTAACAAAAATGCCCTCTTCGGCATTATCCAGGGCAGCGTTTACGAAGATTTACGCGATATCTCGGTGAAAGGTCTGGTAGAGATTGGCTTTGATGGCTACGCTGTCGGCGGTTTAGCTGTTGGCGAGCCGAAGGAAGATATGCACCGCATTCTGGAGCATGTCTGCCCGCAAATCCCGGCGGATAAACCGCGGTACCTGATGGGGGTGGGGAAACCAGAAGATCTGGTTGAAGGCGTGCGTCGCGGCATTGATATGTTCGACTGCGTGATGCCGACCCGTAACGCGCGTAACGGACATCTGTTTGTTACCGACGGTGTGGTGAAAATCCGTAATGCGAAGCACAAAAGCGATACCAGTCCGCTCGACGCCGAGTGCGATTGCTATACCTGTCGCAACTACTCTCGCGCCTATCTGCATCATCTCGATCGTTGCAATGAGATTTTAGGTGCGCGTCTCAATACCATTCATAATCTTCGTTATTATCAGCGCTTAATGGCTGGTTTACGTAAGGCTATCGAAGAGGGTAAATTAGAGAGCTTCGTGACCGAGTTTTACCAACGTCAGGGTCGGGATGTCCCACCGTTGAACGTTGATTAATTTTAATAATGAGGGAATTTGAATGAGCTTTTTTATTTCTGATGCGGTAGCAGCAACGGGTGCACCGGCGCAGGGCAGCCCGATGTCACTGATTCTGATGCTGGTTGTTTTCGGTCTGATCTTCTACTTCATGATCCTGCGCCCACAGCAGAAGCGCACCAAAGAGCACAAAAAGCTGATGGACTCCATCGCGAAAGGCGATGAAGTACTGACCAACGGTGGCCTGGTAGGTCGCGTAACCAAAGTCGCGGAAAGCGGCTACATTGCGATTGCGCTGAACGATACCACTGAAGTGGTCATTAAACGTGACTTCGTAGCTGCCGTTCTGCCGAAAGGCACCATGAAGGCGCTGTAATCCCAACTTTTCCCAAAGGGAACTGCCGTGTTAAACCGTTATCCTTTGTGGAAGTACATCATGCTGGTCGTCGTGATTATCGTCGGCCTGCTGTACGCGCTTCCCAACCTGTATGGTGAGGATCCGGCTGTTCAAATCACTGGCGCGCGCGGCGTCGCCGCCAGTGAACAGACGCTGATCCAGGTCCAGAATACTCTACAAAAAGAAAAAATTACCGCGAAGTCTGTGGCCCTGGAAGAGGGCGCTATTCTTGCTCGCTTCGATACCACCGATACCCAGCTGCGCGCGCGTGAAGCGCTGATGGGCGTGCTCGGTGATAAGTATGTCGTGGCGCTGAACCTTGCTCCTGCTACCCCTCGCTGGCTGTCGGCGCTGAGCGCAGAGCCGATGAAACTCGGCCTTGACCTGCGTGGCGGCGTGCACTTCCTGATGGAAGTGGATATGGATACCGCGCTTGGCAAACTGCAGGAACAGAATATCGACAGCCTGCGCAGCGATCTGCGTGATAAAGGCATTCCGTACACCACCGTGCGTAAAGAAGATAACTACGGCATGAGCATTGCGTTTCGCGACAGCGCGGCGCGTGACCAGGCTGTGGATTACCTGACGCCGCGCCACCGCGATCTGGTTATCTCCTCGCAGGGCAGCAACCAGCTGCGCGCGGTGATGACCGACGAGCGCCTGAAAGAAGCCCGGGAATATGCCGTTCAGCAGAACATCAACATTCTGCGTAACCGCGTAAACCAGCTGGGTGTTGCCGAGCCGCTGGTTCAGCGTCAGGGCGCCGACCGCATCGTGGTTGAACTGCCGGGTATTCAGGATACCGCACGTGCGAAAGAGATCCTGGGCGCCACTGCGACCCTGGAGTTCCGTCTGGTGAATACTAACGTGGACCAGTCCGCTGCTGCCTCCGGCCGTGTACCGGGCGACTCGGAAGTGAAACAGACCCGCGAAGGCCAGCCGGTTGTGCTCTACAAGCGCGTGATCCTGACCGGTGACCATATCACCGACTCCACCTCAAGCCAGGATGAGTACAACCAGCCGCAGGTTAACATCTCGCTCGATAGCGCTGGCGGTAACATCATGTCTAACTTCACCAAGGACAATATCGGCAAGCCGATGGCGACCCTGTTCGTGGAGTATAAAGACAGCGGTAAGAAAGATGCCAACGGTCGCGCCGTGCTGGTGAAAGAGGAAGAGGTGATTAACATCGCCAACATCCAGTCTCGCCTCGGCAACAGCTTCCGCATCACCGGCATCAACAACCCGAACGAAGCGCGTCAGCTCTCGCTGCTGCTGCGTGCGGGCGCGCTGATTGCGCCGATTCAGATTGTTGAAGAGCGCACTATCGGCCCAACTCTGGGTATGCAGAATATCAAGCAGGGTCTGGAAGCGTGTCTGGCCGGTCTGGTGGTCTCCATCCTGTTCATGATCTTCTTCTATAAGAAGTTCGGCCTGATTGCGACCAGCGCGCTGGTGGCGAACCTGGTGCTGATTATCGGCATCATGTCTCTGCTGCCGGGGGCGACGCTGACCATGCCAGGTATTGCGGGGATCGTGCTCACCCTTGCGGTGGCGGTCGACGCCAACGTACTGATTAACGAACGTATCAAAGAAGAGTTGAGCAACGGTCGCTCTGTACAGCAGGCGATTGACGAAGGCTATAAAGGCGCGTTTAGCTCCATCTTCGATGCGAACGTCACCACGCTGATCAAGGTTCTTATCCTGTATGCAGTGGGTACCGGCGCGATCAAAGGCTTTGCGATTACCACCGGTATCGGTGTCGCGACGTCGATGTTTACCGCTATTGTCGGCACCCGTGCCATCGTGAACCTGCTGTACGGCGGCAAGCGCGTCAAAAAGCTGTCTATCTGAGGAGTGCGTTGTGGCACAGGAATATACTGTTGAACAATTGAACCATGGCCGTAAAGTCTGGGACTTTATGCGCTGGGACTACTGGGCCTTCGGCATTTCAGGTTTTCTGCTGATTCTGTCCATCGTCATTATGGGCGTGAAAGGCTTTAACTGGGGTCTCGATTTCACCGGCGGTACGGTGATTGAGATCACCCTGGAAAAACCGGTCGATATGGACCAGATGCGCGCCTCCCTGCAAAAAGCGGGCTTCGAGGAGCCGCTGCTGCAGAACTTCGGCAGCAGCCGCGACATCATGGTGCGTATGCCGCCAGTGCATGACGCCAACGGCAGCCAGGAGCTGGGCAGCAAGGTCGTACAGGTTATTAACGAAACCACCAGCCAGAACGCGACGGTAAAACGTATCGAGTTCGTCGGCCCGAGCGTGGGTGCAGACCTGGCGCAGACCGGCGCGATGGCGCTGCTGGTGGCGCTGATCTCTATCCTGGTTTACGTCGGTTTCCGCTTTGAGTGGAGACTGGCGGCGGGGGTAGTTATCGCGCTGGCGCACGACGTGGTGATCACCATGGGCGTACTGTCGCTGTTCCATATTGAGATCGACCTGACGATTGTCGCATCCCTGATGTCGGTTATCGGCTACTCGCTCAACGACAGCATCGTGGTTTCTGACCGTATCCGTGAAAACTTCCGTAAGATTCGCCGCGGCACGCCGTATGAAATCTTCAACGTTTCACTGACCCAGACGCTGCACCGTACCTTGATTACCTCCGGGACCACCCTGATGGTGATTCTGATGCTCTATCTCTTCGGCGGCCCGGTGCTGGAAGGCTTCTCGCTGACCATGCTGATCGGTGTCTCCATCGGTACCGCATCGTCCATCTACGTGGCCTCTGCGCTGGCGCTGAAGCTCGGCATGAGACGTGAACATCTGCTGCAGCAGAAGGTGGAAAAAGAGGGGGCGGATCAGCCGTCCATTCTGCCGTAAGGGAGCCTCTTACGCATTGACGAAATCCCGGTCCGTTGGCCGGGATTTTTTGTTGATAGAAGCCCTGTCAAGCTGCTCAGGGAGTCCATTCATCAGTGCGGCTAAACTATTGCTTTTCTAATCACGTAAATATTTAGTGATAGTTTTCATATTTTCACTCCTCAATTTGGTTAAAAAATACCTGGTCATTGTCCGAAAGGTACACTGACTTTTTAAAATTATGATCCCGATAGATATTTGATACGCCGATTGGCCTTACTTTCGTTGAAGTGGAATGTGAGGCTGTGGGAGCAGGATGCAGGTAAGGAGAACTGCATTAGCACTGGTGAGTAAAGCAGAGAAGATCTTGAAGTTAATGAGTTTAAATTAATAGGTTTTATAAAACGCTGGCTTAAATGCAATGCCCAGTTTTTTTGGACCAATTAATCATCCCTTCCGTTCTTTTTTATCTCACTACTTTATGTTCATTCCCCTGAGATTACTCAGGTCCTCATCTTCTTTTTTACATGGCAATACCGAGGTTGGCTTACTGGATACGCCACCGAGAACCATCAAATGTTTGATAATTACTAATAAGGAAATTACATGTCTACACCAGCACACTTATGGCTTGAAGATGAGAACGGCTCCCCGGTTACTGGTAGCTGTTTGATGCCACTACGCTTGGGATCTATTGAATTAAAATCATTCTCCCATGCTATATCCATTCCTGTTGAACCAAGTTGGGGGAAACTCACCGCTACGCGTATTCACCGGCCCATTACAATAGTAAAAGAATTTGATCAGACAACCCCTCTTCTTTACCGTGCAGTATGCGAAGGACGTACTATGAAGAGGGCAACAATCAGGATGTATCGCATTCTGGAGTCAGGGATAGAGGCTGAGTATTTCAATATCGTTTTGGAAAACGTCAAGTTCACAACAGTTGCGCCATATCTTTCTCCTAATGGTATGAGTAGCACCCATCTTGAAACACTCGAAATGCGTTATGAAGCGATCACATGGAAATACACCGAAGGCAATATTGTTTACCGTGATTCATGGAACGATCGTTGTTATGCATGATTCGGTGCACTCATATGGTTCACTTAACGAGGAGCATCACGTGGTTTCTCGCCAGTTATCTATCCAGGATAATTGCTTTCTCAATGCTTTAAGCGCGTCAGTAAACTTCAAAATAGATGCTCTCGCATAAAGTCCGTGGGTCAAACAAGGAAGAGAAGATGAGTAAACGAAGTGACATTATCGACGGTTCAATGGCGGCCATAGTACCGTATGGTCTGATCTATACGGAAGTGTTGGGTTGGATTGATCTGGGGCACGCTCAAGGGGCTGATATACAAAACCTGCTGCGTAGCATTGAAATGGGGGAATCATCTGGGCGGGATTACTATGACATAAGCTATTCGCAGTCGATGGTTGATCCAGGCCGTTTTATGAAAATTGGTAAATTCATAAAATGGCGAATCAAGCACGGTCGTTCTAATTCCGAAAGGCACAGTATCGCACTTGGTATGATGATGTCATTGGCGAGCAAGTTCGAAGGACTACAGGCAGCATTCCCGATTAACATTGCTACGGATAGCGGCTTCAGCGGCGAAGATCTAGTTTCAGACTTGCTAGGGTTCTACCGTGTTGTGTCTATTCAGGATCCATTTCCTATGTTGCGACCAGTGAGCAAAGCTGCGGCTTTAAGGCGCTGGGATTATTATGGCAAAATCGGCTCATGGAAAAATGAGACTTTCAGTCCGCTACTTTTTCCTGATCCTGAACGCATCCCTAATGCGAACCCTCACTACGGTGTCTTACCAAACTTCATGAATACTGTGAGGCCATGGATTGATTTTAATTCTGGAATAGTCGGGATTGCTAGTGCAGATGGGTCTTATATAGACATGGCAAGGGGGAATACGTTGCCGCATGCGTAAATCATTCAGAGTTCTTACGGTGGCTATCGTACTTATTGCCTCCGTTTTCATCTGGGTATGGCCTTACATAATAATGCAGCTTTCTGGAAGTGCACACTATACAGAGCAAGATAAGCGGGAGTACGAATTTTATACACCCGTCCTTCTTAAAATGATGCCTCGTATAACTCCACAATACGATTTTGATTTTGTTAATATCACTGGCCCGGCGGCACACGTCTACGCCATCAGGTTTTACGATACACATGATACAAGTAAGGTGGATGATTACTTATCTATAAAGGGTTATCAGAAGCAGCAGTTCTGCCATATTAAAGCCGTGTGCTGGAAAGGCATTGATGCTGACGAAACGATTACCGTGAGCACCTTGAACAATCCAAAGGTGGTCCTGGTTTCGGTTATCATTAACTTCTAATGTTAATGAATAAAATAATACATATAAGTTAAGTTAAAAGCCGCTCAGTTAAGGATCGTGAGCGGCTTTTAAAAATTCAACTACAGGTAGCTATTTTCAACGGTTATATGTCTAGTGGCGTTGATGTATCTGGGCACTTACAGAATGATGGTACAGGAAGTATGTAAGAGCTGTTCATAACAAAACGCCCTCGACCATTAAAGCCAAGGGCGAATAAAATGACAAAAAACGCTATCCGGTGAATCGTTATGCCGCTCCGCTTAAGTGAACGGCATTGCGATACCGATTAGAAGTTATAACCCACTACCAGGTAACCACCCCAGCCGGTAGAGCGTACGCTGAAGTCACCGTTGCCGAAGTTCAGGCTTGCGTCGTCAGCCCACTGGCCGCCGTTGTGCCAGTAACGGGCTACCACAGAGTAGTGCCAGTGATCGTAGTTCAGCGCCAGGATGTGGCTGGAGGCGATGGAGTTGCTGGTGCGCGCGTGCTTGCCGTTGTTGTCGTAGAAGGTATCGTCGCCCAGATCGGAGCCCCAGTCGAAGTTGGTGAAGCCGATATAGCTCAGCTGGCCACCCCACAGCTGGGTGATTGGCACAAAGTATTTCACCTTGAAGCGGTAACCATCCCACTCGTTTTCATTAGAGGCGCCGTAGTTCTGCCACTGGTATTTGGCATAAACGTTCAGGGAGAGGCTCATCGGCAGGCCGGTTTCGATATCGGTACCCAGACCCATATACCAGGTGCTCTGCTCCTGCGAGTCGTTGCGCCCCATGTCGTAGATGTAGTTATTGGCGAAGTACCACTCTTTAAACGGCCCAAACGCCAGGCTGGTGTTGGTCAGCTTATCGATAGAGAAACGCGGCTCAATTTCCATGAACAGCGGGGAACCATTGTTCCAGATACCTTTCGCATCGGTGTTACCGCCGAAGAAGACCGGCGCATCAATGTAGCCGTAGAAATCGAACCAGTCCTTTTTAGCGAACGCTTCATACTCCAGATAGGTATCGTTGCGGATCTGCGGTCCGAAGCGGGTATGGTAGCTTCCCACCACGTTCACGCTCTGATGCCACCAGTCGGAAAGGTATTGAGGCTTATCGTTTTCCGCCGCGTTCACGGAAAAGGTGGTAGAGAGAGCCAGCGCGGCGCCAGCTGCGAGTAATGTTTTTTTCATAATCATGCCACTGATTGAAATTCCCTTCCGGGAGTGAAAAATGCGCGAATTGCGTTTCTAAATATTTCGTGTTTCTGCGGAGCCTATTATAGGAATCCTTGCTCACAAAAATATGTGTTGTTTCACATATCCTTCATGTACGTAATCGATTGCGTTCACGTTTGCGTACTTTGGACAGCGCGATTCTAGCGGCAATCATTTTTGTTGCCAATATTTTCGAAATGTAAGGGAGCGGAACGGCATGCGTTCCGCTACAGGATCAGGGGGTAACAGGCTGGATATCGTGGATACGGACAAAGCCGAGCTGCTCAGGCTTAATACCGCTTAGCTGTAGGGGAATATCCACGTCGCTCGGGGCCAGGGTGCTGGCTGGCGCATTGATAAGCTGGTTTTTAACGTTCACTTCCTGATAGCTTTCTGTGGTACCCAAAATCTCACCCCATGCCACGGTGCCGCTAAAGGCGGGCAGCGGATCGTTTGACTCGCCCTGGATGCGCAGCGTCGCCCGGGTTCCATCGCCGTCAGCCGCCACGTTTACCAGCGACATCTTCAGCATACCGATCTGGCTGTTAAGGCGCGCCGGGGTATCCGCCCCGGGCAGCAGATAGACGCCGCGGGTCGATTTTGCGTTCAGTGCATTTTGCTGAGTAATCTTAACGGTTTCTTTGTTCAGTTGATCCATCGCCTGATTAAGGGTGCTTACGCTCTGTTTCATCTCGCGAACTTCGCTTTGCTGGGCACAGGCGCTCAGGGCGAAGAGACTTCCCAGCAGCGCAAATCGTAGGTAACGTCTTGTCATGGCGTTTAATTCCCTGAAATAACGGATAACCTTTATGGTAGCCAGCAGCGAAGCGTCTGGCATAGATCCTTTGTCTCAAAAACGCTCTTTCTTTGTTGTCTGCCCAGTTCAGGGTAAAATGAAACTCAGTTAACCGGATAGCAGGGATACCGTATGCATTGCCCATTCTGTTCCGCCGTGGATACCAAAGTGATCGATTCTCGTCTCGTGGGCGAAGGCTCCTCCGTGCGTCGTCGTCGGCAGTGTCTGGTTTGCAACGAACGTTTCACCACCTTTGAGGTGGCGGAGCTGGTGATGCCGCGCGTGGTTAAGAGTAACGACGTGCGCGAGCCGTTCAACGAAGAGAAGCTGCGCAGCGGCATGCTGAAAGCGCTGGAAAAAAGGCCGGTCAGCGCTGACGACGTAGAAATGGCGTTAAACCACATTAAATCTTATCTGCGCGGCCTGGGTGAACGCGAGGTGCCAAGCAAAATGATCGGCAACCTGGTGATGGAGCAGCTGAAAAAGCTCGATAAGGTTGCCTATATCCGCTTCGCCTCGGTCTACCGCAGCTTTGAAGATATCAAAGAGTTCGGCGAAGAGATCGCCCGCCTACAGGATTAAGCCCATGCTGGACGAAATGTATATGGCGCGCGCGCTGAAGCTGGCGCAGCGCGGGCGTTTTACTACCCACCCGAATCCCAACGTGGGGTGCGTGATTGTCAAAGAAGGGGAGATTGTCGGCGAAGGCTTTCACTATCGCGCCGGCGAGCCCCATGCAGAGGTCCATGCCCTGCGTATGGCGGGGGAGAAGGCGCGCGGCGCCACGGCCTACGTCACCCTGGAGCCGTGCAGCCATCACGGGCGCACGCCGCCCTGCTGCGACGCGCTGATCGCCGCAGGCGTCACCCGCGTGGTCGCGGCAATGCAGGATCCCAATCCACAGGTCGCCGGACGGGGACTCTACCGCCTGCAGCAGGCAGGG
The DNA here is from genome assembly GCF_900021175.1 of Pseudenterobacter timonensis. Lineage (GTDB taxonomy): Bacteria > Pseudomonadota > Gammaproteobacteria > Enterobacterales > Enterobacteriaceae > Enterobacter > Enterobacter timonensis. The sequence continues at coordinate 782,690 of NZ_FCOP01000011.1, forward strand.
ATAGAGGTCAGCCACGGGCTGATGATGAGCGAGGCAGAAGCCATTAACAAAGGCTTCCTCAAGCGCATGCGAACCGGCTTCCCCTATATTCAGCTGAAGCTGGGCGCCTCGCTGGATGGCCGCACGGCGATGGCGAACGGCGAAAGCCAGTGGATCACCTCCCCGCAGGCGAGGCGCGATGTGCAACGTCTGCGCGCGCAAAGTCATGCTATTCTCACCAGCAGTGAGACCGTGCTGGCTGACGACCCGGCGATGACCGTGCGCTGGGATGAGCTGAACGCGGATACCCAGGCGTGCTATCCGCAGGAGAACCTGCGCCAGCCGCTGCGTATTATTATTGATAGCCAGAACCGCGTGACGCCGGAGCATCGCATTGTGCAACAGTCGGGTGAAACCTGGATTGCCCGCACAAAAGAAGATTCGCGCGACTGGCCGCAAGACGTGCGCAGCATTATGGTGCCGGAGCATAACGGACATCTGGATTTAGTGGTGCTGATGATGTTGCTCGGCAAACAGCAGGTCAACAGCATCTGGGTCGAAGCGGGTCCGACGCTCGCCGGCGCGCTGCTCCAGGCGGGGCTGGTGGATGAGCTTCTCGTTTACGTTGCGCCTAAACTGTTAGGTAACGATGCGCGTGGCCTGTTTGTGCTGCCCGGCCTTGAAAAACTGGCCGATGCGCCGCAACTCACATTCAGCGAGATACGTCCGGTAGGTCCGGATGTTTGCCTCCATTTAACAACAGCGTAATTGCTCCTGAAATAGGGAAGCAGTACGCAAAGTATTATGATAAAATCCGCCCCCCTGCGGGGCCAAATGAACCCGTAAAGGAAGAGTATGAACATTATTGAAGCTGCTGTAGCTACCCCGGACGCTCGCGTCGCCATCACCATTGCGCGTTTCAACAACTTCATCAACGATAGCCTGCTGGAAGGTGCGGTTGACGCCCTGAAACGTATCGGCCAGGTTAAAGATGACAACATTACCGTCGTTTGGGTACCAGGTGCTTACGAACTGCCACTGGCAGCGGGCGCGCTGGCGAAAACCGGTAAATACGACGCGGTGATTGCGCTGGGTACTGTTATTCGTGGCGGCACTGCGCACTTCGAATACGTTGCGGGCGGTGCAAGCAACGGTCTGGCGCACGTTGCACAGGATGCTGAAATTCCTGTCGCGTTCGGCGTGCTGACCACCGAAAGTATTGAACAAGCCATCGAACGTGCTGGCACCAAAGCCGGTAACAAAGGTGCAGAAGCTGCACTGACCGCGCTTGAAATGATCAATGTATTGAAAGCCATCAAGGCCTGATTTTTTTGTAAGGGGAATTCCGTGAAACCTGCTGCTCGTCGCCGCGCCCGTGAATGTGCCGTCCAGGCACTTTACTCCTGGCAGTTGTCCCAGAACGACATCGCTGATGTTGAATACCAGTTCCTGTCAGAACAGGACGTGAAAGACGTTGACGTTCTGTACTTCCGTGAACTGCTGTCGGGAGTGGCGACTAATAGCGCGTATCTCGACGGCCTGATGAAGCCGTACCTGTCCCGTCTGCTCGAAGAGCTGGGTCAGGTAGAAAAAGCGGTGCTGCGTATCGCGCTGTTTGAACTGTCCAAACGTGATGATGTGCCGTACAAAGTGGCCATCAACGAGGCTATCGAACTGGCGAAAACTTTCGGTGCCGAGGATAGCCACAAGTTTGTCAACGGCGTGCTGGATAAAGCCGCACCTGCGATCCGTCCCCACAAAAAGTGATCCGTAAGCCGGAGCTGAGCAGGGCCGTCTGGCCGTGCGGCTCCGGTTTTTTCTTTTATTTGCTGAGGCATAACGTATGGCATGCGGCGAATTTTCACTGATTGCCCGTTATTTTGACCGCGTCAGAACTTCGCGGCTGGACGTTGAAACCGGCATCGGCGATGACTGCGCGCTTCTTACTATTCCCGACAAGCAGACGCTGGCAATCAGCACCGACACGCTGGTGTGCGGACGTCATTTCCTGCCCGATATCGATCCTGCCGATCTCGCCTATAAGGCGCTGGCGGTTAACGTCAGCGATTTGGCGGCGATGGGCGCGGATCCGGCATGGCTCACGCTGGCGCTGACGCTGCCTTCGGTGGATGAAGCCTGGCTCGAGGCGTTCAGCGACGCTCTGTTTGACCAGCTTAACTATTACGATATGCAGCTGATTGGCGGCGATACTACGGCCGGGCCGCTCTCCATGACGCTGGGTATTCACGGCTTTGTGCCGGCTGGGCGGGCCTTAAAACGCTCCGGTGCGAAGCCTGGCGACTGGATCTACGTCACCGGCACGCCTGGCGACAGCGCGGCGGGGCTGGCGATTTTACAAAACCGGCTGACGGTGGCGGATGCCAGCGATGCGGACTGGCTGGTGAAACGTCACCTGCGTCCTACGCCGCGCGTGCTGCACGGGCAGGCGCTGCGCGATCGCGCCAGCGCGGCTATCGACCTTTCCGATGGGCTGATCTCCGATCTGGGCCATATTCTCAAGGCCAGCGGTGTGGGGGCAAGGGTGGAGCTGGATGCGTTCCCGCTCTCTGAACCGCTGCGCAGAAACGTTGAGCCTGAACAGGCGCTGCGCTGGGCGCTCGCTGGCGGGGAGGACTATGAGCTCTGCTTTACCGTGCCGGAACTTAATCGCGGCACGCTGGACGTGGCGCTGAACAATCTCGGCGCGCCTTTTACCTGCATCGGGCAGATTGTCGCGGAGAGCGAAGGGCTGCAGTTTATCCGCAACGGCGCGCCGGTCGCGCTTGACTGGAAAGGGTACGACCACTTCGCGTGACGTTTTTGCCGGATGGCGCTGCGCTTACCTGGCCTACGATGGCTGATGTTATTGCCGGATGGCGCTGCGCTTATCCGGCCTACAATGGCGGATGTTACTGCCGGGTGGCGCTGCGCTTACCCGGCCTACGGGCGCAGATGATTTTGTAGGCCGGGTAAGGCGTAGCCGCCACCCGGCGTTTGTTTATTTAAACCCCACCACCGGATGCGGCTGATAGGGCGTTTCCAGCTCGGCCACCTGCTCGGGCGTCAGCGTCAAATCCACCGCCTGCAGCAGATCGTCAAGCTGCTCCTCGCGGGAGGCACCGATAATGGGCGCCGCCACGCCGCGCTTGCCGAGTAGCCACGCCAGCGCTACCTGCGCCCGGGTCGCCCCCATCTCCTCGGCAATATTCGCCAGACGCCCGGCAATTTGCGCATCGCTGGCTTCCGTCTCCTGATAGAGCGTTTTGCCAAACTCATCCGACACCGAACGGGCGGTCGTTTCTCCCCACGGGCGGGTTAACCGTCCGCGCGCCAGGGGACTCCAGGGGATCACCGCCACCCCTTCCTGCCAGCAGAGCGGCAGCATCTCGCGCTCCTCTTCCCGGTAGATCAGGTTGTAGTGATCCTGCATGGTCACAAAGCGCGCCCAGCCGTGCTGGTCCTGTAATCTCAGCGCTTCGGCAAACTGCGAGGCGTGCATCGACGAGGCGCCGATATAGCGCGCCTTACCCGCCTTCACCACCTCGTTTAGCGCCTCCAGCGTCTCCTCAATCGGTGTGTCATAGTCCCAGCGGTGGATCTGCAGCAGATCGACATACTCCATATTCAGCCGTTTCAGGCTGTCGTCAATGGAGCGCAGGATTTGCGGGCGGGATAGCCCCTGCGGCAGATCGCCGGTCTGGTGATAGACCTTGGTCGCTACCACCACCTCGTCCCGGCGGGCGAAGTCACGCAGGGCGCGGCCCACGATCTCCTCGCTGCTGCCGTCGGAGTAGCTGTTGGCGGTGTCAAAGAAGTTAATACCGCCCTCCAGGGCGTGTTTGATAATCAGGCGGCTGCTCTCTTCCGGTAGCGTCCAGGCGTGTGTGCCCCGATCCGGCTCGCCAAATGTCATGCAGCCGAGGCAAAGTCGGGAAACTTTAAGGTCCGTTTTTCCTAACGTGTTGTATTGCATGTTTCCGCTCCTGCTGTTTAAGGTTACCGTTAAGCATAGCAGGAGCGGAAAAGGGGGAGGGGTCAGGCCAGCCAGTCGCGGATGCGGCGTTCGATGCCCGGCGCGTCAAGATCAATATCCGCGCGCGCCTCTTCCTGGGTTCCCTGCGGAATAAAATGATCCGGCAGGCCGAGATTGAGTACCGGCACCACTTTACGCTTCGCCATCAGCACCTCGTTCACGCCGCTGCCCGCGCCGCCCATAATCGCATTCTCTTCCAGCGTAACCAGCACATCGTGGCTGGCGGCCATCTCAAGAATCAGCGCTTCATCGAGCGGTTTCACAAAACGCATATCCACCAGCGTGGCGTTTAACGACTCAGCAACTTTCGCCGCCTCCGGCATCAGCGTGCCGAAGTTGAGCAGGGCGACCTTTTCACCACGACGTTTAACCACTCCTTTACCGATGGTCATCTTTTGCAGCGGCTCAAGCGTAACGCCCAGGGCATTGCCGCGCGGATAGCGTACCGCGCAGGGGCCATCCTGATAGTGATAGCCGGTAAATAACATCTGGCGGCACTCGTTTTCATCGCTGGGGGTCATGATGACCATCTCCGGGATGCAGCGCAGGAAGGAGAGATCGAACGCCCCCTGGTGCGTCTGCCCGTCGGCGCCCACAATGCCCGCGCGATCTATGGCGAACAGCACCGGCAGCTTCTGAATGGCGACGTCGTGGATCACCTGATCGTAGGCGCGCTGCAGGAAGGTGGAGTAAATCGCCACCACCGGCTTGTAGCCGCCAATCGCCAGCCCCGCCGCGAAGGTCACCGCGTGCTGCTCGGCAATCGCGACGTCAAAGTATTGGGCCGGATATTTTCTGGAAAACTCCACCATGCCGGAGCCTTCGCGCATCGCCGGGGTGATGGCCATCAGCTTGCTGTCTTTGGCGGCCGTTTCGCAAAGCCAGTCGCCGAAGATTTTGGAATAGCTCGGCATACCGCCGCTGCTTTTCGGCAGACAGCCGCTGGAAGGGTCAAATTTCGGTACGGCGTGGAAGGTGATGGGATCTTTTTCCGCCGGCTCGTAGCCACGCCCTTTTTTGGTCATGATATGCAGGAACTGCGGCCCTTTCAGGTCGCGCATATTTTTCAGGGTCGTGACCAGACCGAGCACATCATGGCCATCCACCGGGCCGATGTAGTTAAAGCCGAGCTCCTCAAAGAGGGTGCCCGGGACAACCATACCTTTGATATGCTCCTCGGTACGTTTCAGCAGCTCTTTAATCGGCGGCACGCCGGAAAAGACCTTTTTACCGCCTTCGCGCAGGGTGGAGTAGAGCTTACCGGAGAGCAGCTGCGCCAGATGGTTATTGAGCGCCCCCACGTTCTCGGAAATCGACATTTCGTTGTCGTTGAGGATAACCAGCATATCCGGCTTGATATCCCCCGCGTGGTTCATCGCCTCAAACGCCATCCCCGCGGTGATCGCGCCATCGCCAATCACGCAGACGGTGCGCCGTTCTTTGCCCTCTTTTTCCGCCGCGACGGCCACGCCGATGCCGGCCGAAATGGAGGTAGAGGAGTGACCGACGCTCAACACGTCATATTCACTCTCGTCGCGCCACGGGAAGGGGTGCAGGCCCCCTTTCTGGCGGATGGTGCCAATCTTATCGCGACGGCCAGTGAGAATTTTATGCGGATACGCCTGATGACCCACATCCCAGATGAGACGATCGAACGGGGTGTTATAGACGTAGTGCAGCGCCACGGTGAGTTCCACCGTACCCAGCCCGGAGGCGAAATGTCCGCTGGACCGGCTTACGCTGTCGAGCAGGTATCGACGCAGTTCATCGCACAGCTTCGGCAGGTTCTCTTTCGGCAACAGACGTAACTCCTGGGTGGAGTCGACCAACGCCAGTGTCGGGTATTTGGCAATATCAAAACTCATCAAAGGCTCATTGAGATAGTATGTTTATTTATTACGCTGGATTATATAGTCCGCTAGCGCTTCCAGTGCCGAGGTATCCAGTGACTGCGCGGCCAGCTGCTCTAACGACCGGCGGGCGTCATCAATCAGATCCCGGGCTTTGCGCTGGGCTTGCTCAAGACCCAGCAGGGCAGGATAGGTACTTTTGCCAAGCTGCTGATCCGCACCCTGACGTTTACCCAATGTTGCAGTATCGCCCACCACATCCAGAATGTCATCCTGAACCTGGAATGCCAGGCCAATACTTTCCGCGTAACGGTCGAGCACCGGCAGCGCGTTGCGCCCCCGTTCGCCAGCGCTCAGCGCGCCCAGACGTACGGCGGCGCGGATAAGCGCCCCGGTTTTGTGGCGATGGATGCGCTCAAGCTGCTCAAGCTCCACCTGGCGGCCCTCCGCCTCCAGATCCAGCGCCTGTCCGCCGCACATTCCCGCCACGCCGCTGGCCATCGCCAGCTCGGAGATCATCCCCAGACGGTCGCGATCGGCCACTTCAGCCATCGGCGCGTCGCTCAGAATAGAGAACGCCAGTGTCTGCAAGGCATCCCCCGCCAGAATCGCATTCGCTTCGCCAAATTTAATATGGCAGGTGGGCAGCCCGCGGCGCAGGTCGTCATCATCCATCGCCGGCAGATCGTCGTGGATCAGCGAATAGGCGTGAATGCATTCCACGGCAGCGGCGGGCGCGTCCAGCGTGGTATCGCTAATCCCGAACATCCTGCCCGTAGCGTAAACCAGGAACGGACGCAGCCGCTTACCTCCCAAGAGTGCGCCATAGTTCATGGCCTCAACCAGAGGAGTGTTCTGAAAAGGCTGCGGGGCGATAAAACGGCGTAGCGCATCATTAGCGCGTTCGACGCATGCCTGAAGCTGGTTGGCAAATTCCATCTACTCGGCGTCCGGTGTAAAAGGGGTGGCAGGTGCGGTTTCGCTATCGGACAGCAGGATCTGCACGCGCTGTTCCGCCTGTTGCAGCTTAACCTGCCCCTGGCGCGCCAGCTGCACGCCGCGTTCAAACTCATTAAGCGCCTCTTCCAGCGGCAGATCGCCACTTTCGAGACGCGTTACGATCTGTTCCAGCTCACTCAGCGCAGTTTCAAAACTGGCCGGTGCGTCGTTTTTCTTCGGCATAGTGAATGTTTTACTCTTCGTTTTTATCCGCCCTTCATGGTAACGGACTCAGGCAGATAAGCAAATAACGCGCAATGGTGGTATACTCGCGCGCCTGGATGCAGCTACGGATGTGGGCTGCTGTACTCTTTCCATTACAAGCCTTAGCCGGCTTGCCCAAGAAACATTGCCGCCATGAAGTTTATCATTAAATTATTCCCTGAAATCACGATCAAAAGCCAGTCCGTGCGCTTGCGCTTTATTAAGATTTTGACCGGGAATATTCGTAACGTTCTTAAGCACTACGACGAGACGCTGGCCGTTGTTCGTCACTGGGATCACGTTGAGGTTCGCGCCAAAGACGAAAGCAAGCGTCAGGATATCCGTGACGCACTGACCCGTATTCCGGGCATCCACCATATCCTCGAGGTGGAAGATGTGCCCTTTACCTCCCTGCACGACATCTTCGAAAAAGCGCTGGCGCAGTATCGCGACAGCATCGAAGGTAAGACCTTCTGTGTACGCGTCAAGCGTCGCGGCAAACATGAGTTTAGCTCCATTGAAGTGGAACGCTACGTGGGCGGCGGGCTGAACCAGCACGTTGAGTCGGCGCGCGTGAAGCTGACCCACCCGGATGTGACCGTTAATCTCGAAATCGAAGACGATCGCCTGCTGCTGGTGAAGGGGCGTTACGAAGGCATCGGCGGCTTCCCGATCGGCACTCAGGAAGATGTGCTTTCGCTGATCTCCGGCGGTTTTGACTCCGGCGTCTCCAGCTATATGCTGATGCGTCGCGGTTGCCGCGTCCACTACTGCTTCTTTAACCTGGGCGGCGCGGCGCATGAAATCGGCGTGCGTCAGGTGGCCCACTACCTGTGGAACCGTTTTGGCAGCTCGCACCGCGTGCGTTTTGTGGCGATTAACTTCGAGCCGGTTGTCGGGGAGATCCTCGAAAAAGTCGACGACGGGCAGATGGGCGTGGTGCTGAAGCGTATGATGGTGCGCGCCGCCTCGAAAGTGGCGGAACGCTATGGCGTGCAGGCGCTGGTTACCGGCGAAGCGCTGGGCCAGGTCTCCAGCCAGACGCTCACCAACCTGCGGCTTATCGATAACGTCTCCGACACGCTGATCCTGCGCCCGCTTATCTCCTACGATAAAGAGCACATCATCAATCTGGCCCGCGAAATCGGCACCGAAGATTTTGCCCGCACCATGCCGGAATATTGCGGCGTGATCTCAAAAAGCCCGACCGTGAAGGCGGTGAAGGCAAAGATTGAAGCGGAAGAGGCGCATTTTGATTTTGCGATCCTCGATAAGGTGGTTGAAGAAGCGACCAACGTCGACATTCGCGATATCGCCCAGCAGACCGAGCAGGAAGTGGTGGAAGTCGAAACCGTTAACGGCTTCGGCGCCAACGACGTGATCCTCGATATCCGCTCCATTGACGAGCAGGATGACAAGCCGCTGAAGGTGGAAGGGGTGGAGGTTGTTTCGCTGCCGTTCTACAAGCTGAGCACGAAGTTCGGTGACCTCGATCAGAGCAAAACCTGGCTGCTGTGGTGCGAACGCGGGGTGATGAGTCGCCTGCAGGCGCTCTACCTGCGCGAGCAGGGCTTTACCAACGTGAAGGTTTATCGCCCGTAGTGGATTGCAGGGGGAGCCTCACCCCGTCCTTCTTCCCGTGGGAGAGGGCGCAAACATTAAAAACGGCAACCTGAGGTTGCCGTTTTGCTGTTACCTGCCGCCATCCGGCTTTTTTACAGCTTACTCATAATAGTTATAGATACCTGCCGCCATCACCAGCTGGGAGGCAACCTCGTGGGCTTTTTCACGCCCTACCAGCAGGTCGATAATCTTTAAGCCAAAATCAATCGCGGTTCCCGGTCCCTGACTGGTGAGCAGGTTGACGCGCGGGTCCCAGACCACGCGCTTGTCCACCCACTGCTCCTCGGGAATGGTCTCCTTCAGCCCCGGAAAACCGGTCATATTGCCGATGGGAAAGAGATCGTGTGGCACCAGTACGGTGCCTGCGGCGGCGCAGATTGTCGCCACGATGCGTCCCGAGAGGTGAAACTGGCGAACGGTCTCTACCAGCAGCGGGCTGTCGCGAAAGCACTCCGCCCCCTTCAGGCCGCCAGGCAGGACAATAACGTCATAGTCGCCATCGGCAACCTCCACCAGCGGGGCATCCGTCATCAGTTTTACGCCGCGCGAGCAGGTGATAAGGCGTTCGCCGTCGCTCGCGACGCTGGCGGTGGTGACCGCAATGCCGCCGCGCACCAGCAGATCGATGGTGGTGACCGCTTCCGTCTCTTCGCTACCAGGGGCGAGGCAAACCAGTGCCGACGCGCTCATATTCACTCTCCTTACGTTTAATTCGTTCAAACAGACGGGCGTTTTCCGGTACGCTGACCCCGTGTGCACGGGCGCGCTTGAGCAGATAGCCGGTAATATAGTCAATTTCCGTATGCCGCTGGGCGCGCACGTCCTGCAGCATAGAGGAGATATTTTCCGCCGTCGCGTTAATGACCTGCTCGACATAATCCTGCACCACCTCAACCGAGGTATGCAAACCCTCGCGTTCGATCACCGCCGCCACCTCGGCGCAGAGCGCGGCGACCTCCTCAGGGTGGTTTTTCAGTTCACCGTTCGGGCAGTCCAGCAGGGCGGTGAGCGGGTTGATCACACAGTTGGCCGCCAGCTTGCGCCACAGCTGCGGACGGATGCGGTCGTGCCATGCCACGTCGGGCAGCACCTTTTGCAGCGTCTCGGCCAGATAGCTGTAGTCGCCGTCCTGCTCCCGCGCGGCGCCGATATGGGTGACGCCGCTGGCAACATGGATAATGACGTTTCTGTCGCGCCGCGCCGCATGCGTGGTGGTCGCCATCAGCAGCGGCTGCTGGATACTTTTCAGCTCATCAATAGTGCCCATACCGTTGTGTAAAAGTAGAATGGGCGATGTCAGGGGGAGGGTTGTTGCCAGGGCTTTTACCGCATCGGAAACCTGCCAGGCTTTCAGAGTGACCAGCAGCAGATCGCTTTTCGCCAGGAAATCGGGATCGTTGGCGGTCAGCGACTCATTGAAGATAGTGCCATCTTCATCGATCAGATTAACGCTACAGTAGGGCTGCGGCACGCGCAGCCAGCCCTGTACCTCATGCCCATGCTTGCACAGCGCGGCCAGCCAGAGTTGCCCCATGGCACCGCATCCGAGCACCGTAATTTTCATTATTCCTCCTCACCTGTTACTGCGCCAGGTGTTACGGGCTAAGTATAGCGCCGTCAGCTAAGCTTCTCGTTAAGTCCGGTTGCGGGTATTATGCAACGCAACAAAAATGAAGGGAGAAGAAAAGATGCCATCTTTCGATATTGTTTCTGAAGTTGATATTCAGGAAGTGCGTAACGGCGTGGAAAATGCCAGCCGTGAGGTTGAGTCACGTTTCGATTTTCGTGGCGTAGAGGCCACCTTTGAGCTGAACGATGCCAACAAAACCATTAAGGTGCTGAGCGAGTCCGATTTCCAGGTCAATCAGCTGCTCGATATTCTGCGCGCCAAGCTGCTTAAGCGCGGCATTGAAGGTACCTCCCTCGACGTGCCAGAAGAGTTCGTGCATAGCGGGAAAACCTGGTATGTCGAGGCGAAGCTGAAGCAGGGTATTGAGAGCGCGATGCAGAAGAAGATCGTTAAGCTTATCAAAGACAGCAAGCTGAAGGTGCAGGCGCAGATTCAGGGCGAAGAGATTCGCGTGACCGGTAAATCCCGTGACGACCTGCAGTCTGTGATGGCGCTGGTTCGCGGCGGCGACCTGGGCCAGCCGTTCCAGTTCAAAAACTTCCGCGATTAAAAAATACCCGGCCTGGTCCTGAGGAAAAGAGACAGGTATAGCGGACGCGAGCTGCTGAATTACGCTAATAATTTAGTACGTTTACCGCTATGCCTGTTCGCAGAGTATCTTTGACTTTTTTTATGCTGCCTCAGCACCGGTTAAGCTCTTAGCTCAAGAAGCCTTTCACAAGCTAGCAAATTGATATTGCTCAGAAATGGAGCCGCCTGCCAGCTTTAAGGGTTTTTGTTGAGTTTATCAGACGGTTGGCATTTATTGGGGAACGCATCGCTACAGGCAGATTAATTCCATGATGTAACCCGATGATTTCAATGCTTCCTTCCCGGTCTTTGACATCTACAGAACCCTTAATATCCGCTCCTCCATCGTCTTTAAGCCACATATACGGCGGTACTGGCATTTTATGCACTCCTTCTTTTTTTAATTAACTTCATTGTTAAAATATAAATGATGGTGATAATTGATGCTATTACAAGCCAGTCGATGTATGAATAAGCATCATAAATCGACTCTGCATTTTCGTTCGCGTTAATAAATAGCGCTACCTTTTTTGCGATATTGTAATGGATATATAATTCCGGAGGCGGTAATATATGGCCTATAGAAAATAATAAAATGATAATGTAAAGGAACTTACTTATCCTACGGACAAACACTGTCATAGCCACTGGCTATCACCTCCACCCAACCACGAGCCATAAGAGAGCGCATGCAGGGAACCTGAATCAGGGAAGTATTCATAAGTGCATTACGAATCATGGCAAAATCAGCATCATGGGCGATTGTTATACAACCTTTTGAAACAGTGCCGGGATGCAGACGGAAATTGCCACGCTTAACATTTTCTATCCATGTATAATCGTCAATTCCCCAATCATCACGCCATAACGCAAACCAGTCTGATTTACCAAATTCATGCCGTCCGATAAGTCTGTTGGCCTCATCGTGAATTTCTTGTTTCTTTTGAGCGAACCAGTTAGCTTCCTTACGATCGACAATCCAGTACTTACCAGGCGGAATAGGGCCTACATTTGCAATTGCGCCGCAATTTGCATTGTTTCGGAAAGCCCCCAGCCCTGAATGCGCCATAAATACCCCAACGCCATACAGATTAAATGGTGCATAGTGAGCGCCGTTAAGAATCAATGTCCCTTGTAAAGCCATGACCTTTCTCTTTATATCCTTATGTTTTTTACAGATATAATATCGAGAATATAGCGGGCTATCCAGCCTGGTTGTCCGCTTTCAGACTAAATAAAGTAACGCCGGGGAGATGTCGAGCGATTTGGGTAACATGATAGACACCCATCTTTAAGGGCAAAATAAGGCTGCGCTGGCGGTAGTGAAGAATCCTCGCTAAAGCTCTCTGAAAAAATTTATATACCTTGTAAGCAGGCATAGCTGAATGACTAATGACAGTTGCAATTCATTTGCTATGCCTGATTTTTTTGAAAAGCCCTCAGAAAAGAGCGAGTAATTTTTACCCCTTCAGCGCCTGCTCCACCTCGAAGCGGTTGGTCACTTTGCTGTCTATTTTCACGTAGGCGCTGCGCTCTTCAGGCACAATCAGCACCTCGCTGACCCCCTCTTTAGCCTCCAGCCGCGCTTTCAGCGTGTCGGTAATAATTACCTCTGGCGGGATCTCCACGCGCAGGCTACTGACGTAGCGTGGCTCTTTCATGGTACTGGCGACCAGCAGCCAGAACATCGCCAGCAGGGCGCCCGCCAGAAAGACCGTTTGCGAATCAAAGAGGCCATCCACCCAGCCACCGAACGATCCGCCAATCGCCACCCCCAGGAACTGGCTGGTGGAGTAGATCCCCATCGCCGTTCCTTTATAGCCCGCGGGAGACTCTTTGCTAATCAGCGACGGCAGCAGCGCTTCCATCAGGTTAAAGGCGAGGAAGAAGAGCTGTACCCCGGCGACCAGCTCCCAGAAGTGCGGACCTGAGCCCCACAGCACGATCTCGGCGATGACCAGCAGCGTGACGCAGCCGACAAAGACCCGCTTCATGCGACGCTTCACTTCGGCGTAAATAATGAACGGCAGCACGCAGACAAAGGAGACCACCATCGTCACCAGATAGACCTTCCAGTGTTCGGCGGCAGGAAAACCGGCGGCGGCCAGCTGGCCGGGCAGGGCGACGAACGTGGACATCAGCAGAATATGCAGGCACATAATGCCAAAGTTGAGCTTCAGCAGGCGCGGCTCGACCAGCACCTTGCTGAAACAGCCTTTAACCATGCCCGACTCGCGGTTCAGCACATGGTTTTTGCTCTCCGGCACCACCCAGAGCGTCAGGGCGATGCCGAGGACCGCCAGCCCGGCAATCATCCAGAACAGCGCATGCAGGCCGAGCTTATGGGTGACGATCGGGCCAAGCACCATGGCAATGGCGAAGGTAATACCGAAGCTGACGCCAATAAAGGCCATCGCCTTGGTGCGATTTTGTTCGCGGGTCAGATCGGAAAGCAGTGCCATGACCGCCGCGGCGATAGCGCCGGAGCCCTGCAGCGCGCGGCCAAGAATAATGCCCCAGATAGAGTGGGAGAGGGCGGCGATAATGCTGCCGATCGCAAAGACCACCAGCCCGCCGACGATCAGCGGTTTGCGTCCTACGCGGTCAGAGAGCAGCCCGAACGGGATCTGAAAAATAGCCTGCGCAAGGCCATAAATACCAATAGCGATGCCTATCAGCGCTTCGCTGGCGCCCTGCAGGGCCATGCCGTAGGTCGTCAGAACAGGCAGGACCATAAACATGCCAAGCATACGCAACGAAAAAACAGCCCCTAAACCCCAGGTGGCACGTAACTCGCCCGGCGTCATTTTGTAATCGTTCATTACCACCTCAACCAAAAAGCAGGCCATAGTTTAGGCGGGGTTAGGGGTAGGGTAAATAGGTGTTTGTTTAAGAGATATTACGAGGGTGTAATAAAAGCACCCCCCGAATAAGATAATCAGGATTCCACCCGCAGGCCGTAGCTTTTGAATTTCTCCAGTACAACGGCAATCTCATCGTCGCTCAGCACCGGGACCGGATCGGTAATGGCAAGCGTAGTGAGATAGAGCTTCGCCAGCACCTCCACCTCCTGCGCCAGCCAGAGCGCTTTTTCCAGGTTCTCTTCGCAGGTAATTAGCCCGTGGTGTTGCAACAGCGTGGCTTTGCGATCGCGCATTGCCACCGCCACATGTTCCGAGAGCGCGCGGGTGCCAAAGGTGGCGTAAGGGGCGCAGGGAATAGAGTTGCCACCCGCGGCGGCGATCATATAGTGGATGGCGGGGATCGGGCGATTGAGAATGGAAACGGCGGTAGAGTGTACCGCGTGGTTGTGAACCACGGCGTTGGCCTCCGGGCGAGTCTGATAGACCACCTGGTGGAAGCGCCACTCGCTGGAGGGGAGTTTGCCCTCTTCAGGATGGCCATCACCGTCCACAAAAACAATGCTCTCCTCGGTGAGACGCTCGTAGGGGATGCCGGTTGGGGTAATCAACATTCCGTCGCGGTAGCGCACGCTGATATTGCCCGCGGTGCCCTGATTCAGCCCCAGACGGGTCATCTCAAGGCAGGTGTCGATAATCTCGCGGGCGAGTCGGGTTCGTTCCATTTTTATTCTCCGGGTACTGTTTTAATTTACTGGCGAGAGCGTTTGACCAGCTTCATCTCCACCTTCGCCGTCTCATTGATCGCTTCACCATCAATCGCCGATTGCATTAGTTCAAAGGCTTTTTCCGCCCAGGTATCTTCATCCTGTTGCATCGACCAGACGCTATTGGGCAAAAATCCCAGCATGGGGTGTTCATCGAAGGTGCCGATATCAATCCCGCACGGAACGGTGCCGGTACGGTGGCGCAGAGCGTCGATGGCCCCCTCCAGCACCGGCAGCGAGGAGGCGATGAAAGCCTGCGGAACGCCCGCGCTGTCGATAAGCCTCTCCATCAGGGCATAACCTCCTTCCGGCGTATTGTCCGGCCCCTCCACCACCCAGTCGCGATGATCAATTCCCCGGCTGCGCAGCGCCTGAAGATAGCCGTTCAGACGGTCGGTTATGCTCGGCAGGGCGGTATCGCCCACCAGAAACCAGAGCGGCGTCTCGCACACCTCCAGCATGCTGCGGGCCAGCTCGTCGCCGCCAGCTTCGTTATGACTCTCCACCAGCGCATTGTCGGTAAAGCCAAAATCGCGGTCGAGCAGCACCAGCGGTTTGTGAACCTGGCGCAGATGGTGCTGCTGATTTTCCAGCGTAGAGGGGACGATAAAGAGACCATCCACGTTGCGCGCCATCAGCGCGTTCACCAGCTTATTTTCATAATCCACATCGTTATAGGTACAGCTGATCATCAGCTGATAGCCCGAGCGGCGGCAGCGCAGCTCCAGTTTTTCGGCGAGCGTGGCAAAAAAGACGTTGGAGATATTGGGCACGATAAGCCCCAGCGTCTCGGTTTTATTGAGCTTCAGGCTACGGGCGGAGTGGTTGAGGGTGTAGCCGTAACGTTCGACATACTCATTAATTCTGGCCTGCGTTTTCTGGCTTATTCGGTACTTTTCCCCCTTGCCGCCCAGCACCAGCCGCACGGTGGTGACGGATAAATTTAAATCCTTCGCTATCTGTTCAACTGTTTTGGCCATCGCTACGCCTCAATCCTTTCCATCTATGAAAAACTGCAGATAAAGCATACGCATCATGCCATCAATTTCGTGTTACATCAGCGGATTAACCGCTTGCTGTCGGACGAGTCGCGCGCGCCGCGCGGGAGAGTGTCCCGCGCGAACGTATCCGCAGCCGAAGCCGGGAATACCCTATTTTTTACCAAATGGATGCAGCAGTTTATCAATTTCAGGCGTATTGATATTTCGCGCATTGACATATTTCACTGGAATATCAATCTCTTTTGGCACGGTCTGACCGGAAAGTACCGCATCCAGCGCCTTAATGCCCTGATAGCCAATCTGGTAGGCATCCTGCACCACAAAGCCCTGGATCACGCCGTTGTTGAGGAAGTTGATAATGGCCTCGGTGCTGTCAAAGCCGATGACCTTGATTTTGCCCTTCAGGTTCTGGCTGTCGATAGCGTTCGCGACCCCCAGCGTTGCGCCTTCGTTAGTGGCGTAGATCCCGGCGATATCGGGGTTGGCCTGCACCATGTCGATAGTTTTATCCATCGCCTTTTGCGGGTCGCCGTCGCTGTACTGCACCGGCAGCACCTGAATGTTGGGGTATTTCGTCTTCATCTGCTCGCTGAACCCTTCCGAGCGTTCGATAGCGGAGGTGGTGCCGGCGACGTGGGCGATAATCCCCACCTTACCTTTCTGCCCGACCTGTTCAGCCAGCGCGTCCGCCGCCTGCGCCCCCGCCTTGCGGTTATTGGTAGCGACGAAGCTGGCGGGGATATCGGAGTTTACCCCCGAATCGAATGTTACGACCTTAATTCCCCGGCTGTTGGCGGTTTCCACCAGCGGGGCGAGGGCGTTCGCATCTAGCGCCGCCAGCAGCAGGCCGTTTGGTTTTTGCGCCATGGTGTTTTCCACCAGCTGGATCTGCTCGGCGATTTGCGTTTCATCGGCCGGGCCGACGTAGCTGGTTTTATCCCCCAGCTCTTTCGCGGCAGCTTCGGTCCCCATCTTGACCGTCTGCCAGAACTCATGCTGGTAGCCTTTACTCACCACCGGCAGGTTTAAATCTTTCGCCAGCGCGCTGCTGGTCATGATAGCGACGAGCGACAGGGCGCTCAGGATATGGCTGGTTTTCATTATGTTGCTCCGTTGTAGGGTTGGCAGGCTTTTTATTGTGTCGGGAACCTAACGCATTCTTTTACGTAACGTATCCAGATAGACGGCGGCAACGACAACCACACCCATCGCCACCATCTGCCAGAACTGGGAAACGCCCATTAAATTGAGGCCGTTTTTCAGCACGCTCATGATAAAGGCGCCGATGATGGTGCCGCCGATCGTGCCCACGCCGCCCATCAGGCTGGTGCCGCCAATGACGACCGCGGCGATAGCCTCCAGTTCGTAGCCCACGCCCACTGTGGGCTGGCCGGAGTTCAGGCGCGAGGCGAGGATCACCCCGGCGATACCGGTCAGCAGACCACAGAAGGCGTAGACAAAGATTTTCACCCGTTGCACTTTAATGCCGGAGAGGTGGGCGGCGGTCTCATTGCTGCCGACGGCGTAGATATAGCGTCCCATCACCGTTTTCTTCAGGATCCACATCGCCACCAGCGCCACGATGACCAGGTAAAAGACCGGGTAGGGGAGCACGTCAAACAGACGGCCCTGCGCCAGCAGTTTAAATTCCGGGTAGTTAGAGAAATAGATGGCGCGCCCGTCGGTCATTACCATGTTGATGCCGCGAACCGACATCATCAGGCCGAGGGTGGCGATAAAGGGTGGGATAGTCATTTTGGTCACCAGGAAGGCGTTGACGTAGCCGCAGACCCCTCCGGCGAGCACGCCAGCCAGAATGCAGATCGGCAGCGGCAGACTAAACCCGGCGGCGATACCCACCGCCACGCCCGAAAAGGCGACCACGGAGCCGAGCGACAGGTCGATACCCGCGGTGATAATGACAAAGGTCACGCCAATCGCCATGATGCCAATCACCGCCGTTTGCAGGGCGATGGTCATAATATTTTCGGTATTAAAGAAGAACGGCGAGCTGAAGCTGAAAAAGAGCACCAGCAGCAGCAGGCTCAGCAGGGGAGCCAGACGCATCAGCAAGGCTTTGTTTATTTTCATCGAACGGTTCCCGCTTTGCGGTGAAGGGACGGTAACAGACATGGTTAATCCTCCAGCGTGGCGTATTGCATGATTTTTTCCTGGGTGGCATGGTCTGCTTGCAATTCACCGGTGATATGCCCGCCGCGCATCACCATTATGCGGTCGCACATCCCCAGGACTTCCGGCAGTTCGGAGGAGATCATGATGATCGATTTACCCGAGGCGACCAGGCGGTTCATAAGTTCATAAATTTCTCGCCTGGCGCCGACATCAATTCCCCGGGTTGGCTCATCGAAAATTAAGATATCGGTATCTTTGCAGATCCAGCGGGCGATAATGATTTTCTGCTGATTACCGCCGCTCAGGTTGAGCGCCGCCTGCTCCAGATGCGGGGTTTTAATGCGTAAGGTATCCACCAGCTTCTGGCTGGTTTCACGACAGCGTTTTTCATCGACGTTGCCCACTGCGCCGGAATAGGCGGGGTAATTGCCGAGCATAATGTTCAGCTCGACGGAAAGGCCAAGGGCCAGCCCCTCCTTTTTGCGATCCTCCGTTAAATAGCTGATGCCTTTGTCGATGGCGTCAGCCACATCTTTAATACGGGTGGGGCGGCCGTGGAGCGTAAGGGTGCCGCCATCGACAGGGTCTGCGCCAAATATCGCTCTGGCAAGCTCGGTGCGCCCCGCGCCCATTAAACCGGCAAGGCCCAGAATTTCGCCGCGCCAGAGGGTGAGGTTAATATCGTGCAGCACCCCGTTCCGGGTAAGCCCGGCCACCTCCAGCACTTTCTCCGTGCGCTGGTGGGGCGGACGTTTAGGGTAGATGTTATCGAGATTGCGGCCCACCATCATGGCGATCAGGTCGCTGATGTGCACCGTCTCATAATCCACGGTGGCAATATATTGCCCATCGCGCATGACGGTGGCGCGGTCAGCAATCAGCGCCAGCTCCTCCAGCCGGTGCGAGATATAGACAATGCCGCTTCCCTGCGCCTTCAGCATCCGCGTGACCTGAAACAGACTTTCTATTTCGCTTTCGGTCAGCGCGGCGGTTGGCTCGTCCATTATCAGCACTCTGGCGTTAACGGATATCGCTTTGGCAATTTCCACCATCTGCTGCTGGGCGACGGTTAATTCGCTGACGAGGGTATCGGGGGAGATGGTTAAATTGAGCCGCTGCAGGATCTCAATGACCGCCTGGCGCTGCGCGCGTTTATCCAGCAGCCAGCGGCTGTTTTTGCAAAACTCGCGACCGATAAAAATATTCTCCTCCACGGTCAGGTCGGGAAAGAGATTAAATTCCTGGTGAATGATGGTGATACCTGCGAGCTGGGCGCTGATAGGATGGCTAAAGGAGACCGGCTGTTGTTCAAACCAGATTTCGCCTGCGTCGGGTTGATAGACGCCCGATAAAATTTTCATCAGCGTGGATTTTCCCGCGCCATTCTCCCCCAGCAGGGCGTGCACCTCCCCGCGGCGCAGATCGAAGTCGACCTGATTTAACGCCAGCACCCCGGGAAAGCGTTTGGTAATGCGCTTCATCTCAATAAGTGTCTCTGACATTGCAAAATTCTCATCCTGGAAGGGCTATGAATCCCGCACCGCAGGGATTGCGTAAATTAGCTAACTCGACTCAGCTTGCATCCTTCAAAGCTATTTTATGGTCGATATTTAGCCAAATCGTTTGTATTCAAATTGTGACGCTGTGCAAAGGTATTTTATTAAATCAATGAAAAATATGCATTTTTAATATCACTGGTGAAACGAATACTATGACGTTGATCGAATTTTGACCTGTCATCGTGAATGCGCTCACAGAATGAAGACAAAATTGTTGTTCGTTGATTGCTCTGATACCTAAGCTAATTCGAGTTAGCAAATTTCATCCCCTCTGTTGCTCCCGGGACTCAGGCCCTGAGACGACGCGTGTGGAGAGGTCAATCAACGTGAGGAAGGTCTATGAAAAAAATTAACGCGTTACCCCGTATCGGCATTCGCCCGGTCATTGATGGCCGTCGCATGGGCGTACGTGAATCTCTGGAAGAACAGACCATGAACATGGCGCAGGCGACGGCAGCGCTGTTAAGCGAGAGGCTGCGCCATCCTTGCGGCACGCCGGTGGAATGCGTAATCGCTGACAGCTGCATTGCGGGAATGGCGGAATCTGCCGCCTGTGAAGAGAAGTTCAGCACCTCGCACGTAGGGCTGACTATCACCGTGACCCCCTGCTGGTGCTACGGCAGCGAAACGATTGATATGGATCCCCTGCGGCCAAAAGCTATCTGGGGCTTTAACGGCACCGAGCGCCCCGGCGCGGTCTATCTGGCGGCGGCGCTGGCGGCGCACAACCAGAAAGGGATCCCGGCCTTTTCGATTTATGGCCACGACGTGCAGGATGCGGGTGATACTAACATTCCGGCAGACGTGGAGGAGAAGCTGCTGCGCTTTGCCCGGGCTGGGCTGGCGGTGGCCAGCATGAAGGGTAAAAGCTATCTCTCAGTGGGGGGCGTCTCCATGGGGATCGCGGGCTCGATTGTCGATCATAACTTCTTCGAATCCTGGCTTGGCATGAAGGTGCAGGCGGTGGACATGACCGAACTGCGCCGCCGCATCGACCATAAAATTTACGACGAACAGGAGCTGGAGCTGGCGCTGGGCTGGGCGAAAGAGAAGTTTCGCTTCGGCGAGGATAAAAACGCCGGGGAGTATCGGCGCAACGAAGCGCAAAACCAGGAGATCCTCCGCGAAAGCCTGCTGATGGCGATGTGCATTCGCGACATGATGCAGGGCAATCCTAAGCTTGCCGACATCGGCCGCGTCGAGGAGTCGCTGGGCTATAACGCCATCGCTTCCGGCTTCCAGGGGCAGCGCCACTGGACCGATCACTACCCTAACGGCGATACCGCCGAAGCCCTGCTCAACAGCTCCTTTGACTGGAACGGCATCCGCCAGCCTTACGTGGTGGCGACGGAAAACGACAGCCTGAACGGGGTGGCGATGCTCTTTGGCCATCTGATGACCGGCACGGCGCAAATTTTTGCCGACGTGCGTACCTACTGGTCGCCGGAGTCGGTGGAGCGCGTTACCGGGCAGAAGCTTACCGGCCATGCCGAGCAGGGCATTATCCACCTGATCAACTCCGGCTCGGCGGCGCTGGACGGCACCGCGGAGCAGAAGGATGCGCAGGGCAAGCCGACGCTGAAGCCGCACTGGGAAATCAGCCAGCAGGAGGCGGACGCCTGCCTGGCGGCGACCCACTGGTGTCCGGCGGTGCATGAGTATTTCCGCGGCGGCGGTTTTTCCTCTAACTTCCTCACCCGTGGCGGCGTGCCGTTTACCATGACGCGCGTGAATATCATCAAGGGAGTCGGTCCGGTACTGCAAATTGCCGAAGGGTGGAGCGTCGATCTGCCGGCGGAGGTACACGATATTCTTAATAAACGCACCGACTCCACCTGGCCCACCACCTGGTTTGCGCCGCGTCTCACCGGGAAAGGGCCGTTCCGCGACGTCTATTCGGTAATGGCCAACTGGGGGGCCAACCACGGGGTGCTCACCGTGGGACACGTCGGCGCCGACTTTATTACCCTTGCCGCGATGCTGCGTATTCCGGTCTGCATGCATAACGTGGAAGAGGAGCAGATCTATCGCCCGACGGCATGGGGAGCACACGGCATGGATCCCGAAGGCCAGGACTACCGCGCCTGCCAGAATTACGGGCCGCTCTATAAACGTTAAGGCGGCAGCGCCGGAGGGCCGTAATGAAAAAATGTTTTCTGGTTCTCGACTGCGGCGCGACCAATGTGCGCGCCATCGCCCTCGATCCTGAAGGGCGGATCGTGGCGCGCGCGGCGGTGGCGAATGGTAGCGAAAGCGCGGCTGAAAACGGTGCCTGGCAGCAGTGGTCGCTGGAGGCGATTATGCAGCGCTTTGCCGCCTGCTGTCAGCAAATCGGCCCGGAACTGCAGGCCTACCGGCTGTGCGGGCTGAGCGTTACCACCTTTGGCGTAGATGGCGCGCTGGTGGATGAGGGTGGGGCGCTGCTCTATCCCATCATCAGCTGGAAATGCCCGCGCACCGTGCCGGTGATGGCGAAGATGGCGCAGATCGTTTCTCCCGAAACGCTGCAGCAGATAACCGGCGTAGGGCAGTTCAGCTTTAATACGCTCTACAAGCTGGCGTGGCTGCGGGAGCATCATCCCGAGCGGGTCGATCGCGCCCATGCCTGGCTCTTTATCTCCTCGCTTATCAATCATCGCCTGACCGGGCGCATGACCACCGATCTCACCATGGCGGGCACCAGCCAGCTGTTCGATCTGCATCGGCGGCAGTTTAGCGAGAAAATCCTGGCGACGGTGGGGATGAACGCCGACCGCTTCCCTGAACTGGTCGCTCCGGGCGAGGTGGTGGGCGTACTCCAGCCCGACGCGGCAGCGTTGCTCGGTTTACCCTGCGATCTGCCGGTGATCTCCGCCGGGCACGACACGCAGTTTGCCCTGTTTGGCGCGGGGGCGGGCATTGATGAACCGGTACTCTCCTCTGGCACCTGGGAGATCCTGATGGCGCGCACCGCGCAGGTGAATACCGCCGGGCTTTCCCGCTATCCCGGCGCGACCTGCGAACTGGACAGTCAGGCGGGACGCTTTAATCCTGGCATGCAGTATATGGCCTCCGGCGTGCTGGAGTGGATCCGCGGGCTCTTCTGGCCGCCGGGGACGCAGTGGGAGCGTATCGTTGCTGAGGCGGCCAGGATCCCCGCCGGGGCGGAAGGGGTCACCATGAATACCCAGCTGCTTGATTCGCCTTACGCCGGGTGGCAGGGGGTTTCGCTCAGCTCGACTCCCGCCCACTTTTACCGCGCGGCGCTGGAGGGGCTGACGGCACGGCTGAAAGCGGATCTCACCGCGCTGGAGGAGATAGCGCAGTTCTCGGCGCGGGAACTGCTGCTGGTGGGGGGCGGCAGTCGCAATGCCCTCTGGAACCAGATGAAAGCGGATGCTTTGGGCATACCGGTTAAGGTGCTGGATGAGGCGGAAACCACCGTGCTGGGGGCCTCTCTTTATGGCTGGTGGGGAGCCGGAGAGGCACAAAGCGCAGAGGCGGCGCGCGCGCGCGTGACCTACCGCTACCGTTATTTTTATCCGAAGGAGCAGACTGATGCTTAAAACCATATCGCCGCTGATCTCGCCGACGCTGTTAAAGACGCTGGCCGAGATGGGGCATGGCGATGAGATTATTTTTGCCGATGCCCATTTTCCCGCACATAGCCTGGGGCCAGCAGTCATTCGCGCCGACGGGCTGCGG
Source organism: Pseudenterobacter timonensis (assembly GCF_900021175.1). Lineage (GTDB taxonomy): Bacteria > Pseudomonadota > Gammaproteobacteria > Enterobacterales > Enterobacteriaceae > Enterobacter > Enterobacter timonensis. The sequence goes on from NZ_FCOP01000011.1 coordinate 805,583, forward strand.
GTGAGCGAACTGCTGGCTGCTATCATCCCGCTTTTTGAACTGGACAGCTACGCAGATCCGCTGGTGATGATGGCCCCGGTCGAGGGCGATACGCTCGATCCTGAGGTGGAGGCGCGCTACCTGAAAGCGCTCTTTAATGGGGAGCAGGGGAGGGGAGTGATGCGCATCGACCGGTATGCTTTTTATGAGCGGGCGCAAAAGGCGTTCGCTATTGTGGTGACCGGCGAGACGGCGAAGTATGGGAATATTTTGCTTAAGAAAGGGGTGACGCCGTAAGCATAAAAAAGCCGGGATAAGTCCCGGCTTTTCGTTTTTACACCTTTACCAGACGTAGGTCAGCAGGCTGTGCGAATCGGGGACCATAAAGTCCACGGACATCATCACCGACAGAGAGGTGATGGCAACGATCGAGAACACAAACAGCTTGCGCGCCCAGACCTTGTCATCTTCCACCTTGTAACCGCGAAGCGCCATACCGAGCCACCAGACGCTCACCGCAGCGGCAACCGCCAGATATTTATAGCCGGCGTAACCACCCAGCGAGAGCATCAGCGTTGCCACGGCAAATGCGATGATGTAGAGCGTGATATGGTTCTTGGCGACCGAAATGCCTTTAACCACCGGCAGCACCGGAATGTTCGCCGCCTGATAATCCTTAAAGCGGAAAATCGCAATGGCGTAGGAGTGCGGCATCTGCCACAGGCTAAAGATAGCCAGCAGAATCAGCGCACCGCTGTCGAACTCGTTGGTGACCGCACAGTAGCCAATCACCGGCGGCGCCGCGCCGGAGAGAGAGCCAATCAGCGTACCGTAGACGGAGTGACGTTTCATATAGAGGCTATAGACGCCCACATAGACCACGAACCCCATCACCCCCAGCCAGCAGGCCAGGGGATTCGCACCAAACCACAGCAGCATAAAGCCAGCAATACCCAGCAAGGTGGCGTACACCAGCGAGACGGAGGGAGACATCAGGCCTTTTACAAGCACCCGATTCTTGGTCCTTTCCATCTTCTTGTCGATATCCCTGTCGATGTAATTATTAAATACACAACCGGACGCAACCACCAGCGACACCCCGACCAGCGTATTGATAAAGAGGAGGTAATCGATGCTGCCTTTCGAGGCGAGCAGGAACCCTCCGATCACGGAGATCAGGTTGCCGAAGATGATGCCTGGTTTCGTTACTTGCAGGTATTGCTTAAACATACTCGCCGCTCTTAGTGAACCATCATGTTGTAGTTAAGGTTCCACATGATCCAGATGGAGCCTACTACCAGGATAGCGATGATAATCACGGTAAAGATAAAGGCGGTCAGGTTCCAGCCCTCATCAGACTTGGTGTTCATGTGCAGGAAGCAAACCAGATGCACCAGAATCTGAACTACGGCGGTGACCAGAATGGTACCCAGAATCACCGTCTTAGAAGCAGAACCGTTCATCACCATCCAGAACGGGATCACCGTCAGGATGATCGACAGGATAAAACCTGTCATGTAGGTTTTTACGCTACCGTGGGAAGCGCCATGATCGTTGGTATGACTCATTACATCGCCCCCATCAGATAAACAACAGAGAACACACAGATCCACACCACGTCCAGGAAGTGCCAGAAGAGGCTCAGGCACATGATACGGGTGCGGTTAGTGCTGGTCAGACCGCGGCGGGAGATCTGGAACATCAGTACAGCCATCCAGATCAGACCGGAAGTCACGTGCAGACCGTGGGTGCCGACCAGCGCAAAGAACGCCGACAGGAAACCGCTGCGATCCGGGCCGAAGCCCTCCATGATCAGGTGATGGAACTCATAGATTTCCATCCCGATAAAGCCAGCGCCAAACAGCCAGGTCAACGCCAGCCAGGAGATAACCTGGCTTTTGTTGTTCTTGTACATGGCGATCGCCGCCATGCCGTAGGTGATGGAGCTGAAGAGCAGCAGAGCGGTTTCTACCAGAACGAACGGCAGTTCAAAGATATCCTTGCCGGTCGGGCCGCCCGCTGTGCCGTTCACCAGAACGGCATAGGTCGCGAACAGACAGCAGAACAGAATGCAGTCGCTCATCAGGTAGATCCAGAAGCCGAAGACTTTCGTCGCTCCTGCATCATGGTGCGCATGGTCATGCGCGTGCGCGGTTGAGTGCGCCAGAGTATCAGTTGCCATTTTTCAGCCCCGCTTTAGAAATCTCATCGAAATGCTGGTTTTCCAGTTTTTCGACTTCACGGACTGGTACGTAGTAGTCCACGTCCTCGTCAAAACTCTTCACAATCCAGCTAATGACGATACCGGCAAAGCCGACAATTGCCATCCACCAGATATGCCAGATCATGGCGAAGCCAAATACCGTCGCGAATGCGGCAATAACGATGCCCGCGCCGCTGTTTTTCGGCATGTGGATCTCTTCATAATGGGCAGGCTGCTTATACGCTTCGCCTTTCTCTTTCATTTCCCAGAAGGCATCACGCTCGTGAACGTGCGGCACAACGGCAAAGTTATAGAACGGCGGCGGAGAGGAGGTAGACCACTCCAGCGTACGGCCACCCCACGGGTCACCGGTCAGATCGCGATTCAGGTTACGGTCGCGGATAGAGACGTAGTACTGAATCAGCTGGCACAGGATACCGCAGGCGATCAGCGCCGCGCCGCCCGCTGCAACCATCAGCATCGGGTGGAACTGCGGATCGATCTGCTGGCTCAGACGACGGGTCATCCCCATGAAGCCCAGCACGTACAGCGGCATAAACGCCACGAAGAAGCCGATGATCCAGAACCAGAAGGCGCGCTTACCCCATTTTTCGTTCAGGGTGAAGCCGAACGCCTTAGGCCACCAGTAGGTCACGCCCGCGAAGCAGCCAAATACCACGCCGCCGATGATGACGTTATGGAAGTGCGCAATCAGGAACAGGCTGTTGTGCAGAACGAAGTCCGCGCCCGGAACCGCCAGCAGCACGCCGGTCATACCGCCCACCGAGAAGGTGACGATAAAGCCGATGGTCCACATCATGGCCGAATGGAACTGGATACGGCCCTGGTACATGGTGAACAGCCAGTTGAAGATCTTCACCCCGGTCGGGATGGCGATAATCATGGTGGTAATACCGAAGAAGGCGTTTACGTTCGCACCGGCACCCATGGTGAAGAAGTGGTGCAGCCAGACGATGAACGACAGGACGGTAATACAGACGGTTGCCCACACCAGAGAGGTGTAACCAAACAGACGCTTACGCGAGAAGGTCGCTGCGATTTCGGAGAAGACCCCGAAGACCGGCAGAACCAGGATGTACACTTCCGGGTGGCCCCAGGCCCAAATCAGGTTGATGTACATCATCATGTTGCCACCCATATCGTTGGTAAAGAAATGGGTGCCCAGGTAGCGGTCCAGGGTCAGCAGCGCGATGGTGACGGTCAGGATTGGGAAGGAGGCGATAATCAGTACGTTGGCGCACAGAGAAGCCCAGGTAAATACCGGCATTTTGAACATCGTCATGCCCGGCGCACGCATGCGCAGGATGGTGACGAAGAAGTTAATACCGGTCAGCGTCGTACCGATACCGGAGAGCTGCAACGCCCAGATCCAGTAATCGACCCCGACACCCGGACTGTACTCAATTCCCGAGAGCGGCGGATAGGCCAGCCAGCCGGTCTGAGCAAATTCGCCCACACCCAGCGACAGGTTAACCAGGATAACGCCGACAACCGTGAACCAGAAGCTCAGGTTGTTCAGGAAAGGGAACGCCACGTCGCGCGCACCGATCTGCAGCGGCACAACCACGTTCATCAGACCGATAACCAGCGGCATCGCCACGAAGAAGATCATGATAACGCCGTGGGCGGTAAAGATCTGATCGTAGTGGTGCGGCGGCAGGAAGCCTGCTTCACCCGCTGAGGCGAGCGCCTGCTGGCTACGCATCATGATCGCATCCGCAAAGCCACGAATTAACATGACGATACCGACGATGCAGTACATGATGCCCAGTTTTTTGTGGTCAACCGAAGTCAGCCACTCTTTCCACAGGTAGCTCCACTTACCAAAGTAAGTGATCAAGCCCAGAACGGCCGCGCCACCAATGATAATTGCAGCAATCGTAACCATGATAATGGGTTCATGGTACGGCACCGCATCCAGTGTCAATTTTCCGAACATTTTCTTCCTCGGCCCCTTAGTGAGCGGATTCCGCGTGGCTCATGTCCATGCCTTCCATACCTTCGTGCGAGCCGTGCTCACCTTCTGGCTGAGTCATGTCCATGCTCTTGCCGTGCCCCATAAATTTGTTAATCACCTCTTTGAACAAATCCGGTTTCACGTCAGAGAAGTACTCCACCTTGTTGTATTCGCTAGGCACAGCCACTTTTTCGAACGCTGCCATGTCAGACATGGTGTTCGGTGACTGTTTCGCTTTAGCAACCCACTGGTCGAAAGTGGCGCGGTCAGGCGTGGCAATGGCTTTAAACTTCATGCCAGAGAAGCCCGGGCCGCTGTAGCTGGCGGAGATACCATCATAGGTGCCTGGTTCGTTCGCGATCAGGTGCAGGTTAGTCTGCATACCGGCCATCGCGTAGATCTGGCTACCCAGACGCGGGATAAAGAAAGAGTTCATCACGGAGTTGGAGGTCACTTTGAACTGCACCGGCGTGTTCGCCGGGAAGGCGATCTCGTTAACGGTTGCAATGCCCTGCTCCGGGTAGATGAAGAACCATTTCCAGTCCATGGAGACCACTTCAATGGTCACCGGTTTCTCATCGTGGACCAGCGGTTTGCTCGGCTCAAGTGAGTGGGTGGTTTTCCACGTCAGTACGGCCAGGAACAGGATGATCAGGATAGGCACCGTCCAGACCACAGCTTCAACTTTGTTGGAGTGTGACCAGTTCGGGCTGTACTTCGCATCTTTATTGCTCGCACGATACTTCCAGGCGAAACCAATTGCCATCAAGATAGCCGGGATCACGACAATCAACATCAGGCCAAAGGCCGTCAGTATCAGTGAACGTTGCTCCAGTCCAATCTGTCCTTTGGGGTCAAGAAGTGCAGAATCGCAGCCACTGAGTAAAACAGTGCCTGCGAATAAAGACATCCATCCCAAACTTTTATTGTATTTCCTGAGTCTCATTTAACGACCTCAATTCCACGGGATCTGGTGGCGTTTAAAGTGTGTGGGCATTTTACGGGAAGGTTACATTACTGTAAACATCATTAGCCCTGTGTCAGTAAGGTGTTACCAGGTTCTGCCGCACATGTCACATGTGTTGCAAAATATGTCCCTTATAAGGATAGAATGCCCTGAGACGAGGCGTTATAACGAAAGAGATGTCGGTGAGAGGGGAGAGAGGGTAATTGGTATAACCATTACTTAAAAGACACAAATAATTAACAATTAATTATCATTAAAAAGACAAGTGAGAAACGAATAATTAATCCTGTCATTGCTGAATCGTTTAATGAGAAATAGCCAGTAAAATTAAGTTGGGTTAATTTTCTCTGGCTATCCCGCACAAAACAACAAATAAATTTTTTAACGCCTGCTGTTTATTTCGCCAATATAATTACGGCTCGTGATTGCAACGGAAAATAACCTTTCTTTATTATCTGGTTATTTCCGCTGTTTTACGCAGAGCCAGAAAATCAAGCAGGCCTCCCGTCACAATACCAAGCAGCGCCAGCGTCCCGCCAATATCCAGCAGCAGGGACTCCACGGGCAGCGCAAGCGTGGTCAGGCTGTTGATAATCAGAATGATTAACCAGAGAACCAGCACCAGAGACCCGGCCATCAGCACGCGCAGCGCCAGACGGTACGCGCGGGGAAACGCGGTGCGCGGCGGGAAATGTTCGGTGCGCTGGATATATTCCAGCGTCTGGCGACAAACCAGCAGCAGGGCGATCCCCGGCACCGCCGCCGCCACGGAAAAGAGGTAAAAGGTCGGCCAGCCGTGGGCCTCCACAAACCAGCCGGCCGCGGGGCCGACGTAGACGCGTCCCACCGCAGAGAGAGCGGAGAGCAGGGCAAACTGCGTGGCGGAAAATGACTTGTTGCACAGCGTCATCAGTAACGCCACAAAGGCCGCGGTACCCATCCCGCCGCAGAGGTTTTCGAAAAAGACCGCAGCCGCCATGCTGAACATCTGTTTATCGGTCACCGACAGCAGCCAGTAGCCAGCGTTCGACGCCCCCTGGAGCAGACCGAAGATCAGCAGCGCGCGAAACAGCGACAGGCGCTGCATCAGCACCCCGCCGTAGAGCGCGCCGACAATCGTGGCGCACAGCCCCAGGGTTTTGTTCACCACCCCAACCTCACCGGCGTCAAAACCCACGCCGCGGATAAGAAAAGTGGTGGTCAGGCTCATGGCGAAAGCGTCGCCGAGCTTATAGAGCACAATCAGCAGGAGGATCAGCCAGGCGTTGTTGCGGCCAAAAAAGTCGCGTAACGGCGCGACCACCGCCTGCTCCAGCGTACGAGGCACCGGAATCGCATCACTCGGCTCCGGGGCGAGAAGGGTGGCGATAATGCAGGGGATGAGCAGCGCGGCCATCAGCCAGTACATTCCCTGCCAGCCGAGGTAGCGATCCGCCAGCCAGAGCGCCAGCCCGCCGGAGACCAGCATCCCCAGCCGGTAGCCGAGCACGCTGATTGCCGCTCCCGCTCCGCGTTCATCGGCAGGCAGCACGTCGGTTTTCCAGGCGTCAAAGACAATGTCCTGCGAGGCGGAGCAGAAGGCGATAACCACCGCCAGCGCCGCCATCCAGCGCAGCTGTGTTGACGGTTCAAGAAATCCCATCGCGGCAATCGCGACCAGCAGCAAAAGCTGCGTCATGGCCAGCCAGCCGCGACGTCGCCCCAGGAACGGCGGCGTGTAGCGGTCCATCAGCGGCGACCAGAGAAATTTAAATACGTAGGCCTGACCGACAAGCGAGAAAAAGCCGATGGTTTTCAGGTCAATATTTTCGACGGTCATCCACGCCTGAAGCGTACCGGAGGTAAGGGCAAGCGGCAGACCGGAGGCGAAGCCGAGGATCAGCAAAATCGCTGATTTAGGCTGCTGGAAAATGCGCAGGTAAGGAGTCGACATGGGCTGTAGTGCTGGCCCGACGAGACGCCGGGCCAGGCGGCAGAATTAACGGGCGTTCTGCTTGATAAAGTCGTGGATGCTAGTGTCCTGCGCCATATCGGCGATGGTGTCGGTCAGCACGCTGTTAACGGCATCAGCAATATTCTTATTCGAGGCCTGGAAAGCCCCCTCCACGGAGTAGCTGGCGCGATAGTTCTTGGTCATCTTGTTGCCGCTCTTCGCGGTGGCGATGATGGCGATATCCGCTTTAGTGGAGATGTTATAACGCACGTTACCCTGCGAGACGTCAGCGTAAAGGTTATTAACAATAATTTGCAAATCCACCGCACCGCTTGGGCCAATCATATAGCCGCGCGCCGTCATCTGCTTCTCCAGCACTTCCTGGAGCAGGAAACGCAGATCGCGTGAGGCGGTGAGCGTCACCAGCTGGTTGTCGCGGGTCACTTTCGCCAGCGCCTGATCCTGACGCTGGTCGGCACCGTTAATGCTCACGGTAACGCCCATCAGGCTCGGATCCTGCTGCGGCAGGGAGATTTTCGGGGAGACATCAATAGTGGTCGGTGGCGTGGCGCAGCCGGCCAGCATAAAGAGGGCTACCAACGGGAAGAAGAGTTTTTTTAACATTTCAGATTCTCAACGGATCGTAAGTATGTAGAGCGAAAAATTGTCGCCATCATAACATTGCCAACGGCCAGTGGAAGTGGTCAACGCATGTAAATTCATCGTCTTGTCCGAAAACTAACCACATTGCTCTTTTCACCGCGGCGCCAGCGGCAAAAAGGGTGAGACAGACAGGAAACTTCATCCATTTGGCTGAAAAAAACGGCTGAAGGCTAAATATTTGTTGTCTTGATGTAATGGAAACGGTAAAAGCGGCTAACATTTAAAGGGATGGGCGACCAACCAGCGTTGTCGAAGGAGTAAATTCATGATGATACGTGAGCAGATCGAAGAAAAATTAAGGGCAGCGTTTAACCCCGTGTTTCTCGAAGTCGTCGACGAGAGCTATCGTCATAATGTACCGGCGGGATCTGAAAGCCACTTTAAGGTGGTGCTGGTCAGCGATCGCTTCCTGGGTGAACGTTTTCTGAACCGTCATCGTATGATTTACAGCACGCTGACGGAGGAGCTCGCGACCACCGTACACGCGCTGGCGCTTCACACTTACACGCTTAAAGAGTGGGAAGGGTTACAGGATACGGTCGTTGCCTCACCGCCCTGCCGGGGTGCGGGAAGCTTCGCCTAAAAATCCAATTTGCAACAGTTGAAGCTTTTCCAGTATGTTGCATACAGATTTTCTCAAGACGGCCTGCGGGCCGTTTTGTTTTGTCAGAGTTTTGGACGTGTGGCGCGATTTTGCGGCTAAAAATAGCCTTAAAGTGTGAAAAAAGCCGTAGCTACATACCGTAACCGTTCTCGACTCCCCCCATTGATGCCGCTATAATGCCGCGTCTTAATGAATGTCTTCGGGATGATTCTGGCGACAGGGAATGTGAGTCTGCACTCAGAGCGCATCCCGGTATAGCGAGACAGATTCAGAGTTGACCGAGCACTGTGATTTTTTTGAGGTAACAAGATGCAAGTTTCAGTTGAAACCACTCAAGGCCTTGGCCGCCGTGTAACGATTACTATCGCTGCTGACAGCATCGAAACTGCTGTGAAAAGCGAGCTGGTCAACGTAGCAAAGAAAGTACGTATTGACGGCTTCCGTAAGGGTAAAGTACCGATGAATATCGTTGCTCAGCGTTATGGCGCTTCCGTACGCCAGGACGTGCTGGGCGACCTGATGAGCCGCAACTTCATTGATGCCATCATCAAAGAGAAAATTAATCCGGCTGGCGCGCCGAACTATGTGCCGGGCGAATACAAACTGGGCGAAGACTTCACCTACTCCGTAGAGTTTGAAGTTTACCCGGAAATCGAACTGAAAGGTCTGGAGTCTATCGAAGTTGAAAAACCGATCGTCTCCGTGACTGACGAAGACGTTGACGGCATGCTGGAAACCCTGCGCAAGCAGCAGGCGACCTGGAAAGACAAAGAAGGTGCCGTTGACGCTGAAGACCGCGTGACCATCGACTTCACCGGCTCCGTAGACGGCGAAGAGTTCGAAGGCGGCAAAGCGACCGACTTCGTACTGGCGATGGGCCAGGGCCGTATGATCCCGGGCTTTGAAGATGGCATCAAAGGCCACAAAGCAGGCGAAGAGTTCACCATCGACGTGACCTTCCCGGAAGAGTACCACGCTGAAAACCTGAAAGGTAAAGCGGCGAAATTCGTTATCAACCTGAAAAAAGTTGAAGAACGCGAACTGCCGGAACTGACCGAAGAGTTCATCAAACGTTTCGGCGTGGAAGATGGCTCCGTTGCCGGTCTGCGCGCTGAAGTGCGTAAAAACATGGAGCGCGAGCTGAACGGCGCCGTGCGTAACCGTGTTAAATCTCAGGCGATCGAAGGCCTGGTAAAAGCGAACGAAATGGATGTGCCGGCTGCGCTGATCGACAGCGAAATCGACGTACTGCGTCGCCAGGCTGCTCAGCGTTTCGGTGGCAACCAGCAGCAGGCGATGGAACTGCCGCGCGAGCTGTTTGAAGAGCAGGCTAAACGTCGCGTCGTTGTAGGTCTGCTGCTGGGCGAAGTGATTCGTACCCATGAGCTGAAAGCTGACGAAGCGCGCGTGAAAGGCCTGATCGAAGAGATGGCTTCCGCTTATGAAGATCCGAAAGAAGTGGTTGAGTTCTACAGCAAAAACAAAGAGCTGATGGACAACATGCGTAACGTCGCTCTGGAAGAACAGGCTGTTGAAGCGGTTCTGGAAAAAGCGAAAGTGACCGAAAAAGAGACCTCTTTCAACGAACTGATGAACCAGCAGGCGTAATTCGCGCTAAACGGTTTAAAGTTTGAACAAAAACCCGTTGCCCTGTGGCGACGGGTTTTTTTTATCACCGCTTTGGTCCAGGAAGAGTGCTAAAACGGCGCCAGAGTGTTAGCGTAACAACAAAAGATTGTTATGCTTGAATTATGGCGATGCTGTCCCAATTAGTAGGTAAGCATGTTTTGAGACTGGCTGATAATCCGTCCGTAAGGTTACAATCAGTACAGCAGGTATTTTCCAATTTTTATCCAGGAGACGGAAATGTCATACAGTGGCGAACGAGATAACTTTGCACCCCATATGGCGCTGGTGCCAATGGTTATTGAACAGACCTCACGTGGTGAGCGTTCATTTGATATCTATTCCCGTCTGCTGAAGGAACGCGTTATCTTTCTGACCGGCCAGGTAGAAGACCATATGGCCAACCTGATTGTCGCGCAGATGCTGTTTCTGGAAGCAGAAAACCCGGAAAAAGACATCTACCTGTATATCAACTCTCCAGGCGGCGTTATCACTGCCGGGATGTCCATTTATGACACCATGCAGTTTATCAAGCCGGATGTCAGCACCATCTGTATGGGGCAGGCGGCGTCCATGGGAGCCTTCCTGCTGACGGCAGGCGCCAAAGGCAAGCGTTTCTGCCTGCCGAACTCCCGCGTCATGATTCACCAGCCGCTGGGAGGGTATCAGGGGCAGGCGACGGATATTGAAATCCACGCCCGTGAAATTCTGAAAGTAAAAGCGCGCATGAATGAACTTATGGCGCAGCATACGGGTCAATCACTTGAGCAGATCGAGCGCGACACCGAGCGCGATCGCTTCCTCGCTGCCCCAGAAGCAGTGGAGTACGGCTTAGTCGATTCCATTTTGACCCATCGTAATTGATGCCCGCGACGCAAGGGTGCCGCTATAATAATGTAGGGCGGCACGCTGTCTGGCAGCGGCTTGCGTCTAAAAATGGCATTTGCGTCGTCATGTGCGGCACAAAGAACTTAAAAAGAGGTTTGGACTCATGACAGATAAACGCAAAGATGGTTCGGGCAAACTGCTGTACTGCTCTTTTTGCGGCAAAAGCCAGCATGAAGTGCGTAAACTGATTGCCGGACCGTCCGTGTATATCTGCGACGAATGTGTCGACTTATGTAACGACATCATTCGCGAAGAGATTAAAGAAGTCGCGCCGCATCGCGAGCGCAGCGCGCTGCCGACCCCGCATGAAATTCGTCACCATCTGGACGATTATGTGATCGGTCAGGAACAGGCGAAAAAAGTGCTGGCGGTAGCAGTGTATAACCACTACAAACGCCTGCGTAACGGCGATACCAGCAACGGCGTGGAACTGGGCAAAAGTAACATTCTGCTGATTGGCCCAACAGGTTCCGGTAAAACGCTGCTGGCGGAAACGCTGGCGCGTCTGCTGGATGTCCCTTTTACCATGGCCGATGCCACCACCCTGACCGAAGCCGGTTATGTGGGCGAGGATGTTGAGAACATCATCCAGAAGCTGCTGCAGAAGTGCGACTATGACGTACAGAAAGCGCAGCGCGGGATCGTCTATATCGATGAGATCGATAAGATTTCCCGTAAGTCCGATAACCCATCCATCACTCGTGACGTCTCCGGTGAGGGTGTGCAGCAGGCGCTGCTGAAGCTTATCGAAGGTACCGTGGCGGCCGTTCCGCCGCAGGGTGGACGCAAGCATCCGCAGCAGGAGTTCCTGCAGGTTGATACTTCGAAGATCCTCTTTATCTGCGGCGGCGCGTTTGCCGGTCTGGATAAAGTGATCTCCCACCGTGTAGAAACCGGCTCCGGCATCGGTTTTGGCGCGACGGTAAAAGCGAAATCTGAAAAAGCGAACGAAGGCCAGCTGCTGGCTCAGGTAGAACCGGAAGATCTGATCAAGTTTGGTCTGATCCCGGAGTTTATCGGCCGTCTGCCGGTTGTCGCCACGCTGAACGAGCTGAGCGAAGAAGCGCTGATCCAAATCCTGAAGGAGCCGAAAAACGCCCTGACCAAGCAGTATCAGGCGCTGTTTAATCTGGAAGGGGTTGATCTGGAGTTTCGCGATGAGGCGCTGGATGCGATCGCCAAGAAAGCGATGGCGCGTAAAACCGGCGCCCGTGGTCTGCGCTCTATCGTAGAAGCCGCGCTGCTCGACACCATGTACGATCTGCCATCAATGGAAGACGTTGAGAAAGTGGTGATTGACGAGTCGGTTATTGCCGGGCAAACCAAGCCGCTGTTGATTTACGGCAAACCGGAAGCGCAGCAGGCGTCTGGCGAATAATTAGCCAAAGCTAACAAGCAGTTAAGCCGGAAGGGGGGATTTTATCCCCCCTTTTATTTTTCGTTAATCATGGCGTTGAATGTGTGGGAAACATCCCCATATACTGGGTTACATGTTAAAGGTTGTGTGAAGCACAGTCGTGCAGCCTGTTTACCTGGCGGACACTAAACTAAGAGAGAGCTCTATGAATCCTGAGCGTTCTGAACGCATTGAAATCCCCGTATTGCCGTTGCGCGATGTGGTGGTTTATCCGCACATGGTCATACCCTTATTTGTAGGGCGGGAAAAATCTATCCGTTGCCTTGAAGCCGCCATGGATCATGATAAAAAAATCATGCTGGTTGCGCAGAAAGAAGCGTCAACGGATGAGCCGGGTGTAAACGATCTTTTCACCGTCGGGACCGTGGCCTCAATTTTGCAGATGCTGAAACTGCCGGACGGCACCGTGAAGGTGTTGGTTGAAGGTTTGCAGCGTGCGCGTATTACCACCTTGTCTGACAATGGCGAACACTTCTCGGCTAAGGCGGAGTATCTGGAGTCGCCACAGATTGACGAGCGTGAGCAGGAAGTGCTGGTACGCACGGCGATCAGTCAGTTTGAAGGCTATATCAAGCTGAACAAGAAGATCCCGCCGGAAGTGCTGACCTCCCTGAACAGCATTGACGATCCCGCGCGCCTGGCGGACACCATCGCTGCTCATATGCCTCTGAAGCTGGCGGACAAACAGTCCGTGCTGGAGATGTCCGACGTTAACGAACGTCTGGAATACCTGATGGCGATGATGGAGTCGGAGATCGATCTGCTGCAGGTTGAGAAACGCATTCGCAACCGCGTGAAAAAGCAGATGGAGAAATCCCAGCGCGAGTACTATCTGAACGAGCAGATGAAAGCCATTCAGAAAGAGCTGGGCGAGATGGACGACGCGCCGGACGAAAACGAAGCGCTGAAGCGCAAAATCGACGCGGCGAAGATGCCGAAAGAGGCGAAAGAGAAAGCCGAAGCGGAACTGCAGAAGCTGAAAATGATGTCGCCGATGTCGGCAGAAGCGACCGTCGTGCGCGGCTACATCGAGTGGATGGTACAGGTTCCGTGGAACGCCCGCAGCAAGGTCAAAAAAGATCTGCGTCAGGCGCAGGAGATTCTGGATACCGACCACTACGGCCTGGAGCGTGTCAAGGATCGTATCCTTGAATACCTCGCGGTGCAGAGCCGTGTGAACAAAATCAAAGGCCCGATTCTCTGCCTGGTAGGACCGCCGGGGGTAGGTAAAACCTCCCTGGGGCAATCTATCGCCAGAGCGACCGGCCGTAAGTATATCCGTATGGCGCTGGGTGGCGTACGTGATGAGGCGGAAATCCGCGGTCATCGTCGTACCTATATCGGCTCCATGCCGGGTAAGCTGATCCAGAAAATGGCGAAAGTGGGCGTTAAAAACCCGCTCTTCCTGCTGGATGAGATCGATAAGATGTCGTCGGATATGCGCGGCGATCCCGCCTCCGCGCTGCTGGAGGTTTTAGATCCAGAGCAGAACGTGGCGTTCAGCGATCACTATCTGGAAGTGGACTACGATCTCAGCGATGTGATGTTCGTGGCGACCTCTAACTCCATGAATATTCCGGCGCCGCTGCTGGATCGTATGGAGGTGATTCGTCTGTCGGGCTATACCGAGGATGAGAAGCTAAATATTGCTAAAAAGCACTTGTTGCCGAAGCAAATTGAGCGTAATGCGCTTAAAGCCAGCGAACTGACCGTAGAGGATAGCGCCATTGTCGGCATTATTCGTTACTACACTCGCGAAGCGGGCGTGCGTAGTCTGGAGCGTGAAATCTCTAAACTGTGCCGTAAGGCGGTGAAACAGCTGCTGCTGGATAAGAGCCTGAAGCACATCGAGATCAACGGCGATAACCTGCATGAGTACCTGGGTGTACAGCGCTTTGACTATGGCCGCGCCGATAACGAAAACCGCGTGGGCCAGGTTACCGGGCTGGCATGGACGGAAGTGGGCGGCGATCTGCTGACCATCGAAACCGCCTGCGTACCGGGTAAAGGTAAACTGACCTATACCGGCTCGCTGGGTGAAGTGATGCAGGAGTCCATCCAGGCGGCGCTGACCGTGGTACGCGCGCGTGCGGAAAAATTGGGTATTAACTCCGATTTTTACGAAAAACGCGACATCCACGTTCACGTTCCGGAAGGGGCGACGCCGAAGGATGGCCCAAGCGCCGGTATCGCTATGTGTACCGCGCTGGTCTCCTGCCTGACCGGTAACCCGGTGCGCGCCGATGTTGCGATGACCGGCGAGATCACTCTGCGCGGACAGGTATTACCGATCGGTGGTCTGAAGGAAAAACTGCTGGCGGCACACCGCGGCGGCATTAAGACCGTGCTGATTCCTTATGAGAATAAGCGCGATCTGGAGGAAATTCCTGATAATGTCATCGCCGATCTCGATATCCATCCGGTGAAGCGTATTGAGGAAGTTCTGACTCTCGCGCTGCAAAATGAGCCGTCTGGGATGCAGGTCGTTACCGCAAAATAGTGACCTCGCGCAAATAGCGCCAATAAAAACGAGGCTGGTAAGTCATTTCGTACTTGCCAGCCTTTTTTTGTATGGCTAATTTAGATTGCTGATCGGGCAAGCCATCAACAACGGGTGTTGTAAGGTCATGGCAGGCCTGTTATAACTGCTGCGCGGTCGCATCGTGAAGGATTTAGATGCGATATAAATAATAAAGAGAGGAAGAGAACAGTGAATAAATCTCAATTGATTGACAAAATTGCTGCGGGTGCTGATATCTCTAAAGCTGCGGCTGGACGTGCATTAGATGCTTTCATTGCATCCGTGACTGAGTCTCTGAAAGACGGGGATGATGTAGCGCTGGTTGGCTTTGGTACTTTTGCTGTTAAAGAGCGTGCTGCCCGTACTGGCCGTAACCCTCAGACCGGTAAAGAGATCACCATTGCTGCCGCTAAAGTTCCTGGCTTCCGTGCAGGCAAGGCACTGAAAGACGCAGTAAACTGATCGCTTTCTCCCACAGGGAAACCGAAAAGTACAAGGGCGCATCGCGAGATGTGCCTTTTTTGTTTGTCGAGAGCTGATTTGTTCGAGTTTATGCGATTCCGGGCTGACAATCGCCCCGGTTTCTTGTCACAATACGTCTTTACGCGCTGCGGTCAGGATTTGCCGGCAGCGTAAGGTCACCAGTCACCTTCAGCGGAGTGTGGTTACACCATGATGGACAGCTTACGCACGGCTGCTAACAGTCTCGTGCTCAAGATTATTTTCGGTATCATTATCGTGTCGTTCATTTTGACCGGCGTGAGTAGTTACCTGATTGGCGGTGGCAGCAACTATGCCGCAAAAGTGAATGGCCAGGAGATCAGCCGCGGGCAGTTCGAAAATGCTTTTGCCGGTGAGCGTAACCGTATGCAGCAGCAGATGGGCGAGCAGTATTCCGTCCTCGCCTCTAACGAAGCCTGGATGAACCAGCTGCGCCATGACACGCTGAACCGCCTTATTGATGAAGCCCTGCTGGACCAGTATGCAAAACATCTGGGTCTTGGCATCAGCGACGAGCAGGTAAAAAATGCCATTTTCGCCACGCCTGCCTTCCAGTCTAACGGTAAGTTCGACAACACACGCTATAACGCCATTATCAATCAGATGGGCATGTCAGCCGACCAGTATGCCCAGGCGCTGCGTAACCAGTTGACCACCCAGCAGCTGATCAACGCCGTTGTCGGCACCGATTTCATGCTGAAGGGTGAAACCGACGAGCTGGCCGCGCTGGTCGTGCAGCAGCGTGTGGTGCGTGAAGCGACGCTGGATGTTAACGCGCTGGCGGCGAAGCAGCAGGTGAGCGACGAGGAGGTGAAAGCCTACTATGCGCAGAACAAAAATACCTTCACCGCACCGGAACAGTTCCGCGTAAGCTACATCAAGATGGATGCTGCCGCGATGGCGCAGACCGCCTCGGACAGCGAAATTCAGGCGTACTACGATCAGCATCAGGATCAGTTCACCCAGCCGCAGCGTAACCGCTACAGCGTGATTCAGACCAAAACCGAAGCTGACGCGAAAGCGGTACTGGATGAGCTGAATAAAGGCGCTGACTTTGCCACGCTGGCGAAAGCGAAATCCACCGATATCATCTCCGCGAAAAACGGCGGCGATATGGGCTGGCTTGAAGCCTCCACCACGCCTGATGAGCTGAAAAACGCGAATCTTACCGAAAAAGGCCAGCTTTCCGGGGTGATTAAATCCTCTGTAGGCTTCCTTGTAGCGCGTCTTGATGACGTTGAGGCGGCAAAAACCAAGCCGCTGGCGGACGTGCGCGATGAGATCGCGGCGAAAGTGAAGCAGGAAAAAGCGCTGGATGCTTACTATGCGCTGCAGCAGAAAGTGAGTGACGCCGCCAGCAATGATAATGAATCGCTGGCTGGCGCCGAGCAGGCTGCGGGTGTGAAAGCGGTCGAGACGGGCTGGTTTGGCCGTGATAACGTGCCGGAAGAGCTTAACTTCAAACCGGTAACCGATGCGATTTTCAACGGCGGCCTGGTGGGAGAAAATGGCACGCCGGGCAGCAACTCCGACATTATCACTGTCGATGGCGACCGCGCGTTTGTTCTGCGTGTTGCGGAGCACAAGCCGGAATCGATCAAGCCGCTCGAGGCGGTAAAAGATCAGATTACCGCGCTGGTGAAACACAACAAAGCGGTTGAGCAGGCAAAACTCGATGCGGACAAGCTGGTGGGTGAGCTGAAAGCGGGCAAAGGCGATGAGGCGATGAAAGCTGCTGGCCTGAGCTTTGGCGAGGCGAAAACGCTGAGCCGTACCGGTCAGGATCCGATAAGCCAGGCGGCCTTTAATCTGGGCCTGCCGGCGAAAGATAAACCGGTCTACGGCACCGCTTCCGATATGCAGGGTAACGTGGTTATCCTGGCGCTGGATGAAGTGAAAGCCGGTACCATGCCGGACGCGCAGAGAAAAGCGATGGTAGCGGGCATCACCCAAAATAATGCGCAAATCGCGTTTGAGGCGCTGATGAGCAACCTGCGTAAAGAAGCCAAAATCAAACTTGGCGATGTGGTTAACCAGCCGCAATAATCGCGATGCTTCTCGCATAATGTAGCAACCCGCTGCAATAAACAAAGGCCGCTTTCGCGGCCTTTTCCATTTCTGCAATCTGCTGTTTGTTCTTGTTTTTGCCCACCGTTATTGTGGCCCCGCTGTCAACAAACAAGGAGAAAACAGCATGAAACGTGGATTCAAAGCGCTTCTGGTTACGCTTGCTATCGCAGGCTTTGGGATGAACGGTAGCGCGCAGGCGGCCCCGGCGAGTAAAAACCCGACGGTGCAGGCGCAGGCCAACGGTGCAGCACCCGCTACCGAACAGGCAAGGGCAACGGAAAGCAGTAAAAAGAGCGACGAGGATGGCTCGAAGGTGAGTATTAATCAGGCCCCGGCAGAGGAGCTGGCGCGGGTGATGAACGGAGTGGGGCTGAAGAAGGCGCAGGCCATCGTCAGCTATCGCGAGGAATATGGTCCTTTCAAAACGCTCGACGACCTGAAGCAGGTGCCGGGAATGGGAAGCGCGCTGGTTGAGCGTAACCTCTCACATCTGACGCTCTAATCACGTAATAACTTGCACAGTGGCAAAAATTTGCCAGGCTAGAGAGGTCATACCAGTTGTGACCTCTTACCCTATAACAACAGTAAAGGTTTTTGCGCTATGCAGACACAAATTAAAGTTCGTGGTTACCATCTTGATGTTTACCAGCACGTTAATAACGCCCGCTATCTGGAGTTTCTTGAAGAGGCGCGCTGGGATGGTCTTGAGAACAGCGAAAGTTTTCGCTGGCTGACGGCGCGTAACATCGCCTTTATCGTCGCCAACATCAATATCAACTACCGCCGTCCGGCGGTACTGGGGGATCGCCTCACCGTAACAAGCCAGCTGCAGCAGCTTAATGGTAAAAGCGGCGTGCTCAGTCAGGTGATCACGCTGGAGCCGGAGGGGCAGGTGGTCGTTGACGCGCTCATCACTTTTGTCTGCATCGATCTGAAAACCCAGAAAGCGCTGCCGCTGGAAGGAGAGCTGCGCGAAAAGCTGGAGCAGCTGATCGAATAGCAAATTTGTCTTTTATAAAAGACAAATGAGCGTTTCAGGGATAGACTATGCACAGGGACTACAGCATTGAGCGTTACCGGACGCGTGACGGAAAGATCCCGTTTACCGACTGGATAGAGAAGATGAACCGCAAGGATCCGTATGTCGCTTTTCGGATCCTTATGCGTATCAACCGCGCGATTAAGCGCAACTTTGGTGACTATCGTTATCTCAGGGAGGGTGTCTGGGAAATGCGAGTGGATTGTGGTCCAGGTTACAGAATCTATTTTGCCGTTGAAAATCGACAGGTTTTATTACTGCTGGTAGGGGGTGATAAAAAAACGCAGAAAGCCGATATCAACCGTGCGATAGAATACTGGCAGGATCATCAATCAAAAGGATAAAACGAATGAGCCAGGAGAAAAGAAAATTTTCAAGCTCAGTAAGCCACCACGATGCGGTTGTGCAGATGCTGCGTGAAAATCCTCACTATGCACAAATCTATCTGCAGACGGCCCTTGATGAGATCTATGAGGATCAGGGGATCCCTGCCTACCTGATTGCGCTGCGCCATGTTATCGAGGCGCGCGGCGGTATCGGCGTCATCTCTGAGAAAGCGGGCTTATCACGCCAGCAACTCTACAAAACGCTCTCTGATAATGGTAACCCCACGCTTACCACGCTGATGAAAGTTACCCGTGCTGCCGGCGTGAAACTGTTCGACAGCACGGTGAAATAAGGCCTTATTGCAGCCCGGTTTTCTGCTTCATCGCCGCCATGACCGCAGGCTTATCGGCCAGGTAGTGGTTCAGACCGTTAGCTCGCAGGTTGCAGGCGGCGCATTCGCCGCAGCCTTCGCCCTTAATGCCGTTATAGCAGGTGAGCGTCTCATAGCGCACCAGATCCAGCTTACCCCAGTAGTCGGCCAGCGCCCAGGTTTCGGCTTTATCGAGCCACATCAGCGGCGTTTCGAAGCGTATTTCTTTCGCCATGCCTAAATTCACCGCATGGTTTAGCGCCTTAACAAACTCATCCCGGCAGTCAGGGTAACCGGAAAAATCGGTTTCGCACACGCCGGTGATCACCGCCTCGGCCTGCACCTGATAGGCGTAAATCGCGGTCAGCGTCAGGAAGAGGATATTACGGCCAGGAACAAAGGTATTGGGAATGCCGCTGGCGTCGGGAGCATAGTCCGGAACCGGAATGTTATCGCGGGTCAGGCTGCTGACCGCCAGTTCGTTGAGCAGGGTTACGTCCAGCACCTTATGCGCCCGGGCGCCCAGTTGCAGCGCTAAATCACGGGCTACGTCGATCTCCGCACGATGGCGCTGCCCATAATCAAACGTTACGCAATGCACTTCATCATACTGCTGAAGCGCCTGAATCAGGCAGGTAGTGGAATCTTGTCCTCCGCTGAATACGACCACGGCACGTTTCATAGATAGTCTCGACAGTTACGGTAAAAGGATAATGGTAACCGCTGAGCCTGACCGCGACCAGCTTCTTCACTCTTTTGGCGCTGGCAGCCACGCCTCGGTAAAATCGAACCAGCCGCGGGTATTGAGGCGAATACCATTGACGCCAGGGGGCGCGCTAACCTGATACTGGTAGTTGAAGAGCGGTGTTAGCACCGCTTTCTCCATCAATCTGGCGAAGATCTCCTTAAGCTTCGCATGCCGATCCTGTTCGCAGGCCTGCTTTTGTACCGCGTCCAGCGTCGCCTGCAGATGCGCAAATTCCGGCGCGCTCAACAGATGCGGCCAGAGGATATCGCAGCGCAGCCACTGCTCAAGCGTCGACTCCGGCGCTTCACCAATCAGGCGATCGCCCATCATCATATCCGCCTGCGCAAGCGAGGCGCAGCCATCCCAGGTTTTCGCGTCATGAAAAATAACCGTAAGGTCGCAGCCCTGCTGTGCCAGGTACCGTTTCAGCTGTTCAGCCATGATATGCAGCTCAACGGGGAGGTGATAAACCAGCGTCAGCGTCGCGGGAAGCGTCACATGGTTGAGGGCGGGCCACTGCGGAATGGCCCAGCCCGGCAGCAGTTCCCGGGAGGGGGTGATAAGATTTTTCTCCAGCGGCAGGGTAAGCAGCAGGGTTTGATGGATGATATTGATTAACCGGCGCGCCTGCATCTCGCTGAGTCCGGAGCTCTGCTTGAGCGTGAGATAACAGAAGCCCAGGCTAATACTGTTGCTGACCAGGCGCAGGCTGGCCAGCTCCTCCGGCTCGCCGATGGCGATTTGTACCGGATGGCGGCAGCTGGTTCCCAGCCCGCGATCGAACAGCTGCGGCGTGATCCAGTATTCGATCGCCTTCAGCAGCGGATGGCTGAGATGATACTGTTCGTGGCACTCCAGACGCACCAGCTCGGGCTCCCAGGCGGCGATGCGGAACGGGCCGCTGCCGATGTCAGGGCGCTCCGGGTGGGCAAGACGACTGGCGTAGCTCGCCAGACGGTGCGCCAGCCAGTAGTCTGGCTGATGCAGCACAAAGGTTAAACACTGCGGATGGGTCACCTCCGTGCGTTGCACGCTGGCAAACAGCCGCTGCAGAACGGGCAGGGCGAGCAGCGCCGTCAGGCTTGCCTGCAGCTGCGCCGTTTCGATTTTATCGCCGTTATGCCAGTGGAGCGTAGAGCGGATGTAGAAATGCCAGCGCAGCCCATCGGCTGAGATCTCCCAGTGGTGGGCCAGATCGCCCGCGGGCGTGCTGCAGTTGCCATTAAAGCGCGTCAGGCCGGAAAAAACCTGGCCCGCCAGATGCTGTTCGGCGCGTCCCGGCAGGAAGCCCGGCTGCAGCGGATCGAGTGGGCGATAGTAAGGAATACGCAGCGTAGGGGTATCGTTCTGCCACTGCCCGCCGAGAAAGGGCTCCAGCAGCGCGCGAATATCCTGCGGCGCAAGCTGGGCCAGTTCGAGCGCGGTATGTTTATGCCCGCTTCTGAGCGCCTCTTCCATCATCCGGTTGCGCAGGGTCTCGGGCGACACGTGAAAGGTGAGTTCCCCGCGTTTTCCGCGCCCGGATTGTGCCCGCCAGCTAAGCCAGCCCGCCTCCTGCGCCTGGCGCAACAGCGTACGCACGTGCCGCTCGCTGCAAAAACAGCGTTCGGCAAGTTCGGTAACGGTAACACGCTGCGGCGCTCCGGCGGAGGGGTGCCACAGGCGCTGATACTGATTAAGGCGGTTGAGCTGGCGCATAATAAACCCGGAACAATAATTTTCATCTATTCACTATTACTTCCGTATATCGCAGGCAATACTGGTTCACAAGTCACCGCATCACATTTCGGGAGTAAACATGGCTCGGCTCGCTGCATTTGATATGGACGGCACGCTTTTAATGCCGGATCACCGCTTAGGCGACAACACCCTGAGTGTACTGAAGCGGCTGCGGGAGCGTGATATTACTCTGACCTTTGCCACCGGCCGCCACGTGCTGGAGATGCGCCACCTGCTGGACAAGCTGGCGCTGGATGCGTTTCTTATCACCGGTAACGGCACCCGCATTCACACTAATGAGGGAGAGGTCATTTATCGGCAGGATCTTGACCCGTCTGTTGCAGAGCAGGTATTGCACAGCCGCTGGGACACCCGCGCCAGCATGCATGTTTTTAACGATACCGGCTGGCTGACGGGACAGGAGGATCCGCTGTTGCTGAAGGCCCATGCCTATAGCGGCTTTCGCTATCAAATTACCGACCTGCGTCGTATCCCGGCCCATGCGGTGACTAAAATCTGTTTTTGTGGCGATCATGACGATCTGCGTCGCCTGCGTATTCAGCTTAACGAGGCGCTGGGCGTCCGGGCGCATTTAACCTTTTCAGCGTTCGACTGCCTGGAAGTGCTGCCGGTGGGGTGCAACAAAGGCTCAGCCCTGGCGGTGCTGAGCGATCGTCTGGGGCTGACTCTGAACGACTGTATGGCGTTTGGCGACGCGATGAACGATCGCGAAATGCTGGGAAGCGTTGGTCGCGGCCTGATTATGGGCAACGCCATGCCGCAGCTTATCGCCGAGCTGGCCCATCTGCCGGTTATCGGTCACTGCCGTAACGAAGCAGTCTCCCATTTTTTGAACCATTGGCTGGATAAACCCGATCTTCCCTATTCCCCCGAATAGTCAGATGTTTCCGGCAAGCCAGACGCAGGTCTGGCTTTTTTTATGCGACAAGCTGGTTAATCTCCGCTCTCCACGGCGCGATATCCCCGATGTGCTGTTTTACCCACTCTTCGTGATAGTAGGTGTCCAGGTAGCGCTCTCCGCTGTCGCAGATAAGCGTCACGATGGAGCCCTGCTCCCCGGACGCCCGCATCCGCGCCGCCAGCTGCAGGGCGCCCCAGACGTTGGTGCCGGTTGAAGCGCCAACCTTACGGCCAAGCTGCGTCTCCAGCCAGTGGGCGGCGGCGATGCTTGCCGCGTCGGGTACGCGCAGCATCTCATCCACCACGTCCGGGATGAACGACGGCTCCACGCGCGGGCGGCCAATCCCTTCGATTCGGCTGCCTGTCGGGCTTCGCAGCGTTGCATCGCGGGAGTGCCAGTAGTCGAAAAAGACGGAGTTTTGCGGATCCACAACCATCAGGCGCGTGTCGTAACCCTGGCAGCGGATATAACGGCCAATCGTGGCGGAGGTGCCGCCGGTGCCTGCGCTCATCACAACGTACGCGGGAACGGGATGCGGCTCGCTGCGCATCTGCCGGTAGATGCTTTCGGCAATATTGTTATTGCCGCGCCAGTCGGTGGCGCGCTCGGCATAGGTAAACTGATCCATATAGTGGCCGCCCAGCTCGCGGGCAAGCATTCCGGAGGCGGCGTAAATCTCACAGGCGCTTTCCACAAAATGGCAGCGCCCGCCATAAAATTCGATCTGCTCAACTTTGCGTTTCGCGGTGCTGGCGGGCATGACGGCGATAAACGGCAGCCCCAGCAGACGGGCGAAATAAGCTTCCGAGACGGCGGTCGAGCCGGAGGAGGATTCGATAACCGGCGTGCCCTCTTTGATCCAGCCGTTACACAGGCCATATAAAAAGAGCGAGCGCGCCAGGCGGTGCTTCAGGCTGCCGGTAGGGTGGGTGCTTTCATCTTTAAGATAGAGCGAGATCCCCGGAAAACCCGGCAGGGGGAGACGAATCAGATGCGTATCCGCTGAGCGCTGATAGTCGGCGTTAATTTCGCTGATAGCATCTTTAACCCAGGAGCTGATCATTAAATGTTCCATTTTGTCATTTTGTGCCCAGAATAGCGAAAAGCCGGGAAAAAATTGTTGCCATCCGGCCTTTAAAATAGAATGTAAGGAGAAAAAAATTCTCTCAGAGGCGGATATGTTAGACAAAATTGACCGTAAGCTGCTCTCTTTACTCCAGAACGACTGCACCCTCTCTTTGCAGGCGCTGGCTGATGCCGTTAATCTGACCACCACCCCCTGCTGGAAACGGCTCAAGCGGCTGGAGGATGACGGTATCCTTCTGGGGCGGGTGGCGCTGCTCAACCCTGAAAAGCTCGGGCTTGGGCTGACCGCGTTCGTGCTTATCAAAACGCAACATCACAGCAGCGAATGGTACAGCCAGTTCGTTACGCAGGTGGGGGAAATGACCGAGGTGCTCGGCTTCTGGCGGATGGCCGGAGAGTATGACTACCTGCTGCGCGTACAGGTGGCGGACATGAAACGCTACGACGACTTTTATAAGCGGCTTGTCAATAGCGTGCCGGGCCTTACGGATGTCACCTCCAGCTTTGCGATGGAACAGATAAAATATACTACCGCGCTACCCATTGAATAACGTCGAACAAGACCTCAGGAATTAACCGCGTGCGATTATTTGCTCAGTTAGGCTGGTATTTCCGCCGGGAGTGGCGACGCTACCTCGGCGCAGTAGCCCTGCTTATTATCATTGCCATTCTTCAGCTGCTGCCGCCCAAAGTGGTGGGCTTTGTGGTGGATGGCGTTACGCAACAGCATTACACCGCCGTACGGGTGTGGATGTGGATCGGCACGCTGGTGTTAACCGCGGTGATTGTCTACCTGCTGCGCTATGTCTGGCGCGTGCTGCTGTTCGGCGCCTCCTATCAGCTAGCGGTAGAGCTGCGGGAAGATTTTTATCGTCAGCTCAGCCGCCAGCATCCGGAGTTTTACCTGCGCCATCGCACCGGCGATCTGATTGCGCGCGCCACTAACGATGTGGATCGGGTGGTGTTTGCCGCCGGGGAAGGGGTGCTGACGCTGGTGGATTCGCTGGTGATGGGCTGCGCGGTGTTGATTGTGATGTCCACCCAGATCAGCTGGCAGCTCACCCTGCTGGCGCTGCTGCCGATGCCGGTCATGGCGCTGGCAATCAAACGCTACGGCGACCAGCTGCACGAGCGTTTCAAACTCGCCCAGGCGGCCTTCTCCTCGCTCAACGACCGCACCCAGGAGAGCATGACCAGTATCCGCATGATCAAAGCCTTTGGCCTGGAAGATCGCCAGTCGGCGCTTTTTGCCGCCGATGCGGCGGATACCGGGGCCAAAAATATGCGCGTGGCGCGTATCGACGCCCGCTTCGATCCTACTATCTATATCGCTATCGGCATGGCGAACCTGCTGGCCATCGGCGGCGGCAGCTGGATGGTCATCAACGGCACGCTGACGCTGGGCCAGTTAACCAGCTTCGCCATGTACCTGGGGCTGATGATCTGGCCGATGCTGGCGCTGGCGTGGATGTTTAATATCGTCGAGCGCGGCAGCGCAGCCTACAGCCGTATCCGCGCCATGCTGGCGGAGGCGCCGGTGGTTAACGACGGCAGCGAAACGGTTCCCGACGGGCGGGGAACCCTGGCCGTGGCGATCCGGGAGTTTGCCTGGCCGCAGACTGACCACCCGGCGCTGGAGAATCTTCACTTCACCCTGACGCCGGGAGAGATGCTTGGGATTTGCGGCCCGACGGGGGCAGGAAAAAGTACCCTGCTGGCCTTAATTCAGCGGCACTTCGACGTGGGGCAGGGGGAGATTCGCTTTCACGATATCCCCCTCCCGCGCCTGCAGCTGGACGCCTGGCGCAGCCGCCTGGCGGTGGTGAGTCAGACGCCGTTTTTATTCTCCGACACTGTCGCCAATAACATCGCGCTCGGTCACCCGAACGCCACCCCGGAGGAGATTGAACATGTGGCGCGGCTGGCAAGCGTGCATGAGGATATCCTGCGGCTGCCGCAGGGTTATGAAACAGAGGTAGGAGAGCGCGGCGTGATGCTCTCCGGCGGTCAGAAACAGCGTATCGCCATCGCCCGCGCGCTGCTGCTCAATGCGGAAATCCTGATTCTGGACGACGCGCTCTCCGCTGTGGATGGCCGCACCGAACATCAGATTTTGCATAATCTGCGCGAGTGGGGCGAGGGGCGCACGGTGATTATCAGCGCGCACCGGCTGTCGGCGCTCACCGAAGCGAACGAAATTCTGGTATTGCAGCACGGTCATATTGCCCAGCGCGGCCAGCATGAGCAGCTCGTCGGGCAGCCGGGATGGTATCGCGATATGTATCGCTATCAGCAGCTTGAAGCGGCGCTGGACGATGCGCCAGAGCTGAACGAGGAGGTAGCGAATGCGTAAATTTGCCGAGCTGTGGCCGACGCTGAAACGTCTTCTGGCGTATGGATCGCCGTGGCGCAAGCCGCTCTCGCTGGCGGTGGCGATGCTGTGGATTGCCGCTATCGCCGAGGTGAGCGGTCCCCTGTTGATCAGCTATTTTATCGACAATATGGTGGCGAAAAATCATCTGCCGCTGGGGATGGTCGCAGGGCTGGCGGCGGCCTACGTGGGCCTGCAGGTGCTGGCGGCCGCGCTGCACTATACGCAATCCCTGCTCTTTAACCGCGCCGCCGTTGGGGTGGTGCAACAATTGCGCACTGACGTGATGGACGCCGCGCTGCGCCAGCCGCTGAGTGAATTTGATACCCAGCCGGTGGGCCAGGTGATCTCCCGCGTCACCAACGACACCGAAGTGATCCGCGATCTCTACGTAACGGTGGTGGCAACGGTGCTGCGCAGCGCGGCGCTGATCGGCGCCATGCTGGTGGCGATGTTCACCCTCGACTGGCGCATGGCGCTGGTGGCGATGACTATCTTCCCGGCGGTGTTGACGGTGATGCTTATCTACCAGCGTTACAGCACGCCGATTGTACGCCGGGTCCGCGCCTATCTGGCAGACATTAACGATGGCTTCAACGAAGTGATCAACGGCATGAGCGTGATCCAGCAGTTTCGCCAGCAGGCGCGTTTTGGCGAACGGATGGGCGAGGCGAGTCGCTCCCACTATATGGCGCGGATGCAGACCCTGCGGCTGGATGGCTTTCTGCTGCGGCCCCTGCTGAGTCTTTTCTCTTCCCTGGTGCTCTGCGGCCTGCTGATGGTGTTCGGCTTTACCTCTGTAGGGACGATCGAAGTCGGGGTGCTTTATGCCTTTATTAGCTATCTTGGCCGTCTTAACGAGCCGCTGATCGAGCTCACTACCCAGCAGTCGATGCTGCAACAGGCGGTGGTGGCGGGGGAGCGCGTTTTTGAGCTGATGGACAGGCCGCGCCAGCGCTACGGTGATGATGAGCGTCCTTTGCAAAGCGGAGCGATCGCCTTTGACCATGTTTCGTTTGCCTACCAGGACGATCGTCTGGTGCTGAAGGATATCGACCTGAACGTGCCGTCGCGCAGCTTTGTGGCGCTGGTTGGTCACACTGGCAGCGGCAAGAGCACGCTCGCCAGTTTGCTGATGGGCTACTACCCGCTGACGCAGGGGGAGATTCGCCTGGATGGCCGTCCGCTCGCCTCGCTTAGCCACCATACGTTGCGTAAAGGGGTGGCGATGGTGCAGCAGGATCCGGTGGTGCTTGCGGACTCCTTTTTTGCCAACGTCACGCTGGGACGCGCCTTCAGCGAGGAACAGGTCTGGGCGGTGCTGGAAAAAGTGCAGCTGGCGGATCTGGCCAGAAGCATGAGCGAGGGGATCCATACCCGGCTCGGCGAGCAGGGTAACAACCTCTCTGTAGGGCAGAAACAGCTGCTGGCGCTGGCGCGGGTGCTTATCGAAACCCCGCAGGTGCTGATTCTGGATGAAGCCACCGCCAGCATTGACTCCGGTACGGAGCAGGCAATCCAGCAGGCGCTGGCGGCTGTGCGCGATCGCACGACGTTGGTGGTGATTGCCCATCGTCTCTCCACCATCGTGGAGGCAGACACCATTCTGGTGCTGCATCGCGGTCAGGCGGTGGAGCGTGGCACCCACCGTGAGCTGCTGGCGGCGAAAGGACGCTACTGGCAGATGTACCAGCTGCAGCTGGCGGGGGAGGAGCTGGCCGCCGCTACCCGCGAGGAGGCCTCCCTTAGCGCCTGATGCACCAAAATCAGGCAGAGCATCTTCAACGAATGTTGTTGGTGCAGAATCGTAACGCATCATGCACTGGCATGGTGCGTTTTTTTAACCGCTTTCCCTTCGCGCTTTACGCCATCAGCCCGCCACTGCCTTTTCACGCCGTTTTCAATCCTGGCACACCGCTTGCAATAACTCTCAGGTGAGCTGCGGCGACAAGCAAATTCTGACTGGAGGGGATCTATGAAGCTGGTAACGGTGGTAATTAAGCCATTCAAGCTGGAGGACGTGCGCGAAGCACTGTCTTTAGTGGGTATTCAGGGATTAACGGTGACCGAAGTGAAGGGCTTTGGTCGTCAGAAGGGGCACGCCGAGCTTTACCGTGGCGCGGAATACAGCGTCAACTTTCTGCCGAAGGTGAAGATCGACGTGGCGATTGCGGACGATCAGCTCGATGAAGTGATCGACGTTATCAGCAAGGCGGCCTACACCGGAAAAATTGGCGACGGTAAAATTTTCGTTGCCGAACTGCAGCGCGTCATTCGCATCCGTACGGGCGAAGCTGACGAAGCGGCTCTTTAAGTCACTCCTGCATACAGCGATAGGGATCAACACAATGAAAACATGCACAATCAAATCGGCTCTGGGGTCTCTGGCGCTGCTGCCCGGGCTGGCGATGGCCGCCCCGGCGGTCGCGGATAAAGCCGACAACGCCTTTATGATGATCTGCACCGCGCTGGTGCTGTTCATGACTATCCCGGGCATTGCCCTCTTTTATGGCGGCCTAATCCGCGGCAAAAACGTTCTCTCTATGCTCACCCAGGTGGCGGTGACCTTTGCGCTGGTGTGCGTGCTGTGGGTGGTTTACGGCTACTCGCTGGCGTTTGGTGAGGGCAACAATTTCTTCGGCAGCTTCAACTGGGCGATGCTGAAAAATATCGAGCTGACCGCCGTGATGGGCAGCTTCTACCAGTATATTCACGTGGCGTTCCAGGGCTCGTTTGCCTGCATTACCGTGGGGCTGATCGTCGGGGCGCTGGCGGAACGTATCCGCTTTTCGGCGGTGCTCATCTTCGTGGTGGTGTGGCTGACGCTCTCCTATGTTCCGATTGCGCATATGGTCTGGGGCGGTGGTCTGCTGGCTTCGCACGGCGCGCTGGACTTCGCCGGTGGTACGGTGGTGCATATCAACGCGGCGGTGGCCGGGCTGGTGGGCGCCTATCTTATCGGCAAGCGCGTGGGCTTTGGCAAAGAGGCGTTTAAGCCGCACAACCTGCCGATGGTCTTTACCGGGACGGCGATCCTCTACTTCGGCTGGTTTGGTTTCAACGCCGGCTCCGCCAGCGCTGCCAACGAAATCGCCGCTCTGGCCTTCGTTAATACCGTTGTGGCGACGGCGGGGGCGATCCTCTCCTGGATATTTGGCGAATGGGCCGTGCGCGGGAAACCCTCCCTGCTCGGCGCCTGCTCCGGTGCCATTGCCGGTCTGGTCGGTATTACGCCAGCCTGTGGCTTCGTTGGCGTCGGCGGCGCGCTGATTATCGGTATCGTGGCGGGTCTGGCCGGGCTGTGGGGCGTTACCGCGCTCAAGCGCCTCCTGCGCGTGGACGATCCCTGTGACGTATTTGGCGTGCACGGCGTTTGCGGTATTGTGGGTTGCATCATGACCGGGATCTTCGCGGCGACCTCCCTCGGCGGCGTAGGCTTTGCCGAAGGCGTCACGATGGGGCATCAGGTGCTGGTGCAGCTGGAAAGTATCGCTATCACCATCGTCTGGTCGGGCATTGTCGCCTTTATTGGTTACAAGCTGGCGGATATGACCGTTGGCCTGCGCGTACCGGAAGAGCAGGAGCGCGAAGGGCTGGACGTTAACAGCCACGGCGAGAACGCTTACAACGCATAATCTATTGCCCGGCGGTGGCATCGATAAAACAAAACGGCAACCAGGAGGTTGCCGTTTTCGTTCACAGGGGGCGCGTCATCTCATCCCCGGTTACGCATCACCCCTTCCTGCACCGTGGACGCCACCAGTACGCCATCCTGAGTATAGAACTCCCCGCGTACAAAGCCGCGCGCGCTTGATGCCGACGTACTCTCCACGCTGTAGAGCAGCCACTCATTCATGTTAAACGGACGATGGAACCACATGGAGTGGTCAATAGTCGCGACCTGCATCCCTTTTTCCAGGAAGCCCACCCCGTGCGGCTGCAGGGCAACCGGCAGGAAGTTAAAGTCGGAGGCGTAGCCCAGCAGATACTGATGGACGCCGAACTCATCCGGAACGGTGCCGTTGGCGCGGATCCAGACCTGCCGTCTGGGTTCTGCGATGTGGCCCTTAAGCGGGTTATGAAACTCCACCGGGCGGATCTCCAGCGGCTTATCACAGAGGAATTTCTCTTTTGCCTGCGGCGGCAGAAAATGCGCCAGCTCGCGGGCAATCTCCGTTTCTGATTTCAGCCCCTCCGGGGAGGGGGCAGCAGGCATCGGTTTTTGATGCTCATATCCCGGCTCCGGCGCCTGAAACGAGGCGGTCATATAGAAGATGGGCTTACCGTTCTGGATCGCCGCGACGCGGCGCGCGCTGAAGCTTTGACCATCGCGCAGCACTTCTACGTCATAGACGATAGGTTTGGCGCTGTCGCCGGGACGCAGAAAGTAGCTGTGAAAAGAGTGCACCAGACGATCCGCGGGCACGGTCTCTTTGGCGGCATAGAGCGCCTGGCCCACAACCTGACCGCCAAAGACCTGTCGCAGGCCCAAATCTTCGCTCTGCCCGCGAAAGAGGCCTTCTTCTATTTTTTCCAGATTCAGTAATGTCAGCAGATTGTTCAGGGCCTGACTCATAAACGTCCTCAATAATACGCCGTGGCGAAAGATAAGCTGATTATAACGCAGAAAAGGAAGTGGTCGGATGGGTACATTAGTCTGAATAAGCGGCTGAAACCAGGCAAAAATGAGTGAGCTGTGCCACACTTGGTTACGTTATCTTAATGTTAACCACTCATCCGACGGGATCGATCCCGCTGGGGCATTGATGATAAGGAGACTTCAATGAAACTCGTTCACATGTTAAGTGGTTTAGCGGTAGCGGTTGCCCTGTCCGCCTGTGCGGATAAAAGTGCGGACATCCAGACGCCAGCGCCAAACCCAAATACCGCTGGCGTAAACACCCAGCCAGTTATTCAGCAGCCGAATGTTTCCGGTACCGTCTGGATCCGTCAGAAAGTGGCCCTGCCGCCTGACGCGGTATTGACCGTTACCCTCTCTGACGCGTCCATGGCCGACGCACCGTCAAAAGTGCTGGCTCAGAAAGCGGTGCGTACCGAAGGGAAACAGCCGCCTTACAGCTTTGTACTGCCGTTTAAACCTTCTGACGTCCAGCCGAATGCGCGCATTCTCCTGAGCGCAGCCATCACCGTCGACGGCAAACTGGTCTTTATCACCGATACGGTGAAGCCAGTGCTTAACCAGGGCGGCTCTAAAGCTGACCTGACGCTGGTGCCTGTACAGCAGACAGCCGTACCGATGCAGCAGAGCGGTGGTGCGGCAACAACGGTGCCGTCAACGTCGCCGACTCAGGTTAATCCGTCTAACGCGGTTCCTGCCCCCACTCAGTTCTAAGCGCCATATCCCTCTCCCGGACGGGGGAGGGAAGCTACCCGATCCAGCGATAGCGCGCTAAATCGATCTCCCCGCGACCCGATACTTCGACCCCTTCAGCTAATAAAGCCTGACGCTGACGCTGCAAATCTGGCCCTTTCAGAGAGATGGCGCCATGCCGGTTAACGACCCGATGCCATGGCAGCTTGCTCCCCTCGGGCAGTCGTTTTAGCACGCCGCCCACCTGTCGCGCCGCGCGCGGCGAACCGGCCAGTCGGGCGACATCGCCATAGGTGGTGACATAGCCTTCGGGGATCGCGGCAACGATTTGCCAGACTCGCTGCGGAAAAGCGTCATGCTCGTTCACGGGGACTCCTGATACCTGATTTGTCGCTTACA
The DNA here is from genome assembly GCF_900021175.1 of Pseudenterobacter timonensis. GTDB lineage: Bacteria > Pseudomonadota > Gammaproteobacteria > Enterobacterales > Enterobacteriaceae > Enterobacter > Enterobacter timonensis. The sequence goes on from NZ_FCOP01000011.1 coordinate 837,246, forward strand.
GGGTATCACGCCCCGTTTTAGTGAAAAATAATGGTTTGTTGCGTAATAAACCAGCATCCGGTTGAGGCTAACTTGCAATTGCTTTCCGCTGCAGGGATAATGCGCCAGCGCGTTGGTTATCAACGCTCTCAATGGGGGCTCTGTTGGTTCTCCCGCAACGCTACTCTGTTTACCAGGTCAGGTCCGGAAGGAAGCAGCCAAGGCAGATGACGCGTGTGCCGGGATGTAGCTGGCAGGGCCCCCACCCATTTCTGCCTCCCTCTTTTTTGTTACGAATATTTCACCCATTTTTCATGACGCTGACATCTTTTTGTCATAAACCCGTCACAATTCGCTGGCATCTTAATACCGGGTTCCTTCTCTTATAAAACGCTCTTATTGCGAAAGGATGTTTCAGACATGGCCACGGCGGTATTGAACGTAAAAATTGATGAAGCGCTGAAAGAAAAACTCCGCCACTACGCAGAAGTTCATAATGAAAATTTAAGCGTAACCACAGAAAAACTGCTGTTGCTGGCTTTTGAGGCAGCGGAAGAGGCGGGGGTATCGGAAGAGGAGATAGATAATCAGCACACGGAAGAAGAGAACATCCTTCCTTTTAATCCTAAAGAAACCAAAGCATTACGTAAAATTCTGAAGAAGAGAAAATGAAAAGCCATTCGACAATCGCCAACGACTATAAAGAAGCCTGCGACCTGTTACGTTCAGGGTATGTAAAGCGTGTCCGTCTGGGCTGGAATGTTGGAAGTGATGAATTTTTTCGTATCGCCTCAGACTGGTGTGATACCGGCGCTAAAATAAAAAAAGAGGGCGATAGCTTCGTGATCTCCCTCAAAGGTTTCCCCATTCCCCCGCAGCATTAAGCTGCAACCGTAAAAACGGCTGGCCGCAACCGGGCACGCCGTTTTAAATCACCCGTCTTCTGAAGGGCGTCTCCGCTTTATCAAGCGGCAACCACAGCGTCTTAATTTTCAGCAACGCCTCTTCAAGCGCGTCCGATTCCAGCGTGAAAGGTATACGTAGATAGCGATCAAATGCCCCGGCGAGGCCAAAGCGTGTACCGGTCCCCAGATGGATCCCCTGCGTCTCAGCCCGCGCGGCCAGCGACGTCGCCACGCTATCCGGAAGCTCAATCCAGTAAGAGAGACCTCCCTGCGGGACCTCAAAACGCCACTGGGGAAAATGTTCACGCATCAGGGCGCCGCAGATATCCCGGCGAAGAGCCAGCATCTGCCGACGCGCGGGTAAAATTTGAGCCTCATGCTCAATAAGCCACTGCGTTGCTAGCTGCTCCAGAAGCGGAGAGCCGAGATCGAGGGTGTCACGCGCCTGCGCCAGCGCGGCAAGGGTACGTGCCGGGGCGCGGATCCAGCCCAGGCGCAGCCCGCCCCAGAAGCTTTTTCCGGCAGAGCCGATAGTAATGACTGACGCCCGGGAGTTAAACGCCGCCAGCGGCGCAGGCGGCGGCTCGTCATACCAGAGATCGACCATCGTCTCGTCAACAACCAGCGTCGTGCGGGTATTGGCCGCGATATCGGCTATCGCCTGTCGGGTGGCGATATCCATACAGCGCCCGGTCGGATTATGGAAATCAGGCATCAGCCAGGCGAGACGCGGCGAGGTCTGCGCGACGGTCGCGGCAAACCCGGCGACATCCCACCCTCTCTCCGGCAGAGAGACACCCACCGGACGGCATGAGGCCCCCTGGATGGCGGCAATCGCCAGCGGATAGGTGGGGTGATCGACCAGCACCCGGTCGCCGGGGCCGGTTAACATACGCAGCACCATCGCCAGGCCGCTTACTGCGCCGTTCACAATCATAACCTCATCCGCCTGCGTGGGAAGCCCGCGCGCGCTGTAGCGGGCGGCGATCGTCTCGCGCAGCGCGGGCAGGCCGAAGCGCTCGTAACCTGTCTGATGAAGGTGCTGTGGCAGAGCGGCAATCGCATGGGTATAGGCCTGATGGATTTCGGGGCCGGCACCCAGCGCGGCCGTGGAGAGATCAACCCCTTCGCCGCTCACGGCGCTGGCCTGCATGGGACGGCCCGCAGGCAGTAGCACGCGTGAGCCGCTGCCGTGTCGGCTCTCCAGATAGCCCTCTTCCCGCAGATGCGCCAGCGCGCTGCCCACGGTGGTGCGGCTGACCGCCAGCGCGGCGGCCAGCTCCCGCTCGCCGGGCAGGCGTGTGTCCAGCGCCAGACGGCCGTCGAGGATCAACAGCCGTAGCGCGTCCGCCAGCTGTCGCCAGAGTGGCATGCGGGAGCCGGGCTGCTGCCAGTGACCGAGCAGGCGAACCAGCGACTGACTTGCGAAACGGCGTGATGACATAGGCAGACCACTATTTGAAAACTGGTCATTAATCATAAGACCAATTTCGGTAAAGATGGAAGTCTCAACTACCGGAGGAAAATTATGCTGCGTCGCCTGCTGCAACTCTATATCGGACTGGGGCTTTATGGCCTTTCCACCGCGATGTTTGTCCGTGCCGATCTGGGGGCCGATCCATGGAACGTCTTTCATCTCGGCGTGGCAAAACTGCTGTCAATGGACATTGGCACCGTCATTATCCTGACCGGAGCGTTGGTGCTGCTGCTGTGGATCCCTCTGCGCCAGTGGCCGGGACTGGGTACGCTCAGCAATGTGATTGTGATTGGCCTGGCCGCCGACGCGGCGTTATCTCTGCTGCCGGCGATGAGCGCGCTGACGGCGCGCAGCGTGATGCTGGCGGCGGCCATAGTGGTTAACGCCCTGGCGACAGGTATGTATATCGGGGCTGGCTTTGGCGCCGGACCGCGCGATGGGCTTATGACCGGTATCAACGCGCGTACTGGCTGGTCTGTACGGCGCGTGCGCACGGCAATTGAACTGGCGGTGCTGCTGACGGGATGCGCGCTGGGCGGCACCTTTGGAGTTGGCACGGTACTATACGCGCTGACTATCGGGCCGCTGATCCAGCTCTGCCTGCCGTGGTTTCGTTACCCGACCCGGCGATGCGCCGCTGCGCGACCGGAGGAGATGGCCTGAAAATACGTTCCTGGGGCTTACTCCGGCTCCAGGTTATTTTCCGCCCAGAGAATAAACTCCCCTTTGGCTAATGCCTTGCTGTAGAGCCACCCCTGGCCATACTGCACGCCGTGCTTACGCAGCCATGCGAGCTGGCCTTCGGTCTCTATTCCTTCAGCCACCATCGCCAGATTCAGCGATTTCGCCATCTCGATAATGTGTGGCGTCACGTTTTTATACTCCAGCGCATCCACGAACGACTTATCAATTTTCAGAATATCGACGTCCAGATCCTGCAGGTAGCTGAGGCTGGAGTAGCCGGTGCCGAAATCGTCGATATAGACGGCGTGACCGGCCCGGCGATAGCCCGCGATAACCGGCGCGCTGATAGTTGGATCGGCAAAGCCACGCTCGGTCAGCTCCAGGGCGATTTGCTGCGGCAGCACGCGCCAGCGGTTTAAAAGCGTGGCCAGCAGGGGAGGCAACTCTTTGCAGCGCAGATCGGCCGGCGCCAGGTTGATGGAGATATGTTTGTCCGGATGGTGGTGCAGCCAGTCGCCCATATCTTCAAACACCCTCTCGATAACCAGCCGGGTAAGCTTTGCCGTTAGCCCGGTCTGCTCCGCCAGTGGAATAAAGCTATTGGGCGGCAGAAAGGTGCCGTCAGGCTGCGGCCAGCGGGCGAGCGCCTCGGCGCCAACGATTTTGCCGCTGCTGAGCGTTACGATGGGCTGGTAATGCACCTCGATTTCGCGGGCGTGGAGAGCGTCCAGCAGGCGGTTGCGCGGAGACTGGAGGCGGCTTAAGACGCGCAGAATAAAGAGCGCGGCCGCCAGGCTAAGCAGGGCGCCAAAGGGAAGCCAGAAAAGCAGCTGCCGGTGCCAGCTATCTTTTAACGGCGCCAGGGATGCCCAGCTCACAAGGGTGAAGTGCAGCTCAGGCACTTCTCTGGCGACATACAAAAAGCCGTTGTGCTGGAGCGGTTCAAGCTTCTGCTGGCGAAGCTTTTGCCAAATCTCCGGATCGAGCTGGCTGCTGCTGGCAAAGATCCTTCCGTCAGGACTGACCATCGCCACCTCGATAGGCCACGAACTCAAAGGGATCACGTCGATCAGTGAATCCGGGTCGATTATTACTACATACCGGCCTTTCCCCATTGCCGCCATATAACGTTTAAAACCGAGATCGTTATGTTCTGTCAGCCAGGTCTTATAGCCATCCGGAGTGATACGCCCGGGAGGGGGGAAGGGGGGCGCATTACTTTCCTGCTCCAGGGATGAACAGATCGGCTGGAGATTGTCCATATAGAGCGTTTCCTGAATATAGAGCAGCGAGTAGGCCACGCGGCGCAGCGCCAGCAGATGCGCGTGCTGGCAGGGAGCATCGTGATTGCGCTCCAGAAGGTCTAACGCCATTTTCCCCTGATCCACGACTCGGGTGGTGCGTATAAGTACGCGGGAAGCATAATGATTAAGATCGTCGACAAATTTCTCCTCCGCCTGTCGATGCGCCAGCCAGACGCTGAGACTGACGGGAAGCAGCACCGATAAGATCAACACACCGATAACCAGGCTGATCAGATGTCGCGTTGTCATGCTGTCGTACCTTTCCTGAATACCCGGTTAGTCGGCGGGAGGGAGAGTTTCGAATAAGAAGTAAAATGACGCTAAATGATAATGTTATAGCATGCGGCAAGATTTGATCTTAGCCAGCTCAAAAAGAAACAAAAAGAACTTAAGGCTACTGTTATTCGCGTTGCCAGAAACAGGATACAACACCCCATTACGGGAAGGGTTGTTTTTTGATCGGGAACGGCATAGGATTAATGTTATGTTATAACAAAACATAGGATCGCCAATGAAACCTGATATCCACCCTTACTACCGCACCGTAGTTTTCCATGACACTACCGTGAACGAATATTTTAAAGTGGGCTCGACCATCAAAACCGATCGTGAAATCGAACTGGACGGCGTGACTTACCCGTATGTCACGCTCGACGTCTCGTCGAAATCCCACCCCTATTACACCGGTAAGCAGAAAACCCTCTCCACAGAAGGGAGCGCCGCGCGTTTCCGCCAGCGCTTTGGCGGTTTTCTTAATGCCAGCGAAAAGCGGAGCTGATCATGCAGGTACTCAACTCGCTGCGCAGCGCGAAACAGCGCCATCCCGACTGCCAGGTCGTCAGACGCAAAGGCCGTCTGTATGTGATCTGTAAATCGAATCCGCGCTTTAAGGCGGTACAGGGAAGAAAGAAAAAGCGGTAAGCAGGCCCGCCGTCGCGTTGACGGCGGGCTCGTTTTTTAACTTACGCTAACAGCAGCTGTAGAAGCCGGGGCAGGGGCCGGTCGTGACAGGGTAAAGATATCGTAAAATGACAGCTCGCCTTTGGTCGCTATCATCTTTTTCAACCTCGCCTTCTGTTCTGCCTCCACCTTTGGCGACTGTAAAATGCTCTCAATCAGCGAGGGCGGTACAAAGCGGGTGTTGTACCACTCGCCGTTGTAACAGACGCGAAAATCGAGTACGTCGATATCTTCGTAGCGATAACGCGGGTTAACGTCAAAAAAGAAAAACGCGTTAAAGACAATAAACAGGACCACCAGAAGCCAGACCGAGCCGATAAGGGTTTCGGAAAGCAACATCACCACCAGCGTCGCGAGCAGCGCCGCGTACATCGCGACGAAGAGACCGGGATGCTTACGAATAAAGCTGATGCTGAAGCGCGGGCGATTGTCGCGCTTTTCACGCTGGTTAATATCATCGATGGTTTGGGTGAGCAGGCGCTGTATTTCAGTCATTTAATGCCTTTAAGAATGTTGCAAAATACAGGCCCATTTTAGGTGAGCAAATTGTATGAAAAAAGTAACAGTTATGGTGGGAAAGAGCATAACAGTTACTTTTTGCCCGTTTACAGCGTCTTAATAATCTTTGCCGGGTTGCCGCCGACCACTACATTTGCCGGCACATCTTTCGTTACCACGGCGCCAGAAGCCACTACTACATTATCGCCGATGGTCACCCCAGGATTAATTACTGCCTGCCCGCCTATCCAGACGTTATGACCGATAGTAACGGGCTTACCCAGTTCGACGCCGCTGTTACGCTCGGTGGCGTCTAGCGGGTGGGTGGCGGTGTAGATATGCACGCCTGGCGCGAGCATACAGTTATCCCCGATATGAACAGGGCAGACGTCCAGGATCACGCAATCAAAGTTGGCGTAAAAGTCACGGCCGAGAAAAATGTTATAGCCGTAGTCGCAGCGAAAGCTCGGCTCGATATAAGCGCCTTCGCCAGCGCCGAGCAGTGCCGTCAGGATCGCCTGGCGTTCAGCCCGTTCATCGGGGGCGGTATGGTTATAGCGGTGGATCAGATGGCGGGCGTGTAGCCGATCGGCCCGTAACGTTTCGTCAGAGGGACGATAGCGCTCCCCGGCAATCATTTTGCGTTTTTCTTCACTCACAGCTTTCCCTTTTCAGTAGAGGTTTTCCCTGAGCATAACGATTAGCGGAAGAAAGGGGAACGTTCCCGCCTGCCTGTTGCGAGCGCTGTCACAATCTAACGCTGAATGGCACGTAACGGCGGGTCCGCTTTAAAAAGAGAAGGGACGTAACAGAAAAGGGTATGCAATTTAAAAGTAAGCCTCAAAGCGCAGAGCGTGCTAACGGACAAATTTCCATACGGAAGTCGGAATTTTATCGTACAGCTTATTCATGGTGAGCTCGGCGAGACGATGGTCAGCGGCTGAATAAAAGACGGCCAGTTCATTATCGGACAGCTCGTATTTATTTTTTTCAATCACACGCTCCAGCGTGTCAATTGACTGGCAGCGTCGCAGACGCATCAAATAATCAACTTTAGTCAGGGGTTTGTCAGACATAAATTCACCTTAGTCATTGTAATAATTTTAACAGGAGAGGCTAACAGGGTTAGCTCTGCTCACATTGACGAAACTGCGGAATAGTCGATTTCCGGATTTACGCCATTTTTGCAAATCCTGCGCAGTAATGCCGTAGCTGCTGAACAGCATAAAGGTGTCGTCCAGGTATTCGTCAATTTGCTCAATCAGCTTATTGTCTTCATTATACTTAATTTTATAATTAAGTGCGAAGGTCGCAATATGCTCAATCAGTTCATTTAACTGTAAATTGATGGCCGAAGTTGGGTCATTAACCCATCCATGATTACTGTCGTCAAGGTTGGCAAGGCAGTCATGGTACAGGGATTCACAGAGAAACTTCAACTGTGCGATATCATGCCTTTTTGGCGAGTATTCGTCCATAGCGCATCCCCTTTTGAGTGATTTTTTACTCACCGAACATCAGCGTCGGGATGGTACAACTTACTGTGCCGCGCGAGGCGGTGTCCTGATAAGGTAACTATAAGCTAGTCTGATCAAGATTTCATCGCGCTATTACGAAAAATTACAAATAAAAAAACAAGGCGTCGCGATAAAAGTCCAGTATTCATAAGATCAATTTTATCCTCTATACACTATTGCTCTGTTCAATCCTTATCTTTCATTAACTTAGCGCCTGAAAGAAAAAGTCCAGATTCGGGCTCTATTTCTGATACAGGGACATGCAACAGGAATAATCCTAATAAAATAGCCAAAGAGTGAGTTATTAAAAGTGTTGTGAAGCAAAATAAAGGGAAGATTATTGGCAGCTATCCATTCACAATAAGACAAAATAAATGAATGGACAATAAGCATAATTTATCATTTAGCGCGCAATAAAAAAGGCCGCAGCGCGGCCTTTTTCAAATATGAAACCGGTATCAGTGATGTTCTACCGGATGGGTATGCTCCACGTCCTCATTCTTGCGGCTAAAGCGGCGGCGAACCACCACAAAGAAGACCGGAACGAAGAAGATCGCCAGAATGGTTGCTGTCACCATCCCGCCCATTACGCCGGTACCTACCGCATTCTGCGCGCCGGAACCTGCGCCGGTGCTGATAACCAGCGGCAGAACGCCGAGGATAAACGCCAGCGAAGTCATCAGAATCGGACGCAGACGCATACGTACCGCTTCCAGCGTCGCCTCGATAAGGCCTTTACCCTCTTTCTCCATCAGATCTTTGGCAAATTCCACGATAAGTATCGCGTTCTTTGCCGACAAGCCAATGGTTGTCAGCAGGCCCACCTGGAAGTAAACGTCGTTGGTCAGGCCGCGGAAGGTCGCCGCCAGCAGCGCCCCGATAACCCCGAGCGGTACCACCAGCATAACCGAGAACGGTATCGACCAGCTCTCATACAGCGCCGCCAGACAGAGGAAGACCACGATCAGCGAGATAGCGTAGAGGGCAGGGGCCTGGTTGCCGGAGAGGCGTTCCTGATAGGACATGCCGGTCCAGTCATAGCCGATACCTGCTGGCAGCTTGCTCGCCAGCTGTTCCATCATATCCATCGCTTCACCGGTGCTTCGCCCCGGCGCCGCCTGGCCGAGGATCTCCATCGATGGCAGACCGTTATAGCGTTCCAGACGCGGTGAACCGTACTCCCAGCGAGAGGTCGAGAAGGCGGAGAACGGCACCATCTGCCCGTCGCTGCCGCGCACGTACCAGTTATCAATATCGCTTGGCAGCATACGGTATGGCGCTTCGGACATCACGTAAACTTTCTTCACGCGACCACGGTCGATGAAGTCGTTAACGTAGCTACCGCCCCATGCCGCGCCCAGCGTAGTATTAATATCGCTAATGGATACGCCCAGCGCCTGCGCTTTCTCCTGGTCAATATCGATCTTGAACTGCGGGGTATCTTCCAGACCGTTAGGACGTACGCCGGTCAGCAGCTCGGGGTGCTTGGCCACTTCGCCAAAGAGCTGATTACGCGCCTGAGTCAGTTTTTCGTGGCCCAGTCCGCCCTGGTCGATCAGCTGGAAGTCGAAACCGGTGGCTGTCCCCAGCTCGACGATGGCCGGCAGGTTAAAGGCGAATACCATCGCATCTTTAATCTGCGAGAAGGTACCCATCGCACGGCCGGTAATGGCCTCGACCTTGTTCTCATCACCCGGACGATCGGCCCAGTCTTTCAGCGAGACGAAGGCGATACCGGTGTTCTGGCCGCGGCCCGCAAAGCCGAAGCCGTTAACCGCAAACACCGACTCGACGTTCGCTTTCTCTTTGGTGAGGTAGTAGTTCGTCACCTCATCCAGCACCTTCTGGGTACGCTCCTGAGAGGCGCCCGCCGGCAGCTGCGCCATGGTCAGGAATACCCCCTGGTCCTCATCGGGCAGGAAGGAGCTTGGCAGACGGACAAAGAGATAGGCCATGCCCACCACAATGATGATGTAGAGCAGCAGGTAACGACCGGTGCTGCGCAGGATGTTGCCCACGCTGTCGGTGTAGTGGTGCGTGCTCTTGTCGAACATGCGGTTAAACCAGCCGAAGAACCCTTTGTGCTCCCCGTGGCCGCCTTTCTGAATCGGTTTCAGCATGGTGGCGCACAGGGCAGGGGTGAGGATCAATGCGACCAGCACCGACAGCGCCATCGCCGAAACGATGGTAATGGAGAACTGACGGTAGATTGCGCCGGTGGAGCCGCCGAAGAAGGCCATCGGGATAAATACCGCCGACAGCACCATGGCGATACCCACCAGCGCGCCCTGGATCTGGCCCATCGACTTACGGGTCGCCTCTTTTGGCGGCAGCCCCTCTTCGGACATGACACGCTCGACGTTCTCGACCACTACGATGGCGTCATCCACCAGCAGGCCTATCGCCAGCACCATCCCGAACATTGTCAGGGTGTTTATCGAGAAGCCGAAAGCGGCGAGGATCGCGAAGGTCCCCAGCAGAACGACCGGTACGGCGATGGTTGGGATCAGCGTCGCGCGGAAGTTTTGCAGGAACAGGTACATCACCAGGAAGACCAGGATGATCGCTTCGACCAGCGTTTTCACCACTTCGTGGATAGAGATTTTCACGAACGGCGTGGTGTCATACGGGTAAACAATCTTCAGGCCTGACGGGAAGAACGGCTCCATTTTTTGCAGTTCAGCGCGGATCGCGGTGGCGGTATCCAGCGCGTTGGCGCCGGTTGCCAGCTTGATCCCCAGCCCCGAAGCGGGCTGACCGTTGAACTTAGCGATCACATCGTAGTTTTCGCCGCCCAGCTCAATCTTCGCGACGTCGCGCAGACGTACCTGAGAACCATCCGGGTTAACCTTCAGCAGGATCTTGCCAAACTCATCCGTGGAGGTGAGACGGGTCTGGGCAATAATCGAGGCGTTAAGCTGCTGGCCTTTCACCGGCGGCGTACCGCCCAGCTGACCTGCCGCGACCTGGGCGTTCTGCGCTTTGATCGCGTTAATAACGTCAACCGGAGTCAGCTGGAAGTTATTCAGCTTGTTCGGGTCCATCCAGATACGCATCGCATACTGGGAACCAAACAGCTGAACGTCACCCACGCCGGAGGTACGGCTGATGACATCCTTCATATTGGCGCCCACGTAGTCGGAGATATCCTCCTGCGTCATGGTGCCGTCGGTGTTGATAACGCCGACAACCATCAGGAAGCTACTGGACGATTTCTCGACGCTAACACCCTGCTGTTGTACTTCCTGCGGCAGCAGCGGCATCGCCAGCTGCAGTTTGTTCTGCACCTGTACCTGCGCAATATCCGCATCAGTACCGGATTCGAAGGTAAGCGTGATCTGCACCGTACCGGTGGAGTCACTGTTTGAGGACATGTACATCAGGTTATCGATACCGTTCATGTTCTGTTCGATAACCTGCGTAACGGTGTCCTGCACCGTTTTGGCATCAGCCCCGGGGTAGGTTGCGGAGATCGTAACCGCCGGCGGCGCAATCGTTGGATATTGCGCAACAGGCAGCTTCAGGATCGCAAGTCCCCCGGCCAGCATGATGATAATGGCGATCACCCACGCAAATATGGGGCGATCGATAAAGAAATTAGGCATGTCTTAACGGCTCCTGTTTAAGTTAAGACTGAGGTTGTTCTGACTGTCCACCGGCTGCAGCTTGCTGGTTATTGTCAGACTTCACTTCCTGCGCTTTCACCTGCGCCCCAGGACGGACTTTTTGTAAACCGGTCACAATTACGCGATCGCCTTCCTTCAGGCCTTTCGTTACCAGCCATTTGTCGCCAATGGCCTGCGTCGCGGTAATGGCGCGGGTTTCGACTTTATTGTCGGCCCCCACTACCAGCGCGCTCGCGTCGCCGCGCGGCGTACGGGTCACACCCTGTTGCGGCACCAGCAGCGCATTCGGGTTAGTCCCCTCTTCCAGACGGGCGCGGACGAACATACCCGGCAGCAGCGTATGATCAGGGTTAGGGAAAATCGCGCGCAGGGTGATAGAGCCAGTGGTCTGATCGACGGTTACGTCGGAGAACTCCAGCGTCCCTTCCTGAGGAAACTTATTGCCGTCGTTGGTCACCAGTTCCACTTTCGCTTTGCCGTTTTCCTGCTTCAGCGTGCCGTTTGCCAGCTCCTGCTGTAAACGCATGAAATCGTTGCTCGACTGGGTGACATCTACATAGATAGGATCGAGCTGCTGTACGGTGGCCAGCGCGGTGCTCTGGCCGTTCTGCACCAGCGCCCCTTCGGTCACATTAGATTTACCGATACGTCCGCTGATAGGAGAGGTCACTTTGGTGTAGGCGAGGTTAATACGTGCCGTTTCAACCGCCGCTTTGGCCGCCACGACCGCCGCGCTGGTCTGCTGGGCGTCTGCCAGCGCAGTATCATAATCCTGTTGGCTGATGTACTGCGTGCCGAGCAGTTTCTTATAGCGATTGAGCGTTACCTGGGAGATCTTGGCGGCCGCTTCTGCTTTCGCCAGATCGCCTTTCGCGCTCTCATACGAGGCCTGATAGGTCGCCGGATCAATCTGATACAGAGATTCACCCGCCTTCACATCACCGCCTTCGGTGAAGTTACGTTTCAGGATGATGCCGCTCACCTGAGGACGAACTTCCGCCACGCGATAGGCGCTGGTACGGCCAGGGAGTTCCGTTGTGATCTGAAGAGGTCCGCTCTTGAGCGTCACGACGCCCACTTCGGGCACCTGCTGAGCTCCTTGTTGAGCCTGTTTCTCATCACATCCTGTAAGCGCTAAGCCGCCTGAGAGCATCAGAACGATCGCCAGAGGCGTTAACCCTCTGTTTTTGTTCATAAGTAAACCTCGAGTGTCCGATTTCAAATTGATCAATGGATCAAAAGTCCGCAAACCCATTGCTGCGTTTATATTATCGTCGTGCTATGGTACATACATTCATAAATGTATGTAAATCTGACGCCTGTAAATTCATTGACCTATGGCACGAAAAACCAAACAACAAGCGCGTGAAACACGTCAGCATATCCTGAACGTCGCGATGCGTTTGTTCTCGCAGCAGGGTGTCTCTTCTACCTCCCTGGCGCAAATCGCGCAGGCCGCTGGCGTTACCCGGGGCGCGATTTACTGGCATTTCAAAAACAAGTCAGATCTGTTAAGTGAAATTTGGGCGCTGTCAGAATCCAGTATTGGCGATCTTGAATCAGAGTATCGGGCAAAATTCCCCGGCGATCCACTCTCCGTGTTAAGAGAAATTCTCGTCTATGTGCTTGAGGCGACGGTCCTCGAGGAGCGGCGCCGTTTGCTGATGGAAATCATCTACCATAAATGTGAGTTTGTCGGCGAAATGGCGGCGGCGCAAGAGGCCCAGCGCAGTATGTGCCTGGAAAGTTACGACCGCATTGAACAGGCGCTTAACCAGTGTAAAGAGTCAAATATGCTGCCCGCGGATCTGCTGACGCGTCGGGCCGCGGTGCTGATCCGCAGCTATATCTCCGGGTTGATGGAAAACTGGCTGCTGGCGCCGCACTCCTTCGACCTCAAAAGCGAAGCCCGCAGCTACGTCGCCATCCTGCTTGAGATGTGCCAGTATTGTCCCACGCTTCGCGATCGGGGTGCTCTCGCTTTAGAAGCGTAGCCAGGAATTATCTGCAGGTACATGTTCACGCTATTCTGCTTCAGGCTGGCGTGATATTCTTCGCGCCGGACTATTTTCGGTCATCTTTCAGATCGCTTTCATGACTATGCTGCACTACACTCGCTCGCAACAGCCTGTTTTGGCTTTAGTTTTTACTTTCATACTGTTTCTGTTTTCTGCTCAGGACGCTTTTGCCCGTGCGGAGAATAACAGCGATACCCCGACCCGCGCGGATATCCAGTCCCAGCTGGATACGCTCAATAAACAGAAGGATCTCTCCGCTCAGGATAAGCTGGTTCAGGCCGATCTGACCGAGACGCTGGAAACGCTCGATAAAATCGAACGCGTTAAAACCGAAACCACCCAGCTTCGCCAGAGGGTGGCCGATGCGCCGGAGCAGATGCGCAAGGCGATGGCCTCGCTCAACGCCCTGAGCGATGTGGATAACGATGACGAAACGCGTAAAACGCTGGCGACGCTCTCCCTGCGCCAGCTAGAAGCCCGCGTGACGCAGCTGCTGGACGATCTGCAGAGCGCCCAGAGCGATCTCTCCACCTACAACAGCCAGCTGGTTTCTCTCCAGACGCAGCCAGAGCGTGTGCAAAATGCCATGTATAGCGCGTCGCAGCAGCTGCAGCAGCTGCGTAACCGTCTGAACGGCACCGCCTCCGGCGAGGGGGCTCTGCGACCCACGCAGCAGACGCTATTGCAGGTACAACAGACCCTGCTAAACGCGCAGATCGACCAGCAGCGAAAGAGTCTTGAAGGCAACACCGTATTGCAGGATACCCTGCAAAAGCAGCGGGACTACGTCACAGCGCATATCAACCGTCTGGAGCATCAGCTTCAGCTGCTGCAGGAGGCGGTCAGCAGCAAACGTCTCACCCTGACGGAAAAAACCGCGCAGGAGGCTATTTCGCCGGATGAGACGGCGCGTATCCAGGCCAACCCCCTGGTGAAACAGGAGCTGGATATCAACCATCAGCTCAGCGAGCGGCTAATCCAGGCGACCGAAAATGGCAGTCTGCTGGTTCAGCAAAACATCAAGGTGAAAAACTGGCTCGACCGCGCGCTGCAGGCCGAACGCAATATTAAAGAGCAAATTTCAGTGCTGAAGGGGAGTCTGTTGCTTTCGCGCATCCTCTACCAGCAGCAGCAGACGCTCCCTTCGGCGGATGAGCTGGAGGATATGACCAACCGCATCGCCGACCTGCGTCTGGAACAATTTAACGTTAATCAGCAGCGCGATGAGCTGTTCCAGAGCGACGCCTTCGTGGCGAAGCTGGAAGAGGGGCACAGCAGCGAAATCAACGACGACGTTCATGACGCCCTGTTGCAGGTGGTAGATATGCGCCGCGAACTGCTGGATCAGATGAATAAACAGCTGGGTAATCAGCTGATGATGGCCATCAACCTGCAGATTAACCAGCAGCAGCTGGTCAGCGTCTCGAAAAGTCTGCAGGAGATCCTCACTCAGCAGATTTTCTGGGTGAACAGCAATAAACCGATGGACTGGGACTGGCTTAAATCGTTCCCGGCGGCGCTGAAAGCACAGGTTAGCGGTATGAAGATCACCGTTAACTGGGAAAAAGCGTGGCCTGCGGTGGTCATCGCTTTTCTTGCCGGCCTGCCGCTGCTGCTTATCGCAGGGCTGATCCGCTGGCGTCTGAAATGGCTGAAACAGTACCAGGCGAAGCTCGCCTCTGAAGTTGGACAGCTGCGTAGCGACAGCCAGCTCCACACCCCGAAAGCAATTCTTATCGATCTGGTCCGTGCGCTGCCGGTTTGTCTGCTGATTCTGGCCGTGGGCCTGATTTTGCTGACGATGCAGCTGAATATCAGCGATCTGCTCTGGGCTTTCAGCAAAAAGCTGGCGCTCTTCTGGCTGGTGTTTGGCCTCTGCTGGAAGGTGCTGGAAAAAGAGGGCGTGGCGGTACGTCACTTCGGCATGCCTGAGCAACTGACCAGCCACTGGCGCCGTCAGATCGTACGCATCAGCCTGGCGCTGCTGCCGCTTCATTTCTGGTCGGTCGTGTCGGAACTCTCCCCGCTGCATCTGATGGACGATGTGCTGGGGCAGTTTGTTATTCTGCTGAACCTGCTGCTGATTGCGGTATTAATGTGGCCGATGCTGCGCGACAGCTGGCGCGATAAAGAGTCGCACACCTTTCGCCTGATTACCGTGACCGTTCTGTCGCTCATCCCGGTGGCGCTGATGGTGCTGACGGCGACGGGCTACTTCTACACCACGTTGCGTCTCTCCGGACGCTGGATCGAAACGGTCTACCTGGTGATTTTCTGGAACCTGCTTTATCAGACGGTATTGCGCGGTCTGAGCGTGGCCGCCCGCCGCATTGCCTACCGCCGCGCGCTGGCGCGCCGTCAGCATCTGGTGAAAGAGGGGGCGGAAGGGGCAGAGCCTCAGGAGGAGCCGACCATTGCGCTGGAGCAGGTGAACCAGCAGACGCTGCGTATCACCATGCTGGTGATGGTCTCCCTCTTTGCCGTGCTCTTCTGGGCAATCTGGTCAGATCTGATTACCGTCTTTGCCTATCTCGACAGCATTACCCTCTGGCACTACAGCGGCACCGAGGCGGGCGCAGCGGTGACGAAAAGCGTCACCATGGGCAGCCTGCTGTTCGCCCTCATCGCCTCGATGGTGGCCTGGGCATTGATCCGCAACCTGCCGGGCCTGCTGGAGGTGTTAATTCTTTCGCGCCTCAAGCTGCGTCAGGGGGCCTCGTATGCCATTACCACCATCCTGAACTACGTCATTATTATCGTCGGGGCGATGACGGTCTTTGGTTCGCTGGGCGTCTCCTGGGATAAGCTGCAGTGGCTGGCGGCGGCGCTGTCGGTCGGTCTTGGTTTTGGTTTGCAGGAGATCTTCGGTAACTTCGTCTCCGGCCTTATCATCCTCTTTGAGCGCCCGGTGCGTATCGGGGATACGGTGACCATCGGCACCTTCTCCGGGACGGTCAGCAAGATCCGTATTCGCGCCACCACCATTACCGATTTCGATCGTAAAGAGGTGATCATCCCCAACAAGGCCTTCGTGACCGAGCGGCTGATCAACTGGTCGCTCTCCGATACCGTCACCCGCGTGGTGATCCGCGTCGGGGTTGCCTATGGCTCCGATCTGGATAAGGTGAGAGATGTGCTGCTGCAGGCGGCGATGGAACATCCCAAGGTCATGCACGATCCTGAACCGGCGGTATTCTTCACCACCTTTGGGCCAAGCACGCTGGATCATGAGCTGCGTTTATACGTGCGCGAACTGCGCGACCGCAGCTACGCGGTGGATGAGCTGAACCGGGCAATCGACCGTCTGTGTCGTGAAAACGGGATCAACATCGCCTTTAACCAGCTTGAGGTGCATCTGCACAATAATAAGGGCGAAGAGCATACGGAAGTGAAGCGCTCCCTGCAGGGACAGGATCCGCAACCTGATTTTCTTTCTTAAAGAGAGACCAAACGGGGACGTTTTACAGCCGTCCCCGTCTTCCTCCTCTCCCTTTCAGGGAGAGGGCAGGGGGGAGGGTAACTTCCCCTCGAAATCCCGTCTGACAATCTCCAGCGCCTTCAGCACCGTCTCTGCCGGAATGGCGTGATTCTCCAGCAGCATAATCAAATCCACGGCCAGTTTAACCTCGTCAGGGGCGTTCTCCAGCGACATACGATCTCCTCTAGCGTGTCAGGCGTTCAATAACGCGTTCGATCTTATCCAGCGCCTGGCGGCAGCGGCTCAGACGGCCCTCCAGCAGAGTGACCTCCCGTAGCAGGCGCTGCTGCGCCTCCAGCGTGTCGGCGGTGCGCAGATTCGCTTCCCGGGCTTGCTTCATCCCGAACAGCCGCTGCTCATACTCCTGGTGCTGCAGCCGTTTTCGCTGCCACTTTTCCAGCGCGGGCGAGGCGCTATCCCAGACGCGCAGGGGCCAGGCGGTAATCTCCTGGTGCAGGGCGGCGATCTGCTCGCCCAGATGTTCCGCCAGCCAGATAACCTGCTCCCGACGATCGTGGCTGACGGCGTGGCGCAACGCCTCCAGGTTCTCCTGCGCCTCATCAAGGTAATCTTCCATCCGCGTGCTGCGGGTGCGAAAGCGTTGCCGGTCAAAGCGGGGCTTCAGCGTCGCGTGCTGCATCAGCGGCGATGCCTGCGCGCGCAGCGACGTAAGCTGATTTTGCAGCGTCTCTAAAAGCAGGGCTGTTTTCAAGGCGCTCTCCAGTGGTACAGTAGCCGTTCAGTTTGATAACGATTCGCATTATGCAGCGTACTATTTTAATCATCATTGGCTGGCTCGCGGTAGTGCTTGGCACGCTTGGGGTGGTTTTACCTCTGTTACCGACTACGCCCTTTATTCTGCTGGCAGCCTGGTGCTTTGCCCGCTCCTCGCCACGATTTCACCACTGGCTGCTTTACCGCTCCTGGTTCGGCGGCTATCTGCGTCACTGGCAAAAACACCGGGCGATGCCGCCGGGGGCGAAACCGCGCGCCGTGGCGGTGATCCTGATTACCTTCGCTATCTCCCTGTGGCTGGTGAAGATCCTGTGGGTGCGGATCATGCTGCTGGCGATCCTCAGCTGTCTGTTGATCTTTATGTGGCGGATCCCGGTCGTCGATGAAACGCAACAAAAGCACTGAAGCCTCATAATCGCTGTTGCAATTCTCGCGTACAGCCAGTAAATTCGAGCGTTTTCGAGCACAGGCGCGCCTGGTCAAAGGTTATACGATTGTAACGTTGGCCCTGGTTTTTGCGCGCCCTGAGTAACACCGTTTCCAATCAGGCATACATTTATGACCGCAACTGCGCAGCAGCTTGAATTTCTTAAAAACAGCATCAAAAGCATCCAGGATTATCCTAAGCCTGGCATTCTTTTCCGTGATGTCACCAGCTTGCTGGAAGACCCGAAAGCGTACGCGCTCAGCATTGAACTTCTGGTGGAGCGTTATAAAAACGCCGGAATCACGAAAGTCGTTGGTACCGAAGCGCGTGGCTTCCTGTTTGGCGCCCCGGTTGCGCTGGCGCTGGGCGTTGGCTTTGTGCCGGTGCGTAAGCCGCGTAAACTGCCGCGTGAAACCATCGCGGAAAGCTACGAACTGGAGTACGGCACCGATCAGCTGGAGATCCACGCTGACGCCATCAAGCCGGGCGATAAGGTCCTGGTTGTGGACGATCTGCTGGCGACCGGCGGTACCATCGAAGCGACCGTTAAGCTTATCCGTCGTCTGAATGGCGAAGTCTCCGACGCGGCGTTCATCATTAATCTGTTCGATCTGGGCGGCGAACAGCGCCTGGAGAAACAGGGCATTACCAGCTACAGCCTCGTCTCATTCCCGGGCCACTGATCCCGAACGTCACAGCCTCGCCCAAAGGGTGAGGTTGTGATAGCATTCCCCCTCATACATCCACCTTCCAGCGTTGCAGAGCCTGCCCATGAGTTATCAGGTGTTAGCCCGAAAATGGCGACCCCAAACCTTTGCTGACGTTGTCGGCCAGGAACATGTGCTGACCGCCCTGGCGAACGGTTTATCGCTAGGACGTATTCACCACGCGTACCTTTTTTCCGGCACGCGCGGCGTCGGTAAAACCTCGATTGCCCGCCTGCTGGCGAAAGGACTGAACTGCGAAACCGGCATCACCGCCACCCCCTGCGGCGTGTGCGATAACTGCCGTGAAATTGAACAGGGGCGTTTTGTCGATCTGATTGAGATCGATGCCGCCTCGCGCACGAAGGTTGAAGATACCCGCGATCTGCTGGACAACGTGCAGTATGCTCCGGCGCGTGGCCGCTTCAAGGTCTACCTGATCGATGAAGTGCACATGCTGTCGCGCCACAGCTTTAACGCGCTGCTGAAAACGCTGGAAGAGCCGCCCGCGCATGTGAAGTTCCTGCTGGCGACCACCGATCCGCAAAAGCTGCCGGTTACTATTCTGTCGCGCTGCCTGCAGTTCCATCTGAAGGCGCTGGATGTCGATCAGATCCGTAGCCAGCTGGAGCATATTCTTGACGCCGAGAAGATCGACCACGAGCCGCGCGCCCTGCAGCTGCTGGCCCGGGCGGCGGATGGCAGCCTGCGCGATGCGCTGAGCCTCACCGATCAGGCGATTGCCAGCGGCGACGGCAGACTTACCACCCAGGCGGTGAGCACCATGCTCGGCACGCTCGACGACGATCAGGCGCTGTCGCTCATAGAAGCGGTTGTTAACGCCGATGGCGAGCGGGTGATGGCGCTGGTCAACGAGGCCGCCTCCCGCGGCGTCGAGTGGGAAGCCCTGCTGGTGGAGATGCTGGCGCTGCTGCACCGCGTGGCGATGCTTCAGCTTTCACCTGCCGCGATTGGCGCTGACATGGCGGCCATTGAACAGCGCATGCGTGAGCTGGCCCGCACCGTTCCGCCGGGCGACGTGCAGCTTTACTACCAGACGCTGCTGATTGGCCGCAAAGAGCTGCCGTTTGCGCCGGACAGGCGCATGGGGATCGAAATGACCCTGTTGCGCGCGCTGGCGTTTCATCCGCGCAAGCCGCTGCCGGAGCCTGAGGGGCCCCGGCAATCTTTCGCTCCCGTCGCACCCACCGCGGTGATGACGCCGACGCAGGTTCCGCCGCAGCCGACGCCGCAAAACGTGCCGCTGTCGGATGTCACCAGTTCGGTGCTTGCCGCCCGCAGCCAGCTGCAGCGCGCGCAGGGAGCAACCAAACCAAAAAAGAGTGAACCGGCAGCGCCAGGCAGAGCGCGGCCGGTTAACAACGCCGCGCTTGAACGACTGGCTTCGGTAACGGAGCGCGTTCAGTCGCGTCCCGCGCCGTCCGCGCTTGAGCAAAAAGCCCCGGCGAAGAAAGAGGCTTACCGCTGGAAGGCGACCACGATTACCGAAGAGGTGAAAGTCGAGGTCGCCACGCCGAAGGCGCTTAAAAAAGCGCTGGAGCATGAGAAAACGCCGGAGCTGGCGGCCAAACTGGCCCAGGAAGCGCTGCTGCGCGATCCGTGGGCTGCCGAGGTGAATCAGCTCCAGCTGCCGAAGCTGGTGGAGCAGGTGGCGCTGAACGCCTGGAAAGAGCAGGAGGGGAACCAGATCCGCCTGCACCTGAGGCCGACTCAGCGGCACCTTAACTCCCCGGCTGCGCAAAAGGCGCTGGCTGAGGCGCTCGCCACATTACAGGGCGTACCGGTTGAATTGACTATCATTGAAGATGATAATCCGGCGGTGCGCACGCCTCTGGAGTGGCGTCAGGCCATTTATGAAGAGAAACTCGCGCAGGCGCGCGAGGCGATTATTGCGGATAACAATATTCAGACCCTGCGCCGCTTTTTCGACGCGGAGCTGGATGAAGAGAGTATTCGCCCCCTTTGATCGTAAGCCTGGCTTACGGTTGTACTATTGACTTTGACGTGAGAGATAAGCCTATGTTCGGTGGTAAAGGCGGTCTGGGTAACCTGATGAAGCAGGCCCAGCAGATGCAGGAAAAAATGCAGAAGATGCAGGAAGAAATCGCTCAGCTGGAAGTAACGGGCGAATCGGGCGCAGGCCTGGTCAAAGTGACTATCAACGGCGCGCATAACTGCCGTCGCGTCGAGATCGACCCTTCTCTGCTCGAAGATGACAAAGAGATGCTGGAAGATCTGGTCGCTGCGGCCTTCAACGACGCGGCGCGCCGTATCGAAGAGACCCAGAAAGAGAAAATGGCTTCCGTCTCTTCCGGTATGCAGCTGCCGCCGGGCTTCAAGATGCCGTTCTGATGCAGACCAGTCCGCTGCTCACGCAGCTTATGGAAGCCCTGCGCTGTCTGCCGGGCGTTGGCCCAAAGTCGGCGCAGCGTATGGCGTTTACGCTCCTGCAGCGCGACCGCAGCGGCGGAATGCGCCTGGCGCAGGCGTTGACCCGCGCCATGTCGGAAATTGGTCATTGTGCGGACTGCCGTACCTTCACCGAGCAGGAGGTCTGTAACATCTGCTCCAATCCGCGCCGTCAGGAAAACGGCCAGATTTGCGTGGTGGAGAGTCCGGCAGATATCTATGCCATCGAGCAGACCGGCCAGTTTTCAGGACGTTACTTCGTGCTGATGGGCCATCTCTCGCCGCTGGACGGAATCGGCCCGCACGATATCGGTCTCGACAGGCTCGAACAGCGGCTTGAGTCCGAAACCATCAAAGAGGTGATCCTCGCCACCAACCCCACGGTGGAAGGCGAAGCGACGGCGAACTACATCGCCGAGCTGTGCGGGCAGTATGGCGTCGACGCCAGCCGCATCGCCCACGGCGTGCCGGTGGGCGGCGAGCTGGAGATGGTCGACGGCACTACGCTTTCGCACTCTCTGGCTGGTCGTCACAAGATTACTTTTTAATCAAACGGAGGCGGCGCTGGCTGCCTCCGCTTGAAATTCTCCCTCGCTATCCCCATCTCAGACCCAACGTTTTTTAAACCCCATTAAATGGCATTGTTGAGGTCGACTTACATGAAAGGACAAGAAACCCGTGGTTTCCAGTCAGAAGTAAAACAGCTTCTGCATCTGATGATCCATTCTCTTTATTCCAACAAAGAAATCTTCCTGCGTGAGCTTATCTCCAACGCCTCCGATGCGGCGGACAAGCTGCGTTTCCGCGCGCTGTCCAACCCGGATCTGTACGAGGGCGACGGCGAGCTGCGCGTGCGCGTCTCCTTTGATAAAGAGAAACGCACTCTGACCATCGCCGACAACGGTATCGGCATGAACCGCGACGAGGTGATCGACCATCTCGGTACCATCGCCAAATCCGGCACCAAAGCCTTCCTGGAGTCGATGGGCTCTGACCAGGCGAAAGACAGCCAGCTGATCGGCCAGTTCGGCGTTGGCTTCTACTCGGCGTTTATCGTGGCGGATAAAGTGACCGTCCGCACCCGCGCGGCGGGCGACAGCGCCGAAAACGGCGTCTTCTGGGAATCCCAGGGCGAGGGCGAGTACACCGTCGCAGATATCACGAAAGAAGATCGCGGCACCGAGATCACCCTGCATCTGCGCGAAGGCGAGGATGATTTCCTCAACGACTGGCGCGTACGCTCCATTATCAGCAAATATTCCGATCACATCGCGCTGCCGGTAGAAGTTGAGAAACAGGAAGAAAAAGATGGCGAAACCGTCATCTCCTGGGAGAAGATCAACAAGGCGCAGGCGCTGTGGACCCGCAACAAGTCGGAAATCAAAGAGGACGAGTACAACGAGTTTTATAAGCACATCGCCCACGATTTCACCGATCCGCTGACCTGGAGTCACAACCGCGTGGAAGGGAAGCAGGAGTACACCAGCCTGCTCTATATTCCTTCCCAGGCGCCGTGGGATATGTGGAACCGCGATCACAAGCACGGCCTGAAGCTGTACGTGCAGCGCGTCTTTATCATGGACGACGCCGAGCAGTTTATGCCGAACTACCTGCGCTTCGTGCGTGGCCTGATCGACTCCAACGATCTGCCGCTGAACGTCTCCCGTGAAATTCTGCAGGACAGCACCGTCACCCGTAACCTGCGTAACGCCCTGACCAAACGCGCGCTGCAGATGCTGGACAAGCTGGCGAAAGATGATGCGGAAAAATATCAGACCTTCTGGCAACAGTTTGGCCTGGTGCTGAAAGAAGGCCCGGCGGAAGATCCGTCCAACCAGGAAGCGATCGCGAAGCTGCTGCGCTTTGCCTCCACCCACACCGACTCCTCCGCGCAGACCGTCTCTCTGGAAGAGTATGTCTCTCGCATGAAGGAAGGGCAGGAGAAGATCTACTACATCACCGCCGACAGCTACGCCGCGGCGAAGAGCAGCCCGCACCTGGAGCTGCTGCGTAAGAAAGGCATCGAAGTACTGCTGCTTTCCGATCGCATCGACGAGTGGATGATGAACTACCTGACCGAGTTCGACGGCAAGGCGTTCCAGTCTGTCGCCAAGGCAGATGAGTCTATCGAGAAGCTGGCGGATGAAGTGGACGAAAGCGCAAAAGAGGCCGAGAAGGCGCTGGAGCCGTTCGTGGAGCGTGTGAAAACCCTGCTGGGCGACCGCGTGAAAGAGGTGCGCTTTACTCACCGTCTGACCGATACCCCGGCGATTGTCACCACCGATGCGGACGAAATGAGCACCCAGATGGCGAAGCTGTTCGCCGCAGCGGGCCAGACCGTGCCGGAAGTGAAATATATCTTTGAGCTGAACCCGGATCACCCGCTGGTGAAACGCGCGGCAGAGACCCAGGACGAAGCACGTTTCGCCGAGTGGGTTGAACTGCTGCTGGATCAGTCTCTGCTGGCCGAGCGCGGCACGCTGGAAGATCCTAACCTTTTCATTAAACGTGTGAATGCGCTGCTGCTGGCGTAATTAAACACCTGCCCCTTGCCCTGCTCTCTCCCCAAAGGGGAGAGGGTGTTCAAGTTCTCTTTTCCCTTTGGAGAGGGGGTGTTCAAGTTCCCTCTCCCCTTTGGGGAGAGGGTTAGGGTGAGGGGAAACCCTTGCACTATCCCAAATAATCTCCCCGCATTAACCGTTTCAGCCTTCCCGCCTTCCTTGAGCGATCCCCGTTCTGGTGGTATTGTTTAGCGCTTTTGAAAAATTGAAACGACATTTGAGGGGATTTTCGCAATGCGTATTATTCTGCTTGGCGCTCCGGGCGCGGGTAAAGGAACTCAGGCTCAGTTCATCATGGAGAAATACGGTATTCCGCAAATCTCCACCGGCGACATGCTGCGCGCCGCGGTGAAATCTGGCTCAGAGCTGGGCAAACAGGCGAAAGATATCATGGACGCGGGCAAACTGGTGACTGATGAACTGGTTATCGCCCTGGTGAAAGAGCGCATCGCGCAGGAAGATTGCCGCAATGGTTTCCTGCTGGACGGCTTCCCGCGCACCATTCCGCAGGCTGACGCCATGAAAGAAGCGGGCATCAACGTCGACTACGTTCTGGAGTTCGACGTGCCGGACGAGCTGATCGTTGACCGCATCGTGGGTCGTCGCGTACACGCCGCCTCTGGTCGCGTTTACCACATCAAATTCAATCCGCCGAAGGTGGAAGGTAAAGACGACGTGACCGGCGAAGAGCTGACCACCCGTAAAGATGACCAGGAAGAGACCGTGCGTAAGCGTCTGGTGGAATACCATCAGATGACCGCGCCGCTGATCGGCTACTACTCTAAAGAGGCGCAGGCGGGTAACACCAAATACGCAAAAGTCGACGGCACCCAGGCCGTGGCTGACGTACGTGCAGAGCTGGAAAAAATCCTCGGCTAATTGTGCACCTCTCACCCGGTTCTCCGGGTGAGAAAAATTCTCATCTTACCTATTACAGCAATGGGTTTCGTTTAAACGCATTTCCGCTACAATTGACAACCTATCAAATGGTTAAGAGGCGTGAATGAGTCAGGCGAAAACCGGCATCCTGCTTGCCAATCTGGGGACCCCAGAAGCACCTACTCCAGCGGCGGTAAAACGCTACCTGCGACAATTTTTAAGCGACAGGCGCGTCGTGGATACCCCGAGACTCTTATGGTGGCCACTGCTGCGTGGCGTCATTCTGCCGATTCGTTCCCCGCGTGTGGCAAAGCTCTATCAATCCGTCTGGATGGATGAGGGCTCACCGCTGATGGTCTACAGCCGTCGTCAGGAAAAAGCGCTCGCCGAACGCCTGCCGGATATGCCCGTTGCGCTCGGCATGAGCTATGGCAAACCGTCGCTCGAAAGCGCGGTGGACAATCTGCTCTCACAGGGGGTGGATCATATCGTGGTGCTGGCGCTCTACCCGCAGTACTCCTGTTCGACCGTGGCTGCCGTCTGGGACGAGCTGGCGCGCATCCTGGCGACCCGCCGCCGCATTCCAGGAATCACCTTTATCCGCGATTATGCCCAGCATCCGCTTTACATCGCCGCGCTGGCGAACAGCGTCCGGGCCTCCTTTGCGAAGCACGGCGAGCCGGATCTGCTGCTGCTCTCCTACCATGGCATTCCGCAGCGCTACGCGAACGAAGGGGATGACTATCCGCAGCGCTGCCGCGATACCACGCGCGAGCTGGTCTCCGCGCTGGGTCTGCCGCCGGAGAAGGTGATGATGACCTTCCAGTCGCGCTTTGGCCGCGAGCCGTGGCTCACCCCTTACACCGACGACACCCTCAAAATGCTGGGGGAGAAGGGGATAAAACATATTCAGGTGATGTCGCCGGGCTTTTCGGCGGATTGCCTGGAGACGCTGGAGGAGATTGCGGTGCAGAACCGGGAGTTTTTCCTTGAGGCGGGGGGCGAAAAGTATGAGTACATTCCGGCCCTTAACGATGCGCCGGAGCATATCGACATGATGGTTTCGCTGATCGCCAACAGCCGCTGATCGCGCCAGTGAGCGGGAATGTGCTACCATTCCCGCCCCATTTATCATCCGTAGCGCAGACCATGAAATTTCCCGGTAAACGTAAATCCAAACACTATTTCCCCGTTGACGCCCGCGATCCGCTGCTGCAACAGATCCAGCCGGAAAACGAGACCAGCGCCGCCTGGGTGGTGGGCATCGACCAGACGCTGGTGGATATCGAAGCGAAAGTGGACGATGCGTTTGTCGAACGCTACGGCCTGAGCGCCGGACACTCGCTGGTCATTGAAGATGAGGTGGCCGAGGCGCTCTATCAGGAGCTGACGCGCGAAAATCTGATCACCCACCAGTTTGCCGGCGGTACCATCGGCAACACTATGCACAACTATTCGGTGCTGGCGGACGACCGTTCGGTGCTGCTGGGGGTGATGTGCAGCAATATCGATATCGGCGGCTACGCTTACCGCTATCTTTGCAACACTTCCAGCCGGACCGATCTTAACTATCTGCAGGGCGTTGACGGGCCGATTGGCCGCTGCTTTACGCTTATCAGCGACTCCGGCGAGCGAACTTTCGCCATCAGCCCCGGCCACATGAATCAGCTGCGCCCGGAAAGCGTCCCGGAAGCGGTGATCGCAGGCGCCTCGGCGCTGGTGCTGACTTCCTATCTGGTGCGCTGTAAGCCGGGAGAGCCGATGCCGGAAGCGACCATGAAAGCCATCGAGTATGCGAAAAAGTATAACGTGCCGGTGGTGCTGACCCTGGGGACGAAGTTTGTTATCGCTGATAACCCGCAGTGGTGGCAAACGTTTTTAAAAGAGCACGTCTCGATACTGGCGATGAACGAGGAGGAGGCCGAAGCGCTGACCGGCGAAAGCGATCCGCTGCTGGCTTCTGATAAGGCGCTGGACTGGGTCGATCTGGTACTCTGCACCGCCGGACCGGTGGGACTCTATATGGCGGGCTTTACCGAAGAGGAGAGCAAGCGCAAAACCCAGCATCCGCTGCTGCCGGGGGCGATTGCTGAATTTAACCAGTATGAGTTCAGCCGTGCGATGCGTCATAAAGAGTGCGTCAATCCGCTGCGTATCTATTCCCACATCGCCCCTTATATGGGCGGGCCGGAGAAGATCATGAACACCAACGGCGCAGGCGACGGCGCGCTGGCGGCGCTGCTGCACGACATTACCGCTAATGCCTACCATAAGACCAACGTGCCGAACTCCAGCAAACACGCTTTTAACTGGCTGACCTATTCCTCGCTGGCGCAGGTGTGCAAGTATGCGAACCGCGTGAGCTACCAGGTGCTGAACCAGCACTCGCCGCGTCTGACGCGCGGGCTGCCGGAAAGGGAAGATAGCCTGGAAGAGGCGTACTGGGAGCGTTAAGCAAGGCCCCTCACCCTGGCCCTCTCCCCAAAGGGGAGAGGGGACCGATCGTGCGCGATTTTTCACAGCCCGGTCAGGGCGGGTTTCCTTCTCTCCCCAAAGGGGGGAGGAGTGTGGGGCGTTATTGTTTATCTTTGCGGCTGAAACGGGGTGGTTTTCCCCCTCTCCCCTCCTGGGTGAGGGGATCCGATCGACTGTCTTTTCTGCCGTATCTGTTTTCCCCCCTCTCCCCAAAGGGGAGAGGGAATCGATCGTGCTCGATTTTTCACAGACCGGTCAGGGCGGGTTTCCTTCTCTCCCCAAAGGGGGGGAGTGTGGGGCGTTATTGTTTATCTTTGCGGCTGAAACGGGGTGGTTTTCCCCCTCTCCCCTCTGGGGGTGGTTTTCCCCCTCTCCCCTCTGGGGAGAGGGCCGGGGTGAGGGGCCCGCCAGCCTGCGCGCTTATCCCGTCACCGCTTCTTCAGCAGACGGTTTACCCAGCAGCGTCAGCATCGTATTCGCAATCTCGCGCTCGCCCATCACCACCTGATTCGCTCCGCGTTCGGAAATGTACTCCACCTCGTCGTCATAATGCGCGCGGGCGATAATCTCGATATCCGGGCACTTCTCGCGTGCCGAGGCGACAATCTCCCCGGCCTCGTAGCCGTTCGGAATCGTCAGCAGCAGCCAGCGGGCGCAGTCGAGATGCGCCAGATTCATGATCTCTTCATTCGCCGCATTGCCCAGCACCGCCCGAATACCGCGCGCCCGCAGCTCGTCCACCCGGGAGCGGGAGGTTTCGATCACCACCAGGGGGATCCCCTGCGCCATTAGCTTCTCACCCAGCAGGCTACCGACGCGGCCAAAACCGACCAGCAGGGCATGATTACAGATATCCACCGGGATCTGTTTCTCATCTTCCGTCACCTCTTCCAGCGTCTGGTCGTCCAGCGTTTCGGTTTTTTCGAGATATTTTTCCAGCAGGGCAAACAGAATGGGGTTAAGCATAATGGAGAGAATCGCCCCCGCCAGGACAAGGTTCTGCCCGGCCTGCGGCAGCAGATCCAGCGCCATGCCGAGGCCTGCCAGGATAAAGGCAAACTCCCCGATTTGCGCCAGACTCGCGGCAATGGTCAGGGCGGTACGCGGCGAGTGGCCAAAGAGACGCACCAGGAAAAAGGCCGCTGCCGATTTACCGAAGATAATAATGGCCAGCGTTCCCAGCACCGCCAGCGGTTGCTCCACCAGAATCATCGGGTTAAAGAGCATTCCTACCGAGACAAAGAAGAGCACCGCGAAAGCGTCGCGCAGCGGCAGCGTATCGTGCGCCGCACGATGGCTGAGTTCTGACTCGTTCAGCACCATTCCGGCGAAGAAGGCGCCAAGCGCAAAGGAGACATCGAAGAGTTCGACGGCGCCAAACGCGATACCCAGCGCCAGCGCCAGTACGGAGAGGGTGAAAAGCTCCCGGGAGCCGGTCGCCGCGCTGCGCGCCATAATCCACGGCACCAGCCGACGGCCCACGAGCATCATGATGGCGATAAACGCTACCACCTTGCCGATGGTAATGCTCATATCCAGCGCCAGCGTCGCCAGGCCGACGTTCTCTTTTTCAATCATTCCGGCGACGGCGGGCAACAGCACCAGCGTCAGTACCATTACCAGATCTTCTACGATCAGCCAGCCGATGGCGATCTGCCCGCGCTGGCTGTCGATCAACTGTCGCTCTTCAAGCGCGCGCAGCAGCACCACGGTACTGGCGGTAGAGAGACAGAGACCAAAGACGATACCGGTCATCAGCGACCAGTCCAGCAGTGCCGATAGCGCCATCCCCAGCAGCGTCGCCACCACAATCTGGGCGATCGCGCCGGGTATGGCGATAGACTTTACCGCCATCAAATCCTTAAGGGAGAAATGCAGACCCACGCCAAACATCAGCAGAATCACGCCCAATTCCGCCAGTTCTGGCGCCAGTTTGGTATCCGCCACAAAGCCTGGCGTAAAAGGTCCCGCCAGCACACCCGCTAATAAATAACCGACAAGAGGAGAGATTCGAAGCTTATTGGCAATCATGCCAAGGATAAAGGCAAGCACAAGTCCACCAACAATGGTGGTGATAAGCGGTGTGGCGTGGTGCATTCCGTCTCCTTTCGTCAATAAGGTGTTCCATTTTTGGCCAAAACCAAAAGTCCAGATAATAGTTTATGACAAAATGCTTCAGTATGTTTATGAATAATTATTGAAAACTGAATAAAAAGGTCATAAAGCGGTAAAAAAGTCAAAGACGATACGCAGATGCATATCTGCCGGCACAAGGGCTGATGGAGTAAGGGGAGAAGGCGGCTAAAGTTCGACTTTAGCCGCAAGAAAATCAGGCTTTATGCCGGTTATCAGGCAGGAATATGGTCAACATGCCCAGAAGAGGCAGGAAAGCACAGATTTTATAAACTAAAAAGATGCTGGTATGGTCGGCAACGATACCCAGCACCGCCGCGCCCAGGCCGCCCATGCCAAAAGCAAAGCCAAAAAAGAGTCCGGAAACCATGCCGATACGTCCCGGCAGCAGCTCCTGCGCATAGACCAGGATAGCGGAAAAGGCCGATGCCAGGATAAAACCAATGATCGCGGTGAGAATCCCCGTCCATTCCAGTCCCACATAGGGTAAAACAAGGGTGAAAGGCGCGACGCCGAGGATAGAGCCCCAAATCACATATTTTCTTCCAATTTTGTCCCCTACCGGGCCGCCAATCACGGTGCCTGCGGCGACGGCAAAAAGGAAAGCGAAGAGGTGTAGCTGGGCGTTTTGTACCGATAATCCGAATTTTTGCATCAGATAAAAGGTGTAATAGCTGCTGATGCTCGCCATATAGAAATATTTCGAGAAAATCAGCACCAGCAGCACGCAGACCGCCAGCACCACCTTGTTGCGCGGCAGGGGATTGACCACCACCGCCTTCGGTTTGCCTTTATTAACCCGATGCTGAGCGGCGTACCAGCGGCTGATCTGAGCCAGCACCACAATCGCCAGCAGCGCTGCCAGCACAAACCACGCCACGTTGCCTTTGCCGTAGGGGGCAATAATCACCGCCGCCAGCAGCGGGCCGAGCGAACTGCCAAAGTTGCCGCCCACCTGGAAGAGCGATTGCGCCAGGCCGTGTCGGCCGCCGGAGGCCATCCGCGCCACGCGCGATGATTCCGGATGGAATACCGAAGAGCCTGTTCCCACCAGCGCCGCCGCCAGCAACACCATCTCAAAGCTCCCCGCCAGCGCCAGCAGCACCAGACCGCTCAGGGTAAAGCACATCCCAATGGGGAGCGACCAGGGCATGGGATATTTGTCCGTCCAGTAACCCACCACCGGCTGCAACAGCGAAGAGGCGAGCTGGAAGGTGAGGGTGATAAGCCCAATCTGAACGAAGGTTAACGAAAACTCAGACTGCAGTAGCGGATAGATCGCAAGGATGAGCGACTGAATCATATCGTTAAGGAGATGCGAGAGGCTGATCGCCCCTAAAATGCCAAACGCCGTCCGCCCTTTCGGCGGCGCAGCGGGCCGGGAGGTTTCACTGATTGCCATAAATACCACGTATGAAGTTAAACGAATTGCAGGGAGTCATTATTATCCGCCTAACATACCTGTCCGTGAGTTTTGAAGGAAGTCGCAATTCTGAAAACATATTTGTCTATTCTTTTTACTCACTGTAATTTCAGCGTTTGTCTTGAGGTCAGGGAGCGAGAATATGAAGTTAATGAAGCGAGGCGTCGCGCTGGCGCTGGCGGCGGTCTGGGCGTTATCGGCTCTGCCCGCGCAGGCGTATGAGAAAGATAAAACCTATAAAATCACCATCCTCCATACCAACGATCACCATGGCCATTTCTGGCGAAGCGAATATGGCGAATATGGGCTGGCGGCGCAAAAAACGCTGGTGGACTCGATTCGTAAAGAGGTGGCTGCCGGGGGCGGCAGCGTGCTGCTGCTCTCCGGGGGGGATATTAATACCGGCGTGCCGGAGTCCGATCTGCAGGACGCCGAGCCCGATTTCCGCGGGATGAACCTCATTGGCTATGACGCCATGGCCGTCGGCAACCATGAGTTCGATAACCCGTTAACCGTCCTGCGCCAGCAGGAGAAATGGTCAAAATTCCCTTTTCTCTCCGCCAATATTTATCAGAAAAGCACCGGGGAGCGGCTCTTTAAGCCCTGGGCCATCTTCAAGCGACAGGATCTGAAGATTGCGGTAATGGGGCTGACCACTGACGATACGGCAAAGATCGGCAACCCGGAATTTTTTACCGACATCGAATTTCGTAAGCCCGCTGAAGAGGCGAAGCTGGTGATTCAGGAGCTGCAGCAGACCGAAAAGCCGGACATCATTATCGCCGCCACCCATATGGGCCACTACGATAACGGCGAGCATGGCTCTAACGCCGCGGGAGATGTGGAGATGGCGCGCAGCCTGCCCGCAGGCTCACTGGCAATGATCGTTGGCGGTCACTCTCAGGATCCGGTTTGCATGGCCTCTGAAAATAAAAAAGAGGTGGATTATGTGCCGGGTACTCCCTGCGCGCCGGATCGCCAGAATGGTATCTGGATCGTGCAGGCTCACGAGTGGGGCAAATATGTGGGCCGGGCAGATTTTGAATTTCGCAACGGCGAGATGAAACTGGTGCACTATCAGCTGATCCCGGTAAACCTGAAGAAGAAGGTGACCTATCCGGACGGGAAGAGCGAGCGCGTGTTATATACGCCAGAGATCCCGGAAAACGGCCCGATGCTCTCTCTGCTTACGCCGTTCCAGAACAAAGGAAAAGCGCAGCTGAGCGTCAAAATCGGTACCCTTAACGGCCGCCTGGAAGGGGATCGCAGCAAGGTGCGCTTTGTACAGACTAATATGGGCCACCTGATTCTGGCCGCGCAGATGGCGCGCACCAGCGCCGATTTTGCGGTGATGAGCGGCGGTGGCATTCGTGATTCGATTGATGCGGGTGATATCACCTATAAAGATGTACTCAAGGTTCAGCCGTTTGGCAATATCGTGGTCTATGTGGACATGAGTGGCAAAGAGGTGATTGATTACCTCACCGCCGTGGCGCAGATGAAGCCCGATTCTGGCGCCTATCCGCAGTTTGCTAACGTGAGCTTTGTGGCGAAAGAGGGCAAATTGTCCGATCTGAAAATTAAGGGCGAACCGGTCGATCCGGCTAAAACCTACCGTATGGCGACGCTAAGCTTTAATGCCACCGGGGGTGATGGTTACCCGCGTATTGATAATAAACCGGGCTACGTGAATACCGGCTTTATTGATGCCGAGGTACTGAAGCAGTTCATCGAGCAGAACTCGCCTGTGGATGTGAATCAGTACGAACCGAAGGGCGAGGTGAGCTGGCAGTAGCGCCTGTTGTTTTGCCCGGTGGCGCTTCGCTTACCGGACCTGCGGTATCGTGCACTTCTGGAGGCCGGGTAAGGCGTAGCCGCCACCCGGCTTTTAACCGCTGCCCTGCAGGGGGATTTATTGCCCGGTGGCGCTTCGCTTACCGGGCCTGTGGTATCGTGCACTTCTGTAGGCCGGGTAAGGCATAGCCGCCACCCGGCTTTTTTAATCCCGGCGCGCAATATCGGCAAACTGAGCATCCAGCATTTTCGCCAGATCGTCTGCCGCCAGTTCAATATCCAGCCCGCGCTTGCCGCCGGAAATATAGATGGTGTCAAAACCCCGGGCCGGGGCGTCAATCAGCGTTGGCAGCCGTTTTTTCTGCCCCAGCGGGCTAATGCCGCCCACCAGATAGCCGGTGGTGCGTTGCGCAACCATTGGATCGGCCATATCCACCTTTTTCGCCCCCAGCGCTTTGGCGACCTTCTTCAGATCCAGCTGCCCGGCCACCGGCGTTACCGCCACGGCGAGATGCTTCATGTCGCCATTCACCGCCACCAGCAGCGTTTTATAGACCTGCTCACTATTCAGCCCCAGTTTACGCACCACTTCGTCACCAAAGTTGGTTTCGTTAGGGTCATGATCGTAGGTATGGATCCGGAATAAAATTTTTTTCTTTTCGAGTAACTTAACGGCTGGAGTCATAGCAAACCTTACTCATACAGACGGAAGAGGCAATGAGCATACATCTGATGGGTGTCTGAAAAATAGCACCATCTTGCGCAATAGTATTGGCAGCGATGGTCACTTTGAGCGACAATCTGCTCAACCGGAGGCTTCCTCCGGCATAATAATAACGATGAAATTCCTCTTTGACGGGCCAATAGAAATATTGGCCATTTTTTTATCGCAACAGCGACGGCAGATTCCCTTCTCCATACAGATGCAGCGCGCCGACGGCCACCACGTAGCGGCCCGGGGGCAGCGCGTTCAGCATGGTACACCACGCCTGATTACGCTCGTTCATCAGCACATCATAAAGCGATTCGCTAAAGGTGGAGGGCAACGCCAGCCGCTCTTCAGCGGGCGGCGCGTTCAGCCACCAGCCGATCATCGTCTGCAGCAGCCGGGCGTTGGTGTGCCAGTGGGTGAGCGTATCATCCAGCAGCAGTTTTCCCTCTTCAGGCAGGCGGCGAAGCAGGGCGACCTGACTCTGTGCCCCCTCCAGCTCAATCACCGGAAGCTGACGCGCCCGGGCCAGATGCAGCAGCTGGTAATCGATACCATAATCACCGCGCAGCCCCAGACGCTGAGCCTGCGTCGCCTGCAACACCATCGCGATCTGCCACAGGGGCAGCGTTTGCAGCATCGACAGCGGGAGATCCAGCTCCCCGGCGTAACGCTCCAGTTCGGCGAACTGCGCGGCATCAAGCCGCTCCTCCAGCGTGGGCGGCGTCCCGGTATCGGTAAAGGGCGACTCGCTGCCGGAGATATCTGCTTCCACCACCAGCGCGTCAGCCTTTTTAAGCTCTTTTACCAGCCCGTCAGGAAGGGGGGACATATCGCGGGTGCCCATGTGGATGCTGCCCACCAGATGCAGATCCTGGCCGCCGGGAAGCAGAATATCCAGAGCGGGCCAGGTATAACGGCGGGGGAAAAAGGCGCGAAGTGATGCTCTTATACGACGAAACAGACTCATGCGCGCTCCCGCAGTTGAAAAGAGCATGCTAGCGCGTGGCTGGAGAAGGTGCAACTTCACGCTCCCCTGCGCCAATTAAGGACAGGCGCAGGGGAGGGGCGATTACGCCTTAGGTTTAAAGCGCAGCAGGCGGTTAGCGTTACTCACCACCGTAATGGAGGAGAGCGCCATTGCCGCGCCAGCGACCACTGGATTGAGCAGCGTACCGGTGAGCGGCCAGAGGATCCCGGCGGCAATCGGAATGCCGAAGGCGTTATAAATAAACGCGCCCAGCAGGTTCTGCTTCATGTTGCGCAGCGTCGCCTTCGCGATAGCGAGCGCGTCCGCTACCCCCATCAGGCTATGGCGCATCAGGGTAATGGCTGCGGTTTCAATCGCCACGTCGCTGCCGCCGCCCATGGCGACACCCACTTCCGCCTGTGCCAGCGCCGGGGCGTCGTTAATTCCGTCGCCCACCATCGCCACCTGGCGCCCATGGCTTTGCAGCGTCTTAATGGCATCCGCTTTGCCGTCCGGCAGCACGCCGGCAATCACCTCGTCGATACCCGCCTCGCGGGCAATCGCGTTGGCGGTAACCGGATTATCGCCGGTGAGCATCACCAGGCGGTAGCCAGCCTGATGCAGGCGAGCCAGCGCCTCTACGCTATCCTGGCGCAGCGGATCGCGAATGGCGAACAGCGCCACCGCCTTGCCGTCAACCGCCAGCAGTACCGGGGTCGCCCCCTGCGACGCCTGCGCTTTCACCTCGTCGTCAAGCGCAACGGTATCTACACCCTTTTCGTTAAGAAGCGTGGCGTTGCCGAGCAGCAGCGTTCGGTTTTCCGCCTCGCCGCTCACCCCCAGCCCGCGCAGGGTGCGGAAGGCGCTCACCTGTGCCAGCGCGGCGTCACCCGCTTTATCAAGAATGGCGCGGGCCAGCGGGTGGCTGGAGCCTTGCTCAAGCGAGGCGGCAAGACGCAGGGCTTCCGCTTGCGCAAAATCAACCGTCCTGAAAGCCACTACCTGCGGTTTACCTTCGGTGAGGGTGCCGGTTTTATCAAACACCAGCGTGTCGAGCGTGCTGGCTCTTTGCAGCGCGTCGGCGTCGCGCACCAGGACGCCAAATTCGGCGGCACGCCCGACGCCTGCGATAATCGACATCGGCGTCGCCAGTCCCAGCGCACACGGGCAGGCGATAATCAGCACCGTGGTCGCAATCACCAGCGTATAGACAATCTGCGGCGCGGGGCCGAAGAGATACCAGATAGCGCCGCTCAGAAGCGCTATCGCCACCACCACCGGTACGAAAACCGCCGAGATCTTATCCGCCAGCTGGCCAATCTCCGGCTTGCTGCTTTGCGCCTGGCGCACCATACGGATAATGCGCGACAGGGTGGTATGGCTACCCACCGCGCTCGCCTGGAACAGCACGCTCCCATCCTGGACCACCGTTCCGGCGTGAACGCTCTCGCCTTCGCCTTTTTGTTGCGGCACCGGCTCGCCGGTCAGCATCGCCTCGTCGAGCCAGGCCTCACCCCGGGTAATGGTGCCGTCTACCGGCACGCGATCGCCGGTGGTTAAACGCAGCGTCATGCCTGGCTGTACTTCGGCCAGCGGCACCGTTTTCTCACCCTCGTCAGTGACTACCCGCGCGGAGGGGGGCGTCAGGTCAAGCAACCTTTCCAGCGCCTTCGACGAACGCTGGCGGGCGCGCGCTTCGAGCATATGACCCAGGTTAATCAGACCGATGATCATGGCGCTCGCTTCGTAATAGAGATGACGCGCCTCTGGCGGGAAGGCGTGCGGCCAGAGGTTGACGCTCATGGAGTAGAGCCACGCCGCGCCGGTGCCCAGCGCCACAAGGGTGTCCATGGTCGCGGTGCGGTTTTTGAGGCTTTTCCAGGCGCTGGTATAGAAGTGGCCACCGGCAAAAATCATCACCGCCAGGGTAATGATACCGATGGTCAGCCAGAGGGAGCGGTTGCTGTCGGAGACCATCATATTGTCGCCGATCATCCCCCAGACCATCACCGGGATACCTACCAGCAGGGCGACAATTGCCTGCCAGCGAAAGCGTTTCATGGTGGCGATGGCGGATTGCTGCTGACGTTCACGGCGTTCGGCGTCATCCTCGATCGCCTCCGCCCCGTAGCCTGCTTTCTCCACCGCCTGCACTAAATCGGTGGCGGACGCGCTGCCCATTACCAGCGCAGTGCGTTCCGCCAGATTTACCCGTGCCTGCGAGACGCCCGGTACGCTCTGCAAAGCGTTCTGTACGCGGGAGACACAGCTGGCGCAGCTCATACCATTGATCAACAGCTGTTGGCTGTCGTCGATATCATCCGCTGCCGGAAGCTCAGGAGTAGCCGCTGTCAGTGCTTCCGACGGGATTGATGACTCTGTCAGCGGTTTAGCCTTTGGGTGGCTTAACTCCGCGCCGTAACCGGCCTCTTTGACGGTGTCTATCAGGGCCTCGGCGCTGGCGCTACCGGTGATAACCGCATGGTCGATTGTCACTTCCGCGCTTTCCACATCGGCGCGTTTTTCCAGGCTTTCTTTTACCCGTTTGACGCAGTGGCCACAGGAGAGGCCGTCCAGCGTCAGGTTGATGGTGTGAGACATAGCAAAACTCCTTTATAATTTTCCGGTCAGCTATTGACCTTCATAACGCGTTTACCTGACAGTTATAAAGGTTAAACCTTCCATCAAGGGGAAGGTCAAGGGGGAAAAGTGAATATCAGCGATGTGGCGAAAAAAACCGGCTTAACCAGCAAGGCGATTCGGTTTTATGAAGAGAAGGGACTGGTCACGCCGCCGTTGCGCAGCGAGAACGGCTACCGCAGCTATACCCAAAAACATCTTGATGAGCTGACGTTGCTGCGCCAGGCGCGGCAGGTGGGGTTTAACCTCGAAGAGTGCGGCGAGCTGATCAATTTGTTTAACGATCCAGCGCGTCACAGCGCCGATGTGAAAAAGCGGACTCTGGAGAAGGTGGCGGAGATTGAACGTCACATCACTGAACTGCAGACGATGCGCGAGCAGCTGCTGGCGCTGGCGGACGCCTGCCCGGGCGATGAGAGCGCCGACTGCCCGATCATTGATAATCTCTCCGGCTGCTGTCATCGCAAATCCGGAACTAGCAGCGCGTAATACGCAGCGTAATGCCCTCTACGGCAATTACCTCGACCCGCGTGCCCGCGGCGAGGTCGTCGTCCGCCACGACGGGCCAGGAGCTGTCGCCGACGCGCACATGCCCATGGCCATTTACCAGCGCGTTTTCCAGCATAAACCGCCGTCCTATAAGCTGTTGTCCGCGCTGATTCAGGTGGGCATCCACCGGCTTTTGTTGCCGGACCTGGCGCGCCAGCCAGCGCCACCACAGCCAGACGGCCACCAGTGTCAGGGCTGCAAACAGTACACCCTGCCACTCCCAGCTCAGCGGGAAAAGCCAGGCGATCAGCCCGACGATCAGCGCCGCGACCCCGCTCCAGAGCAGATAGCCGTTGGTACCGAGCATCTCTGCAATCAGCAGCAGCCCGCCGAGGCTGAGCCAAAAAACATGAGGGTGTGCCGCGATCTCATTCATTTTTTGCGCTCGTTTCCACTTTCTTTTATCAGTTCGGCAATGCCCGCGATGGAGCCCATCAGGCTGCTGGCATCCAGCGGCATCATCACCACTTTGCTGTTATTGGCCGCGCCAATCTGCTGCAGCGCGTCGGTGTATCGCTGCGCCACAAAGTAGTTCACCGCCTGGATATCCCCCGCGGCGATAGCCTCTGAAACCATCTTCGTGGCTCGTGCTTCCGCCTCTGCCGAACGCTCGCGCGCCTCCGCCTGCAAAAACGCCGACTGGCGCTCACCTTCCGCCTTCAGGATTTGCGACTGTTTATCCCCTTCGGCCTTGAGGATCTCCGCCTGGCGCACACCTTCTGCCTCGAGAATGTAGGCGCGCTTGGTACGCTCGGCCTTCATCTGGGCGTTCATGGAGGAGATCAGCTCCGCAGGCGGGCGCACGTCGCGGATTTCGATACGGGTAACCTTGATGCCCCACGGGTTTGTCGCTTCATCGACGATATGCAGCAGACGCGTGTTAATGCTGTCGCGTTGAGAGAGCATCTCATCCAGCTCCATAGAGCCGAGCACGGTGCGGATGTTGGTCATCGTCAGGTTGATGATCGCCAGTTCCAGATTGCTCACCTCATAGGCCGCTTTAGGTGCGTCGATCACCTGGATAAAGCAGACGGCGTCGATGGTCACGTTGGCGTTATCTTTCGAGATCACCTCCTGCGAGGGGATATCCAGCACCTGTTCCATCATATTGATTTTACGACCGATGCGGTCCATAAAGGGGACAACCAGGCTCAGACCAGGCTGCAGGGTGGTGGTATAACGTCCGAAGCGTTCGACGGTCCACTGATAGCCCTGCGGTACGATTTTCACGCCCGCCGCGACGACCACCAGCACCAGAAAAATAAAGACAGGAATAACGATAAGCATAAAACCTCCTGTTTGCATGCCATAACCGGAAAAGCAGTTCTATGAGTATATCGACTACAAATAAAAATTCTTCTCTTATCGCCAGCAGGTGGCGTTTCGGACAGACAGGAGGGAAAGGGGCAGATCGCGCATCGGGCGATCTGCCGGGGGGATCAGTAGAGCAGGGCGTAGAGCTGACGACGGTATTTAGACGCCAGCGCGTCGCCAGTGCCCAGCGCGGCGAGGATCTCCTGGAAGACCTTCCGCGCCTGGCCATCAGCCGCGCCGAGATCGCGCTGCAGGTGCCCGAAGAGCAGCGCCAGCGCCTCTTCGTTGCGTCCAACCTGGTGCAGCTGCAGCGCAAGCTGGCTGGCCAGCGCGGCATCGTCCGGGTTATCGGCCACCTGCTGCTGAAGCTGCTGAATTTCCGGCGTGTCTGCCGCCTGCTTAAGCAGCTCAATCTGCGCCACCAGCCCCTGGTAGCGGGTATCCTGGTCCTGCAGCGGAATGGTTTTCAGCACCGCTTCCGCCTCTTCGGAGCGGTGAAGCGCAATCTGCGCCTGCGCCAGCAGCAGCCCGATCTGGCTATCCTGATTTGAAAGCTGCCAGGCCTCTTTCAGCAGCGGCAGCGCTTCGTCGTTTTTGCCTTCCTGCATCAGCGCCATCGCTTCCTGCGCCTTCAGCTCCTCTTCACGCGGCAGCACTTTGTCCAGCAGGGCGCGGATCGCCTCTTCCGGCTGCGGCCCCTGGAAACCATCCACCGGCTGGCCGTTCTGGAAGAGATAAACGGTAGGGATCGCGCGCAGGCCAAACTGGGAGGCGATCATCTGCTCCGCGTCACAGTCCAGCTTCGCCAGAATGAATTGTCCCTGATATTGAGCGGCGAGCCGCTCCAGCACCGGCGTCATCTCCAGGCATTGCTGGCTGCGCTCGGACCAGAAGTAAAACAGCACCGGCGTTGTCATCGACTGTTCCAGCGTCTGGTGCAGGTTAGCTTCGGTAATGTTGATAATATTCTGTACGGACATGCGGCATTCTCTGTTGTCAGTGTAAGGGTTACATGGGGGGCGTCAGGCGCGCCTTCAACTCAACCCTGTAAAATTTTATCCATCAGACGGCCCGGCAGCAGACGCTTAAGCAGCGTAACCGCGCAGGTCACC
This sequence comes from Pseudenterobacter timonensis, assembly GCF_900021175.1. Classification (GTDB taxonomy): domain Bacteria; phylum Pseudomonadota; class Gammaproteobacteria; order Enterobacterales; family Enterobacteriaceae; genus Enterobacter; species Enterobacter timonensis. The sequence continues at coordinate 876,547 of NZ_FCOP01000011.1, forward strand.
AGCGTCACCGGATAGCGCATTTTGGGACGATCGCTCTCAAAAGCATGGCGCACTTTGGTGACCACCGCCTCCGGCCCGAGGGTGAAGCGGGCGGCGATGCCGGGGTTCTCCACCGGCTGGTCAGCCTGGGTCTGGTTGACGTTATCGGTGAAGCGGGTGCGGATGGGGCCTGGCTCAATCAGGCTCACCTTGATCCCGCTGTGGCGCAGCTCCATGCGTAGCGCGTCGGCCCACGCCTCCAGCGCATATTTGCTGGCGGCATAGGCGCCGCGCCCCGGCGTTGAGATCAGTCCCATCACCGAGGAGGTCATTACGATGCGCCCTTCGCCGTGGGGCAGCATGGCGGGCAGCAGCGCCATGGTGAGCTGGTGTACGCCAAAAAAATTGGTGGAAAATTGCTGTTCAAGCTGCTCGCGGGTGACGGTCTGCAGCGGGCCGTAAACGCCAAATCCGGCGTTGTTAAAGAGGCCGTAGAGCTGGTTATCAGTCAGCGCGATCACCTCGGCGGCGGCGCGTTCTACGCTCTCGGGGGAGTTAACGTCCAGCAGGATGCCGGTGAATCCCATGCCGTTCATCCGTTCCACATCTTCTGGTTTACGACAGGCGGCCAGGACCCAAAATCCCTGGCGCTTAAGTTCAAGGGCGCTTTCAAGGCCAATACCGCTGGAACATCCTGTTATTAAGACCGATTTTTGCATAACTTTACCTGTTACGATCTCAGCTGTTTGACGAGTCATGTTTAACTAAAGGAGCCAGCCGGGTTGCCATCCAGTCGGCAATAAAGGGCTGTGCGTCGCGATTGGGGTGAATACCATCCTCCTGCATCCATTGGGGTTTCAGATAGACCTCTTCCATGAAAAATGGCAGCAGCGGAATATCAAACTCTTTGGCAAGCTTAGGGTAGATCGCGCTAAAGGCTTCATTATAGCGGCGACCGTAGTTAGCTGGCAGCCGAATTTGCATCAGCAGCGGTTGGGCATCAGCGGCCTGAATCATCTGCACGATCTGGCGCAGCGTCTGTTCGGTCTGCTGCGGCTGGAATCCGCGCAGGCCGTCGTTGCCGCCCAGTTCCACCAGCACCCAGCGCGGCTGGTGCTGTTTCAGCAGGGCGGGCAGGCGGGATAGTCCCTGCTGGGAGGTGTCGCCACTAATGCTGGCGTTCACCACCTGCGTCTGAGCCTGCCATTTATCGTTAAGCAGTGCAGGCCAGGCGGCGGTGGCCGCCATGCGGTAGCCCGCGCTCAGGCTATCGCCCAGAACCAGTAGCGTCTCCGCAGCGGCGGCGCGAAACGTCATCAGAATCAGAATCAGAAACAGGAAAGGCAAATGCCAGCGGAAAACAGTGTTGAAGTTCATCATCTTAAGAAGTCCGTGGGTCAGGGAGAGCATCAGCTTTCCATCCTTACCGGAGTTGAACTTGTTGTCAAACGCGCAGAGACCATTGCGCTGATCGGGGAGTCGGGTTCTGGTAAATCGACGCTGCTGGCGATTCTGGCCGGGCTGGATGACGGCAGCAGCGGCGAGGTCTTTCTGGTCGGCCAGCCGTTGCACCAGCTTGACGAAGAGGCGCGCGCGGCGCTGCGGGCGAAACATATCGGCTTTGTCTTTCAGTCTTTTATGCTGATCCCGACGCTGAACGCGCTGGAGAACGTGGAATTGCCGGGGCTGCTGCGCGGCGAGAAGAGCGCCCAGAGCCGCAGCCAGGCCAAAGCGCTGCTGGAGCAGCTTGGCCTTGGCAAACGTATCGGCCATCTTCCGGCCCAGCTCTCCGGCGGCGAACAGCAGCGCGTGGCGCTGGCCCGTGCCTTCAACGGACGTCCGGCGGTGCTCTTTGCCGATGAACCCACCGGTAATCTCGATCGCCACACCGGGGACAAAATTGCCGATCTGCTGTTTGAGCTGAACCGGACGCATGGCACCACGCTGATTCTGGTGACCCACGATCCGCAGCTGGCGGCCCGCTGCGATCGCCGCCTGCGGCTGGTGGAAGGCCAGCTCCGGGAGGAAGCATGATCGCCCGCTGGTTCTGGCGCGAGTGGCGCTCTCCCTCGTTGCTGATTGTCTGGCTGGCGTTGAGCCTTGCCGTCGCCTGCGTGCTGGCGCTCGGCAGCGTCAGCGACCGTATGGAGAAAGGGCTCAGCCAGCAGAGTCGGGAGTTTATGGCGGGCGACCGGACGCTGCGCAGCTCGCGGGAGATACCGCAGGCGTGGCTGGATGAGGCGCGAAAAATCGGGCTGAAGGTGAGCGAGCAGGTCAGCTTTCAGACCATGACCTTTGCGGGGGATACGCCGCAGCTGGCAAGCGTAAAAGTGGTGGACGATCTCTATCCCCTCTACGGCGAACTACAGACCTGGCCGCCGGGGCTTAAGCCCGCCGCGGGCACCGTACTGCTGGCGCCACGGCTGATGGCGCTGCTAAATCTGAAGCCCGGGGAGAGTATCGACGTGGGGGACGCCACGCTGAAAATCGCCGGCGAGGTGCGTCAGGAGCCGGATGCTGGTTTCAACCCGTTCCAGATGGCGCCGCGCCTGCTGATGAACCGCGCCGATATGGCGAAAACCGGGGCGGTGCAGCCGGGCAGCCGCGTCAGCTGGCGCTACAAATTCGGCGGTACGCCGTCGCAGCTGGCGGCGTATGAAAAGTGGCTTCTGCCGCAGCTCAGGCCGGAGCACCGCTGGTCCGGGATGGAGCAGGAGGAGGGGGCGCTGGGCAAATCCCTGGCGCGCGCCCAGCAGTTCCTGCTGCTTTCGGCGCTGCTGACGCTGCTGCTGGCGGTGGCTGCGGTGGCGGTGGCGATGGGACATTATTGCCGCAGCCGCTACGATCTGGTGGCGATCCTCAAAACCCTGGGGGCAGGACGGGCGCAGCTGCGAAAACTGATCGTCGGCCAGTGGCTACTGGTGCTGGCTCTCTCCGCCCTGACCGGAGGGGCAATCGGGCTGGCGTTTGAGCGGCTGCTCATGCTGCTGCTCAGGCCGGTGCTGCCCGCCGCGCTGCCGCCCGCGAGCCTCTGGCCTTGGCTCTGGTCGGTGGGGGCGATGGTGATGATTTCGCTGCTGGTGGGATTACGTCCTTATCGCCTACTGCTGGCCACCCAGCCGCTGCGCGTGCTGCGCCGCGACGCGGTGGCTAACGTCTGGCCTTTGAAATTTTACCTTCCGGCGATGATCGTGGCGGTGGTTCTGCTGCTGGCCTGGCTGATGGGCGGCAGTACGCTGCTCTGGTCGGTGCTGGCGGGGGCGGTGGTGCTGGCGCTGCTCTGCGGCGCACTGGGCTGGTTGCTCTTGAAGGCGTTAAAACGGCTCACCTTTAACGCGCTGCCGGTACGCCTGGCGGTTAACCGCCTGCTGCGCCAGCCCTGGTCCACCTTAAGCCAGCTTTCGGCCTTCTCGCTCTCATTTATGCTGCTCGCGTTGCTGCTGGTGTTGCGTGGCGATCTTCTCGATCGCTGGCAGCAGCAGCTTCCCCCGGAAAGCCCTAACTACTTTCTGATCAATATCGCGCCGGAGCAGGTGGCGCCGTTGAAAGCCTTCCTCGCCGCGCATCAGGTGACGCCGGAGTCGTTCTACCCGGTGGTGCGCGCGCGCCTCACAGCGATCAACGGCCAGTCGACCCAGGGTAATCAGGACGAGGCGCTGAACCGCGAACTGAACCTGACCTGGCAAGAAAAGCGCCCGGATCATAACCCGATTACCGCCGGAAGCTGGCCGCCGAAAGCGGGGGAAGTCTCCATGGAGGAGGGGCTGGCGAAACGCCTGAACGTGCGTCCCGGCGATACCCTGACCTTTACCGGCGATACCCAGGCCTTTAACGCCAGGGTGACCAGCCTGCGTAAGGTGGACTGGGAGAGCCTGCGGCCTAACTTCTTTTTCATCTTCCCTTCCGGGGCGCTGGACGGACAGCCGCAGAGCTGGCTGACCAGCTTTCGCTGGGAAAAGGGCAACGCCATGCTAACGGAGCTTAACCGCGCCTTTCCCACGGTCTCCCTGCTGGATATCGGCACCATCTTAAAGCAGGTGGGGCAGGTGCTGGAACAGGTCAGCCGCGCGCTGGAGGTAATGGTGGTGCTGGTGACGCTCTGCGGCGTGCTGCTTCTGCTGGCCCAGGTACAGGTAGGTATGCGCCAGCGGCATCAGGAGCTGGTGGTCTATCGCACGCTGGGGGCGGGCAAAAAACTGTTGCGTACCACGCTCTGGTGCGAGTTTGCCCTGCTGGGGCTGGTCTCCGGGCTGGTCGCGGCTATTGGCGCCGAGACGGCGCTGGCCCTCCTGCAGAAACAGGTCTTTGATTTCCCCTGGGAGCCGGACTGGCGGCTGTGGCTGATCCTGCCAACGAGCGGGGCGCTGCTGCTCTCGATGTGCGGCGGCTGGCTCGGTTCGCGGTTGCTGAAAGGGAGAGCGCTGTTCCGTCAGTTTGCTAGTTAAGATTTTTTTTTGTATTTGTTACGCGCCAGTTAATTTGCTGGCGCGTAACATTTTTAGCAGCACAGATCGTTAAAGTCATTGTTTTTAGAAGCACAAATCTTCAAAAAAGTGTCAACATGAGTCAAAAAATTCCAGATATGATTAGTGTGCTAATTTTTTAGCCGTGTCTATCAAGGAATTAAAATGAACATAAAAAAAACAGCGCTGGCGACAACGATCGGCGCAGCAGTGGCGTTGGCGTCATTCGCCTCGCAGGCGGAAATCACGCTTCTGAAGCAGGATCCGCAGGCGGGCGATCCCCTGAGCCGTCTGAACTTCACCGTGGGCGGGAGTATTCGTCCGCAGTTCCAGAACATGACGGGCAACGACGGTAAAAATAGCTACAAGCGTAATGGCTTCGACGGCGGCACCCGCTTCCGTTTTGCTGCGGATTACTACCTGTTCGACGACATCAGCTGGATCAGTTATTACGAACTGGGCGTCAATATTCCGGCCCTGTTTGACTGGGATAACCACTACGCCGACGGCGCGAACGACACCTCCCGTCGTATGCTCTATACCGGCCTGAAGAGCGCGACCTGGGGTACGCTGACCTTCGGCCAGCAGAACAGCGTTTACTACGATGTCATTGGCGCGAAGACCGATATCTGGGACTACGATATGCTCGCCCAGGCGCCGGGTAACGGGATTAATGGCGACTACGATGGCTCCTACCGTTCACGCAAGATGCTGAAGTATAAGAAAACCGTAGGCGATGCCGATCTCTACGCCTCTTATCTCTTTGAAGATGGCGAATATCTGCCGGGCAACGGCCTGCGCTATAAGCGCAAAGGCGGCGGCTCTCTCGGTGTGGATTACCATCTGACGAAAGATCTGACCTGGGGTACGGCGTGGAACTATACCCGCGCGGATATGCGTAACCCTGGCAACGACGACAGCAAAACTTACGACCAGAACATCGTCGGTACGGCGCTGAGCTGGAAGCCGGACAACTGGACCTTCTCCGCTGGCGGCGGCTGGTACCAGAACTTCCTGACCACCAAAAAAGTCTCCGTGGATGACTACTTCGCTGGCGACGCGTGGGGCGTGGAATACTTTGCGGGCTACACTTTCCCGATTGGTCAGTATGCGGTGAAATCGATCCAGCCATACTTCATGGGCGATCGCCTGGAGTATATCAACGGGCGTAACTACCAGCGCATTGATAACGGCTTAGGCATTAGCTTCCAGCTGGATTACGGTTTCCGTGTCGATTATGAACACGTCTTTACCTCCAGCACCGACGATCTGGGCGATATGAACCTGGTGCGTCTGCGCTACGACTTCTAAGGTCGGATAGCGGGGTGGGAGCGGATGCCCACCCTGATACTCAAAACGGCAACCTGCGTTGCCGTTCTGTTGTTACCTCGCCACCCGATTTTTTATCCGCGATTAAGCCACTCGGCCATCTCGTCATACGTCCCGCGAAAGACAATTTTCTGCGCTTTTTTACTGAGCTGGTAGCGATACATCGGATCGTAATACTCTTCCAGCAGCGGAGTAAGCCAGCTGAAATGGGCATCGGTGCTGCCGGTGCGACGCTGCACCTCAAGGGCAGCATCCAGCAGGGCGGTGAGTTCGGCAAAACGCTGCAAACCGAGACGGCGGCGAATGGCGAACAGCCCCTGATGCAGATAATCAACATACTCCTGCCAGCCCGTCTCATCGCCATAGGCCGCGCTGAAATCGTGATGCATCCGCAGGAAATACTCTTCGCGCAACCGCTCAAGACGGATGTCAAAGGGGTCCTCAATCACCGCCACCGGCGAATCGGCCATCCGCTCGCGCAGACAGGCGGGCAGATGATTCGAGCCGATGGTGCGACCTTCATCCTCCAGCACCCAGCGCGGCGTCTCTTTCTTCAGCAGGGCCACCGCCAGATAATTTTCAAAGCTGGCCTGCGAGAGCTGCGCCCGGAGGGTGCGGCCAAAGGAGGAGCCACGATGGCGCGCCAGCCCTTCGAGATCGATCCCGTCAGGCCGGGCGCTTACCAGCAGCGTTTTACCGCTGCCGGTACAGCCGCCAATCAGGATTATCGGCTTTTGCACCTCTTCTTCGGTGGCCTGTATCGCCGCCTGACGCAGTGCCTTATAGCCGCCCGCGATGAGCGGATAGTCGATACCCGCCTCTTTTAGCCACGCCTGGGCGATATGCGACCGCTGCCCGCCCCGGGCGCAGCAGAGATAGCCCTGCGGATGCGCCTGCGCCGCCTCGCGCCAGGCGTTAATGCGCTGCTCGCGCACCTCGCCGCAGACCAGCTGATGCCCCAGCGCCAGCGCCGCTTCCGGTCCTTGACGTTTATAGCAGGTGCCCACGGCCGCCCGCTCCTCGTCATCCATCAGAGGCAGGTTGATTGCGGCGGGCATAGCCCCCTGTGTAAATTCGATCGGCGCGCGAACGTCGATAACTGGCGTATCGGTCGCCAGAATGGCGCGATAGTCCGTCCCATCTTTCATAACGATCCTGAAAACTAAACTGCGATGGGCGAGGATTCTACGCTTGTCAGGAGAGGCCGGGGAAGGGGAAGATCAACTCCCCGGCATTTATCGCTTATCCGAGCAGGGATTGCGCCCAGGTGATACCGCTGGCGTACTCCGCCGGCAGGAGAGGGCGGATCGCTTCCAGCGTGGCGCTCAGACGATCGGTGTCGCAGTCGTTGAGGTTCAGATGCCCCACTTTACGACCGGGGCGTACCTCTTTGTCATACCAGTGAAGGTGAACCAGCGGCAGCTTCAGCCAGTCGTAGTTGAGATCGGTGCCGATCAGGTTGATCATCACCGACGGGCTGTTGACCACCGGCTGCGGCAGCGGCAGGCCGGTGATGGCGCGCAGATGCAGCTCAAACTGGCTAATAGAGGCGCCATTTTGCGTCCAGTGACCGCTGTTGTGCACGCGTGGCGCCAGCTCGTTGATCAGCAGACCGGCAGGGGTAACAAAGCACTCCATCGCCATCACGCCTACATAGTTCAGCGCCTGCATAATGGCGCCGAGCATCGACTCCGCCTGCGCCTGCTGCTGAGCGTTGGCCTGCGGGAAGGCGACGCTGGTGCGTAAAATGCCTTCCTGATGGAGGTTGTGGGTCAGGGGATAAAATACGGTGCTGCCGTCAGCGGCACGGGCTCCCACCAGTGAGACCTCGCCGCTGAAGTTAATTCCCTGCTCGACGATACATTCCCCATAGCACTCCTGCGGGAGAGTGTCGGTTTCCCCGGCGCGCAGACGCCACTGTCCGCGCCCGTCGTAGCCGCCGACGCGGCGCTTAACGATTGCCAGCTCGCCGAGCTTGTCGAATACCGCCGGCCACTCTTCCCGATCCGCCAGCAGCTGCCACGGCGCGGTGGCCAGTCCGAGCTGGTCAAAAAGCTGCTTTTGCGTCAGGCGATCGGCAATGACGGGAAAGACGTCGCGATTGACGAACGCCTTGTGGCGCGCCAGCTCGCGGGTAAGCGCGGTTTCGGGCCAGCGCTCGATCTCTGCGGTGATGACGCTCTGCTGAAAGGGAACCGCTTCCGGCTCCGCGTCCAGCCCGACGGGCCAGACGGCGATACCGAGCGGCTCACCGGCCTGGCGCAGCATACGGCCCAGCTGACCGTTGCCAAGAACGCACACCTGCTTCATGCCGCACCTCGCGGGTCCGGATTTTCCAGCACTTCGTCGGTCTGCGCCTTGCGCCACGCCGCCAGACGCTGGTGCAGCTCACGGTCGTGGGTCGCCAGAATCTGTGCCGCCAGCAGCGCCGCGTTAGCCGCGCCCGCCTTGCCGATGGCAAGAGTTCCCACCGGAATGCCGCGCGGCATCTGAACGATAGAATAGAGGCTGTCGACGCCGCTCAACGCCGCGCTCTGTACCGGTACCCCGAGCACCGGCACCAGGGTTTTGGCGGCGATCATGCCCGGCAGATGCGCCGCGCCGCCCGCGCCCGCGATAATCACCTGATAGCCGTTCTCCTCCGCCGCTTCGGCGAAGCTGAAGAGTTTATCCGGGGTGCGGTGTGCGGAAACCACTTCGGTGTGGCAGGGAACATCGAGAATATCGAGGATTTCGGCGGCAAACTGCATGGTAGCCCAGTCGCTTTTGGACCCCATCACGATGGCGACACGCGCCGGGTTATTGCGGGTAGACATGCGTCTGAAAACTCCTGTGGTGCAAATCACACTGCGTTGAGGGCAGAGAGAATAGCACGATAAACGGGCAAGGAAAACGGTTGCGTGGCGGCCGGAACGGCAAATCTCCTTTCAGGGGAGGCAGACATTGTTAGCTACCTTTGCCGCCGTTGAAAGCGATATCTCGCCTTCAAAACGGGTCGAAAAAATCACCAAAATTGTCCGTCCTGGCTACCGTCTATGACCTATTTCCGGGCAATAAGGATGTGTTGCGCCAGCGGCTTCTTTCGTTGCAGAACGCGGAAATTTAGCGGAGGATACCCGATCAGTTTACGAGGGAGGCTATCTGTTCAGCAGACTGGCTCACTTCACCCTATGTAAAATTATCTTTTAATACAGGTAATACTGATAATGGCTCTGATCCCAAAAAACTATGCGCGGCTTGAAAGCGGCTATCGAGAGAAAGCATTAAAAATTTATCCGTGGGTATGCGGAAGATGCTCGCGAGAGTTTGTCTACTCGAACCTGCGTGAACTGACGGTCCATCATATCGATCACGACCATAACAACAACCCGGAAGATGGCAGTAACTGGGAATTACTGTGTTTGTACTGCCACGACCACGAACACTCGAAGTACACGGAAGCTGGATTGTATGGCTCAACCGTTATCGCGGGAGACGATGCGCAAAAAGATATTGGCGCCGCCACCTACAATCCCTTTGCCGATCTGAAGTCGATGCTGAATAAAAAATAGTGGCTGAGTGGGAAGAGCACTGCTTTCCCTGACTAAGGTGCCAGCAAAGAGCATGACCATGAAAGTGATGAACACTCAGCGCGCATTGCAGAACATAGTGTTAAACGATCCTTTGCAGATGCAGGCGCTTTTTGCGGTGCAGGCATTACAGCTTAATGATGGCTGGATCGGCGCCGGGTTTGTGCGGGATGCCCGGAGGGGCGCTGAATGTTCAAAACGGAAAAGCGATTAACTCCACGCCTTCCGGTGTCACTTTTACCATTGATCCTTCGCTGTGCCAGGCTCCCAGCACCACGCGATGCGCGGTTGTACCGTTGGCGATAAGCGTGTGGACGTCAGGCCGATGGGTATGGCCGTGGATCAGCCACTGCACCTGATGCTTCTCCATGACGTTAACCACCGCCTGCGGATTGACGTCCATGATGGTCATCGATTTGCTGCTGTTGGCGGCCTTGCTGCCCGCGCGCATCTTCGCGGCGATGCGACGGCGGATAAAGAGCGGCAGGGCGAGGAACAGCTTTTGAATCCAGGGGGTATGCACTTTGGCGCGAAACGCCTGATAGCCGGTGTCGTCGGTGCAGAGCGTGTCGCCGTGCATGATCAGCACCTTGCGGCCATAGAGATCGAGCACTTCCTCTTCTTTCAACAGCCTCATGCCGCTTTCACGGGCGTAACGCTTGCCGAGTAAAAAGTCGCGGTTACCGTGGATGAAAAAACAAGGAACGCCCGCATCGACCAGTGATTTGATGGCGGCGGCTATCTCGCGGTGAAGCGGGTCAGGATCGTCATCGCCAATCCAGGCTTCGAAGAGATCGCCCAGAATATAGAGCGCGTCGGCGGTTTTCGCTTCGCCGCGTAAAAAATGCAGAAAACCGGCGGTGATCGCCGGTTCTTCTGTTTGCAGATGGAGATCTGCAATGAAAAGTGTCGCCACGAATTATTCGCTGACGGTCACGTTTTCAATAATAACGTCCTCTTTCGGAACGTCCTGGTGCATACCGCTGCGACCGGTAGAAACGGCTTTGATCTTATCAACCACGTCCATACCTTCTACCACTTCTGCGAATACGCAGTAGCCCCAACCTTGCAGGCTCTCGCCGGAGAAGTTGAGGAAGTCGTTGTCCGCCACGTTGATGAAGAACTGCGCGGTTGCGGAGTGCGGCGCCTGAGTACGGGCCATCGCCAGGGTACCGCGGGTGTTTTTCAGACCGTTGTTCGCTTCATTCTGGATCGCTGCTTTGGTCTCTTTCTGACGCATGCCAGGCTCGAAACCGCCGCCCTGGATCATAAAACCATTGATCACACGGTGGAAAATAGTGTTGTTGTAGAAACCTTCGCGGCAGTAGTCCAGGAAGTTTTTAACTGTTTCAGGCGCTTTGTCATCAAAGGTTTTGATTACGATATCGCCATGATTAGTGTGGAAAGTAACCATTTTTGCATCCTGTTCCGTTAGTGTGGTGCATGACCCGTGCTCGGATCACATATAGGGGCTTGTTATAGCATAACCTTAATGCGCGATCACCCTGCATTGTGTGCTGCTTCAGCTCAGAATTATGGGTATGATAGGACCGTATCTATCCACACACGTCTACATGGAATCTTCGATGTTAAAAATCTTTAATACACTGACGCGCCAAAAAGAGGAATTTAAACCTATCCATGCCGGGGAAGTCGGCATGTACGTGTGTGGTATTACCGTTTACGATCTCTGTCATATCGGCCATGGACGTACGTTTGTTGCATTTGATGTGGTCTCCCGTTACCTGCGCTTTCTGGGATATAACCTGAAGTACGTGCGTAACATCACCGATATTGACGACAAAATCATCAAACGCGCCAATGAAAACGGCGAACACTTTGTCGCGCTGGTGGATCGCATGATCGCCGAGATGCACAAGGATTTTGATGCGCTTAATATTCTGCGCCCGGACAGCGAGCCGCGCGCCACTCACCATATCAATGAAATTATCGAGCTGACCCGCACGCTGATTGAACGCGGTCACGCCTATGTTGCCGAAAACGGCGACGTCATGTTCTCGGTGCCCACCGATCCGACCTATGGTTGCCTCTCCCGCCAGGATCTGGAGCAGCTGCAGGCAGGCGCGCGCGTTGACGTGGTTGACGTTAAGCGCAACCCGATGGACTTTGTGCTGTGGAAGATGTCCAAAGAGGGCGAGCCGAGCTGGCCTTCGCCGTGGGGCGACGGGCGTCCGGGCTGGCATATCGAATGCTCCGCCATGAACTGCAAGCAGCTGGGCAACCATTTCGACATCCACGGCGGCGGCTCCGACCTGATGTTCCCGCACCATGAAAACGAAATCGCCCAGTCCACCTGCGCCCACGGCGGCGAGTATGTAAACTACTGGATGCACTCCGGCATGGTGATGGTCGACCGCGAGAAGATGTCCAAATCGCTTGGCAACTTCTTCACCGTGCGCGACGTGCTGAAGTATTACGACGCTGAAACCGTGCGTTACTTCCTGATGTCCGGCCACTATCGCAGCCAGCTCAACTATAGCGAAGAGAACCTTAAGCAGGCGCGCTCCGCGCTGGAGCGTCTCTATACGGCGCTGCGCGGTACCGATAAGTCTGTTCCGGCCGCAGGCGGCGAGGCGTTTGAAGCGCGTTTTATCGAGGTGATGAACGACGACTTTAACACGCCGGAAGCCTACTCTGTGCTGTTCGACATGGCGCGCGAGGTGAACCGTCTGAAGGCAGAAGATATGGCGGCGGCAAACGCGCTGGCCTCTCACCTGCGTAAGCTCTCTTCCGTACTGGGCCTGCTGGAGCAGGAGCCGGAAGCGTTCCTGCAAAGCGGTGCGCAGGCGGATGATGCTGAAGTCGCTGAAATTGAAGCGCTGATTAACGCCCGTCTGGAAGCGCGTAAGGCGAAAGACTGGGCGGCGGCGGATGCGGCGCGCGACCGTCTGACCGAGATGGGCATTATTCTGGAAGATGGCCCGCAGGGGACCACCTGGCGTCGTAAGTAAGTCTGATGCGCGCTGATGCCCTCACCCCAGCCCTCTCCCACAGGGAGAGGGTGCAAACACTAAAAACGGCAACTTGAGTTGCCGTTTTGCTTTTACCTCCGCTTCCACCACAGCAACCCCATCAGCACCATCCCCGGCAGCCACACCCACAGCAGTTCCGAAATGATCACCTGATGCCCGTACGGCGTGGTGTAACGTGACAGCGCAAACGGCGCGACCTTAATCACCTGCCACGGCGCGAAAAAGCGTTCATCTGACCACGGCCACAGCCAGCCGACGCCTTTCCCGCCGGTGGTAACAGAATCCAGCAGGCTGTGTGACAGCAACGACACGGTTAAAAAGAGCCAGCTGCGCGTCAGGCTGGCCCTGAACCATCGACGCCCAGCCAGCACGCAGAGTATCGGCACCACCAGGGCAAACAGCAGGGAGTGGGTGAAACCGCGGTGGCCGAAAATATTCCCGTAAGCGACACCGAATTTAAACGCCAGTACGTCGGCGTCCGGCAGCATGGCGAGGACGATCCCGGCAAACAGCAGGCGGGGTGGGATGACTTTGGTTCCGAGCCCCAGGCCCAGACACAGGGGGACGGCAGCGTGGGTGATAACGGTAGGCATTGCATTTATCCATGGCAAATCATGGGAATATAGCAGTGAATCCGCCGCCACAAACCTGTGCTAAATTCTGATTTTATGCCGATTCCCGCGCGATAAGCTGCCCGGAGAGGGTAATGCGCTGGGTTTGCAGATCCGGCTCTTTCAGCCGGCGGATCATCAGCCCTGCCGCCTGGCGGCCTGTCTCTTCACTGGCAGAGGAAACGTAAGTCAGCGACGGCGACGTGAGGTTAACGTGGAGCATATCTTCAAAACCAATCAGTGCCACCTGCTGTGTCAAAAAAACGTCTTTACCCACCGTGCGTCCTACCTGGTGAATGCCGGATATCGAACCGATCATCGCATCCGGTGAATGGCAGAGCAGGGCAGTAATCGTATTGTTCTTCTCCAGCAGCTGGCGGGTCACTATTGCCGCCGCCTGCGTGTCATCGGTGCAGGCGGGAGAATATTCCTCACGCCAGACCAGGCCGTTCTGCGTTAGCGCGCTGCGAAAACCGAGCAGGCGCTGCTCGCGAATACGACACCCGTCGCGCCCGCCAATGTAGGCGATGTTGCGGTGCCCGCGCTCGATAAGATAACGCGCGGCCAGGTTCGCCGCCTGGCGGTTATCGCGCATCACCAGGTTGCATTTCTCTTCCAGCAACGACTGCGAAACCGCCACCAGCGGCAGCGGGCAGTGGCGAATGTGCTCCGGGAGAGAGGCGGCGCGGGTGTCCGACGCCAGGTAGATAACGCCCGCCACGCCCTGCTGCTTAAACGAGAGCAGGGTCCGTTCGAGATGTTCGCCGTCGTTCAGCGGCTGACCGAGAAAAACCATATAACCCTGCTTCTCCAGCTCCTGAACGATGCTCGCCATCACTTTGATGGAAAAGCTGTCGCTGAAGTCTCGCAGGATCAGGCCGATTAAGTTGGAGGTGTTGGCGCGAAGGTTGGCCGCGGCGACGTTATGAACATAGCCCAGCGTTGTGATGGCAGCATTGACCTTCCCGATCGTCGCCTCTGAGATCTTCCCTTTCTGGCGCAGCACCAGCGAAACGGTAGAAACCGACACGCCCGCATGCTTTGCAACATCAATAATGCTGACTTTCTTCAAAACCGCTCCCTGAAATTTACCGATTATCAGCCAGATAAGAGGCGTCTCCCAGCGTACAGGAGACGCCTCTTTCAGGCATCTTATTATTTGCCAATCATCGTTGACATGGTCTGGGCGATAAACTGTGCTCTGGCCCCGAAAATCACCTGTATACCGTTGTCGCCAACGAACACCACGCCGCGCGCGCCAAGCCCGTTCAGCCCGTCCCGGTCTACCGCATCGCTCTTCGCCACTTCCAGACGCAGACGGGTGATGCAGGAGCCAACGGAGTCAATGTTCTGCGCACCGCCCAACAGGCTAATAATTTCGGTGGCAAGTTCGGAATCAGACTTGTCATTTGCACTGGCGGTGACTTCGGTGCGCCCCGGCGTTTTCACGTCGAAACGGCGGATCACGAAGCGGAAGGTGAAGTAGTAGATAAGCGCCATCGGAATGCCGATGATAATGGCGCTCAGGAAGTTGGTCTGATAGCCATTAAACGACGGCAGGATCCCGAACGACAGGTAGTCGATAAAGCCCGCCGAGAACGATTTGGCGATATGCGCATGCATCAGATACATGGTCATATACGCCAGCCCCGCCATGATAGCGTTGAAAACGTAGAGAATGGGGGCCACGAAGATAAAGGTGAACTCCACCGGCTCGGTGATCCCTGTCAGGAAACAGGTGAGCGCCGCAGAGAAGAGAATACCGGCCGCAATTTTCTTATTTTTGGTGTGCGCTTCGTGGTACATCGCCAGGCACGCCGCAGGCAGCGCGAAGAGCATCAGCGGGAACTCGCCCTGCATGAACTTCCCGGCGTTCTGGTAGGTGTCGCTGCTGAAGGATTTCACCCCCTCTTCCAGCATCTTGAACCAGATGGTCTGGTCACCGTGGATCACCTGTCCCGCCTGGGTGGTGTAATCCCCGAACGAATACCAGAAGGAGGGATACCAGATGTGGTGCAGGCCGAGCGGGATCAGCGCGCGCTCCACCAGCCCGAAGATAAAGGTCGAGGCCGCCTGGTTATCGCCATTCACCACCACGGACAGGGCGTCGATCCCGGACTGAATATGCTGCCAGATGTACGGCAGCAGCAGGCCGAGCAGGAACGACAGAAACGCCGTCGCAATCGCCACAAAGCGCTTGCCGGAGAAGAAACCGAGGAACTCCGGCAGCTGCATGGTGTGGAAGCGGTTATAGCACCAGGCCGCGAGAATACCGCAGATCAGGCCGCCAAAGACGCCCATCTGCAACGTCGGGATGCCGACAACCATGGCGTATTTCCCGCCCAGAGAGGCCATTTCCGGCGTAATACTCAGCACCGTGCTGATGGTGATGTTGGTGACAAAAACCGAAACTGCCGCAGAGAGGGCGGCAATGCCGGATTCCGAGGCCAGGCCGACGGCAGAGCCGATGGCGAACAGCATTGGCAGGTTATCAAAGATAACCCCGCCAGCGTTCATCATCAGCGGCAGATGGAACTTATCGCCGAAGGCCAGCAGCAGGCCCGCAGCGGGAAGCAGTGAAATTGGCAGCATTAATGCGCGACCAATCATCGATAACTTAGACAGCGATTTAACAAACCCTGATATCAGACTCATGCTGATTTCCCCCGAGTAGCGCTTTTTTTGCGCTGTTATTTTAAGTAGAACGTTTTAGTAGAACGTTCTACTTATCGTGATGAAAGGGAGAACAGCGTGCAACTTAATTTTTACATTTCGCCAGAGGGAATAGTGATTGTTTGAAGTTGATCGATAATTAACCACGATGGCTGTGGGGGGTTTGGGAAGGGAGTGTCGGGTGGCGGCTACGCCTGACCCGACCTACAAAACCCGTAGGCCCGGTAAGCGCAGCGCCACCGGGCATCACACGGCTCAGGCCGTAACCGTCACGCTCTGGCCTTCAAACGTCACCGTCTGACCGACGACAATCTTGCAGCGCTTGCGGGTTTCAACCGCGCCATCGACCAACACCCGCCCGTCGGCGATAAAGAGTTTGGCCTGCGCGCCGCTCTCGCTCCAGCCTTCCAGCTTCAGCAGGTCGCATAATTCAACGTGAGGGTGTTTGCCCAGAGAAAATGTCGCCATCTTACGCCTCCTCCACGTCGTGATACTCTTCGCACGCCTGAAGCGTGTTCTGAATCAGCGTGGCGACCGTCATCGGGCCAACACCACCCGGCACCGGCGTGATATATGAAGCACGCGCGGCGGCCTCTTCAAACACCACATCACCCACTACCTTGCCATTCTCAAGACGGTTGATGCCCACATCCACCACAATGGCCCCCTCTTTAATCCATTCGCCAGGAATAAAGCCCGGTTTGCCCACGGCCACGATCAGCAGGTCAGCGTTCTCAACGTGATGACGCAGATTTTTGGTAAAGCGGTGCGTAACGGTCGTGGTGCAGCCTGCCAGCAGCAGCTCCATACTCATAGGACGCCCCACGATATTGGAGGCACCGATGACCACGGCGTTCAGCCCGTAGGTGTCGATGTTATAACGCTCCAGCAGGGTGACAATCCCGCGCGGCGTACAGGGGCGCAGGCGCGGCGCGCGCTGGCACAGACGGCCCACGTTATAGGGGTGGAAGCCGTCCACATCTTTATCCGGCGCGATACGTTCCAGCACCTTCACGTTGTCGATGCCCGCAGGGAGCGGCAGCTGCACCAGAATGCCGTCGATCTCTTTATCACCATTCAGGGTGTCGATCAGCGCCAGCAGCTCCGCTTCGCTGGTGGTTTCAGGCAAATCGTATGAGCGGGAGACGAACCCCACCTCTTCGCAGGCTTTACGCTTGCTGCCGACATAAATCTGCGAGGCCGGGTTGCTGCCGACCAGCACAACGGCCAGCCCAGGCGCGCGTTTTCCTGCGGCTTTGCGCGCCTTTACTTTTTCCGCGACCTCAGAGCGCACCTGCTGCGCAATCGTTTTACCGTCAATAATCTTTGCTGCCATCAGAGAGAGGATTCCATCTGTAACGTTTGAAGGGGGGATGTGACTATTTTGTCAGAAGCGAGCCTCGCTGTCAGTTATCCTGTAAGAGTTTTCCACGGCAGGGGAGAAGAAGGGGGAAAACAGGGCGCTCGTTCGCATCGGGTGATTTTGCAGTACGCTGACCTGCAAGACATTTTCGCACAATGGTGAAAAAAACGGCGCTCTGATGAAGAATTGGCGAGCCAGCGCCCGTAAGCCCGCCGCTTGCGCGAAAAGACGTTGACTCACCTGCCATTGACCGTATAATTCCAGGCGTTTCATCCCCGCGAAGTTCTCTTCTTCGTGCGCCCTTAGCTCAGTTGGATAGAGCAACGGCCTTCTAAGCCGTGGGTCGCAGGTTCGAATCCTGCAGGGCGCGCCATTTGAATCAGTCAATTACCTGTTATGTATCGCTTTTCGCCTCCGTCAGAGGTGGCGTAACGGGTGTTATTCCGTTATCGCATATCGCCACCTTATTGCTGCGCTAATCAGAACGTCACCCAGTCGCCCGAAGCATGCTCTTTTGCGCTGCCTGGCCCCTGGGACGGGCGCGGTTCGCTGCGCGGGGCGGCGTCGTTTGATACCCTGAAAACAGAGACCACTTTTTCCAGCTGGATCGCCTGATCCTCCAGCGAGCTGGCGGCGGCAGAGGACTCCTCTACCAGGGCGGCGTTTTGCTGGGTGGTGGTATCCATCTCGGCCATTGCCTGGGCTATCTGGGCGATCCCGCGGCTCTGCTCGTCAGTGGCGGAGGCGATTTCGCTCATGATGTCGCGCACCTGAGCCACGGAGGATTCGATCTTCGCCATCGCCTCGCCGGCGCTCTCCACCATTGTAAAGCCTGTATCCACATGTTCCACGGATTCGCCGATCAGGTTTTCTATCTCCTTCGCCGACTGGGCGCTGCGCTGGGCGAGATTCCGCACCTCCGCCGCCACGACCGCAAAACCTTTCCCCTGATCGCCGGCACGCGCCGCCTCGACCGCCGCGTTCAGCGCCAGGATGTTGGTCTGAAAGGCGATACTGTTGATAACCGTGGTGATCTCTGAAATGCGATGCGAGCTGCTGCGCACGTTTCTCATGGTTTCGACCACCCTTCGCGACAGCTGGTTACCTTCGCTGGCGTTCCGGGACGCCTCCTCCGCCAGCAGCCGGGCGTGGCGGGCGTTATCGGCATTGAGCGCAACGGTGGAGGTCAACTCCTCCATGCTGGCGGCGGTCTCCACCACGGCGGCGGATTGCTGCTCGGTCCGTGCGGAGAGATCCATATTGCCTGCGGCTATCTCGGTGGCCGAGCGCGCCACGCTATCCACGCCGTTGCGAACCTCATTAATAATGTTTTTCAGGTTGGCATTCATGGTCGCCACCGCCTGCATCAGGCGGCCCGGCTCGTCGCGGCGCGTGCTGGTTAGCGTACTGGTGAGATCCCCTTTCGCAATCTGACCCGCGACCGCCAGCGTCTGGTTGAGCGGACGGGTAATGGATACGGTGATGGTCATTGCCATCAGAATACCCAGCGCAATACCGATAGCCGCCACAATGCTCATCTGGATCTGTACGCTGACGACGGTCTCGGCCACTTTTTTCTGCTGCAGATCGAACAGTGTCTGGATGGCGCTGGTTAACACTCCGGCCCGACTGGTCAGGTCATCCGAAATAGCCGCCTGCTGGATCCAGGCGCGCTGATAGTTATCCAGCCCGGCCTGAATAGTGGCTATCTCTTTTAAGGCAGAAAGCATCGCCTCTTTTTGTCCGGCGACAAGTACCGGCAGAAGCTGCCCGATGGCGCTATCGGCCTGGCTCAGGCGCGCGATAATCCCGCCCTGGATCTCATCGGTCGGGTGCTCTTTAAAGAGATTAACCTGCGTGTCGATATCGCTCATCATAAATGCCACCTGAGCTGCGACCAGCGTCAGCGGCGGGGAGAGCGTTTCACCCCGACTCAGGGTAGCGGCGATTGTTGCGTTATCGCGTAATCCGCTGGTGTTAAGCGCACTTTCGCTCCGCTTTTTCAGCTCCAGCGCCCGGGTAAAGGGGGTCAGCGCCGCGACATAGTTATCGATGGCGCGCAGGCTCTCCTCCAGCGCCGCCTTGCCGTCAGCCGTCCACGAGAGCGCCTCCATTTGTTTGACGGTCTCCTTCAGCGCCCGGGTCGCGGCGTTAGTCTGATCGAGATAGCTCTGCTCCAGCGTATATTGATAGTTAGTGCGCCCCAGCCGCACGGCGGAAAGTTCGTTAAACAGATCCGTTGCCAGGCGATTTTTGGCCACTTTATCGTGAATGCTGCTAAATCCATACAGACCCGAAGCCAGAATCGCCAGGGTTACTGACAGAACAATGGCAAAGCCGATAAATAATTTTCTACTGACTTTTAAATTTAAAAAGCGATCTACTGTGCTCATCATTTTTCCAGTGTCGGCACAGGCCGACAGGTTATTATTGTGATACGCTATCATTAACAAGAATTAATGGATGGATTCGGGATAAAAAAAGCCCCGGCGTCAGGCTCAGGGCAAAACATCTGAGTTGACATCACTCACTCAGAGCAAATGGTGTCTCCTTCTTTTTTAAATTCGGCGGGAGTTCACTTACTCTGTAATATACGGGAATGACCTCCTGATAGTTTATGAAGTAGCCACGACCTTTAATATTAATAATAAAATCATCAGGCAAACCCAGCAGCTGAAGTTTACCGTTAAGGTTGTGCAGTACCTGCCATAAACGTTGCGTGGAGGGGCTGAGATTATACTCTTCCCATATTTTTTCAAATAACTCTTCCTTAGGGACAACTTTCCCTCGCCCATGCTGCAGAAGATAGAGAAAAAGCCGCATCATGGTATCATTAAAATATATCGAAGCGAACGCCACGCTTTTATCCGTCAGATCCCCTGTGAGCCGATACAACCTGCGGTGCAGAATATCGAAGTGTATTCCATCACCAATTTTAAAACCGTATAGCTGATAGTCCATTTTTTGTAATCCACATAATTTGCACGAGGCCAGAGGTATTGACAGCGAGAGCGGTATAAATCCCTATTATTTATGTGGCCGATTATATTGCCGCGCGAAAGAGTTTCAATACTCAGCAGGCTACGCTACAACCTGCTTTATGTTGCCCCCCTGCGAATGCGCTATTCTGTTCCCTAAATCCTATTTCCAGTATTTATGAGTCCATCTTCCCGGCCTGGTTAGCGCAATCTGCTGATTTGGAGTGAGCGATCTACAGATCAACTTTATATCGTCTATTTTCGACTGAATGTAGAATCTTTCACTGCAGGCGGTGCATCGTTCCCCGCACCGTTTCGGATCACGCCCTCCGATGATGGTGAAGATAAGATTTACCTGACAAAAAGAAGAGTGAAGTTCTATGATTTATAGTGAGTCATCGTTCGCGGCATATGCCAGGAACGACCATTTGCAGTGCGTTAGGGAATGATTTATCTTGCTGATTAATATCAGATAAAAATCTGAATCAGAACTATTTGGTTATGTGTCGCCGTGAGGATGGAAAATGTCCTGTTATTCTCACAGGGCTGATGAACACGCCATGAACATAATTTACCTAATCAATGAAACGGTGCTTTTTGAACCGGATCGACGCCGGCTGGGACCCGCCTCTGGTTATCCGCAGTGGGCCGTTACGCTGCATGGGCCGGTGAGTGAGTGTCTGAATTTGCTGCTGGAGCACAATGGAGAGGTGTTAAGCCAGCGATTTCTCTTTGCCGCCGTCTGGGAAAAGCAGGGCGCCGTGGTGACCACCAACGCCCTCTATCAAACCATCGCCTCTATCCGCAAAGCGCTGAAAACAGCGGGTCTGCAAGAAAATATCGTCCAGACGGTACCAAAGGAGGGATTTAAATCGGTCGCCCGGATAAGGGTAGTCAGCCCTGAAGAGTGGGTGGCTTCCCCCACGGTTGCGGTTCTCAACCCGCCCGTTATTCAGGAGGAGAGCGGGCGCGTAAAAAAGCGTACCGACTGCGCGTTGACTATGAAAATCGCTTATTGTCTGGCCGCGCTGCTTTTTATCGGTGCATGCTTTGTGCTCTACAATGAATTGAAACCTCCGGCCCCCGTCTATGCTCGCTACCAGTCGGCGGGAAAGGTAAATGGCTGTGAAATTCTCTCCTCTTTGCGTGATAATAATAAAAGCAGGCAACTCTTTAATGCACTTTCTAAACGATATCCGCTGACCTGTGACCCGGGCGGGGTGGTGTATATATCCTTTAATCAGTTGCAGCTGGGGAACGTGGTTCTGGTTTGCGACAGACGTGTCGAAAATAACCAGACAAATTGTCACTCCATTTTTTATAGCGAGCGTTTTCAGGATGATGAATAGTAAAAACAGGCTGATCTGGTCCGGTATTGCTATCGCCATTGCGGCGCCCCTTATTGCGGCCGGCTACCTGCACGCGCAGCGGGATAGTTTTTCCTGCGAAGCCTATACCACTATAATTCAGGGTGATGCGGCGATCGAACTGATAATGAATTATGACTTCCGGCAGGGGAAGGGACACTATCAGTCGTCAGGGGAATATAGCAGCCCGGGGAAACCGACCATCAGGCTCAGTAATAAGGTGGAGTTTGATTACTGGCATGAGGCCGGGCGGGTTATTATGATCTCCAGCGAGACCAATGAATTACCGCGAAAGGATTTCCCGTTCCGAAATGTGATCCCTGATTTCTATCATTTACGTGAGCGCGGCGTGAGTTTTCAGGTCGTACCCGCAAACGACGCCAGCTACTATTTTCTTTACGCCGGATCGCCGGTCTTTTACTGCATCCGGGATTAGCGCCCCTTTTTTCCTGCCAGATTACCTTTACGCTTGCTTACATAAAGATAATGAGTATAGTTCTCATTCTCTTTAGTGTTTGCGGCCCTGATGGACCCTTTCCGCACTGATAGTGAGGCTACCTCACATGGAACGCTGAATGTGAAACACGGATCCTGCTCAGGCCAGACGGCCTGCCATAACCCGACGCGCCAGCAAGACGCGATGCAGTTTCCGCCTCCTTTTTTGACGGTAATGGATGTTCCTGATGACGAAAACATTGTCCACGCTGGCGCTACTGATCGCCACGACGCTGACCGGCTGTGCCGCCCACCACGACGCCGCTCCCGTTCCGGCAGCGCAAAAAACTGCGCCCGCCGCAGCGCAAACCGGAATTATTAAACGCGAGCTTGCCGACGGCCTCTATGAGATGGCGCTGAGCCCGAAGGGAGATGCCCTCTACGTTGCCAGCTCAGAAGGTTTTAAGGATGTGCAGGGCGGGGTGATCTATAAGCTCGACCCCGCCACGCTGAAGAGCCGGGGCCGCAGCCACACCGATCTGAAAAACTTCGCGCTGGCGATTTCGCCGGATGGCCAGACGCTCTATGTCACCAACTCGCTGGACGGCGGTATCTCAGCCATTAGCACCGCCGATGGCAAAGTGAAAAAACGGCTGATGTTTACCGAGCGCAATAAAGAAGGATACCCGTTTGGCGCCCGGGAAATTCTGCTGCACGACGGGCTGCTCTACGTGGGCGGCGTGGGCGAACCGGGGGTGATTTGGGTCGTCAACGCCGACACGCTGACGCTGAAAAAGACCATCAAAAACGCCGGGCAGTGGGTTACCGGCCTGCTCTGGTCTGAACAAACCGGCAGGCTCTACGCGGCGAACGGCGGCGGTGAAATCCTGGTGATCAACCCGCGCAACAACCGTATCGAAAAACGCTGGAAGCCGCTCGGCGACAAACCGGCGCTGCTGCTCAATATGGCGGAGGACAAGGCAACAGGCCGTCTCTTCGTAACCGATAATTCAAAAGCAAAAACCACGCTGGTGCTCGATATCAACACGGGCGCGCTCATTCGCTCGCTGCCGGTGGGCGACTCGCTGGCGGTGAAATTCAACGCCGCGCGCCACGAGCTTTACATCACCCAGCGTGAAAGCGGAAAGCTGCTGAGCCTGGATGCCACCACCCTGGCGGTGAAACGCTCCTGGGATCTGCCACCTCATCCGAACAGCCTGCTGCTGTCGGCGGACGGGCAGACGCTCTACGTCACCGTGAAGCAGCCCTTCAATAAAGACCACTCCACCAACGGGCCGGACAGCGTGGTTCGTATCGCCCTCCAGTAAATACTCCGGCCCGGGAGCGGGCCATTTTGCTCTGATGAGTCGGTTATGAGAGAGACCAGAAAAATGAAAAAAACGCTGCTGGCGCTGGCCATTGGCGCGGTTGCGCCCGTTTCCCAGGCGGCGGAAAAGGCCGGGGAAGAGACTATCGTCGTGCAGGCCGCGCCGGCGGGCGATTTCAAACCCGGCGGTGACCAGCCGATGCCCGCTTTTCTCGACGGACAGGTGGCGAACGGCGGGCGGCTGGGGATGCTCGGCCAGCAAAACGCGATGGATGTCCCTTTTAACGTCATTAGCTACACCTCGAAGCTGGTGGAAGATCAGCAGGCGAAAACCATTGCCGACGTGGTGGCAAACGACGCGGGCGTGCAGTTTGTGCAGGGCTACGGCAACTACGCCGAAAGCTACCGCATACGGGGCCTGAAGTTTGACGGCGACGATATGACCTTTGGCGGGCTTTCGGGCGTGCTGCCGCGTCAGGTGGTGGATGCGCAGATGGTGGATCGCATCGAGGTCTTTAAGGGGGCCAACGCCCTGATGAACGGCGCGGCCAGCTCCGGCGTCGGCGGGATGATTAATCTTGAGCCGAAGCACGCGGGCGATACGCCGCAGGCGAAGGTGGGGGTGGATTACACCTCCGACTCCCAGTTCGGCGCCACGCTGGACGCGGGCCGCCGCTTTGGCGACAACGACCAGTTCGGCGCGCGCGTCAATCTGGTGCATCGCGAAGGCGAAGCGCCGGTGGCAAACGATCGCCGTCGTACCACGCTGGCCGCCGTCGGGCTGGATTACAAAGGCGATGCCGTGCGCTCCTCACTGGACGTGGGCTACCAGAAGAAAACCTTCCACGGCGGCGAAACCGGCGTCAATATTTCGGGCGTCGATTTTGTGCCGGAACCGCCGAAAAACGATCGCAACTACTCGCAAAAATGGGCCTACAGCGATATCGAAAACGAGTTTGGCCTCTGGCGCAGCGAGGTTGATCTGACCGATAACTGGACCGCCTACACCGGTCTGGGGGCGCAGCACGCTCATGAAGAGGGGCTCTACAGCGGCGCGAAGCTTATCGACAAAAGCGGCAACGCCACCGCCACGCGTCTTGATACTAACCGCATCAGCGATTCAGTCAGCGGTATGGCGGGGCTGCGCGGTAACTTCGACACCGGCTTCATCTCCCACAAGGTGAATGTCGGCTACTCGGCGATGACCAAAAATGAAAAAATCGCCTGGAAAATGTCTAATGCGGCGGATAATCCCGCCACCAACATCTATCACAACGACGGCGTTGACGCGCCCGACAGCAGCAATTTTAACGGCTCCGGCGGGAAGTACAGCGATCCGCTCACCAGCGGACGCACCCGCACCCAGGGCTGGCTGCTGAGCGATACCCTCGGCGTACTGGACGACAAGCTGCTGTTTACCGCCGGGGCGCGCCATCAGAAGGTGGTGATCCGTGGCTACAGCAAAATCACCGGCGTGGAAAACCCGGGCGACAGCTTCGACGGCAGCCGCTGGATGCCGACCTACGGCGTGGTCTATAAGCCGTGGCGCGAAATCTCGCTCTACGCCAACCACACCGAAGCGCTCCAGCCGGGAAAAACCGCGCCCAACACCGCCATTAACTACGGGCAGAGCACCGGCATCGTCCATTCGAAGCAGAACGAAGTGGGGGTGAAGGCTGATTTCGGCCGCATGGGCGGCTCGCTGGCGCTGTTTGAGATCAAAATGCCGTCGGCCATTCTTGACAGTGAAACCCGCTACTACAGTCTCGATGCGGAGCAGCGTAACCGCGGCGTGGAGGTAAATCTCTTCGGCGAGCCGCTGCTGGGCGTGCGTCTGAACGCCAGCGCCACCTGGCTGCAGGCGGAGCTCACCAAAACCAACAACGGTCTGAACCAGGGGAACGACGCCATCGGCGTGCCGAACTTCTACGCCGTACTGGGGGCGGAATATGATATTCCGACCCTCGACGGTCTGACCGCCACCGCCCGTGTGAACCACTCCGGCTCCCAGTATGCGGATCTGGCGAACAGCAAGAAGCTCGACAGCTACACCACGCTGGACCTCGGGATGCGCTATCGCTTCACGGTCAATCAGGGCAACCAGATGACCCTGCGCGCGGGTATCGATAACGTCACGGATGAAAATTACTGGGCAGGTGTGGACGACTCCGGTACCTATCTCTTCCAGGGGGAGCCGCGCACCTTTAAGGTCTCCGTGGATTACGCCTTCTGAGGCGGGCCGCCGTTCGGGGCAGGGAGGCCCCTCCATTCGCTTGCTCGCGCCAGCCCGAAGTGTTAAAACGTGCCCCTTCTAAAAAAGAGACAGGGGAAGGGCGTGAAAAACGCGTCATCAGCTTCCGGCAAGGGTATTGCCGGAGGGGCGTCGGAGAAGAGTCCGACGCTGCATCGTGGTTTGCAAAACCGACATATTCAGTTAATCGCCCTCGGCGGCGCCATTGGTACCGGGCTCTTTCTTGGCATCGGTCCGGCGATTCAGATGGCGGGGCCGGCGGTTCTGCTGGGCTACGCCGTCGCGGGGTTTATCGCCTTTTTGATTATGCGCCAGCTTGGCGAGATGGTCGTTGAAGAGCCGGTATCGGGCTCCTTTGCCCACTTTGCGTGGAAATACTGGGGACCTTTTGCCGGCTTCCTCTCCGGCTGGAACTACTGGGTGATGTTCGTGCTGGTGGGGATGGCGGAGCTGACCGCCGCGGGCATCTATATGCAGTACTGGCTGCCGGGCGTTCCCACCTGGGTCTGGGCGGCCGCCTTCTTTGTGATCATCAATGCCGTTAACCTGGTGAACGTACGCCTCTATGGCGAAACGGAGTTCTGGTTCGCCCTTATCAAGGTGCTGGCCATTATCGGGATGATCGGCTTTGGCCTTTGGCTACTCTTTAGCGGCAACGGGGGCGAGCGCGCCACGCTGGATAACCTGTGGCAGCATGGCGGCTTTCTGGCGACCGGCTGGAAAGGGCTTATTCTCTCCCTGGCGGTAATTATGTTCTCCTTTGGCGGGCTGGAGCTTATCGGCATCACCGCCGCGGAAGCGCACGATCCGCATAAAAGCATTCCCAAAGCGGTCAACCAGGTGGTCTACCGTATTCTGCTGTTCTATATTGGCTCGCTGGTGGTCCTGCTCGCGCTCTACCCGTGGGTGGAGATCAAATCTGACAGCAGTCCGTTTGTGATGATTTTCCACGATCTCAACAGCAACGTCGTCGCCTCCGCGCTGAACTTCGTCATTCTGGTCGCCTCGCTTTCGGTCTATAACAGCGGCGTTTACTCCAACAGCCGCATGCTGTTTGGGCTCTCCGTGCAGGGCAACGCGCCGAAGTTTTTAACCCGCGTCAGCCGTCGCGGCGTGCCGGTCAACTCGCTGCTGCTCTCCGGTGCCGTAACCTCGCTTGTGATCCTGATTAACTATCTGCTGCCAAAGGAGGCCTTTAGCCTGCTGATGGCGCTGGTGGTGGCGACGCTGCTGCTGAACTGGATCATGATCTGCCTGGCGCACCTGCGCTTTCGGGCGGCGATGCGCCGTAAAGGGCGTGAAACCCTCTTCAAAGCGCTGTTCTATCCGGCGGGGAACTATCTCTGTATCGCCTTTCTGGCGATGATCCTGGTGCTGATGTGTACGATGGAGGGAATGCGTCTTTCGGCGCTGCTGCTGCCGGCGTGGATTATCTTTCTGTTTGTGGCGTTTAAGCTGTCGCGGCGATAAAAAAGCGGCAACCTTGGTTGCCGCTTCAGTCCTCACTCTGAGGAGGCGAGCCGCAGGTGACTGCGGCGTTGCGATTAGCAGTCAGTAATAATGGTGCTCTGCGGCAGGCGGGACTTCGGCAGGGCAGCATTGAAATCTTCCGCGCTGTGATGGCCAACCGGCACCACTACGAGGCTGGTATAGCCTTGCTCTTTCAGCTCAAATTCCGCATCGAGAACGGCAGCGTCAAAGCCCTCGATCGGCACCGCGTCCAGACCCATCGCGGCGACGCCCAGCAGGAAGTTACCAACGTTGAGGTAAACCTGTTTCGCCATCCACTGCGCATCATCTTTCAGATCTACCCGGTGCATATCCGCAAAGTAGCGGCGCCCTTTGTCATTACCGGCTTTAGCTTCCGGGGTGGCGAAACGGCCATCGGCCTCTTCCTGATCCACCACGCGCTCAAGCCAGGCATCATCCATCGCCGTTTTAGCGCAAAAGACCACCACGAGAGGCGCATCCAGCATTTTGCGTTCGTTAAATACATAGCTGCCAGCAGCCGATTTAGCCACGCGCGCCTTTCCCTCTTCAGTACCCGCGACAATAAAGTGCCACGGCTGCGAGTTGGTGCTGGACGGGCTGTACTGTAGCAGCGTTTTGATTTTTTCAATCTCCTCAGCGGTCAGCTTCTTAGCGGGATCAAAGGCTTTAGCTGAATGGCGCTTCAGGGCAACTGAAATGATATCCATAACGACTCCTGGTATTAAAAATATGCCCACGGCGGGCAGAAAGAGAAGCAGATTACAGGGGGAACCGGGAAATGATAAGGGCTATCGATGCGCTTATTCTGTTCGTCTGAGACGAACAGTCAGTCAGGACGCAGACGCTTTTGCGTCTTTTTCGGCAGCTTATCCACCACCCGATTCCAGGACTCAGCGACCAGGTCGGTCACCAGCTCCGGGGTGATATCGTCGCTGGCGTAGACTGAAATCCAGTGCTTTTTATTGAGGTGGTAACCGGGCTCGATGCCGCGATAGATTTGCTGGTTTAACAGCGATTTTTGCGGGTCCGATTTCAGGCTGATGTGCGGCCGCCCGTGGGCCACCGCCGCCAGCATAAAAATTTTCCCCTCCACCTTAAAGACGTCAAACTCCGGGCCAAAGGGCCAGCACAGTTCGGTGAAGGGCAGTTCGAGCGCCACGCGCTTCGCATGCGCCTGTAATGCCTTACTCTCCATGGGGCACCTCGATAGCGAGCGCCCGCCACATCGCCTCAAAACCCAGCTCCTTAAACTCCGCCGCCCGGGCCGGCTCGCGGGTGGCAAACGCCATGGTGGTTTCCGCCAGCGACAGAAACAGCGCGTCGCCGAAGGCGTGAAACGCGTCGGAGAGAAAGACCGGGCGGATCGAGCGGCGACAGAGATCGTGCAGCTCCGGGAACAGTTCATGCACCGCCTGCTCCGTTTCGGCGGTGATTTTCTCGCTCACGCCGAGCTGGCGAATCGCGCCGTGCGCTATCGGATTTCTAAGCCCCCAGTCGATGTAGCTGTTCCAGATGCTGCGGGTATGCTCCTTGGGGGTGGTCAGGCCGCGATCTAAACTGGCGAGCATGGCGCGGCAAAGATCCTGTTTCAGATGCAGATAAAGGGCATTAAGCAGATCGTCCTTGGTGGCGAAATAGCGAAACAGGGTTCCTTCGGCAACGCCCGCGTTGCGGGCAATCAGGGCGGTTGACGCCGCGATCCCCGACTGCGCAAAGGCGGCGGTTGCTGCCTCCAGCAAGGCCTGTTTTTTATCTTCACTTTTGGGACGCGCCACGCAATTTGCCCTCACATTGATGCTAAAAAGCGGTATTGAAGCATGCGCGTCATACTGCTGCAACGCGCAATGTCAAAGATCGAAAACGTCTTGACGACTTATTCATCACCCTTATAATGAGTGCTTACTCACTCATAATCAAGCTCACTGGCATAAACCCCTGTTTAAAGGGGGCATAGCCGGGTCAGGATATGAAAAAGCCTCTTATCGTAAGCGTGGTGTTAGTCATGATGATAGCGACAGCGGCGGGTCTGCCCTTTGTCCTGAACGCCGGATTTGGCCAGCCGCCGCAGGGGGCGGAGCTGACCCCGGTGCAAGCCTCCCCCCATTATCGGGACGGCCAGTTTTACAACGCGCTGCCAACGCCGGGCTTTACCGGGGATAAATCGACGCTGGCGGCCTGGTGGGATTTTCTGACGCGCAAAACGGAAAACGCCCGTCCCGCCGCGCCGCTGCCGCTGGTGAATACCGATCTTGCCGCGCTGCCGCTGGACCAGGATCGCCTGGTCTGGCTGGGCCACTCCTCCTGGTATCTGCAGCTGGCGGGGAAACGCATTCTGATCGACCCGGTGCTGGGCAATTACGCCGCCCCCTTTTCATTTCTGAATAAAGCCTTTGCCGGAGAGTACCCCTGGCGTGCAGAGACGATGCCGGACATCGACCTGCTGGTCATCTCCCATGACCATTACGATCACCTGGATTACGCCACCATCAAAGCGCTGCTGCCGAAGGTGAAGCGGGTGGTTACCCCCCTGGGCGTGGGATCGCACCTGCGCTACTGGGGGATGAAATCCGACATTATTGAAGAGCGCGACTGGAACCAGTCGGTGCGTATCAGCGATGCGCTGACCGTTCACCTGCTGCCGGCGCGCCATTTTTCAGGCAGGGGACTGAAGCGCAACCAGACGTTGTGGGGCAGCTTTATGTTCGTCACCCCTGAGCAAAAGATTTACTACAGCGGCGATTCCGGCTACGGGCCGCACTTTAAGGCGATAGGCGAACAGTTTGGCAAGGTGGATCTCGCCATCATGGAGAACGGTCAGTATGACGATGACTGGCGCTACATCCACATGCATCCGCAGGAGACGGCGCAGGCCGCCGTCGATATCAACGCCAGCGCGGTGGTGCCAGGCCATAACGGGCGCTTTGTGCTGGCGAAGCATACCTGGAACGATCCGCTGATTCGGCTGGCGCAGGCGAGCCAGGATAAAAACTATCGCCTGCTGACGCCCGAACTGGGGGAGCCGATCCGGCTTAATGACGCCACGCAGCGTTTTCAGACATGGTGGCAATAATGGTTAATCGAGGAACAGGGGAGGGCGCTATGACGATTTCCGCTCAGGTCATCGACACTATCGTCGAGTGGATCGACGATAACCTTCATCAGCCGTTGCGTATCGAGGATATCGCCCGGCACGCGGGCTACTCCCGCTGGCATCTGCAGCGGCTTTTTATGCAGTACAAGGGGGAGAGCCTCGGGCGCTATATCCGTAAACGCAAGCTGCAGCTGGCGGCCCGGGATCTGCGCGAATCGGATGAGAAGGTCTACGAGATCTGCCTGCGCTACGGGTTTGACTCGCAGCAGACCTTTACCCGCATCTTTACCCGCACCTTCAACCAGCCGCCTGGCGCCTACCGCCGGGAAAACCACGACCGGGCGCATTAACGCCCTTCTCCCTGAAAAGGGGGAGGGCTATTCCGCCTGCGAAAACCAGCGGCGCCAGATAAAGCGCAGCACGAAAAACTCGACCGCGCCGAGGACCAAAAACCACAGGCAGAAAAGCAGGGTGTAGAGCTGGTTAAGATCCATCATATGGAAAAACGAGACCAGCTTTTGCGCCAGCGCCAGTCCAGGGGAGGGGGCGGGCAGCAGCAGACAGGAGAGCATGGCCATCAGCAGTATGCCTCCTGCCGTTAAGAGGGATTCCAGCGGGTGCTTCATGGTAATGTTAATCTTCAGTTAAAGAATAATTGTCCGGCATCCGCCCGCGTAAAGCAATAACGGCGCGGCAGGCGGGATTAACCCGCACGCCGTCCCAGCGGTACCACCAGCGGCGTGCCCGCCACCGGATCGTCAATAATCATGCAGCGCATCCCGTAGATCCGTTCGATCAGGGCCGGCGTCACAATCTCCTCCGGCGCTCCCTGCGCCACGATCTCCCCGTCGCGCAGGGCGATCAGATGGGTGGCATAGCGGCACGCCTGATTCAGGTCGTGCAGCACCGCCGCCAGGGTGTAACCCTGGGTCTGGTTCAGCTCGCTTAACAATTCCAGCAGGTCGATCTGATGGCTGATATCGAGCCACGTTGTCGGCTCATCCAGCAGCATGATCGCCGTCTCTTGCGCCAGTACCATCGCGATCCATGCCCGCTGGCGCTGGCCGCCGGAGAGCGTATCCACGCTCTGCTGCGCCAGATCGGTAATGCCCGTCGCCCGCATCGCCCGCGCAACCGCCTCGTCATCCTCTTTACGCCAGCGGGTGAAGAGCGGCTGGTGGGGATATCGTCCGCGCGCCACCAGCTCCTGCACCGTAATATCGCCCGGCGTGGTGGCGTTTTGCGCCAGAAGCCCGATACGCCGCGCCACCTCCTTGCTGGCATAGCGCTGGATGGCATCGCCGTCGAGATAAACGTGGCCCTCAAGCGGCGTCATCAGGCGGCTCAGGGTCCGCAGCAGCGTCGATTTACCGCAGCCGTTAGGGCCGATAATGGCCGTAAAATGACCGTCGGGGATGTCGACGCTGAGTTCCCGGGCGACCACTTTTTTGCCGTAGCCCAGAGTAAGGTTTTCGCCGCGCAAGCGGGGGGTGCTGGCATTCATTTCCTGCGGGACTCCTGAACGAGCAAGACGATAAGGTAGATACCGCCGAGACTGACGGTTACCACGCCTACCGGAAGTTGATAAGGCATAAAGAGGCGCTGGGCGCAGATATCGGCGGCGAGCAGCAGCAGGGCGCCGCAGAGCGCCGACTGGGTCAGCCCCCAGCGCGCGGTGCGGCCAAGCCGCCGGGCAATGTGGGGCGCCACCAGCGCAATAAAGGAGATCGGCCCGGCGATGGCGGTTGCCGCCGCGGTCAGCACTACCGCCACCAGCATCAGCAGCAGGCGCGAGCGCTCCACGCTGACGCCCAGCGCGCAGGCGCTCTCGTCACCCATCTCCAGCAGGCGCATCCGGCGCGACAGCAGCCAGGCGCCGATAAACATCAACGCGATGAGCGGCGCCGCGGGAACGGTTTTCGTCCAGGTCAGGCCGTTGAGCGAGCCGGCAAACCAGAGCCCGGCGGAGAGGGAGGTCTCCAGGGAGGCCTGCAGCAGAAGCCAGGTGTTAAAGGCCATCAGCATGGCGCGCATTCCGATACCGATGATAATCAGCCGGAAGGTGTCGATCCCGTCGCGCCAGGCGAGCGCCCAGACGACCAGCGAGGTGAGAATGCCGCCCGCCATCGCCGCGAGGGTAATGGCGGTGAGATGCTGGCCGAAGATCACCATCGCCACCAGCACGCCGCTCCACGCTCCGGTGTTAAAACCCATTACGTCCGGGCTGCCGAGCGGGTTACGCATCAGGGACTGGAAAATCGCGCCGCTGACCCCGAGCGCCGCGCCCACGATTATCGCCATCGCCACGCGCGGCAGACGCCACTCGGTGACCACCAGCGTCATACTGCGCGGGGCGCTGCCGGTGAGAGCCTGAAAAACCTGCGTAAAGTCGAGCATTACCGCGCCGCTGCGCAGGCTCCAGATCGCCAGCAGCAGAACGGTGAGAATCAGCAGAGCGCAGCTGGCGACCAGCCGACGGGAGGGGGCCATCACGCTGCACCTCCCCGCTTGCGTCGCACCAGAAAGATCAGCACCGGCGCGCCGATAAAGGCGCTGACCACCGAGACGCGCAGCTCTCCCGGCACCAGCAGACGCCCGATAATATCGGCAAACAGCAGCAGGGCAGGGGTCGCCAGCAGGGTCACCGGCAGCGACCAGCGGTGATCCGCCCCCACCAGCCAGCGCGCCATGTGCGGCATCATCAGGCCGATAAAGGCGATCGGGCCGACCACCGCCGTGGCGCTGCCGCAGAGCACCGCGATCGCCAGCAGGCCGGTAAGCTGGGTGCGCGCCACGCGGCTGCCGAGGGCGGTAGCGGTGTCGCTGCCGAGGCTCAGGCTGTTAAGCGCCCGGCTGGAGAGAAGCGCCACGGCGCCGGCAATCACCACCGGAATGACCACCGCTTTTAGCGTTTGCAGGGTACGGATATCGAGCGAGCCCGCCTGCCAGAAGCGCAGCTGATCGTAGACGTCCGGGTTAAGCAGGGCGATGCCGTTGGAGAGCCCCTCCAGCACCGCGCCGAGCGCCACTCCCGCCAGCGTTAGCCGCACCGGGCTGAGCTGACCGCCGCCCTGGCTGCCGGTAAACGCCACCACCAGGGAGGCGGCCAGCGCGCCGCAAACGGCCATGCCGAGCTGCTCCATGGGGGAGGAGAAACCAAAGAGCGCCGCCCCCAGCACAATGGCGAAGCTCGCCCCGGCGTTAACGCCAAGAATACCGGGATCGGCCAGCGGGTTACGGGTAAGGGTCTGCATCAGCGCGCCGGCCAGACCGAGCGCCGCGCCAGCCAGCAGTCCGGCAAGGGTTCGCGGCAGGCGGGCATCCAGCACGATGGTGCAGTCGACGCTCTGACAGGTGCCAAAAAGCGCGTCGATCACCACCGCGCCGGGCAGGGATTTTGCGCCTGTCAGCAGGCTTAGCGCGATGGCCAGCAGCAGTATCAATAGCAGTGAAGGCACGGCAACGGCGCGCGCCGGGTGAGAGGAAAACGACATAGCGACATCCATGATTTGATAATGATATTAATTATCGTTATCTATCTTATTTGGCTATGTTAGCATGTGCCGCCATGAAATGGGTAGAACGTTAGTCGACAAGGTCTTGTCATGAATCAAAAATCCTGGCTGCTCAACCTCAGCCTGCTGAAAACGCATCCGGCCTTCCGCGCCGTCTTTATCGCCCGCTTTATCTCCATCTTATCTCTCGGCCTGCTCGGGGTGGCGGTGCCGGTGCAAATTCAGACGATGACCGGCTCCAGCTGGCTGGTGGGACTCTCCGTCA
This sequence comes from Pseudenterobacter timonensis, assembly GCF_900021175.1. Taxonomy (GTDB): domain Bacteria; phylum Pseudomonadota; class Gammaproteobacteria; order Enterobacterales; family Enterobacteriaceae; genus Enterobacter; species Enterobacter timonensis. Next base: position 910,247 of record NZ_FCOP01000011.1, read on the forward strand.
CCTTGACCGGCGGAGCGATGTTTATCGGACTGATGGTCGGCGGCGTGCTGGCGGATCGTTACGAGCGCAAAAAGCTGATCCTGCTGGCGCGGGGCACCTGCGGCATCGGCTTTATCGGCCTCTGCATCAATGCCCTGCTGCCGGAGCCGTCGCTGCTGGCGATTTACGCGCTCGGAGTATGGGACGGCCTCTTTGCCGCCATCGGCGTTACCGCGCTGCTGGCCGCCACCCCCGCGCTGGTGGGGCGCGAGAATCTGATGCAGGCGGGGGCGATCACCATGCTGACCGTTCGCCTGGGCTCGGTGATTTCACCGATGGCGGGCGGCCTGCTGCTGGCGACCGGGGGCGTGGCGTGGAATTACGGCCTGGCGGCGGCGGGCACGTTTATTACCACGCTTACCCTGCTGCGCCTGCCGCTTCTGCCGCCGCCTCCCCGGCAGCGGGAACATCCGCTGACCTCGCTGATGGCGGCGATCCGCTTTCTCTTCAGCAATCCTCTTATCGGCGGTATCGCGCTGCTGGGAGGGCTGTTAACCATGGCGAGCGCGGTGCGCGTTCTCTATCCGGCGCTGGCGGGGGAATGGCAGATGAGCGCCTCTGAAATCGGCCTGCTTTATGCGGCGATCCCCCTTGGGGCGGCCTTCGGCGCGCTCACCAGCGGCAACCTGGCGCAGCGCCCGCGACCAGGGCTGATTATGCTGCTGACCACCCTGGCGTCGTTTATCGCTATCGGCTTCTTCAGCCTGATGCCGCTCTGGGGGCTGGGAGTCGTCTGCCTGGCGCTCTTCGGCTGGCTGAGCGCGGTGAGTTCGCTTCTGCAATACACCCTGATTCAGACCCAGACGCCAGAGGCGATGCTCGGGCGGATCAACGGCCTGTGGACCGCGCAGAACGTCACCGGCGATGCGGCTGGCGCCGCGATTGTCGGCGGGCTGGGGGCGGTGATGACACCCGCGGCGGCGGCCAGCAGCAGCGGCTTCGCGCTGGCGATAGTCGGAGTGATTTTGCTGGTGGCGCTGGTGGAGTTGCGACGGTTCCGGCAGGAGGCTGTGCCGACCTCGCAGGTTGGATAAGGCGCAGCCGCCGTCCGGCACGATGCCCGGTGGCGCTGCGCTTACCGGGCCTACGGATTAGAAGGCCGCAGGTCGGGTAAGGCGAAGCCGCCACCCGACAACGCTGCATTTACCGGGCCTGCGCCATCTAAAACGTCTTATTTGAACAGCGTCGCTAAACGCGATAACACCCGCATGGCGCTGTAATAATCCAGACGGAAGGTCTCCGTACCCAGCGCCCAGACGCGTTTGTTCTTCACCGCAGGCAGATGCGCCAGCAGCGGGTTGGCGTAAATCGCATCCACATCTTTCTGGTCACCGGCAAACAGGAACAGCCCTTCGCCGTTCAGCCCCGTCGCCAGATTTTCTCCTCCGAGCTGAATAATGTCGTGGCGTTTGCCCTGGCTCTGGGAGGTATGCAGCCCGGCGGGCAGCGGGGCGAGGGTAAAGCCGAGCTGTTGCAGCAGCTTGCCCTGGGCGGAGTCGGCGGTCCAGAGGTTAGCGCTATGGGCGGCGGCGGTGTAGACGATGGCGTTGACCGGTTGCGGCGGCAGCTTCATCTGCTGTTTCACCTGCGCGAGCGCGTTATCAAACTCCGCGATGCGCGCGGCGGCCTGCTTCTCCTGGCCGGTGAGCGTGCCAAGCTGCGTCAGCAGCGCCTGCCAGCTTTTGTCATCGTAGTTAATGACCAGCGTCGGGGCGATGGTGGAGAGCTGGTCATACAGCGCCAGCGCCGAGTCGCCCCCCGTGGCGCTAATCAGGATCAGATCCGGCATCTGGGCGGCCACCGCCTCGGCGCTCGGCTCGCCAATATAGAGGCGGGTCAGCTTACGCTCTCTGGCAATTTCCCCCCACTGGCGCAAAAAGCCCTGGTCATCCGCCACCCGGTTGTTGGGGGTAGTCGCGCCGCTGGCGACCACCGGCGCGTCAATCGCCAGCAGTGAGCCGGTGAGCGTGACGCTGGTAGAGACGATACGCGTCGGCTTGCTTTCCAGCGTGTGGGTTCCCCGGCTGTCGGTGACCTGCCGCGGCCAGTCGGCGGCGGTGGCTGAGATTATTCCTGAAAGCAAAAGCCCGATAAAAAGCAGGGCGTTACGGTATACGGCGGGGAAATTCACAAGGCGGCATCCTGTTTTAGATGTGGTTAATGCTTCTCATTTTCATAAATGCGGCGGCGGGATGCAAGCGTCGGACGCACAAGATGCGCACCCGGCGGTTGACACTCCGGCGCTCTGCGATTAGGTTAGCCATCGAAAATATAAATGATAATTATTCTTAATGCTTTTATCATTTTTGGAGGATGATATGGATACGTCACTGGCTGAGGATTTTCAGCACACCGCGACCCCGCTGCAATCAGACAGCTTTTTCTTTATGTCGCCTTATCGCAGTTTTACCACGTCTGGCTGCTTTACCCGCATTTCTGCCAGCGCCGCTGACGGCGACGATCCCGCCGGCACCTTCCAGCAGGCGCTGGCAAAAGGCTTTAGCGAGGCGAAAGCCAGCGGCATCGCCAGGCCAATAGTCGTAGGGGCGATCCCGTTTGATACCCGCCAGCCCTCTTCGCTCTTTATTCCGCAGTCGTGGGAGTTCTTCTCCCGCCCCGCACGCCAGCAGGCGGCGCGCTACCGCTCCCGGGCGCAGGCGCTGACCGTGGAGCAGCGTACGGAGATCCCCCCGCAGCCCCGTTTTGAAGAGATGGTGGCTCGCGCCGCGGCCCTGACCGCCACGCCGCAGGTCGACAAAGTGGTGCTGTCGCGCCTGATTGAGATTGAGACCCGCGAGTCTGTCGACAGCGGGGCGCTGCTGGAGCGGCTGATCGCTCAGAACCCGGCGAGCTTTAACTTCCACGTGCCGCTGGAGGATGGCGGCGTTCTGCTGGGCGCCAGCCCGGAACTGCTGCTGCGCAAAGAGGGGGCGCGCTTTAGCTCCCTGCCGCTGGCGGGCTCGGCGCGTCGTCAGCCCGACGACATGCTCGACCGTGAGGCGGGCAATAAGCTGCTGGCCTCACAGAAAGATCGCCACGAGCACGAGCTGGTTACCCAGGCGATGAAGGCGGTACTGGCGCCGCGCAGCCGCCAGCTGGAGATGCCCGCCTCGCCGCAGCTCATCACCACCCCCACGCTCTGGCACCTGGCCACGCCGGTCGCGGGCGAGGCGCGTGAAGGGGAGAACGCCCTGACGCTCGCCTGTCTGCTGCACCCGACCCCGGCGCTGAGCGGCTTCCCCCATCTGGCAGCGAAACAGGTTATTGAAGAGCTGGAGCCGTTCGATCGCGGGCTGTTCGGCGGCATCGTCGGCTGGTGCGATAGCGAAGGCAACGGCGAGTGGGTGGTGACCATCCGCTGCGCGCGCATTGGTGAAAGGCAGGTGCGCCTCTTTGCTGGCGCAGGGATTGTGCCCGCCTCCTCGCCACTGGGCGAGTGGCGCGAAACGGGCGTCAAGCTCTCCACCATGCTCAATGTTTTTGGTTTGCACTGAGGAGTTATCATGACCATCCCCTTTACCCGCTGGCCCGAAGCGTTTGCCCGGCGCTACCGTGAAAAAGGCTACTGGCAGGATCTGCCGCTGACCGACATCCTGACCCGCCACGCCGGGCGCGATACGGTGGCGATTATCGACGGCGAGCGGCGCTATACCTACCGCCAGTTTAACCAGGCGGTGGAGAATCTGGCCGCGACGTTTCAGGCGCAGGGCATCCGCCGCGGCGAAACGGCGCTGGTGCAGCTGGGCAACGTGGCGGAATTTTATATCACCTTCTTCGCTCTGCTGCAGGCGGGGATCGCCCCGGTTAACGCGCTTTTCAGCCACCAGCGCAGCGAGCTTAACGCCTACGCATTACAGATTAAGCCTGCGCTGATGATTGCCGATCGCGCCCATGCCTGCTTCGCCACGGACGATTTCCTCAACACCTTTGTCGCGGAGCACTGTTCGGTGCGCCACGTGCTGCTGCGCGGCGGCGACGGCGATCGGGCGCTGGAAAAGGCTATCGCCCGCCCGGCGGATAATTTCTTTGCCAATCCGACCCCTGCCGATGAGGTGGCCTTTTTCCAGCTCTCCGGCGGCAGCACCGGCACCCCGAAGCTCATTCCGCGTACCCATAACGACTACTATTACAGTATCCGGCGCAGCAATGAGATCTGCGGCATTACCGCAGAGACCCGCTACCTGAATGCGCTGCCCGCCGCGCATAACTATGCCATGAGCTCCCCCGGCTCGCTGGGGGTATTCCTCGCCGGCGGCTGCGTGGTGCTGGCTTCCGATCCAAGCGCCACGCTCTGCTTCCCGCTGATTGAAAAGCACCAGATAAATGTCACCTCGCTGGTGCCGCCCGCGGTCAGCCTCTGGCTCCAGGCGATAGCCGAGGGGGCGGGTAATAACCAGCTTCGCTCGCTGAAGCTGCTGCAGGTGGGCGGCGCACGCATCGCCGCCTCCCTGGCCGCCCGCATTCCGGCTGAGATCGGCTGCCAGCTACAGCAGGTCTTCGGCATGGCGGAGGGGCTGGTGAACTACACTGCGCTGGACGACACGCCCGAACGCATCATCAACACCCAGGGGCGCCCTATGTGCCCCGACGACGAGGTGTGGGTGGCTGACGAAAATGGCAATCCGCTGCCGCGCGGCGTGGTAGGGCGCCTGATGACCCGCGGGCCCTATACCTTCCGCGGCTATTTCAACAGTCCGGAACACAACGCCAGCGCGTTCGATGAAAACGGCTTCTATTGCTCCGGCGACCTGATTGCCATCGATGAAGAGGGCTACATCACCGTACAGGGGCGCGAAAAAGATCAGATCAACCGCGGGGGCGAGAAGATCGCCGCCGAGGAGATCGAAAACCTGCTGTTGCGCCATGAGGCCGTGATCCACGCGGCGCTGGTCAGCATGGAGGATAACCTGCTGGGGGAGAAAAGCTGCGCTTACCTGGTGGTGAAACAGCCCCTTCGCGCGGTTGAGGTGCGCCGGTTCCTGCGGGAGCAGGGGGTGGCCGATTACAAGCTGCCGGACCGCGTGGAGTGCGTGGAAGCGCTGCCGCTGACGCCGGTGGGGAAAGTTGACAAGAAACAGTTGCGCCTGTGGCTGGCTGAACGCGCCAGGGGCTGAGGAGAGAAGAATGGCAATTCCAAAATTAACGGGCTATACGCTGCCCACCGCGGCGGATCTGCCGCAGAACAAGGTAAACTGGGCCTTTGAGCCGGAGCACGCGGCGCTGCTTATTCACGATATGCAGGCCTATTTCCTCAACTTCTGGGGGGAGAACTGCCCGATGATGGCGCAGGTAGTGGCGAATATCGTCAGGCTGCGTGACTACTGCAAACAGCACAACATTCCGGTCTACTACACCGCCCAGCCGAAAGAGCAGAGCGATGAAGATCGCGCCCTGCTGAACGATATGTGGGGACCGGGCCTGACCCGTTCTCCGGAACAGCAGCGCATTATCTCCGAACTGGCTCCGGACGAAACGGATACGGTACTGGTGAAGTGGCGCTACAGCGCCTTTCACCGCTCGCCGCTGGAGCAGATGCTGAAGGAGACGGGACGCAATCAGCTCCTGATTACCGGCGTCTATGCCCATATCGGCTGCATGACCACCGCCACCGACGCGTTTATGCGCGATATCAAACCGTTCTTTATCGCCGATGCGCTGGCGGACTTCAGCCGCGAGGAGCATCTGATGTCGCTGAAGTACGTGGCGGGACGTTCCGGTCGCGTGGTGATGAGCGACGACCTGCTCCCTTCCATTCCGGCGAGCAAAGAGGCGCTGCGCGCCGTGATCCTGCCGCTGCTGGATGAGTCCGACGAGCCGATGGATGACGAAAACCTGATCGACTACGGACTGGACTCCGTGCGCATGATGGCGCTGGCGGCCCGCTGGCGTAAAGTACACGGCGATATCGACTTCGTGATGCTGGCGAAAAATCCCACCCTGGATGCCTGGTGGGCGCTGCTGTCGCGCGAGGTGAAGTGATGTTCGACTTCAGGAATAAAACCGTCTGGGTGACCGGCGCCGGTAAGGGTATCGGCTACGCCACGGCGCTGGCCTTCGTGGAGGCTGGCGCAACGGTGACTGGCTTTGACATCGCCTTTCCGGGCGATGACTATCCCTTTGCCACTGAAGTGCTGGACGTGGCAGATGCCGGACAGGTGAGCGACGTGGGCGGGCGCTTGCTGCGCCAGCTGACGCGCCTTGATGTGCTGGTGAACGCGGCGGGTATTCTGCGTATGGGAGAGACCGACAGGCTTTCTCAGGCGGACTGGCAACAGACCTTTGCGGTCAACGTGGGCGGCGCGTTTAACCTCTTTCAGCTGACCATGGAGCAGTTTCGCCGTCAGCAGGGCGGGGCGGTGGTGACCGTGGCTTCCGATGCGGCACATACGCCGCGCATCGGCATGAGCGCCTATGGCGCGTCGAAAGCGGCCCTGAAAAGCCTGGCGCTGACCGTCGGCCTTGAGCTGGCGGGCAGCGGCGTACGCTGTAATCTGGTCTCGCCAGGCTCAACGGATACCGACATGCAGCGCACGCTGTGGAAAAGCAGCGACGCGGAGCAGCAGCGTATTCGCGGCTTTGGTGAGCAGTTTAAGCTGGGTATTCCGCTTGGCAAAATCGCCCGGCCGCAGGAGATCGCCAGCACCATTCTGTTCCTCGCCTCTGATTGCGCCAGCCACATTACCCTGCAGGATATTGTGGTAGACGGCGGCTCCACGCTGGGGGCATAGATGATCTGGAAACGTCACCTTACCCTTGATGAGCTGAACGCCACCAGCCAGAACACGCTGGTGGCCCATCTTGGCATCGAATATACGCGAATCGGCGACGATACGCTGGAAGCGGAAATGGAGGTGGACGCCCGTACCCATCAGCCGTTTGGCCTGCTGCACGGCGGTGCGTCGGCGGCGCTGGCGGAAACGCTCGGTTCGATGGCCGGTTTTCTGATGACCCGCGACGGGCAGAACGTGGTGGGAACGGAGCTGAACGCCACCCATCACCGGGCGGTCTCCCGGGGAAAAGTGCGCGGCGTTTGTCAGCCGCTGCATCTTGGGCGCCAGAGCCAGAGCTGGGAGATAGTGGTGTATGACGAACAGGGACGGCGCTGCTGCACCTGTCGGCTGAGCACCATGGTGCTGGGGTAGCCAGCTGCGCTTACCCGGCCCGTAGGCCGGGTAAGGCAAATCCGCCACCCGGCGTTTACAGCATTGAGACCAGTGCGTAGGCCGGGTAAGGCAAATCCGCCACCCGGCGTTTACAGCATCGAAACCAGTTCGTAGGCCGGGTAAGGCAAAGCCGCCACCCGGCGTTTACAGCATCGAGACCAGTTCGTAGGCCGGGTAAGGCGAAGCCGCCACCCGGCGTTTACAGCATCGAGACCAGTTCGTAGGCCGGGTAAGGCGAAGCCGCCACCCGGCGTTTACAACATCGAAATCAGCCGTTTCAGCAGCCGTACTCTCGGCTCAATCGACGCTTTATCCAGCCACTCCGCCGGGCTGTGAAACCCTGCGCCAATCGGCCCTAAGCCATCCAGGGTCGGAATACCGAGCGCGGCGGTATGGTTGGCGTCGCTGCCGCCGCCCACCGCCTGCCAGCTAATCGCGATCCCTTCCTCACGCCCGGCGGCTTCCACCGTCTGCATAAGCTCCTGCGTCGCGTCGCTCGCCACCATAGCGGGCTTATGGTTCACCCGGGTGAGGGTGGTGGTCACCTCCGGCGCAAACCCCCGCCCGCAAAGCGCCTCGAGCGCCTGATGAACCCGGTCGTACTCGTCATTATCCCAGAAGCGCACGTCCAGCTCCGCCGTGGCGCGATCGGCCACCACGTGAGCCGCGCTGCCGCCCTGAATAACCCCCACGTTGAGGGTAGTGCCGCGATCCCAGTCCGTCAGCCCGTTGATGGCGATAATGGCGTTCGCCAGCGCGTTAATGGCGGAGCGGCCCTTTTGCGGATCGTTGCCCGCATGCGCCGCCACGCCGCTGAAGGTCAGCTGATAGCCCGCCAGCCCCTTGCGGGCCTTCACCAGCGAACCATCGGCGCGGGCAGCCTCGCAGACCAGCACGTAGCGGGCGCGCTTTGCCAGCTCCCCTAACCAGGCGTGGGAGTAAACCGAGCCGGTTTCTTCGTCCGGGTTCATCGCCACGGCGATCGCCAGACGCGTCTTGTGCTCCTCTTCCAGTCCGCGCATCGCCCAGAGAATATTCAGCAGCCCGCTTTTCATATCTGAGACGCCAGGGCCATAGAGGCGCGTCTCATCTTCGCTCATCGGACGCTCAGCGGCGGTACCGGCGGGAAATACGGTATCCAGATGACCCACCAGCAGCACGTCAAAACGTTCCGCTTCGGGCTGGTTGGTGACAAAGAGCCCCGGGCCGACTTTCTCGCCCAGATCGACCTGCTGCGTATGCCAGCCCTCGCGCTGCCAGAGAGAGGCCATGATCCCGGCAACCCGGGCCACGCCTTCCGGCGTCTGGGTGCCGCAATCGACATTTACCAGCGATCTTAACTCTTCGATATAGCGTTGCAGATCCATTGTTTCTCCTGATTTAAAGCCTGTTGATCGTGCGGCTATTCTCACGAAGCGCGATGCAAAAGAAATGACATCAGTCATCCTCTGTCAACGTGACTGGCTGAAAAAGAGAAAAATGTGAGCCAGGCAAAAGCGGTTCTGTTTCAGCGTGAAAGTGATCGGCTTAACAGTGTGGGGTAAATGTCTGGTTTGACCGCACACTTCTGTGTTTCTAAGTTGTTAAATTTCGGGCGGTGTTCTAGAAACAAAATGTAACATTCTCCGCTCATTTTTCGGACACCAATTATGAACAACTCAGGGAAATACCTTATCTGGGCAGTGCTCTCCGTTGTGGGGGCATTTGCGCTGGGCTACATCGCGCTAAACCGGGGCGAACAGATCAATGCGTTATGGATAGTGGTTGCGGCCGTCTGCATTTATCTGATCGCGTATCGTTTTTACGGGCTCTATATTGCGAAAACGGTTCTGGGGGTGGATGGCACCCGAATGACCCCCGCCATTCGCCATAATGATGGTCTGGACTATGTGCCGACCGATAAAAAAGTGCTGTTCGGTCACCATTTTGCCGCCATTGCCGGGGCGGGGCCGCTGGTTGGCCCGGTGCTGGCCGCGCAGATGGGCTACCTGCCGGGGATGATCTGGATCCTGGCGGGCGTTGTGCTGGCGGGGGGGGGGCAGGGCTTTTTGGGGCTCTTTGCAGGACTTTATGGTGCTCTTTGTCTCCACCCGCCGCGACGGGCGTTCCCTCGGCGAGCTGGTGAAAGAGGAGATGGGGGCGACCGCCGGGGTGATTGCGCTGGTGGCGACCTTTATGATCATGGTGATTATCCTCGCGGTGCTGGCGATGATCGTGGTGAAAGCGCTGGCCCACAGCCCGTGGGGAACTTATACCGTGGCGTTCACCATCCCGCTGGCGATTTTTATGGGGATCTACATTCGCTACCTGCGCCCCGGGCGCATTGGCGAAGTGTCGGTGATTGGTCTGGTGCTGCTGGTCTTTGCCATCATCTCCGGCGGCTGGGTGGCGCAAAGCCCCACCTGGGCTCCGTGGTTTGATTTTACCGGCGTACAGCTCACCTGGATGCTGGTGGGCTATGGGTTTGTGGCGGCGGTGCTGCCGGTGTGGCTGCTGCTGGCGCCGCGCGACTACCTCTCCACCTTCCTGAAGATCGGCACCATTGTCGGGCTGGCGGTCGGTATTCTGATTATGCGCCCGACCCTGACCATGCCGGCGCTGACCAAATTTGTCGACGGCACCGGCCCGGTCTGGACCGGTAATCTCTTTCCGTTCCTGTTTATTACCATTGCCTGCGGCGCGGTGTCAGGTTTCCATGCGCTGATTGCCTCCGGCACCACGCCGAAGATGCTGGCGAATGAAAATCAGGCCTGTTTTATCGGTTACGGCGGCATGTTAATGGAGTCGTTCGTGGCGATCATGGCGCTGGTCTCTGCCTGCATTATCGATCCGGGCGTCTATTTTGCGATGAACAGTCCGATGGCGGTACTGGCGCCAGCGGGCGCCGTCGACGCGGTCGCCTCTGCGGCGCAGGTGGTGAGCGGCTGGGGCTTTGCGATTACGCCGGAGACGCTGAACCAGATCGCCCGTGAGGTGGGCGAGCAGTCAATTATCTCCCGTGCGGGCGGGGCGCCGACGCTGGCGGTGGGGATGGCCTATATCCTGCACGGGGCGCTGGGCGGCCTGATGGATGTGTCGTTCTGGTATCACTTCGCCATTCTCTTTGAGGCGCTGTTTATCCTGACGGCGGTGGATGCGGGCACCCGCGCGGCGCGATTTATGCTGCAGGATCTGCTGGGGGTCATCTCCCCGAACCTGAAGCGCACCGATTCGTTGCCCGCCAACCTGCTGGCGACGGCGCTGTGTGTGCTGGCCTGGGGCTACTTCCTCCATCAGGGTGTTGTCGATCCGCTGGGCGGCATTAATACCCTCTGGCCGCTGTTTGGTATCGCCAACCAGATGCTGGCGGGGATGGCGCTGATGCTCTGCGCGGTGGTACTGTTCAAGATGAAGCGTCAGCGCTTTGCGTGGGTGGCATTAGTGCCGACCGCGTGGCTGCTGATCTGTACCCTGGTCGCCGGCTGGCAGAAAGCGTTCAGCCCGGATGCGAAGGTGGGCTTCCTGGCCATTGCCAACAAATTCCAGGGGATGATCGACAGCGGCAATATTCCGGCTCAGTATACCGAGTCGCAGCTTTCGCAACTGGTCTTTAATAACCGTCTGGATGCGGGGCTAACCATCTTCTTTATGGTGGTGGTTGTGGTGCTGGCGCTGTATTCTGTGAAAACCGCGCTGGCGGCGCTGAAAGTGGATAAGCCGACCGCGAAAGAGACGCCCTATGAGCCGATGCCGGAAAATCTGCAGCAGATTGTGACTCAGGCGAAAGGAGCGCATTAACTTTTGGGCCGGGTGGCGCGAGCGCTTACCCGGCCGACATTCCCTTTGAGAGAAAAACTATGTTCGACACCCTATCCAAAGCAGGAAAATATCTAGGCCAGGCCGCGAAAATGATGATTGGCGTGCCGGATTATGACAACTACGTCGAGCATATGCGCGCCACGCACCCGGATCAGACCCCCATGACCTACGAGGAGTTTTTCCGCGAGCGTCAGGATGCCCGCTACGGCGGCAAGGGCGGCGCGAAGTGCTGCTAACCCTCCTTTGGTAAAGAGAGACGTAACTCTACTTCTGCCCTGAACATCTGGAATTAATTAGGCTATTAAATAAATTCTGAATTGATGGCCGGGGCGGAGCCGCTCTCACAACGATGATGCGCAACGGTGATGAAGTTGAGCCCGGCGGCGTGAAGTAGCGGCGATTCCGCTACCGGTGTTCTGCGCCGAACCGTATCACTATCAACGGTTGAAAGAGGAAACTGACCCGTTGCGCAAGGGAGCGGTTTTATTTAACCATTTTTCCGCAAATTATTATCCGCCCTGTTTTGACGCAAAAGCGAATAGCAAACTTAATCTCCATGGATGATAGCGCGTGCAAGGATAGCGGTAAGTTATAATTTATATATTTGTCAGGCAGTATCTGAATGAGTCTGCGTTAGTCGATTTCATTACTCATTATTTAGCTGGTTAACAAATTTTGCGAAGACGGTGCTATTAAGCGCTGAACGGTTATAGAGCATGAAAATATTTATTGGCGGCACCGTGAAAGGGGCTGAGACTGATTTCAGATTTAACAACTCTTTATAGGTTTCGAACGTGGATTGTGGAAGAAAGCCAACAAAATCAGTCGCGCTGATAATGTGCAAAATTGACATAAGCGAATCGCTACTAAAAGCGAAGCAGCGATCGGGCAGCTTCATGCTCGATTCCGAGCGGAACTCCAGGACCGCTTTGTTCTGGGTAGTGAAGCGCGTAAAACGCTCGTTCAGCAGCTCCTCATTGGTGGGATTGTCGCTCAGGCGCGGATGATCCTGCCTGCAAACCAGCACCGGGGAGAGGGAGTAGAAAAAGCTGGAAACAATCGAGCGGTTATTGACCGGCGACAGGGTGAAAACCAGATCGGCTTTTCTGTAAGCCAGCAAATCTTCCGCTGATTCAGTGGTTAGCAGGAGATCGCGTAACTCAATTTCATAGCTCTCTTCGGAGGCGATCATCTTGATAGTATCAAGCAGTACGCTGTGCGAGACGAGCTGCGGCGTATAGATAACTATCTTTTTCGTCAGCTCAGAGCCATGCATCACATTGATGGTTTTCTCAATCTGGTTAAGGTTTTGCTCCAGGTGAAAATGGAGGTTATTGCCCACCGTGGTAGGGGTGATGCCCTTACCGGAGCGTATAAAAAGCGGATCGTTAAGCTGGATACGCAGGCGTTGTAAAGACTGGCTAACAGCCGAGGGCGTGATATAAAGCGTTTCCGCCGCTTTGCTGATGCTTAGGTGCTGATAGATGCATTCAAAAATAACCAGTAGATTAAGATCGAACTTCTTTAAGTCGTAAAGGTTAGCCATAGTCCATCCTGAGTACGTTACATATGCGGGGCTATTACATAAATAATCACATAAGCACAGCCGCCCCCGCCATCCTACGGTTCATTTAACTTAATTTGTCTTGAAAACAAACTTAATATATCACGATGCTGGATTAATGAAATGATTCTTTAAAGGAAGTTTAGTTATTTTTATCTTCCGTGGCGGTGGTCATCATAATTGACAACCTTCATTTATAGATCATTCGTTATTCATCATTGTTTTTAATTTATCTTGCCCGGAAAGCGTCACTACTACCGTAATTCATCAATATTATTCATATAGTAAATGGCTGGCGCCGTGATCTTCCTTTGATAGTTAGTTTTTATGGAGTGTTTTCATCGGCGCCTCCCCGGACGGCACGGCACGGGCTTGCCGCGCAGGATCGTGGTGGAAAAGGTCTTATGCTTAAGCCGGTTGTTCCTGGAAACCGTTATTAACATAATGGATGGCAGAACCTATCACAGCCATAGGCGGAACACCTGCTGTGCCTGATTGCTCTCCTGCCGGGTGGATGGTCTAATCAGCTCGCTATCTTCGCCTTGCCTGCGGTAAGGTAGGGTAGCGTAAGGCTTTGCTATCCAGGCTGGCGCTGGACCAACCTTTGCGCTTCAGGCTTACCCTTTCATGTTCACAAAATGAGTTTGTTCGGGTTGTTAGGTATGACTGATTGATTTGATAATGCAAACGCATTAGCACTGGATACAAAAGTTCGTTACCTTACATCTCAACGAAAACACGGAGGAAGTATAGATGTCCTTGATTAATACCAAAGTTAAACCTTTCAAAAACCAGGCGTTCAAGAACGGTGAATTTATCGAAGTAACCGAGAAAGATATCGAAGGCCGCTGGAGCGTCTTCTTCTTCTATCCGGCTGACTTCACCTTCGTTTGCCCGACCGAACTGGGCGACGTGGCAGATCACTACGAAGAACTGCAGAAGCTGGGCGTAGACGTTTACTCTGTATCTACCGATACCCACTTCACTCATAAAGCGTGGCACAGCAGCTCTGAAACCATCGCGAAAATCAAATACGCGATGATCGGCGACCCGACTGGCGCCCTGACCCGTAACTTTGAAAACATGCGTGAAGACGAAGGTCTGGCCGATCGCGGCACCTTTATCGTTGACCCGCAGGGCATCATCCAGGCTATCGAAGTTACCGCTGAAGGTATTGGCCGTGACGCGTCTGACCTGCTGCGTAAAATCAAAGCGGCTCAGTACGTTGCTGCTCACCCAGGCGAAGTGTGCCCGGCTAAATGGAAAGAAGGCGAAGCGACTCTGGCTCCGTCCTTAGATCTGGTTGGTAAGATTTAAGTCTGTTCTGCCCGGCGGCGCTACGCTTGCGCGGGCCTACAAAATCGTAGGCCGGTTAAACGCAGTGCCATCCGGCAATCCACAGGCGCAGTTCTGCGCCTGTTTCTTCAACACCATGATTCAAGTTGCATTCAGGCAGCCATAAGGCAGCTTGCATGATGATGTTTTTAAGCAGGAGATAACGATGCTCGACACTACTATGAAAACCCAGCTCAAGGCCTACCTTGAGAAACTGACCAAACCTGTTGAGCTGATTGCCACGCTGGATGACAGCGCTAAATCGGCAGAAATCAAGGAACTGCTGGCGGAAATCGCCGAACTGTCACCGAAAGTGACCTTTAAAGAGGATAACAGCCTGCCGGTGCGCAAGCCCTCTTTCCTGATCACCAACCCGGGATCTGACAAGGGGCCGCGCTTTGCGGGCTCGCCGCTGGGCCACGAGTTTACCTCTCTGGTGCTGGCGCTGCTCTGGACCGGCGGTCACCCGTCTAAAGAGGCGCAGTCTCTGCTGGAGCAGATCCGCGACATCGACGGTGATTTTGAATTTGAAACCTATTATTCGCTCTCCTGCCATAACTGCCCGGATGTGGTACAGGCGCTGAACCTGATGGCGGTCCTGAACCCGCGCATCAAACATACGGCGATTGATGGCGGCACCTTCCAGAATGAAATCACCGATCGCGGCGTGATGGGTGTTCCGGCGGTCTTCGTTAACGGTAAAGAGTTTGGCCAGGGCCGCATGACGCTGACCGAAATCGTTGCCAAAGTCGATACCGGCGCTGAAAAACGCGCGGCGGAAGAGCTGAACCAGCGTGACGCGTATGATGTGCTGATCGTCGGCTCCGGCCCGGCGGGCGCAGCGGCGGCTGTCTACTCTGCCCGTAAAGGGATCCGTACCGGTCTGATGGGCGAGCGCTTTGGCGGTCAGGTGCTGGATACCGTTGATATCGAAAACTACATCTCCGTACCGAAAACGGAAGGTCAGAAGCTGGCCGGCGCCCTGAAAGCGCACGTGAGCGACTATAACGTGGATGTGATCGACAGCCAGAGCGCCAGCCGCCTGGTTCCGGCTTCTCAGGAAGGCGGTCTGCATCAGATTGAAACCGCCTCCGGCGCGGTGCTGAAAGCGCGCAGCGTGATCATCGCGACCGGCGCGAAATGGCGCAACATGAACGTGCCGGGCGAAGATCAGTATCGCACCAAAGGGGTGACCTACTGCCCGCACTGCGACGGCCCGCTGTTTAAAGGTAAGCGTGTGGCGGTCATCGGCGGGGGCAACTCCGGTGTGGAAGCGGCAATCGACCTGGCGGGTATCGTTGAGCACGTCACGCTGCTGGAATTTGCTCCGGAAATGAAAGCGGATCAGGTTCTGCAGGATAAAGTGCGCAGCCTGAACAACGTCGATATCGTTCTGAACGCTCAGACCACCGAAGTGAAGGGCGACGGCAGTAAAGTGACCGGCCTGGAATATCGCGACCGCGTAAGCGGCGATGTACACAACGTTGCGCTGTCGGGTATCTTCGTCCAGATTGGCCTGCTGCCGAATACCGTGTGGCTGGAAGGGGCGCTGGAGCGCAACCGTATGGGTGAGATCATCATCGACGCGAAGTGCGAAACCAGCGTGAAAGGGGTCTTTGCCGCGGGTGACTGCACCACCGTACCGTATAAGCAGATCATCATTGCAACCGGCGAAGGGGCAAAAGCCTCCCTGAGCTCCTTTGATTATCTGATTCGCACCAAAACTGCATAAAAGAAAGCAAGACAACACCTGCAATTCCCAAAACCGCCTGTCAGGATGACCGGCGGTTTTTTTTCGTCCCTCTTAATCAGATAAATTTTGAAACAATAAAATGAGTTAACCATTGTTTTTATGTGGTTAATGAACATTTTAATCAAAAAAGAATAAACGCCTTTTTATTATTATATCGCCCAATAGCAAACAATATATTTATTGCGTGAATGATAAGTTGGTGTATTCATGGATTCAATTTATAAAGCTCTGACGGAATTTGAGTCGTCAGGGTTACTGCTGCGTGATTTCTTTATTGCCTCCGATAGCCACTCCCTGAAGTCTGCTTACCTGGCCCTTAACCAGGCAGCGAGCGCCCTCACAGAGGAGGAGTGGCTGGCCGTTGAGTATGATTTCAATGCCCTGTTTGTCGGGCCCGGGAAGCTCAAGGCCGCGCCTTTCGCCTCCGTCTATCTTGAGGAGGCGGGGCTGGTGATGGGCAAAACTACCCTGAACCTGCGTGAATTTATGGAGCAGTTAGGGTTGTCCCTCAATCAAGAAAATAATATCCCGGACGATCATATTTCCTGTGTGCTGGAACTGGCGGTGCTATTGTCCGTTAACGCCCGGCAGTCCACAGAATATACAGAGGCATTCATTCACTACGTAAATGAATACGTGCTGTCATGGGTGCCTGTGTATTGCGAGAAAATAAAAATAAATGCCCAAACGGCGCCGCTACGTCACGTGGCGGAAAGATTATCTGATTGGCTTGATGAATTAAAAACGAGAGTGTCTATATGAGCAATGAACCGGGTCTGTTGAACAGACGTTCATTTTTAAAGGGACTGGTTGCGCTGGGGGCAGTGTCTGCTTTACCCGGGGGGCTGCTGTCTTCCCGTTGCGCTTACGCGCAACCTCCGATCCCATTTAATCCCAAAACCTACAAAATCTATCGGAATGCATGTCCGCGTAACTGCTATGACACCTGCAGCCTGAAGACCTGGGTTAAAGACGATGTGATTACCTTTGTCGAAGGGGCGCCGGAATCGACCTTTACCCACGGTACGCCGTGCGTAAAAGGGCTGAGCTATCCGCGCCGTGTCTATAGCCCGGACCGCATCAAGTACCCGATGGTGCAGGACGTTCGCGGCAGCGGCAACTGGCGTCGCATCTCCTGGGAGGAGGCGATGCAGCGCATTGCCGCCAAGATGCTCGAGATTAAGAAGAAAGATGGCTCCATGCTGGGGGTGGCGCTGACCAAATATTCCGGTAAGTTCGGCGTGCTGAACTATGCCGTGGAGGGGATGATGTCCTCCCTTGGCTACACCACCCGATTTGCCGGTACGCCGTGCTGGCCTGCCGGCATCGACGCGCAAAACTACGACATGGGCGACATGTGGTGTAACGACCCGGAAGATATGGTGAAAGCCAAATATATCATTATCTGGGGCGCTAACCCGGCCTGGTGCTCTATGCACACCATGAAGTACATCTATCAGGCGCGGGAGAAAGGGGCGAAAGTGGTAGTTATCGACCCGCTCCTGTCGCAGACTGCCGCGAAAGCCGATCTTTACCTGCGCGTGCGTCCGGGTTCCGATGGCGCGCTGGCGCTGGGTATGGCGCGCCACCTGGTCGATAAAGGGTTAGTGGATCACGACTTCGTGAATAACTACGCCCACGGCTATGCCGAATTTGAAGCGTACCTGCGCAACAACGTTACGGTGGAGTGGGCGTCGGAAATCTGCGGCCTCTCCGCGGATGTCATTCGCCAGCTGGCGGAAGAGTTTACCGCGGTTAACCCGGCGACGGTGTGGATTGGTTACGGGATGCAGCGCCACGTCAACGGCGGGGCTAACGTACGCGCGATTGACGCCTTTGTCGCGATGACAGGCAACATTGGTGTGGAGGGCGGCGGCGCCCGCTACGGCCATCTGCATACCTGGGGCTTTAACTACAACGCCATGCTGCAGAAGCCGCCGGTCGGCTCGGTTGGCGTGCCTGGCGCGGCGGGCACGACCAGTGAATTTGGCGCCAGCGCCGCAGACGGCGCGGCGGTTCAGTACTCCGACCGCTCCCTGAACATCAACCAGACGGCGCAGGGTATTCTCGACGCTAACGATCCGCCGGTGCGTATGCTGTGGGTCGCCTGTAAGAACCCGTTCTCCCAGGATTTCGATCGCAGCAAAATGGAAAAAGCGTTCGAAAAAGTGGAGATGGTGGTCTGCGCCGATCAGTTCTTCAACGAAACCGTTCAGCACGCCGATATTGTGCTGCCGGTAACCACCGCCTTTGAAGAGTGGAACGTGGATGCCTCTTACTGGCACTACTGGCTCTCCATCAACCAGCCGGCCATTAAGCCGATGTACGAGGCGAAATGCGACCTTGAAATCGCCACCCTGCTGTCGCGCGCCATCAACAAGATGGAGCCGGGCTCCTGTACTTTCCCGCAGGAGTTCGATCATAAGCGCTGGCTGGATCTGGAGTTTAACGACGGTATGGCGAAGATGTTCGGCATCTCCTCCTGGGACGATCTGCTGGACGGGCCGAAGAAAGCGATCCTGCCAAGCTCTGCCGCATGGTACGACCGCAAATTCAAAACGCCGTCAGGCAAGTATGAATTTAAATCTGAGCTGGCGGAGAAAAACGGCCACACCGCGCTGCCGGAATATAAACCGGAAGCGGAGAGCAAGCTGCCATTCCACCTCTTTACGCCGCACGTGCAGTTTGGTCTGCATTCCCAGTTCATTAACCTGGACTGGATGCAGGTCTTCTACCCGGAACCGTTCGTCTATATCCATCCTGCTTCCGCGAAGAAAAAGGGCATCAGCGAGAACGATCTGGTCAAAGTCTTTAACGGCACCGGGGAGATTGAGCTGCGGGCGAAAGTCACCACTAACGTACCGGAAGATTTCCTGGTGATGTACGAGGCCTGGTTCCCGAAACGTAAATACAACGTGCAAAACGTGGTTGCCGATACCCCAGCCGATATGGGCTTGATGAAAACCGGCGCGCCGGGCGCCGCCATCCACAGTCAGTTTGCTGACGTAGAGTTGATCAGTAAAGGAGAATCCGCCGCATGAGACGCGCATTCTTAGTCAATAGCGATAAATGCATCGGCTGCCGTGGCTGTGCAATGGCCTGTAAGAGTTTTAACCAGCTGGAGCCGGAGCGCTTCTGGCGTTACGTCTATCCGCTGGATAAAGAGATCTATCCGCACGAAGAGCGCGCGTTCTACTCGCTGGCCTGTAACCACTGTGAACACCCGGCCTGCGTCGCCGCCTGCCCGGTAGAAGCCTATACCAGACGCGAAGATGGAGTGGTAGTACACAACCCTGAGCGCTGCATCGGCTGTAAAAACTGCATTCGCAACTGCCCTTATGGTGCGCCGCGCTTCAACGAAGAGACCCGGAAGGCCGAGAAGTGCAGCATGTGCTACGAACGACTCGATATCGGTATGAATCCGGCGTGCGTTAACGCCTGCCCGGTCGGGGCGTTGACCATTATCGATCTCGATTCCGATCCGCTGCCGGAGAATGCGGTGCAGTTCCCGCCGGGCTTCCCGCACATGCCGCAGCTCAATCCGGGCACACGCTTCATTCTGGCGCGTCAGCCGAAACAGCCGGAGGACAATTAATGGAAAAGTATGAGCTGCCGTTAGTCATTTTTACCGTTTTAAGCCAGATGTCCGTCGGGATGACGCTGCTGCTTACCTGGCGTACCTGGCGCGGGCAAATCGAAGGCAACCGCGTGATGTGGCTGATCACCGGGCTGGTCCTGGGCGTCGCGTCTGTGGCGGCGATCCTCCACCTGGCGCATCCGGACCATGCCTATAACGCACTGATCAACCTCAGACACGCCTGGCTGAGCCGTGAAATTCTCGGTGCGACGCTTTACGGGGCGATGATTGCGCTGGCCTTTTTGACCAAAGGCAACAAGGGGGCGGCGCTGCTGGCGTCGCTGTTTGGCATTCTGCTGGTGGCAGTGCAGGGGATGACCTATGCCGCGCCGGCGATGCAGGCGATCGCCAACGGCCTGACGATGGTATTCTTCTTTATCACCGTCTGGGTGATGGGCTGCGCTGGCGCGCCGCTGCTGAAGCTTAACGCGTCGGTTGCCGCGCTGCGTCAGGCAATCGTGGTCTTTATCGCGGTGATGGTGGTCGCGCCGCTGATCTGGCTAAGCGGCGGCACCGTGGTGAAGATGACGGCTCATGCGTGGCTCACCTCGCCGCTCTGGCTGCTGAGCCTGGTATGCGCTATCGCTGCGTTAGCGCTTACCCTGCGCCGCGCGATGCCGAGAACGCTGTTCGTCATTCTGCTCGCGTCCATGCTGCTGAGCCGGTTGAGCTTTTTTGGCGATACCATCAGCACCATCGTCAATATCGGCCATCTCTACTGACAGAAAAAACCCCGCATTCGCGGGGTTTTTACGTTTAGCGCACCACCATCACCGGAATATGGGCGTGGCGGATCACGCTGGAGGCGTTAGAGCCTAACAGATGCGTGGTAATAGAAGGGTTACGCGAACCGATAACCACGACGTCGGCCTGTAGCTCCTCCGCCAGCTCGTTTACCGCATCGCGCACGCTGCCGAAGCGAACGTGGGTCTTAATACGCGACGGATCGAGCGTAAAATGTTCCACCATGGTTTGCAGTCGCGCCTGGGCTTCGCGCTCAAGGTGCTCCTCAAAGCGGCGAACGTCGGCGGCAAACCGATGCAAACTCAGGCTGGCGGAACCCGGCAGCACGTGCAGCAGATGAATAATGCCCTCCTGCTGTGCCAGAAACTCGGCGTGACGTACGGCCTTGTCACTTAACGCCATTTCGAAAACATCAACCGGCATAATGATAGTCTTATACATACCCGTTTCTCCTTGTTATTCAACGTCTAATTCATTCAAGCATAAAATAGTATTTGTTTCTGCTATCTTTACAGCACTTTTGCTTTCCGCCCGTTTTTTAACCCCTCCGTTGGCTGCCTGATTCCAGGATTAATCTCAAAACCACCCTTTTTATCGGCGAAGCGCCGGGGATGACTACCCTTTAAAGAACTAATCCGCACTTTTTTTACGGAGGTTGCATGAAAGCACTCACGTACCACGGCCCACATCATGTTCGCGTCGAGGAAGTGCCCGATCCCGGTATCGAGCAGCCCGACGATATTATTCTGCGCGTAACCGCCACCGCCATTTGCGGCTCGGATCTGCATCTTTATCGCGGCAAAATCCCCAAGGTTAAACATGGCGATATCTTTGGTCATGAATTTATGGGCGAGGTGGTGGAAACCGGCAGCGAAGTGAAAAACATCCGTAAGGGCGATCGGGTGGTGATCCCCTTTGTCATTGCCTGCGGCGACTGCTTCTTTTGCCGCCTCCAGCAATATTCCGCCTGTGAAAACACCAACTCCGGTCAGGGCTCAGCGCTGAATAAAAAACAGATCCCGCCGCCGGCCGCGCTGTTTGGCTACAGCCACCTCTACGGCGGCGTACCGGGCGGACAGGCTGAGTATGTCCGCGTGCCGAAGGGCAACGTCGGTCCCTTTAAGGTGCCGCCGCTGCTCTCTGATGATAAGGCGCTCTTTTTATCCGATATTCTGCCTACGGCGTGGCAGGCGGCAAAAAACGCCCAGATTGAAAAAGGCTCAAGCGTGGCGGTATTTGGCGCCGGTCCGGTGGGGCTGCTGACCATCGCCTGCGCGCGTCTGCTGGGGGCGGAGCAGATCTTTATCGTCGATCACCATCCCTATCGTTTGAGCTTTGCCCAGCAGCGTTACGGGGCGATCCCCATTAACTTCGATGAGATTGACGATCCGGCGGAAGCGATTATCGAGCAGACCGCAGGGCACCGCGGCGTGGATGCGGTCATTGACGCCGTCGGCTTTGAGGCCAAAGGCAGCACTACCGAGACCATCCTCAGCAACCTCAAGCTGGAAGGGAGCAGCGGTAAGGCGCTACGCCAGTGTATGGCTGCGGTGCGCCGCGGCGGGGTGGTGAGCGTGCCGGGCGTTTATGCCGGGTTCATCCATGGTTTCCTTTTTGGCGATGCCTTTGATAAAGGGCTCAGCTTTAAGATGGGGCAGACCCACGTGCACGCCTGGCTTGGGGAGCTGCTGCCGCTAATCGAAAAAGGGCTGCTGAAACCAGAAGAGATAGTCACCCACTACATGCCGCTGGAGGAGGCCGCGCGCGGCTACGAGATCTTTGAGAAGCGGGAGGAGGAGTGCCGCAAGGTGATTCTGGTTCCTGGCGCTGCCAGCGCCGAAGCCGCACAGGAGAAAGCGACCGGTCTGGTTAACCCGATGCCGGGTGGCGTCGTGTAACGTCACTTACCAGTGACGTTCCAGATAAAGCACCGCCGCGACAAGGATCGCCGCAATCGCGCAATAGACCAGGGTGATGACGAGGATCTCGCTCATAACCGTCCTCATACAGAGAAACGGCTCCAGTCTGCACCGAAGGCGGTACGCGTTGCGCCAGGAAGAACGGGTGAAATTGCGTAAAGAGGATGCAGTCGCATCCTCCTGATCAAGCGGCGTAGCGCTTAAGAGGTTAGCGCAGGTACTCACCCGCGGCTTCTGGCTGATAGAGCAACTCCAGCACCTCCAGATGGGTCGAGGCGCCGCCCGGCAGTGCCCAGTTAATGGTATCGCCTACGCGCAGGCCCAGCAGCGCGGCGCCCACCGGCGCCAGGACGGAGAGCTGGGTGCTGCTGTCGGTCATCTGTGTCGGATAGACCAGCGTGCGGGTGCGCGTCTCACCGCTCTTTAAATCGCGGAAGGTGACCTTGCTGTTCATGGTCACCACGTCATGCGGCATCGATGCGGGGGCGCACATCTGCGCCCGGTCTAACTCGACGTTGAGAGCGTCGGCCACCGGCAGCGAAGCGTAAGCGGGCTGTTCCAGCAGGCGATCGATACGTTCCGCATCCAGTTCGTTAATGATGATAGGGGGTCTGGACATCTTCTACTCCATGTCGTTAACGCCGCGCGTCGCGCAGGCTTTTATCCAAAAGAAAACCCTCGCCGTCTGGCAGCGAGGGTTTTAACTTCTCTGATAATACTGATTGTCTGGCAAACTTTGAAGTGATGGCGGTCACATTCATCACTACTGTGAATGTTGTGCAGATAACACGCGGCGCTATTGCCTGGCGCAGGGCCGCCTACTATTATCGCCGGATGTCTCTCAAACCGGGCCGGCAATCGCTGCCCGCTTTTTGTCTTCGGGAAAACTATGTATTTTTATCAGCCCTCTGAAGGCCATGGCCTGCCGCACGATCCCTTAAACGCCATTATCGGCCCGCGTCCTATCGGCTGGATCGCCAGCCAGGACAGCGAAGGGCGACACAATCTGGCCCCCTACAGTTTCTTTAACTGCTTCAACTACCGCCCGCCGATTATCGGCTTTTCCAGCAACGGCTGGAAAGACAGCGTGCGAAATATTACCGAGACGCGAGAATTTGTCTGGAACCTGGCGACCCGCGAACTGGCGAGCGCCATGAATGAAACCTCCGCCTCGCTGCCGCACGATGAAGATGAGTTTACCTTTGCCGGACTGACGCCCGTCGCCAGCCGCGTGGTGGCGCCGCCGCGCGTGGCGGAAAGCCCGGTCAATTTTGAGTGTCGTCTGAGCCAGTGCATCCAGCTGACGGGGGCCGACGGCGCGCCCATTGATACCTGGCTGGTGCTGGGAGAAGTGGTGGGCGTGCATATCCACGAGGGGCTGCTGGAGAAGGGGATCTACCAGACCGCCAAAGCGAACCCGATCCTGCGGGCGGGTGGGCCGAGCGCCTACTATGGCATCAGCGAAAACGAGCGTTTTGATCTGGTGCGCCCGGATGCCCGCCGGAGCTGACAATGAGCGACCGCCCGCTTCCCGCAGACCAGCATTTTTTCGCCGATCTCTTCAGCGGACTGGTGCGCAACCCGCAGCAGCTGGGACGCGTTGAATTTGCCCGGCAAGGTCGGGCGATCCCGGGACAACAGGGGGCGGAGTGGCAGGGAAAAAGGGAGGCCAGGCGCAGTGACGCCTGGCAAAGGATCAGTAGCCGACGCTGTCCAGCACAAACTGCTTCCCGCAGTTCCCGGGATGCGGCTGCGGTGCAAAGGAGGCGGAGGTGAGCGGCGCGTTGATGGCGGCGGCGTGAAGGGAGATCTGCATTTCGGTTAAATAGGCCGGATTACCGTTACAGGTCAGCTTCACCGCCTTCACCGCGTTGGAGCCCCAGCTTTTTGCCACGGCGTCGTCAAAGGCGCTGCGGGCGATCGGTTTTCCGTAGTGCGCCGCCAGGAAAGCGCCAAGCGCGCTGGCTTTAACCTCCTGGTTCATTCGCACCATCGTGCCGAAATAGGCGTCGGGATCGAAGCCAAAGCAGACGCCATGTTTAGCGTATTCGTAGCGCTCCAGGCAGGAGTTACCACCCGCGCCCGGCATCACTTCGTTCAGTTTTGCCGCGGCCTCCAGCGACAGGCCGGTTTCCGCCGAAGCGCATTTACGGCTGGCGCGCGCTTCCGGCAGGTCAGGAACCGGACGCGTGGCGCAGCCAAAACGCATCCAGCGACGTTCGTCAACGCCGCGCGCCGCGATCGATTTTGGCAGGCCGGGCCACAGGCCGTGTACGGTCAGGAAATCGGTTTTGGTATCACTCTCTTTTTGCAGACGGCACTCGTCAGGCTCGTCACGGTTGCGATCGTGCATACTCTGACAAAAACCGGTTTGCCAGGAGAGGGCGAGCACGTAACGGTCAAAATCCGCATATTGTGTGGCCTGAAGCGGCGCAGCTACGACGGAACAGGCGCACAGAGCGACGGCCGCTGCGCTGAAGCGGCTCACGATATCCTTCCTGAGCATATAAATTCCTGATGATTTACGTTAAATTCATTTTAGCCACTTATTAAAACACAAAAAGCGCCCGCAGGCGCTTTTTGATCATCAGGAGAGCTTAGCCCGCTACGGTGCCCGGCACCATCAGCTCGGTGGCAACAATGACAATCACTAGCCCCACCAGCACCGGCACAGAGGTGCGTTTCACCACCTCAAACGGCGAGATTTTCGCCATCCCCGCCACCGCAACCACCACGCCCGATACCGGCGAAATGGTGCGTCCCAGGTTCGAAGCCTGCAGCATTGGAATCGAGAGATAGGCCGGGTTAATGCCGGAGGAGTGGGCGAGCTTAGGGATCATCTCTACAAAGGCGTAGAAGGGCGCGTTGCCGGAGCCGGTGGTCATGGCCGCCAGCATAGTCAGCACCACCAGCACCAGCATCAGGATAATGCTGGCCGAACCGAAAGAGGTGGCGATGGAGATCAGGCTCTGAATAAAGCCGATAGTGCTCAGCCCCTGTGCGAATACCCCCGCCGCGACCAGCAGCATTACCACGCCGGCGAAGGCATCCGCCATACCGCGATAGGCCACTTCCAGACCGGTAAATACCTTTTGGGTGTTGAAGCCGCGAACAAACTCCAGTACCGCCGCCAGCAGCATGCAGATTACAAGGATTGTGATGATGTGCAGCTGCGGCCCCCATTTGCCGTCAAAAATCAGCACGCCAATAATGGGGGTGAAGGGCAAAATGGCGTAAAACGACGGCGCGGTGGTGGTAATTTCGCTTACGTCGAGCATCTCATGGTTAATATTCTCTTTTTTATCGAGATACCGCTGCCAGAAAAAGTGCGCAATCGCCATGCCGACAATCGCGGCAATAGAGATAGGCAAGGTGGTTTTAAAGGCAAAATCGATAAGCGGCATCTCTGCGGCTTTGGCTGCCAGCACCACATCCCCGGAGGTGGGGGAAAGAATAATGGCTGCTGGGGAAGCGCAGATCGCCGCCGCCGCGCCGCGACTGATGCCAACGTTAACCATTACCGGGAAGAGGGTAGCCATCAGCAACACCCCCAAGCCGGTGGCCGAGGAGACCGCCAGCGACATCAGACAGGCGACGAAATAGGCGGCAATCATCAGCATATAGGGCGAGTTGATATACTGCAGCGGTTTTGACGCCAGCTTCACCACCATGTCGTTAGCGCCGATATGGGTCATATAGGCGGCGAAACCGCACAGCATCATGATCATCATACCGAGATCGCCGCCGCGGCTCATCAGCAGAATCTTAATGTATTCGACAATATCCGTGGCGGCATAACCGGTGCCGGTTTCGCTGGTCGGTAAAACCTGATGGCCCATAAGGGCGCTAATAATAAGCAGTGTTAAACCGCCGACGAATAATACCCCGGTGGCGGAAAAGCCCTTAATGATATACCGCGCAACGCCAACTATGACGACCACTCCGATCAGGAGTTCGATAAAGGTAAGCATGGATTCCCCTGTAACGCGCACTCCCGGAGAGCACGAATAGATCAGCAATAATGAGAAGGATGGAAATGTGCCTAATTAATGGGCGACTCTTGCTGATTAAAATCAATAAACCCTCTGTTAACGCCACGAACTTCACTCTTTTGCCACACGGATGACATTCAGGGAGTGGCATCAGACAGGGGGATAAACTGATTTGTAATCAATATGATAATGGTATGTTAATCGCTGTCTGTTTTGCAGTTAAGCATGCTGCCCGGCCGGAGGGAACGCGGGAAAATCCCTGTTTTACAAAGGGGTAATAAAGTGGATGAATGATCTGGTTTTCATAAAAGATTAAGCGGCTAAATCTGTTTACGTTATTCTTACGATTTTTAAGTGTAATTTCATGGCTTCGTAAAGCCATAAAAAGTTTAAGATTTTTATTTTATTACAATGAACAGAATATATTGACTGAAGCAGAATAATGTAAATCAAAACTTAATTTTCTGGCCCGGGCCGGGCAGAGAGCAATAATGGGCGGCTGGTGGCCTAAAAAATAACAGGGCTCGTTATGAACGCTGCCGGAAAGATCGTTATCCCGGCGCGCCATTCCGATCCCAGCGGGGTTGCCGCTGGCCTTTGTTGGGCAGGCACGGCCACCTTTCAGATGACCCGGTATACCAGCGGCGCCGCGGTGCGTGGCGTTTTATCTGCAGAAAAGCGGGAGGCTGGCAAGAAAGAGGGAAGGTGAGCGTGGGTAAAGCACAAAAAGCTACCCCCTAAAATTAACGCGACTTTTGTCACTTTTTATCAAAGTTCCGCTGGACAAAACGCCTCACAATTGATGTACTGGTATCCGACACAGCATTTGTGTCGATTTTTCATGTAAAGGTAATTTTGATGTCTAAGATTAAAGGTAACGTTAAGTGGTTTAATGAATCCAAAGGATTCGGTTTCATTACTCCGGAAGATGGCAGCAAAGACGTGTTCGTACACTTCTCTGCAATCCAGAGCAATGGTTTCAAAACTCTGGCTGAAGGTCAGCGCGTTGAGTTTGAAATCACTAACGGTGCCAAAGGCCCTTCTGCTGCTAACGTAATCGCTCTGTAATCCAGACGCGTCAGCAAGAATTTCAAAACCCGCTCAGTGAGCGGGTTTTTTTCGTTTTGAATTAGTTAAAAAGATAAACTTTCAGAAAGCTTGCCACAATCAGCAGGCTTAACGCCACCATGCTGGCGCTCATTATATTTTGCTTCATCTTCACCCCCGTTACGTATCCTTCAAGGGTGACAGAGAAAAATTAAGCCAACATTAACGCGGCGTTTTTAGTGCGCGCTGGCGGTGGAAAAAAGCCAAAATGCGAGCGCGGTCATGATAAAGGAGCCGAGCAGATTGACGGCGATGTTGGTCAGCGCCCAGCCGATGCGCCCCTCCTGTAATAAAAACACCACCTCTGCGGAAAAGGTGGAGAAGGTGGTCAGGCCGCCGCAAAAACCGGTAGTGATGAGTAGCTTCCACATGGGATCGAGATGCGTCATCCGCGAAAACCAGGCCAGCCCTGCGCCGATGATAAATGCCCCCAGCAGGTTGGCGGTCAGCGTGCCCAGGGGAATCGCCTGATGAACCGGGTTAAAACGCAGGCTCAGCAGCCAGCGTGCCACGCTACCCGTGCCTCCCCCAATAAAAACGGCTAAAAGTAGTTGTAACACTCTTTATTCCTGCTATTTGATGTAATGAAGCGATGAGTGTAACGCCGTTCGGCAGAGAGAGAAAATATGTATATTGCGGCAGGACAATTTACGGTAACGCCTGACTGGCGGGAAAATGCACGGCTCTGCGTGAAGATGATGGCCAGGGCCGCCGCGCAGGGCGCTTCGTTGCTGGTACTGCCCGAGGCGTTGCTGGCGCGTGATGATAACGATCCCGAGCTGTCGGTCAACTCGGCGCAGCCGCTTGATGGCGGCTTCCTGCAGCCGCTGCTGGCGCAGAGCGCGCAGGATAACCTCACCACTCTTCTGACCATACATGTGCCTTCCACACCGGGCAGAGCGGTGAATACGCTGGTGGCGCTGCGCGGAGGGGAGATCGTGGCCACTTATGCCAAGCTTCACCTCTACGATGCCTTTAACATTCAGGAGTCGCGCCGGATTGACGCCGGAAAGATCGTTCCGCCGCTGATTGAGGTGGAGGGGGTAAGGGTAGGGCTGATGACTTGCTACGATCTGCGCTTCCCGGAGATGGCGCTCGCTCTGGCGCTGGCTGGTGCGGAGCTGTTGGCGCTCCCGGCAGCGTGGGTCAAAGGGCCGCTGAAGGAGCACCACTGGTCAACCCTGCTGGCGGCCCGGGCGCTGGATACCACCTGCTATGTGGTGGCGGCGGGGGAGTGCGGCAATCGCAACATCGGGCAGAGCCGGATCGTTGATCCCCTCGGCGTGACCGTAGCGGCAGTGGCTGAAGGACCAGGGCTGGTGATGGCGGAATTTGACCGGGCGCGGCTGGCCTCAGCGCGCCAGCAGCTGCCTCTGCTTCGCAACCGCCGCTTTGCGCCACCGCAATTATTATGACGTTTTTTTAAACACTGCTTGATTCACCTTGTTACAGGTTGCTATTGTGTGCGCGCGCCAAATGTCCGTTAATACCATCAGGTTTTTGGCGCTGTATGCAGCCTGTTTTTATGTAAAGAAGGTATCTATGGGTGAGATTAGTATTACTAAACTGCTGGTGGTCGCTGCGCTGGTCGTCCTGCTGTTTGGCACAAAGAAGTTACGCACGCTGGGCGGCGATCTGGGTGCAGCCATTAAAGGCTTTAAAAAGGCAATGAATGATGACGACGTCGCTGCACAAAAAAATGCAGACGACGCTGTAGTTGCCGAGAAGCTTTCTCACAAAGAGTAACGGCAGCGCCTGAAAAGGGCGGCATAAAAAAACCGGCACGATAGCCGGTTTTTTTATGGGGAAAATGTAAGCGGATATTACTTCACCTCTTCGCCCTTCGCCTGCAAATCGGCATGGTAAGAAGAGCGGACAAACGGACCACAGGCAGCGTGGGTAAAGCCCATCGCCAGCGCTTCGGCTTTCATTTCATCAAACTCATCCGGGCTTACGTAGCGCTGTACCGGCAGGTGATGGCGGCTCGGCTGCAGATACTGGCCCAGCGTCAGCATCGTGACCCCGTGACGGCGCAGATCGCGCATAACCTCGACGATCTCGGCGTTCGTCTCGCCTAAACCCACCATCAGGCCCGATTTCGTCGGGATATGCGGGTGGGCCTCTTTAAAGCGCTCCAGCAGCTTCAGGGACCAGTTATAGTCGGCACCCGGACGTACCTGACGGTAGATACGCGGCACGTTCTCCAGGTTATGGTTAAAGACGTCTGGCGGCGTCGCGGTCAGAATATCCAGCGCGCGGTCCATGCGGCCGCGGAAGTCCGGGACCAGCGTCTCAATTTTGATATTCGGGCTTTTTTCCCGGATAGCGGAGATACAGTCAGCGAAATGCTGTGCGCCGCCATCGCGCAGGTCGTCGCGGTCTACCGAGGTGATAACCACGTAGCGCAGTCCCATATCGGCAATAGTTTGCGCCAGCTTCTGCGGTTCATTCACATCGGGGGCGATCGGGCGGCCGTGCGCCACGTCGCAGAAAGGACAGCGGCGGGTACAGATAGCGCCCAGAATCATAAAGGTCGCCGTACCGTGGTTAAAACATTCCGCAAGGTTCGGGCAAGAGGCCTCTTCACAGACGGAGTGAAGGCCATTTTTGCGCATCGCCGCTTTGATACCCTGAATACGTGACGAGTCCGCCGGAAGTTTGATTTTCATCCACTCCGGTTTTCTTAACAGCGCTTCGCGCTCCGTAGCCACGTTTTTAACCGGGATAAGGGCCATTTTATCGGCGTCGCGGTACTTAACACCGCGTTCCATCACAATGGGTTTACTCATAGCGTGCGTGTTCCAGTTGCGAAATTCGAGGGAAAACGTTCCAATTCAAGGGAATGTTGTATTTATCAACTATTTTTGAACGAACGACAGGCAGTATATCATTGAAACGGGCCATAAAGCAGCCTGCGAGGTCGCCAAATTGTAAAATAGTTGTTGTTTCGTGCCCTTTGCCCCGGCCAGGATAATAACGCAGGCGGGGCGAGAGCGTCAGAAGGCTTTACGGATGATATTGATCACATTTTCCAGGAATCGGGTCACGCAGGCTGAGCTTGTTGTAATGCAGCGAAATTTCAATGGATTCTGCGTTGAGGGGAGCAAAAGGTATCTGCTCAAGCGCCCAGTGCTGGCGCAGCAGATTAAACAGCCTCACCGGCATAATCGTCAGCAGATCGCTGCTGCCGATCAGGGCGGCAATGGTAAACATATTGTAACTACTAAAGCTAATCAGCCGCTCCGGGAAGAGTTCATTCACGCGCTGGCGCAGATGATTCAGGCTAAATCCCTCGTTAACAAATAACGCGTATTCATACTCGCGCAGAAGTTCTGGCACCTGGGCATGCCCGTAGGCGGGATGGTCCTTGCGGCACACCAGCACCAGGCTGTCAGCATAGAGCACGTTGTGGCCGAGAGCGCGCGCGCCAAAGGTATTACAGTCGACGATCAGGTCAGTCTGGAATTGAGAGAGCTGGCTTTCCGCATCATCCACCGGAATATTGCGCAGCAACAGCTGCGGCGCTTCGCGCTTTACCGCCTGGTAGATAGTAGGCAGGACCAGCGCGCCTACCGAGGGAGCGGTGCCGATAGTAATGGTGCGCTGTTTATCGTGGCAGCCGGTGAGATCCAGCGCGCCAAGTATCGATTCCAGCCCCTGGCTAATATACTCGTGCAGGTGAGTCGCATAGGCGGTGGGGGTCACACCCTGGCCTTTACGAATAAAGAGCGGATCGGGAAATATAGCGCGAAGTTTTTGAATGGACTGGCTAATAGCTGAAGGGGTGAGATTAAGAATTTTCGCAGCATTAACGATTCCTTTATGAACATATACTGCCTCGAAAATCGTCAATAAATTGAGGTCGATATTGCGTAATGTCCGGAAAATTTGCGGCTTCTCGTCACTGCCAGGCGCAAGCTGACGTTTCGCAGGTAAATTATTATAATCCACGCTCTCACTCCGCATTCATTTACAATATGAATGATAGTTGAATTTAAATATTATGCCTGAAGCAATGGGTTAAGTATTATGCAGGCGTCGCTTATTCAGACAAATCAGTCGGTTTGGAGGCTTTTGCATAAGGGATGAACAACTCGTCCTGGAGGTAAACATCACATGGATTATGCGTATCGCATAAAGGCAAATCGGTCAGGCGCTTCGAAAATATAGAATCTGCGGATTATTGTAAAGGGCAAAAGGGGTAAATGCGCGATGGCCCACTAAATTACTGAACCATCGGCTAAATATATTAAGCGGCAATATATTCGTGGGGGGGATTGTTAAGCAGTGCTAAAAAGTTACGGATGAGACAGGGTCGAATAATATCCGGCGTGACTGTTTCTACCCAGTGACGCATCTGGGTCATCTCCATACCGGCGTAGCCGCAAGGGTTGATGCGCAGGAAAGGCGAAAGGTCCATATCCACGTTGAGCGCAAGCCCATGAAACGAACAGCCTTTACGGATCCTGAGTCCCAGCGAACAGATTTTTTTCTCACCAACGTAAACGCCAGGCGCATCCGCGCGTGGATGCGCATCAATCCCATATTCCGCAAGCGTGGCGACAACCGTCTGCTCCAGCAGGGTCACCAGTTCACGCACGCCAAGCTTACGGCGCTTCAGGTTTAGCAGGACATACATCACCTGCTGACCTGGCCCGTGGTAGGTCACCTGACCACCGCGATCGCTCTGGATAACCGGAATATCGCCGGGCAGGAGCACATGCTCCGCTTTGCCCGCCTGGCCCTGGGTAAAGACGGGCGGATGCTCGACCAGCCAGATCTCATCCGGCGTCTCTTCATCGCGTCTGTCGGTAAAATCATGCATAGCCTGTGAGACAGGCTCATAGGGTTGTAGCCCGAGATGGCGGACCAGAATTTTATCCTGATACAAAACTACAGCTCCGGGGAGAAGGCAATGGATGCGGGGAGTATATCACAGCAGGCGAGCGGGTTACCCGGGAGCCGGGTAACCGCAGGGGATTACAGCACCATTCGAACGATTTCGATATTACCCAGCTCTTCGTAGAGGGTCTCTACCTGCTCAATATGGGTAGCGTTGATGGTGATTGAGACCGAGTGGTAATTGCCTTTGCTGCTGGGTTTGACGGTCGGAGAGTAGTCCCCTGGCGCATGGCGCTGTACCACTTCAACCACCTGGTCAACCAGCTCCGGCTTCGCCTGTCCCATTACTTTGTAAGTAAAGGGAGTAGGAAATTCAAGCAGTTCGTTAAGTTTGGTTTTCATGTCAGCTCCGGCGTGTGTGTAAAAAAATCACTCCCGCCAGAGGGCGGGAGTGTTACTGATGCTTAGTATATGGGGATCAAAATCACACTTTCAAGTGTTCGATTTTTAGCCAAACCAGTGGTGGAACATCAGTTTAATGTAATCAATGATTTTGCCGAAGAAATTCCCTTCCGGGATCTCCTGCAGCACAACCAGCGGACGCTGATCGATGGTCTTGCCATCCAGCTGGAAGTTGATGGTGCCCACCACCTGGTTTTTTTGCAGCGGCGCGTGCAGCTCGCTGGTATTCAGTACATAGCTCGCTTTCAGATCTTTCATGCGGCCGCGAGGAATGGTCAGGTAGAGATCTTTATCCACGCCCAGGGAGGCGCGATCGTTATCGCCAAACCAGACCGGCTCGGAGGCGAACTCTTTGCCCGCTTTAATCGGATTGACGGTTTCAAAGAAGCGGAAGCCCCAGGTCAGCAGTTTTTTGCTCTCGGTTTCGCGTCCTTTAAAGGTACGACCGCCCATCACGGCGGAGATCAAACGCATCTGACCTTCGGTGGCGGAGGCCACGAGGTTATAACCCGCTTTGTTAGTATGGCCGGTTTTGATGCCGTCTACGTTCAGGCTGTTATCCCACAGCAGGCCGTTGCGGTTGGTCTGGCGAATGCCGTTGAACGTGAACTCTTTCTCTTTATAAATGGCATATTCGTTCGGTACGTCGCGGATCAGCGCCTGACCAATCAGCGCCATGTCACGGGCGGAGCTGTACTGGCCGTCAGCGTCCAGACCATGCACGGTCTGGAAGTGGGTATTTTTCAGGCCCAGCGCGTTAACGTAGCTGTTCATCAGCCCGACAAAGGCATCCTGGCTACCGGCAGCGAAATCAGCCATCGCCACGCAGGCGTCATTGCCGGACTGCAAGTTAATACCGCGAATCAGCTGCGAAACCGGCACCTGCATGCCCGGCTTCAGGAACATCAGCGAAGAGCCTTTAAAGACCGGGTTGCCGGTCGCCCACGCGTCGTTGCCGATGGTGACCAGGTCGGACTCTTTGAATTTGCCCGCTTTCATCGCCTGGCCGATAACGTAGCTGGTCATCATTTTGGTCAGGCTGGCCGGATCGCGGCGCGCATCGGCGTTCTGTTCCGCCAGTACCTTGCCGGAGTTGTAATCGATCAGGATATAGGATTCCGCGTCAATCTGCGGAACGCCAGGGATCATGGTCTTGATATTCAGGTCATCGGCGTGCGCTGCGCCAATGGCAGTGGCGCACAGGGCCGTGGTCAGCGCCATGCGCTGCAGAAAACGAGCGGAGAAAGTGGTCTTCATGGTCAGAACTACGACATCCGTGATGGAATTAAAAAAAGTGCCTTACTATAGCAAAAGCTATACAGGCAGGCATCCGACTTTCAGCATGATAATGTGAATCAGAATGACAAAAGCTGACAATTCGGATACCGCCGATTAATTATTTTGTAACAGCAATAAACGACTGGAGCTGCGCTTCGCTTTGCAGACGCTGCTGAAGGGCGCTCGCTTGCGCTTTGCTGGCGAAAGGCCCCAGCTGAATGCGCCAGACCGCGCCGTTTTGCTCCACGCGTCCTGGAACGCCAAACTGCTGGCTGAGGCGCTGTTGATACTGTTGGGCGCGGCCCTGGTCGCTCACTGCGCCCACCTGGACGACAAAACCGCCGCTGGGGGGCCGTAACGGGGGCTGCGACTGGCGCAGGGGCCGGTTCGCTACTCTCCAGCACGCCCGACGCGAGCGTCGTTGGCGCACCCAGGAAACCGCTGCTGCTGACCGGCGCCCCGGTGGCATCGTCGCTTTTCAGGGTATCGTTACTGACGGGAAGCACATCGTTCTGCGGCGTAGCAGCGACCGGCGCGGATGAAACGCTACCCATACCGCCGCTCAGATCCGGGCGAGCGGGCAGCGCGTAGGTCTGTTTCGCCACCGTAGTACAGGCCATGCCGGGGCCGGAGAGGGTGCCATCCTGCGCGACGATAATCGGGTCGATACGCACTTTGGTATTGTTCGAGGTATTCAGACGATCGGCGGCGGCGCGGGAGAGGGAGATCACGCGATCGTTGCCGTACGGGCCGCGATCGTTAATGCGCACGACGATCATGCGGCCGTTAGCGAGGTTGGTGATGCGCGCGTAGCTCGGGATCGGCAGTGTCGGGTGTGCGGCGGTGAGCTGCATCGGGTCAAAGGTCTCGCCGGAGGCGGTCAGGTTACTGCCTGGCTCCGCATCATAAATCGCCGCCAGACCTGTCTGACTAAAGCGGGAGAGATCCTGAACGATTTTATAGCTCTTGCCGTCGCGCTGGTAATCCTGATTCACCGTCGCGTTCAGCGGTTCATAAACGGGATCCGCGCCGCTTATTTCAACCACCGGTCCGTTACAAACCGCCGGTTGCGGCGGTGCCACGGTCGCCTGCTGTTGGCCATCGTCACTCGTACAGGCTGCCAGCAAACTTGCTGCGATGAAGACTACAGGCCACTGCTTACGCATTGTGCTCCCCTTATTTTTATACGCTCTTGGACAACATTTTCCTGTGGGTATGGATAGACATCACTATCCCAAACCCGGCCATCAACACAATCAGTGCCGAGCCCCCGTAGCTTACCAGCGGCAACGGCACGCCCACCACCGGCAGAATGCCACTCACCATACCAATATTCACGAAAACATAAACGAATAAGATCAGCATTAACCCGCCTGCCATGACGCGGCCAAAGGTGGTTTGCGCCCGGGCGGCGATCCAGAGCCCGCGCATAATCAGCAGCAGGTAGAGCGCCAGCAGGATCAGGATCCCGAAAAGCCCCAGCTCCTCGGCCAGCACCGCAAAGATAAAGTCGGTATGGCGTTCGGGCAAAAATTCCAGCTGTGACTGGGTGCCGTGCAGCCACCCTTTACCGCGCAGCCCGCCGGAACCGATAGCAATCTTCGACTGAATAATATGATAGCCTGCGCCGAGCGGATCGGTTTCAGGATCGAGCAACATCATCACGCGCTGACGCTGATAGTCGTGCATCAGGAAGAACCAGAGCACGGGGATAAAGGCGGCCACCAGCACAACCGCGATGCCGATCAGCTTCCAGCTCAGGCCGGAGAGAAACAGAACGAAGAGGCCGGAGAGCGCGATCAGAATGGCGGTTCCCAGGTCCGGCTGGGCGGCCACCAGCAGCGTCGGCAGGAAAATCAGCACCAGCGCGATGCCGGTATTTTTCAGCGATGGCGGGCAGACGTCACGGTTGATAAAGCGCGCCACCATCAGCGGGACGGCGATCTTGGCGATTTCGGAGGGCTGAAAACGCACAATTCCCAGATCCAGCCAGCGCTGCGCCCCTTTGGAGATGGCGCCAAAGGCATCCACCGCCACCAGCAGAATGATACAGAAGATATAGAGATAGGGCGCCCAGCCTTCGTAAACGCGGGGCGGGATCTGCGCCATCACCACCATTACCACCAGGCCCATGGCGATCTGGCCGATTTTACGTTCCATCATGCCCAGATCCTGGCCGCTGGCGCTCCAGATAACCAGCGCGCTGTAGGTCAGCAGCGCCAGCAGGATCAGCAGCATGGCCGGGTCGATGTGGATTTTGTCCCACAGCGATTTTTTGTTCGGATTATCCGTCATGGTTATTGGTCCTCCGCCGCGGCGGCGGCCGGATTTTCAGCCGGCAGTTCTGTGTTGTTGTCACCCAGCATAATGTGGTCAAGGATCTGGCGCATGATGGTCCCCACCGCCGGACCAGCGCCGCCGTTTTCAAGGATCATGGAGACCGCCACCTGCGGATGGTCGTAGGGGGCAAACGCAATCATCAGCTTGTGGTCGCGCAGGCGTTCAGCAATTTTATGGGCGTTATAGGTTTCGTTAGCCTTCAGGCCAAAGACCTGGGCGGTACCCGATTTTGCCGCCACCTTGTAAGGCGCGCCGGCAAAATATTTATGCGCCGTCCCGTTAGGACGGTTAGCTACGCCGTACATACCATCCTTCGCGATCTCCCAGTAGCCGGAGTGAATATCGCCCACCGGCGGCTCATGCGGCTGGATCCACGGTACCTGTCTGCCATCTTCCACCGTACTTTTCAGCAGATGGGGAACCTTAATCACGCCGTCGTTAATGAGGATCATCAGCGCTTTGTTCATCTGGATAGGCGTTGCCGTCCAGTAACCCTGACCGATACCCACCGGAATGGTGTCGCCCTGATACCAGGGTTTCTTAAAGCGTTTCAGCTTCCACTCCCGCGTCGGCATGTTCCCGGAGCGCTCCTCCGAGAGATCGATGCCGGTATAATGACCGTAGCCGAATTTGCCCATCCACTCTGAAAGGCGATCAATACCCATGTCATAGGCGACCTGGTAGAAGAAGGTATCGGCGGACTCTTCCAGCGATTTGGTGACGTTCAGGTGGCCGTGGCCCCACTTTTTCCAGTCGCGGTAACGTTTTTCCGAGCCGGGCAGCTGCCACCAGCCGGGATCGAACAGGCTGGTGTTGCGGGTAATAACGCCCGCGCTCAGCGCCGAGACGGCGACGTACGGTTTAACGGTGGAGGCGGGCGGATAGACCCCCTGCGTGGCACGGTTTACCAGCGGCGTGTTCGGATCGTTGAGCAGGCCGGAGTAGTCCTTGCTGGAGATGCCGTCCACGAAGAGGTTCGGATCGTAGCTGGGCATGGAAACCATCGCCAGAATACCACCGGTGCGCGGATCGCTTACGATAACGGCGGCGCGGCTGCCCGTCAGCAGGGTTTCGATATATTGTTGCAGTTCAAGGTCGAGCGTCAGGTAGACGTCGTGGCCCGCCTGGGGCGGCACCTCTTTGAGCTGGCGGATGACGCGGCCACGGTTGTTAACCTCGACCTCTTCATAGCCGGTCTGACCGTGCAACACATCTTCATAATAACGTTCGATACCGAGTTTGCCGATATCGTGGGTCGCGGCGTAGTTGGCCAGCTTGCCCTCTTTATCGAGTCTTTCGACATCTTTATCGTTAATTTTGGAGACATAGCCGATAACGTGGGTCAGCGCTGAACCGTAAGGGTAGTAGCGACGCTTATAGCCTTTGACCTCCACGCCCGGGAAGCGGTACTGGTTCACCGCAAAGCGGGCCACCTGCACTTCAGTGAGGTTAGTTTTAACCGGAATCGAGGTAAAGCGGTGGGAGCGGGCGCGCTCTTTTTTAAAGTTGGCGATATCGTCATCGTTGAGATCGACTACGCTTCGCAACGCGTCCAGCGTTTGCTGCACGTTGTCCACCTTCTCCGGCATCATTTCGATCTGGTAGATGGTGCGGTTCAGCGCCAGCGGCGTGCCGTTACGATCGTAGATGATGCCGCGGGTTGGCGCGATAGGCACCAGCTTAATACGGTTCTCGTTGGAGCGCGTCTGGTAGTCGGTATAACGGACAATTTGCAGGTTGTACAGGTTGGCGATCAGCACGCCGGTCAGCAGCAAAATCCCCAGAAAGGCGACCAGCGCCCGGCGCACAAACAGCGCGGACTCAGCCGTATAGTCGCGAAAAGAATTTTGTAGTTTCATCCGCTGCTTAATCTACCCTGGTCAATCATTACTCACGGTGATAAGGGTGGTTGGTGGTAATGCTCCACGCGCGATAGAGGCTTTCCGCTACCAGTACCCGAACGAGCGGGTGGGGCAGCGTCAGCGCGGAGAGAGACCAACTTTGTTCTGCGGCCGCTTTGCAGGCGGGGGAGAGTCCCTCCGGGCCGCCAATTAACAGGCTGACGTCGCGGCCATCCTGCTTCCAGCGTTCCAGCTCGTGCGCCAGCTGCGGCGTATCCCAGGGTTTGCCCGGAATATCCAGGGTGACGATGCGGTTTTTGCCGGCAGCGGCGAGCATCAGTTCACCCTCTTTGTCGAGAATGCGTTTAATATCCGCGTTCTTGCCGCGTTTACCTGCCGGTATCTCTACCAGCTCGAACGGCATATCTTTAGGAAAACGGCGCAGATATTCGGTGAAACCCGTTTGTACCCAGTCGGGCATTTTTGTGCCGACGGCTACCAGCTGCAACTTCACGCATTAACCCCAGAGTTTTTCCAGCTCATACAGGCGACGGCTCTCTTCCTGCATGACATGTACAATCACGTCGCCGAGATCGACAACCACCCAGTCGGCGGTCGCTTCGCCTTCAACGCCAAGCGGCATCAGGCCAGCCGCGCGCGACTCCTGAACCACATGATCGGCAATAGAGACGACGTGACGCGTGGAGGTCCCGGTGCAAATAATCATGCAGTCGGTGATACTGGATTTACCTTTTACGTCGATAGCGATGATGTCCTGACCTTTCAGGTCATCAATTTTGTCGATAACAAAATCCTGGAGTGCTTTACCCTGCAAGTGTTCCCCCTGGGTGAATGAAGTTGAGCTACTGTTCTTTCGTAGCCAGACAGTATACCTGAACTGGCTACGGTGTCGGGACAAAAGTCACCGGACGGGCGCGTGGAGGCGGGTATCATCCCATCCCCGGCATGACATTGCATCGCCATTTTTGTAAAACAATTTCTGTAAATCAGCGAGTGGCGGGCAAGTCAGGCTGCGGAGAATATCAGCCTGGAAAGGGGTGTCAATGGCAGAAGGGCGAATAAACGTAATTTTCGCCACTCCCTCAGGCGTCGGCGCTTTGCTGGTACAACCCCTGGGCGTGAATATAATCCAGCACAGTCGGCGGTAAAAGCGCATCGCAGGAGAGCCCCTGCTGTAAACGCTCGCGAATAATGGTCGCGGAAATATCAAACCACGGCGTTTCCGCCAGATAAATTTTCCCCGCCGGGCGCGTATGCAGATCTTCCACGTTATGGGTGAGGTGTTCGTCAAGC
Source organism: Pseudenterobacter timonensis (assembly GCF_900021175.1). Classification (GTDB taxonomy): domain Bacteria; phylum Pseudomonadota; class Gammaproteobacteria; order Enterobacterales; family Enterobacteriaceae; genus Enterobacter; species Enterobacter timonensis. The sequence continues at coordinate 949,375 of NZ_FCOP01000011.1, forward strand.
CAGCGCTGATGCTGCTCCTCTTTCATCAGTAGCGGATAACCTGGGCGACGACAGACCAGCAGGTGACTGTTGTCGAGGATCGTCTCATAACGATGCCAGCTCGGCAGATTCAACAGGGAGTCCTGACCGATGATAAAGGCCAGCGGTCGATCCGGGCCCTCTTCTGCCCGCCATTCCGCCAGGGTTTGCGACGTCCAGGAAGGGGTGTCGCGCTTCAGCTCCCGCTCGTCGAGGGTGAAGAGCGGTTTATCCGCTATCGCCAGGGCCAGCATATATTTGCGCTGCGCGGGCGTCGCTTCCGGCTGAGGACGATGGGGCGGAACGTTGTTCGGCATAATAATGACGCGCTGTAAGCCTATCAGGTTCGCCAGAATTTCAACCGGCTTAAGGTGGCCATAATGAACGGGATCGAACGTGCCGCCGTAAATTGCCTGTAACGTGTTCATATCAACCATCAATAAAAACGTCTGCCAGCGCCTTATGGCAGATCAGCAAAGAGAGACTTTCCAGCTCGGCCCAAACCGACTGACCATAATCCTGCTTGAGCGTCAGCTCGGCGCGGGCAAGCAGCTGTACCGCCTGGCGAAGCTGCTCGTGGCTCAGACGGTTGATCGCCTCGGTGGTCATCGCCCGGCGGTTTTGCCAGACGCGATGTTTATCGAACAGGGCGCGCAGCGGAGTGTGGGCCATCTGCCGCTTGAGCGTCAGCAGCAACAGCAGTTCACGCTGAAGCGTACGCAACAGGATAACCGGTTCACTCCCCTCCAGCCGCAGCTGCTGCAGAATATGCAGCGCACGTTTGCTTTTGGCCGCCAGCAGAGCGTCCACCCAGTGGAACGGCGTAAAATGGGCCGCGTCGTTCACCGCCTGCTCCACCCGCGGCAGGGTCAGTTTACCGTCGGGCCAGAGCAGGGAAAGCCGTTCCAGCGCCTGCGCCAGCGCCAGCAGGTTGCCTTCATAACAGTAGCAAAGGAGCTGGTTCGCCGCTTCGTCAAGCTGGAGGTTTTGCTGCCGGGCGCGGGCCGCCACCCATTTGGGCAGTTGCGCCTGTTCCGGCGTCTGGCAGGTCACCAGTACCGCCTGAGGCGAGAGCTGCGTAAACCAGGCCGCATTTTCTTGCGCTTTGGTGAGCTTGTTGCCGCGAACGATGAGCAGCAGATCGCCGTGCAGCAGGCTGACCAGCGTCGCGAGCTGTTCGTTAATCGTCGCGTTGGGGCCGTTTTCCGGCAGCAGAAGCTGGATCGTTTGCCGGGAGGCGAAGAGGCTCATCGCCTGGCAGAGCGAGAAGATAGCCTGCCAGTCGGTGCTGTTATCAAGCTGGAAAGTATGGTGTTCATCAAAGCCCTGCGAGGCCGCCACTTCGCGGATCGCATCCTGGCTCTCCTGCAGTAACAGGGGATCGTTTCCCAGCAGCAGATAGGCCGCGCGCAGCCCCTCATGGAGCTGCGCGCGGAGTTGTTCGGGATACAACCGAACCATTAGTTGCCCAGCGTCGTGGAGACGCGTGACGGGGTGGTGGCAGGGGCCGCCGGCTCGACATCAGCCGCCTCTTTCGCGGCAAGCTGAATGCTCGGCAGCTTGCGGATCAGCTGTTCCGCCGCCTTGTCGTACATTTCGTTGATGATAATCTGCTCTTCGGCATCCTTCGCCAGTGCCGTTTGCGGGTTATCAAAGAACGAACGGTAGACTTTGGTGGAGATGGGGTAGATATCCCGTCCCGGAACCAGCACCGCCGCATTAACCGTCATCACCATCTGGTATTCCGCCGTCCGGCCATCCTGGAAGATGGAGGCGGTATCTTTAGCCAGAGAGGAGTTCAGGATACGGAATGACGGCACATCCTGGCGCAGCGTTCCCTTCTCAATCAGCTCTACGCCGTTCAGGCGCAGCTGGTTACGAACGGCACGGCTCAGCGGACCGTTCGGATCTGACGAGTCGAAGATCATTGTTTTCATCTGCGCCGGAACCTGCGTGGTATTACGCAGGTGCCAGCCGCAGCCGGCGGTGGCAAGCACCGCCAGGGATAAGAGTAATGTTGCCAGTTGTCGCACGTTTCCTCCCGCGCTTAGCCAACGACCAGATTCAGCAGTTTACCGGGTACGTAGATAACCTTACGTACGGTAACGCCCTCAAGGTATTTCGCCACCAGATGTTCCTGGCCTGCGCGCTCGCGTACCTGTTCCTCGGTGGCATCCACCGGAACGGTAATTTTGCCGCGCACTTTACCGTTTACCTGCACCACCACCAGGGTCGTGTTCTCTACCATAGCGGACTCGTCCGCAACCGGCCACGGCGCGTTGTCGATATCGCCTTCGCCTTTCAGCTCCTGCCACAGGGTAAAGCTGACGTGCGGCGTGAACGGGTTGAGCATACGTACCACCGCCAGCAGCGCTTCACGCATTAAGGCGCGATCCTGATCGCTCTCCTGCGGTGCTTTCGCCAGCTTGTTCATCAGTTCCATAATAGCCGCAATCGCGGTATTAAAGGTCTGACGACGACCGATATCATCGGTGACTTTAGCGATGGTTTTATGCACGTCACGGCGCAGCGCTTTTTGATCTTCGCTCAGCGCATCCACGTTCAGCGCCGGGGCATCGCCCTGAGAGGTGTGTTCGTAGACCAGCTTCCAGACGCGTTTCAGGAAGCGGTTTGCCCCTTCCACGCCGGACTCCTGCCATTCCAGCGTCATATCGGCCGGAGAAGCAAACATCATAAACAGACGCACGGTGTCGGCGCCGTAACGTTCTACCATCACCTGCGGGTCGATGCCGTTGTTTTTCGACTTCGACATTTTGCTCATGCCGGTGTAAACCAGCTCATGCCCCGCCGCATCTTTCGCCTTCACGATACGGCCTTTCTCGTCGCGCTCAACGATGGCATCTACCGGAGAGACCCAGTTACGCTCGCCGTTTTCGCCAACGTAGTAGAACGCATCAGCCAGCACCATCCCCTGACACAGCAGCTGCTTAGCCGGTTCGTCAGAGTTGACCAGACCCGCGTCGCGCATCAGCTTATGGAAGAAGCGGAAGTAGAGCAGGTGCATAATGGCGTGTTCAATCCCGCCGATATAGATATCCACCGGCAGCCAGTAGTTTGCCGCATCGGAATCCAGCATGCCTTCTTTGTACTGCGGGCAGGTGTAGCGCGCGTAGTACCAGGAGGACTCCATAAAGGTGTCGAAGGTGTCAGTTTCACGCAGCGCAGGCTGGCCGTTGACGGTGGTTTTCGCCCACTCGGGATCGGCTTTGATCGGGCTGGTAATGCCGTCCATCACCACATCTTCCGGCAGGATCACCGGCAGCTGATCTTCCGGCGTAGGCATTACGGTGCCATCTTCCAGGGTCACCATCGGGATTGGCGCGCCCCAGTAACGCTGACGGGAGACACCCCAGTCGCGCAGACGGTAATTCACTTTACGCTCGCCCACGCCCAGAGAGGCGAGCTTATCAGCGATAGCGTTAAAGCCCTCTTCGAAGCTCAGACCGCTAAATTCGCCGGAGTTGAACAGGGTGCCTTTTTCGGTCAGCGCCTGCTCAGAGAGATCGGGTTCTGAACCGTCGGCCGCCAGAATAACCGGTTTGATAGTCAGGCCATATTTGGTGGCAAACTCGTAGTCGCGCTGATCGTGGCCCGGAACGGCCATCACCGCGCCGGTGCCATATTCCATCAGGACGAAGTTAGCGGCCCAGACAGGGATCGCTTCACCGGTGAGGGGGTGGATCGCTTTAAAGCCGGTATCCACACCTTTTTTCTCCATGGTCGCCATGTCGGCTTCGGCCACTTTGGTGTTGCGGCATTCATCAATGAAAGTCGCCAGCGCCGGATTATTTTCCGCTGCTTTCTGCGCCAGCGGGTGACCGGCGGCAACAGCCAGATAGGTAGCACCCATAAAGGTGTCCGGACGGGTGGTGTAGACGGTCAGCGTCTGGTCGTAGTTCTCAACGTTGAAGGTGATCTCTACCCCTTCAGAACGACCGATCCAGTTGCGCTGCATGGTCTTAACCGTATCCGGCCAGTGGTCCAGGTTATCCAGATCGTTGAGCAGTTCGTCAGCGTAAGCGGTAATTTTGATAAACCACTGCGGGATCTCTTTACGCTCAACTTTGGTGTCGCAGCGCCAGCAGCAGCCGTCGATGACCTGCTCGTTGGCGAGAACGGTTTGATCGTTCGGGCACCAGTTAACGGCAGAGGTTTTCTTATACACCAGGCCTTTTTTATACAGCTCGGTAAAGAATTTCTGTTCCCAGCGGTAATATTCCGGGGTGCAGGTTGCCAGCTCGCGGCTCCAGTCATAGCCAAAGCCCAGCATCTTGAGCTGGTTTTTCATATAGGCGATGTTGTCGTAGGTCCACGGAGCCGGTGCGGTGTTATTTTTTACCGCGGCGCCTTCTGCCGGCAGACCGAACGCATCCCAGCCAATCGGCTGCAGTACGTTTTTGCCCAGCATGCGCTGGTAGCGCGCGATAACGTCGCCGATGGTGTAGTTACGCACGTGGCCCATGTGTAGTCGACCAGAAGGATAGGGAAGCATCGACAGGCAGTAATACTTCTCTTTGCTCTCGTCTTCGGTAACTTCAAAGGTACGCTTCTCGTCCCAGTGTTGCTGGACTTTTGATTCTATCTCTTCCGGGCGGTATTGCTCTTGCATGGCAGCCAGTGGTCCTGTTTTCAATACAGCTACATATGTAGCCAATGGATGTGGTATCTCAGATCCGCATAGCATAGCCCAAACGCTTGCGTCAAAACAGCCTTTCCCACAAAAGCCGCGAGGAGGAATTTACCGGCAGTGTGGCTTACCTGGCAAAGCGGAACAGAAATAAGGTCTATTATTAGAGATAGTTACTGACCCGGGAGGCGAAACGATGAACAAGGTTGCTCAATTTTACCGCGAGCTGGTGGCGACAATGACGGAACGACTGCGCAACGGCGAGCGGGATATCGACGCGCTGGTAGCACAGGCGCGGGCACGGGTGGCGCAAACGGGTGAGTTAACGCGCACTGAGATAGATGAGGTGACGCGAGCCGTAAGGCGCGATCTGGAGGAGTTTGCCCGAAGCTATGGCGAGAGCCAGGATGAGGTGACCGACAGCGTCTTTATGCGGGTGATTAAAGAGAGCCTGTGGCAGGAGCTGGCGGATATTACCGACAAAACCCAGCTGGAGTGGCGGGAGGTGTTCCAGGATCTTAACCACCATGGCGTCTATCACAGCGGCGAGGTGGTAGGGCTGGGGAACCTGGTGTGTGAGAATTGCCATTATCATCTGGCGGTTTATACCCCGGACGTGCTGCCGGTCTGCCCGAAGTGTGGCCACGATCAGTTCCAGCGCCGCCCGTTTGAGCCGTGATGCCCTTCTAACGCAGGCCGGATAAGGCAAAGCCGCATCCGGCACAAGGTATTGCCCGGTGGCGCTTCGCTTACCGTGCCTGGAGGGCGGCCTTGCTATACCAGGTAAGCCGCTCTGCCAGCAGGTCTACAAACGCCTCTCTGTTAAGATCCACCATTAGCGTGGTGTTCGGCGCTTTGCCCGTCAGGAAGTAGTAATCTACGACGGTCATGCCCTGCGTATATTTCCCCTGAGTCTCAACACCTACCCAGCGCTCCACTGTGGTGAAAATCTCAGGCTTCAGCAGCCACGCGATAGTGCAGGGATCGTGCAGCGGCGCGCCCTGGAAGCCCCATTTATCGGCCTTATGGTACTCCATAAAGAAATCCAGCAGTTCGGCGACCGTCACGGCGACAGGGTTGCCGATGGCGCGAAAGCGTTCAATATCCGACGCCATGATCTGCGCGCGGTGGGTGACATCCAGCCCGGCCATGACTACCGGCAGACCGGACTGAAAGACAATCTCCGCCGCTTCGGGATCGACAAAAATGTTAAATTCGGCGGCTGGCGTCCAGTTACCCAGCCCCATCGCGCCGCCCATCATGACGATGCGCGCGATATTGGGGCGCAGTTCCGGATGGCTGTTCAGCAACAGCGCGACGTTGGTCTGCGGCCCGGTGGCGACAATGGTTACCGGCTCCTCACACTCGCGCAGCACCTTCGCCATTAGCTCAACCGCCGTACAGTTTTGCGCAGCAAAGCCAGGCTCCGGCAGCGCCGGGCCGTCCAGTCCGCTTTCGCCGTGAACGTTGTCGGCGATAATCAGCTCGCGCATCAGCGGTTTTGCCGCGCCACCCGCTACCGGAATATCGCTGCGCCCGAGCAGGGTCAGCATGCGTAGCACGTTGCGCAGGGTCTTTTCCGGGGTCTGATTACCGGCGGAGGAGGTGACCGCTTTCAGAGAGAGCTCGGGGGAGGCGAGGGCGAGGACAAGGGCGATCGCGTCATCATGACCCGGATCGCAGTCGAGAATAAGGGGTAGTGCCATACGTGGTTTCCTTCCGGACGTTATTTTGTCACAAGGCTAACGCTGTAAGCTGCTGCAGACGATAAGGAGAACGTAAAAGCGTGAAGCAGTGCGCAATCAGGAGATTGCGCACCGTAACGATTAATGCAGGATTTTAGCGAGGAAATCTTTTGCGCGTTCGGACTGCGGATTTGCGAAGAAGGCTTCTTTCGGCGAATCTTCCACGATTTTTCCTTCATCCATAAAGATGACGCGGCTGGCCACCTTACGGGCAAAGCCCATCTCGTGGGTTACCACCATCATGGTCATTCCCTCCTGCGCCAGCTCAACCATCACGTCCAGCACCTCGTTGATCATCTCAGGATCGAGCGCGGAGGTCGGTTCATCGAACAGCATAGCGACGGGATCCATGCAGAGCGCGCGGGCGATCGCCACACGCTGCTGCTGGCCGCCGGAGAGCTGGGCCGGGAACTTATTGGCATGGGCCGCAAGGCCGACGCGCTCCAGCAGCTTCAGCCCTTTTTCGCGGGCGGCGGCTTTGTCGCGCTTCAGAACTTTCACCTGTGCCAGCGTCAGGTTCTCAATGATAGAGAGATGCGGGAAGAGCTCAAAATGCTGGAACACCATGCCAACGTGGGAGCGCAGCTTCGCAAGGTCGGTTTTCCGGTCATTTACCTTTGTTCCGTTAACGATAATTTCGCCCTGCTGTACCGGCTCCAGGCCATTGACGGTTTTAATCAGCGTCGATTTACCCGAGCCGGACGGCCCGCAAACCACCACCACTTCGCCTTTTTTAACGCTCGTAGAGCAGTCGGTCAGCACCTGAAAGTGCCCATACCATTTAGAAACATTTTTCAGGGAAATCATTGTACTGTCCTTTTCTTCAGCCAGCTGACCAACAGCGACGCGCTTAAACTAATGGCAAAATAGACCGCTCCTGCAAACAGGATCATCTCCACCTGCGTACCGTCACGCTCGCCGATGGTCGAGGCGGTACGGAAGAAGTCCGCGAGGCTCAGCACATAGACCAGCGAGGTATCCTGGAACAGGACGATACCCTGGGTCAGCAGCAATGGAACCATGGCGCGGAAGGCCTGCGGTAAAATAATGAGCTTCATGGACTGCCAGTGGGTCATCCCCAGCGCCAGCGCGGCGCTCGACTGGCCGCGGGAGATACTCTGGATCCCGGCACGAATAATTTCCGAATAGTAGGCCGCCTCGAACATAGAGAAGGCCACCATCGCGGAGATAAGCCGGATATCGCTTTTCGGCGACAGCCCCAGCACATTCTGCAGGAAGCCGGGTACGATGAGATAGAACCAGAGCAGTACCATCACCAGCGGGATGGAACGAAACACGTTAACGTAGGCCGTGGCAAACCAGGCGAGCGGCTTAAAGCTCGACAGGCGCATTACCGCCAGGATAGTGCCCCAGACGATACCGATAATCACGGCGGTTACGGTGATTTTCAGGGTGATCACCAGCCCTGCCAGCAGGTAAGGCATCGACGGAACAACAGAACTCCAGTCAAATTCGTACATTATTTGCCTCCCAGATTGCCAGGCAGGCGAACTTTACGTTCAACCAGGTTCATCACCAGCATGATAATGGCGTTGATAAGCACATAAGCGAGCGTAATCGCGGTAAACGACTCCCAGGCGTGTGCGGAGTAGTCAAGCAGTTTGCCCGCCTGAGCAGCCATATCGACCAGCCCGATGGTGGAGGCGATGGCCGAGTTTTTCACCAGGTTCATCATCTCGGAGGTCATCGGCGGCACGATGACGCGGTAAGCGTTCGGCAGCAGCACGTAGCGGTAAGTCTGCGGCAGGGTTAACCCCATCGCCAGACCCGCATTTTTTTGTCCACGCGGCAGCGACTGAATGGCGGCGCGTACCTGCTCACAGACGCGAGCGGCGGTAAACAGCCCCAGACAGAGCATTGAGGAGACAAAGAACTGTACGTTTGGATCCAGCTCCGATTTAAACCACATGCCGATATCTTCGGGCAGCAGTTCCGGCATCACCAGATACCAGGTGAAGAACTGTACGATAAGCGGAACGTTACGGAACAGTTCAACGTAGAGGGTGCCAATGGCGGAGAGCAGACGGTTAGGGACGGTGCGCAAAATACCAAATAACGAACCGACTAAAAACGCGATAATCCATGCGGTGATGGAGAGCGCGACGGTAACCTGGAAGCCGCTCCATAGCCAGCCCAGATAGGTGGTGTTGCCGAACGGGGCCTGCTGCAGAAATATGCCCCAGTTCCAGTCTATAGACATAATAAACTCCAGAAAAAAAAGGGTAGCAGCGCTACCCTCGAAGATTGGTGAGAAGCTCTTTTTTGCGCCAGGCGGGGAACGACCGCCTGTCGTATAGTCTGTCCATGCTTCCCGACAATCGAGAGGGCAGGAGGTCCCGCCCCTTGTGGTTCTAATTAGTTAAGTGCTTTGTCGTTCGGTTCTTTGAACAGCGCCTTCATGTCATCAGAGAGGTCGAAGTTCATGTTGAGATTTTTTGGCGGAATCGGATTCTTGAACCACTTATCAAACCATTTCGCCGCTTCGCCGGAGGTCTGTACCTGAGCGATGGTGTCGTCGATCAGCTTCTTGAACTGCGGGTCGTCTTTACGCAGCATGCAGCCGTAAGCCTCTTTAGACTGTGGCGTGCCGACGATTTCCCAGTTATCCGGCTTTTTCGCCTTCGCACGTTCACCCGCCAGCAGCGCGTCATCCATCATAAACGCGACGGCGCGACCGCTTTCCAGCGTGCGGAAGGAGTCGCCGTGATCTTTCGCGCTGATGATGCGCATATCCATCTTCTTCTCGTCGTTCAGCTTGTGCAGCAGCACTTCTGAAGTCGTACCGGAAGTCACCACCACCGCTTTGCCTTTCAGATCGGCGAAGTCTTTAATATCGCCACCTTTTTTGGTCAGCAGGCGGGTGCCTACCACGAAGATAGTGTCGGAGAAGGCTGCCTGTTTCTGGCGCTCAAGGTTGTTGGTAGTGGAGCCGCACTCAAAATCGAAAGTACCGTTTTGCAGCAGCGGAATACGGTTCTGGGAGGTAATCGGGATCAGCTTCACCTGCAGATCGGGCTTATTCAGCTTTTTCTTGACGGCATCCACGATGGCGTTGGAGTAGCTCTGAGAGTAACCCACCACTTTTTGCGTGTTATCGTAGTATGAGAACGGGACAGAAGATTCACGGTGGCCGACCACGATCACGCCGTTTTTGGCGATTTTATCGAGGGTACTACCTGCTGCAGGTGCGTCATCGGCGTGAGCCACGCCTGCACTTACCCCCATCACCAGCATTGCTGTGGCCAGTTTACGTAATTGCATATCCAACTCCTTTATCTGCGCCAGAGACGCATTGTTACCCAGTGTGATGTTGTTATTGCTCGCGCGCGGCGAGTGTAGTGTTATGCAAGCTTGTTAACATTTAGTCTGGCTTAATGTAAATATTTTGCTGCTTTATTGTTTATTTTTGCGAAGCGCGCCGCACCATTCAAAGGCAAAAATCTTAAGTTGCACCGTTTTGGTGCCACCTTTGCTCGTCTCTGGTGCGACAAGGTTGCACGTTAAGCCAAACCAGGTTTGCGGGAGTAAATAAAGCAACAGGCGTGCCAGAAATGACCTTCACCCTCACCCTGGCCCTCTCCCTGAAAGGGAGAGGGGAAAAGACGGTGCTTTGGCCCGGGAAAGTGTTCGATGATCTCCCGCATCCCTGTGGGTAGAGGGCAAAAGGCGGTGCTTTGGGCCGGGAAAGTGTTCGATGATCCCCTTATCCCTGTGGGTAGAGGGGAAAAGGCGGCGCTTTGGCCCGGGAAAGTGTTCGATGATCCCCTTATCCCTGTGGGTAGAGGGGAAAAGGCGGTGCTTTGGGCCGGGAAAGTGTTCGATGAGCCCCCGCATCCCTGTGGGTAGAGGGGAAAAGACGGTGCTTTGGGCCGGGAAAGTGTTCGATGATCCCTCTCACCCCTGTGGGTAGAGGGGAAAGACGGTGCTTTGGGCCGGGAAAGTGCTCGATCAATCCCCTCTCCCCTATGGGGAGAGGGTTAGGGTGAGGGGTTATTTATGACGCTGACGCAGGCTCATCAGCACCGCGCCAAAGCCAAACAGCGCGGTCAGGATCCAGAGCGGCCAGTTGCCGGTGCGGGCATAGGGAGTCAGGCCGCGCACGGGTGTAACCGTGGTGGTCAGCACCTGACGGGTGAACTGCGGGATCATCGCCTGAACTTCACCCTGCGGACCGATCACGGCGGTGATACCGTTATTGGTGCTGCGCAGAAGAGGGCGCGCCAGCTCCAGCGAGCGCATCCGCGCCATCTGGAAGTGCTGCCACGGGCCGATCGACTTGCCGAACCAGGCGTCGTTCGAAATAGTCAGCAGATAGTCGGTATCCGGGCGGAAGTTATCCCGCACCTGCTCACCGAGAATAATCTCGTAGCAAATGGCCGCCGTCAGGGCCAGTCCGTGCGCATGCAGCTGCGGCTGGATGTACGGCCCGCGGCTGAAGGAGGACATGGGCAGATCGAAGAAAGGCGCTAACGGGCGCAGAATCGACTCCAGCGGTACAAACTCCCCAAACGGCACCAGGTGGTTTTTGTTGTAGCGGTTGGTCGACTCATAGCTGTACGGGTTGTCTTTGCCGAGCGTGATGATGGTGTTATAGGTGTCGTAGCGGTTCCGCTGATTCAGCCGCGCGTCAACGATACCGGTCACCAGCGTACTGTTGTGAGCGCGAAGCTCCTCATCCAGCCCGGTTAAAAAGCGCTGCTGGTTGATCTCCAGATCGGGAATAGCGGACTCCGGCCAGATGATGAGCTGCGATTTGCCCATCTCTTTTTGCGTGGCGTCGAGATAGATTTTCAGCGTATTGATGAGCTGATTTTCATCCCATTTCAGCGACTGCGGGATATCGCCCTGCACCAGCGAGACCCGCGTGGCGCGCTCCGGCTGCAGGGTATACCACTGGGTAAAGCGCAGCGGGAAAGGCAGCGCGAAAAGCACTAACCCGACGATAAACGGCTTCCAGCTACGGGTGGCGATAGCCAGCACCAGCAGACCGCTGACTATCATCAGCAGGAAGTTTATCGACTCCACGCCCATCACCGGAGCCAGCCCTTTCAGCGGGCCGTCAATCTGGCTATAGCCAAACTGCAGCCAGGGGAAGCCGGTCAGCACCCAGCCGCGCAGAAACTCGGTGATCTGCCAGACCGCCGGCGCGGCAATCGCCACGCGCAGCCAGCTGGTTTTGGGCCACAGGCGGGCAAGAATACCGGCAAACAGGCCGGTATAAAGCGACAGATAGGCCGCCAGCAGCACCACCAGAAAAACGTTAACCGGGCCGGGCATCCCGCCAAACTGCGCGATGCTAACGTAGACCCAGTTGATGCCGGAGCCAAACAGTCCCAGCCCCCAGACGTAGCCGATCGCGGCGGCCTGCAGCGGACGACGGTTGAGCGTCAGCCCCTGCAGGCCCATCAGGGAGAGGATGGCCGCAGGCCAGATATCGTAAGGAGAAAAAGCCAGCGTTCCGCTGGCTCCAAGGATCAGCGCCAGCAGCAGACGTACGCGCTGGCGTTCAAACAGGGGGGCAAATGCCATTTACATTAATCTTCCAGTTTTGGCACCGGTGAGTCGTCCGGCATTCTGACATGGACCTGAATGATACGGCGGCTGTCGGCCATCGCGACCTTAAACTGATAGCCGTCGATCTCCACGGTTTCACCGCGGGCAGGCAGGTGGCCAAACGCCTGCATCACCAAGCCGCCGATGGTGTCCACCTCTTCATCGCTGAAGTGGGTGTCGAAGGTATCGTTAAAATCTTCGATAGAGGCCAGCGCCCGCACCGTCCAGGTGTGGCGGCTGAGCTGACGGAAGTCGATATCCTCTTCTTCGTCATACTCATCTTCGATTTCGCCGACGATCAGCTCAAGAATATCCTCGATGGTCACCAGGCCCGATACGCCGCCAAATTCATCGATAACAATCGCCATGTGGTAGCGCTGGGAGCGGAACTCCTTCAGCATGCGGTCAACGCGCTTGCTTTCAGGCACCACCACCGCCGGACGTAACACTTTCTCCATGCTGAAGGCGTCGGCATCGCTGCGCATAAATGGCAGCAGATCTTTGGCCATCAGAATCCCTTCAATGTGATCTTTATCCTCGCTGATCACCGGAAAACGCGAGTGGGCGGACTCAATAATGACGTCGAGGCACTCATCCAGGGGCTGGTTGCGTTTCAGGGTGATCATCTGCGAGCGGGGGATCATGATGTCGCGGACGCGCTGGTCAGCGATATCCATAACCCCTTCGAGCATTTCGCGCGTATCTTCGTCGATAAGCTCGTTTTGCCCGGAATCACGGATCAGCTCCAGCAGTTCGTCACGGTTTTTGGGCTCGCCGTGGAAAAGCTGGTTCAGAATAAGGGAGAAAAATCCCTTCTTACCGGTTGTCGTGTCGCTACTGTGTGAATTGTCGTCGCTCATGGCGTTTGTTAAGGGTTCTCTTGTCAGTGAAAAGCGCACCGCCGCGGAAATCCTCGCGCGGCGGCAGGGGTAATCAGTCGAAAGACTGACTATTCTTTCTCGGCAATGTACGGATCCTCATAGCCCAGAGCAAGCATTATCTCTGTCTCGAGGGATTCCATCTCTTCTGCTTCGTCATCTTCGATATGGTCGTAACCGAGCAGATGCAAACTGCCGTGCACCACCATATGCGCCCAGTGGGCGTCGAGGGGCTTCTGCTGCTCTTTCGCCTCCTGTTCCACCACCTGACGGCAGATGATCAGGTCGCCCAGCAGCGGCATCTCGATGCCCGGCGGCGCCTCAAAAGGGAAGGAGAGCACGTTAGTCGGCTTATCCTTCCCGCGATAGGTCAGATTCAGCTCGTGGCTTTCCGCCTCGTCCACCAGGCGAATCGTGACTTCCGACTCCTCCTGGAACTGCGGAATGACCGCGTTCAGCCATGCCTGAAACTGGCTCTCTTCCGGTAACCCGGCGCTGTCTTCGCACGCCAGCTGTAAATCGAGAATAACCTGACTCATTTATGTTCCTGTTCTTGCGCTTCGCGTTTGCGTTCTGCCGCCAGCTCCGCCTTACGTTTCTGGTCTGCCTCTTCCCAGGCTTCATAGGCGTTCACGATGCGGGCCACCACCGGATGACGCACCACATCTTCGCTGTGGAAGAAGTTAAAGCTGATCTCTTCCACGTTCGCCAGCACCTCGATCGCGTGGCGCAGGCCCGATTTGGTGTTGCGCGGCAGGTCAATCTGCGTCACGTCACCGGTGATCACCGCTTTCGAGTTAAAGCCAATACGCGTCAGGAACATCTTCATCTGTTCGATAGTGGTGTTCTGGCTCTCATCAAGAATGATGAACGCGTCGTTCAGCGTACGCCCACGCATGTAAGCGAGCGGCGCCACCTCGATGACGTTACGTTCGATAAGCTTTTCCACCTTCTCAAAGCCAAGCATTTCGAACAGCGCGTCGTAGAGCGGGCGCAGATAGGGGTCAACCTTCTGGCTCAGGTCGCCGGGGAGAAAGCCGAGCTTTTCGCCCGCTTCAACCGCCGGGCGGGTCAGCAGAATACGACGGATCTCCTGGCGCTCCAGCGCATCGACCGCTGCGGCGACCGCGAGATAGGTTTTACCGGTCCCCGCCGGGCCGACGCCAAAGGTGATGTCGTGGTCGAGGATATTGGCGATGTACTGCGCCTGGTTCGGCGTACGCGGCTTGATCACGCCACGTTTGGTTTTGATGTTAACCGCCTTACCATACTCCGGGACGCTCTCCGCGCTCTGTTCCAGCACGCGCGCTTCTTTAATGGCAAGATGGATCTGTTCAGGCTCGATATCCTGAATCTGACCGCGCATCGGGGCGGTATCAACGTAAAGGCTGCGCAGAATATCCGCGGCGGCGCTGACGCAAATTTCGCGTCCGGTGAGTTTGAAATGATTATCGCGACGATTGATTTCGATGCCCAGACGTCGCTCCAGTTGTTTGATGTTGTCATCAAACGGCCCGCACAGGCCCAGCAGGCGAGCGTTGTCTGCGGGCTCAAGGGTAAGTTCACGCGTATCTATGTTCAAACTGTTCCTCTTGGGTGTGTTGGTCAGCCCCCGGGCACCACGCCCGCGGACGGAATAAAACCGTCATAAATGAAATTATTCACGCCTGCGAATAAAGGCGCAAGTGCTGGTAAGGATATGGGGGAGTTCGGGGAGAAATACAAGGCCTGCCATAGCGGCAGGCCTGAAGGGATCAGGGCTGATAGACGCCCACGCCCAGATCGTTTTCTTTGCGGGTACGGGCGATGACGGACGCCGGCGTTTCCACCACGCGCAGCCCCATCTCATCCTCGGTACGGATCACTTTCCCGCGCAGGGAGTTAGGACGCACCTCGGTAATCTCCACATCGACAAATTTACCCACCATCTCCGGCGAGCCTTCGAAGTTGACCACGCGGTTGTTTTCGGTACGGCCAGAAAGCTCCATGATGCTCTTACGGGAAGTACCTTCCACCAGGATACGCTGGGTGGTGCCGAGCATCCGGCGGCTCCAGGCCATCGCCTGCTGGTTGATGCGCTCCTGCAGGATATAGAGACGCTGCTTTTTCTCCTCTTCCGGCACATCGTCGACCATATCGGCCGCCGGGGTACCCGGACGCGCGGAGAAGATAAAGCTGTAGCTCATGTCAAAATTGACGTCGGCAATCAGCTTCATGGTGCGCTCAAAGTCATCCGCGCTTTCGCCCGGGAAACCGACGATAAAGTCGGAGCTAATCTGGATATCCGGGCGCGCTTCGCGAAGCTTGCGGATAATCGCTTTGTACTCCAGCGCGGTATGGGTACGCCCCATCAGGTTCAGCACCCGGTCAGAGCCGCTCTGTACCGGCAGGTGCAGGAAGCTCACCAGCTCCGGCGTGTCGCGGTAAACCTCGATAATGTCGTCGGTAAACTCGATCGGGTGGCTGGTGGTAAAGCGGATACGGTCGATACCGTCAATGGCCGCCACCAGACGCAGCAGCTCCGCAAAGGAGCCAGGAGTACCATCGTAGTTTTCACCGCGCCAGGCGTTAACGTTCTGGCCGAGCAGGTTAACTTCACGTACCCCCTGTGCCGCAAGCTGGGCGATCTCAAACAGGATATCGTCGCAGGGGCGGCTGACCTCTTCGCCACGGGTGTAAGGCACCACGCAATAGGTACAATATTTATTGCAGCCTTCCATAATGGAGACAAAGGCGGTCGGGCCTTCCGCGCGCGGCTCAGGCAGACGGTCAAACTTCTCGATCTCCGGGAAGCTAACATCCACCACCGGGCTGCGGTCGCCGCGTACCGAGTTGATCATCTCCGGCAGGCGGTGCAGGGTCTGCGGCCCAAAAACAATATCTACGTAGTGGGCGCGGCTACGGATCAGCTTGCCTTCCTGAGAAGCCACGCAGCCACCGACGCCAATGATCAGGTCCGGATTTTTCTCTTTAAGCAGCTTCCAGCGACCTAACTGGTGAAAGACTTTTTCCTGAGCCTTTTCACGAATGGAGCAGGTGTTCAGCAGAAGCACATCCGCTTCTTCCGCCACGTCGGTCAGCTGATAGCCATGAGTGGCATCCAGCAGATCGGCCATCTTCGATGAATCGTATTCGTTCATCTGACAGCCCCAGGTTTTAATATGGAGTTTTTTTGTCATCGACTTGCTCGTGCTCAGAATTGCAAGGCGCGTATTGTAATGCTTTGGTGCGGTTGTGACCAGTGTGAAGGTTCTCAGCCTCGGCGGTAAAAAAATCCGGTAAACTTAAGGGATTCTCAAATAAGGACGATTGACCATGACACACCAACAAACCGAAATTGCCGTCGTCGGCGGCGGTATGGTCGGCGGCGCGCTGGCGCTGGGACTGGCACAGCAGGGCTTCAGGGTGACGGTGATTGAAAAGGCGACGCCGCCCGCTTTCGAGGCGACGGCAAAACCTGACGTCAGGATCTCGGCGCTGAGCGCGGCGTCGGTCGATCTGCTGCGCGGGCTGGGCGTCTGGGATGCCGTTCTCGCCATGCGCGCCCACCCCTGGCGCCGTCTGGAGACCTGGGAGTGGGAGACGGCTCATGTAACGTTCGATGCCGCAGAGCTGAAGCTGCCCGCGCTGGGCTATATGGTGGAAAATAACGTTTTGCAGCTGGCGCTCTGGCAGGCGCTGGAGGCGAATCCCAACGTCACCCTGCGGGTGCCCGCCTCAATCACGTCGCTAAAACGGTGCGATAACGCTTATCAGCTGGAGCTGGAGAATGGCGAGCCGCTCACGGCGCAGCTGGTGGTCGGAGCGGATGGCGCTAATTCACAGGTGCGGCAGATGGCCGCCATCGGCATTCACGCCTGGGACTATCAACAGGCCTGCATGCTGATTACCGTCGAGTGTGAAGAGGAGCCGGGGGAGAGCACCTGGCAGGAGTTTACTCCGGATGGCCCGCGCGCCTTTCTGCCGCTTTATGACAAATGGGCGTCGCTGGTCTGGTATGACCGGCCCGCGCGCATCCGCCAGCTGCAGGGGCTACCGCTGGGGCAGCTGCAGCGTGAAATCAGCAAACATTTTCCCGCCCGTCTCGGGAAGGTGACGCCGGTGGCGGCCGGCAGTTTTCCGCTGACCCGCCGCCATGCGCTGAAGTATGTCAAAGAGGGGCTGGCGCTGGTGGGGGATGCGGCGCATACCATTCATCCGCTGGCGGGACAGGGGGTAAACCTCGGCTACCGCGATGTAGAGGCGCTGCTGGAAGTGCTGGTCAATGCCCGCAGCTATGGCGAAGCCTGGGCGAGCGAGCAGGTGCTCAGGCGCTACCAGATGCGTCGCATGGCCGATAATTTTATTATGCAGTCGGGAATGGATCTCTTTTATGCCGGATTCAGCAACAATCTTGGACCGGTGCGGATGCTGCGCAATATTGGCCTGATGGCGGCCGCGCGGGCGGGCGTGTTAAAGCGCCAGGCGCTGAAATATGCCTTAGGACTTTAAGCGGCGAGGCATAACTTCCTCTCTTTTCATCAGGAAAGGGAGGAGGGGAGATGACAAAAACAAAAAAGCCCGCAGAGCGGGCTTTTTTGCTGTGTAGTGGCTGGGGTACGAGGATTCGAACCTCGGAATGCCGGAATCAGAATCCGGTGCCTTACCGCTTGGCGATACCCCAACGGGTGCGTTCAGACAAATTGTACAAACGGCTTTGAAAATTGGCTGGGGTACGAGGATTCGAACCTCGGAATGCCGGAATCAGAATCCGGTGCCTTACCGCTTGGCGATACCCCAATTTTTCACTGGCGAAACACTGCTTATGCAATGGTTCTTAATCTGGTGGCTACGACGGGATTCGAACCTGTGACCCCATCATTATGAGTGATGTGCTCTAACCAACTGAGCTACGTAGCCAACGTTACTGCTCTTCTTCGATGGCTGGGGTACCTGGATTCGAACCAGGGAATGCCGGTATCAAAAACCGGTGCCTTACCGCTTGGCGATACCCCAACAGCTGCGGAGAACCGCTAAATCGAAGAAATATGGCTGGGGTACCTGGATTCGAACCAGGGAATGCCGGTATCAAAAACCGGTGCCTTACCGCTTGGCGATACCCCATCCGTGCAACGCCTGTCTGGGAATGGTGCGGGAGGCGAGACTTGAACTCGCACACCTTGCGGCGCCAGAACCTAAATCTGGTGCGTCTACCAATTTCGCCACTCCCGCAAAAAGATGGTGGCTACGACGGGATTCGAACCTGTGACCCCATCATTATGAGTGATGTGCTCTAACCAACTGAGCTACGTAGCCATCTTTTTCGCGTTACCTTATCGGCGTTGCGGGGCGCATTATGCGTATAGACCCTTGCAGCGTCAACACCTTTTTCATCGAAAATAGCCTGAAAGCGTCTGTTTGGTTAGGTTGCGAACAGCGTGGCCGATTATTCGGCAATTATTGGTTATTTATCGTTTTTGTCCAGCGAAAAAGGGCAAAAAAAGAGGCCCCTTGGGGCCTCCTGACGAACCGCGTTAAGATCAATAGGCAGCCTGATGGACGCCCACCGCGCGGCCTGACGGATCGTTCATGGTTTTAAAGGCTTCATCCCATTCGATCGCCTTAGCGGAAGAGCAGGCGACGGACGGACCGCCCGGCACGCACTCCGCTGCGCTCGGTACCGGGAAGAGCTCCTCGAAGATCTCGCGATAGAGATAAGCCTCTTTGGAGACCGGCGTGTTATAGGGGAAGCGGAAGCTGGCGGTTTCCAGTTGTTGATCGGAAATCTGCTTCGCGGCCACCTCTTTCAGGGTGTCGATCCAGCTATAGCCGACGCCGTCGGAGAACTGCTCTTTTTGACGCCATGCCACGCTTGCCGGCAGGTAGGATTCAAAGCATTCACGCAGAATATGCTTTTCCATTTTGCCGTTGCCGCACATCTTGTCCTGAGGGTTGATGCGCATTGCCACATCGAGGAATTTCTTATCAAGGAATGGCACTCGCGCTTCAACGCCCCAGGCGGACATCGCTTTGTTGGCGCGGGCGCAGTCGAACATATGCAGCGCCTGCAGCTTGCGCACCGTCTCTTCGTGCAGCTCTCTGGCGTCCGGCGCCTTATGGAAGTAGAGGTAGCCGCCGAACACCTCATCGGAGCCCTCCCCGGAGAGCACCATCTTGATCCCCATCGCTTTGATTTTGCGCGACATCAGGTACATCGGCGTGGAGGCGCGAATGGTGGTGACGTCATAGGTTTCAATGTGGTAAATCACGTCGCGGATGGCGTCGAGGCCTTCCTGTACGGTGAAGTGGATTTCATGGTGCACGGTGCCGAGATGGTTCGCCACTTCCTGCGCGGCTTTCAAATCGGGGGCGCCTTCCAGACCCACGGCAAAGGAGTGCAGCTGTGGCCACCAGGCCTCGGAGCGCTCCTGATCTTCCACGCGGCGCGCAGCAAATTTTTTGGTAATGGCGGAGATAATCGACGAGTCCAGGCCGCCTGAGAGCAATACGCCATAAGGCACGTCAGACATCAGGTGGCTTTTCACCGCCTCTTCCAGCGCCTGACGCAGCTCGGCTTTGTCGGTCACGTTATCTTTTACCGCCTCATAGTCGAACCAGTCACGCTGGTAGTAAGAGCGGATTTCGCCGTCCTGACTCCAGAGATAACTTCCCGCCGGGAACTCTTTAATGGTGCGGCAAACCGGCACCAGCGCCTTCATCTCTGAGGCGACATAGAAGTTGCCATGCTCGTCATGCCCCATGTAGAGCGGGATAATGCCGATATGATCGCGACCAATCAGGTAAGCGTCTTTTTCGCTGTCGTAGAGTACGAAGGCAAACATACCCTGCAGATCGTCCAGAAACTCCGGCCCTTTCTCCTGATAGAGGGCGAGGATCACCTCGCAGTCGGAGCCGGTTTGAAAGGCGTAGCGGTCGCCATATTCCGCGCGCAGCGCCTGATGGTTGTAGATTTCACCGTTTACCGCCAGCGCATGGGTTTTTTTCTCATTATAAAGCGGCTGGGCGCCAGCGTTGACGTCGACAATCGATAAACGTTCATGCGCCAGAATGGCGTTGTCGCAGGCATAAACGCCAGACCAGTCAGGCCCGCGGTGGCGCATCAGGCGGGAGAGCTCCAGCGCCTTTTTACGCAGCTCGCCTGCGTCAGTTTTAATATCCAGTACGCCAAAAATTGAACACATAACCTTCTCCATTAACCCTGTTGCTGTGTGATGTTGCTTGCTTATGAAAATGCCGCAAAACCGCCGCCGGGCGCAAGGCTTTTAGCGGGTAAAAGAGAAAAAGCGCAACGCACGTTGCCGATTGTTGAAAATTGCTTATGTATGGCGGGAGATTATTGATGGTTTGTCAGTAAAAGGGCGATTTTATTAGATGAGTTCAGGGTGGGGCCGCCACGCGCAAGGGCGTGGCCGAAATCAGAAAAGATCAACTTCTGCCACAGAGGGGTAAATCCAGTCGGGGCGGAAGGGCATGGTATCCACATCGTCAATGGTCGAGACGCCCGACAGCACCAGAATGGTCTCCAGTCCCGCCTGAAAACCAGCCAGAATATCGGTACGCAGGTTATCGCCGACAATAACCGTCTGTTCCGAGTGCGCCTGCATGGCGTTGAGCGCCGCGCGAATAATCCACGGGCTCGGTTTGCCGACATAAAACGGGGTACGTCCGGAGATTTTCTCAATCCCGGCGCAGAGCGCGCCGCAGGCGGGATAAAAGCCGCGACCGTGGGTATCCGGGTTCGTCGCAATAAAGCGCGCGCCGTTGGCGACAAACCAGGAGGCTTTGTGCATCATTTCCCAGTTATAGGAGCGCGTTTCGCCCACGATAACAAAATCGGGATTGACGTCGGTGATGGTAAAACCGGCTTTATAAAGTTCATGAATGAGCGCGCCTTCGCCCACCACGTAGGCTTTTTTACCTTCCTGACGCTTGAGAAAATCTGCCGTCGCCATCGCTGAGGTGTAAAAGACGCTGGCGGGCACATCAATGCCTGCCGTTGCAAAGCGGTTAGCCAGATCCTGGCCGGTCTGCGACGGATAGTTAGTCAGCAGGACCAGGGGCATGCCTTTCTCGATGATGCGGTTCAGAAACTCGCCCGCGCCTGGCACCGCCACGTTGTCATGCATCAGCACGCCGTCAATATCGCAAATCACATTCTGAATGGTCATGAACTACCCGACACTGTAAAAAAGAAGGCGTAACTATAAATCGCTCTTAACTTTCCAGCAAACGCTGGAGCAGAACCCCGTTAAGCATGGCGCGTTTTACCAGTGCAAAAGCGCCGATGGCCGACCGGTCATCCAGCGCGGAGCGCACCACCGGCAGATTCTGGCGAAAGGCCTTCAGCGCCTGGGTATTAATACAGCTCTCAATCGCCGGCAGCAGAACCTTTTCCGCTTCGGTAATCTCGCCGGCAATCACAATCTTTTGCGGGTTAAAGAGGTTGATAGCGATGGCGATGGTTTTACCAAGATGGCGTCCTACCTGTTCGATAACCTCGCACGCCAGCGGATCCCCTTTGGTGGCGGCTTTACAGATGGAGCCGATCTTACATTCATCCAGCGTGATGCGGGTAGGGTAGCCCTGTTCAATAAGATGGCGGACGCGCTGTTCAATGGCGGCGTTGGCAGCGACAGTCTCCAGACAGCCGAAGTTGCCGCAGTGGCAGCGCACTCCCAGCGGATCGACCTGGATATGACCAATCTCACCGACGTTGCCGTTACGGCCAATAAAAATGCGCCCGTTGGAGATGATGCCCGCGCCGGTCCCCCGGTGGACGCGCACCAGAATAGAGTCTTCGCAGTCCTGGCTTGCACCGAAATAGTGCTCCGCCAGCGCCAGACTGCGAATGTCATGGCCAACAAAGCAGGTCACTCTGAAACGTTTTTCCAGCGCCTCCACCAGGTGCCAGTTTTCCACTGCGATATGCGGCATATAGCGAATGATGCCGCTCTCCGGATCAACCAGCCCCGGGAGGATCACCGAGATGGCGATCAGCTCGCGGATTTTCCGCTGACAGGCGTCAATAAACTGCGCGATGGTGTTGAGCAGGGCATGCTCCAGAGTTTCCTGGGTGCGTTCCGGCAGGGGATAATGTTCCTCGGCGATCGCTTTGCTGCTCAGATCGTAGAGCGTCAGGGTGGTGTCATGGCGGCCAAGACGCACGCCTATCGCATGAAAATGGCGGGTTTCGGTGACGATGGAGATAGCGCGGCGGCCCCCGGTGGAAGCCTGCTGATCGACCTCTTTGATCAGCCCGCGCTCAATGAGCTGGCGCGTAATTTTCGTGACGCTGGCGGGGGCAAGCTGGCTCTGTTCGGCTATCTGTATCCGCGAGATGGGACCATGCTGGTCAATCAGGCGATAAACAGCCGCGCCGTTAAGTTGTTTTACGAGATCAACGTTACCAATTGGAGCTTGTCCGCCAGAAGTCATACGTTTACTTACTCAGTGACGACCTCGTTACCATTAACGATGGTCTTAATAATTTTATAATCTCGCGTGAATGCGGTCAGATTTGCTACCTGTCCTGGCGCAATCGTGCCCAGTTGCCGATCCACGCCAATCGCGCGTGCCGGGTAGAGCGTCGCCATGCGCAGCACCTCATCCAGCGCGATGCCGCAATGTTCCACCAGATTGCGCACGCCTTCGATCATGGTCAGTGACGAGCCGCTGAGGGTGCCGTTCTCATCCACGCAAAGTCCATTTCGATAGTATATTGTTTTACCGGCAAAAATGAACTCGTCAATATTTGCCCCCGCCGGCGCGGTGGCGTCGGTCACCAGGCAGAGCTTGTCACCCTTCAGACGTTTGGCGGTACGGATGTTCGCGTAATCCACATGCAGCCCGTCAGCGATGATGCCGCAGTAAATATCCGGCTCGTCAAAAATCGCCCCGGTCAGCCCCGGCTCACGGCCGGTAATGTAAGGCATGGCGTTGAAAAGGTGGGTGGCGAAGGTGATCCCGGCGCGAAAGCCGATCTTCGCCTCTTTCAGCGTGGCGTTAGAGTGTCCGGCGGAGACAACGATACCGGCGGCGGCGAGCTTGCTAATCACTTCCGGCTCAACCATCTCCGGCGCCAGCGTCACTTTGGTGATGACATCGGCGTTGGCGCAGAGGCAATCCACCAGCTCGGCATCGGGCTTACGCACGTAATCCGGGTTGTGGGTGCCTTTTTTGACCATATTCAGCCATGGCCCTTCCAGATGCAGACCCAGCGCCTGATTCGGGTGTTTTGCCAGATATTCACGCATGACGCGAATACCCTGTTTCATCAGATCGTCGCTGGCGGTGATGAGCGTCGGCAGGAAACTGGTGCAGCCCGATTTTTCATTCGCCTTCTGCATAATCTCCAGCGTTTCAACGGTGACCGCTTCCGCCGTGTCGTTGAACTGGACGCCGCCGCAGCCGTTAAGCTGTACGTCGATAAAACCGGGGGAGACGATCGCTCCGTTGAGCGAGCGCTGTTCAATCTCCGGCGGCAAATCAGCCAGCGGGCAGAGACGTTCAATCAGACCGTTGGCGATCACAATCGCATGGTCATCCAGAATTTCATGGCCGGTATAAATCCGACCGTGGGTTAAAGCGTACATAGGACCCCCGGTTTAAAAATGCGACCGCCTCCGGGTAAGAGGCGGTTATTCAATTACAGACCTTTAATGTTTTCTGCTTCCAGCTCGTTGAAATATTTCAGCGTTTTCACCTTCAGCTCCATGGTGGACGGCTCGTCACACACCACCACGGCTTTCGGATGCAGCTGCAGGCAGCTGATGGTCCACATGTGGTTTACGTTACCTTCGACGGCGGCCTGCAGCGCCTGGGCTTTCTGATGGCCCAGCACCAGAATCATCACCTCTTCGGCATCCAGCAGCGTACCCACGCCAACGGTCAGCGCATACTTAGGCACCTGATCCACATCGCCGTCGAAGAAACGGGAGTTTGCTACGCGGGTGTCGTGAGTCAGGGTTTTGATGCGGGTGCGAGAAGCCAGCGAAGAGGCCGGTTCGTTAAAGGCGATGTGACCGTCGTTACCCACGCCGCCCATAAAGAGGTGAATTTTACCGTAAGCACGAATTTTTTCTTCATACTGGCGGCATTCTGCATCAATATCAGGCGCGTTTCCGTTCAGGAGGTTAATGTTTTCAGCCGGAATATCAACGTGATCAAAGAAATTCCGGTGCATAAAGCTATGGTAGCTCTCCGGATGCTCCTTCGGCAGGCCGACATACTCGTCCATGTTGAAGGTGACGACATGTTTGAAGCTGACCTGGCCCGCTTTATGCATTTCAACCAGCGCTTTATAGGCGGTCAGCGGCGTGCCGCCGGTCGGCAGACCCAGTACGAAAGGGCGGTCGGCGGTCGGTTTGAACGCGTTGATGCGGTTAACGATATGGCGCGCGGCCCATTTACCGACTTGTTCAGCTGTAGCCAGGGGAATCAGTCTCATTGTTCACCTCTAAAGTTTGTTGAAAGCGTGGGCGGATAAGGCGCCTGGACCTGATGTAAGCGTAACCTGGATCTCGGGGAGCAGGAGCAATCCGTTTTGATTTTTTGAATGATAAAATAAGTTTTCGATGTTAGCCAGCGTCAGGGAGGGTTATAAACGATATTTGGTGACAAAAATCACAAAAAGTATGCGTTTAATTTGCGATACGAATTAATTTTCCACACACTCACAGAGCCAGTGATTCATCAACGGTAGTAATGCGTTATTGACACAATAAAAAACATCGTTTGCAACGGGCCTTGAAGCGGGGGCTCGTAGGGGGAATAGGATGAATATTTTAGGTTTTTTTCAGCGGCTCGGTAGGGCTTTACAGCTCCCTATCGCGGTGCTGCCTGTCGCGGCGCTGCTGCTGCGATTTGGTCAACCCGATCTGCTTAATGTGGCGTTTATCGCCCAGGCAGGCGGGGCGATTTTCGACAACCTGGCGCTCATTTTCGCCATCGGGGTTGCTTCGACCTGGTCTAAAGACAACGCCGGTTCGGCTGCGCTGGCCGGGGCGGTAGGTTACTTTGTGCTGACCAAAGCCATGGTGACCATCAATCCAGAGATTAATATGGGCGTGCTGGCGGGGATTATCACCGGCCTGGTCGGCGGCGCCGTTTATAACCGTTGGGCAAATATCAAGCTGCCTGACTTCCTGAGCTTCTTTGGCGGCAAACGTTTCGTACCGATTGCGACCGGTTTCTTCTGTCTGGTGCTGGCGGCTATCTTTGGCTACGTCTGGCCGCCGGTGCAGCATGCCATTCACGCAGGCGGCGAGTGGATCGTCTCTGCAGGCGCGATGGGTGCGGGCATCTTCGGTTTCATCAACCGTCTGCTGATCCCGACCGGTCTGCATCAGGTGCTGAATACCATCGCCTGGTTCCAGATTGGGGAGTTCACCAACGCGGCGGGCACCGTGTTCCATGGCGACATTAACCGCTTCTATGCGGGTGACGGCACCGCGGGCATGTTTATGTCTGGCTTCTTCCCGATCATGATGTTCGGTCTGCCTGGCGCGGCGCTGGCGATGTACTTTGCCGCCCCGAAAGCGCGTCGTCCGATGGTGGGCGGGATGCTGCTCTCCGTAGCGGTAACCGCTTTCCTGACCGGCGTGACCGAGCCGCTGGAATTTCTCTTCATGTTCCTGGCGCCGCTGCTCTATCTGCTGCATGCCATTCTGACCGGTATCAGCCTGTTTATCGCGACGGCGCTGGGTATCCATGCGGGCTTCTCCTTCTCCGCAGGGGCTATCGACTACGTTCTGATGTACAGCCTGCCGGCAGCCAGCCAGAACGTCTGGATGCTGATCGTGATGGGCGTGGTCTTCTTTATCGTCTACTTCGTGCTGTTCAGTGCGGTTATTCGTATGTTTAACCTCAAAACGCCGGGTCGCGAAGATACTGATAACGACGTCGTGACTGACGAAGCGAACAGCAACACCGAAGAAGGGCTCTCTCAGCTGGCAACCAGCTACATTGCCGCCGTCGGCGGTAGCGATAACCTGAAAGGCATCGACGCCTGTATTACCCGTCTGCGTCTGACCGTTATGGATTCTGGTCGGGTGAATGACGCGGCCTGTAAACGCCTGGGTGCATCCGGCGTGGTGAAACTGAACAAGCAGAGCATCCAGGTTATCGTGGGTGCGAAAGCGGAATCGATCGGCGACGCCATGAAGCGCGTTATCGCCCGCGGTCCGGTTGCCGCTGCGGCGCCGGTTCAGGCTGAGCCTGCCGCCGCGATCACTGCGGCTAAACCGCAGGCGGTAGCGAACGCGCAAACTATCGCGGCGCTGGTTTCACCGGTCACCGGTGATGTTGTCGCGCTGGATCAGGTTCCTGACGAGGCTTTCGCCAGCAAAGCGGTTGGCGATGGCGTGGCGGTGAAGCCGACGGACAAACTCGTCGTCTCCCCGGCTGCGGGTACGATTGTAAAAATCTTCAATACCAACCACGCGTTCTGCCTGGAAACGGAGAAAGGCGCGGAGATTGTGGTGCATATGGGGATTGATACCGTCGCGCTGAACGGCCAGGGCTTCAAACGTCTGGTGGAAGAGGGGGCGGAAGTGACCGCAGGTCAGCCGATCCTGGAGATGGATCTCGACTACCTGAACGCCAACGCGCGCTCGATGATCAGCCCGGTGGTATGCAGCAACATCGATGACTTCAGCGGTCTGGTGATCCAGGCGCAGGGTCAGGTGGTTGCGGGCCAGACGCCGCTCTATGAGATTAAAGGCAAGTAATCGCTCCTGAGTAGAGTTAATGCCTTTAGCGGCGGGGAAAATCCTCGCCGCTTTTTTTTATCTCTGTAAAACCATGCTGCATGGCGTGGAGCCTGAGCGGCAAAACAGGGAAGAGGAGAGGGCATCAGGCAGAATCACCCGTTTTTCTGCAACTAAGTGTTGTCACTACGTCCGGCTTATAAGATCATATGCCGTTATACGTTGTTTACGCTTTGAGGAATCCACGATGAGTGAGGCTGAAGCCCGCCCGACTAACTTTATTCGTCAGATCATCGATGAAGATCTGGCCAGTGGTAAGCACACCACGGTACATACCCGTTTTCCGCCGGAGCCGAACGGCTATCTGCATATCGGCCATGCGAAATCTATCTGCCTGAACTTTGGCATTGCCCAGGATTATAACGGTCAGTGCAACCTGCGTTTTGATGACACCAACCCGGCAAAAGAAGATATCGAATACGTTGAGTCCATCAAGAACGATGTGCAGTGGTTAGGTTTTAACTGGTCTGGCGATATCTGCTATTCATCAGACTACTTTGACAAGCTTTATGGCTATGCCGTGGAGCTTATCAACAAAGGGCTGGCCTATGTGGATGAGCTTTCCGCCGATGAGATCCGCGAGTATCGCGGCACGCTGACCGCGCCGGGTAAAAACAGCCCGTACCGCGACCGTTCCGTGGCGGAAAACCTCGAACTGTTTGAAAAAATGCGTGCCGGTGGGTTTGAAGAGGGTAAAGCCTGCCTGCGCGCCAAAATTGATATGGCCTCGCCGTTTATCGTGATGCGCGATCCGGTGCTCTACCGTATTAAATTTGCTGAACACCATCAGACCGGCAACAAGTGGTGCATCTACCCGATGTATGATTTCACCCACTGTATCAGCGATGCGCTGGAAGGGATCACCCACTCGCTCTGTACGCTGGAGTTCCAGGACAACCGTCGTCTTTACGACTGGGTGCTGGATAACATCACCATTCCGGTTCATCCGCGCCAGTACGAATTTTCGCGCCTGAATCTGGAATATACCGTGATGTCCAAGCGCAAGCTGAACCTGCTGGTGACCGACAAGCACGTCGAGGGCTGGGACGACCCGCGTATGCCGACTATCTCTGGCCTGCGCCGTCGCGGCTACACTGCCGCGTCCATCCGTGAGTTCTGCAAACGCATCGGCGTGACCAAACAGGACAACACCATTGAGATGGCGTCGCTGGAATCCTGCATTCGCGAAGATCTCAACGAAAACGCCCCGCGCGCCATGGCGGTAATCGATCCGGTTAAGCTGGTTATCGAAAACTACCCCCAGGGCGAGAGCGAAATGGTCGCCATGCCTAACCATCCGAATAAGCCGGAGATGGGCAGCCGCGAGGTGCCGTTCAGCGCTGAAATCTGGATCGATCGCGCGGACTTCCGCGAAGAGGCGAACAAGCAGTACAAGCGCCTGGTGCTGGGTAAAGAGGTGCGCCTGCGTAACGCTTACGTGATCAAGGCTGAGCGCGTGGAAAAAGATGAGCAGGGGAATATCACCACTATTTTCTGCACCTACGATGCCGATACGCTGAGCAAAGATCCGGCAGACGGCCGCAAGGTGAAAGGGGTGATCCACTGGGTAAGCGCGGCGCACGCGCTGCCGGTTGAAATTCGCCTGTACGATCGTCTGTTCAGCGTGCCGAACCCGGGCGCGGCGGAAGATTTCCTGGCAACCATCAACCCGGAATCTCTGGTGATTAAGCAGGGATATGCCGAGCCGTCACTGAAAGAGGCGGAAGCGGGCAAAGCGTATCAGTTCGAACGCGAAGGCTATTTCTGCCTGGATAGTCGCTACGCCACGGCAGACAAGTTGGTCTTTAACCGCACCGTGGGCCTGCGTGACACGTGGGCAAAAATGGGCGAATAAAGCTCGCTGTGAAAACGCCGCGCAATGCGGCGTTTTTTGTATTACTGAAAGACCGAATATTCTTATAACGTAAAAGAGAATTAATTCGGGAGAGCAAATAAGCTTGTAATAAATAAATGTGATCCTGCCTGCAAAATTCATTTATGTAATCGCTATCATAACGTTAACTCCCTGAAATTATCCTAATAAACCTTTATTTACCTCTTTACTGATAGATATTTCAAAACGCTACTGATTATGTGCACTTCGTCATAATCCTGCATTTTCGTAACGGAAAAGCATTGATAATTCGCGTCACGAAAAATAGTCTTAAGACAGCAGGTCATCAGGGGTTTTCCCGATGCTGTTGCGACCGTCAGGTCTTTTTATTTTTTACGCCATTAGGGCGTTTTTATATCGTCAAAGAGGAACACACTATGCGTACGTTTAGTGGCAAACGTAGTACGCTGGCGCTGGCTATTGCCGGGGTCACCGCTATGTCTGGCTGGGTCGTTTCACCGCAGGCCCATGCAGAAGGATTCATCGAAGATTCTACTCTCACGGGCGGTATTTATTACTGGCAGCGTGAGCGTGACCGTAAAGACGTTACCGACAATAAATATAAAACAAACCTTTCGCACTCTACCTGGAACGCCAACCTCGATTTCCAGTCCGGCTATGCCGCGGATATGTTCGGGATCGATATCGCCGCGTTTACCGCTATTGAAATGGCGGAAAATGGCGACAGCGGGCACCCGAACGAAATCGCCTTCTCCTCCAGCAATAAAGCCTACGATGAGGACTGGTCTGGCGATAAGAGCGGTATCAGCCTCTATAAAGCGGCCGCTAAGTTCAAATATGGCCCGGTCTGGGCGCGCGCGGGCTACATTCAGCCTACCGGGCAGACGCTGCTGGCGCCGCACTGGAGCTTTATGCCGGGCACCTATCAGGGCGCCGAAGCCGGTGCTAATTTCGACTACGGCGATGCCGGGGCGCTGAGCTTCTCCTATATGTGGACCAACGAGTATAAAGCGCCGTGGCATATCGAAATGGATAAGTTCTACCAGAACGATAAAACCACTAAAGTAGACTATCTCCACTCCCTGGGCGCGAAGTACGACTTCAAAAATGACCTGGTGCTGGAGGCAGCATTTGGTCAGGCGGAAGGCTATATCGACCAGTACTTTGCGAAAGCCAGCTATAAATTCGATGTGGCCGGCAGCCCGCTCGCCACCAGCTACCAGTTCTACGGTACCCGCGATAAAGTTAGCGACGGCGGCACGAACGATATCTATGACGGCACAGCCTGGCTGCAGGCGCTGACCTTCGGTTATAAAATCGGTCAGGTCGATTTGCGCCTGGAGGGAACCTGGGTCAGAGCGGAAGGGCAGCAGGGCTATTTCCTGCAGCGTATGACCCCGACTTACGCCTCCTCCAACGGTCGTCTCGATATCTGGTGGGATAACCGTTCCGACTTCAACGCCGACGGCGAAAAAGCGGTTTTCTTCGGCGCAATGTATGACCTGAAAAACTGGAATCTGCCGGGCTGGGCGGTGGGCGCCTCTTACGCCTACGCCTGGGACGCGAAGCCGGGTGATATGGCTCAGCCGGACGCTTACTACGATCCCGATTATCGCCTGAAAGAGTCCTCCTACAGCCTGGATGCGGCGTATACCGTTCAGGAAGGGCGCGCGAAAGGAACGCTGTTCAAGCTGCACTTCACGCAGTATGACAACCATTCCGACATTCCGAGCTATGCGGGCGGTTATGGCAACATCTTCCAGGATGAACGCGACGTGAAATTTATGGTTATCGCACCGTTCACCATTTTCTGATAAACCTTCCGGCGGGTGCAGGTCCGCCGGTTCGGAGTTCCTATGATGAAAAAAATTGTGCTTGTCGCGGTGTTCGCCTCAATAGTGACAGCCTGCTCCCAGCAGCAGGCGCCGCAGGAAGATTCCCGTCTGAGAGAGGCCTACAGCGCCTGTATCAATACAGCGCAAGGTTCGCCGGAGAAAATTGAAGCCTGTCAGAGCGTGCTGATCGTGCTGAAGAAAGAGAAGAAGCATGAGCAGTTCGCGAACCAGGAGAGCGTGCGGGTGATGGATTATCAGGCCTGTATCCAGGCACGTAAAACCGGTAACGACCAGGAAGTGACTCAGCGTTGCGATAAGATCTGGCAGGAGATCCGCAGTAATAACGCCAACTGATTGATGACATGCCATGCTGTTTTGCCCGATAGCTCTCAGGCTACCGGGCTTTTTTTCGTCTGCGGCAGGCAAAAAAAAGCCAGCCTTCAGGCTGGCTCAGAGTGTGAGCAAATTATTTTGCGTCGTGCGCGTGTTCATCTTCGCGGCAGTCGCCCTCAGCGCAGTGACCATAGAGGTAAAGGCTGTGGTTGGTCAGGCGGATACCGTGACGCGCTGCGATTTCACGCTGGCGCGCTTCGATGGAATCATCGCTGAACTCAATCACCTTGCCGCAGTCGAGGCAGATAAGGTGATCGTGGTGATGCTGCTGCGTCAGTTCAAAAACGGATTTGCCGCCTTCGAAGTTATGGCGGGTGACAATCCCCGCGTCGTCAAACTGGTTCAGGACGCGGTAAACGGTCGCCAGACCAATCTCTTCGCCCATATCGATCAGACGTTTGTATAAGTCTTCCGCACTGACATGATGGTTGTCCGGCTCCTGAAGCACTTCAAGGATTTTTAACCGAGGAAGCGTAACTTTCAGGCCAGCCTTCTTTAATGCGGTATTGTTGTCGGTCATGCGGAATCTGTCCTGTTGCTAGACATTCACTTCTCAACAAGAAGTGATAAAAATGCACCCGGGATAATGCGTCTCATTATAGAACTGCCATTACTAAATGAAAACTGCAAGCCTCAGGCAAAGTATGCTGTTAAAAACGTGGTATCGCCAACAAAGTTGACTGCTGGCATTCACTTCAACCCGGGGATATTGTACAGATATGAGCGCAAAAGTTAAAAGTTTGTAGCAATTAATTTAATTGGCAAACCTGTAATGCGGCACAGCGCACGCTGTGCCGTATCCGCTATCAGGCGTTCAGGATCGCGTCGAGGTTCAGTTCTTCGCGGATCTGTTTCACCCACTTCTCTACGCGCTCGGCGGTCAGTTCTGGCTGGCGATCTTCATCAATGGCGAGACCAACGAAGTGGTCATCATCGGCCAGCCCTTTAGAGGCTTCGAAGTGGTAGCCAGCGGTCGGCCAGTGACCCACAATCGCCGCGCCGCGCGGTTCGATGATGTCGCGAATGGTGCCCAGCGCATCACAGAAATATTCAGCGTAATCTTCCTGGTCGCCGCAGCCGAAGAGGGCAACGAGTTTGCCGTTGAAATCTACCTCTTCCAGCGTCGGGAAGAAATCGTCCCAGTCACACTGCGCTTCGCCGTAGTACCAGGTGGGGATGCCCAGCAGCAGAATATCGTAACCTTCGAGATCTTCTTTGCTGCTCTTGGCAATGTCATGCACATCGGCAACATCTTTACCTAGCTGTTTCTGAATGTTTTTTGCGATATTTTCAGTATTACCGGTGTCGCTGCCGAAAAAAATGCCGATGATTGCCATGAGTAAAATAACCTCTTGAAACTTAATGGTATGGTGGCGCAAATTGTCCACGGATAAGGGCAATCATAGCAGAACAGGCAAGTTCGCGGAAACTGCTATCACGCGGGACTGCACTCTGTGCTACATGATTGGGAAGATTGCGCGGCTTTTCAGATTTTTACTTACTGCTGCGCAGCGTCTCAAGCTGGGACAGCAATATCGCTTCGATCAGTTCGCTGCGGCTGATCTGGCGGGCTTCCGCCAGCTCGTTCAGCGCGTCGACCGCCTGGGCGTTGAGCTTCAGCTCGACGCGTTTAAGCCCGCGGCTTTTGTCGCGTTTAAGCTGGTTGCGCTTGTTGATGCGCAGCTGTTCATCACGCGACAGCGGATTGGTTTTCGGTCGTCCCGGTCGACGCTCAGTCGCGAACAGATCTAATGTCGTGCGGTCCGTTTGTTCTTTGGCCATGATTCAGAGAGTTCGGGGAAAACAAGCAGCCCTGCTTATGCCGGGGCGATGAGCGCGACATCATACATCACCGATATCGGCACGCCAACGACTGGCGGCCTGTAGTCATCCAGTCGCTGGCTTTTTAATCAGTTTGCGGGTTCGGCGAGATAGCGGCGAATGGCGCGTAGCACCGCTTCCGGCTTTTCAGCATGCACCCAGTGGCCAGCACCGGCGATCACATGCGCCCGCGCCTGTGGAAACTGGGCGAGCAGGGCGTCACGATGGCTTTCGGCGATGTAGGGGGAGTTACCGCCGGCGATGAACAGAACAGGGTGCGCCCAGGCGGGGACCGGCTGCCAGCCGACAATATCGTCGTAGCGATCCCAGAGTACCGGGACGTTAAAACGCCACGCTCCATCCACGAACGATTTCAGCAGAAACTGCACCACCCCCTCTTCATTCAGATGGTCACGCATTACCGCCGCCGCCTGCTGGCGCGTGGTAACGCCCGCCGCGGTTACCGCGTTAATGGCGGCAAAAATCTCATCGTGGCGGCGAACCTGGTAATCCACCGGGGCGACATCGATCACCACCAGCTTGTCGATCCGCTCCGGCGCCAGGGCGGTGAGCGCCATTACCGCTTTGCCGCCCATAGAGTGGCCGACCAGCGTCGCTTTCTCGATATGGTGCGCATCCAGGGTATCCAGCAGGTCCTGGGCCATCGCCGCGTAGTTCATCTGCGCGGAGCGTTCAGAGAGGCCGTGGTTACGCATATCCACCTGCAGGATATCCCGATCGGTCACCAGATCGCGCGCCAGCACGCCCAGGTTATCAAGGCTGCCAAAAAGGCCGTGCACCAGCACGACGGGAGAGTGGTTGTTCGGCGATTGTGCAGATTGCGCTCGGCTATTCAATTTCATGGCAAAGTTCTTTTTTTACGTGGGTCAGGTTAGGGTATTATGGTGAACATTCTACTGCCCGGCTGCAAGGTCCCAGTTTTATCCGACTTTTGCCGCCTCTCAGGTTTAACCCTATTCGCGGTTGGGATTAGCTCCTATAATCCCAACGACTTGTTTCAATTCAGATAAGATATCGCACTGGATAAAGATGAAAACAATTGAAGTTGATGACGAGCTTTATCAATACATCGCCAGCCATACGCGGCACATCGGCGAAAGCGCGTCCGACATTTTACGGCGTATGCTGAAAATTTCCGCCGCGACACAGCCCGTTACCCCTTCTGTTAAAGAAGCGCCCCAGCCCGCGGTGGCCGCTGCACCGGCTTCCCCGGTGAAAGATAAGGTTCGCGCCATGCGCGAACTGCTGCTGTCGGACGAATATGCCGAACAGAGAAAAGCGGTTAACCGTTTCATGCTGGTGCTGACTACACTTTATTCACTGGATAACCACGCGTTTGCCGAAGCGACCGAGTCGCTACATGGTCGTACCCGCGTCTATTTTGCGGGTGATGAGCAGACGCTGCTGCAGAGCGGCAATCAAACCAAGCCCAAACATGTCCCAGGCACACCGTACTGGGTGATCACCAATACCAATACCGGGCGCAAGTGCAGCATGATTGAACATATCATGCAGTCGATGCAGTTCCCGGCGGAATTGATTGAGAAGGTTTGCGGTACAATCTAACCCTTGCAAGAAAGGATCACGCAATGGCAAATCACACCCGTGCAGGCCAACCTGCACAACAAAGCGATTTGATTAACGTCGCTCAGCTTACCGCTCAGTATTATGTGCTGAAACCGGTGGCGGGCAACGCAGAACACGCAGTGAAGTTTGGTACCTCTGGCCACCGCGGCAGCGCGGGGCGTCACAGTTTTAACGAACCGCATATTCTGGCCATTGCGCAGGCTATCGCGGAAGAGCGCGCCAAAAACGGCGTGACCGGACCGTGCTACGTGGGCAAGGATACCCACGCGCTGTCTGAACCCGCGTTTATTTCGGTGCTGGAAGTGCTGGCGGCCAATGGGGTCGACATCATTATCCAGGAAAATAATGGCTTCACCCCTACGCCAGCGGTGTCGAACGCCATTCTGGTGCATAACAAAAAGGGCGGCCCGCAGGCTGACGGTATTGTTATCACCCCGTCCCATAACCCGCCGGAAGATGGCGGTATCAAATACAACCCGCCTAACGGTGGCCCGGCTGATACCAACGTCACCAAAGTGGTGGAAGACCGCGCCAACGCGCTGCTGGCTGATGGTCTGAAAGGCGTGAAGCGTATTTCGCTGGATGAGGCGATGGCCTCAGGACACGTTAAAGAGCAGGATCTGATCCAGCCGTTTGTGGAAGGGCTGGCGGATATCGTCGATATGGCGGCCATCCAGAAAGCGGGCCTGAAGCTCGGCGTCGATCCGCTGGGCGGCTCCGGTATCGAATACTGGAAGCGCATCGGCGAGTATTACAAGCTCGATTTGACCATCGTGAACGATCAGGTCGATCAGACTTTCCGCTTTATGCATCTTGATAAAGATGGCGCAATCCGTATGGACTGCTCCTCCGAGTGCGCAATGGCGGGCCTGCTTCAGCTGCGCGACAAATTTGATCTCGCCTTTGCCAACGACCCGGACTATGACCGTCACGGTATCGTGACCCCGGCCGGGCTGATGAACCCGAACCACTATCTGGCGGTGGCGATCAACTACCTGTTCCAGCACCGTCCGCAGTGGGGCAAAGAGGTTGCCGTGGGGAAAACGCTGGTCTCTTCCGCCATGATCGACCGCGTGGTTAACGATCTTGGCCGTAAGCTGGTGGAAGTGCCGGTAGGCTTTAAGTGGTTTGTTGACGGTTTGCATGACGGCAGCTTCGGCTTTGGCGGTGAAGAGAGCGCGGGCGCCTCTTTCCTGCGCTTTGACGGCACACCGTGGTCCACCGACAAAGACGGTATCATCATGTGTCTGCTGGCGGCGGAAATCACTGCCGTGACCGGTAAAAACCCGCAGGAGCATTACAACGAGCTGGCCGATCGTTTCGGCGCGCCAAGCTACAACCGTCTGCAGGCGGCCGCGTCGTCCGCCCAGAAGTCAGCGCTCTCCAAACTCTCTCCGGAGATGGTCAGCGCCAGCACCCTGGCGGGCGATCCTATCACTGCGCGCCTGACGGCAGCGCCGGGCAACGGCGCCTCCATCGGCGGCCTGAAGGTGATGACCGACAACGGCTGGTTCGCGGCGCGTCCGTCCGGTACGGAAGATGCCTACAAAATCTATTGCGAAAGTTTCCTGGGCGAAGAACATCGCCTGCGTATTGAAAAAGAAGCGGTAGAGATTGTCAGCGAAGTGCTGAAAAACGCCTGACGTTAGCGATATCCGCATAAACCCGGCACGCGAGAGCGTGGCGGGTTTTTTATTGCCCGATCCTCAGAGCATAAACCGGTAGCCGATGCCGGTTTCGGTTAACAGATGACGCGGACGGGCAGGATCGGCTTCAAGTTTCTGGCGAAGATGGCCCATATAGATGCGCAGATAATGGCTGTGCTCAACGGCGTTGGGTCCCCAGATCTGGCTTAACAGCTGGCGCTGGGTTAGCACCTTACCGTGGTTATTAAGCAGTACCGCCAGCAGGCGAAACTCAATGGGTGTCAAGTGTATCTCATTGCCGTCGCGCAGGATGCGGCGTGAAGCAAGATCAACCTGAACAGAGGAAAACGTATATATCGGATCGACAGGCGCTGTCGCTCCATGACGGCGCAGCGCCACGCGCAGGCGCGCCTGCAGTTCGCCGATGCCAAAAGGTTTACTGAGATAATCGTCCGCGCCAGCGTCCAGGGCGGCGATTTTATCCGCCTCTTCGGTACGGGCCGAGAGGACGATAATCGGCATCTGGCTCCACTGACGCACCTCGCGGATAAAATCGAGGCCGTCGCCATCCGGCAGGCCCAGATCCAGAATCGCCAGATCCGGCTTGCGCGTGGCCGCCTCAATCAGGCCGCGCTGCAACGTCCCGGCTTCAAAGACGCGCAGGCCGTCTCCCTCCAGCGCGGCGCGCAGAAAGCGGCTTATGGCGAGCTCATCTTCAATAATCAGAACGTTAATCACAGATCCTCAGGTAATTCACTCAGCTGGGGCGGTACGTCCAGCGGAAGTGTAACACAAAATAGCGCCCCGCCTTCCGGGCGATTATGAGCGCTGATGGTGCCCCCATGCACCTCCACAATAGCCTGACAGATAGCCAGTCCCAGCCCGACGCCGGGGATGGCTGACTCTTTGTTGCCCCGGGCAAATTTGGCAAAGATAGCGCGCTCCTGGCCTGGCGGAATGCCCGGTCCATCGTCCCACACCTCCAGCCTGAGCGTCTGCTCTTCCACGCGGGCGTTAAGACCAATCTGCGCCCGGGGACCACCATATTTCGCCGCGTTCTCCAGCAGATTGATCAATACCCGTTCAAACAGCGGCCCGTCCACGGAGATAAGCGCCAGCGGCTCCGGTATCGCTAACTGAATCTGTCGCCCGCCCGCCTCGGGCTCCAGCATTCTGATGGCGCTGCCTACCACCTCTTCCAGCGTCAGCCACTCTTTTTTCAGGTTAAAGCCGCCGGACTGGATGCGCGCCATATCCAGCAGATTATTGACCAGCCGGGTTGTGTTCAGAATGTGCTGGCGGATTTCGCTCGCCTGGGGGGCGTGGCGCGATCCCTCCGCCGCCAGGTCGAGGGTAAGGATTTCCGCCTGACCGAACAGCACCGTCAGCGGGGTGCGCAGATCGTGGGAGAGCGCGGCAAGAAGGGCGTTGCGAATGCTCTCCCGCTCGCTCGCCAGCCGCGCCTGCTCTTCGCTGGCGGTGAGGGCGAGCCGTTCCAGCGCGCTGGCGACCAGCAGGGTAAAGGTCTCCAGCAGCCGCTGCTGTTCGGGGATCATCAGCTGGCGAAGGTTAGCCGGTTCGACAATCGCCACCCCCTGGATCTGGCCCGCGCTGCGCAGCGGCAGGATTTGATATGGCACGCCCGGCAGGGTATCGGTTCCCGCCCCGGCGGGCTGGCCTTTGTCAAAGCTCCAGCGGGCAATCGCCTCATCCCACGGAGTCATACCGCTCGCCGGGGTGAGAGGACGCAGATGCCCTGATTCATCGGGCAACAGAATCTGGCTGCTGGCGTGAAATGCCGAGCGGATAAAACGTTCGCTGGTCTGCACGATATCCTGTGGCGTACGGCCTACCGCCAGCGATTTTGACATTTCATAGAGATGGCGGGTTCGCTGCTCCCGGTAGCGGGCGATACGCGCCTGATAGCGCACGCCGGCGGTCAGGTTGCCGATCACCAGCCCCACCGTCAGCATCACCGCAAAGGTCAGGATGTACTGCACGTCCGAGACCGCCAGCGTGCCGCGCGGCGCGATAAAAAAGAGATCGAAGCTCACCACGTTAATCACCGTGGCCAGCACCGAGGGCCAGCGGCCATAGAAAAGCGCCACCACCACCACGCCAAACAGATAGAGCATCACCAGGTTGGCGGCGTCGAAAGCGATCAGCCACTGCTGCGCCACCACGGTAATGATCGCGCAGAGCGCCACGGCGACCAGCGAGCCGCGCAGCTGAATGCGCCACTTGTCGGCAAAGGGGCGGTTATCCGGCGCGCCACCCGGCAAGGGAGCCGGTTTCTCATCCAGGGCGACAATCACCAGATCCAGATCGGGCGCCTGTCTGGCCAGACGGTCGGCGAATGACGCCCGACTGAACCAGCGGCGCTGGGGGCGGCGGCCGGTCACGATTTTGCCCAGATTATGTTCCCGGGCATAGCGCAGGATCGCCTTATCCTCTGCCGGGTCGGAGAGGGTGGCGGTTTCCGCCCCCAGCTCCTGGGCCAGCCGCAGGGCGGCTAATATCGCCCGCCGCTGTTGCTCTGGCAGGGCATGAAGGCGGGGCGTTTCAACATACACCGCATGCCAGACGCTGCCGAACCTGGCGGCCAGCCGGGCGGCGGTGCGCACCAGCTTCTCATTGCCGCTGCCGTGACCGATGCAGAGCAGTATCGCGTCGCGGGTGTGCCAGACGCGCTCCTGCCCCTGGCGATCGCGCCAGGCGCGCATCTGATCGTCTACGCGATCGGCGGTGCGCCTTAATGCCAGTTCGCGCAGGGCGATCAGGTTCCCCTTGCGAAAGAAATGTTCGATGGCCCGCTCCGCC
Source organism: Pseudenterobacter timonensis (assembly GCF_900021175.1). Classification (GTDB taxonomy): domain Bacteria; phylum Pseudomonadota; class Gammaproteobacteria; order Enterobacterales; family Enterobacteriaceae; genus Enterobacter; species Enterobacter timonensis. The sequence continues at coordinate 987,982 of NZ_FCOP01000011.1, forward strand.
TGGTCGGCAATATAGACTTTTCCTTCGTGCAGCCGCTGGCGCAGATCGTCCGGAGGGAGATCCACCAGCACCACTTCGTCGGCGGCGTCAAAGAAGGGGTCGGGGAGGGTTTCCCTCACCTTGATACCCGTCACGCCGCTCACCACGTCGTTAAGGCTTTCCAGATGCTGAACGTTGACCGTGGTAAAGACGTCGATGCCCGCCTCCAGCAGCTCTTCCACATCCTGCCAGCGCCTGGGGTGACGCGAGCCGGGCGCGTTACTGTGCGCCAGCTCGTCCATCAGGATCAGCGCGGGACGGCGGGCGAGGGCGGCGTCGAGGTCAAACTCGCTGACCTGACGTCCCCGGTGGCTCATGCGCCGGGGCGGAAGGATTTCCAGCCCCGCCAGCAGCGCCGCCGTCTCCTTACGCCCGTGGGTCTCCACCACGCCGATAAGAATGTCGAGCCCCTGCCTGCGCAGACGCTGCGCCTGGGCCAGCATGGCGTAGGTTTTCCCCACCCCCGCGCAGGCGCCAAAGAAGATCTTCAGCTTGCCGCGATGCGGGGCGGCGGCCTGCTGGAGCAGCCGATCCGGATCCGGGCGCAGTGGCTCATCGGTCATTTAGTTCTTCCTTAGCGCGTCCAGCGCCAGATTCAGCTCAACAATGTTTACCACCGGCGTGCCGATAAAAACGGGCAGCGGCGTTTCGGTATGCGTTTCGACCAGTTGACGAAGGGCCGCTTCAGGCAGGCCGCGCGCCGCCGCCACGCGGGGGATCTGCCAGCGAACGGCTGCTGGCGTCAGGCTGTAGTCGAGCCCGCTGGCGGAGGCGGTTGTCAACTCCACCGGCACCGCCTGGCTGGCCTGCGGGTTGGCGGCGCGCAGGGCGGCGATCCGTTCAGCTATCGCTTTGTCCAGCGCGGGATTGCTGCCTGCCAGGTTGCTGCCGCCGGATGCCAGCGGATTATACGGGCTTTCCGCCGTGGCGGAAGGGCGTCCGTGGAAGTAGCCCGGCGCGGTGAACTCTTGTCCAATCAGCCGTGAACCGCGCACCGCGCCTTCCTGAATAATCAGCGAGCCGTTGGCCCGATCCTTAAACCACCACTGCCCCAAAGCGGTGGTCAGAAGCGGGTAGAGCCCGCCGGTAATCAATGCCAGTAAAATAAACAAAAGTATAGCGGGACGTAACATACTCATTTGATTTCCCTCTTAAACCAGACCAAACAGCGTCAGCAGCAGGTCAATTAGCTTAATACCGATAAACGGGACGACCAGCCCGCCCAGACCGTAGATCCAGAGATTGCGGCGCAGCATGGCGGCGGCGGTAAGCGGCCTGTAGCTCACCCCTTTTAACGCCAGCGGGATCAGGAAGATGATGATCAGGGCGTTAAAAATCACCGCGCTTAAAATCGCCGATGCGGGGGAGTGCAAATGCATTACGTTGAGCGCGTTAAGCTGCGGATAGGTGGCCGCAAACGCCGCCGGAATAATGGCGAAGTATTTCGCCACGTCGTTGGCGATGCTGAAGGTGGTGAGTGAGCCGCGGGTCATCAGCATCTGCTTGCCGATATGCACCACCTCAATCAGCTTGGTCGGGTTAGAGTCGAGATCGACCATATTTCCCGCCTCTTTCGCCGCCTGGGTGCCGGAGTTCATCGCCACCGCCACGTCCGCCTGGGCCAGCGCCGGGGCATCGTTGGTACCGTCGCCGGTCATCGCCACCAGCCGACCTTCCGCCTGATACTGACGGATCAGCGCCAGCTTGGCTTCCGGCGTCGCTTCCGCGAGAAAATCGTCCACCCCCGCTTCCGCAGCGATGGCCGCGGCGGTCAGGCGGTTATCCCCGGTGATCATCACCGTTTTGATCCCCATTTTGCGCAGCTGGGCGAAGCGCTCCTTGATACCGCCTTTGACAATATCCTTCAGCGCAATGGCGCCGAGTACCTTCGCCCCCTCCGCGACCACCAGTGGTGTTGCCCCCTGGCGGGCGATACCCTCCACCAGACGTTCCACCTCCGGCGGGAAGTGGCCGCCGTTGGCGTCGATGTGGCGGCGGATGGCATCCACCGAACCTTTACGGATCAGGCGATCCTGCACGTTGATACCGCTCATCCGCGTCTGGGCGGTAAAAGGGACGAACGTGGCGTTCAGGCTCTGCACGTCACGCTGGCGCAGGTTAAAGCGCTGCTTCGCCAGTACCACGATGCTGCGCCCTTCCGGCGTCTCATCGGCAAGCGAGGCGAGCTGCGCCGCGTCGGCCAGCGCTTTCTCCTCGACTCCCGGCGCAGGCAGGAAATCGGAGGCCTGGCGGTTACCGAGGGTGATGGTGCCGGTCTTATCCAGCAGCAGCACGTTCACATCGCCCGCCGCTTCCACCGCGCGCCCGCTGGTGGCGATAACGTTGGCGCCGAGCATCCGGCTCATGCCCGCCACGCCGATAGCCGACAGCAGCCCGCCGATGGTCGTGGGGATCAGGCAGACCAGCAGGGCGACCAGCACCGTTACGCTTACCGCGGTACCGCCGTATGCAGAGAAGGGCCACAAGGTGGCGGTGGCCAGCAGAAAGACCAGCGTCAGCGCCACCAGCAGGATAGTGAGAGCGATTTCGTTGGGCGTTTTACGTCGCTGCGCCCGTTCCACCATGGCGATCATCCGGTCAAGAAAGGTTTCGCCAGGGTTAACGCTGCAGCGGATCACCAGCCAGTCGGAGAGGATACGCGTCCCGCCAGTAACCGAGGCGAAGTCGCCGCCCGATTCGCGGATCACCGGCGCAGACTCGCCGGTAATGGCGCTTTCGTCCACGGAAGCGCCCCCTTCGATAACTTCGCCATCACAGGGGATAATATCGCCCGCCTCCACCAGCACGACGTCGCCGCGACGCAGCGCCTCAGCACTGACGCGTTCTGTTTGCGCGCCATATTTTGGCTCACTCAGCTTGCGGGCAAACACGGTCTTCTTCACCCCTTTCAGGCTGTTGGCTTGCGCCTTGCTGCGTCCCTCCGCCAGCGACTCGGCGACGTTGGCAAAGAGTACGGTGAACCAGAGCCACAGGCTGATGGCGGCGGTAAAGACGGCATTGCCCGGCAGTTGGCCCGTTCCCATTGCCACCGCCAGCAGGGTGGTAAGCAGGCTGCCGACCCAGACGATAAACATCACCGGGTTGCGCCATTGCACGCGCGGGCTCAGTTTTTTGACCGCATCCATTAGCGCCTGGCGAACCAGGGCAGGTTCGAGCAGGGCCAGTTGTTGACGACTCATGAAAGGTGTCTCCGCACAATTAGCGTAAAGAAAGATGTTCCGCGACCGGGCCTAACGCGAGGGCGGGGATAAAGGTAAGCGCGCCCACCAGCAGCACGGTGCCGATCAGCAGTCCGATAAAGAGCGCGCCGTGGGTGGGCAGTGTTCCGCTGGTGGCTGGCTGAATCTTTTTACTCACCAGCGAGCCGGCAATCGCCATTACCGGAATAATCACCCCGAAGCGGCCCACCAGCATGCAGAAGGCCAGCAGGCAGTTCCAGAAGGGGGAGTTGGCGCTTAAGCCCGCAAAGGCGCTACCGTTGTTATTGGCCGCTGACGAGACGGCGTAAAGCACTTCGCTAAAGCCATGTATGCCGGGGTTGTAAATGCCGCTGCGTCCGGCCTCGGTCATCAGCGCCAGCGCGGTGCCGAGCAGCACAAGGGCAGGGGTGACCAGAATCGCCAGCGCGGTGAGCTTCATCTCGCGCACGTCGATTTTTTTACCGAGATATTCCGGCGTGCGGCCGATCATCAGTCCGGCGATAAAGACCGCCAGCAGCACGAAGAGCAGCATGCCATAGAGCCCGGAACCGACCCCGCCAAAGACCACTTCGCCAATCTGCATCAGCCACATCGGGATCATCCCGCCCAGCGCGGTAAAGGAGTCATGCATCGCGTTGACTGCCCCGCAGGAGGCGGCGGTCGTTACCACGGCATACAGGCAGCTGACGAGGATGCCAAAGCGGCTCTCTTTCCCTTCCATATTGATGGCGCTGTCAGCGCCCAGCTGCATCAGATGCGGGTTGCCATGCCACTCGGCCCACATCACCAGCGCGGCGCAAAGGATAAAGATAAGCGTCATCGTCCAGAGGATGGCGCGCCCCTGACGCGGATCGCCCACCGTCTCGCCAAAGGCGAAGCAGAGTGCCGCAGGAATCAGAAAGATCGCCAGCATCTGCACCAGATTGGTCAGCGCCGTCGGGTTTTCAAAAGGATGGGCGGAGTTCGCATTAAAGAAGCCGCCGCCGTTGGTGCCGAGCATTTTTATCGCCTCCTGCGAAGCGACCGGCCCCATCGGCAACAGCTGTTTCACCCCTTCAAGGGAGGTAAAAGGGGTTGCGGGGAGGAAATTTTGCAGCGCGCCCTGCTGGATAAAAAAGAGGGCGATAACCAGTGAAACGGGCAGCAGCACCCAGAGGGTGATACGCGTCAGATCAACCCAGGCGTTACCCAGCGTGGTGACACTTTTGCGGGCAAAGGCGCGAATCAGCGCAAAGACCACCGCAATGCCGCTGGCGGCGGAGAGGAAGTTCTGCACGGTCAGCCCCGCCATCTGGCTGAAGTAGCTGAGGGTGGTTTCGCCCGCGTAGGATTGCCAGTTGGTATTGCTGACAAAGCTCGCCGCCGTATTCAGCGCCAGATGCCAGGAGAGGCCCGGCAGCTGCTGCGGATTTAAGGGGAGCATGCCCTGGAGCATCAGCATGGCGAACAACACCGCCAGCCCCACCAGATTGAGCAGTAAAATCGACAGAAGATATTGCCGCCAGTTCATCTCCCCCGGGTCGATGCCCGCTGTCCGAAACAGTGCGTTTTCAATGCGGCTTACCCCCGGCAACCCGACGTTCGCGATCATTCTCGCCAGTAAGGTGCCGAGCGGTTTTGCCAGCAGAAAAAGCACCAGCAGAAAGCTGGCAATGAGTAAAAATCCCTGCGCAACCATCAGAATGCCTCCGCATTAATCAGGGCATAGACCAGATAACCCAACAACAGAAAAACCAGCACAATGCCGGTAAGCAGACCTGCACTCACACTTCACCTCCGGGTGATGTTTCTCGTGATGCTGAAGGTAGATTTTGCGGCGCAAAGATTTTGCAAAAATCGACAGGCGGGATGTAAAAAAAGTATAAAAATAGCTAAAGCCACAATTTAACTAATGGTTAGTATTATTTTAACTTTTATGTAACTTAGTTACGGAATGGAATGTAAAGATCCGCAAACCGGTCTGAAAAAGTGGTCGGATGAGTAGTAAAATTACAGGCAAAGCGGTACTATTTTAATCAGATAACAGCTTACATTTTCCGGAGATCGTTTCCGGCTGGCAAAAAAGGGGGAGAAAATGATGGGTGTTTATAAAGCGTATCCCGCACATGTTGTGCTGCTGCGTCGCGCTTTTGTCCTGATTGCGGGTATCCTGGCGCTGCCGGTGATGCTTTTCTGGAAAGATCGCGCACGCTTCTATAGCTATCTGCACCGCGTCTGGGCGAAAACCAGCGATAAGCCTGTGTGGATGGATATGGCCGAAAAAGCAGCCTGCGACTTTTACTAAACGACTGCACACAGCAATAAAAAAACCGCCAACAGCAATGTGGCGGTTTTTTTCCCCTCGGGATTCGCGGTCCTTCGGGTTTTTTCAGGCTCTCACCAGAGATTTTTCATCTTACTGACCTGATATGAATAATCAATCTGGGCTGCCTAAATATAATCTTAAATGCAGACCTGGTAGCTTACGCTTTATCCGTAAGCCCATTACTATGCCTCGTCCCTTTTCGCCATCTCGCAAATGGGCACCGGTCCCGGGAAAGGTGTACTGTCAACCGTCAGACTGGCTCTCACCAGGGCTTGTGTCCACCGACTTATCACCGGTGGTAAACGGTGGAGCGGTTATTCGCAGGGACCGCATAATGAAACGCTATATCTGCATTGCGTTCATTGTCGCCAGCGCGCTTGCAGTGAAAGGTGATGAACACGCCACGTTCATCGCCTTCACCGTTACCGCGCAGGACAAGTAGCGTTAAGGCCGCCATCGGGCGGCCTTTTTTATTTCATGAGGTCTACACTTTCATGGCAAAGTAGCGCAGCACTAACGACATGGACAACCTTGCAGGAGAATTATGCCAACCCATCTGGTCTGGTTTCGCGCCGATCTGCGTATTAACGATAACCTGGCGCTGGCTGCCGCCTGTCGTCATCAGACGGCGCGCGTGCTGGCGTTGTTTATCGCCACGCCTGAACAATGGCGCCAGCACGATATGGCGCCGCGGCAGGCTGCCTGTCTGCAATCCCACCTTAATGACCTGCGCCGCAGCCTGGCGGAAAAAGGGATCCCGCTCCTTTTTGAAGAGGTGAGCGACTTCAACGCGCAGAGAAACAAGGTTCAGCAGATCTGCGAGCAGCATGACGTCACCCATCTTTTCTATAACTATCAGTATGAATGGAACGAGCAGCAGCGCGACCGGCAGCTTGAAAAGGCGCTGGATGTGGTGGTCTGCCAGGGATTTGACGACAGTGTTATGCTCCCGCCCGGTAGCGTCATGACCGGCAGCCGGGAGATGTATAAGGTCTTTACCCCGTTTAAAAACGCCTTTCTCCGGCGCCTGAAAGAGGGGCTGCCCGAGTGCGTCGCCGCCCCCGCGCGGCGGGAGAGCGCGATTGCCGCCGGGGAGGCGATCAGGCTCTCTTATCCGCAGCAGCCTTATGATTCCGGGCTCTTTCCCGACAGCGAAAAGGCGGCGCTTGCCCGGCTGCGTCATTTTTGTCAGCAGGGGGCAGGGGAGTATGAGACGCAGCGGGATTTTCCCGCCGTCGATGGCACCAGCCGCCTCTCTGCCTCTTTAACGCTGGGGGCTCTCTCGCCGCGCCAGTGTCTGCATCGTCTGCTGGCGGAACAGCCGCAGGCGCTGGATGGCGGCCCGGGCGCAGTGTGGCTTAACGAGCTTATCTGGCGGGAATTTTATCGCCACCTGATGACGTATCACCCTGATTTATGCAAACATCGGCCTTTCATTCGCTGGACGGATAACGTGCGCTGGCGTCAGGATGACAGCATGTTCGACGCCTGGAAAACAGGAAAAACCGGTTTTCCCATCGTGGATGCGGCGATGCGCCAGCTTAATGAAACCGGCTGGATGCATAACCGCCTGCGGATGATTACCGCCAGCTTCCTGGTAAAAGATCTGCTTATCGACTGGCGCGCCGGAGAGCGTTATTTTATCTCTCAGCTGATTGATGGCGATCTGGCGGCCAACAACGGCGGCTGGCAGTGGGCGGCCTCCACCGGCACCGACGCGGCCCCTTACTTTCGTATTTTTAACCCGACAACGCAGGGGCAGCGCTTTGATGCTGACGGTGATTTTATTCGCCGCTGGCTGCCGGAACTGGCCCACGTGCCGGGCAAAGCGATCCACGAACCCTGGCAATGGGCGGAAAAGTCGGGCGTAACGCTCGATTATCCGCGCCCGATTGTCGACCATAAACAGGCGCGCACCGCCGCGCTGGCGGCCTATGAAGCCGCCCGTACTGCTTAGAGAGTGATGATGAAAAATAGCGAACTGGAAAGCCTGATTAACGAGAAGCTCAACAGCACCCGCTTTAGCGATTATGGTCCCAACGGCCTGCAGGTGGAAGGGCGCGAAACGGTGCAGAAAATTATCACCGGGGTGACCGCAAGCCAGGCGCTGCTGGATGAAGCGGTGCGTCAGCAGGCCGATGCGGTTATCGTCCATCATGGCTACTTCTGGAAAAATGAATCCCCGGTGATTCGTGGCATGAAGCGCCAGCGCCTGAAAACGCTGCTGGCGAACGACATCAACCTGTACGGCTGGCACCTGCCGCTGGACGCGCATCCGGAACTGGGCAACAACGTTCAGCTCGCGCAGCTGCTGGGTATTACGGTAATGGGCGAAATCGAAGAGCTGGTGCCGTGGGGCGAGCTGTCGATGCCGGTGCCGGGTCTGGAGCTGGCCTCGTGGATAGAGGCCCGGCTGGGACGTCGCCCGCTCTGGTGCGGCGATACCGGACCGGAACTGGTGAAACGCGTCGCCTGGTGTACCGGCGGCGGGCAGGGCTTTATTGACAGCGCGGCGCGCTTTGGCGTGGATGCCTTTATCACCGGCGAAGTGTCGGAGCAGACCATCCATTCCGCCCGCGAGCAGGGATTACATTTTTACGCCGCTGGCCACCACGCCACCGAGCGCGGCGGTATTCGCGCCCTGAGCGAATGGCTGACGGAGAATACCGATCTCGACGTCACCTTTATTGACATTCCTAACCCAGCCTGACGGGAGGTATCTGAGTGCAGCGAGCGCGTTGTTATCTGCTTGGGGAGACGGCCGTCGTGCTGGAGCTGGAGCCGCCCGTTACGCTGGCCTCGCAAAAGCGCATCTGGCGGCTGGCCCAAAGGCTGACGGAGATGCCCGGCGTGGTGGAGTCGATACCGGGCATGAACAATATCACCGTAGTGTTACGCCATCCGCAGACCCAGGCGCTGGATGCCATCGAGCGCCTGCAGCGCTGGTGGGAAGAGAGTGAAGCGCTGGAGCCGGACTCCCGCGCCGTGGAAATCCCGGTCGTCTACGGGGGCGAGAGCGGGCCCGATCTGGCGGCCGTGGCGCACCACTGCGGTCTGACCGAAAAGCAGGTGGTGGAGCTGCACGCGTCGGTCAATTATGTGGTCTGGTTTTTGGGCTTCCAGCCGGGCTTTCCTTATCTCGGCGGACTACCCGCAGAGCTGCATGTGCCGCGCCGGGCCGAGCCGCGCCTGAGCGTGCCGGCGGGCAGCGTCGCCATTGGCGGCGAGCAGACCGGTATCTATCCGCTCTCGACCCCGGGCGGCTGGCAGCTCATCGGCCTGACCACCGCGCCGCTTTTTGATCCGCACCAGCCGCAGCCGATCCTGCTGCGCCCGGGCGACAGCCTGCGCTTTGTGCCGCAAAAGGAGGGGGTATGTTAAAGCTTATCCGCGCAGGGATGTATAGCTCCGTTCAGGATGCGGGGCGCTTTGGCCTGCGCCAGGCCGGGGTGAGCTACTGCGGGGCGCTGGACAGGCCCTCCCTGGAGATCGCTAACCTGCTGGTGGGCAATGCGCCTGACGCCGCGGCGCTGGAGATCACCATGGGGCAGTGCGTGGTGGAGTTTACCTGCGAAACCTGGTTCGCGCTGACGGGGGCGGGATGTGACGCGACCCTGGATGATAAAGCGGTCTGGACCGGCTGGCGTCTGCGGGCCAGGGCGGGGCAGCGGCTGAGCCTGAAGCGTCCTTTACATGGCGTGCGCAGCTATCTCGCCGTGGCGGGGGGCATCGACGTGCCGGAGATCATGAGCTCCTTTAGTACCGATGCGAAAGCGGGCATTGGCGGACATGAAGGCCGCCTGCTGAGAGATGGCGATACGCTTGCCATCCGGCCTTCCACACGCCACTTCACCACTACGCAGGGGGTGAAACAGCTGCTGTGGGGGAATGTGATCCGCGCGCTGCCGGGACCGGAATATCATGAATTTGATACGGTATCTCAGGAGGCGTTCTGGCGTGCGCCGTGGCGGCTGAGTCCGCAGAGTAACCGGATGGGGTACCGGCTTCAGGGACAGCCGCTGAAGCGAACCACCGATCGGGAGCTGCTCTCCCATGGTCTGCTTCCCGGCGTGGTGCAGGTACCACACAACGGTCAGCCGATCGTCTTAATGAACGACGCGCAAACCACCGGCGGATATCCGCGCATCGCCTGCATCATTGAAGCGGATCGCTACCATCTGGCGCAGATCCCGCTCGGGCAGCCTATCCATTTTGTGCAGTGCTCCATTGAGGAGGCGCTACAGGCGCGTCAGGAGCGGCAGCGCTTTATCGAACAACTGGCGTGGCGGCTTGATGGTAAAGATTGATTTAAATGCCGATCTGGGCGAGGGCGGTGAGGCGGACGGTGCCCTGATGAAGCTGGTGTCGTCGGTCAATATCGCCTGCGGCTTTCACGCCGGGGATGCGCAGACCATGCTGGCCTGCGTGCGTGAGGCGCTGAAAAACGGCGTGGCGATCGGGGCGCACCCGAGCTTTCCGGATCGGGAAAACTTTGGCCGTACCGCCATGCAGCTCCCTTCCGAAACGGTCTACGCGCAAATGCTCTATCAAATCGGCGCGCTGGAGGCGATCGTGCGCGCCGAGGGCGGCGTGCTACGCCACGTCAAACCGCACGGCATGCTCTACAACCAGGCGGCGAGGGATCCAGAGCTTGCCCGGGCCATCGCCCGGGCGGTACACGCTGTTAACCCCCGGCTGATTCTGGTGGGGCTGGCCGGCAGCGAGCTGATTCGCGCCGGGCAGGCGCAGGGGCTCGTCACGCGCCAGGAGGTGTTTGCCGATCGCGGATATTGTAGTGACGGCAGCCTGGTGCCCCGTACGCAGCCGGGGGCGCTGATCGCTGACGCTGAGCAGGCGCTTGCGCAAACGCTGGAGATGATTAAGCACCATCGCGTGACCACACATGACGGCGGCAGGGCGCGGGTGCAGGCTGAAACGGTCTGTCTGCACGGCGATGGTGAACATGCGCTGCAGTTTGCCCGTCGACTGCGGGAGGCGTTTGCTGAAGAGGGGATAGCAGTCAGCGCCTGAACAACATTTCTGAAAGGATAATATGATGCCTGAAGGACCGGAGATCCGCCGCGCGGCGGATAGCCTCGAGGCGGCGGTGAAGGGCAAACCCCTTACCCGCGCCTGGTTTGCCTTTCCTGAGCTAAAAGCGTTCGAGTCTCAACTGGTGGGCGAGCGCATTACGCATATCGAAACGCGCGGCAAAGCGCTGCTCACTCATTTTTCCAATAACCTGACGTTATATAGCCATAATCAGCTTTACGGCGTCTGGCGCGTGGTGAAGGCGGATGAAGAGCCGCAAACGACGCGTATTTTGCGCGTCCGGTTACAAACAGTGGATAAGGCGATCCTGCTGTATAGCGCGTCTGATATCGAAATGTTAACGCCAGAGCAACTGCTTGCTCACCCGTTCTTACAGCGCGTCGGGCCGGACGTACTGGACATGCGCCTGACGGCGAACGAGGTAAAAAACAGATTATTATCTGCCAAATTCCGTAACCGGCAATTTTCCGGGCTGTTGCTGGATCAGGCGTTTCTCGCGGGCTTAGGAAACTACCTGCGGGTGGAAATTCTCTGGGAAGTGGGGCTGGCGGCGCAGCATAAAGCGTCGCAGCTGACTGACGAGCAGCTGGAGGCACTTTCTCACGCGCTTCTGGATATCCCGCGTCTGTCCTATAACACGCGCGGCAGGGTGGCGGAGAACAAGCATCACGGGGCATTGTTCCGTTTTAAGGTATTTCACAGGGCGGGGAAAAAGTGTGAGCGGTGCGGCGGGATAATTGAGAAAACCACGCTCTCGTCGAGACCGTTTTACTGGTGTCCAGGGTGCCAGAGGTAAAAGCAAAACGGCAACGAAAGTTGCCGTTTTGAATGTTTTCACCCGGTCCCACGAGGGAGAGGGGCGGGGTGAGGGCATCAGGCCGCACCCAACTTCTTTTAGCGCTTAATATCAGATTTAAAATCACGCTGCTCGTAGCCGGTGTAGAGCTGACGAGGACGGGCGATTTTCATCCCTTCGCTGTGCATTTCGTTCCAGTGCGCAATCCAGCCCACGGTACGCGCCATGGCGAAGATAACGGTGAACATGGAGGACGGAATACCCATCGCTTTCAGAATGATACCGGAGTAGAAGTCCACGTTCGGGTAGAGTTTCTTCTCGATGAAGTACGGGTCGTTGAGCGCGATGTGCTCCAGCTCCATGGCGACTTCCAGCAGGTCGTCTTTGGTGCCCAGCTCTTTCAGCACTTCGTGGCAGGTTTCACGCATAACGGTGGCGCGCGGGTCATAGTTTTTATAGACGCGGTGGCCAAAGCCCATCAGGCGGAAAGAGTCATTCTTGTCTTTCGCACGACGCACAAATTCCGGAATGTGCTCCACGGAGCTGATCTCTTCCAGCATCTTCAGGGCCGCTTCGTTCGCGCCGCCGTGAGCCGGTCCCCAGAGGGAGGCGATACCCGCAGCGATACAGGCGAACGGGTTCGCACCGGAAGAACCCGCAGTACGTACGGTAGAGGTCGAGGCATTCTGCTCATGGTCAGCGTGCAGGATCAAAATACGATCCATGGCGCGTTCCAGCACCGGGTTCACTTCATACTCTTCACACGGCGTGGAGAACATCATGCGCAGGAAGTTACCGGCGTAGGAGAGGTCGTTACGCGGATAAACAAACGGCTGGCCGATGGAGTACTTGTAACACATCGCCGCCATGGTCGGCATTTTAGAGAGCAGGCGATAGGCGGCAATTTCACGGTGACGCGGGTTATTCACATCCAGGGAGTCGTGATAGAACGCCGCCAGCGCGCCGGTGATCCCGCACATCACCGCCATCGGGTGAGAGTCGCGGCGAAACGCGTGGAACAGACGGGTGATCTGCTCGTGAATCATGGTGTGGCGGGTGACGATAGTTTTGAACTCATCGTACTGTTCCTGCGTCGGTTTTTCACCGTTCAGCAGGATGTAACAGACTTCAAGATAGCTGGAGTCGGTTGCGAGCTGATCAATGGGGAAACCACGGTGCAGCAGGATACCTTCGTCACCGTCAATGAAGGTGATTTTGGATTCGCACGATGCGGTGGAGGTAAAGCCGGGGTCAAAGGTAAACATTCCTTTTGAACCCAAACTACGGATATCAATAACATCCTGACCGAGCGTGCCTTTTAGCACATCCAGTTCAATAGCATCACTCCCGTTGAGGGTAAGTTTTGCCTTTGTATCAGCCATTTACGGTCTCCTTAGCGCCTTATGCTTAAGACTACGGTTCACCGGATTTGCTTTCCGCCGTTGATCATCGCTACCCGTTTTTTATTTGGCTCGCTGCTCAGCTCACGAGGAGAAACCAGGGTACAGAGCTGTGGCGCCTTGCAGGTAAGTGAATGAAAAATCAGAGAAACAGCAGCAAATCAGCGTTTTTGCAGTCCGAATTATTCAAACCTGTATATCACTAATAGCGTGTCCTGATAACTGCGGTCAATACGTTCACACTGTTACATAACTTATTCTCAGGTGAAAGAGAGACCTCATAACTTTTGTGCATTATATGCCTTTTCTGGTGATGTTTGTAACAATATTGTTTAACATTTGTCAAATCAGATGATTAAAAATTAAATATATGTTGTTATCGTGACCCGGATCACTGTTCCGCATAAAACCTGACAAACTGTATGTAGGTTAATTGTAATGATTTTGTGAACATCCTATACTGCCGCCAGGTCTCCGGAACAACCTGCTAATCCCGAGCCACCCAGCGTTATATGTGTCGTATTTGCTTCTGAAAGGGAGTTTTAACATGACGCTTAGTTATAGAAAGGACGCTGCTTGACCCGCACGCAGACCGGAGGATGGAATAATAAGAACAGCATGTGGGCGTTATTCATGATAAGAAATGTGAAAAAACAAAGACCTGTCAATCTGGATCTGAAAACGATCCGGTTCCCTGTAACGGCAATAGCGTCCATCCTCCACCGCGTTTCCGGTGTGATCACGTTTGTGGCGGTCGGTATTCTGCTGTGGTTACTGGGTACCAGTCTCTCCTCTCCGGAAGGCTTCCTTCAGGCTTCGGCCATCATGAACAGCTTCTTCGTCAAATTCATTATGTGGGGCATCCTCACCGCGCTGGCGTATCACGTCGTGGGCGGCATTCGTCATATGCTGATGGATTTCGGCTATCTGGAAGAGACCTTCGAGGCCGGGAAACGGTCCGCTAATCTTTCCTTTGTGTTGACTGTCGTGCTTTCAATTCTCGCAGGAGTTCTCGTATGGTAAGCAACGCCTCCGCATTAGGACGCAACGGCGTACATGACTTCATTCTGGTCCGTGCTACCGCTATCGTTCTCACGCTCTACATCATCTACATGGTCGGTTTTTTTGCCACCAGCGGCGAGCTGACGTGGGAAATCTGGACCGGCTTCTTCGGCTCCGCCTTCACCAAAGTGTTTACCCTGCTGGCGCTCTTTTCCATTCTGATCCACGCCTGGATTGGCATGTGGCAGGTACTGACCGATTACGTTAAACCGCTGGCGATTCGCCTGCCGTTACAGCTGATTATCGTCGTGGCGCTGGTGGTTTACGTTATTTATGGATTTGTTGTGGTGTGGGGTGTGTGATGAAACTGCCAGTCAGAGAATTTGATGCTGTTGTGATTGGTGCCGGTGGCGCAGGTATGCGCGCGGCGCTGCAAATTTCCCAGAGCGGCCAGACCTGTGCGCTGCTCTCAAAAGTTTTTCCAACCCGTTCCCACACCGTATCAGCGCAGGGCGGTATCACCGTTGCGCTCGGTAATACCCATGAAGATAACTGGGAATGGCATATGTACGACACCGTAAAAGGGTCGGACTATATCGGCGACCAGGACGCCATTGAATATATGTGTAAGACCGGCCCGGAAGCGATTCTGGAGCTGGAACATATGGGCCTGCCGTTCTCCCGTCTGGACGATGGCCGCATCTATCAGCGTCCGTTTGGCGGCCAGTCGAAAAACTTCGGCGGCGAGCAGGCGGCACGTACCGCGGCGGCGGCGGACCGTACCGGCCACGCCCTGCTGCACACGCTTTACCAGCAGAACCTGAAAAACCACACCACCATCTTCTCCGAGTGGTACGCGCTGGATCTGGTGAAAAACCAGGATGGAGCCGTGGTCGGCTGTACGGCGCTCTGCATTGAAACCGGGGAAGTAGTTTACTTCAAAGCCCGTGCCACCGTGCTGGCGACCGGCGGCGCAGGCCGTATCTACCAGTCCACCACCAACGCGCATATCAACACCGGCGACGGCGTAGGCATGGCGATCCGCGCTGGCGTGCCTGTGCAGGATATGGAGATGTGGCAGTTCCACCCCACCGGCATCGCCGGCGCAGGCGTGCTGGTTACAGAAGGCTGCCGCGGGGAAGGCGGTTATCTGCTGAACAAACATGGCGAGCGCTTTATGGAGCGTTATGCCCCGAACGCGAAAGACCTGGCGGGTCGTGACGTGGTGGCGCGCTCCATCATGATCGAAATCCGTGAAGGTCGCGGCTGCGACGGCCCGTGGGGTCCGCACGCCAAGCTGAAGCTCGACCATCTGGGTAAAGAGGTGCTGGAATCCCGTCTGCCGGGCATTCTGGAACTCTCCCGTACCTTTGCGCACGTTGATCCGGTGAAGGAGCCGATCCCGGTTATCCCAACCTGTCACTACATGATGGGCGGTATTCCGACCAAAGTGACCGGCCAGGCGCTGACCGTTAACGCCGAAGGCGAAGATGTGGTGATCCCGGGGCTGTTTGCGGTGGGCGAAATCGCCTGCGTATCGGTACACGGCGCCAACCGTCTGGGCGGCAACTCGCTGCTTGACCTGGTGGTCTTTGGCCGCGCGGCGGGCCTGCACCTGCAGGAATCTATCGCCGAACAGGGCGCGCTTCGCGACGCGAGCGAATCAGATATCGAAGCCTCCCTGACGCGTCTCAACCGCTGGAACAACAACCGTACCGGCGAAGATCCGGTTGTCATCCGCAAGGCGCTGCAGGAGTGCATGCAGCACAACTTCTCCGTATTCCGCGAAGGCGATGCGATGGCGAAAGGGCTGGAGCAGCTGAAGGTGATCCGCGAGCGTCTGAAGAATGCCCGCCTGGACGACACCTCCAGCGAATTTAACACCCAGCGCGTGGAGTGCCTTGAGCTGGATAACCTGATGGAAACCGCTTACGCCACCGCTGTATCCGCTAACTTCCGTACCGAAAGTCGTGGCGCCCATAGCCGCTTCGACTACCCGGATCGTGACGACGAAAACTGGCTGTGCCATTCCCTGTACCTGCCAGAGTCGGAGTCCATGACGCGTCGCAGCGTCAACATGGAGCCGAAACTGCGTCCGGCATTCCCGCCGAAGATTCGTACCTATTAATGCGGAGACAGGATAATGAAACTCGAATTTTCAGTTTATCGTTATAACCCGGATGTCGATGACGCTCCGCGTATGCAGGACTACACCTTGGAGGCGGAAGAGGGTCGCGACATGATGCTGCTGGATGCGCTGCTCCAGCTTAAAGAAAAAGATCCGTCGCTGTCGTTTCGTCGCTCCTGTCGTGAAGGGGTGTGCGGCTCTGACGGTCTGAACATGAACGGCAAAAACGGTCTGGCCTGTATCACGCCGATCTCCGCACTTCAGCGCCCCGGGCAGAAAATCGTCATTCGTCCGCTGCCGGGCCTGCCGGTGGTGCGCGATTTGGTGGTGGACATGGGGCAATTCTACGCACAATATGAGAAGATTAAGCCTTACTTATTGAATAATGGGCATAATCCACCTGCTCGTGAGCATTTACAGTCGCCTGAGCAGCGTGAAAAGCTGGACGGCCTGTACGAGTGTATTCTCTGTGCCTGCTGTTCCACCTCCTGCCCGTCGTTCTGGTGGAATCCGGACAAATTTATCGGCCCGGCGGGGCTGCTGGCGGCGTATCGCTTCCTGATCGACAGTCGCGATACCGAAACCGCCAACCGTCTGGATGGGTTGAGCGATGCTTTCAGCGTATTCCGCTGTCACAGCATCATGAACTGCGTCAGCGTATGTCCGAAAGGGCTGAACCCGACGCGCGCCATCGGCCATATTAAGTCGATGTTGTTGCAGCGCAGTGCGTAAGTAACAACGCCGGATGGCGCTGCGCTTATCCGGCCTACGTAACAGTAGGCCCGGTAAGCGTAGCGCCACCGGGAAATAACAGGAAATCTTTAAAAACCGCTACATTGCAGTACCCGTAATCGAGGCGTTCAGGCAGCCAACGAAATCGCAGCCGGAACGCAGAAGATTAATGGCAGTTTTTAAAGGTTCCTTCGCGGGCCAAAAAGAGCTCGCAGGTGAACCCCGGCACGTACACGTGTTGTGCGTGGTAGTTTCTACGGCGAAATAAGCATACAAATGCTTAAGGGATCACGATGCAGAACAGCGCTTTGAAAGCCTGGATGGACTCTTCTTACCTCTCTGGATCTAACCAGACCTGGATAGAACAGCTCTATGAAGACTTCTTAACCGATCCTGACTCGGTGGACGCAACCTGGCGTTCCATGTTCCAGCAGTTGCCTGGTACGGGAGTCAAACCGGATCAATTCCATTCCAAAACGCGTGATTATTTCCGTCGCCTGGCGAAAGATGCTTCACGTTACTCTTCGGCGATTTCCGACCCTGACACCAATGCGAAGCAGGTTAAAGTCCTGCAGCTTATCAACGCTTATCGCTTCCGCGGTCATCAGCATGCGAATCTCGATCCGCTGGGGCTGTGGAAACAGGAGCGTGTCGCCGATCTCGATCCCGCTTTTCACGATCTGACCGAGGCCGATTTCCAGGAGAGTTTCAACGTCGGTTCTTTCGCTATCGGCAAAGATACGATGAAGCTGGGCGAGCTGATCGAAGCGCTCAAGCAAACCTACTGCGGTTCCATCGGCGCGGAATATATGCACATTACCTCCACGGAAGAGAAGCGCTGGATCCAGCAGCGTATCGAGTCCGTGGCGGGCCATGCGAACTTCTCTGTAGATGAGAAGAAACGCTTCCTGAACGAACTGACCGCCGCCGAAGGGCTGGAGCGCTATCTCGGCGCCAAGTTCCCGGGCGCGAAACGCTTCTCGCTGGAAGGCGGCGACGCGTTAATCCCGATGTTAAAAGAGATGATCCGCCATGCGGGTAAGAGCGGCACCCGCGAAGTGGTGCTGGGCATGGCGCACCGTGGTCGTCTTAACGTGCTGGTTAACGTGCTGGGTAAAAAACCGCAGGATCTCTTTGATGAGTTTGCGGGCAAGCATAAAGAGCATCTCGGCACCGGCGACGTGAAGTACCATATGGGCTTCTCCTCCGATATCGAAACCGAGGGCGGCCTGGTTCACCTGGCGCTGGCGTTTAACCCGTCGCACCTGGAGATTGTCAGCCCGGTGGTGATGGGCTCCGTGCGCGCCCGTCTGGATCGTCTCGACGAGCCGAGCAGCAACAAGGTATTGCCGATCACCATTCACGGGGACGCGGCGGTCACCGGCCAGGGCGTGGTGCAGGAGACCCTGAACATGTCCAAAGCGCGGGGTTACGAGGTGGGCGGTACCGTTCGCATCGTTATCAACAACCAGGTGGGCTTCACGACTTCGAACCCGCTGGACGCGCGCTCCACCCCATACTGCACCGACATCGGCAAGATGGTGCAGGCGCCGATTTTCCACGTTAACGCGGATGATCCGGAAGCGGTGGCGTTTGTTACCCGCCTGGCGCTGGACTACCGTAACACCTTTAAGCGCGATGTGTTCATCGACCTCTTCTGCTATCGCCGTCACGGCCATAACGAAGCGGACGAGCCGAGTGCAACCCAGCCGCTGATGTATCAGAAAATCAAAAAACATCCGACCCCGCGTAAAATCTACGCCGATCGTCTGGAAGGGGAGAAAGTGGCCTCGCTGGAAGATGCGACCGAAATGGTCAACCTCTACCGCGACGCGCTGGATGCGGGGGAATGCGTGGTGAAAGAGCTGCGCCCGATGAACATGCACTCCTTTACCTGGTCGCCGTACCTCAACCACGAGTGGGATGAGAGCTACCCGAACAAGGTCGAGATGAAGCGTCTGCAGGAGCTGGCGAAGCGTATCAGCACCGTGCCGGAAGCGATCGAGATGCAGTCCCGCGTGGCGAAAATCTACGGCGACCGCCAGGCGATGGCGGCAGGCGATAAGCTTTTCGACTGGGGCGGCGCGGAAACGCTGGCCTACGCCACGCTGGTTGACGAAGGCATCCCGGTGCGTCTGTCCGGGGAAGATGCGGGCCGTGGTACTTTCTTCCACCGTCACGCGGTGGTTCACAACCAGGCGAACGGTTCTACCTACACCCCGCTGCAGCACATCCACAACGGTCAGGGCCAGTTTAAGGTCTGGGACTCCGTGCTCTCTGAAGAGGCGGTGCTGGCCTTTGAATATGGTTACGCCACGGCGGAACCCCGCACCCTGACCATCTGGGAAGCGCAGTTCGGCGACTTCGCCAACGGCGCGCAGGTGGTCATCGACCAGTTCATCTCCTCTGGCGAGCAGAAGTGGGGCCGTATGTGCGGTCTGGTAATGCTGCTGCCGCACGGCTACGAAGGACAAGGGCCGGAACACTCCTCCGCCCGTCTGGAGCGTTATCTGCAGCTCTGCGCCGAGCAGAACATGCAGGTCTGCGTGCCGTCCACCCCGGCTCAGGTTTACCATATGCTGCGTCGTCAGGCGCTGCGCGGTATGCGTCGTCCGCTGGTGGTCATGTCGCCGAAATCGCTGCTGCGCCATCCGCTGGCGGTCTCCAGCCTGGATGAACTGGCGAACGGTACCTTCCTGCCAGCCATCGGCGAGATTGATGAACTGGATCCGCAGGGCGTTAAGCGTGTGGTGATGTGTTCTGGTAAGGTTTATTACGACCTGCTGGAACAGCGCCGTAAGAACGATCAGAAAGATGTCGCCATCGTGCGTATCGAACAGCTTTATCCGTTCCCGCATCAGGCGATGCAGGAAGTGCTGAAACAGTATGCTCACGTACATGATTTTGTCTGGTGCCAGGAAGAGCCGCTCAACCAGGGCGCATGGTACTGTAGCCAGCATCATTTCCGTGAAGTGATTCCATTTGGGTCAGCCCTGCGTTATGCAGGTCGCCCGGCCTCCGCCTCTCCGGCGGTAGGGTATATGTCCGTTCACCAGCAGCAGCAGCAGGATCTGGTGAATGACGCGCTGAACGTCGATTAATTAAAGGATACATAATGAGTAGCGTAGATATTCTTGTTCCCGACCTGCCTGAGTCCGTAGCGGACGCCACCGTCGCCACCTGGCATAAAAAACCGGGCGACGCGGTAACCCGTGACGAAGTGCTGGTAGAAATCGAAACTGACAAAGTGGTACTGGAAGTACCGGCGTCGGCGGATGGTATTCTGGATGCGGTGCTGGAAGATGAAGGCACCACCGTCACCTCTCGTCAGATTCTGGGCCGCCTGCGTGAAGGCAACAGCGCCGGTAAAGAGTCCAGTGCAAAATCGGAAGAGAAAGCGTCCACCCCGGCGCAGCGCCAGCAGGCCTCTCTCGAAGAGCAAAACAACGATGCCCTCAGCCCGGCGATCCGTCGCCTGCTGGCTGAGCACAGCCTCGATCCGGCGGCCATTAAAGGCACCGGCGTTGGCGGCCGCCTGACCCGCGAAGATATCGATAAGCATCTGGCGAAAGCGCCGGCGAATGCTAAAGAAGAAGCCAAAGCGCCGGAAGCTGCGCCAGCCGCTCAGCCGCAGCTTGGCGCACGCAGCGAAAAACGCGTGCCGATGACTCGTCTGCGCAAGCGCGTGGCCGAGCGTCTGCTGGAGGCGAAAAACTCCACCGCGATGCTGACCACCTTCAACGAAGTCAACATGAAGCCGATCATGGATCTGCGTAAGCAGTACGGTGAAGCGTTTGAAAAACGCCACGGCATCCGTCTGGGCTTTATGTCCTTCTACGTGAAGGCGGTGGTAGAAGCGCTGAAGCGCTATCCGGAAGTTAACGCCTCTATCGACGGCGACGACGTGGTTTACCACAACTATTTCGACGTCAGCATGGCGGTATCGACGCCACGTGGCCTGGTGACCCCGGTTCTGCGTGATGTGGATACGCTGGGCATGGCTGATATCGAGAAGAAGATCAAAGAGCTGGCGGTGAAAGGGCGCGACGGTAAGCTGACCGTTGAAGACCTGACCGGCGGTAACTTCACCATCACCAACGGCGGTGTATTCGGTTCGCTGATGTCCACCCCGATCATCAACCCGCCGCAGAGCGCGATCCTGGGCATGCACGCCATTAAAGATCGTCCGATGGCGGTAGACGGTAAAGTGGAGATCCTGCCGATGATGTACCTGGCGCTCTCCTACGATCACCGTCTGATCGATGGTCGCGAGTCCGTGGGCTTCCTGGTCGCCATTAAAGAGCTGCTGGAAGATCCAACGCGTCTGCTGCTGGACGTCTAGTTACTTTTAAGCATCACCTGCCCTGTAGGCCGGATAAGCGTAGCGCCGTCCGGCACACAGACCGCGCCGGTCTACAGGTTTGAAGATAACGATTACCCTGAAGGATGGATAGAACACATGAACTTACATGAATATCAGGCCAAACAGCTGTTTGCCCGGTATGGCTTACCGGCTCCGGTGGGTTATGCCTGTACTACCCCGCGTGAAGCAGAAGAAGCCGCATCTAAAATCGGTTCCGGCCCGTGGGTAGTTAAATGTCAGGTTCACGCTGGTGGCCGTGGCAAAGCGGGCGGTGTGAAGGTTGTTAAGAGCAAGGAAGAGATTCGCGCGTTTGCTGAGCACTGGCTCGGCAAGCGTCTGGTAACTTACCAGACAGATGCGAACGGCCAGCCTGTAAACCAGATCCTGGTGGAAGCGGCGACCGATATCGCGAAAGAGTTGTACCTCGGCGCAGTAGTCGACCGTAGCTCCCGTCGCGTGGTGTTCATGGCGTCTACCGAAGGCGGCGTGGAGATTGAAAAAGTGGCGGAAGAGACCCCGCACCTGATCCACAAAGTGGCTATCGATCCGCTGGCGGGCCCGATGCCGTACCAGGGTCGTGAGCTGGCGTTCAAACTGGGCCTGGAAGGCAAACTGGTTCAGCAGTTCACCAAGATCTTTATGGGCCTGGCGACCATCTTCCTGGAGCGCGACCTGGCGCTGATCGAGATCAACCCGCTGGTGATCACCTCCCAGGGCGATCTGATCTGCCTCGATGGCAAGCTGGGCGCTGACGGCAACGCGTTGTTCCGCCAGCCGGATCTGCGCGAAATGCGCGACCAGTCGCAGGAAGATCCGCGTGAAGCGCAGGCTGCACAGTGGGAGCTGAACTACGTGGCGCTGGATGGCAACATCGGCTGCATGGTTAACGGCGCGGGCCTGGCGATGGGCACCATGGACATCGTTAAGCTGCACGGCGGCGAGCCGGCGAACTTCCTCGACGTGGGCGGCGGCGCGACCAAAGAGCGCGTGACCGAAGCGTTTAAAATCATCCTCTCCGACGATAACGTGAAAGCCGTTCTGGTGAACATCTTCGGCGGCATCGTCCGTTGCGATCTGATTGCTGACGGTATCATCGGCGCGGTGGAAGAGGTGGGCGTTAACGTTCCGGTTGTTGTTCGTCTGGAAGGGAACAACGCGGAACTCGGCGCGAAGAAACTGGCTGACAGCGGCCTGAATATTATTGCAGCGAAAAGTCTGACGGATGCAGCTCAGCAGGTTGTTGCCGCAGTGGAGGGGAAATAATGTCCGTTTTAATTAATAAAGATACCAAGGTTATCTGCCAGGGCTTCACCGGTAGCCAGGGGACTTTCCACTCCGAACAGGCGATCGCTTACGGTACGCAGATGGTTGGCGGCGTAACGCCGGGCAAAGGCGGCACCACCCATCTGGGCCTGCCGGTGTTCAACACCGTGCGTGAAGCTGTAGAAGCAACGGGCGCAACCGCGACCGTTATCTACGTTCCGGCACCGTTCTGCAAAGACTCCATCCTGGAAGCGATCGATGCAGGTATTAAGCTCATCATCACCATCACCGAAGGTATCCCGACGCTGGATATGCTGACCGTGAAGGTGAAGCTGGACGAAGCGGGCGTGCGCATGATCGGGCCGAACTGCCCGGGCGTGATCACCCCAGGCGAGTGCAAAATCGGCATCATGCCGGGCCATATTCATAAGCCGGGCAAAGTGGGCATCGTCTCCCGTTCTGGTACCCTAACCTATGAAGCGGTCAAGCAGACCACCGATTACGGCTTCGGCCAGTCCACCTGCGTGGGTATCGGCGGCGACCCGATCCCGGGCTCTAACTTCATCGACATCCTGAAGCTGTTCCAGGAAGATCCGCAGACCGAAGCGATCGTGATGATCGGTGAGATCGGCGGCAGCGCGGAAGAAGAAGCGGCTGCTTACATCAAAGATCACGTCACCAAGCCGGTTGTCGGTTACATCGCGGGCGTCACCGCGCCGAAAGGCAAGCGTATGGGCCACGCCGGAGCAATCATCGCGGGCGGTAAAGGTACGGCGGATGAGAAATTCGCCGCGCTGGAAGCCGCTGGCGTGAAAACCGTTCGCAGCCTGGCCGATATCGGCGAAGCGCTGAAAGCTGTCATTAAGTAAATCCTCTCTGCTCCCTTTGCGGGGAGCTTTGGAATAATAAGTGTCCATTTTCGACATGGTTGGCCGCTGAAAAGCGGCCTTTTTTTTATTGCCTGCGTTTCGCCACCAGGGTGAATTTATAGTCGTCGCTATTGAACACGTTACGGCTGTACTCGAATACCTGCCCGTCCTTCAGAAATCCTCTTGAGACTTTTTCCAGCACCGGTTTTCCCGGCTCCAGGGCCAGCGCGGCGACAGCTTCTTCAGACGGCATAACCGGCGAAAGCTCCTGCTCGCTACGATCGATGATCATCTTCTTCATCTGCTCGATGTAGCGGTATTTCGAGTTCTCCATTACCTCCCAGGTCAGATCGCCGAAGAGCGCCAGCGGCATCCAGGTCTCCTCCAGGTTGACCGGCTTTTGCTTAATAAAGCGCACCCGCTTAACGTGCCAGACCTTGTCATGAGCGGCTATCTGCAACTTTTCCGCCAGCCACGGCTCCGCCTGGATCACCTCGAAGACTTTCACATCGCTATGGCTGTCAATATTACGGTTAGCCAGTTTTTCATAAAAACCGGTGAGCTGATAAATATCGTAATTAACGCGCTCCTCTTTTACATAAGAGCCGCTGCCCTGGATACTTTCGATGATCCCTTCTTCAGTCAGCAGCTTTAGCGCCTGCCTGACGGTGACGCGGCTGACGCCAAAAGAGGCCTGTAGGGTCGACTCGGTGGGCAGCGCATCGCCGGGCTTCAGCGTTGCACAACGAATCTCTTCGCGCAGCGCGTCGGCAATCTGCCGGTACATCGGTTTCCTGCTCATAATTTCCGTTTTTGTATGAATTAACTAATACCATTTCCCTGAATTATGCCTTTATCCGGCATATTGTAAACAATACAAAATTAATACAAATATTGCTATTTAGGTGAAAGTGATCACATAAAGGTATTATATTCTCAGGCACAATCCGCCCGACATTACCTATCATTCTGTGAGGATCATGATGAACCTGACGACACTGACCCACCCCCATGCGATCTGCCTGAACGCCAGGTTTACCGACCGCGATGAGGCGATTCGAAAGCTCGCGCAGCGGCTCTGCGAGCTGGGAAAAATTAACGATCCGGCTGCGTATCTGGCGGAGGTGTTTCACCGGGAGACGCAGGGACCGACGGCGCTGGGGGAGGGGCTGGCGGTGCCGCATGGCAAAACCGACGCGGTGAAGGAAGCGGCCTTCGCGGTGGCGACGCTTGGCGAGCCGCTGGAATGGGAAGGGGTGGACGGGCCGGAGCCGGTCAGGCTGATTTTTCTGCTGGCGATCCCGGCCTCGGAGGCGGGATCGACCCACATGCAGTTGCTGACCGCTCTGACCACGCGGCTGGCGGATGATCGGCTCCGCGCGCGCGTAATGAGCGCCACCACGCCGGAAGCGCTGCTGGCGGCGCTCGACGCCCAGCCGGATAACGAGACGCCGGCCAGCCTTGAGGATGCGCCGACTCTGGTCTGCGTAACCGCCTGTCCGGCGGGTATCGCCCATACCTATATGGCGGCGGAATATCTGGAAAAAGCCGGGCGCAAGCTGGGGGTGAATGTCGTTGTGGAAAAGCAGGGCGCCAACGGAATAGAAGGGCGGATTACCGATCGGCAGCTTCGCGATGCGCGGGCCTGCATTTTTGCGGCGGAAGTGGCCATCAAGGAGAGCGAACGTTTCGCCGGTATCCCCACTATCGCCGTGCCGGTGGCTGAACCGCTGCGCCACGCGGAGGCGCTGATCGAGCGAGCGCTGGCCCTGGAGCCCTCACAGGGCGCGCGACCCAGCCAGACGACCTCTCCACAGGCCAAAGGGGTAAAGGCTGAGTTAAAGCAGGCGCTGCTCAGCGGCATCTCTTTCGCTGTGCCGCTCATTGTGGCGGGCGGAACGGTGCTGGCCGTGGCGGTGCTGCTGGCGCAGCTACTGGGCTTGCAGCACCTTTTTGATCAGGAAAACTCCTGGCTGTGGATGTACCGCAAGCTTGGCGGCGGGATGCTGGGTATCCTGATGGTGCCGGTACTGGCGGCTTATACCGCCTTTTCGCTGGCGGATAAGCCCGGCCTGGCGCCAGGGTTTGCGGCGGGGCTGGCGGCCAACATGATCGGTTCCGGCTTTTTGGGCGCGGTGGCGGGCGGTCTGATTGCGGGCTACCTGATGCGCTGGGTCAAAAATCATATTCGCCTCAATAATCGCTATAACGGATTTCTGACCTACTACCTCTATCCGGTGATTGGCGTGCTGGGCGCGGGCAGCCTGATGCTGTTCGTAATTGGCCAGCCGGTGGCCTGGATTAATAACGGCCTGACCGCCTGGCTGAACGGCCTGTCCGGGGCGAATGCGCTGCTGCTTGGCGCTATTCTCGGCTTTATGTGTTCCTTTGATCTCGGCGGACCGGTGAACAAGGCCGCCTACGCCTTCTGTCTGGGGGCTATGGCCAACGGTGTCTACGGCCCTTACGCCATCTTCGCCTCGGTCAAAATGGTCTCTGCCTTTACGGTGACCGCCGCGACGATGATCGCGCCCCGGCTGTTTAAGCAGTTTGAAATCGAAACGGGTAAATCCACCTGGCTGCTGGGGCTGGCGGGGATTACCGAAGGGGCGATTCCAATTGCGATTGAAGATCCGCTGCGGGTAATTGGCTCGCTGGTGCTCGGCTCGATGGTTACCGGTGCCATTGTCGGCGCGATGGGGGTAGGGCTTTCCACCCCGGGCGCGGGAATTTTCTCCCTGTTCTTACTCCATCATGGCGGGCTGGACGGCTTTGTCGCCGCAGGGGGCTGGTTTGGCGCGGCGCTGGTGGGAACAGCTCTCTCTACGTTGATTTTGCTGGCCTGGCGACGTCAGGCGGTTAAACAGGGGAAATACATCACCGACAGCGTGATGCCGTAAGATTTCAGGAAAAGGAAATAACGATGAAAGCACTCTCACGGGTTCACATTACGCCGCATATGCACTGGGATCGCGAGTGGTATTTCACCACCGAAGAGTCGCGTATTTTGCTGGTCAATAATATGGAGGAGATCCTGACCCGCCTTGAGCAGGACGCGGAGTATAAATATTACGTTCTCGACGGGCAGACGGCGGTACTGGAGGATTACTTTGCGGTCAAACCGGAAAACCGGGAGCGTGTCAGGGCGCTGGTGCAGGCTGGCAGGCTCATTATCGGGCCGTGGTATACCCAGACCGATACCACCATCGTGTCGGGGGAATCGATTGTGCGCAACCTGATGTACGGTATGCGCGACTGCATGGCGTTTGGCGAGCCGATGAAAATTGGCTATCTGCCCGATTCGTTCGGTATGTCAGGCCAGCTTCCCCATATCTATAACGGTTTTGGCATCCGACGCGCCATGTTCTGGCGCGGCTGTTCGGAGCGTCACGGCACCGATAAAACTGAGTTTCTGTGGCAAAGCAACGACGGAAGCGAAGTGGCGGCGCAGGTATTACCCCTGGGCTATGCCATCGGAAAATATCTGCCAGAAGATGAGGCGGGGTTGCGCAAGCGGCTCGACATTTATTTTGACGTGCTGGAAAAAGCTTCGCTCACGCAAGAGATCCTGTTGCCGAACGGCCACGATCAGATGCCGCTTCAGCAGAATATTTTCGCGGTAATGGATAAACTGCGCGAAATCTATCCGCAGCGCCGCTTCGTGATGAGCCGCTTTGAGGAGGTCTTTGAGCAGATTGAGGCCCAGCGTGAGCAGCTGGCGACCCTCACCGGGGAGTTTATCGACGGAAAATATATGCGCGTACACCGCACCATCGGTTCGACGCGGATGGATATCAAAATCGCCCACGGGCGCATTGAGAATAAAATCGTTAATCTCCTCGAGCCGCTGGCGACTATCGCCTGGACGCTCGGCTTTGAGTATCACCACGGCCTGCTGGAGAAAATGTGGAAGGAGATCTTAAAAAATCACGCCCACGACAGTATCGGCTGCTGCTGTAGCGACAAGGTTCATCGGGAAATCGTCGCCCGCTTTGAACTGGCGGAAGATATGGCCGACAACCTGATCCGCTTTTACATGCGCAAGATTGTCGACAATATGCCGCAAAGCGATCATGACAAACTGGTGTTGTTTAACCTGATGCCCTGGCCGCGGGAAGAGGTGATCAATACCACGGTGCGCCTGCGCGCCAGCCAGTTCCGCCTGCTGGATGACAAAGGCAATGAGATCCCCTTTTTCATCCGCCACGCCCGCGAAATTGACCCTGGCCTGATCGACAGGCAAATCGTCCATTACGGCAATTATGAGCCGTTTATGGAGTTTGATATTCAGCTCAGCCAGATCCTGCCCTCCATGGGCTACCGCACGCTTTATATCGAACCGCATAAGGCGGGACGCCTGCAGCAGGCGACGACAAGCCCTGACGCGCTGCTGGAGAACGCCTTCTGGCAGATCACGCTCAACTCCGACGGCACGCTGCGGCTGCGTGATAAAGAGAGCGGCGTCATTTACGATCGCGTACTGGAGATTGAAGAGGGGTCAGATGATGGGGATGAATATGACTACTCCCCGGCGCGCGAAGAGTGGCTGCTCTCATCGGCGCAGTGTCAGCATGAGGTCGACGTTATCCACGAGGGGTGGCAGAGCCGGGCGCTGATTCGCTGCCGGATGGCGGTACCGCTTAATCTGGCCGAGCGCGCCGCCCGCCAGCGCAGCGGCTCGCTGGGTATAGAGATGGAGGTGACCTTAAGTCGGCACAGCCGCCGCATCGAGGTGACGGTCCATCTTGATAATCAGGCGGATGATCACCGCGTACGGGTGCTTATCCCGACGCCGTTTGTCACCGACCACGTGCTGGCCGATACGCAGTTCGGCACGCAGACGCGCCCGGTGCGCGACGAGGCGATGGCCAGCTGGCAGGAGGAGGGCTGGAAAGAGGCGCCTGTGCCCGTCTGGAACCTGCTCAGCTACGCCACGCTCCAGGAGGGACGCAACGGGCTGGCGCTCTTCAGCGAGGGGCTGCGGGAATTTGAGGTGGTGGGCGAGAGGCAAAAAAGCTTTGCGCTGACGCTGCTGCGCGGCGTCGGATTGCTCGGCAAAGAGGAGCTACTGCTGCGTCCGGGCAGGCCGTCGGGGATCAAAATGCCTGTTCCCGACTCGCAGGTGCGCGGTCTGTTGCACTGCCGCTTTAGCCTGTTTAGCTTTAGCGGTTCGCCGCTCAACGCGGGCGTCGCTCATCAGGCCAGAGCCTGGCTCACGCCGGTGCAGTGCTACAACAAAATTCCGTGGGACGCCATGAAGCTCAACAAAGCGACCTTTACCACCCCGCAGAGCTTCAGTTTGCTCGCCGTGCCGCCGGTCGGTTGCGTACTGAGCACGCTAAAAAAGGCGGAAGATCGCGATGAGATCATCGTCCGGCTCTTTAACCCGTCAGAAACGGTCAGTTGCGACACAACCCTCTCTTTTGGAAACGAGACGGTGCGCTGTCGTGAAACGGGAATGGACGAAGTTCTCCTGCAAGAGAGTGAAGAAGGGGAGGGGCTCGCGGGGACGTTCCGGCCCTGCCAGTCCAGAACGTTCAGCGTGAAGCGGGGGTAAACTTTCCGGCGTCGATTCAGGGCCACCTTAGCGGTGGCCTTTTTGCCTCTTAGTTTCGGTGCGGTGTTAATTCCGTTAATATGAAAAGTAGCGCAAATGTAATTATTGGCATGAGTCCTGCGCGGGCGAGAAACTGTGATCCACGCGGTATCTCAGCATGACCTACTAAAAATGCGAGTCGCTTTCCCTGAGGTTAATAAATATCACTAAGTTTTATATTTGTTATGGCTATTAACAACTGATAAAGGTTTTTATTTATACATATCGTTAACAAGGTTTTTACTGTTGTCACCTCGAAACCACACAATTAACAACGTAACGGCCAATTGATTTAAATCAATGTTTAATGGTTGGAAAAAGACTCCAAAAGGCGTTAAATTGTTCCCGATCAAACCAGCCGAAAAGCGGCAAATTCCCGAGATCTTGATCGCCGTCGTAAAACGTAAATCCCGTTCAATAAAAACCTGTTTATTGTAAGGGTTTTGCGGCGTATTATATTCGAGGGATCAATTTTGGTTTTTTCTTAACGTATTTGTAACCTTTTTCACCTTTTGTCTCGTATTAAAAATAAGAGGCGCTTGAGGTTATCGATAAATTGGTATTGGGGCATGCGTGTGAACCCTTTCTAACGGGGTTCATTCTCGGAGTCTTCATGCGATGAGCAAGGAGTCATGATGTTAGATGTAGTCGAACTGTCGCGCTTACAGTTTGCCTTGACCGCGATGTACCACTTCCTTTTTGTGCCGCTGACGCTGGGTATGGCGTTCCTGCTGGCCATTATGGAAACGGTCTACGTCCTCTCCGGCAAACAGATTTATAAAGATATGACCAAGTTCTGGGGCAAGTTGTTTGGGATCAACTTTGCACTGGGCGTGGCAACCGGCCTGACCATGGAGTTCCAGTTCGGGACAAACTGGTCTTACTATTCCCACTATGTTGGGGATATTTTCGGTGCGCCGCTGGCCATTGAAGGTCTGATGGCCTTCTTCCTCGAATCCACCTTTGTAGGTCTGTTCTTCTTTGGCTGGGATCGTTTGGGCAAAGTTCAGCACATGGCGGTCACCTGGCTGGTGGCGTTAGGCTCTAACCTCTCTGCCCTCTGGATTCTGGTCGCTAACGGCTGGATGCAGAACCCGGTCGCCTCTGACTTCAACTTCGAAACCATGCGCATGGAGATGGTCAGCTTCTCCGAGCTGGTGCTTAACCCGGTTGCACAGGTGAAGTTCGTCCACACCGTCGCCTCAGGCTACGTCTGCGGCGCGATGTTTATTCTCGGCATCAGCGCTTACTATATGCTGCGCGGTCGTGATTTCGCCTTTGCAAAACGCTCCTTCGCCATCGCCGCAAGCTTTGGTATGGCGGCGATTCTCTCCGTTATCGTTCTGGGTGATGAATCTGGCTACGAGATGGGCGACGTGCAGAAAACCAAGCTGGCAGCCATCGAAGCCGAATGGGAAACCCAGCCGGCGCCTGCTGCGTTCACGCTGTTTGGTATTCCCGATCAGGATGCGCAGGAGAACCACTTTGCCATTCAGATCCCTTACGCGCTGGGCATCATCGCGACGCGCTCCGTGGATAAACAGGTTACCGGCCTGAAAGAGCTGATGGAGCAACACGAAGAGCGTATCCGTAACGGCATGAAGGCTTACTCCCTGCTGGAACAGCTGCGCGCTGGGGCGACCGATCAGGCCGTTCGCGATCAGTTTAACGACGTCAAAAAAGATCTGGGCTACGGTCTGCTGCTGAAACGCTATACCCCGAACGTCACCGACGCGACGGAAGCGCAAATTCAGATGGCGACAAAAGATTCGATTCCACGCGTTGCGCCGCTTTACTTCGCGTTCCGTATCATGGTGGGCTGTGGCGTGCTGATGCTGCTGATCATTGCCGCCTCCTTCTGGAGCGTGATTCGTAACCGTATCGGCGAGAAAAAATGGCTGCTGCGCACCGCGCTCTACGCCATTCCGCTGCCGTGGATCGCTATCGAATCTGGCTGGTTTGTGGCGGAATATGGCCGTCAGCCGTGGGCGATTGGTGAAGTGCTGCCCACCGCGGTGGCCAACTCCTCCCTGACGGCGGGCGATCTGATTTTCTCCATGCTGCTGATTTGTGGTCTTTATACCCTGTTCCTGGTGGCCGAACTGTTCCTGATGTTCAAGTTCGCGCGCTTAGGCCCAAGCAGCCTGAAAACCGGCCGCTACCACTACGAGCAGTCCACCGTGACTACTCAGCCGGCACGCTAAGACAGGAGTCGTCAAATGATCGATTATGAAGTATTACGTTTTATCTGGTGGCTGCTGGTTGGTGTGCTGCTGATTGGCTTTGCGGTGACAGACGGGTTCGACATGGGGGTGGGCATGCTCACCCGCTTCCTCGGCCGTAGCGATACCGAGCGCCGGATCATGATTAACTCCATCGCCCCGCACTGGGACGGTAACCAGGTGTGGCTGATCACCGCCGGCGGCGCGCTCTTCGCTGCCTGGCCGATGGTCTACGCGGCTGCGTTCTCCGGCTTTTATGTGGCGATGATCCTGGTGTTGGCCTCTCTTTTCTTCCGTCCGGTTGGTTTTGACTATCGCTCGAAGATTGAGGACAACCGCTGGCGTAACCTGTGGGACTGGGGCATCTTCATCGGCAGCTTTGTGCCACCGCTGGTGATTGGCGTGGCCTTCGGCAACCTGCTGCAGGGCGTACCGTTCAACATCGATGAATATATGCGCCTTTACTACACCGGTAACTTCTTCCAGCTGCTGAACCCGTTCGGCCTGCTGGCGGGCGTGGTGAGCGTGGCGATGATCATCACCCAGGGGGCGACCTATCTGCAAATGCGTACCGTTGGCGAGCTGCATCTGCGCTCCCGCGCCGTGGCGCAGGTTGCCGCGCTGGTTACCCTGGTGGGCTTTGCTCTGGCGGGCGTCTGGGTGGTTTACGGTATTGAGGGCTTTGTTGTGACCTCGGCTATTAACCACGTTGCGCCGTCGAATCCGCTGACCAAAGAGGTGGTTCGTCAGGCGGGCGCATGGCTGGTGAACTTCAATAACACGCCGATTCTGTGGGCAATTCCGGCACTGGGTGTCGTGCTGCCGCTGCTGACGGTGCTCACTTCGCGCCTGGAAAAAGGGGCGCTGGCGTTCGTCTTCTCTTCTCTGACGCTCGCCTGCATCATCCTGACTGCCGGTATCGCGATGTTCCCGTTTGTTATGCCGTCCAGCACTATGCCGAATGCGAGCCTGACCATGTGGGATGCGACCTCCAGCCAGATGACGCTGAACCTGATGACCTACGTGGCCTGCGTGTTTGTCCCGATCATTCTGCTCTACACCGGCTGGTGTTACTGGAAAATGTTCGGACGCATCACGAAAGAGCATATCGAAAGCAACACCCACTCTATGTACTAAGTCAGGAGCTAAATATGTGGTATTTCGCATGGATTTTAGGAACGCTTCTTGCCTGTGCTTTCGGTGTCATTACCGCGCTGGCGCTTGAGCACGTCGAAGCGACCAAAACGGGTGAAGAACCGCGCTAATGATCAACATTATCGCGACGCTCTATAACGTCATGGATAAGCGCCCGTTAAGGGCGCTTTCCCTGCTGATGGCGTTAGCGCTGGCGGGCTGCATCTTTTGGGACCCGACGCGCTTTGCGGCCAGGACCAGCGAGCTGGAAATCTGGCACGGTTTTCTGATGATGTGGGCAGTCTGCGCCGGGGTGATCCACGGCGTTGGCTTCCGTCCAAAGGCGGTGCACTGGCAGGGCATTTTCTGCCCCCTGCTGGCGGATATCGTGCTGCTCGTCGGCCTTATCTTCTTCTTCTTTTGAAAGCCGCCTCACCCTTAATGCTATGGGCTTACCCGGGCCCATAAAAATTTACTCTCCGTTTACTTTCCCCCATTCCAAACCAACTTGCCCGCGCGTATAGTAGCGAAGTTTAAAAGCTCTAATTGCATTACCGGGATGTAACGTGAATACAACGCTGTTTCGATGGCCGGTTCGGGTCTATTACGAAGATACTGATGCCGGAGGAGTCGTTTACCACGCCAGCTACGTTGCTTTTTATGAACGTGCGCGAACTGAGATGCTGCGCCATCACCACTTTAGCCAGCAGGTTCTGCTGGAGGAGCGCGTTGCCTTCGTGGTACGCAAGATGACGCTGGAGTATTTCGCACCCGCCAGACTCGACGACATGCTCGAAGTCCAAACGGAAATAACATCAATGCGTGGTACCTCGCTGGTCTTCACGCAGCGGATCGTCAATGCAGAGAATACCGTACTGAACGAAGCTGAAGTGCTGATTGTCTGTGTTGATCCAACCATAATGAAGCCTCGTGCGCTTCCTAAGTCTATTGTCGCGGAGTTTAAGCAGTGACTGACATGAATATCCTTGATTTGTTCCTGAAGGCGAGCCTTCTGGTCAAACTTATCATGTTGATTTTGATTGGTTTTTCAATCGCTTCCTGGGCCATCATCATCCAGAGAACGCGCATCCTTAATGCCGCAGGCCGTGAAGCTGAAGCGTTTGAAGATAAGTTCTGGTCGGGTATCGAACTTTCCCGGCTCTATCAGGAAAGCCAGGGGCGTCGCGATAGCCTCGCAGGATCGGAGCAGATCTTCTATAGCGGTTTCAAAGAGTTTGCGCGTTTGCATCGGGCTAACAGCCATGCGCCGGAGGCGATTGTCGAAGGGGCTTCACGTGCGATGCGTATCTCTATGAACCGTGAGCTGGAAACGCTGGAAACCCACATTCCTTTCCTGGGGACCGTTGGCTCCATCAGCCCTTATATCGGCCTCTTCGGTACGGTATGGGGGATCATGCACGCCTTTATCGCGCTCGGCGCGGTGAAGCAGGCGACGCTGCAGATGGTCGCGCCGGGTATCGCAGAAGCGCTGATCGCCACCGCGATTGGTCTTTTTGCGGCGATTCCTGCGGTTATGGCCTACAACCGCCTTAACCAGCGCGTGAATAAACTCGAACAGAACTACGACAACTTTATGGAAGAGTTCACCGCAATTCTGCATCGTCAGGCGTTTACCAGCACTGAGAGCAACAAGGGGTAAACCATGGCCAGATCGCGTGGACGAGGTCGTCGCGAACTTAAGTCCGAAATTAACATCGTTCCGCTGCTGGACGTACTGCTGGTGCTGCTGCTGATCTTTATGGCGACAGCGCCCATCATTACCCAAAGCGTGGAAGTAGATCTGCCGGATGCGACAGAATCGAAGACGGTGAGCACCAATGATGATCCTCCGGTCATTATTGAAGTGTCCGGCGTAGGACAGTACAGCGTGGTGGTGGATAAAGATCGTCTGGATCAGCTCCCGCCTGAGCAGGTTATTGCCGAAGCGCAGCGCCGCCTGACGTCAAATCCGAAAACGGTCTTTTTAATCGGTGGCGCAAAAGATGTGCCTTACGATGAAATTATTAAAGCGCTGAACCTACTGCATAGCGCAGGTGTGAAGTCAGTCGGTTTAATGACTCAGCCTATTTAATCATCTGCGTAGCGGTGACGAGTTTTTGGGAACCAATAGTGTCAAAGGCAACCGAACAAAACGATAAGCTTAAGCGAGCGATAATTATCTCCGCGGTGCTGCACGTCATCCTTTTTGCAGCCCTGATCTGGAGTTCGTTCGATGAGCATATAGATGCAGCTGCTGGCGGCGGTGGGGGCGCTATCGACGCGGTAATGGTGGATCCCGGCGCGGTAGTGCAAAACTACAACCGGCAGCAACAGCAGCAGGCGAGTGCGAAACGGGCGCAAGCACAGCGGGAAAAAGAGGCGCAACAGCAGGCCGAGGAGCTGCGTGAAAAGCAGGCCGCGGAGCAGGAGCGACTCAAGCAGCTTGAGAAAGAACGTTTGCAGGCGCAGGAAGCGGCTCGCGAGCAGGCGGAACAGCAGAAGCAGGCGGAAGAAGCCGCGAAGAAAGCCCAGGAGCAGCAGAAGCAGGCGGAAGAGGCAGCAGCTAAAGCCGCCGCGGATGCGAAAGCGAAGGCTGACGCGCAGGCGAAAGAGGCCGCAGAAGCTGCGAAGAAAGCCGCAGCGGACGCCCAGAAGAAAGCGGAAGCCGAAGCTGCAAAAGCGGCCGCCGACGCGAAGAAGAAAGCGGAAGCCGAAGCTGCAAAAGCGGCTGCCGACGCGAAGAAGAAAGCGGAAGCTGAGGCGGCAAAACAGGCTCAGGCTGAAGCGGCGAAAAAGGCTGCGGCTGAGAAAGCCGCCGCCGAAAAAGCCGCTGCCGCGGAAAAAGCTGCGGCAGCCAAAGCCGCAGCAGCGGAAAAAGCCGCCGCCGAAAAAGCGGCTGCCGAGAAGGCCGCCGCCGATAAGAAAGCAGCCGCTGAAAAGGCCGCAGCGAAAGCCGCTGCTGATAAGAAAGCCGCAGCAGATAAAGCGGCCGCAGCTAAAAAAGCGGCTGCGGACAAGGCGGCTGCGGCGGATGTTGACGATCTTTTCGGTGACCTTAGCTCGGGTAAGAATGCGCCGAAAGGGACAAATAGTGGTAGCGCAGGAGGCTCCTCGCCTGCTAAAGGAAGTAAGCCGGGGCAGGGGGGCGCATCTCAGGCTGAGATCGCTTCCTATATTGCGCAGGTACAGGCCGCTATTCGTGGGCATCTCTACGACTGGGATACCTATAAAGGCAAAATGTGTACGCTGCGCGTGAACCTCAGCGCGGATGGGACGATACTTAGCGTGAAGCAGGAAGGGGGCGACCCGGCGTTTTGTCAGCAGATGTTGGCGGCAACCAGCAGAATGACAAAGTTCCCGAAACCACCTTCTCAGGCTGTGTACGAAACGTTCAAAAATGCACCGCTGGATTTCAAACCATAAGCTACAGTTTCCCCGTGTGAGCGGGGAACGGAGTTCCGGTTTTAATCACAGGGCGTGAGTAGTTTTGTCTATTTGAGTTTGTTAACATTCTGCTAAATTATCATGGGTAACGTTACCCAGGTAAGGGAGATATGATGAAGCAGGCATTACGTGTAGCATTTAGTTTCATAATCCTGTGGGCAGCCGCGCTGCACGCAGAAGTCCGTATCGAGATCACCCAGGGGGTGGACTCGGCACGTCCGATCGGTGTGGTTCCTTTCCAGTGGGCGGGTTCTGGTGCTGCGCCTGAAGATATTGGCGGCATTGTCTCTGCTGACCTGCGTAACAGCGGTAAATTTAACCCGCTGGATCGCTCTCGTCTGCCTCAGCAGCCGGGTACGGCGCAGGAAGTTCAGCCTGCGGCATGGTCTGCGCTCGGTATTGACGCCGTTGTTGTTGGCCAGGTGACCTCCAATCCTGACGGCTCCTACAACGTGGCCTATCAGCTCGTTGACACGGGCGGCGCGCCGGGTACCGTGCTCGCGCAAAATTCCTACAAGGTAAACAAGCAGTGGCTGCGCTATGCGGCCCACACCGCAAGCGATGAAGTGTTCGAGAAGCTGACCGGCATTAAAGGGGCGTTCCGTACCCGTATCGCCTATGTCGTGCAGACCAACGGCGGTCAGTTCCCGTATGAGCTGCGCGTATCCGATTACGACGGTTACAACCAGTTTGTGGTTCACCGTTCTCCGCAGCCGCTGATGTCTCCGTCATGGTCGCCTGATGGTTCCAAACTGGCCTACGTGACCTTCGAAAGCGGTCGTTCTGCGCTGGTGATCCAGACGCTGGCCAACGGCGCGGTGCGTCAGGTCGCCTCGTTCCCGCGTCACAACGGTGCGCCTGCCTTCTCTCCGGACGGTACAAAACTGGCGTTTGCGCTCTCTAAAACCGGTAGCCTGAACCTCTATGTGATGGATCTCGCTTCAGGTCAGATTCGTCAGATTACCGACGGTCGCAGCAACAATACTGAACCGACCTGGTTCCCGGATAGCCAGAACCTGGCGTTCACGTCTGACCAGGCTGGCCGTCCGCAGATCTACAAAATGAATATCAACGGCGGCGCTCCGCAGCGTATTACCTGGGAAGGTTCGCAGAACCAGAACGCTGATGTAAGTAGCGATGGCAAAACAATGGTCATGGTAAGTTCTGCTGGTGGTCAGCAGCACATTGCCAAACAAGATCTGGTAGCGGGTGGCGTACAAGTCCTGTCGTCAACGTTCCTGGATGAAACGCCAAGTCTGGCACCTAACGGCACGATGGTAATCTACAGCTCTTCTCAGGGGATGGGATCTGTGCTGAATCTGGTTTCTACAGATGGGCGTTTCAAAGCGCGTCTTCCGGCAACTGACGGACAGGTAAAATCACCTGCCTGGTCGCCGTATCTGTAATAATAATTAATTGATTACTAAAGGAATCTTAGAAATGCAACTGAACAAAGTGCTGAAAGGGCTGATGATCGCTCTGCCTGTCATGGCAATCGCGGCGTGTTCTTCCAATAAGAACGCAAGCAATGACCAGAGCGGCGAAGGCATGATGGGTGCCGGCACTGGTATGGATGCTAACGGCAACGGCGGCAACATGTCTTCTGAAGAGCAGGCGCGTCTGCAGATGCAGCAGCTGCAGCAGAACAACATCGTTTACTTCGATCTGGACAAGTATGACATCCGTTCTGACTTCGCAGCGATGCTGGATGCGCACGCTAACTTCCTGCGTAGCAACCCGTCCTACAAAGTCACCGTAGAAGGTCACGCTGACGAACGTGGTACCCCGGAGTACAACATCTCCCTGGGTGAACGCCGTGCTAACGCAGTGAAAATGTACCTGCAGGGCAAAGGTGTGTCAGCGGATCAGATCTCCATCGTTTCTTACGGTAAAGAAAAACCTGCAGTACTGGGTCATGACGAAGCGGCTTACTCCAAAAACCGTCGTGCCGTACTGGTTTACTAAGAGAATTGCATGAGCAGTAACTTCAGACATCAACTGTTGAGTCTGTCGTTACTGGTTGGCATAGCGGCCCCCTGGGCCGCTTTTGCTCAGGCGCCAATCAGTAGTGTCGGCTCAGGCTCGGTCGAAGACCGTGTCACTCAACTCGAGCGTATTTCTAACGCTCACAGCCAGCTTTTAACTCAGCTTCAGCAGCAGCTCTCCGATAACCAAAGCGATATTGACTCCCTGCGCGGGCAGATTCAGGAAAACCAGTATCAGCTCAACCAGATCGTCGAGCGCCAGAAGCAGATTTTGCTGCAAATTGACAGCCTCAGCAGCGGCGGCGCGGCAGCGCAACCGGCAACGGGCGATGCCAGCGGGGCAGCTACAGCAGCGCCAGCACCGGCGGGAGATGCTTCAGCCGCCACAGGCGCGCCTGTACAGAGCGGTGATGCGAATACCGACTACAACGCAGCGTTTGCCCTGGTGCAGGACAAATCGCGTCAGGATGACGCGCTGGCGGCGTTTCAGAACTTCGTGAAAAAGTACCCGGATTCAACCTATCAGCCGAATGCCAATTACTGGCTCGGACAGTTGAATTACAATAAGGGGAAAAAAGACGATGCGGCTTTCTATTTTGCCTCTGTGGTGAAAAATTATCCTAAATCACCGAAAGCACCCGACGCGATGTTTAAGGTGGGGGTAATCATGCAGGACAAAGGTGATACCGCCAAGGCTAAAGCCGTCTACCAGCAGGTGATTAGCAAATACCCGGGCACCGATGGTGCTAAACAAGCGCAAAAACGCTTAAATAGTCTGGGATGATTATCGCATGACCAGAAATCGCATTATTTCTGGTCGTGCCGCATGATTCCTAAGCAGTTAAGTGATCTTTGTCGAAATTTTTGTTGCGCTAAAATCTGAAATCAGTAATATATGCCGCCGTTGCCACGGGATATCAAACATCTCAAAAGCAACGCAAAAGTGGGTCGTTAGCTCAGTTGGTAGAGCAGTTGACTTTTAATCAATTGGTCGCAGGTTCGAATCCTGCACGACCCACCAATCGTTCTGGTGGAAACGAAAGTAGAACGTGAAGGATAACGTTGCGTCAGCAACGGCGCGTAGGGCGAGGCGAAGCCGAGTCATCCTGCACGACCCACCACTAACTAAGGTTAGTAGAAGTATCCAGCGCAGTATCGGGTGATTAGCTCAGCTGGGAGAGCACCTCCCTTACAAGGAGGGGGTCGGCGGTTCGATCCCGTCATCACCCACCACTCGGGTCGTTAGCTCAGTTGGTAGAGCAGTTGACTTTTAATCAATTGGTCGCAGGTTCGAATCCTGCACGACCCACCACTTTTCAAGTGGAACAGAGAGTAAAACGTGAAGGATAACGTTGCGCCAGCAACGGCCCGTAAGAGCGAGGCGAAGCTGAGTCATCCTGCACGACCCACCACTTTTCGGTGGAACGAGTAAAAATCTTCGAAGTCAGCACCCGAATGGGTCGTTAGCTCAGTTGGTAGAGCAGTTGACTTTTAATCAATTGGTCGCAGGTTCGAATCCTGCACGACCCACCACTTCGAAGAAAAAATCCCATAAGGGGTCGTTAGCTCAGTTGGTAGAGCAGTTGACTTTTAATCAATTGGTCGCAGGTTCGAATCCTGCACGACCCACCAGTGTAAAAAGGCGCCCTAAAGGCGCCTTTTTGCTATCTGCGATGCCAATGATTCGAACCTGCAGCAGGTTCGGGTCGACAAAATTGTCGGGAACAATTTTGAACAACGCGTAGCGTTGGCCCGAGGGTGAGTCTCAGGATGAGACGAGTAAAGAAGTGAGACACTGGAGCCGCCTGCGGCGACGGCCCGTAAGGGCGAGCGAAGCCGGGTCATCCTGCACGACCCACCAGTGTAAAAAGGCGCCCTAAAGGCGCCTTTTTGCTATCTGCGGTATTAACGATTCAAATTTTCTTAAACCTCTTGGTTTTGTAGGTCGGGTAAGGCGAAGCCGCCACCCGACAAATGCTTCCCTATCTATTTCCGGTGACTTTTGCTCGCAAATTAGCTATCTTGTTTAGTATATAAAACACCATTGCCACAGTTTTTGCTATTTCCCGCAAAATGAAGGCAATATTGTTAAGCCAGAAAAACGAGAAGCCATAATGAGCGTGATGTTTGATCCTGAAGCTGCGATTTATCCTTTTCCTCCTAAGCCCGTCCCGCTGACCCTGGACGAAAAGCAGTTCTACCGCGAAAAAATCAAGCGTCTGCTCAAGGAGCGGGACGCGGTCATGGTGGCGCACTACTACACCGATCCTGAGATCCAACAGCTCGCGGAAGAGACCGGCGGCTGCATCTCCGACTCGCTGGAGATGGCGCGCTTTGGCGCCAGGCATCCCGCCTCCACGCTGCTTGTAGCCGGGGTGCGCTTTATGGGCGAAACGGCCAAAATACTCAGCCCGGAAAAAACGATCCTTATGCCCACGCTCAACGCGGAGTGCTCGCTCGATCTCGGCTGCCCCATTGAGGAATTTAGCGCCTTTTGCGATGCGCATCCTGACAGAACGGTAGTTGTCTATGCGAACACCTCTGCAGCGGTAAAGGCGCGGGCGGACTGGGTGGTAACGTCCAGCATTGCCGTCGAGCTGATCGATTATCTCGACAGTCTTGGGCAAAAGATTATCTGGGCGCCGGACAAACATCTCGGCAGCTATGTGCAGAAGCAGACCGGTGCTGACGTGTTGTGCTGGCAGGGGGCCTGTATCGTTCATGACGAATTTAAAACCCAGGCGCTGATGCGCATGAAAGGGCTCTATCCTGAGGCTGCGATCCTGGTGCACCCGGAGTCGCCTCAGTCAGTTGTCAGCATGGCGGATGCAGTCGGCTCGACCAGCCAGCTTATCAATGCGGCCAGAACGCTTCCCCATCAGCAGCTTATCGTTGCCACCGATCGCGGGATCTTCTATAAAATGCAGCAGGCGGTGCCGGAAAAAACTTTATTCGAGGCGCCGACCGCCGGGGAAGGGGCGACCTGTCGCAGCTGCGCTCACTGTCCCTGGATGGCGATGAACGGCCTGAAGGCGATTGCCGAGGGGCTGGAAACGGGCGGAACCGCCCATGAGATCCATGTGGATGCCGCCTTGCGTGAAGGGGCGTTACTGCCGCTTAATCGTATGCTCGATTTTGCAGCTACACTACGTTCATAACAGGGCGGTCCACACACCACAGGCTTCGGGGACAAGATGGATTTTTTTAGCACACAGAACATCCTGGTACATATACCTATTGGGACAGGCGGCTATGACCTGTCATGGATTGAAGCCGTGGGGACCCTGGCGGGCCTGCTCTGTATTTGGCTTGCCAGCCTGGAGAAAATCAGCAACTACGCGTTTGGCCTGATTAACGTCACGCTCTTCGCGATTATTTTCTTTCAGATCCAGCTCTACGCCAGCCTGCTGCTCCAGCTCTTTTTCTTTGCGGCGAATATTTATGGCTGGTACGCATGGTCCCGGCAGAACAACGAGCAGGAGGCGGCGCTGCACATCCGCTGGTTGCCGCTGCCGAAGGCGCTGGGTTGGCTTGCCGCCTGCGTAATCGCCATCGGGTTAATGACTGTCTATATTAATCCGGTGTTCGCGTTTCTCACGCGTGTGGCGGTGACGGCGATGTCTGGGCTGGGGCTGAATGTCACTATGCCGGAACTTCAGCCTGACGCCTTTCCGTTCTGGGACTCCTGCATGATGGTGCTCTCGATAGTCGCCATGATCCTGATGACCCGAAAATACGTTGAGAACTGGCTCTTGTGGGTCATCATTAATGTGATAAGCGTGGTGATATTCGCTCTGCAGGGGGTCTATGCCATGTCGCTGGAGTACCTCCTGCTCACCTTTATCGCCCTCAACGGCAGCAGGATGTGGATGAACAGCGCGCGTGAACGGGGCTCCCGCGCGCTATCCGGTCAGTGATGATGGTGCGTATGGGGGGAGTGTAGCTCATTGAGATGACAGTCTGCCCCGGCGCACGGCTGGTATTCCATCTGTATGGTGGCATGCGCTATCGCGTAGTGATGCTCCAGAAAATGTTGAATCCTTCCCAGCAGCGCATCGTGATCGTGCGGCGGGATCACCTGCACATGCAGTGTGATAACCGGTTTTTCCCCCACCTGCCAGAGGTGAACATGGTGAACGTTGCGCACTTCCGGCAACGAGCGGCAGAGGTTACGTTTGAGGTCGGGGATATCCATTGAGACCGGCGCGCCTTCCAGCAGCTCGTTGACGCTCTCCTGCAAAAGTTTCCAGGCGCTGCGCAGCACAAGGCATGAAACCAGTATCGACAGGATCGGGTCGACCGGGGTCCAGCCGGTGGTCAGGATCACCACAGCGGCCACGATGGCGCCTACCGAGCCCAGCAGATCGCCCAGCACATGGAGCGCGGCGGCGCGTACGTTTAAGTTCTTCTCTGCGCTACCGCGATGCAAAATCCAGAATGCCAGCAGATTGGCAATTAACCCGGCGACAGCGATGACGATCATCGTCGTGCCGGCGACGGGTTGTGGGAAGCGAAAACGCTGGATCGCTTCCCAGACAATCAGAATAGTAATCACCACCAGCGCGATGGCGTTCACAAAGGCGGCAAGGGTGGTGAGGCGCAGCCAGCCGAAGGTGTGGCGGGCGTTGGGTGGGCGGCGGGCAAATTGTACCGCCAGCAGCGCGAACAGCAGGGCGGCGGCGTCGGTCAGCATATGGCCCGCATCGGCCAGCAGCGCGAGCGAGCCGGAGATAAGCCCCCCGATCACCTCTATAACCATGAATGTGGCGGTAACGGCGAAAGCCAGCATTAGCCGTCTGGCGTTTTCATCCTGATTGCCGTGCGAATGGGAGTGCGAGTGCGCCATAGTGAAATCCTGATTCGTTATTATTCCCTGCAGAGTGTTAAATATTTTGCACAAAAAAGAAAGGAGAGCCCAGGCTCTCCTCTTCGTCATTCACCGAAACAGACTTACTGGGTGGTGCCGTCCGTTTTAGTGTTGACATCGGTATCGCCATTCACGGAACCGACTTTGTCATTGGTATCCGGGCAACGACCATCCTTGCACATGGTATTTTTGTGCATTTCTTCTGTGGACATATTGTCATGGTTCATGGTGCCAGTAGTGCCTGTCGCGCTGGTACCCGTAGTGCCGGTGGTGCCGGTAGCGCTGGTACCCGTAGTGCCGGTGGTGCCGGTAGCGCTGGTGCCGGTCGTAGAGTCAGTGCCGGTTGCGCTTGTCCCGGTGGTATTAGTATTGGTACTGCTTTTGTTAATATTGGTGCCATCAAGGTTATTTGGCGCAATATTCTCTTTCGCGCCAGGCGCCACCTGGCCCGCATCCGCAGCGGCGTTCGCCTGGCCGTTATTATCGGCTGAACCGGTGGTATCGGCAGCCAGCG
Source organism: Pseudenterobacter timonensis (assembly GCF_900021175.1). GTDB lineage: Bacteria > Pseudomonadota > Gammaproteobacteria > Enterobacterales > Enterobacteriaceae > Enterobacter > Enterobacter timonensis. Next base: position 1,030,914 of record NZ_FCOP01000011.1, read on the forward strand.
CGGCGCCGCTTGCCATGGTCAGAGTTGCTGTCAGGAAAAGGGTTGCCAGTTTAGTCATTTTCATCTTACTGCTCCTGTTCTGGTCGTTATATGCTGGATAACTTCGTCCAACAGTACACAGGCGATAAAAGTAGTCGCTCAGTGGTGAAAGATCCCGACCGCAGAATCTTAGCCAGTACGGAATCGCGTTAAAGTGCATAAACAGAGTGGTTACAGTTAAAAAGTGTAGGGTAAATCTCGTTTTTCGCTACTTTGTGAGGTTTTTTTAGCGTATTCCAGGAATAATCCGTGAGAAGTGTAAAAGGCAGTTTACACTTCCGGGGTGACAAGATAGATTGAAAGCATTGCATTCCCCAAAAAAAATATGGCAACGCTGGAAAGAAGATGAATTATCAGAACGACGATTTACGTATTAAAGAGATCAACGAGTTATTACCGCCCGTAGCGCTCCTTGAAAAATTCCCCGCCACTGAAAACGCCGCCAATACCGTCTCTCACGCCCGTAAAGCGATCCACCAGATCCTGAAAGGTGAGGACGATCGACTGCTGGTGATTATAGGTCCTTGCTCCATTCACGATCCGGCGGCAGCCAAAGAGTATGCGGCACGACTGCTGACGCTGCGGGAAGAGCTGAAGGGCGAGCTGGAGGTGGTGATGCGCGTTTACTTTGAAAAGCCGCGTACCACCGTCGGCTGGAAAGGGCTGATTAACGATCCGCACATGGATAACAGCTTCCAGATTAATGACGGCCTGCGCATCGCCCGTAAACTGCTGCTGGATATTAACGACAGCGGCCTGCCGGCGGCGGGAGAATTCCTCGATATGATCACCCCGCAATACGTTGCCGATTTGATGAGCTGGGGAGCGATTGGTGCGCGTACCACCGAGTCCCAGGTACACCGCGAACTGGCGTCGGGGCTTTCCTGCCCGGTAGGATTTAAAAATGGCACCGACGGCACCATCAAAGTGGCCATTGATGCCATCGGCGCCGCGAGCGCGCCACACTGTTTTCTCTCGGTCACCAAGTGGGGCCACTCCGCGATTGTGAACACCAGCGGCAACGGCGACTGCCATATCATCCTGCGCGGCGGTAAAGAGCCGAACTACAGCGCGAAGCATGTGGCGGAGGTGAAAGCGGGCCTGGAGAAAGCGGGTCTGCCGCCACAGGTGATGATCGACTTCAGCCATGCCAACTCCTGCAAGCAGTTTAAAAAGCAGATGGAGGTGGGCGCCGACGTCTGCGAGCAGATCGTGAAGGGTGAGAAAGCGATTATCGGCGTAATGATTGAAAGCCATCTGGTGGAAGGCAATCAGAGCCTGGAGAGCGGCGAGCCGCTGGTCTACGGTAAAAGTGTTACCGACGCCTGCATCGGCTGGGAAGATACCGATACCCTGCTGCGCCAGCTGGCCGCCGCGGTCAAAGCGCGTCGCGGTTAAGAAAATAAAAAAGCCGGATCGCACAGGCGATCCGGCCAGCAGAGAGTCCGGTACGCGCTATGCGCGACCGGGCTTTTTTTTACTTCGCTTTACCCTGGTTCGCTACCGCTGCCGCTTTGGCTGCGATCTCTTCTGCGTTGCCCAGATAGTAGTGTTTAATCGGCTTGAAGTTCTCATCGAACTCGTAAACCAGCGGCACGCCGGTCGGGATGTTCAGTTCGAGAATCGCTTCTTCGCTCATGTTATCCAGGTATTTCACCAGCGCGCGCAGGGAGTTACCGTGAGCTGCGATGATCACGCGCTCACCGCTTTTCAGGCGCGGCAGAATGGTTTCATTCCAGTACGGTACGACGCGGTCAATGGTCAGCGCCAGGCTTTCGGTAGTTGGCAGTTCCGCGTCGGTCAGTTTGGAGTAGCGCGGATCGTGGCCCGGGTAACGTTCATCGTCTTTGGTCAGCTCTGGCGGAGTCACCGCGAAGCCGCGACGCCACTGTTTCACCTGCTCGTCACCATACTTTTCAGCGGTTTCCGCTTTGTTCAGACCCTGCAGCGCGCCGTAGTGACGCTCGTTCAGTTTCCAGGATTTCTCAACCGGCAGCCAGGCCTGATCCAGCTCGTCCAGCACGTTCCACAGCGTATGGATGGCACGTTTCAGCACAGAGGTGTAAGCAAAATCAAAGGTAAAGCCTTCCGCTTTCAGCAGCTTACCGGCTGCTTTCGCTTCGCTTACCCCTTTCTCGGACAGGTCAACGTCATACCAGCCAGTAAAGCGGTTTTCGTTGTTCCACTGGCTTTCGCCGTGACGAACCAGAACCAGCTTAGTTACAGCCATATCGTACTCCTCAAGCATTTTGAATGATAACAATTCTCATTATATTGCCGTAGCTGTGCCAGCGGCAACGCTTACCCATAACCATAGCGAAAATAGTCACGCAGTGTAAGCTGCTTGTGAATACAGGGTTATGTTTTTGTCCTTGAATGGCGCTATTTTCAGCAATATGCGCAGAAAAAAGCCCTCCGGTGGAGGGCTGATGATTGGTGTTATTCCCGCAGGCGGGGTAAGTGAAGCGCCACCGGCAGAGATTATCGCGGCGTAAACTGATATACCGTCACGCTGACATACTCTTCCCCCGGGCGCAACACGCAGTCTGGCTGCGGCCACTCCGGATGGTTCGGGCTGTCCGGCAGAAACTCGCTTTCCAGCGCCAGCCCCTGCCAGGCGTTATAGTCGCCATGTTCGCGTGCGGCGGTGCCTGCCAGAAAGTTGCCGGAATAGAACTGCAGCGCCGGAGCCGTCGTATAGACCGACATTTGCAATTTCTTGTCCGCCGACCAGACGTGAGCAGCCGGCTGCTTCATATCCCCCTGAGCGGTCAGCAGGAAGGCGTGGTCGTAGCCGTTTACCTTGCGCTGATCGTCATCGCTTAAGAAATCCTGGCCGATGGTTTTCGGCTGGCGGAAATCAAAGCTCGTACCGGAGACCAGCTTCAGTCCCTCATGGGGGATCCCCATCTCATCCACCGGCAGATAAGCATCCGCCAGAAGCTGCAGATGGTGGTCGCGCACGTCGCTCTGGTCGCCGTCGAGGTTGAAATAGGCGTGGTTGGTCAGGTTGACCGGGCAGGGCTTATCGACCGTGGCGCGATACTCAATGGCCAGACGGTTATCCTCGCTCAGGGTAAAGCGGGCCGAGGCGATAAGGTTGCCGGGGAATCCCTGGTCGCCGTCCGGTGATTCCAGGGAAAAAAGCGCTTCGCTGTCGTTCTGCTGCACAATGCGCCAGCGGCGCTTGTCAAAGCCGTCCGGCCCGCCGTGAAGCTGGTTTTCGCCCTGACTTGACAGCAGGCTGTAATCCGCGCCGTCCAGGGTAAAGCGACTTTTGGCGATGCGGTTCGCATAGCGACCAATCGACGCGCCAAGAAAGGCGGTCTGCTCAGTATAGTGCTCCGGGGAGGGGCAGCCGAGCAGGGTTTCGCGCACGCTGCCGTCCGGCAGGGGGACGCGTGCCGAAAGCAGCGTCGCGCCCCAGTCCATCAGGGTGACGACCATTCCCGCCTCGTTGCGCAGGGTGATCAGACGCCAGGGCAGGCCATCGGCGGCGGTGGAAGGAGTCTCTTTTAACACTGTCCCGCTCCTTGTGACGCTTTGCACACGTAAAAAGTCTCTTTAATGCCGGTTTTGGCTTCGTACTGTGCCGCTACCGCTTCTTCTACCGTTGAGACCAGATCCTCAGGCACCAGCGCCACGACGCAGCCGCCGAAGCCGCCGCCGGTCATGCGTACGCCGCCTTTCTCACCAATCGCGGCTTTGACAATCTCCACCAGGGTGTCGATTTGCGGCACGGTGATTTCAAAATCGTCGCGCATGGAGGCATGGGACTCGGCCATCAGCTCGCCCATACGCTTCAGATCGCCTTTTTCCAGCGCGCTGGCCGCTTCTACGGTACGGGCATTCTCGGTCAGGACGTGACGCACGCGTTTCGCGACTACCGGATCCAGCTCCGAGGCCACCTTATTGAACTCTTCAAGGGTGACGTCGCGCAGGGCGGGCTGCTGGAAGAAGCGCGCGCCGGTTTCGCACTGCTCGCGGCGGGTGTTGTATTCGCTGCCCACCAGGGTGCGCTTAAAGTTACTGTTGATGATGATCACCGCCGCCCCTTTCGGCAGGGAGACCGCTTTGGTGCCAAGCGAGCGGCAGTCGATCAGCAGGGCGTGATCTTTCTTGCCGAGCGCGGAGATGAGCTGGTCCATGATGCCGCAGTTACAGCCGACAAACTGGTTCTCCGCCTCCTGGCCGTTGAGGGCGATCTGCGCCCCGTCCAGCGGAAGATGGTAGAGCTGCTGAAAGACGGTTCCCACCGCCACTTCCAGCGAGGCGGAGGAGCTCAGTCCGGCCCCCTGCGGCACGTTGCCGGTGATCACCAGATCGGCGCCGCCGAAACTCTTGTCGCGCTGCTGGAGATGCTTCACCACACCGCGCACGTAGTTCGACCACTGCTGGGTTTCATGCGCCAGAACAGGCTCATCCAGCGAGAACTGGTCGATTTCGTTATCGTAGTCAGCCGCAATCACGCGCACCTGACGGTCGTCGCGTTTTGCGCAGCTAATAACGGTTTGATAGTCAATGGCGCACGGCAGCACGAAGCCGTCGTTATAGTCGGTGTGTTCGCCAATCAGGTTAACGCGGCCCGGCGCCTGGATAGCATGGGTGGCAGGGTAGCCGAATTTTTCAGCAAACAGGGATTGTGTTTTCTCTTTCAGACTCATTATTAAACTCCTGATTCGCGATAATGGACGTCGCTGACCGCGCGCAGGCGTTCCGCCGCCTGTTCCGCCGTCAGATCGCGCTGGGTTTCCGCCAGCATCTCGTAGCCCACCATAAATTTACGTACCGTTGCCGAGCGCAGCAGCGGCGGATAAAAATGGGCGTGCAGCTGCCAGTGCGCATTCTCTTCGCCATTAAACGGCGCGCCGTGCCAGCCCATCGAGTAAGGGAAGGAGCACTGGAAGAGATTATCGTAGCGGCTGGTCAGCTTCTTCAGCGCCAGCGCCAGATCGTCGCGCTGGGCGTCGTTCAGGTCGGTGATGCGTTGTACATGCGCTTTTGGCAGCAGCAGCGTCTCAAACGGCCAGGCGGCCCAGTAGGGCACAACCGCCAGCCAGTGCGCGGTTTCCACTACCGTGCGGCTGCCGTCGGCCAGCTCGCGTTGCACGTAATCCACCAGCATCGGGGAGCCCTGCTGCGCGTAATAGTCGCGCTGCAGACGATCTTCGCGCTCGGCCTCGTTGGGTAAAAAGCTATTCGCCCAGACCTGACCGTGCGGATGTGGGTTAGAGCAGCCCATCGCCGCCCCTTTATTTTCAAACACCTGAACCCAGGGATAGTGCTGGCCTAAGTCGGCGGTTTGCGCCTGCCAGGTTTTCACCACCTCTTTCAGCGCCGCGACGCTCAGTTCCGGTAGCGTTTTGCTGTGATCGGGTGAAAAGCAGATCACGCGGCTGGTGCCGCGCGCGCTCTGGCAGCGCATCAGCGGATCGTCGCTTTCCGGCGCGTCCGGCGTGTCGGTCATCAGCGCCGCGAAGTCGTTGGTAAAGACGTAGGTGCCCTTGTAATCGGGATTCTTATCGCCGGTGACGCGGGTATTGCCCGGGCAGAGAAAACAGTCGGGATCGTGCGTCGGCAGCTTCTCGCTGGACGGCGTCTCCTGGGCGCCCTGCCAGGGGCGCTTTGCGCGATGCGGTGAAACCAGAATCCATTGCCCGGTTAAGGGGTTGTAGCGTCGATGCGGATGATCGACGGGATTGAATTGCGTCATGACAAATCCTTAGTCTGGATACCCCTGCGGATGGCGTGACTGCCAGCGCCAGGTATCTTGTGCCATCTCATCAAGCGTGCGGGTAACACGCCAGTTTAGCTCGTTGTCCGCTTTCGTCGCGTCTGCCCAGTAGGCCGGGAGGTCGCCGTCGCGACGCGGCGCAAAATGATAGTTCACCGGCTTGCCACAGGCCTTGCTGAAGGCGTTGACCACGTCCAGCACGCTGCTGCCCACCCCCGCGCCGAGGTTGTAGATATGTACGCCCGGCTTGTTGGCCAGCTGCTGCATGGCGGCCACGTGGCCGTCTGCCAGATCCATCACGTGGATATAGTCGCGCACGCCGGTGCCATCTTTGGTCGGGTAATCATTGCCAAAGACCGCCAGCGATTCGCGGCGCCCGACGGCGACCTGGGCGATATAAGGCATCAGGTTATTCGGAATACCCTGCGGATCTTCGCCCATATCGCCTGACGGATGGGCGCCGACCGGGTTGAAATAGCGCAGCAGGGCAATGCTCCACTCCGGCTGGGCTTTCTGCAGATCGGTCAGGATCTGTTCCACCATCAGCTTGCTCTTGCCGTAGGGGCTTTGCGGCGTGCCGGTAGGGAAGCTTTCAACGTAGGGGATTTTCGGCTGATCGCCATAGACCGTGGCGGAGGAGCTGAAGATAAGGTTTTTTACGTTCGCCGCGCGCATGGCGGCGATGAGACGCAGCGTACCGTTGACGTTGTTATCGTAGTATTCGAGCGGTTTCGCCACCGATTCGCCCACCGCCTTCAGGCCCGCAAAGTGGATCACGGTATCAATGGCGTGGTCGTGGAGGATCTCGGTCATCAGCGCTTCGTTGCGGATATCGCCCTCCACGAAGGTGGGCTGGTTACCGCCGAGACGCTCAATAACGGGCAGCACGCTACGCTTGCTGTTGCAGAGGTTGTCGAGGATCAGAACATCATGGCCATTTTGCAGCAATTGCACACAGGTATGGCTGCCAATGTAACCGCTACCACCTGTTACCAATACTCTCATAATTCGCTCCGTTAAGCCTATGGTATGAAATAAACATAGCATAACAGAGCGCGTAAAAGTGTGACATGGGATAAAATAGTGGAATCGTTTACACTGCGTATTTTATCCATTTAAATGATGGTGTACGCCATAGTAAATCAATTAGTTAAAGGTGCAATCCTGCTGATTGTCTGAAAAAGAGGGCACAGCGTTACGCCGGGTGGCGGCTAAGCCTTACCCGGCTGATATCCCTGTAGACCTGAAGCGCAGCGAATCAGGCGCGAAGAGTGTGCTTTTGACTTACCGAATACGACTCAGATCGTAGCGATAGCCTTCATCCTGCGGGATAAAGGCGAGCCGGTGGGTGATGCAGGCGGGGGCATCCTCGGCGTGATGGGAGACAAACAGTAGTTGCGTTTCACCTTCGCCAATCAGCACATCCACAAAACGCCGGATTAGCTGGCGGTTGAGCGGGTCCAGCCCCTGTAGCGGCTCGTCGAGGATCAGCAGCGTCGGATGTTTGACCAGCGCCCGCACGATCAGCGCCAGCCGCTGTTGCCCCCAGGAGAGGCTATGAAACGGCGCATCCGCCACCCGGTTATCCATTCCAAGAATATCAAGCCACTGCTGCGCCAGCATGCGCTGCTTATCCGATACCGCCTGATAGATACCGATAGAGTCGAAATAGCCTGACAGAATGACGTTACGCACCGAGGTACTGACGCGATAGTCCAGATGCAGGCTGCTGCTGACATAGCCGATATGCTTTTTGATATCCCAGATGGTTTCGCCGCTTCCGCGACGGCGGCCAAAGAGCGTCAGATCGTTGCTGTAGCCCTGAGGATGATCGCCGGTGATAAGACTCAGCAGGGTTGATTTACCCGCTCCGTTGGGGCCAGTAATCTGCCAGTGCTCTTTGGGATTGACGGTCCAGCTCAGCCGATCGAGCACCGCCCGATCGTTATAAGAGACCACGCCGTTGTTCAGCACGATGCGTGGCTGGTCGTGGGGGAGAGCGTGGCGGGCGGGCGGGGCGTCCGGCTCGGGAAGAGCAATCTCGGCAAGCTTCTCGCTGTGCGCCAGCTGGGCAATCAGCGCCTGCTGAAGCAGCGTCGCTTTCGGCCCGGTCTCCGTCAGGGTACAGTCCGCCAGCACTCCCGCATACTGCACAAAATCGGGAATTTCATCAAAGCGGTTGAGCACCAGCGCCAGCGTATAACCCTGCTGGTTAAGCTCCTCCAGCAGCAGGGCCAGCTGTGCGCGAGATGCCACGTCCAGGCCATCGAACGGTTCGTCCAGAATCAGCAGATCCGGTTCCCCCATCAGCGCCTGGCAGAGCAGAGTCTTGCGGGTTTCGCCGGTAGAGAGGTATTTGAAGCGACGCGACAATAGCCCGCTAATACCAAACTGCGCCGCCAGGGCGCGGCAGCGGGCATCATCCTGGATCTCATCCTGAATGATCTCCGCGGTGGTGCGTCCGGTATCCTCTTCGCCGGGGCTGAGCAGATCGGTATTGTTCCGCTGCCACTCGTCGCTGACCAGTTTTTGAAGCTGTTCGAAAGAGAGGCGCGTCAGGCGGCGAAAATCGCAGCGCCGCTCGCCCTGCAGTAGCGGCAGCTCCCCTGCGAGGGCGCGGGCAAGGACTGATTTGCCGCTGCCGTTTGCGCCGACAAAGGCCCAGCTTTCCCCCGCACGTAGCGTCAGGTTGCCCGTGTTAAGCGTGCGCGTATCGCCAACGCGAAACGTACCTTGCGAAATTTGCAATGATGACATGAGTTATCCCGTTTTTTGCAGCAACAGCGTTCAGGGATACCCACAGACGGTATGTTTGTCAATGCGCTTAGCACAACGTGGCGATAATGATCCGATCGGCGTTAAAATATGCCGTCACTTCCCGATCTTCTTCCAGATCCGCCGCCCCGGAGGAGGGTACCGTGGCGCAAAGGCGCTGGCCGTCCGGCAATGTCATTAGCACCTCACACTGCGTTTCGCCGCGCTCAATATGGCTTATCGTGCCGCGCAGCTGGTTATCCGCCCCCTGTGCCTGTGCGGGGTCGCACGTCACGTTAACCCACGGCGCTTTCAGCAGGATCAGCACCTCTTTGCCTTCCTCCAGCCCCAGCCGCTCGCCGCTCTGCGCGGTGACCGCGACCTTCAGGCGGGTGGCACCATCGGCCAGCAATACCTCTACATGCTGCTGGATCTGATCGCGATCCCGGGCGGTGATTGTGCCAAACCACTGATTGCGGGCGCTGGTCTGTAGCGAGAAGCGGGAGAGCGCCGCCAGCAGGCTGTCGAGCGGTACATCATCGTTGTCGCTCAGGGCATCAAACGCTTTCTGCTGGATCTGCGCCAGCAGATCGTATAGCTGGATCAGGCGGCGACCGTAGCGGGTCAGCGCCGCACCGCCGCCGCCCCTGCCACCGGTGGCGCGATCCACCAGCGGCTGTTCGCTCAGGGTATTCATCTCATTGATGGCATCCCAGGCGCTCTTGTAGCTGATGCCGGCGTTTTTTGCCCCCTGGCTAATGGAGCCGGTTTGTTCTATCTGTTTAAGCAGGGCGATCCGACGCGGATCGGCAAACAGCTTTTGCTGGAGTTTCAGGGTAAGAAGGATTTCAGCCTGCATAACGCGGTATCCTGACAAAAATTCTATTGTGACCCAATTGGCCCTACGCGCAAAGGGCACCGCACAAAAGGGGATGTTTTTCTGACGTTTCGGGTTAGAATAAGATGTTCACAATATCTGGAGAAAGCCATGTTAGAGTTGTTGAAAAGTCTGGTATTCGCCGTGATCATGGTCCCAGTGGTGATGGCTCTCATCCTCGGCGCCATCTACGGCCTGGGTGAAGTGTTCAACGTCTTTTCTAAAATTGGTCACCGCGACCAGCCCAAAAAACAGCACTGATTCCCTCAAATCGCCCGGCCTGTCCGGGCGTTTTGCTCTCAAGTTTCCCCGCCCTGCGCCGATAATTTTTCTGACCGATCGTACCCCTTAATCGTTACCTTACCCGACGGTAAATCGCTGGCGTTCCGCTTCCTCTTTCCGTTATATTTATATTTATATAACGAAAGGAGGAGTGAAGAATGACACGTACCTGGGTACGCCTTTTTGCAGGCGCGACGTTAACCCTCGTCATGGCCGGGCAGGCGCTGGCGCAGGAGGGGAAAATTACGGTCTTTGCCGCGGCGTCATTAACCAACGCCATGCAGGATATTGCGGCGCAGTATAAGAAAGAGAAAAATGTTGAGGTTGTCTACTCCTTTGCCTCATCCTCCACGCTGGCACGCCAGATAGAGGCAGGCGCGCCGGCCGATCTCTTTATCTCTGCCGATCAGAAGTGGATGGATTACGCGGCGGATAAGAAAGCGATCGATATCGCTACCCGTGAAACGCTGCTGGGCAACAGCCTGGTGGTAGTGGCACCGAAAGCGAGCGCGCAGGGGGAGTTCACGGTTAACAAACAGACGCCCTGGACCACGCTGCTGCACGGCGGTCGCCTGGCGGTAGGCGATCCGGACCACGTTCCGGCGGGCATCTACGCCAAAGAGGCGCTGCAAAAGCTGGGCGCCTGGGATACCCTGTCGCCGAAACTGGCCCCAGCGGAAGATGTACGCGGCGCGCTGGCGCTGGTAGAGCGTAACGAAGCGCCGCTCGGTATTGTCTACGGCTCTGACGCGGTTGCCAGCAAAAGTGTTAAGGTGGTCGGCACTTTCCCGGAAGATTCCCACCAGAAGGTGGAATATCCGGTGGCCATCGTGGATGGACATAAAAATGCGGCGGTGAGCGCGTTCTGCAACTACCTGAAAGGGCCAGAAGCTTCCGCTATCTTTAAACGCTATGGATTTACCACGCACGAATGATACTGACGGATCCCGAATGGCAGGCGGTACTGCTGAGCCTGAAAGTCTCTTCCCTGGCCGTTGTTTTTAGTCTCCCCTTTGGGATCTTTGTCGCCTGGCTGCTGGTACGCTGCCGATTTCCGGGTAAAGCGTTGCTCGACAGCCTGATTCATCTTCCTCTGGTCCTGCCGCCGGTGGTGGTGGGATATCTGCTGTTAATCACGATGGGGCGCCGCGGATTAATCGGCCAGTGGCTCTATGACTGGTTCGGTCTGACCTTTGCCTTTAGCTGGCGCGGTGCGGTGCTGGCGGCGGCGGTAATCTCCTTTCCACTGATGGTGCGGGCGATTCGCCTCGCGCTTGAAGGGGTGGACATCCGGCTGGAGCAGGCTGCCCGCACGCTGGGTGCCGGGCGCTGGCGGGTCTTTTTGACCATCACGCTGCCGCTCATCCTGCCGGGGATTATTGTCGGCACCGTGCTGGCGTTTGCCCGTTCGCTGGGGGAGTTTGGCGCGACCATCACCTTTGTCTCTAACATTCCCGGGGAAACCCGCACCCTGCCGTTAGCGATGTATACCCTGATCCAGACTCCCGGCGGGGAGGGGGCCGCCACGCGGCTGTGCGTGATTTCGATTGTGCTGGCGCTGGCGTCACTCCTGGTCTCCGAGTGGCTGGCGCGCCTCAGCCGTCAACGAATGGGGAAATAAGATGCTGGAGCTCCACTTCACCCAGACGCTGGGCAATCACACGCTGTCGCTTAACGAAACGCTGCCCGCCAGCGGCATTACCGCTATCTTTGGCGTCTCAGGCGCAGGCAAAACCTCTCTTATCAACGCTATCAGCGGCCTGACGCGCCCGCAGAAGGGGCGTATCGTCCTTAACGAACGGGTACTGAACGACGTGGAGCGGGGGATCTACCTTGCGCCGGAGAAGCGCCGTATCGGTTATATTTTTCAGGATGCGCGACTCTTTCCGCACTACAGCGTGCGCGGCAACCTGCGTTACGGCATGGCGAAAAGCATGGCGGGGCAGTTTGATAAGCTGGTGGCGCTGCTGGGCATTGAGCAGCTGCTCGATCGGCTGCCCTCTTCGCTTTCGGGGGGAGAAAAACAGCGCGTGGCGATTGGCCGGGCGCTGCTTACCGCGCCGGAGCTGCTGCTGCTGGATGAGCCGCTGGCTTCGCTGGATATTCCGCGTAAGCGCGAGTTACTGCCCTATCTGCAGCGGCTGGCGCGCGAGATTAATATCCCCATGCTCTATGTGAGCCACTCGCTGGATGAAATTTTGCATCTGGCGGATAAGGTGCTGGTGCTGGAAGCGGGGAGTGTGAAGGCGTTCGGGAATCTGGAAGAGGTGTGGGGCAGCAGCGTGATGCATCCGTGGCTGCCGCAGGATCAGCAGAGCAGCATTCTGCGCGTCAGCGTGCTGGAGCACCATCCGCACTACGCCATGACCGCGCTGGCGCTGGGCGATCAGCATCTGTGGGTAAATAGGGTGGATAAGCCGCTGCAGTCGGTGCTGCGCATCCGTATCCAGGCTTCGGACGTTTCGCTGGTGCTCCAGCCGCCGCAGCAGACCAGTATTCGCAACGTGCTGCGCGCCAGAGTCGCCCGTTGCTACGATGATAGCGGGCAGGTGGAGGTCCAGCTTGAGATAGGCAGTAAGACGCTCTGGGCGCGGGTGAGCCCCTGGGCCAGGGATGAGCTGGGCATCAGGCCCGGCCTGTGGCTCTACGCGCAGATCAAGAGCGTCTCCATCACCACCTGATCAGAGCAGGTGGGTGTAGATAAATTTAGCGATGCTGTCGGTCGTGTTATCGCCAATCACCACGTTCGCCCGCGCCTTTACCGCGTCGTCGGCGTTACCCATCGCCACGCCCATGCCTGCCGCTTCCAGCATGCTGATATCGTTATAGTTATCGCCAAAGGCGATCACATCGCTCATAGAGCCGCCCCGGGACTCAATGTACCGGGTCAGGCGCTTGCCCTTGCTGTTGCCCCGGCGGGCAATATCCACCTGATCGTGCCAGGAGCGTTCGCACTCCAGCCCGAGCGTCTCTTCCACGTGGCTGGCAAAATGGTTGAGCTTGACGGAATCTTCGTCGGTCAGGGCAAATTTCCAGATGGCATTCACCTCCCGGGCGGCATCACGCAGCGAAGCGACCTGGGTAAAGACCGGACGCTGGGCCTCCGGCAGCGACTGCGCCCAGTTACGCGTGCGGATCACGTGGCCGGTAGGGCGCTCAAAGAGCATAGCGTCGTCCACGTACATCAGGCCGTGAACGTCATGTTCGTCCAGTAGCGTAATTAATTTCAGCGCATCGTCTGCGGGCAGCGGATCGGCTTCCAGCACCTTTTTTGCATGATAATCATACGAATAAGTGCCATTGCAGCAAATTGCAGGTGTATCCAGCGCCAGTGCCTGATAAAAAGGATGAATGGCAACGTGGTGTCGGCCCGTCACGATGAGGAGTTGATATCCCGCTTCCTGGGCGCGCTTCAGCGCCTCGAGGGAGGAGGGGAGCAGGGTTTTTTGCGGAGTAAGCAGTGTGCCGTCTAAATCCAGCGCAATTACACGAGAGGTCATTTTTTCTTCCGGATTGATAATGAATGTAATTTCTTCAGGGATGGTACACCGGGAGGCGATACCGACAAAATTCCTGGCTAAAATTCAGCATTCACCGTTAAAAACTCACCACTTTCACGTGCAGTGACGAAAGGAGTATTCATGAAACAAACTGTTTATACCGCCAGCCCGGAAAGCCAGCAGATCCACGTCTGGCGTCTGAACGCCGAAGGCTCCCTCACGCTGGTGCAGGTTGTCGATGTGCCAGGGCAGGTTCAGCCGATGGTTATCAGCCCGGATAAACGTTTTCTCTACGTCGGCGTGCGCCCGGAGTTCCGCGTGCTGGCCTATCGTATCGCTCCTGACGACGGCGCGCTGACCTTCACCGCCGAAGCGCCGCTGCCGGGCAGCCCGACCCATATCTCCACCGACCGTTCAGGCCGTTTTCTCTTTAGCGGCTCCTATAATGCCGGCTGCGTGAGCGTTACCCGCCTGGAAGACGGGCTCCCGACCGAAACCGTCGAGGTGGTGGAAGGGCTGGAAGGCTGCCACTCCGCCAACATCTCCCCGGACAACCGTACCCTGTGGGTGCCCGCTCTCAAGCAGGATCGCATCTGCCTGTTTACGCTGAGCGATGACGGCCATCTGGTGGCGCAAAACCCGGCGGAGGTAACCACCGTGGAAGGGGCAGGCCCGCGTCATATGGTCTTCCACCCCAACCAGAAGTTCGCCTATGTGGTAAACGAGCTGAACAGCTCCGTCGACGTCTGGGCGCTGAGCGATCCGCACGGTCAGATCGAGTGCGTGCAGACACTGGATATGATGCCTTCCGACTTCTCCGACACCCGCTGGGCGGCGGACATTCATCTCACCCCGGACGGCCGTCATCTCTACGCCTGCGATCGTACCGCCAGCCTGATCACCGTCTTTAGCGTCTCCGAAGATGGCAGCGTGCTGGCGATTGAGGGCTTCCAGCCGACCGAAACGCAGCCGCGCGGCTTTAACATCGATGACAGCGGTAAGTTCCTTATTGCGGCGGGGCAGAAATCCCACCATATCGCGCTCTATGAGATCAAAGGAGTGCAGGGGCTGCTGGAGGAAAAAGGCCGTTACGCCGTGGGCCAGGGGCCGATGTGGGTGGTCATTAACGCACACTAAGCCGAAAAAGAAAAAACCTCGCCAGCGCGAGGTTTTTTTATCACTACAAAAGCGGATTACGCTTTCGGTTCGGCAACCACTTTGCTGCCCAGACCGCGGTTGTTGTATTCCCACATGCGGTTGAAGCTGGCGTCGTTCAGGTTACGCTGCACGTTGCCTTTATCGTCCGTCGCACCGGTATTACCCGCGTAAGGACGTTTCGAGACAGCCGCGTCGGCCCACGGCTTCGCCATGTTAAAGCCTTCGTTAATCACGCTGTCGCGGATCACTACCTGACCGTTCGTCATGGAGTCGACATCCAGCGAGCGGCCCAGCTGCGCCACGCCATCCCCTGCGGCGGTGAAGCGGCTGTTGACCGCGAGGAAGCCGTAGTAGAGGTTCGACAGCGTCGCCGGGGCAAAGACATACCCCTCCTGCTGGGTGCGGGAGTTCACCACGCGGAAATCGGTATTATCAAACACCACCGCGCCGCGTCCGGAGACAATATCCACATCGCCTTCAATGTAGCTGTTGGTCACCTGCGTACGGGTCAGGCGATTGTTCTGCATCGCGTTCTGAATGCCGCTGTTGGTGACAAAGAAGGTGTTCTGACGACCCAGGATATTAACGTTGTTGAGCTGCACGCGATCGCCGTCGTTGCGCAGGGCAACGGCCTGATGCGTTCCGGCGTCGACGCTGTCGCCCAGCGTATTCTGGATGGTCAGGTTCTGCAGCTGCAGCCCGTTGTTCTGGGACCAGAAGACGGCGGAGCACATCATCCCCACCGTGGCGCTGCGCTTGCGCTGGCAGTTGTCATACATATACCAGGCCGGTTTGCCCGGCATATATTTCCCGGCCGGGTTAACCAGATGACGCCAGGTATTGCTGTCGATTTCAGAGTCGATCGCCAGCCCAATCTTTACGTCGATCGCTTTTTCGCCCGTACCATAAATCGTAATACTGCCCGGTGCGGCAGGCACATAGACGGTGCCTTCATACTCGCCCGGCATCACCGCGATATACTGGCGGGAGGCGCTATGTTTGGTGATCGCGGCATCTACGGCTGCCTGGATCGAGGTGTGGGTGACCCCCTGTGTACCCGCCGGCCCGACGACAAAATCAGGCTGGGCAGGCAGGCGAATTGGCGACGGCGCCCACGGCGCGGCATTGGGATCCATTGACGCGAAATAGTGTGCCGGAGTGAAGTTTTTCGCTTCATCCGCCGAGAGGATCGGGCGAGAGGCGGTGCCCGGCGCAACCTGCTCAGAAGGCTGCTGATCTGGCGGCGTGGAGCTGCACGCGGAGAGGGTAACGCCAAAAGCGAGCGCCAGCGCCAGACGGGAAATCCTGGAAATGTTCAAGGGAAAGCTCCTTGCTTAGCGAGTCAAAACGGGATAATCGAAATAGCCTGCTTTTTTATACTAAGTTGAGCGAAACGGGAAGATGAATTGGCAAAAAGTTGCATGAGTGGCGGGTAAATTTAAATAAATATCGCGATAACCTGTAAACCCGGGGTTATCGAGTGTGACGCCCCTCCCCGGCAGGAAGAGGGGCAGAAATGTGGGCCAGGCAAGGCGAAGCCGACGCCCGGATTTTTAAATATAGATCGCCGTAATCGACGCACTGCCCAGAGTATGGAAATGGACGTTAAAGCCCACCATTGCGCCGCTCGACTCTTCATCCACTTCAATCTTCTCCACGTCCAGCGCGTGTACGGTGAAGATATAGCGGTGCGACTCCCCCTTCGGCGGCGCCGCGCCGCCGTAGCCCGCTTTGCCAAAGTCGGTGCGGGTCTGCACGGCGCCTTCCGGCAGCGCCACCAGATCGGAGCCCGAGCCCTGCGGTAGCACGCGGGTATCCGCCGGCAGATTAGCGACAATCCAGTGCCACCAGCCGGAGCCGGTGGGGGCATCCGGATCGTAGCAGGTCACGACAAAACTTTTGGTGCCCGCAGGCACATCGTCCCACGCCAGATGGGGCGAAATATTATCGCCCTGATAACCCATGCCGTTAAAGACATGGCGTGCGGGCAGCTTTTCGCCGTCGCGCAGATCCTGACTGATGAGCTTCATCCCGATTTCTCCCTCTGTTGAATGAGAAAAGTGTAATGCACAATCCCGCAGAGTACCTAAGCTAAGGCGTTGGGTTAACTCACAAAATGTTCAGGAATGTTAACGGCTTCGGTCACCGCGCGGGTCAGGCGGGTCAGCTGCGCTGAATCAATGATATACGGCGGCATCAGGTAGATGAGTCTGCCGAACGGCCGCACCCAGACGCCACGCTCGACGAAAAAGCGCTGCAGCGCCGCCATGTTGACCGGCTGGCTTGTCTCCACCACTCCCGTGGCGCCCAGCACGCGCACGTCTGCGACAAATTCCGAGGCAGCCGCAGCCAGCTCCGCTTTGAGCTGCGCTTCGATGGCGGCCACCTGTGACTGCCACGCGCCGCTTTCCAGAATCGCCAGGCTCTCGTTCGCCACCGCGCAGGCAAGCGGGTTACCCATAAAGGTCGGGCCGTGCATAAAGCAGCCCGCCTCGCCGTCGCTGATGGTCTCGGCCACCTGCCGGGTGGTAAGGGTGGCGGAGAGGGTCAGGGTGCCGCCGGTCAGCGCTTTGCCAAGGCAGAGAATATCCGGCGCGATCCCCGCATGCTCGCAGGCAAAGAGCTTGCCGGTACGACCAAACCCGGTGGCGATCTCGTCAGCAATCAGCAAAATTCCCTCGCGATCGCACATTTTACGCAGGCGTTTAAGCCACTCAGGGTGATAGAAGCGCATTCCGCCCGCCCCCTGGATCACCGGCTCAAGGATCACCGCCGCAATCTCGTGGCGGTGCGCCGCCATCAGGCGGGCAAAGCTGACCATATCCGCCTCGTCCCACTCGCCATCAAAACGGCTTTGCGGTGCAGGGGCGAAAAGGTTCTCCGGCAGATAGCCCTTCCACAGGCTGTGCATGGAGTTATCCGGGTCGCACACCGACATGGCGCCGAAGGTATCCCCGTGATAGCCGTTACGGAAGGTAAGGAAACGCCGGCGCGCCTCCCCCTTCGCGTGCCAGTACTGAAGCGCCATTTTCATCGCCACCTCTACCGCCACGGAGCCGGTATCGGCCAGAAATACGCACTCCAGCGCCGAAGGGGTCATGGCGACCAGCCGACGGCAGAGATCCACCGCGGGCTGGTGGGTGATCCCGCCAAACATCACATGCGACATCTTCGCGATCTGCGCCTGCATCGCCGCGTTCAGACGCGGATGGTTATAGCCATGGATCGCCGCCCACCAGGAGGACATGCCGTCCACCAGCCGCTCGCCGCTGGCAAGCTGCAGCTCGCAGCCGTGGGCCGACGCCACCGGGTAGACGGGCAGGGGGCGGGTCATGGAGGTGTAAGGGTGCCAGATATGTTGCCTGTCGAAGGCGAGATCGTCCTGGGTCATAATCGACTTGTAAACCATTTTGAAAAGATTTAGGTTTACAATCATAAACCGAAACGTCAATTAACAAAACCCTTTGGAGAAGCCCGATGGCTCACCACGCACGCTGGACACTGTCGCAAGTCACCGAATTATTTAATAAACCCCTCCTGGATTTGCTCTTTGAAGCCCAGCAGATCCACCGTCAGCATTTCGATCCGCGCCAGGTGCAGGTCAGCACGCTGCTCTCGATCAAGACCGGCGCCTGCCCGGAAGATTGTAAATATTGTCCGCAGAGCGCCCGTTATAAAACCGGGCTGGAGTCCGAACGTCTGATGGAGGTGGAGCAGGTGCTCGACTCGGCGCGCAAGGCGAAAAACGCCGGTTCCACCCGCTTCTGCATGGGGGCGGCGTGGAAAAACCCCCACGATCGCGATATGCCTTACCTGGAGCAGATGGTCAGGGGGGTGAAGGAGATGGGGCTGGAGGCCTGCATGACGCTGGGGACGCTGACCGGGCCACAGGCGCAGCGTCTCTCCGAAGCGGGGCTGGACTACTATAACCACAACCTGGACACCTCCCCGGAGTTCTACGGCAACATCATCACCACCCGCACCTACCAGGAGCGTCTCGACACCCTCGACAAGGTGCGTGAGGCGGGGATTAAGGTCTGCTCGGGCGGCATCGTCGGGCTGGGAGAGACGGTGAAAGATCGCGCTGGTCTGCTGTTGCAGCTCGCAAATCTGCCCACGCCGCCGGAGAGCGTGCCGATCAACATGCTGGTGAAGGTGAAAGGGACGCCGCTGGCGGACAACGAGGATGTAGACGCCTTCGATTTTATCCGCACTATCGCCGTAGCACGCATCATGATGCCTACCTCGTTTGTGCGCCTCTCCGCCGGACGTGAGCAGATGAACGAGCAGACCCAGGCGATGTGCTTTATGGCGGGCGCCAACTCCATCTTCTACGGCTGCAAACTGCTTACCACACCGAACCCGGAAGAGGATAAGGATGTGCAGCTGTTCCGCAAGCTGGGGCTTAACCCCCAGCAGACAGAGGTGCTGGCGGGGGACAACGAACAACAGCAGCAGCTGGAAGCGCAGCTTTTTAACGCCGATACCGAAAGCTATTACAACGCGGCGGCGGTATGAGTTGGCAGGAGCGAATCCATGCTGCCCTCGACCAGCGACGCGCGGCCGACGCCCTGCGCGTGCGGGCAGTGGTGGACAACGGCGCGGGGCGCTTTTTAACACGCGACAACCGCCGCTACTGCAACTTTTCCAGTAACGACTACCTTGGCCTGAGCCGTCACCCTGCCATCGTACGCGCCTGGCAGCAGGGGGCGGAGCGCTACGGCGTTGGCAGCGGCGGCTCCGGGCACGTTAGCGGCTACACCACGGCGCACCATCAGCTTGAGGAGCAGCTTGCCGACTGGCTCGGCTATCCTCGCGCGCTGCTCTTTATCTCGGGATTTGCCGCCAATCAGGCGGTTATTACGGCCCTCACCGATAAAGAGGACAAAATCGTTGCCGACCGCCTGAGCCACGCCTCGTTGCTGGAGGCGGCGGATCTCAGCGCCGCCCGGCTGCGCCGCTTTCACCATAACGACGTCAGCCATCTGCAGACGCTGCTGGCGACTCCCTGCGCCGGCCAGCAGCTGGTGGTCACAGAGGGGATCTTCAGCATGGATGGTGACGGGGCGCCGCTGGGGGCGATAGCGGAAGCGGCGCGGCAACAGCAGGCCTGGCTGATGGTGGATGATGCCCACGGCATCGGCGTGACCGGCGAGCAGGGGCGCGGCAGCATCGCGGTCCATAACGTCAAACCGGATCTGCTGATAGTCACTTTCGGCAAAGGTGTGGGAGTCAGCGGGGCGGCGGTACTTTGCAGCGAGCCGGTGGCGGACTATTTACTCCAGTTCGCCCGGCATCTTATCTATAGCACCAGCATGCCGCCCGCCCAGGCCGCAGCGCTCCAGGCTTCGCTGGCGATAATTCGCAGCGAAGAGGGGGACGCGCGGCGTCAGCGTCTGGGGGAGCATATCCGCCGTTTTCGCCGCGGAACAGGCGAGTTTTCCGGCGCGCTCGGCGAATCTGACAGCGCCATCCAGCCGCTGATTATCGGTGAAAACGCGCGCGCGCTGGCGCTGGCGCAACGGCTACGGGAGGAGGGGATCTGGGTGACGGCGATGCGCCCTCCCACCGTACCGCCGGGTACGGCGCGCCTGCGTCTGACGCTCACTGCCGCGCATGAGGCGCAGGATATCGACAGGCTGCTGGAGGTCCTCTATGCCGCCGGTCAATAAGCAGGCCGTCGCCGCCGCCTTTGGCCGGGCGGCGCACAGCTATTCGCAGCACGATGAACTCCAGCGCCGCAGCGCCGCGGGGCTGTTGGCCCTGCTGGGAGAGGGGCAATTTAGCCGTGTACTGGACGCGGGCTGCGGGCCAGGCGCCAACAGCCGCTACTGGCGCGACGCGGGAAGCCGCGTCACCGCCCTCGATCTCTCGCCTCTGATGCTGACGCAGGCGCGCGCGCGGCAGGCGGCGCATCACTATCTGGCGGGCGACATCGAGGCGATTCCGCTGGCTGCCGGGCAGTTCAGCCTCGTCTGGAGCCACCTGGCGGTGCAGTGGTGCGAAAGCCTGGTGCAGGCGCTGGGGGAGCTTTATCGGGTAACGCAGCCCGGCGGCACCGTCGCCTTCACTACCCTGCTGGCGGATTCCCTGCCCGAGCTGCGCCAGGCGTGGCAGGCGGTGGACGATCGCCCCCACGCCAACCGCTTTCTGACTCTGCCGGAGGTACTGGACGCGATGACGGGCTACCGCTACCGCTTCTCGCTGCAGACCGTGACGCTCGACTTCAGCGACGCGCTGGGCGCCATGCGCTCGCTTAAAGGTATCGGCGCCACGCATCTGCACGCCGGTCGCGCCCGTGCGCCGCTCACGCGTGGTGAGCTGCACCGCCTTGAGCTGGCGTGGCCGCAAAAGGGCGGAAATTTCCCGCTCTCCTATCAACTTTTTCATGGGATTATCGAACGTGACTGAACGTTTTTTTGTTACCGGGACCGACACGGAGGTGGGCAAGACCGTTGCCAGCGCTGCCCTGTTGCAGGCCGCGAGCGCTCTGGGATTCACTACCGCGGGCTACAAGCCGGTCGCCTCCGGCAGCGAGATGACGCCGGAGGGCTTACGCAATAGCGACGCGCTGGCGCTGCAGCGCCACAGCAGCCTGCCGCTCAGCTATGAGCAGGTCAACCCGTATACCTTCGCCGAGCCGACCTCGCCGCATATCATCAGCGCCGACGAGGGGCTTCTTATCGATCTGGATAAGCTCTCATCCGGCCTGCGGGCGCTGGAGCAGCAGGCGCAGTGGGTACTCGTGGAAGGGGCAGGGGGCTGGTATACGCCGCTGTCGCAGGAGCACACCTTTGCCGACTGGGTATGCCGCGAACGGCTCCCGGTAATTCTGGTGGTGGGGGTCAAGCTTGGCTGCATTAACCACGCCCTGCTTACCGCCCAGGCCATTGAGCAGTCCGGGCTGCGGCTGGCTGGCTGGATCGCCAACGACGTTGTCGCGCCGGGTAAACGCCATCGCGAATACCTTGCCACCCTGCAGCGCATGCTCCCCGCACCGTTTCTGGGGGAAATTCCGTGGCTGTCGGGCGATCCTGACGACGCGGCAACCGGCCACTATCTCAACCTGCAGCTCCTGCATCATCACGGGCGATAACAACGCTTTTCCCCCTCTCTGCGGCAGGGGGAAATGTGATGGCGATCGCACCGGTTTTTTTGTGCCAAAAGGGGCATTCGCATCAAAAAATGGCTAAAAATTTTTTTGTTTTCCGGCGAAACGGGAAAAATCAGGAACTGTCCGAGTGGCGGTTCGTATGGGCTGGAAGCAGTTATCCACTATTCCTGTGGATAACCATGTGTATTAGAGTTAGAAAACGTGAGGCAAGCGAGAGAATACGCGGCCTGCGCCTGAATTGGCGCGAAAGGCGGCTTTAAAAAATAGTCTAATTTTTTTAATGAGTTATATAAAAGCAATGACTGTCAAGAAAGTGTCACCCGTTGCCATAAAACTTTAATTCTGACGCTTGACAAATGTTAAAAAAGGAAATTTTTTGGGGATAACCTTTCCCTGACAGCGTTTTGTCTTGTTTGTGTACAGATTTACGCTTTTTTACGTTGAGCGGTGGCGTTGGGTAAGTGTAATCATGATCGGTAACTGTTTTTATATCCAGTATTTTTTACTGGCAAAATCGGCAGGCGGGAGTAAAATTAGAGACCTGCCGCTTATTTCGTCATCAGGTCGTCGCCCATGAGTAAACCGTTTAAATTAAATTCCGCCTTCCGTCCTTCCGGCGATCAGCCTGAGGCGATCCGCCGTCTGAAGGAGGGGCTGGAGGATGGGCTTGCTCACCAGACGCTGCTTGGCGTAACCGGTTCGGGCAAGACCTTTACCGTCGCCAATGTGATTGCCGATCTGCAGCGCCCCACCATGGTGCTGGCGCCTAACAAAACCCTGGCGGCGCAGCTTTATGGCGAGATGAAGGCCTTCTTCCCGGACAACGCCGTCGAGTATTTCGTCTCTTACTACGATTACTACCAGCCGGAAGCGTACGTGCCGAGTTCAGACACCTTTATCGAGAAAGATGCCTCGGTAAACGAGCACATCGAACAGATGCGTCTCTCCGCCACCAAGGCGCTGCTTGAGCGTCGGGATGTGGTGGTAGTCGCGTCGGTCTCCGCCATCTACGGCCTGGGCGACCCGGATCTCTACCTGAAGATGATGCTGCACCTGACCAACGGTATGATTATCGACCAGCGCGCCATTCTGCGGCGGCTGGCGGAGCTGCAGTATACCCGTAACGATCAGGCGTTCCAGCGCGGCACATTCCGCGTGCGCGGCGAGGTGATCGACATCTTCCCGGCGGAGTCGGACGACCTGGCGCTGCGCGTGGAGCTTTTTGACGAGGAGGTTGAACGGCTGTCGCTTTTCGACCCCCTGACCGGCCACGTGGAATCGACCGTCCAGCGCTTTACCATCTACCCGAAAACCCACTACGTCACGCCGCGCGAGCGCATTGTACAGGCGATGGAGGAGATCAAGGTGGAGCTGGCCGAGCGGCGCAAGGTGCTGCTGGCGAACAACAAGCTGCTGGAAGAGCAGCGTCTGACCCAGCGCACGCAGTTCGACCTGGAGATGATGAACGAGCTGGGCTACTGCTCCGGGATCGAAAACTACTCCCGTTATCTCTCCGGGCGTGGCCCTGGCGAAGCGCCGCCAACGCTCTTTGACTACCTGCCCGCCGACGGCCTGCTGGTGATCGATGAATCTCACGTGACGATCCCGCAGATCGGCGGAATGTACCGCGGCGACCGGGCGCGTAAAGAGACGCTGGTGGAGTACGGTTTCCGTCTGCCGTCCGCGCTGGACAACCGTCCGATGAAGTTTGAGGAGTTCGAGGCGCTGGCCCCGCAGACCATCTACGTCTCGGCGACCCCGGGCAACTACGAGCTAGAGAAATCGGGCGACGAGGTGATCGATCAGGTGGTACGTCCTACCGGCCTGCTCGACCCGATTATCGAGGTCCGCCCGGTGGCGACCCAGGTGGACGATCTTCTGTCGGAAATCCGCATCCGCTCGGCGATCAACGAGCGCGTGCTGGTGACGACGCTGACCAAGCGCATGGCGGAAGATCTGACCGAATATCTGGAGGAGCACGGGGAGCGGGTGCGCTATCTGCACTCCGATATCGACACCGTGGAGCGAATGGAGATCATTCGCGACCTGCGCCTGGGCGAGTTCGACGTGCTGGTGGGCATCAACCTGTTGCGGGAAGGGCTCGACATGCCGGAAGTCTCGCTGGTGGCGATTCTGGACGCCGACAAAGAGGGCTTTTTGCGCTCCGAGCGTTCGCTGATTCAGACCATCGGCCGCGCCGCGCGTAACGTGAACGGCAAGGCGATTTTGTATGGCGATAAAATCACCCCGTCAATGGCCAAAGCGATTGGCGAGACGGAACGCCGTCGTGAGAAACAGCAGCGCTACAACGAAGAACACGGCATTACCCCGCAGGGGCTGAACAAGAAAGTGGTCGATATTCTGTCGCTGGGCGAGAATATCGCCAAAACCAAAGCGAAGGGTCGCGGCAAGTCACGTTCTCCGGTAGAGGCGGATACCGCCGCGCTGCCGCTGACGCCGAAAGCGCTGCAGCAGAAAATCCACGAACTGGAAGGGAAGATGATGGAGCATGCGCAGAACCTGGAGTTCGAGGAGGCGGCGCAGATCCGCGACCAGCTGCATCAGCTGCGCGAGCTGTTTATTGCGGCGTCGTGACGGGTTACCCCTCACCCTAACCCTCTCCCCAAAGGGGAGAGGGGACAGTCCCAGCACGGACCAGCCTCAGGAGTACCATTCAGGGAAAGACCGCTTTTCCCCCTCTCCCCAAAGGGGAGAGGGGACAGTCCCAGCGCGGATCAGCCTCAGGAGTACCGTTCAGGGAAAGATCGCTTTTCCCCCTCTCCCAAACGGGAGAGGAGGCAGCCCCAGCGCGGACCAGCCTCAGGAGTACCGTTCAGGGAAAGACCGCTTTTCCTCCTCTCCCCAAAGGGGAGAGGGGACAGCCCCAGCGCGGAGCAGCCTCAGGAGTACCGTTCAGGGAAAGACCGCTTTTCCCCCTCTCCCCAAACGGGAGAGGAGGCAGCCCCAGCGCGGACCAGCCTCAGGAGTACCGTTCAGGGAAAAACCGCTTTTCTCCTCTCCCCAAAGGGGAGAGGGGACAGTCCCAGCGCGGATCAGCCTCAGGAGTACCGTTCACGGAAAGACCGCTTTTCCCCCTCTCCCAAAGGGGAGAGGAGACAATCCCAGCACGGAGCAGCCTCAGGAGTACCGTTCAGGGAAAAACCGCTTTTCCCCCTCTCCCCTTTGGGGAGAGGGTCGGGGTGAGGGGCGCGTTTCTCAACCCAGCTTCTGTATCGCTTTCTCCAGCGCTTCGCGCAGCAGGTGGCGGTCATGACGGTACTGGATGTCGCTCGCTTCCAGCGGCTCCTGCACCACCACTCGTCCTTCCATGCCGGTCACATTCACTTTCGGCCCCACGACCACTGCGTCGATAATCTTTTTGCCCACGTACTGTTCCATCAGGTTCAGCTTGTCAGACAGCGACAGGCTGGCGGCGGCGGGGCTTAGTTCGCGGCCCAGATTACCGATATAGACCACCGGCGCGGGAGTTCTGCGCAGCGCCTGCGCCAGCTCCTTAACCAGCAGAAGCGGCATCAGGCTGGTGTAAAAGCTCCCGGGACCGATCAGGATCAGATCCGCCTCGCCGATCGCTTCCACCGCTTCACGCGTGGCGGCCACTGCCGGGGAGAGCAGCAGCTCTGTTGGCGCCTGGGTGAGCTGGTCAATATTTACCTCCCCGTAAACCTCATGCCCCTCCGCGTCGATCGCCATTAAATCGACCGGATGCTCCGACATGGGGATCAAAAAGGCGTCCACCTTCAGCAGATTACGGATTAAGTTGATCGCCTCCAGCGGGCGCACGCTGAGGTGGTCCAGCGCTTTTAACATCAAATTTCCCAGGTTATGCCCGGAAAGTTCGCCATTACCGCCGAAACGGTACTCAAACATTGCCGACGCCACGCTCGGCTCGGTAATCAGCTGGTTCAGACAGTTACGCATGTCACCCCATGCAATGCCGCCTTCGGCGCGACGAATACGCCCGGTAGAGCCGCCGTTATCCGTGGTAGTGACCACTCCGGTCAGCCGCGAACCTAATGATGACAGGGATGACATAACCCGGCCCAGGCCATGCCCGCCGCCCAGCGCCACCACGCGATCAAGATCGGCAAGAGTGCGATTGCGCATATCAATTCCTTATGGTTGAACTTTGCGTAAGGTAACCTAACTACTCCTAAAAGACGATGCCCCGCCGCGCCGCGCATGACGTATATCAATGCAAAAACGCTACTTTTGCGTATTCTGTAGCGAAAATGCACGATAAGGTCGCTATGTATAATTTTATATAGCGAAACAGCGGAATGGCGAAAACGCGCTTTCCGCGCTACTATCGGCATAACCACGTTTTCTTTTATGAAAACATACACTCTAGCCCTGGCGCCTGTGTCGAGAGATATGGCGCCCTGGCCGTGGCGATATCGCCACCAGGGTACAGAAAGAAATGACTGTGCCTCCCGTATCTGGAAAGGTGTACATGGCTTCACAACTTACCGATGCTTTCGCGCGTAAGTTTTACTACTTACGTCTGTCGATTACCGATGTGTGTAACTTCCGTTGCACCTACTGCCTGCCGGACGGCTACAAGCCGGGCCGTGTCACCAATAATGGCTTCCTCTCCGTGGAGGAGGTAAAACGCGTTACGCGTGCGTTCGCCAGCCTCGGCACGGAAAAAGTCCGCCTGACCGGCGGTGAGCCGTCGCTGCGCCGCGACTTCCCCGATATTATCGCCGCCGTGCGCGAAAACCCGGCTATCCGCCAGATTGCCGTGACCACTAACGGCTACCGCATGGCGCGCGACGTGGCGCGCTGGCGCGAGGCGGGGCTGACCGCCCTCAACGTCAGCGTCGACAGCCTCGACGCGCGGCAGTTTCACGCCATCACCGGCCAGGATAAATTCCGCCAGGTAATGGAGGGAATCGACGCCGCCTTTACGGCGGGGTTTGAGAAGGTCAAGGTCAACACGGTCCTGATGCGCGACGTCAACCATCACCAGCTCGACACCTTTCTGGCGTGGATCAAACCGCGACGCATTCAGCTGCGTTTTATTGAGCTGATGGAGACGGGTGAGGGGAGCGAACTGTTCCGCCGCCATCATCTCTCCGGCATGGTGCTGCGCGATGAGCTGCTCCGGCGCGGCTGGATCCACCAGATTCGCCAGCGCAGCGACGGTCCGGCGCAGGTCTTTTGCCATCCCGATTACGAAGGGGAAGTGGGGCTTATCATGCCCTATGAGAAAGATTTCTGTGCCAGCTGCAACCGCCTGCGCGTCTCCTCCATCGGCAAGCTGCATCTCTGCCTCTTCGGCGACGGCGGCGTGGATCTACGCGATCTGCTGGCGGACGACAACCAGCAGGAGGCGCTTGAGGCGCGTATCGCCGGTGCGCTGGCACACAAAAAGCAGACCCACTTCCTGCACCAGGGTGATACCGGCATTACTCAGAACCTGTCCTACATCGGCGGGTAATCAGGCTTAAGAAGGAACAAGAAATGAGTCAGGTAAGCGCAGAATTTATCCCGACGCGTATTGCTATTCTCACCGTCTCTGAACGCCGCGGCGAAGAGGATGACACTTCCGGCCACTGGCTGCGTGACGCGGCCTTAGAGGCGGGCCACCACGTTGTTGATAAGGCGATTGTAAAAGAGAACCGCTACGCCATTCGCGCGCAGGTTTCTCACTGGATCGCCAGCGACGAAGTGCAGGTAGTGCTGATTACCGGCGGCACCGGTTTTACCGCAGGCGATCAGGCGCCGGAAGCGCTGCTGCCGCTTTTCGATCGTGAAATCGAAGGTTTTGGCGAAGTGTTCCGCATGCTCTCCTTTGAGGAGATTGGTACCTCCACGCTCCAGTCTCGCGCGGTGGCGGGCATGGCCAACAGGACGCTGATTTTCGCCATGCCCGGCTCAACCAAAGCCTGCCGTACCGCATGGGAAAATATTATTGCGCCGCAGCTCGATGCCCGAACCCGTCCGTGCAACTTCCATCCCCATTTGAAGAAATAAGCTATGTCGCAACTGACCCACATTAACGCCGCCGGCGAAGCGCATATGGTGGATGTTTCCGCCAAAGCGGAAACGGTGCGAGAAGCGCGCGCGGAAGCGTTCGTTACCATGCTGCCAGAGACGCTGGCGATGATTATCGATGGCCGCCACCACAAAGGTGACGTCTTTGCCACCGCCCGCATCGCCGGGATCCAGGCGGCGAAACGCACATGGGATCTCATTCCGCTCTGCCATCCGCTGATGCTGAGCAAAGTGGAAGTCAATCTTCAGGCGCAGCCGGAGCATAACCGCGTGCGCATCGAGTCGCTCTGCCGTTTAACCGGTAAAACCGGCGTGGAGATGGAGGCGCTTACCGCCGCTTCCGTTGCGGCGCTGACTATCTACGACATGTGCAAAGCGGTACAGAAAGATATGGTGATTGGCCCGGTACGCCTGCTGGCGAAAAGCGGCGGCAAGTCGGGGGATTTCAGGGCGGAGAATCATGATTAAAGTGCTTTTTTTCGCGCAGGTGCGCGAGCTGGTCAGTACCGACAGCCTGGCAGTGGATGGCGCATTCGATAACGTGGAAGCGCTGCGCGCGCATCTGGCGGCGCAAAGCGATCGCTGGGCGCTGGCGCTGGAACCTGGCAAATTGCTCGCCGCAGTAAACCAGACGCTGGTGGAGTTTACCCATCCCCTGCGTGAGGGCGACGAAGTGGCTTTCTTTCCACCGGTCACAGGGGGCTGATGATGGCGGAAACCCGTATTGTCGTCGGGCCGGAGCGCTTTAGCGTCGGTGATGAATATGCCTGGCTTGCCGAACGAGACGAGGATGGCGCGGTCGTCACCTTTACCGGCAAAGTGCGTAACCACAATCTCGGCGACAGCGTCAAAGCGCTGACGCTGGAGCACTACCCTGGGATGACCGAAAAATCCCTTGCCGACATCGTCAGCGAGGCACGTACCCGCTGGCCGCTGGGGCGCGTGACGGTGGTGCACCGCATCGGCGAGATGTGGCCGGGTGAAGAGATTGTTTTCGTTGGCGTTACCAGCGCCCACCGCGGCAGCGCTTTTGACGCCGGGGAGTTCATTATGGACTACCTGAAAACCCGCGCCCCGTTCTGGAAACGCGAGGCGACGCCGGAAGGGGAGCGCTGGGTGGAGTCGCGCGACAGCGATCGGGAGGCGGCGCGCCGCTGGTAATCGTTATCGTGCGGATGTGTTAGGCTTAAGGAGTGTTTCCACTTAATCAGGAGTGAGTCATGGACCGATTTCCGCGTTCCGATTCGATAGTACAACAGACACGTACCGGCCTTCAGACCTATATGGCTCAGGTTTACGGCTGGATGACGGTTGGGCTGTTGCTGACGGCGTTTATCGCCTGGTATTCCGCCAATACCCCGGCGGTGATGATGTTTGTCTTTTCCAGCAAACTCACCTTCTTCGGGCTGATCATCGCCCAGCTGGCGGTGGTGTTTGTGCTTTCAGGGCTGGTGCATAAGCTGAGTGCGGGGGTCGCCACCACGCTATTTATGCTCTATTCGGCGCTGACCGGGCTGACCTTATCCAGCATCTTTCTCGTCTATACCTACTCCTCTATCGCCAGCACCTTTGTGGTGACCGGCGGTATGTTTGGCGTGATGAGCCTCTACGGCTATACCACCAAACGCGATCTGAGCGGTTTCGGGAATATGCTCTTTATGGCGCTGATTGGCATTGTGCTGGCGTCGCTGGTGAACTTCTGGCTGAAGAGTGAAGCGCTGATGTGGGCGGTGACCTATATCGGGGTGGTGGTTTTTGTCGGCCTGACCGCCTATGACACCCAGAAGCTGAAGAATATCGGCGAGCAGATTGATGTGCGGGACGCCTCTCAGCTGCGCAAATACTCCATTCTCGGCGCATTGACGCTCTATCTGGATTTTATCAACCTCTTCCTGATGCTGCTGCGCATCTTCGGCAACCGTCGGTAAGGTCAGTTTTACCCCTCACCCTAACCCTCTCCCCATAGGGGAGAGGGGACCGATCCAGCTTAACGTTTGGTGTTTTCCCCCTCTCCCCCTCGGGGAGAGGGGAACGTCACTTCGCCATCGCTTTCTCATTCTTCGCCCGTAGCTTTTTCGCCCGGCTCTCCAGCACCAGATAACAGACCGTTGCCAGCGCCAGCGGCAGGAAATAATAGAGCATACGATAGGCAAGCAGGGCGGCGATGATCGTGCCGTGGGAGACATGCTCCCCTGCCAGCAGGGCGATAAACACCGCCTCCAGCACCCCTATCCCCGCCGGGATATGGACGATGACCCCCGCGATACTGCTCACCAGCAGCACCCCGAGCACAAAGAAATAGTTCACATCCTGACCCATCAGCATCCAGATAATCAGCCCCATCACCATCCAGTTGGCGCTGGAAATCACCATCTGTAAGAGAGCGAATTTCCAGGTAGGCAGCACCAGCTTCTGCCCTTTGATGGTCATATGGCGGCGTTTGGCAAAGGCGCAGGCCCACAGGTAGAAGGCGATCATCGCCAGCAGCACGATCCCCAGAATGCGCAGGGTGCCCTGGTCGATGTACCAGTGGTCGGGAAGCTGAACAACCCCGGCCGTAAAGATCACCCCTCCCAGCAGGATATAACCAAGCCAGTTAGTGGTGATACTCAGGGAGAAGATACGGGTAATGGTGCTGCCAGGCAGACCCAGGCGGGAGTAGAGACGGTAACGCATGCCGATACCGCCCACCCAGGTGCTGAGGGTCAGGTTGAAGGCGTAGCAGATAAAGGAGACCAACATCACCTGGCGTTTGGCCAGCTTATGGCCGCAGTAGGTGCGCCCCAGCAGATCGTAAAAGCCATAGAGAACATAGCTGAGGATAACCAGCCCCACCGCGCCGAGCAGCACGAGGCGGTTATAGTTGCGGATAACCTTCCATACCTCTTCCCAGTCGACCTTTTGCGCGTAGACCACCAGCAGGACGGCCACAGCGATAAAAAAGACCCAGGTCAGAATTTTTTTGGCGAGCCGCCAGCGGGGATGTGATTTTTTCATCAGGGCTTCACTCCGGTATTTTGCGCTTCCACGCGATCCTGGGTTTCCATTTCCGGTTGTACCGGGGCGGGTACCTGAGCAAGTTTCGGCGTATGGGCGGGCAGCCAGCCGACCAGCGCCGGGAAGTGGCGCAGGAAGTGGAACACCACGATACTCTTGCCGAGGTTCCACCAGGTGCGCTTCGGCACCATGGTATCATCGACGCGCACGCAATCTTCCCGCAGCAGGGTGGTGAGGTTGTCGCGCAACGTCTGGTTAAATTGCCGATCGTGAATGATCAGGTTGGCTTCGAGGTTCAGGGACAGGCTCAGGGGATCGAGGTTGCTTGATCCGACCGTCGCCCAGTGATCGTCCATCAGCGCCACCTTGCCATGCAGCGGGCGACGGCGGTACTCATAAATCTGTACGCCGCCTTTTACCAGATAGTCGTAGAGCAGGCGCGCGCCAACGGCGACGATCGGCATATCCGGCTCGCCCTGGACAATCAGCTTCACCCGCACGCCACGGCGGGCGGCGTTGCGCATGGCGTGCAGCAGCCGGTAGCCAGGAAAGAAGTAGGCGTTAGCGATAATTACCTCACGCTTCGCGTTCGCCAGCATCTTTATATAATGGCGTTCGATATCGTCCCGGTGTTCTTCGTTGTCGCGCCAGACAAAGAGCGCCTGCGCCTCGCCGGGATGCAAATTCTCCTCAGGACGATGGTGGCGTTTCCACCAGCGGCGCGCGGCGGCGTGGCCGGGGAGGTTCTCCAGCTCAAACAGTAAAATATCCTGTACGACCGGTCCCTCGACCCGGATGGCATAATCCTGCTTCGCCTCGGGGCCGTAGTCGGACATATGTTCATCGGAGTAGTTGATGCCGCCGACGAAAGCGACGGTTTCGTCCACCACCACGATCTTACGGTGCATCCGGCGAAAGACGTTGGTCCGCATCCCCATCAGGCGTGGGCGCGGATCGTAGTAGCGAAAAATCACGCCCGCCGAAGTCAGCTGATTAACAAAATCGTCGCTCAGATCCGGCGAGCCGTAGCCGTCGAGCAGAACCTCAATCTTCACCCCACGCTGTGCGGCGCGCAGGATCACCTCATGGAGCCGTTTGCCCACCCCATCCTCAAACCAGATAAAGGTTTCGAGAATAACTTTGCGCTGCGCCTTGTCGATAGCGTTAAACACCGCCGGATAAAAGTTATCGCCGTTCTCCAGTAGCGTAATTTTATTTCCTTCTTGCCATGAGCATTTCATAAGTGTATCTCCGCACTTAAAGGGGCATGGTCAGACAAATGACGCCAGTTGCGCAGCACCAGCGCGGTGGGGCTGCTGGCATGGGCGTTTTTTACGTAAATACGATCGAGGCGGAGCAGCGGGAAACTCACCGGAAAAGTCCGTGCCGGCCGCCCGTGGGCGCGGGTAAAAATCTCCTCCAGCCCCGCCTGGGACTTCAGGGGATGGTTGGCGCGCTGACGCCAGTCGTTAAAATCGCCCGCCAGCACCACCGGTTCTCCCTCCGGTAACGTATTGACCCATCTGGCCATCATCTGTAGCTGCGCCTGCCGGTGCGCCTCTTTCAGCCCAAGATGGGCGCATCCCACATGGACTGGATAGTCAAGGTCAGGCGGGACGATGCGACAGTAGAGCAGGCCGCGTTTTTCGCTCTCGCCCACCGAAACGTCGTGATTTTCATAATGTTCGATAGGAAAGCGCGACAGCACCGCGTTACCGTGATGCCCTTCAGGATAGACCGCATTGCGGCCATAAGCGTAGTCGCTCCACATGGTGTCGGCCAGAAATTCATAGTGGGTGGTGTCGGGCCAGTTTTCCACATGCAGCGGATGCACCTCATGCGCGCCCATCACCTCCTGCAGGCAGACGATATCTGCCCCGACGGTACGGACCGCGTCGCGCAACTCGGGCAAAATGAAGCGGCGATTAAACGCCGTGAAGCCTTTGTGTGTATTAATTGTCAGCACTTTAAGCGAGAAATGCCGGTTTTTATGTGTCATTAGTTCCTTCCCGCGTCACTATCCTCATGAAAATAAAGTGTAGTCGTCGTCACAAAAAGATGCGGCGTTACGGAATTTTCCGTAAAGTGCGGTAGTCTGAAAATGCAGAGAAAAATCCTTCAGGAGAAAAGCCATGAAGTGGCAACAACGTGTTCGTGTCGCAACGGGGTTAAGTTGCTGGCAGATTATGTTGCATTTACTGGTCGTGGCCGTACTGGTGATGGGCTGGCTGAGCGGCGCGCTGGTGCGTGTTGGTCTGGGGCTATGCGTCCTCTATGGCGTAACGGTGGTGCTGATGCTCTTTTTACAGCGTCACCATGAGGAGCGCTGGCGTGAGGTGGGTGATTTCCTCGAAGAGCTCACCACCACATGGTACTTTGGCGCGGCGATGATTGTGCTGTGGCTGCTGTCGCGCGTGCTGCAAAACAACCTGCTGCTGGCCCTGGCGGGGCTGGCCATTCTCGCAGGGCCAGCCGTGGTCTCGTTACTGACCCGTGAGAAAAAGCTAGGCGATATTCCGCCGGAACATCGCATACGCCACTGAGCCTGTCGTGGCCGCGATGACCAGTAGCGGCCACAAACTTCCCCACACTATATCCAGACTCGCATCCTTCAAATAGATCTGCTTGGTGATATCGGTAAAGTGGCGGATGGGGTTTATCCAGGTGATATTCTGCAGCCAGACCGGCATATTCTCCACCGGCGAGACATACCCCGAGAGCAAAATCGCCGGCATCATAAAGACAAAGACGCCGATAAAGGCCTGCTGCTGTGTGGAGCAGAGGGCAGAGATCAGCAGACCAAACCCCACCAGCGATAACCCGTAGATCAGCATCGTAAAGTAAAACAGCCCCAGCGACCCGGCAAAGGGGATCTGGTAGGCCCAGATACCGACGGCCAGCACCACGCTCGCCTGAAAGGTCGCGACAATGAGTGCGGGCACCGCTTTACCGACAAAAATCTGCCAGGTGGTCAGCGGCGAGACCAGCAACTGATCGAGCGTGCCCTGTTCGCGCTCGCGCGCCACCGAGAGGGAGGTGACGATCATCACCCCGATGGTTGTGATCATGGCGATCAGCGACGGGACCACAAACCACTTATAGTCGAGGTTCGGGTTGTACCAGTTGCGTACCACCAGTTCGCTGTTGTTTGGCTTCGCTTTGCCGGTCATTAGCTCCTGCTGGTAATTTTTAACCACCTGCTGAAGATAGTTGGCGGCAATCTGCGCGCTGTTGGAGTTACGCCCGTCGAGAATCAGCTGCATCGGCGCGGGCTGGAAGGTATCCAGATTACGCGAAAAATCGGCGGGGAAGCGCACCAGCAGCAGCGCTTTTTGCGTGTCGATAGTCGGCTGAATCTCCTGCGGGCTGTTCAGCAGCAGAACGTGGGTGAACGCTTTGGCGCGGGCGAAGCGCTGGGTCAGCTCCACGGAATGTTTACCGTTGTCTTCGTTATAAACGGCGATGGTGGCGTTGGTCACCTCAAGCGTCGCCGCAAAGGGAAAAAGCACAACCTGAATCAGCACCGGCAAAATCAGAATGGCGCGCGTCTGCGGTTCGCGCAGCAGCGACTGTAGCTCTTTGCGGATCAATGTCCATAGACGGTGAAACATAGTCACTCCTTAAAACGCCAGGCGGCACTGCGTTTGCCCGGCCTGCAAGAACCGCTGGCCTGATAAGCGCAGCGCCATCAGGCAAAAATTTAATCCAGCCGACGTTTGGTTTTCATCCACGTCAGGCCAATAAACATCACCGCCGAGGCGATCAAAAAGAGAATGTTGATCGTCAGCACCACCGGGATATTCCCTGCCAGGAAGAGGCTTTGCAGGGTGCTGGAAAAATAGCGTGCCGGGATGATGTAAGTCACCGCGCGGATCGCCGCCGGCATACTGTCTATCTGAAAAATAAAGCCGGAGAGCATCACCGAGGGCAGAAACGCCGCGTTGAGCGCAACCTGCGCGGCATTGAACTGGTTACGGGTGATGGTGGAAATCAGCAGGCCCATCCCCAGCGTACTGAGCAGAAAGAGGCTGGTGA
Source organism: Pseudenterobacter timonensis (assembly GCF_900021175.1). Taxonomy (GTDB): domain Bacteria; phylum Pseudomonadota; class Gammaproteobacteria; order Enterobacterales; family Enterobacteriaceae; genus Enterobacter; species Enterobacter timonensis. The sequence continues at coordinate 1,065,422 of NZ_FCOP01000011.1, forward strand.
TCAGAAAAAGCAACAGCAGCGAGCCGCGGTAGGGGACGTCGAGAATAAAGACGGAAACCAGCATACAGAGCAGCATCGCCAGCATGCCGAGAAAATAGTAGGGGATAAGCTTGCAGAGCAGCAGCTCGACGCGGGTCACCTCGGTGGAGAGCAGCGCCTCCATGGTGCCGCGCTCCCACTCGCGGGCGATCACCAGCGAGGTGAGGATAGCGCCAATGACCGTCATAATAATGGTCACGGCGCCGGGAATAATAAAGTGCTGGCTGATGGCGGCGGGGTTGAACCAGTAGCGGGTCTGCACGTCGATAAGCGGCGTCATGCTCTCGCCCCGATCCTCCGCCCGCTGCATCTGCCAGAGCTGCCAGATCCCCTCCACGTAGCCCTGCACAAAGTTCGCGGTATTCGGCTCGCTGCCGTCAGTAATGACCTGTATGGGCGCTTTGCTGTCGTCCCGGGCCATGCTGGCGGCAAAATCCACCGGGATCACCACCAGCCCGCGAATACGCCCCGCCTGCATCTTCTGAATCAGCGCCTGGCGATTATCGCTGATGGTGGCGTCAATATAGGGCGAGCCGGTCATGGCGTGGGTAAAATCGAGCGCCTCTTTACTCTGCTGCTCCAGCAGAATACCCACCCGCAGCTTGCTGGAGTCGAGGTTGATGCCATAGCCGAAGATAAAGAGCAGCAGCAGGGGGATCACTACCGCGATCAGCCAGCTGCTGGGGTCGCGCACAATCTGCCGCGTCTCCTTCAGGCAAAGGGCGCGCACCCGCCGCCAGGATAGTCCGTTAGCGCTCATGACCATTCTCCTTATCCCAGTCGTGAATCAGGGTAATGAAGGCCTGCTCCATGGTCGGATCGGGCATACTTTCGTCAGCGGCCTGCGCTTTTAAATCATCCGGTGTGCCGTGGGCGATAAGCTTGCCGCGATAGACCAGCCCGATACGATCGCAATACTCCGCCTCGTCCATAAAGTGGGTGGTGACCATCACGGTCACCCCTTTCTCCACCATGCTGTTGATATGCAGCCAGAACTCGCGGCGGGTGAGGGGATCGACGCCGGAGGTTGGCTCGTCGAGGAAGAGAATATCGGGTTCATGCATCAGCGCGCAGGCCAGCGCCAGGCGTTGCTTAAAGCCGAGCGGCAGCGCGTCGGTCGGCTGGGAGGCGATGCTGTGAAGGCCAAACGCCTCGCTCATACGGTCGATTTTCTCTTTTTGCGCCCGCCCGCGCAGGCCATAGACGCCGGAGAAAAAGCGCAGGTTTTGTTCGACCGTCAGGTTGCCGTAGAGGGAAAATTTTTGCGCCATGTAGCCCAGATGCTGGCGCGCTTTGCCGGAGCTGACCTTCAGATCCATATCCAGCACCAGCGCCTTGCCGGAGGTGGGCACCAGCAGGCCGCACATCATTTTAAAGGTGGTGGATTTGCCCGCGCCGTTTGGTCCCAGCAATCCGAAAATCTCCCCGCGTTTCACCGCGAAATTGACGTTGTCGGTGGCGGCAAAGTCGCCGAACTTTTTGGTGAGCGATTTCGCCTCGATCACCGTTTCGCCGGGCGTCCCTTCCACCGTATGCAGTATCGCCCCCAGGGGAGACTCCTGCGCCCCGGCGCCGCCCAGCAGATCGATAAAAGCATCCTCAAAGCGCGGGGCTGTCTCCTCCATAACGATGTCGGGCATACCTTCGGCGCGTTGGATCTGGTCGGGCGTGGCTGCCTTGCGCAGGATCAGGCGCACCGAGCGGCCCTGTATCATGCCGTCGCTCGCCTGCGGCAGTTTAAGCACCTGCTGGAGCAGGCGACGGTTGTTCTCCTGCGGGCTGTGCAGTAAAAAGCTGCGCCCGGCCATGCTCCGGGTAAGCGTTTTCGGTTCGCCCTGGTAGAGCAGCTCCCCTTCGTTCATCAGCAGCACGTCGCGGCACTGTTCCGCCTCATCGAGATAGGAGGTGCTCCAGAGGATCAACATGCCGTCGCCCGCCAGCTCATGCACCATCTGCCACAGCTCGCGGCGTGAGATGGGGTCGACGCCAACGCCCGGTTCATCCAGCAATAGCACTTTCGGCTCGCCCACCAGGGTACAGGCCAGCCCCAGCTTTTGCTTCATCCCCCCGGAGAGCTTGCCCGCCAGCCGGTCGGTAAAGGGGCCCAGCGCGGTAAAGTCCAGCAGCCGGGCGAAGGTTTTTTGTCGCGCTTCCCCGGTGACGCTGCGCAGATCGGCGTAGAGGTTAAGGTTCTCCATCACCGTTAAATCTTCATAAAGGCCAAACTTCTGCGGCATATAGCCCAGCAGGGCATGGAGGGCGCGGTCATTCTCGATGGGATCGAGTCCCACCACCCGGGCGCTGCCCGCGTCGGGCTTTAGCAGCCCGGCCAGCATCCGCATCAGGGTAGTTTTTCCCGCGCCGTCCGGGCCAACCAGCCCGGTCACATAGCCGCTGCGGATGGTGCAGGTGAGCGGCGCCACGGCGGGTTTCTCCATCCCGTCGAAGCGTTTGACCAGGCCCGCAAGCTCAATGGTCTCACTCATCGCGCGGTCCGTCGTTAAACTGGATTGTCACCGGCATCCCCTGGCGCAGCGCGTCATCGGCATCGGTCACGATAATGCGCAGGCGATAGACCAGATCGGTTCGCAGATCCGGCGTCTCCACGGTTTTCGGCGTAAACTCCGCCGTCGGCGAGACGAAGCCAACCTTGCCGTGATAAGGCTTATCCGGGCGACCGTCGGTATAGAGCAGCATCTCGCTGCCCGGTTTCGCCCGGCCCAGATTGGGCTCATCAATATAGGCGCGTACCCACACCGGGCGCGTCAGCGAGAGGGTGAGTACGGTGCTGCCCGCGTTCAGCATGCTGCCCGGCTCCACGGCACGGGTCAGGATGGTCCCGGCGGAGGGGGAGACCAGCGTGGTGTCATGCAGATCCAGCTCGGCCTGCGCCAGCTGCGCCTGCGCCTGTTCAAGCGAGGCCTGCGCCTGGGCGATATCCTGCGGGCGGTTACCGGTGCGGTACTGGCTCAGCTTATCCTGCGCTGATTTCAGGGTCGCCTGCGCCTGATCGCGCGACGAGCGAGCGTTTTCCAGATCGTTGGCGGAGATAGTGCGGCTTTTCCACAGCCCCTGCTGGCGGGCATAGAAGTTCTGCGCATAGTCTGCAGCGGCTTTCGCCTGTCTGACTGCCGCTTCCGCCTGGGCGATCTCCTCGTCGCGATAACCCGCCTGCATAAGATCGTATTGCGCCTGGGCCACTGCCACGCTCGCTTTGGCCTGCATCAGGGCATTTTTGTAGGGAGCCTGATCCAGCGCGCCGACCACCTGCCCGGGCTTCACCGCATCCCCTTCATCCACGGTCAGCGACGCCAGCCGACCGCCGACGCGAAAGCTCATATTGACCGTGCGGATATCGACGTTGCCGTAAAGAGTCAGACCGCTCTCCTGCCGCCCCTCGTACCACAGCCAGCCGCCGATCGCGACGGCCACCACAACAGCCGCCAGCAGGGCGGCGACGGGTTTTTTCATGGCTCCATACTCCTTTGCGTTAAACCGTTGAGGATCAGATCGATATGGCAGGTAATGATCTGACTTATCTGCGTGGTTTTATCATCATCAAATTTTGCCCAGCCGGTGCGCAGCAGAATGGTCTCCCGCCCAAGGCGAAACGCGAGCACCTCCCCCAGCAGGGCGTGGGTATGCAGAATGGTCTCCGTGTCGCTGGCATCGCGCCCGGTATAGGCCGCCACCAGCCGCGTGAGGTGCCGGTGCATGGGGGCAATAACCCGGTCATGCACCCGCTGACAGGCGGCGGTGGGGGAGAGCTGTTCGCGGGAGATAAATTTGCTCAGGCTCAGCGTGTCGTCCCGGGTCAAAAGCTGAATGATGCTGGTGCAGGCGCAGAGGATAAGCTGACGGATGGCCGCCCGATCCGGCGTGGCACTACTCAGCAGCGCCTCGGCGTGTTTGACATGGGTTGCAAAACGGGAGCCGATAAAATCGGCAATCCAGTCGGCGCAGGCGAGGTACAGCTCCTCTTTAGAGCCAAAATAGTAGGGGATGGCGGCGATATTCTGTCCCGCCTGGGCGGCGATATCGCGGGTGGTGGCGTGCAGCCCATACTCGCCAAACTGCGCCAGCGCGGCGGCGATAAGCTGACTTTTAGCCTGTTCGCCTTTGGAGGTGGTGGGCGTCGTACTCATGGCATCACCAAAAATTAATCAATCGATTGATTGAGATTATGCCGCTTTTTTGCCCTTGTCCAGCAGGCGCAGCAAATGGGGGCGTGATGAAATATTCTGAAAGACGGATACGAGGGGATATTTTATGCGCCACGTCACAAAAGCTGCTACACTCCGCTGCTTCGCGACATTGTGGTTTTTGTCCTTTTATCTGTCACTATCTCCCTGAAAACTACACCTCACGGTCGGGGCGGTTCGGAGTTGTTATGTCTTTTGATGCCCTTGGCCTAAATCCGGAGATCCTGCGCGCCGTTGCGGAGCAGGGCTACCGCGAACCTACCCCTATTCAGCAGCAGGCGATTCCTGCCGTGCTGGAAGGGCGCGACCTGATGGCGAGCGCCCAGACTGGCACCGGTAAAACCGCCGGTTTTACCCTGCCGCTGCTGCAGCGTCTTGTAGAGAATCAGCCGCACGCGAAGGGCCGTCGCCCGGTTCGCGCGCTGATCCTCACCCCAACCCGCGAACTGGCGGCCCAGGTGGGTGAAAACGTGCGGGAGTACAGCCGCTACCTGAATATTCGCTCGCTGGTGGTTTTTGGCGGCGTAAGCATTAACCCGCAGATGATGAAGCTGCGCGGCGGCGTTGACGTGCTGGTGGCGACCCCAGGACGCCTGCTCGATCTGGAACATCAGAACGCGGTTAAACTCGATCAGATTGAAGTGCTGGTGCTGGACGAAGCGGATCGCATGCTCGATATGGGCTTTATCCATGATATCCGCCGCGTGCTGGCGAAGCTGCCGCCGCGCCGTCAGAACCTCCTCTTCTCCGCGACCTTCTCGGACGACATCAAAGCGCTTGCTGAAAAGCTGCTGCATAATCCGCTGGAAATCGAAGTGGCGCGTCGTAACACCGCTTCTGAGCAGGTGACGCAGCACGTGCATTTTGTCGACAAGAAACGCAAACGCGAGCTGCTGTCGCAGATGATTGGTCAGGGGAACTGGCAGCAGGTGCTGGTCTTTACCCGTACCAAGCATGGCGCCAACCATCTGGCGGAACAGCTGAACAAAGATGGCATCCGTAGCGCCGCTATCCACGGTAACAAGAGCCAGGGGGCGCGTACCCGGGCGCTGGCCGATTTTAAATCGGGCGAAATCCGCGTGCTGGTGGCGACCGATATCGCCGCTCGCGGCCTGGATATCGAAGAGCTGCCGCATGTGGTCAACTATGAGCTGCCGAACGTGCCGGAAGATTATGTCCACCGCATCGGGCGTACCGGCCGCGCGGCGGCCACCGGCGAGGCGCTCTCTCTGGTCTGCGTGGATGAACACAAGCTGCTGCGCGACATCGAGCGCCTCCTGAAAAAAGAGATCCCGCGTATCGCCATTCCGGGCTACGAGGTGGATCCTTCCATCAAGGCGGAGCCGATTCAGAATGGTCGTCAGCAGCGCGGCGGCGGCGGTGGTGGACGTGGGCAGCAACAGCCGCGTCGTCAGAACAGCGGCGCGCCGAAGGCCAAACAGCAGGGGGCAGGCGAAGGAAAACCGGCGGGTGAGAAACCGCGCCGTCGCCGTCCGCGTAAGCCTGCTGGCGCGCAGTAATCCGGAAGCCTGGCCGCAAAGCCAGGCTTTTCTTTTTGCGGCGGGCGAATGAACGTGCCACAATAGTGGCTGTTTATACAGTATTTTCAGGTTTATGATGGCTTTGACCGCCGCGCTGAAAGCGCAAATCGGCGCATGGTATAAGGCGCTACAGCAGCAGATCCCCGACTTTATCCCCCGAGCTCCGCAGCGGCAGATGATTGCCGACGTGGCGAAAACGCTCGCCGGTGACGAAGGGCGGCATCTGGCCATCGAAGCGCCGACCGGCGTCGGGAAAACTCTCTCCTATCTTCTCCCCGGCATCGCGATTGCCCGCGAGGAGCAAAAAACGCTGGTGGTCAGTACCGCCAACGTCGCGCTTCAGGATCAGATTTTCAGCAAAGATCTGCCGCTGCTGCGCAAAATCATCCCCGATCTGCGCTTTACCGCCGCCTTTGGCCGCGGGCGTTACGTCTGCCCGCGTAACCTGGCGGCGCTCGCCAGCAGCGAGCCTGACCAGCAGGATCTGCTGGCCTTTCTCGACGACACGCTGGCCCCGAACAATAAAGCCGAGCAGGAGCAGTGCGCAAAGCTTAAGGCCTCGCTCGATGGCTACAAATGGGACGGCCTGCGCGACCACACCGATCAGGCGATTGGCGACGACCTCTGGCGGCGGCTGAGTACCGACAAGGCGGGCTGCCTGAACCGCAACTGCCACTATTACCGCGAATGCCCCTTTTTTGTCGCCCGCCGGGAGATCCAGGAGGCGGAGGTGGTGGTGGCGAACCATGCGCTGGTGATGGCGGCGCTGGAGAGCGAGGCGGTCCTGCCGGAGCCGAAAAACCTGCTGCTGGTGCTGGATGAGGGCCATCACCTGCCGGACGTGGCGCGCGATGCGCTTGAGATGAGCGCGGAAATCACCGCCCCGTGGTTCAGGCTCCAGCTCGATCTCTTTACAAAGCTTGTCGCCACCTGCATGGAGCAGTTCCGCCCGAAAACCATTCCACCGCTGGCAATACCGGAGCGGCTCAGCGATCATTGCGAGGAGGTCTATACCCTTATCGCTTCGCTGAATAACATCCTCAATCTCTATCTGCCCGCCACCCAGGAGGCGGAACATCGCTTTGCGATGGGGGTGCTACCGGAAGAGATCATGGAGATCTGTCGCGAGCTGGCGAAGCACATTGAGAAGCTGCGCGGCCTGGCGGAACTCTTCTTAAACGATCTCAGCGAAAAGACCGGTACTCATGACGTGGTGCGCCTGCATCGCGTGCTGCTGCAGATGAACCGCGCGCTCGGCATGTTTGAGGGGCAGAGCAAGCTGTGGCGGCTGGCCTCCATGGAGCAGGCCTCCGGCGCGCCCGTCACCAAATGGGCGACCCGCGAGGTACGGGAAGGGCAGGCACATCTCTTCTTCCATTGCGTCGGTATCCGCGTCAGCGACCAGCTGGAGAAGCTTATCTGGCGCAGCGTTCCGCATGTGGTCGTCACCTCTGCCACCCTGCGCTCGCTGAACAGCTTTTCGCGTCTGCAGGAGATGAGCGGACTTAAAGAGAAAGCGGGCGATCGGTTTGTGGCGCTCGACTCCCCCTTCAACCACTGTGAGCAGGGCAAGCTCATCATTCCGCAGATGCGCTATGAGCCGCTGATAAGCAATGAAGAGGAGCATATTGCGGAGATGGCCGCCTGGTTTCGCGAGCAGGTGGAGAGTAAAAAGCATGCCGGCATGCTGGTGCTCTTTGCCAGCCAGCGGGCGATGCAGCTCTTCTTAAGCTACGTGCCCGATCTGCGCCTGCTGCTGCTGGTGCAGGGCGATCAGCCGCGCTACCGGCTGGTGGAACTGCACCGCAAGCGTATCGACGCCGGCGAGCGCAGCGTGCTGGTGGGGCTACAGTCCTTTGCCGAAGGGCTGGATTTGAAAGGCGATTACCTCACGCAGGTGCATATCCATAAGATCGCGTTTCCGCCCATCGACAGCCCGGTGGTGCTCACCGAAGGCGAGTGGCTCAAAAGCCTTAACCGCTACCCCTTTGAGGTACAGAGCCTGCCCGCCGCCTCCTTTAACCTGATTCAGCAGGTCGGGCGACTGATTCGCAGCCACAGCTGCTGGGGCGAGGTGGTGATTTATGACAGGCGATTGCTCACCAAAAGCTACGGCCAGCGACTGCTGGCGGCGCTGCCGGTCTTTCCTGTTGAACAGCCGGAGGTGCCGGAGGCAAAAAAACGCCCGGCCAAAAAAACGACCGGGCGGCGCAAAAACTTTCCTGCTAAAAGGTGCACATCTACTGGTAAATAAAGGTCACCTGCACCACGCTGCTGAAGCTGCCGGCGCGAACCGGTGTGTCGGTGGCGTAGTAACGGGCCGCCAGCGGAAAATCGACGTTGCCGCTCTGGTTAACCAGCGCGTTAAAGCTGGCCTGCGGCGCGATAAGGATATCGTCCGTTCTGTCCGCCAGCTCCAGCGCCAGCCCTTGCGCGCTGCCGGTATTGGCGAATTTGGTGGGATGTTCGCTATCCGGCTGGCCGTTAAAGGTGGCGGTGACCAGCGTGGTGGTAGGCGGGCATTTCGAGAGCGTCAAATCAAACGCCTTCCAGCTTCCCGTATCGCCCACATCCTTAAAGTCACTGGCGACCGCCTGGCCGAGATCGACCGTCAGGTTCTGGCTGGCGCTATCCACCGAACAGGTATTGGCTAAAATATTGCCCCGGATCTGGACTGCGACGCTGTCGGCATGCGCCTGCGTCGCCAGCAGCAGCGCCAGCAGATAGATCTTTCTCATTTATACCCCAGCGTAATCGTGGCGATGGTATTGGCGGCGCCTGGCGTCACCTGCGGGCCGGTCTGCTCGTAGCTGACCTGGAAAGGGATCGCGAGCGTTTCGTTCGCCTGCGCCATCCGGGAGGTATTGCGGTAAGTTTCAAAGGTGGCGGGCTGTCCTTCAACCAACATTTTCACCCCTACGCCGGTGGCGACACCCTCCTCCTGCGTCAGCTTAATCACGCCGGGAAACTGCGTTTCATAACCGTTGGCGCTGGCGATCATCACCTGCGGCTGTACCGTATTGTTGCAGTTTACGTTCACATCGAACGTCTTTGGCGTGGTTTCACTTCCCGTTCCGCTAAAGGCGCTGAGGGGAAAATTGCCCAGCGTAACGGTGAGGCTCTCAGGTGAAACGGAGCAGGTCACCGGGTTAAAATTGATATTTCCCGCGTAGGAGACGGTGTTCGGGCTGCCGATACCGTCATTACCATAGACGCCAATACCAAATTTGGTCTGGTCCTGCGCCAGCATTCCCGACTGCACCGCTTCGCTGGTTTTGACCAGCTCCAGCATGACGCTGAAATCAAAGGTCATTAACCCGTCGTTTGATATATAACCAATGGGTGTACTTCGGGAGTCGCAGGCGGTCTTGCCGCCGCCGGTGATCCGCTCGCCTTGCGCATTCCTTAACGCTACGCCGATCCCCGGCACGCCGGAGTCATACACCCCGGGCAGCCCCGGAATTTCCGCGCCGTTGCCGTAGTAACAGGCGATAATCTCCATGCCGCTCTCATAAGGATGATTGCAGCTGCCCGCGACATGAACATGCTGTTCGGAGCCGGGAATGGTTGCGCCAACCGCAAGGGTTGTGGAGACCGACACCGACGCCACGTTGATAAGCTTCGGCATATCCGGGGTACTGCAGGTCGCCCTGGCATGCGGCATAAAGAGCGCCGCTAACGCCAGGGACAGAAGAAGAAGAGAGGATTTTACAATCTGCATAGGTGGTTTCCAGGTAATCAGCGGCACCGGGCGGCGGCGCTGGTGATGGTGGATTTATCGGGCTCGTCCGCCAGCTCGTAGTGCGCGACGCACTGCTCGCCTGCCTGTTGCCCCCAGGAGAGGGTTAGTGTGCCGCGACGGGAGAGGCCGGAGAGATAGGTCTGCCCGTCATTGCCCACAATAAATTCGCCCTCGCGATCGTCGGTGGTGACGGTGGCGCCAAAAGGTAACGGTTTGCCGTTTCGCGTCAGGGTCATCAACACTCGACGCCCTGTGTGGGTGGTAAAGGTGGCGCGCACCACCGCGCCCCGCGTCGGCGTGACGATGCGGGCGGCCTGGGGCACATCGGCGTCATCGGGTAACGTTTCGGTATCCAGCGCGATGGTGTTATGGCGCCAGGCGGTGACAAAGGGGACCGCGGTATAGCCCCGAAAATCGGTTTTGACACCGGTCTGGTTAGTAATGTGCGTACCATAGGCGCCCGGCGCTTTGACCAGGACGACGGTCTCCCCCAGCGGTTGGGTAAAGGTGACGCCGTCGGCATGGGCGATCACGCCCCCCTGCAGGCCAAGGTTAAGGGTGCGCTGATGTTTATCCTCGCTCAGCCCGCCGCTGATTTCGCCATAGGTCGCTTTATAATCGGCATTCATGCTGCTGTTGCTGCCGCTGCCGGTCGTACTGAACCCCTGCTGAAGGTTCCAGCTGAGATTGTTATCCTCCAGGGCGGTGCCGTTCAGGCCGACGGTTTGCGTGGTGCCATCCTTGCTGTTATTCAGGTTCCAGGTCGCCCAGGTGTTATGCATCCAGCGATCCAGCGGAACGGAGAGACTGAGCGCGAACTGATTGTCGTGGGTGGAGGCATTCTCCTCGTCGTTAGCCGTGTTTTGATTCTTGCTGTAGCTAAGGCTGTAGGTGATACCGTGCCAGCTGTTGTTGTAGCTGAGGTTCAGGGAGGTCATTGACTGGCTCTGGCTCCAGTAGCGCTCTTTCACCAGGCTCAGCGTCACGAAGCCCCAGCCGTCGCCCAGCGTCTGGTCAATGGTGGCTTCGGTACGGGCGCGGCGCTGCTGCGGCGTATTCTCCTCATCCGAGCGCGTCCACGACTCCAGCGTATCCTCCATGGTGTAAAAGCCTTTGCTGTTATAGCGATAGCCCGCCAGGGAAAAGTTGGTGCCCGTTGCCGGGAAATCTTTACTGTAACGCACGCGCCAGGCGTTACCCTTGCTGGTTTTCCGCTGTTTGAGCAACGCTTTCGCGCGGGTGACATCGAGGGAAAAAGCTCCCAAATCGCCGATATTTTTACCTGTACCGATGGCCAGAGAGCGGTAACGACGGCTTTGCTGCGTTCCGCCATAGAGCGTGAATCCCCGCGGGAGGCCATAGATAGCGCTCCCCTGGGTGAAGGGGGTTTTATCGACATTATGGTTGTATGAGCGATAGCGTCCCGCCGTCAGGCTATAGCGTAAATGTTTCTCGCGCTGCAACACCGGCACGGAAGCGTAGGGCACGACAAAGTGCTGCTCGCTGCCGTCGGTCTCCTGAACGGTAACCTGGAGATCGCCGCTGCTGCCGGTGGGGTAGAGATCGGTTATCTCAAAAGGGCCGGGAGCGACCTTGTTCTGGTAGATGATGTAGCCATTCTGGCGCACCACCACCTGCGCGTTGCTGTGCGCCGCCCCGCGGATCGCCGGGGCGTAACCCTTCTCGCTGTCCGGCAACATATCGCTGTCGGAATTAATCTGCATGCCGGTATAGGGGACGCTGTCAAACACATCGGCGGGGGAGCTGCTCTGCCCGACCGTGAAATCGCTCTTTAGCGCCACCAGATCGCGCCGGGCGTAGGTATAGACGGAGGAGAAATTCTGCTGGACGTGGCTGCCCGTTTTGTCGCGATTCCAGGTGGAGTAGTTACGGATGCGCCATGCCCCTACGTTAAAGCCGGGGCGCAGGTTAACGTACTGACTGCTGCTGTTCTGCTCATTCGGCAGGCGGGCGTCGTTCTGACTGGCGGTGGCGCTGTAGTTCAGCAGGCCCGCCGTGATCCCTTCATCATACTCCCGGGGGTCGATATAGCCGCGCGGAGTGTGGCCCAGCGCCACCTGCGGAAGGGTCATTCGCAGCTGCTGATGGCTGACGCGAAACGTCGCCGAGGCGGAGGGAATGGCCTGCAAATCGGCGCACTGCCCGTGCGCCATCAACCCGGGGTAGTTCCTGGTCTTAATCCCCAGGCTGTGAAGATCCTGCTCACTGAAGCAGGGCTGTAGCGTAGTCTGGCCCTGCGCGCCGGTTTGCAGCTTAAAATCGACCTCCCGGGTAGCCACCTTCTGGTTATTGATTAAAATAGTTACCTGGTAGCGGCCGGGCGCCTGCCCGGGGCCTTTTTCATACAGCGACAGATCGGTTTTTTGCTGCGAGGGGTTATCCAGATCCAGCAGCGCCGGGTTGAAATAGTCCTGCGCCTGCACCGGCGCGCAGAGGCACACCGCTGTCGCCCAGAGACTAAAGCTCAGCAGAGCGAAGCCGCGGCGTAAGAGAGAGGGGGATCCGCCTCGCATCATCCTGTTCAACCACCCGTGCGCCACAGGATCAGCCTACCGGCGCGGTCCAGGTTTTACTGACGCTGCCGTAGTCGTTAATCACCGACCAGGCAACGCGATGACCGTTAACGCCCGCAGGCAGGGCAAACCGGGTTTGCTTTTTGGGTTCAGCCCAGGTGGCTTTTAACACTTTCTGGCCGTTAAGGGTGACGCTCTGAAAGTTCATGTAGTAAGGGGTGGGGTTATCCACCACCAGCTCCTGGCCTTCGCGGCGCCACGTCAGCTTATCGGCTACCTCTTCCGGTTTACCCCTGAGCGCGGCAGGGCGGTAAATTAACTTGATGCGGGTATTCACCGCAATCTGCAGCGTATTCACCCCCTCCATTTTCTTCGAGGAGGGAATGGATTTAATATTGAGCCAGTAAAGGGATTCGCGATCTTCAGGTAAATTTCCGCCTGTGCGAACGACGCGCAGCACGTTATCTTCTTTTGCATCCAGACGAAACAGCGGCGGCGTAATGAGAAACGGCGGCTTATTCGGGTTATTGCGCCCGGCGTCGGTCCAGGACTGCACCAGATAATCGATATTGTCTGGATTTGTCAGGCCGACAGAGGACTCTTTTTTACTTCCCTGATAGATAAGCCGGGTGCCGTTAATAATTACGCCCGCATGTGCGGTAGCGGCAATGAATAAAAGGGAGCTAAGTAGATAACCGTGACGCATAAAATTTCTCAATATAATATGGAGAGCACAGCGCTCTCCGTAGAGGGTCAGTTATAAATAACGGTGAAAGTGGAAACGGAATTAGCCGGGCCAGCCGTAACGGCGGCTTTGGTCTGGATATATCGGGCGCCAAAATCCAGAGCGTTTACCGTAGTCCCGGAGGTCAGCGGATAGGCTTTGGACGGCGTAAAGAGGCTGATCGGCTGCGCGGCAGAGTCAACCAGCTGGATAGCGACCCCTGTCGCAGCACCCGTGCCCGGCGTGAGCGCCAGCGCCGCGTTATTATCACTGTCCGGCGTACCGCCAAAATTAATTGACGCCGAGGTGACGGTCTGCGGACAATTAGTCAGACTGATAGTAAATTTCGTTAAAGTACTGGCGGAGCCAGCGCCGGTAAAAACGGTCTTAGAAACTTTACCTAATGCGACATTGAGCGGACTGCCTAAATCGTTTACAACCTGACAGGCGGAATCGATGATCTCACCCGTAAAATTAATTTGGCCTTCGCCATTAGTGGCCGCGAAAACGGATGCTGAACATCCCAACGCCACAGCAGTAAATAAACCTAACGTTACCTTGTTCATAATCACTCCTGGAATTAACCCAAAAGTCAGCCAGACTTCGGGAAGAGATAACTCATTGCGGGCGGTTATTTAAACAGAATGCAGAAAGGCGAAAAGCTGTTGCGGGCATTACAATTAATTAAATAAACGCTTGTAAAAAAATTTAATCAATAAAAACAGCAGATTAAAAAACAACCTGTTTTGAGGAGAAGGCGACAAAAAAGCTCGACCTGGCTTTCTTCACCGTTATAGTGGTAGCAACATGTCGCAAGGAGAAATGTCGTGGATTATCGCAAGATTATTAAAGAGGTGGGACGCGGCAAAAATCATGCCCGCGACCTAGATCAGGAGACCGCCCGGGCGCTCTACACCCGCATGCTGAACGGCGAAGTACCTGACCTGGAGATGGGCGCTATCCTGATCGCGCTACGGATTAAAGGGGAAGGGGAAGCCGAGATGCATGGCTTTTACGAGGCGATGCAGGCGCAGACTCTCCGCCTGACGCCGCCGGTGACGAAACCGATGCCCATCGTTATCCCGAGCTATAACGGCGCGCGCAAGCAGGCGAACCTGACGCCGCTGCTGGCGATCCTGCTGCATAAGCTCGGTTTTCCGGTGGTGGTGCACGGCGTTAGTGAAGATCCGACCCGCGTGCTGACGGAAACCATTTTTGAGCTGCTGGGCATTCAGGCCACCCGCCATGCGGGCCAGGCGCAGGCAAAGCTCGACGGCCATCAGCCGGTCTTTATTCCAGTCAGCGCCCTTTGTCCGCCGCTGGAGAAACAGCTGGCGATGCGCTGGCGTATGGGAGTACGTAACAGTGCCCATACCCTGGCCAAGCTGGCGACACCCTTTGAAGAGGGGGCCGCGCTGCGCCTCTCCAGCGTTTCGCACCCTGAATATGTCACTCGCGTAGCCAACTTTTTTGCGAAAACCGGTGGACGCGGGCTGCTGATGCACGGCACCGAAGGGGAGGTTTATGCCAACCCGCAACGCTGCCCGCAGCTGACGCTTATCGATCCTGCCGGCACGCGCGTACTGCTGGAGCGGGGAGAAGAGGAGAGCGACGTTCAGCTTGCGCAGGCGAAAGATCCGCAGACTACCGCCCGCTGGATTGAACAGTGTCTCGCCGGTAATGTGCCGGTGCCTGCCGCCATTAAGTTACAGATGGCCTGCTGCCTGGTGGCGACGGGGGAAGAACAGAGCGTGGAGGCCGGGTTACAGCGTATCGGGCAATGGTTTTAGCCAAAAAAAAGCCCGTCCATTCCGGGACGGGCAAACAAGGGTAATAAAGGGTCAATCAGGGTTGGAGCAGCTTGCCTGAGGGGCAAGATAGGGTCAGGGTCGCGGTTATTTGTAGATCACCGCGGTACCGCTAAGTTTGTTCTGGCCATTGGCGGAGGTGATGGAGTAACCGCTGGCGCCTGCCGCTTCGGCTTTAGCGGCCAGTCGCGCTTCCAGACCATCCAGCGTGGAGGCGCCATCTGCGCTGACTACGCCAATTTTATTCATGTTCTGCGCCTGTGCTGGCGTAACGGGCTCTGCAGCAAAAGCGCCAAAAGAGAGAGCGGTAAGAGCAGCAGCGGCAACAGCATATTTGATGGTTTTCATAGCTTTTATCTCGCAGGTTATTCCATTAAGGGGACGTTTTACCGTCGATGTGATAAGTATCACGTTTTTTCTTGAAAGATAAAATCGAAGAGAATTGACGTCATCACTCAAAAAAACTGAATGACATATAAGCCACTGAAAAATTAAGGATTAAGCGACAGCGTTTACGCTTTTTTTCGCTTCGCTTTACGAAGCGGCAGGGAAGGGCACAATCTGCCAAACGCAGCGCTCAATTTCGTGAGGGTAAAGTTACCGCAGGAGGAGAACAAAAATGTCAGCCAGCGTCAGCGAAGCTGGCTGTCTTTAGAGCCTCTGCGGTTATAGCCGGTGAACGCGGCGTGATGCGCATCTCTCTCCTGCTGGCAGGCGAGGCATAGCCGCACCCCGGGCACCGCCTTGCGTCGGGCCTCCGGGATCGGTTCTCCACACTCCTCGCACTCGTGCAGGCTTTCGCCCCGGGGCAGCTCCCGGCGCGCGCGGGCGACCGCATCTTCAATGGTGCTGTTGATCTGTTCATTGACGGCGTCATCATTGGCCCAGCCGGATGCCATAGCGCTCTCCTGATTAACGGAAGTTTTCAGAGTAAATATGGGGTCAAAAAGCGTACAGTCAAGGCGGGGAGGGAAAACTGCATCCGCCGGGCGGATGCAGTGACAGCGTTATTTATAGATGGTAGCGGTGCCGTACATATGGTTATCGCCCCCGGCAGAGTCAACCACAAAACCTTTGGCTCCTTCCTGACGGGCTTTTTCCGCCAGCTTATCCTGTAAATCGTCCAGGTTTCTCGCCCCGCTCGCGGAGACGGTTCCCGCAGGGTGTAGCTGGCTCATATCAGACTGGCTCAGTGTGTTAACCGCCTGGGCGGAAAAGGTGGCGGCAGCCAGCGTTCCGGCTGCGATAAATAGCGTCAGCATTCTTTTCATCATGACTTCCTCTACATGGCAACGGGTGATTCACGCTAAGTGTAGAAGCTGTCAGGGTGTGATTTGCCGCAAAAATTTGACGATCTGCTGCTCATTTTTTGAACGATATAAATTGACAATCGGCTGACAAATCATGGAGATACAGGTCACTGATTTTTCGCCTTTTCCTGGCCCATCAACAGAGTTATTTACCGTCGCGCCGGCAAACGGTATCTTACGCCGCTGTTGAAAGGAGAATACCATGACTGCCCAAAAGCCGGGATTGCACCCGCGTAACCGCCACCGCAGCCGCTATGATATGGCCGCGCTCTGTCAGAGTAGCCCGCAACTGGCCGCCTTTATTGTCCAGACCCCCGCGGGTGAACCCTCGGTTAACTTTGCCGATCCTCTGGCGGTAAAGGCGTTAAATAAAGCGCTGCTGGCCCACTATTATGGCGTGGCGCAATGGGATATTCCCGAGGGCTTCCTCTGCCCGCCCGTACCGGGGCGCGCTGATTATATTCATCATCTCGCGGATCTGCTGGCGGAGGATCGTGACGGCGCGGTACCGACGCAGGCGACCGTTCTGGACGTGGGCACTGGCGCCAATCTTATCTATCCGCTGATTGGCGTGGCCGAATATGGCTGGCGTTTTACCGGCAGCGAAATCGACGCGCAGGCCTTCGCCAGCGCCCAGGCGATTATTAACGCCAACCCTGGCCTGAGCCGCGCCATCCGCCTGCGCAGGCAGAAATCACCGTCCGCCATTCTCGACGGGGTGATCCACAAGAACGAGCAATATGACGCCACCCTCTGTAACCCGCCGTTTCACGACTCCGCTGAGGCGGCCCGGGCGGGAAGCGAGCGCAAACGCCGCAACCTGGGGCTGACGCAAGAGGCGGGGCTTAACTTTGGCGGTCAGCAGCGGGAGCTGTGGTGCGAAGGGGGCGAGGTGGCGTTTATCAAAACGATGATTGCCGAGAGCAAAGGGTTCGCCCGCCAGGTGAAATGGTTCACCTCGCTGGTGTCGCGCGGGGATAACCTGCCGCTTCTCTACCGCGCGCTGAGCGAGGCGGGTGCGGTGAAGGTGGTTAAAAAAGAGATGGCCCAGGGACAAAAGCAGAGCCGCTTTATCGCCTGGACCTTTATGACCGACAGCCAGCGCCGTCGCGGGTAATGCCCTACAGCGTCGGCTCCTGAGCCGGCGCCTGGGGCGGCTCAGGCGGCAACAGCTGATAAAGCTGGACCGGCGCACGGATATGGGCGAGGTCGAAATGTTTTTTCACCATGCTGTCCAGCGCAAAGCGGACCGTCCACTGCTTCAGCGGCTGGGTGGTAAAAGTTACACGCAGGGTGAAGGCGGTATTGGTCAGCCCGACGATGCCGGTGAAGGTCGGCTCGCCGATCACCAGCCCGCGAATATCCTCCATGCTCATCAGCTCCTCCACGGCATCCTTCAGCGCCTGCTTCGCCCTCTCCGCATCTTCATGGCGATCGACATCGTAGTTGGCCACTATTGAGCCGATGCCGCGCACAAAGTTTGCGAAGGTGGTGATCGAGGACCAGGGAATAATATGGTACGCGCCGGTATCCTGGCGCACGCCGACGGAGCGAATCGACATTCGCTCAACCGTCCCGGTCAGCGGGCCGATAGTCACCAGATCGCCGGTGTTCATCCCGTTTTCAAACTGGATAAAGATGCCGGTAATAATATCCTTCACCAGCGTCTGCGCACCGAACGAAATGGCCAGCCCCAGGGCGCCTGCCCCCGCCAGCAGCGGCGCGATATTCACCCCTATCTCCGAAAGCACGGTCATGATGGTAATGGTGCTGATGATCACCGCCAGGGCGTTGCGAAATAGCGTCAGCAGCGTGCGGGCGCGGGCGCTGGGCAGCGGGCGACCATGCACGTCGGAGACCAGCCGGTTCTCTATCAGGCTCGCCAGCACTGTCCAGCCGATGGCGGAAAAGAAGAGAATAAGCGCGATGCGAATTAAAATATCGACCGTTTTCTCCCCCGCGCCATTGTGTAGCCAGTTCCAGAAATCGAACAGTCCCCAGGCGTTCAGCAGCAGCAGGATCGCCACGCAGACGGTGAGAATACGCGCCACCTTCAGCGACACGGAAATCCAGCCGTTTACCCGCTTTTGCAGTTCAGGATAGTTACGCTGCACGTGCGGCGACAGGGTGATGGTTTTTGAAAGCCAGCGCGAGAGCAGCCCCGACACAAAGGCAGCGATACCGATAATCGCCAGGCTGCGCACCGTTGCCCCCATCATAAACTTCAGGCTGTTGCCCGGATCGAAAAGAGAGAAGAAGAAGAGCACGATGAAATAGGCGCAGGCGAGCCAGTGCCATACCAGCGCAAAGGCGCGGATAAAGAGGCTAAAGAAGGCCAGCGAACGGTCGGCAAGGGCGAGCAGATGCTCGGTGATCGTTTTTTTATTGTGGAAAATCAGATAGAGCGCCCAGACCGTAATAAAGAGCATGATAATAACGTTGGCCAGCGCGCCTATCTGCACATTGACCTGGTTGGAGATAATCGGCACCGCCACCAGCAGCCCGTAACCGATCAGGCTGCTGAGGGCGCTGAGGCGCAATGCCCAGTATTTTGCCTGGCCATCGGTGATGGCAAAAGGGCGAAGCTGCGGCGCGTGCGGGCAGAAGATCAGGCGCAGTATCGCCTTGAAAAATTCGATCAGGGCGAATGCGTTGAGGAAAAGCCCCTGCTGGAACGCGATGGTTTTATTACCGGCGTGAAGCCTGTCGCTCAGCATCTGACCGATAAAGAGCGTCACGGCCAGGAGCGCTAAATCGATGATAAAGGCGCTGATAATCATCAGCGGCAGATGAAGCCAGCTGCCCCGGTCGCGGTTTTTGCGCCGTCCCCAGTCGCCCATTTTGCGATAGAGCGGCCAGACGCAGAGCCGCGCCAGCCAGTAAAAGCCAAAAACCAGTCCGGCGAGGATCAGAAAATGGGTGGCGGCGTTGCTGAAGGTCTGCGGGTTAAAGGGTTTATGCGGCGAGCCGATCAGGTTGCGGTAAAGCTGCGCCAGCCGGTCGCTAAAGGCTTCGCCATAGTGGCGGCCAATATCGGTGACATTTTCCAGCACGGTCTTTTCGTCCGCTTCCTCCACCGGCGCGACGGTCGGCACCGGCTGTTCCGGCGGCGTGGCGGCCACGGCCCGCAGCTGGTCGATAAGCTCTTTGCGGGAGGTCTCGTTTTCCAGCACATCCGCCAGCGCCGCGTAGGCCGCTTTCTTCTCTTCGGCGTCAGGCTCGGGGGGCGGGGTAGAGGAGGTAGTGGCCGCAGGGGTAATACCCGGGATAGTCACCGCCTGCGCGGGGGCGCAGAAGAGACAAAAAAATAACAGCAGGATCCACGGCACGGCTTCCTCCGATGAATAAGTGGCGCAAAAAGATAAGTATAGATGGCGGGACGGAGCGGGAGATTTTTAGGACAATTTCTGTGAAAAAGCTGGGTAGAAACGTTCCTCCCCGCGGGGCGGGGAGGAACGATCCTGCGCATAATGGTCTGAGGAAGGTTTACTGTAATCGTTTGTTTTTTATAAGTATTCTGAAATATGGGCATTTACCGTTAATAGCTAAATCCTTTTCATCATTCCCTTTACGGAATTTGATGATTTCAAATTGGTCCGGGTTAAATTTATGTAAAAAGGTAATTGGAACTCCCATTACCCCTTTATAGTCCAGGGGGATGTCCTTTGTTTTATTAACATTGATCGCATCGTAGTTATCGTATTTCGGGTAACTCGCTTCATTGCCAGCATATTTTTTTGTGAGGACAATATCTTCATGGCGAATAAAGGTATCTAAGTTAGTTAGCCACAGACAGTTATTTGGCGATACGATTCTGTTGCCCTGTTCATCAATTCTTGCCTCGGTTCCGTATAATTCATAATGCTGTGGAACAATGAAGCCAGAGACTCCTCTGCCGAGGTTAATGCCGAGCCAGACCTTATTCTCCTTAATAAGGTTAAAGACTTCTTTATAGGTTATGGCGTTTACGTTTGCGATGACCAAGAATTTTTTATCATATCTGATTAGCTGGTCAAGATACTCTCTGAACAATGAAAAGGGGGGATTGGTTACCACAATGTCTGATTGTTTTAGCAGTTCAATGCTCTCAGCGCTACGGAAGTCCCCATCCCCCTCTAACGGAATGATGTCAAGCTTTTCCGGACGTTCGCCAATATACTCACAGAAAAAGCCGCGCTCTTCACCCGCATTGTTAAAGAGATCGTCAGTTTGTTCTCTGTAGCAAGAGGTGATTATTTTTTTAAGGCCCAACGATTCAAAGTTGTTCGAAAAATAGGTAAAGAAATTACTGACCCGTGGGTCATCGCAATTACAGAAAACAACCTGATTAGCAAAATGTGAGCGGTAGTATTGCAACTCACTTTCGATATCACAGAGTTGCGTATAAAACTCGTCGCTTTTAGATTTTTTTGCTTTCTGCAAGAGTTTGTTGGTTGCTTTTCTGGCCATAAAAATCCAAACTAAACCTTATATATCAAAAGATTAAATTAAAAATTACTTTTTAGACGTAAGCTGATCAAATAAATCACGCCCTAGCACCCTGAGGGAAGAGGTAGAGACTTCCATCATGATATTGAACATGATTTCCGCATCCCATTTCTCTCCCTTCCCCTGGGTATAGATCGACGCTGCCTGAAGCATAATATTTTTATCTTTATGCTTCACAAACCGGTTTACGCACAGGTTGCTGTTAATGGGCAACCCGTAGTTAGCGGCTGTTAATCTGTCCAGTCGGTTTAACATTCCTGAGTTATGCGCAAGCGTTACCTCTCTGTCATCCGGCCTTTTTATGACAAGCGTTTCTGTCAGAAAATTAGAGCCTTCCAGAAAGAGGATGTAAGGAAAATGGCTTTCAGAGAGCATCAGGTTGGCGATTTCCGAGATATTTTTATGCGATCGCTCAATGGCATTACCGGCCGCCATTAAATCCTGGGTGCTGGTTTTACCAACCAATAACCCTTTTTTGATATTCATGACATCTTTGCCCTGATGCTTTGCCTCCGTGACAAGGACGATTCGCCATTCACCATGATCATCCTGCACTTCGACAATCCCGCCATCAGGTTTAATGCTGGAGTTTGAAACAAAAAGCGTCTGGCCCAACTCCGGATCAACTTTTTTTAGCGCCTCGTTAATCTCTTCTTTGGTTATTTTTTCGCGGAATCTGAAAGATAACTGAGGATACTCCTCTTCAAGCGCCAGTTTTACCAGTTTTGAAACCGCACCAACGGCAAGATCGTGAGACCTGGCAATATCGCCAAATATACCCACTACGCCCTGAGATAATTTATGCTGGTCTGTTAACCGGGTTGATTGATTTTTGTTAGACATAAATTTTAGTTTCTCTACTCAGCAAGATAAAATTCAGACGCAATCCTAGACTAATACAGAGGTGTTGGGAAATGATTTTCCAGCTCATCCTGAACGCGGCAATCGTACCCGCAACCGCTGGAAATAAACAGGCCAGAGCTGGTCGATTACCGGCTCTGGCCCGTGTCGGTACATGTGAATAACGGTCAGGCGACGTGCTGCAGAAACTCCTGCAGACGCTGGCTGGGCGGATTTTCAATCAGCGCCTGTGGATTGCCATCCTCGGCGATACGCCCCTTGTCGATAAAAATCAGGCGGGAGGCGACCTTCTCGGCGAAGCCGATCTCATGGGTCACGATGACCATGGTCATCCCCTCTTCGGCCAGGTCCTGCATTACCTTCAGCACTTCGTGACGCAGCTCCGGGTCGAGGGCGGAGGTGGGCTCATCAAAGAGCATCATCTTTGGCTTCACCGCCAGCGCCCGGGCAATCGCTACGCGCTGCTGCTGGCCGCCGGAGAGCTCCGACGGATAGTGGTGGGCGCGCTCGGCAAGACCGACCTTCGCCAGCAGCGCTTTGGCAAGGGTTTCAGCCGCCGTTTTGCTCGCGCCGCGCACGCGCAGCGGGCCAAACATCACGTTTTCCAGCGCCGTCAGGTGCGGGAAGAGGTAGAACTGCTGGAACACCATCCCCGCCTCCTGGCGGATGAGGCGCTCGTCCACCTTCGGGTCATTTACCTTCAGGCCATCAACAATCAGATCGCCGCTGGTGATCTCCTCCAGCTTGTTGATGCAGCGCAGCAGGGTCGATTTACCCGAGCCGGATGGCCCGATAATCACCACCACTTCGCCCTGTTTAATGTTCAGATCGATATTATGCAGCACCTGGGTCTGGCCAAAGTGCTTGGAGACGTTTTTAAATTCAATCACAGGATTTTCATCCTTCTTTCAAGACGACGCAAAACAAAGCTCAGTACCAGCGTGATAATCAGGTAGACCACCGCCACGGCGCTCCAGATCTCCAGCGCGCGGAAGTTTCCGGCAATGATCTCCTGGCCCTGACGGGTCAGCTCCGCCACGCCGATAACGATAAAGAGCGAGGTATCTTTAATACTGATGATCCACTGGTTACCCAGCGGCGGCAGCATACGGCGCAGCGCCAGGGGAAGGATCACGTGGCGAATGGTTTCGCGGCGGGATAACCCCAGCGCGAGGCCCGCTTCGCTAAAGCCTTTATGAATCGACAGCACCGCGCCGCGGGTGATCTCGGCGATGTAGGCGCCGGAGTTGATCATAATTGTCACTACCGCGGCGGTGAACGGGTCGATGCGCAGATCGGAAAAGGCCATCGGCAGGGCGAAGTAGATAAACATCACCTGCACGACGATAGGGGTGCCGCGGATAATTTCGATAAAGACCAGCGCGATATGGTTTGCGAGCCAGCCGCCGTAGGTGCGGGCGAAACCGGCCACCAGGCCGATAATCAACCCGCCAATCAGACCGAGGACCGAAATCCAGAGGGTCATTTTGGCGCCTTCAAGCAAAAGGGGAATGGCGGGCCAGATGGCGCTCCAGTCAAACTGCATGATGTGTTCCTGTTACCGTGGTGAAGAAGAAAAACGTAGGCCCGGTAAGCGTGGGCGCCACCGGGCGTTACAAACCTGAATCCAGGTAAATTTATTTAGGCTCGCTGCCGAACCATTTTTTATAGATTTCGTTATAGGTGCCGTTGTCGCGCAGGGTTTTCAGCGCGCCGTTCACCTTCTCACGCAGCTCGTCGCTCCCTTTGGGGAAGGCGATGCCATACTGCTGCGCTTCCAGCGATTCACCTACCGCCTTGAACTGGCCATTGCCCGCGGTTTTGATGAAGTAGAGAATGTTTGGCGTATCGTGCAGTACCGCGTCGGCGCGGTTAGTCCCCAGCTCCATATAGGCGTTGTCGATATTCGGGAACTGACGCAGATCTTTGGTTTTGATATTGGCTTTGGCGTAATCAACGGAACCGGTGCCGCTCTTCACCGCCACCACTTTACCGTCAAGATCCTTCACGCTCTTCACGTCGTTGTTATTTGCTTTGACCATCACCAGCAGGCCGCTTTTGTAGTAGCCGTCAGAGAAGTCGATCGCTTTTTTACGTTCGTCAGTAATAGTGATGCCCGCCAGCGCCACATCAACGTTTTTGGTCTGCAGTGCCGGGATGATGCCGCTAAAATCCATCGGCTTCAGGGTGTAATCGAGCTTCAGCTCTTTGGCGATAGCCGCCCACAGATCCACATCGAAACCGACATATTTGTCGCCCTGCTTAAATTCAAACGGCACAAAAGCCGTGTCGGTTGCCACAACGAGTTTATCCGCAGCCTGCGAAGAGACGGCAAAAGCCAGGGTAAGTGCAGCCAGTGAGAGTTTCAGTACAGACTTCATAGCATTTCCTTTTATATCCTCGGGGCGATCCCCTGCGAGAGCGAACCTTGATATGAAAAAATCATGCCAGGTTTACAAGCTCTTGTTTTTTAACGGCAGCCTGCGCTGCCGTTGCACTACAAAGGGAGCAAAGCGGCCGCTGTGCACCATATTGAAGCACCATTGTGGTGCGTCACCGCAAAGGCAACGGCCATCAGGCTATTTAGCGTAAATTATGGTTAGAAAACAATCTTTCATTAACGATTGTGTGAGGTGATTATTACAAATGGTTTACTTTTGCGGGGAGGGAAGGAAAAAGCTTGCACCATAAACGTGCAAAACCCTCGCCGGAGCGAGGGTTAAGATAATAAATCCGTATGGGTTATTCGATGTTAGATTCGATGAACCACAGGAATTTATCCAGGTCGCGGGAAGCGGCGGTAAAGATATCAGCAGTATCTTCATCTTTTGCCTCTTCAATCGCTTTACGCACGTCGTTCGCGACAACCGCGTAGCGGTCAGCCAGCTCTTTCAGGTGCTCCTGAACGGTGTGGATATCGAGCGGGTAGCTCTTCAGCGGCGTTTTGCTATTGATGACCTGGGTGGTACCCAGAGCGACGCCACCAAGCTGTACAGCACGTTCCGCCATGGTATCCAGATGATCGACTAAGGTGGTACGGAAGCCGTCCAGCATTTCATGCACGCCAATAAAGTTAGCACCGCGCATATTCCAGTGGGCCTGCTTAGTGATCAGAGACAGGTCAATGAACTGGACTACCTGGCGATTCAGCAACTCAACCGTCGCTTTTTTATCGCTATCCGATACATCGTTACGGGTATAAAGCAGATTAGACGTTTTGGTTTTGACCAGTTTAGCGGTACTCATAATCTCATATCCTCTTGATGATAGTGTCCCAGGTAATTACCGGAAATAAGTATAGCACCGGATTTGACGGGCACCTTTCTGGCTCTGCCTATCGGTTTAATAGCCTCAACGAAGGGGGGTATATAACTAATTGTTTTTTAAGTTATTTTAAATTATGAGTAGGGCGAGTTCTTAAATTTGCCGACGAAGGTCGATCTTAATGAGAATATTTCGTCTTACCTTCATTATGACGGCCTGCCATATTTCCGCGCCCTGCATGGCATAGCCGCCATGCAGGGTGAGAAAGCTTAGTTAATATCGACCTCGTTAATTTTATGCGGCGGTCGCATCGTCAGGGTTGATCCCATGGAGGCGGCAATAATGGAGCAGAGCGCCAGCGTCTGGGTGAGGGTCAGCGTCTCGCCAAGAAAGATCATACCCGACATAGCGGCCAGCGCCGGTTCCATACTCATCAGCGTGCCGAAGATGCGCGTCGGCAGGCGGGTGAGGGCAATCATCTCCAGTGAATAGGGTAGCGCGGTGGAGAGCACCGCTACCGCCAGGCCGACAGGCAGTACCGACCACTGCCAGATGGAGTCTGTCGCCTGGGCCATGCCGAGGGGGACAAAGATCACCGCGGCGATCAGCGAGCCGAGCGCCACCGTCGCCGGACCATGCTCCTCTCCCGCCCGCTGGCCGCAAAGAATATAGACCGCCCATCCCGCACCTGCCCCCAGCGCCAGGGCCGCTCCCTTAAGATCGACATGACCGACGCTTTGCCCCAGCGGCAGCAGGAACCAGAGGCCCAGCACCGCCAGTGCCACCCAGACGAAATCAACCGGGCGGCGGGAAGAGAAGAGCGCCACGGCCAGCGGGCCGGTAAACTCCAGCGCCACCGCGATCCCAAGCGGAATGGTCTGGAGAGAGAGGTAGAAAAGGTAGTTCATCGCCCCCAGCGACAGGCCATACAGGAGCAGAGGCAGACGTTGCTCTTTTTTAAATCTCAGCCGCCAGGGTTTAAAAATAACGACTAAAATCACGGTGCCAAGCGCGATGCGGAGCGCCGTAACCCCGGGCGCGCCGATCAGCGGAAAGAGCGACTTCGCCAGCGAAGCGCCGCTCTGAATGGACAACATGGCGATAAGAATTACGGCGATGGGCAACCAGACTGAAGCCCTGCGGGACATCCCAGGCATCCTTTCTCCTGTCAGAAAAGGTCAACGAAAGTAAAAGCCGCAGTGTAATGGAAATAAAGTATGGCGGTTTACCCTTCGTTGAAAAAAAAGCCTGCCATAATTTGTAGAATCAGAAGGAGTTGATGCTTTTCTCAGCTGTCAGATTAGGAATAATCTGGATGAATAAGCGTGACAGGGCGCGCACTATTAGCCTCCTGACACAGAAATTCGATGTGATTTTAAGGAGATAGCGCGATGTGGAAACGTTCTGTTACACGAAATCGCGCCTTAGACACCAAGAATGACAAAGAGTTTCACAATAAATTTTGATATATTTAAAACTTACGGACTTACTTGAAGCACATTTGAGGTGGTTATGAAAAAAATTGCATGTCTTTCAGCACTGGCCGCTGTTCTGGCTGTCTCCGCAGGTTCCGCAGTAGCTGCTACTTCTACCGTTTCCGGTGGCTACGCTCAGAGCGATATGCAGGGCGTAATGAACAAAACTAACGGTTTCAACCTGAAGTATCGTTACGAGCAGGATGACCAGCCGCTGGGTTGGATCGGTTCTTTCACCTACACCGAGAAAGACCGTTCTGAAGACGGCGCTTACAACAAAGGCCAGTATTACGGCATCACCGCAGGTCCGGCATACCGTCTGAACGACTGGGCGAGCATCTACGGCGTAGTGGGTGTTGGCTACGGTAAGTTCCAGCAGACTGAAGATCGTGGTCTGACCCGTACTGCAAGCAACAGCGACTACGGTTTCTCCTACGGTGCGGGCCTGCAGTTCAACCCGATCGAAGACGTTGCGCTGGACTTCTCCTATGAGCAGAGCCGTATCCGTAACGTTGACGTTGGCACCTGGATCGCTGGCGTAGGTTACCGCTTCTAATCACCTCCGGTGACGCATAAAAAATCCGCCCTCGTGGCGGATTTTTTTTAGGCCTGGCAACGGCTGTTCCGGTTAGCGGCTTTTGGTCTCAAAGATATCGCTCGCCAGATGGTTGTAATCGACCTTCTGCAGCTTAAAGTTGGTGACATAGACCGGAGGCGCTTTTTTCCCGGAGATAAAGGGATAGCTGTTCACAATCTCTTTTGCGCGAATGCCGGTCCACTGCGAGAAGAAGTTGAGAAAGTCGTTGGCCGAGCGACGCGCCTTCACGATGCGATGGGTTTTGTCATCGCTGGAGAGCACCATAAACGGCACCTGGAAATTCTGCTGATACTTATCGTCGTGGGCCAGATACTGCACCGCTTTTCCCCGCTCCTTAAACGCCAGCCCGTGATCGGAAAAGTAGACCATCGAGAAGCTGTCCCCGCTGTTGCGAAGCTGGTTGTAGAGCTTGCTCAACAGCTCGTCAGTTTGCGTCACGCTGTAGAGATAGCAGGAGGTCTCTTTCGACTGCACGAACTCGGCATATTTCCCCTGCGTCCGGTCGCAGGCCTGCGGGTGCGACCCCATGAGGTGCAACACAATCAGCTGCGGCGGGGTGCGCTGAGTGGCGAACACCTGGGCGGTCATCTTCAGCAGCGCCTCATCTTTGGTATTTTTATCCGCTTCGAAATCCCCGCTTTTTAAGAACTGCACCTCGTCGGCGCGTTTCGCGATGCTGGCGATCGCCGTGTCATATTCGCCGATCTGCCCCTGGTTGGAGAACCACCAGGTCTGGAAACCGGCGCGGTTTGCCAGCGTGACAAAGTTATCCTGATACTGCGGCTTGCCGTCGACCACGCGGTTGAGCGTCAGCCCCAGCGACTTCTGCGTGGAGCCGCTGGCGGCGATGTAGTCGGTAAAAAAGAGGCCGTTTACGCTGCTGGCGAAAGGGGTATTGTCCCAGTGGCCGCCAAACGCGCCGAGCGCGTCGCGGCGTGCGCTTTCCCCGATCACCACCACATATGTGTGATACTTCGGCTTCACCGCCACCACGTGCCAGCTATCTTTGCGGGTGGAGAGCGCCGCCATCCGCGCCTGCTCCTCCAGCACCTCTTCGTTACTGGTTATCACATCCTTCGCGAACCTGAAGACCGGATAGCCAGTATCCTGCAGCTTAAAGACCCCACCCCAGGCCAGATTCTGGATCGGCGCGACAAACCAGGCTCCCGCGCTTAAGGCGAGACAGAGATACTCCACTTTACCCCAGCCTCTGCGCGCTTCGGGACGGCGGCGCACGGCGATAACGCCGAGCGCAAAGATAAAGAGCCCCACCACGTAGCTGTACCACGGGAAGATGGTCAGGATCTCCGTGGACTCCTCCATATTGGTGGAGTGCAGCGCCAGCAGGGTATTGAAGTTAGGCGAGCCGTAGGCCTGTCCAAAAGGGAAGTAGAGCGCCGCGATCGACGAGCAGATCCCGAGCAGCCCCTTTTGCACGCGCGGCGCGCTGCGCCACAGCAGATGTAAAAAAGCGGTGAAGGCGACGGCGTAAAGCAGGCTAAACGGGTAGCCAAGCGCGTAGTTAATCAGCAAAGCGTGGAGAAAGTAGAATCCTGTCCATGGGCTCAGGGTTCGGCTGCGGGTAACGAGCGTCTCTTTCAGCGTTAAATTCATAGGTCACTATCATGAAAACGCCATGTGCTCACCCTGGCGCCAAGGGTCAAAACCTGCCTGACAGTGCGTGGAGAGGGGATGAGGTCCGCTTCTGCGAGCCGCAAATAGTGCAGGGCTGCAAGAAGATAGTGCTGTGCAGGACGAAGGTCAACCGTTGTTAAACAAAGGTTTTGCGAAGCGGTTTGCAAATCAGCAAAAAAGGTAGGGAGAAAAGGGCCGCAGGGGAGCGTAACTGACGGAGATGACAGAGAGATGAAGCGGCGTGCCGCGACGCCGCTTACGGTTTAGCGTTATCTTTGCGCTGTGGCTTACCGCTGATTTTCTCGCACAGCATGTTCAGCAACAGCAGACGGACTTTAAAGGGAGAGTAGGTAAACACGGTCATACACCTCTTAAATTCACTCATAGATCCTCCTGAGAACGATTCCTTCGATCCGTGAAGGTGACTGCATTACATACAGATATAGCACAGGCTATATTTTATAGCCATGGCTGTTTCGTTAATTTTTTGTGGTTGTGTGGTGTTGGTTTACAATAAGCGCTCTCGTTACATGATGCTGGACGCGTCCGCCCACTGAGGAAGCCCAATGAATCGCCGCGCAGGTAAGCCCACAACCAAAAAAAAGACGCTACTGGTCAATGTCGAAGAGCACGTTGAAGGATTTCGCCAGGTCCGCGAAGCGCACCGTCGTGAACTGATCGACGACTATGTGGAGCTGATTTCCGACCTTATTCAGGAGTCGGGCGAGGCGCGTCAGGTTGATATGGCTGCGCGGCTGGGGGTATCGCAGCCCACCGTCGCGAAGATGCTGAAACGGCTGGCGTCGGTGGGGCTCATCGAGATGATCCCCTGGCGCGGCGTATTCCTGACGCCGGAGGGGGAAAAGCTGGCCCAGGAGAGCCGCGAGCGTCACCAGGTAGTGGAGAACTTTCTGCTGGTGCTGGGCGTCAGCCCGGAAACCGCCCGCCGCGACGCCGAGGGCATTGAACACCACGTCAGCGAAGAGACGCTGGCGAAATTCCGCGACTTTACCCTGCGCTACGGATCGCTTACCGAATGATCCTCCCCGGCCTGCGGGCGCTCGCCCGCGATCGTTTCTTTCACCTGCTGATCCTGGTCGGCGTCGTGCTGAGTTTTTTCGTTCCCTTCGCGCCAGCGCGCTGGCCGGAGGCTATCGACTGGCACACCATCATTACCCTGAGCGGGCTGATGATGCTCACCAAAGGGGTGGAGCTGAGCGGCTATTTTGACGTGGTGGGACGTAAAACCGTACGCCGTTTTGCCACCGAGCGCAGGCTGGCGATGTTTATGGTGCTGGCCGCGGCGCTGCTCTCCACCTTTTTAACCAATGACGTGGCGCTCTTTATCGTGGTGCCGCTCACCCTGACGCTGCGCAAACTCTGTGCGATCCCGGTTAACCGGATGATTATCTTCGAAGCGCTGGCGGTCAACGCCGGATCGCTGCTGACCCCCATCGGCAACCCGCAAAATATTCTGCTGTGGGGACGTTCCGGCCTCTCTTTTGGCGCTTTCACCGCGCAGATGGCGCCGCTGGCGTTGCTGATGATGATCTCTCTGCTGGCGGTCTGCTGGTTTGCGTTTCCCAATAAAGCGCTGCACTACCACAGCGGAACGCCAGCGCCACAGTGGCAGCCGCGTCTGGTCTGGAGCTGTCTGGGACTTTACCTTCTCTTTCTGACGGCGCTGGAGCTGAAGCTGGAGCTGGCGGGGGCGCTGCTGGTGGCCGCAGGCTTTTTGCTGCTGGCGCGCCGCGTGCTGGTGAGTGTGGACTGGACGCTGCTGCTGGTCTTTATGGCGATGTTTATCGACGTCCATCTGCTGATCCAGCTCCCCCTCTTGCAGGGGCTGCCCGCGCATGTCAGCCAGCTCTCCAGCGGTGGACTCTGGCTGACGGCCATTGGCCTGTCGCAATTTATCAGCAACGTTCCGGCCACCATTTTGCTCATTAACTATGTGCCGCCGACGACGCTGCTCGCCTGGGCGGTAAACGTGGGGGGATTTGGTCTGCTGCCGGGCTCGCTGGCGAACCTGATCGCGCTGCGAATGGCTAACGATCGGCGCATCTGGTGGCGTTTCCATCTCTGGTCGCTGCCGATGTTGGCGTGGGCCGCTGCGGCCGGGTTTCTTTTGTACCTTTTCAGATAGTGCCTATTTTGTCAGTTTTTCCTGGCAAATGTATAGCAACGTCCTAATTTTATTAAAGGGCATATCTGTGATGCCGTTTACTGACAGGATAGTTGCTGACCTATGGCAGAAAATGAAAAACAGCCTGCTGACGAGCAGGATAATAAGAATAATGAACGCAAACGCCCCGGTAAAAAACCCTTAATTATTCTCGGCATCGTCGTCGTGGTAATGGTGGTCGTGGCGCTGGTCTGGTGGTTTTTAACCCGCAATGAAGAGACAACCGACGACGCCTTCACCGATGGCGACGTGGTGACCATTGCCCCGAAAACGGCGGGCTATGTGACCGAGCTGCGGGTGAGCGATAACCAGCGCGTGAAAAAAGGCGATCTGCTGGTGGTGATCGATCCGCGCGACAATACCGCCCAGCGCGACCAGGCGCGGGCGCAGCTGGGGCTTGCCGAGGCGCAGCTCCATCAGGCGCAGGCGCAGCTCGCGCTCTCTAAAGTGCAATATCCCGCCCAGCGCGACGAGGCGAAGGCCCAGGTGCTTAAAGCCCAGGCCGATCTTGCTAACGCTCAGGCGGAGTACCGCCGTCAGCGCGGCGTTGACCCGCGCGCCACAACCCAGCAAAGCATTGATACCGCGAACGCCCAGCTGCGTAGCGCCCAGGCCCAGCTTGCCAGCGCGCAGGCGCAGCTGGAGGTGGCGGATCAGGTGCAGCTGCAGATCCGCCAGCAGGAGACCAACGTCGAGGCGCGCCAGCGTCAGGTGGATCAGGCGAAGGCCCAGCTGGAGACGGCAGAGCTGAATCTCTCCTACACCGAAGTTCGCGCCCCGTTCGACGGGTTTGTCACCAAACGCAACGTACAGACCGGCACGCTGGTGCAGGCGGGCACCGCGCTCTTTTCCCTTGTCTCGCCCCACGTATGGGTGGTGGCGAACTTTAAAGAGTCGCAGCTGGAGCGGATGCGCCCGGGCAATAAAGTGACGGTGTCGGTGGATGCGTGGCCGGATATGGAGCTGGAAGGGCACGTCGACAGCATCCAGCAGGGGAGCGGTTCGCGCTTCTCCGCCTTCCCGTCGGAAAACGCCACCGGTAACTACGTGAAGATTGTTCAGCGCGTACCGGTAAAAATCGTGATTGATAAAGGTCTTGATCCGAACAAACCGCTGCCACTGGGGCTCTCCGTAGAGCCGAAGGTTACGCTCGAATGACCGACCAGAGCCACGAGAACTGGCGCCCCGCCAGCAATCCCTGGGCGGTAGCGATTGTGGTCACGCTGGCGGTGTTTATGGAGATCCTCGACACCACCATCGTCAACGTGGCGCTGCCGCATGTGGCGGGATCGCTCTCCGCCAGCTATGACGAATCCACCTGGGTACTGACCAGCTATCTGGTCGCCAACGGTATCGTGCTGCCCATCTCCGCCTTTTTAAGCCGGGTCTTTGGGCGTAAACAGTTTTTTCTTATCTGTATCGTGATGTTCACCATCTGCTCGTTCCTGTGCGGTATCGCCACTGAGCTTTGGCAGATCATTCTGTTCCGTATCCTGCAGGGCTTTTTCGGCGGCGGGCTACAGCCCACCCAACAGTCGGTGCTGCTGGATTACTTTAAGCCGGAGGACAGGGGCAAAGCGTTTGGCCTGTCGTCGCTCGCGATCATCGTCGCCCCGGTGATGGGGCCAACGCTTGGCGGCTGGATCACCGATAACTTCTCCTGGCGCTGGGTCTTTTTCATCAACATTCCGGTGGGGATCGTGACGCTGCTGGCGATTTACCAGCTGCTGGAAGATCCGCCGTGGGAGCGTAAATCGGAAGAGAAGCTCTCCGTCGACTGGACCGGCATCGGGCTGATTGCGCTCGGGCTGGGCTGCCTGCAGGTGATGCTTGACCGGGGCGAGGATGATGACTGGTTCTACTCCAATTTTATCCGCACCTTTGCGGTGCTGACGCTCATCGGCATTATCGGGGCGATCTACTGGCTGCTCTACGCCAAAAAGCCGGTGGTGGATCTGCACTGCATGAAGGACAAAAACTTCGCCGTCTCCAGCCTGCTGATGGCGGGAATGTCCATGATCCTTTACGGCAGTTCGGTGGTGATCCCGCAGCTGGCGCAGCAGGATCTGGGTTATACCGCCACCTGGTCCGGGATGGTGCTCTCCCCCGGGGCGATATTGATTGTTCTCACCATTCCGCTGGTGCTGAAGCTGATGCCCATGGTGCAGACTCGCTGGATTATCGCCTTTGGCTTCGCCTGCCTGGGAACCGCCTTTTTCTGGTCGCGATCGCTGACGCCCGATATCGATTTTGAGACGCTGGTGATGTTCCGCAGCGCCCAGTCGCTGGGGCTTGGCTTTCTGTTTGTGCCGCTGACCACTATCGCCTTTATTTCGATACCCCGGCAGCTTAACGCCGATGCCGCGGCGCTGTTTACCATGTTTCGTAACGTGGCGGGGTCGATTGGCATCTCGCTCTCCACCGCCGCCATTACCGAGCGGGCACAGACGCACAGCGCCTACCTGGCCTATCACGCCTCGCCATTCAACGAGCAGTTCCAACTGGCGGTACGCGAGACGGCGCAGGCGATTCAGAACTTCACCACCCAGGTGGGCGACCCGACGGGCATCGCCACCGGGCGTCTGTACCAGACCATGATTGAGCAGTCGCGTTTTCTCGCCTATATCGACGTCTTTACGATCCTGAGCGCGGTCGCGCTGCTGTTGATACCGTTTTGTTTGTTGCTCTCGCCGGTCAAGAGCGAGGGAAGTGCAGGAGCACATTGATGAGTTACAGACGTTTAACGCCCCTGGCGGTGATGCTGCTGGCGGGCTGCGCCGTCGGGCCTGACTACCAGCAACCCGCCCCGCAAACCCCGTCGCACTGGAACGATCCAGGCGATCGCGCCGTGAAATCGCAAACCGACTCCAGCGCCATCAATCCGCGCTGGTGGAAGACGTTCGGATCCCCGCAGCTCAACAGCCTGATTGAGCGGGCGATAGCGGGCAACCTCTCGCTGCAGCAGACGGTGCTGCGCATCGCGGGGGCGCGCGAGCAGATTAACCAGGCGGGCGGGGCCTTTTTCCCGGCGGTGAACGGTAACCTGCAGGCCACGCGCCAGCAGCTGGGGCTGGAAGGGGAGCTAAAATCCCACGGCGTCTACGATCAGCTGGATGATATCGATCCTGAACTGCGCAGCGCGCTCGGCCCGCTGACGCAGCCGATCAACCTCTACCAGGGGAGCTTTGACGCCCAGTGGGAAATTGACCTCTGGGGTAAGGTCCGCCGTCAGGTTGAGGCCGCCGAAGCCCAGCAGCGGGTTGCCATCGAGCAGCGTAACGACGCGCTGGTATCCCTGGAGGCGGAAGTGGCGCGCGCCTGGCTACAGCTGCGCGGCGCGCAGAGCGTCATTGCCACGCTCAATACCCAGATAGAGAGCGCCCGGCAGACCGTAGAGCTGACCGAGATCCGCCAGCGCGGCGGGCTGTCGCCGCAGCTGGATGTGGAGAACGCCCGGGCGCAGCTCGGCAACCTGGAGGCGCAGCTGCCGCAGTATCAGGCGCAGGAGCGCCAGGCGATGAACGGACTGGCCATTCTGCTCGGCAAGCCGCCGGGCGCGCTGGATGGCGAGCTGCGAAACGTACAGCCGATGCCGGCGCTGCCGGAAATCGTCCCGACCGGCATCCCCTCCACGCTGGCGCGCCGCCGTCCGGACGTGCGGGAAGCGGAGGCGAACCTGCATGCGGCGACGGCGCAGATTGGCGTCTCCGTGGCACAGCTTTTCCCGAGCCTGTCGCTCTCCGGGCAGTTTGGCCTGCGTAACAGCGAAACCAACTGGCTCACCGACTGGAGCAGCCATTTCTACAGCGTGGGGCCGCAGATCTCCATTCCCATCTTCCAGGGCGGAAGACTGGTCTCCAGCGTGAAGGTGGCGCGGGCACAGCAGGGGGCGGCGGTACTCAACTATCGCCAGACGGTACTCACCGCGCTGAACGATGTGGAAAATGCGCTGGTCAGCTATCGTACCGATCAGCAGCGCGAGGCGGGGCTCGGCAAGAGCATCGACGCCCTGCAAAACGCGTTCGAACTGGCGAGCGACAGCTATCGTCAGGGGATCGCCAGCTTTATTGACGTGCTCGACGCGCAGCGCCAGCTGGCGCAGGCGGAACAGCAGCGCGCCCAGGCGAAGGTACAGAGCGCGCTGGATCTGGTGGCGCTCTATAAAGCCCTCGGGGGAGGCTGGGAGCCTTATCAGCAGGTGCAACTGCCGGACTACGCCGTCTTCGGGGAGGCGCCGCGCGGGTAAGGCGCTGGCGCGGCAAGAAGCAAAAAAAAGCGGGCCCTCTGGCCCGCTTTCTCTTTTTCTGAACCTTAGTTCAGGCGTACCGGCATACCGGAACGGTTCTGAATCGCCTGGTCAACGACGCTCTTATCTACGTCAGCCTGTTCAGTAATGGCGGTGATATTTTTCTTCAGCGTGATCGGCACAATCTCGTTGTTGTTGATCTGATCTTCGCTGGTGGAGAGCGGGTTATGCACTTCGATATAGCGGCTGCCATCCGCCTCGGTGGTCGCTTTTACCGGCTCGTTAATGAACTGTACGCGGGTACCAACCGGCACATTCTCGAACAGGAACTTGATGTCGTCGTTACGCAGACGCACGCAGCCGTGGCTTACGCGCAGGCCGATACCGAAGTTCGCGTTGGTGCCGTGAATGGCGTAAAGGCGGCCGATATAGAGCGCGTAGAGACCCATCGGGTTATCCGGGCCAGCCGGAACTACGGCGGGCAGCGGCTCGCCTGCGGCAGCGTATTCGGCGTGCATCTTGGCGGTCGGCGTCCAGGTCGGGCCCGCTTTCTTACGTTCCACCTTGGTCGTCCAGTTCAGCGGGGTGTCTTTACCCAGCTGGCCGATGCCGATTGGCAGAACGATGACGGTGTTGGAATCTTTCGGATAGTAGTAGAGGCGCATTTCAGCACTGTTGATAACGATGCCTTCATGGACGGTATCCGGCAGGATCAGCTGCTGAGGGATATTCAGCACCGTGCCCGCTTTCGGCAGGTATGGATCGACGCCCGGGTTCGCTTCCAGCATATTGGAGAGACCAAGCTGATACTCCGCCGCGTAGTACTCCAGCGGCTGGGTATTGCCTTCCGGCACGATCACCACCTGGTTTTCACCCACCAGACGGCTGCCATCAGTAGGCAGGGGATAGGTAACCGCAGAGGCGGTATTGCAAAAACCGACTACGGCTAACGCCGCCGCAAAAAGCGTAGATAATTTCATATTCATGTTATGCGAGGTATCTTGGCCACTCTGGCAACTGGTTAAAAGGCTGAATTGCTGATCGGAGCGCATTATATGTGCATTCCCCCCTACAGCCAATTCAGATGTGTACGAAATCACATTTTTTTCAGATATGTTAAAGTCTAGTGTTTCGTTGCAACATGGGATCTGATTTCGGAATTGTGGCATAATGCCGTGTTTATCACACTTTTTCGCAGGAATCTCCCGTGTTAGTTACCAGCAACGTCACTATGCAGTTTGGCAGTAAGCCGCTGTTTGAAAACATTTCCGTCAAGTTTGGCGGCGGCAACCGTTACGGCCTGATTGGCGCCAACGGTAGCGGCAAATCGACCTTCATGAAAATCCTCGGCGGCGATCTGGAGCCGACGCTCGGCAACGTCTCGCTCGACCCGAACGAGCGTATCGGTAAGCTGCGTCAGGATCAGTTTGCTTTCGAAGAGTTCACCGTGCTCGACACCGTGATCATGGGGCACGCGGAGCTGTGGGAGGTGAAGCAGGAGCGCGACCGTATCTACGCGCTGGCGGAAATGAGCGAAGAAGATGGCTACAAGGTGGCCGATCTGGAGACGCAGTACGGCGAGATGGACGGCTACTCCGCCGAAGCGCGCGCCGGGGAACTGCTGCTCGGCGTCGGTATTCCGGTGGAACAGCACTACGGCCCGATGAGCGAAGTGGCGCCCGGCTGGAAGCTGCGTGTGCTGCTGGCGCAGGCGCTCTTCTCTAACCCGGACATCCTGCTGCTCGATGAACCAACGAACAACCTGGACATCGACACCATCCGCTGGCTGGAGCAGACGCTCAACGATCGCGACAGCACCATGATCATCATCTCGCACGACCGTCACTTCCTGAACATGGTCTGCACCCATATGGCGGATCTGGATTACGGCGAGCTGCGCGTTTATCCGGGCAACTATGACGAGTACATGACGGCGGCCACCCAGGCGCGTGAACGTCTGCTGGCGGATAACGCCAAGAAAAAAGCGCAGATCGCGGACCTGCAATCCTTCGTCAGCCGCTTTAGCGCTAACGCCTCCAAGTCCCGCCAGGCGACCTCCCGCGCTCGTCAGATCGACAAAATCAAGCTGGAAGAGGTCAAAGCCTCCAGCCGTCAGAACCCGTTCATCCGCTTCGAGCAGGACAAGAAACTGTTCCGTAACGCGCTGGAAGTGGAGGCTCTCACCAAAGGCTTCGATGACGGCCCGCTGTTTAAAAACTTCAACCTGCTGCTGGAAGTGGGCGAGAAGATCGCCATTCTTGGCGCCAACGGCGTGGGTAAATCGACCATGCTGAAAACCCTGGTGGGCGAACTGCAGCCGGATAACGGTACCGTGAAATGGTCTGAAAACGCGCAGATTGGCTACTATGCGCAGGACCATGAGTATGAGTTCGAAAATGACCTGACCGTCTTTGAGTGGATGAGCCAGTGGAAGCAGGAAGGGGATGACGAGCAGGCGGTACGCAGTATTCTGGGGCGTCTGCTCTTTAGCCAGGATGACATCAAAAAGCCCGCCAAAGTGCTCTCCGGGGGAGAGAAGGGCCGTATGCTGTTCGGCAAGCTGATGATGGAAAAACCTAATATCCTGGTGATGGATGAACCGACCAACCACCTGGATATGGAATCGATTGAGTCGCTGAACATGGCGCTGGAGATGTATCAGGGCACCCTGATCTTCGTCTCTCACGACCGTGAGTTCGTCAGCTCCCTGGCGACCCGAGTGATCGAAATTACGCCGGAGCGCGTAGTGGACTTCACCGGTAACTACGAAGATTACCTGCGCAGCAAAGGTATCGAGAACTAAAAACCTTAGGGAAAGACGTAGCATTTTGTAGGCCGGGTAAGGCGAAGCCGCCACCCGGCAATGTTCAGAGCACCCATTCCCCCGTTTCAACCCCATTCACCCGCAGCTTGCGTTTTTCCCCTGCCGGTAACGAGAGCTTCACTGCTTTCCATGCCGGACGATAATCCCCGCGCGCATTGACCTTCAGGTTGATTGTCGCTCCATCACACGCCATCTCCCACTCCACCCACAGCGCGTTACCCGTCCGGTAACCCCAGCTCTCACCGTCGTCCTCAAACAGCAGCCCGGCGGTAGTGCCGACCCCTTTCACCGGGAACAGCTTCAGCTCGCGGGTATCGTCTTTTTCGGCGCAAACGTGTGTGATGCGTTCGCTCAGCGGCAGGCCCACCCCGGCGCGTACCAGCAGCGGTAGTTTTTCCAGCGGCGCGTCGCGGGTAATCCACTGCCCGCCGGAGAACCACTCGTGGGTATAAAAATCGTACCAGCCGGTTTGGTTATCCGGCAGCCAGACGCGGCGTTCGCGCTGCCCGGCTTCGACGACGCTTGCCACCAGCAGATCCCGGCCCAGCAGAAAATCGTCGCACTCTTCAAACGTCTGCGCGTCGTGCTCATGGTCAAGAAAGGTGGGGCGCAGCATCGGCTCGTCGTCGGCGTGCGCCTGCCACAGCAGGGTATAGAGATAGGGCAGCAGGCGATAGCGCAGTTCAATGGCGCTGCGGATCGCGGGCGTCACCCCCGGGTACATCCACGGCTCGTTCACCGTATGGTCATCGTTCCAGGAGTGGATGGTGAAGCGCGGGTGCATCACGCCGTTCTGCACCCAGCGGACAAACAGCTCGGCATCCGGTTTATCGCCGGAGAACCCTCCCACGTCATGACCGACGTTATACAGCCCCGAGAGGCTCATACCCAGCCCCATACGGGTGTTATAGCGCAGGGTATCCCAGTTAGTGCGGTTATCGCCGCTCCAGGTCTGAACGTAGCGCTGCATCCCGGCGCAGCCGGAGCGGGAGATGAGATAGGGACGTTTCTCCGGGGCAAAGCGCTGCTGCGCTTCCAGAGAGGCGCGCATCATCAAAAGCGGCATGACCGGGCGGATATGCTTGATGGCGATCGCCTTGCCGAAACCATAGCAGCGCGCTTCGCCGTCCCACACCTCGAACTCGTTATTATCATTCCAGGTGGAGTCGATCCCCATCTCCAGCAGCTGGGTGGTGACGCCGTTCTGCCACCACTGCACCGTCTGCGGGTTGGTGAAGTCGAGGTGCGACCCTTCGTCATCCCAGAAGCTGGAGCGCTCTGGCGCATCGGTTTCTGAATCACGAATGAACAGGCCGCGTTCCGCCACTTCGCCATAACGCGGATGATCCTGCAACAGGCACGGCTTGATGTTAGCGGCGAGCTTCAGCCCGGCGTCGTGGAACGCCTGGGTCATCGCCTTCGGCTGCGGCACTTTTTCATAGTTCCAGTTAAAGACGTAGCGCTTACCGTTGATGGAGGTGTACCCCGACGAGAGCTGGAAGGAGTCGCAGGGGATGGCGTGCTCCTCGCAGAGGCGAATAAAATTCATCAGCTGATTCTGCGCGTCCGGCGCGTCGGTATAGTGCATGGTCGAGCCGCTGTAGCCCAGGCTCCACTTCGGCCCGAACAGCGTTTTCCCGGTCAGGCGGACAAACGCTTTGGTAACATCCAGCGCTCGTTTGCCGGTAAAAGTGTAGTAGTCGATATCACCCGCCTCCGCCTGCCAGCGGCGATAGGCGGTGTGGTAGTTATCGATCTCATTGCCCAGATCGAGCCAGCAGCTGCTCAGGTTGTCGTAAAACAGACCGTAGCTCACATCATCGCGGCGGGTAAGGGTAAACGGAATATGTTTGTAGAGCGGATCGGTGCTGACGGCGTTATAGCCCATCGCATCCAGGTTGCGCATCTCGTAGCGTTTGCCGTTGCGCTGTAAATCACCCGCTTTTTCGCCAAGACCATAAAACCGTTCATCTTTACGACGGCTTAAATAGTGCGCCACCCCGTCGCCGTGGGCGTTAAGCAGATAGGCGCTGGTAGGGCGATCGTTGACCAGCGGCTGCCATTCGCCCGCGTCAACGCGGTAGTGCCACTCCAGCCAGAGCGGCTGATGGACGGTTACGCGCAGCTGTTCGGTCGAGACCACCAGGGCATTATCCCGCTGCTCCAGCGTCCAGGCGGGGCAGGTAAAGCCGCTGATATCTTCACGTTTGCGGCCCTCCCACGGCACGTCTTGTTCGGGGGCGATGCTCCAGGTGCGGTCCAGCGCCAGCTCGCCTTTGCGCTTTATCAGCACGCGAAACAGGTTCTCTTCCAGCACATACAGGCACAGGCGGTGCTGCTTATCCACCAGCAGTTCCAGATGATTCGCAGACTGTTTATCAACGATCCAGTTTTTCAGGGTTTTCATAGACGTTACATCCACTATCAGGCGCGTTTGGCGCGACGTTCAGCAATAAATGCCACAAGGAAAAAGGCGCCGATCAGGTCAAAAAAGCCCATGGCGATAAAGAGCGGGTTAAAGCCGATTTTGTCGGCGGTAACCCCGATCAGCAGAGAAAAGAGGAAGCTCGCGATCCAGGCCGCCGAGCCGCGCATGCCGTTGACGGTGGCCATCTGGCCCTTGTCAAACGACTCCACCACCAGCGCGCTTAACATGCAGGAGATGATCTGGTGGCCGAAACCGCCAATTGAGATCAGGATGATGGTGATATACGGGTCGCGGGTAATGGCGACGATAGCCAGCGAAATCATCATAAACGCGCCGGTCACGGAGCTTGCCACCACCGAGTTAACGCGGCTGCAGCCAAAAAGATGCGTGTAGAGGCGGGTCAGATAGCCGCTCGCCACGCTGCCGAGGTCGGCGGCCAGGAAGGGCAGCCAGGCGAACATGGCGATCTGTTTCAAATCCATACCGTGCTCTTTGGCGAGATAGAGCGGCACCCAGAAGCTCAGAACCGCCCAGGCCGGCTCGGCCATAAAGGCCGGAATGGCGATACCATAGAAGCGCTTGTTCTTCGAGACGGTTTTCAGGGCGGTGAGGAAGGGCAACTTGACCGGCGCAGGCTCGTTATCCTGCTTAATAAACGCCAGCTCTTCGCGGCTCAGATGGGGATGTTTTTCCGGGTTATGGTAGAACGCCCACCAGAGAACCACCCAGATCAGCGCCAGCACGCCGGTAAACATAAACGCCCCCTGCCAGCCGAACGAGGCGTGGGCAAAGTAGATGATCGGCGGGGCCAGCATCGCGCCGATGGAGAAGCCGACCCCGGCCCAGCCTGCGGCGACGGGGCGCTCTGATTTCGGGAACCATTCACCGATGGTTTTAGCGTTGGCGGGTGTCGCCGCCGCTTCCGAGGCACCCATAAAGAAGCGCAGGATCGCCAGATGCAGCCAGCTGCCCGCTCCGGCATGGAGAATACACATCAGCGCCCATAGCCCGGCGCAGACCAGAAAGCCGATCTTCAGACCGATAACGTCAATCAGCCAGCCGCAGAGAGGCTGGAAAATGGTGTAGGCTAGCTGAAACGCGCCGACGATCCAGGAGTACTGTTCGGTGGTAATACCGAGACTCTGTTTCAGCTCCGGCGCAAGAATGCCAAGGGAGTTTCGGGTGATGTAGTTTACGGTGACCCCGAGTAAAAAGAGCACCAGCACGTACCAGCGCAGGTTTTTAATGACGCGGCGCGTTTTGCCTGCCACAAGAGTGTTATTGATGTCCTGACTCATTTTCATCTCCATAAGACGGACGGTAGGGTTACATGGCGGACGTCACACCTTATCCCTCTGAATATTTTCTCTTTTCTTCCTGAAGTTGCCATACAACTAGTATGGAAGGTGTGTGACAACTTCACCTTAGGACAGAAAAACGGTGGGCTGTAGCGGATTTTGTGCAAGCTTTCTCATAAAAGTTGTCGACCATCAGGCACTATGCTTTTCCATGCCGTTAATCCCTGACTTTCTGGCTGTGAAAATTTTTTCATTTCACAATCGGAGCGAGATCACAAAATGGATAAAAGACTCAAAATTGCCGATATTGCCGCCCGTACTCAGCTCTCTATCAGCACCGTCTCCCGCGTGCTGGCGGGGAAGGCCAACACCAGCGAAAAGGCACGTAATAAGGTGCTGGCATGCGCCCGGGAGCTGGGGGTGATGGAGGGGATGGCGGCGGGCAGGCTGCTGCTCAACAGTCTGGTAGTCTTTGCCCCCCAGCGGGCGTTTGATGAGCGGTCCGACATCTTTTACTACCGGGTCATTCAGAGCATCAGCAAAGGGCTGGCCTTCCATGAGGTTCGCCTGCGCTTCTGCGCGCTGGAAGAGAACGACGCCGACGCCCAGCAGTTCCTCACCCGCATGAACGAGCCGGAGACGCAGGCCGCCATCCTGCTGGGCATTGACGATCCGCATATTCACGATCTGGCCGCCGATGTGGGGAAACCCTGCGTGCTCATTAACTGCCGCGACCGGCGGATGCGCCTGCCTGCGGTGGCGCCCGATCACCGCGCCATCGGTGAACTGGCGGCGGAGTATCTCTTTGAGCGAGGGCACCGGGATGTGATGAACGTGCTCTGTCTGCGCCGCTACACCATGGAGCTGCGCCTGGCGGGGATCCGCGACGCGTGGCTCAGCCACAATCTGCGCTTTAACAACCGGCGCGACTTGCTGGTGGTGCCGAGCTTCAGCGCCAGCGAGAGCGAGCAGCTGGTCAGCGCCTGGCTGGAGCAGACGGCCCGCAAGGATCTGCCGACCGCCTTTCTGGTGGGGGGCGACTTTATGGCGGCGGGCACGATTGCCGCCCTGCAAAAGCACGGTCTGCGCGTGCCGCAGGATATCTCGGTAATGAGTATCGACGGGTTTAACCTGACCTCCATTCAGGATGTTTCTCTCACGGCGGTACATGTGCCGCGGGATGAGCTGGGCGCCGAGGCGGTGCATCTGCTTCAGCAGCGGCTGGTGCGCCCCGATGCGCCGGTGGGAACTTTACTGTTGAACGGGACGCTGGCAGTGCGGGAGTCGGTACGGCGGATACGTCAGGGGAAGCGACGCACCGCCGTTGAACGGGAAGGACTTTACGACGCTTAAGCCAGCCCCAGCGCCCGTTTACCGTGGATATTCAGATCCGCCACGGTAAAGCGATCCTGCCAGTTTTTCTCATAATCTTCGCGCGGGAAGTCATCAGGCGACGCGCCCGTCTCCAGCGCGACTTTCACCCGCTTCGCCCAGGCGAGATTCTTCTCGCAGAGCGGCGCGGCGGGAATATACATCACGTTTCCCCAGCCCTGCTGATTTTCCACCGGGGCGACGGAGTGGATCACGTCGCAGTGCCACCACACCGAATCGCCCGCCTCCAGCGCCGGGATGCTGGTAAGTGCCTCGATGAGCAGCGGGTGCCACTTCTCAGAGATGGGCAGCACGCGGCCCGGCGCCACGCCGCATAACTCATCTTCCGGCACGTCGTCCAGCAGCGGGCGCAGCAAAATATACGCCATCGCCTCCGGGATCGGCACCACGTGCAGCAGCCCCTGGCCGGGGAGCATATCCGACAGCGCCGTCCACCCCTGGAAGGTGCGAAAGACGGAGCATTTGGTGGTGTTATCCACCGTGTACTCCTCCACCTCGGTGCGGTGGGCGGCGTCCCAGGGATCGTACTGTTCGATATTGCCGTCAAAGACCCGGGCAAAGACCTGCTGATAGGCAGGCAGCAGCCAGCGCTCCAGCGCGCCGGAATCGGTATGCGCCCCCAGTCCGCGGGAGGTGGTGCCCGGCGGACGACGGCGGATACGGTCAGGGTAGAGCACGCTGACATCCGGGTTGAACCACTGTTTGCCGTGGCTTTCAAAGGTCCAGAGTCGGTTGAGGAACGACTGCGCCTGGGCTATCTCCTCGCTCTGGCGCGCCTGCATCTGCGCCTGCGACCAGTAGATAGGGAAGATTTCCGGGCGCGAGGCGCTAAGGGTGCCGAAGAAATTATCCCCCGGTCCGCTGTAGACCTCGTCAAAGCGGTTGCGATCCAGATAGTCGAGCATCGATTTATCCCACGCCAGCGCCTGCTCGCGGGGGAAATGTCCTTTGATCACCGCACAGCCCCGGCGCCTGATGGCCTCCCGCTGTTCGGCGGTCACGGCGCTATTTTTGATCGCCTCAAAGGGGATAACAGGCCAGACGGCGTCGCCCTGCGCCTTGAGGTCGTTGATCTCCGTCACGCGGGCGGCGATGCGTTCGCTGAGCCGGTTGAATACCGCCTCCACGTCACCCAGCTGGGCGCGCAGCTCGCGTTTTAACTGGCGAATCGCCGCTTTGTGATCTGCCGGTAAGGTATCGCTGGAAAAGGTCATGATTGCCTCGCTATCTTTCATTCGAAAGTGAAATTACCTACAGACGATACTTTAAGTTAAAAATAAGTTAATGCAAGTTTAAAAACTTGAAATGAGACGCGGGCTGGAAAAGCAGGGCCGGAGCAGCGCTCCGGCGGGGAGGATCAGGCGTTGAAGGGGGCGGTGTGATCGAGCACGGCCTGAATAACGTTCAGCGCGCCCTGGTGGTTGTTATTATCGGTGTGGAAACGGCTCAGGGATTTGATTTCCGGCGCCGCGTTGTCCATGGCGAAGGAGTAGTTCACCA
Source organism: Pseudenterobacter timonensis (assembly GCF_900021175.1). Classification (GTDB taxonomy): domain Bacteria; phylum Pseudomonadota; class Gammaproteobacteria; order Enterobacterales; family Enterobacteriaceae; genus Enterobacter; species Enterobacter timonensis. Next base: position 1,109,516 of record NZ_FCOP01000011.1, read on the forward strand.
GCTTCAGCATCTCCGCATCGTTACCGCTGTCGCCGATTGCGACGCATTCCTGGGGGGAGATGTGCCAGCGTTTCAGCAGGCGGCTGATGCCGTTGGCTTTGTGCAGGCCAGGGATAATCAAGTCGACAAAGCCGAAGCCGCTGGTGACCGGCTTCATGATGCCGTCCAGCGAGACGTGGAGCTTATCGATCAGGTTCGGAATATCGCTGTCCGGCAGGTTCAGGGAGAACTTGAACAGCACATCGTCAATTTCGCCGTAATCGCGGATGCGTTTTAAGCGGTGATAGTGTTTTGACATCAGCGCGACGAACGCGTCCGGGGCTTGCTCGCTCACCCAGGCGCTCTCCAGCCCGCAGGCGACAAAGTTCAGCCCTTTATCTTTCAGCAGTTCGCCGATAACAATCTGCGACTCGTGGCGGGTCAGTTCGCCGTGGAAAATCTGCTCGCCATGATCGAACACCAGCGCGCCGTTTTCGGCGACAAAAGAGATCTGATCCTTCAGTTCCGGGAAGAATGAGATGAGCTGGTAATACTGGTTGCCGCTGGCGACCACGAATTTAATGTTGCGGGCGTTAAGCTGTTCAAACTGTGCCTGGAAGCGGTCACGATCGTACTGCTTGGCGTCATCAAGGAAAGTTCCGTCCATATCGGTGACGATAACTTTAACGGTCATAGGTACTCCTGAGTCACGGCGTTTTGAAACATTCTAATAACAAGGTGACGGAGAGCACAAATTTAATTTCATTCGAAAGAAAAAGCAAAACGGCAACCGAGGTTGCCGTTTTTAGAATTGTAGGCCCGGTAAGCGCAGCGCCACCGGGCGTTTTTTTACAGCGTATGCTCCGTACGCGCAATGATATCGTCCTGTGCATCCGGGGAGAGGGCGGTGAAGAAGGCCGAATAGCCTGCCACGCGCACTACCAGGTCACGATACTGGTCAGGATGTTTCTTCGCTTCCAGAAGCGTTTCGCGGGAGACGATGTTGTACTGGATATGCCAGCCCTTATGCACCTCGAAGAAGGTCCGCAGCAGCGCCATCAGCTTCTGGCGATCGCTGTCGTTTTCCAGCGTCGACGGGTTGAGCTTCTGGTTCAGCAGCACGCCGCCGAGAATGGCGTTAGTGGGCAGTTTGCCTACCGAGCCGATCACCGCCGTCGGGCCGAGGTGGTCGGTGCCGGAGGCGGGGCTTGCCCCTTCCGCCAGCGGAGTATGCGCTTTGCGTCCGTCCGGCGTCGCCATCGTCGCCGCGCCAAACGGCACGTTCGCCGAAATGGAGGAGGTGCCCGCGTAGTAGTTGCCGCCGATCGGGCCGCGACCGTAGCGCGGGTTATGGTACTCCTTCAGCGCTTCGATATAGGTGGCGTAGGCGCGGGTCAGCAGCATATCCACGCTGTCGTCGTCGTTACCGTACTTCGGCGCGCCGTTGATCAGCCGCTGGCGCAGCTGTTCATGCGTCAGCCCGTCGAAATCCGCCGCCAGCGCTGCCGCCAGCTGTTGCTGGCCAATCGCGCCCTGCTCAAAGACCAGCTTTTTCACCGCGGCGAGGCTGTTGCCGAGGTTAGCAATACCTACCTGCAGGCCGGAGACCCAGTCATACTTCGCACCGCCCTGCTTGATGCTTTTCGCCCGCTCGATGCAGTCGTCCACCAGCGCGGAGCAGAGGATGTCGTGTACGTTCTCCTCCAGCATGGTGTCCACCACATACTCAATCTCAATTGATTTGCGGGTGTAGTAGCGGATCTGGGTATCCCACGCCTTCATCACCTCGTCAAAGCCTGAGAAATTACCGGCGGAGAGCGCTTTTTCCTGCGGCAGGAACACCTTGCCGCTGGTGGCGTCGCGCCCGCCTTCCAGCGCCGCCAGCATCACCCGGGCAAAGTTGATAAAGCTCATGCCGGTGCAACGGTAGCCCCACTTACCGCCCACCGCGGTTTCAATACAGCCGATGGCCGCATAATCGTAGGCATCCGCTTTTTCCACGCCGAGCTTAATAAATTCCGGGATAACGATTTCATCGTTATTGAACGCCGGCATACCAAAGCCGCAGCGGATCACCTGTACGCAGGCGTCGAGGAAGTCGTTGCTCATGCCCGCGTGATAACGCACGCTCAGGTTCGGCTGAGTGGAACGCAGACGACCGCAGGACTCCAGGATGGCGTAAGAGAGCGGGTTGACCGCATCCATCGGCTCGCCGTTCACCAGCCGCTGTCCGCCGATAGTGACGTTCTGGTAAAGCGGGCTGCCCGCGGAAGCTTTGGAGTGCGAGCCGGAGCGGATCTTGTTCACCTCCAGCAGCTTCAGCCAGCAGCTCTGTAACAGCTCGATCGCCTGCTCGCGTGAAAGCGATTGCGCCAGCTCCACGTCGCGGCGGTAGAACGGATAGAGATACTGGTCCATGCGGGCAAATGAGACGGAGTGGCCGTTAGACTCAATCTGCAGAATCAGCTGGATGAAATAGCAGAGCTGCAGCGCCTGCCAGAAGGTTTGCGGCGGCTGGTGGGCGATAAGATCGCAGTTCTCCGCGATCGCCAGCAGCTCGTTGCGGCGGCTTTCGCGGGTTTCAGCGGAGGCCATCTCGCGCGCCAGTGTGGCAAAGCGCTGGATGTGCAGGCTCACCGCCTCCAGGACGATATCGATCGCCTTCAGGAACTGCTCCCCGTGCAGATCTTCCAGCACGGTGAGGTTAATACGCGAGCGGCGCTCCGCCACTTTTTCGCGCAGGCCGTCGATCCCTTTCTCCAGCAGCAGCGGGAAGTTGACCGCCAGATGGGCATCCCCGGAGGTCATATTGCCTTCGGCCTTGATGATGCCGCTTTCCAGCAGGCTTTTCTGTTCGTCGGTAAACATGCCGTAGCAGCGATCCTGCACCGTCTGGCCGCGCCACCAGGGGCAAATCTCGTGCAGCACGCGCTTGTTCTCTTCGCTCACCGAGAAGCCCGCGCCCGGGCGATCCGCCAGCTCATCGATCTCTTTCTCAATCCAGGAGACGGTATATTCCGGGAAGATGGGAGCAGCGCGCACCTCGCTCGCCTGGTTGCCGACAATCAGCTCGTCGTGTTTGATCCAGATGGTGCGCTCCGCCAGGTGGTGAGCCAGCGCCAGCGCGCGACGCACCGGAATCGGCTTGTCCAGGTGCTGCTGGTAGATGTGGGTGTAGTGGCGGGCGCGTTCGGTGCAAACCGGCGGCTTAACGATATGCACCAGCGCGGATTTATGCGCCTTGATGCGGTCGGTCAGGGTGTTGAGATTAAGCTGTGTCATGTCATTATCCTCGTAAAGTCGCGGTTAACCCGTTCTGGCAGGCAACGTCCCGGGCAAAATCGAGCAGCGCCGGGTTATCGAGCGGTTTATCGGGTGCAGAGTAGGGCTGGCCGAGCAGGTTGTATTTATTCATGCCGAGCGTGTGATAAGGTAAAAAGTGAATATCGCGTACGTTCAGTTCGTCGGCGGCGAAGCGGGTAATCGCCTCTATCGACGCCTCGTCGGCGTTAAAGCCGGGGATCAGCGGCACGCGAATGGTCAGCGTTTTTCCGGCGGCGGCCAGCCGTTTCAGGTTATCCATCACCCGCTTTGCCGAGCCGTCGGTCCAGCGTTTAAAGCGCTCGCTGTCCACATGCTTCAGGTCGGCCAGGAAGAGATCCACATACGGCAGGCTCGGCTCGATATAGCGCCAGGGTACATGCAGGCAGGTCTCGACCGCCGTGTGGATCCTCTCGGCGTGGCTGGCGCTCAGCAGGGCGTGGGCCAGCGCCGGGTTCATAAAGGGTTCGCCGCCGGAGAGGGTGATACCGCCGCCGCTGCGATCGTAAAAGGGTTTGTCGCGCCGCACGGTAGCCATGATCTCCGCGACCGACTTCTCTTCGCCGCAGACGCTCAGCGCCTGGGTCGGGCAGCAGGGGGTGAGGGCGTCCAGCATGTCGTCATTGAGCTTTTCGCGATGAATCATCAGCCCATTCAGCGCCCGCTCGATAGCCGCAGGCGCCGCCTGCTGGCAGAGATCGCATCCGTCCAGACAGAGACGGGGATCGAAGAGCAGATCCCGCGTGGCGGAGCGGCTTTCCGGGTTCTGGCACCAGCGGCAGCCCAGCGAGCAGCCTTTCAGGAACACCACGGTGCGAATGCCGGGGCCGTCATGGGTAGAGTAACGCTGAATATTGAAGATCATAATGTCGCCTCTTGTTGCGTATGAAGATTAAATAACTTTCGAATGAAAGTAATTTTGACGTGAATCAACTCTGCGACGGGTTTTTACGTGGTAGTGTGACGGCAACGTAAAAATGAGGGCGACATCATGGAATTGTATCTCGACACGTCTGACGTTCAGGCGGTGAAAAAACTGGCCGCGATTTTTCCGCTGGCGGGCGTGACCACAAATCCCAGCATCGTGGCGGCGGGTAAAAAGCCGCTGGAGGTACTGCTGCCGGAGCTGCTGGAGGCGCTGGGCGGGCAGGGGCGTCTCTTTGCGCAGGTGATGGCGACGCAGGCTGGAGAGATGGTGGAGGAGGCGCGCAAGCTTCGCGCGATTGTCAGCGATCTGGTGGTGAAGGTGCCGGTGACACCGCAGGGGCTGGCGGCGATCAAACTGCTTAAAGCGCAAGGGATCCCGACGCTCGGCACGGCGGTCTATGGGGCGGCGCAGGGGATGTTTTCGGCGCTGGCGGGGGCGGACTATGTGGCCCCTTACGTCAATCGCGTTGACGCCCAGGGTGGGGATGGCATTCAGACCGTGGTGGAGCTTCAGCAGCTGCTGACGTTACACGCGCCGCATGCCAAAGTGCTGGCGGCGAGCTTTAAAACCCCGCGCCAGGCGCTGGATTGTCTGCTGGCGGGCTGTGAATCTATTACCCTGCCGCTGGACGTGGCGCAGCAGATGATCAGCTACCCGGCGGTGGATGCGGCGGTGGCGAAGTTTGAGCAGGACTGGATGGGCGCGTTTGGGCGCAAATCGATTTAACGGGCAGATGTAAGCGTTATCGCCGGGTGGCGGCTCCGCCTTACCCGGCCTACGTTTGGGCGTTGTCACCGTTATCGCCGGGTGGCGGCTCCGCCTTACCCGGCCTACGTTTGGGCGTTGTCACCGTTATCGCCGGGTGGCGGCTTCGCCTCACCCGGCCTACGTTCGGGCGTTGTCACCGTTATCGCCGGGTGGCGGCTCCGCCTTACCCGGCCTACGTTCGGGGCGCAGTTATCCTTTGCCGCCTACCCCCCCGCACACCTCGCACTGCGGATTGCGTATCAGCTTCATCTCGCGAAACTGACAGGTCATCGCGTCATACATCACGATCTTTCCCGCCGCCGGCGTGCCGTATGCGGTCAGCACTTTGATCGCCTCCATCGCCTGCAACGAACCGATGACCCCTACCAGGGGCGCCATCACTCCCGCCTCCACGCAGGTGAGTGCATTCTCGCCAAAAAGACGGCTCAGACAGCGGTAACAGGGCTCGCCTTCCGTCCATGTAAAGACGCTAATCTGCCCCTCCATACGAATCGCGGCACCCGACACCAGCGGAACTTTATGAGCAAAACAGCCGGCGTTGAGCTGGTTGCGGATGGCCACGTTATCGGTGCAGTCCAGCACCAGATCGTGACGGGCGATTTGCTCGCTCAGCGCTGCGTCATCCAGCAGCGCGTTGATAAGGGTAAACTGCACGTGGGGATTGATGCGCTTCAGCGCGGCGTGAGCGGAGTCGACCTTCGGCTCGCCGAGGGTCGCCTCGCTGTGCAGCGTCTGGCGCTGCAGGTTGGAGAGCGAAACGGTATCGAAATCGAGCAGCGTCATGCTGCCCGTGCCCGCCGCCGCCAGATACTGCGCTGCGGCGCAGCCCAGTCCGCCCAGCCCGACCACCAGCACACGGGCGGCCTTCAGCCGCTCCTGGCCGTCAAAGTCAAAACCGCGCAGCACAATCTGGCGGTTATAACGCATCATCTCCTCGTCGCTCAGCTCCATCTTAGCCTCCGAAGAGCGGGTTAAAGGCTTCTACCTCGACCCATTCGCCCGCTTCCACATTGCCGCGCTCGCGCTCCAGCACGATAAAGCAGTTGCCCTGGCTGAAGGAGCTGAAAATATGCGATCCCTGATGACCGGTGGTGCTCGCCGTCAGTTCGCCGTCACCGTTGCGAGCCAGTATGCCGCGCTGAAAATCCAGACGGCCCGGCGTCTTTTTCAGCCGGGTTGCCGCCCGCACGCGCTGGCGAAGAGGCATGAAGGGGTTGCGATTGCCGGAGAGTTTCGCCAGCAGCGGCTGTACCAGCTGGTAGAAGGTGAGGGCCGCCGAAACCGGATTCCCCGGCAGGCCGCAGAACCAGCTATGCGGGAGCTTGCCGAAAGCGAACGGCTTGCCTGGTTTGATAGCGAGCTTCCAGAAGCCGATCTCGCCCAGCTCCTCCAGGATGGTTTTGGTGTAGTCCGCCTCGCCCACCGAGACGCCGCCGGAGCTAATCACCACGTCCGCCGCCTTATCCGCCTCAATAAAGGCGGCGCGCAGCCTGTCGGGATCGTCAGGAATGATGCCAAGGTTAATCACCTCGCAGCCCAGCTGCTCCAGCATCAGGTGAACCGCCAGGCGGTTGGTATCGTAAATCTGCCCTGCGCCGAGCGGCTGGCCGGGAAGGCGCAGCTCGTCGCCGGTGGAGAATACCGCTACCCGCACCTTACGTACGACCTTCACCTCCGCAATCCCCAGCGAGGCGAGCACCGGCAGCTCGGCGGCGGTGAGCCGTTGTCCGGCGGCGAACACCGTCGCGCCCTGGGCGATATCTTCCCCCAGGCGGCGAATATTCTGGCCCGCCCTGACGCTGGCGGTAAAGCGCACGCCCTCGTCGCTCTGTTCAGTCTCTTCCTGCATCACTACCGCGTCGCAGCCTGCCGGAACCGGCGCGCCGGTCATAATGCGAATGCAGCTTCTCGCCGGCCACTCGCCAGTAAAAGGCTGGCCCGCGAAGGCTTTACCCGCCACCGGCAGTGGCTGGCCCCCCTCAAGATCCGCCAGCCGTACCGCATAGCCATCCATCGCTGAGTTATCAAATCCCGGAACGTTGAGCGGCGAGACGATATCGCCTGCGGTCACGCGGCCAAAACAGCTTAGCAGCGGCAACGTTTCGTCATCAGTCAGCGGGGCGATGCGGGAGAGCATCTGCTCCAGCGCCGTCTCAAGCGGCATCAGTCCGGCGGTAAAATCCATGGGTTACTCCTGCGCAATGGCGATGAAAGCGCACATTATGGCAGAAAAGCAGCGGTAACTGTATGACTCGTCAGTGTAACCTTTACATCACCCGGGCATCTTTCTATATTCAAAAATTATATGAAGCTTCGCCAACGATAATGATATTTATAGAAAAAGCGGCGTTTTTGGCTGACAGGTGATGGAAATGGGCAATGCGGTGATCGCGATACACGGCGGTGCGGGGGCTATCAGTCGCGCCTCGCTGACGCCTGAGCAGGAGAAGCGCTACGTTGACGCGCTCTCCGCAATAGTGGAGACAGGCCAGCGTATGCTGGAGGAGGGGGCCAGCGCACTGGATGCGGTGACCGAAGCGGTGCGCGGCCTGGAGGAGTGTCCACTCTTCAACGCAGGTATCGGCGCCGTTTTTACCCGTGACGAAACCCACGAGCTGGATGCCTGCGTGATGGATGGCAATACCCTCAACGCGGGCGCGGTGGCAGGGGTAAGCCGCCTGCGCAATCCGGTGCTGGCGGCGCGTCTGGTGATGGAGAAAAGCCCGCACGTGCTGCTGGTGGGGGAAGGCGCAGAGCGGTTTGCCTTTGACCACGGCATGGCGCCGGTCTCGCCTGAGATCTTCTCTACCCCTGAACGCTACGATCAGCTGGTCGCGGCACGTACCGCGGGGCTGACCCGCCTCGATCACGCCGCGCCGCTGGATGAGCGCAGCAAGATGGGCACCGTCGGCGCGGTGGCGCTGGATAAGGCGGGCAATCTCGCCGCCGCCACCTCCACCGGCGGGATGACCAACAAACTGCCGGGACGAGTGGGCGACAGCCTGCTGGTGGGGGCGGGCTGCTACGCTAATAATGCCAGCGTCGCCGTCTCCTGCACCGGCACCGGCGAGGTCTTTATCCGCGCGCTTGCCGCTTACGATATCGCGGCGCTGATGGACTACGGTGGGCTGAGCCTTGCCGAAGCCTGCGAGCGGGTGGTGATGGAAAAACTGCCCGCGCTGGGCGGCAGCGGCGGTTTGATTGCCGTCGATCGCGAGGGCAATGTCGCGCTGCCCTTCAACTGTGAAGGGATGTATCGCGCCTGGGGATATGCGGGCGACGCCCCGACAACGGGCATTTATCGTGAATAAGGGGGCTTCAGGTGCCGCACAGTGATGAGCTGGAGAGAGATGAAGTTCTGGCCCTCCACAATCTGAATATTGCCTTTCAGGAGAAGCGCCAGAGCGTGCCGGCCGTTAAAGGGCTGACCTTTTCCCTGCGCTGCAAGGAGACGCTGGCAATCGTCGGGGAGTCCGGCTCGGGGAAATCGGTCACCGCGCTGGCGCTAATGCGTCTGCTGGGGCAGACGGGAGCGCAGGTGGGGTGCGACAAGATGCTGCTGCGCAGGCGTAACGGTCAGGCGGTGGATCTCAACACCCTCAGCCACGCCCAAATGCAGGGGGTGCGCGGCGCCGATATGGCGATGATTTTTCAGGAGCCGATGACCTCTCTCAATCCGGTATTTCCGGTAGGGGAGCAGATCGCCGAGTCGATCCGCCTGCATCAGGGGCTCAAGCGTGACGACGCTCTGCGGGAGGCGAAGCGGATGCTGGAGCTGGTACGCATCCCTGAAGCGCAGGCGATCCTGTCGCGCTACCCGCATCAGCTCTCCGGCGGCATGCGCCAGCGGGTGATGATCGCCATGGCGCTCTCGTGCCGCCCGGCGGTGCTCATCGCCGACGAGCCGACCACCGCCCTGGATGTCACCATTCAGGCGCAGATCCTCCAGCTGATCAAGGTGCTCCAGCAGGAGATGGGGATGGGGGTCATCTTCATTACCCACGATATGGGGGTGGTGGCCGACATTGCCGACCGCGTGCTGGTGATGTACCAGGGCGAAGCGGTCGAGACGGGCAGCGTGGAGCAGATTTTTCACGCGCCGGTTCACCCCTATACCCGGGCGCTGCTTGCCGCCGTCCCGCGTCTCGGGGCGATGAACGGGCGCGATCTGCCCCGGCGTTTTCCCCTTATCTCTCTCTCCGATCCCAGCCTGCAAGAGGTGGAGATTGAGCAGAATACGGTGGTACCGGGGGAGCCTGTTCTGCAGGTGCGCGATCTGGTTACCCGCTTCCCTCTGCGCGGCGGGCTGCTCAACCGGGTGAAGCGGGAAGTGCACGCGGTGGAGCATGTCAGCTTTGACCTCTGGCCCGGCGAGACGCTGGCGCTGGTGGGGGAGTCCGGCTGCGGTAAATCCACCACCGGGCGGGCGCTGCTGCGGCTGGTGGAGACGCAGGGCGGCACCATTACCTTCGACGGCAAGCGTATCGATACGCTGCCCGAAAATCAGCTTCAGCCGCTGCGCCGGGATATTCAGTTTATCTTCCAGGATCCTTACGCCTCGCTCGATCCGCGCCAGACCGTGGGCTACTCCATTATGGAGCCGCTGCGGGTGCATGGGTTACTGAAGGGTGAAGAGGGGGAACATCGGGTCGCCTGGCTGCTGGAGCGGGTGGGGTTAAAGGCGGAACACGCCTGGCGTTACCCGCATGAGTTCTCCGGCGGCCAGCGTCAGCGTATCTGCATCGCCCGCGCGCTGGCGCTTAATCCAAAGGTGGTAATTGCCGATGAGTCGGTCTCCGCGCTGGATGTCTCGATTCGCGGGCAGATTATTAATCTGCTGCTGGATCTGCAGCGGGAGATGGGCATCGCGTTCTTATTTATCTCGCACGATATGGCCGTCGTCGAGCGTATCAGCCATCGCGTGGCGGTGATGTATATGGGACAGATTGTGGAGATCGGCCCGCGCCGCGCGGTCTTTGAAAATCCGCAGCATCCTTATACCCGCAAGCTGATGGCGGCAGTGCCGGTTGCCGATCCTGCCCACCGCCGCGCCCGGCGCGTGATGGTGCAGGATGAGATGCCGGGGAACATCCTCCGGCGAGGGGAGTCGATGGCGCGCGTGACGTTACGTGAGGTGTCGCCCGGGCATTTTGTCGCCTCCTCGCCGCAGGACAACGCTTTTGCACGCTTATAACAATTAACTGGCAGGAGAAGAGAATGATAAAAACCGTTGCTCGTACGTGGCTGTTAGCCGCGAGCGTGACCGCCGCGCTGGCCGCCCCCGCGTTTGCTGCCAAAGATGTGGTGGTTGCCGTGGCCTCTAACTTCACTACCCTCGACCCTTACGACGCCAACGATACGCTGTCGCAGGCGGTGGCGAAGTCGTTCTATCAGGGACTGTTCGGTCTGGACAAGGATATGAAGCTGAAAAACGTGCTGGCGGAGAGCTATACCGTCTCCGACGACGGCCTGGTCTATACCATCAAACTGCGCAGCGGCGTTAAGTTTCAGGACGGAACGGACTTCGACGCCCAGGCGGTGAAGGTCAATCTGGATCGCGCCAGCGACCCGGCCAACAGCCTGAAGCGCTATAACCTCTATAAAAATATCGCCAAAACCGAGGCGGTCGATCCCACTACGGTAAAAATCACCCTCAAAGCGCCGTTCTCCGCCTTTATTAATATTCTGGCGCACCCGGCGACCGCCATGATCTCCCCGGCGGCGCTGAAAAAATATGGTAAGGAGATTGGCTTTCATCCGGTTGGCACCGGACCCTATGCGCTGGAGACCTGGAACCAGACCGATTTTGTGAAGGTGAAAAAATTTGACGGATACTGGCAGAAAGGGCTGCCGAAGCTGGATACCATCACCTGGCGCCCGGTCGTGGATAATAACACCCGCGCGGCGATGCTGCAGACCGGCGAAGCGCAGTTCGCCTTCCCGATCCCCTACGAACAGGCGGCTATCCTGCAAAAAAACAGCAAGCTGGAGCTGGTCGCCAGCCCGTCGATTATGCAGCGCTATATCAGCATGAACGTCACCCAGAAGCCGTTCGATAACCCGAAAGTGCGCGAGGCGATCAACTACGCCATTAACCGTAAGGCGCTGGTGAAGGTGGCTTTCGCAGGCTACGCCACTCCGGCGACCGGCGTCGTTCCCCCGTCGATTCAGTTTGCCCAAAGCTATCAGCCCTGGCCTTACGATCCGGCCAAAGCCCGCGCGCTGCTGAAAGAGGCGGGTTACCCGAACGGGTTTACCACCACGCTCTGGTCCTCCCATAACCACAGCACCGCGCAGAAGGTGCTGCAGTTCACCCAGCAGCAGCTGGCGCAGGTGGGGATTAAGGCGCAGGTTACGGCGATGGACGCGGGCCAGCGCGCCGCCGAGGTGGAAGGCAAGGGGCAAAAAGAGAGCGGAGTGAGAATGTTCTATACCGGCTGGACCGCCTCCACCGGCGAAGCGGACTGGGCGCTCGCGCCGCTGTTCGCCACCCAGAACTGGCCGCCCGCGCTCTTTAATACCGCCTTTTACAGCAATCCGCAGGTGGATAAGGATCTGACTGACGCGCTGAAAACGACCAAACCAGAGGAGAAGACGCGGCTCTATAAAGAGGCGCAGGATATCATCTGGAAAGAGTCGCCCTGGGTGCCGCTGGTGGTTGAGAAGCTGGTCTCTGCCCATAACAAGGCGCTGACCGGTTTTTACATCATGCCGGATACGGGCTTTAGCTTTGACGAAGCAGATTTAAAATAATGCTCGCTCCCGCAGGCAAGGGCCTGCGGGAGAAGAGGAACAGGCATGCTCAACTACGTCTTAAAACGCCTGCTGGGTCTCATCCCGACGCTGCTCATCGTGGCGGTGCTGGTGTTTTTGTTTGTCCATATGTTGCCGGGCGACCCGGCAAGGCTGATAGCCGGGCCGGAGGCGGATGCCACGGTGATCGAACTGGTGCGTAAACAGCTGGGTCTCGACCAGCCGCTCTACCTCCAGTTCTGGCACTACATCACCAGCGTCCTGCAGGGGGATTTCGGCACCTCGATGGTGTCGCGCCGTCCGGTTTCGGAGGAGATTGCCAGCCGCTTTCTGCCCACGCTCTGGCTGACGCTCGCCAGTATGGCCTGGGCGATGCTGTTTGGTCTGGCGGCGGGTATTATCGCCGCCGTCTGGCGCAACCGCTGGCCCGATCGGCTGGGAATGGCGCTGGCGGTAACGGGGATCTCGTTCCCGGCCTTTGCGCTGGGGATGCTGCTGATGCAGATTTTCTCCGTGAAGCTGGGATGGCTGCCGACGGTGGGGGCGGATACGTGGCAGCACTACATCCTGCCCGCGCTTACTCTTGGCGCGGCGGTGGCGTCGGTGATGGCCCGCTTCACCCGCGCCTCGTTCGTGGAGGTGCTGGGGGAAGATTATATGCGCACCGCGCGGGCCAAAGGGGTAAGCGAGCGGTGGGTGGTGCTTAAGCATGGCCTGCGTAACGCCATGATCCCGGTGGTGACAATGATGGGGCTCCAGTTCGGCTTTTTGCTGGGCGGCTCGATTGTGGTTGAGAAGGTCTTTAACTGGCCGGGGCTGGGCCGCCTGCTGGTGGATTCGGTGGAAATGCGCGACTACCCGGTTATCCAGGCGGAAGTGCTGCTCTTTTCGCTGGAGTTTATCCTTATCAACCTCGTGGTGGATGTGCTCTACGCCGCCATCAATCCGGCAATCAGGTACAAGTAAATGCGACTGTTAAACTGGCGTCGCCAGGCCATTTTAAACGCCATGCCGGGGCTGAAACCGGACCATGTCAGAACGCCGTGGGCGGAGTTCTGGCGTCGTTTCCGTCACCAGCCGGTGGCGATGACCGCGGGGCTGTTTGTGCTGCTGCTGATTATTGTGGCGGTGCTGGCGCCGTGGATCGCGCCGTTCGACGCGGAGAATTACTTTGACTATGACCGGCTCAACGAGGGGCCGACCATGTTGCACTGGTTTGGCGTTGACTCTCTCGGGCGGGATATTTTCAGCCGCGTGCTGGTGGGGGCACAGATATCGCTCGCCGCCGGGGTCTTTGCCGTTTTGACCGGGGCCATTATCGGAACGGTGCTGGGGCTGCTGGCGGGCTATTACGAAGGGTGGTGGGATCGCATCATTATGCGCATCTGCGACGTCCTGTTCGCCTTTCCCGGCATCCTGCTGGCGATTGCGGTGGTGGCGATCATGGGTAGCGGCATGGCGAACGTTATCATCGCCGTGGCTATTTTTTCAATTCCTGCTTTTGCCCGACTGGTGCGCGGCAATACGCTGGTGCTGAAGCAGCAGACCTTTATCGAATCGGCGCGCAGCATTGGTGCCAGCGACGCGACGATCCTCTTCAACCATATCCTGCCGGGGACGGTCTCCTCGATTGTGGTCTACTTCACGATGCGGATCGGCGTGTCGATTATCTCTGCCGCCAGCCTGTCGTTTTTAGGCTTAGGCGCCCAGCCGCCAACTCCGGAGTGGGGTGCGATGCTGAATGAGGCGAGGGCGGATATGGTGATCGCCCCGCATGTGGCGATCTTCCCGAGCCTGGCGATTTTCTTCACCGTGCTGGCGTTTAACCTGTTAGGCGACGGGCTGCGTGACGCGCTGGATCCGAAGATTAAGGGGTAGGGAAGGCGTGCTCAGGGTGGGGAGTGTGCGCAGGACGTTCCCCTCACCCCGGCCCTCTCCCCAAAGGGGAGAGGGGGAAAACCATCCGTCTCCTGTGAGGAGAGGGGGGAAAACCATCATTGCTGAGCTTGATCGGTCCTCTCTCCCCTGTGGGGAGAGGGAAAACCATCAGTCTGAGCTTGATCGGTTCCCTCTCCCCTTTGGGGAGAGGGTTAGGGTGAGGGGCAGGGGCGGTCGAAACTACACCCGGCTCCCCCACAGGTCATACTCGTCCGCGTTCTCCACCTTCACGCGTACAATATCGCCCGGCTTGACGTTGGTCTCACCGTTCAGATACACCGCGCCGTCGATTTCAGGCGCGTCCGCCATGCTGCGGCCAATCGCCCCTTCTTCGTCCACTTCGTCGATAATGACCAGAATTTCGCGGCCAACTTTCTCCTGCAGTCGCTCAGCGGAGATCTGCTGCTGCAGCTGCATAAAGCGGTTCCAGCGCTCCTCTTTCACCTCTTCCGGCACCTGGTCGGCCAGCTCGTTCGCCGTGGCGCCCTCCACCGGACTGTACTTGAAGCAGCCCACGCGATCGAGACGCGCTTCCTTAAGGAAGTCGAGCAGCATCTGGAAATCTTCTTCGGTTTCACCCGGGAAGCCGACGATAAAGGTAGAGCGCAGGGTCAGATCCGGGCAGATTTCACGCCACTGCTTGATGCGCGCCAGCTGGCGATCGGCGGAACCAGGGCGCTTCATCAGCTTCAGAATGCGCGGGCTGGCGTGCTGCAGCGGAATATCGAGATAGGGCAGGATTTTGCCTTCCGCCATCAGCGGGATCACATCGTCAACGTGCGGGTAAGGGTAGACATAGTGCAGACGGGTCCAGATACCCAGCTTCGCGAGCTGTTCGCACAGGCCCACCATGCTGGTTTTCACCGGCTCGCCGTTGTGGAAGCCGGAGCGGTGCTTCACGTCCACGCCGTAAGCAGAGGTATCCTGGGAGATGACCAGCAGCTCTTTCACCCCGGCGTCCGCCAGGCGTTTCGCTTCGGCCAGCACCTCGCCAATCGGACGGCTCACCAGATCGCCGCGCATGGAGGGGATAATGCAGAAGGTGCAGCGGTGGTTACAGCCTTCAGAAATTTTCAGATAGGCGTAGTGGCGCGGCGTCAGTTTCACACCCTGTTCCGGCACCAGGCTCAGGAAGGGGTTGTGCTTCGGTTTCGGCACGTAGTGGTGAACATGCTGCAGCACCTGCTCGTAGCTGTGCGGCCCGGTGATCTCTAGTACCTTCGGATGCACTTCGCGGATCTGATCCTCTTTCGCGCCCAGGCAGCCGGTAACAATCACTTTGCCGTTTTCATTAAGCGCTTCGCCGATCGCCTCCAGCGACTCCTGCACGGCGCTGTCGATAAAGCCGCAGGTGTTGACGATGACCATATCGGCATTGTCGTAGCTCGGCACCACGTCATAGCCTTCGGTGCGCAGTTCAGTCAGGATACGTTCAGAATCCACCAGGTTCTTCGGGCAGCCCAGCGAGACGAAGCCGATTTTCGGCTGGTGCATAACATTGCTCATAGATTAAAAAGTGTTCAGTTATGGAGTTATCAGGGCAGGGATTGTACAGAGTTCCGGCGGCGATTTACAGACTCGCTTTGCGTCGGCAGACGTTCGGCATGTTGTTGCATTGTAAAGAATGTTAAGAATTTAATCTTTATTGATCTTAACCAGTAAATTGTACAAAAAATAGACGTATGCTAATGATGCCGATAGCTGACAAGGGGGGAAATAGCATGACCGTTGACAGACTAAAGCTCGCTCTGCTGGAAAAACTGTTGAACGCCCGGCTGGATCTCGCGGCGTATCTGCAGCTCAGAAAAGCGAAGGGGTATATGTCAGTCAGCGAAAGCGACCATCTGCGTGATAATTTACTGGAACTTTGCAACTCGATGCGAGAAGAGGCGCCGCTCCTGAAAACGTGCTTTGACGCACAGGAGCAGCAGATTCTGCGGCGTGCAGCGCAAGCCCTCTCCACGGCTGGCGTCTGCCTGATGACCGGGCACCATGATTGCCCCACATTTGTTGTTGTAAACGCCCGGACGCTTGAAAACTGCCTGACCACGCTGTCTCTGTGCCTGATGTGCCTGCAGGAACATACTCCACTCGGACAGCCCTGATCCTCGGGGGGAGGCGACTCCCCCTTCTGATTAAGATTATGTAAAAGTGATAACGCGCCCGTGCGGGGTGGCTACCTTTAAGCCATATCCCAAAAAAGGAGTGCGTTATGCGTCGATCCTCCCTGATTGTCATTCCTCTGCTGCTGGGCTCTGCGGCGGCGCTGGCCGCCCCCGCTCCCGTTAAAGTCGAGGTGCTGCAAAACCGTCTCGATCACCCCTGGTCGCTCGCCTTTCTGCCCGATAACCAGGGCATGCTGATTACTCTTAAGGGCGGCCAGCTGAAGCGCTGGCAGCAGGGGAAAGGGTTATCCGATCCCATCGTCGGCGTGCCCGATGTCTGGGATTCCGGGCAGGGCGGGCTCTTTGACGTGGTGCTGGCGCCCGATTTTGCCACCTCACGCCGGGTCTGGCTGAGCTACGCCGAAGCGGGCAGCGACGGCAAGGCGGGCACCGCGGTGGGATATGGACGCCTGAGCGATGACATGACGCGCATAGAAGGATTTAAGGTGGTTTTCCGCCAGATGCCGAAGCTCTCCACCGGCAACCATTTCGGCGGACGGCTGGTGTTTGACGGCAAAGGCCATCTCTTTATTGGCCTTGGCGAGAACAACCAGCGGCCCACGGCGCAGGATCTCGATAAGCTGCAGGGTAAAGTGGTGCGCCTTACTGACCAGGGCGAGGTGCCGAAGGATAACCCGTTTGTCGGCAGGGCTGGCGCCCGTCCGGAGATCTGGTCTTACGGTATTCGCAATCCGCAGGGAATGGCGATGAACCCCTGGAGCGATACGCTCTGGCTGAACGAACATGGCCCGCGCGGCGGCGATGAGATCAACATTCCTGAAAAAGGGAAAAACTACGGCTGGCCGCTGGCGACACACGGTATTAACTACAGCGGTCTGAAGATACCGGAATCGCAAGGCGAGCAGGCGCCCGGCACCGAGCCGCCGCTCTTCGTCTGGAAAAAATCACCCGCGGTGAGCGGCATGGCCTTCTATAACAGCGATCGGTTTCCGCAGTGGAAAAACCATCTTTTTATCGGCGCGCTGAAGGAGCAGGACGTTATCGTGCTGACCGTCAACGGTAATAAGGTAACGGAGGAGGGGCGTATTCTGGGGGATAAAGCGCAGCGCATTCGCGACGTGCGGGTGGGGCCGGATGGATATCTCTATGTCCTGACCGACGAAACGGACGGGCAACTCTGGAAAGTCAGCCCGTCCGGTTAAATCAGCTGACCGGGATCATCACCACATTACGATATGCCGGGCGCTCTGCAAGCTGGGCCAGCCAGCGCGTCAGGTTTGGCCGGGGCGTCCAGGTGAGGTTAATGTTGGTCAGGTTCCAGACGAACGGCGCAACGGCGATATCCCCGAGGCCAAACGCGCTGCCGGAGAGCCACGGCTTTTTCGCCAGCGCCTCATCCAGAATGGCGAACAGCCCCTCGCAGTTCTGCTGAGCCGCCTGGATCGCCGGATAATCCCGCTCCGCTTCCGGCGTTCTTACCAGCCCCATCAGCATCACCCGGTGCACCGGAGAGAGCGTCTGGTTGGCCCAGTCCATCCATTTCTCCCCTTCGGCCCGCAGCGCCGGAGACTCAATCCACAGGCGGCCCTGACCATACTGGGCGGCCAGATAGCGCACAATGGTGTTGGACTCCCAGAGCGTAACGTTGGCTTCATCGTCGCGCAGCAGCGGGACCAGCCCGTTGGGGTTCAGCGCCAGGTACTCCGGGTCATGGTTCACGCCGAACTGCATACCCGCCATAATCTGGTTAAAGGGTAAATCCAGCTCTTCCAGCGTCCAGAGCACTTTTTTAACGTTCGTCGAATTGTTCCTGCCCCACAGCGTAATCATGCCGACTCCTGAATGTGATGAACCTGCCTGAATAAAACCTTATGTTGAGATAAAGCTAACATTTACGCAACAGAGAAGAAAAATATCGCCGCGGTCAAAGCGTCGCGAAATGTTATTGCATAAACTTTAAAAACTTTACCTGGTTTCGGTTTCATTGAAAGCGGTTGTGCGCTATTACTCATCGCTTCTTGCGACACGGTGATGTGACGTATTTTTTGAATGGACACTCGGGTGGCATTTATGACGCAACATTCTTTTTCACTGCGCGGCCTCGCGGCAGGCTCGCTGCTTTTTCTTTTTGCTCCAACGCTTTACGCTGCCGAACCGGCTGCACCCCAGGCGCCGCCGGTCGACGCCCGCGCCTGGATCCTGATGGATTACGCCAGCGGCAAGGTGCTCGCCGAGGGAAACGCTGACGAAAAGCTTGATCCTGCAAGCCTCACCAAACTGATGACCAGCTACGTGGTGGGCCAGGCGCTGAAGGCGGGTAAAATCAAGCTTAATGATATGGTCACCATCGGCAAAGACGCCTGGGCGACCGGTAATCCGGCGCTGCGCGGCTCGTCGGTTATGTTCCTTAAGCCTGGCGATCAGGTTTCCGTCGCGGATCTCAATAAAGGGGTGATTATCCAGTCGGGCAACGACGCCTGTATCGCGCTTGCGGACTACGTGGCGGGCAGCCAGGACTCCTTCATCGGTCTGATGAACGGCTACGCGCAGCGGCTCGGCCTGACCAACACCACCTTCAAAACCGTCCACGGGCTGGATGCGCCGGGACAGTTCAGCACCGCGCGGGATATGGCCCTGCTCGGCAAGGCGCTGATTCATGACGTGCCGGAAGAGTATGCCATTCATAAAGAGAAAGAGTTCACCTTCAACAAGATCCGCCAGCCGAACCGCAACCGGCTGCTCTGGAGCAGCAATCTCAACGTCGACGGCATGAAAACCGGCACCACGGCGGGAGCGGGCTATAACCTGGTCGCCTCGGCAACCCAGGGGGATATGCGCCTGATTTCCGTCGTGCTGGGCACCAAAACGGACCGTATTCGCTTCAATGAGTCAGAAAAACTGCTGACCTGGGGTTTCCGCTTCTTTGAAACCGTCACCCCGATCAAGCCGAATGCGACCTTTATTACGCAGCGCGTCTGGTTTGGCGACAAGAGCGAGGTTAACCTCGGGGCGGGCGAAGCGGGCTCGGTGACGATTCCGCGCGGCCAGCTTAAAAACCTGAAGGCCAGCTATACGCTGACCGAACCGCAGCTCACCGCCCCGCTGAAAAAGGGCCAGGTAGTGGGAACCATCGATTTTCAGCTTAACGGCAAGTCCATCGAGCAGCGTCCGCTGATTGTGATGGAGCCGGTGGAAGAGGGCGGTTTCTTCTCCCGGATGTGGGATTTTGTGATGATGAAAATCCACCAGTGGTTTGGCAGCTGGTTCTCATAAGCCCTGACAGCGGCTTGCCGGGTGGCGCTTGCGCTTACCCGGCCTACGGGCCGCACAACTTTTGTAGGTCGGGTAAAACGTAAAGGCTGCACAATTTTGTCGGTCGGGTAAAGCGCAGCCGCCACCCGGCGTCGTTCTAGCGATTAATAGATCAGCTTAATCTGCTGCGCTTTCGCGAAAGCGACCAGCTCGTCATCCGGGCAGCAGTCGCTCACCAGCGCGTCAAAGCAGGCCAGATCCCCCATTCTCGCCGGGCGCACCTTGCCAAACTTGCTGTGATCCACCACCAGCACATGATACTGCGCAGCGGTCATCGCCCAGCGCTTCACCGGCAACTCTTCCAGATTAAAGCAGGTCGCCCCCTGGCGCACGCTCACTCCCGCCGCCGAATAAAAGGCGATATCGGGGCAGAGATTGCTGAGGATATCTTCCAGATTCAGCGGCTTAAAAATGGCGTTGCTGGCGTGAAACTCGCCGCCGCAGAGAATGGCCCGGCAGAGCGGCTTTTCCTGGAGCGCCAGAAAGGTGTTGAGGGAATAGCAGACGCCGGTAAAAGGCAGGTCGCGATCGATAGCGTCGATAATCCACGGCGTGGTGGTGCCGCAGTCGAAAAAGATTGTCTGGTGGGGCTGTACCAGCGAGGCAGCCAGCCTGGCGGCCTTACGTTTCTCTTCCACCAGCCGGGTTTTCTGATCGCTCAGCAGGTAGTGGGCGCTGCGCGGCTCGAGAACGATATAACCGCCGAGCAGCACCACCGGGGCGCTTTCACCGTTCAGATCGCGACGAATGGTCATCTCCGATACGCCAAGCAGGGTGGCAGCCTCTTTGAGATGCAGCTTATCGGTGCGCTTCAGCGCCTGAATGAGCTGAGCAATGCGGTCGTCGCGTCGTGTTTCCATAGTGCCTCGGGTTAAAAAAGTGAACCCCCGCAGGGCGGGGATTCAAGTGTAACCTGACGAAGCGGGATTAGTCACGTATCCAGCCTTTACGGATAGGGAAGGCCAGGCAGACGCGGTAGGCCTGCCGCAGGCCGCGATAGAGCGGCTGACCAAACCAGTTCCAGAGGATCTGCGCGCTCAGGCAGCCGAGCAGCCCCACCAGCAGCCCGCCCAGCATATCCAGCGGCCAGTGTACGCCGAGATAGACGCGGGACCAGGCGATAGCGACGGCAACCGCCATCAGCACCGCGCCTGACCAGAGGCGATGCCAGAACAAAAACGCCAGCGCAAAGGTAAAGATCACCGTGCCGTGGTCGCTCGGGAAGGAGTCGTCCGCCGCATGGTGCAGGAAGTTGGAGCCGATATGGTCGACAAAGGGCCTGTCGTGCGGGAAAAGATGCCCCAGCGTCCAGGAGGCGGTCATGCTCACCGCCAGCGCCATCGCCACCTTAATCACCAGCTGGCGCTGGGCGCTCACCTGTCCGCGCGGCCCCCACAGCCAGAGGATCACCACCAGCGCCGGCACGATATTAATCAAATCTTTGGCGATAATGGTCGCCAGCGTCAGCATCCACGACGGGGAATCGGCGTTGGCGTTAATCAGATAAAACAGTCCGTAGTTAAGATTTTCTAACATACCCTCGTCACTCTTTTGCAAACCAGGCGGAGATCAGGCCATAGGCCGCCACCTGGGAAAACCATACCCACCAACCCGCCCACAGGTTGTGAGAGAAAAAATGTGCCCCGCGCATCACCTGGCCGTAGCCCATCGCAAGACCCAACACCACGCCCAGCGCGACAAAACTCCAGGCAAGCCGCGGGCGATCCCGCCAGAAGGCGAAAAAGAGCCCCATCACCATAAAGCCACTGGAGGCGTGTCCCCCGGGAAAGCAGCGCCCCGGGCCGCTCTGTGCGGGCGCGGCGCTAAACAGGGGATACCCGACCGCGTGACCGCCATACTCCACCAGATCCCAGGGGCAGCTGTGGTGGCTGATGCTTTTCAACACGCCGACAACCAGCGCCCCCAGCCCCATCAGCAGCGCGCCGGTGACCAGACGCGGCTGGCGGCGCACAAGCCCGCAGAGCAGCGTCATCACCGCCAGAGCGATGGTGATATATTTCGCCAGCCGATGGTTGAGCAGATCGAGCAGCGCGTTATGTTGCAGGGGAAAGCGCTGCGTCGCGGCGTCGTACCAGTAGCCGGTGATGATCCTGTCGAGCGTTTCATCCCGGGAAAGCCAGGTAAACAGCAGCGCCAGCGCCACCAGTATGAAAAGTTGATAACCATAAAAGCGCGTCGGCAGAGGGTAAAGCGTTTTTACCTGAATTGACGGCAACCTGGAGGAATCTGAGGCAGCGGGGATCTGGGTCATAATCAACACAAATAATATGAAATAAGCGCTATCATAAAAGCCGCAACTTAAGGAAACCTTAAACGACAACGTTAAGTGCTTTATTTCTCTTTCCGGCGACAAATTTGCTATCTCAGGTCGCGTCATTTCATTACACTCATCGCGATTTTTTTACCATTAAGAGACCCCATGCTAAACCCTCCTTCTTCCGGCCGTCGGCTGGGCCGCCAGGCGCTGCTGTTTCCGCTCTGCCTGGTGCTGTACGAATTTTCCACCTATATCGGCAACGACATGATCCAGCCTGGGATGCTGGCGGTGGTCGCGCAGTACAACGCCGGGATCGAGTGGGTACCCACCTCCATGACCGCCTATCTGGCGGGCGGGATGTTTTTGCAGTGGCTGCTGGGGCCGCTCTCCGATCGCATTGGTCGCCGTCCGGTGATGCTCACCGGCGTGGCGTGGTTTATCGTCACCTGCCTGGCGACGCTGCTGGCGCAAAACATCGAGCAGTTCACCTTCCTGCGCTTCCTGCAGGGGGTGAGCCTCTGCTTTATCGGCGCGGTAGGGTATGCCGCCATTCAGGAGTCGTTTGAAGAGGCGGTGTGCATCAAAATTACCGCCCTGATGGCGAACGTGGCGCTGATTGCGCCGCTGCTCGGGCCGCTGGTGGGGGCGGCGTGGGTGCACGTGGCGCCGTGGGAGGGGATGTTTGTGCTGTTTGCGCTGCTGGCGGCCATCTCCTTTTTTGGCCTGCACCGGGCGATGCCGGAGACCGCCACCCGGCTTGGCGAAACGCTGTCGCTCAAGGCGCTGGGACGCGACTATAAGGCGGTGATGAAGAACGGGCGCTTCGTGGCGGGGGCGCTGGCGACGGGTTTTGTCAGCCTGCCGCTGCTGGCGTGGATTGCCCAGTCGCCGATTATCATCATCAGCGGCGAGAAGCTGAGCAGCTACGAATATGGTCTGCTGCAGGTGCCGATTTTCGGCGCGCTGATCGCGGGTAACCTGGTGCTGGCGCGCCTCACCTCCCGGCGTACCGTGCGGTCGCTGATTATTCTGGGCGGCTGGCCGATTGCGGCGGGGCTGATCGTCGCCGCCCTCGCGACGGTGCTCTCCTCCCACGCTTACCTGTGGATGACGGCGGGGCTGAGCCTCTACGCCTTTGGCATTGGTCTTGCCAACGCGGGGCTGGTGCGCCTGACCCTTTTTGCCTCTGATATGAGCAAGGGGACCGTCTCGGCGGCGATGGGGATGTTACAGATGCTGATCTTTACCGTCGGTATCGAGCTGAGCAAACATGCTTATCTGCTGGGCGGCAACGGCCTGTTCAGCCTCTTTAACCTGGTGAACGGCCTGCTGTGGGTCGGGCTGATGGTAATCTTTCTGAAGGATAAGCGCGTCGGCAGCGCGCTGCAGCCGTAGGGAAAAGCCCGGCTCGCGCCGGGCTCAGGCGGTCAGTTAAAAGGCGCTTCGCCGTTTAATACCCGATCGATGACCGTCAGTACCCCTTCCTGATTGTTGTCCGGCGCCTCAAAGCGGGCCACCGCCTTGATATGCGGTCTGGCGTTTGCCATGGCAAAGCCAAAGCCCGCCTGGCGCAGCATCTCCACGTCGTTGCCGCTGTCGCCAAACGCCACCACTTCGCTGTCGTCAATGCCCCAGCGCTGTTGCAGAATGCGCAGGCCGTTCGCCTTGTGCACGCCGGGAATAATCAGATCGATGCTGCCGTGACCGGTGGTGACCGGCACCATGATGTCGTTCAGCCGCTCGTGCAGGTAAGCCTGCATGCGCGGGATCTCGCTGTCGCAGACGTTCAGCCCAAACTTAAAGAAGATATCGTTGAGATGGTCGAAATTATCCACCATCTCCAGACGGTGATAGTACTTCGCCGCCATCGCTTTAAAGGCGTCGTCATAGGTTTTGAGCGTGTAGGCGCTGGATTTACCGCAGGCGATAATCTCGATGCCCGGTACGTCGTGAAGCAGCTTGCAGACGGCGGCGAAATGGGCCTGAGTAAGCTCGCCGTTAAAGACATCTTCGCCCGCATCCACCACCCAGCCGCCGTTTTCGGCCACAAAGGCGATTTCATCTTTGATTTCCGGAAAGAAGGAGATCAGCTGGTAATACTGGTTTCCGCTGGCGACCACAAAGCGGATCCCGCGCTGCTTCATCTGCGCGTACTGGGCGAGAAAGCGCGCGCGGTTATAGGTTTTTGCATCGCTCAGGAAACTGCCATCCATGTCCACTGCAATCAGTTTAACGCTCATATCCCTTCTCCATAACAGACTCATCCTGGGCCACCGGTTTGGCCACCGCGCGGGCGACCAGGGCGGCAATAATCACTAATCCTAACACCACCAGCATGGCGCTGCGCAAGCCGTAGTGCTCGCCGAGGAAGCCGAGCAGCGGCGGGCCGACCAGAAACGCCAGATAGCCGGTAGTGGCGACCACGCTAACGCGGGTGGGGGCGTCCGGGCCGGTATCGCTGGCCGCGGAGATGGTCAGGGGGAAGCCGAGAGAGGCGCCAAGCCCCCAGAGGATCACCGAAACGCCGGCGATCCAGTCCACGTCCACGAAGATAATCATCGCCATGCCCAGCCCGCCCAGCAGGGCGCTGGCGCGCACCACCGCCACGCGGCTGTAGCGGTCGATAAACCAGCCGCCGGTAAAGCGCCCGACCGTCATCCCGAGGGTAAAGCCCGCATAGATCAGGGAGCCGGAGGTGGGGCTAAAGCCGTGACCGTCCACCATCAGCAGCGGCAGCCAGTCATTGGCGGAGCCTTCGGCGAAGGCCATTGCCAGCACAATCACGCCGATGAGCATCAGCTGTAGATCGCGGTAAAACGGCACCCCTTTCGGCGTAGTGTGCGCCTCTTCGCGATCGTTTTTACCGTTGCCGTCGGGAATGGCGGCGATGCCGGTTAAAATCGGAATGATGCAGACCAGCGCCGCCAGCAGAATATGCAGATTCGCCGCCACGCCCAGCGCGGTCAGCACCATTCCCACCCCGGCGCCCGTCAGCGTGCCAAGGCTGTAGAAGCCGTGCATCATCGGCAGTACGGTTTTATTCATCTCCCGCTCAACTGAGGCTCCCTCCACGTTAATGGCGACCTCCGCTGAGCCAAAGCTGGCGCCAAAGACCATCAGCCCCAGCGCGAAGAGAAGCGCGGAGGCCATCCACAGCGCCACGCTCAGGACAATCATCCCCAGCACCGCGCAGCACATGGTGGTGCGGATCACCTGACGGGTTCCAAAACGTTTTACCAGCCAGGCGGAGCAAAGAATGCCGCTCATGGAGCCAATCGACAGCCCAAAGAGTACGATGCCCATCTCCGCCGTCGAAACCGACAGCACATCGCGAATGGCGGGGGTACGGGTTGCCCAGGAGGCCATCAGCAGGCCGGGAATAAAGAAGAACATAAACAGCGCGAACAGGCGAAGACGCAGCGCTTTACGGGGAGAGGCTTGTGTCATGGGTATCACACCAGCAGTATGAGAATAGCGACAACACTAGCAAGTTTGTGTACATTTGTACACAAATGAGCGGGGGAATTAATGAGCAGACGACCTAACGACCCGGACCGTCGGGAGAAGATACTTCAGGCCACGCTGGAGACCATCGCCACGCACGGCGTCCATGCCGTCACGCACCGTAAAATCGCCAGTTGCGCGGGGGTGCCGCTGGGCTCCATGACCTACTATTTTACCGGTATGGAGCCGCTGCTGGAGGAGGCCTTTACCCGCTTCACCCACGAGATGTCCCGCCAGTACCGCGACTTTTTCTCCGGCGTGACCAGCCAGGAGGCCGCCTGCGACGCCATCGTCACGCTGATCCTCAGCTCTGAGGTAACCACGCCGCGCAGCATGGCGCTGATGTACCAGCTCTACGCCTTTATGCACCGCAGCGAAGCGCTCAAAACGGTGATGCAGGACTGGATGCAGACCAGCCAGTCAACGCTTAATCAATGGTTTGACCCGGCTACCGCCCGCGCGCTGGACGCCTTCATCGAGGGGATGACGCTCCATTTCGTCACCGACCGCCAGCCGCTCTCCCGTGACGATCTGCGGGCCATGGTAAGGCGTATGGCTGGGCTCGCGGCGGACTGAGAAACGCAGGCGGCTGATGCTGAAGGCAACGGAGAGCAGGGTGGCTCCTGCCGCCAGCCACAGTCCAAGGTGCATCGCGAACGTCTCCGCGCGCAGCGCGCCGTGCGGTGCCCAAAGCGAGAGGAGAATCCCCACCAGCGCCGCCCCTACGCACTGCCCGAAGGTGCGAACAATCGCCAGGACGCCGCCCGCGTAGCTGCTGAACTCCCGCGCGGCCCCCGCCAGCATCTCTTTATTATTCGGACTCTGAAAGCAGCCAAAACCCATCCCGCAAATAAGGCTGCGCAGGGCGATATCCCACATCGCCGCTTTTTCGGGCAGTAGCGCCAGCAGCGCCAGACCGAGAGCGAAGAGCATTAATCCGACGGTAGCGATCCTGGCGGGCGCGTAGCGATCGGCAAGCCTGCCGGCATGCGGCGCCACCAGCACTATCCCCACCGGCCAGGCGGTAAAGAGCAGCGCCGCGGTGAGGGTAGAGTAGCCGTAGATCTGCTGGAAAAGGAAAGGCAACGCCACGAAGCTTATCCCCTGGGCCACGAACGAAGAGAGCGAGGTCAGCGCCGCCAGCGAAAAGCGCGGCGCGGCAAAAAGCTGAAGCGGCAACAGCGGATGCGGCGCCCGCCGCTGACGGCGAATAAAAGCCAGCGCGGAAACGATCGCCACCACCCCAAACGCCAGCGCCGTGGGCCATCCGCCTGGCCGGGAGAAGGCGGTGGAGGCGAGCACCGCGCAGCCCAGCATCAGCGCCGAGAAGAACCCGCCCTGCACATCAAACGCGCCGCCGCGTGGACCGCTTCGGCCCGGCAGAACCCGCAGGGAGAAGGCAAGCGCGATCGTCCCCAGCGGCAGGTTCACCGCAAAAAGCCATTCCCAGCCTGCGTGAGTGAGCAGAATGCCACTGACGGTCGGCGCGATAGCGGTACAACCCGCAATCAGCAGCGCATTAAGGCCGAGAACCCTTCCGAGCAGCCGGTTGGGGAAGATAGTGCGCAAGATCGCCGGGGCGATACTCAGCGTTGCCGCTCCTCCGATGCCCTGGAGTACGCGCATGGCGATCAGCATCTCCAGCGACGGGGAGCACGCGCAGCCCAGCGAGGCGAGGGTAAACACACTCAGCCCGATACAAAACAGTAGCCGATAGCCGAGCCGGGTCGCCAGCGCAGCGAAGATCGCCAGCGTCATGGCGGTAGAAAGCAGATAGGCGTTGGCGATCCAGACGGCGTCGGCAGGAGCGACATTCAGCCTCTGCGCCATCTGCGGCAGGGCAATATTGACCATCGAGCCGTCAAAAACGGCCATTGTGGTGCTGGTCATCAGCGCCGCCAGCGCCATACGACGCTCGCGTCCAGGCAGCCCCTCATCGCCGGGTTTATCAGTGAACAGTTCCATACTTCTCTCCGAATGGGTGTACTGGCGTAAAGCATAAGAGAGGGTGGTATAGTGCGGAAGACGCAGCACCTGCACTGATAAGTTGCAGCAAACGCCTTCTCTCACTTTACGAGGACGCAAAAGCATGAATGAGCCCGATCTCAATCTTCTGATTGCCCTGGATGCCCTGATCACTGAACGCAGCGTGGCGGGGGCCGCCCGACGGCTCGGCCTGAGTACCTCCGCCATGAGCCGCACGCTGGGCCGCCTGCGTGAGGCCACCGGCGACCCCCTGCTGGTAAGGGCCGGACGGCTGATGGTGCTGACGCCCCGCGCCGGGGCGATCCGCGAGCGCGCCCGCTATGCGGCGAATGAGGCACGAACGTTGCTGCGTCCGGCACAGACGGAACTGAATATTGCGTCGCTGACGGAGACCTTTACGCTGCGCGTCAGCGACGGCTTCATCGAAGCCTTTGGCCCGGCGCTGATTGCCGAGGTGGCAACCCAGGCGCCCGGCGTACTGCTGCGCTTTACCCCCAAACCGGAGAAAAGCGACCTGCCGTTGCGTGAAGGACGGGTGGATCTGGAGATTGGCGTAGCCGGGAAGAGTATGGGGCCGGAAATTCGTCTGCAGGGGCTGTTTCGCGATCGCTTCGTCGGCGTGGTGAGAGAAGGGCATCCTCTGGCTGGCGCGAAGAGAGTGACGCTTGAGGAGTATATCGCATGGGGGCACGTGGTGGCGTCGCGGCGCGGCCTGATGCATGGTCCGGTGGACGAGGGGCTGGCACAGGCGGGCGTCAGCCGAAAGATTGCCACGGTGGTGCCGGGGTTTCCTGTCGCCCTGGCGGTGGCTCGCGCCACCGATCTGGTGGCGCTGGTCCCGGCGTCGATCCTGTTAAGCCCCTCCGCCCGCGAAGGGATGGTGCACTTTGAGCTACCGGTCAAAACGCGGACCATCACTATCTCGCAGCTCTGGCATCCCCGACTGGAGGTGGACCCCGCACACCGCTGGCTGCGGGGTGTCGTGCTTCAGGTCTGCCGTCGGCTTATGCCTTAATCTCAGGATCGGTTTTTCCCTCAAGCTGAGTGAAATAGTCCGGCGCCCACGGGCGGGGATCGACCTCCATAAACGGCGCGCGCTCAAAGCGTGACTTCAGCGCCCACGGTACCGTACAGTCGAAGATGGTCTTGCAGGTGATCCCCTGCCCGCGAATCGACGGGCTGTAGTCGGGCATCTGGGAGGGATCGAGCTGGTGGCCGCGCACGCCGGGCAGGTTGGTGATACTCACATCTCCCTGCATACGGGTGGTCATCGCCCAGAGGATGTCGTCGCTGTCGAAAATATCGACATCCTCATCCACCAGAATAATATTTTTCAGCTCGGAGTAGGTGGCCAGCGCAATCAGCGCCGCCTGCCCCTGACGGCCTTCATCCGACGGCTGACGTTTTTTCACCTGCAAAATGCCAAGAAACTTGCCGCCGCCCGCCGTGTGGGCATAGACATTCTGCAAAAAGCCCGGGATTGCCGCGTCGATGGCGTTCCAGAGGCTCGCTTCGGTGGGCAGGCCGGCAAGGGTGGTGTGCTCTTCCCCCGGGCCGACCAGCGTCTGAAGGATCGCCTGATGACGCATGGTGACCGCTTTCACCTTGATCACCGGCAGCGACGGGTTGGCTTCTCCGCAATAGCCCGGAAACTCCGGCATCGCGTGGCCGCTGTTGGTATGCTGATCCTCCCGGACGCGCACCCCCGGCAGCAGCTCCCCTTCGATGATGATCTCCGCGCGGGCAATCGCTTTTTCCGCGACCGCCACCCCCTGCACCAGTTCAACCGGCGTCTGGCGCAACGCGCCCGCGACGCCCAGCTCGTTATAGCCAAACGGCGTGGTGGGGGCTTCAAAGCAGGCGCCGATATAGATAGCGGGATCCAGCCCCATGTTAATGGTCACCGGCAGCGGTTTTCCCGCCGCCTCCGCCTTCTGGCGAAAGACCTCGATATGACGGCCGGCGGCCAGGAACATGGAGAGTTCATCGCGCTCCTGCACGCAGAGGCGGTGAATGGTAACGTCAGTGAGGGAGGCATCCTCCGGGTCGCTCGCCAGCACCAGACCGAGGCAGAAAAAAGGACCGGCATCAATGGGGGTATTGGTCGGCGCAGGCAGGAGCTTGCGCAGGTCGAAGTCGGGATCGTCGGCATAAAAGACCTGCTCCTGGCACGGCGCTTCTGATGCGGGCACCACCACCGGGGCCACCGGGCGTTTCACCGCTTCGCCCACGTGCAGCGCCAGCCGGGAGGGTTCGCAGCCCAGCAGCAGCGCCGCGCGCTCGCGGCTGGCGTGCATCCCCACCAGGATACGGGAACCGGGGTAGCCCTTCACGTTATTAAACATCATCGCCGGGCCGGTGCGGGTAGGGCGTTTTACCGTGCCGCCCGCGCCGATGTGGCGATAAACTCCCGCCAGCTCGGCGTTGGGGTCCACCGGGTGGTTTGTCTCAATAAACTGCCCGTCATGCTGCTGCAGCAGCGCAATGGCGCTGCGTAGATCCAGAACCTGATTCGTCATATGCCCTCCTTTAATTCTGTTCCTCCAGTCTGTTGCCAAACAGTCAGGGGATCAATTGCATCATTTATGCGATATTGATAACGTTTTTCTTATCAATGCGTGAAAGGAGCGGGGCATGCAGTTTCGGCTGATGCGCAATTTTATCGTGGTGGCGCAGGAGCTTCATATGCACCGGGCGGCGGAGCGGCTCGGCATGGCACAACCTGCACTTAGCCAGCAGATTAAAAATCTGGAGGCGCAGCTGGGCGTAGCACTCTTCTCCCGGGCGCACCGCCGTCTGACGCTGACGCCCGCCGGGGAAGCTTTTCTGCAAAAGGCGCAGATGGCGCTGGAGATGGCGGATCGGGCGGTGCTGGAGGCCCGGCGCACCGCCCGGGGAGAGCAGGGAATGCTCAATCTCGGCTATGTCTCCAGCGCCATGTTTAACGAGACGCTGCCCGCCATGCTGCGCCAGCTTCACACCCGCTGGCCGGCGATCAACGTGTCGCTGGTGACGGGCGACGTGCAGACGCTCTGTGAGGCAGTCCGCCACTATCATCTGGATATCGCGGCGATCCGCGCCCCGCTCGCGACCCTGCCGGAGGAGCTGCGGATGCAGACCCTCGTGCAGGAAAAAACAATCCTCGCGCTTTACGCGCAACATCCGCTGGCCGGTTCGGCGGCGCTGACGCTGGCGTCGTTGAAAAACGAATCCTGGATCTCATTAACCGATCCGGACGGCGTGGGGCTGGAGCAATATTTTATCGACGCCTGTCGCACTGCCGGGTTTAAGCCGCAGGTGGTGCAGAAGGTGAGCGATGTGCCGACGCTTATCAGCCTGGTGTCGGCAGGCTTTGGCGTGGCGCTGCTTCCCGCCTCCGCGCGGGCGATACGCCCTGGTAACGTGGTCTACGTTGATATCCTTGACCGGCTGGCCGAGAGCGAACTGGCGCTGGTTTATCACCGGGCGATCCGCTCGGAGGTGCTGAAAAAGTTTCTGGCGATGCTCCATCCGGCTTAACCCTGCGCCGGTTAGCTTCTATGCTTAGACGGATGTGAGTAACGCCAGCCCGGCGGAAAGCATAACGATGACCGACCGTAAGGAGTCCCGATGCTGGCGCTGTACAATACGCTGATTGTTCTGTTTACCGTGGTCATGATGGAAATCGTCGCGACGCTCGCCCACAAGTACATCATGCACGGCTGGGGGTGGGGATGGCACCATTCGCACCACACGCCGCGCACCGGCTGGTTTGAGCTTAACGATCTCTATGCAGTGGTCTTTGCGGCGCTGGCGATCGCCCTGATAGCGTTCGGTACCGCGGGCTACTGGCCACTGCAGTGGATCGGCGCGGGGATGACCCTTTACGGGGCGCTCTACTTTATGGTGCATGATGGGCTGGTGCACCAGCGCTGGCCGTTTCGCTACGTGCCGCGCCGGGGCTATTTTAAGCGCCTCTATCTTGCTCACCGTCTGCATCACGCAGTGCGCGGCAAGGAGGGATGCGTCTCCTTCGGTTTTCTCTATACGCCGCCGGTGGCGGCGCTCCAGGCGACGCTGCGGGCGCGTAAGGCGCTTAACGCGCGCGGGAAGGGCGCTGCCAGAGATGCGGCGGGCGGCGGACGCGGCGCAGGCGTCCCGACGCGAGAGCTGACCGCCACGCCCGCGCCTTTGACCAGCAGCCCCAGCTTTTCCAGACGGCGAGTGCCCTGACGCCTCTCCCAGGCGGCGGCCCCTGCGGCGCTCACCTTGATGCCGATTTCGCGATAGACGCCATGGGCGGAGGCGATTGCCCAGGCGGAACGCAGCGGCAGGCCGTTCAGCCCGGCGCGGGCGGAGGCGTAATAGGGCTCCGCCTCGGCCACCAGTCGTTGCGCCAGCCGGGCGAGGTTTTCCCGCTTCGCGGGATCGGCAATCTCAGCGGCGCTCATCTGCTCTTCCGCCAGCCAGCTGGCGGGCAGATAGCAGCGTCCGGCGCGGGCGTCGTCCACCAGATCCCGGGCGATATTGGTCAGCTGAAACGCCAGCCCTAAGTCGCAGGCGCGATCCAGCACCGCCTCATCGCGTACTCCCATCACCCGCGCCATCATCAGCCCCACCACGCCCGCCACGTGATAGCAGTAGCGCAGCGTGTCGGCGAAGGTCTCGTAGCGGGTGTCGCGCACGTCCATGGCGAACCCTTCCAGATGGTCGAAAGCCAGCCGGGGAGAGATGGCGTGGCGGGTGGCGACCTCCTGAAAGGCGGCAAAGGCGGGTTCGTGCATCGGCGCGCCCGAACAGGCGAGCCGCGTCTTCTCTTCCAGCTGCGCTAGGCGCTGCTGCGGGCTGCCGCGCGGGGTGTCCCGGGAGGTAAACCCCATCTCCTGCCCGTCGATCACGTCGTCGCAGTGCCGGCACCAGGCGTAAAGCATCAGCACGCTGCGCCGGGTGGCGGGATCGAAGAGAGAGGCGGCGGCGGCAAAGCTTTTTGAGCCGACGGTGATGCTCTCCCGCGCGTGGTTCATCAGCGCCTCTTTTTTCAGCATAGCGCCTCCAGCATCAGTCCGGCGGTGGCTCTGGCGGAGCCAATGACGCCGGGAATACCCGCCCCCGGATGGGTTCCCGCCCCCACGAGGTAGAGATTACTGATTTGGCTGTCGCGGTTATGCGGCCGGAACCAGGCGCTCTGGCGCAGGATGGGCTCGATGGAAAAGGCCGATCCCAGGTGCGCGCCGAGCTGGTCGCGAAAATCGAACGGGGTAAAGAGACGGTGCGTCACCAGCTGGCTGCGCAGGCCCGGCATATAGCGCGCCTCCAGGTAGTCGAAAATGCGATCCCGCAGACGCGGCCCTTCGACCGTCCAGTCGAGATCGGCGGTCCCCAGATGAGGGACCGGGGCCAGCACGTAAAAGCTGCCGCACCCCGGCGGGGCGAGGGAGGGATCGGTAACGCAGGGGGCGTGCAGATAGAGCGAAAAGTCATCTGCCAGCCGGTTGCCGTGAAAAATCTCCTCGATCAGTTCCTGATAGCGCGGTCCGAAGCAGACGGTATGGTGTGCCAGCTGCGGGTGGGGGTGGTTCAGGCCGAAGTAGAGCACAAACAGGGAGTTACTCATCCGCTTGCGCTTAAGCGAGGCGGCGCGGGCAACGCCCGTCGGGTGATGGCCCAGCAGCCGCTCGTAGGTGTGAACCACGTCGGCATTAGAGGCAACCGCCCGACAGGGAATGCGTCGTCCATCCTTAAGCTGTACGGCGTCAATCTGTGAGCCGGTGGTCTCCAGCCGGGTGACCTCCGCGTTCAGCGCCAGCTCGCCGCCGAGATCCTCAAAGAGCTTAACCATCCCCGCTACCAGCGCTCCGGTGCCGCCGCGGGCAAACCAGACCCCCCATTCGCGCTCCAGGGCGTGGATCAGCGTATAGATGGAGGAGGTGGCGAACGGGTTGCCACCCACCAGCAGCGAATGGAAAGAGAACGCCTGGCGCAGCTGTTCGTTCTCAATAAATTGCGACACCATGCTGTAGACGCTGCGCCACGCCTGTAGTCGCGCCAGCTGCGGCCCGGCGCGAACCATATCGCGAAACGATAAAAAAGGCACCGTACCGAGCTTCAGGTAGCCCTCTTTAAATACCGCCCGGGAATAGGCGTAAAAGCGGCGGTAGCCCTCCACGTCGCGCGGGTTAAAGCGCGCGATCTGCGCCTCCAGCCGCGCCTGAACATTGTCGTAGTCAAAGACCTGGCCATCTTCCCAGCAGAGGCGATAGAAGGGGGTGACCGGCAGCAGATCCACGTAATCCGCCATCCTTTTGCCCGCCAGGGTAAACAGCTCCTCGATGGCGGTGGGATCGGTGATCACCGTGGGACCCGCGTCAAAGGTAAAGCCCTGGTCCTGATAGACGTAGGCGCGTCCGCCCGGCTTGTCGCGCTGCTCCAGCAGCAGGGTGGGAATACCGTTGGCCTGTAGCCGGATGGCTAAGGCCAGGCCGCCGAAACCGGCGCCAATTACAACCGTTTTATCCATGTTTAAATGCTCGCAACCGGGAAGTCTGTTTCAGTGCGGCGAGGATCGCTTCGCCGGGCGGCACCGGTGGCTTGCCCGCGAGGATCCTCACCCTGTCGGCAAGCGTAGGCTGACCGGCGTAAAAGCGGGCTATCAGCCCGTCGTTGAGGGCGTAAAAGCGTTGCATTACCCGCCAGCGGTTTTCCGGCTGCCCGGCGAGAAAGAGCATGCGGTTGAGCAGCCGGAAAAAGCGCTGCTCCCGCCACTGCTGCCGGGCGAAGCCGTGAATCAGCGGAAAGAGGGCGGCGGCGCGCAGATCGGGCTGCCCGGCGATGGCCTCCGCCAGCCTGACGGCCAGCGGCAGGGAGTAACCGGTGGTGGCGTGAAAAAGCCCGGCGCGCAGGCCGCTGCACGGCTGGCGGCGCTGTGCCGCCCAGAAGGCGCGATGCTCGCCCGCCAGCATAATCGGCAGGATCCCCTCCTCCTCCCGCAGTAAAGTCTCCAGCTGCCACCCCTGCTCACCGGCATACGCCTGGATCTGCCGTCGCGCCCGATCGTTGTCAAAGGTGGCGCGGTCCACATAGCTGGTATCTTCTATCAGCAGCTCGGTGGGGGAGAAGGGGAGGGTATAGACGAAGCGATAGCCCTGCTGCTGGTCAACCGTCGCATCCATCAGGATCGGCTGTGCCAGGCCGTGCGGCTGCCGCAGCCGCCAGAGCTGGCCCAGAAACGCCTGCGCCCCGGTGGTGAGGCGGACATCGGGACGGTAGCCCCGCCCGTCAATCACCGCGCCTGCGGTCAGGATCTGGCCATTGACGAGCGTCACAGTTTGCGGAGAAAGCGTTGCCACCTCAGCAGAAGTCAGTAGACTCCCTCCCAGCATGTTCGCAAGCGCGTCGGCAAAATGTTCTGAAATTATACTGAGATAGCCGCCGCTGAGCGTGCGGGTAAAGGCGGGGAAACGCACCTCGTAGCCGGGCCAGCGGTAAGAGACCAGCGGCGCAATCCAGGCGTGTTGTTCGGGTGTCAGATCGGCCTGGTGGAAGGACCAGGTATGGTTTCCCCCCGCTTTTTCTCCCGCCTCCAGCAGCAGCACCCGCAGGTCGGGGCGACGCTGGCGGAGATGCCAGGCGATCAGGCCGTTCGCCAGCCCGCCGCCCACCAGAATCAGATCCCACTCTCTGTTTACCATCGTAAACTCCCCGCTGGCCGGGCTGTTCAGTTCACTAAACATCCCTGTTGGCCTGTTGTTTAGCATATTGAACCCCTGACGACCGGCTGGCGCGTCTCCAGCGCCTGCTCCACGATAACCGCTCCCCGCGCCGCGCCACCGGCACGCTCCAGCTCCGCCCGCAGCGGCAGCAGGCGGTGACGATACTCCTCATCGGAAAGCAGATCGTACAGGCTTTCGGCAAACGCATCGTGACCGGCAAAACGCGACAGACGCCGCCCGATGCCGCAATATTCCACCCGCGCGGCGACGCCGGGCTGGTCAAAGGCGAGCGGGACGGCAA
Source organism: Pseudenterobacter timonensis (assembly GCF_900021175.1). Lineage (GTDB taxonomy): Bacteria > Pseudomonadota > Gammaproteobacteria > Enterobacterales > Enterobacteriaceae > Enterobacter > Enterobacter timonensis. Next base: position 1,144,398 of record NZ_FCOP01000011.1, read on the forward strand.
GCACCGGCGTGGCGGTAGCGATAGCATCCATCACCGTGTTCAGCCCCGCGTGGGTAATCACCACGCTGGCGCGCCGCAGCACGGCGGGCTGATCGGCAAAGTCCACCGTACGGGCACCGTCGTCCCGCAGACGGGCAGTCTGATGCACGTTAAGCCCTCCGCAGTGTGCAATCAGCAGGCGGATGCCGGTTTGCTGGCAGGCGCGGGCGATAGTGCGAAACAGGCGAAAGCGATGCCCCTGCAGCGTGCCCAGGGAGGCGAACGCCAGCGGCTGCTTTTCGCCCAGAGGCGGTAGCACCGCGGCGCGCAGCGGGCCCACGGCGTGAAAGCAGTCGGGAAGGCGGCGGGGAAAATCAAAGCCCGGCAGCGTCTGGGCCACCTGTGCCAGGGGAGAGAGGCAATCCTGCAGGCCCCGGCGCTCCCCCAGACCGAAGGCGCGGGCGTGGCGGGCGATAACCGCACCGTGGCTGCGCATCAGCCAGTCGTAAATTCTGGTGCTGGTCTGGTACCGTTTGCGGCTGCGCACATCCGTACCATAGCTGAAGGGCATTACCGCCAGCGGCAGCGTCTCGTCACGGTTAACCGGCAGCGCGCAGGCCACCGAGACAAAGGGCAGCCCCATCGCCTCGGCCACCAGCCCGCCCGCCGCCTCCATCTGATCGGCAATCACGCCATCAATGCCCGCCCGGGCAAACGCCGCGGGCAGTTCGCGACAGAGCGTATCGGTAGTCTGCGCCAGATGGTCAATCAGCCGGAACATCCCGGTGCCTGCGGGGTGCGCCATCAGGCGAAGGGTGTGCGCCAGCGGCGGCGAGCGCTCCTCGTCACCCACGGCGATAAACCCCGAGCGGGGATCGCGAAGCAGCGTTCGCGCCTGCGCCTGCTGGAAAAAGGTAATACGATGCCCGCGCGCCAGCAGCGGCTGAGCCAGCGCCTCTAACGCCCGTACGTGGCTGTATAAGGGGGGCGCAATAATCGCATAATGACTCATTCGACCCGTTCCAGCCTCGCCTGACGCAGCGCGCGCAGATCTGTGCTGCCGGTACAAAAACAGGCCACGCGCAGCTGCGCGATCAGCGTTTCGAAATGGGTAATCACCGCCTCGCTGGAGTGCAGGGCACTCTGCAGTACGCCCGCCGCCTGGCCAACGAGCGTGGCCCCCAGACGCAGCGCCTTGGCCACGTCGATACCGTCGGCGATACCGCCCGACGCGATAAGCGGCAGCTGCGGCAGCGCCTGGTGCAGATCCGCCAGCGCCCTGGCGGTGGGGATACCCCAGCCGGAGAAGGCCATCGCCACCGCGCGGGCCTGCGGCTCAGGTGCGCGTGCCGCCTCGATGGCCGCCCAGCTGGTGCCGCCCGCACCTGCCACGTCGAGCATGGCAACGCCGACATCGACAAGACGGCGCGCCACCGGCACCGACAGCCCGCCGCCCACCTCTTTCACTACCACCGGCACCGGCAGGGCCTGCACCGTTTTGCCGATCGCCTGCAGCACCCCTCGCCAGTCACGATCCCCTTCGTGTTGCAGCGCCTCCTGCAACGGGTTNCGGGCCTGCGGCTCAGGTGCGCGTGCCGCCTCGATGGCCGCCCAGCTGGTGCCGCCCGCACCTGCCACGTCGAGCATGGCAACGCCGACATCGACAAGACGGCGCGCCACCGGCACCGACAGCCCGCCGCCCACCTCTTTCACTACCACCGGCACCGGCAGGGCCTGCACCGTTTTGCCGATCGCCTGCAGCACCCCTCGCCAGTCACGATCCCCTTCGTGTTGCAGCGCCTCCTGCAACGGGTTGAGGTGGATAATCAGTGCATCCGCCTCCAGCGTCTCCACCGCCCGGCGGGCGTAGTCGAGGCCGTTTGCGCCTGCGATCTGCGCGGCGCCAAGATTAGCCATCAGCACGATATCGGGCGCCACCTCTCTGAGCGCTTTGGTCAGCCCCCGGCTGTCGTTCCCTTCCAGCGCCACGCGCTGCGAACCCACGCCCATCGCCAGCCCGAGCGCCTGCGCCGCCTGGGCCAGATGTCGGTTAATCGCATCGGCGCGGCTGGCACCCCCGGTCATGGAGCTTATCAGCAGCGGCGCGTTGAGCCTTCGGCCAAAGAGGGAGAGGCGCAGATCGATGGCGTCGAGATCCAGCTCCGGCAGGGCGCAGTGTTCGAAACGCCAGCGCTCAAAGCCGCTGGCGATAATTTTTTGGTCGGACGGGGGGTTTAGCACGATATCCAGATGATCGTTTTTACGCCGGGTAATCCTGCTCATGGGCACCCCGTGGTGGAAAGCGGCCCGTTCTGGCGGATAAGCGACATCTGGTTATCAAACCAGGCGTGTAAAAAACGGCGGGTCACGCTGCCGGTGTGGCAGGCGTGCGCGATATGTTCGTCGGCGCTGTGCATATGGTTGTGCAGCTTCTGCCAGACCGCATCGGCGCCCAGCATCGCCACCAGCGTCGATTTGCCGCGATCTTTATGGGGATCTTTCCCGGTGCTGTTCAGCCCGTCCGCCAGATCGTCCATAAGCTGAAAGGCCTGGCCCATATCGCGGGCAAAACAGCGCAGCCGCTCCTGCACGCCGGGGGAGGCGCTGGCGGCAATAGCCGCCATCTGCAGCGTGGCGTCAAAGAGACTGCTGGTTTTAAGGGTATTGGTGAGGATAATCGCCTCCGCATCCCGCGCCCGATCCCCTTCGCTGAGGTCGAGAAACTGCCCCTGCGCCAGCCCGAGATGGCCGATAGCGGTGGCCAGCTCCGCGATAGCACGAGATTTCGCCTCGCCCGGCAGGGCAGGCGTGCGGGAGATAACGCCAAAGGCGTGGCTTAACAGCGAGACGGCGGCGAGGATCGCCACGTTTTCCCCATACTGGCAGTGAATGGTCGGCCGCCCGCGGCGCAGCAGGGCGTTATCCATGCAGGGCATATCGTCCAGCATCAGGGAGGCGGCGTGCACCATCTCAACGGCGCAGGCCATATCCAGTAGTCCCGGCTGCTCCAGCGCGCAGCCCATATCCCGGGCGGTCAGCACCAGCAGCAGGGGGCGCATGCGTTTGCCCGTCCCCAGCGTGCCGTCGCGCATCGCCGCATAGACCTGCCCCATCTGTTCACCGGCAGGCAACAGCTCCTCCAGACGCCGCTCCAGCGCCTCTTGTGCTCGCTTTACATCATCTTCATGGCTGACCATCGTGCTATCCCGGTATCTGTAGTGGCTACATCCGCAAAGGAGGCAAAAACGCGCGCCAGTGGAAGATGTTTTAAAAGCGTAGCGTAAGATTTGGAGATTTTTGGAAAGGGGGCGGGGGGAGGAAGAAATTTACAAAAATTGAGGGGGGTGATAGATAGACCCTCATATTTGAGGGCCTAATTGTCAGCATTTATATAAAGAGGAGGATGGGGAAAAAGAAGAAATATACGGTCAGGCGACAACGAGCTCTTGATTTGCAGTAACGGACGCTATGCGTTCATTCTCAATTGCTATTGATTCTCTGTATTCCTTCGCCTCGGCAAACAGCGTCCAATGTGCATTGATATTCATATGTTCAATAGTCGACTTGATGTCTTTAATGCTAACGTTGAAGAACTCCTTGCGGGAATTAACCTTGTTGACTTGTTTTTCATTAAATACTTTATGCAGATGTTTTTCCAGAGACGGGGCATCATCACTGTAAATCATTGCATGTACATCAAAGGAAAATGGCACGCTAGCATCACCAAGTTCACGTACGCGATCTAGTGGCTCAAGGCGACGGGTCATCCCAATCTTATAAACGTTTTCACCGAAGGAGCCAATATTGCTGATAACGTACACATGACCTGAACGTGTTTGTTGCGCCATTGAAATAGCCCGTTGGTTTTTGGCTTCAGCTTCTTCATATTTGGCTTGTAGTTCTGCTAATTTTTGTTCAAGTACCAGACGCTGTTCTTCACCCGCCAGTAAGAGATCTTTAGTTGCTTTGTCAATGGCCTGCTGGATTGCCTTTTCTTCTTTTTCTGCTTCTTTTATAGCCTTTTCATATTCTCGACGAGCCTTTTCTTCTTCACGCAATTGCTCTTTGATTCTTCTTTGCTCTTCCTTTTCTTCAAGCATAATTTCATTTACCGCAACACCCCATTTAAGTTCGTTGAGTCGGGCTTGCAGATAGATATCAGTAATCTGTGCAGATCTGAATGCGGAGCCGTTATAATTTACTAGCTGAAAAGCATCCTTGATCTCTTGGGAAAGCTTACCAAAGTTGTTATGTTTTATTTTAGAAAGAGTGCTATCTACCTTACCATTAAAAGCATCTAATACAAATTTGATAGCTGTGGTTCGTCTGTTGTTTTCAACATAGTCGCAATTCGCTGCTTTGCTTGTTTTGATAAGTGATTTAGTGAGTTCCCTGGCTTTTTGCAACTCCTTTCCTGCATCGGTAAATTCATAATTTTCAGCAAGTTCGTCTAAAACGCTGCGGTTCGGAATTATCCATTCATCCCCATATCCTGCTATTTTATTTTTCATGGATTCAGCGACTGCCTTATATGTTTCTGCAAACTCTTTCGCTTCATAGGCAGAACCAGCAATTTCTTTCGCTCTGTTCTCTGCATCAGCAATTATTTTAAAGGCGTTATCATTTGCATTTGAAATTAACTCATCCGCTTTACTATTTGCTGTATCCAATCGTTCTTTGGCTTTTAATCTGGCTTCACGCGCATCTTTGGTAATAGATACTGCTTCGCTATTTGCGTTGCTAATTGTAAGTTGCGCCTGATAGTTTGCATCACGGAGGGTTTTAGAGGCTTTAATTTCTGCTTCGGTTATCTTTTGTTTAGCTATTGAATCAGCATTGTTGATCTTTTCCTCCGCAGCGACTACTGCGCTATGAAGTTCGTCATATTGCCACAGAGGTGCTGCTTTTTCTTCCAGTTCAGCGTGCTGGCATGTCACTTGCACCAGTTTTTCCTGGCTCTCTTGTAGCTCTTTAACAAGTTCTGAATTAATGACATTGAGAGTCGTAATCTCTGCTTTATGCTTCTTGCTCTCCTTGTATAAAATTACAGCAAGCAATGGAGCCATTAATGCTAATAAAAATACAATAATGATAAACAAATTCATTTCTAAATCCCTTTATTTTGTCGATTTGAAAAATATATGTTTCATAGATGTGTAATGGTTTTGTAAGGGGAGGGTATATACTGAGCGATTATCATGAATTTAAAATTTTAATCTTCTGTAAAAAATCATTTTATCACCAGAGAGCTTCCGATGATTATCAACGAGTGCCTTTTTAACTCTATGATGATTTGTTTGCTGGGAGTGATAAGGTTTAATCGGAAGAGATAATTACGATGGGTGAAAGAGTCCATTAAAAAAGAGCGAGCAACCTTCGAAAGGTTTGCGATTAGAAAGCTAGCACACGATGAACGAATACATAAACAGCGCTATCAGAGGCAAAAGTATCAAGCGGCTATCTATAAATTTTTGTGTGCTTTAACTCAACACTACAATGTATCACCCGGAAGCAGGCTGAAACATTTACATAGATATGAGGCAGGCAGCCCTAACCCGCTACCATGTACCAAACTAAATTCCCTCAGCCGTACAACCAAAGCTATGGAGGGGTATCAAAGACTACCTTGGTCTTACCCTCGATCTCTGTCAAAAGTGCAATGAACTCACTGGATTATCTATCGATACGATAAATGACATGCTTTCTGACGGACGCCGTAAACGTCATCGCCTACGTAAAGATAAAAGCGCGAGAAAGTGATTGTCAACATCGCAGCTATGACTATTGATGCGTTAACTGATTGCAATGTGACATTCAGTTGATGTGATTTTGAGACGTAGAGGGATTGCTTACTATGTTTGATTGCCGAACTTCCAAACGTGCAAATTTTGATGCAGCTTGCCGAGCGCTTGCGCTGTTGCACAATCTGGAAAAAGTGGCCGCTGCCGTTGGTATTCGGCCGCAGATCCTGCGCAATTAGTTGAACCCGATTCAACCGCACCGCCTGACCTGTGACGAGCTGCTGGCTATCACGTAATCCATATCATCCCATGTCGGCATGCGGTCCTTCATCGAAGCAGAGACGTGTTCCCAGTCCCCACCGTCGCTGGCGATGACCGTCAGGTTTTGCTTCGAGCCGTTCCTGCGCGGAATGACAAACAGGCCGTTATTACCATCCTCAGCGGTAGTGCTGAGAGGATCGGATTTAACACGATACTTTTCTGGAACGTTCATAAGTTAACTCCTTTATTTGGTTAAGATTTGCCTGGTCAATGTCTTAAAAAAACATCGATTGGGCATAAACATGATCTGGTTTCACCCTCCATACGGAATGCGGGCATACGCTGATGTGAATTGACACACTCGATGGAAGAAACAGGAATGAAGTTTTCAAGCGCAGTAATGGCATTAGCGCTGCTGGCACCGGTAGCAGGGAACGCAGCGAAAGATCACTCGATTGAGCTGAAGTGCGAGAAGATAAAGGTGACGGTCTTCGACAAAAAGGGGGCGATCTTTATTGATAGCATCCCGGGCAAGGACGGGCCTTCAAAAATGGATCACGTGAAGGCCGAGCAGATAGAAATGATGGGTTTCCCTGTTATTAAGACCCGATTCGTTGCCTGTCCGGAAATGGGCGGTACATATGGCTTATACAATCTTTATACGTACGATGACGGTCAGCCAGCCGTTCTCACCTCTGAATGGCTTAATGCCGATGACCAGCCAATGAGACCGGTAAAATCTTACGAATGTTCGAAGCCCGTCGAGAAGATGCAGACCATGCCGAATATCCAGTCCATCGGTGAGATGAGAGGCCAGTAAGCATGGCTTTAAATGGAACGTTGATACTTAACGGGGCTGATTACGCGCCCTTTAACCTTTATGGGGTGGGCGTGTTTATGGCTCACTCCGGCCAGGGTGCCTTTCGAAATAATGGCGCTTGTGGTGGAGTCAAAGACTCAGGCCCTATTCCGCCTGGTAAATACTGGATTGTTGATCGTGGCACTGGTGGATTCATTTCTTCATTGAAAGCGAAAGCACAGGACCAATGGAACAAAGTAAGGTCGGGTGCAGTATTTGGTCGTGATGAGTGGTTCGCGTTGTACAGGGATGACTTCGGTATAGACGATGGAACATGGGTTGATGATGTCCACCGGGGCTTGTTCAGGCTTCACCCGGGTACTATCTCCGAGGGTTGCATCACTATCGCTCATAACTCCGATTACGGGTTAATTAGAGACGCTTTGATGAATACAACGCTAATGCAGGTACCTTGCATGCGCTCTTTGATGGCTCGCGGTTGGATAGAGGTTATTGATGGTGGCTATACCAATATCTGCCCGTAAATGGGGCATCAGATTGCTCAAAACGGTCTGGTACCTGCTCATTAGCCTTGCAATTGCTCGTACGCTGGGCCCAACCGCTACCTATCTGGACCACGACGTAGCATCAGCAATATGCGACTTCATCTATGGTGATGTGAACGCAGAGACGATGTACGAAACATATACAAACATCGACATTTTGATAGTGCTTTCACTCACTACGGTGATTTATCTATTAACAATGAAGTTTATTAACAAAATAAGGAAAAAATGACATGCCTATTCCTCCCTATATGTGGCTCAAAGACGATGGCGGCGCCGATATTAAAGGCTCAGTAGATGTAAAAGACCGCGAAGGAAGCATCGAGATCATCGGGCTAAGTCACGGCATCAATTTACCAGTAGACAGGGCTAACGGTACGATCACCGGTACACGTCAGCACTCTTCTATGAGGATCGAAAAGGAGGTGGATAGCTCTACCCCTTATCTTTATAAAGCTGCCGCCACCGGCCAGGCGCTGAAAAGCGCAGAAATTAAGTTCTATCATATTAACGATGCCGGTCAGGAGGTGTGCTATTACACCGTGTTCATGGAGAATGTGAAGGTGACCGGGGTTAACTGTAGTGTGCCTAACGTGAAAATCGCGGCCAACGATAAAATTAATCACGTCGAAAGCGTCAGCTTGCAGTATGAGAAGATCACCTGGCGCATTGTTGACGGGAATATCCAGCACAGTGATGCGTGGAACGAGCGTGTGACCGCGTAAATTTAATAGTGATACCGGCACGCAGCGATGAGGATCGCTTCTTCTGTAATCTGACATACAAAAAAACTGTCGCCATAATGTCGACAATGACCAAATGTAACTGGTTGAATTTAAAAAGGTTGTTTTTTTAAGCCAACAAAAAACCCATCAACCTTGAACCAAAATGGCGGGGTTGATGGGCTCCACAAATTGGGGACATCAAAGAAAAGCAGTGGCACTAGTTATGACTGCCTCCCGCGAAAAAAGTTCTGTCCGTGACAAAAATATTTTCGCAGGGGCTGTCGCGGCTTATCCCAGTCCCGGCCAGATGATGATGATCAGCGTACCGGCGAGAGTCAGCAGCACGTTGGCGATGGCGTAGGTGCCCGCGTAGCCCAGCGCCGGAATGTTGCTGCGCGCGGTGTCGCTGATGATCTCCATCGCCGGGGCGCAGGTGCGGGCGCCCATCATCGCGCCGAAGAGCAGGGCGCGGTTCATGCGCAGCACGTAGGCGCCGAAGAGGAAGCAGATCACCACCGGCACCAGGCTGACGATTAATCCCGCCACCAGCATCTGCCAGCCGACCGCCCCCAGGCTGTGGCTGATGCCGCTGCCCGCGCTCAGCCCCACGCCCGCCATAAAGACCATCAGGCCAAACTCTTTCACCATGTTCAGCGCCCCCTGGGGGATATAGCCGAAGGTAGGGTGATTGGCACGCAGGAAGCCGAGCATAATGCCGGCGAAGAGCAGCCCGGCGGCGTTACCGATGCCGAAGCTAAAGTTGCTGAACTGGAAGGTGATCATGCCGATCATCAGGCCGACAATAAAAAAGGCGCAGAAGGCGAGCAGGTCGGTCACCTGGCTGTGAATGGAGATAAAGCCAATGCGATCCGCCACGGTTTTCACGCGGCGGGCGTCGCCGCTGACCTGCAGCACGTCGCCTTTGTTGAGCACCACGTTATCGTCGATCGGCATCTCAATCTGGCTGCGGATCACGCGGTTCAAAAAACAGCCGTGGTCGGTCAGCTTCAGCTGCGCCAGGCGGCGGCCCACGGCGTTATGGTTCTTGACCACAATCTCTTCGGTGACGATGCGCATATCCAGCAGGTCGCGGTCGAATACCTCTTTGCCGTTGCGAAAGCTCGGGTCGAGCCGCGCGTGGGCATCCGGGTAACCCACCAGCGCGATATCATCCCCCATCTGCAGTACCGCGTCGCCGTCCGGGTTCGCCAGAATGCCGTTACGACGGATGCGCTCGATGTAGCAGCCGGTCTGCCGGTAGATACCAAGTTCGCGCAGGTTTTTTCCATCCGCCCATGCCACCAGCTCCGGCCCGACGCGATAGGCGCGGATCACCGGCAGGTAGACCTTGCGCTTGCTGTCGGTATCCAGACCGCGTTCGCGGGCGATTTGCTGGGCGCTGGTCTGCAGATCCTGGTGCTGCAGCCTGGGCAGATAGCGCGCGCCGACAATCAGGCTCACAAGGCCGATAAGATAGGTCAGGGCATAGCCCAGGCTAAGATGATCAAGCGCAATGGAGAGGTCGGCGCTGCTCATTCCGAAGTGGCGCAGGGTATCGCCCGCGCCCACCAGCACCGGGGTGGAGGTCATGGAGCCCGCCAGCATCCCCGCCGTCAGGCCGATATCCCAGCCAAAGAGCTTGCCCAGCCCCAGGGCAATCAGCAGGGCGCTGCCGACCATCACCAGCGCCAGCATCAGGTAGTTCTTGCCGTCGCGAAAGAAAATCGAAAAAAAGTTCGGACCCGCTTCCACGCCGACACAAAAAATAAACAGCATAAAACCGAGGTTTAGCGCGTCCGTGTTAATGGCGAAATGTTGCTGGCCTAATAATAATGAAACGACTAAAACGCCAATGGAATTACCAAGTTGGATTGATCCGAGGCGTAATTTGCCCAGACATAAACCCAGCGCGAGTACCACAAATAATAACAGGATGTAATTCCCATTTAACAAGTCTGCGACGTTTATATTCACGGAGGCTAACTTCTTGTTTACGAGTAAGTTGTTGAATAAAAGGGCTATTTGGGCTACTGTTTTGAGGCCGAAGGGAAATTTTGAACATTCCGTGCGCTCATCAGTTCATCCCTAAAACAATATCAGGCGATTAGTGTAATCGTATTAATTATCAACGGCTAGTAGTTCTCGCGCATCGCTGTGCGCGTATGGCAAGGATTGCCACACAGCTTTATCTGACTGGGCGTCCACTGGACGAGAGGGTATTTGATAGAGAAGGTGTCAGGAGGGATGGAGTGAGCATTAAGCGAAGCTGGATTGGGGTTATCTGCTGTTTTTTACTCTTCACCGTAGTGTGTCTTTCATTGACCTTTCATCTGAAAGGCGCGTTTCGCGAATCGGGGCGACCTGAGCTGGGGCTGCTCTTTTTTATCTTACCGGGCGTCATCGCGAGCTTTTTTTCGCGCGGGGAAGAGGTGACGAAATGCCTGCTGGGGGCGATACTGGCCGCACCCGTCTGCCTGGTGCTGACGCGGCTGCTGTTTGTCACGTCGCGGTCGTTTCTGCAGGAGCTGGCCTGGCTGTTGAGCGGCGTTTTCTGGTGCGCCCTCGGCGCGCTCTGCTTTCTCTTTATCCGCACCTTTATCCGGCATTATCGGCGCTGATAACCGCCCTCACAGTCAGAGCGTGGTTCCGCTCGCCCGTTTCAGGCTATCTTTCGCCAATTACAGCTTCGTCATCTTTGCCTATACTGGCTTCCACTGTTTATAAGAGTCAGAAGAGAGACGAGATGACGCCGACAATCGATCTGTTACGTTCCCACCGTTCTATCCGCCATTTTACCGATCAGCCGATCGACGACGAGCAGCGGGCGGCCATTGTCGCCAGCGCACAGGCCGCATCCAGCTCCAGCTTCCTGCAGTGTACCTCCATTATCCGCGTCACCGATCCCGCCATGCGCGAAGAGCTGGTCACCCTCACCGGCGGCCAGCAGCACGTGGCCCAGGCGGCGGAGTTTTGGGTTTTCTGCGCTGATTTTAACCGTCATCTGCAGATTTGTCCGGACGCGCAGCTGGGGCTGGCGGAACAGCTGCTGCTGGGGGTGGTCGATACCGCCATGATGGCACAAAACGCCATGACGGCGGCGGAGTCGCTGGGTCTTGGCGGCGTCTATATCGGCGGTATCCGTAACAGCATTGAACAGGTGACCGGGCTGCTGAAGCTGCCGAAGCACGTCCTGCCGCTGTTCGGCCTCTGCCTTGGCTGGCCCGACGATAACCCGGACATCAAGCCGCGCCTGCCTGCCGCGCTGGTGATGCATGAAAACCACTATCAGCCGATGGATAGCGAACTGCTGGCGCAGTATGACGAGGAGCTGGCCCACTACTACATGACGCGCGGCAGCAACAACCGTCGCGATACCTGGAGCGACCATATCCGCCGCACCATCATTAAAGAGAGCCGGCCGTTTATCCTCGACTATCTGCACAAACAGGGCTGGGCAACACGATAGCCCATTCATCCTGCGCCTTCCTGCGTGTATGATACGCAGGCATTGGCTAAGTCCTTTAGAGAGGTGCAGGGTGAAAATCGCCATATTGTCCCGGGATGGAACGCTCTATTCATGTAAACGGCTGATGGAGGCGGCGAAAGCGCGCGGTCATCAGCCAGATATTCTCGATCCGCTGTCGTGCTATATGAATATCAGTCCGGCCGCCTCGTCGATTCACTACAAAGGGCGCCAGCTGCCCCACTATGACGCGGTGATCCCGCGCATCGGCTCCCAGATCACCTTCTACGGCACCGCCGCCCTGCGCCAGTTCGAAATGCTCGGCAGCTATCCCCTGAATGAATCGGTCGCCATTACCCGCGCCCGGGACAAGCTGCGTTCGTTGCAGCTGCTGGCCCGCCAGGGGATCGATCTGCCGGTTACCGGCATCGCCCACTCCCCGGACGATACCCGCGATCTGATCGACATGGTGGGCGGCGCGCCGCTGGTGGTAAAGCTGGTGGAAGGAACGCAGGGCATTGGCGTGGTGCTGGCGGAGACGCGGCAGGCGGCGGAAAGCGTCATCGACGCCTTTCGCGGGCTCAATGCCCATATCCTGGTGCAGGAGTATATTGCCGAGGCGAAGGGGTGCGATATCCGCTGTCTGGTGGTCGGCAACGAGGTAGTTGCCGCCATTGAGCGCCAGGCGAAGGAGGGCGATTTTCGCTCCAATTTGCACCGGGGCGGCGTGGCGCGTGTCGCCACTATTACCGCCCGGGAGCGGGAGATCGCGATCCTGGCCGCCCAGACGCTGGGGCTGGACGTCGCCGGGGTGGATATTCTGCGTGCCCGCCGCGGGCCGCTGGTGATGGAGGTTAACGCCTCCCCCGGTCTGGAGGGCATCGAGACCACCACCGGCATCGACATTGCGGGTAAGATGATCCAGTGGATCGAACAACACGCCACGCCGGGCTTTTGCCTGAAAACGGGCGGCTGAATAGCAAGCAACGGAATTTTTGCGTACTCTACGCACCGTAATTAATTAAAGAGGCTGAGTGTATGGATTTACAGGTCGTTCCCACGCTGGATACGTTACGTCAATGGCTTGATGAAGCGGGCATTACCTTTTTCGAGTGCGACGCCTGCCAGGCGCTGCATCTGCCGCATATGCAAAATTTTGACGGTGTATTCGACGCCAAAGTTGACCTGATCAACGACATCATCCTTTTCACCGCCCTGGCGGAGGTAAAACCTTCGGCGCTGCTGGCGCTGGCGTCGGACCTGTCGGCAATCAACGCCAGTTCGCTGACGGTCAAAGCGTTTCTCGATATACAGGATGATAATCTGCCAAAGCTGGTGGTTTGCCAGTCTTTATATGCCGCTGTTGGGCTATCTTTTAAGCAGTTTGCCGCCTTTATGCGCCAGAGTGAGGAGCAGATTTCCATGGTGATGCTGGAGGCCAGCGCCCATCATCTGCTCTTTACCGCCGAGGACGACGGCGAGAATAATCATTCATCTGAGCCTTTCCTGCACTAAGCCTGCCTGGCTGACGGGTGGCCGCTGCCTGGCGGCTACCTTCTGCCATTTTATCTGCTGCGTTTAACCCTCTTTTAAAGAATATTTAACCTCCTTTCTCGCCGATAGACGCGTGTGGATCGACTCTTCGTGCATAAAAAATTGATAAAAGGCGTTTTTTAAGCTGGGCTATAGCCTGGGACACGGGCTACAGTTATCCTTGCGAAGCTTAAAAAAGCGAGCACAACTGGCGATGTTTTTTAACGTTTGTCAGGGGCAGAGCGACAAAATATGCACGGTTCTTGCATATCTTCGAATGCACAGAATGAGTTCGTCGATTAACGGGCTTTAAGAAGGAATAACAATATGATCGCCTTGAACAAAAAATGGTTATCGGGTCTGGTTGCGGGTGCTCTGATGGCTGTCTCTGCCGGTACGCTCGCTGCAGAACAAAAAACGCTGCACGTCTACAACTGGTCTGATTATATCGCCCCGGATACGGTGGCGAATTTTGAAAAAGAGACCGGAATAAAAGTGGTTTATGACGTGTTCGACTCCAACGAGGTGCTGGAAGGTAAGCTAATGGCGGGCAGCACCGGTTTCGATCTGGTGGTTCCTTCCGCCAGCTTCCTGGAGCGCCAGCTGACGGCGGGGGTCTTTCAGCCGCTGGATAAGAGCAAGCTGCCGGGCTGGAAAAACCTCGACCCGGAAGTGCTGAAGCTGGTGGCTAAACACGATCCCGAGAATAAATACGCCATGCCTTACCTGTGGGCGACCACCGGTATCGGCTATAACGTCGATAAAGTGAAAGCGGTGCTGGGCAATGACGTCAAGCTGGATAGCTGGGACGTGGTGCTGAAGCCGGAAAACCTCGAGAAGCTGAAAAGCTGCGGCGTCTCTTTCCTGGATGCGCCGGAAGAGATCTTCGCCACCGTGCTTAACTACCTGGGCAAAGATCCCAACAGCACCCGGGCCGATGACTATACCGGCCCGGCGACCGATCTGCTGCTGAAGCTGCGCCCGAATATCCGCTACTTCCACTCGTCCCAGTACATTAACGATCTGGCTAACGGCGACATCTGCGTGGCGATCGGCTGGGCAGGGGATGTCTGGCAGGCGGCTAACCGCGCGAAAGAGGCGAAAAACGGCGTGAATGTCTCCTACTTCATCCCGAAAGAGGGGGCGCTGGCCTTCTTCGACGTCTTCGCCATGCCGGCTGATGCGAAAAACAAAGAGGAAGCGTATCAGTTCCTCAACTACCTGATGCGCCCGGAGGTGATTGCGCATATCAGCGACCACGTCTACTACGCCAATGGTAACAAGGCCTCCGTGCCGCTGGTCAGCGAAGCGATCCGCACTAACCCGGCTATTTATCCCCCGGCGGATGTCTTTGCCAAGCTCTTCACCCTGAAGGTTCAGGAACCGAAAATTGACCGCGTACGTACCCGTGCGTGGACTAAGGTGAAAAGCGGTAAGTAATTTTCCGTGAGTTGTAAGCCGGGCAGGCGTAAGCGCTGCCCGGCGACGCGCACCCCAACGGTGCGTTTGCACCAGTTTTGATTTCTGCCGGAGAGCACCCCGTGAATGACGCGATCCCCCGCCCGCAGGCGAAACCCCACAAAGCGCTGACCCCGCTGCTTGAAATCCGTAACCTGACCAAATCTTTCGACGGCCAGCACGCCGTGGATGATGTCAGTCTGACTATCTACAAGGGCGAAATCTTCGCGCTGCTTGGCGCCTCCGGCTGCGGAAAATCGACGCTGCTGCGCATGCTGGCCGGATTTGAACAGCCCACCGCCGGGCAGATTGTGCTTGATGGCGTCGATCTCTCCCGCGTGCCGCCCTATCAGCGCCCGATCAATATGATGTTTCAGTCCTACGCGCTGTTTCCGCATATGACGGTGGAGCAGAACATCGCCTTTGGTCTGAAGCAGGACAAACTGCCGAAGGCGGAGATCGACGCCCGGGTGAGCGAAATGCTGAGCCTCGTGCATATGCAGGAGTTTGCGAAGCGCAAGCCGCACCAGCTCTCCGGCGGCCAGCGTCAGCGCGTGGCGCTGGCCCGCAGCCTCGCGAAACGGCCAAAGCTGCTGCTGCTTGACGAGCCGATGGGGGCGCTGGATAAAAAGCTGCGCGACCGTATGCAGCTGGAGGTGGTGGATATCCTGGAGCGCGTGGGGGTGACCTGCGTGATGGTAACCCATGACCAGGAAGAGGCGATGACCATGGCCGGACGCATCGCCATTATGAACCGCGGCAAGTTCGTGCAAATCGGCGAGCCGGAGGAGATCTACGAGCATCCCACCACCCGCTACAGCGCCGAGTTTATCGGCTCGGTTAACGTCTTTGAGGGGCTGTTAAAAGCGCGCCAGGAGGATGGGCTGGTGATTAGCTCCCCGGGACTAGTGCATCCCCTGAAGGTCGATCCCGACGTTTCGGTGATGGACAACGTGCCGGTTTACGTCGCCCTGCGCCCGGAAAAAATTATGCTCTGCGACGAGCCGCCCGCCGATGGCTATAACTTTGCCGTGGGTGAGGTGGTCCACATCGCCTATCTGGGCGATCTCTCTATCTATCACGTTCGGCTGAAAAGCGGGCAGATGCTAAGCGCCCAGCTGCAGAACGAACACCGCTACCGTAAAGGGCTGCCGACCTGGGGCGACGAAGTGCGTCTCTGCTGGGATGCGGACAGCTGCGTTGTGCTGACGGTATAAGGAGCGGCCATGAGTAAACCTGAACCGCCAGCCCGCGCGCCGGGCGGCTTTTCCCGCTGGCTTGCCCACCTGCAGATGGCGCACGGGCGCAAGCTGGTGATCGCCATGCCTTACCTCTGGCTGATCCTGCTCTTTTTATTGCCCTTTTTAATTGTCTTTAAGATAAGCCTCGCGGAGATGGCGCGGGCAATCCCGCCTTACACCGACCTGATGGAGTGGGCTGACGGGCAGCTCTCCATTACGCTCAACCTCGGGAATTTTCTACAGCTAACCGATGATCCGCTCTATGCGGAGGCCTACCTGCAGTCGCTGCAGGTGGCGGCGATCTCGACCATCTGCTGCCTGCTGCTGGGCTATCCGCTCGCCTGGGCGGTGGCGCACAGCAAGTCGTCGACGCGCAACATTCTGCTGCTGCTGGTGATCCTCCCCTCGTGGACCTCGTTTCTGATCCGCGTCTATGCCTGGATGGGGATCCTGAAAAACAACGGCGTGCTCAACAACTTTCTGCTCTGGCTCGGCGTAATCGACCAGCCACTGACTATTCTGCACACCAATCTGGCGGTCTATATCGGCATCGTCTACGCCTATCTGCCGTTTATGGTGCTGCCCATCTACACCGCCCTGACGCGTATCGACTACTCGCTGGTGGAGGCGTCGCTGGATCTGGGCGCCAGGCCGCTGAAAACCTTTTTCAGCGTGATTGTGCCGCTCACGAAAGGGGGCATTATTGCCGGGTCGATGCTGGTCTTTATTCCGGCGGTGGGGGAGTTTGTTATTCCGGAACTGCTCGGCGGGCCGGACAGCATTATGATTGGCCGCGTGCTATGGCAGGAGTTCTTTAATAACCGCGACTGGCCGGTCGCCTCGGCGGTGGCCATTGTCATGCTGCTGCTGCTGATTGTGCCGATCATGTGGTTCCATAAACATCAGCAAAAACAGACGGGGGAACAGGGATGAACAATCTGCCGGTTGTGCGCTCCCCGTGGCGCACTCTTATTCTGGTGCTCGGCTTTACCTTTCTCTATGCGCCGATGCTGATGCTGGTGATCTACTCCTTCAACAGCTCAAAGCTGGTGACGGTCTGGGCGGGGTGGTCCACCCGCTGGTACGGCGAGCTGTTTCGCGATGAGGCGATGATGAGCGCTGTAGGCTTAAGCCTGACCATCGCCGCCTGCGCCGCCACGATGGCGGCGATCCTCGGCACCATCGCGGCGGTGGTAATGGTACGCTTCGGGCGCTTTCGCGGCGCTAACGGCTTCGCCTTTATGATCACCGCGCCGCTGGTTATGCCGGATGTGATCACCGGCCTGTCGCTGCTGCTGCTGTTTGTCGCCCTGGCCCACGCCATCGGATGGCCGGCGGACCGCGGCATGCTCACTATCTGGCTGGCGCACGTTACCTTCTGTACCGCCTACGTGGCGGTGGTTATCTCCTCGCGCCTGCGGGAGCTGGACCGCTCCATCGAAGAGGCGGCGATGGATCTGGGGGCGACGCCGCTGAAGGTCTTTTTTGTCATCACCCTGCCGATGATTATGCCGGCGGTGGTGTCGGGCTGGCTGCTGGCGTTTACCCTCTCGCTGGACGATCTGGTGATCGCGAGCTTCGTCTCCGGTCCGGGGGCGACCACGCTGCCGATGCTGGTCTTCTCCAGCGTGCGTATGGGGGTCAACCCGGAGATTAACGCCCTGGCGTCTATTATTCTTGGCGTGGTGGGAATTGTCGGATTTATTGCCTGGTATCTGATGGCGCGCGCGGAAAAGCAGCGGATACGCGATATCCAGCGTGCAAGACGCGGCTGAAGCATCTAAAATTCCCGGTGATGTGCCGCGCCCGTCGCGGCACTGTTTTTCAGGGAAGCAAAAACAGTGGGATTTTTAACGAAAACCAGCTATTCGCATGCTCGTCTGAACGTTCCTGCTCTGGTGCAGGTGGCGGCGCTCGCCATTATTTTAATTCGCTGCCTCGACCTGCTGATGATCTTTAACCTGCTCGGCGTGCGCGGCGTCAATGAGTTTGTTCACCGCAGCGTGCAGACCTGGAGTCTGACGCTGGTTTTTTTCGCCAGCCTGATGTTGGTATTTACCGAGATCTACTGCGCCTTTTCGCTGGTAAAAGGGAAGAGCTGGGCGCGCTGGATCTACCTGCTGACCCAGATTGTCGCGACCGGCTATCTCTGGGCCGCCTCGCTGGGCTATGGCTATCCTGAGCTGTTCAGCATTGCGGGCGAAACAAAGGGGGAAATCTTCCACTCGCTGGTAATGCAAAAATTGCCCGACATGCTGGTGCTCTTCCTGCTGTTTGTTCCCGCCGCCAGCCGACGGTTCTTCCGCCTGCAATAATGTGTATAATCGCAGCCCTCGTTATCCTTAAGGTTTTTCTATGCAGTGCGCACTCTATGACGCCGGGCTTTGCCGATCCTGCCAGTGGATTGAAGAGCCGGTTCCCCGACAGCTTGACGCCAAAATGGCCGACCTCCGCCAGCTGCTTGCCGGGCATGCGGTGGGGGAGTGGTGCGCACCCGTCAGCGGGCCGGAGCAGGGCTTTCGTAATAAAGCAAAAATGGTGGTCAGCGGCAGCGTCGAAAAACCGCTGCTGGGGATGCGCCACCGCGACGGCACCCCGCAGGATTTAACAGCGTGTCCGCTCTATCCCGCCTCGTTTGCTCCCGTCTTTGCCGCGCTGAAGCCCTTTATCGCCCGCGCGGGCTTAACGCCCTATAACATCGAGCGCCGACGCGGCGAACTGAAATACCTGCTGCTCACTGAAAGCCAGCTCGACGGCGGCATGATGCTGCGCTTTGTGCTGCGCTCGGAGAGCAAGCTCGCCCAGCTGCGCGCGGCGCTGCCCTGGCTGCGACAGCAGCTGCCGCAGCTGAAGGTGATTACGGCGAATATTCAGCCGGTGCATATGGCCATTATGGAAGGGGAGCAGGAGATCTACCTGACGGCGGATGAGGTGCTGGCGGAGCGGTTTAACAACGTGCCGCTCTGGATCCGCCCGAAAAGCTTCTTTCAGACCAACCCGACGGTGGCCAGCGCCCTGTACGCCACCGCCCGCGACTGGGTGCGCCCGCTCCCTGTCCGCCATATGTGGGATCTCTTCTGCGGCGTCGGCGGTTTTGGCCTGCACTGCGCCACCCCCGATATGCGGCTGACCGGCATAGAGATCTCCGCCGAGGCGATCGCCTGCGCGACGCGCTCCGCCGCCGAACTGGGGCTGACGAATCTGCACTTCCAGGCGCTGGATTCAACTCGTTTTGCCACCGCGCAGGAGAGCGTGCCGGATCTGGTGCTGGTCAACCCGCCACGCCGCGGCATCGGGGAAGTGCTCTGCGACTATCTGAGCCAGATGGCGCCGCAGTTTATTATCTACTCCAGCTGCAACGCGCAGACGATGGCAAAAGATATCGCCAGCCTGGCGAACTACCGCATCGCCCGCGTTCAGCTTTTCGATATGTTCCCGCACACCGCCCATTACGAAGTGTTGACGCTGTTGGTTAAAAACGGTTAACCGCGTAGTGCCCGGTGGCGCTGCGCTTACCGGGCCTGCGATCTGGAGCAGGCCGGGTAAGGCGAAGCCGCCGCATAATGTTCAACAAAATGTGAACTCTTCCCCCCTGTGAAATCAGGTAAGCTTAAGCCATCAGAACTGACCAAAGGTTTACCGATGAAGCAGATCCTGCTGGTGGAAGATGACAGCGACATCGCCGCGCTGCTGCGTCTGAATTTAGAAGATGAAGGCTACGCCATTACCCATGTGGCGGACGGGGCGCAGGCGATCGCCTGCCTTGAAGAGCGGCTCTGGGATGCCGCCATTCTCGATTTGATGCTGCCGGGGGTGGACGGACTGGAGATTTGCCGCCGCATCCGTCAACAAACCCGCTACCTGCCGGTGATTATCATCAGCGCCCGCAGCAGTGAAACCGACCGGATTACCGGGCTGGAAAACGGCGCCGATGACTATCTGGCAAAACCCTTCTCCGTCCAGGAGCTGATTGCGCGCATCCGGGCGCTGTTTCGGCGCCAGCAGGCGATGGCGCAGGCGCAAAGCGGTGAACAAATTCATGCCCACGGCATGGTGCTCGACCCGCTGACCCGCAGCGTTCGCCTGCACGGGCAGGAGGTCGATCTCACGCCGCGCGAGTTCGAACTGCTCTGGTTTTTCGCCCGTCATCCCGGGCAGGTTTTTTCGCGCCTGGCGCTGCTGGAGCAGGTGTGGGGCTATCAGCATGAAGGTTACGAACACACTGTTAATACCCACATCAACCGTCTGCGCATCAAGATTGAGAAAGAGGCGGCAGAGCCGGAGATCATCCGTACCGTCTGGGGAAAAGGCTACAAATTTGCGGAGATAAACCCGGATGCGGCGGTTTAGCCTTGGGCAGCGCCTGACGCTGCTCTTTATTCTGCTGCTGATGCTCTGCGCGGCGGTCGCCTGCGCCGTACAGCTCTGGGCCAGCACACAGTATGGCAACGCGATGGTGCAGCGTCTCTCCGGCGGGCTGGCGCAGCAGATTGCCCGGCACGAGCCGATCCTCGACGCCCGGGGCAATGTCGACCGCCGCACGCTGAGGCCGCTCTTTGACCGGCTGATGACCTTTAACCCGAGCGTTGAGCTGTACGTCATCTCCCCCGACGGCGACCTGCTGGCCGATGGCGCGCCGCCGGGCCATATCCAGCGTCAGAAAATTGCCATTGCGCCGGTGCAGGCATTTCTCGGCGGGGCGCCGATGCCGGTGCTGGGCGACGATCCCCGCAGCCAGCATCAGAAAGTGTTCAGCGCCACGCCGCTGCGTCAGGAGGGGGTGCTGAAAGGCTACCTCTATATTATTTTGCAGGGGGAGGAGTCCAACGCGCTGGCGGCGATGGCCTGGCGCCAGGCGCTCTGGAGTACGGCGCTCTGGTCGCTGCTGCTGGTGGCGCTCTTTGGCCTGCTGGCGGGATTACTGGCCTGGTACTGGGTCACGCGCCCGGTGAAGCAACTCACCGCCGAAGTGGCGGGGCAGGAGAACATCACCGCCATCAAAGCGCTGGCGGCGCAGCCGTTGCAGCCTGCTGACGGTAATGAGGTGGCGCAGCTGCGGAACACCTTTATCGGGCTGGCGCGCAAGATCGCGACCCAGTGGGATCAGCTTGCCGACAGCGATCGCCAGCGCCGGGAGTTTATCGCCACGCTCTCTCACGATCTGCGCACGCCGCTCACCTCCCTGCTGGGCTATCTGGAGACGCTCTCCCTGAAGGCAACCAGCCTGACGCCGCAGGAGCAGCAGCACTATCTTGCCACGGCGATGCGTCAGGGGCAGAAAGTACGTCATCTCTCGCAGCAGCTCTTTGAGCTGGCGCGGCTGGAGTATGGCGGGATTAAGCCGCAGCGGGAGCGCTTCGCGATGGGCGAGCTGGTTTCCGACGTGGCGCAGAAGTTTGAGCTAACGGCCCGCACGCGCGAGCTGAATCTGCATATTGACGTGCCCGGGCCGCTGCCGCTGGTGAACGCCGATGTGTCGATGATTGAGCGCGTAATGACGAATTTGCTGGATAACGCCATACGCCATACCCCTGTAGGCGGGGAGATCCGTCTGACGGTGTGGCAGGAGAACGCACAGCTGCAGGTTGAGGTGGCGGATAGCGGAACGGGCGTGGACGCCGCGCTACGCGACGATCTCTTTCAGCGTCCTTCTGTGTTAAATCCGCAGGCATCGCGGGAGAATCGGGGAGGATTAGGGCTGCTTATCGTCAAAAGGATGCTGGAGCTGCACGGCGGCGGGATCAGGCTGATGGATTCGGTAAGCGGAGCGCGTTTTCGCTTCTTTGTACCGCTGTAGAAGTGCCGGATGGCGCTGCGCTAATCCGGCCTGCAGACCACCCCCGCAGGCCAGACCACCCGGCAAAGAACGGTTACTCAGGGAACCACTGGTCGCTGATTTTCTGATACGTGCCGTCAGCTTTAATCGCCTTCAGGGCGCCGTTCAGCTTCTCCAGCAGCGCTTTGTTATCCGGGCGCACCGCGATACCAAGACCGGTGCCGAAATAGTGCGGGTCGGTCACTTTATCGGTGGCGGTCCCCAGCTGCGGGTTGGTTTTCAGCCACTCGTTTACCACGGCGGTATCGCCGAACACGCCATCGATACGGCCATTTTTCAGATCGATAATCGCATTCTGGTAGCTGTCATAGGCCACGGTTTTCACCTCAGGATGTTTATCCTGCAGGTATTTCTGGTGCGTGGTGCCGTTCTCCATGCCGATGCGTTTGCCTTTCAGATCGGCGAAGCTTTTCCAGGTATCTTTTTTGGCAATCACCACCGCGGAGTTGGCGTAGTAGGGCTCGGTAAAGGCGACCTGCTTGCTGCGCTCCGGCGTAATATCCATCCCTGAAATCACCGCGTCATATTTCTTAAATTTGAGGGCGGGGATCAGGCTGTCGAAGGCGTGATTGGTGAAGGTACATTCTGCCTGCATCTGCTTGCAGAGCGCCTTTGCCAGATCGATATCAAAACCGACAATCTGGTTGCTGGCGTCGAGGGATTCGAACGGCGGATAGGTGGCGGAGACGCCGAAGTTGATCTTATCCGCGGCGGATGCGCCAGCGGCGAATGTAGCCAGCAGTGCGGCCAGTATTACCTTTTTCATCTTGAAGCTCCCGTCTGTCTAACTTTTTCAGCACCGTCTCTGCGGCATGAAGCTACAATGCCACTGATTGAATTTGTATGCAATAAAAATGATTAAATATTATCTTCATAATAAAAAAAACGGGTAAACCAGATGGTTACCCGTTTCGATAAGTGAGATTTATGCACTTCTTGCCGGATGGCGAAGCGCTTTACGTTAGTTTCTGCGCTCGAACGCTAACGCCTTGCGTTCAATCAGGCGCATCAGCAGCGTCAGCAGGCCGTTAACCACCAGATAAATCACCCCCGCCGCGCCAAAGACCATCACATCATAGGTGCGGCCATAGAGCAGCTGTCCGTGGCCCATCACCTCCATCAGCGTAATGGTGTAGGCGAGCGAGGTGCTCTTGAACACCAGCACCACCTCGTTGGAATAGGAGGAGAGCGCGCGCTTAAAGGCGTAGGGCAGGAGGATCGCCAGGGTATCTTTTTTGCTCATCCCCAGCGCGCCGCACGACTGCCACTGGCCTGCCGGAATGGCGCGAATCGCCCCGTAGAAGAGCTGCGTGGTATAAGCGGCGCTGTTCAGCGACAGGGCGAGCAGCGCGCAGAGCCACGGCTCGGAGAGCAGGTGCCAGAGCACCGGGTACTCCTGAAGCCGCGGGAACTGGCCCGGCCCGTAATAGATCAAAAAGATCTGCACCAGCAGCGGCGTACCGGTGAACAGGGTGATATAGCCGCGCACAATCCACGCCAGCACCGGCGTTTTGAGCGTCAGGATGATGGTGAAGATCAGCGCCAGGATAAGCGCCACGATAATAGACGCCACGGTGAGCGTCAGGCTGGTGTGCAGCCCTTTCATCAGTTCAGGTAAATACTCAAGCATCAGCCCGGTCTCCGCTCAAAACGCGTCGCGCGCAGGTCAATACGCTTAAGGATGTACTGACTGACCAGGGTAATCACCAGATAGATAGCCGCGGCAATGATGTACCAGTTAAACGGCTCCTGGGTACGGGTGGCGATACTTTTGGTCTGCAACATTAAATCGTTAACGCTTATCAGGCTCACCAGCGCGGTATCTTTCAGCAGCACCAGCCACTGGTTGCCCAGCCCCGGCAGGGCATGACGCCACATCTGCGGCATCACCAGACGGAAGAAGATGGCGGTTTTCGACAGACCCAGCGCCTGGCCCGACTCCCACTGCCCCTGCGGTACCGCTTTCAGCGCGCCGCGCAGGGTTTGCGAGGCGTAGGCGGCGTAGAGCAGCGAAAGGGCGATCACGCCGCAGAGGAACGGGCTGACGTCAAAGTTCTCAATCTGCATCTGCACCGGGATCTGCGCAAAGCCGAGGTTGATCGTAAAGCCGTCCGACAGCGTGAGCAGCAGCTGTGAAGAACCGAAATAGATAAAGAGGACCACCAGAATTTCCGGCAGCCCGCGCAGGATCGTCACCAGCGCCGAGCCTGTCCAGGCGATGGGGCGCCATTTTACCGACTCCCACACCGCAAAGAACATGGCCAGCGCCAGCCCGATGATAAGCGCGCAAACGGCAAGGCCGACGGTCATCCCGGCGGCGCTTGCTAAAGGAAAAATTTCATTCATCAGGAATTACTTCTGGAACCATTTGTTATAGATGGTTTCGTAGGTGCCGTCTTTCTTCGCTTTTTCCAGCGCAGCGTTAAACTTCTGCTGCAGCTCGGTGTTGCCCTGACGAACGGCGATACCCAGCCCGGTGCCGAAGTAATCTTTATCGGTCACTTTATCGCCCACGGCGGCGAGCTTGTCGTTGGCCTTCAGCCACTCGGTCACCACGGCGGTATCCCCAAAGACCGCGTCGATACGGCCATTTTGCAGATCCAGCTTCGCGTTCTGGTAGCTGTCATACGGCACGGTATTGATTTCCGGATGCTTATCCATAATGAACTTCTGGTGAGTTGTGCCGTTCTGCACGCCCACTTTTTTGCCTT
This sequence comes from Pseudenterobacter timonensis, assembly GCF_900021175.1. Lineage (GTDB taxonomy): Bacteria > Pseudomonadota > Gammaproteobacteria > Enterobacterales > Enterobacteriaceae > Enterobacter > Enterobacter timonensis. The sequence goes on from NZ_FCOP01000011.1 coordinate 1,168,711, forward strand.
TCAGCAGGTCAACAGAGGCATATTTGCCTTTCTGCCCGACGAACAGCGCGGAGTTGTCATAGTACGGGGTGGTGAAGAGCACCTGTTTTTCACGCTCCGGCGTGATATCCATGCCCGCCATCACCGCGTCAACGCGGCGGAACTTGAGGCTTGGGATCAGGCTGTCGAACGACTGGTTGCTGAAGGTGCAGGTCGCGTCGATCTCTTTACAGAGGGCGTTCGCCAGATCCACGTCAAAGCCGACAATCTTGTTGTTGGCGTCGATGGACTCAAACGGAGGGTAGGAGGCTTCGGTGGCGAAGCGAATCGTCTGGGCTGCGGTAGCGGAAAGGCTGACGCTGGCGAGCAGTGCGGCTATCAGTACTTTTTTCATTCTCTTTTTCCCTAACACATCAGTGAGATAAATAGTGTTTAAAGGCGTCGGTCTGCGGATCGCTAAAGCAGCTGGCGTCCCCTTGTTCGACGATATGACCATTTTCCATATAGACCACGCGGCTGGCGGTTTTACGCGCCACTTCCACCTCGTGGGTCACGATAACTTGGGTGATATTGGTCTGCGCCAGTTCGCGGATAATGCTGACGATCTGGGCGGTGATCTCCGGGTCCAGCGCGGCGGTCGGTTCGTCAAACAGCAGCACCGCAGGCTCCATCATCAGCGCGCGGGCAATCGCCACGCGCTGCTGCTGGCCGCCGGAAAGGTGCAGCGGGTAGCGATCGCTGTAGGGCTTCAGACGCAGGCGCTCCAGCAGCTTGTCGGCGCGCGCCATCGCCTGATCTTTGCTTAAACCGAGCACGCGGCACGGCGCTTCAATCAGGTTTTGCAGCACGGTCAGGTGCGGCCAGAGGTTGTACTGCTGGAAGACCATCCCGACGTTGCGGCGCAGATCGCGAATCGCTTTATCGGAAGGGGTTTTCGCAAAATCAAAGTGATTGCCCGCAATCTCCAGGGTGCCGGAGCGCGGCATTTCAAGCAGGTTAAGCACGCGCAGCAGAGAACTTTTGCCTGCCCCGCTTGGGCCGAGCAGAACCAGCGTTTCGCCCTCGGGGCAGTGCAGCGTAATGTCGAACAGCGCCTGGTGTGCGCCGTAAAAGCAGTTAATGCCGTTTAGTTGAATACTCATCGGGGCAGTCTTTACTCATCCAGGCAATCTATAGCAATTGAGGCCGCAGATAGTACCGTCGACAGAATAGTTATGCAATATTTATGCGTTAAAAGTTAAATATAACCCGCATTCTACCCTAAAAATAGCACAAAATAGGGGAAGGCATTGGCGGCGAGAATAAATGTCGGCATTCCTTAAGAAATGCCGGACATTTTACGGGGTTAACTATTCTGCGGCGGGAAATTAACGGTCCTCAATGGACTGGCGCAGCGTGCCGGCGGGAGCATGGACGCTGCCGCCAAGGTAACGCACGTCGTCAACGGCCCAGCACTGCCCTTCGCGGATCATCAGCACCTCATCCTGCCAGCGCTGGCTGCCCTGAGTCAGCGTTACGCGCAGCGGAATGTTGCGCGCGTCGGTATTCGGAATTGTTGAGGCGCTGGCCACCACGGCGCTGTCAGGCGGGGTGGTGCGGCTGGAGAACGGGTCGGACTGAAGCAGCACGCGTTTCTCCGGATCGCGCATCGCCTCATCAAGCTGGGCGGCGAGCTTGTCGCTCAGGTAAGGACGCAGCGCCGTCAGGTCGGTGCTGTTATGCTGCATGCGGTAGTCATAAAACTGTTGCGCCACGGAGTCGGGACCGCCCTGCACACAGGGGCCGCTGCGGGTGCCGATATCCTTAAAGGCCGGATCGACCTGGGTGGTACAGGCACTGAGCAGCAGCGCGCAAGGCACTAAAACCGTCAAACTTTTTAAGTGCATGGGGATTTCCTTATTAAGTACAGGACGTAACTTTCCTTTCAATCATAGCGCAACGATCCGATAATGTGAGTGTGTAATAATTCGCTAACGCATTGAACGCTAAAGAAGGAGCCAAACATGCAACTTTCCACAACGCCTACGCTGGAAGGGCAGTCGATTGTCGAGTATTGCGGCGTCGTGACGGGCGAAGCGATTCTCGGAGCGAACATTTTCCGCGACTTTTTTGCCGGGATCCGCGACATCGTTGGCGGCCGTTCGGGCGCCTATGAGAAAGAGCTGCGCAAGGCGCGTGAAATCGCTTTTCGCGAGCTGAGCGAACAGGCGAGGGCGCTGGGCGCCAATGCGGTGGTCGGCATTGATATCGACTATGAGACCGTAGGGAAAGAGGGCAGTATGCTGATGGTGAGCGTCAGCGGCACGGCGGTGAAAACGGCGCGATGAGGCGCTCCCTCCTCCCGCTGGCGCTGGCCCTGCTGCTGGCAGGGTGCGCGGCGGAAAAAGGCATTGTCGATCGCGGCGCCTACGAGCTGGATACCCGCCATCAGGCGCAGGCGGCCTATCCGCGCGTCAAGGTGCTGGTGATCCACTACACCGCCGACGATTTCGACAGCTCGCTCGCCACCCTCACCGCGAAGCAGGTCAGCTCGCACTATCTGATTCCGGCGAAGCCCCCCGCGCCGGACGGCAAGCCGCGCATCTGGCAGCTGGTGCCGGAGAACGAGCTGGCATGGCACGCGGGCGTCAGCTTCTGGCGCGGCACAAACCGCATTAACGACACTTCCGTTGGCATCGAGCTGGAAAACCGCGGCTGGCAAAAGGCGGGCGGGGTAAAATATTTCGCGCCGTTTGAACCTGCGCAGATTGCCGCTCTTATCCCCCTGGCGAAGGATATTATCGCCCGCTACGACATTCAGCCGCAGAATGTCGTCGCCCACGCGGATATCGCCCCGCAGCGTAAAGAGGATCCCGGCCCGCTCTTTCCGTGGCGCGAGCTGGCGCAGCAGGGCATTGGCGCCTGGCCCGATCCGGCGCGGGTCGCTTTTTATCTTAACGGCCAGCCGCCTCATCAGCCGGTCGATCGCGAGGTGCTGCTGGGGCTGCTTGCCCGCTACGGCTATGAAGTCCCCCAGGGGGCCACAGATAAAGAAAAGAGCCGAATAATAAGCGCGTTTCAAATGCATTTCCGTCCCGATTTATATTCAGGCGTTTCTGATAAAGAAACAATGGCAATTATCGAAGCGTTGCTGGAAAAATATTGAGAGGAGTAACCCTCTGGTACTACTCCTGATTAATTACTTACGCAGCGTAATTTTTTGAGATTAATCTTAAGTTCAAAGTGAATTAACTTTTAGTTAATTGACTTAAAAATGCTCTCATCTAAGATAGACACATAGCTTGCTAAGGAATGTACGCAACAAACTCTAAGGGATGAGAATGACTCTCATAATATCTTCGTAATATTTAGTTGGCATTTTTTTGATATTCGGTTTATTGCCGGGATCAAACTTATCTAAACTTTAAAAATCTTAAACAGGTCTAATAATGTTAAATATCTACGGTCAGAATTTGCGTCCGCATAAGGCGCTGGATGCTATTATTAATGCAACGTCCGCTTATGAAGAAAAAACGCTGAAGAAGTGGCAAAAAATCAGTACTAAAGAGTGCGAATATATTCATATTATTCTCGAAGGGAATGTGGAATTTCGCCGTGAGTCTGATGAGTTGTGCGTTTTTTCCTTACGCGGACACTGTATCTTCGGTATCGCCTCTATTTATCATAAAGCTACCCATATGTACGGGCTGGTACGGGATAAAACGGTGGTTCGCTCCATCCGTAAAGAGGAGTTTTTAGAGGTTATTACTCAGCAGAACCTGTGGCCGGAGCTGAGCGAAGTCATGGCATGGTATATTTGCCTCATGAGCAAGCGTGACGATCTGCTGGTTGCCCGTAATGCCTATTCCGTTGTGCGTGAGTTTTTACTGGAAATTAACGAACTGATCGTTAATCAACAGCGCGATATTAATGTTTATGACTATATCCAGGAATATACCAATCTGGCCCGTAGTACTATCATTAAAATTCTCTCCGATCTGAAAAAAGGTCGCTATATTGTGGTAGAGAAAGGGCGTCTGCTGAATATTACCACGCTGCCCGAAAGATATTAACTCCCCACCTTCGTCTCCTTTTCTTTAAAAGGGGACGATTTATTTTTTTGCGAAGTGAACTCCTCATTTTTTTGTTGTGACGTCTCATCCTCGGGCGGCGCGGGTATTTTCCCCTGGGAATAATCCTGCTGCTGCTCTTTTAATGCCTGCATAAATAACGCTTTTAACGAACTCTCGTCTCCCTCTTTGACGGCATCCTCTTCAGGGATCGCGCTATCCTGACGCGCATCGCGCTGCGGCGGGGTTTCCGCGCGCGCGCGGGGGAGCTCGCCCTCCGGCGCCTGCTGCCAGTCCGCATCATCGGTAACGGGCGGTAGCGCCTGCATGGGCGTGAGACGGTCGTGTACCGACGCAGGCGCAGGCGGCGGAAAGGGTTTGCTAATCCAGACATAGTGCATATCGGAAAGCTGCGTCTCGGGTTTCACCACCTCTGCCTTAACCGGCTGCGAGGTGGGGTGGCGTTCGTGCCAGTAAAGGTGCGCGTAAAGCCCGGCGAGAATAAAGGCGCAGGCGCCCAGCGCCCAGAGCAGCGCCGCGCCGAAAAGATGGTTCAGCCGGGGCAGGCGGTACGAAACCCTGACCGCTTCGCCGGTGGTATAGCTGCGCTGGGCAGCAAGAGAAATGGTGGACATTATGATTGCTTCCCTTTCGTGGTTTGCTCTGCCTGGCGGCGGGAGCTCTGGAGGAGCAGCTGCGGCGTGGTGTTATTCGCGCGCATCAGCTGCATCAGCGTCTCCTCGCCGGGAATACCGTCCACCTCCAGGTGCATCTTTTCCTGAAACGCGCGGGTTCTTTGCATCATCTCTGCGCTCCAGGCCCGGGCATGCGTCTCCGGCTCGCCCAGCGCCTGGCTGAGCTGGCCGTCAAGCCAGCCGATATCGTTGTGGCTGCTGGCGGCACTAATCGCCGCTTTGCCGTCCGGCGTCAGACGGTGCAGCAGCGTAAAGTTGCCGGTAGCGTGTTGATTAAACCAGCGTCGGCTCACCTGCCAGGTGCGGTTATTCAGCAGCAGATCCAGCGAATCTTCCCCCACCCGGGCGACCACCGCATAGTTGATATGGTTGCCGGTGTTGATTTCACTAATCCACGGATACCCCTCGCGGGCCAGCGTCTCCAGCGGCGCTTTCCCCTGTTTACAGGCAAGGTTCACCCTGGCGGCGTTCTGGCAAAGCGCCTCGTCCGCCGAGGCGTCATAACCCCACATCAGATAAAGCTGGTGCATGGCGTCGGGCTGATTCACTACGTCGTTATCAATCTGCGCCACGACGGGAGTGGCGGGTTTCACGGCCTGCTGCGACCAGCTGGCCGGCTCCGGCAGGTGTATCGGCAGCCTGGCGTTGATGGCGCCTGAGAAGTACCAGCCGCAGGCGGCAAACAGCGCCGAAGCCAGAAGCCCGGCGGTGGCCAGCCCTTTATGCCCTCTGGCGGGAAGCAGTTCGCCTGCCGCCAGACGCAGATGACGGGCGCTTACCTGCGCCGCCCGTTCGGTCCACGCCGCCAGCAGAGAAAGGTGCGCCAGCGCGTTCAGCTTGCTGATATGTCCCTGGGTCAGGGCGTGCATCCTGCGCACCCGGGCGGTGGTCAACGGCGAGGCGGGCGCGCCGTGCGCTTCACACTGGGCCTGAATATAGGCCAGCGTTTCGCGACGGGTCAGCCTGCGCAGCGTGTGGCGGGTATGGATACTCTCCCGCAGCAGCGGATGCGCCGTTACGGCGGCGTCGGGGCTGCCCGTAAGCAGGATCGTCAACGAAAAGTTAAGCTCGCGGGCGCGGGTCAGCAGCCTGGCGAGGAGCGCCGCGCCGCTCTCTTTGAGCGCCTGTGCATTGGCGATGGCCACAACCTTCGCGTTACCCGCCTTCTGCCACTGACGCAGCGTTGCATCTATCGCCTGCATTCTGGAGAGCTCCGCCCCGGCCTGCGGGTTGAGCTTATAGAGCAGCGTGCTGCCCCCGGTTTCGGGGAAAGCATCGAGCGCCAGCAGCGGAAGTTCGCATGCCTTAAGCGCGTCGATGAAGCGGCTAAGCAGCGCGGCATCCTCGCTAAAGAGGGCAGTAATGCCAGAATCCTTGCTTTTCTCTTTCAGCAAACCGAATACGTCCTGGTGATAGGGAATAAAAAACTCGCCCGTAACGCGGGTAATTGCCCTGAACGGTTGGGTAGTGAAATTAAAATGACTCAGATACATAACGTCCGTCTCTTTAGCGGGATATCGGGTGAGCGATGACGTTACGGTATGGCCTGTAAGTGGGTCAATTTGCTCACAGGATAAAAATATTCTGTGGCGAAGCGCTAGCATCGCTTTTTTCACGGGTCAATCAATTTCTTCATTAAAGTTAATGGCAAAGCGGGTGGTAGTCAGCCAGGCGACTTATTACTCTACAGTCACATATTGGCGCAGCATGACGCTGCTTATTTCTGCATTGTTTAAGGCGAGAAGGATAATGAGGAATCCATTCCTTTCCAGACTGATAATGCCCTGTATAACCTTTTTTCTGCTTATATTTTGCGGGCAGCAGGGCTACGTCGTCTTAAAAGAATATAAAAAAACCAGCGATAAATTATCGTCGACTGAAAATACGCTGACGCCGCTGTGGAAGCAGACGAATAAATTTACGCTTTTTACCCCGGCGCTCAACCAGACGGCCGCGACAGCGCCGGTCAAAGCGCCACTGGCGGCGGAGATAGAGGGGATAATCCGTAGCGATGAAGCCTGGCTCTCCTTTGCAGTGATCAAGACCCCGGCCGGGCAACGAAGCTACCGCGAAGGGGAGAGTCTGACGGGTTTTGACGATGCCTGGGTTGCCCAAATTAATCAAGATAACGTCGTGGTCAATTACGGTGGCGCGCCGCAGGTTCTGGCGTTGAAAAAGCCCGATTATTTCAGGGGCGACGCGGAAAAGTCCCCGGCGCCGTCAACAAAAGACCCGGGCGCTGACAATCTCCATCTGGATGATTATCTGGTGCTGAAGCCCTTTTTCGAACAGGGGCAGCTGGAAGGCTTTAACATCAATCCACGTAACGCCTCTTCCTTTTTTAGCCAGAGCGGGCTGCAAAAAGGCGACGTGGTGGTGAAAGTAAATACCGTTGATATGACGAAAGCGGCGGAGGCAAAAAAGATTGTCGCCAGCTGGTCAAAAATGAAAGAGGCGGAGGTGGTCGTCAAACGCCATGCCCACCTTGAGAATATTTGGGTTAATGTTTTAAACAATTAACAAGTGAAAGACATGAAAAAATTTCCCTGGGCATGCGTCGCGCTGACCGCATTGTCACTCTATTCCAGCTCGCTGATTGCGGCGAATTTTAGCGCCAGTTTTAAAAATACCGATATCCGTGAATTTATTGATACGGTTGGCCGTAACCTTAATAAAACTATTCTGGTCGATCCCTCTGTGCAGGGCACCGTCTCGGTCAGAACATATAACGTGCTGACGGAGGATGAATATTATCAGTTCTTCCTCAGCGTGCTGGATCTCTACGGTCTGTCGGTGATCCCGATGGATAACGGCATGATTAAAGTGGTGCGCTCCAGCGTGGCGCGGACCGCAGGCGCGCCGGTGGCCGACAGCCACAATCCGGGCAAGGGCGATGAGATCATCACCCGCGTCGTGCGCATGGAAAATGTGCCGGTACGCGAGCTGGCGCCGCTGCTGCGTCAGCTTAACGACGCCAGCGGCATTGGCAACGTGGTCCATTTCGAACCCTCCAACGTGCTGCTGTTAACCGGGAAAGCGTCCGTGGTCAACCGGCTGGTGGATCTGGTGCAGCGCGTGGACCGCTCCGGTATGCAGCGCCGGGAGATTGTCCCCCTGCGCTACGCCTCGGCGAAAGAGCTTTCCGACATGCTCAACAACCTCAATAACGAGGAACAAAAAGGGCAGAACGCGCCGCAGCTGGCAACCAAAGTGGTGGCGGATGACGAAACGAACAGCCTGGTGATCAGCGGTACGGAAGAGGCGCGCACGCGAACCCGGGGGCTGATCCGCCAGCTCGACCGCGAGCAGAATAACGAGGGGAATACCCGCGTCTTTTACCTGAAATATGCCAATGCCACGAAGGTGGTGCCGGTGCTGACCGGCATCGGCGAGCAGATGAAGGAGAAGCCAGGCGCTGCGAAGAGCAAATCCGCCGCGCCGGCGGGCGATCTGAGTATTACCGCCGACGAGTCGACCAACTCGCTGGTGATCACCGCCCAGCCAAACGTCATGAACTCGCTGGAGAAAGTGATCGACAAGCTCGATATCCGCCGTCCGCAGGTGCTGGTGGAGGCGATCATCGCCGAGGTGCAGGACGGCAACGGCCTGGATCTGGGCGTACAGTGGACCACTAAACATGGCGGCACACAGTTTGGCGCCACCGGTCTGCCGATTAGCCAGGTCAAGGATGGTAAAGCGAAAACCACTAACTTTACCGGGCTGGCGACCGGTTTCTTTAACGGCGATTTTGGCGCGCTGATGACCGCGCTCTCCACCGACGGCAAGAACGATATTCTCTCCACCCCGAGCGTGGTGACGCTGGATAACAAAGAGGCCTCCTTCAACGTGGGTCAGGATGTACCGGTTCTGGCCGGCTCCCAGACCACCAGCGGCGATAATGTCTTTAACACCGTGGAGCGCAAGACCGTCGGGACCAAGCTGAAGATTGTGCCGCAGATTAACGACGGCAACATGATCCACCTGAAGATTGAGCAGGAGGTCTCCAGCGTGGATACCAGCGCGACGGAAGATGCCAGCCTCGGCCCTACCTTTAACACCCGCACCATCAATAACGAAGTGATGGTGCATAGCGGGCAAACCGTGGTGCTGGGCGGCCTGATGGAGAATGTCACCAAACAGTCCGTCTCCAAAGTGCCTTTGCTGGGGGATCTGCCGCTGGTAGGCCAGCTGTTCCGCTACACCTCGCAGGACTCCTCTAAGCGCAACCTGATGGTCTTTATTCATACCACCGTGCTGCAGGATGACGACACCTACAGCGCGGCGTCGAAGGAGAAGTACGATCAGATCCGCGCGCGCCAGCAGCAGCGTCTGGAGGAGAAAAAGCTCGGCATCATTGATGCGCCAGACAGCGCCATTCTGCCGGCTTATCCCTCGCATAGCGCCTCCGTCGCGCCAGCGGCGGCTTCCCGCAATCCGTTTAAAGAGTGAGGCGGATAGCGTATGGATGAGTTAAGCACAGCCACAGACAGCAGCTTCGCCAGAGAGCATGGCGTGCTGCTGCATCAAAACACGGTCTACGCCCGGGAGGATGCCCCCGCGTTTGCGCTGCTGGAAGTGCAAAGGGTGCTGGGGCGCTCCTATACCCCTGTTCTACTGACGGGGGAAGCCTTTGAGGAGATGCTCACCAAAATATGGCAGCAGAACAGCGGCGTCTCCCGCCAGCTGGTTGAGGATATGGATGCCGAGATCGACCTGCTGGCCTTAACGGAGGAGATCCCTGACAACGAAGATCTGCTGGATAACGACGAAAACTCGCCGGTGATCCGCCTTATCAACGCCATTCTCGGAGAGGCGGTGAAAGAGGGGGCGTCAGATATTCATATCGAAACCTTCGAGCGCACGCTGAGCATTCGCTTTCGCGTCGACGGCGTGCTGCGCCCGGTGCTGCAACCGGCGCGTAAGCTCGCGCCGCTGCTGGTCTCCAGGATCAAGGTGATGTCGAAACTCGATATTGCCGAAAAGCGGCTGCCGCAGGATGGGCGTATTTCGCTGCGCATCGGGCGCAAGGCGATTGACGTGCGAGTCTCGACCATTCCCTCTCAGTATGGCGAGCGGGTGGTGATGCGTCTGCTCGACAAGAGCAATCTCAAGCCCGATATCAACAAGCTGGGGCTGATTGACGCGGAGCTGGAGAAGCTAAAAGAGCTGATTGCGCGTCCTCACGGCATCATTCTGGTCACCGGGCCGACCGGCTCCGGCAAAAGTACCACCCTTTACGCCATTCTCTCGGCGCTGAACGGCCACGAGCGCAACATCCTGACCGTGGAAGATCCGATTGAGTATGAGCTGGAAGGGGTCGGGCAGACGCAGGTCAATCCGCGCGTCGATATGACCTTTGCCCGCGGCCTGCGCGCCATTCTGCGCCAGGACCCGGATGTTGTGATGATCGGGGAAATTCGTGATGGCGAAACGGCGCAGATCGCGGTGCAGGCGTCGCTCACCGGCCACCTGGTGATGTCCACGCTGCACACCAACAGCGCGGCGGGGGCGATCACCCGTTTGCGGGATATGGGGCTGGAGTCGTTTTTAATCGGCTCTTCGCTGCTGGGGGTGATCGCCCAGCGTCTGGTGCGTCGGCTCTGCCGCCATTGCCGGACCACCAGCCCGCTGGAGGAGAACGAAAAAGCGCTCTTTAGCTTTATGGACTCCCCGCCGAAGGCGATCTGGCGCGCGGTGGGCTGCGATCAGTGCCGCCAGAGCGGCTACCAGGGACGCGCCGGTATTCATGAGTTTCTGGTGGTCGACAGCGCCATGCGCCGCGCCATTCACGAAAATCAGGATGAGATGACGCTGGAAACGCAGCTTTTTAAACACGCCTACAGCCTGCGTGAAAATGGCCTGCTGAAGGTGATCTCCGGCGTGACCTCGCTGGAAGAGGTGATGCGCGTCACCGCCGAGCGCGGAGGAGAGGCGTAATGGCCTGGTACGCATGGTCCGCCACGGACAGCACCGGAAAAAGCCGACGCGGCACGCTCCAGGCGGAGGGGCCAAAACAGGTCCGGCAGCAGCTACGCGAACAGAAGCTGATGCCGGTGAATATTGTCCAGACCAGCGGGCCGGGGGCGGGGAAGGGGGCGCAGAAAGGGGCCAGACTCTCCACGCCAGCCCTCTCAATGTTTACCCGTCAGCTCTCCACGCTGGTGAACGCCGCCCTGCCGCTGGAGAGCGCGCTGAAGGCGATCTCCCGGCAGACGGAAGATAAAAAGCTGGCGGCCATGGTGACGGAAATCCGCGATAAGGTAGTGGAGGGACATACGCTGTTCGACGCCTTCAGCCAGTTTCCGCGCACCTTCGACAAGCTCTACTGCACCCTGGTGATGGCGGGGGAGAAGACCGGCCACCTCGGCGACGTGCTGGAGAAGCTCGCCGAATACAACGAACAGCGCCAGAAAATGAAAAGCAAGCTGACCCAGGCGATGGTTTATCCCATCACCCTGACGGTGGTGGCTATCGCGGTGATCGCTATTCTGCTGGTGGCGGTGGTGCCGCAGGTGATCGAGCAGTTTGTCCATATGAAGCAGCAACTGCCACTTACCACCCGCACGCTCATTGCCGTAAGCGACTTTTTGCAGGCTTACGGTCTCTTTATCGCGGGCGGGCTGGCGGGGACATTCACCGGCTTTCGCGTCTGGCTGAAAACGGACAAGAACCGCTTCAGCTATCACCGCTGGCTGATTTTGCGCTCGCCGCTGAAAAAGCTGGTCTGCGCCATCAACAGCGCCCGCTACATCCGTACCCTCAGCATTTTGCAGGCCAGCAGCGTGCCGCTGCTGGAAGGAATGTATATCGCAATGGACGGCATTGAAAACCGCTATGCCCGCCAGCTGCTGGAGCAGGCGGCGGATACCGTGCGACAGGGCGCCTCGTTATATCAGGCGCTGGAGCAGGCGAAGCTCTTTCCGCCGACCATGCTCTATATGATCGCCTCCGGGGAGGAGAGCGGCGAACTGGGCTCATTAATGGATCGCGCCGCAGAGAACCAGGAGTCCGCATTACAACACCGAATTACCTTAACGCTGTCGGTATTTGAACCGGCGCTGGTGGTAACAATGGCAACGGTCGTTCTATTTATCGTGCTGTCAATATTACAACCGCTTCTTCAGCTCAATAATATGGTGGGTTAATTATGACTATCAAACAACAACGCCTGACGCGTCAGGCAGGATTTACGCTACTCGAATTAATGGTGGTGATCGTTATTCTCGGCGTACTCGCCAGTATGGTGGTACCCAATTTAATGGGGAATAAAGAGAAAGCCGATATTCAGAAAGCGACCAGCGATATTGTCGCGCTGGAGGGATCGCTGGATATGTACAAGCTGGATAACCACCGTTATCCCACCACCGAACAGGGCCTGCAGGCGCTGGTGACAAAGCCTGAGATCGCCCCGATCCCGAAAGGCTATCGCGCGGATGGCTATATTCGCCGCCTGCCGCAGGACCCGTGGGGCAATGACTATCTGCTGGTCAGTCCCGGCGAACATGGCGCCGTTGATATTTTTTCCGCCGGTCCCGACGGGGAAGCCAATACCGCCGATGATATTACCAACTGGTCTTTAGATAAAAAAGAGAAGTAATGAAACAGCGCGGCTTTACATTGCTGGAAATTATTCTGGCGCTGGTGATATTCGCCAGCTGCGCCATGATGGTGGTTTCCACTATTCCCTCGCGTAATGCGGCGGATCGATTAGGACAGCAATTAAAATCGCTCGTTGAATATGGCTCGGACCGCGCGGTAATGGACGGGAATATTGTCGGCCTGGTGATTACCCCCACGGACTATCAGCTGGTGACCTTTACCGTGAAAGAGGGCCAACGGCGCTGGCAGAAATTAACCGCCGGCCGGATCCTTACCCACGGTCAGTTTCCCGAAGAGATGCATGTCTCGCTCTCCCCCCAGCGGCTGGCGGCCACGCCGCAGGCCGATCCGCAGATTATTTTCCTGCCGGACGGGGAGATAGGGCGGTTTCGCCTCACGCTGGAAAGCCTGGATAAAACGCAACGTTTTAGCGTGGTGTCGCAGGGGGCACCGCCCGTATCGGTAGAAAACAATGACTAAACCCACGGCAAAGATGCAGGGCATGACCCTGCTGGAAGTGATGGTGGCGCTGGTGATCTTCTCCACCGCCGCGCTGGCGCTGATGAACTCCGTCTCCCTGAACGTGCGTTTTACCCACGGCCTGGCCGATACGCTACAGGCGAGCTGGGTGGCGGAGAATCAGCTAGCTCAGGCGAAGCTTGAGAACAGCGCCTTTCCCGAGGCGCCGCAGCGGGGAAGCGAAACCATGGGCGGACGCACATGGCTCTGGCGGGTGCAGCGCATCGACACCGGCAAGCAGCGCTTCGCCGACGAGGTGCAGGTCTTTGCCGAAGGGGAGGAGAGCCAGCCGGTGCTGGCGCTGCGCATCCCCGATCCTGAGGAGGCGCCATGAAACGGCCAGCCGCGCGCCAGCAGGGCTTTACGCTGCTGGAGATCATGATCGCCCTGACCATTTTCGCGGTGATCGCCACCCTGGCGTGGCAAATACTGGACGGCGCCATGCGCACCAGCAACGCCACCGATACGGCCGCCGTAAAGCTTAACCAGCTTCAGCGCGCCTGGAATCTGCTGGAGCGCGATTTTTTTCAGCTTCAGGCGCGTGCGCCCTACAGCGATCCCGATCTCTTTCGGGAGGAGAAGAATGCGCTGGTGCTGACCACCCTCAATGGGGTGAACGGCCAGCTGCAGATGGAGCGCGTGCGCTGGCGGCTGGAGGATCATCGGCTGTGGCGCGACGTCTGGCCGGAGATGGACAGCCCGGCCGGGGTGAAACCTGAAGCGGTGCCCATCCTCAGCGGTGTGAAATCGATGGCGTGGCGCTTCTGGCGAGACGGCTGGCAGAGCCGCTGGCAGGAGACCGACCATCAGCCGGACGGCGTGGAGCTGACCCTCACCATGGAGAACGGCGACACCTGGCGCTGGATCTTTACCACGCCGGGGGATATGCCCGCCATGCCGAAGGCGGCAGAGGAGGCGGCGGATAAAGAAAAGAGGCCTGAGCAACCGGCCGCGCCACAGAGCGAAGGAGGCAAGCCATGAGCGCAACGCGCGGGCAGCGGGGCGTGGCCCTGCTGGTGGTGCTGATCCTGCTGGTGATGATGGCGGCGCTGGCGGCCAAAATCAGCCAGCAGTTCTGCCGCAATCTGCAAAAAACGCACTATCAGGTGAGCCAGCAACAGCTGCGCTGGGCGATTGCACGCCAGCAGCAGACGGCACAAGCGTTACTGACCACCTACGCGACGGGAGAGAGCGCCGCGCTTTCGCCCGAGGGGGAGTGGGCGCAGCCGCTTGAGACGAAGGGCGATAATTTTACCGTGGTCAGCCAGCTGGAGGACGCGCAGGACTGTTTTAACGTCAACAGCCTGCTGGCGCCGGAAAAGGCGCCCGTTGTCAGCGAGCCCGGGGCGCGCCCGGAGAAGCCGCTGCGCGAACAGATCCTGGAGCAGCTGCTGGTTGACGGCGGTCTGACGACGGTTGCCGCTGAAGAGGTCTATCAGCAGCTGCTGGATGAGCTGGACAGCGACGGCACCACAGCAACCGGCGAGCAGGAGAGCGACCGCCTGGCGGGGATGACGCCGCCGCGGCACCCGGCGAACCAGATGATGCGCCTGCCCAACGAGATTGCGCGGCTGCCCGCCTTTCCGCGGGCGGCGTGGCCTGCCGTGAGCAAGTTGCTCTGCACCCTGCCGGATGTCAGCGGCAAGGTGAATGTCAACACGCTGAAGCCGGAGCAGGCCGCGCTGCTCTCCGCGCTACTGAAAAACGCTCTCAGCGAAGAGGAGGCGAAGCGTCTGCTGGAATCGCGCCCGGAAGGGGGCTGGGAGTCGGTGGAAGCGTTCAGCAAAGCGCTGGAAACCGCTTTTCCGCAGAGCGCCGCGATCCTGCCGCAGGCGCAGGAGTATATCGCGGTAAATAGCCGCTACTTCCGTTTCAGCAGTACCGGAAATACCGATGATTTAACGCTGCGCGTCGTCAGCGAGCTACAGGTCGACCCTGAAGCTGGCAAGGTGATCACCTGGCAACGTCGCTATCGAATGGTTGAATAATAAAAGACAACGCTATGAAACAGGTGCTTTTTATTCGTCCCGACACACGCGAGGACGGAAATATAGAATGGTGTGTATCCGGGAGCCCGCAGGTGGAAACCCTGGCCGGCTGGCAGGCGCTTTGCTTGCTGGCTGACCATCCGCTTGCCTCCCGCGTCTGCCTTTTGCTGCCCGCAAACGAGATGATTTTCCGGCGGTTTACGCTGCCGAAAAAAGGCTTATCCGGCCAGGCCACCCCCTTCTCCTGGATGGCGGAAGAGACGCTTATGGGGGAAGTGGACGATCTGCACTGGACGGTACTGAACAAAAAAGGGAGAGAGGTGGATGCGGTGGCGATTGACGCCGGTCGCCTGCAGCACTGGCTGACGCTATGCGACGCGGCGGGCCTGAAGGTGATTCAGGCGCTGCCCGACGCTTTCCTGCTGCCCCTCGCGCCAGGGGGCATAACGCTTCTGCAGATGGAGGAGCGTTACTGGTTGCGCTACTCCCCGTTTGGCGCCAGCGTCGCTGATGCCGGGCTTGTGCCCTTGCTGGCAGGCAAGCCGGACGACGGGGTGGTCTGTTGCTATGGCAAGGCGCCAGAGGGGGTGACGGTGGAAGAGACGCTGCCCTGGCAGCATCCCCTGCTGCTGATCCAGCCCCAGTGGAAGGCGTGTCGCGCCAACATGCTGCACGGCCCTTTTGCCACCCGAGGCGGGGAACATTTTCGCTTCTTAAAACCGGCGATGGTGGCGGCAGTGGTGCTGGGACTGGGGCTGCTGCTTGGCTCGCGCGTCGGGCTGGCGTGGATGCTGGTAGAGCAGGAGAACCAGACTCAGCAGGAGATGGTAGAGCTTGCCAGACACTACTTCCCCACCTTACGGCAGACGACCAACCTGAAATACCACTTTGGTCAGTATGTGAAAAAAGAGAACAAGGGGATCTTTTTACAAATCTACGACCTTGAGCGCGTGCAGCAGGCGGTCCCTGCTGTGGCGATTGACGACATGGCCTTTGACGACACGCAAAACCAGCTGACGCTCAGCCTGTCGGCCAGCACCCCGCAGGCATTAGAGGATTTTATGAGCCGCAGCGGCGAATGGTTCGACTTTACGCTACAGCCGATCTCGGACGCCGCGCCTTATACCGCCATCATCACAGGGAAGCATAAATGAAAGAGCGAATGAGACAGTTAACGGCGCGATACCAGCGCTACAGCCCGCGGGAGAAGCAGCTTATTAAACTTTGCGCGGCGGCGCTCTGCTCTGCTGCGGTCTGGTACGGCGGGGTCGCTCCGCTGGATAAATTCATCACGGCCAGCCAGAACACAATCAATCGACAGCGAGAGACGCTGGACTGGATGCGCGCCGAAATTAACCGCAACCATCTGCAGGCGCGGCGGCTACGGACCAGCAACCCCCGCCGCCTGGTGGAAAACAGCGCCAGATCGTTACATTTTACGCTGCGGGATATCCGGCAGCAGGCGCAAACTTTATCCTTCAGCATTGAGCGGGTGAACGTTTACGCGCTGAAAAACTGGCTGCTGGAGATGAACTACACCTCCGGCATTCAGCTGGACAAGATCGATCTCAAGCCGGTGGATCGCGTCAGCGACGTCAGCGTACAGATTTCGCTCAGCTGGAAAAAAGCGCCATGATGCCGTTAATGGCGCTACGGGAGACCGCGTTGCCCGCCTTTTGTCTGCTCAGCGGCGGGCTGGGGGCGATTGCCGGCAGCTTTCTCGGGGTCGTGGCCGAGCGCGTACCGCAGGCGGTACGCGGGGAGGAGGGTGCAGAAAATCTGCTCTTTCCCGGCTCGCACTGCGCCGCCTGCGACCACTCGCTTGCGTGGTGGGAGAATATTCCGCTACTGAGCTGGTGTGTGCTCCGTGGCCGCTGTCGCTGCTGTAAGACGGCGATCCCGGCGCGCCTGCTGCTGATGGAGGGGCTAAGCGCACTCTTTTTTGCCACGACGGCGGCCTTTGCCCCGTCGCCTCTCGCCCTGGGCGGGCTGTGGCTGCTCTGGTGCGGGCTGCTGCCGCTGGCGGTTATCGACCTGCGCTGGCTGCTGCTGCCGGACTGCCTGACGCAGCCGCTGCTCTGGGCGGGGCTGCTTTATCACGCCCTGACGCAGCCGCTGCTCTGGGCGGGGCTGCTTTATCACGCCGCGCTCCCTCAGCCCGCCTTAACCGATGCCCTCTGCGGCGCGGTGGCGGGCTATCTGTCGCTCTGGCTGGTCTACTGGACCTTTCGTCTGTTGACCGGTCGCGAAGGGCTAGGCTATGGCGACTTTAAGCTGCTGGCGGCCCTCGGCGCGTGGTGCAGCTGGCAGGCGCTGCCCGCGCTGGTCATGATGGCGTCGGTCAGTGGTATTTTCGCCTTTATTCTTTTTCGCCCCGGCGATAAGCGCCACGGGCATATTCCCTTTGGCCCTTGCCTGGCGCTGGCAGGAATAATTATTTTTATTGCTGAAACTTTTCATTTCACATTTTAAAGTCGTAGGTCAAGTATTTTTTAAAATCTTTTCGCTAATGGAATGACGGGAATTAAAAAGTCTCCTGCTGTAATGTAAGACTTATAAGAAAACGGGATTTACGGTATCCACTAAAGAGGGGAGCGATACGCCATATATTTATTACCACTCAGGTCTGTTTGCGTTTTAAATAAAACGTTATTTAAATTCGTCTGTGCATGAAGGATTGCATGGTTCTTTAATTGTATTCAAAATAATTATCAGGAACAAATAATGAAATTTTTGAAGCCTAAATATCTGGCGCTCTTTGTAGCGGCAGCGACCAGTCCGGTATTTGCTGCGGCGCCAGGTACACCTTCTATTGGCAGCGGCAATGATAAATTCGCCATTGTTGAGGTCGATCAGGCTGCCCAGGATTATAACAGCCTTGTGAAGGTTCACGATGGCGCCGACGTTAAAGTCGAATGGAACGTCTGGAGCGGCGACGCGCCGACCTCGGCGAAAGTACTGCTGGACGGGAAAACCGTCTGGTCCGGCGCCGCTGGCGCGTCGGGCTCCGCCACTTTCAAGGTTAAAAAAGGCGGCCGTTATCAGGAGCAGGTTGAAGTCTGTAATAACAGCGGCTGCACCAGAAGCGCCAGCAAGCTGGTTATTGTTGCCGATACCGACGGTAGCCACCTGCTGCCGCTGAACACGAAGATGGCTGAAAATAATAAGGCTTTCGCAAAACACACCGATAAAGTGGTCGCGGCCTATTTCCCGGAGTGGGGCGTATATGGTCGTAACTTCCCGGTCGATAAGATGCCGGCTGCGAACCTGAACCATATCCTCTATGGCTTTATTCCAATCTGCGGCGGCGACGGCATCAACGACGGTCTGAAAACCATCGAAGGCGGCAACAGCTTTAACGTGCTGCAGCGCGACTGCGCGGGCCGTCCGGACTTTACCGTTGCCATTCACGACCCGTGGGCTGCCCTGCAGAAACCGCAGGCGGGTGTCTCCGGCTGGGATGATCCCTACAAAGGTAACTTTGGTCAGCTGATGGCGCTGAAAAAAGCGCATCCGGACCTGAAGGTTCTGCCTTCCATCGGCGGCTGGACGCTCTCCGATCCCTTCTTCCATATGGGCGATCCGGCGATTCGCGCCCGTTTTGTCAGCTCGGTGAAAGATTTCCTCAAAACCTGGAAATTCTTTGACGGCGTGGATATCGACTGGGAGTTCCCGGGCGGCGGCGGCGTCACGCCTGATGCCGGTAACCCGCAGCAGGATAAGGCGACCTATACCGCGCTGATGCACGATCTGCGCGCCATGCTGAATGAGCTCTCCGCAGAGACGGGGCGTACATATGAGCTGACCAGCGCCATCGGCGCCGGCCGCGATAAGATCGAAAATGTCGATTACAACCAGGCGCAGCAGTACATGGATCACATCTTCCTGATGAGCTATGACTTCTACGGCGGCTGGAGCAACACCGATCTGGGCCACCAGGCCGCGCTGCATGGCGCCTCCTGGAAACCGGACACCAACTACACCACCGAAAACGGCGTGAATGCGCTGCTGGCCCAGGGCGTTCAGCCAGGCAAGATTGTGGTCGGCGCCGCCATGTATGGCCGCGGCTGGACCGGCGTGCATGGCTATACCGGCGACAACCCGTTCACCGGTACGGCGACCGGTATGGTGAAAGGCACCTGGGAACCGGGCGTGGTGGATTACCGTCAGATCGTCAATGAGTACAAAGGCAAGCCGGGCTGGGAATATAAGTATGATGCGCAGGCGGAAGCGCCGTACATCTTTAACAAGTCCACCGGCGATCTGATTACCTATGAAGATGCGCGCTCTACCGCAGCGAAAGGTAAATACGTTCTGGAAAATAAACTGGGCGGCCTCTTTGCCTGGTCTATCGACTCCGATAACGGCGATATCCTGAACGCGATGAACGAAAGCCTGCTGGGCAGCACCCCGACGCCGGTTGATCCGGTGGAGACCAACCATCCGCCGGTAGCGACCGCCACCGATCAGAAGGTGACGGGCCCGGCAACGGTAACGCTGGATGGCTCTGCCTCCACCGACCCGGATGGCGATGCTATCACCTATAAATGGACCCAGATTTCCGGCCCGACCGTGACGCTGACCAACAGCACCAGGGCGAAGGCGACCTTCAACGCGGCGGCGGTCACCAGCGACCAGACCCTGGCGTTCCGTCTGACCGTGACCGATGCCAAAGGGCTGAGCAACGCGATTGACGTGGAAGTGGTGAACAAAGCGCCGAAAGCGAACCAGGCGCCGGTCATTAACCAGATGCAGTCCGTGACGCTGGAATCGGGTCAGAGCTACGCCCTGCATGCGGAAGCGGTTGACCCGGATGGCGATGCGCTGACCTATGCCTGGAGCGTCCCGGCGGATATGAACGCCACCGGTACCGATACCGCCAACGTCAATATCACTGCGCCGGAAGTAAGCGCTGAAAACAGCTACACCCTCAGCGTGGTGGTGAGCGACGGTAAAACCAGCGTGCAGTCCAACGTGCAGGTCACCGTTAAGCCAGCAGCCAAACCGTCTGACGACGTAACGCCGCCGGATGACGATGTGACGCCTCCTGCGGACGACACCACGCCGGGCAGCTGTGATAAGCCGGTTGATGCCAACGCCAGCAAATATGCGGCGTGGGATGCCAGCAAAATCTACAACAACGGCGATACCGTGAGCTTCGACCATCTGGTCTGGAAAGCGAAGTACTGGACGCAGGGCAACCAGCCTGGCTTCGGTGTGGACGCGTGGGAAATGGTCAGCCAGGTGCAGTTCAACTGGCGTTCCGATGTGGTCTATAACGGCGGCGACACCACCACCTACGAAGGTAACCTCTACCGTGCGAAGTGGTGGACCCGCGGTGATAAGCCCGGCAATAGCGATGTATGGGTGAAAGAGGGCGCATCGCCTGACTGTAAATAATCGCTCATAACAGAAGAGGCCGCGTCCGGTGACGGACGTGGCCTGTTTATGGCGGTGCGAGAAAAGGAGGCGCAGGTGAAAAGATGAAGCGGTGGCTTTTTTTACTTGTTCTTTTAAGCCAAAGCGCGCTGGCAAACTGCTGGGACCGGGCAGCGCATTATTACCATGTGGATCCCTGGCTGTTATATGCCATCGCCCATGTCGAATCAGGAATGAATCCCTACGCGGTAGGACAAAATTCAGACGGCACCCGGGATGTGGGGTTAATGCAAATTAACAGCTCGCATTTTCCGGCGCTGAAGCGCCAGGGAATTGATGAATATCGTTTAACGATGGAGCCCTGTACCTCCGTTATGGTCGGAGCCTCTATTTTATCAGACATGATCAAGGTTTATGGAAATAACTGGGAAGCGGTGGGCGCCTATAACGCCGGATTAAAACCGGAGAATTTCCCCAGGCGAATGGTCTATGCCCGAAAAGTCTGGCGACAGTATCAGCAAATTAAACAACACGCGCATGAAAAAGCGCCCGGCTGATTTTATTTTTTGAAGGATCCCCCGAGGGTGTTCTTCAAAAAATGAAAAATAAATACCGCGGTTTATTTCATAAGGATTAATAAACCGGTTTGTCATAGTTAACGTGAAAGGAAAATATATGAGCAAGCGGACATTATTGAGTCTACTGATTGCGGGGGCCTGCGTGGCGCCGTTGATGGCCCAGGCGGATACCCTGCAGGCCGCCAGCAGCGAACCCTATACCATGAAAGCCAGCGACCTGGCGAACAAAGAGAAAGAGCTGACCAACTTTCCGCTGATGCAGTCGGTCAAGGCGACTATCCGCACGCTGGATAACAGCCTGGTGGAGCAGATCGAACCGGGTAAAGCTTCCAACCCGGCGAACGTCAAGCGCGTGGAGAGTATCCTTAAAGAGAGCGACTGGGAGTATCTCTTCCCGCTGCGCGCCAAAGAGTACAGCTACAGCAATTTCCTGAAGGCGGTAGGTAAATTCCCGGCGCTGTGCGACACCTATACCGACGGTCGCGACAGCGAGGCGATCTGCCGTAAAGAGCTGGCCACCATGTTTGCCCACTTTGCCCAGGAAACCGGCGGCCACGAAAGCTGGCGACCGGAAGCTGAATGGCGCCAGGCGCTGGTTTACGTGCGTGAAATGGGCTGGAGCGAAGGCCAGAAGGGCGGCTATAACGGGGAGTGTAACCCGGATGTCTGGCAGGGGCAGACCTGGCCGTGCGGCAAAGATAAAGAGGGTGATTTCTTAAGCTACTTTGGCCGCGGCGCGAAGCAGCTCTCCTATAACTACAACTACGGCCCCTTCTCTGAAGCGATGTATGGCGACGTGCGCACGCTGCTGGATAAACCGGAGCTGGTGGCGGACACCTGGCTGAACCTGGCGAGCGCCATCTTCTTCTTTGCCTACCCGCAGCCGCCAAAACCGAGCATGCTGCAGGTGATTGACGGAACATGGCAGCCGAACGATCACGATAAAGCGAACGGCCTGGTGCCGGGCTTTGGCGTGACCACCCAGATCATCAATGGCGGCGTGGAGTGCGGCGGGCCGACGGAAATTGCGCAGTCGCAGAACCGTATCAAATACTACAAAGAGTTTGCTAACTACCTGAAGGTGCCAGTCGCGCCCGATGAAGTACTCGGCTGCGCCAATATGAAGCAGTTTGACGAAGGTGGCGCCGGCGCGCTGAAGATTTACTGGGAACAGGACTGGGGATGGAGCAGTGATACGCCGGACGGCAAGACCTACGCCTGCCAGCTGGTGGGCTATCAGACGCCGTTCAGCGCCTTCAAAGAGGGCGACTACAGCAAATGCGTGCAGAAATTCTTTAACGTGAACATCGTTAACGATGATGGCTCTGCCACCGACCCGGACGACCAGAAGCCGGATGATGTAACGCCGGTTCCGCCGGAAGATAATACGCCGTCAGACGATACGCCGCCGCCAGCGGTCAACCATGCGCCAGTAGCGCATATAGCCGGACCTATCGGCGCGGTAGACGCCGGTGCGAAGGTTTCCCTTAGCGCCGAAGGGTCGACGGATGAAGATGGTAATCCGCTGACCTATACATGGCGTTCGCAGGATGGTCAGACCGTGACAGGCCTGGATAAAGCGGTGGTAACCTTTAACGCGCCGGAAGCGGCGACGCCCCAGCAGGTGGAGATTAGCCTGACCGTGAGCGACGGCGAGCTGAGCAGCACCACCTCCTACCTGCTGAACGTGAAAGCGAAAGCGGCGACGCCGTCAGAGGATGAAACCTATCCGGCCTGGAGCGCGAACAGCAAGTATAAGGCGGGGGATATCGTGAACAACCACGGTAAGTTGTTCCAGTGTAAGCCTTTCCCGTACAGCGGCTGGTGTAATAACGCGCCAGCCTATTATGAACCGGGTGCCGGTCTGGCATGGGCAGAAGCCTGGAGCGCACTGTAAGTGAGATAACGGCAACCGCAAGGTTGCCGTTTTTTATCAGGGGAAAGGTTAGCGTCGGGTTTGAGTTTGTTGCCACGGCTTATGCCGGGTGGCGGCGATGTACAGAACCCACCTGTAGGCCTGATAAGCGAAGCGCCATCAGGCATCGGTTTTAAGCGTGGTGCCTCGGTTATGCCGGGTGGCGGCGATATACAGAACCCACCTGTAGGCCTGATAAGCGAAGCGCCATCAGGCATCGGGTTTAAGCGTGGTGCCTCGGTTATGCCGGGTGGCGGCGAAGCCTTACCCGGCATACAAAACCCGTCATCGGTTTTTTTAAATGAGGAAGTTAGCGGTGCAGCTTGCCGTGATCCCGCAGCCATGCCGCCGTGCGTTCAATTCCCTCATCCAGCGTCACAATGGGCTGATAGCCCAGCTCCTCTTGCGCGCGGGTGATGTCCAGCGTGAAGTCAAAATTAAGCTTCGACACGCCGTAGTGCGTCAGCGCAGGCTCCTTCGCCGATTTACTGCCAAGACGTTCCATGCTGCGGGCGATCATATCCAGCATCGGGTAGGGCACTGAACGAATGCGGCAGTGAATATTGAGCGAATCGATCAGTTTCTCCACGATGCTGCGCAGCGGACGCGGCTCGCCGTTGGTGATGTTATAGGCGCGCCCGGAAATGAGCCTGTCGCATGCGGGCTGGCTGGCCAGCCACATGGCATGGACGGCGTTTTCGTAGTAGGTCATATCCACCAGCGCATCGCCGCCACGCGGCAGCAGCACGCTGCCGTAATGGTGCATCATCTGCGCCAGGCGCGGGATAAAGACCTTATCATGCGGCCCGAAGAGGCTTTGCGGGCGCAGTACGGTAAAACGGGTGTGGGGGTTCGACTGCGCCAGCAGGTCGATCACCTCTTCGCCTGCCGCCTTGCTGCGGGCAAACTCGCAGGCGAAGCGCGCGGGGCGGAACTCTTCCTTAATATCGCGGTGGTGGTGGTAATCGAAGTAGAGCGACGGAGAGGAGATATGGATAAAGTTGCGTACGCCCCAGGCGACGGCCCACTCTCCCAGACGGCGGGTGGCCCGGACGTTTGCCATATCGAACGCCTCCTGAGTACCCCAGGGGGAGGTAAAGCTGGAGCAGTGCCACAGCGTGTCGATTCCGGCCAGCATCACCTTCGCCTGCGAAGAGACCAGCTCAGTCAGATCTGCATGGACAAATTCGGCGCCCATTTTTTGCAGCAGTTTACCCATCGCTTCGTTGCGACCGGTCGCCCTGACGCTGATGCCTTTACTGCGAAGAAATTCGACCGCGTTTCGGCCTAAGCCGCTGGTGGCGCCGGTAACCAGAACCTTCATATCGATCCATTGTGTTAGAAAGAATTTCGTGCGCATTCTTTCGTGATTTACGCGCTGATGCAATGGGGAAGGTGAAAGAATAAGAGTTTTATTCAGACTTTACAGTCTGCTGCTCTGCCAGGCTGGCAATACGCTGCGCCATACCGCGAAAGATAAACAGGTGCGCCGGGATCATCAGCAGCCAGTAAAACAGCCCCGGCATACCGTGCGGATGCCACCACGCGCGCACGTCCAGCTCGCGGTAATCGCCCTTGTCCCGCAGGGTAAAACAGAGCCGGCCAAGGCCCGGCGCCTTCATGCCGAACAGCAGCGCCAGCTTTTTTTCCGGCTCGACGATGATCACCTTCCAGCTGTCGACGCTGTCGCCGACCGCAAGCCAGGGGCGATCCGGTCGCCCTTTCGCCAGCCGGTGCCCCACCAGATTGTCCATCGCGCCCCGCGTCTGCCAAAGAATGTTACCAAAGAAGTAGCGCTCCTTACCGCCGATCTGGTTGACAACCGCCCACAGCGCCGCACGGCTGGCGGAGGTTTTCACCGTATGACCCGCCTGTTTGGGGTAGTAGCCATACTCGGGCCGCCAGCGGGCAAACGCCTGCGGGTCGTAACCCCAGTCGCTGGAGTTAACCAGCTTCTCTTCCTCTTTCAGCGTCTGGCGAACCGCATCCTCAAAGCGGAGCAGCGGCTGGGGGATCAGCGCCCGCAGCGTGCGATCGTCCGCCAGCAGATCGTGCTTCAGCCCCTGAATCAGCGCTTTTGCCACGGTGGGCGGTACAGAGGTGATAACGTTCAGGAACCAGACCGAGATCCAGCGGGTGGGGAAGGGGAGGGGGATCAATGGACGATGCCGGCCGCTGACCCGCATAAACTGCTCGAACTGCGCCTGATAGCTCAGCACCTCCGGCCCGGCGGCCTCCAGTACGCGGTGATGATCTGCCGGATGGTTTAACAGCTCCACCAGGTAATAAAGCAGGTTTTCCAGCGCGATGGGCGCCGTGCGCGAGCGCACCCAGCGCGGCGGGGTGAGGAGCGGCAGGTTGTAGACCATGTCGCGCATCACCTCGAACGCGGCGGAGCCTGCGCCGACGATAATGCCCGCCCGCAGCTCCGTTAGCGGGATGCCCGCCCCGCGCAGCGTCTCGGCGGTGAGCTGGCGCGCGCGCAGGTGGTCGGACTGCTCGTGCGCGGGCGCCTGGAGCGAGCTTAAAAAGATAATTTGCCTGACCGGCGCGAGCAGCAGCGCGTCGCGCACGTTCATCGCCGTCTGGCGCTCGTGCGCGACGAAATCGCCCCCTTCACCCATGCCGTGAACCAGATAGTAAAGGGTATCCACTCCCGCCAGCAGGGCGGGGAGATCGTCAGGCCAGCTGAGATCCACCGTGTGGCAGGAGACATTCGCCAGCGCCAGCTTTTGCAGCCGCCCGACGTTGCGTGCCGCCGCCAGCACCCGATGCCCGCGCTGGCTTAAGGCGCGGACGAGATGCTGGCCGATGTAGCCGCTGGCCCCGAGGACCAGAATCCGTTGCGGCACGTGAACTCCTCAGCGTTGCAAAAACGCCTGCCAGTGTTGAACCACCTCCGCGAGCTGTTCGCGGCTGACGTCAAGATGCATCACCAGCCGCACCACCGCAGAGGCGTTAATCAGCACGCCGCGCGCCTTCATAAACTCGCCCAGCGCGGCGGCATTCTCTTCGCCCACGCGGACAAAGAGCATATTGGTGTCGTGGCGCATCACCTCCGCGCCGATTTCGCGCAGCTGCGCTGCCAGCCACGCGGCGTTCTCGTGATCCTCTTTCAGGCGCGCCACGTTATGTTTCAGCGCATAAAGGCCCGCCGCCGCCAGAATGCCCGCCTGACGCATGCCGCCGCCGGTCATTTTGCGCCAGCGGTTGGCGCGCTTGATGTAGTCGGCGTTACCCACCAGCAGGGAGCCCACCGGGGTGCCCAGCCCTTTGGAGAGACAGATGGTGAAGGAGTCACAGTACTGCGCCACCTCTTTGAGTTCGCAGCCATACTCCACGATGGCGTTGAAGATGCGCGCCCCATCCACATGCAGCCCGAGCCTGCGCTCGCGGGTGAACTCCCACGCCGCTTTCAGGTAGTCGCGCGGCAGCACCTTGCCGTTATGGGTATTTTCGAGGCTCAGCAGTTTAGTGCGGGCAAAATGGATATCGTCAGCCTTGATTTTGGCGGCGACCTTATCGAGCGGCAGGGTGCCGTCCGGTGCGGCGTCAATCGGCTGCGGCTGGATGCTGCCCAGCACCGCCGCGCCGCCCGCTTCATAGAGATAGTTATGCGCCCCCTGGCCGACGATATACTCTTCACCGCGCTCGCAGTGGCTCAGCAGCGCCACCAGGTTAGCCTGGGTGCCGGTGGGCAGGAACAGCGCCGCCTCTTTGCCGCTCAGTTCGGCGGCGTAGCGCTGTAGTTCATTAACCGTCGGGTCATCACCGTACACATCGTCCCCGACCGGGGCGGCCATCATCTCTTCCAGCATGGCGCGGCCCGGACGGGTTACGGTATCACTGCGTAAATCGATCATCTCACATCCCTTGTCTCAGTAAGGTAATGGGAGATGTTTTACCTGAGCCAGTTGGTTTTGGCTAGCTCCATCACCTCGTCGCCGCGCCCGCTGATAATGGCGCGCAGCATATAGAGGCTGAAGCCCTTCGCCTGTTCAAGCTTGATCTGCGGCGGGATCGCCAGCTCCTCTTTGGCGACCACCACATCCACCAGCACCGGTCCGTCGGTGGCGAAGGCGCGCTGAAGCGCCTCATCCACTTCGGAGGCTTTCTCCACGCGGATACCGGTGATGCCACACGCCTCGGCGATGCGGGCAAAGTTGGTCTCGTGCAGATCGGTGCCGTCGGTGAGATAGCCGCCGGCCTTCATCTCCATCGCCACAAAGCCGAGCACGCTGTTGTTAAAGACGATGATTTTGACCGGCAGCTTCATCTGCGCCACCGAGAGAAAATCGCCCATCAGCATGCTGAATCCGCCATCGCCGCACATCGCCACCACCTGCCGTTCCGGGGCGGTCGCTTTGGCGCCCAGCGCCTGCGGCATGGCGTTGGCCATCGAGCCGTGGTTAAAAGAGCCCAGCAGACGACGTTTGCCGTTCATCTTCAGGTAGCGTGCCGCCCAGACGGTGGGCGTGCCCACGTCGCAGGTAAAAATGGCGTCATCGGCGGCAAAGTGGCTGATCTGCTGCGCCAGATATTGCGGGTGAATAGCTTTCTCGCTCGGCTTCGCCAGATCGTCCAGCCCCTTGCGCGCATCTTTATAGTCGCTGAGCGCCTTATCAAGGAATCTGCGGTCGGTTTTCTCTTCAAGATGGGGCAGCAGGGCGGTGAGAGTCGCCTTGATATCGCCCACCAGCGCCATATCCACCTTGCTGTGCGCGCCGATACTGCCGGGATTGATATCGATCTGGATAATTTTCGCGTCGGTCGGGTAGAAGGCGCGGTAGGGGAACTGGGTGCCGAGCAGCACCAGCGTGTCGGCGTTCATCATGGTGTGGAAACCTGACGAGAAGCCGATTAGCCCGGTCATCCCCACGTCATACGGGTTATCGTACTCGACATGCTCCTTGCCGCGCAGGGCATGGACGATGGGGGCTTTGATCTTACCGGCAAACTCAATCAGCTCCTGGTGGGCGCCTGCGCAGCCGCTGCCGCACATCAGGGCGATATTGCTGGAGTAGCGCAGCAGCTGCGCCAGTTTTTTCAGCTCCTCTTCCGCCGGGGTGATCACCGGCTGCGGGGCGTGATACCAGTGGCTGCTGGCGCCTTCCGGGGCAGGTTTCAGCGCCACGTCCCCCGGCAGGACAATCACGGAGACGCCGCGATTCAGCACCGCCTTACGCATGGCGATAGCCAGCACCTGCGGGATCTGCTCCGGCGTGGAGACCAGCTCGCAGTAGTGGCTGCATTCGCGGAACAGCTCTTCCGGATGGGTCTCCTGAAAATAGCCGCTGCCGATTTCGCTGGAGGGGATATGAGCGGCAATCGCCAGCACCGGGACATGGTTACGATGGCAGTCAAAGAGACCGTTGATCAGATGCAGGTTGCCAGGCCCGCAGGAGCCGGCACAAACCGCCAGTTCGCCGGTCAGCTGCGCCTCGGCGCCCGCGGCAAACGCGGCCACCTCTTCATGGCGAGTGGACATCCAGTCGATGGTACCCATGCGATTCAGACTGTCGCTGAGCCCGTTCAGGGAGTCGCCGGTGACTCCCCAGATACGTTTAACCCCGGCCTGTTCAAGAGTTTTCGCTATATAAGCCGCCACGGTTTGTTTCATGGTGGTCCGTCTCCTTTGTTTAAGCGCATTGATAAGCTTAGAAGAAAGTGGCGGTACTGGTGGGCAGGGTAACGACTTGTTACGGGTTTTAAGGAGGCCCCTCACCGTGCGGGGTGTTGTTCACTGCCGTACAGACAGCATAAAAAAGCCCGGCAGCGCGAGCGCGTGCCGGGCCTGAGTGACCACCTCTACTGATTATGCGAGTACCAGGTCGCCCTGCGGGTGACACGAGCAGGCCAGCACATAACCGTCAGCGATTTCCGCGTCGGTCAGCGTCATGGTGCTGCTGACGGTATACTCCCCGGAAACCACTTTGGTTTTACAGCATCCACATACCCCAGCGCGGCAGGCGGCAGCGACGGGTACCTTGTTACTTTCCAGCGCTTCCAGCAGCGTGGTGCCCACGCGGCCAAAGAATGTCTGCGCTGGCTGCAGCTTCGTGAACTTCACTCCGCTGGTGGCCGCTTCCGCGACCGGCGTGAAGAACTGCTCTTTAAAGAAGCGGGTGACGCCGAGCGCCTTCACTTCCTCTTCCACAATCGCCATATAGGGCGCCGGGCCGCAGGTCATCACGGTGCGGGAGGCGATATCCGGCACGCTTTGCAGCAGCTCGCGGCTCAGTCGGCCAGCGACAAAACCGTGGGTGGCGTTATTTTCCGCCACCAGCGTAACCGGGTAGTCGCGCCACTCGTCAGCAAAAATCACATCCTGCGGCGAACGCACGCTGAAAATGACCTGTACGTCAGCCTGCGGGCGGTGTTTCGCCAGCCAGCGGCGCATCGACATAATCGGCGTTACGCCGCAACCGGCTGCCAGCAGCAGGAATTTATCGTCCGCTTTGTCATCGCAGATAAATTCCCCCTGGGCGTCGGAAAGCCAGATGTAATCGCCGCGCTTCACCTCGCCGGTCAGCCACCCGGAGCCTGCGCCGTCGTCAATGCGGCGGACAGTCAGCGTAATGTATTCGCTCACGCCCGGCGTGGACGACAGGGTGTAGGCGCGCAGCGTATCCGCGGAGTTGCGGATACTGACCAGCGCATATTGCCCGGCGCGGTACGGATAGTAGTCATGACACAGCAGGGAGAGCGTCCACACATCCGGCGTCTCCTGATGGATGTGGTGAACCTGCATCCGCCATGGACATTGTGAGGTTGGCATCGTCATGGTTTTCTCCTTACGCGGTCAGCAGCTGCTGCATATCTTCTTCAACGCTGGTTACAGAGCGCAGACCGAATTTCTCGTTCAGCACCGCCAGCAGGTCCGGCGTCAGGAAGCCTGGTGCGGTCGGGCCGGTGACGATGTTGGTCACGCCCAGCGACAGCAGGGTTAGCAGGATCACAATCGCCTTCTGCTCAAACCAGGAGAGCACCAGCGACAGCGGCAGATCGTTCACGCCGCAGCCCAGCTTCTCGGCCAGCGTCACCGCCAGAATGATGGCGGAGTAAGCGTCGTTACACTGCCCGGCATCCACCAGACGTGGCAGTCCTTCAATGTTGCCAAAATCGAGCTTGTTAAAGCGGTACTTGCCGCAGGCGAGCGTCAGGATCAGGCAGTCGTCCGGTACGCGGGTGGCGAAGTCGGTGAAGTAGTTACGTTCGCCACGGGCGCCGTCACAGCCGCCAATCAGGAAGATGTGGCGCAGTTTTTCGCGGCTCACCAGGTCAATCAGCGTATCCGCCGCGCCCAGCAGGGTCTGACGGCCAAAGCCGACGGTAATCAGGTGCGGGATTTCGCTGTAGGGGAAGCCCGCCATCTGCTGCGCCTGGGCGATCACCGGACCGAAGTCGTCGCCTTCCAGGTGGCTCACGCCCGGCCAGCCAACGATGCTGCGGGTCCAGATGCGATCGTCATAGGCGCCCACGGTCGGATCGATGATGCAGTTAGAGGTCATCACGATGGGGCCCGGGAAGCGGGCAAACTCGACCTGCTGGTTCTGCCAGCCGCTACCGTAGTTGCCAACGAGGTGTTTGAACTTGCGCAGCTCCGGGTAGCCGTGCGCCGGCAGCATCTCCCCGTGGGTATAGACGTTAACGCCGGTGCCTTCGGTCTGAATCAGCAGGTTGTGCAGATCTTTCAGGTCGTGACCGGAAATCAGAATGCATTTGCCTTCGGTCGCTTTTACGTTGACCTGGGTCGGCGTCGGGTGGCCGTAGGTGCTGGTTTCGCCAGCGTCCAGAATGCTCATCACCTTAAAGTTCATCTGGCCGATCTCCATGGCGCACTCCAGCAGCGCGTTCATGTCGGCAGGCCAGGTACCGAGCCATGCCATGATTTTATGGTACTGAGCGTAGATATCGTTGTCGTACTGGCCCAGCACGTGGGCATGCTCCATATAGGCCGCCGCGCCTTTCAGGCCGTACAGGCAGAGCAGGCGCAGGCCGAGGATATTTTCACCAATCGCCGCTTTGTCTTTATTCGGGGTAAAGTCCGCCGCCTGGCGCTGCAGTTCGCCCAGATCGTCGCTGACCAGCTGCAGGTCAGCCATCGGGTTATCCACGGTGGCGCTGGCATCCACGTTCAGGCACTGCGCTTTCAGCGCTTCACGCAGGGCGATCGCTTCCCGGGCGTAGCCGACGATGCGCGGAGAGTCGAAGTTAACGTTGGTCAGCGTGGAGAAGAAGGCCCGCGGCGCGAAGCTGTCTACATAATGGTCGATAATGCTGTATTCGCGCGCTTTCACCGCCCACGCCGAGAGCCCCTGGAGGGTGGCAATCAGCAGATCCTGCAGATCGGAGGTTTCAGCGGTTTTCCCGCACATGCCCTGAGCGTAAGAGCAGCCGTTACCTGCCGGAGTACGGATGGTTTGTTCACATTGCACACAAAACATAATCACACCTGTTAAAGTTATATTTTAGATACATGTTTAAGGTTATGATCAGGCCGATGCGGTGAAAAGCGCTTTTTAGGGCAAAGTGGCGGGAGATTGATTTAGCGCAATTTTGGCGGCAGATGCCTACCGCCAGAGGGGTATCAGGCGGAGAAAAACGCCATCAGTATCGGCACCAGCAGGCTCAGAATAAAGCCGTGAACAATGGCGGCAGGCACCATCTCCAGACCACCGGAGCGCTGGAGCACCGGCAGGGTGAAATCCATCGAGGTGGCACCACACAGGCCGAGCGCCGTGGAGCGGCTCTGGCGCACCATACCGGGAATAAGCATGATGGCGATAAGCTCCCGCGCCAGATCGTTGAAGAAAGCGGCGCTGCCAATCACCGGCCCGAAGGATTCGGTGAGCAGGATCCCGGAAAGGGAGTACCAGCCGAAGCCGGAGGCCATCGCCAGGGCGGTTTTCAGCGGCAGATCGAGAATAAACGCGTTAATCACTCCGCCAAGCAGGGAGCTTGCCAGCACGATCACCGCCACAATCATGCCGCGACGATTAAGGACAATCTGCTTTAAGGTCATGCCGTTGTTACGCAGCTGAATACCGATCAGGAAAAGCAGGAAAATTAGCGTATATTCGCTGGCTTCGGTGGCGTGTTGTAAAAATTCCAGCCCGCTCAGGCCGAGTAAAAAGCCGAGCACCACCACGCCGCAGAGCTTTAATGACTCCAGCGCCATGGCCACGCGCGAGGGTAATTTCTCCTGACGGTGCTGATTTTTCCACGGCAGGGAGCGCTCAAGCCAGAGCAGGGCGACAATATTGCAGAGCAGAATCACCACTATCGTGACGGCGGCATAGTGGAAAATAGCCAGCAGGTTACTGGCGAGATTATCGAGAAAAGCCAGGCTTATCCCCATAAAAAAGAGAATAACGTAAACAATCCAGCTGAGCAGACGATTAATTAATCTTAAGGCCGGGGCGTATTGCAGAGGGATGAGATAGCCCACAATAAGTGGCGCTAAGATGATTAACAGTCCTGAAAGCATGAACAGCGGGATCCTTTAATTGGGCGAAACGGCGCCATGACACTACCCAATAATGGCCGCGCAGTAAACTGCTAAAAACGGCAACCCGAAGGCTGCCGTCATGCTTTTATTCTTCGCGCTGCTGAAGCAGGATGCGGTAGATAAGGCCACCCAGAAGCCCGCCGATAATCGGCATTACCCAGAACAGCCACAGCTGATCCAGCGCCCAGCCGCCCTGGAAAATGGCCACCGCGGTGCTGCGCGCCGGGTTGACCGAGGTGTTGGTCACCGGAATGGAGATCAGGTGAATCAGGGTCAACGCCAGACCAATGGCAAGTGGCGCAAAGCCTGCTGGCGCGCGTTTATCCGTGGCGCCATGAATCACCAGCAGAAAACCTGCCGTCAGGACAATCTCAATCACAATGGCAGAGAGCATGGAATAGCCGCCCGGCGAATGTTCCCCGTAGCCGTTGGAGGCAAATCCGCTGGCGGCGGCGTCAAAGCCCGCCTTACCGCTGGCGATAACATACAACACCGCCGCGGCAATAATCCCGCCGACGACCTGCGCGATGATATAGCCAATCACCTCTTTCGCCGGGAAACGGCCGCCTGCCCACAGACCTAAAGTCACCGCCGGATTAAAATGACCGCCGGAAATATGGCCT
The DNA here is from genome assembly GCF_900021175.1 of Pseudenterobacter timonensis. Taxonomy (GTDB): domain Bacteria; phylum Pseudomonadota; class Gammaproteobacteria; order Enterobacterales; family Enterobacteriaceae; genus Enterobacter; species Enterobacter timonensis. The sequence goes on from NZ_FCOP01000011.1 coordinate 1,201,546, forward strand.
ACGGCATAGGCCATGGTTAATACGGTTAAACCGAAGGCCAGCGCAACCCCCGTAAAGCCAATTCCCAGCTCCGGGAACGCTGCCGCCAGTACCGCGCTGCCGCAGCCGCCAAAAACAAGCCAGAATGTACCGAAACATTCCGCTGCCAATTTTCTTACCATAACCACCTCAATAAAAAAGACCGACAGCAATTCACCTGCCGGTAAATAATCGTCATCGGGGATGACAATAACTGAACCCTTATTTTAAAAACGGTGTCTGCCGTTTCGCTACCTGAATAAAGCGGGTAAATTTGATGTAAGGCATTGCGCAGCCATTCCGTATAAAAAATGTCCGGAAATAATCGACAGAATGGCAGGGGGAATATTTTCCGGGCGGTGATATTTTAGAATTAATATTATTAGAATAATCGTGAAATAACCCGCTATCCTGCCCGCAGGCCAGCCGTTATACTGCGTTGAGAATGAAGGAAAACAGGCTATTTCTGGAGGATGCATGTTGCTTGAACGCGTAGAGGTGGTCGGCTTTCGCGGCATTAACCGTCTGTCGCTGATGCTGGAACAGAACAACGTGCTGATCGGCGAAAACGCCTGGGGTAAATCCAGCCTGCTGGATGCGCTGACGCTGCTGCTCTCCCCGCAGTCCGATCTGTATAGCTTCGTGCGCGAGGATTTCTGGTTCCCGCCCGGGGATATTCAGGGGCGCGAGCACCATCTGCATATCATTCTCACCTTCCGGGAGAGCGAGCCGGGGCGCCACCGCGTACGCCGCTACCGCCCGCTCTCTCCCTGCTGGGTTCCCTGTGACGACAGCTATCAGCGCATCTTCTACCGGCTGGAAGGGGAGCTGGGGGACGATGGCAGCGTCATGACCCTGCGCGGGTTTATGGATGCGAAGGGCAACACCCTGCGCCTCGACGATATCGACGAGCTGGCCCGTCATCTGGTGCGCCTGATGCCGGTTCTGCGCCTGCGCGACGCGCGCTTTATGCGCCGGATCCGTAACGGCACCGTGCCCCACGTGCCGGAGGTGGAGATCACCGCGCGGGAGCTCGATTTCCTGGCGCGTGAACTGGTCTCCCGCCCGCAGAATCTCACCGACGGGCAGATCCGCCAGGGGCTCTCCGCTATGGTCCAGCTGCTGGAGCACTACTTTTCCGAGCAGGGGAGCGGCCCGTCGCGCCATCGCCTGATGCGCCGCCACTCCCACGATGAACAGCGCAGCTGGCGCTATCTGGATATTATCAACCGGATGATCGACCGCCCCGGCGGCCGCACCCACCGCGTGATCCTGCTGGGGCTCTTCTCCACGCTTTTGCAGGCGAAGGGGAGCGTGCGCCTCGACCGCGATGCCCGTCCGCTGCTGCTGGTGGAAGATCCCGAGACGCGTCTGCACCCGATCATGCTCTCCGTGGCATGGCAACTCCTCAACCTGCTGCCGTTACAGCGCATCACCACCACCAACTCGGGGGAGCTGCTGTCGCTGACGCCCGTGGAGCAGGTCTGCCGCCTGGTACGCGAGTCGGCGCGGGTAACCGCGTTCCGGCTCGGGCCGGGCGGGCTGAACGCCGAAGATGGCCGCCGTATCGCCTTTCATATCCGCTTTAACCGCGCCTCTTCGCTCTTTGCCCGCTGCTGGCTGCTGGTAGAGGGGGAGACCGAAACCTGGGTCATCAACGAGCTGGCGCGCCAGTGCGGCCACCATTTTGACGCCGAGGGCATCAAGGTGATTGAGTTTGCCCAGTCCGGCCTTAAGCCGCTGATCAAGTTCGCCCGGCGGATGGGCATCGAGTGGCATGTGCTGGTGGATGGCGACGAGGCGGGGGAAAAATATGCCGCGACGGTGCGCAGCCTGCTCAATAACGACCGGGAGGAGCAGCGCGAGCATCTTACGGAGCTGCCCGCGGCGGATATGGAGCACTTTATGTATCGCCAGGGCTTTGCGGACGTCTTTCACCGGGTGGCGATGATCCCCCCGGGCGTGCCGATGAATATGCGCCGGGTGATTGTCAAAGCGATCCACCGCTCGTCAAAGCCCGACCTGGCGATCGAGGTGGCGACCGAGGCCGGACGCCGGGGCGTGGAGTCGGTGCCGACGCTGCTGCGTAAAATGTTCTCCCGCGTGTTGTGGCTGGCGCGGGGGCGGGCGGACTAGCCGCCCAGGGCGCGGTTCAGCTGTTCTTCAAGGCTGTCGAGCAGCTCGTAGCGGCGGCGGTACCCGGCGCGTTTCTTGCTGGCGATCGCCTCCATCGGTTTACGCGTTATCGCCAGCGGTAGCCGGAAATAGCCCTGAGCCGCCTGACAGCCGCCAACGGAGAGCCAGAAGCTGTCATAATCCGCCTGCATTTTGCCCTCTTTTTTCTTGCGATAGCGCCAGCTCCGGTAGATATGGGTGGCGTTACCCACGGCGACAATCTGCTCCACCGTGAGGAAAGCGCCCAGCGTCATCGCCGCCTCCAGCAACAGACGTTTTGGGAAAAGACCGTGACAGGCTTTGGTCGCCTCCTGGATAAGCGCGTGCGGCACGTGCGCTTTCGCCCCCTGCAGGCCGCCGATAAAGAGCGTCGGCTTACCCTCAAACGGGCAGAGGGTGAAGGTCAGCTCCGCCAGCGTGAGCCCCTCAGCGGTGCAGAACTTCAGCGTCGCCTCGCCCTCTTTATCCAGAAACGGGTCGGCGCACAGGCGCAGGGTAAATGAGACCTCATCTTTGCCGTTAAGGGTCAGGAGCGTAACGCCCTGCGAAGAGAGGTAGCCGTTCATCAGCCTCACCGGCAGCTGCTGGCTCAGGGTGCGATAGTGCCAGGCCAGCGCCCGCAGCGCCTGCCGGCGGGTGACAACCACCGACAGCCACGGACGGTGCAGGCGGCAGGGCAGCCCCGGCTGGGCGTGCAGCAGGGCGAGCATGCGCGGCTCGCGGATGAGATCCTCCAGCAGCTGCGCGGTGCTCCACGGCATGCACAGCGAGCGAAGCATAAACTTGCGGCGGTAAGCCGGGTTTTGCCATGCCAGCCCGGGCGCCAGCGCGCCGGAAGCGAGATATTTGAACAGCTGCCAGCCGGACTCAGGTATGGCCGGACGGGAGGAGGGGGTATCGACAATTGCAGACATGGTCAATCCGGTGCTGATGAGTGAATGCGCTCATTTCAGCAGGGGAATTATCAACGTCTCATCAACCAAATTTTTACAACGCCATAATCTGGGGTTTCGTTGAAGAAGAGTTTAGTTAGAATCAACGAAGGATAACTGAATTTATATCTGGAACATTTATGAACCTGAAGGGAAAACGCAGGAAGCTCTGGCTGCTGCTGGCCATTGTGGTGCTGGTGGGCGGTTACTGGGTCTGGCAGGTACTTAACGCGCCGGTGCCGCAATATCAGACGCTGATTGTCCGCCCCGGCGAGCTGCAGCAAAACGTGCTGGCGACCGGCAAGCTGGATGCGCTGCGCAAAGTGGACGTGGGGGCGCAGGTGAGCGGTCAGCTCAAGACGCTCTCGGTGGAAATTGGCGATAAGGTGAAAAAAGGTCAGCTGCTGGGGGTTATCGACCCGGAGCAGGCGGAAAACCAGATTAAAGAGGTGGAGGCGACGCTGATGGAGCTGCGCGCCCAGCGCGGCCAGGCGGAGGCGGAGCGCAAACTCGCCCAGGTGACGCTCGCCCGTCAGCAGGCGCTGGCCAGAACCCAGGCGGTATCGCGACAGGATCTTGATACTGCGACGACGGAACTGGCGGTGAAACAGGCGCAGATTGGCACCATCGACGCGCAGATCAAGCGTAACCAGGCGTCGCTGGATACCGCGAAAACCAACCTCGACTATACCCGTATCGTGGCCCCCATGGCGGGCGAGGTGACACAAATCACCACCCTCCAGGGGCAGACGGTGATCGCTGCCCAGCAGGCGCCCAATATTCTGACGCTGGCGGATATGAGCACCATGCTGGTCAAAGCGCAGGTCTCCGAGGCGGATGTGATTCACCTTAAGCCGGGGCAGAAAGCCTGGTTTACGGTGCTGGGCGATCCGCAGACCCGCTACGAGGGGGTGCTGAAGGATATCCTGCCGACGCCGGAGAAGGTTAACGACGCTATCTTCTACTACGCCCGCTTTGAGGTGCCGAACCCGCAGGGGGTGCTGCGTCTCGACATGACGGCGCAGGTTCATATTCAGCTGAGCGGCGTTAAAGATGTGCTGACCGTGCCGCTCTCCGCGCTGGGCGATCCGACGGGTAACAATCGCTATAAGGTGAAAATCTTACGCAACGGCGAAGTACGCGAGCGGGAGGTAGAACCTGGCGCGCGTAACGATACCGATGTGGTCATCGTGAAGGGGCTGGAAGAGGGTGACGAGGTGATCACCGGTGAAGCCCAGCCCGGAGCCGCCAAATGACGGCGCTGCTTGAACTCACGGAGATCCGCCGCAGCTACCCCTCCGGGGAGGGCGAGGTGGAGGTGCTCAAGGGCATCTCCCTGCGCGTGGAGGCGGGGGAGATGGTGGCGATCGTGGGGGCTTCCGGCTCCGGTAAATCGACGCTGATGAATATTATCGGCTGTCTGGATAAGCCCACCAGCGGTACCTACCGGGTGGCGGGAACGGATGTCTCCACGCTAGACGGCGACGCGCTCGCCCGCCTGCGGCGCGAGCACTTCGGTTTTATCTTCCAGCGCTATCACCTGCTCTCGCACCTGACCGCGGCGCAAAACGTCGAGGTGCCGGCGGTCTATGCCGGCGTGGAGCGCAAAAAGCGCCTCGAACGGGCGCAGGCGCTGCTGGGACGGCTCGGGCTGGCGGAACGGGTCGGTTATCAGCCCTCGCAGCTCTCCGGCGGGCAGCAGCAGCGCGTCAGTATCGCCCGCGCGCTGATGAACGGCGGGCAGGTGATCCTGGCGGATGAGCCCACCGGCGCGCTCGACAGCCGCTCCGGTGAAGAGGTAATGGCGATCCTCCACCAGCTGCGCGATCAGGGGCATACGGTGATTATCGTCACCCACGATCCGCAGGTGGCGGCGCAGGCGGAACGGATCGTCGAAATCCATGACGGCGTGCTGATAAGCAACCCGCCGCCGAAAGCGGGGCGGGCGGGCGTCCAGCGAGAAACCTTGCCCCCGCCGTCGGGGTGGAGCCAGTTTGCGAGCGGTTTTCGCGAGGCGCTGACCATGGCGTGGCGCGCGCTGGCGGCCAATAAAATGCGCACCCTCCTGACCATGCTGGGGATTATTATCGGCATCGCCTCGGTGGTGTCGATTGTGGTGGTAGGGGATGCGGCCAAGCAGCTGGTGCTGGCGGATATCCGCGCCATCGGCACCAACACTATCGACGTCTATCCCGGCAAAGATTTTGGCGACGATGAGCCGCAGTATCAGCAGGCGCTGAAGTATGACGATCTGCTGGCGATCCAGAAGCAGCCGTGGGTCAACTCCGCCACCCCCGCCGTCTCGCAAAACCTGCGTCTGCGCTACGGCAATATCGACGTGGCGGCCAGCGCCAACGGCGTGAGCGGGGACTATTTTAACGTCTACGGCATGACCTTCAGCGAAGGGGCGACCTTTAACGCCGAGCAGCTGGCGGGCAGGGCGCAGGTAGTGGTGCTGGACGCTAACTCCCGTCGGCAGCTCTTTCCCAATAAGACCCGCGTGGTGGGGGAGGTGATCCTGGTAGGTAACATGCCCGCCACCGTGATCGGGGTAGCCGAGGAGAAGCAGTCGATGTTCGGCAGCAGCAAGATCCTGCGCGTCTGGCTGCCCTACACCACCATCTCCGGGCGGATTATAGGGCAGTCCTGGCTTAACTCCATCACCGTGCGGGTGAAGGAGGGCTACGACAGCGCGCAGGCTGAACAGCAGCTGGAGCGGCTGCTCACCCTCAGGCATGGCAAAAAAGATTTCTTCACCTGGAACATGGACGGCATCTTGAAAACGGCGGAAAAGACCACACGTACTCTTCAGCTGTTCCTGACGCTGGTGGCGGTGATTTCGCTGGTCGTCGGCGGTATCGGGGTGATGAACATCATGCTGGTGTCGGTGACTGAACGCACGCGGGAGATTGGCATCCGCATGGCGGTGGGGGCGCGGGCGAGCGATGTTTTGCAGCAGTTTCTCATCGAGGCGGTGCTGGTTTGCCTGGTGGGCGGCGCGCTGGGGATTGCGCTTTCGATGCTGATCGCCTTTACGCTGCAGCTCTTTTTATCCGGCTGGGAGATTGGCTTTTCGCCGGTGGCGCTGTTTGCCGCGTTTTTATGTTCGACCGTGACCGGGGTTCTGTTCGGCTGGCTGCCCGCCCGCAACGCGGCGCGACTCGACCCGGTGGATGCGCTGTCGCGCGAGTAACGTTGTAAGCCTGTGGCGTCGTGCCGCCGGTTATCTGGCGCAGGGCGTGGTAAATAAAAATGCCAGCCGATCGGGCTGGCATTTTGTCTGCGGGATGTACACAATGAAGCAGAGAGCTATGCAACCGATTCTACTTCGATGGGCACAATAAGGCTCGCATGATTGCCTTTCGGACCCTGGTGGACATCAAACCGGACCGACTGCCCGGCTTTTAGCGTTCTGTATCCATCCATCTGAATGGTGGAGTAATGTGCGAAGATATCTTCGCCGCCGCCTTCAGGGCAGATGAAACCAAACCCTTTGGCATTGTTGAACCACTTTACAGTACCCGTTTCCATGCTTCGACATCCTTCGTATATCTTTTAATGAGATGGAATGAACCGGTGACGGAGTGGGGGCTGTTCAAAACCTCGCCAACTCACGCTTGTACAATTTAGATAAATCGAACTTGCCGTCAAGCGTTTACGGCCTGAGAGGGGGCAATAATCAACCAAAGTTTGAGGCAGTTAACGCTATTGCCAGGGTTTGTGACAGATATCGCGATGGCAGTAATAGATGTTTGTTATCGCACATCTGAAGTAGATTCATAACAGGTATAGTTTCCCGTCAGCGGCGGCAGTGACCGCCGAAAACCGTAACCGATGATGACGACTGACACTGACAATGGGTAAGACGAACGATTGGCTGGATTTTGACCAGTTGGCGGAAGATAAACTGCGCGACGCGCTAAAACCGCCATCTATGTATAAAGTTATGTTAATGAACGATGATTACACGCCGATGGAATTTGTTATTGACGTGCTACAAAAGTTCTTTTCTTATGATGTAGAACGTGCAACGCAACTGATGCTTACCGTTCACTATCAGGGCAAAGCAATCTGCGGGATTTTTACTGCAGAGGTGGCCGAGACGAAAGTCGCCATGGTGAACAAGTATGCGAGGGAGAACGAGCATCCGTTGCTGTGTACGCTGGAAAAAGCCTGATAAGGCAATGAAAATTGGGGGAGGTGCCTATGCTCAATCAAGAACTGGAACTCAGTTTAAACATGGCTTTCGCCAGAGCGCGTGAGCACCGACATGAGTTTATGACCGTCGAGCACCTGCTGCTCGCGCTGCTCAGCAACCCATCTGCCCGCGAAGCGCTGGAAGCCTGCTCCGTGGATCTGGTGGCGCTGCGTCAGGAACTCGAAGCCTTCATCGAACAAACCACGCCGGTCCTGCCTGAGAGCGAAGAGGAACGCGATACCCAGCCGACGCTGAGCTTCCAGCGCGTGCTGCAGCGCGCGGTGTTCCACGTTCAGTCATCCGGGCGCAGCGAAGTGACCGGGGCCAACGTGCTGGTGGCTATCTTCAGCGAACAGGAGTCGCAGGCCGCCTATCTGCTGCGTAAACACGAAGTAAGCCGCCTCGACGTGGTGAACTTCATCTCTCACGGAACGCGCAAAGACGAGCCGAATCAGGCATCGGACTCCAGCAGCCCCATCAACAATCATGATGAGCAAGCAGGCGGGGAGGAACGTATGGAAAACTTCACCACCAACCTTAACCAGCTTGCGCGCGTGGGCGGCATCGATCCGCTAATCGGACGCGACAAAGAGCTTGAGCGCGCCATCCAGGTACTCTGCCGTCGCCGCAAGAACAACCCGCTGCTGGTGGGGGAATCGGGCGTCGGTAAGACCGCCATTGCCGAAGGGCTGGCCTGGCGCATCGTGCAGGGCGACGTACCGGAAGTGATGGCCGACTGCACCATCTATTCGCTGGATATCGGCTCCCTGCTGGCGGGCACCAAATACCGCGGCGATTTTGAGAAGCGCTTTAAGGCGCTGCTCAAACAGCTGGAGCAGGATACCAACAGCATCCTCTTCATCGATGAGATCCACACCATCATCGGCGCTGGGGCCGCTTCAGGCGGGCAGGTGGATGCCGCCAACCTGATCAAACCGCTGCTCTCCAGCGGCAAGATCCGGGTGATGGGCTCCACCACCTACCAGGAGTTCAGCAACATCTTCGAGAAAGACCGCGCGCTGGCGCGTCGTTTCCAGAAAATCGACATTACCGAGCCGTCGGTTGAGGAGACGGTGCAGATCATCAACGGCCTGAAGCCGAAGTATGAAGCGCACCACGACGTACGCTACACCGCCAAAGCGGTACGCGCCGCGGTGGAGCTGGCGGTGAAATATATCAACGACCGTCATCTGCCGGATAAAGCGATTGACGTCATTGACGAAGCGGGCGCCCGCGCCCGTCTGGTGCCGGTGAGCAAGCGCAAGAAAACCGTTAACGTGGCTGATATCGAGTCGGTGGTGGCCCGTATCGCGCGTATCCCTGAGAAGAGCGTCTCTCAGAGCGATCGCGACACGCTGAAGAGCCTGGGCGAGCGCCTGAAAATGCTGGTGTTTGGTCAGGATAAAGCGATTGAAGCCTTAACCGAAGCGATCAAGATGGCCCGCGCCGGGCTGGGGCATGAGCACAAGCCGGTCGGTTCATTCCTGTTTGCCGGGCCTACCGGGGTCGGTAAAACCGAGGTGACGGTACAGCTCTCCAAAGCGCTTGGCATTGAGCTGCTGCGCTTTGATATGTCCGAGTATATGGAGCGCCACACCGTGAGCCGTCTGATCGGTGCGCCTCCGGGCTACGTGGGCTTTGACCAGGGCGGCCTGCTCACCGACGCGGTGATCAAGCATCCGCACGCGGTACTGCTGCTCGATGAGATCGAGAAGGCGCACCCGGACGTGTTCAACATCCTGCTGCAGGTGATGGACAACGGGACGTTGACCGACAACAACGGGCGCAAGGCGGACTTCCGCAACGTGGTGCTGGTAATGACCACCAACGCCGGGGTACGCGAGACCGAGCGTAAGTCCATCGGCCTGATCCAGCAGGATAACAGCACCGATGCGATGGAGGAGATCAAGAAGATCTTTACGCCAGAGTTCCGCAACCGTCTGGACAACATTATCTGGTTCGATCATCTCTCTACCGAGGTGATCCATCAGGTGGTGGACAAGTTCATCGTCGAGCTGCAGGTTCAGCTGGATCAGAAGGGCGTGTCGCTGGAAGTGAGCCAGGAGGCCCGCAACTGGCTGGCCGAGAAAGGCTACGACCGGGCGATGGGCGCCCGCCCGATGGCGCGCGTGATTCAGGACAACCTGAAAAAACCGCTCGCCAACGAGCTGCTGTTTGGTTCGCTGGTGGACGGCGGCCAGGTGACGGTGGCGCTGGATCAGGCGAAAAACGAGCTGACCTACGACTTCCAGAGCGCGCAAAAGCGCAAACCGGAAGCGGCGCACTAAGTTCGCTTTAACGCAAAGCCGGGTTTTTTAACCCGGCTTTTTTGTGTCTGCTCTCTCCCTTCCTCATAAACCATACAACCTATTCCTCTCCTTATGATTAGCGTGAGGTTAAAAGGCCGCACCGGCAGTCCCTCTCTCCTGTGGGGTGAGGGCAGGGCGAGGGGGGATATTCGGCTCGCACTAAAATTTTGCGAGGCGCTTTCCAGTTTCTCGCCATGACGATTGCTGGATAAAATCCCAGTAATAAAATGGCGGCGCACCTGCAAAATCAGGTGCCGGGATTGGCGTCCTGCAAGTGTGTGAGCAGCAATATTTTGCTGTAGGCTTCGTTCGCCCTTAAGTACAGGGTACAATCTGCATCCTGGCGGGCGAATGGGAAGCTTCTTTTGAAGCGCCAGTGCTCACACACGCTGGTACGCCAATTCCCTTTCGTCCGCCGCCAGTGAATGTGGCGTTTCCTGCGGTGGTAAATTCAAGTGTGTGAAGGAATTACTCCATGAATACTGAAACCAATTTCGCCCATCTTTATAGCGAGTTTTCTCATCCCCTCGAGCTTCCCGCCCTGGCCCTGCGCTGTAATCTGCTCACTGAAATCCTGCTGGATTGCTCGACGTTGTCGCAAGTAAAACCTCTCTGCCGCTGCCTTGGCAGCTATCTGGAGGTCCTTAAGCGTGAACTAGACGCATCAATGGGTGATTTTTACATCGTCGGGACTGATGACGCAGACGACCAGCCGCAGCCGAAGGGGTGGTTACTTGAAGATACGCAGACGCTGTGCGATTACAGCCGCGCGTTAAATCACCTTCTTCTGGTGTCACAATGCGATCGCGATATGCTCCCGCATCTTACAGGGTTGCTTCATGACATAACCCACGCTCTGGCAGACGATCTGAACATGACTTCTGTTCACGCCTGCGCTGCACAAAACAGACATTAATCAGGGGATCGCACCCGAAACACACTTCCGGTATCCACAAACCCTTTTTTCAGTCATGTTTGTAAGTTATTGATTTGTTGAGACGCGAACTAAAGTGCAGGAAAAAGGGTTTTTTAAGGAAAGTTTGATTATTTATTTGCATAACAATAGGATGGGAAAGGCTTGCTTAGTTCACTGCCGTGCAGGCAGCTTAGAAAGGCACCGTTAGCGCCCACTCGCTCACATGATTGTTCACTGCCGTGCAGGCAGCTTAGAAAAGCCACACTACAAGCTGGCTATCAAGCCTAATGTTCACTGCCGTGCAGGCAGCTTAGAAAAGCCCCGCCTACTGACTCAAACGCAGATAGATGTTCACTGCCGTGCAGGCAGCTTAGAAACGCTTATCTGGGGTGCTATGGCGGTTATGCCGGTTCACTGCCGTGCAGGCAGCTTAGAAACCGTATGTCTTGCCGATACGGTTGGCGGCTGAGTTCACTGCCGTGCAGGCAGCTTAGAAAATCTCGAGGATTTCATCGCCGGTCATCGCACTGTTCACTGCCGTGCAGGCAGCTTAGAAACGATCGCTGCCGGATTTAAGGGGCTTCTGCCGGTTCACTGCCGTGCAGGCAGCTTAGAAAATTCACGAAATGCCGTTTGGTAATGGTTACTAGTTCACTGCCGTGCAGGCAGCTTAGAAATGAGTCGCGCTATAGAAATGAATTTCACTTTCGTTCACTGCCGTGCAGGCAGCTTAGAAAAATCAGGATCGCCCGCCTTGACCGTCTTTTTCGTTCACTGCCGTGCAGGCAGCTTAGAAACTGAGAATTTAGCTGAATCCGGGTCTTTCAGACGTTCACTGCCGTGCAGGCAGCTTAGAAATGCAGCCATTGCGGATCAGCGCTCCGGCTGCGGTTCACTGCCGTGCAGGCAGCTTAGAAATTTCAGGAGGCGTGGGCGTCCGGCAAGCCGAAGTTCACTGCCGTGCAGGCAGCTTAGAAACAACGCCAGCGGCACAGCAATCGCGCTTACTCAGTTCACTGCCGTGCAGGCAGCTTAGAAATGGCTGCCGGCAGCACTGACGGCCAGGAAGAGGTTCACTGCCGTGCAGGCAGCTTAGAAAAAAAGGCGGGCTGGAATGACGTTTCGCACATTGTTCACTGCCGTGCAGGCAGCTTAGAAATCACGCCGTAAATGATACTTTTACAGCCTTGTTGTTCACTGCCGTGCAGGCAGCTTAGAAAAGTAGCTGGCATTAGTCTGCCACGGGTAGCTTGTTCACTGCCGTGCAGGCAGCTTAGAAACTCTGTCATACTGACCTCCTGTCATGCGTTAAGGTTCACTGCCGTGCAGGCAGCTTAGAAATTTACCCGCGATCTGTGTCCCGGTCTGGAAGAGTTCACTGCCGTGCAGGCAGCTTAGAAAGGCGTTCGCGCCCTTTAAGGTGAAAAACCATGGTTCACTGCCGTGCAGGCAGCTTAGAAACACTATCCCCGATACCGCAACGCCCACAGCAATGTTCACTGCCGTGCAGGCAGCTTAGAAAAGGAGCTTTCCCGCGCTGTTGTAGACCTCAAAGTTCACTGCCGTGCAGGCAGCTTAGAAAGTCCGCGTTCGCCTGGTGTCGGCGGTACTGGCGTTCACTGCCGTGCAGGCAGCTTAGAAACGTACAAACAACTTGCGCGGGCATATATCGAGGTTCACTGCCGTGCAGGCAGCTTAGAAAGTCATCAGTCGCCGGAATATTAATGGCAGACGGTTCACTGCCGTGCAGGCAGCTTAGAAATATGGATGCCTGTATTCGTCTGTTTGACGGGCGTTCACTGCCGTGCAGGCAGCTTAGAAAATTAGCTCTTTCTGCAAAACCTTTCGCGTGGAGTTCACTGCCGTGCAGGCAGCTTAGAAAGCTGCGATGCTCGCCAGCGCATTCCTGGATTTGTTCACTGCCGTGCAGGCAGCTTAGAAAGGTTCTCGGGCAGGGTGCTATCTACCCGTACAGTTCACTGCCGTGCAGGCAGCTTAGAAATGGAGGCGGCAGCAAAACAGGAGGAGCAGCAGGTTCACTGCCGTGCAGGCAGCTTAGAAAAGCGTAACCCTGGACACGCCTGACACGTTTTGGTTCACTGCCGTGCAGGCAGCTTAGAAATTATCAGTTGCGCCACGTCGCGCACATCAACATTTCACTGCCGTACAGCCAGCTTAGAAAGTCACGCTGATACGCCGTAAACCATCTATTCATTTCACTGCCGTACAGGCAGCTTAGAAACACAATGCCCGCCAGGTTGCGACGAATCTAGTGTTCACTGCCGTACAGGCAGCTTAGAAATGGGTTGACGAGCAGAGCGAACGAGAGCAGGAGTTCACTGCCGTACAGGCAGCTTAGAAATTAGCGCTCGTATCTCACCCAGGGGCGTTATTGTTCACTGCCGTACAGGCAGCTTAGAAATCGAACCGTCCCGCGTCAATATGCTGCGCGTAGTTCACTGCCGTACAGGCAGCTTAGAAATACCAGTCCATCTGTGGCAGGAGTTAGCTTCCGTTCACTGCCGTACAGGCAGCTTAGAAACACAAGAAGTGGCAGACGCGGACGGCCTTAGCGCGTTCACTGCCGTACAGGCAGCTTAGAAAGGCGCGGACGAAACCGAAGCGCGGCGCAACGCGTTCACTGCCGTACAGGCAGCTTAGAAAGTTCTCGGTCAGGGTGCTATCTACCCGTACAGCGTTCACTGCCGTACAGGCAGCTTAGAAATGGGCAGATCGGCTTATCCACTATGGGTGTATGTTCACTGCCGTACAGGCAGCTTAGAAAGATCGGGTCGCCATCCCATTCTCCTGGCGCAAGTTCACTGCCGTACAGGCAGCTTAGAAATTCGCCGACCTTTTCAACGCTCGCCAGCAGGGGTTCACTGCCGTACAGGCAGCTTAGAAAAAAGAAACGGACTTCCGGCTGTTTCTCATCGAGTTCACTGCCGTACAGGCAGCTTAGAAAACTCAGTGAACATTCTTCTGCTCCTCTTCTTTGTTCACTGCCGTACAGGCAGCTTAGAAATGAAGTGGGCTGGTGGGAAGTACTCAATGCTCATTCACTGCCGTACAGGCAGCTTAGAAATTCGTAAATGACATATCCTCGACAGGAACCACGTTCACTGCCGTACAGGCAGCTTAGAAATTCGTCTGAGCTTCGAGCCGGGTTACGTCGGTGTTCACTGCCGTACAGGCAGCTTAGAAAGTATGCCCTATTTTCCGCAGGGGCTGCGGGATGTTCACTGCCGTACAGGCAGCTTAGAAAAACAACAGCAAAGAACCATAGTCCATGCCGATGTTCACTGCCGTAACGGCAAATAACCAAAGTAAATTCCCTGGTACAAATAACCGTCCAATCTCATCACGGATATTTATTTAACTATTCCATAGAAATACATACTTAACATGAATAAATCTACGCAATATATTTCTAGTGGATATGAATAACTTTTTGTAAAGAAAAATCCTGTCATCCTCAGGCGCTTATGCAATCTAAGGTGACTTAGATCACATCTTATAAATCAATACCTCAGATAGCATGACACCCCATCGTTTTACCGTTGCGCAAAGGGTTAAGCATGTCCGGCAGTATTGTTTCCTCCGATCTTAAAACCATTCTGCACTCCAGACGGGCAAATATTTATTATCTGGAAAAATGCCGTATCCAGGTTAATGGCGGTCGGGTGGAGTATGTAACTCAGGAAGGAAATGACTCTTTTTACTGGAATATCCCTATCGCCAACACCACGGCGGTAATGCTGGGCATGGGAACGTCCGTTATGCAAATGGCGATGCGGGAATTTGCCAGGGCGGGGGTAATGGTGGGGTTTTGCGGTACTGACGGCACTCCGCTTTATTCTGCTAACGAAGCAGAACCAGATGTCTCCTGGCTCAGCCCGCAAAGTGAATATCGGCCCACGGCTTATCTGCAAAACTGGGTCTCATTCTGGTTTGATGAAGAGAAGCGATTTCAGGCAGCAAAAAATTTTCAATTTATCCGCCTGGAGCAGATCGAAAAACACTGGCTGGCATCCCGCTCTGCTTTTACACCAGATAAATCAGAGCTGAAAAATCTTCTCGAACGTGCGCGCCTGTCGATGGAGGCCGCAGCCGACCACGCCTCGCTTATGCTGCAGGAAGCCCATCTGACGAAAGCGCTTTATAAACTGGTAAGCCAGACCGTCGGTTATGGCAGTTTTACCCGCGCAAAACGAGGTGGCGGCATCGATCTCGCAAACCGTTTTCTCGATCAAGGCAACTATCTCGCATACGGCCTTGCCGCCGTCGCAACATGGGTAACCGGCATCCCGCATGGCCTGGCGGTAATGCATGGCAAAACCCGCCGCGGCGGGCTGGTGTTTGACGTGGCCGATCTGATAAAGGATGCGCTGGTGATGCCGCAGGCTTTTCTGGCCGCTATCGAAGGTGACGACAATATGATGTTCCGTCAGCGTTGCATCAATACGTTTCAGCAGGCCGACGCTCTGGATCTGATGATTACCGTTTTGCAGGAGACATCGCAAAAACTGGCGGTCAACGCAGAATGAATGTCCTGATTATCTCCCGCTGTACCAAAAACGCGCGGATACAAAGCTGCCAGATTATCGATCAGTTTGCCGAACGTACCGGCGATGCGGCGTGGCAAACCGCTATTACGCTGGAAGGGGTGAATACGTTGCGCAAGCTGCTGCGCAAAAGCGCGCGGCGTAACACGGCGGTTGCCTGCCACTGGCTGAAAAAGAACGGACAAACGGAACTGCTGTGGATCGTGGGTAACCTGCGTCGCTTTAACGCGCAGGGCCGCGTGCCGACAAATCGGACCACGTTACGGGTGCTCAATAATGAAGAGCAACGCTGGCACTGTGCGGAAAGCGTGGCGCTGCTGGCGGCTATTGCCGGGCTGTTTCACGATTTCGGCAAGGCGGGGCAGTTGTTCCAGCAAACGCTGCGCAAGGAGAATAAACTCCGTTGTCAGCCGTACCGGCACGAATGGCTCTCTGTACGTCTCTTTCAGGCGTTTGTGAAGGGAAAAACGGATGAACAGTGGCTGGCGCAGCTTGAGCATCTCCAGCCAGCCGACGAAAAGTCGATTCGCAAGGCGCTAATTACCGATACTCAAGAGATGAGCAGCAGCCCGCTGGCCGGGCTGACGCCGGTGGCAAAAACCGTGGCCTGGCTGATACTCTCGCACCATCGCCTGCCACAGTCGAATACCTCCAGACCTTCTCTCAACTATTGCGCAGGCTGGCTTGATACACAGCTTAATGCCGACTGGAACGCCGTCAATCATCTGCCCGGGGTACATAACTGGAAACCTGCCGATTTTAACAAAGCCTGGAAATTCCCTCACGGCACGCCGCTTGTCAGTGATACCTGGCGTGAAAAAGCCCGTCAGATTGGGAAACGGGCAAGAAACGCCCGCTCTCTGGTGCAGTATGGCGCGCTGAACAATCGGGTGACGATCCATCTTGCCCGGCTGTCGCTGATGCTGGCCGATCATTATTATTCTTCGCAACCGCCCCGTATCGCCTGGCAGGACAGGAGTTATGATGCGTGGGCAAATAGCGATCGCACCACCTCCGAACTTAAGCAAAAGCTCGACGAGCACAATATTGGCGTAGCGCATCATGCGCTGCTGATGGGCCGCTCGCTGCCGTCGTTTCGCCGTTCGCTCCCGGCTATTGGCCGACATAAAACCTTTCGCGAACGAACTCAGATCGGCCAGTTTCAGTGGCAGAACAAAGCGTGGGAGATTGCCACATCCCTGCGCGAGCGCAGCGTTGAGCAGGGCTTTTTTGGCATCAATATGGCCTCCACGGGCTGCGGCAAAACCTTTGCCAATGCCCGCATTATGTATGCTCTTGCCGATGAGCAGGAGGGATGCCGCTTCAGCGTGGCGCTTGGTCTGCGCACGCTCACTCTGCAAACGGGCCGTGCGCTTCAGTCCCGGCTGGGGCTGGATGAAGATTCACTGGCGATTGTCACCGGATCGGCGGCGGTTCGCGAGCTTTACGATGATCCATCTGACGCTGACAATAACAGCGCTAGCGATGAAGCCTATTTTGCCAGCCATCACTATGTCCACTATGAAGGCAGCAGCAGTACGGGTGTGGCGCAGAAATGGCTGTCGGGTGAGCCCGCGCTTAACCGGCTGGTAAGTGCGCCTGTCCTCGTCACTACGGTCGATCATCTGATGCCAGCTACCGAAGGCGTCCGTGGCGGCAGGCAAATCCCCGCCATGCTGCGCCTGTTAACCAGCGATCTGGTGCTCGACGAGCCGGATGATTTTGATATTAACGACCTGCATGCGCTGTGCCGCCTGGTAAACTGGGCCGGGATGCTCGGCTCGCGCGTATTACTCTCCTCCGCGACGCTGACCCCTGCCCAGACCGAAGCGCTCTTTGAAGCGTACCGGACGGGCAGAAAAGCCTGGCAGGAAGCCTGCGGTATGTCCGGCAGGCCGGTTAATATCTGCTGCGCCTGGTTTGACGAATATGGTGCGCATCCGCAGGAGATTGCGCAGGAGCAGCAGTTCCGGGAGGCGCATAATGTGTTTGCCTCTCGCCGGGCGGCGCGCCTGCCGGAGCAGCCGTGCCTGCGGCTGGGCAGGCTCGCGGTCGTCGAACCCGAATCGTCATCGAGCCAGGATGTGATAAAGGCGGTCGCGAACACGCTCTGGCAGGAGATGATAACGCTGCATCAGTCTCATCATACTGCCCACCCGGGCGGGAAAACCGTCTCGTTTGGGCTTATCAGACTGGCTAATATTAATCCGCTGGTCGCTGTGGCACAGGCCCTGATGGCGCTGCCCGCCCCGGAAAACTACTGCATTCACTATTGCGTTTATCATGCCAGACATCCGCTGGCGGTACGTTCATTTATTGAGAAGCGACTGGACAGCGCCTTCGATCGTCACGATCCGCAGCAGGTATGGCAACGTCCGGAAGGGATCCGGGTGCTCGAATCTTCCTGCCAGCATCATCTGTATGTGGTGCTCGGTACATCGGTGCTGGAGGTAGGGCGCGACTTCGATGCCGACTGGGGCATCATTGAACCCAGCTCTATGCGCTCGCTTATCCAGTTTGCCGGACGTATTCAGCGTCATCGTCAAATTGTCCCTTGTCGCGAAAACCTGGCGATCTTAAACCGCAACATCCGCGCCCTTCGCGGTGATGCGGTGGCCTACTACATGCCGGGTTTTGAAAGCAAAGCGTACCCCTTGAGCGATCACGATCTCTCTGCGCTGCTGCCGGAGGCATGCTGGCGCAGGATAAACGCCGTACCGCGCATTATTGAAAATCAGCCCGACAACCAACTTGCCAGCCTTGAGCACCGGCGGCTGCGCAGCGCGCTGCTTGAGAATGACGATAGCGCGCAGGCCATTGCCGCGCACTGGTGGCGGTTACCCCTCACCTGGTGCGGGGAGCTTCAGCGGCGGACGCCGTTTCGTGAATCGACGCCGCAGGAGAGCTATTTTCTGGCTATGGAGGAGGAGGACGATGAGCCTGTGTTCTGTCTGATGCAGGCCGACGGAGGATTAAAACCTTCGCATCTCTTTGAAGAACAGCCGCTCATCATGGCAGAAGGGGTAACGTCCTGGCTGGCGATTGATTACCGGGAAGTGTTGCTAAGCCTGGCGGAGGAGAAGCAAAAAGAGCTGCAGGTGGTGTCGACGCGCTACGGAGAAGTGACAGTCAGTTCTGGCAAAGAAGATGCAACGGAGAGATGGCGCTATCACCCGATTTTAGGGGTGTTTCGCGCCCTCTGAGAGGGCGCGAGCTCGCAGTAATTAGCAAGATTTTAAAGCCGAACAGGAGATGGCTATGGCGATTGAGTCGTTAGCTCAATACATAGAAAACTATATCGCGACGAGACGGCAGACAAAGCTGGACGCGTTTGATAAAGAGGCTGCAAAGCGCAGTGGCGAAGAGAGCGTGGCGCTTGCGGCAGAGCGTCGGGAGCTGGAGCTTCGCTATGAGCCGCAGGCGTGGCTTACGGATGCGGCGAGACGAGCCGGACAGATTCACCTTGTCACCCACGCGGCAAAATTTACCCACGGGGATAACAAAGGCAGCAGCGTTTATAGCGAGACGGTCGCTAATGAAGGCTACCTCGTCAGCGCGGCGTTGCCCCAGCTGGAACCTGATGCGGTGGGCAATGCCGCAGCGCTGGATGTCGCGAAGTTTCTGCAAACCATGGTGGAAGGGGATTCTCTGCTGGCGTGCCTGCAGCGCGGTGATAGCCGCCCGCTGGAGCGGTTCGCCAGCGATGAGGCCCAGCTAAACGGCTGGATTGAGGGGTTTTCACGCGCGCTCAGCGCCAGCGAACCCGCCTCGCATAAGCTCGCCAAACAGAGCTATTTCCCGGTGGGGGAAGGGTATCACCTGATTAACCCGCTCTTTGCCACCTCGTTTGTGCATGCGCTGCATCAAAAAATGGCGGAACTGCGTTTTGGTGATAACGCAAAAGCCATCTGGAAAGCGCGTCGCGAAAAGACGTGGCACCCGCAGCCGCTGGTCACTTTCCCCCATTCGGCAGAAATGCACTTCGGTGGTACTAAACCGCAAAATATCTCCTGGCTCAACAGCGTGCGCGGTGGCCGCGCGTGGCTTCTCTCTGCCGAGCCGCCCCGGTGGCGCCGGGCTGACAGCCCCCCGGTCAATATCCGCTCGATTTTTGCCTCGGGTGGGCCGTTTGACCGACGGGCAAACAGCACGGTTAAGCTTTTGGTCTCCTTGTTAACCCGCTCCGGTGATTACAACAACCGCCGTATTCGCGAGGCGCGCGAGGCCTATGTCGGCACTCTTATCGATCTGCTGTTTGACGTTGCCTGTGAGCTTCAGCGCGAAGCATGGCAAAACTGGACCCGACACTGTCCGGATCTCAAACCCCACCAGCAGCTCTGGCTCGATCCGTGGCGCAGTAAAACCGATCCGGCGTTCCGTCTGGAGCGTGAAAAAGGCGACTGGCAGGCGGGCGTGGCGGGCGATTTTGCGCTCTGGCTTAATGCCAAATTGCGTAAGGTCAGCACAGAGGTAGGCGCGGTGGAAGAGAGGGAGTGGAGAACCCGTGAACGGTTACGCACTAACCTGCGCGAGTTCGAAAAAATCATTCAGGAGGCGCTGAAATGAGCACGTTAATTCTTCTTCGTCGCGTGCGGGTAGAAAACGCCAACGCGATTGCTGGCGTAACGTGGGGCTTTCCCGCCATCACCCATTTTCTCGGATTTACACATGCGTTATCCCGCAGGCTCTCAGAAACCGAAGGGCTGACGTTGGGCGGCTGCGCGGTAATCAGTCATGAACACCAGCTCCATGCGCATACTTCGGGCCGTGACTGTCAGCTCGCCTTAACGCGCAATCCGTTGACCCGTGAAGGTAAAACCGCCTCTTTTAATGAAGAGGGACGGATGCATATGACGGTTTCGCTGCTCCTCGAATGTCATGGCGAAATCCCTAACGGCGAGTATGGCCAGCGGGCGCTGTCAGAATTGCTGATGAAGCTCTGCCCGACATTAAGGCTGGCGGGGGGGATCATCGTCAGTATCCAGGAGATCAGCGTGATGGATGCGCCTGCTGACGATCGTGATATGGCGCGTCTGCAATGGCGTCTGATGCCGGGATTTGTTCTGCGCGATCGCAGCGCCTGGCTTACAGAACATCATCAGTCGCTGCGCGAACAGGATCCTGATGCCACGCTGCTGGACGCCTGGCTCGATTTTGCAGCGCTGAAAATGGCAGCGGAGACGCCGGAAGAAGGGGAGATAAAAGAGGGCGATCCCGCTTCCTGGCATTACGTACCGAAACCGCAGCCGGGCTATCTGGTGCCATTAATGACGGGCTACCAGCGTATCTCGCCGCTTTACGCGCCGGGTATCGTAGCGAACACCCGCGATGCGCAGACACCGTTTGCCTTTACCGAGGCGGTTTACGGTATTGGTGAATGGTGCGGGCTGCATCGTATTTCCTCTCTGGAGGAGATCTTCTGGCGCTATCGCACCACGGAGACAGGCTATTACTGCCAGGGTGCCAATGCACCGCTGGCGGCTGAACTTTAACACAACAAGGATCCTCACATGGCAAAGGCACCTACAGCCATTAAAACGGCTTCTGTACTGGCATTTGAACGCAAGCTGGCAACATCTGATGCGGTAATGCATGCAGGTCAATGGGAAGGTAACGCGTGGCAGCCCATTCGTATTCAGGAAAAAGCGGTACGCGGTACCATCTCTAACCGGCTGAAAAATGCGACAGCCAGCGATCCGGCTAAACTGGATGCGGAAATCCAGAAGCCGAACCTTCAGCGCGTGGACGTGGCGGCGCTGCCCGCCGATGCTGATACCCTGCGGGTGAAATTCACGCTGCGCGTGCTCGGCAATCTTTCTGTGCCGTCCGTTTGTAACGATCGTATTTATCAGGATGAGCTTCAGCGGGTGGTTGAAGGGTATATCAGCGAACACGGTTTCACCGAGCTGGCGCATCGTTACGCGACCAACCTGGCGAACGGGCGTTTTTTGTGGCGTAACCGCGTTGGCGCAGAAAAAATCACAGTTACGGTGAAAGGCAGCCAGACGTGGCAGTTCAATGCCCATGACTATGCGCTGCGCCATTTCAACGACAGCGATGAATCGCTGAAGTCGCTGGCGCAGGAGATCGAGACTGGCCTGCGGGGCGATGGGTTTATTTTGCTCTCCGTGGAGGCACAGGTGCTGCTGGGCGCCGGGCAGGAAGTCTTTCCCTCACAGGAGCTGGTGCTGGACAGCAACAGCAGTAAAAGCCGTCTGCTTTACCAGATTGATGGCGTGGCGGGAATGCATTCGCAGAAAATTGGCAACGCAATTCGTACCATTGATACGTGGCACCCCCTGGCCGATGAGCTTGGCGCGATAGCCGTTGAGCCTTACGGCTCGGTCACCAGCCGCGGCGTGGCATGCCGTCAGCCGCGCGAAAAAATGGATTTCTACACGCTGCTGGATAACTGGGTCACGAAGGGGCAGAAGCCTGACGCCGAACAGCAGCATTACGTGATGGCGGTGCTGATCCGTGGTGGCGTATTCGGCGAGAAGGGTGAGTAAGGAGACAATATGGATCACTATCAGGAGATCCGCGTAGCGCCCGATCCCGAGTTTAAGGAAGAGATGCTGATGGCCGCCCTGTTCGCCAAACTGCACCGTGCGCTGGGGGCAAGAGGAAAGGGGGATATTGGCGTGAGTTTTCCGGAGTTCAGGCACAAGCCCGGTGGCTGCCTGCGCCTGCACGGAAGCGGGGCGTCGCTTCAGGAGGTAGAAGCGATGCAGTGGCGCAAAGGGCTCAACGACTACTGTCAGAGCACCGCGATTCTCCCTGTTCCTGATTCCGTTGCCTGGCGCTGTGTCAGCCGTGTACAGGTTAAAAGCAGCCCGGAACGTCTGCTGCGCCGCTCGGTGAAAAAAGGCTGGCTGACAGAGGAGGAAGCCCAGGCGAGGCTCGCGTTAATGCAGATGGAACAAACCGATCTCCCCTGGCTGAATATGCGCAGCCTGTCGACCGGGCAGTCGTTTAAGCTATTTATTCGTCACGGTGAAATAGTGGACGCGCCCGTTCCAGGACTTTTTTCCAGCTATGGTTTAAGCCCCACGGCAACCGTACCCTGGTTTTAAAAGGATGTTTGCACCGGGTGATATTTTCACCCGGCCTGGTCAGGTAGCGGAAAATAAAAAAGGCCGGGTTTTACCCGGCCTTTTAAAATCGTGCGCCTTTACCGGCGAAATAGATTAGCGACTACGGAAGACAATGCGGCCTTTGCTCAGGTCGTACGGGGTCAGCTCAACAGTCACTTTGTCGCCCGTCAGAATGCGGATGTAGTTTTTACGCATTTTACCGGAGATATGCGCGGTTACCACGTGACCGTTTTCGAGTTCTACGCGAAACATGGTGTTAGGCAGCGTTTCAAGAACGGTACCCTGCATTTCAATATTGTCTTCTTTGGCCATCTAATCCTCTGGGGTATCACTACCAAGTTTTGAACCGGCAAGATAATGCCGAAATTCCTCAATTAAGTAAAGATTTGTGCGTTAAAACGCAGCAAAGCAGTTTCAGCGTATTGCCCGGACGCCACGGTAAAACCGCACAATTTGCGCATGCAGGAGGGAGGCGGCAGGATAAACGACAGGACGTTATCTGGTGCTAACTATTCCCAAACGGCGGCGGGACAACAGGCAGAATCGACTCTGCGGCACCAATTATAACACCCTCATAAAAAATATGCGGAAAACATTTATCCCTGCGGCATAAAGAGCGTGCGCGGCACCCAGAAGTTTTGCGGCAGCTTCTGCTGACGCAGTCTCTCCAGCGCATCCAGATAGTCCCGCCGCGACATCTCTACTGCCCCCAGCGAGGCGGTGTGATCGTTCAGCACCTGACAATCCATCAGCTGGCCGCCGCTTGTGGCGAACTCGCGGCAAAATACCAGCAGCGCCGTTTTGGAGGCGTTTACCGCCCGGCTGAACATCGACTCGCCGCAAAAGAGCGTTCCCTGTGCGACACCATACATGCCCCCCACCAGCGCATCACCCTCCCATACCTCAATGGAGTGGGCGTGGCCCAGCTCATGCAGACGATGGTAAGCCACGATGACGTCGCGGGTGATCCAGGTTCCTTCGTGGCGATCGCTGGCGCAACCTTCGATAACCTGACCAAAGGCGTGGTTCACCGTAACGCGATAGGGGGATTTGGCGTGAAAACGTTTCATGCTGCGGCTGAGATGAAACTGCGCGGGATAGAGCACCGCGCGGGGATCGGGCGACCACCAGAGAATCGGATCGCCCGATGAAAACCAGGGGAAAATACCGCGCTGATATGCCATCAACAGGCGCGCCGGGCTCAGGTCGCCTCCCAGCGCCAGCAAACCATTGGGTTCGCGTAGCGCTCCCTCCGGGGAAGGGAACGCCAGATTAAAACGAGAAAGCTGGACCAGGCGCATGCAGGCAAAACTCCAGGGCAATCAGGATCGATAAAATATAGTCTACAGACGTTGTTTAAACTGGAAGTAGCGCCCCTGTTTCGCCAACAGCTCTGCGTGATTACCTTGCTCAATAATGCGGCCGTTGTCCATGACTATTATCTGATCCAGATCCGCCAGCCCGCGCAGGCGATGGGTCACCATCAGCACGGTTTTCTCCCGCATGGTTTGATGAATTAACTCAAGGATTTGGCTTTCGGTTGTTGCGTCCAGCCCCTCTGTCGGTTCGTCGAGCAGCGTCAGCGGCGCGTCGTGCAGCAGGGCGCGCGCAATCGCCAGACGTCGCAGCTCGCCGCCGGAAAGCTGGCGGCCACCCTCCCCGAGCCAGCTGTTCAGCCCTTCATCCTCCAGCAGCTTCTGCAGCCCGACCTGTCCCAGCACCGTGCGGAGCTGGTCATCACTGGCGGCAGGGGCCGCCAGCAGCAGGTTATCGCGCAGCGTCGCGCTGAAGAGATGCACGCGCTGCGGCACCACACTTATCGCCTGACGCAGGGCGGCCTCGCTAATATCCGCCAGCGGTGTCTCGTTAAGCAGGATCTGGCCCTGGCGGGGATCCCAGGCGCGAGTCAGTAACTGAAGCAGCGTGGATTTGCCACACCCGGTACGCCCCAGGATCGCCACGTGCGCGCCTGCCGGGATATCGAGCGTGATACCGTCCAGGGCATTTTGCGTCTGGCCAGCATAGGCGAAGGTCACTTCGCGTAGCTGCAGCGCCACGCGTTCAGGGACTTCTGTCTCCTGGGTCGTAAACTGTACCTCCGGCGTCTGGCCGGTGATGTCGGTAATGCGCACGGCGGAGGCGATCACCTGCCCCAGATGCTGGAACGCGCCGGTCACCGGCGCCAGCGCTTCAAAGGCCGCCAGCGCGCAGAAGACAAACAGCGCAATAAGCGGGCCGGGCTGGGCGTTATCGCCGATGCCGCCCGCGGCCATCCACAGCATCGTCAGGACCGCAATACCGCCGATTAATGTCATCAGCGCCTGTGAGAGGGCGGTCAGCTCCGACTGTCGGCGCTGGGCTTCATGCCAGTTCAGCTCCGTGCTCTCCATACGTTCGCGGTAGCGGTTGTTGGCGCCAAAAATAGAGAGCTCCGCCTGACCCTGCAGCCAGGCGGTAAGCTGCTGGCGGTAGTCGCCACGCAGCCGGGTCAGGCTTTCACCCGTCGGTTTACCGGCGCGGTAGAAGAGCGGCGGCAGCAGGATCAGGGTCAGCAGCATAATCCCGCCAAGGGTGAGCGCCAGCCCGACGTCGAGCAGGCAGAGCCCTAAAGTCACCACGACGATCACCACGAACGCGCCTGCCAGCGGCGAAATCACGCGCAGATAAAGATGATCCAGCGTGTCGACATCCGCAACAACGCGGTTAAGCAATTCACCCTGGCGAAAGCGCGCCAGCCCGGCGGGGGAGAGGGGGAGCAGCTTGCTGAAGGTAGAGACCCGCAGGTGCTGCAGGACGCGGAAAGTGGCGTCGTGACTCACCAGCCGCTCAAAATAGCGGCCCGCGGTACGAGTGATCGCCGTCCCGCGCACGCCCGCGGCGGGCAGCATATAGTTGAAACTGTACAAACCCGCAAAACCCGCCACGGCGGAGGCGGAGAGGAACCAGCCGGAGAGCGTCAGCAGGCCAATGCTCGCCAGCAGGGTGACAATGGCAAGGATAACGCCCAGGGTCAGCATCCATTTATGGCGCTTATAAAGAGCAAGATAGGGAAGCAGGGCGCGCATTAGATCTCCTCCTGACGGTTGGCCAGCAGGGCGGCGAACGGCCCGTTACCGGCAGCGAGCGTGGCGTAGTCACCCTGCTCGACGATACGACCATTATCCATCACCCAGATCTGATCCCAGTCGGCGATATTATCGAGCTGGTGGGTAACCATCAGCGTGGTTTGCTGGCGCGACGCCTCGTTAAGCGCATGCATGACCCGCTGCTCGCTGTGGGCGTCCAGGCTGGCGCCGGGTTCATCCAGCAGCATCAGCTGGCAGGCGTTGAGCAGGGCGCGGGCCACCGCGACGCGCTGCGCCTGGCCGACCGAAAGGCCAGCCCCCTGGTCCCCCACGGCGGTGTTCACGCCGTCCGGCAGCAGAGGCAGAAACTCGCTCACCCAGGCGCGATCGAGCACCGACTTGAGCTCCGCATCGCTGGCGTCCGGGCGCGCCAGCAGCACGTTCTCGCGAAGCGTCGCGGCGGGCAACTGCGGATTTTGTCCCACCCAGCTCAGCTGGCTGCGCCAGGCGTCGGGATCGAGCAGGCTCAGCTCCGTCTGGTTAACGCGCAGCGAGCCGGTGTAGGCCATAAAGCCCGACAGCGCGCTAAGCAGGGAGCTTTTGCCTGAGCCGCTCGCGCCCACAATCACCACGCGCTCGCCTGGCTTTATCCTGAAGCTGAGCGGCCCGGCGAGAACCTTGCCCTGCGGCGACAGCACCGAAAAATCGTCCGCCTCCAGGGAGACCGGCTTGTTGCTGTTCAGGGTGACTTCGCCGCGCGCCGGATGCGCCAGCGGCGTTTCGAGGAAGGTTTTAAGGCTATCTGCAGCGCCGACCGCCTGCGCTTTGGCATGATAAAAGGTGCCCAGATCGCGCAGCGGCTGAAAAAATTCCGGCGCGAGGATCAGGGCCAGGAAGCCTGCGGAGAGGGTAACGGCGGTGCCGTAGTGGCCAAAGTTAAGCGCGCCAAGATAGTTGAAACCAAAATAGACCGCTACCAGTGCAATCGACAGGGAGGTGAAAAACTCCAGGACGCCGGAGGAGAGGAACGCCAGACGTAGCACCTCCATGGTGCGCTGGCGAAAATCCTGCGAAGCCAGACGGATACTCTCGGTTTCGGCATCGCCCCGTCCAAAGAGACGCAGGGTCTCCATGCCGCGAAGGCGATCGAGAAAGTGGCCGCTCAGACGGGCCAGCGCGAGGAAGTTGCGGCGGTTTGCGTCGGCGGCCCCCATCCCGACCAGCGCCATAAAGAGCGGGATAAGCGGGGCGGTGGCAAGCAGAATCAGCGCTGCGGCCCAGTTAACCGGGAAAATCGCCAGCACGATCAGCAGCGGCACGCTGACCGCCAGCGCCATCTGCGGCAGATAGCGGGCGTAATAGTCGTGCATATCATCGATCTGCTCCAGAATGAGCGTGGCCCAGCTTCCGGCAGGTTTGCCCTGGATCCAGGCGGGACCCGCCGCCTGTAGCCTGTCCAGCACCTGGCGGCGGATTTCGTAGCGAATATGCTGCCCGGCATGAAAACCGACCCGCTCGCGCAGCCATACCACCCAGGCGCGAACCACAAAGGTCAGCACCAGCAGGACAAAGGGGAGCAGCAGCGCCTCGCGCGGGATATTTTCCATAATCATGTGATGGAGGATGCGGGCCAGCAGCCATGCCTGGGCCACAATCAACAGACCGCTGACAAACCCTAACAGCCGGGATATCGCCAGCCATCGGCGGGAAATAACGCTTTGCTTTTTCAGCCAGCGGGTTAACTCTTGTTGACGGGTTTTTTCCATTGCGCGCTTTGCAGGTGAAGTTACAGGGATCAGGACCCGAGCATGTTACACGTGAGCAAAAATAAAGGCGACCAATGGTCGCCTTTTTTACGTTTGTTACTGACTTGTAAAGATTATTTTGCTGCTTCGGCCAGACCGTCGAGATAGCGCTCCGCATCCAGCGCCGCCATGCAGCCGGTGCCCGCAGAGGTGATCGCCTGACGGTAGATGTGGTCCATGACATCGCCTGCGGCAAAGACGCCCGGAATGCTGGTCTGGGTGGCGTTGCCATGAATGCCGGACTGCACCTTAATATAGCCGTTCTCCAGCTCAAGCTGGCCGTCGAAGATGGCGGTGTTCGGGCTATGACCGATGGCGACAAACAGGCCTGCCACCTCCAGCGACTCTATGTTGTCAGCGTTCTGCGTATCGCGCAGACGCAGGCCGGAGACGCCCATCTGGTCGCCCGTTACCTCTTCCAGGGTGCGGTTGGTGTGCAGCACGATATTGCCGCTCTCCACCTTATCCATCAGGCGCTTGATGAGGATTTTCTCCGCGCGGAAGCTGTCGCGACGGTGAATCAGATGCACCTCAGAGGCGATGTTCGCCAGATAGAGGGCCTCTTCAACCGCAGTGTTGCCCCCGCCGATGACGGCCACTTTCTGGTTGCGATAAAAGAAGCCGTCGCAGGTGGCGCAGGCGGAGACGCCGCGG
The DNA here is from genome assembly GCF_900021175.1 of Pseudenterobacter timonensis. Lineage (GTDB taxonomy): Bacteria > Pseudomonadota > Gammaproteobacteria > Enterobacterales > Enterobacteriaceae > Enterobacter > Enterobacter timonensis. The sequence continues at coordinate 1,229,277 of NZ_FCOP01000011.1, forward strand.
CCCTTAAACGCCTCTTCAGAAGGCAGACCGAGATAGCGGGCGGAGGCGCCAGTCGCGATAATCAGCGCATCGCAGGTATATTCGCCGCTGTCGCCGATCAGGCGGAACGGACGGTTCTGCAGATCGACCTTATTAATATGGTCGAACAGAATTTCGGTCTCGAATTTGGCGGCATGCTCATGCATACGCTCCATCAACAGCGGCCCGGTCAGATCGTTCGGGTCGCCTGGCCAGTTTTCCACTTCTGTGGTGGTGGTCAGCTGACCGCCTTTTTCCATGCCGGTGATTAAAACCGGTTGCAGGTTTGCGCGTGCAGCGTAGACCGCCGCGGTATAGCCCGCAGGTCCAGAGCCAAGGATTAGCAGCTTACTGTGTTTGGCCGTGCCCATGAGATCCCCATAATTGTTGGCAGACAGTTGCCAGGATTGTAGGGAATTTACGATCGTAAAAAAAGGGCGCAGCAGTTTTGTAAACTATTTGTGTAATAGCCAGCGTCAATAACGGCGCGCGGCGGATCGTAATAACATAACGAAATCTACTGTGGATCGGTCATTAATAAGTCGATTAAATGAAGATTAATCAACAGCGAGAATGAATAACTGGCATGTTGTACTAAAAATCGATGTTTTGCTTTGACAATCCCCTGCGCTTTTGCGAAAACAGTCAAGGAAGAAAAAAACGCGTAGCAGCAAGTCGCATAGGCATGCATGTTTTCGCCATTTTTACCGGGTCAGCGAAATCTACGCATGGTGTGGACAGACGCCATACGTGATGTTGATGGCAGCCTGACGGCAACGGTCTTCTTATTAACTACAGAACCCGAGCCGCATCGCGTAAAACAGATAAAAGGCGATGTGTCGTGCAACGGGTACAGGCTCTGAACAGTGATGTGAGCAGGGTCCGGGCAGGAGTAGGGAAGGAATACAGAGAGACAATAATAATGGTAGATAGCAAGAAGCGCCCTGGCAAAGATCTCGACCGTATCGATCGTAACATTCTTAATGAGCTGCAAAAGGATGGGCGTATTTCCAACGTCGAGCTTTCAAAGCGTGTGGGACTTTCTCCGACGCCGTGCCTTGAGCGTGTGCGCCGACTCGAAAGACAGGGTTTTATTCAGGGCTACACGGCTCTGCTGAACCCGCATTATCTGGATGCCTCACTTCTGGTATTTGTTGAGATTACTCTGAATCGTGGCGCGCCGGATGTGTTTGAGCAATTCAACGCCGCTGTACAAAAACTTGAAGAAATTCAAGAGTGTCATCTGGTTTCGGGTGATTTCGACTACCTGTTGAAAACACGCGTACCGGATATGTCAGCCTATCGTAAACTGCTGGGTGAAACCCTGCTGCGACTGCCTGGCGTGAATGACACCCGTACCTACGTGGTGATGGAAGAGGTCAAACAGAGCAATCGTCTGGTTATTAAGACGCGCTAACACGGAACAGGTGCATTATCAGCGTAGTTTGATTACACTCCTGTTAATCCATACAGCAGCAGTGCCGGGGAGACCCGGCGCTGTTGTCCGTTTTAGCAAACAGGCAGGGCATGCCTGAGACCTGGAGAGCCTTTCTTGAGCCAGGAATATACTGAAGACAAAGAAGTCACATTACAGAAGTTAAGCAGCGGGCGCCGACTCCTTGAGGCGTTACTGATCCTTGTTGCCCTTTTCGCCGTCTGGCTGATGGCCGCCTTACTCAGTTTCAACCCATCCGATCCCAGCTGGTCGCAAACCGCCTGGCACGAGCCTATCCATAATCTGGGCGGTATTCCCGGCGCCTGGCTGGCGGATACGCTCTTTTTCATCTTCGGCATCATGGCCTATACCATCCCGGTCATTATTGTGGGTGGCTGCTGGTTCGCCTGGCGGCATCGCCAGAATGAAGATTACATCGACTATTTCGCCGTCTCGCTGCGGTTGATTGGCGCGCTGGCGCTGATCCTCACATCCTGCGGGCTGGCCGCCATCAATGCGGATGACATCTGGTACTTCGCCTCCGGCGGAGTGATCGGCAGTCTGCTTAGCACCGCGCTTCAGCCGATGCTTCACAGCAGCGGCGGCACGATTGCGCTGCTTTGCATCTGGGGCGCGGGCCTGACGCTCTTTACCGGCTGGTCCTGGGTGAGCATTGCCGAAAAGCTCGGCAGCGTGGTGCTCAATATCCTCACCTTTGCCAGTAATCGCACCCGCCGGGATGATACCTGGATGGATGACGAAGAGTACGAGGACGATTACGAAGACGATTACGAAGAAGAAGCGGCGACGGCAGAACGCCGTGAGTCTCGTCGTACCCGTATCCTGCGCGGCGCGCTGGCGCGCCGTAAACGCATGGCGGAAAAATTTGCTAATCCGCTGGGACGTAAAACCGACGCGGCGCTCTTCTCCGGTAAACGGATGGATGATGCCGACCAGATTGAATACAGCGCAGGCGGCGTAGCGGCCGATCCTGACGATGTGCTCTTCTCGGGCAATCGCGCGCTGCCTGGCGATTACGACGAATACGATCCGCTGCTGAACGGCCACTCCGTGACGGAGCCCGTGGCCGCCGCCGCCGTTGCGACCACCGCCGCCCAGGCGCGGGTTGCGCCCGTTGAGGCGGTAATGCCCTCCGCACCGGTAACCGCCGCTGACCCTGCCATGCAACAGCCCGTGGTGGAGTGGCAGACCGTGCCGGGCGTCCACACCCCTGAGCCGGTGATTGCGCCGGAGCCGGAAAGTTATCTCGCTGTGCAGCCGCAGACGGAATATGCGCAGCCTTATGAACAGAATCCGCAACCTGTTCAACCGTATGCGCAAAACCCGCAGCCGGTCGCCCAGCCTTATGGGCAAAACCCGCAGCCGGCCGCTCAGCCTTATGCGCAAAACCCGCAACCGGCCGCCCAGCCTTATGAACACAATCCGCAGCCGGTCGCCGACGCGTATCACTCCTGTGAGCCGCCGTATCAGCAAACGACTGAACCCGCTGTTCCCGCTGTGGAGCCTGAACCAGAAATCGAAGAGGTTAAACCTTCCCGTCCGCCGCTCTATTACTTTGAAGAGGTGGAGGAGCGCCGTGCGCGCGAGCGCGAGCAGCTTGCCGCCTGGTACCAGCCAGTGCCGGAGCCGGTTGAAACCCCGGTAACCTCCCGCCCGGCTACGCCGCCCTTATCGGCGCCGCAGACCGATCCGACCGCCAGCGTTGCGCCTTTAGCGGAAAGCGTGAAGCAGGCCGCCGCGCCTGCGGCAACCGCCGCGGCTGCCGCAGCGCCGGTCTTTAGTCTGGCGACTGGCACCACGCCACGTCCGCAGGTAAAAGAGGGGATTGGCCCTAAACTGCCGCGTCCGAACCGTGTACGGGTGCCTACCCGCCGCGAGCTTGCCTCTTATGGCATCAAGCTTCCTTCCCAGCGTATGGCTGAGGAGAAGGCGCGCGAGATCGACAACGACGACAGTGATGAGATGCAGCAGGACGAGCTGGCGCGTCAGTTTGCTGCACAACAGCAGCAGCGTTATGGCGAGAGCTATCCTCAGTCGGGCGAACGTGACTTGTCGCAGCAGGATGAAGAGGATGCCGCCGAAGCAGAGCTGGCGCGCCAGTTTGCCGCTTCTCAGCAGCAACGCTACGCGGGCGAGCAGCCTGCGGGGGCGAATCCTTTCTCGCTGGCGGACTTTGAGTTTTCGCCGATGCGCGATCTGGTTGACGATACCCCTGGTGAACCGCTGTTTATGCCGGAGCCAGAGCCGCAGCGTCAGCCCTTTGCGCCTGCGCCGCAGCATGCTCAGCCGCAGCAGTACGCGCAGCCGCAGCAGGCACAACCAGTTCAGCCGCAGCAGTACGCGCAGCCTCAGCACGCACAGCCGGCTCAGCCACAGCAGTACTCGCAGCCTCAGCACGCGCAACCGGCGCAGCCGCAGCAGTACGCGCAGCCTCAGCACGCGCAACCGGCTCAGCCGCAGCAGTACACGCAGCCGGCGCAGCCGCAGCCCGCGCCGCAGGAGAGCCTGATTCATCCGCTGTTGATGCGTAATGGCGACAGCCGCCCGCTGCAAAGGCCGAGCACGCCGCTGCCGTCGCTGGATCTGCTGACGCCTCCGCCTTCCGAGGTGGAGCCGATCGACACCTTTGCGCTGGAGCAGATGGCGCGACTGGTGGAAGCGCGTCTGGCTGACTTCCGTATTAAAGCGGATGTGGTGAACTACTCCCCGGGGCCGGTCATCACCCGCTTCGAGCTCAACCTGGCGCCGGGTGTAAAAGCCGCGCGAATCTCTAACCTCTCCCGCGATCTGGCGCGCTCTCTTTCGACCGTAGCCGTGCGCGTGGTGGAGGTGATTCCAGGGAAACCCTATGTAGGTCTTGAGCTGCCGAATAAAAAGCGTCAGACCGTTTACCTGCGTGAGGTACTGGATAACGCCCGTTTCCGTGAGAATCCTTCGCCGCTCACCGTCGTGCTTGGCAAAGACATTGCCGGCGAGCCGGTCGTGGCGGATCTGGCGAAGATGCCACACCTGCTGGTGGCCGGTACCACCGGTTCCGGTAAGTCGGTGGGCGTCAACGCCATGATTCTGAGCATGCTCTATAAAGCGCAGCCGGAAGATGTCCGCTTCATTATGATCGACCCGAAAATGCTGGAGCTGTCGGTCTACGAAGGGATACCGCATCTGCTCACCGAAGTGGTGACCGACATGAAAGACGCTGCCAACGCCCTGCGCTGGAGCGTTAACGAGATGGAACGTCGCTACAAGCTGATGTCGGCGCTCGGGGTGCGTAATCTGGCGGGCTATAACGAGAAGATCGCGGAGGCCGCGCGCATGGGCCGCCCGATCCCGGATCCGTACTGGAAGCCGGGCGACAGTATGGATGCCCAGCATCCGGTGCTGGAGAAACTGCCTTATATCGTCGTGCTGGTGGATGAATTTGCCGATCTGATGATGACCGTCGGTAAAAAGGTGGAAGAGCTGATTGCCCGCCTGGCGCAAAAGGCGCGAGCGGCGGGGATCCACCTGGTGCTGGCAACCCAGCGTCCCTCCGTGGACGTCATTACCGGCCTCATCAAAGCGAATATCCCGACGCGTATCGCCTTTACCGTGTCGAGCAAAATCGACTCCCGTACCATCCTCGATCAGGGTGGCGCGGAATCTCTGCTCGGAATGGGGGATATGCTCTACTCCGGCCCGAACTCCACCACGCCGGTGCGCGTACACGGGGCGTTTGTCCGCGACCAGGAAGTTCACGCCGTGGTGCAGGACTGGAAGGCGCGGGGACGTCCGCAGTATGTTGACGGCATCACCTCCGATAGCGACAGCGAAGGCGGCGGCGGTGGTTTTGACGGCGGCGAGGAGCTGGATCCGTTATTCGACCAGGCGGTGAGCTTTGTGACGGAAAAACGCAAAGCCTCTATCTCCGGCGTTCAGCGTCAGTTCCGCATCGGCTATAACCGCGCCGCGCGTATTATCGAGCAGATGGAAGCGCAGGGGATTGTCAGCGAGCAGGGCCATAACGGTAACCGTGAGGTACTGGCACCGCCGCCGTTTGAATAACCTTTCGCCGTTTGCAAAGATGGGTAAAACTGCAAAAATTAAGCATTTTCTTCTGTCGCCTGCCTGCGGGCAGGTCCAGAATTAAAGTACCCATTCCGGGATGATCTATTTTAAGGATTAAGAATGAAAAAAATCGCCATTGTCGGTGCATTACTTACCAGCTTTGTCGCCACCAGCGTCTGGGCAGATGCCGCAAGCGACCTTAAAAGCCGTCTGGATAAGGTCAGCAGCTTCCACGCCAGCTTCACGCAAAAGGTCACAGACGGTAGCGGCAACGCGGTGCAGGAAGGTCAGGGCGATCTGTGGGTAAAACGTCCTAACCTCTTTAACTGGCACATGACCCAGCCGGATGAAAGCATTCTGGTCTCTGACGGCAAAACCCTCTGGTTTTATAACCCGTTCGTGGAGCAGGCGACCGCTACCTGGCTGAAGGATGCCACCAGCAATACGCCATTTATGCTGATCGCCCGTAACCAGACCAGCGACTGGCAGCAGTACAACATTAAGCAGAACGGCGACGACTTTGTGCTGACCCCGAAAGGCAGCAACGGTAACCTCAAGCAGTTCACCATTAACGTGAGCAGCAGCGGCACCATTAACCAGTTCAGCGCCGTAGAGCAGGACGACCAGCGCAGCAGCTATCAGCTGAAATCCCAGCAGAACGGCGCTGTGGATGCATCTAAATTCACCTTTACCCCGCCGCAGGGCGTAACGGTGGACGATCAACGCAACAAATAAGAGGCCTGAGTGGGCAATCTGTCGCTCGATTTTTCGGATAATGCGTTTCAACCGCTGGCCGCCCGTATGCGGCCAGAAAATTTAGCGCAGTACATTGGCCAGCAGCATCTGCTGGCGCCCGGTAAACCCCTGCCTCGCGCTATTGAGGCAGGGCATCTGCACTCCATGATCCTGTGGGGGCCGCCTGGCACCGGAAAAACCACGCTCGCAGAGGTGATTGCCCGCTATGCCAGTGCTGACGTCGAACGCATCTCGGCGGTGACCTCCGGCGTCAAGGAGATCCGCGAGGCGATCGAGCGCGCCCGGCAGAACCGTAACGCGGGACGTCGCACCATCCTTTTTGTCGACGAAGTGCATCGCTTCAACAAAAGCCAGCAGGATGCCTTTCTGCCGCATATTGAAGACGGCACCATTTTCTTCATTGGCGCCACCACCGAAAACCCGTCCTTTGAACTCAATTCGGCGTTGCTCTCCCGCGCCCGCGTCTACCTGCTAAAATCCCTCACCACGGAGGATATTGAACAGGTGCTGACGCAGGCGATGGAAGATAAAACGCGGGGCTACGGCGGTCAGGATATCGTTCTGCCGGACGAGACGCGCCGCGCTATCGCTGAGCTGGTCAACGGCGACGCGCGCCGGGCGCTAAACACGCTGGAAATGATGGCCGATATGGCCGAGCTGGATGATGCGGGCAAGCGCGTATTGAAACCTGAACTGCTGACCGAAATTGCCGGTGAGCGCAGCGCGCGTTTTGATAACAAAGGCGACCGTTTCTACGATCTCATCTCCGCGCTGCATAAATCGGTACGCGGCAGCGCTCCGGACGCCGCGCTCTACTGGTACGCGCGAATCATCACCGCCGGCGGCGATCCGCTCTATGTCGCCCGCCGCTGCCTGGCGATCGCCTCGGAAGATGTCGGTAACGCCGATCCGCGCGCCATGCAGGTGGCGATTGCCGCCTGGGACTGCTTTACCCGCGTCGGCCCGGCGGAAGGGGAGCGCGCCATCGCGCAGGCGATCGTCTATCTCGCCTGCGCACCGAAAAGCAACGCCGTCTATACCGCCTTTAAGGCTGCGATGGCCGATGCCCGCGAGCGGCCTGATTATGACGTGCCGGTTCACCTGCGTAACGCGCCCACGAAGCTGATGAAAGAGATGGGGTACGGGCAGGAGTACCGCTACGCCCACGACGAGCCGAACGCCTATGCCGCAGGCGAGGCGTATTTCCCTCAGGAAATGGCGCAAACGCGCTATTATCGCCCCACCAACAGAGGGCTTGAAGGGAAGATTGGCGAAAAGCTCGCCTGGCTCGCCGGACTGGATCAAAATAGCCCTATAAAACGCTACCGTTAGCGCGATCGTTGCGGTAATGTTGGCAAGTATCTCTGTGGCCGCAGGCTGTGGTCACTTTTTCCTTTTTTAATTCGATAAGCACAGGATAAGCATGCTCGATCCCAATCTGCTGCGTAACGAGCCAGACGCAGTCGCTGAAAAACTGGCACGCCGGGGCTTTAAGCTGGATGTAGATAAGCTGCGCGCTCTTGAAGAGCGTCGTAAAGTTCTGCAGGTACAAACTGAAAATCTGCAGGCAGAGCGTAACTCTCGATCGAAATCCATCGGCCAGGCGAAAGCGCGCGGGGAAGATATTGAGCCATTGCGTCTGGAAGTGAACAAGCTGGGCGAAGAGCTGGATCAGGCGAAAGCGGAACTGGACGTGCTTCAGGCTGAAATTCGCGATATCGCGCTGGCCATCCCGAACATTCCTGACGACAGCGTACCTGTCGGCAAAGATGAAAACGACAACGTGGAAGTTAAACGCTGGGGCACGCCTCGCCAGTTTGACTTTGAGGTTCGCGATCACGTGACGCTGGGCGAAATGCATGGCGGGCTCGATTTTGCCGCGGCGGTGAAGCTGACCGGCTCCCGCTTCGTGGTAATGAAAGGGCAGCTTGCTCATCTTCATCGCGCGCTGGCTCAGTTTATGCTGGATCTGCATACCGAACAGCACGGCTACAGCGAAACCTACGTCCCTTATCTGGTAAACCACGATACGCTCTACGGTACCGGTCAGTTGCCGAAGTTTGCCGGCGATCTGTTCCATACCCGTCCGCTGGAAGAAGAGGCTGACAGCAGCAACTACGCGCTGATCCCGACTGCGGAAGTGCCGCTGACCAACCTGGTGCGCGATGAGATCCTCGACGAGGAGGACCTGCCGATCAAGCTGACGGCGCACTCTCCGTGCTTCCGTTCAGAAGCGGGTTCTTACGGGCGTGATACCCGTGGCCTGATCCGTATGCACCAGTTCGACAAAGTTGAAATGGTGCAGATCGTTCGCCCGGAAGAGTCCATGAACGCGCTGGAAGAGATGACCGGCCATGCTGAAAAAGTGCTGGAGCTGCTGGGCCTGCCTTACCGCCGTGTAGCGCTCTGCACCGGTGATATGGGCTTTGGAGCCTGCAAAACCTTCGACCTGGAGGTCTGGGTGCCAGCGCAGAACACCTATCGTGAAATCTCCTCCTGCTCTAACGTCTGGGATTTCCAGGCGCGTCGTATGCAGGCGCGTTGCCGCAGCAAGTCTGACAAGAAAACCCGTCTGGTACACACCCTGAACGGTTCCGGTCTGGCGGTGGGCCGTACGCTGGTTGCCGTGATGGAAAACTATCAGCAGGCAGACGGTCGCATTGAGATCCCGGAAGTGCTGCGTCCTTACATGAAAGGTCAAACGCACATCGGCTGAGTAATTTATGTGCACTAACTCTAAAAAGCGCCTGCGGGCGCTTTTTTTATCCCCTTGTTTTGACTCGAAACAATACCCAGTACTCCTGAAGTAGTAATACTCCTCTCGCAGTTTAGTAGCACAAAACGCGGCGTTAACGTTTTTACGTTATATAAAAAACTATATAGCGTTTGTGCCATACCTCTATTTCTGTGAGCAATCGAAGCGAGTAATTATGAAAATCAAAGCACCCGATGCTTTACTGGCCGCCGAGGTAAGTCGTCGTGGGCTGGTGAAAACCACCGCGATAGGTAGCCTGGCCGTCGCCAGCAGCGCCTTTAGCTTGCCCTTCTCCCGTGTCGCCTCTGCCGCGCAGGCAATAGCCCCTTCCACCGCTGCCGAAAAAGTCGTCTGGAGCGCCTGCACCGTGAACTGCGGCAGCCGCTGCCCGCTGCGTATGCACGTTGTTGACGGGGAAATTCGCTATGTTGAAACGGATAATACCGGTGACGATAACTACGACGGGTTACACCAGGTTCGCGCCTGCCTGCGCGGTCGTTCCATGCGTCGGCGCGTCTATAATCCCGATCGTCTGAAATATCCCATGAAGCGCGTGGGCAAACGCGGCGAAGGTAAATTCGAACGCATCAGCTGGGAAGAGGCGTATGACACCATCGCCAGTACGATGCAGAGGCTGATTAAAGAGTACGGTAACGAATCGATCTACCTGAACTACGGCACAGGCACCCTGGGAGGGACGATGACCCGCTCCTGGCCGCCGGGTAAGACGCTGATTGCCCGCCTGATGAACTGCTGCGGCGGCTATCTGAACCATTATGGTGACTACTCTTCCGCACAGATTGCGGCTGGCCTGAACTACACCTATGGCGGCTGGGCAGACGGCAACAGCCCGTCCGATATCGAAAACAGCAAGCTGGTGGTGCTGTTTGGTAACAACCCGGGCGAAACGCGTATGAGCGGCGGCGGGGTGACTTACTATCTCGAACAGGCGCGTGCAAAATCCAATGCCCGCATGATTATTATCGACCCGCGCTATACCGATACCGGCGCCGGCCGTGAAGACGAGTGGATCCCGATTCGTCCCGGCACCGACGCCGCGCTGGTCAGCGCTCTGGCGTGGGTGATGATCACCGAAAACCTGGTGGATCAACCTTTCCTCGATAAATACTGCGTCGGCTACGATGAGAAAACCCTGCCCGCCAGCGCGCCCGCTAACGGACACTACAAAGCGTATATCCTCGGTCAGGGCAGCGACGGCGTGGCGAAAACGCCTGAGTGGGCGTCTACCATCACCGGTATTCCGGTGGAGCGTATTGTTCAGCTGGCGCGTGAAATCGGCTCCACGAAACCGGCCTTTATCAGCCAGGGCTGGGGACCGCAGCGCCATGCGAATGGTGAAATCGCCACCCGCGCCATTTCGATGCTCTCCATTCTCACCGGCAACGTAGGCATTCACGGCGGTAACTCTGGTGCGCGCGAAGGCTCTTATGAAGTGCCGTTCGAACGTATGCCGACGCTGGAGAACCCGGTGCAGACCAGCATCTCCATGTTTACCTGGACGGATGCGATTGAACGCGGCCCGGAAATGACCGCGCTGCGCGACGGCGTACGCGGTAAAGAGAAGCTGGATGTACCGATCAAAATGATCTGGAACTATGCCGGTAACTGTCTCATCAACCAGCACTCGGAAATCAACCGCACCCACGAGATCCTCCAGGACGATAAGAAGTGCGAGATGATTGTGGTGATCGACTGCCACATGACCTCCTCGGCGAAATATGCCGATATCCTGCTGCCGGACTGCACCGCCTCGGAGCAGATGGATTTTGCGCTGGATGCCTCCTGCGGCAACATGTCCTATGTGATCTTCACCGATCAGGCCATTAAACCCCGCTTCGAGTGTAAAACCATCTATGAGATGACCACTCAGCTGGCGAAACGCCTTGGCGTCGAGCAGCAGTTCACGGAAGGGCGTACTCAGGAAGGGTGGATGCGGCATCTTCATGAACTCTCGCGTAAAGCGATCCCCGATCTGCCGGACTTCGACACCTTCCGCAAGCAGGGGATGTACAAACAGCGCGATCCCGAAGGGCATCATGTTGCCTATAAGGCCTTCCGGGAAGATCCCCAGGCCAATCCGCTGACCACGCCGTCGGGCAAAATCGAAATCTACTCCGAAGAGCTGGCAAAAATTGCCGCCACCTGGGAGCTGCCGGAAGGGGATGTTATCGATCCGCTGCCGATCTACACGCCTGGCTTCGAAAACTATAACGATCCGCTGGCGGCGAAGTTCCCGCTGCAGTTGACCGGTTTCCACTATAAGGCGCGCGTGCACTCCACCTACGGCAACGTTGACGTACTGAAAGCGGCCTGCCGCCAGGAGATGTGGATCAACCCGCTGGATGCGAAAGCGCGCGGTATCAGCAATGGCGATCGGGTGCGTATTTTCAACGGGCGCGGCGAGGTGCATATCGAAGCGAAAGTGACACCGCGCATGATGCCTGGCGTTGTCGCGCTGGGGGAGGGGGCCTGGTACAGCCCGGATGCAAACCGCATCGACCAGGCGGGCAGCATCAACGTGCTCACCACGCAACGTCCGTCGCCGCTGGCGAAAGGCAACCCGTCCCACACGAATCTCGTTCAGGTTGAAAAGGCGTAAGGAGTAACCCATGACACAGTACGGATTTTATATTGACTCCAGCCGTTGCACCGGATGTAAAACCTGCGAGCTGGCCTGCAAGGACTACAAGGATTTAACCCCGGAGGTCAGCTTTCGCCGTATCTACGAGTACGCGGGCGGCGACTGGCAGGAGGACAACGGCGTCTGGCACCAGAACGTCTTTGCCTACTACCTCTCCATCTCCTGCAACCACTGCGAAGACCCGGCCTGCACCAAAGTCTGCCCCAGCGGGGCGATGCACAAGCGCGAGGATGGCTTTGTGGTGGTTAACGAGGATGTCTGCATCGGCTGCCGCTACTGCCATATGGCCTGTCCGTACGGCGCGCCGCAGTACAACGCCGCCAAAGGGCATATGACCAAGTGCGACGGCTGTCATGAGCGCGTGGCGGAGGGCAAAAAGCCGATCTGCGTGGAGTCCTGCCCGCTGCGGGCGCTCGATTTCGGGCCGATTGAGGAGCTTCGCCGGAAGCATGGCAAGCTGGCGGCGGTTGCGCCGCTGCCCTCGGCGCACTTTACGAAGCCGAATATTGTGATTAAACCCAACGCCAACAGCCGCCCGACGGGTGATACCACCGGCTATCTGGCAAACCCGAAGGAGGTGTGAGATGGGAAACGGATGGCATGAATGGCCGCTGATGATTTTTACGGTCTTCGGGCAGTGTGTGGCGGGGGGATTTATCGTTCTGGCTCTGGCATTGTTGCGTGGCAGGCTGACGGCGGAACAGCAGCAGCGGGTTGTTCTCAGCATGTTTGGTCTGTGGGTGCTGATGGGGATCGGGTTTATCGCCTCCACGCTGCATCTGGGCTCACCGATGCGCGCCTTCAACTCCCTCAACCGGGTGGGGGCTTCGTCATTGAGTAACGAAATTGCCAGCGGGGCGATCTTCTTTGCCGTGGGTGGCCTTGGCTGGCTGCTGGCCGTGCTGAAAAAACTCCCTGCCGGGCTGCGTACCCTGTGGCTGATCGTCACCATGGTGCTGGGGCTGGTGTTTGTCTGGATGATGGCGCGGGTCTACAACTCCATCGACACGGTGCCGACCTGGTATAGCCTCTGGACGACGATGAGCTTCTTCCTGACGCTGTTTATCGGCGGTCCGCTGCTGGGTTATCTGCTGCTGCGGGTGGCAGGCGTAGAGGGCTGGGCGATGCGTCTGCTGCCGGCAATCTCGCTGCTGGCGCTGGTGGTGAGCACGGTCGTGGCTCTGATGCAGGGGGCTGAGCTGGCGACGATCCATAGCGCGATCCAGCAGGCCTCTGCGCTGGTGCCTGCTTACGGCTCCCTGATGGCATGGCGAGTGGTATTGCTGGTTGCCGCGCTGCTTTGCTGGGTATTGCCGCAGCTTAAGGGTTATCAGCCTGCGCTGCCGCTGCTTTCACTGGCGTTTGTGCTGGCGCTGGCGGGCGAACTGATTGGCCGCGGCGTCTTCTACGGATTGCATATGACGGTCGGCGTCGCCATTGCCAGCTAAAGGCGCGCTTTAATAAAAGGCCGGTGCGTAATGCCCGGCTTTTTATTATGAAATTTTTCTTCGTAAATTATTTACGCAACTCAGGACTGGCTGAATAAAAACAAGCATATAAAGCTGATTTATATTTCGACGGCGCTTCGCAGGATAAGTTTTTCAAATCGACGCCTGGCAAATCGTGCGAGGCCGCTAACTGCATGGATTGACTTTGTTTTTGGCGGTGGCATGATGCGCTCGAAATCAAAACCTCCTCACGGTTATCACCCATGTCCACCTATACCCGGCCAGTGCTGCTATTGCTCTGTGGCCTGCTGTTGTTGACGCTGGCGATTGCGGTATTAAATACCCTCGTCCCGCTTTGGCTCGCCCATGAACACTTACCGACCTGGCAGGTGGGTATGGTGAGTTCATCTTATTTTACCGGCAACCTGCTGGGAACGCTGCTTGCCGGCAAGCTCATCAAGCGTATGGGCTTTAACCGCAGCTATTATCTGGCTTCGCTGATCTTTGCCGTCGGCTGCGTGGGGCTGGGCATGATGGTGGGGTTCTGGAGCTGGATGATCTGGCGTTTTATCGCCGGTATCGGCTGCGCCATGATTTGGGTCGTGGTGGAAAGCGCGCTGATGTGTAGCGGTACCTCCCGTAACCGTGGCCGCCTGCTGGCCGCCTATATGATGATCTACTACGTGGGAACGGTGCTGGGCCAGCTGATGGTCAGCAAACTGCCGACCGACCTGATGAGCGTGCTGCCCTGGGTAACAGGTATGGTACTGGCCGCTATTTTACCGCTGCTCTTTACCCGCATCGTCAATCAGCAGAGCGAACACCAGGAGGCGACGCCGGTCTGGCCGATGCTGAAGCTGCGCCAGGCGCGTCTGGGCGTTAACGGCTGCATTATTTCGGGCATCGTGCTGGGCTCGCTGTATGGCCTGATGCCGCTCTATCTCAACCACCAGGGGGTAAGTGACGCCGGGATCGGCTTCTGGATGGCGGTGATGGTCAGCGCCGGAATTGTAGGCCAGTGGCCGATTGGGCGTCTGGCAGATCGTTTTGGCCGCCTGCTTGTGCTCCGCGTGCAGGTCTTTGTGGTGATCCTGGGCTGCTTTGCCATGCTGAGCAATGCGGCAATGGCGCCTGTTCTCTTTATCCTTGGCGCGGCGGGCTTTACGATCTATCCGGTAGCGATGGCCTGGGCCTGTGAGAAAGTAGAGCATCATCAGCTGGTGGCGATGAATCAGGCGCTGCTGTTGAGCTATACCATCGGCAGTCTGTTAGGACCGACCTTTACCGCCATGCTGATGCAAAGTTTCTCCGATAACCTCCTGTTCATCATGATTGCCAGCGTGTCGTTTATCTACCTCTTAATGCTGCTGCGCAAAGCGGGCGAACATCCCACGCCAGTGGCCCATGCCTGATTAAATAAAAGCCTGTCGATGACAGGCTTTTTTGTCCCGATCACATATAAGAGTTTTACGCATTGTCTGTTTATTGCCCTGGGCGATAATTCCCATGAGTTCTACCACTAAAAGGCAGCGATCATGTCTACTCGTCGTTTTACCACTACCGCACTGGCAGTAGTGTTGTCTTTTACGTTTGCTACAGCACCGGTCATGGCTAATCCTGGAAACGGGAATGGCGGTGGTCACGGTAACAGTGGCGGACAAGGCAATAGCGGCAATCATGGGAAAGGAAACGCCGGTAACCAGAGTAATAAACAAAATAATGGTCACCAGAACCCGGGTAAATCTCACAAAAGCGTCAGTGATGATGTCGATGTACGCGTGAGTTTCGATCATGCCCGTCATCTGGCGCTGAACTATGGCTTAACGGGCTATGAGTCATTGCCGCCGGGTATTGCAAAAAACCTGGCGCGGGGTAAACCACTTCCTCCGGGGATTGCGAAGAAAACCGTGCCAGCCGCTATGCTGGGGCAGCTTCCCTCTTATCCTGGCTATGAATGGCGGGTGGTGGGTGATGACCTGGTCTTAATCGCGCTCAGTACGGCGATTGTGACAACTATTATTAATGGCGTCTTTAAATAGAATACAAAAAGGCCCGGTTTTCACCGGGCCTTTTCTTAATACATGACCTTGTGGCCGTACTGTTCAAGAATACCTTTGACGCGTTCCATCGTCTCTTTCTTCGGTGGTTTAACGCCATCGAGCTTGTACTCTTCACCCATCGCCACCCATTTATGCTTGCCCAGCTCGTGATAGGGCAGCAGCTCGATTTTTTCCACGTTGCCCATGTCGCGGGTAAATTCGCCCAGGCGATGCGCGGAATCGTCATCGTCCGACCAGCCCGGGACGACCACATAGCGGATCCAGGTTTTAATCCCTTTGGCCGAAATATATTTGGCAAACTCCAGCGTGCGGTGGTTTGAAACCCCGACCAGATTCTGGTGGATCTCATCGTTCATCTGTTTCAGATCGAGCATGACCAGGTCGGTCACCTCAAGCAGCTCATCGATAACCGGATCGTAGCGGCGGACAAATCCGTTGGTATCCAGGCAGGTGTGAATACCCTCTTTTTTGCAGGCGCGGAACCAGTCGCGGACAAACTCGGCCTGCAGTATCGCCTCGCCACCGGATGCGGTAACGCCACCGCCGGAAGCGTTCATAAAGTGGCGGTAGGTCACCACCTCTTTAATCAGATCTTCTACGGTGATCTCTTTGCCGCCATGGGTATCCCAGGTATCGCGGTTATGGCAATAGAGGCAGCGCATCAGGCAGCCCTGGAAGAAGGTGATAAAGCGAATCCCCGGGCCATCGACAGTGCCACAGGATTCAAAGGAGTGAATACGACCAATAGTTGACATTGCGGTGATATCTCCAGATTCGGCCCTTCCGGGGGCCTGTGCGTGCACAGCTCAAACCGGCTGTGTTTACGAGCCAATCCCATGAGTGATTTCATTGCCGTTTTGAACCTGGGCAGAGCTCACAATCCTTACGTACTCTGTGTACGCTCCGGTTGTTGCGCGCTGTCGGTGTTCAAAATGACTGCGACAATGACCTAATGGGACAGGCTCTTAGTCTGTTTTGGCGGCTACCCATCAGTATAGATAGTCGACAAAAGAGACTGTGGTGGGGGTGTTAAAAAGGCCCCACTTGCGTGGAGCCTTTATTGTACGCTTTTTAACGCGTGATTTCAGTCAAATCCATTACATGGACTGAGTGAAAGTACGGGTGATAACGTCCTGCTGCTGTTCTTTAGTCAGGGAGTTAAAACGTACTGCGTAGCCAGATACGCGGATGGTCAGCTGCGGATATTTTTCCGGATGTTCCATCGCGTCGAGCAGCATTTCACGGTTCATGACGTTCACGTTCAGGTGCTGACCACCTTCGATGGACGCTTCGTGATGGAAGTAACCATCCATCAGGCCCGCCAGGTTGGTTTTACGCACTTCGTCATCTTTACCCAGCGCGTTCGGTACGATAGAGAAGGTGTAAGAGATACCATCTTTAGCGTAAGCAAACGGCAGTTTAGCAACGGAGGTCAGAGAGGCAACAGCACCTTTCTGGTCACGGCCGTGCATCGGGTTAGCACCTGGTCCGAACGGCGCGCCAGCACGACGACCATCAGGGGTGTTACCGGTTTTCTTACCATACACAACGTTAGAGGTGATGGTCAGAACAGACTGAGTCGGGATAGCGCCACGGTAGGTAGTGAGTTTCTGAATTTTCTTCATGAAACGTTCTACCAGGTCAACCGCCAGGTCATCCACGCGAGCGTCGTTGTTACCGAACTGCGGGTATTCGCCTTCGATTTCGAAGTCGATCGCCAGACCGTCTTCGTCACGAACCGGTTTAACTTTCGCGTATTTAATTGCAGACAGGGAGTCAGCCGCTACGGACAGACCAGCGATACCACACGCCATGGTGCGGATAACGTCACGGTCGTGCAGCGCCATCAGAGAGGCTTCGTAGCTGTACTTGTCGTGCATGTAGTGGATAACGTTCAGCGCGGTGACATATTGTTTAGCCAGCCAGTCCATGAAGTGATCCATGCGCTCCATCACTTCGTCGAAGTTCAGAACATCGCCTTTGATCGGTTCAGACTTAGGACCAACCTGCATTTTCAGTTTTTCATCAACGCCGCCGTTGATAGCGTACAGCATGGTTTTCGCGAGGTTAGCGCGCGCACCGAAGAATTGCATCTGCTTACCAACAACCATCGGGCTTACGCAGCAAGCGATAGCATAGTCGTCGTTGTTGAAGTCCGGACGCATCAGGTCATCGTTCTCATACTGCAGAGAAGAGGTGTCGATGGAGACTTTAGCAGCGAATTTCTTGAAGTTCAGCGGCAGTTTTTCAGACCACAGAACGGTGATGTTCGGCTCCGGAGACGGACCCATGGTGTACAGGGTGTTCAGGAAGCGGAAGCTGTTTTTGGTTACCAGAGTACGGCCGTCAATGCCCATACCGCCGATAGATTCGGTTGCCCAGATCGGGTCGCCGGAGAACAGCTCATCATATTCCGGAGTACGCAGGAAGCGAACCATACGCAGTTTCATGACCAGGTGGTCAATCATTTCCTGAGCGTCTTGTTCAGTGATTTTGCCTGCTTTCAGGTCACGTTCGATGTAAGCATCCAGGAAGGTGGATACGCGACCGAAGGACATTGCTGCGCCGTTCTGAGATTTAACGGCAGCCAGGTAACCGAAGTAGGTCCACTGGATAGCTTCCTGAGCGTTGGTAGCCGGACCAGAGATATCGCAGCCATATTTAGCAGCCATCTCTTTGATCTGACCCAGCGCGCGGTGCTGTTCAGCAATTTCTTCACGCAGACGGATAGTCGCTTCCAGGTTTACGCCGTTCTCCAGGTCAGACTGCAGAGAGGTAAACTGAGCGAATTTGTCTTTCATCAGGAAGTCGATACCGTACAGCGCAACGCGACGGTAGTCACCGATGATACGACCACGGCCATAGGCATCCGGCAGACCGGTCAGCACGCCAGATTTACGGCAGCGCAGGATGTCCGGAGTATAAACGTCGAACACGCCCTGGTTGTGGGTTTTGCGGTATTCGGTGAAGATTTTCTTCAGCATCGGATCCAGTTCGCGGTTGTACGCTTTGCAGGAACCTTCAACCATTTTGATACCACCGAACGGGATAATCGCACGTTTCAGCGGAGCTTCAGTCTGCAGACCAACGATTTTCTCAAGAGCTTTGTTGATGTAGCCCGCGTCGTGAGAAGTGATGGTGGATGCAACGGAAGTATCGAAATCAACAGGCGCGTGAGTGCGGTTTTCCTGTTTTACGCCTTCCATTACGCTGTCCCACAGCTTGGTGGTCGCGTCAGTTGCGCCAGCCAGGAAGGATTCGTCGCCTTCATACGGGGTGTAGTTTTTCTGGATGAAGTCACGGACGTTTACTTCATTCTGCCAGTCACCTTTAGTAAAACCTTCCCAGGCTGTGGCTAACTTTTCATTAAGCTCGGACATGTAACA
Source organism: Pseudenterobacter timonensis (assembly GCF_900021175.1). GTDB lineage: Bacteria > Pseudomonadota > Gammaproteobacteria > Enterobacterales > Enterobacteriaceae > Enterobacter > Enterobacter timonensis. Next base: position 1,247,862 of record NZ_FCOP01000011.1, read on the forward strand.
CCTACCTTCTTAAGTGGATTTTTTATTTACTGCCTGAGATAACCATCAATGATGGTTGTCGCCACGCAGGTAAATGACCCAGTATGTCAACCCGACTAATAACCCACCACCAATAATGTTCCCGATAGTCACTGGGATCAGGTTATCTGTGATGAAGTTCATGATAGTCAGGTGAGAGAAACTTTCCGGGGTTGCACCGACAGCGGTCCAAAACTCCGGGCTCGCAAAGTTGCGGATTACGATACCCATCGGGATCATAAACATGTTTGCGATACTGTGCTCAAAGCCGCTGGCGACAAACATGGCGACAGGCAGAACCATAATCATGGCTTTGTCCATCAGGCTGCGTCCGGAGTAACTCATCCAGACGGCCAGGCAGACCATCAGGTTTGCGAGGATGCCAAGCGCGACGGCTTCGATAAATGTGTGATGCATTTTATGGTCGGCGGTTTGCAGGACGTTCAGCCCCCAGCCGCCGTTAGCGGTCATATACTCGCCGGATAGCCACATCAGCAGAACAAAGAGCAGGCAGCCAATCAGGTTACCTACATAAACGTTAAGCCAGTTGCGTGCCAGCTGTCCCCAGGTGATTCTTCCGCTCGCTTTCGCCACGACGATCAGAACCGTCGAGGTGAAGAGGTCGGCGCCGCAAATGACGCAAAGAATCAGACCCAGCGAGAAGCAGATGCCGCCAATCAGTTTGGCAATACCATAAGGCATTGCGGCGGTACCCGTCGTGGCGGTGATGTAAAAGACAAAAGCAATCGAGATGAACACACCGGCAGTAATCGCCAGGTAAAATGTTTTCATCGGATGTTTCGTTGCTTTATAGACACCCGCTTCTTCGGCCACTTGGGCCATCGCGGCGGGGAGCAATAGATCAAAAGGGTTGTCAGCTTTCACACTAACTCTCTCTTTATTAAGTCGGCGACGAGATACTAACAAAGCATTATAGAAGAGAAATTGATGTAGATCATATCTCGCCTGGCTTATAGGCCCGCAAATTGTACTGTTTTTCAACAGATGCGGAGTAACTTCTTGATTGTACAAGTGAAAATATATTTTAAAAGTTATGAAAAGAGTTGAATTATTTCGGCAGACCTCCTCAGCAACGGTTAATTAAAATGGGGTAAGCCTCATAAAAAGTAACAGTAAGGGTAGGGTAATTATTATTATATTTACCCTGGATTAACCTTATTATTACAATTAAATGGCGCCGCCAAAAAATAAAAACGGGGCAATAAAAATCGCCCCGTAATATAGCCCAGCGGATTCGCTACGCCTACAACTTATAATGCTATTCGCTCTCTTTTGACCACCAGCTCGCTTTCGCTCGCTGTAATTTTTCATAGGCCTTAAGCAGCGACTGATGCGCAGGGAAGGCCTTAAGATCGTTATCAACGGCCTGCAGCCCATAGAAAGGTGCTTCGCCGCTCAGCGCCGCGCTGGCGGCTTCAACCGCGTCGGCGCCATACATACGTACAAAGGCGTTGAGATATTGCAGCGGCTGGCGTTCCTCTTCCTGCGCCAGAAGCAGCAGCGTCTGCAGACAGCGGTAATAGTTGGCGCGCTCGGGCGAGAAGACGGACTGGTTAAATTCCATCGTCCACTCCGTCCAGGCCAGCGCCTGATCCAGATCGCCGCCCGCCAGCGCCAGCATCGCTTTCAGCTCGCCGATACGCAGGGTATACCAGCCGTTATCCTTGCCCGTCGCCAGGCCCAGCAGCTCGCGTACGCGGGTAAAGTCGTCGTGGCCTTCATCATCAAGCTGGTTGATGAGGTTCAGATAATCCTCTTTTTCCCATTCGCTGCCTGGCAGAGAGAGCAGCGTTTCCCGCAGATGGCTGCCCATACTGTTGTTTGCAAGCCAAAGATCTTCCGCCGGATAGATATCCGACATGCCCGGCACCAGGATACGGCAGGCATATACGCCCAGGTGCTCGTAATCGGCGATATAGACCTCTTTATCTTCCGCCTGGAAGATCGCCATCAGGGTGGCAAACTCCTCTTCCGTGGTGCCGGCGAAGCTCCAGTCCACGAAGGGATAATCCGCATCCTGTTTAAAGAGATCCCAGGAGATCAGGCCGCTGGAGTCGATAAAATGCGTTTCGAGATTCGCATGTTCCGCCACCTCTTCATCGTCAAAGGTTGGCGGGGTAAAAACATCCAGATCCTTCAGGCTGCGGCCCTGCAGCAGCTCGGTAACGGTACGCTCAAGCGCCACGCCAAAGTCGGGATGCGCGCCGAAAGAGGCGAAGCAGGTACCGTTGGTCGGGTTGAAAAGCACGACGCAAATCACCGGGTATTTACCGCCCAGCGAGCCGTCATAGGCAAAAATCGGGAAGCCTTCCGCTTCCAGCTTCGCGATCGACTCCACCACGCCCGGATAGCGCGCCAGCACCTCGGACGGGATCTCCGGCAGGCTAATCGACTCGGCGATAATACGGTTTTTAATATGGCGCTCGAAAACCTCCGACAGTCCCTGTACGCGCGCTTCGTTACGGGTGTTGCCCGCCGACATGCCATTAGAAACATACAGGTTGCCCACGATGTTCATCGGAATATAGACAGTCTGCTGGTCAGACTGACGGGTAAAGGGCAGGGCGCAGATGCCGCGCTCGTCATTCCCGGACTGCAGATCGACCAGCATACCGGCGGTCAGTTGATCGTCAGGATCGTAAAACGCGCGCAGGCGTGCATCAAGCATCCCCTCCGGCAGTTCGTCATCCTCGGTGAGCGGGAACCATTTTTCATTGGGATAATGGACGAACGGCCCGTTGGCGATGGTTTCTCCCAGCCAGAAATCAGCAAAGAAATAGTTGGTGGAAAGACGCTCAAAATATTCGCCTAACGCCGAGGCCAGCGCCGCTTTTTTAGTCGCGCCTTTACCGTTAGTAAAGCAAAGCGCGCACTCTTTATCGCGAATATGGACGGACCAGACGTGCGGGACGGGGTTAAGCCAGGAGGCTTCTTCAATATTAAAGCCCAGGTCGGTCAGTTTTTGCTGGAATCGGGCGATGGAATCTTCCAGAGCGGCATCTTTGCCGGGGATAAACGTTTGAGTCATGAAAGTCACTTTTATCGTACGTAAAGCGCGCAATGATACGGCTTTTGCGTGGCAGGCGCTATCTTCGCGACCGCTGCGGCGAAAATAAAAGTGTGGGCTATGCTTATTAACAGTAACTCACTGTAAGGAATAGAAAAATGAAAGCTTTTGATCTCCAGCGGATGGCATTTGATAAGGTTCCTCCTGAGTTTTTGGGCGAGGTGGCGCTGCGCAGCCTTTTTACCTTTGTACTGGTTTTTCTCTTTCTCAAAATCGCCGGGCGCCGCGGCGTGCGGCAGATGTCGCTCTTCGAGGTGTTGATCATTCTGACGCTCGGCTCCGCGGCGGGTGATGTGGCTTTCTATGATGATGTGCCGATGATCCCGGTATTTGTCGTCTTTGTCTCCCTGGCGGTCTTTTACCGGCTGGTGATGTGGGCGATGTCAAAAAGCGAAAAGCTGGAGGATCTCTTTGAGGGAAAACCGGTTGTCATCGTAGAAGAGGGAAAGCTGGCGTGGGATAAAGTGCGCAGCGCGAATATGACCGAGTTCGAGTTTTTTATGGAACTGCGTCTGAGCGGCGTAGAGCAGCTTGGGCAGGTGCGTCTGGCGATTATGGAAACCAACGGCCAGCTCAGCGTCTACTTCTATGGTGATGAGGAGGTTAAGCCGGGGCTCTGTATTCTGCCGGATGTCTGCGTTGAGCGCTTTACACACGTGCCCGAGGCGGGAAATTACGCCTGCGCACGTTGTGGCGAAGTGGTGACCATGCAGCCGCACGATCACCAATTGTGTCCGCGCTGCGCAAATGCGGAATGGACAAAGGTTAGCCTGGCGAAACGCACACGCTGACAGCCATTCCGTCGGTTTTGCGCCGCTGCGCCGGAAGATTGTATTGTGTGACGGAGGCCGCGTTTTTTCAGCCATAAGTTTTAGACATTGCGGCGCGTGTCACTGAATGATAAAACCGATATCCACAGGTATTACTTATTGCTTTTAGCGTGGTGAGGGAAAATGGCTCAGGTCTTTAATTTCAGTTCAGGTCCGGCGATGCTGCCGGCGGATGTGCTTAAACAGGCTCAACAGGAGCTGTGCGACTGGCACGATCTTGGTACGTCAGTAATGGAAATCAGCCACCGGGGTAAAGCCTTTATCGAGGTGGCGGAAGAGGCGGAAAAAGATTTCCGCGACCTGCTGAACATTCCCTCCAACTATAAAGTGTTGTTCTGCCACGGCGGCGGGCGCGGACAGTTTTCTGCCCTGCCGCTGAATATTCTCGGCGACAAAACCACCGCCGACTACGTTGATGCCGGCTACTGGGCCGCCAGCGCGGTCAAAGAGGCAAAAAAATATTGCACTCCGCACGTCATCGACGCCAAAACGACCGTTGACGGGTTACGCGCCGTTAAGCCGATGAGTGAATGGCAGCTTACCGACGGTGCCGCCTATCTGCACTACTGCCCGAACGAAACCATTGACGGCATCGCCATTGACGAAACGCCGAACTTTGGCGACGAAGTGGTGGTAACGGCGGATTTCTCCTCCACCATCCTCTCCCGGCAGATCGACGTCAGCCGCTACGGCGTTATCTATGCCGGGGCGCAGAAAAATATTGGGCCGGCTGGCCTGACGCTGGTGATTGTGCGTGAAGATCTGCTGGGCAAAGCGAGCGTCGCCTGTCCGTCGATTCTGGATTACAGCGTACTGAACGAAAATGACTCCATGTTTAACACGCCGCCAACCTTTGCATGGTATCTCGCGGGCCTGGTCTTTAAGTGGCTGAAGCAGAAAGGGGGCGTGCCGCAGATGGAGCGCATCAACCAGCAGAAAGCCGAGCTCCTGTATGGCGTGATCGACAACAGCGGGTTCTATCGCAACGACGTGGCAAAAGCGAACCGCTCGCGTATGAATGTGCCGTTCCAACTGGCGGACAGCAGCCTGGATTCACTCTTCCTTGAAGAGTCGTTTGCCGCCGGTCTGCACGCCCTGAAAGGACACCGCGTGGTAGGCGGTATGCGCGCCTCTATCTATAACGCCATGCCGCTTGAAGGTGTACAAGCCCTGACCGACTTCATGCGCGACTTCGAACGTCGCCACGGTTAATTGCGCCACCATTCCCCCCGCAGCCAGTCTGCGGGGTTTTTATTATGTTGAGTCGAGAGTTAAGTTTCATGGAATCCCTGACGTTACAACCCATCGCGCGGGTAGATGGCACCATTAATCTGCCTGGTTCAAAGAGTGTCTCGAACCGCGCCTTGCTGCTGGCAGCCCTGGCACACGGCACCACCGTCCTTACCAACCTGCTGGACAGCGACGATGTGCGCCATATGCTCAATGCGCTGAAAGCGTTGGGAGTTCATTACGTATTGTCTGACGATCGTACCCGCTGCGAGGTGCAGGGGAACGGCGGGCCGCTGCGCGCCGCCGAAGCGCTGGAGCTCTTTTTAGGGAATGCGGGAACCGCCATGCGTCCGCTGGCGGCGGCGCTCTGCCTGGGTAACCATACCGTGGTGCTCACCGGCGAGCCGCGCATGAAGGAACGTCCGATTGGCCATCTGGTGGATGCCCTGCGTCAGGGCGGCGCGCAAATCGACTACCTGGAGCAGGAGGACTATCCGCCCGTACGTCTGCGCGGCGGCTTTACCGGCGGCGATGTGGCGGTGGACGGCAGCGTCTCCAGTCAGTTCCTCACCGCGCTGCTGATGACCGCGCCGCTGGCGCCGCAGGATTCAACGATCGCCATTAAAGGCGAACTGGTCTCTAAGCCATACATTGATATCACGCTAAATCTGATGAAAACCTTCGGCGTCGAGGTCGAAAACCAGGCTTATCAGCGCTTTATTATCCGCGGCAATCAGCAGTATGTCTCTCCCGGGCATTACCTTGTGGAAGGCGACGCCTCATCCGCCTCCTATTTCCTCGCCGCGGCGGCGATTAAAGGCGGTACGGTGAAGGTGACCGGTATTGGTCGCAACAGTATGCAGGGCGATATTCGTTTTGCCGACGTGCTGGAAAAGATGGGCGCGACCCTCACCTGGGGCGACGATTTTATCGCCTGCACCCGCGGCGAGCTCCACGCTATCGATATGGATATGAACCACATTCCTGACGCGGCGATGACCATCGCCACCGCCGCACTGTTCGCCAGCGGCACCACGACGCTGCGCAATATCTATAACTGGCGGGTCAAAGAGACCGACCGCCTGTTTGCCATGGCGACCGAGCTACGTAAAGTCGGCGCTGAGGTGGAAGAGGGGCACGATTATATTCGCATCACCCCGCCTGCCCAACTTCAGGCAGCGGAGATCGCGACCTACAACGATCACCGAATGGCGATGTGTTTCTCGCTGGTGGCGCTCTCCGATACGCCGGTGACCATTCTCGATCCGAAATGTACCGCCAAAACTTTCCCGGACTATTTTGATCAGCTGGCGCGCATCAGCACCCCCGCCTGACATCCTTTCTATGCCGCTTCATAAGAGGCGGCATTTTCTTACGCTTCTCAATCTCTGTTCTTCGCGGGATCTTCTACACTCTCACCTTAATTCCGTAATTTACAGACAAAGGTAACAGTTGCGCAGCGAGGCGCGTATAATGCGCCGCGTTCATGTTGACGGTATGCCTTAATGAAGGAGAACACGATGACGGCAGCTGCCCCGGTAATTACCATTGATGGGCCAAGTGGCGCAGGAAAGGGGACCCTGTGCAAAGCGATGGCGGAAGCCTTGCAGTGGCATCTTTTAGATTCGGGTGCAATCTATCGCGTACTGGCGCTGGCTGCGCTGCATCATCATGTGGATGTAGCCTCTGAAGAGGCGCTGGTGCCGCTGGCGGCGCACCTGGATGTCCGTTTTGTCTCAACCGACGGCAACCTTGAAGTGATCCTCGAAGGGGAAGATGTGAGTGGCGAAATCCGCACCCAGGAAGTGGCGAACGCCGCATCCCAGGTGGCCGCCTTCCCGCGCGTGCGCGAAGCGCTGCTGCGTCGTCAACGCGCGTTCCGCGACGCCCCCGGGCTAATTGCCGACGGGCGGGACATGGGCACGGTGGTTTTCCCTGATGCGCCGGTCAAGATTTTCCTTGATGCCTCCCCGGAGGAGCGCGCTCAGCGCCGCATGCTTCAGTTGCAGGAAAAGGGGTTTAGTGTTAACTTTGAACGCCTTTTATCCGAGATAAAAGAGCGCGACGACCGCGATCGCAACCGCGCCGTCGCACCGCTTGTTCCCGCACAAGATGCATTAGTTCTGGATTCTACCAGTTTAACTATTGAGCAAGTGATTGAAAAAGCGCTACAATATGCGCGCCAAAAACTGGCTCTCGCGTAAAGCGACCGATTTAGCAGTACCCCCGCTGTAATGGATTAACGGCGGGTATGTGAAACAACCCCATCCGGCATGGAGCCAGGTGGACGTTAATATTAACCTGAAGATTAAACATGACTGAATCTTTTGCTCAACTCTTTGAAGAGTCCTTAAAAGAAATCGAAACCCGTCCGGGTTCTATCGTTCGCGGTGTTGTTGTTGCTATCGATAAAGATGTAGTACTGGTTGACGCCGGTCTGAAATCTGAATCCGCCATCCCGGCAGAGCAGTTCAAAAACGCCCAGGGCGAGCTGGAAATCCAGGTCGGTGACGAAGTTGACGTTGCTCTGGATGCAGTGGAAGACGGCTTCGGCGAAACTCTGCTGTCCCGTGAGAAAGCTAAACGTCACGAAGCCTGGATCACGCTGGAAAAAGCTTACGAAGATGCTGAAACTGTTACCGGTGTTATCAACGGCAAAGTTAAGGGCGGCTTCACTGTTGAGCTGAACGGTATTCGTGCGTTCCTGCCGGGTTCCCTGGTAGACGTTCGTCCGGTGCGCGACACGCTGCACCTGGAAGGCAAAGAGCTTGAATTTAAAGTAATCAAGCTGGACCAGAAGCGTAACAACGTTGTTGTTTCTCGTCGTGCCGTTATCGAATCCGAGAACAGCGCAGAGCGCGATCAGCTGCTAGAAAACCTGCAGGAAGGCATGGAAGTTAAAGGTATCGTTAAGAACCTCACTGACTACGGTGCATTCGTTGATCTGGGTGGCGTTGATGGCCTGCTGCACATCACCGACATGGCGTGGAAACGCGTTAAGCATCCGAGCGAAATCGTCAACGTTGGCGACGAAATCACTGTTAAAGTGCTGAAGTTCGATCGCGAGCGTACCCGTGTCTCCCTCGGCCTGAAACAGCTGGGCGAAGATCCGTGGGTAGCTATCGCTAAGCGTTACCCGGAAGGTACCAAACTGACCGGTCGCGTGACCAACCTGACCGACTACGGCTGCTTCGTTGAAATCGAAGAAGGCGTTGAAGGCCTGGTACACGTTTCCGAAATGGACTGGACCAACAAAAACATCCACCCGTCCAAAGTTGTTAACGTTGGCGACGTAGTGGAAGTGATGGTTCTGGATATCGACGAAGAACGTCGTCGTATCTCCCTAGGTCTGAAGCAGTGCAAAAACAACCCGTGGCAGCAGTTCGCGGAAACCCACAACAAGGGTGACCGTGTTGAAGGTAAAATCAAGTCTATCACTGACTTCGGTATCTTCATCGGCCTGGACGGCGGCATCGACGGTCTGGTTCACCTGTCTGACATCTCCTGGAACGTTGCAGGCGAAGAAGCAGTTCGTGAATACAAGAAAGGCGACGAAATCGCTGCCGTTGTTCTGCAGGTTGACGCAGAGCGTGAGCGTATCTCCCTGGGCGTTAAACAGCTCGCGGAAGATCCGTTCAACAACTGGGTTGCACTGAACAAGAAAGGCGCCATCGTAACCGGTAAAGTAACTGCAGTTGACGCGAAAGGCGCAACCGTAGAACTGGCTGACGGTGTTGAAGGTTACCTGCGTGCTTCTGAAGCATCCCGTGACCGCGTTGAAGATGCGACCCTGGTTCTGAGCGTTGGCGACGAAGTGGAAGCGAAATTCACCGGCGTTGATCGTAAGAACCGCGCAATCAGCCTGTCTGTTCGTGCTAAAGACGAAGCTGACGAGAAAGATGCAATCGCAACTGTTAATAAGCAGGAAGATGCAAACTTCTCCAACAACGCAATGGCTGAAGCTTTCAAAGCAGCTAAAGGCGAATAAGTTACTCGCTGAGTGACTTGACAGATTACAGGATTCGTCCTGTAATCAATAACAAAGGGCGGCTATGGCCGCCCTTGTTTAAGCTGTTAAGCTCATTGGTTTGAAGGAACCGGAGGAATCATGACCAAGTCAGAATTGATCGAAAGACTTGCCAGCCAGCAATCGCACATTCCCGCTAAGGCAGTAGAGGACGCGGTGAAAGAGATGCTGGAACATATGGCCTCGACTCTTGCACAGGGCGAGCGCATTGAAATCCGCGGTTTCGGTAGTTTCTCTTTGCACTATCGTGCTCCACGTACCGGGCGTAACCCGAAGACTGGCGATAAAGTGGATCTGGAAGGTAAATACGTTCCGCACTTTAAACCGGGTAAAGAACTGCGCGATCGCGCCAATATTTACAGTAACTGAGTTGAGCCTGCGGGCATAACCCGGTTACCAGAAGAAAGCACCTGCGGGTGCTTTTTTCGTTTTTGTCCTGCAAAACTGGAAGCGGCGCTGCAGTTTTTCGCTGCCGCAACCGCAAGCTGTTAAAAAGGCTACAGTCCGCTTCGCAACCCCTCACTTTCCCGCCTGACGCACTCCCTCTTCCCATGCACACTGTGGCTGACAGGGAGGTGTCTATGACCATTACCGCATTAAGCACATGTCTGATTCTGGCGATGCTGCCGCTGTTGTGGCTACCGGCTCTGCCTGATATCACCACGGTGTGGGCGATGCTGGGTGCTGGCCTGCTGCTGGCGTGTTGTCGGCATCAGGCGGCCCGCTACGCAGGGTGGGGAGCGATCTTTCTGGCCTGGGGGATGCTGGCGGCCCTAGAGGCTGTCTGGCCGATGGAAAACCTGACAACCGGCCCGCAGCGGGCGGAGATCGTCCTGACCGCCACCGACGGCGCTACCACCCATCAGGGGCGCCTTGTCCGGCTGAACGGCGAGCGTTGGCCGGCGCAAACGGGCGTAGCGTTGTATGGCAACTATTTGCCGCAGCCTGGCTGCGCGGGACAACGGTGGGCGATGACGCTGCGCCTGCGGCCCGTGCACGGACAGCTTAACGAAGGCGGATTCGACTCACAGCGCTTTGCGCTCGCGCAGCATCAACCCTTGACCGGGCGCTTTACTCAGGCTGAGGTTATAGATGCCTCATGCAGCCTGCGGGCACGCTATCTGGCCTCGCTGAGCGCGACGCTGGCTCCCTTGCCATGGGCGGGCGTGATGCTGGGGCTTGGCATGGGAGAGCGGCTGGCGGTCTCCCGGGAGATAAAAGATCTCATGCGTAAAACGGGGACGCTGCACCTTATGGCCATCTCCGGGCTGCATATCGCCCTCGCGGCCTCGCTGGTCTGGCTGCTTGTTCGCGGTATACAGTTTTTGCTTCCCTGCCGCTTTATCGACTGGCGCGTGCCGCTGCTGGCAGGGCTTGGCTTTGCAATCTTTTACGCCTGGCTTACGGGAGCGCAGCCGCCTGCGCTACGAACCGTTGTCTCGCTTGGCGTACTGGCGTGGCTGCGCCTTAGTGGACGACTCTGGTCACCCTGGCAGGCATGGCTGAGCTGTATTGCTGCGATCCTGTTTCTTGATCCTTTAGCCGTGCTCTCGCATAGCCTCGCGCTGTCGGCTTTCGCCGTCGCCGCGCTCATCTTCTGGTATCAGTGGCTGCCGCTGCCCGCCTGGCGTTTACCTCCGCTACTCAAGCCTTTGCTCAATCTGCTGCATCTGCAACTGGGTATGCTGTTACTGCTGCTGCCCTTGCAGATAGCCATTTTTCACGGCGTCAGCCTCTCTTCGCTGGTTGCTAACCTGTTTGCTGTGCCGCTGGTCACCTTTATCATCGTCCCGTTAATTTTGAGCGGAATGGTGCTGCACCTGCTGCCTGCATTTACGCTGGAGTCAGCAATCTGGCGGCTGACGGACCGTACGCTGGGTACGTTGTTCTGGCTGTTAGAGCAGTTACCCGACGGCTGGCTTGATGGCGATAAGCGCTGGCTTTGCCTCTCTGTCCTCCCCTGGCTTGCCATTGCTGGCTGGCGTTTTCGCGCGTGGCGGGGGATGCCAGCCGTCAGTATCACGCTCTGCCTGTTGCTGGCATGGCCTTTCTGGCGTGAGACGCGATCGCCCGGCTGGAAGATCCATATGCTGGATATTGGTCAGGGGCTGGCGATGGTCATTGAGCGTCAGGGGAGGGCGATTCTCTACGATACCGGGTTAGCCTGGCCGGGCGGCGACAGCGCAAAGCAGATCATTATCCCCTGGCTGCGCTGGCATCACCTGGTACCGGAAGGGGTGATTATCAGCCACGAGCACGCGGATCATATCGGGGGGCTGCAGTCACTCAGGGAAGCCTGGCCCACCGTTTGGGTGCGCAGCCCGCTGCGCTGGGCCGGCCATCTTCCCTGTTTTCGCGGTCAACGCTGGGAGTGGCAGGGCTTAACCTTCACGGTACACTGGCCGCCGGAGGCGTACCGGGGGCAGGGGAATAACCGCTCCTGCGTGGTGAAAATTGATGACGGGAAACAGAGCGTGCTGCTGACCGGCGATATTGAAGCCGCCGCTGAAAAAGCGATGCTAAGCCGTCACTGGCAACATCTTGCCTCGACCTTTATTCAGGTGCCGCATCACGGCAGCAATACGTCGTCATCACTGGTGCTGCTGCAGCGGGCAGAAGGGCGGGTGGCGCTGGCCTCGGCGGCACGTTTTAACGCCTGGCGATTCCCGTCGGTGAAAGTGGTAAAACGCTACAAAAAGGCAGGATATGCGTGGCAAGACACCCCCCATAGCGGGCAAATTACCGTTACTGTTTTACCGCAGGGGTGGCAAATCTATCGCTTAAGGGAGCAAATTTTACCGCGTTGGTATCATCAGTGGTTTGGCGTGTCCGTCGATAACGGGTAGAATATGCGGCTATTTCAACAAATGCTGGTTTTTTGAATGCATAACGACAAAGATCTCTCCACGTGGCAGACCTTCCGCCGACTCTGGCCGGTGATCTCACCTTTTAAAGCAGGTCTGATCGTGGCGGGCGTAGCGTTAATCCTCAACGCAGCCAGCGATACCTTCATGTTATCGCTCCTCAAACCGTTACTGGATGACGGTTTTGGTAAAACGGATCGCTCAGTGTTGCTCTGGATGCCTCTGGTGGTTATCGGACTGATGATCTTACGCGGTATCACCAGTTATATCTCCAGCTACTGCATCTCGTGGGTATCGGGCAAAGTTGTGATGACCATGCGTCGTCGATTGTTCAGCCACATGATGGGCATGCCGGTCGCCTTTTTCGATAAGCAGTCCACCGGTACCTTGCTGTCGCGTATTACCTACGATTCTGAACAGGTCGCCTCCTCTTCTTCGAACGCGCTGATCACCGTCGTGCGTGAAGGGGCCTCCATCATCGGCCTGTTTATCATGATGTTCTATTACAGCTGGCAGCTTTCTCTCATTCTTATCGTGCTGGCGCCGGTGGTTTCTGTCGCCATTCGCGTGGTATCGAAGCGCTTTCGCAACATCAGTAAGAATATGCAGAATACGATGGGCCAGGTGACCACCAGCGCGGAGCAGATGCTGAAAGGCCACAAAGAGGTGCTGATATTTGGTGGTCAGGAGGTCGAAACCAAACGCTTTGACAAGGTCAGCAATAAAATGCGCCTGCAGGGTATGAAAATGGTCTCTGCCTCTTCCATTTCCGACCCGATTATTCAGCTGATCGCCTCTCTGGCGCTGGCGTTTGTGCTCTATGCGGCAAGCTTCCCGAGCGTGATGGACACGCTGACGGCGGGGACCATCACCGTCGTCTTCTCCTCCATGATCGCGCTGATGCGCCCGCTGAAATCCCTGACTAACGTCAACGCCCAGTTCCAGCGCGGTATGGCAGCCTGTCAGACGCTGTTTTCGATTCTGGACAGCGAGCAGGAGAAAGATGAAGGCAAGCGCGTTATCGAGCGTTCAAACGGCGACCTGGAGTTCCGGAACGTCACCTTTACCTACCCGGGACGTGAAACGCCGGCGCTGCGTAACATCAATCTGAAGATCCCGGCGGGCAAAACCGTTGCGCTGGTCGGCCGCTCCGGATCGGGTAAATCGACTATCGCCAGCCTGATCACCCGTTTCTACGATATCGACGAAGGCGAGATCCTGATGGACGGTCACGACCTGCGGGAATATACCCTGCGGTCGCTGCGTAACCAGGTCGCGCTGGTCTCGCAAAATGTCCACCTCTTTAACGATACGGTGGCCAATAACATCGCCTATGCGCGCACCGAAGAGTACAGCCGCGAACAGATCGAGAACGCGGCGCGTATGGCCTACGCCATGGACTTTATTAACAAAATGGATAACGGCCTCGACACGGTGATCGGCGAAAACGGCGTGCTGCTCTCTGGCGGCCAGCGTCAGCGTATCGCCATTGCCCGTGCGTTGCTGCGCGACAGCCCGATTCTGATCCTCGACGAAGCGACCTCGGCGCTGGATACCGAATCGGAACGTGCGATTCAGTCGGCGCTGGATGAGCTGCAAAAGAACCGTACGTCGCTGGTAATTGCCCACCGTCTCTCCACCATCGAACAGGCGGATGAGATTGTTGTGGTGGAAGATGGCGTCATCGTGGAGCGTGGCAGCCACGCCGAGCTGCTGGAGCATCGCGGCGTTTACGCTCAGCTTCATAAGATGCAGTTTGGCGAATGATTGCCCGCATCTGGTCCGGTGAATCGCCTCTCTGGCGCCTGCTGCTGCCGCTCTCCTGGCTCTATGGCCTGGTGAGCGGGCTGATCCGCCTGAGCTACCGGCTGGGGTTAAAACGCGTCTGGCGGGCGCCGGTGCCGGTGGTGGTGGTGGGTAACCTGACCGCTGGTGGCAACGGCAAAACGCCGGTGGTGATCTGGCTGGTGGAGCAGCTGTCAAAACGCGGGATCCGCGTCGGGGTGGTCTCACGCGGCTATGGCGGCACAGCGGCCCGTTACCCTCTGCTGCTGACGGAGCAGACCACCACGGCAGAAGCGGGGGATGAACCGGTGCTAATCTTCCAACGCACCGGCGCGCCCGTGGCGGTGTCACCGAAGCGCAGTGAGGCGGTGCAGGCTCTTCTGGCGCAACACCCGGTACAGATCATCGTTACTGATGATGGGTTGCAACACTACGCGCTCGCCCGCGATAAAGAGATTGTGGTAGTCGATGGCGTCCGTCGCTTCGGTAACGGCTGGTGGCTCCCCGCCGGCCCGATGCGTGAGCGGGCCTCGCGCCTGCGCAGCGTGGATACGGTTATCGTCAACGGCGGCGAGGCGAAAGGGAGTGAAATTCCCATGCGTTTGCGGCCCGGGCTGGCGGTTAATCTTTTAACCGGCGAGCGTCGTGCGGTTTCCGCTCTCGCGCCGCTGGTGGCGATGGCGGGTATCGGCCATCCCCGGCGCTTCTTTGCCACCCTGGAACAGTGCGGCGCCCGACCTGTAAAGCAGGTGGCGCTCGCCGATCATCAGGCGCTGAACCCGGCGCTGGTCGAATCCTTCGTCACCCCAGGCCAGCAGCTCATCATGACCGAAAAAGATGCGGTGAAATGCCGCGCGTTCGCCAGAGAAAACTGGTGGTATCTCCCCGTCGATGCCGAGCTTGACGGAGACCAGCCTGAACACCTGCTTAAGGAACTTCTCGCGCTGGTGCACTAAACTGACGCGGTTCTGGTAGCGCTGACTGACAGGAAAACGCATGTCTTTACCGCCTCTCTCCCTTACCACCGCACGCCATTTGCACCTTGCCGCGCAGGGGTTATTAACCACCCCGCGCCGCCGTGCGCAGCCTGCGGATATTCTCGCCACCATCAGGCGCATGTCGCTGCTGCAAATCGACACCATTAATATTGTCGCCCGCAGCCCCTATCTGGTGCTTTTTAGCCGTCTCGGCAACTATCCTACCCACTGGCTCGATGAGGCGCTGCGCTGCGGCGAACTGATGGAGTACTGGGCGCATGAAGCCTGCTTTCTGCCGCGCAGCGACTTTGCGCTGGTGCGCCATCGTATGCTGTCACCCGACGGCATGGGCTGGAAGTACCGCCGGGCGTGGATGCAGGAGCATGCCGCGGAGATAGAAGCGCTTATCGCGCATATCCAGGATAACGGACCGGTGCGTTCAGTCGATTTTGCCCCTCCGCAGAAAGGTAAAAGCGGCTGGTGGGAGTGGAAACCGCACAAGCGCCATCTGGAAGGGCTCTTCACCGCAGGTCAGGTGATGGTGGTGGAGCGGCGCAACTTCCAGCGGGTCTACGATTTAACCCACCGCGTCATGCCGGAGTGGGACGACGCGCGGGATCTGCTCGACCAGGCGACGGCCGAGGGGCTGATGCTGGCGAACAGCGCCCGCAGCCTCGGTATATTTCGCCCGCAGTGGCTGGCTGATTACTATCGTCTGCGCCAGCCCCCGCTTAAGCCGCTGCTGGAACGCTGGGAGGCGGAGCAACGCGTGGTACGCGTGGAAGTGGAGAGCCTCGGCGAAATGTGGCTGCACGCCGATCTGCTTTCCCTGGCGCAGGCGGGTAAACTGACCGCCACCCATAGCGCCGTTTTGTCACCTTTCGATCCCGTCGTCTGGGACCGCAGACGGGCGCAGGAATTATTCCAGTTCAGCTATCGGCTGGAGTGCTACACCCCTGCGGCGAAGCGTCAGTACGGCTATTTTGTCCTGCCGCTGCTGCACAGAGGGCGGCTTGTTGGCCGCATGGATGCCAAAATGCACCGTAAAAGCGGCGTGCTGGAGATTATCGCGCTCTATCTGGAAGAGGGGATCCGCATCAGCGCATCCCTGGAAAAGGGGCTATACGGTGCGATTACCCGCTTTGGCGCCTGGCAGGGGGCAACGCGGGTCACGCTTGCCCGTCTGCCGGACGGTTTGTTTAATGGCAGTCGAAGTGGCTGGGAAATAGACATAGCCTGAAAAAGGATTATGGTAAGCTTTAGCCACTACCCCTACGGAGGAACTATGGATCACCGTTTACTTGAAATCATTGCCTGCCCGGTATGCAACGGCAAACTCTATTACAGCCAGGATAAGCAGGAGCTTATCTGTAAAGCGGACAATCTGGCCTTCCCGCTGCGCGACGGGATCCCTGTCCTGCTGGAAAACGAAGCCCGCGCCCTGGCCGCCGAAGAGAGCAGACCATGAGTTTTGTCGTCATTATCCCGGCACGTTACGCCTCCACGCGTCTGCCGGGCAAGCCGCTTTCGGATATCAACGGCAAGCCGATGATTGTTCATGTGCTTGAGCGGGCGCGCGAGTCTGGCGCCGCTCGGGTGATTGTCGCGACCGATCACGACGAGGTGGCGCGCGCCGTTGAGGCGGCGGGCGGCGAAGTTTGCATGACCCGCGCCGATCATCAGTCGGGCACCGAGCGTCTGGCTGAGGTGGTGGAGAAGTGCGGTTTTAGCGATGATACGGTTATCGTGAACGTTCAGGGCGACGAGCCGATGATCCCGGCGGTGATTATCCGTCAGGTGGCCGAGAACCTGGCCCAGCGCCAGGTGGGTATGGCCACCCTCGCGGTGCCGATTCAGCATGCGGAAGAGGCCTTTAACCCGAATGCCGTGAAGGTTGTCATGGACGCGCAGGGCTATGCGCTCTATTTTTCACGCGCGACCATTCCCTGGGATCGGGATCGTTTTGCCGCCTCTAAAGAGACGATTGGCGATACTTTCCTGCGTCATCTGGGTATCTATGGCTATCGCGCGGGCTTTATCCGCCGCTATGTGGCTTGGGCGCCGAGTCCCCTGGAGCAAATCGAAATGCTGGAGCAGCTGCGCGTGCTCTGGTATGGCGAGAAAATCCACGTTGCCGTGGCGCACGAGGTGCCAGGAACGGGCGTCGATACGCCGGAAGACCTGGAACGCGTTCGCGCCGAGCTGCGTTAATTTCCTGCACCCTCCCGTCCGGGAGGGTGCATAAACTACTCCCTTTCCCGCTTTTTTCTCTCTTCATATTGATCGTTGCAGGGTGACAATCGCCCGTGAGGCGCCCATTATAAAAGCAGTAGTATTGATGGGGGTAATAACATATGGAACAGTTACGCGCCGAACTTAGCCATCTGCTGGGGGAAAAGCTGAGCAGAATGGAGTGCGTGAATGAAAATCCCGATACTGCGCTGTGGTCGTTGTATGACAGCCAGGGCAATCCGATGTCGCTGATGGCAAGAAGTTTTACCGCTCCTGGCATCGCCAGACAGCTGGCATGGAAGATATCCATGCTGGCGCGCAGCGGGACGGTACGTATGCCCACGGTATATGGCGTCATGACGCATGAAGAGCATCCGGGCCCGGACGTTCTGCTGCTTGAGCGGCTGCGCGGGGTGCCAGTAGAAGCGCCCGCCCGCACGCCAGAGCGGTGGGATCAGCTAAAAGAGCAGATTGTCGAAACGCTTCTCGCCTGGCACCGGCAGGACAGCCGGGGGCTGGTGGGGATGGTAGAGAGCACGCAGGAGAATCTCTGGCCGATCTGGTATCAGCAGCGCATCGAGGTGCTCTGGGGGACGCTTAATCAGTTCAACAATACCGGCCTGACGATGCAGGATAAGCGGGTGCTTTTCCGCACCCGCGAGTGTCTGCCTGCGCTGTTTGAAGGGTTTAACGATAACTGCGTCCTGGTGCACGGTAATCTTACGCTGCGCAGCATGCTCAAGGATCCGCGCAGTGACCAGCTGCTGGCGATGATCGAGCCCGGCATTATGCTCTGGGCGCCCCGGGAGTATGAGCTGTTCCGCCTGAGCGACGGCGGGCTGGCGGAAGGGCTGATGTGGCACTACCTCCGGCGCGCGCCGGTCTCAGAATCGTTCGTCTGGCGGCGCTGGCTCTATCAGCTGTGGAACGAGGTGGCGCAGCTCGTCAACACCGGACGATTTAACCGCGCCAGCTTCGATATGGCCGCGAAATCACTGCTGCCCTGGCTCTGAGCCGCCTTTCAGCCACTGCCAGAGACGGCCAAGTGTCTCATAACCGACGCGGTCGCTGTGCATCAGCCAGACCGGGGAGGGGATGATGCGCTCCCAGCTATTAAGCGGGGCGTTAATGGCAAGCTGATTGGCCGGGGCAGGGAGGGGATGCAGCCCGGCCCGCTGGAAGAAGATCATCGCCCGTGGCAGGTGAGATGCGGATGTCACCAGCAGGAAAGGGACATCCCCTATCGCCGCTTTCACTGCGGCAGCCTCTTCTTCAGTATCTTTAGGCGTGTCGAGAGTGAGGATATCGGCGCGCGGTACTCCCAGCGACTCGGCCCCCCGCGCCCCCGCCTCCGCCGTACTGACCGGATTACTCTGCGCCGCTGCGCCGGTGAAAATCAGCTTCGCCCCCGGGTTGGCGCGCCACAGTCGGATCCCTTCATTCAGACGCGGCAGGCTATTGCTAATCAGGTTTGAGCTGGGCGCCCATTGCGGGTCCCAGGTATAGCCGCCGCCAAGAACCACGATATAGCCGACTTTCTGCTCTCCCCGCCAGGTCGGGTAGCGATCCTCAATCGGGCGCAGCAGGCCATCTGCCACGGGCTGTAGGCTTAGCAGCAGCAGCGCCAGCCAGCCTGCGGTAATCAGCGTTTTGCCGCTTTTCTGAAAGCGAGTGAACCAGACCAGCAGCAGCCCGAGCGCAATCAGCAACAGCAGCAGCGGCAGGGGAAGCATCATGCCCCCAATATATTTTTTTAGGGTGAAAAGCATGCTCTTTGGTTCCTTTTTTAATCACATAGCGAACGAATGTCGTCGATATTACACCAGAGAGGTTCATTCTCCGCCCGGGTGTGACAAAATAGCGGTTTTGTGAGTAGCGTGTGAGGCCCTCCGGAATGCGGGATCGCAATTTCGATGATATCGCGGAAAAATTTTCGCGGAACATTTACGGCACGACAAAAGGACAACTGCGCCAGACGATCCTCTGGCAGGATCTTGATAAGGTTCTGGCCGCTTACGGCAGCCAATCCCTGCGCGTGCTGGATGCGGGGGGCGGAGAAGGTCAGACCGCGATAAAAATGGCGCAGCGCGGTCACCACGTTACGCTTTGCGATCTCTCAGGAGAGATGATCGCCCGGGCAGAACGCGCCGCGCAGGAGAAAGGTGTGAGCGGGAACATGCATTTTATACAATGCCCCGTTCAGGAGATTGCGCAGCATTTGGAAAGCCCGGTTGATCTGATATTGTTCCATGCGGTGCTGGAATGGGTGGCCGAGCCGCAGAGCGTTTTGCAGACGCTCTGGTCAGCGCTTCGCCCCGGCGGTACCTTGTCGCTGATGTTTTATAACGCCAACGGCTTGCTGATGCATAACATGGTGGCCGGCAACTTCGACTATGTCGCAGCCGGTATGCCGAAAAAGAAAAAGCGCACGCTTTCCCCGGATTATCCCCGCGATCCGCAGCAGGTTTACGGCTGGCTGGAAGCGATCGGCTGGGAGATCGTCGGGAAAACGGGCGTAAGGGTGTTTCATGATTATCTGCGTGAGAAACATCAACAGCGTGACTGTTTTGACGCCTTAACAGAATTAGAAACGCGGTACTGCCGCCAGGAGCCGTACATCAGCCTTGGCCGCTATATACATGTCACGGCTCGCAAACCGCAGATGAAGGATAACCTATGAGTGAATTTTCCCAGACAGTCCCGGAACTGGTTGCCTGGGCCAGGAAAAATGATTTCTCCATCTCGCTGCCGGTCGACAGGCTCTCTTTTTTGCTGGCGGTCGCGACGCTCAACGGCGAGCGTCTGGATGGCGAGATGAGCGAGGGCGAGCTGGTGGATGCCTTTCGCCACGTCAGTGATGCGTTTGAGCAAACCAGCGAAACCATTAGCGTGCGTGCGAACAACGCGATCAACGATATGGTGCGTCAACGTCTGCTGAACCGCTTTACCAGCGAGCAGGTGGAAGGCAACGCCATCTATCGTCTGACGCCGCTGGGTATTGGCATTACCGACTACTACATTCGCCAGCGTGAATTTTCCACGCTGCGCCTCTCCATGCAGCTCTCCATCGTGGCGGGGGAGCTGAAGCGCGCCGCCGATGCGGCGGACGAGGGCGGGGATGAGTTTCACTGG
This sequence comes from Pseudenterobacter timonensis, assembly GCF_900021175.1. Lineage (GTDB taxonomy): Bacteria > Pseudomonadota > Gammaproteobacteria > Enterobacterales > Enterobacteriaceae > Enterobacter > Enterobacter timonensis. The sequence continues at coordinate 1,268,045 of NZ_FCOP01000011.1, forward strand.
CATCGCAACGTCTATGCGCCGCTGAAATATTCAGTGGCGGAAATTTTCGACAGCATCGATCTGACCCAGCGTCTGATGGATGAGCAGCAGCAGCAGGTCAAAGATGATATTGCGCAGCTGCTGAATAAAGACTGGCGGGCGGCGATCTCCAGCTGCGAACTGCTGCTGTCGGAGACCTCCGGCACCCTGCGCGAGCTCCAGGATACGCTGGAGGCGGCGGGGGATAAGCTGCAGGCCAACCTGCTGCGCATTCAGGATGCGACCCTGGCCCACGACGATCTCCATTTTGTCGATCGTCTGGTCTTCGATCTGCAAAGCAAGCTTGACCGCATTATCAGCTGGGGCCAGCAGTCTATCGATCTCTGGATCGGCTATGACCGCCACGTGCATAAGTTTATCCGTACCGCCATCGATATGGATAAGAACCGCGTCTTCGCCCAGCGTCTGCGTCAGTCCGTTCAGAACTATTTCGACGAGCCGTGGGCGCTGACCTATGCGAACGCCGATCGTCTGCTGGATATGCGCGACGAAGAGATGGCGCTACGCGACGAAGAGGTTACCGGCGAACTGCCGCCGGATCTGGAATATGAAGAATTTAACGAAATACGCGAACAGCTTGCGGCCATGATCGAAGAACAGCTGGCGGTTTATAAAACCAGACAGGTGCCGCTGGATCTGGGCGTCGTGGTGCGCGACTATCTGGCGCAGTATCCGCGCGCGCGCCATTTCGATATTGCCCGCATCGTTGTCGACCAGGCGGTACGTCTGGGCGTCGCACAAGCAGATTTCACCGGACTGCCGCCGAAGTGGCAGCCGATTAATGATTACGGAGCCAAGGTACAGGCGCATGTCATTGACAAATATTGAACACGTGATGCCGGTTAAGCTGGCCCAGGCGCTGGCGAATCCGTTATTTCCGGCGCTGGACAGCCAGCTGCGCGCCGGCCGCCACATTGGACTCGACGAGCTGGATAATCACGCTTTTTTAATGGATTTCCAGGAGTACCTGGAAGAGTTTTACGCCCGCTACAACGTGGAGCTGGTGCGCGCGCCGGAGGGGTTTTTCTACCTGCGCCCGCGCTCCACTACTCTCATCCCACGCTCCGTGCTCTCCGAGCTGGATATGATGGTCGGCAAGATCCTCTGCTATCTCTACCTCAGCCCGGAACGGCTGGCGAATGAAGGGATTTTTACCCAGCAGGAGCTCTATGACGAGCTGCTGAACCTGGCGGATGAGGCCAAACTGCTGAAGCTGGTGAACAACCGCTCCACCGGTTCCGATCTCGACAGGCAGAAGCTGCAGGAGAAGGTACGCGCCTCCCTGAACCGTTTGCGCCGCCTGGGGATGGTCTGGTTTATGGGCCACGACAGCAGCAAGTTCCGCATCACCGAATCGGTATTCCGCTTTGGCGCTGACGTGCGTACGGGGGACGATCCGCGCGAGGCGCAGCTGCGGATGATCCGCGACGGCGAAGCGATGCCGGTAGAGAACCATCTGCAGCTCAGTGATGAGCATGACAATCAGCCGGATAGCGAGGAGGAAGAGTAATGATTGAACGCGGTAAATTTCGCTCACTGACGCTGATTAACTGGAACGGCTTCTTCGCCCGCACCTTCGATCTCGATGAGCTGGTCACCACTCTCTCCGGCGGTAACGGCGCGGGTAAATCGACCACCATGGCGGCGTTCGTCACGGCGCTGATCCCTGACCTGACGCTTCTGCATTTCCGTAACACCACCGAAGCGGGGGCGACAAGCGGCTCGCGCGATAAAGGACTGCACGGCAAGCTGAAGGCGGGGGTCTGCTACTCCGTTCTCGATGTCATCAACTCGCGCCATCAGCGCGTGGTGGTTGGCGTACGTCTGCAACAGGTGGCAGGGCGCGATCGCAAGGTGGATATCAAACCGTTCGCCATTCAGGGGCTGCCCACCGCAATGCAGCCTACCGCGCTGTTAACCGAAACCCTTAACGATCGCCAGGCGCGTGTCCTTTCGCTACAGGAGCTGAAGGAGAAACTCGACGCCATCGAAGGGGTGCAGTTCAAGCAGTTCAACTCCATTACCGAATATCACTCTCTGATGTTCGATCTGGGCATTGTCGCCCGCCGTCTGCGCTCCGCCTCCGATCGCAGCAAATACTACCGCCTGATTGAAGCCTCGCTGTATGGCGGTATCTCCAGTGCCATTACCCGCTCGCTGCGCGATTATCTTCTGCCGGAAAACAGCGGCGTGCGCAAGGCGTTCCAGGATATGGAGGCGGCGCTGCGTGAAAACCGCATGACGCTGGAGGCGATTCGCGTTACCCAGTCCGACCGCGATCTCTTTAAACATCTGATCAGCGAAGCGACCAATTACGTGGCGGCGGACTATATGCGCCACGCCAACGAGCGCCGTATCCATCTGGATCAGGCGCTGACCTGGCGCCGCGAGCTCTTTACCTCCCGCCAGCAGCTGGCGGCGGAGCAGTATAAGCATGTCGATATGGCGCGCGAGCTGGCCGAGCACAGCGGGGCGGAAGGGGATCTGGAGGCGGATTATCAGGCCGCCAGCGATCACCTCAACCTGGTGCAGACCGCGCTGCGCCAGCAGGAGAAGATCGAGCGCTACGAAGCGGATCTTGATGAGCTGCAAATTCGTCTCGAAGAGCAGAACGAAGTGGTGGCGGAAGCCGCCGACCGCCAGGAAGAGAACGAAGCCCGCGCCGAGGCCGCAGAGCTGGAGGTGGATGAGCTGAAAAGCCAGCTTGCCGACTATCAGCAGGCGCTCGACGTGCAGCAGACCCGCGCCATTCAGTACACCCAGGCGCTGCAGGCGCTGGAGCGCGCCAAAGCGCTCTGCCATCTGCCGGATCTGACGCCTGAGAGTGCTGACGAGTGGCTGGAGACCTTCCAGGCGAAGGAGCAGGAAGCGACCGAGAAGCTCTTTGCGCTCGACCAGAAAATGAGCGTGGCGCAGACCGCCCACAGCCAGTTCGAGCAGGCGTATCAGCTGGTGGCGGCCATCAACGGCCCGCTGGCGCGTAGCGAAGCCTGGAGCGTGGCGCGCGAACTGCTGCGCGACGGCGTGAACCAGCGCCACCTGGCGGAGCAGGTGCAGCCGCTGCGCATGCGTCTCAACGAGCTGGAGCAGCGCCTGCGCGAGCAGCAGGAGGCTGAGCGTCTGCTGGCCGACTTCTGCAAGCGTCAGGGCAAACGCTACGACGCTGACGAGCTGGAAGCGCTGCATCAGGAGCTGGAAGCGCGCATCGCGTCGCTCTCAGACTCCGTCTCGAACGCCCATGAACAGCGTATGGCGCTGCGTCAGGAGCTGGAGCAGCTTCAGTCCCGCACCCAGACGCTGATGAAGCAAGCCCCCATCTGGCTTGCCGCGCAAAACAGCCTCAGCCAGCTAAGCGAGCAGTGCGGCGAAACGTTTGAATCCAGCCAGGATGTGACCGAATACCTGCAGCAGCTGCTGGAGCGCGAGCGCGAAGCGATCGTCGAGCGTGACGAAGTGGGCGCGCGCAAGCGTGCCGTCGACGAGGAGATCGAACGCTTAAGCCAGCCGGGCGGGGCGGAAGATGCGCGCCTGAACGCGCTGGCCGAACGGTTTGGCGGCGTACTGCTCTCCGAAATTTATGATGACGTTAGCCTGGAAGATGCGCCGTACTTCTCGGCGCTCTATGGCCCGTCGCGCCACGCGATTGTGGTGCCCGATCTCTCGCTTATCGCCGAACAGCTTGAAGGGCTGGAAGATTGCCCGGAAGATCTCTACCTGATCGAAGGGGATCCGCAATCCTTTGACGACAGCGTCTTTAGCGTTGACGAGCTGGAAAAGGCGGTAGTCGTCAAGATTGCCGACCGCCAGTGGCGCTATTCGCGCTTCCCGACGCTGCCGATCTTTGGCCGCGCGGCGCGGGAAAACCGCATCGAAAGCCTGCACGCCGAGCGGGAAACGCTGGCGGAACGTTTTGCCACGCTGTCGTTTGACGTACAGAAAACCCAGCGCCTGCATCAGGCCTTCAGCCGCTTTATCGGCAGCCACCTCTCCGTCGCCTTTGAGGCGGACCCGGAAGCGGAAATCCGCAAGCTCAACACGCGCCGCGGCGAGCTGGAGCGCGCCATTGCGAATCATGAAAATGATAACCAGCAGAGCCGCGTGCAGTTTGAGCAGGCAAAAGAAGGGGTCAGCGCCCTTAACCGTATCCTGCCGCGCCTGAACCTGCTCGCCGACGAGACCCTGGCCGATCGCGTGGATGAGATCCAGGAGCGTCTGGACGAAGCGCAGGAGGCTGCGCGCTTTATCCAGCAGTACGGCAATCAGCTGGCGAAGCTGGAGCCGATGGTGTCGGTGCTGCAGAGCGATCCGGAGCAGTTTGAGCAGTTGAAAGAAGATTATGCGTATTCGCAGCAGATGCAGCGCGACGCCCGTCAGCAGGCGTTTGCCCTGACCGAAGTGGTGCAGCGTCGCGCCCACTTCAGCTACAGCGACTCGGCGGAGATGCTGAGCGGCAACAGCGATCTGAACGAAAAACTGCGTCACCGTCTGGAGCAGGCGGAGGCGGAACGTACCCGCGCCCGCGAAGCGATGCGTAGCCACGCGGCCCAGCTCAGCCAGTACAACCAGGTACTGGCGTCGCTGAAAAGCTCCTTCGATACCAAAAAAGAGCTGTTAAGCGATCTGCATAAAGAGCTGCAGGATATCGGCGTCCGCGCCGACAGCGGGGCGGAGGAGCGCGCGCGCCATCGTCGCGACGAGCTGCATTCGCAACTCAGCAACAACCGCGCCCGCCGCAATCAGCTGGAGAAAGCGCTCACCTTCTGCGAAGCGGAGATGGATAACCTGACCCGTCGCCTGCGCAAGCTGGAGCGCGATTATCACGAGATGCGTGAGCAGGTAGTGACCGCGAAGGCGGGGTGGTGCGCGGTAATGCGCATGGTGAAAGACAATGGCGTGGAGCGCCGTCTGCACCGTCGCGAGCTGGCCTATCTCTCGGCTGACGAGCTGCGTTCCATGTCGGATAAGGCGCTGGGGGCGCTGCGTCTGGCGGTAGCGGATAATGAACACCTGCGCGACGTGCTGCGTCTGTCGGAAGATCCGAAGCGTCCTGAGCGCAAGATCCAGTTCTTTGTCGCGGTTTACCAGCATCTTCGCGAGCGTATCCGCCAGGATATTATCCGTACCGACGATCCGGTGGAAGCGATTGAACAGATGGAGATTGAGCTGAGCCGCCTGACGGAAGAGCTCACCTCCCGCGAGCAGAAGCTGGCCATCAGCTCCCGCAGCGTGGCGAATATCATTCGTAAAACCATTCAGCGCGAGCAGAACCGTATTCGCCAGCTCAACCAGGGGCTGCAGAGCGTCTCGTTCGGCCAGGTGAACAGCGTGCGTCTGAACGTCAACGTGCGGGAAGCGCACGCCACGCTGCTGGATGTGCTCTCCGAGCAGCATGAACAGCATCAGGATCTCTTTAACAGCAATCGCCTGACCTTCTCCGAAGCGCTGGCGAAGCTCTATCAGCGTCTGAATCCGCACATTGACATGGGCCAGCGCACGCCGCAGACCATCGGCGAAGAGCTGCTGGACTACCGCAACTATCTGGAGATGGAAGTGGAAGTTAACCGCGGATCGGACGGCTGGCTGCGCGCCGAATCGGGCGCCCTCTCCACCGGGGAGGCGATCGGTACCGGGATGTCGATTCTGGTGATGGTGGTGCAGAGCTGGGAAGATGAGTCCCGCCGCCTGCGTGGAAAAGATATCTCGCCGTGCCGTTTGCTCTTCCTCGACGAAGCGGCGCGTCTTGACGCCCGTTCTATCGCCACGCTGTTTGAGCTGTGCGAGCGTCTGGATATGCAGCTGATTATCGCCGCGCCTGAGAATATCAGCCCGGAGAAAGGGACCACCTATAAGCTGGTACGTAAGGTGTTCCAGAACACCGAACATGTGCATGTGGTCGGCCTGCGTGGATTTGCGCCGCAGCCGCCGGAAATGGTGGAAGGAACGGCCGACGCCTCCTGAGGCAGGCTTAACGAAAAGAGCGGCTCAACGGAGCCGCTTTTTTATTTGCTTAACTTGTCTGACGGGGTGCGTTATCTTTAAACTTCTTTACATAAGGTAAGGCAGCAGGCGTCACGCCTTTCTATAATGAAGAAAAGCCCGCCGCTGTGGGCAAAACGTACACAACAGGGGGCAAGGGATGTTGCTAAAGAAACGATGTAGTTGTCAGCTGTCGGCGCTGAGTTTGTGCCTGGCAGCGACATTTGCTCCACTGTGTAACGCATGGGCTGATGAACCGGCGGTCGTGCCGGTGGACGGTTCCGCCACGCTGGGCGCACAGCCCACCTCGCTCTCCCAGCCGCTGGAGCAGTCGCCCGCGACGGCTATTATGGCGGGGATCAAACCATTACCGGCTGATTTCAATACCGATACGCTGCGCCAGACGCTGATGGACGGGCTGCCCGCCGGGTACACGCCTGCCTATATCAATCAGCTGACGCTGCTCTACGCCGCGCGGGATATGACCCCTATGTGGGACAATCGTGACGCGGTACGCGCCTTTCAGCAGCAGCTGGCGGAGGTGGCAATTGCCGGTTTTCAGCCGCAGTTCACCACCTGGGTTGAGCTTCTCACCAACCCTGCGGTCACCGGCATGGCGCGTGACGTCGTGCTCTCCGACGCCATGATGGGCTATCTGCAGTTTGTGGCCGGTATTCCGTTGGATGGCAACCGCTGGCTCTACAGCAGCAAACCCTACAAGCTGGCGACGCCAGCGTTGTCGGTCATTAACCAGTGGCAGCTGGCGCTGGACAGCGGCGAGCTGCCCCGTTTTATCGCAAGCCTCGCCCCGTCTCACCCGCAATATGAGACGATGCACCGGTCGCTGTTTGCGCTGGTGGCAGACACTCGCCCCTGGCCACAGATCCGCGGCACGCAGTCGCTGCGACCGGGCCAGTGGAGTAGCGATGTGCCCGCGATACGCGAGATCCTTCGGCGTTCCGGTTATCTTGACGGCGGGCCGAAAATCGCCCTGCCGGGGGACGAAGGGCAGGATGCGGTGGTCAGCCCGTCGGCGCCGGTAAAAGTGCCGGTGAAAGCGGTCTCCAGTAAACCGGCCGCCTACGATCGCGAGCTGGTGGCGGCGGTGAAAGCGTTTCAGACCATGCAGGGGCTGGGGGCTGATGGCGTCATTGGCCAAACCACGCGCGACTGGCTTAACGTGACTCCCGCTCAGCGGGCCGGGGTGCTGGCGCTCAATATACAGCGTCTGCGCCTGCTACCTGGAACGGTCTCCACCGGGATTATGGTGAATATTCCCGCCTACTCGCTGGTCTATTACCAGAACGGCAGTGAAGTTCTCGCCTCCCGGGTGATTGTAGGCCGACCGGATCGCAAAACGCCGATGATGAGCAGCGCCCTGAACAACGTGGTCGTAAACCCGCCCTGGAACGTGCCGCCCACCCTGGCGCGCAAGGATATCCTGCCGAAGGTGGCAAACGATCCGGGTTACCTGGAGCGACACGGCTATACGGTCATGCGCGGCTGGAACAGCAGCCAGACCATCGATCCTTATCAGGTCGACTGGTCGACGATTACCGCCTCCAATCTGCCTTTCCGCTTCCAGCAGGCGCCGGGCGCGCGTAACTCGTTAGGACGTTACAAGTTTAATATGCCGAGCTCGGATGCGATCTACCTGCACGATACGCCTAACCACAACCTGTTTCAGAAAAACACGCGGGCGCTCAGCTCGGGCTGCGTGCGGGTGAATAAAGCGTCTGAACTGGCCAATATGCTGCTGCAGGATGCGGGCTGGAACGACTCGCGAATATCGGACGCGCTGAAACAGGGAAATACGCGCTACGTCACTATCCGGCAAAATATTCCGGTCAATCTTTACTACCTGACCGCCTTTGTCGGGGCGGATGGACGCACCCAGTATCGAACAGATATTTACAATTACGATCTCACCGCGCGATCCGGCGCACAAATCCTGCCAAAAGCGGAACAATTAATCAGGTAAATGAAGCATTTCGGGTAAACACATTGTCGTAAGTTATGGCTAAAAGGGGGCCGGCGTTCTGCCAGCCCCTCTTTTTCCTGGGATGGGGTACCTTGACGTCTAAGGTTTAGGCAGTTATGGTGCCCCTCGTGCGCTAAGCATACTCACGACCACTTTGACCTGTAGACCTGATTATCATGGACAAATTTGACGCTAATCGCCGCAAACTGCTGGCGTTAGGTGGCGTTGCGCTCGGCGCCGCGGCCATCCTGCCGACGCCAGCATTTGCCACCCTCTCTACACCTCGTCCGCGCGTTTTAACGCTTAACAATTTACATACCGGTGAAACGCTCAGGGCAGAGTTTTTTGATGGCAGAGGCTATATTCAGGATGAATTAGCAAGACTTAACCATTTTTTCCGTGATTTCCGCGCGAATAAAGTGAAAGCGATCGATCCGGGATTATTCGACCAGCTTTATCGACTCCAGGGACTGCTTGGCAGCAACAGGCCGGTGCAGCTTATTTCTGGTTACCGTTCTCTGGATACCAACAATGAACTGCGCGCCCACAGCCGCGGGGTAGCGAAACACAGCTACCACACGAAAGGGCAGGCGATGGATTTTCATATTGAAGGCGTTTCATTAGCCAATATTCGCAAAGCTGCGTTATCTATGCGCGCGGGTGGTGTAGGATATTACCCTCGTAGCAACTTTGTGCATATTGATACCGGGCCGGTACGGCACTGGTAATAATGAAAGGAGCAGCATGAACTATCGTCTTATTCCGGTTACCGCGTTCTCCCAGAACTGTTCGCTGATCTGGTGTGAAGAGACCCGACTGGCCGCGCTTGTCGATCCCGGCGGTGACGCCGAAACGATCAAACAAGAAGTCGCAGCGTCCGGCGTGACGCTGATGCAAATTTTGCTGACCCATGGTCATCTTGATCATGTGGGGGCGGCGGCGGAACTGGCGCAACATTACGGCGTGCCGGTGATCGGCCCGGAAAAAGAGGATGAGTTCTGGCTACAGGGGCTGCCTGCCCAAAGCCGTATGTTTGGTCTCGACGAGTGTCAGCCGCTGACGCCCGATCGCTGGCTGAAAGAAGGGGAGAGCGTGAGCGTAGGAAATGTCACGCTAGAGGTGTTACATTGCCCAGGCCATACTCCCGGCCATATTGTCTTTTTTGATGCCCGGTCGCGTTTGCTGATCTCCGGCGACGTGATATTTAAAGGCGGCGTGGGGCGCAGCGACTTTCCGCGCGGCGACCATGGCGCGCTGATCCAGTCGATTAAACAGAAGCTGTTGCCGTTAGGCGATGATGTGACGTTTATTCCTGGACACGGTCCGCTCTCCACGCTGGGCTACGAGCGCCTGCACAATCCCTTCCTGCAGGATGAGATGCCCATCTGGTAATACGCCATGAATAAAAAAGCCTGCATGATGCAGGCTTTTTTGTAGGTCGGGGAGCGATTACAGCACGGCGACGATCGCTTCGCACAGCGGCGCCATGTTGTCCGGGGTCATGCCCGCTACGTTCACACGGCCCGATGCCACCGCATAGACGCCAAACTCTTCACGCAGACGCAGCACCTGCTCTTTGGTCAGGCCGCTGAACGAGAACATCCCGTTCTGACGGATGATAAAGCTGAAGTCGCGATTGGCCCCTTTCTCCGCCAGCGTATTGACGAACAGCTGACGCATGCGCTGGATGCGCTGGCGCATATCGTTCAGTTCCTGCTCCCAGATGGCGCGCAGGGCGTCGTTGCTGAGAATGGTCGCGACCACGGAAGCGCCGTGTGCCGGCGGGTTGGAGTAGTTCGCGCGAATCACGGATTTCATCTGGCTGAAGGCGCGATCGACCGTCTCTGTATCGGCCGCCACCAGCGTGCAGGCGCCCACGCGCTCGTTGTAAAGGCCAAAGTTCTTGGAGTAGGAGCTGGCGACAATCAGCTCTTTATGGACGGCTGCAAAGGCGCGCAGGCCCTCGGCATCCTCTTCCAGACCGCGGGCAAAGCCCTGGTAGGCAAAGTCGAACAGCGGCAGCCAGCCTTTTTCAACCGACAGTTTCGCCAGCTGCTCCCACTGCGCAAGCGTCGGGTCAATACCCGTTGGGTTGTGGCAGCAGCCGTGGAACAGCACCACGTCGCCCGCCTGCGCTTCGTTCAGGCTTGCCAGCAGGCCGTCAAAGTCCAGCGCATGGTTGGCCGCGTCATAATAAGTGTATTCGCGCACCTCCAGACCCGCGGAGTTAAAGACGCCCTTATGGTTCGGCCAGCTTGGGTTGCTTACCCAGACGCGCTTCACATCGGTGTTTTTAGCCAGGAAATCCGCCGCGACGCGCAGGGCGCCGGTACCGCCAGGGGTTTGCGCAGTGCGGGCGCGCTTATCGCTGACGATAGCGCTGCCTTTACCGAAGAGCAGTTCCTGGGTGCAACGACCAAATTCCGGGATACCATCAATGCCCAGGTAGTTCTTGGTGGTTTCATTTTCCAGCAGATACTGCTCAGCTTTTTTAACGCTGGTCAGTACCGGAGTTTTGCCGGTTTCATCTTTATATACACCAATACCCAGGTTGATTTTTCCGGGGCGATCGTCGGCACGAAACAGATCGGCCAGGCCCAGAATTGGGTCGGCAGGAGCGGCGGTAATGTTCTCAAACATGACGAAGTTCCATTGTGATTACAGAAGTGAAATCCGCTATCAGGTTAACGGTGAATTTACAAAATGCCAACCGTTTGCGAGAAAAAGCGTGCGGCTTTTCAAAAGACGCTATTTTTCGCTTTCAGACATAAAAAAAACAGGGCCGAAGCCCTGTTTCTTAAGCATGTCGTGCGGTTCTGATTAGAACTGGTAGGTCACGCCCACGGCAGCCATATCGTTGTTGCCGTTGATGCCGCCAACTTCAGAGGTGTACGCGTCGTCTTCATCCAGCAGGTTGATGTAGTAGTCAGCCCACACGTTGAAGTTCTTGTTGAAGTAGTAAGTCGCGCCAACCTGGATGAACTTCGCCAGATCCGCATCGCCACCGTCGAAGCTGCCAACCGGAGAGAGATCTTTACCTTTGGTCTGCACGTAGGAGATAGCCGGACGCAGGCCGAAGTCGAACTGGTACTGAGCAACCAACTCTACGTTCTGAGTTTTGTTAGCAAAACCGGCGTCGCCGTCGCTACCGGTACGGGTGGTGTTACGGGTTTCTGCGTAGGTGGCCGCCAGGTAGATGTTGTTGGCGTCATATTTCAGACCCACACCCCAGGCTTCCGCTTTATCGCCTTTACCATCTTCTTTCTGATCCAGAGTACGGTTTGCGTTGCTGTAGGAAGCGATAGCGCCAAAGCCTTCAGCGAAGTCATAGCCCAGAGAGTAACCTACGCCGTCACCGTTAGAGGTGTAGACGTTGTCACGGTCGTTTTTGCCCTGGTACTGTACGCCCAGGCTCAGACCGTCAACCAGACCGAAGAAATCGCTGTTGCGGTAGGTCAGCAGACCGGTACCACGGCTGGTCATGTAGTTGTCAACGTAGTTGCCAGCCCAGGTCATACCGGAGAAGGATGGCGCCATATCGGTGTAAGAACCTACGTCGTAGACGATACCGTAGTTACGACCGTAGTCGATGCTGCCCGCGTCGCCTGCTTTCAGGCCCGCGAATGCCAGACGGTTTTTGTTGGACTGCGCGGTGTTTTCAGCCTGGTTCGCCATGAAGCGGTATTCCCACTGGCCGTAACCGATCAGCTGATCGTTGATCTGAGTTTCGCCTTTGAAACCGATCTGCGCGTAGGTCGCGTCGTTGTTAGAGGTGTCATCCCCGGAGGTCACGAAATCGTGTTCGGCGTTAACTTTGCCGTAAAAATCCAGCTTGTTACCGCTCTTGTTGTAGATTTCTGCAGCGTTAGCTGCGCCCGCTACCAGCAGGGCAGGGATAACCACTGCCAGAATATTGCGCTTCATCATTATTTATTACCCTCATTGGTTTTTTTATGACACTCGCCACTGCCGCCAATAAATTCTGTCAATAAATATTTCCGGAACCATTGATGAGAGTTTGGTGTCTTTTTGTGTCTGACAGGCATCTTTCCATTCCACTAAGCGTTTCGCTACCCGGAAAGTGCTACAAACATAAAGATTAAGTAACAAAAAGAAATTATATGTAAGAATTTATGTAATTTATGGAACTTTGTGAACTAACTCAAACTTCAGAACCAATCGCTTAATAAACAGCCGTTCTTTATTCTATCTATATGAAATGCCTATCTTTAATTTGGATAAAGGTTTTTCATATTAACGGCGGCTAAACAGGTGATCTTTTCTTATAGCGCTATTTGGCCGTCCGGAAGGCTTATAAATTGTTCGAATTTTGTGCTAAAGCTTGAGGAAAGTATTAGGCGCAAGGAGAGTAGGGATTATTTTTCTTAAAAAGATGTTTCGTGGAAATAAAAGGTAACAGCTGGAGCTTTTGGCGGGGTTGCACTTTTAATATTTTGACTTTCAACTGACATTGATTGACATTGCAGCATAAAATAATGGCCAGCAGAGGCTGGCCATGGATGAAGCACGATTAGAAAGTTGCGTTGCGCGGCGTACGCGGGAAGGGGATTACGTCACGTACGTTCTGAACGCCGGTGACATAGGCGATCAAACGCTCGAAGCCCAGGCCAAAGCCGGAGTGCGGAACGGTGCCGTAACGGCGCAGATCGCGGTACCACCAGTAGTCTTCTTTATTGAGACCCATTTCTGCCATGCGGGCATCCAGCACGTCCAGACGTTCTTCACGCTGGGAACCGCCGATAATCTCCCCGATGCCAGGCGCCAGGACATCCATCGCGGCAACGGTTTTGCCGTCATCGTTAAGACGCATGTAGAACGCCTTGATATCTTTCGGGTAGTTTTTCACAACGACCGGCGCTTTGAAGTGTTTCTCGGCGAGATAACGTTCATGCTCGGAGGCGAGATCCACACCCCAGTAGACCGGGTTTTCGAACTTCTCACCGCATTTTTCGAGGATGGCTACCGCATCGGTATAATCCACCTGAGCGAAATCAGCTGAGACGAAACGTTCCAGACGCGCTACCGCATCGCTGTCCACGCGCTCGGCGAAGAATTTCATGTCATCCGCGCGCTCGTCGAGCACCGCTTTAAAGACATACTTCAGCATCGCTTCCGCCAGACCGGCGACATCATCCAGGTTGGCGAACGCCACTTCCGGCTCCAGCATCCAGAACTCTGCCAGATGGCGGCTGGTGTTAGAGTTTTCTGCGCGGAAAGTCGGCCCGAAGGTGTAGACCTTAGAGAGCGCACAGGCGTAGGTTTCACCGTTGAGCTGGCCTGACACGGTCAGGAAGGACTCTTTGCCAAAGAAATCTTTGTCGTAGTCCACTTTACCTTCCGGCGTGCGCGGCAGGTTTTCCATATCCAGCGTAGAGACGCGGAACATTTCGCCCGCACCTTCCGTATCGGAGGCGGTGATCAGCGGCGTGGAGACCCAGAAGTAGCCCTGCTCATCGAAGAAACGGTGCAGCGCCTGCGCCAGGGTGTGACGTACGCGGGCGACCGCGCCAATCAGGTTGGTACGCGGACGCAGGTGCGCCACTTCACGCAGATACTCGATGCTGTGGCGTTTGGCCGCCATCGGATAGGTATCAGGATCTTCCACCCAGCCAGTGACCTCCACCTGGGTGGCCTGGATTTCAAAGCTCTGGCCCTGGCCCGGCGAGGCGACGACTTTCCCGGTCACGATAACCGAGCAGCCGGTGGTCAGATGCAGAACGTCATCATTGTAATTGGGCAGAGAATTATTAATGACGGCCTGTACAGGATCAAAGCAGGAACCGTCATAGACGGCGAGGAAGGAGATGCCAGCTTTAGAATCTCGGCGAGTACGCACCCATCCGCGCACGGTGACTTCTTGGTCAACGGCGACACGGCCCTGGAGTACGTCGGCTACAGGCACAACGCTCATAATATTCTCTCTGTTAATAGTCGGAAAAAATAAACACTTGTCCGCCCTCATCGGGGGGATATCTATGTTACCTGGCATCCGCGAGCAGACAAGCAGATTTCGCAGGGAAAAGCGAAGAAATCAGAAATAAATAAGAGAGGGGAGCGCGCTTAGCACTCCCCGGGAAGGTTAGCTCGCTTTTTTGACCTGCGGCAGATCGAACGCTTCACGCAGGGCGCGCACGAACGCTTTGTCATGGCAGATGGTTTTGCCCGGGCTGTCGGAGAGTTTCGCGACCGGCTTACCGTTACATTCCACCAGTTTAATGACGATATTTAGCGGTTTGACCTGCGGCAGATCGCAGGTGAGACGGGTACCGATCCCAAAGCTGAGATTAATGCGGGAGGAGAAGTGGCGATAGAGCGCGACCGCCTTGTTAAGATCCAGGTTATCGGAAAATACCAGCACTTTGGTGAGCGGATCGATGCCCAGCTTTTCATAATGGGCGATCGCCTTCTCGCCCCATTCCACCGGATCGCCGGAGTCGTGGCGCAGCCCCTGATAGCGGGTGGCAAATTCCGGCCCGAAGTCGCGTAAAAACGCATCCATGGTAATGCAGTCGGTCAGGGCGATGCCGAGTCTGTCGGGATACTCCTCAAGCCACGCGGCGAGCGCCGCCCGCTGGCTGGTCGCCAGGTCAGGGCTGATCTGCTGGTGCGCCTGGAACCATTCGTGGGCCTGCGTCCCCATCGGCGTCAGGTTGAGGCGGCGCGCCAGATCGTAATTACTGGTGCCGACAAACCACGGCTCCTGCTGCAGGCGTTCAACAATCGCCTGCTGAACCTCGCGCGAAAAACGGCGGCGGGTGCCAAAATCCATCAGACGGAAGCGGGACATATCCAGCGTTCCGGTCAGCCGGGCGAAATCAGCCAGCTTGCTTTCAAGGGTGGCGAGCGCCTGATCCACGCCGGTTTCCGGCGTGCGGAAGCGGTGTACCAGCTCGCTAATTACCGCCAGCAGGGGAACCTCCCACATGATCACTTCGCGCCACGGGCCAGCCAGACGGATATTGAGTTTGCCGTTATCGTTGCTGACGGTGACCTGCGCCGGGTTATAGCGGAAGTCGCGCAGAAAGGCCAGGTAGTCGGGTTTAAAGAAAGGCAGACCGGAGAGCCACTGGAACTCGTTATCCTGAAGCGTCAGATGCTGCATGGCATCGACCTGTTCACGAATAGCGTCAGCATAAATGCCGAGCAGATCGTCACCGCGGCAGCGAAATTCAGCCGCTACCTCTACGTCATAGTAATGGTGAAAAACGGCTTGCTGCATGTGCAGTTTATACGCATCGGTATCCAGCAACGTATGCAGAACAGGAGAAGCGAATTGTGTCATAGGTGCCCGGTAGCATCCTCATACGGGAGCGTTTAGTACATTAAACAACTACAGAAACCGCTGAAGTATACCTTGTTTAGCGATTTATTGAACCCCGATCACATCATAAGCTGTTCTGATGGTCGAGCGCATTTTGTGCCAGTGTTATACAAATGTAGCAAAAAAAGAGTTTGTGCCTGAAAAGATGAAGATTCTGCGTAGCGCGATCTACACAACAGGAATAGACTGGATTCGTTATTCGACAACGATGCATAAGGTTTTCTATGACACAACAGCCTCAAGCCAAATACCGCCACGACTACCGTGCGCCGGCGTACCTGATTAGCGATATCGATCTGACTTTTGACCTGGATGCCACTAAAACCGTTGTAACCGCCGTCAGTCAGGTGACGCGACAAGGGGCAGCCGATCTCCCGCTGCGCCTGGATGGGGAGGAGCTGACGCTGGTTTCTCTGCAGGTTAACGATGAAGCCTGGACCGACTATAAAGAAGAAGAGAACCAGCTGGTCATCAGCAATCTGCCGGATCGCTTTAGCCTGCGCATCGTGACCCAAATCAGCCCCGCGGCTAACACCGCGCTGGAGGGGCTTTATCAGTCAGGCGAGGCGCTCTGCACCCAGTGTGAAGCGGAAGGGTTCCGCCACATCACCTGGTATCTGGATCGCCCGGACGTGCTGGCGCGTTTTACCACCAAAATTATTGCCGACAAAACCAAATACCCGTTCCTGCTCTCTAACGGCAACCGCGTGGCGGAAGGGGAGCTGGAGAATGGCCGCCACTGGGTGCAGTGGCAGGACCCGTTCCCGAAGCCGTGCTATCTCTTTGCGCTGGTGGCGGGCGATTTCGACGTGCTGCGCGACACCTTCACCACCCGTTCCGGTCGTGAAGTGGCGCTGGAGCTGTTTGTCGATCGCGGCAATCTGGATCGCGCGCCCTGGGCGATGACCTCCCTGAAAAACTCCATGAAGTGGGACGAAGAGCGCTTTGGTCTGGAGTACGATCTCGACATCTATATGATCGTCGCCGTCGACTTCTTCAATATGGGAGCGATGGAGAACAAAGGGCTGAACATCTTTAACTCCAAATATGTGCTGGCCCGTACCGATACCGCCACCGATAAAGATTATCTCGATATCGAACGGGTTATCGGCCACGAATATTTCCACAACTGGACCGGCAACCGCGTCACCTGCCGCGACTGGTTCCAGCTGAGCCTGAAAGAGGGCTTAACGGTATTCCGCGACCAGGAGTTCAGCTCTGACCTCGGCTCGCGTGCGGTGAACCGCATCAACAACGTGCGCACCATGCGTGGGTTGCAGTTTGCGGAGGACGCCAGCCCGATGGCGCATCCGATTCGCCCAGATAAGGTGATCGAGATGAACAACTTCTACACCCTGACCGTCTATGAAAAAGGGGCAGAGGTGATCCGCATGATGCACACCCTGCTGGGAGAGGAGAACTTCCAGAAAGGAATGCAGCTCTACTTTGAGCGTCACGACGGCAGCGCGGCGACCTGCGACGATTTCGTGCAGGCGATGGAAGATGCCTCCAATGTCGATCTCTCCCATTTCCGCCGCTGGTACAGCCAGGCGGGGACGCCGATCGTCTCGGTGAAGGATGATTACAATCCGGAATCCGAACAATATAGCCTGACCATCAGCCAGCGCACGCCGCCGACCGCCGAGCAGGAGGAGAAGCTGCCGCTGCATATCCCGTTCAGCATTGAGCTGTATGATAACGAAGGCAACGTTATCCCGCTGCAGAAGGGCGGCCATCCGGTGCATAACGTACTCAACGTCACCCAGGCGGAGCAGACCTTTATCTTTGACAAGGTCTATTTCCAGCCGGTGCCTGCGCTGCTGTGCGAATTTTCTGCCCCGGTGAAGCTGGAGTACAAATGGAGCGATCAGCAGCTCACCTTCCTGATGCGCCATGCGCGCAACGACTTCTCCCGCTGGGATGCCGCCCAGAGCCTGCTGGCGACCTACATTAAGATTAACGTCAACCGCCACCAGCAGGGCCAGCCGCTGTCGCTGCCGGTGCATGTGGCTGACGCCTTCCGCGCTATTCTGCTGGATGAGAAAATCGACCCGGCGCTGGCGGCGGAGATCCTGACGCTGCCTTCCGCAAACGAGATTGCCGAGCTGTTTGAGATCATCGATCCGATTGCCATCGTGACGGTGCGCGAAGCGCTGACCCGCACCCTGGCGACCGAGCTGGCGGACGAGTTCCTGGCGATCTATAACGCCAACAAGCTGGACGGCTACCGCGTGGAGCATGCCGATATCGGTAAACGCTCCCTGCGTAACACCTGCCTGCGCTATCTGGCCTTTGGCGACGCTGAACTGGCCGATCGCCTGGTGAGCAAGCAGTATCACGAAGCGGATAACATGACCGACGCGCTGGCGGCGCTGTCGGCGAGCGTGGCGGCGGAACTGCCGTGCCGCGACACCCTGATGCAGGAGTATGACGACAAGTGGCATCAGGATGGTCTGGTGATGGATAAGTGGTTCATTCTGCAATCCACCAGCCCGGCAGCCGATGCGCTGAGCAAGGTGCGCAGCCTGTTGACGCATCGCTCCTTCACCCTGAGCAACCCGAACCGTGTTCGTTCGCTGATTGGCGCCTTCGCCAGCGCCAACATGGCGGCCTTCCATGCGGAGGATGGCAGCGGCTATCAGTTTATGGTGGAGATGCTGACCGAGCTGAACCGCCGTAACCCGCAGGTAGCGTCACGCCTGATCGAACCGCTGATCCGTCTCAAGCGTTACGATGAGAAGCGTCAGGGGATGATGCGCGCCGCGCTGGAGCAGCTGAAAGGGCTGGAGAATCTTTCGGGTGATCTGTTCGAGAAGATTACGAAAGCGTTAGCCTGACAGGTCCTCTCCGTGCCGGATAAGGCGAGGGCCCGGTAGCGCGATGCTTACCGGGCCTGCCGGGGCAGTACTCTCTGTAGGCCGGGCAAGCGTCAGCGCCGCCCGGCTTTTTTTATCCGTGCCTGCGGGCAGGTAATTCGCCTGCGCCACGCTGCATTACCCGCTCCAGTACCTGCGCCTCCAGTTCAGCCAGCCTCGCGGAGCCAGTCCGGCGCGGACGCGGCAGATCCACCGCCACATCCAGGCCAATTTTTCCCTCTTCGATCAGCAAAACCCTGTCCGCCATCGCTACCGCCTCGCTCACATCGTGCGTTACCAGCAGCACCGTAAAGCCGTGGGTTTGCCACAGGGAGGCGATCAAATCCTGCATCTCAATGCGCGTCAGGGCGTCGAGCGCGCCGAGCGGCTCATCAAGCAGCAGCAGGCCCGGGCGGTGGATCAGCGCCCTGGCGAGCGCCACGCGCTGTTTCTGCCCGCCGGAGAGCGCGGCGGGCCATTCACCGGCGCGGTGCTCCAGCCCGGCGCGGTGCTCCAGCCCCACCGAAGCCAGCGCCTGCGCCGCCGCCGGCCGCCACTCTCCCTTCAGGCCGAGCCCCACATTATCAATCACCGTTTTCCATGGCAGCAGGCGCGCCTCCTGAAACATCATGCGCGTATCCTCCTGGAGTTCGGCAAGCGGCGTCGTACCCGCCAGTAGCTCGCCGCCGTTGGGGGATTCCAGCCCGGCGAGCAGGCGCAGGAGGGTGCTCTTTCCGCCGCCGCTGCGCCCGACGACAGCAACAAACTGCCCGGCGGGAATATGCAGATCGAGCCCGTTAAGCACCGTTGTGGCGCCGTAGCGTTTGGTGACGCCGTTGAGCAGCAGCGGCGTCCCCTGGTTTAAGCGAGCGGTATTCATACGTTAGCCTCCTTAAGGGAGTAAGCCGGGTTCCAGCGCAGCCAGCTGCGCTCCAGCCACTGGGCGCTAAGATCGGCCAGCTTGCCGAGCAGGGCGTAGAGGATAATCGCCACCACGACGACATCCGTTTGCAGGAACTCGCGCGCGTTCATGGCGAGATAGCCGATACCGGCATTAGCGGAGATGGTCTCCGCCACGATAAGCGTCAGCCACATCAGACCCAGGGCAAAGCGTATTCCCACCATAATTGAGGGCAGGGCGCCGGGCAGGATCACATGGATAAACAGAGCGAATCCCGACAGCCCGTAGCTGCGCGCCATCTCCACCAGCCCGCGATCGATATTGCGGATCCCGTGCCAGGTGTTGATATAGATGGGGAACAGCGTCCCCAGCGCCACGAGAAAGATTTTTGCGGTTTCATCAATGCCGAACCACAAAATCACCAGCGGGATCAGCGCCAGATGCGGCACGTTGCGCAGCATCTGAATGGAGGTATCCAGCAGCCTTTCGCCCCAGCGCGACAGGCCGCTTATCAGCCCCAGCGTCAGGCCGATGGCGCCGCCAATGGAAAAACCGATGAACGCGCGCCAGGCGCTGATCGTCAGATGTTGCCAGAGTTCGCCGCTGACGCTCAGTGACCAGAACGCCTCCACCACCCCCTCGGGAGAGGGGAGAATGCGGCTGGAGAGCCAGCCGGTGGCGGAGGCAACCTGCCAGATCGCGACGATAGCGGCGGGCAAAAGCCAGGGGGCAATGCGCAGCAGCCATTTACGGGAAGGATTTGTCATCCGCGCCTCCTTAGCTTTGCGCCACGCGGCGCGGGATAAATTCGTTAGCCACCGCTTCGCCCTGCTGCTGAAGCTGGCGCGGCTGCGGCACCTCGGGTATAGCCACGTCAAGATGCGGGAAAAGCAGTTCCCCCACCCGGAGAGCCTCTTCCAGATGGGGATAGCCGGAGAGGATAAAGCTGTCGATGCCCAGCGCCGCGTAGTCATTGATACGCGCCGCCACGGTCGGGCCATCGCCCACCAGCGCGGTGCCTGCGCCGCCGCGCACCAGCCCCACGCCCGCCCAGAGGTTGGGGCTAATCTCCAGATTTTCCCGCTTGCCGTTATGCAGCGAGGCCATCCGGTGCTGGCCGACGGAGTCGGTTTTGGCCAGCGCCGCCTGCGCTTTGGCAATGGTGGCGTCATCCAGATGGGAGATCAGGCGATCGGCGGCCTGCCAGGCCTCTTCGTTAGTTTCACGCACAATGACGTGCAGACGGATGCCGAAACGCACCGTACGCCCGAGCGCGGCCGCTTTAGCGCGCACCTGCTCAATCTTCTCTTTTACCAGCTCCGGCGGCTCGCCCCAGGTCAGATAGAGATCGACCTGTTCTGCGGCCAGATCCTGCGCCACGTCTGACGATCCGCCAAAGTAGAGCGGCGGACGCGGCTGTTGCACCGGAGGAAAGAGCAGTTTCGCCCCACGCACATGAATATGCTTGCCCTCGAAATCCACCGTCTCACCCTCCAGCAGACGACGCCACACGCGAGTAAACTCGGCGGAGGCTTCGTAACGCTCGGTGTGATCGAGGAAGACACCGTCGCCCGCCAGCTCCTGCGGATCGCTGCCTGTCACCAGGTTAAAC
Source organism: Pseudenterobacter timonensis (assembly GCF_900021175.1). Lineage (GTDB taxonomy): Bacteria > Pseudomonadota > Gammaproteobacteria > Enterobacterales > Enterobacteriaceae > Enterobacter > Enterobacter timonensis. The sequence goes on from NZ_FCOP01000011.1 coordinate 1,288,751, forward strand.
AGCGCGCGGCCGTTGGAGAGACGATCCAGCGTGGCGGCCTGGCGCGCCGCCACGGTAGGGGAGGTGACGCTGGGGCGCAGCGCCACCAGAAACTTCAGACGCTGGGTCACCGGGATCATGGAGGCGGCGACCAGCCAGGCATCCTCGCAGGAGCGACCTGTCGGGATCAGCACGCCGGTAAAGCCGAGCCTGTCAGCCGCCTGCGCAATCTGCTGCAGATAGCCATGGTCGACCGGGCGGGCGCCCTGTTCCGTCCCCAGATAGTGTCCGTCGCCGTGGGTCGGTAAAAACCAGAAGAGATTCAGGTTCATGATTTCGCTCCTTTTTGAAGTGTGGGTTGCCAGATGCGCTCGCGAATGGCGATCTTTTTCGGCACAAGGCGATTTTCGTAAAACAGATCGGCGGTCTGCTGCTGGCGCGCGGCCGTGTCTGCATCAACCGGTTTAATGACGGTGGGCGGGCGGTGATCCAGGTAGCTGCTAATCACCGGCTCAGGTAGCCCCATGGTTTTTGCCAGCAGAGCAATGCTCGCCTGACGCTGGCTCAGGGTGAGGGCGTCCGCCTCGCTGAAGGTATCCAGCACCCCCTGAATAAACGCGCCGTTCTTTTCGGCATAGGGGCGAGCCGCCAGATAGAAAGAGCCGGTCTGCTTCAGGGTTTCGCCATCTTTCAGCACCCTTACGCCCCCCTGCAGCAGCGCGGCCGAGTAGTAGGGGTCCCAGATCGCCCAGGCGTCAACGTTGCCCTGCTGAAAGGCGGCGCGGGCGTCCGCCGGAGTAAGGTAGACCGGCTGGATATCCTTAAAGCTCAGCCCTGCCTGCTGTAAGGCGCGCAGCAGAAGATTGTGCGAACTGGAACCTTTCTGGAACGCCACCTTACGGCCCTTCAGATCCGCCACGCGCTTAATGGGGCTCTTGTCGGCAACCAGAATAACCTCCGCTTTCGGCTTGGGCGGCTCAACGCCCACATAAACCAGATCGGCTCCCGCCGCCTGGGCGAAGATGGGCGGGATATCGCCGGTGCTGCCGAGATCGATGCTGCCGACATTAAGCGCCTCCAGCATCTGCGGCCCGGCGGGGAACTCCACCCATGAAAAGCGGGTGGCGGGATAGCGCTTTTCTAAAAGCTGGTGGCTCTTTGCCAGCACCATGCTGACGCTGCCTTTCTGATAGCCGATGCGCAGGCTGGCGGGGGCAGGTTCGGCGGCGTACGCGAAAGCGGAGAGGGACAAAAGTCCCGCCAGCCCGAGGCGAATAGCGGATTTAAACATGGGCGACTCCCTGCAGGTGGGTAAAGGCGGGGGGCTGCACGGCGCGGCGACGCAGCGCCTGCCAGAAACTCTCCAGCGCTTCGTCAAGGCGGTGCTGCAGATGCGCGCTAAAGCGCGGGCTATGCTGGTACTCCAGCACCTGGGTATCGTCGGCAAAGACGCCGTGCAGGATCTCCTGCGCTTTCAGGGCGCTCAGTACCGGCTTGAGGGCATAATCAACCGCCAGCAGGTGGGCGACGGTGCCGCCTGTCGCCAGGGGGAGCACCACTTTGCCTGCCAGCGCGCGCTCCGCCAGCAGGTCGAGCAAGGTTTTCAGCGCGCCGGAAAAGCTGGCTTTGTAGACAGGTGTAGCCACGATCAGCCCATCCGCCGTCTCAAGTTGTTCAGAGAGCGCCTTCAGCGCCGGGCTGTCGAAGCGGGCATAAAGCAGATCTTCCGGCGCAAAGTTGTGAAGATTCCAGTGGCACACCTCGACGTCGCGGGCGCTTAGCTGTTCGCGGGCATATTCCAGCAGGGCGCTGGAGCGGGAAGGGAAGCGCGGGCTTCCGGCCAACGTAATGACGCGCATAGACTCTCCTTATAACTATTAGTTTGCTTTTGCCTGACATTCATAACCATTGTTCGAAGTGTGACACCGCAGGCCTGTTCCACTAAATGATTTATCTGAGATACCAAAGCCAGAAATCGCATAAGAAAGCAGCGGAAAAGAAAACGATTGCGTTTCGACCGCTTTTTTTGCCGCAGGTCAATTCCTTTTCCCGGCGGGATCGCCCATAATCCCCTCCCGGTTTGCACACCGGGAATCCAGGAGAGTTCATGTACTACCCCTTCGTTCGTAAAGCCCTTTTCCAGCTCGACCCCGAGCGCGCTCATGAATTGACCTTTCAGCAATTGCGCCGTATTACCGGCACCCCTCTTGAAGCGCTGGTGCGCCAGAAGGTGCAGGCAAAACCGGTTCAGTGCATGGGGTTAACCTTTAAGAATCCGCTGGGCCTGGCGGCCGGGCTGGACAAAAATGGCGAGTGCATTGATGCGCTGGGCGCGATGGGGTTTGGCGCCATTGAAATCGGCACCGTCACGCCGCGCCCGCAGCCGGGTAACGACAAGCCGCGCCTCTTCCGTCTGGTGGAAGCCGAAGGGCTCATCAACCGCATGGGCTTCAATAACCTGGGCGTCGATCATCTGGTGGAGAACGTTAAAAAAGCCCATTTCGACGGCGTGCTGGGGATCAATATCGGCAAAAATAAAGATACGCCGGTAGAAAAAGGCAAAGATGACTATCTGATTTGTATGGAGAAAATCTATGCCTATGCGGGTTATATCGCCATCAATATCTCCTCGCCCAATACCCCGGGGCTGCGCACGTTACAATATGGCGAGGCGCTGGACGATCTGCTGAGCGCCATTAAAAATAAGCAGCAGGCGCTGCAGGCCACCCACCATAAATATGTCCCGGTCGCGGTAAAAATCGCCCCGGATCTTTCTCATGAGGAATTGATTCAGGTAGCGGACAGCTTAATTCGCCATAATATCGATGGTGTGATTGCCACCAATACCACCCTCGATCGTTCCCTGGTTCAGGGGATGCAGTATTGTAACGAAACGGGAGGACTCAGCGGGCGTCCGGTGCAGTTAAAAAGTACCGAAATTATTCGGGCATTAGCTGTGGAATTAAATGGCCGTTTACCCATTATTGGCGTGGGGGGCATTGATTCAGTTATCGCCGCGCGTGAGAAGATGGCCGCTGGCGCCAGCCTCGTGCAGATCTATTCAGGCTTCATTTTCAAAGGCCCGCCGCTGATTAAAGAGATCGTTAACTTTATCTAGCCAGGTCGCTAAACAGACGGCCAGGGGTTTATTTCCATCCCTGGTTGTTTTATATTCCCTCCCTGTTGCTTATTTAGACATGATGGTCTTTTATTATTGATGTAGTAAGCGAAGCGGCAATAAGGACATTTTCTGAACAGGATGTTTAAACGGGGAGGTGAGGGCCAATGCGAATTAAACCTGACGATAACTGGCGCTGGTATTATTGCGAAGAACACGATCGCATGATGCTCGATCTCGCCAATGGTATGCTTTTTCGCTCCCGTTTTGCGCGCCGAATGCTGACGCCGGACGCCTTTGCGCCGTCGGGCTTTTGCGTGGATGACGCCGCCCTCTACTTCTCCTTCGAAGAGAAATGCCGCGATCTTCAGCTTTCGAAAGAGCAGCGTGCTGAACTGGTGCTCAATGCGCTGGTGGCTATCCGCTTCCTGAAACCCCAGATGCCCAAAAGCTGGCATTTTATGGCCCACGGCGCGCCGTGGACGCCCGCTCCTGGCGATGCCGCCTGCGTTAATCTGAGCGATACCGCCGAAGAGGTAAGTCTGCTGGTGGTGGAGCCGGGCGAAAATGCCGCGCTTTGCCTGCTGGCCCAGCCCGGCGTGGTGATTGCCGGGCGTACCATGCAGTTGGGGGATGCAATTAAGGTGATGAACGATCGGCTCAAGCCGCTACCGATCGCCGAATCTTACCGTTTCGAACAGGCCGTTTAAGGCTCCAGCCGTAGTGAAGTCGCCGGCACGCAGCTGCAGCAGAGGATGGTGCCATCGTTGCCCACCGCCGACTGTTTCAGCGCGCTGACCTCTCCCTCAACCAGCCTGACGCGACAGCATCCGCAAATACCCGCCCGACAGGAGTAAGGCACCCGGATCCCGGCCTGCTCAAGCTGTTCCAGCAAAACCTGCTGATTATTACCGCGTATCACCTGGCCCTGCCATTCGATATCCACCGTTGCGCTCGGCTGCGTTTCACGCTCGACAGGTTCGCTCTCTTCGCCTGGCCCGTAAACTTTAGCCGGGGCGGTAGCGAGAACTTCGATCTCATCGCCAACGCGGATCACGCCGCTGGAACGAGGAATAAGGTTCTGCCCAAAATCCACGTTGCCGTTATCCTGCGCGGTGCGAAACGACTGCAGCGTTTTGAGCGGCTCGCCGGCGGGATGTTTTTGCCCTTTTTCCGGGCTGATGGTGGTCAAAATACAGCGGCTGCACGGTTTGGCTACGTCAAATATGACGCTGCCGATGCGGATCGTTTTCCAGGTATCCTCCTCCCATGCCTGCGCGCCGGTGACCACCAGATTCGGGCGAAACTGCTCCATCTGAACGCTGGCGGGGCAGCGGTGTTGCAAATCCCGCAGGGAGGCTTCGTTAGTCAGCAGGAAAGGGAAGCCGTCGGCGAAAGAGAGGGGCACCGCCTCGAAGCGCTTCACGCGGCGGGTCAACTGCGGCCCGACCCAGCGCAGCTGCACATCGCGGGCGAAAAAGCCGCTCAGCCAGCGGTTGATCTCCTCGGGGGCAATGCGGGCGGTGAAGTGGTTGCCCCAGACTTCAGTGGGGGCATCGACGGCGGCGAAATCGCTGAAGCGGACGACAACGCTTGAGCCGTCCGGCGCGGTCAGATGCAGCCCGTCGTGCAGCGGCGCCGGGAAAAAGCGAACCATCTGCGGATACTGCCGGGCGGTAATAAAGGTGCCGTCAGTTTCCGTCACCATAAAAATACGATCGAAGGCAAAACCGCTAAAATCGGCCAGCGCATGCGTCAGGCCAATCCCGCGCATCGATTTAACCGGATGGATGAAAAGCCTGGATAAAGTCGGCATCGTATTCTCCCTTCGATGAAAATAAGCCCTCAACTTTATGACATACACCGGAGATTGGCTATAATGCGCAGCAATTTTCTTAGAGTAAAAGTGACGATATGAATTCTCTGTTTGCCAGTACGGCCCGTGGGCTGGAAGAGCTGTTAAAAACTGAACTGGAAGGAATGGGCGCGCAGGCGTGCCAGGTGGTTCAGGGTGGTGTCCATTTTGAGGGCGACACGCGGCTTATTTACCAGAGCCTGATGTGGAGCCGTCTCGCCTCGCGCATCATGATGCCGCTGGGAGCCTGTAAGGTCTACAGCGATCTTGATCTCTATCTCGGCGTGCAGGCGATTGACTGGACAGAGATCTTCGCGCCAGGCGCTACCTTTGCCGTCCATTTTAACGGGCTGAACGACGAAATCCGCAACAGCCAGTACGGGGCGCTGAAGGTGAAAGATGCCATCGTCGACAGCTTCACCCGTAAAAATCTGGAGCGTCCTAATGTGGATCGCGAAAGCCCTGACCTGCGGATTAACGTCTGGCTTAATAAAGAGACGGCGAATATCTCGCTGGATCTGAGCGGCGAAGGGCTGCATCTGCGCGGCTATCGCGATCGCACCGGCATGGCGCCAATCAAAGAGAACCTCGCGGCGGCAATCGTCATGCGCTCCGGCTGGCAGCCGGGCACGCCGCTGCTCGATCCGATGTGCGGCTCCGGCACGCTGCTGATTGAAGCGGCGATGTGGGCCACCGACCGGGCGCCGGGCCTGCACCGCGGCCACTGGGGCTTTGGCGGCTGGGCGCAGCACGACGAGGCTATCTGGAAAGAGGTCAAAGCCGAAGCGCAAACCCGCGCGCGCAAGGGGCTTGCCGACTACGGCTCCCGCTTCTACGGCTCCGACAGCGACGCTCGCGTCATTGAACGCGCGCGCAGCAACGCCCGCCGCGCCGGAATTGGCGAGCTGATCGACTTTGAGGTAAAGGATGTGGCGCAGCTGACCAATCCGCTGCCGAAAGGGCCTTACGGCACCGTGATCAGCAACCCGCCCTACGGGGAGCGTCTGGACAGTGAACCGGCGCTGATTGCCCTGCACAGCCTGCTGGGGCGCAACCTGAAGGATCGCTTTGGCGGCTGGAACCTGTCGCTGTTTAGCGCCTCGCCGGAGCTGTTAAGCTGCCTGCAGCTGCGCGCCGAGCGTCAATTCAAGGCGAAAAACGGCCCGCTGGACTGCGTGCAGAAGAACTACCATCTGGCGGAGAAAGAGGGCGACAGCCGTCCTGCCACGGTGGCGGAAGATTACGCCAACCGTCTGCGCAAAAACGTGAAGAAATTTGAAAAGTGGGCGAAGCAGGAGGGGATTGAGTGCTATCGCCTCTACGACGCCGACCTGCCGGAGTATAACGTGGCGGTTGACCGCTACGCTGACTGGATCGTGGTGCAGGAGTATGCGCCGCCGAAAACCGTCGATGCGCAAAAAGCGCGTCAGCGTCTGCTGGATATTATCGCCGCCACCATCAACGTGCTGGGCATCGCCCCCAACAAGCTGGTGCTGAAAACCCGCGAACGACAGAAAGGGAAAAACCAGTACCAGAAGATGAACGAGAAGGGGGATTTCATCGAAGTGGGCGAATATAACGCCCGCCTGTGGGTGAACCTGACCGACTATCTTGATACCGGTCTGTTCCTTGACCACCGTATCGCCCGTCGTATGCTGGGGCAGATGAGCAAAGGGAAAGATTTCCTCAACCTCTTCTCCTATACCGGCAGCGCCAGCGTTCATGCGGGGCTCGGCGGCGCGCGTTCCACTACCACGGTGGATATGTCGCGCACCTATCTGGAGTGGGCGGAGCGCAACCTGCGGCTTAACGGCCTGACCGGACGTCAGCATCGCCTGATGCAGGCCGACGTGCTGGGCTGGCTGCGGGACACCGATGAACAGTTCGACCTGATCTTTATCGATCCGCCGACCTTCTCCAACTCCAAGCGTATGGAAGAGACCTTTGACGTTCAGCGCGATCACCTGCGCCTGATGACCGATCTCAAGCGTCTGCTGCGCAAGGGGGGAACGATCATGTTCTCAAACAACAAACGCGGTTTCCGCATGGATCACGACGGGCTGGCAGCGCTTGGGCTGAAGGCACAAGAGATTAGCCAAAAAACCCTCTCTCAGGATTTTGCCCGTAACCGTCAGATCCATAACTGCTGGCTGATTACCGCAGCCTGAAAGGAATAACAGATGTCACTGATTAGTATGCACGGCGCCTGGCTCTCCTTTAGCGACGCGCCGCTTCTTGATAACGCAGAGCTGCACATCGAGGACAACGAGCGCGTCTGTCTGGTAGGGCGCAACGGCGCGGGTAAATCGACGCTCATGAAGATCCTCAACCGCGAACAGGGGCTGGACGACGGGCGCATCGTTTACGAGCAGGATCTGATTGTATCCCGCCTGCAGCAGGACCCGCCGCGTAACGTGGCGGGCAGCGTGTACGATTTTGTCGCCGAGGGGATTGAAGAGCAGGCGGAGTACCTGAAACGCTATCACGAGATCTCCCATCTGGTGATGAGCGATCCGAGCGACAAAAACCTCAACGAGATGGCCCGCGTACAGGAGCTGCTCGACCACCACGGCCTGTGGCAGCTGGAGAATCGTATTAACGAGGTGCTGGCGCAGCTCGGGCTGGAAGCCGATACGCCGCTCGCCTCGCTCTCGGGCGGCTGGCTGCGTAAGGCGGCGCTGGGCCGCGCGCTGGTCAGCGGGCCGAAGGTGCTGCTGCTCGACGAACCGACTAACCACCTGGATATCGAAACTATCGACTGGCTGGAAGGGTTCCTGAAATCCTTTAGCGGCACCATTATCTTCATCTCCCATGACCGTTCGTTTATCCGCAACATGGCGACCCGCATCGTCGACCTCGATCGCGGCAAGCTGGTGACCTATCCGGGGGATTACGACACCTACCTGCTGGAAAAAGAGGAGAACCTGCGGGTAGAAGAGCTGCAAAACGCCGAGTTTGATCGCAAGCTGGCGCAGGAAGAGGTGTGGATCCGCCAGGGCATCAAGGCGCGTCGTACCCGTAACGAAGGGCGCGTGCGCGCGCTTAAAGCGATGCGCCGCGAGCGCAGCGAACGCCGGGAAGTGATGGGTAGCGCGAAGATGCAGGTGGAAGAGGCCTCCCGCTCCGGCAAAATCGTCTTTGAGATGGAAAACGTCAACTACCAGGTCAACGGCAAAGTGCTGGTAAACGATTTTTCCGCGCAGGTTCAGCGCGGCGATAAAATCGCGCTCATCGGTCCGAACGGCTGCGGTAAAACCACCCTGCTGAAGCTGATGCTGGGCCAGCTGAAGGCGGACAGCGGGCGCATTCACTGCGGTACCAAGCTGGAGGTCGCCTATTTTGACCAGCATCGCGCCGAGCTTGATCCTGACAGAACGGTGATGGATAACCTGGCCGAGGGCAAGCAGGAGGTGATGGTCAACGGCAAGCCGCGCCACGTGCTGGGCTATCTGCAGGACTTTCTCTTCCACCCGAAACGGGCGATGACCCCGGTGCGGGCGCTGTCGGGCGGGGAGCGTAACCGTCTGCTGCTGGCGCGTCTGTTCCTTAAGCCCAGCAATCTGCTGATCCTCGATGAACCGACCAACGATCTCGATGTCGAAACGCTGGAGCTGCTGGAAGAGTTGATTGATGGCTATCAGGGTACCGTGATGCTGGTCAGCCACGATCGTCAGTTTGTGGATAATACCGTCACCGAGTGCTGGATCTTTGAAGGCCAGGGCCGTATCGGGCAGTATGTCGGCGGCTACCACGACGCGCGCGGTCAGCAGGCGCAGTCTCTGGCGCAAAAGCAGCCGAAAGCGAAAGAGAGCGTCGCGACCCCTGCGGTAAAAGCAGAAAGTGTCAAAAAATCAACGACCAAACTAAGCTATAACCTGCAGCGCGAACTGGAAGGCTTACCGCAGCGGCTTGAAGAGCTGGAGGCCGCGCTTGAGGCGTTACAAAGTCAGGTCGCCGATGCCTCATTCTTTAGTCAGCCGCACGACTATACTCAAAAAATACTGGCAGAGCTTGCCCAGGCCGAGCAGGCGCTGGAAGAGGCTTTTGAGCGGTGGGAGTACCTTGAGTCTCTGAAAAATGGCGCGTAAACAGGAACCTCTATGTGTGATCAGCACCATGCCGACCGGCATATACTGTGTTCGCAATGCGATCTGCTCGTGGCGTTGCCCGAGCTTGGGCAGGGAGAGCGGGCGGAATGCCCGCGCTGCGGCGCGACGCTGACCACCCGCTGGGATGCTCCCCGACAACGTCCCACCGCCTATGCGGTGGCGGCGCTGTTCATGCTGCTGCTCTCCAACCTCTTTCCGTTCGTCAACATGAAAGTGGGCGGAATGACCAGCGAAGTAAAGCTGCTTGAGATCCCTGCCGTCCTCTTCTCAGAAGATTACGCCAGCCTCGGCACTTTCTTTCTGCTCTTCGTGCAGATAGTGCCGGCGCTCTGTCTGGCGATCATTCTGCTGCTGGTCAACCGGGTACAGATGCCGGTTGTGCTTAAAGCCCGTCTCGCCCGCATCCTTTTCCTGCTGAAAAGCTGGGGAATGGCGGAGATTTTCCTGGCGGGGATCTTGGTGAGTTTCGTTAAGCTGATGGCCTATGGCGACATTGGCATCGGCAGCAGTTTTATCCCCTGGTGTCTCTTCTGTATCGTGCAGCTTCGCGCCTTTCAGTGCGTGGACCGCCGCTGGGTGTGGGACGATATTGCCCCCGCGCCGGTGCTGACACAGCCATTGAAGGTGGGCGTCGCGGGGATCCGTCAGGGGCTGCGCTCCTGCGCCTGCTGTACCGCGGTGCTGCCGGCCGACACTGCGGTTTGCCCGCGCTGCCTGACCAAAGGAGATGTGCGACGTAAAAATAGCCTGCAGTGGACGATGGCGCTGCTGGTGACCTCCCTGATGCTCTATCTGCCCGCCAATATTTTGCCGATCATGATCACCGATCTGCTCGGCGATAAGATGCCCTCGACCATCCTGGCGGGGGTCATTTTGCTCTGGGGAGAAGGCTCCTACCCGGTGGCAATGGTGATTTTTATCGCCAGCATCATGGTGCCGACCCTCAAAATGATCGCCATCGCCTGGCTTTGCTGGGATGCGAAAGGGCACGGCAGGCGCGATAGCGAGCGCATGCACCTTATTTATGAAGTGGTTGAGTTTGTTGGTCGCTGGTCGATGATCGACGTGTTTGTAATAGCCGTACTCTCTGCGCTGGTGCGTATGGGAGGGCTGATGAGTATTTATCCCGCGATGGGAGCGCTGATGTTTGCGCTGGTCGTTATTATGACGATGTTTGCGGCCATGACCTTCGACCCTCGGTTATCGTGGGATCGTGAGCCAGATTCAAGCCATGAGGAAAGATAAGAGCATGGAAAATAAGAGTGGAGAGGCCAAAGTGCAGAAGGTCAGAAACTGGTCGCCGGTGTGGATTTTTCCCATCGTAACCGCCCTGATCGGCGCATGGATCCTGTTTTATCATTATAGTCACCAGGGACCGGTGGTGACGCTGATCACCAACAACGCCGAAGGCATCGAAGGGGGTAAAACCCCCATCAAGAGCCGAAGCGTTGATGTGGGCGTAGTGGAGAGCGCGACCCTTACCGACGATCTGACCCATGTGGAGATCAAAGCTCGTCTGCGTGCCGGCATGGAAAAGCTGCTGCATGGCGACTCGGTGTTTTGGGTGGTGAAGCCGCAGGTCGGGCGTGAGGGAATTAGCGGCCTCGGCACGCTGCTTTCCGGCGCCTATATTGAACTTCAGCCTGGGACGAAGGGTGCCCAGCCCCCACAGTATCAGCTGCTTGACTCCCCTCCGCTGGCGCCGCCGGATGCAAAGGGGATCCGCGTGATTCTGGAGAGTAAAAAAGCGGGCCAGCTCTCTCCGGGTGACCCGGTGTTGTTCCGTGGCTATCGCGTCGGCTCGGTTGAAACCAGCACCTTTGACGCGCAGAAACGGACCATCCGCTATCAGCTCTTTATTAATGCGCCAAACGATCGTCTGGTGACCAGCAACGTGCGCTTCTGGAAAGACAGCGGTATCGCGGTTGATCTTACCTCTGCCGGGATGCGCGTGGAGATGGGGTCGCTGTCGACGCTCTTTGGCGGCGGCGTTAGCTTCGACGTGCCGGAAGGGCTGGAGCTGGGGCAGCCGGTCGCAGAAAAAACAGAGTTCCCGCTCTATAACGATCAGAAAAGTATTCAGGATGCGCTCTATACCGATCATATCGACTATCTGATGTTCTTTAAAGATTCCGTTCGCGGCCTGCAACCGGGCGCGCCGGTAGAGTTTCGCGGCATTCGTCTGGGAACCGTGGGTCAGGTGCCGTTCTTCGTGCCGGGGCTGCGTCAGGTGCTGGACGATGATTACCGTATCCCGGTGCTGATCCGCATCGAGCCTGAGCGCCTGATCAATAAAGTGGGCGTGGAGACCGACATTGGTACCCACATCACCGATCTGATGAAGCGCGGGCTGCGCGGCTCGCTCAAAACCGGCAACCTGGTAACCGGCGCGCTCTACGTGGATATGGACTTTTACCCGAAAGCGCCGCCGATTACCGGTATGCGTGAGTTTGGCGGTTATAAGATTATCCCGACGGTCAGCAGTGGCCTGGCGCAGATCCAGCAGCGACTGATGGATACTCTGGATAAGATCAACAATCTGCCGCTGAATCCGCTGGTACAGCAGGCGACCAACAGCCTGACGGAAACCCAGGCGACCATGCGCCGTCTGCAAACCACGCTGGATAATCTCAACAGAATCACAGCGAACCAGTCTGTGCAGCAGCTGCCGCAGGATATGCAGAACACGCTGCGCGAGCTGAACCGGAGTATGCAGGGCTTCCAGCCGGGATCGGCAGCCTATAACAAGATGGTGGGGGATATGCAGCGCCTGGATCAGGTTCTGCGCGAGCTTCAGCCGGTTCTGAAAACGCTCAACGAAAAGAGCAACGCGCTGGTATTTGAAGCGAAAGACAAAAAAGATCCTGAGCCGAAGAGGGCAAAAGAATGAAAAAATGGTTATTGATCGCCGGAGCCCTGGCCTTAACGGCCTGCAGCTCAGGCGGTGATAATAAAAGTTACTACCAGCTGCCGATGGCCTCCCAGACCGTCGGGCAGAGCAGCATGGCGCAGTCCAGCCGCCTGCTGTGGGTGGAGCAGGTCAGCGTGCCCGACTATCTGGCGGGCAACGGCGTGGTCTATCAGACCAGCGATGTGCAGTACGTAATTGCCAGCAATAATCTGTGGGCCAGCCCGCTCGACCAGCAGCTACGCAACGCGCTGGTGGCGAACCTGAGCAGCCAGCTGCCGGGTTGGGTGGTCGCCTCCCAGCCGCTGGGTACGCAGCAGGATACGCTTAACGTTAACGTCACGGGCTTTCACGGCCGTTACGATGGCCGGGTGATTGTCAGCGGCGAGTGGCTGCTGAATCACCAGGGACAGCTGATTAAACGTCCGTTCCACGTCGAGCTTAAGCAGCAGCAGGATGGTTATGACGAGATGGTGAAAATGCTGGCGCAGGGATGGGCGCAGGAGGCGGCCTCCATCGCCAGCGAGATTTCCCGACTGCCATAAGTAAATTTCATCGAGCGAGGCCGTAATCAGCCAGAAGCTGATTGCGGCTTTTTTTTCGTTTGGGCTTCAGGTCGTTACTGATACGAGCGAACAATTTTTGTACAAATGAACTTCTGCTTAGTTCACAAATATGACACTGGCGTGAATTTTGCGCATTGACGATGGCAGCGATTCGGGGTATTCGTTACCTGTGATTGCACATTTTGCAACCACTGTTTTCTTTTCCACCAGACCAGAAATGAGGGAAACGAGGCATGAAGAGACAGAAACGAGATCGCCTGGAACGGGCTCATCAACGTGGTTATCAGGCTGGCATCGCCGGACGCTCAAAAGAAATGTGTCCCTATCAATCGCTGAATCAGCGTTCGCAATGGCTGGGAGGCTGGCGAGAAGCCATCGGAGACAGGGTACTTATTGCCTGATACCGTCTCTTTAGAAAAAGAAACCTCCGCGCTGCGGAGGTTTCGCCTTACAGGAGGGCATCCATCAGAATGCAGAGGTGTCCTGGAAGAGGCCAACTTTCAGATCGTTGGCAGTATAGATCAGACGATCGTCGACCAGCACTTCGCCATCCGCCAGGCCCATGATCAGGCGACGGTTAACCACGCGTTTGAAGTGAATACGATAGGTCACTTTTTTCGCAGAAGGCAGTACCTGGCCGGTAAATTTCACTTCACCCACGCCCAGGGCGCGGCCTTTGCCTTCGCCGCCGAGCCAGCCCAGGTAGAAACCGACCAGCTGCCACATGGCATCGAGACCCAGACAGCCCGGCATAACCGGATCGCCGATAAAGTGGCAGCCGAAGAACCACAGGTCCGGGTTGATATCGAGTTCCGCTTCTACGTAACCCTTATCGAAGTTGCCGCCGGTTTCGGTCATTTTCACGACACGGTCCATCATCAGCATGTTCGGTGCCGGCAACTGCGGGCCTTTTGCGCCAAACAGTTCACCGCGACCAGAGGCAAGAAGATCTTCTTTAGTATAGGATTCGCGTTTATCTACCATGTTCTCAGTAAGCCTTATTTTAGTGAAGCACGCAGGATAGCGAACACGTGTACGCTGAACAAGTCCGATCAGTTACGATTCAACCAGCCCAGCCAGCGTAACGGCCAGGGATAACGGTGGCGCGCATCCTGCTGAGTTGCCTGGGCAATGCGCTCCTGAATGGTTTGCATCAGCGTGGTTTGCCCTTCGCCGTCCCAGACGAGGTTGGTCAGCAGGGGGAGCGCATCGGTAATATCTTCTATCGCCCAGAGAGTAAACTGTCCCGCCTCTACCGCATCGAGAAGTTCCTGATTGAGACTGAGGTGGCGTGCGTTCGCCGCGGGAATAATCACCCCCTGTTTGCCGTTCAGACCGCGCTGCTGGCAGATGGTGAAAAATCCCTCGATCTTCTCATTCAGCCCGCCGACAGGCTGGGCGCGACCAAACTGATCCACTGAGCCGGTAATGGCGATATTCTGGTTAATCGGCACATCGGCCAGGGCGCTGATTAAAGCGCAAAGCTCGGCCATGGAGGCGCTGTCGCCATCTACCTCGCTGTAGGACTGCTCAAACGTCAGGGAGGCGGAGAAGGGAAGCTGCTGCTCCAGATCGAGCTGCGACATCAGGAACGCCTGCATGATCATCATGCCCTTAGCGTGGATATTTCCCCCCAGCTCGGCTTTGCGCTCTATGTCGGTCAACTCGCCGTCGCCAATATGTACCACGCAGCTGATGCGGGACGGTTCGCCAAAGGCGCGAGGATGGCCTGGAAATTCAATGACCGACAGGGCGTTAATCTGCCCCACGCGTTCGCCTTCGGTCTCAACCAAGATCTGCTCCAGCAGGATCTCATCCTGCATACGCTCGGCCAGAAAACCTCCCCGCCATTCCCGTTGCAAAAGCATTTGGGCAAGCTGCTCGCCGCTAAAGTGTCCTTCGCCGCTGATCGCGCCTACTTCGCGCAGCTGCCGGCCAATCCACAGGGGGCAGAGCGGCAGCGTTTCACGATCGCCGGTATAGCGTACAGCTTCGCGGATAAGGCCAGGCCAGGCGTCAGCCGCAGGGGCGGGCAGGGCCGCACGCCCGGCGACAGACAACACCCATTCGCACCACTGGCGCATATCGTCTTCATCGGCAATCTGAAGGTTATCTTCAAACTCTGTATAGACAGCCTGCTCCGCCAGCTCCGGCTCCATCTCCTGGAAGTCAGCCAGCGAGTCGCGATCGCCAACCAGTACCACCTTCAGCGAGAGGGGCATCGACGGCACGGTAACCGGCAGCGGGCGGGATTCATCAAAGGTGAGCCAGTCGAAGCGCTGATGCATAACGAAAGATTTAAGCCTCATCCACAGCAGCGGCTGGGCGAGAAGGGCGCGAAGCGACACCATCAATATGCCGCCGTTGGCCCGATGCACCAGTCCAGGCTCCAGAGTCAACTCGCCGTTAAACTGGCGCAGGCAGCCGAAAAGCTGCTCCGCCTCGGTCCATTCCGCCGTGACGATCCCGCCGGTTGTGGCGAAGCGGTCGTCAGCCTGCCGGGCCGCTTCAAAAGTGACGTCGCGACCGCTGATGCGGTAGACGCCGCCGAAAACGGTTTCTGATTCAGGAAGCAGCTGTTGCAGGGCATCGGCCAACAGCGCCAGATATTCCGCTTCTTCTGGCGCTTTTAAGAGCATGAAAGGAGAGGTAGCCCACGGGCTTACCATCTGCTCAAGCGCATAGTGTAAACGCGGCTGCGTTTCGCTTAATACAAACTCAGGGTCTTTCGCAAGATCGGGCTGTGCAAACAGTTCCTGATAACTGTCGGTATCGGGAACCAGATCACGCCATGCTAATTTCGTAATGGTCAAAGTTGATGTTTTTTAGTCAGATTCAAAACGGTGGATTATAACTCAAGCGGCTGACGCTGCCCATGGAGGAATAGCGGTTTCGGCGCGGAATGCGATATAACGGCGCAGACTCAACGATTTCTTTTCAGCAGAGCGCAAAAAAACTGATATTCTGAACTAAGTTACACGGTAACATTGAGATCGCAATGAAATATCAACAACTGGAAAACCTCGAAAGCGGCTGGAAATGGAAATATCTGGTGAAAAAGCATCGTGAAGGAGAGCTTATCACCTGTTATATCGAAGCCAGTGCCGCAAAGGAAGCTGTAGATTTATTGCTGACGCTCGAAAACGAACCGGTGAAGGTGAACGGCTGGATAGATAAACACATCAATCCCGCGTTGCTCAACCGTATGAAGCAGACTATCCGCGCGCGCCGCAAGCGGCATTTTAACGCCGAGCATCAGCATACCCGTAAAAAATCGATCGACCTGGAGTTTATGGTCTGGCAGCGGCTGGCCGGGCTGGCGCAACGTCGGGGGAAAACCTTGTCGGAAACGGTCGTGCAGCTGATTGAAGACGCGGAGCATAAAGAAAAATATGCTCACAAGATGTCCTCTTTGAAAAACGACCTTCAGGCTCTGCTGGGTAATAAAGAGTAATAAGAAAAGAGTCAGATAATAAAAAACCCCGCATAGCGGGGTTTTTTGTCAAACGGGGTAACTTATGCCGCAGGCTGAGTTACAACGTCTTTGATACCTTTAACTTCGATCTCTACGCGACGATCCGGTGCCAGGCAGTCGATCAGGGCAGCGCGAGCTTTCACGTTGTCACAGGTGTTGCCGGTAACCGGGTTGGATTCGCCCATACCACGTGCGGAGATCTTGTTGCTCGGGATACCTTTAGAGATCAGGTAATCAACAACAGACTGAGCACGTTTCTCAGACAGACCCTGGTTGTAAGCGTCAGAACCGATACGGTCGGTGAAGCCCAGAACCACTACGGAACCATCTTTCGGATCCAGGTTGCTCAGCTGGGTGTACAGCTGATCCAGCGCCTGCTGACCTTCCGGTTTCAGGGTCGCTTTGTTGAAGTTGAACAGAACGTCAGACTTCAGAGTGAAGTGCTTGGTCTGTACTTCCGGAGCCGGAGCCGGAGCCGGAGCAACTACCGGAGCAGCTTCCTGCTGGCCGAAGCGGTAGGAAACACCTAAGCTCAGCATGCCGTTGTCCGGACGAACGCCAACGGTGTTGCCGTCGCCGATGTTGTTAACCCACTGGTATTCCAGACGGGTAGCGATATCACGAGTCATCGCCCACTCTACGCCGCCCGCGAATACCGGGGAAACGCCAGTGTCGTGGTCGTCGCCAGCGATGTTGTTGCTGGAGTCAGCGCGCCATACCATGCCGCCCAGACGGGTATATACGTCCAGATCGTCGGCAACCGGGTAACCCAGTTTAGCGGTCAGCTGTACGCCCTGAGCTTTGAATGCGCCGTTAATGTTGTCGCCTTTGTACGGCATACGACCTAACCAGTCGTAACCCATTTCAAAACCAACATACGGGTTAACCTGATAACCACCGAACGCACCTGCACCGAGCTGGCTTTCGTGAGTCGGGCCGTCGTTGTTCAGGGAGCTGTTGTACCAGCCAGTATCATGGAACTGAGACCAGCCCAGTTTACCACCTGCATACCAGGTATTATCTTTCGGAGCGGCCTGCGCTACGGTAGCGAAGCCAGCCAGTGCCACTGCAATCGCGATAGCTGTCTTTTTCATTTTTTGCGCCTCGTTATCATCCAAAAATCGCCATGAAAACTCAGTGAGAAATCACGGTTAAATCCTTCACCGGGGGGCGTAGCTCAAACTAGTAACTCTACCGATATCTTCGGCTTAGACCGAGCACCCCTGGCGATGTAAAGTCTACAACGTACTTGAAAACTTACAAGTGTGAACTCCGTCAGGCAACGGAAAAAAAAAGTTCCGTATACCGAATATTTAACGTTTATAGACCGATCTTTGTGCAATAAATTTAACGAGAACCGCGCCAGATAAGCTTTCCCGAAGTTTTCACTGCTGACGCAAAACGCCACTCAAAAGTTCAAAAAAATTTTCCAGGAAAAATCTTAAACTGAATTAATGGTAGGCATTTGAGTGAATTTTTAACCCGGAAAGTTGTCCCCTGCGAAGAGGATCGTGACGAACCGGCCTCATGATAAAGCCCATCGCCTCACCCGCTTCCGCAGCTTGCGCCAGCCGATCATGCTCTTCCTGCGTTAACTCTTCCGACAGCCAGCCTATCACCACGCTGTAGTTCCCGGTGCGCAGCGCACGAACCATGGAATCAACCGTGTGGCAGGGGGAGAGCTGGTTAATTTGCATCACTTTTGTGAGCGGCAGGCCCGCTGACTGCACCCACTCGCGGCTCAGCTTTTGCTGCGGCGTCAGCCAGAGCTGCCAGCGCGACTGCTGTCCAAGCTGCTGCAACAGCGGCAGTAACAGCAACTGTGTTAACAGGGGCTGGTCCTCACGGTAGATCACTTCGCTAATCAGCCCGGTAGAAGGGTAGCCGGCGCAGCCTGCGGAAGAGGAGAAAGAGGTTGAGCGATTTGCATAGCCTGAAGTGTACATAATCATTCCAGCCCTGTAGTTACTGTATAGATATACAGTACCCTTGCGCAGACTAAAGATCAACCTCAATTTCTGAAAGCGCTTCGCAAAATTGATGTGTTTTTACCCGGCCTTTAAAAATCATCTTGCCGCGCGATGATAAGTTGCCTATTTTTCTGTTAACGGATCCGGCAGTACAAAATGTTGTCGTTAATTGCTGATATAGAAGGATTTTATCATGAAAAACATATCATATAAGCGGATCTATCAATCGCAAGAATACCTCTCCACGCTGGGTGATATTCGTCACCGCGCGCTTTTTGGTGGCTATACGCTCTCGGTCGATAACGCTGTATTCGCGATGGTCTCTAACGGTGAG
This sequence comes from Pseudenterobacter timonensis, assembly GCF_900021175.1. Lineage (GTDB taxonomy): Bacteria > Pseudomonadota > Gammaproteobacteria > Enterobacterales > Enterobacteriaceae > Enterobacter > Enterobacter timonensis. The sequence goes on from NZ_FCOP01000011.1 coordinate 1,307,065, forward strand.
CTCTACCTTCGCGCCTGTGAGCAAAGCGCCCCTTATTGCGTCAAACATAGCGCCCCCTTTTTAACGCTGGTTAAGCGGGGCAGGCCGGTGCTGCTGAACTACTATCGGGTGGATGAAGGCCTGTGGCAGGACCGGGAAAAACTGCTGCAGCTCTCCTCCTTCGCCCTTGACGCGGCGAGAGAGGAGCGTCTCCAGCGCGTTCATTGTAAACGGCTGAAGGACCTGCCCAATCTTACCTTCCAGCTGGAAGTGCTGCTCTATGAGGCGGGCATAAAGGATGAAACGATGCTGCGCCAGATGGGCGCGCAGGCGAGCTGGCTCAGAATGCGGGCCAAAAACCGTCATCTCAGTATTAAGGTGCTGTTTGCGCTAGAAGGGGCGATCGCCGGCTTACACGAAGCGGCGCTCCCGGCAGCCAGACGCCGGGAGCTGCTCGCATGGTTTAAGGCGCTTCCTGAGTCGTCTGCCGATCGGTAGCGATTCGCGTCTGCAGACGACAGATTTCGGGCAAGAGTGCGATGAGCAACCCCACCTGTTGCAATACAAGCGGCGCCTTGGCCTCTGTTGTGGGCTCTGGATGGGCAATCCGCCGGCTGATCTCCTCCAGCGCGCGCTGAACGCGCGGCTCGTCCGCCGGACCGTGATGAAGGGCGTCGTCAACATAGCATACGGCGTCATCCAGAAGGGCGAGGACTGCGGGCTGGTTCAGTTTCTCGCGGTGCGCGCCGAGCGTGGAGATATAGCTGGTGAAGGTATGGTTCAGCGTCAACAGCCTGAAGGCGGCGTCGCGGATCGCCTCCGTCACGTTCGGTTCCGTGGACATATTTGAGACCACCGACGCCAGCTCCGCGTCGCGGTTATGTGCATCCCGCCTGGCGATGCGGTAGGCCAGACGGTTATCGCGACCCTGGTGATACTGCTCCAGAATAGCGTCCAGGTAGCGGCAGTTGGCGTTGATGGCGTTCTCCAGCGCGCGCGGCAGGTTGCGAAAACGCCAGTCGGGCCAGATAAAACTCACCGCCGCCCAGGCGATAGCGCAGCCAATCAGGGTATCCACGATACGCGGCAGCGCAACCTCAAAGCCTTCGCCCAGCAGGTTAAAGCAGAGCAGCACCAGCAGCGTGATAAACATTGTCGCGTGGGCATACTGAACGTTACGAAAGGCAAAGAACAGAACGCCGGTGATCACAATGAGGATTAGCTGTCCCTCCACCGAAGGAACAAACCAGAGCACCGGCAGCCCGATAGCGACCCCCACCAGCGTGCCGATAATACGCAGCGCCAGCCGGTGGCGGGTGGCATTGTAGTTTGGCTGGCAGACAAAAAGGCTGGTCAGCAGGATCCAGTAGCCATGCTGCAGGCCGGTTATCTGGATGAAGGCGTAGCCGACGCACAGCACGACGGACATACGCACCGCGTGGCGAAAAAGCGCTGACTCCGGGGTGAAGTTACGGCTCAGGCGTAACCACATATCGGCAAGGCCGCGGGGCGAATCATCGGCCAGCTGACTCTCCGCCTCATTGCGCAGGCGCGCCAGCGACTGTTCGGACTCAATATTAGCCAGCTGCGCATCGATGGCCCGCAGATTATTCAGCAAAAATCCCAGCGCTTTCATCTGTTCCGCAGAGGTGCCGCTGGCCTGTACCCGATCGAGCGCGGCGTCGAGATGGCTGAAGGCGCGCTCAAACCGGGAGTCATGCTGGTAGGGCGTTCTGAGCAGGACAGATCTCGCCAGCTGCTGGCAGGCCTGGGACTGCATGGAGAGCAGGCGCTGAAAGCGGAACATCACGTCGCTATAGCGGAACTTCTCGCGCAGGGAGGCATACTGGATATGCGACGAGCTGGCCCGTTCATGAATATCCTGCGCGACAAAATAGTAGTGCAGCGTGCGCCGGGTGCCTCGCTGTCCGCGATCGCCACGCAGGCGGGTCAGCAGGGAATTTTTGGTCTGGTTGAGCGTATTGACGAGCTGGCCGTTCGCCAGCGCCAGATCGTAGAGCGGCGCCTGGCTCTCCTCTTCGATATCGGGATCGAACAGGCGTGATTTCAACTCAAGGTAGTGCGCCAGCTGCTCATAGCAGCGGGCGAGATTATCCTGCAGCGGACGGATAGGAAAAATCAGGTGGCCGGTGAGGGTCAGCGCGTTATACCAGATTGCCCCCAGCAGCAGCAGAAGCGGCTGCTGATACCAGTGGTCATAGAGAGAGACCCCCAGCATGGTATAGATGGCGATCAGCAGCGCGCCGAAGGCGATAGTGGCATAGCGCTGTCCCAGCCCGCCCAGCAGGATAAAGCCGCTGGTAGAGATCATTAACCCAATGGCAAACAGCCAGGGCCAGGGGAAAAGCAGCTCTACCGAGGCGGAGGCGATAAAAAAGCAGACCAGCGTAATAATAAGGTTACGCAGACGCCCGGTAAGCCTGTCGTCAAGATCGGCCAGCGCACCTGCCACCACCCCCAGCGTCAGGGGAATGGTGAGCTTGATATCCCCGATCCACCAGGGAAGGGCTGCAGCGCCGCAGAGGGCGATAAAGATCCTGACGTTATAAAGCCAGTTACTGTTCCATGTATATCGACGAAGCAATGGGCTTAGCATAAGCGCGGCCAGTCCTTATTAATTAAAACGCGCGCGGGCATTGGCTTCACGTGCGGCGCGGGCGACTTCGACAGAGACCACACGGCGCCCTACCGGCCAGAGCGCGATAGCGGCGATCTTAAAGTTAGCAATCCCGACCGGAATGCCGATGATGGAGATGCATTGCGCGATGCCAGCGAAGATATGCATCAGACAGAGCCACCAGCCAAAGAGCACCAGCCAGATAATATTCAGCAACGTGCCGCCGGTATTGAGCAGCGCGCTGCGGTTACCGGGGTGGAGTTCATCCACGTGAATCGCTTCATTCCCGTAAGGAACCAGCGACAGTTTGGCGATCTCCCAGCACGACCGGGTAAGCGGAAGGGTTACCACCAGCACGACGCTGACCAGCGTCGCCAGCAGCCAGGAAAGGGTCGTGGCGAAGCCGCCAAGGACAAAATTCAAAATATTCAGAACGGTACGCATACGTCCTCACAGCCAGACAGAAAAATTAAAACCTGATGATTGTAACGCTTTTTTAGGCTGGAGCACCTGAAAACTGGCGGGTAAACTAGTGACCAATCATAACCGGATGGGCTGGACATGGAACTCAAAGCAACTTCTCTTGGCAAACGGCTGGCGCAACATCCCTATGACTCCGTGCAGCTTCTTAATGCCGGGGTGAAAGTCTCCGGGGAACGCCACGAATACCTTATTCCCTTTAATCAGCTGCTGGCTATTCACTGTAAACGCGGCCTCGTATGGGGTGAGCTGGAATTTGTTCTGCCGGAGGAGAAAGTGGTTCGGCTGCATGGCACGGAGTGGGCGCAGACGCAGCGTTTTTATCAGCATCTCTCGGGCCGCTGGCAGCAGTGGAGCGAAGAGATGAGCGACGTGGCGGCGCAGGTTCTGCAAGAGGTGCTGGCGGATATTGCCCATAGCCATGAACAAAAGCAGTGGCTCACCCGTGCGCAGACTACGGGAATGCAGGCGCGTATCCGGCAGGCGCTCACCGCGCTGCCGCTGCCGGTGGCCCGTCTGGAGGCCTTTGAAAACTGCCGTGAGCTGTGGCGCCAGTGTCAGGGATGGCTGACCGATATCGAACAAAGCCGCCTGGCGCATAATCAGGCCTGGACCGACGCCATGCTGAGCGAATATGCCGACTTCTTCAGCCAGGTCGAGTCCTCGCCACTGAATCCCGCGCAGGCGAGGGCTGTCGTAAATGGCGAGACGTCGCTGCTGGTGCTGGCGGGGGCGGGCAGCGGTAAAACCTCGGTGCTGGTGGCGCGTGCCGGCTGGCTGCTGGCGCGCGGTGAGGCGAGCCCCGATCAGATCCTGCTGCTGGCCTTCGGACGGCAGGCGGCGCAGGAGATGGACGAACGTATTCAGGCGCGGCTGCATACCCAGGACATCAGCGCGAAAACCTTCCACGCCCTGGCGTTGCAAATTATTCAGCAGGGCAGCAAAAAAGTGCCGACCATAAGCCGCCTGGAAAACGATGCCCAGGCAAGGCAGGCGCTGTTTATTGAGGCGTGGCGCCAGCAGTGCAACGAGAAAAAAGCGCAGGCGAAAGGCTGGCGGCAGTGGCTGGAGGAGGAGCTTGCCTGGACTCTCCCGGAAGGCAACTTCTGGCAGGATGAGGCGCTGGCGCGTCGGCTCGGCAGCCGCCTCGACCGCTGGGTCAGCCTGATGAGGATGCATGGCGGCACCCAGGCGGAGATGATCGATGGCGCGCCGGAAGCTATCCGCAGCCTCTTTTCGAAGCGCGTGAAGCTGATGGCGCCGCTGTTAAAAGCCTGGAAAACAGCGCTGAAGGCGGAAAACAGTGTCGATTTTTCGGGGCTTATTCATCAGGCCATCGCGATTCTGGAGAAGGGGCGTTTCGTCAGCCCGTGGAAACATATTCTGGTGGATGAATTTCAGGATATCTCGCCCCAAAGGGCGGCGCTGCTGAAGGCCTTACGGGATCAAAATAAACATACTTCGCTATTTGCGGTGGGGGACGACTGGCAGGCGATCTACCGTTTTAGCGGGGCGCAACTCTCCCTGACCACCGCGTTTCACGATAACTTTGGCGAGGGCGATCGCAGCGATCTCGACACGACCTATCGCTTCAACTCGCGCATCGGTGAAATTGCCAACCGCTTTATCCAGCAGAATCCCGGGCAGCTTAAAAAACCGCTCAATAGCCTGCGGGCCGGAGATAAAAAGGCGGTGACGCTGCTGCCGGACGGCCAGCTGGAGCCGCTGCTGGATAAGCTCAGCGGCTATGTGAAGCCCGATGAGCGCATTCTGCTGCTGGCGCGCTACCACCATCTTAAACCGGCCCTGCTGGAGAAGGCCGCCACGCGCTGGCCGAAGCTCCAGCTCGATTTCATGACGATCCATGCCAGCAAGGGCCAGCAGGCTGACTATGTGATCATTCTGGGGCTGCAGGAGGGGAGCGATGGCTTCCCGGCGCCGGCGCGGGAGTCGATCATGGAGCAGGCGCTGCTGCCCGAGCCGGAGGCGTTTCCCGATGCGGAGGAGCGCCGTTTACTCTACGTTGCCCTGACACGGGCGCGGCATCGCGTCTGGCTGCTGTTTAATCAGGAGGCGCCATCGCGCTTTGTCGCGATCCTTAAAGCGGTGGATGTGCCGGTGGCTAAAAAGCCCTGACGGCGAGTTTTCCGGCGGCCTGCGCCGCCGGAAGAGGGGGTTATTTTAACCGTTCGGCAAGATAGCGGGCGTAGTCCGGGATCGGGATCTCGACGGAGGAGTTGAAGTCGGGCGACTGGATAATAAAGTCGGCGGTGGAGAGGTTAGTCGCCACCGGGATGTTCCACACCGTTGCCAGGCGCAGCAGCGCTTTTACGTCCGGATCGTGCGGGACGGCATTCAGCGGATCCCAGAAGAAGATCAGCACGTCGATTTTACCTTCAGAAATTAAGGCGCCAACCTGCTGATCGCCCCCCATCGGGCCGCTGAGCATGGCGTTAACCGCCAGCCCCGTGGCGCGGTGGATAAGGTTGCCCGTAGTGCCCGTTGCCGAAAGGTTATGTTGCGCCAGCAATGGCTGGTGGCGCTGAACCCAGCTGAGCAGCATCTGTTTGCAGTGATCGTGCGCGACCAGCGCGATATGTTTACGCGCGGGGAGCGTGCGTGTCGTGGTTTCCATCATCGTTTCCATCAAGGTTAACTGGTTACAAGATTACTGGAAGCGCCTGATGCTGCAAGAGAAAGGGTAAAAAAATGCGGCTCAGGACGAGGGTTGCTGTCTGGCCCACTGTAAAAAGCGGGTACGGGTATCAGGATCGGCCTGTTGAAACCAGAACTTGAGACGCTGTTCGGTAAGCGTCTGAGACTGCGGCGGGATGACATCCAGCTCCGATACGCCGGAAAGCAGGGTGCTGTCATCGGCCATCATGGGGGCGAAAGCGGGCAGCGAGGCCGCTTTGCCCGCTTTGTTATAGCGCTCTGTCTCAGCCTCATAATCGACTCCTTTGCGGGGCGTCGTCAGCGCCAGGATATCGAGCTTTACCGGAATGGGCATCGCGTCGCCATCCAGCAGCGTGATTTGCGGCGAGGCATCAAAATGGTCCGCTTCCTTTTTGTTTTCAAGCCGCGGCAGGTTGAAGTTCACCTGGCTGATTTTCTCGGTATTAAAACTCAGCACCAGCGGCGGGGAGATATAGAGCTGCTCCTCGCGATCCGTCATCCGGATGGTTTTTTCCACCCTGAAAACTACCTGGTGGGGGCCGTTATCCAGCTCAATGCTGTCTGCACCGCGCAGCAGGGAGCTGGAGACCTTTTTCCCGTCCAGCACCAGCAGATCGATTTCGCTGGAGAGACGTAGCGTGGTGGCACAGACACAAACCGGCACCATTAACGCGATAGCCATACTGACAATGCCGGATTTCATAGAAAGCTCCTGTAGCAAGCACGCGCCGCAATATTGTATCTAAAGTTTTCGAAAAACATGTTTACTAACATATAGACATATTCTGCCGGTTTGCCCTCATACAGATGTATGGGTTAGATGGTTGCCCTCACGGCTTTGGCATACACTGTAAAAAAACGGGAGAAAACGTATGCAAGAGAACGACATTGCCACCATTCTGACCTCGACCCGCACCATCGCCCTGGTCGGCGCCAGCGACAAGCCTGACCGCCCGAGCTACCGGGTGATGAAATATCTTCTTGATCAGGGATATCACGTCATCCCCGTCTCACCGAAGGTGGCGGGCAAGACGCTGCTGGGGCAGCAGGGTTACGGTACGCTCGCCGAGGTGCCGGAAAAGATCGATATGGTGGATGTATTCCGTAACTCGGAAGCGGCATGGGGCGTGGCGCAGGAGGCGGTCGCCATCGGGGCGAAAACGCTCTGGATGCAGCTCGGGGTGATTAACGAGCAGGCAGCGGTGATGGCGCGGGAGGCGGGGCTGAACGTGGTAATGGATCGCTGCCCGGCGATTGAAATCCCGCGTTTAGGCCTGACCAAATAAAAAAAGCCCGCTTGCGGGCTTTTGGATCAGTTCCGCAGGCGCGGCGCCTGCAGCTGTTTACGGATGGAGCGGGCGAGTTCGTCCATAGAGGGTTGTTCAGGGTGATCCCCCTGCGGCTCGCCGCTCAGCTGGGCCTCGGCAAGATAAGTATGTACCGGCTGACCGTCGTCATCCTCCATCACCACATGATACCAGGGCGCAGCGCGAAGCTCGTCGTTAACCGCCAGCTCGTCGGCCGACGGCTCCTCAAGGGAGTATTCCGGGTCGATATCCACGACCACGCCCAGGAAACCTAACAGGGAGTGGCGAACCTGCTGGCCGATACCGAATTTGCTGGCAATCATAGTCACCTCCCGGGAAACGTTACTTACACAATATGTGTGGGCAACCTTCCACTTTTCAAGTTACATGACGCGGCAGGCAAATCCTTTCAGATACAGACCTTCCGGGTAGGTAGCGATCACCGGATGATCGGCTGCCTGACGGAACTGCTCTATAAATTGTACATCACGACCGGCATCTGTTGCGGCATCTGCGATGATTTTCTGAAATAAATCGGTGGTCATCAGGCCTGAGCAGGAGAAGGTCAGAAGAATGCCGCCAGGGTTAAGCAGCTGGATCGCCAGCATATTGATATCTTTGTAGCCGCGGCAGGCGCCCATCAGCTGGCTTTTATTCTCCACGAACTTCGGCGGGTCCATAACGATGACGTCAAAGGTTTCGCCCTGGTCGCGGTATTTACGCAGCAGCTTAAAGACGTCGTCGCGCACAAAGTCGGCTTTGCTCAGGTCAAGCTTGTTGAGCTCCACGTTCTGCTTCGCCACGTCGAGCGCCTCCTGCGAGGTGTCCACGCTGACCACCTGACGGCAGCCGCCCATCAGGGCGGAGACGGCAAAGCCGCCAGTGTAGGAGAAGCAGTTCAGTACCCGCTTGTTTTCCACATATTTACGGGTCGCCAGGCGGCTGTCGCGCTGATCGAGGTAGTAGCCGGTCTTATGGCCGCCCTGGATATCCACGTAGAGCTTCATGCCATGCTCTTCAATCGGCAGCAGGGGAGGCGGCAGCTCGCCGGTCACCGGCCCCTGGGTCAGCTCCATGCCCTCTTTTTTACGTACCGCCACGTCGCTGCGATCGTAGATGGCGCAGTCGGGATAGAGCGACTGCAGGGCGCTGATTAAGGGGGCGCGCTGATACTCCGCCCCGGCGCTCAGCAGCTGCAGCACCAGAAAATGGCCGAAGCGATCGATAGTAATCCCCGGCAGCCCGTCGGATTCACCGGCAATCAGACGGTAGCTGTCGAGACCGTCACGCTTCGCCAGCCAGTCGCGCCACTGCTGCGCCTGCTGCAAACGGCGGACGAAGAAATCGATATCGATATTCTCTTCTTTATCGAAGGTCCAGACGCGGGCGCGGATCTGGGAGGCGGGCGAGTACGCGCCGCGTGCTAACCATTTTCCCTGATGGTCAACGATATCTATGGTTTCACCGAGGCTGGCTTTACCTTCCATACGGGCAACCGCGCCGGAAAAGACCCAGGGATGACGGCGGAGTAATGATTTCTCGCGCCCTTTGGCTAACACTAAACGTACGCTCATAATTTGCTATTCTGCTGGTTCACTAAAATGGCCGCCATTTTCCCGAGTTCACGGAGGAAATGCAACGCGCCAGACGGATAAGGAGAACGATGATGTCAAAAGTCTGCACAATCGCGTGGGTTCACGGCAGGGTCCAGGGGGTGGGCTTTCGCTACAGCACGCAGCATGAAGCGTCGCGTCTTGGGCTGACCGGCTATGCCCGTAACATGGATGACGGCAGCGTGGAGGTGCTGGCCTGCGGCGAGGCGGAGCAGGTGGAAAAGCTGATCGCCTGGCTGAAGGCGGGCGGGCCGCGTAGCGCGCGGGTTGACAAGGTCTTAACGGAGCCGCATCAACCCGGGCGGGAGTATCAGAACTTTGGCATTCGCTATTAAATACATTTCACCGGCTTCGGCAGACCGGCGATTTTCGTCGCCTGTTTAGCCGGGCCTTTCGGGAAGAGGCGATAGAGGTAGCGGCTGTTGCCTTTCTCCTCGCCAAACTTGTTGGCCATCGCCTTTACCAGCATGCGGATGGCGGGCGAGGTATTAAATTCCAGGTAGAACTCGCGCACAAACCGCACCACTTCCCAGTGCTCAGGGGAGAGGGTGATAGACTCCTGTTCGGCAATCACCTCGGCCAGCGCTTCGCTCCACTGGCTGCTCTCTTTCAGATAACCGTCTTTATCGGTCTCTATCTCTTTACCTTCAAAGCTCAACATAGGGATTCACACATCAGTCAATAACCGGCGCAGTGTAGCAAAAAACAAAGCCCCGCATAAGCGGGGCTGAGGGCAGAGCCATGGGCGGTTAATCGCGGCTGGCGAAGCCCAGGATGCTCAACAGGCTGACGAAGATGTTGTACAGCGACACGTAGAGGCTCACGGTAGCGCGGATGTAGTTGGTCTCGCCGCCGTGAATGATGTTGCTGGTTTCATACAGGATCGCGCCTGAGGAGATCAGAATAAATACTGCGCTAATCGCCAGGTGCAGCGCCGGCAGCTGCAGGAAGATGTTGGCCACCATCCCGATCAGCACCACCACAATACCCGCCATCAGCATACCACCCAGGAAAGACATATCCTTGCGGGTGGTCAGCACATAGGCGGAGCAGCAGAAGAAGACCAGCGCGGTACCGCCGAGCGCCAGGCCGATGACATCACCCATCCCGGCAGAGAGATAGGCGTTCAGCATCGGCCCCAGGATATAGCCCAGGAAGCCGGTAAAGGCGAAAGCGGAAAGGATGCCCGCCGGGGAGTTGGCGGTTTTGTAGGTCAGGAACATCAGACCATACATGCCCACCAGCGTCAGGATAAGACCCGGAGAAGGCAGCATCAGCAGGGTGCTGGCGGTAGCGGTAATGGCGGAAAACGCCAGCGTCAGGCTCAGCAGAAAATAGGTGTTGCGCAGCACTTTGTGGGTGCTGAGCAGCGATGTGCGGTCGCGGGACGATATAACAATACGATCCATGAGTCACTCTCTTATGACAGATGTAATTAACGGCAAGAATAGAAAAGAGCGCGGCCGGAACAAAGCGGTTTTACCCATCTTTACTCACTCTTTCCCTGGCGCTTTATGCTGAAAAAACGGATTTTGGCCGCATAATTGCGGTTTTGTAAAGTTTATTCAGATCGAGATCTTATAGGTTACTGAAAAATATTGCGTTCCCGCCTGCCGGGCGCTAAGTGTTAAGCCGGATCGTCATAAAACAGACAATAAGGCGAAGCACATGAAGCAAACACGCATACGTTTTACACGCTCGTTACTGGCCGCCGCCATCCTCTGCGCAGGCGCGGCTCAGGCCGCCAGCGTGCCGCAGGGAACCGCGCTTGCAGAGAAGCAGGAGCTGGTCAGGAATAACGGCAGCGAGCCCGCCTCGCTCGACCCGCATAAAGTCGAAAGCGACGTCGAATTTAATATCATCAGCGATTTATTCGACGGGCTGGTCAGCGTTTCCCCGGCGGGAGAGATCCAGCCCCGGCTGGCGGAAAAATGGGAGACGAAAGATAATACCGTCTGGACCTTCCATCTGCGCCCTGGCATTACCTGGAGCGACGGCACGGCCATTACCGCCCAGGATGTGGTCTGGAGCTGGCAGCGGCTGGTTGATCCGAAAACCGTCTCCCCCTACGCGAGCTATCCGGGCAGTATGCTTATCGTCAACGCCGCCGATATCGCTGAAGGCAAAAAAGCGCCGGATACGCTGGGGGTAAAGGCGCTTAACGATACCACGCTGGAGGTGACCTTAACCCAGCCGAACGCCGCCTTCCTGCCGATGCTGGCGCACCCGTCGCTGATGCCTCTCGATCGGACGCTGGTGACGCGCTACGGCGAAAAGTGGACCCAGCCGGAACATTTCATCAGCAGCGGCGCCTATAAACTCTCTCAGTGGGTGGTGAACGAGCGCATCGTGGCGGAGCGCAACCCGCGTTACTGGGATAATGCCCACACCGTAATCAACAAGGTGACTTACCTGCCGATCGCCTCCGAGGCGGCCGACGTCAACCGTTACAAGGCGGGGGAGATTGATATCAACTACACCGTGCCGATCAACCAGTTTGCCCAGCTTAAAAAGACGATGGGCAACGAGCTGAACGTCTCTCCGCAGCTGGCCACCTATTACTACGAGTTCAATACTACCCGCGCACCGTTTAACGATGTACGCGTACGCAAGGCGTTAAACCTGGCGCTGGATAAAACCATCATCGCTGACAAGGTGCTGGGGCAGGGGCAGCGTCCCGCCTGGTTGATCAGCCAGCCGGACATCGGCGGCGTGACGCTACGCAACCCCGATTACGCCAGCTGGCCGATGGAGAAGCGCATCGCCGAGGCGAAAAAGCTGCTGAGCGAGGCGGGGTATAATGAAGGGCATCCGCTCACCTTCCATCTGCTCTATAACACCTCAGAGTCCCATCAGCGTATCGCCATTGCCGCCAGCTCCATGTGGAAGAAAAATCTGGGCGTGGAGGCGAAGCTGCAGAATCAGGAGTGGAAAACCATGCTCGACACCATGCACACCCATAGCTTTGATGTGGTGCGCTTCGCCTGGGTTGCCGACTATGATGATGCGTCGACCTTCCTGAATAACTTCCGCACCGGCGATAGCCAGAACACCAGCCAGTACAGTAATCCTGCTTACGATAAGGCGCTTATCAGCGCCGCGAAAGCGGGTTCGATCGACGAGCGCGGAAAGTTTTACCAGCAGGCGGAAGATCTGCTGGGGCAGGATGTGCCGGCTATTCCGGTTTACCACTACGTCCGTTCTCACCTGGTGAAGCCCTGGGTAGGCGGATTCACGCCGGATAAGCTCGGTTACTACTACACCAAAGATATGTACATCAAAAAATACTAGCGGTATTTTGTGCTGATAAAACCATCAACGCGCTGTTATTTCAGCCGATTAACTTCGTTTTGACTGTTTTTCAGGCAAACGAACACTTCCGGGGTTTACACGGCGCAACGAGGTGTTTATAGTGCGCCTCACACCGGAAGTGTGGCCGAGCGGTTGAAGGCACCGGTCTTGAAAACCGGCGACCCGAAAGGGTTCCAGAGTTCGAATCTCTGCGCTTCCGCCAGATACGAAATAACCCCGCGATAGCAATATCGCGGGGTTTTTCTTTTTCTCCTCCCGACTCCCTCTTCACTTTGCGAAACGCCTCCGGGAAATTTGTCCCGCTTCTGTCACACTCCTGTCGACAATAATCACCGCTAAGGAGTAAGGGATGAGAAAAGCACCACTGGTAAGCGCAGTTGCGGGAATGCTGGCGCTGGTATCGGGCGCGCAGGCGCAGAACACCCCCGAGGGGTATCAGCTACAGCAGGTTCTGATTATGAGCCGCCATAACCTGCGCGCGCCGCTCGCCGATAACGGCAGCGTGCTGGCGCAATCCACGCCTAACGAATGGCCGCAATGGGATGTGCCGGGCGGGCAGCTCACCACCAAGGGCGGCGTGCTGGAGGTCTATATGGGGCACTACATGCGCGAATGGCTGGCGCAGGAGGGGCTGGTCAGGGCAGGCGAATGCCCGGCGCCGCAGGCGGTCTACGCCTACGCCAACAGCCTGCAGCGCACCGTGGCCACCGCGCAGTTCTTCATTACCGGCGCTTTCCCTGGCTGCGACGTGCCGGTACACCATCAGGAGAAGATGGGTACCATGGACCCCACCTTTAATCCGGTGATAACCGATAACTCCCCGGCATTCCATGATAAGGCGATTAGCGCCATGCAGGCCGAGCGCCAGGGGATGCAGCTTGAGGAGAGTTACCGGCTGCTGGCGCAAATGACGCGCTACAGCGATCCCCCCGCCTGTAAAGAGAAGCAGGTCTGCTCTCTAACCGAGGCCAAAGACAGTTTCAGCGCCGACTATGGCAAAGAGCCGGGTGTCTCCGGGCCGCTGAAGGTAGGCAACTCGCTGGTGGATGCTTTCACGCTGCAATACTACGAAGGTTTCCCGATGGATCAGGTGGCGTGGGGAGACATCAACAGCGACCAGCAGTGGCGGGTCCTCTCGAAGCTGAAAAACGGCTATCAGGATGCGCTTTTTACCTCCCGGGAGGTGGCGCAAAACGTGGCGAAGCCGCTGGTAAAATATATTGATAAAGCGCTGGTCACCGACCGGGATAAGGCACCTGCCATCACCCTGCTGGTAGGGCATGATTCGAATATCGCTTCGCTGCTGACGGCGCTCGATTTCACCCCGTACCAGCTGCACGATCAGTATGAACGCACACCTATTGGCGGCAAAATCGTCTTTCAGCGCTGGCACGATAAACAGGCTAACCGCGACCTGATGAAAATCGAGTATGTCTACCAGAGCGCGCAGCAGCTGCGAAACGCCGAGGTATTAACGTTAAAATCGCCGGCCCAGCGGGTCACTTTGTCCCTGAAGGGCTGCCCGGTAGATGCTAACGGCTTCTGTCCGATGGATAAATTCACGATGGTGATGAACGAGGCGGCAAAATAGAAGGAACCCCCGCGCGAGCGGGGGAGACGTTTAGACGTTTTTACGTTCGATGGTTTGTTCGCCCCAGAAGAGCGAATCTTTGTCGGTTTTCTTAAAGGCGCGCATCAGCACTTCGTCACTGCCTTCTTCCCAAATCTGCTCCGCCAGCTTTTCGTCGTAGTTCGCGACTTCAAAGATCGCTTCGGCAATCTCTGGTGAGGTGTTGCGTAAACTTGCCCATTCACCTACGCGATGAGCTTTTGCTTCTTGAGTTGGCATGTTGCCCTCCTGTCGACAGTTAGCCTTTCAGTTTTACTGCTATTTTTGCAACGTGTTCGCCCTGATAACGGGCGATCGCCAGCTCTTCCTGGCTTGGCTGACGCGAGCCGTCGCCGCCTGCGATGGTGGTGGCGCCGTAAGGCGTGCCGCCGCGCACCGTCGAGATATCAAACAGCTCCTGCGCCCCGTAGCCGATGGGCACAATGATCATCCCATGATGAGCAAGGGTAGTCCATGTGGAGGTAATCGTCTGCTCCTGCCCGCCGCCGGTGCCGGTGGAGCTAAACACGCTCGCAATCTTGCCGTAGAGCGCGCCGGAAGCCCACAGCCCGCCGGTCTGGTCGAAGAAGGTGCGCATCTGGCCGGACATATTGCCGAAGCGGGTTGGCGTACCGACGATAATAGCGTCGTAATCGGCCAGCTCCTGCGGCGTGGCGACCGGGGTGTTTTGCGCTTTGCCGCCCGCTTTGGCAAAGGTTTCAGCATGCATCGTCTCGGGCACACGCTTTACCACCACTTCCGCGCCGTCAACCTTATTAACCCCTTCGGCCACCGCCTGGGCCAACGTTTCGACATGTCCGTACATGGAATAATAAAGGACCAGAACTTTTGCCATAGTGGATGACTCCTCGAGTGGGGATGATCAGCGTATCGCTGCGTTCTTTTAAAGATATGACGTGTTAGCCAGAGTGCAAACCGTAGTGCCATTTATTTGATAAATAACAATATTTTTAAGACTGTTCTTTGTAGCAAAATGAAACATTTCTGCGAGGGCGATTTTTTTAAACGATAAGAGTAACTTATCAATCGCGACGGCGTAATTGCGGCAAAACGGTGAAAATCATGTTGCAGAATATGAATATGAACTGGATGAATAGAGCTGTTCCACTAAGCTTAACCTCAAGCGACGAGATAAAGACGCTGTCTTGGAGTCGCCAGGTGAAAGAATCCTCTTTTACTGAATGCAATATGATGTCTAATGTTTCACATACCGGAGGTTAGAGATGGCAAACCATCGTGGTGGTTCAGGTAATTTCGCTGAAGACCGTGAAAGAGCATCAGAAGCAGGTCGTAAAGGTGGCCAGCACAGCGGCGGGAACTTCAAAAATGACCCGCAACGCGCATCAGAAGCTGGTAAAAAAGGGGGCAAAAGCAGCGGCGGGAACAATAAACGCTAACTGTTACTCTCTGACTTCGTGACTGAATGAAGTCGCCCCCAGCCGCCGGGTTAACCCGGCGGTTTTTTTTGCGTGGCGTCCGGCGCGATTACACATCCTGTGGCATCACATCCCCCTGTAGCCTGCTGGCCCGCCGTTGCAGCAGAGCGTTCAGCAGGATCGCGCCAAAGGTGGCGGTGCCAATCCCTCCGAGGGTGAAAGCGCCCAGCCGGAGCGCAAAGTCGCCCGCCCCCAGTACCAGCGTGACCGCCACCATAATCAGATTGCCATTTTGGTTGAGATCGACGTTATGCTGCACCCAGATGCGCGCACCGGCGACCGCGATCAGCCCGAACACCACGATCGACGCGCCGCCAATCACCGGCCCGGGAATGGTATGGATCAGCGCGCCGAACTTGGGTGAAAAGCCGAGCAGGATAGCGATGGCCGCCGCCGCGACAAAGACCAGCGTCGAATAAATTTTCGTTACCGCCATCACGCCGATATTCTCCGCATAGGTGGTGACGCCGCTGCCGCCCACCGAGCCGGAGAGCATCGTGGCCAGCCCGTCGCCGACAAAGGCGCGTCCGATATACGGGTCCATATTGCGCCCGGTCATTCCCGCCACCGCCTTCAGATGCCCCAGGTTTTCCGCCACCAGGATCACCGCCACCGGCGCGATAAGCAGCATCGCCGGTCCGTCAAAGGTCGGGCGGCTGAAATGGGGCAGCCCCAGCCAGGCGGCCTGCTGCACCAGCGCGAAATCGATCGGTTTCCCCAGCCCCAGCACGCTGGTCAGCAGGGCGTAGATCAGGCAGGCGACAATCAGCCCCACCAGGATCAGCAGACGTTGCACCATGCCGCGGGTAAAGACCGCCACCACGCCGATGCAGAGGACGGTAATCGCCGCCATCCAGCTTTCAAAGGCGGAGCCGGAGACGCTTTTCACGGCGATGGGCGCCAGATTGAGGCCTATGGCCATTACTACCGCACCGGTGACGACCGGCGGCATTAGCCGCTCTATCCAGCGGGTGCCGACGCGTATCACCAGCAGCCCCACCAGCGTGTAGAGCAGCCCGCAGGCGATAATGCCGCCCAGCGCCACGCTGATGTTGGGGTTCAGCCCCTGGCCGTTAAAACCCGTCGCGGCGATCACTACGCCGACAAACGCCGCGCTGGAGCCAAGATAGCTGGGTACGCGCCCGCCGGTAATAACGAAAAAGAGCAGCGTGCCGACGCCCGACATCAGGATGGAGAGGTTTGGATCAAGCCCCATCAGAATGGGCATCAGCACCGTCGCGCCAAACATGGCAACCGCATGCTGCACGCCAAGGACCGCGGTCTGAGCCAGCGGAAGCCGTTCATCCGGCGCGATCACGCCATCTTCCGGGGTCGCTTTTAACTGCCAGTGAGGAAAACCGAAGAGTGCCATGAGCTTCTCCTTAAGGAGGGTTAACAGGCGGGCCGCATCAGCGCGTGGTAGCCGCGATCGAACCACACCAGCCCCTGCGGGGTGGGATGGCGCACCAGTGAAACGATATGGCAAAAAAGAATGTCGTGTGTGCCGACGCTCACCACCTGGCTGATGCGGCAGTCAAAGGAGACCAGCGCCGCTTCCAGCCGCGGGCAGCCGGTCTCTCCGCTCTGCCAGCGGGCGGCGGCGAAGCGATCGTCCATCGGCGTTTTACCGCCGAAAAGCTGAGAGAGCGTCTCCTGTCCGGCACTCAGGGTATTTACGCACAGGGTGCGGTTTGCGCTAAACGCGGGCCAGACCGAGGCGCTGCGGTTCAGGCAGACCAGCAGGGTCGGCGGTGAATCGGTAACGCTACAGACCGCGCTGGCGGTAAACCCTGCCCGTCCGCCGGGACCGTCGGTGGTAATAATATTAACCGCCGCGCCAACGCAGGCCATGGCGTCACGAAAGGTATGTTGATCTACGGTACTCATGGGTGCTCCTTATGCCAGCCCGCAGGCCTCTTCAAAGGTTAAACGCGGCAAACGCCCATACAGCGCCTGCGGATCGCCATAGCCGATATTCACCAGCAGGTTGCTTTTTAAGGGCGTGCCGGTAAAAAAGGCCTCGTCGACCTTTTGCCGGTCAAAGCCGGAGAGCGGGCCGGTATCCAGCCCCAGCGCGCGGCAGGCAACGATCAGATAGGCCGCCTGCAGGGAGCTGTTGCGAAACGCGGTCTCTTCGGCAAGCGCCGGGCTGGAGGTAAACCAGCTGCGGGCGTCGCCGTGCGGGAACAGCGCAGGCAGGCGTTCGTAAAACTCGCTGTCCCAGGCGACGATAGCGGTCACCGGCGCGGTAAGCGTTTTTTGCAGATTGCCGCTGGAGAGAGCCGGGCGCAGCTTCTCCTTGCCTTCCGGCGTGCGGATAAAGACGATGCGCGCGGGCGAGCAGTTGGCGGAGGTCGGGCCCCACTTCATCAGGGCGTAGATTTCGCGCAGCGTCTCGTCGCTGACCGCGGTATCCCGCCAGCCGTTGTGGGTGCGGGCGCCGGTAAAGAGCGTTTCCAGTGCGGTGGGGCTCAGGGCTTCGGACATAAGGGCTCCTTACAGAACAGCTTCGTGGCCGGGCAGCAGGCTGCCAAGGCCGCTCAGCAGCAGGGCGTTAAAGGTTTCGGGTTCGGTGACGTTGCAGGCGTGGCCGCCCTGCGTCATCACCGTCTTGCGGCTGTCGGGCAGAGCGGCGTGAAGCGCATCCGAACAGCAGGCGGGGACCAGCAGATCGTCAGCCGCGCAGATGACCTGTACCGGGCAGCGTATCCGGGCCGCGAGCAGGCTGAAATCGGCCTCCTTCAGGGCGGCCAGCCGCCGCAGCAAATTCTCCCGTCCCTGAAAGTGGACCAGCCCCAGCGTCTCCTCCGCTTCAAGCCGCGGCGCGTTGGCGGCCATCCAGCTGGCGGGATAGAGGAACAGCGGCTGCGCTTCCACCCACGCCGCCGGGCCGCCCGCGTCGAGCAGGCGCTCGCGCACCTGGAAGCAGCGCCGGGTATGGGGATGCAGGCTGAGCCAGCCGTTAACACAGACCAGCGCGCGCACCGCGTCAGGG
Organism: Pseudenterobacter timonensis; assembly: GCF_900021175.1. GTDB lineage: Bacteria > Pseudomonadota > Gammaproteobacteria > Enterobacterales > Enterobacteriaceae > Enterobacter > Enterobacter timonensis. The sequence goes on from NZ_FCOP01000011.1 coordinate 1,325,131, forward strand.
CGATCCAGCGCCATCTGCAACCCCACCAGCGCGCCGAGTGCATGGCCCACCACAGCGTAGCGCGTCAGACCCGCCTCGTTCAGCGCCTGCGTCAGCTCGCCCGCCATATGGCGCAGGGTATAACCCGCAGGCAGAGCCCCTGCGTTTTGCCCGGTGCCGCGCTGGTCATAGCAGACCAGCTGGTAGCGCTGTTCCAGGGCTGCGCTCTGCGCCAGCCAGTAGCTGGCGCTGCCGCCCAGTCCGGCAATAAGCACCACCACCGGCGCGCCGGGATAAGGGGGTGGCGAAACCGAAATTTTCACGGCAACCTCACTTAGCGATATGGGCGATGGAGGCGATCTCCACCAGCGCCTCGGGCTTCACCAGCCCGCACTGGATGCAGAAACGCGCCGGTTTATCCCCCGGGAAAAACTCCGCGTAGATCTCGTTAATCGCGGCGTAATTTTTCCAGTCGGTAATAAAAATGCTGTTGAAGGTCACATCCTCCATCGTGCCGCCCGCCGTTTCGATCACCCGCCGGATGGTTTCGAGAACGTGGCGGGGTTGCGCCTTTGGGTCATCCGGAAAGACCACATTGTTCTGCGCGTCGAAGGGGAGGGTACCGGAAACGTACACCACGCCGTCGGCGAGCGTGCCGGGGGAGAAGGGGGCGATCGGCGCGGCGGTGCCGGTCGGGGTAATGACAGATTTAGGCATAGCGTCTCTCCTCAGGCGATGCGGGCTAACGGGGGCTGGAGGGCGTCGCAAAAAGTAGCGACGTCGCTGACCCAGCCGAAAAAGGTTTCGATATTGAACAGCGCGGCCTTTTGCGCAAATTCCGGTCCGGCCTGGTGGGTGGCGTCATGCAATACCACGCCGAAATACTCAAGGAAAAAGCCGTCGCGCAGGGTGGACTCCACACAGACGTTGGTGGCGATGCCGGTAAAGATAAGGTGGCGAATCCCCCGGCTGCGCAGCAGGCTGTCGAGGGGGGTGTTAAAGAATCCGCTGTAGCGTGGCTTGGGCAGCACGATATCGCCCGGCTCCGGCACCAGTTCGTCCACCAGCTGGTAATCCCATCCCCCTTTCGCCAGCAGTTTTCCCTGCAGCTCTGGCTTCTGGCGCATGGTTTTTAGCGCGTTGGATTTGTGATAGTTCGGCGAGCCGGGGCCGCCCGCCTCCACATACTGCGCGTCCCAGCCGTTCTGGAACCAGATAATCAGCATCCCCGCCTCGCGGGCGGCGGCCACCGCTTTTTTAATGTTCTCAATCACCGGCCGGGTTGCGGAGACATCAAACCCGGCGAGATCCAGATAGCCGCCCGGGCTGGCGTAGGCGTTCTGCATATCCACCACGATCAGGGCGCTTTGCGCGACGTCGAAGGTCACCGCTTCAGGGCGTGCGGATAAGGTTGCCATCATGCCACCTCCCGGGTTACAGCGGGAAGATGGGCGCGGCACTGCATCAGCGGCTGGATGCGCTCGCCGAAGGCTTCAATTCCCTGTAAGAAATCATCAAAGGTCAGCAGCACGCCCTCGGCGCCTGGTACGCTGGCCACCTCGTCGAGCATCCGCGCTACGCTGGCGTAAGAGCCGACCAGCGTCCCCATATTGATATTCACCGCCGAGGTGGGGTCGGCCATCTGCCGCACGTTGGTATCGGCGCCGGAGCGGGTATCCTTCTGGCTCTGCTCGGTCAGCCAGCTTAACGCCTCCTGATCGGCTCCGGCTTTATAGTGCTCCCACTTCGCCCGGGCAGCGTCGTCCGTTTCGTCGGCGATCACCATAAACAGCACGTAGGAGCCGACGTCGCGGCCGGTCTGCTCTGCGGCCTCCTTCATACGGGCGGCGGTGGGGGCGAAAGCGGCGGGGGTATTGACCCCTTTACCGAAGCAGAAATTGACGTCGGCATAGCGGGCGGAAAAGGCGATGCCCGCGTCGCTCTGCCCGGCGCAGATCACCTTCATCGGCGCGGAGGGGCGCGGGCTGACGCGGCAGTCGTTCATGGTGAAATAATCACCCTTAAAGTCGCTTTTACCGGTGCCCCACAGATCGCGCAGCACCTGCACATACTCCGTCAGGTAGTCGTAGCGGCGGGCGAAATAGTCATCCCCCGGCCAGATACCCATCTGCTCATACTCCGGCTTTTGCCAGCCGGTCACCAGATTGACGCCAAAGCGCCCGCCGGAGATGGAGTCGATGGTGGAAGCCATACGGGCGACAATGGCGGGCGGCAGCGTCAGGGTCGCGGCCGTGGCGTAGATCTCAATTCGCGACGTCACCGCCGCCAGCCCCGCCATCAGGGTGAACGACTCCAGATTGTGATCCCAGAATTCGGTTTTACCTCCAAAGCCGCGCAGTTTGATCATCGAGAGCGCAAAATCGAAATGGTAATGCTCCGCTTTTTGCACGATCGCCTTATTCAGCTCAAAGGTCGGCATGTACTGCGGCGCGTGGGTGGAGATAAGCCAGCCGTTGTTGCCGATAGGGACAAATACGCCAATTTTCATCACGAACCTCTCTTCTCTGCGGGTGAACGGGTGGGGCGGCGCGTGTTGCAGAGCCGCTTGCCTTGCAGAAAGTGAATTGCAAACGCAATGCCAGGTTTAAAAAAGGCAATGTTGTTAATGTGTTAACGTAAGGTTGCGTAATACGGGCGCTGGAAAGTGGACTAACTGGTCAAAAAGAGTGCACAAAAAACAGGCGCTCGTGTGCAACAAGAGTGCAGAGGGTCGAGGGAGGGCAGCGCTTTTGCTATGCTGAGGGCGACAACTCAAGGAGAACGGCATGACGCAAGGCGCAGTGCACACACCCGGTAAACGTACCCGCGCGGTCAGCGCCAAAAAGCAGGCGATCCTCAGCGCGGCGCTGGAGAGTTTTTCGCAATACGGCATTCACGGCACGCGTCTGGAGCAGGTGGCTGAACGGTCCGGCGTCTCCAAAACCAATCTGCTCTACTATTACCCCTCCAAAGAGGCGCTCTACGTGGCGGTGCTCCAGCAAATTCTCGATATCTGGCTCGCGCCGCTGAAGGCCTTTCGCGAAGAGCTTGCCCCGCTGGCGGCGATCAAAGAGTACATCCGGCTCAAGCTGGAGGTTTCCCGCGATTTCCCTCAGGCTTCACGCCTCTTTTGCATGGAGATGCTTCAGGGGGCGCCGCTGCTGCAGGGGGAGCTGACCGGCGATCTCAAAACGCTGGTGGATGAAAAATCGGCGATTGTGGCGGGCTGGGTCGCCGCCGGAAAGCTGGCCCCCGTTGACCCGCACCATCTGATCTTTATGATTTGGGCCGCCACCCAGCACTACGCGGACTTCGCAAGCCAGGTGGAGGCGGTGACCGGCAAGACGCTGCAGGATGAACACTTTTTCCAGAGCGCGGTGGAAAACGTCCAGCGGCTGATTATCGAAGGGATCCGCGTGCGTTAAGAGGCTGGCGGCAGCGGACAGCTCAGATCCCCTTCATCGCACTGCAATAGCGAGGAGAGCCAGGCTTCGCGCTCAACGGTTTTTTCCGCCAGACACTGATGGTTGATCATCGGCTGTACGCTGCCCCCCTGGGCGCCGGAGGCAACGAAGGCGCAGTCGGCGTCGCGCAGGGCGATCCACGCCTGCTGCGCCTTTTTCAGCAGATCGCGCTGGGGCGGCGTGGCGCGGCTCAGCACCGTTTGCCAGGTCTGGTTCAGCGCCTTGTCCGCCGTCTGGTACTGCTGCGCGGTGCAGCTGTTCAGTTCCGCCTGGCTGGTGGCGGTGTCGCATTCCGCCGCCAGCGCGCCGCTGCTGAGCAGCAGGGCTGCGGCGGCAATAAGCGTTTTTTTCATCATTTCCCCCTGTAAAAAAGCCGGATGCGCTGGGCTAATCCGGCCATGTTGACGGGTAGCCCCGGTAAGCGTAGCGCCACCGGGGAGATTGTACACGTTTTACCCGATTGTCATCAGGCTGGCGTTACCGCCCGCCGCCGCGGTATTGACGCTGAGCGAGCGCTCCACGTACAGGCGCTCCAGCAGCAGGGCGGTTTCACCCCGGGCAAAGCCCTGCACCGAGACAATCGCGCCGTCGCGGGCGGCGACCTGTTCGCACAGCTCGCGCAGCTGATCGGAGTCGCCGTGGTAGATCACCGCGTCGAACGGCTGGCTGGTCATGCTCTCCGCCTTCGCCAGACGAATACGCGACGAGACCGCCTGCGGCAGCTTTTTCAGCAGATCGCGATGCAGCCCATCTTCCGGCCACAGCACCTCGCAGCCGGTAGCCATTGCCGCCGCCAGCTGGATCAGGCAATCCTCTTCGTTATCCGCCACGCAGAGCACGCGCTCGCGCGGCATCAGCGTCCAGGTGTTGCGCTCCCCGGTCGGCCCCGGCAGCACGCGCTGGGTGCCCGCCTGCGCCTGCTGGCCATACTGTTCGCAAAGCGCGCGCAGCGCAGGGCGATCGGCCGCCCAGCCCGCTAACGCCTCCAGCGGCTGGGTCAGTGTCGCTTTAAGACGGGCATCCACAGGATACGCTTTATCCTGACGGGCGAGCGTTACGCCTAAAGCCCCTTCCGGCCGGCTGGAGAGCAGGCGGTAGAGATAGAGCGGCCCGCCCGCTTTCGGACCGGTGCCGGAAAGCCCCTCTCCGCCGAAGGGCTGTACGCCCACCACGGCGCCCACCATGTTGCGGTTAACGTAGAGGTTACCCACTCTGGCGCTGCCGGTCACCTGCGCGATGGTCTCGTCGATACGGGTATGCACCCCGAGCGTGAGGCCATAGCCGGAGGCGTTGATCTGCCCGATAAGCTCCTCCAGATTGTTGCGGTTATAGCGCACCACGTGCAGTACCGGACCAAAGATCTCTTTTTTCAGTTCGTCAAAGCTGGCCAGCTCAATGAGGGTGGGCGCGACAAAGGTGCCGGTCGCCCACTCGCGGGCATCTTCGCTGTTTTCTCGCACCGCCTGGAAGACCGGACGGCCCTTCGCGCGCATCGCCTGTATATGTTCCTCAATATTGGCTTTGGCCTCCGCATCGATCACCGGGCCGATATCGGTGGTGAGACGCCCTGGGTTGCCCATCCGGCATTCGGCCATCGCGCCGCGCAGCATCTTCAGCGTGTGGTCAGCAATGTCCTCCTGCAGGCAGAGCACGCGCAGGGCGGAGCAGCGCTGTCCGGCGCTGTCGAAGGCGGAGGCGAGTACATCCACCACCACCTGTTCGGTCAGCGCCGAGGAGTCGACAATCATGGCGTTCATGCCGCCGGTTTCCGCGATAAGCGGCGTCGGACGGCCCTGGGCATCCAGACGGGTGGCGATGTTGCGCTGCAGCAGCGTGGCCACGTCGGTTGAGCCGGTAAACATTACGCCGCGTACCCGGGTATCGGCGGTCAGCTTCGCGCCGACCGTTTCGCCACGACCCGGCAGTAGCTGTACCACGCCCGCAGGCACGCCCGCCTCCAGCAGGATCTGAACTCCCTGCGCGGCGATAAGCGGCGTCTGCTCGGCGGGTTTCGCCAGCACGCTGTTGCCCGCGGCCAGCGCGGCGGCAATCTGCCCGGTAAAGATCGCCAGCGGGAAGTTCCAGGGGCTGATACAGACCATCGGCCCCAGCGGACGGTGGGTTTCGTTATCAAAATCCTCGCGGACCTGGCCCGCGTAGTAGTGGAGGAAGTCCACCGCTTCGCGCACCTCGGCAATGGCGTTGCTGAAGGTTTTGCCCGCTTCACGCACCAGAATGCCGATCAGCTGCTGCATGCGATCTTCCATCAGCAGCGCGGCACGCTCCAGAATTGCGCCGCGCTCCTGCGGCGGGGTGGCAAACCAGATAGGCGCATTATCAATTGCGCTCTGCAACGCCGCCTCGACTTCCTCTTCGCTCGCCTCACGCACATAGCCCACCACGTCGCGCGGATCCGCCGGGTTAACGACCGGCTGCATCTCGCCATCCTCCACCGGCTGCGCCAGCAGCGGTTTTGCCTGCCATTTTTGCAGGGCGCTGTTCAGCAGGGCGGAGGAGAGGGAGGCCAGGCGGTGTTCGTTGGCGAGATCCAGCCCCGCCGAGTTAATGCGCCCCTTGCCGTACAGCTCGCGCGGCAGGGGGATCTTCGGATGGGGCAGGCCAAACTGGCCCTCCTGCGCCGCCAGTTTCTCCACCGCCTGCACCGGGTCGGCCACCAGCTCGTCCAGCGGCAGGGTGCTGTCGGCGATGCGGTTAACGAAGGAGGTGTTAGCGCCATTCTCCAGCAGACGGCGCACCAGATAGGCGAGCAGCGTCTCATGGGTGCCGACCGGAGCGTAGATACGACACGGACGGTTCAGCTTGCCCTCCGAGACCTTACCGGTCACCTGCTCGTAGAGCGGTTCGCCCATGCCGTGCAGGCACTGGAACTCATATTGCCCCGGGTAGTAGTTCTGCCCGGCGAGGCTGTAGATCGCCGCCAGCGTATGGGCGTTATGGGTGGCGAACTGGGGGTAGATCAGATTCGGCACGCTGAGCAGCTTTTTGGCGCAGGCGAGGTAAGAGACATCGGTATAGACCTTGCGGGTATAGACCGGATAGCCCTCCAGCCCCTCCATCTGGGCGCGTTTGATTTCGCTATCCCAGTAGGCCCCTTTCACCAGACGGATCATCAGGCGGCGACGGCTGCGGGAGGCGAGGTCGATTAGGTAGTCAATGACGAACGGACAGCGTTTCTGGTAGGCCTGAATAACGAAACCAATCCCGTTCCAGCCTGCCAGCTCCGGCTCGAAGCAGAGTTTTTCCAGCAGGTCGAGGGAGATCTCCAGACGATCCGCCTCTTCGGCGTCGATATTGATGCCGATATCGTACTGGCGCGCCAGCAGGGTCAGAGATTTCAGGCGCGGGTAGAGTTCGTCCATCACCCGGTCGTACTGGGCGCGGCTGTAGCGCGGGTGCAGGGCGGAGAGCTTAATCGAGATCCCCGGTCCCTCATAAATGCCACGACCGTTAGAGGCTTTGCCGATGGCGTGGATCGCCTGCTGGTAAGAGACCATATAGGCCTGCGCGTCGGCGGCGGTCAGCGCCGCCTCTCCCAGCATGTCGTAGGAGTAGCGGAACCCTTTCTCCTCCAGGCGGCGGGCGTTCGCCAGCGCCTCGGCGATGGTTTCGCCGGTGACAAACTGTTCGCCCATCAGCCGCATCGCCATATCGACCCCTTTGCGGATCAGCGGCTCGCCGCTCTTGCCGATGATGCGGTTCAGGGAGCGGGAGAGGTTGGCTTCGTTATGGGTGGAGACCAGCCTGCCGGTAAACAGCAGCCCCCAGGTGGCGGCGTTAACGAACAGCGACGGGCTGCGGCCAATGTGCGACTGCCAGTTGCCGTTGCTGATCTTGTCGCGGATCAGCGCATCGCGGGTAGCTTTATCAGGGATACGCAGCAGCGCTTCGGCGAGGCACATCAACGCCACCCCCTCCTGGGAGGAGAGCGAGAACTCCTGCAGCAGGCTCTGCACCATTCCGGCGCGCCCGGAGGCGGTTTTCTGATTACGCAGCTTTTCGGCCAGCGTCCAGGCGAGCTGGTGAGCCTGTTCAGCGACAGGCTGCGGCAGGCGGGCCTGCTCCAGCAGCATCGGCACGGCGTCGGTTTCGGCACGACGGTAAGCCCCGGTAATGGCGGCGCGGCTGACCGACTGCGGCAGGATCTGCTCGGCAAATTCCAGGAACGGCTGCGGGGACTCCTCCGTCGCAACGGCGGCTTCTTCCCCTTCATTGGCGGCTCCGGCCAGCAGGGCAGGCAGTTCAGGCAGACCTTCGTCGCTCTCCAGCCTTTCGAGATAATTAAAAATGGCCTGCTTAATCAGCCAGTGCGGGGTGCGATCGATACGGCTTGCGGCGTTTTTAATCCGCTCGCGGGTGGCTTCATCCAGCTTAACCCCCATGGTGGTCATGCCCATGCCAAAACTCCTGTCGGTGTTAGATTCTGCGGTTAGCCCGCAATATCCACTATGTTGCAACTTTGTGCAACCGTGTTAAATGTGACGCGGGTAACAAGCTGAGAAACCGCTGGATTGTTAATAATTGGTTATCAGGGATAACACTGCGTCAGCCTGCGATTTATGCGGTGGTTAACACTTTTTGCGGGTGCAACCGGGAAAAGCGTGAGCGAGTGCAACCTATACGAAAGTCATATAAACCGGGGGCTGTTTTTCATGTAAATGCAGTGTTAAATCATTTGTGAATGGGCCGCGCTTACGGCAGGATACGCGCCCGACACGACAACACACCATCACCACGTTCCGGTGATCGAATAACAAGGCAATCGGGATGGTTGCCGCGCGACAAGTCTGGAGAATTTGTATGGCTTTGAGTACACCGATGCTGGTGACATTTTTCGTTTATATCTTTGGCATGATCCTGATTGGGTTTATAGCATGGCGATCGACGAAAAACTTTGACGACTACATTCTCGGCGGTCGCAGCTTAGGGCCGGTGGTGACGGCGCTCTCCGCCGGGGCATCCGATATGAGCGGCTGGCTGCTGATGGGGCTGCCGGGGGCGATTTTCATCTCCGGGATCTCAGAAAGCTGGATCGCCATCGGGCTGACGCTCGGGGCGTGGATCAACTGGAAGCTGGTGGCGGGGCGCCTGCGCGTACACACCGAAGTCAACAACAATGCCCTGACCCTGCCGGACTACTTTACCGGACGTTTCGAGGACAAAAGCCGTATCCTGCGCATTATCTCCGCGCTGGTGATCCTGCTCTTTTTCACCATCTACTGTGCATCGGGTATTGTGGCGGGGGCGCGTCTGTTTGAAAGCACCTTCGGCATGAGCTACGAAACGGCGCTCTGGGCGGGGGCGGCGGCCACCATCCTCTACACCTTTATCGGTGGTTTCCTGGCGGTGAGCTGGACCGACACCGTCCAGGCGAGCCTGATGATCTTCGCCCTGATCCTGACGCCGGTGATTGTTATTTTCACCGTCGGCGGCTTCGGCGATTCCCTTGAAGTGATCAAGCAGAAAAGCATTGAAAACGTCGATATGTTCAAGGGGCTGAACTTTGTGGCGATTGTCTCGCTGATGGGCTGGGGTCTGGGCTACTTCGGCCAGCCGCACATTCTGGCGCGTTTTATGGCGGCAGATTCCCACCACACCATCGTGCATGCCCGCCGTATCAGTATGGCCTGGATGATCCTTTGCCTGGCGGGCGCCTGCGCGGTGGGTTTCTTCGGTATCGCCTACTTCAGCGACAACCCGGCCCAGGCGGGGGCGGTCAACCAGAACGCCGAGCGCGTCTTTATCGAACTGGCGCAAATCCTCTTTAACCCGTGGATTGCCGGGATCCTGCTTTCCGCCATTCTGGCGGCGGTGATGTCCACGCTGAGCTGCCAGCTGCTGGTCTGCTCCAGCGCTATCACGGAAGATCTCTACAAGGCGTTTCTGCGTAAGGGCGCCAGCCAGACAGAGCTGGTGTGGGTCGGGCGTTTTATGGTGCTGGTGGTCGCGCTGGTGGCTATCGCGCTGGCGGCGAATCCGGAAAACCGCGTGCTGGGGCTGGTGAGCTACGCCTGGGCGGGCTTTGGCGCCGCGTTTGGTCCGGTGGTGCTCTTCTCGGTTCTGTGGCCGCGCATGACCCGCAACGGGGCGCTGGCGGGCATGATCATTGGCGCGGTGACCGTTATTGTCTGGAAACAGTTCGGCTGGCTCGGCCTCTACGAAATCATCCCGGGCTTTATCCTGGGCAGCCTGGGCATTGTGATCTTTAGCCTCATGGGTAAAGCCCCGTCTGCAGCCATGCAGCAGCGCTTTGCCGAGGCGGATGCCCACTACCGCTCTGCGCCGCCGTCAAAACTGCAGGCGCAGTAAACTGTTTTCCCCCTCCCGCCGGGGAGGGGGCTTTCTCCCCGTTGCGCCTCTCTGTAAACAGTTCCGCTGTAAAAGTTACGTCCTGCCAACAAAACGTAAACATTTCGCTTGTTTTTCTTTTTGTCGTAATGATAATCACTATCAAAAGAATTTACTTTTCTTTGCACTGTTTGACTGCAACAGACGTTTAAGGATATCTGGCATGTTTGTCCCATTTCTTATTATGTTACGTGAAGGCCTCGAAGCGGCCCTGATCGTCAGCCTTATCGCCAGTTATCTGAAGCGCACCCGGCGCGGCCGCTGGATTGGCGTGATGTGGGTGGGCGTGATACTTGCCGCCGCCCTCTGTCTGGGGCTGGGCATTCTTATCAATGAAACCACCGGCGAATTTCCGCAGAAAGAGCAGGAGCTCTTTGAAGGCATTGTGGCCGTGATAGCGGTGGTCATCCTGACGTGGATGGTCTTCTGGATGCGCAAGGTCTCGCGCAACGTGAAGATGCAGCTTGAACAGGCGGTAGATACCGCCCTGCAAAAAGGCAGCCACCACGGCTGGGCGCTGATTATGATGGTCTTTTTCGCCGTGGCGCGGGAAGGGCTGGAGTCGGTCTTTTTCCTGCTCGCCGCTTTTCAGCAGGATGTGGGCATCTGGCCGCCGCTGGGAGCGATAGTGGGACTGGCAACGGCGGTGGTGCTGGGCTTTCTGCTTTACTGGGGCGGCATCCGTCTCAATCTGGGAGCGTTCTTCAAATGGACCAGCCTCTTTATCCTGCTGGTGGCGGCAGGTCTGGCGGCAGGCGCTATCCGCGCCTTCCACGAAGCGGGGCTGTGGAATCACTTCCAGGATGTAGCGTTCGACCTCAGCAATATTCTCTCCACCCACTCTCTGACCGGGACGCTGCTCGAAGGGATCTTCGGTTACCAGGAGGCACCGAGCGTCAGCGAAGTGGCGGTCTATATCCTCTATCTGATCCCGGCGCTGGTGCTGTTTGCATTGCCTTCGCGTCCTGACACTCAGCCGTCGCAGACCGCGTCCTGATGCGCCTGATTTAGTTACAACATACTTTTTGAAAGGGAAAGGTTATGGCAACACAATTCCGTCGTAGTGCTTTACAGCTGGGCGTGGCAGCGCTGTTTGCCGCCGCCTTCTCCGCAGAGGCAGCTGATATTCCGCAGGTGAATGTCACCGTCAATGATAAACAGTGTGAACCGATGACCCTGACGGTCAACAGCGGCAAAACCCAGTTCATTATCAAGAACCTGAGCCAGAAAGCGCTGGAGTGGGAGATCCTCAAAGGGGTGATGGTGGTGGAGGAGCGGGAAAACATCGCTCCGGGCTTTACGCAGAAGATGACCGCTAATCTGCAGCCCGGGGAGTATGAGATGACCTGCGGCCTGCTGACTAACCCGAAAGGTAAGCTCATCGTGAAGGGCAACGCCACCGCCGACGCCGCAAAGGGCGACGCGCTGCTGGGGCTGGGCGATGCCATTACCGCGTATAAAGCCTATGTCATGAAAGAGACGGCGGAGCTGGTGAGTGGCACCCAGGCCTTTACCGATGCGGTGAAAGCGGGGGATATCGCCAAAGCGAAATCCCTCTACGCGCCGACGCGCCAGCATTATGAGCGTATTGAGCCGATAGCGGAACTCTTCGCCGATCTGGATGGCAGCATCGATGCCCGCGAGGATGACTACGAGCAGAAGGCCGCCGACCCGAAATTCACCGGCTTCCACCGTCTGGAAAAAGCGCTCTTTGGCGATAACAGCGTCCAGGGGATGGAGAAATATGCGACGCAGCTCAACGGCGATGTGCAGGAGCTGCAAAAGCGCATCAGCGAGCTGGCTTTCCCGCCCTCTAAAGTGGTGGGGGGCGCGGCTGCTCTGATTGAAGAGGTGGCTGCCAGTAAAATCAGCGGTGAAGAAGATCGCTACAGCCATACCGATCTGTGGGATTTCCAGGCGAACATCGACGGGGCGCAGAAAATTGTCGATCTGCTGCGTCCGCAGCTGCAAAAAGAGAGTGGCGAGCTGCTGGCGAAGGTAGACGGCAACTTTAAGAAGGTAAATACCATTCTGGCGAAGTACCGCACCCAGGAAGGGTTTGAAACCTACGACAAGTTAACCGCCGCCGATCGAAACGCCCTGAAGGGGCCGATCACCTCCCTGGCGGAAGATCTCTCCCTGCTGCGCGGCGTACTCGGGCTGGACTAAGTATCATGAACAAGCAAGACGAGTACGACGTAGCGGAACCCTCGCGGCGTCGGTGGTTAAAAGGGGTGGGGGCGCTGGGCGGCGCGCTCGCCCTGACCGGCGGCTGCCCGGTGGCACACGCGGCAGGGAAAAGCGCGCCGGGTACGCTCTCGCCGGATGCGCGGATGGAGACGCAGCCTTTTTATGGCGAGCACCAGGCGGGGATCCTTACGCCCCAGCAGGCGTCGATGATGATTGTCGCTTTCGACTCCCTGGCGAGCGATAAGGCGGATCTGGAGCGTCTGTTCCGGCTGCTGACCCGGCGGATCGCCTTTTTAACGGCGGGCGGACCGGCACCGGATACCCCCAATCCGCGCCTGCCGCCGATGGATTCCGGTATTCTTGGACCCTTTATCGCCCCGGATAATCTCACCATCACCGTGTCGGTGGGGGAATCGCTCTTTGATACGCGCTACGGCCTGCAAAAACAGAAGCCGAACGCCCTGCAAAAGATGACCCGTTTTCCGAACGACGCGCTTGATGCCTCGCAGTGTCATGGCGATCTGCTGCTGCAGATCTGCGCCAACACTCAGGATACGGTGATCCACGCTCTGCGTGACATTATCAAACACACCCCGGATCTGCTGAGCGTGCGCTGGAAGCGGGAAGGCTTTATCTCCGATCACGCGGCCCGCAGCAAAGGCAAAGAGACGCCGGTTAATCTGCTGGGCTTTAAGGATGGTACGGCTAACCCGAACAGCCGCGACGCGGCGCTGATGAAGAAGGTGGTGTGGGTGACCCCGGATCAGGGGGAGCCTGCCTGGGCGCAGGGTGGCAGCTATCAGGCGGTGCGTATTATTCAGTTCCGCGTGGAGTTCTGGGACCGCACGCCGCTGAAGGAGCAGCAGTCTATCTTCGGGCGTGACAAGCAGACCGGCGCCCCTCTGGGGATGCAGCACGAGCACGATGTACCCGATTACGCCCGCGACCCGAACGGGGAGGTGATTGCGCTGGATAGCCATATCCGCCTGGCAAACCCGCGTACCGCTGAGACCCAGTCGAGCCTGATGATGCGCCGCGGCTACAGCTACTCGCTGGGTGTAACCGCCTCGGGCCAGCTTGATATGGGGCTGCTCTTTGTCTGCTATCAGCACGATCTGGAGAAGGGCTTTTTGACCGTCCAGAAACGGCTCAACGGCGAGGCGCTGGAGGAGTACGTTAAACCCGTCGGCGGAGGCTACTTTTTTGCCCTGCCCGGCGTGCCCGACAGCAACGGCTACCTTGCGCAAGGGCTACTCAACGCCTGACACACTCCCCGCCTCTGTGCGGGGAAGGAATATTCTTATCCTTGCCTGCTGTTATCCTTGTGTCATATTTTTCTATGAGACTGATTCATCATGAAAGAATGCGATGAAGTTGCACTCAAGTAAATTTAATGTTGCATTTATGATAATTCCTGATGTACTTAGAGTAAGACAGCGGTAGTTCCCGGTAGTAGCAGACATCACGGAGATCGCGAATGGTAGGGTCCTGTACTGGACATGCTCACACTCTCAAGCGCAGCACCCCCTTCGGAGGCTCAGACTCCGAAAGCGATTTCTTCACTCAGTTTTTTCTCTCCTTTTACCCGACCTGGTTTTCCGACGTGCAGGATGATGCGCGTAGTTATCCTGTATCGTCATTCAAAAAGGCAAGCTATGGCTTACAAGGAAGCCAAACCTCAGATGTTCGTGCGCATAATCGCGCCGCGACGTGCGGTGCGTGTGATGAATACCAACAACTCAAGGTGCTCTCCATGGGAAGACAAAAAGCAGTGATCAAAGCTCGTCGTGAAGCAAAACGTGTGCTGAGACGGGATTCACGTAGTCATAAACAGCGTGAAGAAGAGTCGGTCACCTCGCTTGTGCAGATGAGTGGCGTAGAAGCAATTGGCATGGCGCGGGATAGCCGTGATACGACCCCGATTGTTGCAAGGAATGACGCTCAGGCGCACTACCTGAATGCAATTGAGACGAAGCAGCTAATCTTTGCCACCGGCGAAGCCGGATGCGGTAAAACCTGGATTAGCACGGCCAAAGCGGCAGAGGCTCTGATTCATAAGGACGTGGACAGGATAATTGTCACCCGTCCGGTATTGCAGGCCGATGAAGATCTCGGCTTCTTGCCCGGAGATATCTCAGAGAAATTTGCCCCCTATTTCAGGCCGGTTTATGACGTGTTGGTGAAACGTCTGGGGGCATCTTTTATGCAATACTGCCTGCGCCCGGAGATCGGCAAGGTAGAAATCGCGCCGTTCGCTTATATGCGCGGACGTACATTTGAAAATGCGGTGGTGATCCTTGACGAGGCACAGAACGTCACCGCAGCGCAAATGAAGATGTTTTTAACGCGCCTCGGGGAGAACGTGACGGTGATCGTCAACGGCGACATCACCCAGTGCGACCTGCCGTCGGGCGTCCAGTCCGGCCTGAGCGACGCGCTGGCACGTTTTGAAGAAGATGAGATGGTGGGCCTGGTGCGTTTTACCAAAGACGACTGCGTGCGCTCGGCCCTGTGTCAGCGAACGCTTAAAGCGTACGACTGAGAGTAATGATCCTTCATAGCCCGGGCAACCGGGCTTTGTTTTTTTAGGTAAACTGTGGCACGGCTTTTCCCTCTCCCAAAGGGGAGAGGGTAGGGTTAGGGCAAACCGTGGCACGAACTTTCCCCTCTCCCACAGGGAGAGGATAAGGGGGAGGGGCAAAACGTGGCACGAACTTCCCCTCTCCCTGCGGGGAGAGGAAAAGGGTGAGGGGTAAACCGTGGCGCGAACTTTCCCCTCTCCTGTGGGGAGAGGAAAAGGGAGAGAGGTAAACCGTGGCGCGAACTTTCCCCTCTCCCCTCTGGGGAGAGGGCCAGGGTGAGGGGAAATGCGAGCACGGTGCAAAAATATGGCGCCGGGGGGGATTGACTCGCTTGCGCTCGCCCTACGGGCAGCCCGTCCGCTGCGCGTCCGGTCTGTCCAACTGGCTTCGCCAGTTGTCGAACCCCGGTCGGGGATTCTCATCCCCCCGGTCCGTGCACGACATACGAAAAGAGCCCGTACAAAAGTACGAGCTCTTCTCTAAATATGGCGGTGAGGGGAGGATTGACTCGCTTGCGCTCGCCCTATGGGCAGCCCGTCCGCTGCGCGTCCGGTCTGTCCAACTGGCTTCGCCAGTTGTCGAACCCCGGTCGGGGGTTCTCATCCCCCCGGTCCGTGCACGACATACGAAAAGAGCCCGTACGCAAGTACGAGCTCTTCTCTAAATATGGCGGTGAGGGGGGGATTCGAACCCCCGATACGTTGCCGTATACACACTTTCCAGGCGTGCTCCTTCAGCCACTCGGACACCTCACCATATTGTATTGCTGCCTGACCGCTTGGGGGGGCAACGGGGCGCTACTATAGGGAGTTGCGCTAAAACGGTCAAGCAGATTTTAAATGAGAGCGTCTGTTCGGTTAAGCAATAAGCATCCCGCGCGTTTTACGCGCGGGAAAGGAATTATCGCTGTGAATCAAGCGTCTCGTTGTTTTTAACCACGTCCTGCGCTTTGGTATAGCTTTCAATCAGCAAACGATAGGCCGGGAAGATTTGGGTATAAACTTCTGCCCACTCGGCCGCATCCGCACGGTTCCAGGTCCGCTGAATCTCCGACGCTACCGCGGCGGTATCCATCGGCACTACGCCCGCCTGCACCACCCGCGCCAGGGTAATCTCCTGCGCCATCTTGCTGTAGGTGCCTGAGGCGTCGATCACCGCAAACACTTTATAACCGTCAGCAACCGCGCTGATGGAAGGAAACGCCATGCAGACGCTGGTGATCGTACCGGCGATAATCAGCGTTTTGCGACCGGTCGCTTTAACCGCGGCCACAAAATCCGGGTTATCCCAGGCGTTGATTTCTCCCTTACGCGCCACATATTTTGCATGCGGCGCGTTGGCGTGGATCTCCGGGATCAGCGGCCCGTTTGGACCCTGAGGCACTGATGCCGTCGTTATCACCGGAATATTGGCAAGCGAGGCGATCTTCGCCAGCGCCGCTGCCCGGGCGCGCAGTTCTGGCATCGGCATATCGCCCACGGTCTGGAACAGCCCACTCTGATGATCGATAAGCAGCATCACAGCATCATCAACGTCAATCGCCGGACGGGCGCCATTAAAGTTTGCAGGGGTAGACATAAGATTCTCCTTTGTTACGCTCAGATCTGGCCAAAGCGGCCGGTATTGAAATCACTGATTGCTTCAGCGATTTCGGATTGGGTATTCATCACGAACGGGCCGTAACCAACCACAGGCTCGTTCAGCGGCTCGCCCGCCATTACAAGTATTTTGGCGTCGCGGCTCGCTTCCAGATGGAATCGTTCACCTTTCTGGCTCAGTACCGCCAGCTGCGCTTCTCCCGCCTGAATGGTGCCGTTTACGGTTACTTCGCCTTCCAGAACGACAATCGCCGTGCTCCAGCCCTCGGGCTGCTCAAGCGTCAGGTGACCACCCTGAAGCAGGGCGATATCCCAGACGTTAAGCGGCGAAAAGGTATGTGCTGGTCCTGCCGTCTCGCCATAACGACCCGCGATAACGCGCAGGCTGCCCGCCTTTTCCGGCAGCGTGACCACCGGGATGTCGGCCCGGGTAATGCTCTGGTAGCCCGGGGCAGCCATTTTGTCTTTTGCCGGCAGGTTGACCCACAGCTGAATCATCTTTAACTCGCCGCCCTGACGGGCAAAATCTCGCGAATGAAACTCTTCATGCAGGATGCCGGCGCCTGCCGTCATCCACTGCACGTCGCCCGGGCCAATGACGCCGCCCTTACCGGTTGAGTCACGGTGTTCAACCTCGCCGGCATAGACGATAGTCACCGTTTCAAAGCCCCGGTGTGGATGCTGGCCCACGCCGCGTTTCTCTCCGTCCCCCGGAAATTGATGGGGGCCTGCATAATCCAGCAGCAGGAACGGGCTCAGTTGTTCGCCGTGGCTCTGATATGAAAACAGTGAACGAACCGGAAAACCGTCACCCACCCAGTGTGGACGCGGTGCGGTATAGACGCCTGTGAGCTGTTTCATAAAATTCTCCTGATGCGTTGTTGATGGAGAGAAGTTTATATTTGTTGTTAATTGACCAGTAGATAGTGAAAATGACATTCACTGTTCTAAAAATGGAACGATAAAGCTATGCACGATCTCAATGACTTTGCCTGGTTTGTGAAAGTGGTCGATTACGGGGGATTTGCCGCAGCGGGCAGGGCGCTTGACCTGCCCAAATCGCGGCTCAGCCGACGTATTGCTCAGCTGGAGGAGCGGCTGGGGGTAAGGCTTATCCACCGGACAACGCGTCAGTTTACGGTCACCGACGTTGGCCAGACTTTTTATCAGCACTGTAAGGCGATGCTGATCGAGGCCGAAGCGGCGCAGGAGGCGGTGGCCGCGCTACAGGCCGAACCGCGGGGAACGGTGAGGATCACCTGTCCGGTCACGCTGCTGCATGTTCACGTTGGGCCGATGCTGGCGCGTTTTATGGCGCGCTACCCAGGAATTACGCTACAGCTGGAGGCGACCAACCGGCGGGTGGATCTGGTTGCCGAGGGGGTCGATCTGGCGATTCGCGTCCGGCCCCGGCCATTTGATGATAGCGATCTGGTGCTGCGGGTGCTGGCCGATCGCGGACATTGTCTGGTTGCCAGCCCGGCACTCGTGGAGCAGATGGGCAGACCCGGCGGCCCGGCCGATCTCAGCGTCTGGCCGGGTCTCAGTATGGGGTCAGGTAAGCAGGTGCATAGCTGGTCCCTTACCGGTCCCGACGGAGCCAGAGCGGAGGTGCATTTTACGCCGCGATTTATCACCACCGACATGCTGGCGTTACGTGAAGCGGCGATCGCGGGCGTCGGCGTGGTGCAGCTTCCGATACTGCTGGTGCGGGAGCAACTTGCTGACGGGACGCTGGTGCGGGTATTGAACGAATGGGAACCCCGGCGGGAGGTGATTCACGCCGTCTATCCTTCACGGCGCGGCTTGCTGCCCTCGGTGCGCGCGCTGGTGGATTTTTTGAGCGAAGAGTATGCACGGATTGTGGAGGAGTAGGAGCAAACTGTGGCTCGGACTTTTCTTCTTTCCTTTGGGGAGAGGGTAGGGAGAGGGGCAAACCGTGGCACGAACTTTCCCCTCTCCCCTCCGGGGAGAGGGCCAGGGTGAGGGGCAAACCGTGGCGCGAACTTTCCCCTCTTCCCTTTGGGGTGAGGGCCAGGGTGAGGGGCAAACCGTGGCGCGAACTTTCCCCTCTTCCCTCCGGGGAGAGGGCCAGGGTGAGGGGCAAACCATGGCGCGAACTTTCCCCTCTCCCCTTTGGGGAGAGGGCCAGGGTGAGGGGAAATGCGAGCACGGTGCAAAAATGTGGCGCCGGGGGGGATTGACTCGCTGCGCTCGCCCTACGGGCAGCCCGTCCGCTGCGCGTCCGGTCTGTCCAACTGGCTTCGCCAGTTGTCGAACCCCGGTCGGGGGTTCTCATCCCCCCCGGTCCGTGCACGACATACGAAAAGAGCCCGTACGCAAGTACGAGCTCTTCTCTAAATATGGCGGTGAGGGGGGGATTGACTCGCTGCGCTCGCCCTACGGGCAGCCCGTCCGCTGCGCGTCCGGTCTGTCCAACTGGCTTCGCCAGTTGTCGAACCTCGGTCGGGGATTCTCATCCCCCCCGGTCCGGGGATCCCATAAGAAAAAAGCCCGTACTTGCGTACAGGCTCTCTACTTGAATATGGCGGTGAGGGGGGGATTCGAACCCCCGATACGTTGCCGTATACACACTTTCCAGGCGTGCTCCTTCAGCCACTCGGACACCTCACCATATTGTCTTCCCGTTGTTGTCGGGACGGGCGCTAATGTATGTAAAACCCGAACCGTCGTCAATGAACTTTTCAACAAATTAGCGCGTTTAAACAAACTTTAAGCAAGATGATTCCTGAATGTGCTGAAAGCGCCTCTTTTGTCAGCAACGCAGATTGCCGATTAATTTGGTATGCTGACAAACCATCTGAAAACAAAAAAATCAGCACAATAAAAGCAGGAGCTTATATGGATATCATCTTTTACCATCCGACATTCGACGCCACATGGTGGCTTAACGCGCTAACGGCAGCCCTGCCCGGCGCGCGCGTTCGTGAATGGCAGCCGGGCGATAATGAACATGCCGACTATGCGCTGGTCTGGCATCCCCCCGTTGAAATGCTCCAGGGACGCGAGCTGAAAGCGGTCTTTGCGCTGGGTGCGGGTGTGGACTCTATCCTGAGCAAGCTAAAGGCCAACCCGGAGATGTTACCGGAACATATTCCGCTTTTTCGTCTCGAAGATACCGGTATGGGCCAGCAAATGCAGGAGTATGCTGTAAGCCAGGTACTGCACTGGTTCCGCCGCTTCGATGACTATCAGGCGCTCAAACAGCAGGCCCGCTGGGAGCCGCTCCCTGAATATCAGCACGACGAGTTCACCGTCGGTATTCTCGGCGCGGGTGTGCTGGGCTCAAAAGTCGCCGAGGCGCTGCGCCCGTGGGGATTCCCTCTGCGCTGCTGGAGCCGCAGCCGCAAAGCCTGGCCCGGCGTGGAAAGCTTTGCCGGGAAAGAGGAACTACCCGCCTTTTTGAACAACACGCGCGTGCTGATCAACCTTCTGCCTAATACGCCGGAAACGGTCGGTATTATTAACCAGACGCTAATTAACCAACTGGCGGATAACAGCTACCTGCTCAACCTCGCGCGCGGCGTGCATCTTAACGAAGAGGATCTGCTGTCAGCGCTGGAGAGCGGCAAGCTCAAAGGGGCGATGCTGGACGTCTTTAGCCGCGAGCCGCTGCCGGCGGAAAGCCCGCTCTGGGCCCACCCGCGCGTGGCGATGACGCCACACGTCGCGGCCGTGACGCGCCCGCCGGAAGCGGTTGACTATATCGCCCACACCATCGGCCAGCTTGAAGCCGGCAACGCGGTGACCGGGCAGGTCGACAGAGCGCGCGGCTACTAAGCGAAACCCGGCGCTGGCCGGGTTTTTACTGATATTCGACAGCCAGACCTGCTATTCTTTGCAAAAACACCCGAGGAGAAAACGATGTATCCCGTTGACCTGCATATGCACACCATCGCCAGCACTCATGCATACAGCACCCTCCATGACTATATCGCCGAGGCGAAGCGTAAGGGCATCAAACTCTTCGCGATCACCGATCATGGCCCGGACATGGCAGACGCGCCGCATTACTGGCACTTTGTGAATATGCGCATCTGGCCGCGTCTGGTGGATGGCATCGGGATCCTGCGCGGCATTGAAGCGAACATCAAAAATACCGAGGGTGAGATCGACTGCACCGGTCCTATGCTCAGCTCGCTGGATCTGATTATTGCGGGCTTTCACGAGCCGGTGTTTGCGCCGCAGGATAAAGATACTCATACCCGGGCGATGATCGCTACGATCGCCAGCGGCAACGTCCATATTATCAGCCACCCTGGCAACCCCAAATTCCCTGTCGACATTCCCGCCGTGGCGGAAGCTGCGGCGAAACACCGCGTGGCGCTGGAGATCAACAACTCCTCCTTTCTCCACTCCCGCAAGGGCAGCGAAGCCAACTGCCGGGCGGTGGCCGCTGCCGTGCGCGATGCGGGCGGCATGGTGGCGCTGGGGTCGGACTCCCACACCGCCTTTACGCTGGGGGAATTTCACGAGTGCAGAAAGGTGCTGGATGATGTCGGCTTCCCGGAAGAGCGGATCCTGAACGTCAGCCCGCGCCGTCTGCTGGATTTTCTGGAGTCTCGCGGCATGGCTCCCATTGATGAATTTGCCGCACTTTAATCGAGTAATGGAATAATTTAATGAACGAGTTTTCTCTCCTTTGCCGCGTACTGGGCACGCTCTACTACCGTCAACCGCAGGACCCGCTGCTGGTGCCGCTCTTTACGCTGATTCGCGAAGGCAAGCTCGCGGAAAACTGGCCGCTGGAGCAGGATGAGCTGCTGCAACGGTTGCAGAAAAGCTGCGACATGCAGCAGATTGCCGCGGACTATAACGCCCTGTTTGTGGGCGAAGAGTGCCGCGTGGCGCCCTGTCGCTCCGCATGGGTGGAGGGGGGGACGGAGGCTGAAGTACGCGCCTTCCTCTCCGGGCAGGGCATGCCGCTGACCGACACCCCGGCTGACCATATCGGCACGCTGCTGCTGGCCGCCTCCTGGATCGAAGATCACGCCGCAGAAGATGAAAGCGAAGCGATCGAAACCCTCTTCGCAACCTGGCTTCTCCCCTGGTGTGACACCTTCTTTGGCAAAGTTGAAGCCCATGCCACCTCCGCTTTCTGGCGCACTCTGGCGCCGCTCACCCGCGACGCCATTGCAGCAATGTGGGATGAGCTTCAGGAAGAGGAAGAAGAGTGATTTAAATCACGCATTTAATGTAACGGAGCATTTTTAGTTACATGTAGTGTGCTTGTGATCTCATTTCTACGGCGCGTTTCTGCTAAGATGCGCGCCATGAACATACTCTTTTCAATTGCACTGACCACCGGCATCCTCTCCGGTCTCTGGGGTTGGGTCGCCGTCTCCCTCGGCCTGCTGAGCTGGGCCGGTTTTCTCGGCTGTACGGCCTATTTCGCCTGCCCGCAGGGTGGGCTGAAAGGGCTGGCGATTTCGGCCTGCACGCTGCTGAGCGGCGTGATCTGGGCGACGGTCATAATCCACGGCAGCGCCCTGGCGCCGCAGATGGAGATGCTCGGCTATCTGATCACCGGCGTGGTGGCGTTTCTGATGTGCATTCAGGCGAAGCATCTGCTGCTGTCTTTTGTACCGGGCACCTTTATCGGCGCCTGCGCAACCTTTGCCGGGCAGGGGGACTGGAAGCTGGTGCTGCCCTCGCTGGCGCTGGGGCTGGTGTTTGGCTATGCCATGAAAAACAGCGGGCTATGGCTGGCTGCCCGGCGCGAGCGGCAGCAGTCAGGCGCGGCGGTGGAAGAATAAAAAAAGGCGAGAATTTCTCGCCTTTTTTATTGCCCGTCGATCACGACTCCGGCGGGACTGACATCTCACGGTATTTCACCAGTACCGCGTTTTTCACGTCGCTTTTATTCTGCAAATCCCACAGTCCACGATCGATCCCGTCGTTAATCAGGAAAATGACGCCCGTTTCGATGGCCGACATCAGGCAGAGCATGACCGGTTCATTTGAGGTGTAACCAATTTCCCCTTCGAGCAGACGCTGGTAATCGATAAAGCGGAATACGCCCGCCTGAACTTCATAAGAGAGAATGGTTTTGCTGGTGGTTACTGAGGATAAAATCTCCCCGGTGCTGACATTAACCACGCGCAGGTTAACGGCGATCTGATCGAGCTGATACTGCGTATCGCCGCCGATACCAAAATAGCGCGCCCCCACGCCGCCCGACTTCACATTGCTTTCATAGCCGATTATCGATCCTTCAACCATCACGTTTGCCGCCACCAGGGACTGCAGCGGCACGCGGTTATTGACGCCGACGGTGCCATTCTCCTGCGCGGCACGAATGATTTTGCGTTCGTTCAGCAGATTTTGCAGCCCCTGGCGCTCGAGGGGGATAAACCAGCGCGAATCCTTCAGGGCGCTTACCAGCATGGCTGTCGCGCTCTGCGGCACCGCCGTGGAGAAGTTACTTGCCGGATAGGGTTTAAACTGCCCGGTCTCATCCTGAATGTTATAGACCGAAACGAATATTTTGCCGGTAGGCGCCGGGAGATGCGTCAGGTCGCGATAGCTTTGCGCCCTTGGCATCAGCGTTGGCTTTGCGGCCTGTTTGGGGGGAGCAGTTAAACAACCGCTCAATAAGCACACCGCAACAATAAGAAGTAAGCGCTGCATGATGATGGACCTTATTTCGTGGTTATTTAAAAATCGGTAGAGTTGGTCTGAAGTCCCGAAACCTGAATAGTCGATGTTTTACCCGTTTTACGGTCAGTCACGTTAAGCTGAAGCTGTCCGTCTTTATTGGCAATATCGACGATAAAATCACTGGTGACCATCCGGCCCGGCTTGCCGGTATTAATATTGGTCAGCAGCCCCCCTAATATTTGCGACTGAATTGCCTGGGTAAAGTTATCCAGGGCCGACGGGGTTTCAATTCCGAAATCATCCTCGTAGCTGGGATCTTTATAGGAGTTTTGTGCCTGTGCCTGGTTAAGCAGATAAGCACCGTTATTCGGGTTGCCGCCAAAGTTGGGGTTACGGAACTGAAATGTCATATTCCCGGCCCAGCTTAAAGGCGCAACCAGCATTAATGCAATGACTGTGTGTGTGAGACGCATTACTGCCTCCAGATAATTAGAACTCATCTTTTGCTAAATCGCCTGTACTTAGCAAAGCCTTATCGATTTGCAGGCGATTAATCGCTTCTTCGGTTTGCGCCAGCGCAAAAACGACGTTTTGGTCGAAATCTCTTTTGGTCGGAAATAAAAATGTCTGGAAAATAACGTCCTGATTAACCGTTATGGTGATCCAGCTTCCCCACCGTGCGCTGGGCCGTTCGTTGATGGTTAAATTGCCGGGATAATCACTTTCCCATTTATCACTGAATGCCCGATAAAAATCATGGCCGATAGAAGAGACGGTATGATCCGTTAACAATCCGGGCACTTCCACTTCCACCGCCCGCAGGTTACCGGCAGCCAGCAATAAAACCGCCGCGGCGAAATATCCTGACTTGCGTTTCATGGTATTAACGCCTGAGATTATCGTTGGCCCATGAAACCGCCTGCGTTCTGTTTTTTACAGCTATCTTTTTGAAAAGATTATAAAGATGCGTCTTTACAGTATTTTCGCTGATAAACAGAGAGCGGGCGATTTCAATATTGGATGCGCCGATACGCAGCTTATTCAGGATCTCTTTTTCGCGATGCGTCAGCAGCGTTGAATCGGAGCCGTTATAGCGATAATTGCCTGAGTGGGTGATGAGATAGCTGGCCAGCTTTTGCGAGAAGTAACATTCGCCACGTAAAATGCCCTGCAGACCTTCCACAACGCGCGTTTCATCTTCGCTGACGTAAAACACGCCGTTGATATGCGGCCAGCTTTCGATATCCCGGAACGGATATTCATCCGGGGTATTGAGCAGAAGTACGCGAATGGAAGTGTTTTTTCGACCTAAATTATCCTGCCAGTAATGGATAAGCTTTTTATCCGCTTCCATCATATCAAAAAGAATGAGACTACCTGCGACAATATCATCGTAAGAACGTTGAATATTATGCAATTTTCCATTTACGGCCAGCGACTGTTTTAAATGTTGCAATAACGCCGTCGCCTGTAAGGAAGGTTTGGTGATCAACAATAATGTATGACCTAAGCTATGGAATTCATTAAACATGATGAAACCCCACTTTTATTTGACACCTGCCAGCTGCCCCCGATAAAAGCGGGGGCACCAGAAGTACTGACAGATATGGCACTGCTGTGTGTAGGAGAAAACGCATAACCTCCGTGGGGAGGCAAAAATATAAAAAATAATACGTACTAACAGGATTCAATCTAGCTATTACGATTTTTAAAGCAAGTGTTAATGGTGTAACAAAATGTAAAAATCAATATTAATTTGTGTATTTTGAGATAACCAATAGTTCAGAATTGATGAAAAAGTTGTACATAATATTAATGGTGCACAGATATTAAAAATCATACAAATTATTATAAGTCTGTGATGATACAGGGATATATTTATTCACAGGCGTAGCTTAGTAGCCTCTGAAGCAGCCATCTTTTCTGTTACGCCTTTCGTGCAGCGCGGATTCTTAAGAAATCGCGAGTTTTGTCACGGGTTAAGAAAAAATCTTTCGGCTAAGCCTGCGGATGGGGAAAATCCGGCTGTATTACCGTTTCGCTTCGGCACCGGGAATGGTTTTCATCTTTTTTTAGCAAAAACGAAAGCGCCTGCATTCTTG
Source organism: Pseudenterobacter timonensis (assembly GCF_900021175.1). GTDB lineage: Bacteria > Pseudomonadota > Gammaproteobacteria > Enterobacterales > Enterobacteriaceae > Enterobacter > Enterobacter timonensis. Next base: position 1,350,033 of record NZ_FCOP01000011.1, read on the forward strand.
TCTTTTTTAAATCGAAATTACAACTTTGAGGTGAGAATAAAAATAAAAATAAGTCTGGTGGGTGAGTTATTAAAATTGTTTCGGCAGACATACTCTTCTCCGTAACGCAGCGTTAACATTAAACGTATCGCGTTTACAATAAACAGGCTCTCTATAGCCAGGTCCAGGGTGACAACATGAAAAACAGCGCGTTATTTATGATGTTAACTTTTCTGGGTTTGCCTGGATTAACATTCGCCGCCGGTGCAGATCTGGCAGGTGCAGAATATAACTTCGCGGTGAATGAATTAAGCAAGTCCTCCTATAATCAGGCAGCCATTATTGGTCAACAGGGTACAGATAATAGTGCCAGCGTGCGGCAGAGCGGCTCAAAATTACTGTCGGTTGTTTCTCAGGATGGCGGAAGCAACAGAGCAAAGGTTGATCAGTCAGGGACTTATAACCTTGCTTATATCGATCAGGCCGGTAACGGTAACGATGCGAGTATTAAGCAAGAGGCTTTTGGTAATACCGCCATGATTATCCAGAAAGGCGTGGGGAACAAGGCGAATATTACCCAATATGGTACGCAGAAAACAGCAGTTGTAGTTCAGAGACAGTCGCAAATGGCTATTCGCGTTATTCAACGCTGACCGTGCGCGGCAATTTAAATCAAACCGATGGGGGTTTACCATGAAACTTTTCAAAGTGGCAGCAATTGCAGCAATCATCGTTTCTGGCAGTGCTCTGGCTGGTGTCGTTCCGCAATATGGCGGTGGTAATCATGGCGGTGGAAATGGCGGCGGCAGTAATAACAGCGGCCCTAATTCAGAGCTGAGCATTTACCAGTATGGCGGCGGTAACTCCGCGCTTGCTTTGCAGACCGATGCAAAAAATTCTGAACTGACTATTTCCCAGAGCGGCGGCAGCAACGGCGCTGATGTTGGACAGGGTTCTGATGACAGCTCCATCGATCTTCAGCAGCGCGGCTTCGGCAACAGCGCCACGCTCGATCAGTGGAACGGCAAAGAGTCTACTATGATCGTGAAACAGTACGGCGGCGGCAACGGCGCGGCTGTGGATCAGACCGCTTCCGGTTCAACCGTATCGGTTACTCAGGTTGGCTTTGGCAACAACGCCACTGCGCATCAATACTGATTCAAATTTCTGCTACACAAAAACAGGGCATCAGCCCTGTTTTTTTTGGAGTTGATTATGCATACCTTTCTCCTCCTCGCCGCGCTCTCCAGTCAGATTACTTTTGAAACCCGCCAGGAAGGGACCATGACCACCATTATTCCGCAGGTGACGCTGGTGGAGCCGTGCCTGTGTCACGTCGAAATTATCGCTCAGCGGAAAGGGCGGGGGGGCGAAAGCAACTCCCGCCAGGAAAATAGTCTCTCGCTGCCCGCGAATCAGACGATTGATCTCTCGCGTTTGCGCTTAACCATTACGCCAGAAGATAAGGTGACAATCATTGTTACCGTTTCTGATGGACAGTCGCTGCATTTAACACAACAGTGGCCGCCCTCTGAGTAAGAGGTCGTGAATTATTCACCAAATCAATAGGTTGTACTTCCCGGAAGAGACTACTATGCTCATCTTACAGGACTGTTAGCAGTCGTATAAATCAAAGACATGCCCACCCGTTACCAGGAAAGCGTTTCCCCTCAAGGATGATTGACCATTGAGGAGCGAAGTTATGGTTATGTCTATCTCCCGAGCGACAACAGCTCTTACCCTGTTTTCTTTATGCGCGTTACATTCCGCCATCGCCGCATCACCCGTCGATGGCGGCGTGATTCACTTTTATGGCCGGGTTGTTGAGAGCCCGTGCGAACTGGCTTCCCACCCAAATCAGATAGCGGTCACCTGTCGCGATCCCGATAAGGGCACGATCAGCACCCGTAAGATGCGCTATGGCGAGCTGATGCAGGCGACGCAGCCCTTTCCCCGTAACGTCTCTGTAAGCATGCACTATATCGATCCTAAAAAGAGCCTGGCGGTGGTAAAGCTTACCTATCAATAACCCTCTCCGCTCCCGCCGCCACGCGGGAGCGGGCAATTGCGCATATTCCCCTCTTTTTCTTTGCTGTACACTGATAAAAAGGCTGTCGCAGGGGGAAATGATGAAACCACAAATTGAAATCGTGACCGGGGATATAACTACGCTGCCGGTGGATGTGATTGTAAATGCCGCGAATCCGTCTCTGCTCGGGGGCGGAGGCGTCGACGGCGCGATCCACCGGGCTGCCGGGCCTGCGCTTCTTGAAGCCTGTAAGGTGGTCCGCCAGCAGCAGGGAGAGTGCGCGCCGGGGCACGCGGTCATTACGCTTGCCGGAAATCTCCCGGCAAAAGCGGTGATCCATACCGTTGGCCCCGTCTGGCAGGGGGGCGACCATCAGGAAGCGCGTATTCTGGAAGAGGCTTATCGCAACAGCCTTGCACTGGCGGCGGCCAATAACTATCGCACTATCGCCTTCCCGGCCATCAGTACGGGCGTTTACGGTTTTCCGCGCGCGGCTGCGGCGGAGATAGCCATCAGAACGATTTCAGACTATCTCACCCGTCGCCCTTTACCGGAGCGGGTATACTGTGTTTGTTATGATGAAGAAAATGCCCGACTCTATCAGCGATTGCTTACCCAGCAAGGGAACGATACCGACGCATAAAACGCGGCTTGGGCGCGCCATTGCGCCCGTTAGCGCCACGCATCCTGGCCTGTGCGGTCTGCTGCCTCTGGATGACAGTCTGGATGCGTTCGCCTGCCGCTACCGGCTGGCGGAGATGGCGGAGAAAACCCTTGATGTGCAGTATTACATCTGGGAGGACGACATGTCCGGGCGGCTGCTCTTTTCCGTCCTGCTCTCCGCCGCCGCGCGCGGCGTGCGCGTTCGTCTTTTGCTGGATGATAATAACACCCAGGGGCTGGATGAGATCCTGCGCCTGCTGGATGCTCACCCCAATATTGATGTCCGTCTGTTTAATCCTTTCTCCTTTCGCACTCTGCGCTCCCTCGGCTATCTCACCGATTTTGCCCGCCTCAACCGACGGATGCACAACAAAAGCTTCACCGTGGATGGGGAAGTGACCGTCGTGGGCGGCCGAAACGTCGGCGACGCCTATTTTGGCGCGGGCGAGGAGCCGCTCTTTTCCGATCTCGACGTCATGGCGATCGGCCCCGTGGTGGCGGATGTGGCGGAGGATTTCGAGCGCTACTGGGAGTGCGCCTCTGTCTCAACCCTGCAGCAGGTGCTGGAGCTCTCCCGGGAAGAGATCGAGGCGCGTATTCAGCCGCCAAAAGAGTGGTACGAAGATACGATCACTCAGCGCTACCTGCAAAAGCTGGAAACCAGTGAATTTATCACCCGCCTGGAAGAGGGAACCCTGCCGCTTATCTGGGCGAAAACCCGTTTGCTGAGCGACGATCCGCGTAAGGGGCAGGGAAGGGCGAAGCGCCACTCCCTGTTGCCGCAGCGTCTGCTGGACGTTATGGGCTCCCCGACCGAGCAAATTGATATCATCTCCTCCTACTTTGTCCCCACCCGGGCGGGGATTGCCCTGCTGCTCAATATGGTGCGCAAAGGGGTCAAGGTGGCGATCCTCACCAACTCGCTGGCGGCAACGGATGTGGCGGTGGTACATGCGGGCTATGCGCGCTGGCGTAAAAAGCTGCTGCGTCACGGGGTGGAGCTGTATGAACTCAAACCGACCCGGGAGTTTGTTCCCGGCGTACACGATCGCGGCCTGACCGGTAACTCCGGCTCCAGCCTGCATGCCAAAACCTTCAGCGTGGACGGGGAAAAGGTTTTTATCGGCTCCCTTAACTTCGATCCCCGCTCCACCATGCTCAATACCGAGATGGGCTTTGTGATTGAGAGCGAAACTCTCGCCCGGCTGATTCACCGGCGATTTACCCGCAGCCGCCGCCAGGAGGCGTGGCAAATCAGGCTGGATCAGAACGGCAAGCTCAACTGGGTGGAGTATAAAGACGGGGAAGAGATCGTCCATCAAAAGGAGCCCAAAACGCGCTTCTGGCAGCGCGTTCTGGTACATATTGCCTGGCTGTTACCGGTGGAGTGGCTGCTCTGAGCCGGCCACTCAACTCCTCACCTTAATACTGGCCACCTTGTTTTGCGGCTTGCCGGAAAAGAGAAAGCGCAGCAGCGGGATACGCAGGTGGATCTCATACAACACCAGAGCAATACCAATCACAAATACCAGCCCCGCCAGGAAGCCCAGTGCGTTAGAGGCGATGTGCGGGGTGATGTAAGCGCCGAAAAAGAGCGTCAGCGGATGGTGCACCAGATAGATAAAGAGCGAGGCGTTCACAAAGTAGGTCACCCGCTTCGACTCAAAGTTGAGCAGGCGATGGCCCAGCGCAAAGACCACGTTCACCATCCATAGCCCCATCAGCATGGTAATCACGCTTTCAGTCTCATACATCCACGCCTCTCCGCTGCCATAACGCTGATTCAGCAGATAGGCAATAAACGCCAGCGTGGCGGCCACGGCGCACCAGGGTGACGGGGTGGTAAATAACGCTTTCAGACGCGGATAAACAAAAGCCAGCGCGCCGATCAGGAAGAAAGGGAGATAAAAGAGCGTCTGCATGACGACAAAGTTAAACAGTCCGTCACTCAGGATCGGCGGCCAGGCGATGAAGAGCGCACGACGCAGGGCGGCATAGGCGATCCCCAGCAGCAGAAAGAGCAGTGAGAGTTTGCCCAGGGTAATGTGCGCGAAAAAGCGATCGGCGCGGGCGCTCAGACGCTGGCGCAGGTGGCTAAAAATCCACAGGCTGACGGTGGTCAGCACCACCAGCACCAGCAGGAACCAGAGGTGTGACACCAGCTCCCAGACCAGCGTGTTGTATTTCTCGTAGGGGGTGAGGGTGTGCCAGTTCTGCGCCTTGCCCTTCACATACTGCAGCATCATAAACTGCGGCAGCGTCAACAGCGGGATCGCGGTGAGCATGGGGATTCCTACACGTTCGACGCGCACTTTCCACCAGCGTTTCAGCGGATAGCGCAAAAAGAGCATGTAGGAGAAATAGCCAGAAATAACAAAAAACACCTGCATACGAAACGCATGTATAAAGTCATTAAACAGCGTCAGCCACCAGGATGGCTCTATACTATTAACATGCCAGGTGTGACTTGAGTAGATTAATGAGATATGGAAAGGGATCCCCAACAGCATCAGCCAGGCCCTGATCGAGTCGAGGAAATATTCACGTTGTGCGGGTGCAGTAGTCATTTTACGTTGTGTATTCTCAGACTTTTCGCCTTATCCCTAAGGCTCTTAGTGGTTACATTCGGAGCCAACCCTACACCAAGACCGATAGCCTGTCTCCAGGATAAGCGCATAATAGTGACCAGGGGGCTTTTACTTGCTTAATCCATGAGCCAGCGAGCTGAACAAAGCGGGGATATTGTTGTCGGAATGCCTGAAATTCCAGTAAAATGGATCGGATCGATATAAGCACACAAAGGGGGAAGTGCTTACTTATTATGAAACATAAACCACAAATGATGAAAATGCGTTGGTTAGGTGCAGCAGTGTTGTTATCTCTGTATACCTCATCAGCATGGTCCTTTTCTATCGATGACGTCGCAAAACAGGCGAAAGAGATGGCGGGCAAGGGCTATGAGGCGCCAAAGAGTAATCTGCCCTCCGTTTTCCGTGACATGAAGTACGCGGACTATCAAAAAATCCAGTTTAACCACGATAAAGCGTACTGGAACAAGATTAAAACCCCATTCAAACTTGAATTTTACCATCAGGGTATGTACTTCGAAACGCCGGTGACGATTAACGAAGTGACCGCCACGTCGGTTCATAAAATCAAGTACAGCCCTGACTACTTCAATTTTGCTGATGTGCAGCACGACAAAGATACCGTTAAAGACCTGGGTTTCGCAGGCTTTAAGGTTCTCTATCCCATCAACAGCAAAGACAAGAATGACGAAATCGTCAGCATGCTTGGCGCGAGCTACTTCCGCGTGCTAGGCGCAGGGCAGGTCTACGGCCTTTCCGCGCGCGGGCTGGCCATCGACACCGCGTTGCCCTCCGGCGAAGAGTTTCCGCGCTTTCGCGAGTACTGGATCGAGCGTCCAAAACCGACCGACAAACGCCTGACCATCTATGCGCTGCTGGATTCCCCTCGTGCAACCGGCGCTTACCGTTTTGTCATTATGCCGGGCCGCGACACCGTGGTGGATGTGCAGTCAAAAATCTATCTGCGTGACAAAGTGGGCAAACTGGGCGTTGCGCCGCTGACCAGCATGTTCCTGTTCGGGCCAAACCAGCCCTCTCCGGCGACCAACTTCCGCCCTGAACTGCATGACTCTAACGGTCTCTCGATGCACGCCGGCAATGGCGAGTGGATCTGGCGTCCGCTGAACAACCCGAAACACCTGGCCGTCAGCAGCTATGCGATGGAAAATCCGCAGGGCTTTGGTCTGCTGCAGCGTGGCCGCGATTTCTCCCGTTACGAAGATCTGGATGACCGTTACGATCTGCGCCCGAGCGCGTGGGTGACCCCGAAAGGGGATTGGGGCAAAGGTAAAATCGAACTGGTGGAGATCCCAACCAACGATGAAACCAACGATAACATCGTCGCCTATTGGACGCCGGATCAGCTGCCAGATGCCGGCAAAGAGATGAACTTCAAGTACACCATCACCTTCAGCCGCGACGAAGATAAGCTGCACGCGCCGGATAACGCGTATGTGACCCAAACTCGTCGTTCCACCGGTGATGTTCGACAGTCTAACCTGATTCGCCAGCCCGACGGCACTATCGCTTTTGTGGTGGATTTCACCGGCCAGGATATGAAAAAACTGGACCCGGCCACCCCGGTAACTGCCCAGGCGAGCATTGGCGACAACGGTGAAATTGTTGAAAACAGCGTGCGCTACAATCCGGTGACCAAAGGATGGCGTTTGACCCTGCGCGTGAAGGTGAAAGATGCGAAGAAAACCACCGACATGCGCGCTGCGCTGGTCAATGCCGATCAGACGCTGAGCGAAACCTGGAGCTACCAGCTACCGTCCAATGAATAAGATAACTGACTATATCGATGCCATGCCGCTGACGGAGATCGAAAAGGCGGCATTGCCCAGGGACGATATCCGCGCGGTGCATACCGCGCTGGATAGCGAACATCATGCGTTTACCCGTGATGACGATACGCCGCTTGGCTCAGTGAAGGCGCGCCTGGAGCAGGCGTGGCCGGAGTCGCTGGGGCAGGAGCAGCTTATCCGCGACGATGAAGGGCGCACGCAGCTTCAGGCGATGCCTAAGGCGACACGCTCTTCGATGTTCCCGGACCCGTGGCGCACCAACCCGGTGAGCCGCTTCTGGGATCGTCTGCGCGGACGCGACGTCACGCCGCGCTATATGTCACGGCTGACGAAAGAGCAGCAGGCTTCCGAGCAGAAGTGGCGTACCGTCGGTACGATCCGCCGCTATATTCTGCTGCTGCTGACCCTGGCGCAAACCGTGGTCGCCACCTGGTATATGAAAACCATTCTGCCCTATCAGGGCTGGGCGCTGATCAACCCTGCCGATATGGTGGGGCAGGATCTGTGGGTCTCCTTCATGCAGTTGCTCCCCTATATCCTGCAAAGCGGCATCCTTCTGCTCTTCGCGGTGCTCTTCTGCTGGGTCTCCGCCGGCTTCTGGACCGCGCTGATGGGCTTCCTGCAGCTGCTGATGGGGCGTGACAAATACAGTATCTCCGCGTCGACGGTGGGGGATGAACCCCTTAATCCTGAACACCGTACTGCGCTGATTATGCCGATTTGTAACGAGGACGTTGACCGCGTATTTGCGGGCCTGCGCGCGACCTGGGAGTCCGTTAAGGCGACCGGTAACGCCGCCCATTTCGACGTCTATATCCTGAGCGACAGCTACAATCCCGACATCTGCGTGGCGGAACAAAAAGCCTGGATGGAGCTTATCGCCGAGGTGCAGGGCGAGGGGCAGATTTTCTATCGCCGCCGCCGCCGCCGCGTGAAGCGTAAAAGCGGTAACATCGACGACTTCTGCCGCCGCTGGGGTAGCCAGTACAGCTATATGGTGGTACTGGACGCCGACTCCGTTATGACCGGCGAGTGCCTTAGCGGTCTGGTGCGTCTGATGGAAGCGAACCCCAACGCCGGGATCATCCAGTCGTCGCCGAAGGCGTCCGGCATGGATACGCTCTATGCGCGCTGTCAGCAGTTCGCCACGCGTGTTTACGGCCCGCTCTTTACCGCCGGTCTGCATTTCTGGCAGCTGGGGGAATCCCACTACTGGGGCCACAACGCCATCATCCGCGTGCAGCCGTTTATCGAGCACTGCGCCCTGGCGCCGCTGCCGGGGGAAGGCTCTTTCGCCGGTTCGATTCTCTCCCATGACTTCGTGGAAGCGGCGCTGATGCGTCGTGCCGGATGGGGGGTCTGGATCGCCTATGACCTGCCGGGCTCCTATGAGGAGCTGCCGCCCAACCTGCTGGATGAGCTGAAGCGCGACCGTCGCTGGTGCCATGGTAACCTGATGAACTTCCGCCTCTTCCTGGTGAAGGGGATGCACCCGGTGCATCGCGCGGTATTCCTGACGGGGGTGATGTCCTACCTCTCCGCGCCGCTGTGGTTTATGTTCCTTGCGCTCTCTACGGCGCTGCAGGTGGTGCATGCCCTGACCGAGCCGCAGTACTTCCTGCAGCCGCGTCAGCTCTTCCCGGTCTGGCCGCAGTGGCGTCCTGAACTGGCGATAGCGCTTTTTGCCTCAACCATGGTGCTGCTCTTCCTGCCGAAGCTGCTCAGCATTGTGCTTATCTGGTGCAAAGGGCCGAAAGAGTATGGCGGTTTCTGGCGCGTCACCCTCTCCCTGCTGCTGGAGGTACTCTTCTCGGTACTGCTGGCGCCGGTACGTATGCTTTTCCACACCGTGTTTGTGGTAAGCGCGTTCCTGGGCTGGGAAGTGGTCTGGAACTCTCCGCAACGTGACGATGACTCCACGCCATGGAGCGAGGCGTTTATGCGTCACGGCTCGCAGCTGCTGCTGGGGCTGGTCTGGGCGGTCGGTATGGCCTGGCTGGATCTGCGCTTCCTCTTCTGGCTGGCGCCGATCGTCTTTTCGCTGATCCTCTCGCCGTTCGTCTCGGTGATCTCCAGCCGCTCCACGGTCGGCCTGCGTACCAAACGCTGGAAGCTCTTCCTGATCCCGGAAGAGTACTCTCCGCCGCAGGTGCTGGTGGATACCGATAAATATCTGGAGCTGAACCGCAGTCGTTCGCTGGAAGAGGGCTTTATGCACGCGGTGTTCCATCCGTCGTTCAACGCCCTGGCAACCGCGATGGCTACGGCGCGTCACCGGGCGAGCCAGGTACTGGAGATTGCCCGCGATCGTCACGTGGAGCAGGCGCTGAACGAAACGCCGGAAAAACTCAATCGTGACCGTCGACTGGTGCTGCTGAGCGATCCGGTGACCATGGCGCGTCTGCACTATCGCGTCTGGTCTGCCCCGGAGAAATACTCCTCGTGGGTCAACTACTACGATAAGCTGACGCTCAATCCCGCGTCGCTGAAAACGAAGTAAAACCCTGACCGGGCGCGGGCGCGCCCGATAAATAAATACCGGCTCCAGGGCCGGTATTTTTATAAGAGGCAGCGTATGAAAATAGTGATGGTTGTGGCAATGGTGCTGTTACTGAGCGGTTGCGGCAGTATCATCAGCCGCACCGTGCCCGGACAGGGGCACGGTAACCAGTACTATCCGGGCGTGCAGTGGGACGTTCGCGACTCCGCCTGGCGTTACCTGACGATCCTCGACCTGCCTTTTTCACTGGTCTTTGATACCCTGCTGTTGCCGCTCGACGCTCAGCATGGTCCTTATGAGTAGTTAGCGCTCATCCCACTCATCCGCAGCAGCCTGACCCTCTTCGGTATCCAGCGGCGGCTCAAGCTGAAATTCGCCCTCATCCCATTCATGAAGGGTATTTTCCTCCAGCCACTCCTGGCGAAGCTCGATCTCATCATATTCGCCGTCAAAAACCGCCTGCGCCGCTTCTCCGCTCAGTACCGGTAAACATTCACCCTCTTCACCGTCATCCGCAAAAAACTCGGCCTGCCACATAATGTCCCCGTCCTGCAGAACATACTTTTGAATATTGAGTTGCTGAATATCCGCGTCATCCTCCTCAAGTTCGGGACGATCGGCGAGGAACTCTTCACGTGCGGCATCAATCGCTTCTTCCAGCGTGGCGTACATAGTCATTGGTGTCTCCCTGTGATTCGCAATGGTCTTCAGGGAAAGAATAGCTGATTCTCTGCTTATGCAAGTATGAAAGCGGGAATAAGTTGCCACATCGCGCCTTAACCCTGCGCAGCGATTTTTCTGTGCCGACCGGGGCGCGAGGCCCGGGCGATGCTGATCCAGGAGTAAACTGCGTTGAACAACACGATACTCGCGGTGACCACAAAGACCGCGCGAAAGCCAAAGCTTGCGGAGACCGCGGAGCCGACCAGAGGGCCGGTGACGTTGCCAATGTCACGAAACGACTGGTTATAGCTGAAAATGCGCCCGGCGATCTGGTTGGTGGAGTTATAGACCAGCAGCGTCTGCACCGCAGGGAGCAGCGCGCCGTCGGCAGCGCCCAGCAGGAAGCGCAGCACGCCAAGCTGGAACGGGTTTTGTACCATTGACATCGGGATCAGCAGCAGCACGGAGATCAGCAGCGCGGCGATAAGGATCTTCTCCGGTCCGATGCGATCGCCGAGCTTGCCGAGGCGCGGTGCGCTGAGCAGCGCCGCAACCCCCGGTACAGAGGCGATCATGCCGCTGATAAAGGCGATATTATTGACGTTGCCCGCCAGATCGCGCACGTAAAGCGTCAGAATGGGCGCGATGGAGCCGGTTGCCACCTGGATAATCAGGGTGGTGACAAAGAGGCTCAGCACCAGTTTCGGGTTTTTCAGCGCGCCGAATACGTCACGGGCGCTCAACATCTCCCGTTTCGGTACCGGGACAAAGTTTTCGCGAATGCTAAACCAGGTCAGGAGGAAACAGGCAAACAGCACCGCCGCGGTGATGAAGAATACCGGGCGCAGGCCATAGCTGTCCGCCATCAGCCCGCCCGCCAGCGGCCCCAGCAGCGCGCCCGCCACCGCGCCGGTGGAGAGCGTGCCCAGCGCCCAGCCGCTCTTGTGGCGGGGGATCTGGGTGGCAATGAGCGCGTTAGCGTTGGGAACAAATCCCCCCAGCAGGCCGAGCAGCGCCCGCAGGATCAGAAACTGCCAGACGTTTTGCGCCATCCCCATCAGCGCCATCACAATCGCCATCCCCAGCGCCGAACGCAGCAGCATGATTTTGCGCCCCTTACGGTCCGCCAGACCGCCCCAGAAAGGGGAGGCAATAGCGGAAAAGAGGAAGGTAATGCTATAGACCAGCCCGGACCACATATTCAGGGCGCTATGCCCGGTTATGCCGAGCTGTTCGACGTAGAGTGGCAGAAAAGGCATCACCAGACTAAATGCGGCGCCGGTGAGAAAACAGCCTAACCAGGCAACAGTGAGGTTACGCTTCCAGTTAATGGGGGCATCTGAGGGTGACATAGCAATCCGCGTTGACAGAGAATAGAAAATAATAACCCTGCTAATTATGCGCCTGCGAAATCGTTGCCGCAACGCGTAGAGCTTTTATAGCTAAAACGGGCGCGGCCCCGGGCCGCGCGCGAGTTAATAGCGGGAGGGCACGCCTTCGGGACGGGTCTTAAAGCGGCGGTGCAGCCACATATATTGCTCCGGCGCGAGCATAATGCATTTCTCCACGATGCCGTTCATCCAGCGGGCAGTGGTGTCGGCATCGTCGAGCGGCGGATCATACTCCGGCTCCAGCATGATCAGCTCGTAGCCTTTACCATCCGGCTTGCGTCGCGGAACAAAGGGGACGATGGCGGCTTTAGACATGCGCGCCAGCATCCAGGTGCCGGTGGTGGTGGCCGCCTCGTCAACGGCGAAGAGCGGCGCAAACACGCTCGCCTGCGGGCCGTAGTCGTGGTCGGGAGCGTACCAGATCACTTCGCCGTTTTTCAGGGCGCGGATCATCCCTTTCAGATCCTTGCGGTCTATCATGCTCTTGTTGGAGCGCATACGGCCCCAGGTTTGCAGCCAGTCGATAACCGGGTTATCGTTCGGACGATAAACCCCGATCCCCGGCGCCTGCATACCAAACATCCGCGCGCCGATCTCCAGCGTCAGGAAGTGGATGCCGATCAGCAGCACGCCCCGCTTTTGCGCCTGCAGGGTATGCACCGGGGTCATGCCGGTTCCGGCGACCTCATACCAGCGCGACATGCGGCGATCTGACCAGAACCAGGCCATGCCGGTTTCCATCAGCCCCATCCCCACGGACTCGAAATTCTTGACCACCAGCTGATGCCGTTCGCCCTCGCTCATTTGCGGGAAGCAGAGCTCCAGGTTGCGGTAAGCGATGCGGGCGCGACGCTTCATCAGGCGCAGCGCGAGACGGCCTATACCGCATCCCAGACGGTAGATGACAGGGTAGGGCAGTTGCACGATCAGCCATAAAAAGGCAACGCCTGTCCAGCTCAGCCAGTGGCGCGGATGGAGAAGTGCTGCGGAAAATCGGGGTAACTGGGTCATGAGAGTCCTTTTCAGTACGGCTAATGATCTGCATTGTCGCATTTTTTATAAAAGAGCTATAGCCGGAACAGCGAATCAGTGGCGATTCTGTAGATGTAAACATCAGGAAATTAAGGTGATAAGAATGTAGCGTAAAATGTAGGGATGTAAATTCCTGCTATTTGCTATATGATGCCGGCCGATTTTCTTCTCATCTTTGCAGGAACCGTACACCATGCCAGTGTTACACAACCGCATTTCGAATGAGACGTTAAAAGCGCGCATGCTGGCCGAAACCGAACCGCGCACGACGATCTCTTTCTATAAATATTTCACGATCAACGATCCGCAGGCGACCCGCGACACCCTCTATAAAGCGTTTGAGACGCTGCAGGTCTTTGGCCGCGTTTATCTGGCCCGCGAGGGGATTAACGCGCAGATCAGCGTGCCGGCAAGCAAGGTCGACGCGTTTCGGGATTTCCTCTACGGTTTCGACCCCGCCCTGAACGGGCTGCGGCTTAACGTGGCGCTGGATGACGATGGCAAATCGTTCTGGGTGCTGCGCATGAAGGTGCGCGAGCGCATCGTGGCCGACGGCATCGACGATCCCGATTTTGATGCCAGCAACGTGGGCGACTATCTGAAGGCCGCCGAGGTTAACGCCATGCTGGACGATCCGGACGCCATCTTTATCGATATGCGCAACCACTATGAATATGAGGTGGGGCACTTCCAGAACGCGCTTGAAATCCCGGCCGATACCTTCCGCGAGCAGCTGCCGAAGGCGGTGGAGATGATGCAGGAACATAAAGACAAGAAAATTGTTATGTACTGCACCGGCGGGATCCGCTGCGAAAAGGCCAGCGCCTGGATGAAGCACAACGGTTTCAACAAGGTCTGGCACATCGAAGGCGGGATTATCGAGTATGCCCGTCGCGCCCGCGAGCAGGGGCTGCCGGTGCGTTTTATCGGCAAGAACTTTGTCTTTGATGAACGTATGGGCGAGCGTATCTCGGAAGAGGTGATCGCGCACTGTCACCAGTGCGGCACGCCGTGCGATACGCACACCAACTGTAAAAACGACGGCTGTCACCTGCTGTTTATCCAGTGTCCGGCCTGCGCTGAAAAATTCAGCGGCTGCTGTAGCGAGCTCTGTTGCGAAGAGAGCAAGCTTCCGGAAGAGGAGCAGCGCCGCCGCCGAGCCGGACTCGAAAACGGCAATAAGATCTTCAATAAGTCGCGCGGACGTCTCAATACCCGGCTCGGCATACCTGACCCGGAATAATAAAAAACGGCAACCTGGTTGCCGTTTCTTCTTTCTGTCAGGCGCTTATTTCTGCTGAACCCCTTCCACGGAGATAATCAGCTCCACATCCTGCGAAGCAGGGCCGAGATCGGTGGTGATATTAAAGTCTTTCAGGTGAATTTTACCTGACGCTTCAAAGCCCGCGCGTTTACCGCCCCACGGATCGTCGCCCTGTCCAATCAGCTTCGCATCCAGCGTTACCGGTTTGGTGACGCCGTTCAGCGTCAGGTTGCCGGTAATATCCAGCCCATCGCCATCCTTTTTCACCGCCGTGGAGGTGAAGGTCGCCTGCGGGAATTTCGCCACGTTCAGAAATTCAGCGCTGCGCAGATGCTTATCACGCTCGGCGTGGTTGGTATCGAGGCTGGTGGTGTTAATCGTAACGTTCACCTTATCCGCGGCGGGATTGGCTTCGTCAAAGGTAAAAGTACCGTCGAAATCCCGGAAGGTGCCGTAGAGCCAGCTGTAGCCCAGGTGCTGAATACGAAAGTTGACGAAGGCGTGCTGCCCCTCTTTGTCAATCTTGTAGTCAGCGGCGATGGCCGAGCCGGTGGTGAACAGCAGTGAACCTAATGCGATGCCCAGCAGATGTTTTTTCATATTATGCTCCAGAGTCAGGGGACGAACGGCCCAGCATGCGGCTGAGCGTAGCGTCTTTATCGATAAAGTGGTGTTTAAGGGCCGCGAGGCCATGTAAAACGGAGATGACAACGACGCCCCATGCGAGCCAGAGATGGACCGTACCAGCCAGATCCGCCTGCGCACCCGCGTTCGCAAGCGTGGCGGGCACCTCAAAGAGGCCAAATACGTTGATCAGTTTGCCGTCTGCCGTTGAGATGAGATAGCCGCTAATGAGAATGGAGAACAGCAGCAGATAGAGCAGGATATGCACCACTGCGGCGCCGAGGCGGGTGTTTCTGCTGTAGCTTTTTAACGGCGGCGGCACAGGGGAGAAATGGCGCCAGACGACGCGAAAAACCAGCGCCATCATCAACAGAATACCGATACCTTTGTGCAGTTCCGGCGCCTGATGATACCAGTCATCATAGTAGCCCAGCGTGACCATCCACAGCCCCAGGGCGAACATGCCATAAACCGTCAGGGCCACCGCCCAGTGCAGCAGTATGGAAATAAATCCGTAGCGAGAAGAGGAGTTACGCCATTGCATAAAGATAACCATTATCAGTTAAATGGAGAACTCAAAATGGCGTGCGCGAAAATAAAAATCAACTGAATTTTAATGCTAAGAAACGTTAATTTAATTCTTTCATATTTTTTGAATAAAAAATGAAAGTCTTGTTCAGGGTTGTCGTGTTAAATCACGATTTTGGCAGTAAATTTAGCCTGTTGAAAATATTATTTATTTCAAATTCGCTGCTGCTAAATTCAGTAAATATAAAGTAGTGTCAATTAATGTCAGCCGCCATTCAGAGCCAGAAAATATAGATCAGATCAATAATCGCCAGCAGCAGCCAGAGAAAAAGATAGAGCATAAAATGCTCGCGAATATTATTTATCAGGTAATCAAATATTCTGCGCATGGCCTTAAGGGTTGTTCAGCAAAAATGAATTAGCTCCGGGAAACCGGAGCCAGAAAGGTCAGCCGCCAAAGCGCGAGAGCGAGAAGGGACTTAAGTCAAACTCTGCCGGGAGGTCCCGGGCAAAGCGGGCGGCGATTTCACCCAGCACCGAGGCAAACTTAAAGCCATGCCCGCTGAGGCCGGCGATTAATAACGTATTGCTGTGGCCGGGCAGCGTATCGATGATGAAATCTTCATCCGGGGTATTGTCGTAGCTACAGGCGGCGCCGTGGAGCAGCCCGCCGATACCCGGCAGGATCTGGCGCAGGAAGGGAAACGCCTCGGAGCCATCCCCCGGCAGGGCGCCGAAGGGCTTACGTTCCCCGGCGTGGGTAATCGGCTGCCCGCCGTTATGTTTACCGATCTTGAGCGCGTCGTTTTCCGCAGGGAAGCCGTAAAACTGGTCGCCGTTCGGCAGCTCCCCGGTGAAGGCCGGAAAGCGATTATTACTGCTGAAGCGACCATCCGCCTGGAACCAGGAGAAGACCTTACGCACCGGCTGGATCGGCAGACCCGGCAGCAGCGCGTTCACCCAGGTACCGGCGCTTATCAGCAGTTTTGCCGCCGTAAAATCGCCTTCCGGGGTGGTGACCGTCACGTCGTCAGCATGGTGGGTAATCGCCTCCACCGGGCAGTTAAAGAGCTGCGCACAGCCCGCCTGCTCAGCGAGAGTGATATAGGTTTTAACGGCGGTTTCGCTATGCAGTACGCCGGAGCTGGCCTCAAACAGGCCGATATAGCCCTGCGGCAGGGTGATTTCCGGCCAGCGGGCCATCACCGATGCGGCGTCGAGCTGTTCCACTTCGAGGTTAAACTCTCTCGCACTCTGCGCCACGTTGTGCAGAAAAGCGGAGTCGGCGGAGCCAAGATTGAGCACGCCCGTGCGTTCGAAAAGAGGCGCCTCGGTCTGCGCGGCGAGCGCATCCCAGAGCGTTTGCGCGCGTAGCACCAGCGGAACATAGCGCTCGCCTTCGCCGTAGGCGTGGCGGATAAGACGCGTATCGCCGTGGTGGCTTCCTTCGGTATGGGGCGGATGATGTGCGTCAATCATCAGAACGTTTAGTCCGGCTTGCGTGGCGTAATAACCCGCAGCGGAGCCGACCGAACCGCTGCCAATAATTATCAGGTCATATTTCATAAGGATCTCATTAATCAACGCGTTAGTCAGCAGAGTAATTAAGAAGAGGGGAGGTTACAAGCGGGAAATAAGTGAGGCACCGCAAGGGTGCCTGTTGAGTGAATGTCGGGCATAAATCAATGCCGCCTGTACTCATTTGCCTGATAGTCGCCAGATTCTATTTTGGCAATGCCTGCCTCGAGAATAGAAATAAACTGACGGGCGACATCTGTGGTCAGCCATAAGGTCTGACCGACCTCCGCATCTTCGTGGTCTGTCTGATTTGGGGTCTGGTAGTGCAAGCGCAGCATCAACGCGTCGTAACTGTCGACAGTGCTGATATCCCAGCCCACAAGCGGGTGGGTCTGGATGACTTCATTATTTTTTTCCATCATAACCCCCTGAATACGTGTTAAAAGACAACGACTTTGAGGTTCAATGCGTGTTTTTCTGAAGCAATTTCAGTATATCAATAAATAGGGGCAAAGAAGGGAAAATTAAAGGCTGGCAGTCAATTTTTCTGCTTTTTAGGATTAAGTGAACAATAAAACACCAGTTTGTTCACGGAATTTAAAGACGAGACGCAATTAATTTGAACTAACGTAAAGGCATAAAAAAGCCGGGGCGACCCGGCAAAAAAGAGAAATTTAAACATTAATCGGTGATGAACCAGTCGTCGGCGCTCTCCCAGGTTTCCTGCAGAATTTCGGTGATACGCTCTTTTTCATCTTTTGCGCCGCCGATTACCGAGAGATTATTGGAGGCCGCATAGCGGACCGAAACCGCGCCATTACGATCGGGATAAGTAGAGTTGATACGTCGGGTTAATTCACCGGCCAGCGCATCCAGCGCGCCTGCGGGCAGAACGGTGGTTTTGGCTATGGTAACTTCGATACGCATAATTGCCCCCTGTGTAATATACTGTTTATTTATACAGTGATGGTTGACGATTTACAACAGGGGGCGCGAAAAATTACTGTTTAACTGTCCAGTGTACGGTTTCGCCTGCGAGGAACGGTATCAGCGTATCGTCCGACAACGCGATGGACTCTTCTACCTGCCAGGCCTTACGCTCCAGCTCAACGAAACCTTCGTTAACCGGCAGGCCGTAGAAACGCGGGCCGTTAAGGGAGCAGAACGCTTCAAAATGATGCAGCGCGTCCATCTCCTCAAAGACGGTGGCGTAGCTGGCAAGCGCAGTCGGCGCGTTGAAGCAGCCTGCGCAGCCGCAGCTGGCCTCTTTGCGGTGACGGGCATGGGGGGCGGAGTCGGTGCCGAGAAACGCGCGGGTAAAACCGCTGGCGACCAGCTCGCGTAACGCCTGCTGGTGAATGTTGCGCTTCAAAATCGGCAGGCAGTAGAGGTGAGGGCGCACGCCGCCAACCAGCATATGGTTGCGGTTAAACATCAGGTGCTGTGGAGTAATCGTGGCGGCCAGCAGTTCGTTGCCGTCGCGCACGTACTCTGCCGCATCTTTAGTGGTGATATGCTCAAAGACCACCTTCAGCCCCGGCAGACGCTGGCGCAGCGGCTCCATCACCGTTTCAATAAAGCGCGCTTCCCGATCGAAAATATCGATATCCGCGTGCGTCACTTCACCATGCACCAGCAGCGGCATACCGATCTTTTCCATACGCTCCAGCACCGGCATGATGGCGTCGGTGCTGGTCACGCCATGACTGGAGTTGGTGGTGGCGTTCGCGGGATAGAGCTTGGCGGCGGTAAAAACGCCGTCGTGAAAGCCGCGTTCCACCTCATCGGGGTTGATCGAGTCGGTGAGATAGCAGGTCATCAGCGGCGTAAAATTCTCTCCCGCCGGTACCGCATCAAGAATGCGCTGGCGATAGGCGATGGCTGCATCAACGGTGGTAACAGGCGGTGCCAGGTTAGGCATGACAATCGCGCGGCCATAAATTTTGCTGGTATAGGGGACAACGGTTTTCAGCATCTCGCCATCGCGCAGATGGATATGCCAGTCGTCCGGGCGGCGGATTTTAAGAACCTGGGGTTGTGCAGTCATGGGTGTGCTCCGGCTTATCAGGAATCAGTCATGGAATGGCTGTTTTTGCCGGACACAAATCATAAGCGGAAACGTTTTCGTTTGCACCCCTTTCTCAGCAAGGGGCGTAAAAAAGGGCGCCGCGGCGCCCGGAGGGTTAGTTGGTGAAGGGGATGATAATCTCGCCTGGCTTCACCTCGATCCCTTTCGCATATTTTTTCGCCAGCGCTTCGCCTTTGCTCTTATCCTCGCTGAGGATATAGGCAGGCTGCCGGGCAAAATAGCTGCGCAAAGACTCATTCAGATAGGGCATCAGCGTCTGCAGCACCGGTTTCATCTTGTCCGGGGTCACCACGGCGTCGACGATCTCCATCTCCTGCAGGTAGATAGCCCCTTTCTCTTTATTAAAGACCGGCAGCGCTTTGAGCTTCAGCTTGATATTGGCCTTCTGGCTGCCAAAGAGGGAGTTCATGTCGAGATCGGCATCGCCGGAAAGGGTCACCTTGTTCGGCTCTTCACGCCCTATCTGGCTGACAAGATGGGTCAGGACAATATGGGCATCCGCGACGCCGGGTACGCCGATATCCTTCGAGAAGTTGTTATGCTTTTCCAGCGCCTGATTAATTTCCTGTTCACTGACGGTGTACTGCGTAAGCTGGTTACAACCCACCAGCAATCCACTGACGATAAAGGCAGCGGCTAAGACAACTTTTTTCATGGGGTTCCTCAACATGATACCGGCATTTCTGTCCCGAAGCGTCAGTATGTCAGGCGAATATTGACGAAGCCAGCAGAAAAAGCTGAGAAAGCGGCGGAAACGCTGTTCCGCCGCCCGGGTTAAATAGCCTGGGAGGAGAGCAGGTTAACCTGCGTCTGTTTGGCCATATTGTCGCGGTAATCGGCCACCCGCGTCGGCCAGCTTATCCCTGCCACCAGCGTCAGGTTGCGCAGCAGCGGGAAAAGATGGAAATCATCTTCCGAAAGTTCGCCATTAACCGCGTTAGGCTGCACGATAAGCTTCTCCAGCGCCCGCAGATCGTCGCTGATGTTTTTCACAAGCCCCGCGGAGTGGGAAAGGTGCTCGTCAAAGTTACCGATGGCGGCCTCTTTTTTGGCCACGAAGTACGCGCGCGCCTCAGGGGTGGCGAATTCATCAAACGACCCTTTCGCGAAACGCGGCAGAAGCAGGCGGTTAGCGTAGCCGTTCACCTTACGTAACCACTCCTCAATGGCCGGGTTACGCTTGCCGGTTAGCAGCGGCTGGCCGTCGAGTTTGTCGACATAGTGAACAATATCCATGCTTTCCGGCAGGTAGCGGCTGTCATCTTTTTGCAGAATGGGCGCCACCTTTTTGCCAACCATCCGTACGGGCGTGGCTTCATCGTCATTAAGCAGCGTGACCAGCTCGACGGGCAAATTTTTCAGGCCGAAGATCATACGCGCTTTAACGCAGAACGGGCAGTGATCGTAAATATAAAGTTTCACTTTTCTCCTCCAGTTGTTGATCCTCAGCTGTGAGTATGGAAGAGAAAAAAGCATGTTTCAAATCAAGCCCCTGGCTCGAGCATGCCCCCCGCGCTGCGTTTCTGGCTGAACTGCCACCACAGGGCGAGGAGGGTGATAAAGCCGACAACGCCCAGCATCATCCACGGCAGCTCCGGCTGCTGTAGCGCTTTGCCCGCGTCAAACAGCCAGCCGCCGCCCGTGTAGCCCAGCGCGCCGCCCAGCGCCAGCCCGAGACGGCTGAAGCCCATATAGCTGCCGCGCGCCCGCGGGTCGGCCAGCTCCGCGCTCAGGGTTTCCCGCGCCGGTTCAGCGATAATTGAGCCGATATAGAAGGTGCAGATAAGGATGAAGAGCTGCTGCAGGGAACCCACCAGGCCGATCGGCATCATGCTGAGGGTCATCAGCAGCAGGCCCGCCATCAGGCGTTGTTCCAGCCGAAAGCGTTTTTCGCTCCAGCGTGCAATGGGGTAGAGCAGCGTCAGCGACAGACTCGCTTCAATGGCATACATCCACTTTACCGCCGACGGCGAGCCGGCGATGTCGTTGACCATGATCGGCAGCATCAGCATCACCTGCACCGCCAGCATGTAGTAGCCAGTCAGGGTCAGCACATAGGTGACAAAACGGCGATCGCCCGTCACGCGGCTCAGCCCTTCGCGCACGGGGGCGCGCACCGTGGAGAGCTTCCAGGCGGGCAGCAGCCAGGCGTTGAAAGCCGCGCAGAGAATGAAGATCACCGCACCGGTGGCGCAGACCAGGCGGAAATCATACTGCAATAGCCAGCTGCCGAGCAGGGCGCCCACTACCGCGCCCGCGCTGTCCTGCATCATCAGCAGAGAGAAAAAACGCCCGCGGTGGCGGGGACGGATCAGCTTCACCACCAGCGCGGTGCGCGGCGGATCGAACAGCGTGCCGCCGATACCGGAGAGGAAGCAGGAGAACCAGAGCAGCCACGGCTCGTGGGCGACGCCCATGGTGGCAAAGCCCGCCGCCCGCAGCAGCATGCCGGTGACGATCATCGGTTTCGCGCCAAACCGGTCGGCTATCGCGCCGCCGAAGATGCCGAGCCCCTGCTGGACAAACTGGCGCAGGCCGAGGGCGATCCCCACCAGCAGCGCCGCCCAGCCCATCTGATCGACAAAGCGAATCGAAATCAACGGGAATACGACAAAAAAGCCGAGCACGACCAGCATGTTATCGATGAGCAGGAAATATTTACCCAGGTTCCGGGCCTGCGATACGCGGGACATTTTCCCTCCCGGGAAACAGACACTATCCTTTATGGCCCCGGCGCGGCGCGCCTGGCGGGAGATGTATTCAGAAAACCGACGCCCTATTTTGCGGCCTCGCCCTTCCTTTTCCCATACCCGAACGCGACAATATTTTTTTATCGAAATGCGGCTTTGATAGAGCCTTTTGATGGAAAAAAAGTAAAACTGAATAAAAGGGTATGTCACTGTTTTCACAGAACGCATCGGGGCAAGTATAGTAAGGTTAACGGGTAACGCAGAAGCGACGCGAAGGAGTGGTATTGATGTTTGGCTATCGCAGTAATGTGCCAAAAGTGCGCCTGACAACGGATCGGCTGGTGGTTCGGCTGGTGCACGAACGTGATGCCTGGCGGCTGGCGGATTATTACGCCGAGAATCGCCAGTTTTTACAACCCTGGGAGCCCGTCCGGGACGAAAGCCACTGCTATCCCTCCGGCTGGCAGGCTCGTCTCGGCATGATCGCAGAGTTTCACAAGCAGGGAAGCGCCTTCTACTTCGCGCTGCTTGATCCTGAGGAGAAAGAGATTATCGGCATCGCCAACTTTTCGAATGTGGTGCGCGGTTCGTTTCACGCCTGTTATCTGGGCTACTCCATCGGACAGAAATGGCAGGGGCAGGGGCTGATGTTTGAGGCGCTGACGGCGGCGATCCGCTATATGCAGCGCACGCAGCATATTCACCGCATCATGGCGAACTATATGCCGCACAACCAGCGCAGCGGCGCCCTGCTGGCGCGTCTGGGTTTTGAAAAAGAGGGTTATGCCAAAGATTACCTGATGATCAATGGCGAATGGCGTGACCACGTGCTGACCGCGTTAACCACCAAAGAGTGGACGGCAGGCCGTTAAGGAGAAGAGATGAAATATCAGTTAACCGCAGCAGAAGCCCGCGTAGTGGGTTGCCTGCTGGAAAAGCAGGTCACCACGCCGGATCAATACCCTCTGTCGGTCAATGCGGTGACCATGGCCTGCAATCAAAAGACCAACCGTGAGCCGGTGATGAACCTGAGCGAGCAGGAGGTGCAGGATCTGCTGGATGCGCTGGTTAAGCGCCACTATCTGCGCACCGTCAGCGGCTTTGGCAACCGCGTCACCAAATATGAGCAGCGCTTCTGCAACTCCGAGTTCGGCGATCTGAAACTCTCCCCGGCGGAGGTGGCGCTGGTTACCACTCTGCTGCTGCGTGGTCCGCAAACGCCGGGCGAACTGCGCTCGCGCGCGGCGCGGATGCATGAGTTTGGCGACGTGCAGGAGGTGGAGCAGACGCTGGAAACCCTGGCCGCCCGCGAGGATGGCCCCTTTGTACAGCGCCTGGCGCGGGAGCCGGGCAAACGCGAAAGCCGCTATATGCATCTTTTCAGCGGTGACGTAGCGCTGGCCTATCACGTTGTGGAGGCGGAAGGGAAGCCCGGCGACGAGACGCTGGCCGCCCGCGTCGAGGCGCTGGAGGTCGAAGTGGCTGAACTGAAGCAGCGTCTCGATTCGCTGCTGGCACACCTGGGAGAGTGACAATGACGAAGTTACGTATTGGTGTCGTGGGGCTGGGCGGGATCGCCCAGAAGGCCTGGCTGCCGGTGCTGGGGGCCGCCACCGACTGGACGCTGCAGGGGGCCTGGTCGCCCACCCGGGAGAAAGCGCTGCGTATCTGTGAAAGCTGGCGCATCCCCTACGCTTCATCGCTGCTCGATCTCGCCCGGGAGTGCGACGCCGTTTTTGTCCATACCTCCACCGCCACCCACTATCAGGTCGTGAGCGAGCTGCTTAACGCCGGGGTGCACGTCTGCGTGGATAAACCGCTGGCGGAAAATGTGGCGGACGCCGAGCGGCTGATTGAGCTGGCGGCGCGCAAAAAGCTGACGCTGATGGTGGGCTTTAACCGCCGCTTCGCGCCGCGCTACCAGGCGCTTAAGACGCAGCTCGGCGACGTTGCGTCGCTGCGCATGGATAAACACCGCACCGACAGCGTCGGTCCAAACGATCTGCGCTTTACCCTGCTTGATGACTATCTGCATGTCGTTGATACCGCCCTGTGGCTCGGCGGCGGCAGGGCGCAGCTGCAGAGCGGCACGCTACAAACCAACGAGCAGGGGGAGATGATCTACGCCGAGCACCATTTCGCCGTGGAACATCTGCAAATCACCACCAGCATGCATCGACGCGCGGGCAGCCAGCGGGAGTGGGTGCAGGCGGTGACCGACGGCGCCTTGTATGAGGTGACCGATATGCGCGAGTGGCGTGAGGAGCGGGGCGACGGCGTACTGACGCGCCCGGTGCCCGGCTGGCAAAGCACCCTGGAGCAGCGCGGCTTCGCCGGCTGTGCCCGTCACTTTATCACCTGCGTAGAAAATCAGACGGTTCCGCAAACTTCAGGGGAGCAGGCTCTGCTGGCGCAGCGCATCGTAGAAAAGCTCTGGCGCGAAGCGATGAGTGAATAAAACGCTGTAACAACTGACGATAGTAATTCGCGACAATCCAGGTAGACTAAGCGCCTCTGTTGGCTTGTCGGAATATTTGCGCTTACCGACGCTCATAACGCCTGCCCTGCAGGCGTTTTGCCGTAATGGTTTTGGACATTCACATTAATGAACTTATTAAAATCGCTGGCGGCCGTCAGCTCGATGACCATGTTCTCTCGCGTACTCGGTTTTGCCCGTGACGCGATTGTGGCGAGGGTGTTTGGCGCAGGGATGGCGACCGATGCCTTTTTTGTCGCCTTTAAACTGCCCAACCTGCTGCGCCGTATTTTTGCCGAAGGGGCTTTTTCCCAGGCCTTCGTGCCAATTCTGGCGGAGTACAAAAGCAAACAGGGCGAAGAGGCGACGCGGGTCTTTGTCGCTTACGTTTCCGGTCTGCTGACCCTGGCGCTGGCGGTAGTGACGGTGCTGGGGATGCTGGCCGCCCCCTGGGTGATCATGGTGACCGCGCCGGGCTTTGCCGACACCGCGGATAAATTCGCGCTCACCACCCAGCTGCTGCGCATCACCTTCCCCTATATTTTGCTGATCTCCCTGGCCTCGCTGGTGGGGGCGATCCTTAACACGTGGAACCGCTTCTCGATCCCCGCCTTTGCGCCGACCTTTTTAAATATCAGCATGATCGGCTTTGCGCTCTTTGCCGCTCCCTATTTCCACCCGCCGGTGCTGGCGCTGGCGTGGGCGGTCACCGTCGGGGGCGTACTGCAGCTCGCCTATCAGCTGCCGCATCTGAAGAAGATCGGTATGCTGGTGCTGCCGCGCATCAGCTTTCGCGATGCGGGGGCGATGCGGGTTATTAAGCAGATGGGGCCGGCGATCCTCGGCGTCTCGGTCAGCCAGATCTCGCTGATCATCAACACCATTTTCGCCTCCTTCCTGGTCTCCGGTTCGGTCTCCTGGATGTACTATGCCGACCGCCTGATGGAGTTCCCCTCCGGCGTGCTGGGCGTGGCGCTGGGGACTATCCTGCTGCCGTCCCTCTCAAAAAGTTTCGCCAGCGGCAATCATGACGAGTATTGCCGCCTGATGGACTGGGGGTTGCGCCTCTGCTTCCTGCTGGCGCTACCGAGCGCGGTGGCGCTGGGTATTCTGGCTAAGCCGCTCACCGTCTCCTTATTCCAGTACGGCAAATTCTCCGCCTTCGACGCGCTGATGACCCAGCGCGCGCTGGTCGCCTACTCGGTGGGGCTGATGGGGCTTATCGTGGTGAAGGTACTGGCGCCGGGCTTCTATTCGCGTCAGGACATCAAAACGCCGGTCAAAATCGCTATTGTGACGCTTATCATGACGCAGCTGATGAACCTGGCGTTTATCGGCCCGCTTAAGCACGCGGGGCTCTCCCTGTCGATCGGTCTGGCAGCTTGTCTGAACGCGGCGCTGCTCTACTGGCAGCTGCGTAAGCAGAAGATCTTCACGCCGCAGCCCGGCTGGATGCGCTTCCTGGTGCGTCTCGTTGTGGCGGTGCTGGTGATGGCGGCGGCGCTGCTCGGGATGATGCACGTCATGCCGGACTGGGCGCAGGGAACCATGCCCTGGCGTCTGCTGCGCCTGATGGCGGTGGTAATTGTCGGCGTGGTGGCCTACTTTGCCACGCTGGCGGTGCTGGGCTTTAAGGTGAAAGAGTTTACGCGTCGTACCGCGTAAAGCACAAAAGGGGAGTCACCGTCGGTGCTCCCCGCTATGTTGTTAACCGCCGTGGCGATTAAATCGAAATCTTTTTCCCGCCAGGACGCGCGCTGGAGGTCTGGCCGTTTGCGCCATACAGTTCCGGGGCCTGGTGCGGTTTTAAAACCTCCAGCGCCTGCTGATTGCGCAGGATCTGTCCTTCCAGCAGCCAGCCGTTGTGCTGATTGAGATCGCGCAGGTGCCGGGTCTTCTCGGTAATGGTTTGCCAGCGTTCGTGGGTGTCATCATTGGCGCTGCGACGCGGATCTTGCTCCACGCGGCGCTGCTGCTCCAGATAATCCAGCGTGGCGAGCAGCGAGCTTTTCTCTTCCGTAATGCGCTGCAGCGCGCTGCCGCTGACGTGGCCCATGGATAACTGCTGCTGTTCGGCATCCATAACCGTCTTCAGGTCGTTCAGGACTACCGTCATCTGATCCAGTATTTCTGACAGTCGACTCATACGCTTACTTACTCTGCAGGAAACTCTGCGCGTCCTGGATCAGCGCGTCGGCAATTTTACTGGTATCCATTTTCAGTTCGCCGTTGCGGATGGCGCTCTTCAGCTGCTCTACGCGTTCCATATTGATATCGCTGGCACCCGGCTGCATCAGCCTGGACTGCGCGTCGCTCAGCGTGACGCTGGTGCTGTTCGCCGCGGTCGCGCTCGTCGGACGCGCTTTTTGGGCCGGCGTGTCGTTCGTTTCGCGGGGTTGTACGGTGCTTACCGGCTTAAGGGGCGAAGTACGATCAATGCTCATTGTGTTGTCCTCATCGAGGGTTCGCGGCGCTGGCGCCTCGTCATCATTTGTTAATAATCTATCGGCAGCCGCCGGCAAATCTTTAAAAGATTATAGGTTAATCAGAATATTCCCATCAGCGCCAACCTTTCCGCTCACCACCTGACCGGAGGACATCCTCACCCGGGCGTTTTGTGCGACGGCGGCGTTATTCAGCGCCTGACCTTCGCCGTTGATGCTAAACCCGTCGCCGTTCGCCACCACCATGACCCGCTGCCCGGCCTTTACGCGCCACGCCTGGCGCAGCATCGTCAGCTGAATCGCCTGGCCTGGCATCAGATCCCGCAGGCTGACCGCGTTCTGCGCCTGGCTGATGTCGAGCATCGTGCGCGGCGGCAGCTGATCCAGCCGACCACGCTTCAGCGCCACGCTGCCGGGCGCCAGCACGCTGCCGCGGGCGATGGGCTGCGCGGCGACCACATAGTTGCCCGTCGCCTGGACGTTAACCTGCAGATAGCGCTTCTCGCTGGCGCAGCGGGCCAGCACGCTGAGGTTACCCCAGAGTTTCATGCCGCCGGCGACGGTGAACGCGGGGTTTTCGCAGGTGGGAAGCAGCGCTGCAGGCGTGCGTACGCTGACCTCCACCTCATCGCTAAAGCCCGCCAGGCGCTCGCTAAAAAAGGCGGTGAGCCGGGCGTTAATATCCTGCGCCTGGAGAAGGGGGCTTAACAGCAACAGGGTGGCGGCCAGGCCGCGTCTCAGATTCCGCATCGTTAGTTCCCGGTTTTTTGATTCGGCCGAAATTTTACCCGCCGCGAGCCGGAATCAACGCAATAAATAGCGACGCATTTTGCGCTTATTCCGTCGATAGGGTGGACGGGGGGAGATTTACTCTATCCGCTGACATTTTCCCATCAGCGGAGGAGACATGCTCGATAAACTCGACGCTGCGTTACGTTTTCAGCAGGAAGCGCTCAATCTGCGCGCTCAGCGTCAGGAGATCCTGGCGGCGAATATCGCCAACGCGGATACCCCCGGGTATCAGGCGCGCGACATCGATTTTTCCAGTGAGCTTAAAAAAGTGATGGAGCGCGGACGCGCCGGGGAGACGGGCATTGCCCTGACCACGACATCCGCCCGCCATATCCCGGCCCAGGCGATGAGCGCCCCCGCCGTCGATCTGCTCTACCGCATCCCCGATCAGCCCTCGCTTGACGGCAACACCGTCGATATGGATCGGGAGCGCACCCAGTTTGCCGACAACAGCCTGAAGTACCAGACCGGGCTGACGCTGCTTGGCGGGCAGATCAAAGGGATGCAGACCGTTCTGCAGGGAGGAAACTAATTCATGGCTTTACTGAATATTTTCGATATCGCCGGCTCCGCGCTAACCGCCCAGTCCCAGCGTCTTAACGTCGCCGCCAGCAACATGGCCAACGCCGACAGCGTGACGGGGCCGGACGGTCAGCCCTACCGCGCGAAGCAGGTGGTCTTTCAGGTGGATAGCGCGCCGGGCGCGGCGACCGGCGGCGTGAAGGTGGCAAGCGTGGTGGAGAGCCAGGCGCCGGATAAGCTGGTCTACGAGCCGGGTAACCCGCTGGCGGACGCCAACGGCTACGTCAAAATGCCCAACGTCGACGTCGTGGCTGAGATGGTCAATACCATGTCCGCTTCCCGGAGCTATCAGGCCAACGTCGAGGTCCTGAATACCGTCAAGAGCATGATGCTCAAAACGCTCACTCTCGGCCAGTAAAGGAGACGCCCATGTCCATTGCCGTGAATGTAAACGACCCCACCAACACCGGCGTCAGCACTACCAGCGCCACCACCGGGTCCAGCTCGCTGACCGGCAGTAACGCCTCCGATCTGCAGAGCAGCTTTCTGACCCTGCTGGTGGCGCAGCTGAAAAACCAGGACCCGACCAACCCGATGCAAAACAACGAGCTGACCACGCAGCTGGCGCAGATCAGCACCGTCAGCGGCATCGAAAAGCTCAACACCACCCTGGGCTCCATCTCCGGGCAGATCGACAGCAGCCAGTCGCTGCAGGCCAGCAACCTGATTGGCCACGGCGTGATGATCCCTGGTACCACCGTGCTGGCGGGCACCAGCACCACCGACGGCACCAGCACCACCAGCACCACGCCGTTTGGCATTGAGCTCCAGCAGGCTGCCGATAAGGTCACCGCCACCATCACCGATAAGAATGGCGCGGTGGTGCGCACGATCGATATCGGCGAGCTGAAGGCGGGGGTACACACCTTTACCTGGGACGGCACCCTCACCGACGGTACGACGGCGCCAAACGGCTCCTACAACGTCGCCATCTCCGCCAGCAGCGGCACGACGCAGCTGGTGGCCCAGCCGCTGCAGTTTGCGCTGGTGCAGGGGGTAATTCGCGGCAGCGACGGCAACAAACTCGATTTAGGGACTTCCGGCACCACCACACTCGATGAAGTTCGGCAGATCATTTAAGCCCTTATACTTATCAGGAGTAAGTTATGGCCTTTTCTCAAGCGGTTAGCGGCCTGAACGCTGCGGCCACCAACCTGGACGTGATTGGTAACAACATCGCCAACTCCGCGACCTATGGCTTCAAATCCGGCACCGCCTCGTTTGCGGATATGTTTGCCGGCTCCAAAGTGGGTCTCGGCGTGAAAGTGGCGGGAATTACCCAGGACTTCACCGACGGCACCACCACCAGCACCGGTCGCGGGCTGGACGTGGCGATTAGCCAGAGCGGCTTCTTTCGCATGGTCGACAGCAACGGCTCGGTCTTTTACAGCCGTAACGGCCAGTTCAAGCTGGATGAAAACCGTAATCTGGTGAACATGCAGGGGCTGCAGCTGACCGGTTATCCCACGGCAGGCACCCCGCCGACCATCCAGACGGGCGCTAACCCGCAGCCTATCTCCATTCCCAACACGCTGATGGCGGCGAAGTCCACCACCAGCGCGTCGCTGCAGATCAACCTGAACTCCACCGATGCGGTACCGGGCAAAACCCCCTTCGATGCCACTAACCCGGACTCCTATAACAAAAAAGGAACGGTCACGGTATTTGACAGCCAGGGTAACGCGCATGACATGAACCTCTATTTCGTCAAGAGCACGACGGCGAACAGCTGGAATGTTTACGCGCAGGACGGCAGCGTGGCGGGCAGCGGAGCCACGCAGATGAAGACACTCTCCTTCAATGAGAACGGCGTCTTGCAGGGCGATGAAATCTTCAACATTGTCACTGGAACTGTGCCCGGCGCGGATCCCGCAACGTTCCAGCTGAGCTTTGCCAACTCCATGCAGCAGAACACCGGGGCCAACAATATTGTGGCCAGCAACCAGAACGGCTACAAGCCGGGCGATCTGGTGAGTTACCAGATCAACGACGATGGCACCGTGGTGGGCAACTACTCCAACGAACAGACCCAGGTGCTGGGCCAGATCGTACTGGCGAACTTCGCCAACAACGAAGGGCTTCAGTCCGAAGGGGATAACGTCTGGTCAGCGACCCAATCCTCCGGCGTGGCGCTGCTGGGTACGGCGGGCACCGGTAACTTCGGCACCCTGACCAACGGCGCGCTGGAAGCCTCCAACGTCGATCTGAGCAAAGAGCTGGTCAATATGATCGTCGCGCAGCGTAACTACCAGTCGAACGCGCAGACCATCAAAACCCAGGATCAGATCCTCAACACCCTGGTTAACCTGCGTTAATCGCAAGGGAATAGGTCATGGATCACGCTATTTATACCGCGATGGGCGCGGCGAGCCAGACGATGAATCAGCAGGCCGTTACCGCCAACAACCTGGCGAACGTCTCCACGCCCGGCTTTCGCGCTCAGCTCAACGCCCTGCGCGCCGTCCCGGTAGAGGGACTTTCGCTGCCGACGCGTACGCTGGTCGCCGCCTCCACACCCGGCGCCGATATGACGCCGGGGCAGATGGATTACACCTCGCGTCCTCTCGACGTGGCGCTACAGCAGGATGGCTGGCTGGCGGTGCAGGCCGCTGACGGGACGGAGGGCTATACCCGTAACGGCAGCATCCAGGTGGACGCCACCGGGCAGCTCACCATTCAGGGACATCCGGTGATTGGCGAGGCGGGGCCGCTTACGGTACCGGAGGGGGCGGAGATCACCATCGCCGCGGACGGCACCATTTCGGCCCTCAATCCGGGCGACCCGCCTAACACCGTGGCGCCGGTCGGCAAGCTTAAGCTGGTGAAGGCGGACGGTACCGAGGTAACGCGCGGGGATGACGGGATGTTCCGTCTGACTCAGGCCGCCCAGGCTGCCCGCGGGGCGGTGTTACAGCCCGACCCAACCCTGCGCGTCATGTCCGGGGTGCTGGAAGGCAGTAACGTGAAGGCGGTCTCGGCGATGACCGATATGATTGCGAACGCCCGCCGTTTCGAAATGCAGATGAAGGTGATCACCAGCGTTGACGACAACGCCGGGCGCGCCAACCAGCTGCTCTCTATGAGTTAACAGGACCACTTATGATCAGTTCTTTATGGATCGCGAAAACGGGTCTCGACGCGCAGCAAACCAATATGGATGTTATTGCCAACAACCTGGCGAACGTCAGTACCAACGGGTTTAAGCGCCAGCGCGCCGTGTTCGAAGATTTGCTCTACCAGACCATCCGCCAGCCGGGGGCGCAATCCTCCGAGCAGACCACGCTGCCCTCCGGGCTGCAGATTGGTACCGGCGTGCGTCCGGTCGCCACCGAGCGCCTGCACAGCCAGGGGAACCTCTCCCAGACCAACAACAGCAAGGATGTCGCCATCAAAGGGCAGGGGTTCTTTCAGGTCCAGCTGCCTGACGGCACCGCCGCCTACAGTCGCGACGGCTCCTTCCAGGTGGATCAGAACGGCCAGCTGGTGACGGCGGGCGGCTTTCAGGTGCAGCCAGCCATCACCATTCCGGCGAATGCGCTTAGCATCACCATCGGGCGTGACGGCGTGGTGAGCGTGACCCAGCAGGGGCAGGCGGCGCCGGTGCAGGTCGGCCAGCTCAACCTGACCACCTTTATGAACGATACCGGTCTGGAGAGCATTGGTGAAAACCTCTACATCGAAACCCAGGCCTCCGGCGCGCCAAATGAGAGCACGCCGGGGATGAACGGGGCCGGACTGCTCTATCAGGGGTATGTGGAGACCTCGAACGTCAACGTGGCGGAGGAGCTGGTCAATATGATCCAGGTTCAGCGCGCGTATGAAATTAACAGTAAAGCGGTATCGACGACCGATCAGATGCTGCAAAAACTGACGCAACTCTAAGGTGCAGCCCGGCGCGGCCCA
Source organism: Pseudenterobacter timonensis (assembly GCF_900021175.1). Taxonomy (GTDB): domain Bacteria; phylum Pseudomonadota; class Gammaproteobacteria; order Enterobacterales; family Enterobacteriaceae; genus Enterobacter; species Enterobacter timonensis. The sequence goes on from NZ_FCOP01000011.1 coordinate 1,381,596, forward strand.
GGTCGCGTCGGCTCCCTGTTTTTGAAGATGAAAGCAATGCAAAAACTCGCGGCGAATCGTTATCCGACAGTGGCCCTGCTGGTCGCTACCCTCAGCGGGTGCGCCTGGATCCCGTCACAACCGTTGGTCCAGGGGGCGACAACGGCCCAGCCCGTTCCCGGCCCGGCGCCGGTGGCGAACGGATCTATTTTTCAGACAGCGCAGCCCATCAACTACGGCTATCAGCCGCTGTTCGAGGATCGCCGTCCGCGCAACGTCGGCGATACGCTGACCATCGTCCTGCAGGAGAACGTCAGCGCGAGCAAAAGCTCCTCCGCGAACGCCAGCCGCGACGGCAAAACCAATTTTGGCTTTGACACCGTGCCGCGCTATCTCTCCGGCCTGTTCGGCAACGAGCGCGCCGATGTGGAGGCCTCCGGCGGCAACAGCTTTAACGGCAAGGGCGGGGCCAACGCCAGCAACACCTTCAGCGGCACGCTGACGGTGACGGTTGACCAGGTGCTGGTTAACGGCAATTTACATGTGGTGGGCGAAAAGCAGATCGCCATCAACCAGGGAACGGAATTTATCCGCTTCTCCGGAGTGGTAAACCCGCGCACCATCAGCGGCAGCAACACCGTGCCCTCTACTCAGGTGGCGGATGCGCGCATTGAGTATGTCGGTAACGGCTACATCAACGAAGCGCAAAATATGGGCTGGCTGCAGCGCTTTTTCCTTAACCTTTCGCCGATGTAAGCGAGGTGACTATGTTTAAATCTCTCTTCGCGGCGGTGCTGCTGCTGGCGGCCTGCGTCGCCCAGGCAGACCGTATCCGCGATCTCACCAGCGTCCAGGGCGTGCGTGAAAACTCCCTTATCGGCTACGGTCTGGTGGTGGGGCTGGACGGAACGGGTGACCAGACCACCCAGACGCCGTTTACCACCCAGAGCCTGAATAACATGCTCTCCCAGCTGGGGATCACCGTGCCGACCGGCACTAACATGCAGCTGAAAAACGTGGCGGCGGTAATGGTCACCGCCTCTTACCCGGCCTTTGCCCGCCAGGGGCAGACCATCGACGTGGTGGTCTCCTCCATGGGTAACGCCAAAAGCCTGCGCGGCGGCACGCTGCTGATGACCCCCCTGAAAGGGGTCGACAGCCAGGTCTACGCGCTGGCGCAGGGCAACATTCTGGTGGGCGGCGCGGGCGCTTCGGCGGGAGGCAGCAGCGTGCAGGTTAACCAGCTCAACGGCGGGCGTATCACCAACGGCGCGATTATCGAGCGTGAGCTGCCGACCCAGTTTGGCGCGGGAAACACGCTGAATCTGCAGCTGAATAACGAAGATTTCACTCTCGCGCAGCAGATCGCCGACACCATCAACCGCAGCCGCGGCTACGGCAGCGCCACGGCGCTGGATGCGCGCACCGTACAGGTTCGCGTCTCCAGCGGCAGCAGCAACCAGGTGCGCCTGCTGGCGGATATTCAGAACCTGGAGGTGGCGGTGCCGCTGCAGGATGCGAAGGTGATTATTAACTCCCGGACCGGCTCGGTGGTGATGAACCGCGAGGTGACGCTCGACAGCTGCGCCGTGGCGCAGGGCAATCTTTCGGTCACGGTTAACCGCTCGGCAGAGGTCAGCCAGCCGGATACGCCATTTGGCGGCGGGCAGACGGTGGTCACGCCGCAGACGCAAATTGACCTGCGCCAGAGCGGCGGATCGCTGCAAAGCGTACGCTCCAGCGCCAGCCTCAACAACGTGGTGCGGGCGCTGAACGCGCTGGGGGCGACGCCGATGGATCTGATGTCGATTTTACAATCAATGCAGAGCGCGGGCTGCCTGCGCGCCAGACTGGAAATCATCTGATGCTGGGGGAGAGCAAACTGCTGAGCAGCGCGGCCTGGGATGCCCAGTCGCTTAATGACTTGAAGGCGAAAGCGGGCAAAGATCCGGCGGGAAATATCCGCCCGGTTGCCCGTCAGGTGGAGGGGATGTTTGTGCAGATGATGCTGAAAAGCATGCGCGACGCGCTGCCAAAAGATGGGCTTTTCAGCAGCGACTCTACCCGTCTCTACACCAGCATGTATGACCAGCAGATCGCCCAGCAGATGACGGCGGGCAAAGGTCTGGGGCTTGCCGACGTGATAGTCCGGCAGATGCAGGCCGCACAGGGCGGAGAGCCGCAGGCGCCCGCTCAGGTGCCGATGAAGTTCGATCTTGAAACGGTGACCAGCTATCAAAATCAGGCGCTGACCCAGATGGTGCGCAAGGCGATGCCAAAACCGACGCCGGTGAGCGACGAGCCGCTCAGCGGCGACAGCGGCGATTTTCTGGCCCAGCTATCGCTGCCTGCCCGTCTGGCGAGCGAGCAGAGCGGGGTGCCGCACCACCTGATCCTGGCGCAGGCCGCCCTGGAGTCGGGCTGGGGGCAGCGGCAGATCCGCCGGGAAAACGGCGAGCCCAGCTTTAACATCTTTGGCGTGAAGGCGACGGCAAGCTGGAAGGGGCCGACGACCGAGATCACCACCACCGAGTATGAGAATGGCGAAGCGAAGAAGGTGAAGGCCCGCTTTCGCGTCTATAGCTCTTATCTGGAGGCGCTGTCGGATTACGTGGGGCTGCTCAGCCGCAACCCCCGCTATGCGGCGGTCACGACCGCCGCCACGGCGGAGCAGGGGGCACAGGCGTTGCAGAACGCCGGTTACGCCACCGATCCGCAGTATGCCCGCAAGCTCACCAGCATGATCCAGCAGCTAAAAGCGATGGGCGAGAAGGTCAGCAAAGCCTATGGCGGCGATATCGAAAATCTGTTCTGAAAGTTCTCAAGTCCCGATGGCGGCTGCCGATAATCTCCATCAGGACTCGTGTCTGAACGTTTACAAGGAACCTCCATGTCCAGTTTAATTAACAGCGCCATGAGTGGCCTCAGCGCCGCCCAGGCCGCGCTGAATACCGTGAGTAATAATATTTCGAGCTATAACGTGGCAGGTTATACCCGCCAGACCACGGTGCTGGGCGCAGCGAACAGCACCCTGGCGGGCGGCGGATGGGTAGGCAACGGCGTCTATGTCTCCGGCGTGCAGCGTGAGTATGATGCGTTTATTACCAACCAGCTGCGTACCGCGCAGAACCAGAGCAGCGGCCTGACGACACGCTACCAGCAGATGTCGAAAATCGACGACGTGCTCTCGGACAGCACCAACTCCCTCTCCACCACCCTGCAGGATTTCTTCACCAGCCTGCAGACGCTGGTAAGCAACGCGGAAGATCCGGCGGCGCGTCAGACGGTGCTGGGTAAGATGGATGGCCTGGTTAACCAGTTTAAGGTTAACGATCAGTATCTTCGCGATCAGGATAAGCAGGTGAATACCGCTATCTCGACCAGCGTCGATCAGATCAACAGCTACGCCACGCAGATCGCCAGCCTGAACGATCAGATCTCCCGCCTGACTGGCGTTGGCGCGGGTTCTTCGCCAAATAACCTGCTCGACCAGCGCGACCAGCTGGTGAGTGAGCTTAACCAGCTGGTGGGCGTCGAGGTCTCGGTGCAGGACAGCGGCACCTACAATATCTCCATCGCCAACGGCTACAACCTGGTGCAGGGAAGCCGGGCAAATCAGCTTGCGGCGGTCCCCTCCAGCGCCGACGCTACCCGGCTGACCGTCGCTTATGTGGATGCGACGGCGGGCAGCGTGGAGATCCCGGAAAAACTGCTCTCCGGCAGCGGCTCCCTGGGCGGCCTGCTGACCTTCCGCAGCGAAGATCTCGATAAGGCGCGCAACACCCTTAACCAGCTGGCGCTGACCTTTGCCGACGCGATGAACAAACAGCATGAAGCGGGGTTTGATGCGAATGGCAAGGCGGGAGAAGCGCTGTTTAAATTTGGTACCCCCGCCGTGCTGAGCAACAGCCGCAATACCGGCTCGGCCACCGTCAGCGCAACCGTGGATAACAGCGCCCTCGTACAGGCCACCGACTATAAGCTTGAGAAAAACGGCGCCAGCTGGACGGTAACGCGCCTGTCGGACAAGACCAGCTTTAGTGTGAGCCCGGGCACGGATGGAACACTCTCTTTCGATGGCCTGAAGGTGGCGGTCAGCGGGACGGCGAACGACAAAGACAGCTTTACCGTTAAGCCGGTCGCCGACACGATCATGAATATGGAGCTGGCCATCAGCGATGAATCGAAGCTGGCAATGTCCGCTGAACAGAAAGGCGGCGAGAGCGATAACCGTAACGGCCAGAAGATGCTGGATCTGCAAAGCGCAAAAGTGGTGGGCGGCAATAAGTCGTTCAACGACGCCTATGCGGCGCTGGTGAGCACCGTCGGCAGTACCACCGCCTCGCTGAAAACCAGCAGCGAGACCAAAGCTAACGTAGTGACGCAGTTAAGCAATCAGCAGCAGTCCATCTCCGGCGTCAACCTGGACGAAGAGTATGGCAACCTGCAGCGCTACCAGCAGTACTACCTGGCCAACGCCCAGGTATTGCAGACGGCGAGCACGCTTTTCGACGCGTTAATCAACATTCGTTAAGGGCGGAGTCCAGAATGCGAATCAGTACCCAGATGATGTACCAGCAGAATATGCGCGGGATCACCGACTCCCAGAGCCGCTGGCTGGCCTATGGCGAACAGATGTCCACCGGCAAGCGGGTGAACCGTCCCTCCGACGATCCTATCGCCGCTTCGCAGGCGGTCGTGCTCTCCCAGGCGCAGGCGCAGAACAGCCAGTACGCCCTGGCGCGCACCTTCGCCACGCAAAAAGTCTCCCTCGAGGAAAACGTGCTCACGCAGGTGACCACCGCTATCCAGAGCGCGCAGGAGAAGGTTGTCTACGCGGGCAACGGCACCCTGAGCGATAACGATCGGGCGTCGCTGGCGACCGATTTGCAGGGGATCCGCGATCAGCTGTTAAACCTCGCCAATACCACCGACGGAAACGGGCGTTATATCTTTGCCGGCTATAAAACCGAATCCGCCGCCTTCAGTGCCGACGGCAAGTACGAGGGGGGGGCAACCCCTATCAGCCAGCAGGTGGATTCCGCGCGCAATATGCAGATAAGCCATACGGGCGACAGCGTATTCAATAAATTCACCAGCAACCCGAAGACCGACGAGAACGGCAACGCGGGCGAAACCAATCTGTTTAAAATTCTCGACGATGCGATAACGGCCCTGAACAAGCCCATTGAAGGCGATGAGGATAAAGCGGATACATTCACTGCCGCTATCGACCAGGCGAACCGGGGGCTGAGTAACTCCCTGGATAACGTGCTGACGGTACGCGCCGATCTCGGGACCAAACTTAACGAGCTGGATAAACTGGATGCGCTGGGCGACGATCGGGCGCTGGGGCAGACCCAGCAGATGAGCGACCTGGTGGATGTGGACTGGAACTCGGTCATCTCCTCTTACACTATGCAGCAGGCGGCGCTTCAGGCCTCTTATAAAGCGTTCACCGATATGCAGGGTATGTCCTTGTTCCAGCTGAATAAATAAAACCTCTTAGGCATGTCTTTCACCGACATGTTTGTCTGCCCGGTCCGGATGACGAACCGGGCATTTTTTTATCGGTTTTCCATCTGGAGCGTGGCGACGCGGGCGCTCTCCATCAGGCGAATCAGCAGCGCGATAATGCCGCAGGCCGTAGCCAGCGCCACCACGCCTGCCCATCCCGCCATCGCGTAAAGCTGGCTGCCCAGCGCCGAGCCCAGCGCCATGCCGATAAAGACCACCGTAAAGAGCAGGGCGTTAAGGCGTCCGCGCGCCTGCGGCTCCAGGCTGTAAACCAGGTTCTGGTGCGCCACCAGGCTGGACTGCAGCCCCAGGTCAAACCCTACCGCCGCAATCCCCAGCAGAATAAGCTGGCCGTGGATGCTGGTCAGCGGCATAAGAAACATCAGCGCGAAGGAGAGAGTCACCAGTGCCGCGCCCAGCTGCGTTACCTTGCCCGCGCCGAGCCTGTCTGCCAGGCCGCCCGCCAGCGGCGCCGCCAGCGCCGCCGCACCGGCGATCCCGTAGCCGCCTGCCACCGCGCTGCCGAGGTGATAGTGCTCCAGCAGCATCACCGCAAGCGTTGACCAGAAGGCGCTGAAGGCCACGGACAAGAAACCTTGCGCCAGCGCGGCGCGGCGCAGGGCGGGATAGCGGCGCCACAGATGTCCCATCGAGCGCAGCAGTGCCGGATAGCTGAGCGTGGAGTGGGCGGCGAAACGGGGCAGTACCGCCCACAACACCACGCCGATCAGGGCGATACTGACGGCAGCCAGCTGGTACATTGCGCGCCAGCCGAAGGCTTCTCCCACCACGCCGCTGACGGTACGGGAAAGCAGGATCCCGAGCAGCAGGCCGGTCATCACCGTCCCGACGGTTTTACCCTGTTTCCCCTCCGGGGCGAGTATAGCTGCCGCCGGCACGATATCCTGCGCCATGGTCGCCGCCATACCGATAAGCAGGCTGGCGACCAGAAGCGAGTGAAGCTGCCCGGTCAGGCTACAGCCCAGCAGGAAGAGGGCGAGCGCTGCGCTTTTTATCAGAATGAGCAGGCGGCGATCGTGGCGGTCGCCGAGCGGCAGTAAAAAGAGAATGCCCAGCGCATATCCCGCCTGGGTGAGCGTGGGGACCAGCCCCATTCCTGCAACGCTCAGATGAAGATCGTTACCCATCAGCGGCAGCAGCGGCTGCGCGTAGTAAATCGAGGCGACGCTAAAGCCTGCGCCGAGCGCCATGATAAAAATGACCCAGCGGCTGACGGTGGGGTGTGCGGTGGATGCGTTCATAACTTTTCCTCATTCGGGGTGTGGAGCTATTTTTCCCTGGCGCGACTTGCGACGGTAGCGGGCCCGGTGATAAAACGGTTATACGTGTAACGTATAGGCAGCGTAGAAATGAAACGAACGGATCGTATAGACAGGGTGGAGCTGATGCGCACCTTCGTGCGTATCGTCGAGGCGGGTTCGCTCTCGGCGGCGGCGCGACAGATGGCGACTACCCAGGCGACGGTCAGCCGCAGGTTACAGTCACTGGAGACGCTGCTGGGGGTGCGGCTGCTGCTGCGTACGACCCACGCGACAAAGTTAACCGACGACGGCGAGCGCTGTTACCAGCACGCCAGAAGAGTGATCGACAGCTGGCTGGCGCTGGAAGATGAGGTGGGGCAGGCGGAGGACGAGCCGGTGGGCACCCTGCGGGTCCGGGCGCCGCACGCCTTTGGCCAGGAGCAGCTCCTCGTCCCCCTCACGCAGTTTTTGCAGCGTTACCCCCGGCTTTCGGTGGAGTGGATGCTCAACGACAGATCGGTCGATTTCCTGAGCGATAATATCGACTGCGCGATACGCGTCGGGGCGGAGGTCGATCCGGCCACCGTCTCGGTACTGCTGGCCGAAGTTCCCCGTAGCGTGGTGGCTTCGCCGACGCTGCTGGGGAATTACCCGGCAGTCAACGCGCCGCAGGCGCTCTCCGCGCTGCCGTGGATTGCCCTCAGCAGCTTTTATACCCGCCACATTGAGCTTTATACCGCGGGCGAAACGCAGCCGGTGCGGGTGGCCATCTCGCCGCGGCTCAGCACCGACAGCCTGTACGTGGCGCGTAATTGTGCCCTTGCCGGACTGGGTGTGGCGGCGGTTTCGAGCTGGACGGTGGAAGAGGATATCCGTGCGGGCAGGCTGGTGGCGCTTATTCCGGAGTGGCAGCCCGCAGCGTTGCCGGTGCATCTGGTCTATCCCTGGTCGCGCTACTACCCGGCGCGTCTGCGTAAGTTTCTGGAACTGATGCGTGAAGTGATGCCGAGGATAACCGGGATGCGCAGGCCACCCGAAGCGCCATAAAAAAAGCCGACCCGGAGGTCGGCTTTTTAAGCGGGTTATGGCTTATTCAGCCTGCTGCGGACGCGTGGCAGGCGCGGTAGCGTGATGCGTCGCGCTGTGGCCGCCTGCAGCGCCTTTGCCGTCAAACTGGAACGCCGGGCGCACCCAGTCGCTGTGACGCGGCGCTTCCGGAACGTAAGCCGGGGCAGGGGCGCGGGTCATCGGCGCGGTGGCGACAGGTCTAGCGCTTACCGCTTCAGCGGTCGGTTTTTCCACCGGCGCAGGCGCGCTGTCGACAACAGGCGCTGGCGCCTTCACCTCGTCCTTCACCGGCTCTTCCGGGGCAGCTTCAGGAGCAGGCTCTTCTACAGGCTGCGCCTCTTCCACTACCTCTTCAACAACCGGCAGATCCTGCGGCTCGATAATCTGCGGCTGGGCATCAACCGGCGCGGCGATCGCTTCTGGATGCGTGGTTTCGACCGCGGCTGGCTGCGGCTGAGCAGCGGCTTCCTGCGGCTCAACAACCGTTCCCTGCTCTTCAGTCTCGCGCGTTTCAGCCGCCTGAGTCTGTGCTTCAGCGACGTTAGCCAGCGGCTCTGCCACGGTTACCGCTTCGGTGACAACCGGCTGCGGAGCCTCGACCGGTGCGACGAGAGTTTCGTTGACGGTCTGCTCTTCTGCCTGCTGCTCCTGAGGACGGGCAACCGGATAGCGGATCCAGACCTTGCCGGAGGCCATTTCTGGTGACGCGCAGGCCACGGTTAACGGCATTGGAGACTGGGTCGGATAACGCTCGTCACGGTAGCGACGGCGACGCTGGCCGCTCACGCGCAGGTGGCGCGGGGAACGACGGGAGCGACGCGGCATGCCGTTGGTGTCGCGGCTTTCGTTTTCATCCTGCTCCGGCGCGGCGTCCACCACGGCAGGCAGATCCAGCTTCGCCAGCTGTGTACTTTGCGCAGCCTCCTGCGCAGGGGCGGCAGGCGCTTCTGTCGGCTCTTGCGCAACGGCGGATTCAATACGCACCTTTTGCGACAGCTGACGCTGCTTACGGCGCGGCATCACCTGCACGCGCTCTTCCTGCTCGGTCTCCTGCTCAACCTGCGGCTCTTCGCGGGTCTGGGCTTTGGTTTCCTGCTGGGCCTGACGTTTGTCGTCGTTGCGGCGGCGGTTACGTTCGCGACGCGGCTGGTCGTCACGCTGTCTCGGTTTTTCGCTCTCCTCGCTGACCGGCTGGCGGATCTCGCGATCTTCCACCTGTTGCGGTTTCTCGCGGCGAGGACGACGGTTCTCTTCGCGCGATTCACGAACGTCACCGTTTTCGGCGCGGCTGTCGCGGCGTTCGTTACGCTCGCTGCGATCGTTACGTTCATTACGCTCGTTACGGTCGTTGCGATCGCGGCGGTTGTTCTGACGCTTGCGGCGCTCCGGCTGACGCTCCTGTTTTTCCGGCTTCGGCTCAACCTTCGGCTGTTCCGGCTGAACTTCTTCCCCGGCAAACATTTTCTTCAGCGCGGTGAAGAAACGGCTCAGCAGACCCGGCTCAGCGGTTTCCGCCTTCACGGGTTCGGCAGGTTTCTGCACGCTGGCGCTAACCGGCGCTTTTTCCTGCGCAGGCGCAGGCGGCGCTTCCGGCATGATGAAGGTGGCCAGCGCTGGCTGTTCCGGCAGCTTACGCTCGGCGAAATCGTCTTCAGACGGCAGCGCCATCTCTTCTTCGTGCAGCTTCGGCAGCAGATAGCTGAGGGTGCTTGTCTCTTCGCCTTTACGCACGCGCAGCACGGAGTAGTGCGGCGTTTCCATCTGATCGTTCGGTACGATGATGCAACGAACGCCGCCCTGACGCGCTTCAATCGCGCTTACCGCGGCACGTTTTTCATTCAGCAGGTAGGAGGCGATCGGCACAGGGACAATCGCGTGCACTTCTTTGGTGTTCTCTTTCAGCGCCTCTTCTTCGATCAGACGCAGGATAGAGAGCGAGAGCGATTCGTTGTCACGCACGGTGCCGGTGCCGCTACAGCGCGGGCAGACGTGATGGCTGGACTCACCGAGCGACGGGCTCAGACGCTGGCGGGACATCTCCAGCAGGCCGAAGCGGGAAATATGGCTGATCTGGATGCGAGCGCGATCCTGACGAACCGCTTCACGCAGGCGATTTTCCACCGCACGCTGGTGGCGGACCGGCGTCATATCGATAAAGTCGATAACGATCAGGCCGCCAAGGTCGCGCAGGCGCAGCTGGCGGGCAATCTCATCCGCCGCTTCCAGGTTGGTATTAAACGCGGTTTCTTCGATATCGCCGCCGCGGGTAGCGCGAGCGGAGTTAATATCGATGGCGGTCAACGCTTCGGTGGTATCAATAACAATGGAGCCGCCGGAGGGCAGACGCACCTCACGCTGGAAGGCGGACTCAATCTGCGATTCGATTTGGTAGTGGCTGAACAGCGGGATTTCACCGGTGTAGAGCTTAATTTTGCTGCTGAAATCGGGACGGCCCAGCGCGGCGATATGCTGGCGAGCCAGCTCCAGCACTTTCGGGTTATCGATCAGGATTTCGCCGATGTCCTGGCGCAGGTAGTCGCGGAACGCGCGAACGATAACATTGCTCTCCTGATGGATTAGGAAGGGCGCAGGACGGCTTTCGGCCGCTTTTTTGATCGCTTCCCAGTGCTTCAGACGGAAGCTCAAGTCCCACTGCAGGGCTTCAGCTGATTTGCCAACGCCTGCGGTACGAACGATGAGGCCCATGCCATCCGGCAGCTCCAGGCTTGCCAGCGCTTCTTTAAGCTCGGTGCGATCGTCGCCTTCAATCCGTCGGGAGATACCGCCCGCACGCGGATTGTTCGGCATCAGCACCAGATAGCTGCCCGCCAGGCTGATAAAGGTGGTCAGCGCCGCGCCTTTATTGCCGCGCTCTTCTTTATCAATCTGGACGATAACTTCCTGGCCTTCACGCAGGACATCTTTGATGTTCGGGCGACCGTGGGAGCTGTAGTTGGCAGGGAAATATTCGCGGGCAATTTCTTTAAGAGGAAGAAAACCGTGACGCTCAGCGCCGTAATCGACGAAGGCTGCTTCAAGGCTTGGTTCAATACGGGTGATTTTACCTTTGTAAATGTTCGCTTTTTTCTGTTCGTGTCCAGGACTTTCGATATCCAGATCGTACAGGCGCTGCCCATCCACAAGGGCGACACGCAACTCTTCTTGCTGAGTTGCGTTGATTAACATTCTTTTCATCGTAACTTACTCATTATTCTTACATTGACGACTAAGCTGCGGGCAAGGTAACGCATTCCGGGGTGTGAACCGATGGCCTCGTGACTGTTCACGTCGCCAACCTCACGGTTGTCGCTCGCTTAAGAGGCGCAAAGTGTCGGTTGCCTGTATTTCATACGGAAATACAGCGCAATTATCAGGGGAATAGTCTGGGAACAACTCTCCAGAGAACATTCCTTATACCGGGAAGTACTGCAACCCGCAGCCCGCTAACTGCCTGAAAGATCAATACGTCTTACGCCATTGCTGCGTGGATGATCGGTCAGACAAAATGGGTTATTCCGTTGTCTTCTTGATTAACCAGGATTTAACACGGAAAACGGCCTCATTATTCCATTGCTCGCAGGGTGATAGCAAGATGACTTTTATCAATTATCACCCGGTTACTCACAGTTTCTCCACTTCACCCCGGTGATTGGTTTAATTACCACCAAATCGATTGCGCAGAGAGGGAAGGGGCGGAATAAAAGACAATATAAGCACAGAAAAATGAGTGGCGCTAACGCGGCGCGCTATTTAGAATCGCCAACCATGAAAACAGAGACCCCATCCGTAAAAATGGTTGCTATTGCCGCTGATGAAGCGGGGCAACGAATCGATAATTTTTTGCGCACCCAGCTTAAAGGCGTGCCGAAAAGTATGATTTACCGCATCCTCCGTAAGGGCGAGGTGCGGGTGAATAAAAAACGCGTTAAGCCGGAATATAAGCTTGAGGCGGGCGACGAAGTCCGTATTCCGCCGGTGCGCGTCGCCGAGCGCGAAGAGGAGGCGGTCTCCCCGCATCTGCAAAAAGTCGCCGCGCTGGCCGACGTCATTCTCTATGAAGATGATCATATTCTGGTGCTTAACAAACCCTCCGGCACCGCGGTGCACGGCGGCAGCGGGCTGAGCTTCGGCGTGATTGAAGGGCTGCGCGCGCTGCGCCCGGAAGCGCGTTTCCTGGAGCTGGTGCACCGTCTGGATCGCGATACCTCCGGCGTGCTGCTGGTGGCGAAAAAGCGCTCAGCGCTGCGTTCGCTGCATGAGCAGCTGCGCGAAAAGGGAATGCAGAAGGATTATCTGGCGCTGGTGCGCGGCCAGTGGCAGTCCCATGTGAAGGTGGTACAGGCGCCGCTGCTGAAAAATATTCTGCAAAGCGGGGAGCGCATCGTGCGCGTCAGCCAGGAGGGGAAACCGTCCGAGACGCGCTTTAAGGTGGAGGAGCGCTACGAGTTCGCTACCCTGGTTCGCTGTAGCCCGGTGACGGGTCGTACCCATCAGATCCGTGTGCATACCCAGTATGCCGGTCATCCTATCGCCTTTGACGATCGTTACGGCGACCGCGAGTTTGACAAGCAGCTGGCGGGAACCGGGCTGTCGCGCCTCTTCCTGCACGCGGCGGCGCTGAAGTTTACCCATCCGAATACCGGTGAAGTTATCCGTATCGAAGCGCCGCTGGACGATCAGCTAAAACGCTGTCTGAAGGTGCTGCGCGGTTAGAGGAGTGCCGGGTGGCGCTGCGCTTACCCGGCCTACGAAACCCGTAGGCCCATGCAAGCGAAGCGCCGCCGGGCAATAATTACAGGCTCAGCGGATTACACTCTTCCCGCCTTAACATCTGGCAGAGCGCAATCAGCGGTAACCCCACCAGCGTGTTCGGGTCCCTGCCTTCCAGTCTTTCAAACAACGCAATGCCCAGCCCTTCACTTTTGAAGCTCCCGGCACAGTTCAGCGGACGCTCCCGGCGCACATAATCCACAATTTCCTGCTCGCTCAGATGGCGGAAATGGACATCAAACGGCTCGCACTCGGTCTGCAAATGACCAGTGGCGGAGTTATAGAGCGCAAGGCCGGTATAAAAAGTAACAATATTGCCCCGCGCGCGCATCAGCTGCTGGCAGGCCCGCTCTTCGGTGTGCGGTTTACCGGTAATTTCGCCATCCAGCACGCAAACCTGATCGGAGCCTATAATCAGATGTGCGGGGTAACGTTCGGCCAGCGACTGCGCTTTCGCCTGCGCAAGACGTGTAACCAGATGACGCGGCGACTCACCCGGCTGCGGCGTCTCGTCAACATCCGGCGCGGCGCATTCAAACGGGATCCCGAGCTTTTCCAGCAGCATTCGGCGGTAAGGTGAAGTGGAAGCAAGAACGAGATTTGGCATATTTTTTTCACCAGATATAGCGTATCGATGCCAGCCATTTTAAACTACAGGCCGCAATGTGTGCGAATAATTGGCAAAAGGCAGCCGGCGGTTGCCTTTTTCTTTGACTCTATGACGTTACAAAGTTAATATGCGCGCCCTATGCAAAAGGTAAAATTACCCCTGACTCTTGATCCGGTTCGTACGGCTCAAAAACGCCTCGATTACGAGGGTATTTATACTCCCGATCAGGCTGAACGTATTGCCGAGTCTGTAGTCAGTGTGGACAGTGATGTGGAATGCATCATGTCGTTCGCCATCGACAACCAGCGCCTTGCCGTTTTAACCGGTGATGCAAAGGTCTCGGTGACGCTCGAGTGTCAGCGTTGCGGGAAACCGTTCCCTCATCATGTTCACACAACGTATTGTTTTAGTCCGGTTCGTTCTGACGAACAGGCTGAAGCACTCCCGGAAGCGTATGAGCCGATTGAGGTTAACGAATTCGGTGAAATCGATCTGCTTGCATTGGTGGAAGATGAAATCATCCTCTCTTTGCCGGTAGTTCCGGTGCATGATTCTGAACACTGTGAAGTGTCCGAGGCGGACATGGTCTTTGGTGAACTGCCTGATGAAGCGCAAAAACCGAACCCATTTGCCGTATTAGCCAGCTTAAAGCGTAAGTAATTGAGGAGTAAGGTCCATGGCCGTACAACAGAATAAACCAACCCGTTCCAAACGTGGCATGCGTCGTTCCCATGACGCGCTGACTGCAGTTACCAGCCTGTCTGTTGACAAGACTTCTGGTGAAAAACACCTGCGTCACCACATCACTGCTGACGGTTTCTACCGCGGCCGCAAGGTTATCACTAAGTAATCACGCGTACTCGCAGGATTTTGCGGTACGGAAGCGCAACCCGCGCAGCCGTAGCGTAAAAGACGACGAGTAGATGCGTGATTAGGCTTAGTGAGGGGCTCCCCGCGCGAGCGGGGAACAGACCGAACCAGGCTGCGAAGATACCTTGACACGTCTAACCCTGGCGTTAGATGTCATGGGGGGTGATTTTGGCCCATCCGTGACAGTGCCTGCAGCATTGCAGGCACTGAATTCTAATTCTGAGCTCACACTTCTTTTAGTCGGCGACCCCGACGCCATCACGCCATTACTTGCAAAAGCTGACTTTGAACAACGTTCACGTCTGCAGATTATTCCTGCGCAGTCAGTTATTGCCAGTGATGCGAGGCCATCTCTGGCGATCCGCAACAGTCGCGGATCCTCTATGCGGATTGCGCTGGAGCTGGTAAAAGAGGGACGGGCGCAGGCCTGTGTCAGCGCCGGGAATACCGGTGCGTTGATGGGCCTGGCGAAGATGATGCTCAAACCCATTGAGGGGATTGAGCGACCCGCGCTGGTGACGGTACTGCCGCACCAGCAGAAGGGTAAAACGGTAGTGCTCGACCTGGGCGCTAACGTCGATTGTGATAGCACCATGCTGGCGCAGTTCGCCGTTATGGGTTCGGTGCTGGCGGAAGAGGTCGTGGGAATTGCCCATCCGCGGGTTGCGTTGCTCAACATCGGTGAAGAAGAGACGAAAGGTCTCGACAGCATCCGTGAAGCGGCGGAGCGGTTAAAATCTGTTCCGACGATCAACTATATTGGTTATCTTGAAGCCAATGAATTATTGACCGGTAAAACTGATGTGCTGGTCTGCGACGGCTTCACCGGCAACGTAACGTTAAAGACGATGGAAGGGGTCGTGCGCATGTTCCTTTCGCTGCTGAAATCGCAGGGAGAGGGCAAAAAACGATCCTGGTGGCTTTATTTATTAAAGCGTTGGTTACAAAAAAGCCTGACGCGGCGATTCAGTCACCTCAACCCCGACCAGTATAATGGCGCCTGTCTGTTAGGATTGCGCGGCACGGTGATTAAGAGTCATGGTGCGGCCAATCAGCGAGCTTTTACCGTCGCTATAGAACAGGCAGTGCAGGCGGTGCAGCGGCAAGTCCCTCAGCGGATTGCCGCTCGCCTGGAATCTGTATTAGCAAAAAGTGACTGAGCGTACATGTATACGAAGATTATAGGTACCGGCAGTTATCTGCCAAAACACGTGCGAACTAACGCCGACCTGGAAAAAATGGTAGATACGTCTGACGAGTGGATTGTCACGCGCACAGGTATCCGTGAACGTCGTATTGCCGCGCCGGATGAAACCGTTTCTACCATGGGTTACGAGGCGGCGCTGCGCGCGCTGGAGATGGCGGGCGTCGATAAAGAAGAGGTCGGCCTGATCATCGTTGCTACCACCTCAGCAACCCACGCTTTCCCGAGCGCAGCCTGCCAGATTCAGGGCATGCTGGGCATTAAAGGCTGCCCGGCGTTTGACGTTGCCGCCGCCTGCGCAGGCTTTACCTACGCGCTGAGCATCGCCGATCAGTATGTGAAATCCGGTGCGGTAAAACATGCGCTGGTAATCGGCTCTGACGTGCTGGCGCGCACCTGCGATCCTGCCGATCGTGGGACGATCATTATTTTTGGCGATGGCGCAGGCGCCGTGCTGTTAGGCCAGTCGGAAGAGGAGGGGATCATCTCGACCCATCTGCACGCCGACGGCAGCTACGGCCAGCTTCTGACGCTGCCTAACGCCGACCGCGTTAATCCGGAGAATCCGATTTTCCTGACCATGGCCGGGAACGAAGTCTTTAAAGTGGCCGTAACAGAACTGGCCCATATCGTGGACGAGACGCTGGCGGCGAATAATCTCGATCGCGCCGCGCTGGACTGGCTGGTGCCGCACCAGGCTAACCTGCGCATTATCAGCGCCACGGCGAAAAAGCTCGGCATGTCGATGGATAACGTTGTGGTGACGCTCGATCGTCACGGCAATACTTCTGCGGCATCGGTACCGTGCGCCTTTGACGAAGCGGTACGCGATGGACGAATTAAACGGGGCCAGCTGGTCCTGCTGGAGGCCTTTGGTGGTGGTTTCACCTGGGGTTCCGCGCTGGTTCGTTTTTAGTATAAGGATTAAAACATGACGCAATTTGCTTTTGTCTTTCCGGGACAGGGTTCTCAGGCCGTAGGGATGCTGTCTGATATGGCAGCGAGCTACCCGATCGTGGAAGAGACCTTCCGTGAAGCTTCTGATGCGCTGGGGTACGACCTGTGGGCGCTGGCCCAGCAGGGACCAGCCGAGGAGTTGAACAAAACCTGGCAGACGCAGCCTGCGCTGCTGACCGCTTCCGTTGCGCTGTGGCGCGTCTGGCAGCAGCAGGGCGGTAAAGCCCCGGCAATGCTGGCCGGTCACAGTCTGGGCGAATACTCCGCGCTGGTTTGTGCGGGCGTGATCGCCTTTGCCGACGCGGTGCGTCTGGTGGAGATGCGTGGCAAATTCATGCAGGAAGCGGTACCGGAAGGGACGGGCGGAATGTCGGCGATTATCGGCCTCGACGATGCGGCTATCGCCAAAGCCTGTGAAGAGTCTGCCGAAGGGCAGGTGGTTTCGCCTGTTAACTTCAACTCCCCAGGCCAGGTGGTGATTGCCGGTCACAAAGAGGCAGTTGAACGTGCAGGCGCAGCCTGTAAAGCCGCAGGCGCAAAACGCGCGCTGCCGCTGCCGGTGAGCGTTCCGTCTCACTGCGCGCTGATGAAACCTGCCGCTGAGAAGCTGGCGGCGGAGCTTGAAAAAATCACCTTTAACGCGCCGGCGATTGCGGTGGTGAATAACGTAGACGTGAAATGCGAAACCGCGCCGGAAGCGATTCGTAATGCGCTGGTTCGCCAGCTCTACAGCCCGGTACAGTGGACCAAAACCGTTGAGTTTATGGCGTCCCAGGGCGTGGAACATCTTTATGAAGTCGGCCCGGGTAAGGTCCTCACCGGCCTGACCAAACGTATTGTTGATACCCTGACCGCCTCGGCGCTTAACGAGCCGGACGCGATGTCAGCGGCACTCTCGCAATAAAAGAGGAATACCATGAGTTTTGAAGGAAAAATCGCCCTGGTCACAGGCGCCAGCCGCGGTATTGGACGCGCAATCGCTGAAACGCTGGCTGCGCGCGGCGCAAAAGTGATCGGTACTGCCACCAGCGAAAACGGCGCGCAGGCGATCAGCGACTATCTGGGTGCTAACGGCAAAGGTCTGCTGCTGAATGTGACCGATCCTGCATCTATCGAATCTGTTCTGGAAAATATTCGCGCTGAGTTTGGCGAAGTCGATATTCTGGTCAATAATGCCGGAATCACTCGCGACAACCTGCTGATGCGAATGAAAGATGATGAGTGGAACGATATTCTCGAAACCAACCTGTCATCGGTATTCCGTCTGTCAAAAGCGGTAATGCGAGCTATGATGAAAAAGCGTCATGGCCGTATTATCACTATCGGTTCTGTGGTCGGTACCATGGGAAATGCTGGTCAGGCTAATTACGCTGCGGCGAAAGCTGGCCTGATCGGTTTCAGTAAATCGCTGGCGCGCGAAGTTGCGTCCCGCGGTATTACGGTGAACGTTGTTGCTCCGGGCTTTATTGAAACGGACATGACGCGTGCGCTGACTGAAGAACAGCGTGCGGGTACGCTGGCGGCAGTTCCTGCGGGTCGTTTAGGCGATCCTAAAGAAATCGCCAGCGCGGTTGCATTTTTAGCTTCTGACGAAGCGGGTTACATCACAGGTGAAACTCTGCACGTCAATGGCGGAATGTATATGGTTTAACCGCGAGCTCCACCGGGTCGTTCTGATCGAATCGCAACGGCAATGCGGCTTATCCTGGCAACATTGATGATGATGTGGCCAGTTTAATCGGGCGTTGTTGATGCAAAATCGGTCTGTTTGATGAGGTGGAGAAAAATATTTGCGTTATTAGGGCAAAAGGCCTCAAAATAACGTAAAATCGTGGTAAGACCTGCCGGGATTTAGTTGCAAATTTTTCAACATTTTATACACTACGAAAACCATCGCGAAAGCGAGTTTTGATAGGAAATTTAAGAGTATGAGCACTATCGAAGAACGCGTTAAGAAAATTATCGGCGAACAGCTGGGCGTTAAGCAGGAAGAAGTTACCAACAACGCTTCTTTCGTTGAAGACCTGGGCGCAGATTCTCTTGACACCGTTGAGCTGGTAATGGCTCTGGAAGAAGAGTTTGATACTGAGATTCCGGACGAAGAAGCTGAGAAGATCACTACCGTTCAGGCTGCCATTGATTACATCAACGGCCACCAGGCGTAAGTGAACATCTCCAGGCGGTCATTCGACCGCCTGAGTTTTATCTTTTTTAGCCCCACGAACCTCTTTTTTTATCCCTCCCTGGAGGACAAACGTGTCTAAGCGTCGTGTAGTTGTGACCGGACTTGGCATGTTGTCTCCTGTCGGCAATACCGTAGAGTCCACCTGGAAAGCTCTTCTTGCCGGTCAGAGCGGCATCAGCCTAATCGACCATTTCGATACTAGCGCCTATGCAACGAAATTTGCTGGCTTAGTAAAGGATTTTAACTGTGAAGAGATCATCTCGCGCAAAGAACAGCGCAAGATGGATGCCTTCATTCAATATGGAATTGTCGCTGGCGTTCAGGCCATGCAGGATTCTGGCCTTGAAATTACGGAAGAGAACGCAACCCGTATTGGCGCCGCTATTGGCTCCGGGATTGGCGGTCTTGGCCTGATTGAGGAAAACCATAGCTCTCTGGTGAATGGTGGCCCGCGTAAAATCAGCCCGTTCTTCGTTCCGTCCACGATTGTTAACATGGTGGCCGGTCACCTGACCATCATGTACGGTCTGCGTGGTCCAAGTATCTCGATCGCAACCGCCTGTACCTCAGGCGTCCATAACATCGGCCAGGCGGCGCGTATTATCGCGTACGGCGATGCAGATGCTATGGTTGCTGGCGGTGCTGAAAAAGCCAGTACCCCGCTGGGCGTTGGCGGTTTTGGCGCGGCGCGCGCGCTCTCCACCCGCAATGATAACCCGCAGGCGGCAAGCCGTCCGTGGGATAAAGATCGCGACGGCTTTGTGCTGGGCGATGGCGCGGGCATGATTGTGCTCGAAGAGTACGAACATGCGAAAAAACGCGGCGCGAAAATCTATGCTGAAGTGGTTGGTTTTGGTATGAGCAGCGACGCCTACCACATGACCTCTCCGCCAGAGAATGGCGCGGGTGCCGCGCTGGCAATGGAAAACGCAATCCGCGATGCGGGCATTACCCCGGCAGAGATTGGCTACGTTAACGCGCACGGTACCTCTACCCCTGCGGGCGATAAAGCTGAAGCGCAGGCGGTTAAGTCTATCTTCGGTGAGTCTGCCAGCCGCGTAATGGTCAGCTCCACCAAATCCATGACCGGTCACCTGCTCGGTGCGGCGGGAGCAGTAGAGTCAATCTACTCTATCCTCGCTCTGCGCGATCAGGCTGTTCCGCCAACCATCAACCTGGATAACCCGGATGAAGGTTGCGATCTGGACTTCGTTCCACACGAAGCGCGCCAGATCAGCGGACTGGAGTATACCCTGTGTAACTCCTTTGGCTTTGGTGGCACTAACGGCTCGCTGATCTTTAAAAAGATCTAAGCCAGCTCGCTGCATATGATTAAAAAGGTCCGCTTGTCGGACCTTTTTTATTTCCGGTTTCTCTTCTTGTCCCGCACTCCTCATCCTGACAAACTACCCAGCCATGCAGAAGGAGCCATCATGTTCTTAATTAATGGTGAACAACAGGAACATCTGCCGGCAGGGGACAGGGCGACGCAGTTTGGCGACGGCTGTTTTACTACGGCGCGTATTGCCGACGGCGAGGTGTGTCTGCTGGAGGCCCATCTCCGGCGGCTGCAGGACGCTTGCGAACGTCTGATGATCCCTTTTAGTGACGGGGAGAGTCTGCGCCGGGAAATGATCGCCCTCGCAGCAGAAAAACGGAGCGGCGTTCTGAAGGCGATTGTCAGCCGCGGAGTCGGCGGACGTGGCTACAGCGGCGCCGCCTGCCTGCAGCCAACACGTATTCTTTCCATTTCTGACTTGCCTGCCCATTATGCGCGCTGGCGCAGCGAAGGGATAGCGCTCGCCACCAGTCCGGTGCGGCTGGGTCGTAATCCGGCGCTGGCGGGTATTAAGCATCTCAACCGGCTTGAGCAGGTGCTGATTCGCGCTCATCTTGAGCAGACAGGCGCGGATGAGGCGCTGGTTCTTGACAGCGAAGGGGTGGTTACGGAATGCTGTGCGGCTAATTTACTGTGGCGCAAAGGTGAGGATGTTTTTACGCCGAGAATGGACCAGGCAGGCGTGAATGGCATAATGCGCCAGTTTTGTCTGCAGCAGCTGGCACGCTCGCGCTTTCGCGTTGTCGAAGTTAGCGTGGATGAGAGCGCCTTGCTGGATGCCGACGAAGCGATCGTCTGTAACGCCCTGATGCCCGTGGTTCCGGTGCGGGCCTGGGGCGAAATGCGCTGGGCATCGCGTGAACTCTATTCGTTTTTAGCCCCTCTCTGTGAGCAAACCCGATAGTCATGAAAAAAATGTTGCGCGTAGTTCTTCTTCTCATTGTCGTGCTGGTTATTGCAGGCGGCGTGGGGATGTGGAAGGTCCGTCACCTGGCGGACAGTAAAATTTTAATTAAAGAGGAGACGATCTTCTCCCTGAAGGCGGGAACCGGGCGTCTGGCGCTTGGCGATAAACTTTATCAGGATAAGATCATCAATCGTCCACGCGTTTTTCAGTGGCTTTTACGCGTCGAGCCGGAGCTGTCGAACTTTAAGGCGGGAACCTATCGCCTGACGCCGGGGATGACCGTGCGCGAGATGCTACAGCTGCTTGAAAGCGGTAAAGAGGCCCAGTTCCCGCTGCGTTTTGTGGAGGGGATGCGTCTTAGCGACTATCTGAAGCAGCTACGCGATGCGCCGTATATCAAACATACCCTGAAGGATGATAACTACGCGACGGTGGCTGAGGCGCTGAAATTTGACCATCCTGACCAGGTGGAAGGCTGGTTCTGGCCCGATACCTGGATGTACACCGCCGGTACAACCGATGTGGCTATCCTTAAGCGCGCCCATAAGAAAATGGTCGAAGCGGTGGATGCGGCATGGGAGAAACGGATGGAGGGGCTGCCGTATAAAGATCAAAACCAGTTCGTGACGATGGCCTCGATCATTGAAAAAGAGACGGCCGTGGCCGCAGAGCGCGATCGCGTGGCCTCGGTCTTTATCAACCGTCTGCGCATCGGGATGCGTCTGCAAACCGATCCGACGGTGATTTACGGCATGGGTGAGAATTATAACGGTAAGATTTCACGCAAGGATCTGGAAGCGCCGACACCTTATAACACCTACACCATCAGCGGGTTACCGCCTGGCCCTATCGCCACGCCGAGCCAGGCTTCGCTGGATGCCGCCGCGCATCCCGCCAAAACCCCGTATCTCTATTTTGTGGCTGACGGGAAGGGCGGGCATACCTTTAATACCAACCTCGCCGGTCACAATCGCTCCGTGCAGGAGTATCTGAAGGCACTTAAGGAAAAAAATGCGCAGTAAGTACATTGTCATCGAGGGGCTGGAAGGCGCCGGAAAAACCACCGCCCGCAATGTCGTGGTTGACACGCTCAGGGCGGCGGGCATCAGCGACATCGAATTTACCCGCGAGCCGGGCGGCACGCAGCTTGCGGAAAAACTGCGAAGTCTGGTGCTGGATATCAAATCGGTTGGCGACGAGGCGATAGTCGACAAAGCTGAAGTGCTGATCTTCTACGCCGCTCGCGTACAGCTGGTGGAGACGGTGATCAAACCGGCGCTGACCGACGGAAAATGGGTGATTGGCGACAGGCACGATCTCTCTACCCAGGCCTATCAGGGGGGAGGTCGCGGTATTGACCAGCAGATGCTGGCGACGCTGCGCGATGCGGTGCTGGGCGATTTCCGCCCCGATCTGACGCTCTACCTCGACGTGACGCCGGAAGTGGGGCTTAAACGCGCCCGCGCCCGCGGAGAACTGGATCGTATCGAACAGGAGTCGCTCGATTTCTTCAACCGCACCCGCGCGCGTTATCTTGAGCTGGCTGGACAGGATCGCTCCATTCGCACTATTGATGCCACCCGCTCGCTGGAAGAGGTCACCCATGCCATTCAGGAGACGGTCACCGGCTGGCTCAGGGAGCAGACGGCATGAAATGGTACCCTTGGCTGCGTCCGCACTTTGAACAGCTGATTAGCAGCTACCAGGCCGGTCGGGGACATCATGCGTTACTGGTCCAGGCGCTCCCTGGCATGGGGGACGATGCGCTGATTTACGCCATCACCCGCTTTCTGATGTGCCAGCAGCCGCAGGGGCATAAAAGCTGCGGCAAATGCCGCGGCTGCCAGCTGATGCAGGCGGGGACTCACCCCGACTACTACGCGCTGGCGCCGGAAAAAGGGAAAACCACGCTCGGTATTGATGCGGTGCGCGAGGTGAGTGAAAAGCTCTACGAGCACGCCCGTCTTGGCGGGGCAAAGGTAGTATGGCTTAACGATGCGGCCCTGCTGACCGAAGCGGCGGCGAACGCTCTGCTGAAGACGCTGGAGGAGCCGCCGGAGAAGACCTGGTTCTTCCTGTCGTGCCAGGAGCCAGGACGACTGCTGGCGACGCTGCGCAGCCGCTGTCGTCTTCATCATCTGGCCGTGCCGCAGGAGACATGGGCGTTAAGCTGGTTGCAGCGAGAAGTGACAGCGTCACAGGACGAGGCGTTAGCCGCGCTGCGTCTGAGTGGCGGGGCGCCCGCTGCGGCGCTGGCTCTTCTGCAGCCGGAAATCTGGTCGCAGCGCGCCGCGCTCTGTACGGCTCTGGGACGGGTGCTGGAGGGCGGTGAATGGACAGAGCTGCTGCCGGTACTTAACCATGAGCAGGCTCCGGCGCGGCTGGGCTGGCTCATTTCTCTGCTGCTGGATGCGCTTAAACTGCAGCAGGGCGCGACCCTTATCGGCAATCCCGACGTCTGGCTGTTAGTCAATACGCTGGCGAATCGCCTGCCGGGCGCGGCGCTGGGCGCTATACTTCATCACCTCTGCCGCTGCCGTGAACAGCTTTTGACGGTGACGGGACTGAATCGCGAACTCATGCTGACGGACCAGCTGCTGCGTATCGAACATGACCTGCAATCAGGCGTAACGCTGCCTGTTACCTCGCTTTGAGAGAAATCGAATGTTTTTAGTAGACTCCCACTGCCATCTCGATGGCCTTGATTATCAGTCGCTGCATAAAGATGTAGACGACGTACTGGCGAAAGCCGCCGCCCGCGATGTGAAATTTTGTCTGGCGGTCGCCACTACGCTGCCGGGCTATCGCGCCATGCGCGAGCTGGTGGGCGTGCGTGACAACGTGGTCTTCTCCTGCGGCGTGCATCCGCTCAACCAGGATGAGGCGTATGACGTCGAAGATCTGCGCCGTCTGGCGGCAGAGAGCGGTGTCGTGGCCCTGGGGGAGACGGGTCTGGATTACTACTACACGCCGGAAACAAAGCCGCTGCAGCAGGCGTCATTCCGTCACCATATCCGCATCGGGCGCGAGTTTAACAAGCCGGTTATTGTGCATACCCGTGACGCCCGGGCAGATACCCTGGCGATCCTGCGGGAGGAAAAGGTGACGGATTGCGGTGGCGTACTACACTGTTTCACAGAAGACAGAGAAACGGCGGGAAAACTGCTCGATCTGGGATTCTATATCTCCTTTTCCGGGATCGTGACGTTCCGTAATGCAGAACAGCTGCGCGAGGCCGCGCGCTATGTGCCTCTCGACCGTATTCTGGTCGAGACAGATTCACCGTACCTGGCACCGGTGCCGCACCGGGGCAAAGAGAACCAGCCCGCCATGACGCGGGACGTGGCGGACTATATGGCCGTTCTGAAGGGCGTAAGCACTGAAGAGCTGGCGCGCGTCACTACGGATAACTTTGCCCGGCTGTTCCATATCGATCCTGCCCGCCTGCAGTCTCTGTAAGAGAGACATTTTTTTTGGCTCGTAATTAATAGATAAAGCGAGTAAAGTTCACCGCCTCATTTGGGGCGGTGACGGGCAGTTTTGATGCAAAATTTGTAAAAAAACGAAAGTTTTTTACACAGCTCAGGCTGAAACGTGATAGCCGTCAAACAAAGTTTAAGAGAATTATTTTACTCTGTGTAATAAATAAAGGGCGCTTAGATGTCCTGTCCACGGCGCGGTTCTCCCCCCGTGCCAATGCGTGAAAAGCGTAAAAAAGCACAAATACTCAGGAGCACTCTCAATTATGTTTAAGAATGCATTTGCTAACCTGCAAAAGGTCGGTAAATCGCTGATGCTGCCAGTATCCGTACTGCCTATCGCAGGTATCCTGCTGGGCGTCGGTTCTGCTAACTTCAGCTGGCTGCCAGCCGTAGTTTCCCATGTGATGGCCGAAGCCGGCGGTTCTGTTTTTGCGAACATGCCGCTGATCTTCGCTATCGGTGTCGCTCTGGGCTTCACTAATAACGATGGCGTGTCTGCGCTGGCCTCGGTTGTCGCTTACGGCATCATGGTGAAAACCATGGCGGTCGTTGCACCGCTGGTTCTGCATTTATCTGCTGATGAAATCGCGGCGAAACATCTGGCTGATACCGGTGTGCTTGGCGGTATCATCTCCGGTGCGATTGCAGCGTACATGTTCAACCGCTTCTATCGCATTAAGCTGCCTGAGTATCTGGGCTTCTTTGCGGGCAAGCGTTTCGTACCGATTATCTCTGGTCTGGCGGCGATCTTCACTGGCGTGATCCTCTCCTTCATCTGGCCGCCGATCGGGACTGCAATCCAGACCTTCTCCCAGTGGGCTGCTTACCAGAACCCGGTTGTGGCGTTTGGTATCTACGGCTTCATCGAGCGCTGCCTGGTGCCGTTTGGTCTGCACCATATCTGGAACGTACCTTTCCAGATGCAGATCGGCGAATACACCAACGCCGCAGGCCAGGTGTTCCACGGCGATATCCCGCGCTACATGGCGGGCGACCCGACCGCGGGCAAACTCTCTGGTGGCTTCCTGTTCAAAATGTACGGCCTGCCGGCTGCGGCGATCGCAATCTGGCACTCTGCTAAACCAGAGAACCGTGCAAAAGTGGGCGGTATCATGATCTCCGCAGCGCTGACCTCGTTCCTGACCGGTATTACCGAGCCGATCGAGTTCTCCTTCATGTTCGTTGCGCCGATCCTGTACATCATTCACGCGATTCTGGCCGGTCTGGCGTTCCCGATCTGTATCCTGCTGGGTATGCGTGACGGTACCTCCTTCTCCCACGGCCTGATTGACTTTATCGTTCTGTCCGGTAACAGCAGCAAACTGTGGCTGTTCCCGATCGTGGGCATCTGCTATGCCATCGTCTACTACGTTGTCTTCCGCGTGCTGATTAAAGCGCTGGATCTGAAAACGCCGGGACGTGAAGATGCGACCGAAGACAGCAAAGCGGGCGCGACCAGCGAAATGGCTCCTGCACTGGTTGCCGCATTTGGTGGTAAAGAGAACATCACTAACCTCGACGCCTGTATCACTCGTCTGCGCGTAAGCGTGGCGGATGTGGCGAAAGTTGACCAGCAGGGGCTGAAAAAGCTCGGCGCGGCTGGTGTGGTTGTTGCAGGTTCCGGCGTTCAGGCTATTTTCGGCACCAAGTCCGATAACCTGAAAACCGAAATGGATGAGTACATCCGCAACAACTAAGTGGTGATCGGGGAGACTAAGGCAGCCGAATGGCTGCCTTTTTTATTGCCCTCTGGCCGGTCAGCGCCATAAAAAAGGGAGCCAGCTGGCTCCCTTGATGCGGGGCGGGTAATCAGAACTGATAGCTTGCCGTTACGCTTACGCTGCGCGGTTCGCCGTAGACCAGTGAACCCTGTACGTTAGTGTCATAGGCTTTGTCGAACAGGTTGTTGATATTCCCCTGCAGGGAGAAATTCTTCGTAACCTCGTAGCGGGTGAAGAGATCCACCAGCGCGTAACTGCCTTGCTCCGCGCGCCAGGTGCCGTAAGGGGTAACGACGTCGCTGTAAACGCGGTTCTGCCAGTTCACGCCGCCACCAACGGTCAGTGCAGGCATAGCCGGCAGACGATAGCGGGTAAAGAGCTTGATGCTGGTGCGCGGCAGGTAAGGGTTCACCGCGTTGCCGTCGCTGTCGTCAGCGATATAGCGCGTTGCGCCGAAGGTCATCTGCCAGTTGTCAGTCAGTGCACCGTTCAGTTCGAACTCCACGCCGCGGCTGACGGTACCGTCCACCTCTTCATAGGCGATATCGGTTGAGCCCGCAATCACCCGACCGGTACTTTGCCCCACGTTATCCTGCTCAATACGGAAGACGGAGAGGGTGGTGGTCAGGCGGCTGTTCATCCAGTCGGATTTCAGCCCCGCCTCGTAGTTATTGCCGGTAACAGGCGTGAGGTAGCGGCCCGAACTGTCGCGATAGTTTTGCGGCTGGAAGATAGAGGTATAGCTGGCGTAGGCTGACCAGTTATCGTCGATGTCGTAGACCAGGCCCGCATACGGCGTGGTGTGGTTTTTCTCCATCCCATAGCTCATCGTATCCACGCGCCAGTTGGTATAGCGCGCCCCGAGGATCAGGTGCAGCGGATCGGCAAGGGTGAGGCGGGTCGCCGCATAGAGCGACTTCATATAGGTTTTATCATCCTGCGCGACGAGCTGCTGGCCCCAGTTGGTTTCTGGGAAGCGGCCATCTTCGTAGTCATAGAAGCTGCCAAACTCATCAGGGTAGACATTCGCCCAGGTGTTGATGTAGCGGTTGGTCTGACGGCTGTAGCTGCCGCCAATCATGGCGGTATGCTGGCGGCCAAAGAGCTCGTAGCCGCCGTCGGCAAAGAGATCCACCGCATCCACTTTACGTGTGCCGCTGTTCCAGCCGGTACCGCCGACGTAGTCATAACCCGGGCCGTAGCTGGCGTACGGGCCGACCAGCATTCCGGTGCTTTTATCCACGTAAGCATCCAGGTACATCGCTTTACTGTCAAATTTGGCCTGCGTATGGGTGGCGTTTAGCGTCGCCTGCCAGTTCTGGGCGAAGCGCTGCTTGAGGGTAGCGTAGAACTTATTGAACTCTTTGTCGTTATAGGCCCACTCCGGCGCGGTGCTGTGGGCGCGATCGTAGTGGTTCAGGCTGCCGTCGGTATTCCAGCGCGGCAGGCCGCCCCAGGTCTGATCGTTGGTATCAATGCGCTGGTATTCGTAACCCGCCGAGAGGGAGGTTGAATCGCCCAGATCGGCGTCCACAATACCGGAGAAGAAGGTTTTTTTCTGGTTATAGCGGTCAAGCCAGGAGTCGCTATCCTGATAGCCCGCCACGATACGGCCGCGCACGTTGCCATCCGCGGTGAGCGGGCTCTGCATATCCATCACGTAGCGCTGCTTGTTCCAGGAGCCATACTCTGCCGAGACGTTGCCGGTAAACTCGCGGCTGGTGGCATGTTTGCGCACCATGTTAATGGCGGCGGAAGGGTTGCCGGTACCGGTCATCAGGCCCGTCGCGCCGCGCACCACTTCAACGCGTTCATAAAGGGCGGTGTCTGACTGCGCGTCGCCCATATTCCAGCGGGATTCGAAATAGGTAGGAATACCGTCGATCATGTAGTTATCGATTTCAAATCCGCGCGAGTAGTAGCTGGCACGCTCTGAATCGGCGCTGTTTTTGCTGATCCCCATGGTGTTATCCATGACGTCACCCAGCGTCTGGAGCTGCTGATCTTCCATGCGTTGCTCGCTGACGATGGTAACGGACTGGGGAATATCCCTCTGAACCATCTGTATTTTTGTGCCGGCTGAGGTTATTTTGACGCTGTAGTCCTGCTTTTCATCGACGGTGGCGTCTGTGCCGGTGGAGCCGTCTACAATAACTGTCTCTTCTGTCGGTGCGGCGAACGTTACGGTCGGCATCAATGCCATGGCAATACAGGCAGCCAGCAACGAAGGCGTGGCGGCTGGCTGACGTTGCCCATCCCTGGTGTGATTAATGAAAGACATCATCAAACCCTTAATGAAATGTGAAGGTGAGCGCTAGTCCCGGATCCGGGCTACCGTTTCTCTATTTTTGAAATGCGCGTGTAAATGCAAATGCGAAATATACGCATTGTTATTAGCGCTGTAAACAGATGTTTCAGACCTAAACAGGCGCCTGAAGCCCGGGAAAAAGAGGGTGGGTGGTTATTGTGCGACCAGCTTCAACTCATTAACTAAAGAATTAAAGGGATAAGGTTGAAAGGATTAGAGAAAGTCGCTCATACTCTTTTATTGTGTCACCGGGAGTAAGTTAAACCGGTCACGTTTCGCCAGATAACATAAAAAAGGAAAACGTCATGGCTGAAGAGAGCATATTCAGTAAAATTATTCGCCGTGAAATCCCGTCGGATATTGTGTATCAGGATGAGCTGGTCACCGCTTTCCGCGACATTTCACCGCAGGCGCCTACACACATTCTGATTGTTCCTAATATCCTTATTCCGACCGTTAACGAAGTCACCGCCGGGCATGAAATGGCTCTGGGCCGTATGGTAACGGTAGCGGCAAAAATTGCCGAACAGGAAGGCATTGCAGAGGATGGCTATCGTCTGATCATGAACTGTAACCGTCACGGCGGGCAGGAAGTCTATCATATTCACATGCATCTGCTGGGCGGTCGACCGCTGGGACCGATGCTGTCACATAAAGGTCTTTGAGATGCACAAAAGGGGCGTTGCGTTTCTGGCGCTGGCAATGCTGATGGCGGGATGCAGTTCGCGTCCGGCCATCCCGGTGAGCGAAGACCAGACGCTGGTGATGGAGTCCTCGGTGCTGGCGGCGGGCGTGACGGCCGACGCGCCGGAGATGACGCGCAGCGAAATCCAGCGGACGGCGTCATCGACGCTCTATAACGAAAGAGCGGAGCCCGTCACCATCAACTATCGCTTTTTCTGGTACGACGGACGAGGCCTGGAGATGCACCCTCTTGAAAAACCGCGCAGGGTGACCATTCCGGCCAAATCGGCGGTAACACTTTATGGCAGCGCAAACTCTCTGGGTGCGCATAAGGTCAGACTTTATCTTTATCTTTAAGGGGTGAACCTTGATTAATAACATGAGCCGTTATGCGCTGGTTACCGCGCTGGCGCTATTTCTTGCAGGATGTGTGACGCGAACCGAACAACCGCCCGCGCCGGTGGACGAGGCGAAGCCGGGAACCACGCAGCCGGTACAGCCGACTCAGCCGGTGCCAACCGTGCCGACTGTGCCGACCGTTCCTGAACAGCCGGGGCCGATTGAGCATCAGGAGCCGCCCGCCCAGCCTGAACCGCGCGTTCGTCATTACGACTGGAACGGCGCGATGCAGCCGATGGTAGATAAAATGCTGCAGGCCCAGGGCGTCTCTGCCGGCAGCGTTCTGCTGGTTGATAGCGTCAATAACCGCACTAACGGTTCGCTGAACGCTGGCGAAGCCACGGAAACCCTGCGCAGCGCGCTGGCGAACAACGGTAAATTCACCTTAGTCTCCACGCAGCAGCTGGCGGTGGCGAAGCAGCAGCTGGGTCTCTCGCCGCAGGATAGCCTCGGCACCCGCAGCAAGGCGATCGGTATTGCCCGTAACGTTGGCGCGCAGTATGTGCTTTACTCCAGCGCCTCCGGCAACGTCAACGCTCCGTCGCTGCAGATGCAGCTCATGCTGGTGCAGACCGGCGAGATTATCTGGTCAGGTAAAGGTGCCGTTCAACAGCAGTAATCTTTCGCGTGACGAGCTCGTCGCGCGATATTTTCCGCACTACCGTCTGCTTGCGCCGCAGCCCCATACCGGGCTGAGCGGCGCAAGCTGCATTATCGAAGAGGGAACGCACCGGCTGGTGCTGCGTCAGCACCATGATCCCCGCGCGCCCGCTTTTCTGTTTCGTCGTCAGTACCATGCCCTGCGGAGCTTGCCTGCTTCGCTTGTTCCGACTCCGCGTTTTTTTGGCGGCGGCTGGATGGCGGTGGATTATCTGGCGGGCGAAACGAAAAGCGTGCTACCCGATGCGCAAACCCTTGCCACGATGTTGTATCATCTGCACCGTCAACCCCGACTGGGCTGGCGGGTAGCGCTGCTCCCGCTGCTGGAGCAGTACTGGCAGCAGGCGGCACCCGGACGACGCACTCCCCTCTGGCTGGCGCAGCTTAAACGCTTACGCCACCGGGGCGAGCCGCGTCCCCTGCGACTGGCGCCGCTGCATATGGATGTTCATGCAGGCAACGTGGTGCACACGCCGGAAGGGGTCAGGCTTATCGACTGGGAGTATGCGGGCGACGGTGATGTCGCTCTGGAACTTGCCGCGGTCTGGATGGAGACGGAAGCGACGCGCCGCGCGCTGGTGGAGGCTTACGCCCGGACAACAGCCCTTGCCGCGCCTGCGCTGCTCCTGCAGGTGGCGCGCTGGCGGCCCTGGGTCAGGATGCTGATGGCCGGCTGGTACGAGCTGCGCCTGGCGCAGTCGGGCGATCAACAATTTAAGGCGCTGGCGGATGAGATCTGGCGTCAGTTCTAATAAAAGGATAAGAGAGGTTCGTGTGGGTCCGGTAATGTTGGATGTGGAAGGGTATGAACTGGATGCGGAGGAGCGCGAGATTCTGGCGCATCCGCTGGTGGGTGGATTAATTCTCTTTACCCGGAACTACCACGATCCTGAGCAGCTACGCGAGCTGGTGCGGCAGATCCGCGCGGCTTCGCGCAACCGTCTGGTGGTCGCCGTGGATCAGGAAGGCGGCCGCGTGCAGCGTTTCCGTGAAGGCTTTACCCGCCTGCCCGCCGCCCAGTCTTTCGCTGAACTGGGCGGCATTGAGCAGGGGGGGGATTTAGCGGAAGAGGCGGGCTGGCTGATGGCGAGCGAGATGATCGCCATGGATATCGATATCAGTTTTGCGCCGGTGCTGGATGTGGGCCATATCAGTGCCGCCATCGGAGAGCGCTCTTATCATGCCGATCCGGCTATCGCGCTCGCCATCGCGACGCGCTTTATCGACGGGATGCACGCCGCCGGGATGAAAACCACCGGCAAACACTTTCCCGGCCATGGCGCCGTCACCGCCGACTCGCACAAGGAGACGCCCACCGACCCGCGTCCGGCTGCCACCCTCCGCGCCCACGATATGCTCCCCTTCCAGAGCCTGATTCGTGACAATAAGCTCGACGCCATCATGCCCGCGCATGTGATCTACAGCGAAATCGATCCGCGTCCGGCCAGCGGCTCCGCCTACTGGCTGAAAACGGTGTTGCGCCAGGAGCTGGGCTTTAACGGGGTTATCTTCTCTGACGATCTCTCCATGGAAGGGGCCGCGATCATGGGCAGTTATGCCGAGCGCGCGCAGGCGTCGCTGGAGGCGGGTTGCGATATGATCCTGGTCTGCAATAATCGTAAGGGGGCGGTGAGCGTGCTGGATAACCTGTCGCCGATCAAGGCTGAACGTGTTACACAATTGTATCATACAGGTTCATTTAGCCGTCAGGAGCTGATGAGTTCTGAACGC
Source organism: Pseudenterobacter timonensis (assembly GCF_900021175.1). Classification (GTDB taxonomy): domain Bacteria; phylum Pseudomonadota; class Gammaproteobacteria; order Enterobacterales; family Enterobacteriaceae; genus Enterobacter; species Enterobacter timonensis. Next base: position 1,413,249 of record NZ_FCOP01000011.1, read on the forward strand.
TGGAAGGTGGCGAACGCCCGGCTTGAGACGCTTCATGAGCGCTGGCAGGCACATAAAGCAGGCCTGTAATTTTTCGTAAGTTGTAGGGTGGTGAGGATACGATGATTATTTATCTACACGGTTTTGACTCTAATAGTCCTGGTAACCATGAGAAAGTGCTTCAGCTGCAGTTTATCGATCCCGATGTGCGTCTGATTAGCTACAGCACTCGCCATCCGAAGCACGATATGCAGCATCTGTTGAAGGAGGTGGACAAGATGTTGCAGCTTAATATCGACGAGCGTCCGCTTATCTGTGGCGTTGGCCTCGGTGGATACTGGGCAGAACGTATTGGCTTTTTATGCGACATCCGGCAGGTGGTCTTTAACCCGAATCTGTTCCCTAACGAGAACATGGAGGGCAAGATCGACCGTCCGGAAGAGTATGCGGATATCGCCACCAAGTGCGTAAGCAACTTCAGGGAGAAGAATCGCGATCGCTGCATGGTGATCCTCTCCCGTTACGACGAGGCGCTCGACAGCCATCGCGCGGCGGAGCTGCTGGACCCGTACTATGAGATAGTCTGGGACGAAGAGCAGACCCACAAATTCAAAAATATCTCGCCGCACCTGCAGCGTATCAAAGCGTTTAAAACGCTGGGTTAACCCCTTTTAGCCTCTCCTCAGGCCCGGTGACGCAAGCGCACCGGGCTTTTTTTATTTGCGATTTGTCTAAAATGTAGTCATCAAAACTTGATTCATATCAATTTTGGTATGACCAATGCGCCGGGCGTGCTATTCTCAATGCAGATGAACGGTTTCACTTCGGTAACCTGTTGTTAATTAAGGGTTATTTTTATAACTTTTAATTAACAATTGGTTAATATTTTGAGGGGGTCACGTTGACTACGCCATTGAAAAAGATTGTAATTGTCGGCGGCGGCGCTGGCGGGCTGGAACTGGCTACGCAGCTTGGCCAGAAGCTGGGGCGCGGTAAGAAAGCCAAAATCACGCTGGTGGATCGCAACCATAGCCATCTCTGGAAACCGCTGCTGCATGAAGTGGCGACCGGATCGCTGGATGAGGGCGTGGATGCGCTGAGCTACCTTGCCCATGCGCGCAACCATCATTTCCAGTTTCAGCTGGGCTCGGTGGTGGATATCAACCGTGAAAGCAAAACCATTACCCTCGCCGAGCTGCGTGATGAGAAAGGCGAACTGCTGGTGCCGGAGCGCAAGCTGCCTTATGACACCCTGGTGATGGCGCTGGGAAGTACCTCCAACGATTTCAATACGCCGGGCGTTAAAGACCACTGTATTTTCCTCGATAACCCCCATCAGGCGCGCCGTTTCCATCAGGAAATGCTCAACCTGTTCCTGAAATACTCCAGCAACCTTGGGGCTAACGGCAAGGTGAATATCGCCATCGTTGGCGGCGGCGCCACGGGGGTGGAACTTTCCGCCGAGCTGCATAACGCGGTCAAACAGCTGCACAGCTACGGTTACAAAGGGCTGACTAACGAGGCTCTCAACGTCACGCTGGTGGAGGCGGGCGAGCGGATCCTGCCGGCGCTGCCGCCGCGCATCTCCGGGGCAGCGCATAATGAGCTGACTAAACTCGGCGTGCGCGTTCTCACCCAGACGATGGTAACCAGCGCTGACGCAGGCGGTCTGCACACCAAAGAGGGCGAATATATTCAGGCGGATCTGATGGTCTGGGCGGCGGGTATCAAGGCGCCGGACTTTATGAAGGAGATTGGCGGCCTGGAAACTAACCGTATCAATCAGCTGGTTGTTGAGCCGACGCTGCAGACCACCCGCGATCCGGACATCTTCGCCATCGGCGACTGCGCCTCCTGCGCCCGTCCGGAAGGGGGCTTTGTGCCGCCGCGCGCTCAGGCCGCCCACCAGATGGCAAGCCTGGCGCTGCACAACATCCTCGCCCAGCGCAAGGGCAAACCGATGAAAGCCTATATCTATAAAGATCACGGCTCTCTGGTCTCGCTCTCTAATTACTCCACGGTGGGCAGCCTGATGGGTAACCTGATGCGCGGCTCAATGATGGTGGAAGGGCGTATAGCACGTTTCGTCTATATCTCCCTCTACCGCATGCATCAGATCGCGCTGCATGGCTACTTCAAAACCGGGTTAATGATGCTGGTTGGCAGCATTAACCGCGTGATCCGCCCGCGCCTGAAGCTGCATTAATCCTCAGACCCTCCGGCACTACCGGAGGGTTTTTAGCATATCATGCTGTTCTAAGCCCTCTCTCTGCTTCAGAGTTCTCTGAAATCGCGGCTGACTTCCCATTCCCTCCGATTTTTGCGCCTTTTTCCGATAGTCGCCCAAGGTGATTGCCTGCAAAATAGCATGCATATGCAACGAAGGAGGATCTCCCGTGAATAAATCAATGTTGGCGGGTATAGGGATTGGCGTGGCTGCCGCGCTGGGTGTGGCGGCTGTCGCCAGTCTGAACGTCTTTGATCGTGGTCCGCAGTATGCTCAGGTGGTTTCAGCCACCCCCATCAAAGAGACGGTTAAAACACCGCGCAAGGAGTGCCGTAACGTGGCGGTGACCCATCGTCGTCCGGTGCAGGATGAAAACCGCATCGCCGGCTCTGTGCTGGGCGCGGTGGCAGGCGGGGTGATTGGTCACCAGTTTGGCGGCGGACGCGGCAAGGATGTTGCCACGGTAGTCGGCGCGCTTGGCGGCGGCTATGCGGGTAACCAGATCCAGGGATCGATGCAGGAGAACGATACCTACACCACAACGCAGCAGCGTTGCAAAACGGTCTACGACAAGTCAGAAAAGATGCTGGGTTATGACGTAACCTACAGAATCGGAGAACAGACTGGTAAAATCCGTATGGATCGCGATCCGGGCGCCCAAATCCCGCTGGACAGCAATGGTCAGCTGGTTCTGAACAACAAAGCCTAAAAAAGAAGTCTTACAGAATTTGGCTCCTCATCGCTCAGGCTGAGGAGCCTTTTTTGGCAGGCAATTGCATTCATTAGAGATCAAAGACCTGGTTGTGGCGCATTAGCATAAATCCGGTCAGCAGGATCGAGATAAATGCAAAGAGAAGAGAACCACCACATAACACCCAGAGTCCAAATAAGAAGGCAATTGCGATTAACACTTTTACCAAAGGTAATAGCAAAACCATTTTTATTATCCTTCCGCATGTGAATAGTCAGAAAACGCAGCATCTCCTTTCATTAAAATTTCCGCATTGTGCCCCATAGTTGTCAGGGAAAGCGCCGCGGTTTAGCTCGTCATCATGACGGAAGTGACTCCTGTCCTAATCGGCTAATCATTAGCCGTGTAATAGTTACTGTTAATAATAGCAAACGCGAAGCGGTTCGAGAAAGGTTTCGCCTATTGTTCAGGGCTGAAAAGAGATTTTCAGTGCAGCAGGGGAGAGCGGGGCGTCGCAGCGCCCCGTTTCAGGCTTTCAGCATCTCCGGCCACAGGCGCAGAGTGGTATCGCAGATAAGTTTGAGTTTAGCGAGATCGGCCCCTTCCCGGGCGCTGATCGACATTCCCTGTAATATGCAGTTGAGATATTGCGCCAGCGCCTCCGGGTTAGCGTGCGCAGGGATTTCGCCGCGCGTCTGACGCTGACGTAAAAAGAGGGTCAGCGTCTCCTCCTGCATGGCATGGCGCGACTTTATGGTGTTGGCGATTTCACGCGACGAGGCGGCGAGGGTGGCGGAGGTATTAATCATAAAGCAGCCCGCCGGGTTCTCCTTGCTGGTGAAACAGGTCGCCACGGTGCAAAAGTAGTCGCGCAGGGCCTGCTCCACGCTCTTCTCTTCACAGAAGAGCTCAGCTTCATGTTTCGCGGCGAAGCGGGTGATATAGCGATCCAGCACTGCCCGGAACAGCCCCTCTTTATTGGTAAATTCAGCATAAAGGGTGGGTGCTTTCGCCCCGGTCGCTTCGACGAGATCGGAGAGCGAGGTGGCTTCATAGCCATGCTGCCAGAAGAGTGTCATGGCCTTATCAAGCGCCGCTTCCCTGTCGAACACTTTTGGCCGGCCACGGCTTTTTTTAGCGCAACGCGTGGTATCGGTTGTCATGTGCCGCTCTACCTCTGTTGGTTTACGAAGTGACCATTATAAAAATAATAGCCCGCAGCCACCAGCCCTGATTCAGGTAAAATAATTTAATCGTATGCGTATGAAAAATAATGGATTTAAAATTATTATAACGATCATTATAAAATGTGTTTGACTGTGATGTAGATCACGCTTATCATTTACCTATCGATCGTTAAGTTAATGCGACCAGACAAATTCATCTGCACACATAAAAGGTCATTATTATGAAAAACGTAAAAGCCCTCATCGCCGCAGCCGTACTCAGTTCACTCTCGTTCGCCAGCGTAGCCGCGGTAGAAGTTCAGTCCACCCCGGCTAACCAGCAGAAAGTGGGAACCATCTCCGCCAGCGCAGGCACTAACCTGGGCTCGCTGGAAGATCAGCTTGCGCAAAAAGCGGACGAAATGGGTGCGAAATCTTTCCGCATCACTTCCGTCACCGGTCCGAACACCCTCCACGGGACCGCTGTGATCTACAAATAAGCAGGCGCATAACCCTCATTTTTGCCACTGCGAATGACGCTGCATACCCGGCACCCTCTGGCCGGGCGGCAGCAAAAAGGCCTGGACTCGGTTAATCACCGGCTCCGGGCCTTTTGTTTTAAGCCATTAAAAGAGTTAAAGCGACTGGCGGGAGTCGGGATGGGGCGTAACATCCACCGGCATGCCTGACCGCGCCTCCAGCGCGCGCGTCATTACCGCGGCGTCAGCAGCCTGCTGGAAACGTTGCGCCTCTGCGTTAAGGACAATCGGCAGGGTCTGCGGATCGTCACCGATATTTTTCGACAGCGGTTGATGCACCTCTACCAGACGCTGGCCGTTCGGCTCTGACGATACCTTCAGCGGCGCGTTGATAATGTTCACTTTGGTGCCCGGCGTCACGACGCGAAAGAGGGTCTCGATATCGTTATCCCGCAGGCGAATACAGCCGGAGCTGACGCGCATGCCGATGCCGAAATCAGCGTTAGTTCCGTGCAGGAGGTAGACGCCGCCGTAGGCTGCCAGGCGAATGGCATGATGGCCCATCGGGTTATCCGGCCCGGCAGGCACCACCGTCGGCAGATCGACCCCCTGCGCCTTGTAGCGGGCGCGGATATTGGCGGTCGGCGTCCAGGTCGGGTTCGCGCGCTTATCGGAAACCGTGGTCACCATCGTGGGGGTCAAGGTATCCCCGCCAAGCTGCCCGATGCCGATCGGGTAAATCGTCACCTCGTTTTTACCCGGCGGATAGTAGTAGAGACGCAGCTCCGCCAGGTTAATCACAATACCCGTACGCGGCGCGTCCGGCAGCAGGGTCTGCAGCGGAATGGTCAGCACGCTGCCGGGGCGGGGGACATAAGGATCAACGCCGGGGTTAGCCTGCAGTAGCGCCAGGAACCCTACGTTATATTTTTTGGCAATCGCCTCCAGCGAGCCGCCGTTGTCCTCCACCACATGATAGCGGTTCTCGCCAACCAGACGACTGCCGGATGGCGGTAAAGGCCAGGTATTGGCGCGGAGCGGCAGGGCGATCATAAGCGTCGCGATAAGCGTCAATCCGCTCAGCCAGCGTAAAAAATAGGTCTGCTTCGTCATCATTATTATCCCTGTTAATGACATGGTTAACTGTTTCGGTAGGAAGGATTGATAATTATGGTGAATATGTCTGTCGGGAAGTGCGGGCGGAGTGCAAGAGTTTGTAAATAGCGAGGAAAAGGGCCGGGCAGCATCAGGCCGCCCGGCCGTCGGGTCAGGCGATGGCGTTCTCTTCCATCTGGCGCATAAAATTACTTACCCAGTCCATGCGCGTTTTGCGCTCGGTCAGCTCACGGGTGAACTTCAGGCGCGTCGGTCCATCAAGGCGGTAGTGCTGCGGCTCCTTCTGCAGCAGGCCGATAAGCCACATCGGATCGACATGGTTCTTCTCGGCAAACTCGATCGTGCCGCCTTTCTCGTTGCTCTCCAGCTTGCGAATACCCAGCTTCTGCGCCTGCTGACGCAGCCGGGCGATGTTCAGCAGGTTGCGCGCCGGATCGGGTAACAGGCCGAAACGGTCGATCAGCTCCACCTTAATCTCCTCCAGTTCGGCTTCAGACTTCGCACTGGCTACCCGCTTGTAGAACGAGAGTCGGGTATTGACGTCAGGAATATAATCATCCGGCAGCAGGGCAGGCATACGCAGCTCCACCTCGGTCTGCTGGTTGGTCAAATCCTCCAGCGATGGCTCGCGTCCCGCTTTCAGCGCGTCGACGGCATTCTCCAGCAGTTCCATATAGAGAGAAAAGCCGATCGTCTCCATGGAGCCGCTCTGGTCTTCGCCCAGCAGCTCGCCCGCGCCGCGGATCTCCAGATCGTGAGTGGCCAGCGCAAAGCCCGCCCCCAGATCCTCCAGCGAGGCGATCGCCTCCAGCCGCTTTTGCGCGTCAGGGGTCATCGCTTTTGGATGCGGCGTCAGCAGCCAGGCGTAGGCCTGATGGTGGGAACGGCCCACGCGGCCCCGAAGCTGATGAAGCTGTGCCAGACCGAAGTGATCCGCGCGTTCAATGATGATGGTGTTAGCCGTCGGAATATCGATCCCGGTTTCGATGATGGTGGTACAGACCAGCACATTAAAGCGCTGGTGGTGGAAATCGTTCATCACCCGCTCCAGCTCGCGCTCGCGCATCTGGCCATGCCCGATAGCGATGCGCGCCTCCGGCACCAGCTCCGCCAGGCGATCCGCCGCTTTCTGAATGTTTTCCACGTCGTTATAGAGGTAATAGACCTGGCCGCCGCGCAGGATCTCGCGCAGGATCGCCTCGCGCACCACCAGGTTGTCATACTCCCGGACGAAGGTTTTGACCGCCAGGCGACGCGCTGGCGGGGTAGCGATAATCGAGAGATCGCGCATACCGCTCATCGCCATATTGAGCGTGCGCGGTATCGGCGTCGCGGTCAGGGTGAGGATATCCACGTCGGCCCGCATCGCCTTGATCCGCTCCTTGTGACGCACGCCGAAGCGGTGCTCTTCATCCACAATCAGCAGCCCTAAATCTCTCCATTTCACGTCGCTTTGCAACAGCTTGTGGGTGCCGATCAGAATATCGATCTTCCCTTCGCTGGCCTGCTCCAGGATCTGCGTCTGCTCTTTGGCGCTACGAAAACGCGACAGCATTTCGATGCGCACCGGCCAGTTGGCGAAGCGGTCGCGGAAGTTATCGAAGTGCTGCTGGGCGAGGAGGGTGGTGGGCACCAGCACGGCCACCTGCTTGTTATTTTCTACCGCGAGGAAGGCGGCGCGCATGGCGACTTCGGTTTTGCCAAAGCCGACATCGCCACAGACCAGCCGATCCATCGCCAGCGGCTGGCACATGTCACTCAGCACGGCGTTGATCGCCTGCGCCTGATCCGGCGTGGTTTCAAACGGGAAGCTGTCGCAGAAAAGCTGGTACTGCTCTTTGTCGTGCTTAAAGGCGAAGCCCGCTTTGGCCGCGCGCTGGGCGTAGATATCCAGCAGTTCCGCCGCCACGTCGCGCACTTTCTCCGCCGCTTTCTGCCGCGCCCGCGCCCAGGCGTCGCCGCCGAGCTTATGCAGCGGCGCATTCTCTTCCGCCCCGCCCGCGTAGCGGCTGATCAGGTGCAGGGAGGAGACCGGCACGTAGAGCCTGGCGTCGTTAGCATAGGTAAGCATCAGGTACTCGCCCTTGATGCCGCCCGCCTCCAGGGTGGTCATCCCCGCGTAGCGGCCCACCCCGTGCTCCAGGTGGACAATAGGCTGGCCGACGTGCAGCTCCGCCAGGTTGCGGATTAACGTGTCCGGGTTGATGGTGCGGCGGCTATCCTGGCGACGGCGCGCCACCCGTTCGCCCAGCAGATCGCTTTCGCAAATCAGCGCCCGGTTGTTCAGCGTATCGATAAAGCCATGTTCCGCCGCGCCGATCATCAGATAGCGACCGTTACCGGTGGCTTCGTCGAGACGATGAATACGCTTCGGCGCAATCTTGATGCGACTTAGCAGCTCGCCAAGCGCTTCGCGACGGCCTTCGCTTTCGACGGAGAAGATCACCGGCCCGCTGAAGGACTCCAGGAACTGGCGCAGGCTATCGAGCGGCGATTTTTGCTGCGCCTGCACCGCCAGATCCGGCAGCGTGCGGAATGCGAGGTTGGTATGGGCGGCTTTATCGGCCAGCGTGTCGGTTTTAAGCTGCACTCGCGGCCATTTTTTCAATTCGGCAAAGAGCTCATCCGTGCGCAGCCAGAGCGCTTCCGGCGGCAGAAGCGGGCGCATCGGATCGACGCCGCGGTTCTCAAAGCGGGCGCGGGCCTCGTTTTCGAAGCGGTTGGCGCTCCCTTCCAGGTCGCCGGTATTGATCACCAGCGTGTTCGACGGGAAGTAGCTGAACAGCGGTGGCAGCGGTTCGCTGAAAAAGAGCGGCTGCCAGTACTCGATCCCGGCGGGGAGCGTGCCTTTACTGACCTGCTGGTAGATATGCTCTGCGTCGCGCTTCACGTCGAATTTATCGCGCCACTGGCTGCGAAACAGCTCAATGGCCGCCTTATCGGTGGGAAACTCATGGGCGGGTAGCAGGTTAATCGCCTCCACCTCTTCCAGCGTCCGCTGGGTATCCGCATCAAAGAGGCGCAGGCTGTCAATTTCATCATCGAAAAAGTCGAGCCGGTAGGGGCGATCGCTGCCCATCGGGTAGAGGTCGAGCAGCGCTCCGCGGGTCGCATACTCCCCATGTTCCATCACCTGATCAACATGGCGATAGCCCGCGCTGTCGAGCTGCGCCCGCAGGGCATCCCGCGACAGCTGCTGCCCTTTTTTCATCACCAGCGCGTGGCCGTGCAGGTAGCTGTGGGGGCAGACGCGCTGCATCAGGGTATTCACCGGCACAATCAGCACGCCGCGCTGCATGGCGGGCAGCTGGTAGAGCGTCGACAGGCGCGAGGAGATAATGTCCTGATGTGGAGAGAAGCTGTCGTAGGGCAGCGTCTCCCAGTCGGCCAGGCTACTGACCAGATGGTCGGTAAACTGGCGGATTTCGTCATGCAGACGCAGGGCGTTTTGCATATCGGGGGCGATGAGAACCACCGGCCCGTTGTGGCGTCCGGCAATATCCGCCACGACGGCGGCGCACGCCGCCCCGGTCAGCTCGCCCAGTTGACGCTGGTCGCCCGCTTTGCCGGGCAGGGAAAAAGGATAATGTTCAGGCATGGCTTTATCAGGATCTCTTGTGGATATACTTCCAGTATTGGGGCATATCACTGATACGCAATATCTTTATTATCCTGCATCGTTTTACATTAGCAAACCTGAACCGCACGCGAGGTAAAGGCGCCCTTCGCCGAGGGCGCATAAATGCTAGCGCGTGGCACGCTCCAGCGTGAAGTTTGACGGCGGGGAGAAGAGAAAATCGTCGAACAGCCGTTGCGAAATTTTTCGCATCCCCAGTCCAAAGAGGGTACAGACAAGCAGGCTGGCGAAAGGGTAAAACAGCACCAGCGACAGCTCACCCCAGAGCGGCAGCCAGGCGGCGTTAACCTCTTTGACCAGCAGAAGGCTGAAAGCTTCAATAAGGATGCGGTGGGTGGTGTAGATGGCGATAGTATTGGCGCCAATCACCGTTAAAAGATTATTTGGCCCCACGGCGTAGCGCTGTTCCACGCTGTAGAAGAGCTTCATGATCAGCAGGATGGAGAGCAAAGAGAGCGCCAGCGGCACGCTGGCAAACCACAGCACTACCGACACCAGCCCGGCGGCAAGGAGCACCAGCCAGCGCCGGCGAAGCGATACCGCTTTCATCCACGCCATCAGCCCCGCGCCGTACCACGCGCCAAGGCTGTAGTAGATCGCATTACGCACCACGCTGTTCATGCCCCACCACGGCAGCGGCAGAAAGTTTATCGCCACGCTGGCTAACGCCATCAGCCCCAGCACCGGCAGCTTCCAGCGGCTAAGCAGCTTGCCCAGCACAAAATAGACCACCAGCGCGTAGAGATACCAGAGACTGGTGCTGGCGGTGAGCATACCCTGCAGGAAGCCGGTCACCGAGTCGGCATAGGCGGCGTTAGCGCTGGTGGCAACTTCGCGCTGCGGCGCAAGCCAGGCGTTCAGATGGGTCAGCGCCTGCCATTGCACCACGCCCCACAGCGCCAGCACCCAGACGATACTCCAGATACGTTTGTCCATGCAGGTGCGCCAGTCCACCTCGTCGATATAACGGCGAATCAGATAGCCGGAGATAAAGAAAAAGACCGGCATCCGAAACGGCGCCAGGTAAAGATTGGCGTAGATCCAGCATTTGGCGAGCAGGCCGGAGAGAGGATGCTGCAGACCGGTAAGATGCGGATAAAAGGTGATGACCGAGTGGTAAATCACCACCAGGCAAATGCATAGTCCTTTGATCTGATTAATCCATAACGCTTTTTGTTTCATCGTGAAAGAAGACCCGTGTTGCCCTTAAAGAGGGGATATGCTGGGCGAACCGGCGGGGGATGTAATGGGCAAGAGTCTGTAACCGGATGCTTTTCGGAACAGTTAACCTACGGTATGCGCGGCCTGCCGCGGGCGGGCAGGGGTAGTACAATGATTTTGCTGTAATTTTTGGAAAAGAGATTACCGATACTTACCGTTTCAGTCATTTACGCTTTATGGATTCGCTTATATACTCGTGGGTCTGCTATCAGCAAACAGACGGATTACATGTATCAACCTGTCGCACTATTCATAGGCCTGCGTTACATGCGCGGGCGTGCTGCGGACCGCTTCGGTCGTTTTGTCTCCTGGCTTTCCACCATCGGCATTACGCTCGGCGTGATGGCGCTGGTCACGGTGCTTTCCGTGATGAACGGCTTCGAGCGCGAGCTGCAAAACAACATTCTGGGGCTGATGCCTCAGGCGGTACTCTCCTCCCCGAACGGCTCGCTCAATCCCCGGCAGGTGCCCGAAAGCGCGGCCCGTCTGCAGGGGGTAAACCGTGTCGCTCCGCTCACCACCGGTGATGTGGTGTTGCAGAGCGCGCGCAGCGTGTCGGTGGGGGTGATGCTGGGCATCGATCCCGCCCAGAACGATCCGCTTACCCCTTTCCTGGTCAACGTGAAGCAGACGGAGCTTAAGCCCGGCGCTTATAACGTTATCCTCGGCGAACAGCTGGCGGGCCAGCTGGGGGTGAACCGCGGCGATCAGATCCGCCTCATGGTTCCCTCCGCCAGTCAGTTCACCCCGATGGGTCGATTGCCGAGCCAGCGTCTTTTTAACGTTATCGGCACCTTCGCCGCCAACAGCGAGGTGGACGGCTATCAGATGCTGGTCAACATTCAGGACGCTTCGCGCCTGATGCGCTATCCGCTGGGTAACATCACCGGCTGGCGCCTGTGGCTTAATGAACCGCTGAAGGTGGACCAGCTAAGTCAGCAGACGCTGCCTGAGGGCACCAAATGGCAGGACTGGCGCGAGCGTAAAGGGGAGCTCTTCCAGGCCGTGCGCATGGAAAAGAACATGATGGGGCTGCTGTTAAGCCTGATCGTGGCGGTAGCCGCCTTTAATATCATCACCTCCCTGGGGCTGATGGTGATGGAGAAGCAGGGCGAAGTGGCCATTCTCCAGACCCAGGGATTAACGCCGCGGCAGATCATGGCGGTATTTATGGTGCAGGGAGCCAGCGCCGGGATCATCGGCGCGCTGCTCGGCGCGGTACTGGGGGCGCTCCTTGCCAGCCAGCTTAATAACCTGATGCCCATCATCGGCGCGCTGCTCGACGGCGCCGCGCTACCGGTGGCTATCGAACCGCTACAGGTCGTCGGTATCGCGCTGGCCGCGATGGCGATTGCGCTGCTCTCCACGCTTTATCCTTCATGGCGCGCCGCCGCCACCCAACCCGCTGAGGCTTTACGTTATGAATAAGATCCTGTTGCAGTGCGTCAACCTGTGCAAACGCTATCAGGAAGGCAATGTGCAGACTGACGTGCTGCACAACGTCAGCTTCAGCGTGGGCGAGCGGGAGATGATGGCGATTGTCGGCAGCTCCGGCTCCGGTAAAAGTACGCTGCTGCATCTGCTGGGCGGTCTGGATACCCCCACCTCCGGCGATGTGATTTTCTCCGGCAAGCCGCTGAGCGGCATGTCGTCGTCCGCAAAAGCGGAGCTGCGCAACCGCGAGCTGGGCTTTATCTACCAGTTCCACCATCTGCTGCCGGACTTCACCGCGCTGGAAAACGTGGCGATGCCGCTGCTGATCGGCAAGAAAAAACCGGCGGAGATCAATGCCCGCGCCAGCGACATGCTGAAGGCGGTCGGGCTGGGTCATCGCGGTAACCATCGCCCGTCGGAACTTTCCGGCGGCGAGCGTCAGCGTGTGGCGATTGCCCGTGCGCTGGTGAACAATCCGCGGCTGGTGCTGGCGGATGAGCCGACCGGGAACCTGGACGCCCGCAACGCCGACAGCATCTTCCAGCTGCTGGGCGAGCTGAACGCCTCCCAGGGGACCGCGTTTCTGGTGGTCACCCACGACCTGCAGCTGGCGAAGCGGATGAACCGTCAGCTTGAGATGCGTGACGGTCACCTGACGGCGGATCTGACCCTGATGGGGGCCGAGTAATGGCTTCACCGTTATCGTTACTGATTGGCTTACGCTTCAGCCGCGGCCGCCGTCGCGGCGGCATGGTCTCTCTCATCTCTGTGATCTCCACCGTCGGTATCGCCCTGGGCGTGGCGGTGCTAATCGTGGGCTTAAGCGCCATGAACGGCTTTGAGCGCGAGCTGAACAACCGCATTCTGGCGGTAGTGCCGCACGGCCAGATTGAGCCGGTAAACCAGCCGTGGGCCAACTGGAACTCGGCGCTGCAAAAGGTGGAGAAGGTGCCGGGGATTGCCGCCGCCGCCCCCTATATCAATTTTACCGGGCTGGTGGAGAGCGGGGCCAACCTGCGCGCCATCCAGGTGAAAGGGGTTAACCCGCAGCAGGAGGCGCGTCTTAGCGCGCTGCCGAAATTTGTACAGAACGGCGCCTGGAATGACTTTAAAGCAGGCAGCCAGCAGATTATCCTGGGCAAAGGGGTTGCCGATGCGCTGAAGGTGAAGCAGGGCGACTGGGTATCGATCATGATCCCGAACGCCAGCGCCGACCATAAGCTCCAGCAGCCGAAGCGCGTGCGTCTGCACGTGACGGGTATTCTGCAGCTGAGCGGCCAGCTCGATCACAGCTTTGCGATGGTGCCGCTTGAAGATGCCCGCCACTATCTGGACATGGGCGAAAGCGTTACCGGCATCGCCATCAAGGTCAACGACGTCTTTAACGCCAATAAACTGGTGCGTGACGCGGGCGAAGTGACCGACAGCTATGTCTACATCAAAAGCTGGATCGGCACCTACGGATATATGTATCGTGATATCCAGATGATCCGCGCCATTATGTATCTGGCGATGGTGTTAGTGATCGGCGTCGCCTGCTTTAACATCGTCTCCACGCTGGTGATGGCGGTGAAGGACAAAAGCGGCGATATTGCGGTACTGCGTACCCTGGGGGCGAAAGACGGGCTTATTCGCGCCATCTTTGTCTGGTACGGTTTGCTCGCCGGTCTCTTCGGCAGCCTGTGCGGCGTAGTGATTGGCGTGGTGGTCTCACTGCAGCTCACCCCGATTATGAGAGGAATTGAAAAGCTTATCGGCCATCATTTCCTCTCTGGCGATATCTATTTTATTGACTTCCTGCCGTCAGAACTGCACTGGCTGGATGTCGTTTATGTGCTGATTACGGCACTTTTGTTAAGTCTGCTGGCAAGCTGGTATCCGGCGCGTCGCGCCAGCCGGATCGATCCGGCGAGGGTACTGAGTGGCCAGTAATTACGTCATGATTTGACGTCTTACACGCAAAATCATTCAGGCTGTCTCACAAAACGGTTTATCCGCTTTTGCACAGACGCAAGGCTTTGAAGATTGAAGCGTGTAGCCGCCAAATCAAAAGAGGAATGCACTATGTATTACGGATTTGATATTGGCGGCACCAAAATTGCGCTCGGCGCGTTCGATGACGATCTTACCCTGCGGTGGGAAACCCGCGTTCCCACCCCTCACGCCAGCTATGAGCAATTCTTAAGCGCCATCACCGGGCTGGTCGCTCAGGCCGATGCCCGCTTCGGCACCAAAGGGACCGTTGGCATCGGGATACCCGGCATGCCGGAAACCGACGACGGGACCCTCTACGCCGCGAACGTCCCTGCCGCCAGCGGCAAACCGCTGCGTCTCGATCTCTGCGCGCGTCTCGATCGCGACGTGCGGCTGGATAACGACGCCAACTGTTTTGCCCTTTCTGAAGCCTGGGACGAGGAGTTTCGCCACTATCCGCTGGTGATGGGGCTGATCCTCGGTACCGGCGTAGGCGGCGGGCTCGTGCTGAACGGTAAACCTATCACCGGTCGCAGCTATATCACCGGTGAGTTTGGGCATATCCGCCTGCCTGTCGACGCGCTGGAGGTGGTGGGGCGCGACTTCCCGCTGACGCGTTGCGGCTGCGGGCAGCAGGGCTGTATTGAGAACTATCTCTCAGGACGAGGGTTTGCATGGCTCTACGAACACTTCTATCATCAGAAGCGCCAGGCGCCCGAGATTATCGCCCTGTGGCAAGAGGGCGATAAGCAGGCGCACGAACACGTCGAGCGTTATCTCGATCTGCTGGCGGTGTGCCTGGGCAATATATTGACGATTGTTGATCCCGATCTGCTGGTTATTGGCGGTGGATTATCAAATTTTTCGGCGATTACGGAGAGATTGCCCGGGCGCTTGCCCCGACATCTGCTGCCGGTCGCCCGCGTGCCGCGCATTGAGCGGGCGCGTCATGGAGATGCCGGAGGGATGCGCGGTGCGGCGTTCCTCCATCTCACCCGCTAGCCTGATGAGGTGATTATGCTGTCGCGTCGATTACATCGACTGAGCCGTTTTCGTAAAAACAAACGCCGCCTGCGCGAGCGCCTGCGCCAGCGGATCTTTTTCAGAGACAGAGTTATGCCAGACGTGATGGAAAAGCCACGGGTTGTGGTGTTAACGGGGGCGGGGATCTCTGCGGAATCGGGTATTCGCACCTTCCGCGCGGCCGACGGACTGTGGGAAGAACATCGGGTGGAAGATGTGGCGACGCCGGAAGGCTTCGCCCGCAATCCCGCGCTGGTGCAGGCGTTCTATAACGCCCGCCGCCGTCAGCTCCAGTCACCGGAGATCGCTCCTAACGCGGCGCATCTGGCGCTGGCGAAGCTGGAAGAGGTGCTGGGGGATCGTTTTCTGCTGGTCACGCAGAATATCGATAACCTGCATGAGCGCGCCGGTAATCACCATGTTCTGCATATGCATGGCGAGCTGCTGAAGGTGCGCTGCGCCTGGAGCGGGCAGATACTCGACTGGAGCGGAGACATTACTCCCGACGATAAATGCCACTGCTGTCAGTTTCCGTCGCCGCTGCGCCCGCACGTCGTCTGGTTTGGCGAGATGCCGCTGGGGATGGATGATATCTACAGCGCGCTGGCGATGGCCGATGTGTTTATCGCCATCGGCACCTCCGGGCACGTCTATCCGGCGGCGGGCTTCGTACACGAGGCGAAACTGCACGGTGCGCACACGGTGGAACTGAATCTGGAGCCAAGCCAGGTCGGCAGCGAATTTGAAGAGAAGCACTACGGGCTGGCGAGCGAAGTGGTGCCCGCTTATGTGGAGAAGCTTCTGAAAGGGCTGTGAGCTGAAACTCGCACCAGACTATCCCTTCTTCCCGGTTCAGGAGTAAGAAGGGAGCACTGGACCATCCCCTCTCTCCAGGTAAGGAGTGAGAAGGGAGCACTGGACCATCCCCTCTCCCCAGTTAAGGAGTAAGAAGGGAGCACTGGACTATCCCCTCTCCCCAGTTAAGGAGTAAGAAGGGAGCACTGGACTATCCCCTCTCTCCAGGTAAGAAGTAAGAAGGGAGCACTGGACTATCCCCTCTCTCCAGGTAAGAAGTAAGAAGGGAGCACTGGACTATCCCCTCTCCCCAGTTAAGGAGTAAGAAGGGAGCACTGGACTATCCCCTCTCTCCAGGTAAGGAGTAAGAAGGGAGCACTGGACTATCCCCTCTCCCCTCTGGGGAGAGGGAGGGCCAGGGTGAGGGGAGAGGGTCAGGGTGAGGGGAGAGGGTCAGAGTGAGGGGAGACGCAACGAAATCAGCGTCCCGCCTTCAGCTTCTGGTAATACTCTTCGTAAATGCGGCTGGCATCGCCCACGTCGTTCTGCCATTCCCCTTTCTTGATGGTTTCCGCATCCGGATAGAGCGACTTATCGTTCGCCACTGCCGGGCTTAACAGCTTACGCGCCGCCAGGTTTGGGGTGGGGTAGCCAATCGTCTCGGCAACCTGTTTCGCCACGTCCGGACGCAGCAGGAAGTTGATCAGCTTTTGCGCGCCTTCCACGTTTTTCGCGTTAGACGGGATCGCCAGGCTGTCCATCCAGAAGATGCCGCCCTCTTTCGGCCATACCACCTCCAGCGGCGTACCGGCCTGACGGGCCACAAACGCGGAGCCGTTCCAGACCATACCCAGATTCACTTCGCCTTCCATATAGGGGTTTGCCGGGTTATCGGAGTTGAACGCCGCCACGTTTGGCATCAGCTTTTTCAGCTCGTTGTAAGCTGCCTCGATCTCCTTCGGATCGGTGGTATTCCCGGAGTAGCCGAGCTTGCGCAGCGCCACCTGGAAAACTTCCCGCGCGTCGTCGGTCAGCAGCAGGCTGCCCTTATAGTCTGGCTTCCAGAGATCCGCCCAGCTGGTGATCGTTTTCGGATCTATCGCGTCGCTGTTTACGCCGATCGCCGTCGCACCCCAGATATAGGGAATGGAGTAATCGTTATTGGGATCGAACGGCTTGTTGAGCATCTCCGGATCGAGATTATGGAAGTTGGTCAGCTTCGTCTTATCGATCTTCTGGATCATCCCCTCTTTACGCATCTTGTCGACGTAATAGGTAGAAGGCACCACCAGATCGTACGCCCCCTCTTTATAGGTCTTGAGCTTGGCGTACATGGTTTCGTTCGACTCATAGGTGGAGTAGATCACCTTGATGCCGGTCTCTTTGGTGAACTGCTCCAGCAGGCCTGGCGGCACATATTCGGTCCAGTTGTAGAAGTAGAGCGTTTTGCTGTCGTCCGCATGCGCGGCGCCCATGCCGAGTGCGAGAGCGCCTGCAGCGAGCAGGTGGCGTGACCATTTTTTCATTCTTACGTCCCCTGAGTTTTCGTTTTATCACGAGCAATAAGCTGGCTGGCGATCACCAGTACCAGCGATAAGACCAACAGAATCGTCGCCAGCGCGTTCACCTCGGGCGATACGCCGACTTTTACCATGGAGTAGATCTTCAGTGGCAAAATTTCATAGCTCGGCCCCGTCACAAAAGAGGAGACCACGACATCGTCCATCGACAGGGTAAAGCTTAGCAGCCAGCCTGCGGCGACCGCCGGCAGCGCCAGCGGCAGGATGATTTTACGCAGAATCGTCACCTCGCTGGCTCCCAGATCTTTCGCCGCCTCCAGCATTCGCACATCAAAGCCTTTCAGACGGGAGTAGACCGTCACCACCACAAAGGGCAGGCAGAAGGTGATATGTGAAAAGAGCAGCGACCAGAAGCCGAGCTGCACGCCAAGCAGCATAAAGAGCACCAGCAGTGAGATAGCCATCACGATATCCGGCGACATCATCACCACAAACAGCATGCCGCTGACGAACGGTTTGCCGCGAAAGCGGTAGCGATAGAGCGCCACGGCGGTAAGCGAACCGATAAGAGTGGCGAAGGTGGCGGAGACAATCGCCATCGTCAGCGAATGCTGAGCCGCCTGCAGCAGGCTGTCGTTATTGACCAGCAGGCTATACCAGTTGGTGGTGAAGCCCTGCCAGTTGATGCCGAAGCGCGAACTGTTAAACGAGTTGACGATTAAAATAATCATCGGGATATAGAGCCAGGCGTAAATGGCGGTCATAAAACCGCCGCGCAGCAGTCGACCGATCATTCGAGTTCCACCTTCTTGTTCAGTAAACGGGCGGCGCGCCAGTAGATCAGCAGCATCAGCCCCATCACCAGCGTCAGGGTAATGCTGGTGGCCGAGCCAAACGGCCAGTCGCGAATGTTGAGGAACTGGCTCTTGATGACGTTGCCGATCAGCAGGTTTTTAGCACCGCCCATCAGGTCGGAGACGTAAAAGAGCCCCATCGCCGGCAGCATCACCAGCAGGCAGCCGGCCACGATACCCGGCATCGTCAGCGGTAAGATAATACGGATAAAGGTTTGCAGCTTGCTGGCGCCCAGATCCCGTGCCGCTTCCAGCAGGGGTTTATCCAGCTTCTCAATGCTGGAGTAGAGCGGCATCACCATAAACGGCAGCAGAATGTAGACCAGCCCGATAATGACCGCGGCAGGAGTAAACATGATGCGCACCGGCGTCTCAATAACGCCCAGCCAGAGCAGGAACTCGTTCAGATAGCCGCGGGTGCTGAGGAAGATCTTCAGCCCGTAGATGCGGATCAGCGAGTTGGTCCAGAAGGGAACAATCAGCAAAAACAGCAGCAGCGGGCGCACTTTTTTCGGCAGTTTCGCGAGGAACCAGGCGAAGGGATAGCCCAGTACCAGGCAGGCGAGTGTGGCAATCAGCGCCATATTCAACGAGTGCAACAGCACGTCGAAATAGAGCGGATCGAGCAGGCGCGCGTAGTTATCCAGCGTAAAGACCAGCTTGACGAAGTTCGCGTCGTCGCGGGTCAAAAAGCTGGTGGCGACAATCATCAGGTTGGGAAGAAAGACAAACAACACAAGCCAACCGACGACCGTGGCAATTACCACATTCTGGAACTTACTTGTGCTCTTCATCAGCCAGTACAACCTCCCAGCTTTCTACCCAGTTGATGACCATTTTCTGGTCGAGGGAGTGGTCAAAGTCCGGGTCATCCTCGTTAAAGAACTCGCTGACCATCACCATTTTGCCATTTTCCAGCTCAACCACAGACTCCAGCGTCATGCCTTTATAGTTTCGCTCGCGGATATAGCCGATAAGCCCCTCCGCCTCGGTACCGTCATGCACCTCATCGACGCGCAGATCTTCCGGGCGCAGCATCACATTCAGCTTCTGGCCGGGCTCGACGGCAAAATTGACATAGATATTGCACTCGCGGCCTTCGACGCTGGCGCGCACGCGCTGTTCATCCAGTCGCTCTATTACCGTCGCGCTGAAGATATTGATTTCACCAATGAAGCTGGCGACAAACAGGTTTTTTGGCTCTTCGTAAATTTCACGCGGGGTGCCGTCCTGTTCGATTTTACCGTCGCGCATCACCACGATGCGATCCGACATGGTCAGCGCCTCTTCCTGATCGTGGGTCACAAACACAAAGGTGATGCCGAGCTTACGCTGGAGCGCTTTCAGCTCGTTTTGCATCTGCTTGCGCAGTTTGTAGTCGAGCGCCGAGAGTGACTCATCAAGCAGCAACAGGCGGGGTTTGTTGACCACCGCGCGGGCAATCGCCACACGCTGCTGCTGGCCGCCGGAGAGTTGATGCGGCTTTCGGCTGGCAAACTCATCAAGCTGTACCATACGCAGCGCTTCGGTCACGCGCGGTGCGATCTGGTCGGCGGGCGTTTTCTGCATGCGCAGGCCAAACGCGACGTTTTCGAACACCGTCATATGCGGGAAAAGCGCGTAGCTCTGAAAGACAGTATTGACGTGGCGATGTTCGGCAGGAACATCGGTAATCTCTTGATTATCGAGATGGATATGGCCGTTATCGACGCTTTCCAGCCCGGCAATCAGGCGCAGTACTGTTGTCTTGCCGCAGCCCGACGGGCCCAGTAACGTAAGAAATTCGCCGTTATTGATGGTCAGGTTGAGATCGTCGATGACCGTTTTGCCATCAAAACTTTTGCGGATCCCCGCCAGCTGCACCAGCGGCGACAGTGTACCCGGATGTGTTTTCAATTTTTGACTCTGTCCCATATCGTCGCCCCCGGATCAAACAAGCGGGAGCGGGGTTTGTGTTTAACCACCTTGGTGACTCGCAATGAGGGCCGACATTCTACGGCAAACCCTTTCGATCGCCAATCCTTGTGATTGATAGATAAGCTACATTTATTATCGGATCGCGATATAAACGAAAAATTTTCGTTTACGGGATAAAAGTGACCTGACGCAATATTTAGGGTTGAATGCTTATTGATAATGTTGTCACAAAAAGTGAGGGTGACTGCATGGATAAATTACTTGAGCGTTTTTTACAGTATGTTTCGCTGGATACCCAGTCTAAGGCGGGCGTCAGACAGGTGCCGAGCACTGAGGGCCAGTGGAAACTGTTAAACCTCCTGAGGGAACAGCTAGAGGAGATGGGCCTGGTCAACGTCACGCTCAGCGACAAGGGTACGGTAATGGCGACGTTGCCTGCCAACGTGGAGGGCGATATTCCGGCCATTGGTTTTATTTCCCATGTCGATACCTCACCTGATTTTAGCGGTAAACACGTTAATCCGCAGATCGTTGAAAACTACCGGGGCGGCGATATTGCGCTGGGTGTGGGCGATGAGGTGCTGTCGCCGGTCATGTTCCCGGTGCTGCACCAGCTGCTGGGCCAGACGCTGATTACCACCGACGGCAAGACGCTGCTCGGCGCGGATGATAAAGCTGGCGTGGCGGAGATCATGACCGCGCTGGCGG
Organism: Pseudenterobacter timonensis; assembly: GCF_900021175.1. Taxonomy (GTDB): domain Bacteria; phylum Pseudomonadota; class Gammaproteobacteria; order Enterobacterales; family Enterobacteriaceae; genus Enterobacter; species Enterobacter timonensis. Next base: position 1,433,990 of record NZ_FCOP01000011.1, read on the forward strand.
TGCTGAAAGGCAAAAATATTCCTCACGGTGATATCCGCGTCGCCTTTACCCCTGACGAAGAGGTGGGCAAAGGGGCAAAACATTTCGACGTGGCGGCCTTCGATGCGCAGTGGGCCTATACGGTTGACGGCGGCGGAGTAGGCGAACTGGAGTTTGAAAACTTCAATGCCGCCTCGGTGACCATCAAAATTGTCGGCAATAATGTTCATCCGGGAACGGCCAAAGGGGTGATGGTGAATGCCCTCTCGCTGGCGGCGCGTATTCACGCCGAAGTCCCGGCTGAAGAGAGCCCCGAGCAGACCGAGGGTTATGAAGGGTTCTATCATCTCGCCAGCATCAAGGGGACGGTGGATAGCGCCCAAATGCACTACATCGTGCGCGACTTCGATCGTAAAGCGTTCGAAGCCCGCAAAAGAAAGATGATGGAGATCGCCAAGAAAGTGGGTAAGGGGCTGCACCCGGACTGCTACATAGAGCTTATCATCGAGGACAGCTACTACAACATGCGCGACAAGGTGATGGAGCATCCTCATATTATCGATATCGCACAACAGGCGATGCGGGATTGCGGCATTGAGCCCGATATGAAGCCGATTCGCGGCGGCACCGACGGCGCGCAGCTCTCCTTTATGGGATTACCCTGCCCGAATATCTTTACCGGCGGCTACAACTACCACGGTAAACACGAGTTCGTTACCCTGGAGGGGATGGAAAAAGCGGTGCAGGTGATCGTGCGGATCGCCGAGCTGACCGCCAAACGGTAAGACAGTATGGCTCGGGTAACGCCCGGTGGCGCTTCGCTTACCGGGCCTACAGGGGCAGATAAGCAGGCCGGGTAAGGCGCAGCCGCCACCCGGCTTCTGTCAACGAGGAGGGAGCCTCATATGTCAAACTATCGCCGTTATTACGTGCCCGGCGGTACCTGGTTTTTCACCGTAAATCTGCAAAACCGACAAAGCGATCTGCTTACGCGCCATATCGATAAATTACGCGCGGCCCTCTCTTTCGTTAAATCCCGCAGACCTTTCCTGATCAATGCGTGGGTTATTCTTCCCGATCATATGCATTGCATCTGGACGCTGCCGGAAAACGACAGCGACTACTCTTCCCGCTGGCGGGACATTAAGAAAACCTTTACCCGTGCGCTGGCGCAACGCGACGTCTGGCAGCCGCGCTTCTGGGAACATACTCTTCGTAATGAAGAAGATTACCGACGTCATATGGACTACATCTATATTAATCCGGTGAAACATGGCTATGTCAGCCGCGTAAGCGACTGGCCCTGGTCCACCTTTCATCGAGACGTGCGCGAGGGAATATATCCGGTGGACTGGGCGGGTAATATTGAGGAATTTGACGCCGGAGAGCGCCGGTAAAAAACGCCCGGTGGCGCTTCGCTTACCGGGCCTACAGGGCCAGATAAGCAGGCCGGGTAAGGCGAAGCCGCCACCCGGCGCAGTTGTGCGAGGAGTACCAGTAAAAACGCCCGGTGGCGCTTCGCTTACCGGGCCTACAGGGCCAGAGATAAGTAGGCCGGGTAAGGCGAAGCCGCCACCCGGCGCAGTTGTGCGAGGAGTACCAGTAAAAACGCCCGGTGGCGCTTCGCTTACCGGGCCTGCAGGGGCAGATAAGCAGGCCGGGTTAGGCGCAGCCGCCACCCGGCGCAACAGGTTTACTCTTCGAAGAACCAGTAGCCGTTGTTAACCAGCGCGGCGAGCATGGCCAGGAAGGAGGGATCGTCCAGCGCGTCGCCGAAGGTTTCCGCTTTCAACACCAGATGGCTGGCCAGCGCCTCCAGAGCCGGACGATGCGGCGAATCAAGCTGCTCGCCGTTGACGAAAATATCCTCGCCAATGCGCAGCACGCGCAGGCCTCCCAGCCGTACCAGCGCATCGCCCTGCTGCAGCGCGTCATAAATTTCATCCGGCTGATAGGGTGGCTCCGGCGGGGAGACATCCAGCTCGTGGCGGGACTGACTGATAAATTCGCCAAACCACTGGCGGAAATGGTCCGGCTCGTTAATCAGATCCAGCATCATGCCGCGCAGCTTGTCGAGCTCTTCAGGCAGAATATCCGCCGGATGGGCGCGGGAAGGCACGTCGGGATCGCTGTAGCGATAGCTGCCCAGCTCGCGTTGCAGCACGTAATCGGCAAAGCTGCTGATCATCTCCCGGCCGCTCGGCGCACGGAAACCGACCGAGTAGTTCAGCGAGTTTTCCAGCGAATAGCCTTCATGCGGGAAACCCGGCGGAATATAGAGAATATCCCCCGGCTCCAGCTCCTCGTCGATGATCCCTTCGAACGGGTCGACCTGCAGCAGATCCGGATGCGGGCAGTGCTGTTTCATCGGCACCTTCTCACCCACGCGCCAGCGGCGACGCCCGGTTCCCTGAATAATAAAGACGTCGTACTGGTCCAGGTGCGGCCCCACGCCGCCGCCCGGCACCGAGAAAGAGATCATCAGATCGTCCATGCGCCAGTCGGGGAGGGCGCGAAACGGACGCATTAAGGCGGCGGTCGGCTCATGCCAGTGGTTGACGGCCTGTACCAGCAGCGACCAGTTGGTTTCGCCCAGGTGATCGTAGCTCTCGAACGGACCGTGGCTGACCTGCCACTTCCCCTCCTGATGGCTCACCAGACGGCTGTCGACTTCGCTTTCCATCGCCAGCCCCGCCAGTTCATCCGGCGAAAGGGGGTCGACAAAGTTACTGATCCCGCGTTTCAGAACGACCGGGCGTTTTTGCCAGTAACGTTCGATAAAGTCGGGCCAGTTGAGTGTTAATTGATATTCCATGTTTATAGTTCCGCAGGCTCTTACTGACTCGGATTATAACGGAAGCCTCAGAGCCTGCGTGGGAGAATCGCGCTTTATTTCATGTCAGAAGGTTAACTATTTTCTGACGGGGGCTGCTGGCGACCAAATATGACCGTCATACGCGCGCCGCCATAGCTGCTTTCGCCGGTTTCGATGCGTCCCTCGTACTGCTCGACAATCTCGCGCGCCACCGACAATCCTACCCCCTGACCCGGACGTAGGGTGTCCGCCCGCTGGCCACGGTCAAAAATCAGATCGCGTTTATTTAGCGGGATGCCGGGGCCGTCATCCTCCACGATAATGTGCAGCTCGTGGTCCGTCTGACGAGCGGAGAGATCGACAAACTCAAGGCAATATTTACAGGCGTTGTCCAGCACATTGCCCATCACCTCCATAAAGTCATTTTTCTCTCCAACGAAGCTCACTTCGGGGGAGATATCGAGGCTTATCGCCACCCCTTTACGCTGATAGACCTTGTTCAGCGCCGAGGTGAGGTTATCCAGCAGCGGGGCGACAGGGTGCAGTTCACGACTCAAGAGCATACTGCCGGAGCGCATGCTGGCCCGGTGCAGATAATAGCCGATCTGCTGCGAGATACGGCTGATCTGTTCCAGCATGACCGGCTCCGCCTCATCCACGCTCATTCTGGCGCTGCGCATGGAGCGCAGGGTGCTCTGCATCACCGCCAGGGGCGTTTTCAGGCTGTGGGTAAGATCGGTCAGGGTAGTCCGGTATTTGTCGTAACGTTCGCGCTCGCTTTTCAGCAGGCGGTTAAGGTTGCTCACCAGGCTTGTCAGCTCGCGGGTGGTCTCCGGGTTGAGCTTTTCCCGGTGGTGCTCCTCCAGTTCGCGCACCTCTTTTGCCAGCGATTCGATAGGGCGCAGACTCCAGCGCGCCGCCAGCCAGAGCAGGGGGATGACCAGCAGCAGGTTGGCCAGCAGTACGTAGCCGAACCAGTTCCAGACCATCCAGGATCGTTTGAGCTCCACGGGGATGGTGTCGATCACCACGATGGTCAGCTGCGGCATATCCAGCGTGGCGGGGTAAAGATTGATAGCGACCGAGTGGGTCATCTCCGTGTCATCATCGTCAGCGCGGATCGCCGCCAGCTGCCGCTGCATCGGGATATCATCCCCCAGCAGGGTGCTGGTGGCGTTAAGATCCGCCTCGATCTCATGAAAGCCGTTGGTTTTGAGCCACTCCGGGCGGATACGCTGTTCAAGCCAGGGAACGTGCCGCTGCGCCCAGAGCAGCTTACCTTTCTCGTTGTAAATAAGCGCCATGGTCGGGCTTTGCCGGTCGAGATTTTCCGGCATCTCCACCGTAATGCGCTCATTCTCCCAGCGGGCAAGGGTGTAAAAGAGGTTGCTCTCGCCGCGCAGCAGACGAAACGTGGTTTTATCGAAGCTGACGCTGTAACCCACCAGCGCCACCAGCCCGTAGGCGAGGGAGAGCACCAGCACCACTGCGGCGGTGGCCAGCAAAAAGCGGCCCCGCAGGGAGAGGGGCAGAAAAGGGCGGAAGAGGCGTTTCATTTAGCGTAATTCGAACAGGTAACCCTGGCCCCGAACCGTGGTAATCACCTCGTTGGGATATTGCGCCTGAATTTTTTTTCGCAGGCGGCCCATCAGTACGTCTATGGTGTGGCTCTCGCGCAGCTCCGCGTCAGGATAGAGCTGGAGCATCAGGGAGTCTTTGCTCACCACCTTGCCACTGTTGCGGATCAGCGTCTCCATAATGGTGTATTCAAAGGCCGTCAGCTTCACTACCTCGTCATTGATGGAAAACTCGCGGCGGGAGAGATCAACCTGAAACGGCGGAATGGAAATAACCTGCGAGGCCAGACCGCTGTTGCGGCGCATCAGCGCCTGCATCCGCGCCGCCACCTCTTCAATGTGGAAAGGTTTGGTGACGTAGTCATCCGCGCCTGCGCTCAGCACTTCCACCTTGTCCTGCCATCCTTCCCGGGCGGTCAGCACCAGCACCGGCAGCGAGACGTCGTGGCTGCGCCAGCGGCGGATCAGCGACAGCCCGTCTTCGTCCGGCAGGCCTAAATCGACGATGGCGATATCAGGGAGATGTTCATTGAGATAGTAGTCCGCCTCCCTGGCGTCTTCCGCATCGTCAACCTGATGCCCCATCTCCTGCAGCTGAACCTTCAGGTGGTGGCGCAGCAGCGCATTATCCTCAACAACCAGCACGCGCATCATCTTTTCTCCCTTATATGGATGGTCTGAATAGTGTAACGCTGATTATGTTGCTGTGGGGATAAACATTGGCTAAACCGGGGGGGAGGGTGCCCCCTTTCCGGGCGGAAAGGGGGAGGCGGGCTTATTTCAGCTCATCAACCAGCGTAATGGCGCGGCCAATGTAGTTCGCCGGGGTCATCGCCTTCAGGCGGGTTTTCTCTTCTTCCGGTAGTTCCAGACTGTCGATAAACTGCTTCATCCCTTCGGCATCAACGCGCTTGCCGCGGGTCAGCTCTTTCAGTTTTTCATACGGTTTTTCGATGCCGTAGCGGCGCATCACCGTCTGAATCGGCTCCGCCAGCACTTCCCAGTTATGATCCAGCTCGTCCAGCAGACGCTCGCGGTTCACCTCCAGCTTGCTCACCCCTTTCAGGGTGGACTGGTAGGCGATCAGCGCATAGCCGATACCGACGCCCAGGTTACGCAACACGGTGGAGTCGGTGAGATCGCGCTGCCAGCGGGAGACCGGCAGTTTGCTCGCCATATGCTGCAGCACGGCGTTGGCCAGCCCCAGGTTGCCTTCGGAGTTTTCGAAGTCGATTGGGTTAACCTTGTGCGGCATGGTGGAGGAGCCGATTTCGCCGGCAATGGTTTTCTGCCTGAAGTGGTTCAGCGCGATGTAACCCCAGACGTCACGATCGAAGTCGATCAGGATGGTGTTAAAGCGGGCGATGCAGTCAAACAGCTCGGCAATATAGTCATGCGGCTCGATCTGGGTGGTGTACGGGTTCCACTGAATGCCGAGAGAGGTGACAAACTCTTCGCTGAACTGATGCCAGTCAACGAACGGGTACGCGGCGATGTGGGCGTTGTAGTTCCCGACCGCGCCGTTGATTTTGCCGAGGATCTCCACCTGCTCCAGCTGACGGTACTGGCGCTCCATGCGGTACGCCACGTTCGCCATCTCTTTACCGATAGTGGACGGGGTCGCCGGCTGGCCGTGGGTACGGGAGAGCAGAGGGATATCGCGGTACTGAACGGCAAGCTCCTTCACCGCGTCAATGATCTTCCGCCAGAAGGGCAACACCACCTCCTGACGCGCGGTAGAGAGCATCAGCGCGTGGGAGAGGTTGTTAATATCTTCAGAGGTACAGGCGAAGTGGATAAACTCCGAGACGGCGTGCAGCGCCGGAACGGCCGCCACTTTCTCTTTCAGAAAATACTCCACCGCCTTCACGTCATGGTTAGTGGTGCGCTCGATGGTTTTAATGCGCTGCGCATCTTCTTCATTAAATTCCGCGACGATTTTATCAAGGTAATCGTTTGCCTGGGCGTCAAAAGCAGGAACTTCCTTGATTGCTGCCTGCGCCGCCAGCTTCTGCAGCCAGCGTACTTCAACCTGTACACGGAACTTCAGCAGGCCATATTCGCTGAAGATCCCGCGCAGCGCGCTGACTTTATCGCCGTAGCGTCCATCGACAGGGGAAACGGCGGTCAGTGAGGATAATTCCATAGTTCGCAACTCCGGGAGGTTAACAATGAGCAAGAATTTGTTTTGCCTGAGTCGTCAGGCGATGACGGGAAAACATCAGCTGCAGTCGTCCGCCGCCTACCTGCTGCCACAGGACTGCGGCGCGGATGCCCGCCAGCAGGGAGGCGCGTACTTTAGCCTGCACCTGCGGGCTTTGCAGAACGGCGGGGGAGCCAGTGACCTGAATGCGCGGGCCGAGAGGGCTTATCACGTCAACGTAGATAGCCGCCATCGCGCTGAGGAGGGTCTCCGATTGCAGATCAAAATGTTCAAGCTGGCGCTGCAGTCCGGCAATGCGGTTGCCGAGCGTATCCATGGCACCTTTCGCGCCGTTGAGCTTGCGCTCCAGCACCATCAGACTCAGGGTGTAGCGCGTCAGTTCGGCATTCAGCCCCTGACGGCTGCTGGCGTTCAGTACGCCGAGAAGCGTTTCAAGCCCGAGACGAAGATTGGCTTCGCTGCCGCCGAACACCCCCAGCGTCGAGCTGGGGTTAAGATCGACCACGCTGTTAAGCGAAACGTGCAGCGCGTCCGCATCGCAGTGACCCTGATGCGCCAGCTGTTGCACCAGACGGGCAGACTGGCAAATTCCCGCCAGCGCCAGGGTGATGTCATAATAATTCTTCGCCACACGGGCTCCTTTTAGTGTGCAATCGCGTTAAACAGCAGTCAGCGGCAGCCGCTGCTCAATAATTCCGCCGCCCAGACAGATATCGCCGCTATAGAAGACGGCGGACTGCCCCGGCGTGACCGCGGCGACCGGCTCATCAAAGCGCACCTCGATACGATCGTCATCGAGGGCGGTCACGGTGCAGGGAATGTCGGTCTGGCGGTAACGGGTTTTCACCGTGCAGCGCAGGGTGCCTTTTAACGGCTCGCGATCGACCCAGTGCAACTGTTGTGCAATCAGTCCAGACGACATCAGGCGAGGGTGATCGTGCCCCTGGGCAACAATCAGAATATTGTTTTCCACATCTTTATCGACCACGTACCACGGATCTTCGCTGCCCTCTTTGGTACCGCCGATACCGAGTCCTTTACGCTGTCCGAGCGTGTGATACATCAGCCCCTGGTGCTGGCCGATTTCGTCGCCATCAACGGTGACGATTTTACCCGGCTGCGCAGGGAGATAGCGGCCGAGAAATTCGCGGAATTTACGCTCGCCGATAAAGCAGATGCCGGTGGAATCTTTCTTTTTCGCGGTAATCAGATCCAGTTCTTCCGCGATGCGGCGCACTTCGGGTTTTTCCAGCTCGCCCACCGGGAAGAGGCTCTGGGCGATCTGTTCGTGGCCGAGCGTATAAAGGAAGTAGCTCTGGTCTTTATTGCCATCCAGACCGCGCAGCAGCTGGCTTTTGCCATTCACATCCGCGCGGCGCACATAGTGGCCGGTGGCGATATAGTCGGCGCCCAGATCTTCGGCGGCAAATTCGAGGAAGGCTTTGAACTTAATCTCTTTATTGCAGAGGATATCCGGGTTAGGCGTGCGCCCCGCTTTATACTCCGCGAGGAAATGCTCGAACACGTTGTCCCAGTATTCGGCGGCAAAGTTGACGGTGTGCAGTTCAATGCCCAGCTTATCGCAGACCGCCTGCGCATCGGCGAGATCGGCGGCGGCGGTGCAATATTCCTCGCCATCATCCTCCTCCCAGTTCTTCATGAACAGGCCTTCCACGTGGTAACCCTGCTGTTGCAGAAGGTACGCGGAAACCGAGGAATCGACGCCGCCGGACATGCCGACGATCACTTTTTTAGGGCTTTCTGACATTGGAATACTCACGACATTGAACTTCAAGGCGGCGTATTCTATCACGCCCCCCCACCGTTGACACCCTCTGTAAATGGCCAGTTAAATTCGCCGATAACCTCCAGCGGCAGTCGGGGACCGCTGAAGTAGCTGCGAACGCTCTCCGCAACCAGCGGCGAGCGCAGGTTTGGCGCCTCCAGAATCTCCTGCGCCGTCACCCACAGGCAGCGATCGATATCGCTGTCGTGCGGCTCGGTGGCGCACATTTCGTCAAGCTCAATGACAAAGAGAAAACGCAGGAAGGGGGTGCGATCCGGCGCAATCCACTGGTGCATCCGAATGAACTGCTGCGGCGCGGCGTCGATGCCGGTCTCTTCCCACAGCTCGCGACGGGCGGCCTGCGCCAGCGTCTCGTCCGCTTCCAGATGGCCGGCAGGCTGATTCCACAACGCTTTGCCGTTGATGGTCTCTTCCACCACCAAAAATTTATCTTCAGCATGAACAAGGCAGGCGACGGTCACGTGTGGCTTAAACATAGGCATCCTTATTACAGCGGTTTATCAATACTGGCGTAAATGGCGTCAAGCTGCTGCAGGCGCGTATCGTAGGCCCGGTTCAGGCAGGCGGTATCCGCGCCGCACTGTTTGCGTGTTTTAAGCCAGCTCCGCTGATCGTCCTGCATTTCGCCGCGGCGGCCCATAGCAAAAAGTCCCTTCAGGAACTGATATTTGGTGCTCATCACCACATCTTTATCGTTAAGCGTACGATGGGCGCAAATCGCCTTTTCATCGGCCTGTTTCGCTTTATTGCAGTCAAAGCTCGCCGCGCCTGCGGCGAGAGGAGAGAGCAGTAAGCACGTCAGTAAAATCCGCTTCATCTATTTTTCCTCCAGGGTGATATCACGCCACTGGGCGTTGTCGAGGCCTTCCAGCGTATAGCTGCCCATGCTGTAGCGTATAAGGCGCAGGGTCGGGAAGCCGACATGAGCCGTCATCCGGCGAACCTGACGGTTACGGCCTTCATAAAGAGTGATCTTCAGCCAGGCGACAGGGATCGATTTGCGCTCCCTGATGGGGGGATGACGCGGCCAGAGCCACGCCGGCTCGTTCACCCGTTCGACGCCGGCGGGCAGCGTCGGGCCATCGTTGAGCGTCACGCCGCGGCGCAACGCCTCCAGCGCCTCTTCCCCCGGCTCGCCTTCCACCTGCACATAATAGACTTTGCCGGTGCGCTTGCCCGGCTGTGTAAGCCGCGCCTGCAGCGCGCCGTCGTTGGTTAAGACCATCAGCCCTTCGCTGTCCCGGTCAAGACGGCCCGCGGCGTAGACGCCCTGAACGGGAATAAAATCTTTCAGCGTACTGCGGCCCGCTTCGTCGGTGAACTGCGGCAGAACGTCGAAAGGCTTGTTGAACAAAATTACCCGTCTCGGCTGGGTGTCGATGAGATTTTTCTTGCGCTGGCTGCGGCTGAATCGCTTAAGCTGGTGATTTTTAATAGAAGTTTTGTTCATGGTATTTTCAGACGTTATCAATTGCCGCATTATAGCTGAATAACGAATGCCTTTCATGGCGTCGGACATTCAGGTACTATCGTCAGGCTCATTACAAATTATTAACATAAGATCAGTAACAACCAGAAGCGCTCGAAGGAGAGGTTAATGGAAAGCAAAGTAGTAGTTCCGGCGGAAGGTAAAAAGATCACCCTGCAGAATGGCAAGCTTAACGTTCCGAACAACCCGATTATTCCGTTCATCGAAGGTGACGGTATCGGCGTTGACGTAACCCCGGCGATGCTGAAAGTGGTTGATGCCGCTGTGGAGAAAGCCTACAAAGGCGAGCGTAAAATTTCCTGGATGGAAATTTACACCGGTGAAAAATCTACTCAAGTTTATGGCCAGGATGTCTGGCTGCCGGCGGAGACGCTGGACCTGATCCGCGACTACCGCGTCGCCATTAAAGGCCCTCTGACGACGCCGGTTGGCGGCGGCATTCGCTCCCTGAACGTGGCGCTGCGCCAGGAGCTGGACCTTTACATCTGCCTGCGTCCGGTACGTTATTATCAGGGCACTCCAAGCCCGGTTAAACACCCTGAACTGACCGATATGGTTATCTTCCGTGAGAACTCCGAAGATATCTACGCCGGTATCGAGTGGAAAGCGGACTCTGCCGACGCGGAAAAAGTGATTAAATTCCTGCGCGAAGAGATGGGCGTGAAGAAAATTCGCTTCCCGGAACATTGCGGTATCGGCATTAAGCCGTGCTCTGAAGAGGGAACTAAACGTCTGGTACGCGCGGCGATTGAGTACGCGATCACCAACGACCGCGACTCCGTGACCCTGGTGCACAAAGGCAACATCATGAAGTTCACCGAAGGGGCGTTCAAGGACTGGGGCTACCAGCTGGCGAAAGAAGAGTTCGGCGGCGAGCTGATTGACGGCGGCCCGTGGCAGAAGATTAAGAACCCGAACACCGGCAAAGAGATCATCATTAAAGATGTCATCGCCGATGCGTTCCTGCAGCAGATCCTGCTGCGTCCTGCCGAGTATGACGTTATCGCCTGTATGAACCTGAACGGCGACTATATCTCTGACGCCCTGGCGGCGCAGGTCGGCGGTATCGGTATCGCCCCGGGCGCGAACATTGGCGACGAGTGCGCGCTGTTCGAAGCGACCCACGGCACCGCGCCGAAGTATGCCGGCCAGGATAAAGTGAATCCGGGCTCCGTGATCCTCTCCGCTGAGATGATGCTGCGCCATATGCAGTGGTTCGAAGCCGCAGACCTGATTGTTAAAGGTATGGAAGGGGCGATTGCCGCCAAAACCGTAACCTATGACTTCGAACGTCTGATGGAAGGCGCTAAACTGCTGAAATGTTCAGAGTTTGGTGACGCGATTATCGCGAATATGTAATCCTGCGGGATTAAGTGAGAACGGGAACCTGAGGGTTCCCGTTTTTTATGGCTAATCATTATTAACACCACGAAAAACGGTGAGCGTCTGGCGAATAAGCAATAGATTTAACGTCTTTTTTTAAACCTGATAAAAGGGAACCAACGGACTCTCGAAGAATTAAATTTGTTATACTCCCTTTCACGGTTGTAACTATGCTTTCCCCTGCGTTTTTTAAAAGCGTGTCTAATCTTAGTGAATCTGACAATGACAACAACAGGGCTTGTATCACGTCTCTTTTTTATACTGCTTATCTCGTTCTGCGCGGTATATCTTCTTTTTTCCACTTTACCCTTTAGTGGCAATACTCAGAAAGGGGGAATAGCCTGTGTCAGCTATACCCGGGCGCTGGAAGGAACCTCTATCCTGGAGCAGGAAAACCGGCGGCATGAAAAGATTGTGGCGCTGGCAAGAGAGGCGCTGGAAAAAAAGCAGCAAAAATATTACGCCATGCCTGAACCCCTTAGCCGGGAACTCCGGGAGATCGATAACATCACTAACAATAACCTGCTGCGCGCGGAGCAGAGTCACGAGCGGAGAATTAGCCTGCAGGTTATCTCCGATGCGGTGGAGAAATACCGCGTTGAAAATCATTACTCGGTAGTTTTCAACAAAGACATAGCAGAACACGTACCGGCCGGTCGGGATATCAGCGAGGAAATAATTAATCATCTTCAGAGGATTAAAGTGGAATATGGCGAACTGCCCACCTTTGATGAGCGCGCTCTGCCGCACTCTCATTAAGGCATGGAGGAGCAGGGCGGGGGCGGAGATCTAAGCCACTTTTCAAAGGACTGTACGCCCGTGTTGGTTGACGCCCCCGGCGCTGAGGCATAAATTATCCTGATCCGCTTTCAAATCGTTGGTCCACGATAACCGATTTGATTCTGTGCATAGCCAGCATGTTTTTGGCTCGCATATTTAACTTCTCCTGAATTTTAACGCGATAGGTGCTGGTGGTTTTCTCGGAAAGCTGGAGCGCCCTGGCTATTTTATTATTTTCCAGATGAGAGAGTTTTAAAACGTCATACTCTCTTCTCGTGAAATGACTCTGCTTTAAACTGTGCAAGAAATGGAGCAGTCGTCGTAATCGCTTGATATTAAAATGCAGGGAGGAGTAAACGGTGCCATTGATTTTAACGTAGCAACCCTGCTCAATCTCATTAAGCAATACAATATACCGACACCCTCTCTTCTTAAGGTGCTTGATGGCTTCGTTTCTTAGCACATTATGCTCAATTGCCACGACGCAGGTAGAGGAAGAGGGGAGATCGCAAAGGGTATTCACCTCTTTCATTCCTTCGACAAACGTAACGTTAAACCTTGCGCGCGACGTGCCCACGCATAAATAGTAATTATCGCTCAGGAAAATAACGTTCATGAGGAAGCGTTCCCCGTTCGGGTAAAGTTTAATATCTTCAGTGCTAAAGGGAATTTCATAGAGTGAAGCCTGTGGTTTTCTCATGGAATAAAATTACGCAGCAGCGTAATAGCGCCTCTGACGCGGCTTCGCTGGGGTATTACCGACGCGCGACAGAGATGATTCAGTTATAAATCAGACTCAAGGTGGCCAGACTGTCCGCTTGTCCGGCCGTGACCTGAGAGGCGGTGCGAACATACTGGGCCTCATAATGGAGGCTGAAGAGCGTCTGGCTCGCCGTACTGGTAAAAGGCTGAACTGCCGTGCTGTTCAGGGGGACAGGGGCTCCCTGCGCCGCGCCGAAACTGTCGCCGTAGAGAAGGCGTATCCCCGCGCCCGTTGCGCCGCCTTCCTGCTGGCTCAGGGCCAGGACGTCGTTATTCGTGCCATCTTTTTCCGTTGGCCCAAAGAAGCCGATCTTTATGGTGCCCGTCTGCGGTGACTCGCAGGCCAGCGGTATCGTAAAGCTGTGTTTTTCTCCGTCGAGGCCCTTATTGAGATCGCTGACGCTGCTCTGTCCCATGTTGACGCTGATGTTGTTATCTGGGATGTAGCAGCTGGATTTATGGACCTTCAGGTCTGCCGCCGCTACCTGTACGGTGACGCCCGCCCCGGAGATGACGGTGCCGCTGGCATCTTCAAGGATCAGTTTGCCCGCCCTGATTTGCCCGCTGTTTGGTTGTTCGTAGACAATTTCCTGCGCGGTTTTGTAGAACACCACGAAGAACTGGGTGGCCATTTGCGAAGGATCGTTGGTGCTGCAAACCGCCACGCTGTCATCCCCCGAGGCGATGTAATGGACCGGCTGGCCCGCGCAGTGCGTCGTTTCCCTGATGCCTACGGCAAAACCAACGCCGGGAATGTCAGGAACTTCGTAAACCGATACCGGGGCGCCTGTGCCGTTGGGCGCGACGCCGCTCACGCCGGAGACGGTCAGCCCGTTGTCAGCGACAAAACGCATCGTCACCGGGCCGGTGCCTTCCGCGCAGTTATAGAAAGAGCGATTCTCCTGCCCCAGAATGGCCCCCGAAAGCATCGAGCCGGGTGGCAGGGTCGGATAATCTGTAATGGAATAATTCTGGAAGTTAATGATCGCATCGTTCATCGTCGGCGGACAGGTCTCGCCTGCCATTGCCCGCGCGGGAAAAAGCAGACAGCAGCCTGTCAGCAGGGGGAGGATCAGGTATAAATCTGAACGTCTTTTCACATTTACCTCTTTAAAGGGTGACACTGGGCAGTCAGCAGCCTGACGGGGCTAAATTCTGTGGCCGCGGGTAAGGTAAGAAGGGCCGTACAGCGCACGTTCTGACCCTCCCGGCGCCAGCTGGCGTGGAGCGTGCCGTGGAGCGGCACCCCGCTCAGATAGACCTCTCCGCCGTCGCCAACGATACCGGTGCTGGATTTTGCCTCGTCGTCACCGGTCACAAAGGCGCTGGCGCCGAACGGCAACGGACGGCCGCGATAGGTGAGCGTAATAAGCGCTCTTACGCCGACGTGGGTGTGGTAGTTGGCCAGCACGACGGCGCCGCTGGTCGGTACCACCGTCTGGCTACTCTGTTCCAGGTCAACCTCGTCCTGCAGCGTCCCGGTATCCAGCGAAAGCATGTTTTTATGGTAAGCCGACAGGGTCGGCATAACGGCGTAGCCGCGGGAATCGGTATGGACGTTGGTTGCCCCTTCGATCTGTACACCGGCGGCGCCCTTAGCCCGGATCAAGCCGATGGTGTCGCCGAGGCTTTGGCTCAGCGTCACCCCGTAACGGGTCGCTACGATGCCGCCCGCCGCGCCGTAGTTGAGGCGATCGCTATTACGATCGTGGCTATAACCGATGCTGGCGCTGCCTGATCCGCCGTGATAGGCCAGGGCAAGGTTGCTGCTGGCGCTATGCGCCTGGTTGTCAAAACCTTGCTGCAGGTTATAGCTCAGCCGATCGTTTGAAAGGGCGGTGCCGTAGAGCGAGATCTGCTGGGTGGTATGGCCGTCGAGATTATTGTTAAGGCTGTAACTGGTGGTGGCGCCGGGTAACCAGCGGCTGAGCGGTACGCTAATGCTCAGGTTTATCGAACGTTCTTTATCGTTGTCGTTAGCGCCCGAGCGGGTCAGGTAATAGCCCAGGCTGCAGGAGATGCCTTTGTAACTGGTGTAATAGCCCACATGAACGGTCTGGTCCACATCCGGGGATTGCCAGTAATCCTGACGATAAAACGATGCGCTGACGTTGCCCCACGCGCCAAAATCCTGCGTCAGGCTAAGCTCGGTACGGTTACGCCGGTTTTCAACATGCTGATCGGGATCCTGGTAATGGTTCGCTTCACTAAAGCTGTAAAAATCGCGGCTGGTATAGTGATTGCCGGTGAGATCAAACGACGTGTCCGTAGTCGCAAAATTTTTATGGTACTGGACGCGCAGCTGCTGCCCGCGACCCTCTTTATGGTCTGTAAGCTGCGCCCGGGCCGCGACGGTATCAATCCCCAGGGCGCCCCACCGGCCGAAATCCTTGCCGATGCCTGTCGCCAGCGCCTGATAGCGGCTGGATAGCTCCGCCCCGCCGTAAAGCGTGAAGCTTGAAGATAACCCGTAAAACGCGGAGGCCTGGATAAAGGTCGGCGTGTCGCCATCGCTATCCGGGCTGGTGTATCTCCCTGCGCTGGCGCTGAATTTAACGCGTCCTTCACGGAGCATAAAAGGCACCGCGGCCCAGGGCTGCGTGAACGTGCGCTCGCTGCCGTCGCTTTCGTGAACGGTGATTTCCAGGTCACCGCTTTGGGCGGTGGGAAAGAGATCGTTGATAACAAACGCCCCAGGGGCTACATAGGTCTCATAAATGATATAACCGTGCTGGCGAACGCTGATACGGGCATTGCTGCGGGCGACGCCGCGTATGGTGGGGGCAAAACCGCGCTCGCTGTCAGGGAGCATATCGTCATCAGAGGCGAGCTGAACGCCCGTAAACTGAAAGCTGTCAAAGATCTCGCCGGAGGTATAGCCATCCCCCAGCGTCAGCTCGCTTTTCCACTTTTTAATCGCACGCCTGACCGATGTTCCCTGCGTCTGCCAGTGATGTCCGGCGCCATATTCAAACGAAGAGGCGTTGCGCACCCGCCATGCGCCAAGGTTAAATCCTGAACGCAGGCTGAGATAGCTGTCGCTGTCGTGAATGTGGCTAATGTTTGTTGTCGACCCGGTCAGGTTGTAATCGATAAAGGCGGCGGGGATCCCCTCATCCCACTGCTCCGGCGGGATATAACCGCGCCTTTTTTGCCGCATGGCCGCCTGGGGAATGCTCAGGTCCAGACGGCTGGTGGCAAAATCATATTTTACCGTCGCATCCGGAATATATTTTCCGGGATCGGAAAAGCGCTCGCCTTCATGCAGCGTGTTAAAGGCCGGTAAGGCATCCGTATTCACCCCCAGTCTGCTGAGACAGGCGACATCCAGAACCGGCACCAGACGCGCATCCCGGATGATGAACTCCAGCTCACGCTCGTCGACCTGGGTCTGGTTCACGAAAATCGTGGCCCGATAGCGCCCGGGTTTCTGCCCCCCTTGCCGGGAAAAATAGCTCAGATCGCTCGCCTGCTGCTGCCCGGAGGTGATCTCCAGCGCCCGGGGGTCAAAATAATCCTCCGCCTGCGCGCGCCGCGCGCTGGAGCCGAGAGTCAGGGCGCCGGTCAGGATGGCCAGATGAACCCGGTTAAAACGGTGCAGGGAGAGGGTATGCATAGGCTGTTATAGACTAAATGCAAAGGCGCGATCGCCTGTCGCTTCCTGTCAACGGTTCAGGACTGCGTGGCCAGGCGCGTCAGTCCGCCATAATCGTTAATGGCCTGCCAGCTGATGGCGCCCGAGCAGGGGGTGTTCCAGCTACGCGCGGCAAAGGGATCCACCATCCCGGGCTCCTTTACCTCGGTATTGCCAACGTTGATCAGATAAAAGGAGACAAACCAGGGGGTAGGGTTGTGCACGGTCAGCCTGTTGTTGCTACAGGTAAATTCCAGCTTTTTATAGGCCAGCGCCGGATCCCCTTTCAAACCTTTCGGGCGAAAGAAAATTTTAAATCTGGACTTAACGTTGATCTGCAGTTTATTGCTGTTGGCCTTACTGGTGGGGGCGATATTTTTTACGTTAAGCCAGAATACGGATTCCCGGTCAGCGGGCAAGGGGGTACCCAGGTAGCTTATTCGTAGCGTATTTTTTTGTTCCGCGTCCAGACGAAATAATGTTGGCGTGACCACAAAAGGAGGCGTGGATTTATTTTCGCTGTCAGGATTTTCGATCCAGGACTGAATTAAATAGGGGGTCTCTTTTTCCATATTGGTAATAGAAAAAGCGACTTCCCGCTGCTCCTGCGGATAGATGACGCGGGTTCCCCCCATGACGACACCGGCCTGTGCGCAAAGGCAATAACCCAGCGATAAAAACAGTATCGCGAATGTTGTTTTATTCATGTTGATTTTACCGGCGGTTTTAAATAGCAGAGTCTCCTCTGCTATTTAAAATTATCAGTTATAGACCATCAGGAAGTTTGCATCGGCATCGGCTTCTCCGGTGGTCACAGTCTCTGCGGTCGCGTTATAGCTGGCGTAAAAATTCAGGGTCTTTGAATCTTCCCCTTCAGTGAGTTCGACGCTTCTGGAGATATCGCCAATCTTAATCTGAGTATTGCGATCGCTTTCGTACAGTTTAACGGCCACGCCCGTGGCGGTATTCCCCTCGCTGTCTACCGCGGAGTTCAGGCCCAGCAGGGAGTTATCCGTCGAATCTTTGGTGCCATCAAACAGAACGGCAACAGATTTTACCGAGTCCGGGCAGCCCTCTACGGAGATATGGAAAGGGGTGCGCGTCGTCTCTTTTTGTGTTGCAAAGTAGGTGGCCGCCCAGGTGCCCAGCTCAACCGACTGGCCTGCGCTGTCCGTGCTGATGTTACAGGATGCGTCGGTAATTTTTCCGGTGAAATGCACCACGCCACCGGTCCCCTGGGTACCGGCGTCGTTGCCGGGATTGGTATTAATGGTATTATCGTTATTACCTGACGGAAGTTCAGCCAGCGCATTTGCACTTACCATCATCAGCGTACATACGCTCATTGCCAGGATGGTTTTTTTATTAATCATGTCCACTCGTCCCATTTAGCTCAATAAACCCTTTTGATTAATTTCAGCTATGTAACTGGTGGTGTTCTCTTGCCATATCACCATTATTACCAGCAGGTCTTTCTATTCGCAGTGAATATCAAACGGCAAAAATGCTAACAAAAAATCTGCTATGCGCTGACCGAAAAGCGGTTTAAAAATAAATTATGTTACGGGCGCGAGTAAGAGAAAAAGCTTATTTGACGACGGGCAGATCCGAATAGCGGGTTGTATAGCAAGGGGATAACATTTCGCGCTTCATCGCCCAGGATTTCTGCGCACCCTGACCCGCAAACCACAGGGTGCCCCGGCCAGAGCGATTAAGATCGTCAATAACATGCATCAGCGCGGCACTGTTCGGACGGGGTTGATGCTCGTCAAACAGGTTAAGCTGAGCCACCCCCTGGCTGAAGAAGTCGCTCAGCATTACGCCCGCTTTAATATAGCGGGGGCCATCAACCCAGATGCGGTTCAGCCCGTCGATCGCCACGTTGATAATATCCCGGGTATCGTTAGAGGGCGTCATCAGCCTGCCCGAAGCCTGATTGCCGTAAAAAACCCCATCCTTCGCATGTGGGCTGGTACGAATAAAGACGGTGATAAAGCAGCAAAATTGTTTCTCTTCCCGCAGTTTCTCGGCGGCGCGCTCGGCGTAGGCGCAGACCGCCTGGCGCATATCTTCATACCGGGTGATGCGGCTACCGAAGGAGCGGCTGCAGATTATCTGTTGCCTGGCCGGAGAGAACTCTTCCAGCGCCAGACAGGGTTCTCCTCGCAGCTCGCGTGCCGTTCTTTCCAGCACCACGTTGAAATGTTTACGGATCACCCAGCCTGAACAGTCGGCCAGTTGCAGAGCGGTGTCGATGCCCATCAGGCTCAGCTTCTTGCCGATCCGTCGTCCGACGCCCCACACCTCGCCGACCGGCACCAGCGCCAGCAGCCTGCGTTGGCGGTCGATGTTTGATAAATCGACCACGCCCCCCGTTTTTTTCCAGGTTTTTGCCGCGTGGTTGGCCAGCTTGGCTAACGTTTTCGTGGGAGCGATGCCCACCCCGGCGGTAAGGCCGGTCTCCCGGAAGAGGCGCTGGCGAATGGCGTGGCCGAACACCTCCAGGCTCATACAGTTACGGATACCGGTCACGTCAAGGAACGCTTCGTCAATGGAGTAGATCTCCGCTCTCGGCGCCATCTCTTCGAGAATGGTCATGACCCGGCGGCTCATATCCGCATAGAGCGCATAATTGGAGCTAAATACGTGGACCTTTTGCCGCTTCAGCTGATCCTTTAACTGAAAATAGGGGCCCGCCATGCTAATCCCCAGCGCTTTCGCTTCTGCTGAGCGCGAAATAATACACCCATCATTATTGGAAACGACCACCACCGGCTTTCCCTGCAGATCGGGCCGAAAAACGGTCTCGCAGGAGGTGTAAAAGCTATTTATATCAACGAGCGCGAACATGTCTGTTGGACTTCAGAGTAAAGGTCACTACGCCAAATATTTGCAGCTCTTCTTCCGTGTCGAAAACAATGGGCGAATAGTTAGCGTTATGGGGTAAGAGCTGAAAGCGTGGATATGTTTGCAGCTCTTTTACGGTAAATTCACCGCCGACGGCGGCGATAACAATATCGCCATGCGCGGCAGATAAGGAGCGATCCACGACCAGTAAATCACCGTTGCTGATGCCTGCGCCGATCATGGAGTCGCCGCTTACTCTGACAAAGTAGGTTGCACTGGGATGTTTTATAACCAGCTTGTTGAGATCGAGGCTCTCTTCGATATAGTCCTGGGCGGGGCTGGGGAACCCGCAAGGCACCCGTTCCATAAATAGCGGAAGCAATATTGGGGTGCCGGGTTGACAGGGAAAGATGAATTGCATAATCCGTGGCTCATTCAACTGTATTTATATACAGTATCCATGATTGATCGCAACGATCAAGTTACCGGAAGAATATTTTCTTCAATACTTTGAAAAATAACAGAATTTTAGCGGTTTTGAAAATGCAAAGGCGGTTAAAAAGCAGGCGTGATGCCGGACAGGGGGGTCAGACAGAGCAAAGAAGGGCGCACGCTTTTGGACCAGAATGCGCCACGCAAAGGAGGGGGTTATTCGTTGATGAGCCACATATCGGACTCGTCAAACATCTCTTCGAGCATGCGGTTCAGCTTCTCGCGATCGTTTTTACTGGCATCGCTGTTTAACCCGTTAGCCTGCATCGGCTTAACCCTCACCTCGGCATCGGGAAAGAGGCGGTGAACGCGCCGGGTCAGTTCATTCAGGATGATCTCGTTTGCTCCCGGCAATCCTGCAACGTTACGTTTGTCATAAACAAGCTCAACGAACATATAAAAAACCTTTACTGTTTACATATACAGTATTTATACAAGGTTCGCAGAGAGAGTCAAGCGATGGAGAAGGTAAGCTGTGTGACGGTTACACAGAGAGTAAACAGGAGGTGTCGGGGGAGACGCCCCGTTTAACCCCCCTTTTTTTGCCGGTATTTAGCAAAAAATGCCAAGACCCATATTCTCTCTTTTCATAGACTTTGCGGATCTGATCGCGGTCCCGATTTTGCTATACAGGTAAAAACGCCTATAAACTATCCGGGCTGCTCTTACCACCTGAACAGGAAAGCGTTTCACTCAATGACGAGACTGCCAACTTTTTCACTCTCTTTTTTTCATCCGCGCTACTGGCTGCTCTGGCTGGGGATTATTCTCCTGCGATGCGCGCTGCTACTGCCTTACCCTCTGCTGCGCCGTCTGGGATGCAGCCTGGGGAGACTCTCCATGTGGGTTTTGCCCCGCCGTGTGAAGGTCGCCCGCCGCAATCTGGAACTTTGCTTCCCGGAACTTTCCTCTACGGAGCGCGAACAGCTGCTTCGCAAAAACTTCGAATCTGTCGGTATGGGGGTAGTGGAAACAGGGATTGCCTGGTACTGGCCCGACTGGCGGATGCGTAAATGGTTTACCGTCAGCGGCTATGAACATATGGAAAAGGCGCGCGCGGGCAAACGCGGCGTGCTGCTTATCGGCATGCATTTTCTGACGCTGGAACTCGGCGCGCGTATTTTCGGCATGTTGAATCCAGGGGTGGGCGTTTACCGGCCCAATAATAACGCGCTCTATGACTGGCTGCAGACGAGAGGGCGGTTACGCTCCAATAAAACCATGCTCGATCGCTATGATTTAAAGGGAATGATAAAGGCGCTTAAGCAGGATGAAATTGTCTGGTACGCCCCCGATCACGATTACGGCGCGCGCAACAGCGTGTTCGTTCCCTTTTTTAATGTCCCGGATGCGGCAACCACCGCCGGCAGCTATATGCTGGTACGCAGCGCTCGCCCGGCGGTAGTCCCCTTTATCCCGCGTCGTCGCGCCGACGGGAAAGGCTACGAGCTGATTATCCTGCCGGATATCGGGGAGCAGCTCTACGATCAGGATAAAGAGAGCGTGGCCACCCGCATGAACCAGGCGATAGAGGAGGCCATTCGCCAGGCGCCGGAGCAGTATATGTGGCTGCATCGCCGCTTCAAAACGCGCCCGGAAGGGGAGCCTGCGCTCTATGAAAAGGTTAAAAAACGCAAACGTAAGCGCAAGCGCAAATCCTGACGCTCTCCCGCAGCCGCTGCGAAAGCAGGTAAAAAAAGCCCACCGAAAGGTGGGCAAGAATACTGGAAGCAATGTGAGCAATGTCGTGCTGAATAGTTGAGTGTTTTGCTCAACTATTCAGTGTTGAGAAAGATAATCTTTCTCAATAAAACATGCAACCCCATCTTTTGTGTGTTTTGTCTTGAGTGGCCTGTTGTCGATAAAATGTGCAAACGCGCCTGTGATTCTTGTCACAAACTTTCTTTCCTGAATCCTGTGCTATCCTTTTCTGTGTTGTTGATTTATTGAAAAAAACCATACGGAGAGGAAAGCTATGGGAATTTTATCGTGGATTATCTTTGGGCTTATCGCGGGTATTCTGGCTAAGTGGATCATGCCTGGTAAAGATGGCGGTGGCCTCATCGTAACCATCATTCTGGGTATTATCGGCGCCGTGGTCGGCGGCTGGATCAGTACTCTGTTCGGCTTTGGCCGGGTGGATGGCTTCAATTTCGGCAGCTTTGTCGTTGCGGTGATTGGCGCACTGGTGGTTCTGTTTATCTACAGAAAAGTCAGAAGCTAACAGACGACATATCAGATAAGGCTGCCCCGGGCAGCCTTTCTTTTGGCCGTTACCACCAGCCCAGCTGCGATCCCGCCACGGCCACAATCGCGACGATTAGCATAATGATGGTTGTCTTTCTCATCTATACCCCAGGCGCAGCGTAGCCGCCGACGAAAAACCACGTTAAAAAGATGACTGCCGCGATAAAAATCGCGACCGGAAACAGAATACCGATTCGCATCACGTTACCTTTAAGCTTGCCGAGCCGTTGAGTGTACGGGGTTAATCCTCAGGGAGAAAGTCCGTTGCGCGTTTTCCCTTCTTCTCCTCATACATCGCCATGTCTGCCGCGCGCAACGCGCTGTCAACATCGGTATGGAGAGGATCAATCGCCACGACCCCGACGCTCGCTCCCGGATAGACAATATGCACATTGCCGAGCCAGTATTCACCCGCGATGCGCGCCCCGATCTCTGTTTTAATGACGTTGATCTGCCTGCGCTCCGCCTCACCCTCGCCCTGGCTCAGACAGGCCAGCAGAAACTCATCGCCGCCCAGACGCCCAATAATATCGTCTTCGGTCTGTCCTTCGGTCAGGCGCCGGCCAGCCTCCACCAGAAACCGGTCGCCCGCTTCGTGGCCGTAGCGATCGTTGATGAGCTTAAAATCATCCAGATCGATAAAGGCGAGGATGGCATGGCGCTGCAGATGGCGCGCCAGTGAAAAGAGGGCGTTGAGATTTTCAAAAATTGCCCGGCGGTTGGGCAGGCCGGTGAGGGCGTCGGTGTAGGAGTGGGCGATCAGGGCGGCGTTAGCCTCCTGAAGCTGTATCACCAGCGCCTCTTTCTGAATGTATTGTGCAATCAGGCCGGCAAAAAGCTGTAAAACCTGCTCGCCGCGGCTGCTGAGCGCCCTCTTTTCCGAGCTGCTGGCGCAGAGCGTGCCGTAGAGCGACCCATCGGCAAGGTGAATGGGAATACTCATCCAGGTTGTAATACCCAGCGCTTTAGCCGCCTCGCAGTCGGGCCAGCGTTCCGGCACGTTATCGCTAAAAAAGCAGTGGCTGTCAAAGGCGCGCTTACAGAGCGTCTCGCCCCAGGGGACGCTCATTCCTTCCGGGATCTGCATCTGTTTGCTGTTGCGGGCGTAGAGGATATGCTGCAGACGCGCGTTGAGATCCACTTTGGTGAGATAGGTTGACTCCATCTCGGTGACGATCTCCAGCATCTCCAGCAACTGGCGGACCAGGCTTTCGAGGGAGTGTTGAGTGGCGAGGGTTTCTGAAACACGGGCAAGAATAATGTCCGACATCTGTAACTTGACTCCCATGCAGAGGAGAGTTCTCTGCATGTTATGCTGAAATTTTAAACTCCTGCGCATAGTAGAACATGAAACGGTGAAATTTTATATATCGTGTTCGCGTCCATTACCCATAAAAAAGCCCCACCACGGCGGGTGAGGCAAAATTTTGCATCATGGAAAAGTGTTCTGTGGTCAAGACAGAACGTGGCCATTATCGCTGGTGAAAGTGCAGGCTTAATGAAGAAATCGTGGAGAAAATCGACGTCAGCCGTTAGTCTTATCTTCTTCAGAAAGAAAAGGAAATGTTCATGCGTTATTTACTTCTTGCGCTGGCCTTACCCCTTGCCGCCTGCTCAGCCAGGCAGGAAGAGGCCCCTCGTCCCCCCATCGGCATGGCTAACCCTGCGTCGGTTTACTGCGTACAAAAAGGGGGCGAACTGGTGCCGGTACAAAGTCCGCAGGGCGTCTTCGCCAACTGTAAACTGCCAGGTGGCCAGACGATTGAAGAGTGGGATCTCTACCGACGCGATCATCCCGCGCCCACCAGATGACAGCGGCCCGGTAACTGCGATACACTTTCTTTAAGAATTATCCTGGTATTAAGTCGCGAGAGAAGTATGTTTCAGTTAAAACCGGGCACCCTGGCGGTGGTCATCGGCGCCCGCACCCCTGCCGGGCGTCGCAATATCGGTAAGTCCGTTGAGCTTTTCGCCCTCTGTCAGCCAGGGCAGCGTTTTTTAAATCCGGTCAATGGTGTGATGACCACTCTGCCCGCCACGGCAGAGCGCGCCCTCTGGCTGGTGACCGGCGATGTCTACGCCTTCGATAATCAGCACGGTTTCGCCTTTATACGCCCCGAACATCTGCTACCGCTTACGCCGGATGAGGTTTCGCAACGCTGCGATGAGCTTACGATCGGCTGACCGCCAGCTGGCGCAGCCAGGCGGCTAAAACCTGCGCGTGATTCTGTTCGGTCTGCTTCGCGGCATAGAGCAGGGTCACCGTCTGCGTTTGCGCCCGCGCCGCAATACGTTCACCCTCCGCTTTGTGCTGCGCCAGCTCCTGCCGGTAGGCCTGGCTGAAGGCGGCAAAGTCGAGAGTATCGCCGTGATAGGCTTTGCGAAGCTCGCTGGAAGGGGTCAGGGCCTTGCACCATTCGTCATAAACCAGGTCGGCTTTTTTGATGCCGCGCGGCCAGAGCCTGTCCACCAGGATCCGGTAGCCATCCTCGCGCGCCGGCGCATCATAAACCCGTTTGCACTGAATCATCTCTTCTCCTCGTTAACCCGTTCTCCGCCCGATACTCTACCACTCGCCGGCGCGCCTCCCAATTTACGGTGTTGCCCCGTCAATAAAAGATCGGTAGGCTGAGGTTCCTTATGTAATCCGTTAACTGTCTGGCATAAGGAACCCCGATGGAACTCTCCCCTGAAAAAGATACGCTGCGCATTGCGCTTGTCGGCGATTACAACCCTGAGGTGATCGCGCATCAGGCTATCCCCCTGGCGATTGATGATGCCGCCGCCGTGCTGGACGTGACGGCAGACTACGACTGGATTGCCACCGCAGAGCTGAACAGCCCGGAAGATCTGGTGGGCTATGATGCCCTCTGGCTGGTGCCGGCAAGTCCTTATCAGAATGCGGAAGGGGCTTTTCTGGCGGCGCGCTATGCGCGGGAAAACAGCATTCCGTTTCTCGGTACCTGCGGCGGATTCCAGCATGCGCTCATTGAGTATGCCCGGGACGTTCTCGGCTGGCATGACGCGGCCCATGCGGAAACCGATAGCGAAGGGCGAATGGTGATTGCGCCACTCGCCTGCTCGCTGGTGGAAAAGAGCGATCTGATTGAACTGCGGGCCAACACTCTGATCGCCAGAGCCTATGGCCGCCTGACGATTGAGGAAGGGTACCATTGCAACTACGGGGTATCGCCTGAGTTCGCCCTGATGCTGGAAAAGGGCGACATGCGCGTTACGGGCTGGGATGAGCAGGGCGAAATCCGCGCCGTTGAACTGGTCACTCACCCCTTCTTTGTCGGCACCCTGTTCCAGCATGAGCGCGGCGCGCTGGCAGGCAGGCCCGTCCCGCTGGTGCAGGCGATGCTACGCGCCGCGCGCCGTTAATCCCTTTTAGCCCTGAGCGATTTCCCGATCGCGCCCGGCGAGCATGCCGCAGAGCGCCATCACCACCGATACCAGCGCGCAGGCGAGGAGCGGAATACGCCAGTCGCCTGCCGTATCGTGAATTTTCCCCATTAACGGCGGCCCACAGGCCGCCAGCAGATAACCTACCGACTGCGCCATGCCGGAAAGCGCCGCCGCCTGATGGGCGCTGCTGGCGCGCAGGCCGATAAAGGTCAGACCGAGGATCATAGTCGCTCCCGAGCCAAAGCCAAAAATCAGCGTCCAGGCTACCGCGCCGTCAGGGAAGAACCACAGTCCCGCCGCGCTGATGGCGCAAAGCAGCGCGACAAACCCGGCGATGGCGCGCTGATCCTTCAGACGAGGCAGAAGCAGCGGCACCACCAGCCCGGGCACGGCGGTAGCCAGCTGGAGCAGGCCGTGCATGGATCCCGCCTGGGTTTCGCTATAGCCGTGGCTGAGCAGAATGGCGGGCAGCCAGCCGATGATCACGTAGTAAATCAGCGAGTTGATCCCGAGGAACAGCGTCACCTGCCACGCCAGCGCCGAGCGCCAGATCCCGCGGTTGTGCAGCGCCCGGGCGCCGCTTAGCGAGGCGGGCGGATGCTGACGCCACTGGGGAAGCCACAGCAGCAGTGCCAGCAGCGGAAAGGCCATCAGCATCAGCAGGGCGCCGCGCCAGCCCGCGCCGCCCAGCGCCAGCGGCACGACTAACGCCGAGCCAAGCGCTGCCGCGGCGCCCATCGTCAGGGAATAGGTGCCGGTAAGCCTGGCGACCTGACCGGGAAAATCGCGCTTAATCAGCCCCGGCAGCAGCACGTTGCCGAGCGCGATGCCGCCGCCGATCAGCGCGGTGCCGGTAAAGAGCAGGGTGGCGGAGGGAAGGGAGCGAACGCCGATACCCGCGCAGATGAGCAGCAGGGCCACAAACAGGCTACGCTCCATGCCAATGCGGCGCGCCACGCCCGCCGCCAGCGGCGAAATGAGCGCGAAGGCCAGCAGCGGAAGGGTGGTCAGCAGGCCCGTCTGGGCGGTGGTTAAGCCGTAATCGGCACGAATGGTATCCAGCAGCGGCGCGGCGCCGGTAAAGGTGACGCGAAGCGTCGTGGCGATCAACAAAATACCGGCAATCAGCAGCGCGCGATGTTGACCGGCAGAAGCGGTGGCAGTCGTCATGGTTTTTCTCTAACAACAAAATGAGGGCACACCATACCCGTTTTGAGGGCGGTTGAAATCAGGCTAAAATGACAGTTTATCGCTAAAATCGGACAAGTTAATGAGAGGACTCGGACTGGAAGGGTTCGACCCGGACAGCCGCCCCGACGCGGCGGCGGCGTTTCACGTTCAGGTCGTGGAGGATGAGCAGCGCATCCCCCGGCATCACCACCGTAAGGGGCAGCTGATTCTGGCCCTGCATGGCGCCATCGTCTGCGAGGTGGACAACGCGATGCTGATGGTGCCGCCGCAATATGCGGTCTGGATCCCGGGGCAGCTGCCGCACAGCAACCGGGCGACTCCGGGCGCGCAGCTCTGCTTTCTCTTTATTGAGCCGGGGGCGCTCTCCCTTCCCGACTACTGCTGTACCTTAAAAATTTCGCCGCTGGTGCGGGAGCTGATCCTCACCCTGGCGGCGAAACATCCCGGCGAACCCGTGTCGCCCGCCACGGCCAGGCTGATTGCTGTGCTGTTCGACGAGCTTCCCCGACAGCCGCAGGAGCAGCTTCAGCTGCCGGTCTCCCCGCATCCCAAAATCCGGCTGATGAGCGAAACCATGGCGGAAGAGCCAGCCGCCTGGCAGACGCTGGCGCAGTGGGCACAGCGCTTCGCAATGAGCGAGCGCAACCTGGCGCGGCTGGTGGTAAAGGAGACCGGGCTCAGTTTTCGCCGCTGGCGACATCAGCTGCAGCTGATCGTGGCGCTTCAGCTGCTGATTAGCGGCCAGTCGGTGCAGCAGGCGGCGCAGGCGCTGGGCTACGACTCGACCACCGCCTTTATCACCATGTTTAAGAAGGGGCTGGGGCAAACACCGGCGCGCTATATCGCCAGCCTCGCTATGACTTCCCGATAAAAAGCGACACCAGCCCGGCGGCAATCAGCGGGCCGACCGGCACGCCGCGAAACAGCGCCACGCCCAGCACGGTGCCCACCAGCAGCCCCGCCACCAGCGAAGGCTGGCTGCTCATCAGCGTCACGCCGCGCCCGCCGAGCCAGGAGACAAATACGCCCACGGCAATCGCGATAAGCGATTTCCAGTTGACGAACGAGTGAAGCAGGGTGGAGGCGGGCAGGGTGCCGCTGGCGATGGGCGCCATCACCCCGATGGTCAGGATGATAATCCCGAGGGTCAGCCCCTGTTTTTCTATCCACGGGAAAAAGGTATTGAGCGGCGTAACGCGCACGATGATCAATACCAGGATGGAGATCGCCACCGTGGTGTTATGGCTGATAAAGCCGAGCGCGGCGAGCCCGAGAAGAATAAGCAGAGTAGGGTCAAACATACGGTGTTCCTTGCCGAAAATTAGCCAGCCTGGCGCATAACGCACAGGGCCGATCGTTTATAATTATTCATCATAGTGACGCACGCACGTCACGGAAATGTCATCCCCCGGCGGTAAAAGGGGAGCATATACTGCATGGAGAGTCGCCATGAACGACCCAATGTTTGTTGAGACGCTGGTCATTACCTCCCTGTTTTTCACCATTGCGCTTATTTTAATCGCATCGGTGCTGTTCCTGGAACGAACGCGCTGACGGCAGCCGCGTTACGGGCGGCGAAAGGTCACCAGTTCAGGCCGGGCGATGCGCAGGTAGTCCCGCGTATTCATAATCACCGATTTTTCCAGCAGTCCGGCATTAAAGGCGATCTCATCGAAACGTTCAAAGAGCAGCGGATCGGCCACCAGCGTCAGGTCGGGGTGGAAGCTGAACGGCGGGATCGCGCCAAAGACGCAGGCGGTCAGGGCGTCCACTTCCGCCGGGCTGGCGAGAGAGGCTTTCAGGCCACCAAAGTGGCTCGCCAGCTGGCTTAAATCAGCCTGCTGATCGGCAGCCAGAATCGCCAGCACATGTTTTTTTACCCCGTTTCCTTTGATTTTGCAGACCAGCGCTTTGGCGCCCTGGCGCAGATCGGTGCCACGAATTTCACTCACCGCTTCGCATTTGCCGACCGGCTCATGCTCCATAACGCGAAACTGCGCCCCCTGTTCGGTCAGCAGAGTAATCAGCTGGCGGTGGGTGGCAACTCCTTTAACTTCTTCAGACATAGCGATTTCCCGTAGCGTAAAAAGAGGAAACGGTAGAGTAACACCGGGAAAGGAAGAAAGTGAACGGCCAGCTTATCGCTGGCCGTGACGTTACGCGGTTGTGGTGCTGGACTGCTTGTGGAACAGCTCGCGGAAGACCGGATAGATATCATCCTGGTCGCGGATATGCTGCATGGCGAAGTTGTCAAACGCCGCCTGCAGATGCTCATATTCGCGCCAGAGCGTCTGGTGGGCGCGACGGGTGATCTCGATATAGCTGTAGTAACGCACCACCGGCAGGATCTTTTTCGCCAGGATCTCGTGACACAGCGGCGAGTCATCCGCCCAGTTATCGCCATCCGACGCCTGGGCCGCGTAGATATTCCACTGCCCGGGATCGTAGCGTTCTTTCACCACCTCATCCATCAGCTTCAGCGCGCTGGAGACGATGGTTCCCCCTGTCTCCTGGGAGTAGAAGAACTCATGTTCATCCACCTCTTTGGCCTGGGTATGGTGACGGATATAGACCACCTCCACGTTCTTATAGGTTCTGCTCAGGAACAGATAGAGCAGAATATAAAAACGCTTCGCCATATCTTTGGTGGCCTGATCCATGGAGCCGGAGACATCCATCAGGCAGAACATCACCGCCTGGCTGGAAGGTTCCGGACGTTTTTCATAGTTCTTGTAGCGCAGATCGAAGGTGTCGATAAAGGGCACGCGCTCGATCTTTGCCCGCAGTTCAGCGATCTCCTTGCGCAGCCGCTCCTCCTCCAGCAGTTGTGCCGGCTCGCTGTTCTCCACCGTTTTCAGGTCGGCTTCGAGAGCGCGCAACTCCCGTCGTTTTCCGGCGGTCATCGCGGTGCGCCGCGCCAGCGAGTTTTGCAGGGAGCGCACCACGCTGATGTTGGCCGGTACGCCATTGGCGGTGTAGCCTGCCCGGTGGGTTTTATACTCATTGAGCTGGCGCTGCTGGTTTTTTTTCAGGTTTGGCAGCGCCAAATCCTCAAACAGCAGGTCAAGATACTCATCTTTGGAGATCTGAAAGACAAACTCGTCCTGGCCTTCTCCATCCTGGCTCGCCTGGCCCTGACCACTGCCCGATCCGCCGCCGCCGCCCTGGGGACGCTCGATGCGGTCATTCTGAATAAAATGGTCATTACCAGGGTGAACGCGATGGCGCAGGCCGCCGCGTCCCTGATGGAACATCGGTTCGCTGATATCATCCGTCGGGATAGAGACAGATTCGCCGCTCTCTACGTCGGTCACCGAGCGCTTGTTAATGGCCTCGGAGATCGACTGTTTAATTTGCGATTTATAACGGCGCAAGAAGCGCTGGCGGTTAACCGTGCTCTTGTTTTTGCCGTTAAGACGCCGGTCAATAAACCAGGTCATATGCCCCCCGTACTGCATGTGCCAACTTGCAGTGTCCGCAACTGCCGGACCTTTTTGTAGGCCCGGTGGGCGTCAGCGCCACCGGGCACTTGTGTTAAGACGATTTACGCACGCGCAGATACCATTCGCAGAGCAGGCGAACCTGTTTGCGGGTATAGCCTTTTTCCATCATGCGATCGACAAAATCGTCATGTTTTTTCTGCTCGTCGGTTGAGGTTTTCGCGTTAAAGGAGATAACCGGCAACAGCTCCTCGGTATTGGAGAACATCTTCTTCTCAATAACCGTGCGCAGTTTTTCGTAGCTGGTCCAGTTCGGATTCCGGCCGCTGTTATTGGCCCGGGCGCGCAGGACGAAGTTGACGATCTCGTTGCGGAAATCCTTCGGATTGCTGATCCCGGCCGGCTTCTCGATCTTCTCCAGCTCGGCGTTGAGCGATTCGCGATCGAACAGCTGACCGGTATCCGGATCGCGATACTCCTGATCCTGGATCCAGAAATCTGCGTAGGTGACGTAACGATCGAAAATGTTCTGCCCGTACTCGGAGTAGGATTCCAGATAGGCGGTCTGGATTTCTTTGCCGATAAACTCAGCATATTTCGGGATCAGATAGCCTTTCAGGAACTCCAGATAGCGCTCGGCCTGCTCCTGCGGGAACTGCTCGCGCTCAATCTGCTGCTCCAGCACGTAGAACAGATGGACCGGGTTAGCGGCGACTTCCGTATGGTCGAAGTTAAAGACGCGGGAGAGGATCTTGAACGCGAAACGCGTGGAGAGCCCGTTCATCCCCTCGTCAACCCCGGCGTAGTCGCGGTACTCCTGATAGGACTTCGCTTTCGGGTCGGTATCTTTCAGGCTTTCCCCGTCATAGACGCGCATTTTCGAATAGATGCTGGAGTTTTCCGGCTCTTTCAGGCGCGACAGGATAGAGAAGCGCGACAGCGTTTCCAGCGTGCCGGGGGCGCAGGGTGCATGGACCAGCTCGCTGTGGTTAAGCAGTTTTTCGTAAATCTTGATCTCTTCAGAGATCCGCAGGCAATAAGGCACCTTGACGATATACACGCGGTCAAGGAAGGCCTCATTGTTTTTATTGTTACGGAAGGTCACCCATTCCGATTCGTTGGAGTGGGCGAGAATAATCCCGTTGAACGGCAGGGCAGAGATCCCTTCCGTACCGTTATAGTTCCCTTCCTGGGTGGCGGTCAGCAGCGGATGGAGCACCTTAATAGGCGCTTTGAACATCTCGACAAATTCCATAATGCCCTGGTTGGCGCGGCAGAGCGCGCCGGAGTAGCCGTAGGCGTCCGGATCGTTTTGCGCGTGGTTTTCCAGCTTACGGATATCCACTTTACCGACCAGCGCGGAGATATCCTGGTTGTTCTCATCCCCGGGCTCGGTTTTCGCAATCGCGATCTGCTCGAGAATGGAAGGCCAGACCTTCACCACGCGGAATTTAGTGATATCACCGCCGAACTCATGCAGCCGTTTCGCCGCCCAGGGCGACATAATGGTGCCGAGATAGCGGTGCGGGATGCCAAACTCTTTTTCCAGAATCTGCGCATCTTCCTGCGGGTTAAAGAGGCACAGCGGGTGGTCGTTCACCGGGCTGCGCTCGCCGTTGGCGCTGAGCACGTAGATCGGTACGCGCTGCATCAGCGCTTTTAACCGTTCGGCCAGCGACGATTTACCGCCGCCTACCGGCCCCAGCAGATAGAGGATCTGCTTCTTCTCTTCCAGGCCCTGAGCCGCATGTTTCAGATAAGAAACAATCTGCTCAATGGCATCTTCCATGCCGTAGAACTCTTCAAAGGCGGGATAGCGAGCAACGACACGATTCGAAAAGAGACGGGAAAGCCGTGGTTCATGCGCCGTATCGACCATCGTCGGCTCTCCAATAGCCATCAATAGCCGCTCTGCCGCATTGGCATAGGCACTGCGATCTTGCCGACAAATGGTAAGAAACTCCTGCAGTGTGAACTCTTCGTCCTTGGCAGCTTCATAGCGCTGGCGATAGTGATCGAATATATTCATGGCATGCCGTCCTTTCGTATTTTTAGCACAGGATAAGAGCCGTTCGTATGAATAATGGAGGCTCCCGGAAGAGGACTCTACGCGCCGTGACTGACAAAGCAGTAACCCGTGTGCCAGGGCATGAGCTAACAACCGCAGGGCGTTAAGGAATCTTCTTCTTCAAATAAGCGTAGATGGCATTTGCAAAACTTGCATGCCAGCGAAATCTACTTTCAATGACATATCAATAACTCATCTCACAAATTCCCTGTCATTATTCAGCCTGAAAGAATGATTTCACGCGGGCGTCACCCGGCTGAAAACGGTTGGTCATCTGAAAAAGAGAAAATAGTCGGTTAATCCATCTGATAAACAGCCAAAAAATTTTGGGTTGTTCGGGAATGGCGGTTACACTTCACCCGCTGATTATTTGACTACAGGAAAGAATGGATTGTGACCAAACTCAAACTTCTGGCATTAGGCGTGCTTATTGCCACCGCAGCGAACACCGCAGTCGCGGCAAATCAGTGGTCTGTTGGTGCGGGCGTTGGTGTGATCAACAGTCCCTACAAACAGTACGATCGCGACTTCTACCCGGTACCGGTTCTCACCTACGAAGGTGATGATTTCTGGTTCCGCGGGCTGGGCGGCGGCTACTATCTCTGGAACGACAAGACCGATAAGCTCTCGATCATGGCCTACTATGATCCCACCCACTTTAAACCGGGTGACAGCGACAACGGTCAACTGCAGCGCCTCGACAAACGCAAAAGCAGCATGATGGCGGGGCTCTCTTACGTGCATAACACCGAGTACGGCTTCCTGCGCACGGCGCTGGCGGGCGATACGCTGGATAACAGTAACGGCTTTACCTGGGATCTGGCGTGGCTTTATCGCTACACCAACGGCGGGCTGACCGTGACGCCGGGTATCGGGGTGGAGTATTACAGCGAAAACTACAACGACTACTACTATGGCGTCTCCAAAAACGAGTCCCGACGTAGCGGTCTTGACAGCTATAGCGCGGACGACGGCTGGAACCCCTATCTGGAGCTCTCGGCCAGCTATAATTTCATCGGCGACTGGAACGTTTACGGCACCGGTCGTTACATCCGTCTGAGCGATGAAATTAAAGACAGCCCGATGGTCGACAAATCCTGGTCGGGGATCTTCTCCGTGGGTGTCACCTATACGTTCTGATTGGGCACTTTAACAGTGTAATTCGTGCATAAAAACGGGGCGCTTGCGCCCCGTTTTGTTTTACCGTGGTACAGCGAAAAGAGGAGAAAGGGATGAATAAGAAAACCGTAACCTTTGCTGACCAGATCGTCGTGCCTGCCATCGGGCAGGGGACATGGTACATGGGCGAAAAAGCGAGCCAGCGCAGCGAAGAGGTGAATGCCCTGCGGGCGGGAATCGATCTGGGGCTGACCCTTATCGACACCGCCGAGATGTATGCCGACGGGGGCGCCGAAGAGGTAGTGGGCGCGGCGATAAAAGGGCAGCGCGACAAAGTCTGCCTTGTGTCAAAAGTCTATCCGTGGAACGCGGGCGGTAAAAAAGGGATCGCCGCCTGTGAAGCGAGCCTGCGCCGTCTGGGTACCGATCGTATCGATCTCTATCTGTTGCACTGGCGCGGCAACTACGGGCTGGATGAGACGGTGGAGCTGATGGAGACGCTGCAACAGCAGGGCAAAATTGGTCACTGGGGCGTCTCGAACCTCGACTATGAAGATATGCAGGCGCTGTGGCAACTGCAGGGCGGCAGGGCGTGCGCCACTAATCAGGTTCTTTACCACCTGGCCTCCCGGGGCATTGAATACGATCTGCTCCCCTGGTGCCAGCAGCAGAAGATGCCGGTGATGGCTTACTGTCCGCTGGCCCAGGCGGGACGGCTACGTTCAGGCCTGCTCAACCATCCGGCGGTCAATGAGATTGCCCATATCCATCATGCCAGCCCCGCCCAGATCCTGCTGGCGTGGGTGATTCATCATCAGGGGGTTATCGCTATTCCAAAAGCGTCGTCGGTTAAACATGTCGAGGAGAACGCGCGGGCGCTGGAGATTACGCTGAACGCCGGGGAAGTGAGCCAGCTTAACGCTGCGTTTCCGGCGCCGGGGCGTAAAGTGCCGCTGGATGTGGTGTAACAGGACACCCTCTCCCGGACGGGAGAGGGTGGAAAGCGCTTAGCGCTTCGCAATGCAGATAGTCTGGCCGAGACGAGAAGGCTTCTCTTCGCTCGCTTTCTGCGGCGCGGTGACACAGGCCGTTTCAACGCAGACAAAGGTTTTGTAGCCCTCGTCCGGTACATCCGCCATGCTGACGGAGAGCGCCGGGCCCGGGTTCCAGCCCACCACGTTGCTGTGATGGTGATGGATCACCTCCATGGTGCGATTCAGGGCGCTGTCATGGATCACGCTGCACGCTTCAGGATGCAGGTAGACGCGATCGGTGCGATCCGGGAAGGTCTGTACGCCGTCGGTCAGTTCACCTTCTTTCGCGTTATCCACCTTATCAATAAAGGTATCACCCAGGCCGCTGACCTTCACCGCGGCGATATCGCCCACGTTGAAATAGGTATGCAGGGCGGAGGTGGTTTCAAATTCGCCGTGCGCTTCCAGTTCGATTTCGCAGGTTTTACCCAGCTTAAAGCGCGCGTAGAGGGTGAACTCGTGCGGCCACAGCTTACGGGTTTCGTCGTTCGCCTGCAGCGCAAAGGTCAGCACCGCGCCGTTATCATCTTCATTATGCGCCTGCAGCGTCCACTGCTGGTTACGGGCAAAACCGTGGGAAGGGAGCCCCTGCGTGGCTGACGGGCCAAACCACGGCCAGCAGATCGGCACGCCGCCGCGGATCGCCGCCCCTTTTGCAAAGGAGGTGGCCTCGCTCAGCCAGAGCGCCTCTTCTTCGCCTGCCGGTTTCCAGGAGAGCAGGTGCGCGCCGTTCAGGGCAACAGAGGCCCGCACGCGAGGATGATCCACGACGATAATGTCTGCGCCCTCAATCTGGCGGCGGGAGAGTACAGGGGTAAGTTGTTCTACTACCGGCAGATCGAAAATTTTATTAATCATTACACAATCCTCTGTATTCAAATCAATAAAAAAGGCGACCGAAGTCGCCTTTGAAGATCAGAGTCTCATCTCACTTATTTGGAGATGTGAGCGATCAGATCCAGAACCTTGTTGGAGTAACCGGTTTCGTTGTCGTACCAGGATACCAGCTTAACGAAGTTGTCGTTCAGTGCGATACCTGCTTTAGCATCGAACACGGAGGTGCATACTTCGCCGTTGAAATCGGTAGAAACAACGTCGTCTTCGGTGTAACCCAGAACGCCTTTCATCGGGCCTTCGGAAGCAGCTTTAACGGCTTTCTTGATCTCTTCGTAAGAAGCTGCTTTTTCCAGACGAACGGTCAGGTCAACAACAGATACGTTCGGAGTCGGAACGCGGAACGCCATACCGGTCAGTTTGCCGTTCAGTTCCGGCAGAACTTTACCTACAGCTTTAGCAGCACCGGTAGAGGACGGGATGATGTTCTGAGCCGCGCCACGGCCGCCGCGCCAGTCTTTGTGAGACGGGCCGTCAACGGTTTTCTGAGTAGCGGTGGTCGCGTGAACGGTAGTCATCAGACCTTCGATGATGCCGAAGTTGTCGTTGATAACTTTAGCCAGCGGCGCCAGGCAGTTGGTGGTGCAGGATGCGTTGGAAACGATGTCCTGGCCTGCGTAAGTTTCAAAGTTAGCACCACGTACGAACATCGGGGTGTTATCTTTAGACGGACCAGTCAGAACCACTTTTTTCGCGCCAGCGGTGATGTGTTTACGCGCGGTTTCGTCGGTCAGGAAGATACCGGTTGCTTCAGCAACAACGTCAACACCGATTTCATTCCACTTCAGATTAGCCGGATCTTTTTCAGAAGTAACACGGATGGTTTTACCGTTAACAACCAGGTGGCCGTCTTTCACTTCAACGGTGCCGTCGAAACGACCGTGAGTGGAGTCGTACTTCAGCATGTACGCCATGTATTCAGCGTCTAACAGATCGTTGATACCAACGATTTCGATGTCAGAACGTTTCTGAGCAGCACGGAAAACAATACGGCCGATACGGCCAAAACCGTTGATACCTACTTTGATAGTCATATATTCCACCAGCTATTTGTTAGTGAATAAAAGGTTGCCTGTAAAATTACAAAAACCTTACGCAGCGTCAAGCGGAATCGTGTCAATCATTGCGACAAATCAATCCGCTGCATAAGCTTTGCGCGACTGACCGCCTCACTTTCCCTTTGAGCTAGCAACCACATGGGGGCTGCGGCCGAATTTTAAAGGGCTGACAGGATTAATTTGTGAACCCGGTCACAATTGCCTGACCGCTCTGCGGCAACGACTAAGTTTAGAACAAAAGTTCAGGCTTCACTGTTAATGTTTTGTTAGAATCTGGGGTTAAGTTGTTTGTTACTGTTGCGAGATGTGAGCCTATGTCGAATCCTAAAAATCCTGAAGAACTGAAAAAAAATCTCACGGAAATGCAGTTTTACGTCACCCAGCATCGCGGCACGGAACCCCCGTTTACCGGGCGTTTGCTGCATAACAAGCGGGACGGCGTCTACCACTGCCTGGTCTGCGACGCACCGCTCTTTAGTTCCGGTACAAAGTATGATTCCGGCTGTGGCTGGCCAAGCTTTTATGAGCCGGTGAGCGAGGAGGCGATCCGCTATCTGAACGACTCTTCCCACGGCATGCAGCGCACCGAAATCCGCTGCGGTAACTGCGACGCGCATCTGGGACATGTCTTTCCGGACGGTCCACAGCCGACAGGCGAGCGTTTTTGCGTCAATTCCGCCTCCATGAGCTTCACCGATGACGAAAATGGCGACCAGACGCAGGGCTGATTAAACGATTCAGCAAATTATTCCATTGCAGGGGCGAAATCATGAATTTAGAACAAATGATTAACAGCATGACGCCGGAGATTTATCAGCGGCTGCTGACCGCCGTCGAGACGGGGAAATGGCCGGATGGTGTGGCGCTGACCGCGGAGCAAAAAGAGAACAGCCTTCAACTGGTGATGCTCTGGCAGGCGCGGCACAACACCCAGGCGCAGCACATGACCATCGACACGAACGGTCAGATGGTGATGAAGAGCAAACGCGAGCTGAAAGAGGAGTTTGGCATCACGCCAAAGCCGATCGCGACGTTCAAATCGTAACGGTATGCCGGGCGCACAGGCCCGGCAGAATGCCTTAATGTTTAATTCCCAGCGAATCCGCCAGCTGTTTCGCCAGCTGGTTGTTATCGTCCGCCCCGTATTCCCAGAACATCGCCCCCGCAAGACCGCGTTTTTTAATGTACTCCGCCTTGATCGCCACCGAGCGCGGGTTTTCATAGGAGAGAGCAAAGAGCGGTTTTCCGTTCGCCCCCTCCACGGAGAGCCACGGCACCTGCGCCTGGTCATCCCAGTGTTCGGTAAAGCGCTTCTGCGGATCGTTTAAAAGCTTCTTCACAATATCGTTATATTTGACGTAAGTGTCTTTGGTCAGGTCATAGCCCAGCGATTTAAAAAGCGTCAGCTCGGCCGGGCCAAAATAGGGCTGGGTAACAGGGTTTTTCTGCGCGTCCGGCTTGCTCCAGTCGATGCCCGGCTCCACGGCGCGCTTGGGCACGCGGCCATAGAAACCAATACCGAGGTTCATCTGCTGCGGTTTTAACCCGGCGGCCAGATAGTTATTCACCACAAAATCGACGCTGTACTTATCCGCCGCGGCAACGGTCGGCCAGGTCTTCGAGTCGTAGAGGTTAGCGTTGAAGTATTGCGTGCCGTACGCCATGTCGTAGGTCATCAGGTTGATGTAGTCGAGAAGCGGCGCGATCGCCTTCACATCCACCCAGCTTTTCGGGCTCTCGGCGTTGGCCCCCACCGCAATGGTCACCAGCTTGCTATGGCCGAACGCGGCGCGCAGCTCTTTCAGCAGGGCGGTAAAGTTGTCCCGATCCGCCGGCTGGCTGGCGACCAGTCCCCATGCGCCGTTGACCGGAAACTCCCAGTCGAGGTCAATGCCGTCCAGACCATATTTTTTGACAATCTCCTGAGCCGAACGAATAAAGACAGCCCGCGTCTCTTTGGTGGCTGCCGCGCCGGAGAAGCCACGCGCTCCCCAGCCGCCGACCGAGAGCAGCACCTTCAGCTGCGGGTTTTGCTTACGCAGGGTGGGGATAAGGGCGAGATCGGAGGCGACCTTCGGCGACAGCCAGATCTGGTGCAGTTTAGCCGGATCTTTCAGCGCCTCGTTAGTCTCATCCTTTTCGTCGTTATAGATCAGGCCAAAGGAGTAGTTCAGGTGGGTAATCTGGCGGACATCCAGGGTGTTGATATCGCCGCCCGGTCCCGCGGTGACGTCGCCGCCGCCGTTGAAATAGCCGACCGACATCATAGAGCTGGCGGATGCCACGGATGCGCAGAGCAGGGGTAAGGCTGCCAGCAAGGGCAAAAGTTTCATAGCATTTCCTCTTTGACAAAAAAATAAACACGCCACGGAAATGGCGTGGCGAAAAAAAGCTTTATGAGAATAACATTGCGGTTTCGCTTGTGATGCGAGGGAGTTCACTTTATGGGATATCGGCGAGGGGGTTGCCGGGTGGCACTGACGCTTACCCGGCCTGCGATCCGATTTTTATGGGCCAGGTAAGCGTAGCCGCCATCCGGCTTAAAAGGCTTACGCCTGCGTCTCCTGCCAGTCTGCCAGGGTATAGAGCGTGGCGCCTTCTGAGGCCATATCCATGAAGGCCTGGGCGCTGTCCTGCGGATTAACGTTAACGCCGCGGCAGCCGTCGGTGATAACGTTCACCGTATAGCCGAGCTGCAGCGCATCCAGCACCGTGTACTTCACGCAGTAGTCCGTCGCCAGCCCCATGACAATCAGCTCCACGATCTCATGATGGCGCAGCCAGGCGTCGAGGGCGGTTTTCTGGCGATGGCCGTTATCAAAAAAGGCGCTGTAGCTGTCGATAGTCGGGTTTTCACCCTTCTGGAAAACGGCGTCGATCGCCTTCTGGTTAAGCAGAGGGTGAAGCTGCGCCCCTTCGGTCTGCTGGATGCAGTGATCGGGCCAGAAGGTCTGCGGCAGGCCGTCCAGCTCGCCCTGGGTGAAAGGCTCTACGCCGTGCTGGCTGGCAAAGCTGCCGTGGTCAGCAGGATGCCAGTCCTGGCTTGCCACCACCGCTTCGCCGCGCGCTTTGCACCACTCGATAAGCGCGTTGGCAATATCAACGGTGCTGTCGCCCTCGGCCACCGCCAGCGCGCCGCCCGCGCAGAAGTCGTTCTGTAAATCAACCAGTAACAGGGCTCGTTGTTTCATAACTTCTCCTTATTCATCCGGGGTCAGTTCGCCACGCAAATTCTGCATCATGGCAGTACGAATGGCATCCGCATCCAGATCCTGACTGAGTAAATAGTGAAGTTTAGTCAGGGTCGCCTCTACCGTCATATCCGCGCCGCCGATCACCCCCGCATGGGCGAGGGCGTTACCGGTGGCGTAACCGCCCATATTGACCTTGCCGGACATGCACTGGGTCAGATTCACCACCACGATGCCGCGATCGCTTGCCGCCTGTAGCTCCTGCAAAAACTCGCCGTTCTGCGGCGCGTTGCCTACGCCGTAGGAGCGCAGGATCAGCGCCTTCACCGGCTGGCGCAGGAAGTTACGCACCACGTCAGCGGAGATCCCGGGATAAATCGTCACCACGCCGATCGGCTGCGGCGTAATGGGGTGTACAATCAACTCGCCCGCGGTATGCGGCGCAGGGGGCGTACCCAGACGGCGGATATGAATGCCCGCCTCCAGCAGTGGCGCCAGGTTCGGCGAGGCGAAAGCGTCAAAACCGTCCGCGTGCGCCTTGGTGGTGCGGTTACCGCGATAGAGCCGGTTGTTGAAGAAGAGGGTGACCTCGTTGATGGGGTAGTTGGCCGCCACGTAGAGCGAGTTGAGCAGATTGATCTGCCCGTCCGAGCGCAGCTCCGCCAGCGGGATTTGCGAACCGGTAACAATCACCGGCTTGCCCAGATTCTCCAGCATAAAGGAGAGGGCGGAGGCGGTGAACGCCATGGTGTCGGTGCCATGCAGGATCACGAAACCGTCGTAGTCGTCATAATGCGCTTTGATATCGTCGGCGATATGCTGCCAGTCCTCCGGCGTCATGTCTGACGAATCCATCAGCGGATCGTATTCATGGATGGTAAAGTCGGGCATCTCCGGGCGGTGAAACTCTGGCATCAGCGCCAGCTGGCGCTGCAGGTGGCCCGATACCGGAATATAGCCATTCTCAGAGCGCTGCATACCGATGGTCCCGCCGGTATAGGCGACATAAATTGATTTCTTCTGCATGGTTTAAGTTCTTATGCTGTAAAAAATCCCCTCTTCGGTTGAAGAGGGGAGCGCGTTATCGGACGTTGCCGCAGGTCAGGCAAAAGGCGTAACGGTTCTGCGGATCGTTAAAGGCGGCGAGTTTATCACTTTCCGCTTTCACCACGCTTGCCGCCTGTGCGACCGGGGCCGGAAGGTATGCCTGAATCGCCTCGGGCAGCATGGCGCGCACCGAGCCGGACATGCTCTGCATCACCATATCGAAGAAGGTCGGCTCATCCTGGTAATACTCCACGTGCCACTTCTTAAGCTTCGCCAGTTCGGCTGCTTTAGCCACGGCGTCGTCAAAGTCGCCCAGGCTATCCACCAGCCCGTTGCTCTTCGCGTCCTGGCCGGTCCAGACATGGCCCTGAGCAATTTTATCCACCTGATCCGGGGTCGATTTGCGCGACTGCGCCACCAGGGTGATAAAGCGCTTATAGCCATTCTCAATGCTGAGTTGCATCATCTGCGCCACTTCCGGCGGCAGGGATTTAGTTACCGACACATCCGCCAGCGGCGAGGTGCTCACCCCGTCGGTATGAACGCCCACGGCGTCGAGGCTATTTTCCACGGTGTTGATGACGCCGAAGATGCCGATAGAGCCGGTGAGGGTGCTCGGATTCGCCACGATGTAATTTGCCGGGGTGGAGATCCAGTAGCCGCCGGAGGCCGCCATGCCGCCCATCGACACCACCACCGGTTTACCCGCCGCACGGGCAGCGGCAAGCTCAGCGCGGATCACCTCGGAGGCGCTGACGCTGCCGCCGGGGCTGTTGACGCGCAGTACAATGGCTTTCACCTTCGGATCGAGGCGCGCGTCGCGAATTTGCGCGGCGGTGGTATCGCCACCGACGTTACCCGGGGTCTCCTCCCCGTCCATGATCGCGCCGTTGGCAAAGACCACGGCGATGCTTGCGCCCGCGTCGCTGGGTTTCTTCGGCGTGTAGTCGTAGAGGCTAATGGCGCTGTAGTTTTTATCCGCTTTGCTCCAGCCGAACTGTTTGGTCAGCGCTTTTTCGATCTCGGCGCTGGAGCCGAGCGCATCCACCAGCTTGTGCTCTAAGGCATATTTCGCCGTATCGCCGCCCGCTTTTTGCAGATCGCTGAGCATCGACTGCGCGCCCGGGAAGGCCTGTTCAGGAGTAATCTGGCGGTTGGTTGACACCGTTTTAAGGTAGTTCTGCCACAGCTCGCCAATCCAGCGGCTATCCGCCTCGCGCGCCGCCGGAGACATGTCGTCACGGATAAACGGCTCCACGGCGGACTTATAGGTCCCGACGCGGAAAACGTGGGTCGTCACCTTCAGCTTGTCGAGCAGCGATTTGTAGTAGAGCCCGTTGGTGGCAAAACCGTGCAGGTCGACGGTGCCGTAAGGGGAGAGCCAGATCTTGTTGGCGAAGCTCGCCAGGTAGTATTGCCCCTGGGTATAGCTGTCGCCGACGGCGATAACCGGCTTGCCGCTGTCGCGGAACTCGCGCAGCGCCTTGCCGATATATTGCATGGAGGGCTGATCCGCGCCGGTGAAATTCTTCAGATCCAGCACGATACCGGTGATATTGCGATCTTCCTTCGCCTGGCGAATGGCATCGACAATATCAAACAGGGAGTTTTCCTGCAGCCGGTCGGAGGTGGCGCCCAGCAGCTGGCGGCCAAGCGCCCCGAGACGGTTGCTGGTGGAGGGTTTGTCGACAATCACGCCGGTAATATTGAGCAGCAGCGCGCCGCGTGTGGTGTGCTGTGTCTGACTGTTGTCGCTGACGTGCATCCAGATGCCCGCGCAAACCAGTACCAGCAGGATGAAAAAGAGATTCATCACCAGGTTGCGGACGAAGTTAAGCACCCGCCACGTCCATCTAAAGAAACCGGCAATAATTCGCCAAAGGGTTCGCATGTATTCTCCGTGTCCAGTTAAGTACCCGTTATCCGTCGCCATCCAACGGAAATGTGGAGGTTATCGTAATGACCCAACCGCCACTTGTCAGCAGGAATCGCCTGCTGCGCTGTAACAAAATCTGCGACCGTGTTAATTTTAAGTAAATATCAAGAGAGGAGTTGACTCATGGACGCACTTGAACTGTTGATTAACCGTCGTAGCGCCTCCCGTCTGGCGGAACCTGCCCCGGCGGGCGAGCAGCTGGAGGCGATTTTGCGGGCGGGCATGCGCGCGCCGGATCACGGTACGCTTCAGCCGTGGCATTTCTTTATTATTGAAGGCAGCGGCCGCGACCGCTTCAGCACCCTGCTGGAAAAAGGGGCGATTGCCGCAGGCCAGGATGAGAAAGGGATAGATAAAGCGTGCAACGCACCGTTTCGCGCGCCGATGATCATCGCCGTGGTGGCTAAATGTCAGCCGAATCATAAAGTTCCGGTATGGGAACAGGAGATGTCAGCGGGCTGCGCGGTAATGGCGATGCAGATGGCCGCGCTGGCGCAGGGCTTTAACGGCATCTGGCGCACAGGCCCGCTGGTGGAGAGCCCCGCGGTGCGCGAGGGGCTGAACTGCGGGGAGCATGACAAAGTAGTCGGCTTCCTCTATCTCGGCACGCCGCAGCTGAAGGCCTCCACCACCGTTTCCGTGCCGGACGTCACCCCCTTCGTCACCCATTTTTAACTATTCCTTTTCGACTGTCTGGATTATGAGCAAGCGTCGCATAATTCAGACGGTCAGACTTACCTCATCACGGAATGAGCGCTACCATAGCGCAAAGGCAATGTCAGGAGATGACCATGAGCGAGCAAACTATTCGTCTAACGCAATACAGCCACGGAGCCGGTTGCGGTTGTAAAATTTCCCCTAAGGTGCTGGAGACCATTCTGCACAGCGAACAGGCGAAGTTTATCGACCCGAACCTGCTTGTCGGTAACGAAACGCGTGACGATGCGGCGGTGTACGATTTAGGTAACGGCACCAGCATTATCAGCACCACCGACTTCTTTATG
Source organism: Pseudenterobacter timonensis (assembly GCF_900021175.1). Classification (GTDB taxonomy): domain Bacteria; phylum Pseudomonadota; class Gammaproteobacteria; order Enterobacterales; family Enterobacteriaceae; genus Enterobacter; species Enterobacter timonensis. Next base: position 1,477,356 of record NZ_FCOP01000011.1, read on the forward strand.
CCGATTGTCGACAATCCCTTCGACTTTGGCCGTATCGCCGCCACCAACGCCATCAGCGATATCTTCGCGATGGGCGGTAAGCCGATCATGGCGATTGCGATCCTGGGCTGGCCGATCAACACCCTCGCGCCGGAAATTGCCCGCGACGTGGTGGAAGGGGGGCGTTATGCCTGTCAGCAGGCGGGGATCGCGCTGGCGGGCGGCCACTCTATCGATGCGCCGGAGCCGATCTTTGGCCTGGCGGTCACCGGCGTAGTGCCCACCGAGCGCGTGAAGCGCAACAGCACCGCCGAGGCGGGCTGTAAGCTCTTCCTGACCAAGCCGCTGGGGATTGGCGTACTTACCACCGCGGAGAAAAAATCCCTGCTTAAGCCGGAGCACGCTGGCCTGGCGACGGAAGTGATGTGCCAGATGAACCTGGCGGGCACCGCATTCGCCAGTATTGACGGCGTGAAGGCGATGACCGACGTCACCGGCTTTGGTCTGCTGGGCCACCTCTCTGAAGTGTGCCAGGGGGCGGGAGTACAGGCGCAGGTCTGGTATCAGGAGGTGCCGAAGCTGCCGGGCGTGGAGGAGTATATCGCGCAGGGCGCCGTACCGGGTGGCACCCAGCGTAACTTTGCCAGCTATGGCCATCTGATGGGCGATATGCCGCAGGCGTGGCGCAATCTGCTGTGCGATCCGCAAACCTCCGGCGGCCTGCTGCTGGCGGTCACGCCGGAGGCGGAGGCGCAGGTGCAGGCGATCGCGGCGGAGTTTGGGATTACCCTGACGGCGATCGGCGAGCTGGTGCCTGCCCGCGGCGGCCGTCCGATGATCGAGATCCGCTAAGTCGATGCGGTTGTTTATTGCCGAAAAGCCGAGCCTGGGCCGCGCCATTGCGGACGTGCTGCCAAAGCCGCACCGCAAAGGCGACGGCTATATCGAATGCGGCAACGGACAGGTGGTGACCTGGTGTATCGGCCACCTGCTGGAGCAGGCGCAGCCCGATCTCTATGACAGCCGCTACGCCCGCTGGAATCTCAGCGATCTGCCTATCGTGCCGGAAAAGTGGCAGCTGCAGCCGCGCGCTTCCGTTACCAAACAGCTTAACGTTATCAAGCGATTGCTGAATGACGCCACCGAAGTGATCCACGCGGGCGACCCGGACAGGGAAGGCCAACTGCTGGTGGACGAGGTGCTCGACTACCTGGCGCTGGCGCCGGAAAAGCGCCAGCAGGTACAGCGCTGCCTGATTAACGATCTTAACCCTCAGGCGGTGGAGCGCGCAATTTCGCGACTGCGCGCCAACAGCGAGTTTGTGCCCCTCTGCGTCTCGGCGCTGGCCCGCGCCCGCGCCGACTGGCTCTACGGCATTAATATGACCCGCGCTTATACCATTCTCGGGCGCAACGCAGGCTATCAGGGAGTGCTGTCGGTCGGGCGCGTGCAGACGCCGGTGCTCGGGCTGGTGGTGCGGCGCGATGAAGAGATTGAGAACTTTGTGGCGAAAGATTTCTTTGAGGTGAAGGCGCATGTCGTCACCCCGAAGGAGGAGCGCTTTACCGCCACCTGGCAGCCGAGCGAAGCCTGCGAGCCTTACCAGGACGAGGAGGGCCGTCTCCTGCACCGTCCGCTGGCGGAGCATGTGGTCAACCGCATCAACGGCCAGCCTGCGAACGTCACCAGCTATAACGATAAACGGGAATCAGAACCCGCGCCGCTGCCCTTTTCGCTGTCGGCCCTGCAGATTGAAGCGGCCAAACGCTTTGGCCTGAGCGCGCAGAACGTGCTGGATATCTGTCAGAAGCTCTATGAAACCCATAAGCTCATCACCTACCCGCGCTCCGACTGCCGATATCTGCCGGAGGAGCATTTCGCCGGACGGCAGGCGGTAATGAAGGCGATTGGCGTTCACGCGCCGGACCTGACGGGGCAGTCGGCGGTCGACCCGCAGATCCGCAACCGCTGCTGGGATGATAAAAAAGTCGATGCCCACCATGCCATCATCCCCACCGCGCGCAGCAGCAACGTCAACCTGACGGAGAATGAGGCGAAGGTCTATAACCTGATTGCCCGGCAGTATCTGATGCAGTTCTGCGCGGATGCGGTCTACCGCAAGTGCGTGATTGAGCTGGAGATCGCCAAAGGTAAGTTCATCGCCAAAGCCCGTTTCCTGGCGGAGGCGGGCTGGCGCGCGCTGCTCGGCTCTAAAGAGCGAGACGAGGAGAACGACGGCACGCCGCTGCCGGTGGTGGCGAAGGGGGATGAACTGCTGTGCGAGAAAGGCGAGGTGGTGGAGCGTCAGACCCAGCCGCCGCGCCACTTTACCGACGCCACGCTGCTCTCGGCAATGACCGGCATCGCCCGTTTTGTACAGGATAAAGATCTGAAAAAGATCCTGCGCGCTACCGACGGGCTGGGTACCGAAGCGACCCGCGCCGGGATTATTGAACTGCTGTTTAAGCGCGGTTTCCTGACCAAAAAAGGGCGATATATCCACTCCACCGAGGCGGGCAAGGCGCTGATCCACTCCCTGCCGGAGATGGCCGCCAGACCGGACATGACCGCCCACTGGGAGTCGGTGCTGACGCAGATAAGCGAAAAGCAGTGCCGCTACCAGGATTTTATGCAGCCGCTGGTTGGAACGCTCTATACGCTTATCGATCAGGCCCGAAGCACCCCGGTGAAGCAGTTCAGAGGACTGGTGGCGCCGGGCGGCGGGGCGAAAAAACCGTTTAAAAAGAGAAAGAGCGCCGCCTGAAAATGCCCGGTGGCGCTGACGCTTACCGGGCCTGCAAAAACAGCAATGACCGTAGGCCGGGTAAGGCGCAGCCGCCACCCGGCGAACGCGACGCTGAAGCGTGAAAACGCCCGGTGGCGCTGACGCTTACCGGGCCTGCAAAATCTGCAATGACGAACCGTAGGCCGGGTAAGGCGCAGCCGCCACCCGGCGAACGTGGCGCCGGAGCGTGAAAATGCCCGGTGGCGTTTACGCTTACCGGGCCTACAAAAACAGCAATGACCGTAGGTCGGGTAAGGCGCAGCCGCCACCCGGCGAACGTGGCGCCGGAGCGTGAAAATGTCCGGTGGCGCTGGCGCTTACCGGGCCTGCAAAATCTGCAATGACGAACCGTAGGCCGGGTAAGGCGCAGCCGCCACCCGGCGAACGTGGCGCCGGAGCGTGAAACGCCCGGTGGCGCTGACGCTTACCGGGCCTGCAAGAAGGGCAATCCCTTAAATCACACCCTGTCCTGCCATCGCATCCGCCACCTTCACAAACCCGGCGATATTGGCGCCGCGCACGTAGTTGGTCTGCGATCCCTCTCCGCCGTACTCCACGCAGGCCTGGTGAATATCGAGCATAATGTGATGCAGGCGCGCGTCCACTTTCTCCGCTTTCCAGCCCAGTCGCGCGGCGTTTTGCGCCATCTCCAGACCGGAGGTGGCCACGCCGCCCGCGTTGGCCGCTTTGCCCGGCGCAAAGAGCACGCCCGCTTCCAGGAAGAGATCGGTCGCTTCGATGGTGGTCGGCATATTGGCCCCTTCCGCTACCGCCTTCACTCCGTTGGCGATAAGCGTGCGGGCAGCCTGCGCATCCAGCTCGTTCTGGGTGGCGCAGGGGAGGGCGATATCCACCGGCACCGCCCAGGGCTGCTGCCCTTCCAGATAGGGCAGGCCAAACTCGCGGGCATAATCGGCCACGCGGCCGTCGCGGCTGGCTTTGATTTCACACAGACGCGCCAGCTTTTCAGCCGTAAAGCCCGTTTCATCCACCACGGTGCCGCTGGAGTCGGAGGCGGTAATGACGCGCGCGCCAAACTGCATCGCTTTCTCTATCGCATACTGCGCCACGTTGCCCGAGCCGGAGACCGCCACGCGCATCCCCTCAAAGCCCAGCCCGTGACGCTTGAGCATCGCTTCGGTGAAGTAGACCAGACCGTAGCCGGTCGCCTCCGGGCGAATCAGGCTGCCGCCAAAAGAGAGCCCCTTGCCGGTAAAGACGCAGGCGCTGTTATTGGAGAGTTTTTTCATCATCCCGGCCATAAAGCCGACTTCACGACCGCCCACGCCGATGTCGCCCGCCGGTACGTCGGTATCCGGCCCCAGGTGGCGCCAGAGCTCGGTCATCAGCGCCTGGCAGAAGCGCATCACTTCCCCCTCGCTTTTGCCCTTCGGATCGAAGTCGCTGCCGCCCTTGCCGCCGCCCATGGGCAGGGTGGTCAGGGCGTTTTTGAAGGTCTGCTCAAAGCCGAGGAATTTGAGGATCGAGAGATTCACCGAGGGGTGAAAACGCATGCCGCCCTTAAACGGGCCGATGGCGGAGTTAAACTGCACGCGCCAGGCGCGGTTAACCTGCACCTGATTCTGGTCATCCACCCAGACGACGCGAAACTGGATCACCCGCTCGGGCTCCACCAGCCGCTCCAGCAGCGACATCTGTCGGTAGCGCGGGTTAGCTTCAAGGAAGGGCCACAGGGTGGTCATCACTTCGCGAACGGCCTGCGCAAACTCGCTTTGATGCGGGTCGAGCTGTTGAACATAGGTTAAAAACGATTCCAGAGAGCGTGCCTGATCCATAGATATAAGAACCTCTTATAATAGCTTTTGCGTGTTGTTTGTGCGTGTTGCGGTCTTTTTCGACTATACCACCCGCACCGCTTCGTCAGGCAAGAGAAAAATAGGCGGCTAAGGGAAATTCATTATTGGCGCTCCGTCATAATAAAAAACGATGAAGCGAGAAATTAAAGAAACGGCGCGGGTGACCGTTATAGTTATGATGATAAGTAAAAGGAAGAGGCGTGATGAAACGATACGTAATGATACTGCTGGGGCTGTTCGCCGCCGGCGCGCAGGCAGATCCTGTTCGCCCGGAAGTGGAAGTCAACGTGCCGCCGGAGGTATTCAGCACCGGCGGAGCGCGCGCCCAGCCCTGCCGTCAGTGCTGTATCTATCAGGATCAGAACTACTCCGAAGGGGCGGTGGTACGGGCCGACGGGGTACTTCTCCAGTGCCAGCGCGATGAAAAACGGCTCAGCACGAACCCGCTGGTCTGGCGTCGCGTAAGAGAATAAAGGCCTCCAGCAGCGGAATATCGGCCGGGGCGAGATCGTAGTCCAGCGCCGCTTCTGGAGTACACCAGACAAGCTGGCTGTGAAAGTGCGGTGCGGGTGTACCGCGGAAGGCGGCCACATGCCAGGCGTGAAGATGGATTAACCGCTGCGACACTTCCCGCGTATGGCTGGCGACGTAGCGGGTGGGCTGCGCCTCTATGCCGAGCTCCTCCCGCAGCTCCCGCGCCAGCGCCTCTGGCTGCGTTTCGCCCGCCTCAACTTTTCCACCCGCCAGCTCCCATTTACCCGGCTGATCGGCATGGGCCGGACGCCGGGCCAGCAAAATTTTGCCCTCCCGCTCAAGGATGGCGGCAACAACATCGATAGTTTTCAGCACGTTCGTCAATAATTCAAAAGGGAAAATGCCATATTATCCTCCCTTTTCCCGGAGTCCAGTCATCAGGAGAATCAGGTGAACGAGCGTCAGCACTGGGTAGCCCCCGTTACAGCCCTTCCCGCCAGCCTCAAACCCATCGCCGCCATGCAGAAAAAACATTTCGGCGTCATACTCAATCCCACCCGCTGGTGGGGAAGAATGCCGCGCCTCTTCTGGCTGGTGGCGCTTTTTGTCGGCTATCTTGAACGCCGTCGCGCCCGCCTGGATCCGGCGCTGCGCTCGCTGCTAATGACCCGCGTGTCGCAGCTTTGCCACTGCGCTTTTTGTATTGACGCCAACAGCCTGCGGCTGGCCGAGCGCAGCGGCGCGCTGGATAAGGTGCTGGCGGTAAGCGACTGGCAAAATGCCGCGCTGTTTAACGAGGCGGAGCGGGCGGCGCTCGCCTATGCTGAGGCGGTAACGGCGACGCCGCCGCAGGTGACCGGGGAGATTAAGGCGGCTCTGAAGCGCCATTACGACGACGCGGCCATTACGGAGATGACGGCGTTGCTCGCTTTTCAGAATCTCTCGGCGCGTTTTAACGCAGCCCTGGAGATCCCCGCGCAGGGACTTTGCGATCCGTTACAAGGGAGACCTCATGCTTGATCGTTATCTTCACCCGGGCGTGAAGCCGGTGCTCAACAGGCTGGCGCAGGCTGTCGACAAACCGGGCATCTCTCCTGACGGCATCACGCTGTTGGGCTTTGCAATCGGCGTACTGGCGCTGCCGTTTCTGGCCCTTGGCTGGTACGACGCGGCGCTGGTCGCGATCGTTATCAACCGTCTGCTGGATGGCCTGGACGGGGCGCTGGCGCGTCGGCGGGGGCTTTCCGATGCCGGGGGCTTTCTCGATATTTCGCTCGATTTTCTCTTCTACGCGCTGGTGCCGTTCGGTTTTGCGCTGGCGGCGCCCGTCGAGAACGGTCTGGCGGCGGCGTGGCTGCTGTTTGCCTTTATCGGTACCGGCAGCAGCTTTCTCGCCTTTGCGGCGCTGGCGGCGAAGCACGAGATTGATAATCCCGGCTATGCGCATAAATCGTTTTACTATCTGGGCGGGCTGACGGAGGGAGCGGAGACCATCGCGTTGTTTGTGCTGTGCTGCCTCTTCCCGGCAAACTTTACCCTGTTTGCCGGGATTTTTGGCGCGCTCTGCTGGCTGACCACCATTACGCGCGTCTGGAGCGGCTATCAGACGCTAAAAGCGCTGAAGCGTTAACGGACAGCGTCGGGGCCGCGTTCCCCGCTCGATACCGGGTTTTTCGGATCGCTGCTCCACTCGTACCAGCCGCCATCATAGACGGCTATCTTTTCCCAGCCCATTGCGCGAGCGTACATAAAGGCTTCCGAGGCGCGCCAGCCGGTGCCGCAGTAGAACGCCACCTGCTGCTCCGGCAGGATATGCCACGTTTTCCACATGGCGGCGATATCATCCGCGCTGCGCATGGTGCCGTCCGGGTTATGGAAATCTTCCATATGGGTGGAATCGCTGCCCGCGTGGCCCCAGCGCGCGCCGGCAATTTCGCCTTTGGGCTTAATGTAGCTGTACCCGCTGGTGGTGCCGATAAATTCTGGCCAGGAGCGAATACTGACCAGCGACGCGTCCTGGCGGTGCAGCAGGCCACGCGCCTGCTCCATACCCACCATCAGCTGCGGCTGTCCGGGGATCGGCGCGCCAAAATCGCTGGCAGGTTTTACCTTCTCAGGCGTGCCGCGCTCGACCGGCAGCCCCGCGTCCGACCAGCTCTGCCAGCCGCCATCCAGCAGACGTACATCTTTCACCCCGGCGTAGAGCATGATCTGCGCCACGCGGGCGGCGGCATAGACGTCGCGGCCATAGAGGATCACGGTGGTGTCGTGGCGAATACCGTGTTTCGCCAGCATCGCTTTTAGCTTGTCATCAGAGACTTTGTTCCACAGCGGTTCGCTCTCCACCTCGTTGGTGTCGATATAATCTGCGCCGGGGATATGGCTCAGCAGATAGAGCTTTGGCGCGCCCCAGGCCGCCTCGATGACCTTCCAGTCACCGGCGGGGGCGGCCGCTACCGGCTTGCCCTGCGACAGGTCATGCAGCCAGCCAGGATAGACCAGCTGTTCGAAATGGGCTAAACGCTGCAGTCGCGCGCCGTTTTGCAGCGCGTCGCCAAGCGTTACGACCCGGATATAACCGGCTTTTTCCAGACGCGCTTTCACCGCCTGGTTATCGGCGTCGCTGCCGTAGAGCGCCACGGGACTGGTCGGGGCAAGGTGGTGCTGCGTGGCCCAGGCGCTCAGCTGTTCATCGCTCATCGCGTTCAGCCAGGAGGCGGAGAGGTTAAGCGCGGCGGGTTCATGGCCCGAGGTCGCGGAGGGTGTTTGCGGCCAGCCGTTATAAAAGGCGCTCGGGCGCGTGTCGATCACCGCGCCGTGCTGCTGTTGCAGCTCCTTAAGGGTGAGCGAGGAAGGCATATCAGCGGAAAAAGCGGAGAGCGAGACGAGACCCAGTGCGAGGGTCAGCGCCGTCAGTTGAGAAACACGTTTCATCGAAAAGCCTGACGTCAATAAAAGGGAGCGCCATTTTCATCTTCCTTCCGGGAAATTTCTTTGCGTTAGCACATAGATTATCGCCAGTCGGCTATCTGCAGCACCCGGCCGCCGGGGGGGATATCCTCCTCGTCGTGAGTCACCAGCACCACCGGCACGTTCAGGACGCGAATTTGGGCATAGACCCACCGGCGAAAGGTAGCGCGCAACGCCTTATCCAGGCGGCTGAAGGGTTCATCCAGCAGCAGAGCTTCGGGGCGGGCCAGCAGGGCGCGTAGCAGGCTGACCCGCGCGCGTTCGCCGCCGGAGAGCCGCGCCGGATCGCGGGAGAAAAAGCCCGCCAGGTCTGCTGACGCCAGCGCCGCCTCCACCTGCTCCCGCCGCGCCCTCCCTTTCACCGGGGCGGGCAGGGCCAGCAGCAGATTTTGCCCTACGCTGAAGTGTTCAAAGAGCAGCGGGTCCTGAAACAAAATGCCGATCTGACGGCGCTCCACGGGCAGAGTATCGCAGCGACGATCGTTGAGCCACAGTTCGCCCCGGGCATTCAGACCGTCACCGAGCGCTCCCACCATCCAGGCGAAAAGGGTCGATTTACCGCTCCCGGAGGGACCCATCAGGGTGAGGATCTCCCCCGGGCGGACGCTAAAGCGGACCCCGCGCAGCAGCGGTTCGATCGTCAGATTTTCTACTTTCAGCATCAGCGTAGCCCCTGTCGGTAGCGGCCCGCCAGCCGGGATAGCCCGGCGGCAAGGCCAAAGAAAGCGGCGGTGAGCGCCAGCAGCCAGAGGGCGCGGGCGGCCAGCAGCGGCACGCTGCCACCGCTGCTCAGCGCCACCGCCTCGGTGGTCAGCGTGGGATAGCGGCCCGCGCCCAGCCACAGCGTTGGCATATATTGCGCCATGCTCACGGAAAAGCCGGTTGCCAGCGCGGTGAGAAGGGGGCGGATCAGCATCGGGCATTTCAGCCGCCAGAAGATCGCCGCCCGCCCTAATCCCAGGGTGCGGGCCACCACGATTTTACGTGGGTCGATAGCGCGCCAGGCGGGCTGTAACAGCAGCAGCATCCATGGAATGACCCACAGCAGATGGCCCCAGATTACCGTGAGGGCGGCGCCATCCACCTGAAGCCACAGCGCCAGCTGGTACTGCCCGGCCACCAGCGGCAGGGAGGGGAGAACCAGCGGCAGCCAGAGCCATTGCCCGCGCCGCTGCGGGCCCCATTCAAGCCAGAGCAGGATCAGGGCAAGGGCAAGGAGGCTTGCTGTCACGCCGAAGGTCAGGCTGGTGTAAAACGCCTGGGAGGTCAGGGTAAAGTCGCGCGCCAGCGCCGCCAGCACCCCCGCGCAGGCGATGCCCGACAGCACCACCAGCCAGCCGAGGGGGCGGCCCGGGGAAGGAACGACACGCCGGCCTCGCCTGCCGGCCGTGGACGGAATGCGCCGACGCCAGAGTTGCCAGAGGAGTCCGCCGAGAGCGGCATAGCCCGCCAGCAGCCCCATCAGCAGCAGACATACCAGGGCGCCTTTGATCTGCGCCGCCGGATCGCCCTGGCTCAGCCACTGCCAGGCCAGCACCGCCAGTGTGGGAGGATTACCCGGCCCCAGCACGATAGCCACATCCACCACCGAGAGCGACCAGGCGACCACCGCCAGCATCAGCGCGCCAAGAGCTGGCGCGATTTCCGGTAGCGCCAGCCAGCAAAAGCCCTGCACGCGTGAATAGCCGAGGGTGCGCATCACAACCCAGCGCGGCGCCAGCCTCTCTTCTGGCAGGAGGGCGTAAAGCGCCCACAGGATAAAGCCGCTCTCTTTTACCGCCAGCGTGACGCCAAGGCCGATGCCGTAGCGGTCGAGCTGCGGGGTACAGGCAGTGCAGAGCCGATAAAACGCGCCCCCTTCGGCAAAAAGCAGCAGCGCCGCGGTGGCAAAGGCGACGTGCGGCACGGCGAGCAGCCACGGAAGGCGGGCGCTGAGTCGGCGCCAGCCCGCGCCCGGCCAGAGGGCCATCGCCACGCAGGCCAGCCCGCGCCCGGCCAGAGGGCCATCGCCACGCAGAGCGCCAGCGCCAGCGCCCCGACGGCGGCAAGCGTCGTGGAGACAAGCGTGGCGGCCAGCGCCTGCGAAAACTGCGGGTCGGCAAAGAGCGCCTGCCAGCCTGAGAGGGAGAAGGCGGGGGCGAGCATCAGACCGGCGGCGGGCAGCAGCGGCAGATAAACCGCCGTCATTGCCGCCAGCGCCAGCCAGCCTAGCGGGTGCCGTAGCGTCGAAGCCATTCCTGCTCCAGCGCGTTCACCCAGGCGGCGTGGGGTTCAGGCAGCACCGGTGGCAGCTCCCCGGGAGTGAGTTTGCCCAGCGCAGCGGCCTGGTGGGGCGGTAGCGACGCCACGGAGAGCACGCTTGGATCGCCCCAGATCTGCGGGTCGGCCTTGCGGATCTGCGCCTCGGGGGAGAGGAGGAAGTTGGCGACCACCTTCGCCCCCGCGCTGGCGCTGCTGTTGGCGGGGATCGCCACGAAATGGACATTGCCCAGCATGCCGTCGGTAAAACCAAAGCTGTAGCTGTCGGCGGGGAGTTCCCCGCTGGCGACCTTCTGCCGGGCGTGCGCCGGGTTAAAAGTGAGCGACAGGTTCAGGCTGCCGCTGGCGAGCAGGGTGTCCATGCGCGCGGGTGAGGGCGGAAAATCCTCCCCTTCGCGCCACAGCCAGGGATGCAGCGTGTCGAGATAGCGCCAGAGCGGGGCGGTGATCTGCGCGAAGGTGGCGCTATCCGGCGGCGATTTGAGCGCCTGCGGGTTATCCGTCAGGGTCAGCAGCAGCTGCTCGAGGAAGGCGGTGCCGGTAAAGTCGGGCGGGCGCGGATAGGTCACCTTGCCAGGGTGCTGGCGCGCATAGTCAAGCAGGGCATTCGCATCGCGTAGCGGCGCAGGCAGGCTCTCTTTACGGGCGATAAAGGTGAGCTGGGCGCCGCCCCAGGGGGATTCCGCCCCGTCGGTGGCGATGGCGAAATCCTCGGTAACCGGTTTAGCGCGATCCACGTAGCGCCAGTTTGGCAGGCTCTGCGCCCAGCCGGTTTGCAGCAGGTTCGCCTCTTTCAGCGTGCGGAAATTCTCGCCGTTCACCCACAGCAGATCGACCGAGCCACGGCGGGTGCGCCCGGCGCTGGCTTCGGTCTGGATGCGTTTCACCGCATCGGCGCCGTCGGCAAGGTGCACAATCTTCAGGGTGATAGCGTAGTGGCTTTTCATCTCGCCGCTCACCCAGTCGAGATAGCGGTTCACCGCCTCATCTCCGCCCCAGGCGTTAAACCAGACGGTCTGCCCCTGCGCCTCCTTCTTCACCGCCTGCCACGTATCGGCGGCAAGGGCAGGGACCGCCAGCAGCAGGCCAATCAGAAACATGCAGGAACGCACACGGCGCATAATGCCTCCCGGTTAGTGAGCAGAAGAGGTGAATCGGGACAAGAGCCGGCGCGTCGCCAGCGGTAATAGCCCCAGCAGTGTAAAGGCGATCGCCATTCCCGGCGAGAGAATATCGTGCAGCGAAGCGACATTGCCTAATTCCCGTCCGGCATTGACGAAAACGATCGTCGCCGGGAGCATGGCGAGCTGGCTGACCCACCAGTAGCGCACCACACCGAGCCGGGTGAGACCCGCCAGCAGATTGACGAGGAAAAAGGGGAACAGCGGCATCAGCCGCAGGGCGAAAAGATAGCGCGCTCCGTCGCGGGCCATGCCGCGATTTACCGTCTGCATCTGCCTGGCGAAACGGCGCTGCACCCAGTCACGCAGCAGATAGCGGCTGGCCAGCATCGCCAGCGTGGCGCCGAGGGTGGAGGCGAAGGAGACCAGCACGACGGCCAGCCACAGGGGAAAAAGCGCGCCGATAAGCAGCGTCAGCGCCGCCGCGCCGGGGATCGACAGGGCCGTTACGCCGACATAGATCCCAAATCCGAGCGCTACGCTCAGCCAGGGATGGGTGGCGATCGCCTCGCTCAGCGCCTGCTGGTGGTGCTTCAGCGAGGCGAAGGAGAGCAGGTCAGGAGCAAGCCAGGCGGCGCCCACGATAAATGCGCCCCCGAGGGCGCACAAGAGCAGAATTTTACGGATGTTCACGATGTTACAGGTTGAACGTCGCCCAGACCGGCGCGTGATCGGAAGGTTTTTCCATCCCGCGGATTGCATAGTCGATGCCGGTCTCCACGCAACGCTCCGCCAGCGGGGTGCTTGCCAGCAGCAGGTCGATGCGCAGGCCGCGGTTATCGTCAAAGCCGCGGGAACGGTAGTCAAACCACGAGAAGCGATCCTCCGTCTGGGGGTTGGCGCTGCGGAAAGTATCCACCAGGCCCCACTCCAGCAGGCGGCCCATCCACTCGCGCTCTTCCGGCAGGAAGGAGCATTTCCCGGTACGCAGCCAGCGCTTGCGGCTCTCTTCGCCGATACCGATATCCCGATCAGTGGGGCTGATATTCATATCGCCCATGATAAGCACCGGCTGATCGCGGTTAAGTTCCGTCTCCAGATGGTCCTGCAGATCCTGGTAAAACTTCGCCTTGGCGGGAAATTTCAGCGGATGGTCGCGGCTTTCGCCCTGCGGAAAATAGCCGTTAATCACGGTGATATTGCCTATCGGGGAGGGGATCTCCGCCATGATGATACGCCGCTGCGCCTCTTCCCCGTCTCCCGGGAAGCCGCGGCGTACGCTGACCGGCGTCGCTTTGGTCAGCAGCGCCACGCCGTAATGCCCTTTCTGGCCATGGTAAAAGACGTTATAGCCAAGTTTCGCCACCTCTTCGAGGGGGAACATGTCATCGTGGACCTTTGTCTCCTGGAGACCGATGACGTCGGGCTGATGTTGCGCGACGATGGCTTCAAGCTGATGGGGACGGGCGCGCAGGCCGTTGATATTAAAAGAGACAAATTTCATAGTCGCTGCCAGTGCAAGGTGAATAGTGCAGGGATGGTAGCAGAAATTGTTGCCGCTGTTATCCGCTTGCGCCAATAACTGCGACAGATAATGTCATTGGTGCAAAATCTGCACCGCTGCGATGCAGCGTGCCCTCCAGTGGGGCGGAAATGACCCGTAAATTCCATCTGCGATCACAAATCCAGAATTATATTTGGCATGTGAATAATATTCCTGGTTTTCGTTCGGCAACCCGCCGCTTTCCGTAAAAATATTCACTTTTTATGCAGTTTAAGTGAATGGCTGTACATTCTAACGTCTTGATATGACGTGATCCTCCTCCGGTTATGCAGTTTTCTCGCTGGCTGGCACGAAGCCTGCAATCTACAGTCACAGGGCAAACACCCAATTATTTAACAATTAATCAACTTTTTATTTACCGGATGAGGTCGCTATGTCTCTGTCAGTTACGCGTGAAAACTTTGATGAATGGATGATGCCGGTTTACGCCCCGGCGGCTTTTATTCCGGTTCGCGGGGAGGGCTCGCGCCTGTGGGATCAGCAGGGGAAGGAGTATATCGACTTCGCGGGCGGGATCGCGGTCAACGCGCTGGGCCACGCGCATCCCGCGCTGCGCCAGGTGCTGAACGATCAGGCGGCGAAATTCTGGCACACCGGTAACGGCTATACCAATGAGCCTGCGCTGCGGCTGGCAAAGAGACTGATTGATGCCACCTTTGCCGATAAGGTCTTTTTCTGTAACTCCGGCGCAGAGGCGAACGAGGCGGCGCTGAAGCTGGCGCGTAAGTATGCGCATGACAAGTCTGGCGCGTATAAAAGCGGCATCGTGGCGTTCAAAAATGCCTTCCACGGTCGCACGCTGTTTACCGTCAGCGCGGGCGGCCAGCCTGCCTACTCTCAGGATTTCGCCCCGCTGCCGCCCGATATCCGCCACGCGGTTTATAACGATTTAGCGTCCGCCAGCGAGCTCATCGACGATACTACCTGCGCGGTGATTGTTGAGCCAATGCAGGGCGAAGGCGGGGTAGTCCCGGCCACCCGGGAATTTTTGCAGGGGCTGCGGGCGCTCTGCGACAGGCACAACGCGCTGCTGATTTTTGATGAAGTACAGACCGGCGTGGGTCGCACCGGCGAACTGTATGCCTATATGCACTACGGCGTTACGCCGGATCTCCTCTCCACCGCCAAGGCGCTGGGAGGCGGTTTCCCCATCGGTGCGCTACTGGCCACGGAGGAATGCGCCAGCGTGATGACCGTCGGCACCCACGGCACCACCTACGGCGGCAACCCGCTGGCGACGGCAGTGGCGGGCGAAGTGCTTAATATTATCAATACCCCGGCGATGCTGAACGGCGTGAAGCAGCGCCACGACTGGTTTGTGGAGCGGTTACAGGCGATCAACGCCAGAACGGGACTCTTTAAGGAGATCCGTGGGCTGGGGCTGCTGATTGGCTGCGTGCTGGCTGAGCCCTTTACCGGCAAGGCGAAGCAGATCTCCCTGGAGGCGGCCAGGGCGGGGGTGATGGTGCTTATCGCGGGGGCAAACGTGGTACGCTTCGCGCCGGCGCTTAACGTCAGCGAAGAGGAGGTGCAGACCGGTCTCGACCGCTTTGCGCAGGCCTGCGACCATATTAAGGCGGAGGTGTCATCATGATGGTTATCCGTCCCATAGAGCATGGCGATCTCGCCGGGCTGATGCGGCTGGCCGCCAAAACGGGGGGCGGTCTGACCTCGCTTCCGGTGGATGAGGCAACCCTCTCGGCACGCATCGAGCGCGCTCAGCAAACCTGGCAGGGGAGCCTGCCGAAAAGCGAGCAGGGCTATGTGTTTGTGCTGGAAGATACCGAAACCGGCACCATGGCCGGGATCTGCGCCATTGAGGTGGCGGTGGGCCTTAACGATCCGTGGTACAACTACCGCGTCGGCACGCTGGTGCACGCCTCTAAAGAGCTGAACGTCTATAACGCGCTGCCGACGCTGTTCCTTAGCAACGACCATACCGGCAGCAGCGAGCTCTGTTCGCTCTTTCTCGACCCCGACTGGCGCAAGGAGGGGAATGGCTATCTGCTCTCCAAATCGCGCTTTATGTTTATGGCCGCCTTTCGCGACAGGTTCAACGACAAGGTGGTGGCGGAGATGCGCGGAGTGATTGACGACACGGGCTACTCTCCCTTCTGGGAGAGCCTGGGCAAGCGCTTCTTCTCCATGGAATTTAGCCGCGCCGACTACCTTTGCGGCACCGGGCATAAGGCTTTTATCGCTGAACTGATGCCGAAACACCCTATCTACACCCATTTTCTCAGCCCACAGGCGCAGGCGGTGATTGGCGAGGTACACCCCCAGACCGCGCCCGCCCGCGCGGTGCTGGAGAAAGAGGGATTTTGCTACCGCAACTATATCGATATCTTCGACGGCGGCCCGACGCTTGAGTGCGATGTCGACCGCATCCGCGCCATCCGTAAAAGCCGGCTGGTCACCGTGGCAGAGGGCCAGCCCGCGCCGGGAGAGTGGCCCGCCTGCCTGGTGGCGAATGAACAGTACCAGCAATTTCGCGCCACGCTTATTCGCACCAACCCGAAATGTGAACGGCTGGTGCTGACCGCCGCGCAGATGGATGACCTGAAATGTAGCCCGGGCGATAAGGTTCGCCTGGTGCGACTCTGCCCTGAGGAGAGAACAGCATGAGCCTGTGGATTAACGGCGCCTGGATCGCAGGGGAAGGCGAGCGACGCGTAAAAAACAACCCGGTGGGTGGCGAACTGCTCTGGCAGGGCGCCGACGCCAGCGCCCGTCAGGTCGACGCGGCCGCCCGCGCGGCGCGGGCCGCCTTCCCG